>NZ_JAATJK010000001.1:0-2400000 GCF_011927785.1 Micromonospora profundi | reverse complement strand
GCGCCCGCGTTGACAGTCGGCCAGCCGTCGATCCAGTCGAGCCGGTCCAGCAGCATCGGGCGTTCGTTGATGCCGAACGGCTCGTCGAGGTACGGGTCGGCGCGGTCGATGGCGTGGTAGACGATCCAGTCCTGCCCGGACAGGTCGGTGACGAACCCGTTGTGCCCGGTGCCGATCCACCGGTTGCCGTTCTGGGTGAGGCCCGGGGTGCCGCCGGCCCGGGACGCGGTGAGCGCGACACCGTCGCGGTCGGTGAACGGGCCGCGTGGGCTGCGCGCGCGTCCGACCTGGACGGAGTAGCCGGTGGCCGGCCCGGCGCAGCAGTTCGCTGTGGACGCGAACAGGTAGTACCAGCCGTCGTGGCGCAGCACGTAGCTGCCCTCGAACTTGTTGTCGACTGCCACCAGCGTCGGAGCGCCGACCGCCCGCAGCCCGTCCGGGCTCAATTCGGTGACCGAGATGCCGCCGTAGTAGCTGCCGTAGTAGAGGTAGTTGCGTCCGTCGACGTCGGTGAACTGGCTGGGATCGATGGTCCACAGGTAGCCGCCACCGCCGCCGGGGCGCGGCGCGACGACGGGCTGCGCGGCGAAGGTCCACGGCCCGGTCGGGCTGGGCGCGGTGGCCGCGCCGATGGCGTAGTCGCTGCCCTCGGCCGAGACGATCGTGTCGGTGACCGTCACGTACATGACCCACTGGTCGCCGACCCGGCGCACGTCGGGTGCCCAGAACGCCGCACCGGGTGCCGCGTACGGCGGGCGCTGGTCCGGGCCGAACGCGTCGCCGACGTACGTCCAGTCGACAAGGTCGGCCGAGCGGGCCGTGGGCACCCGGTGGAACTCGTGTTCACCCTCGCGCAGCGGGTCGGTGGTGCCGTAGGCGTACCAGAAGCCGTCGTCGCCGCGGACGATGACCGGGTCGGCGAAGGTGTCGCCGACGGCGGCGGAGACCGGGTTGCGGTAGCGGGACGGGCCGGGGGAGCCGGCGACGGACGGGGACGGGGTCGCGGCCAGGAGCAGAAGGAGCACTGTGGCGAGCGCGCCGCCGCGGCGGAAATGTCGCATGGGGCCTGCCTTCGCGAGAGTGGGTGGCGGTGTGGCGACAGGGGACGGTGTGCGCCTCGTTTCTACAACGATGGATACAACGTTGTAAAGAGCGCGCGTGCACGACCGGGGAGCCGCCCGACCGGTGCGACGCGGGTCGCGGCGATGATGGGGGGCATGAGTGGTGTCACCGAGGGACGGCCGATGGCCGAGCTGGCCGCGCTGCTTGCCGACGGCACCCGCGCCGACATCTGCGTCGCGCTGCTCGACGGCCGCGCCTGGACCGCCGGCGAGTTGGCCCGCCGGGCCGGCGTCGCCCCGTCGACGGCGAGCGACCACCTCACCCGACTCGTCAGGGGTGGACTGCTTGTCGAAGAGCGGCAGGGCAGACACCGGTACCTGCGCCTCGCCGGCCCGTCGGTGGCCCAGCTGATCGAGGCACTGGCCGGCCACACGCCCGCCGCACCCCGTCCGGCCACGTCGCTGCGCGCTGCCACCACCGCAACCGCAATGGCGTACGCCCGGACCTGCTACGACCACCTGGCCGGGCGGCTGGGCGTGCTGATGTACGACGCGCTACTGGCCGGCGGGCGACTGGACCGGGCCAGCGGCCTGACGCTGACGCCCGATGGGTGGGCCTGGGCCGCCGGGCTGGGCGTACCCGTGGATGTGCTGCGCGCCGCGCGGCGTCCCGTGGTCCGCGACTGCCTGGACTGGACCGAGCGCCGCCCCCACCTGGCCGGTGGCCTCGGCGCGGCACTCTGCCGCCGCTTCGCCGAGCTGGGCTGGACCACCCCGGGTGTCGGCCGCGCGGTCCGGTTGACGTCTGTCGGCCGCACCGCCCTGGCCGAAACCCTCGACGTCAGCGAAGAGGCCCTCGCCCCTGCCGGCCCTCCACCGCAGGGCAGCGGCCGGGCCTGATGCCGGATGGCGTCGCGCGCGCCCGCGTGACGGGCGAACTGACCGGCCGGGCTCACCCGGTCCAGCGTGGCCGGGCCGGTTCCCCCACCCGCACCAGCGGCCGGCCCTGCATCCGGCGCCCTGGCGCGGCCCTGTGCCTCGGCCGCTGGCGCCCGCCAACGGTGCCACCGAGCCGGCCGGGCGCGGTGGTCCGTGCCGCCTGGTGCCGGCGCAGCCACGCCACCGCCGCCATCAGCAGCACGAGCACGACAACCATCCGCAGCGTGGTGATGACGGTCTGCGGGCCCGACCCGTACTGCAGGGCACACTGCCCAAGCCCCATCGCGAACACCACCCGCACCGTGCTCATCGAGCGGAGTGCGAACACCTCCACGGCCCCGAAGGCCAACCCGAGCAGCAGGGCGATGAGCAGCAATCCCACCGGCCCGTAGTACGCGACCACGGACCCGAGGATGGTGGGCAACCAGTCGACGTACTGACTCAGCCCGTGTGCCGAGTCGATGTACGCCTCTTCGCTGCGCTGCTCCAAGCTGCGGTTCTGTAGCTTCTCGGGGGAGAGGAAGCTGGGAACGAGCATCGCCAGGTTGTTGCCAATCGTTTCCAAGCCGATGGGCTGGCCCGCGCCGCGAAGGCTGTCGAACACGAGAGCCCCGAAGGTGTTCCCGTCGAACCTGTAGATGACGTCGTTGGTGATTGCTTCCCGGCTCTCCGCAGTGTGGATAGACGTCGCGCCGTCCAGTAGCGCCTCGACGCGTTGCCCGCTACCGGCGCCCGCGTCGAAGACCTCCCGGCCGGCGACCGCGCGGGTGGAGGAGATCAACGCGGTGAACGCAGCGACGACGACCACGACGAGTGCCACCTGCCGTCGAGACGGTCGGAGACCGTGCAGCGCTGCGCCGATCAGGGTGAGGACCGCCGCGAAGACGATCATTGCCCGCGTGCCCGCCAGCGCGAGCAGCACCCCCTGCACCGCCAGGACGGGCACAAGCCACCGCATCCCCCAGCGCACCAGGATGACCGCCCCGATGACGCCGACCACCGGCACCAGGAACTCACCGGCCAGGTCGACGAGCACGCCGCCACGCTCGGGGATGTCACTCTCGGCGGCCACCGGTGCCAGCGGTTGCAGCGCACCTTTGCCCTGCCCGGTCGCCACGAGGAGCGGCAGGACCAGAAGGAGCAGCCACGGTAGGCGCAGCCGTGCGAGACCGACCTCGTCGTGGGCGTGGGCGGCCGGCTTGCGGCGCCGCGAGTGCATCACGACCGACCCGTAGGTGACGGCGTAGCAGGCGATGGCGACGGAGACGAGCAGTATCCAGTTGTCGATCAACTGCTGATCGACGTACGTGCGGAAGAAGTTGCGCCCCGGCCACATCGCCTGCATGAGCTCTGTGACGCCGTGGAAGACCACGGCAGCGGCCAGCATCAACGCCCCCGGCCTGCGCCCCCATTCACCTCTGACCAGGGTGTGCACCCAGATCAGGGCCGCCGCCTGGATCGTCAGACCCGCCCACACCGCCACCGTCACAACTGGTTCCCCCGAACCTGCACACGGGCTGGTTGCCGATCTCCGGCGGCCCGCACCAGCCCCAACCACCAGACCGCCGCACTACTCAACGCACCGGCGCGCGTCACGTAACCGCCCCGACCCGAACGGCACCAGTTCGCGCCACGGGGGCGTTCCCCCGCCCGAAAGCGGGCACACGATCCAGGATGGAGTGGTATCGCTCGCGGTCGAGGCCACAGGATCCTGGATCGAGCACGATCACGCGGGCGCAGGGCGGGACTGTTCGGTCGGGGGCGAACGGTTCGGGTCCTACGGTCGGGCGGTGACCGACACCTGGCCCGTCATCGCGCCCGCCGCCGCAACGCCGGCATGTGGCCCACCCTCGTTCGCGCCTGCCCGTGGCTGGTGGGTGACCCGCCACGTCGACGTCCGGGCGGCGCTCACCGACCCGGCCTTCCAGGTGCCGGCCGTCGACACCGGTCCGGTCGGCACGCTCGCCTGGCTGCGCTCCGAGGTCAGCCGGTTCAGCCCGCCGCAGCGCCACGCGGGGCGGCGGGCGATCGGTGTGGACGCGTTGGCCGCCCTCGATTCGGACGACCTGCGACACGAGGCGGGCCGCCTCACCACCGGTGTTCTGGACGCCGCCGGTGACCGCCTCGACGTGATGCGTGACCTGGCCCGGGCGGTGCCGCTGCGGGTGCTGGCACGGCGGCTCGACTACGCCGATCCGGTCGCCGCCGCGTCGGCGGTCGAGTTCGTGGCTGCCGCATACCACCCGGGGGTCGACCCGGCGCTTGTCGAGCGGGCCGACCGGGCGGTGGCGGGATTGCTGACTCTGGCGCCGGCCGGCCCGCCGGAGGTGCGCGCGAACCTGATCGGCTTGCTCGTCCAGGCGTGCGACGCGACCGCCGGTCTGATCGGCGCCGCCACCCACCATCTGCTGGCACCGGCCGCGCCGAACCCGCCCGGGGCTCTGGAGACCGCCGACATGCTGTCCGAGGTGCTCCGGCTCGACCCGCCGGTGCCGGCCACCCGTCGGGTGACTGTCACCGGTGTACGCCTGGGCGGTCAGCATCTTCCGCCGGGCAGCCCGGTGCAGCTGCGCTTCGACGCGGCCAACCGCGACCCACGGGAGTTCACCGACCCGGAGGCCTTCCGGCCGGGCCGACCCGGAGCGCGGATGGTGACCTTCGGCGCGGGGGAGCGCGGCTGCCCGGGTGACCGGCACGCCCTCGCCCTCGCCGCCGGGGTGTTCGACGTGCTGCGGGAGCGGTGCCGGCGTACCGATGCCGTGCTGCGGCACGAGCCACACCTCACCCTGCGCGTGCCGACGACCTTGGAGGTGACCGTCCGATGACCGGAACCACTGCCCACACCGAGCGACGTGCGGCGTTCCGCGCCCTGCACGACGCCGGCCGGAACGGCCGGCCGCTGCTGCTGCCCAACGCCTGGGACCACGCCTCGGCGGCGGCCCTCGCGGCACGCGGCCATCCAGCGATCGGCACCACAAGCCTCGGCGTCGCCGCGGCCGCCGGTCGACCCGACGGCATCGCGGCCACCGCCGCCGAGACGCTGGCTCTGGCCCGCCGGATCGCCCGGCTGCCGCTGCTGCTCACCGTCGACGTGGAGGCCGGGTTCGGCGACGACCCCGCGACCGTCGCCGGGTACGTGTCGGAGTTGGCCGGGCTCGGCGTGGTCGGGATCAACCTGGAGGACGGACGCCCCGACGGCACCCTCGCCGACCCCGACGGCACGGCCGACACGATCGCGGCCGTGAAGGCGGCCGTACCGGACCTGTTCGTCAACGCCCGTACCGACGCGTGGTGGCTGGGCGTGGCAGACCCGCTGCCGCAGGGTCTGGCCCGCGCCCGGATCTACCGGTCAGCCGGAGCGGACGGGATCTTCGTGCCCGGCGTCGTCGACGAGGTGACGCTGCGTGTCCTCACCGGGCGGATCGACGCGCCGGTGAACGCGCTGTACCAACCGGGTGGGCCGAGCGTGGCCGAGCTGGGCAGCGCCGGGGTCGCCCGGGTCAGCACCGGCTCCCTGCTGTTCCGCGCCGCGTTGGCCGCCGCGCTCGACACCGCCGACGTGGTGCGCTCCGACGGGGTCGTCGACCCGGCGGGCCTGCCGTCGTACGCCGAGGTGCAGGGCCTGGCGACGGCGGCCGGTGCCTGACGGCGCGGCCCGCCTGACCCGCTCCCGTCTGTCGCGCCTGCGCCGCCTCGCCCCGCCCGCTCCCGTTCGGGGCAGATAGGAGGATTGTTCGGTCCATGCCGGTCCCGATGATTACGGTGTGTTTCAGGGCGATCTGCCAGTGCCGTGACCGGAGAAGGGACCCCGTCATGCGAGTGCCCAGTCGTAGCCCGGGACAGCAGCCCGGCACGCCCGCGTCGCCCACCGCACCGGCCCGCCGCCAGCCCTTCGGCAGCAGCCCTCGACGGCTTACCGCCGCAGCCGCACCCGACCTCGCCGCCTACCGGGCGGCCGTGGCCGAACTGCTCGTCGAGGTGGGCGCCCTGGCCGACGCGGCCAGCACCCGGGCCCGGCAGGTGCTCATCGACCAGCGGCTGCGCGAGCCCGCCCTGGCGGCGGTGCTCGACGCCACCCCGCAGGGTCTGCTCGGTGCGCGCGAGACGCTGCTGCTGGAGATGGCCCGCTACCAGCCGAACGACCGCACCTCGGCGCGGGACCTCACCGCGCTGGTCCGCATCTACCTGCTCTCCCGCATCGACGTGCTGTGGTGGCAGGACGCGCCGGCGTTCGTCACCGACGACCAGGTCAACGGCAGTGCCGAGCTCGTCGACCTTGAGTGGCTGCGCCGCCGTGACCTGCTGCGCTTCCGCTACCAGGAGCAGCCGGCCACCGTGCTGGGCCGCGCGGCGCGGGGGCTGCGCCGCCGACTGCGGCCGGACGCGACACCGCGCACCGCCGGACTGCTGTTCCGGCGCGCCCGGCGGGAGGTCGTGGCGCTGCTCAACGACCTCGGGCGGGAGTTCGCCGCCACCGCGCCCCCGGCCACGCCGCCACTGTGGGTGACAAGCCTTGTCCGCAGTACGGAGCACCAGTACCGCCTGCGCCGCCTGGGCTACGCGGCGATGCTGCCCAGCGGGCACTGCCTCGGCTACTCCGTCGACGTCGAACTGGCCTGGTTCGAACGGTTCGGCGCGCGGGAGGCCCTCGCCGAGCTGCTGCTGGCCCGGCAGGGGGCCGGAGAGCTGAACGTGATCGACGAGGGCCAGGCCTGGCACCTGTGCCTGGCACCCACCGCCCGGCGTCGACTGCGCCGGGCGTACGAGGCCGAGTTGGGGGTCTGAGCCCGTGTGTGGCATCGCGTTGAGTATCGGCACCGAGGCTGACCCGGCCACCTTCCGGCGGATGCTCGCCGCCCTCGCCGCCCGAGGTGAGGTCACCGAGACCCGCTCCGAGAACGGGCTGCTCGCCGGCACCCGCCGACTGCGGATCGTGGACCGGGATCGGGCCGTGCAGCCCTGGACCTCCACAGACGAGCGCTTGTTGCTCTGCTTCAACGGCGAGATCTTCAACCATCTCCAGTTGCGCGCCCAGCTCACCCGCCTCGGGCAGGTGTTCCGTACGCACAGCGACACCGAGGTGCTGCTCGCCGCGTTCCAGCAGTGGGGCGAGGCGGCGGTGACCCGCCTGCGCGGCGAGTACGCGTTCGCCATCGTCGAGCGGGCCACCGGCCGGGTGTACCTGGCTCGGGACCCGCTCGGGGTGAAGCCCCTGTACTGGTCGCGGCGACCCGGCTGTCTGCACGTGGCCTCCGAGGTCAAGGCGCTCGTCGGGCACCGCGCCCCGATCGTCGAGGTGCCGCCGGGGCAGCACGGCTGGGCCGAGCCCGACGGGCAGGTGCGCCTGCGCCCGTACGTCGACCTGCTCACCATCGGTGAGGGGCTGCCGGTCATCGACGATCCGGACGAGGCCACCCTGCTTGTCCGCGCCGCGTTGACCGACGCCATCCGGATGCGGGTGGACACGGACCTGACAGTGGGGGTGGTGCTCTCCGGTGGGCTGGACAGCTCGCTCACACTGCGGCAGGTGCGTGACATCCATCCGGATTGTGTGGCGGTGACCGTCGGCGTGCCGGACAGCCCCGACGTGACGTACGCCCGGCGGCTCGCCGCCGACCTCGACGTGCCGCACGTCGTTGTCGAACTGAGGCCGCGGGACATCCGGCTGGCCGACGTGCGCGAGGCCATCCGGATCTCCGAGCTGACCGAGTACGGCGACATCATCAACGCCGTCGTCTCGGTGCCGATCTTCCGGCGGCTGCGGGATCTGGGCGTCAAGGTGGTGCTCACCGGGGACGGCTCCGACGAGCTGTTCGGCGGCTACTCGATGTATCACCAGGTCGACCCGGTCGCGTCCCGGCGGCTGTTCCTGCATCGCATCCGCAACCTGTGCCGCACCGAGTTGCAGCGGGTCGACCGGGCCGCCATGGGCCACGGCGTGGAAGCTCGGGTGCCGTTTCTCGACCTCAGCGTCGTGGAGTTGGCGATGCGGCTGCCGCTGGACCTGAAGCTGCGCGACGGTCAGGAGAAGTGGATCGTCCGCCGGGCGTTCGCCGACGTCCTGCCCGACTATGTGCTGCGGCGGCCCAAGAACCCGATGTCGTACTCGTCAGGGCTGCACGAGCGCGTCCGCCTGTACAAGCCGCTGTTCGCCCGCATGCACCGCGCGTTCGGCTACGACCTGCTGGAGCCGGTCCGCCGGGACTTCGACACGGTGCTGAGCCGGTGCGGCAACGACCTGGACCGGGCCATCGCCGACGGGATGAACCGGCCCGACTACACAGTCCTGGAGCACGCCCGCGACCTGGTCGGTGCGGCCAAGTGGAACGCCGCGCCGATGGTCCGCAGGCTCGTCGGCCCGCGCCCACCCCGCCGCTGAGCGGTGCCTCCACCGGGCCGCGGGCCGGTGCGGTGCGCTTGACTCTGACACGATGTCAGGGGCGAGTGTGGGGGGACCATGTTCACCATCGGAGACTTCGCCAGACTCGGCCGGGTGTCGGTGCGGATGCTGCGCCACTACGACAGCATCGGGCTGCTCCGCCCGGCAAGCGTCGACCCGCACACCGGATACCGGTTCTACCGCGCGGACCAGTTGCGCCGGCTCAACCGGGTGATCGCCCTCAAGGACCTGGGTCTCACTCTCGACCAGGTGCGGGCGATCCTCGACGACGCCGTCGACGTCGCCGAGCTGCGCGGCATGTTGCGGCTGCGCCGCAGCCAGCTGGCCGAACAGCTGGCCGCCGACACCGCGCGGTTGACCGCCGTCGAGGCGAGGCTCCGCATGATCGAATCGGAGGGTCGGATGACCACCCAGGACGTCGTACTCAAGGAGATCGCGCCGGTCCGCCTCGCGGAACTGACCGCCGTCGCACCCAGCTACCAGGCCGAGGACATCGGCCCGGTGATCCAGCCGCTCTACCCCGAGCTGTTCGGCCGGTTGTCGGCTGCCGGTGTCACCCCGACCGGGCCGGCCATCGCCTGGTACGAGCCCGCCGACCCGGAAGGCGACGCCGTCGTCGTCCACGCCGGGGTCATTGTCGACGCCGAGCCGTCCGCGACCTTCGACGTCACGATGCGGGAGCTGCCCGGGCTGCGCAGCGCGGCGACCATCATCCACCACGGCGCGATGGACGACGTCGAGTCGAGCATGCAGACGCTCGCCCGGTGGATCGATGAGAACGGCTACCGCACCGACGGGTTCGCCCGGGAGCTGTACCTGGAGTATTGCCCGGACACCCCGGAGAAGGGCATCACCGAACTCCAGCTCGCCGTGTACCGGGACTGATCCGCCCAGCGCCAGGTCCGATTGCCGCCAGCGTCCGTGCGGCCGCCGGGCAAGGCTGGACGGATGACGAACAGCTCATTCCGCATCCACGCCCTGCCGGCCGCAGCGCTCGACACCGTCCGCCGTACCGGCCGCGACGCCGCCGACCGACCGATCGAGGCGCTCGCGGCCGGTGGCGGGGAACCGCTGCGCTGCTGCCTGCGCGACGCCGAACAGGGGGAACAGCTGCTCCTGTTCGGTTACGCGCCGCCGGTCGCTGCCGGCCCGTACCGGGAGGTCGGCCCGGTCTTCGCGCACGCCGCCGCCTGTCCGGGCCCGGACCCCGCGGGCGTCCACCCGCCTGCGTGGCGGGGACGACCCCAGGTCCTGCGGGCGTACGACCGGCAGGGCCGGATCTGCGGCGGCCGGTTGCACGACGGTACGGACCCGGAGGCGGTGATCGTCGAGCTGCTCGCCGACCCGGCGGTGCACCAACTGCACAGCCGCAACGTGGTGTACGGCTGCTTCATGCTCGCCGTGCAGCGGTCGGCCGTGTGACGCGAGCGCGACCGCTCGCCGCTCAGCTCACCAGCAGCAGCGCGCCGACCGCGGCGAGCGTGCCGGTGACGGCCAGCAGAGCGCTGCTCAGCACGAACCGGCGCATCGGCACCGTCACCCAGGCCGCCCGGCACCGCTCGAACCAGAGCAGTGTGGCCAGCGACGCCCAGGGCGCGGCCAGCGGGCCGATGTTGGTGCCGATGAGCAGGGCCAGCAGACGGGTCTCGTCGCCGGCAGGCAGCACCGACTCGCCGGCCAGGTACGCCGGCAGGTTGTTGACAGCGTTGGCCAGCAGCGCCCCGGTGCCTCCGGCGCGCAGCGCACCGGCCGTCCCGCCGTCGGTGCCGAGCAGCCGGGCCACCAGGTCGTCCAGCCCGTGGCGGCCCAGGGTCTGCACCACCAGGAACAGGCCGGTGACGAGCAGCAGCAGGCGTACGGGCACCAGGGCGGGACGCAGCGTGGCGGGGGAGCGGACGAGGAATCCGACGAGCACCAGCGCGAGCGCGACGGTGGAGGCGACACCGATCTCCACACCGGCGAGGATGCCGGCCACGAACAGCATGCAGCCCGCGAGGGCGGTGCGGTACAGCACCGGGTCGGCGGGTACGTGCCGGGCGGGTGGGACGAAGCGCCCGCCGACCGGCCGTTCTCGCCGCCACCAGGCGTACCAGAGCAGCGTCATGGTGACCGCCACGGCGGCGGCCTGCGGCAGCGCCATCCGCGCCGCGTACGCCAGCGGGGGTAGCCCGACCCGGTCGGCGGCCAGCAGGTTGGTCAGGTTGGACACCGGCAGCAGCAGGCTGGCGGTGTTCGCCAGCCAGACCGTGGTGACGGCGAGCGGGCCGGCCGGGACGTGCAGGCTGCGGGCCAGCGCGAGCAGCACCGGGGTGAGCAGCACGGCGGTGGTGTCCAGGTTGAGCACGAGGGTGGTGGCCGTGGCGAGGCCGCCGCAGAGCAGGAACAGCGCCGCCCAACTGCCACGGGAGGCACCGGCCAGCCGGCTGGCCAGCACGTCGAAGACGCCGGCCACGGCGGTCAACTCGGCGAGCACGATCACGGTGCCGAGGAAGAGCAGCAGCGGCAGGACGCGGTGCAGGGTGGCGGCCGTCTCCGCGCGGGGGAGCAGCCCGCCGAGCGCGCAGGCCGCGCCGGCCACGGCGAGGACGGCAGCTACCAGGTCGAGCGGATGGGGACGCCAGCGCCGGGTCGGCCCGGGTGGGGGGAGGGGCGCGTCGGAGAGGGGCGCGTCGGCGACGGCGACAGACTTCACGTCTGACCACGTTCTCACCAACGCTGGTCCGGCGCCCGCGCTGGCCCCGTCGTGGTGACCAGTCCCACCAGCGCACCGGGTGCTCGCCTGCCGTCCGGCAGCGGCACACCCGTACCTCTGGAACGTGGCCGGGCCCGGCCCCCGAGGTTCGGGGACCGGGCCCGGCGTCCTGCGCGGTGCCTGCCAGATCAGTGCGTGACGACTACCAGCTCAGGTAGCTGGGCTGGGTCTGCACGTTGAGCTCCTTGTACTTGACCAGCTTGGCGGTCCAGGTGCGCCAGTCGTTCAGCTCCAGGACGTCCAGGCCCTTCACCATGTCGTTGGAGTAGATGTACCCGTTGTAGTAGTACGCCGACCAGGTGCCACCGCCGACAAGCGTGTCGGCCGAGAGCGGACCGCGCTCCCAGAAGGCGATCTCCTTCGGCTTGGCCGAGTCGGTGAAGTCCCAGACCGAGATGCCGCCCTGGTACCACGCCTGGACCATGATGTCCCGCCCGAGCACCGGGATCAGCGAGCCGTTGTGCGCCACGCAGTTCTCGGTGTCCGCGTTGTTGCGGGGGATCTTGTAGTAGCTGCGGAAGTTCATCTTCCGGGCGTCACCGCGACCGGTGATGTCGTAGATGGCGTCCGCGCCCCGGTTCGGGCCGATGGCTTCGTTGCAGGTCGCCGCGCCGCCGCCACCCAACTCGTCGGTGAAGATCACCTTGGTGCCGGAGTTGTTGAACGTGGCCGAGTGCCAGAACGCGAAGTTGGTCGTGTCCCGCACTCGGTTGAGCACCCGGGGCGCCTCCCGGTTGCGGATGTCCATCAGGATGCCGTCACCCATGCAGGCGCCGGCGGCCAGGTCCTTCTCCGGGTAGGCCGTGATGTCGTGGCAACCGGTGGTCGCCGAGCCGCTCGTGCTGCCCGGGAAACCGCCATCCGGGAACAGGTTCGGCGTGGCGACCACGGCAGCGTCGGTGGGCTTCTTCAGCGGCACCTTGACGATGGAGATGGAGTCGTGCGGCGGCTGGCAGTCGGGGAACTCGGCCCGCGGGCTGTACGACGAGACGTACAGGTAGACCGCCTTGCGGTCCTTGCCCGGCACCAGGGTGTGGGTGTGCGAGCCGCAGGCCGTCTCGACGGACTTGATGTACCGCGGGTTGGCCTTGTTCTTGATGTCGAAGATCTTGATGCCCTCCCACGACTCCTTCACGCTGGCCGCCTGCGTAGTGCTGTTGCAGGAGTCGTCGCTGCGGGACGAGTCGGTGGAGAGGAAGAGCAGGTCACCGTGGACGGAGATGTCGTTCTGCGACCCCGGGCACAACACGCGCGACGTGACCTTCGGCGCGCTGGGCCGCGAGATGTCGTAGATGACGAAGCCGTTGTAGTTGCCCGCGAAGGCGTACTTGCCCTGGAAGGCGAGGTCGCTGTTGGTCCCGTCGAGGGGCGCGACCTTCGGGATGTTGGCGATCTGGCGGAGGTTGGGGCTGCTCACGATCTCGTCGACGCCGGGGATCGTGTTGGCGGCAGCGGGCGCCGGAGCCGACTGTGGAACGACCTGGGCGCTGCTTGCCGGTGCGGTGAGGACGCTGGCGACGAGGAGGCCGGTGGCGGCGAGCGCCACGATCCGAATCTGTCGGATCTGTGGTTTGTGGAGTCTGATCATCGGCGGGGCCCTTCGCACGGGGGAGACGATGGTGCGCACATTACCGCCGGAAGAAGAGTGTCGATGTGAGCCGCGTCACATCACAACGCCTTTGTCAATGGATAGCATCGCGACTACCTCGACCCCAGGGAGTGGCCCATGACGAGTCGGCGCGCACGGTTGCTGGCGCTTGTCACACTGGTGCTCCTGCTGCCCGTGGTGGCGTTCGTCGTCCTCCGCGCACGGGACACCTCCGGGACGTCCGCCGCGCAGCCGGTCTCGGCACCCACCACCGCCGCGCCGACCGTCAGCCCGGTACCCACCGACCTCACGGTCATCGCACCCGGCCGGCCCGGCGAGCCCGCGGCCACCCGGCCGGCCCACGAGGTCCGCGACGCCGGCGCCGCCCCACACAACTCGTTCGACGTCTGGTTCGTCCGGATGATGATCCCGCACCACGCGCAGGCCCTGGAGATGGCGCAACTGGCGCCCGACCGCGCCGCCAACCCGGCCGTCCGCGCCCTCGCCGACCGGATCCGGGCGAGCCAGGGCCCGGAGATGGGCCTGATGCGCGGCTGGCTGAAGACCCGTGGCATCCCGGAGGACGCCCCGGGGCACGACCACGGCACCATGCGCGGGATGCAGTCACCGGAGGCGTTGCGGCAACTGGCCGCCGCCCGCGGGGCCGAGTTCGACAGGCTCTTCGTCCGGATGATGACCGAACACCACGAGGGTGCCATCGAGATGGCCACCAACCTCCTCAAGGTCGGCTCCGACCTGACGCTCGGCGAGTTCGCCAACTCCGTCGCCACCGAACAGACCGTCGAGATCGACCGCATGCGCCAGGCCCTCGCCGGCTGAGCGAAAGGGCGGCCAGCCAGCGCGTACGCTGGGTGACCGTGAGTCGCACGCTGTTCGGTCGCCCGCTGCGCGGTGTCGCGTTCGACGTCGCCGTTTCGGCCGGGGTGCTGCTCTTCGGTCTTGCCGGGGCGACCAACCAGCCGGGCGGCTGGGCCGCCAGCGGCGTCGGAGCGGCGATGGCCGTGGCGCTGCTGTTCCGCCGCATGCACCCGTGCGCGGTGACAGTGGTGGTCGGGACGCTCGCCCTGTTACAGGTGATCGCCGGGTGGGGTCCGCTCGCCTTCGACGTCGCCGTCCTGATCGCGCTCTACAGCGTGGTGAAGTACGGCAGGCGCCTGCGCGACGGCGTCCTGGCCGGCGCGGTAGCCGCCGTGGGTGTGCTGCTCGCCGCCGCGCAGACCCCCGCCGGCATCAGCTGGTGGGGCACCGCGATGTGGTACGCGCTTGTCACCGGAGCGGTGTGGCTCGTCGCGCTGAACGTGCGCACCCGCCGGCTGTACGTGCTCAGCCTGGAGGAACGCGCCAACACCCTGGAACGCGAGCGGGAGGCCGAGTCCCGGGCGGCAGTCGCCGAGGAACGCACCCGGATCGCCCGCGAGCTGCACGACGTGGTGGCGCACAGCATGGCTGTGATGATCGTGCAGGCGGACGGGGCACGGTTCATGCTCGACCGCGACCCCGAGCAGGCGCGCACCGCCGTGAAGGTGGTCGCCGACACCGGTCGGGCGGCGCTGGAGGAGATGCGGCGACTGGTCGGGGTGCTCCGCGATGCCGGCCCGTCCGACGCCGGCGGGTCGGCGGTGGTGTCCGACCCGGAACACCGCCGCCTCGCCCTGGCCGAGTTGCCCGATCTGCTGGCCCGGTTCCGCGACGCCGGGCTGCGCGTGCGCGACACCGTCACCGGTGACGCGCCGGCGCTGCCGCCCGGCCTGGAGCTGACCGTCTACCGGGTGGTGCAGGAGGCGCTCACCAACGCGCTCAAACACGCGGGCGTCGGCGCCGACGTCGAGGTGACCCTCGCCTACACCGACGACGTCGTCGTGGTCCGGGTCGTCGACGACGGCCAGGGCCGCCCGGCCGTGGGCCCGGCGCCGTCCGGCGGGCACGGCCTGCTCGGCATGCGCGAGCGGGTGACTGTGTACGACGGCACCCTCACCGCCGGCCCCCGACCGACCGGGGGCTGGCAGCTGGAGGCCCGGCTACCGCTACGGTCGGAACCCGCAACGGAGGTGATCGCGGCATGACGGTCCGGGTGGTGATCGTGGACGACCAGGCGCTGGTACGCGCCGGGTTCCGGATGGTGCTGGACTCCCAGCCCGACCTGGAGGTGGTCGGGGAGGCCATCGACGGCGCCGACGCGCTGCGCGTGCTCGCCCGCACCGAGGCCGACGTGGTCGTGATGGACATCCGGATGCCCACCATGGACGGGGTGGAGGCGACCCGCAGGCTCTGCGCCGAGCGTCCCACCGGCCCGCCCCGGGTGCTGGTGCTGACCACCTTCGACACCGAGGCGGACGCGTTCGCCGCGCTCCAGGCCGGGGCGAGCGGCTTCCTGCTCAAGAATGTCCCACCGGAGGAACTGCTGGCGGCGATCCGGGTGGTGGCCCAGGGCGACTCGGTGGTCGCGCCGTCGATCACCCGTCGGCTGCTGGACCGCTTCGCCGGCCAGCTCGGCGCCGGCCCCACCGCCGACCCCCGGCTGGCGCAGCTCACCGACCGGGAACGCGAGGTGCTGCTGCTTGTCGCGCAGGGGCTCTCCAACGCCGAGATCGCCGCGAAGGTCCACGTGGCCGAGGCGACCGTGAAGACCCACGTCGGTCGGATCCTGGCGAAGCTCCAGCTCCGCGACCGCGTCCAGGCAGTGGTGCTTGCCTACGAGAGCGGACTGGTGACCCCCGGCCGGTGACCTGACGTACGACCCGGGGCGTATGGCCGGCGGGCCGAGGGCTACTCAGGGCGTACGCGGGTCGAGCGCGCAGGTGGAGAACGATCGGAGCGCACCGGCCATAGCGTCGAGGGGACCGATCCACGCCTGTACCGGGAGCCTTTCCATGATCCGAATGACGCTGCGCTCGCTGCGCGCCGAAGCCCTGCGCATGCTGCTCTCCGCGCTGGCCGTCGTGCTCGGCGTCGCGTTCATCGCTGGCACTCTGATCTTCGCCGACGGGATGCGTGCCGGCGCGTACGACCGGGCCGGTGTGTTCGACAGGCACACCGACCTCGGTGTCTATCCGCGCGGCGACACTCCACTGCCGGCCAGCCTGGTCGAGCGGGTCCGGGCTGTCGACGGGGTGGTCGCGGCGGCCGGGGAGTTGACCGGCACGGCGGGGGTTCTCGGCGTCGACGCCCGGCCGGTGCTCGGGTTCGCCGTGCTCGCCGCCATCCCCACCGAACCAGCCCTGCGCTCGTACGACGTGGTCGCCGGCAGGCTGCCCGACAGCGCCGGGGAGGTGGTGCTCGACGCACCCACAGTTGCCGAGGAGGGCTTCACCCTCGGCGCCCCGGTCCAGATCGGCGGCACCGGTGACGCCGCCCGCCCGTACACCCTTGTCGGGACCGTCGACGTGGCCGGCACCACCCGCGACGTCGGCGGACCGTTCATCGGTCTGGTCGGGTCCGACGCCCTCGCGGTCACCGACGGGCGCGGCTACGGCCGGATCATGGTGGCGGCGCGGGCCGGGACCTCCGGTGCGGCGCTTGCCGAGCGGGTACGCGCGGCCGTCGGCGCCGACGTCGAGGTGAAGGGCCGCCAGCAGATCCTCGACGACGCCGTCGACGACGCGGTCCGTGACCTCAACCAGTTCACGATGCTGCTGCTCACGTTCGTCGGTGTCGCGGTGGTGGTGGCCGGCTTCGTGATCGCCAACACCTTCGCCATCGTGCTGGCCCAGCGCACCCGGCGGACCGCGCTGCTGCGCCTGGTCGGCGCCACCCGGGGGCAGGTCTTCCGGGCCGCCCTGCTGGAGTCGGCGCTTGTCGGGTTTGTCGCCTCCGCGCTCGGTGTGCTGCTCGGTGTGGGCCTCGCCGCCGCGATGCGGCTGCTGATGTCCCGGCTGGACGTGCCGTTCACCGGCGGGCTGACAGTGGCCGGCTCGACAGTGCTGACCAGCCTGCTCCTCGGCACCGCGCTCACAGTGGCCGCCGCGCTGCTGCCGGCCTGGCGGGGCACCCGGGTAGCGCCGGTGGCCGCGCTCACCGACGCCGCGGTGCAGCCCAGCCAGGGCGCCGGCCTGCTGCGACTGGCCCTCGGCGCGGTGGTGCTCGGCCTCGGCATCGCCACGCTTGTCGGTGCCGCCAGCGCTGGGCAGGTGCTGCTGGTGGCACTGGGCGGAGTGCTCGCGTTCTTCGGCATCGTGCTGTTCGGGCCGGTGCTCGTACCGGCGCTGGTCCGGGTGATCGGCTGGCCCGTCCGCCGGCTGGTCGGAACGACAGCAGGGCTGGCGGTCGAGAACGCGGTCCGTAATCCGCGCCGGGTCGCCGCGACCGCGACGGCCCTGGTCATCGGGATCGGGCTGGTGTCGGCGTTCGTTGTCGGGGCGCGCAGCACCAAGGACGGCATCGAGCGCAACGTGGACGCCCAGATCGGTACGGACTTCGTGGTCACCGGCATCGGGCAGGACCTGCCCGCGCTGCTCGCCGCCGAGCTGGCGGCACTGCCAGAACTGGGCGTCGTGCACGAGCAGCGCACCATGATCAGCGACGACGTCCGGATCCGCACCGCCCATCCGGCGCTGGCCGGCCGGACGCTCAGCGGCGACGTCGGGCGGCTCGGGCCGGGGCAGGCGCTCGTGCACAGGGAGTTGGCGCAGGCGCGCGGCTGGCAGGCGGGCTCCCCACTCACCATCGCGGGACGGTCGTTCCAGGTGGGCGCTGTGGTCGCCGACGACGGGACCGCCCCGGTCGCCGGTGCCGTGCCCGCGGGACACGTCATCTACCTGACCGGCGCGGACTTCACTGCCCTCTTTCCCGACCAGCGGGGCTTCCTCGCCGAGATCGACCCCGCTCAGGGCGTGAGCGCCGAACGGGCCCGCGACGCGATCGAGGCGGTGCTGGCCCGCTACCCGACGGTCAACCTGCTGGACCAGGGCGCGTACAAGAAGATGCTCACCGGCACTGTCGACATGCTGCTGGCGTTCGTCACCGCGCTGCTCGGCCTCGCCGTGGTCATCGCCCTGGTGGGCGTGGCGAACACGTTGAGCCTCTCGGTGGTGGAGCGCACCCGGGAGAACGGCGTGCTGCGGGCGATCGGGATGACCCGGAGCCGCATGCGGGCCATGCTCGCCGTGGAGGCGGTGCTGATGGCGCTGGTCGGCGCGGTGCTCGGCATCGGGCTGGGCACCGGGGTCAGCGCCGCGGCGATGGCAGTGCTCGCCCGCCTGGGTGGCGACTTCCATGTGGTGCTGCCACTGGGTCAGCTCGGGCTGATCCTCGGCGTCGCGGTGCTGGCAGCCCTGCTCGCCTCGGTGCTGCCGGCACGCCGGGCGCTCTCCCGACCCGTGGTCGAGGCGCTCGGCGAGCAGTGACCGGCGCCTCAGCGGCCCCGTCGGCAGGTGTCGACACCCGCCGGCCGGTCCCGCCGTCTTCCCCGGCGGCGGGACCGGCCAGCGGTGCCGGGCCTAGAGGCGCTCGACCATCGGGCCGACGCACCGGTTGCGGGTGTCGAAGACGTACCGGGCGTGCTCGACCACCAGGTCGTAGTCGAAGCTGTCGTGGTCGGTGACCACCACCACCGCGTCCGCGTCCCGCACCTCCCGCTCGGTCAACCCGACCACTGTGATCCCTGCCGGGATGTGGTGCGCCTCGGCGTACGGCTCGACGGCGTGGACCTCGGCGCCGAGCGCCTGGAGGCGGAGGGCCACGTCGACAGCGGGGGAGTCGCGCATGTCCCCGGTGTTCTTCTTGTACGCCAGCCCGAGCAGCAGCAGCCGAGCGCCGTTCACCGCCCGACCGTCCCGGTTCAGACCCGCCGTGATCCGCTGCGTGACGTGCTCGGGCATCTCGTGGTTGACGTCGTTGGCCAGCTCGATGAACCGGAACTGCCGGCCCAGGCGTCGCTTGACCTGCCACGACAGGTAGCACGGGTCGATCGGCAGGCAGTGCCCGCCGACACCTGGGCCCGGCCGGAACGGCAGGAAGCCGAACGGCTTGGTCTCGGCGGCCTCGATCGCCTGCCACACGTCGATGTCCAGGTGGTGCGAGAGCATTGTCAACTCGTTGATCAGCGCGATGTTGACCTGGCGGAACGTGTTCTCGATCAGCTTGGTCAGCTCGGCGACCTTTGTGGAGTCCACAGGCACCGTGTGCTCCACCAGGCGCTTGTAGAAGCCGTCCACCCGGGCCAGCGACGCCGGGTCCACACCGGAGACCACCTTCGGGGTGTTCTCCAGACGCCAGGTCGGGTTGCCCGGGTCGATCCGTTCCGGGCTGTAGCCGAGGTGGAAGTCGCCTGGGCTGGTCAGCCCACTGGCCGCCTCCAACAGCGGGCGCAGCAACTCCTCGGTCGTGCCCGGATACGTGGTCGACTCCAGGATCACCGTGCAGCCCGGCCGCACGTACGGGCCGATGCCGACGCCGGCCTGCTCGACGAAGCTCAGGTCCGGGGTGCCGTCGCGCAGCGGCGTGGGGACGGTGATGACGCAGATGTCGAAGCCCTCGGCGTCGGTGTACTCGGTGCTGGGGTGGTATCGGCCGCTGCCCAGTGCCCGGCCCAGCCGATCGGTGTGGATGTCCTCGACGAACGACTCGCCCGACGCGAGCCGCTTCACGCGGTCGGCGTCGACGTCGAGGCCGACCACGTCGAGTCCGGCCTCGACGGCGCGCATCGCCAACGGCAGTCCGACGTACCCCTGGCCGATCACGACCAACTTCTCAGCACTCACGCAGGCTCCCGCAGCAGGTGGAAATGACCTGCTCAGAGCCTAGAGAGAAGAACGGCGACGTAAGTCCGTTTTGGGGATATTGGTGCTCGTGGGAATCAGAGACCGGCCGGAGGAGCGTCCGGATCGGTCGGCGCGGTCGTGGTGGGCACCGGGTCGGGCGGGGCCTGCGTCTGCGTCGGCGCTGGCGGGACGCTCGGCGTGGTTGGCGACGTGCCGGGGGGACTCGCCGTCGGCGACGGGCTGGTGGCCGGCTCGCTGGGCTGCGTGCTCGGCGTCGGGGTGATCGAGGTCGAGGAGGTGGGATCCGGAGTGTTCGGCCGGCTCGGGCGGCCCGGATCCTCGGTGATCTGCTCGTTGGCCGCCGGCACCTCCACCTGCTCGGTCGGCCTCTGCGACGGTGCGTTGGTCGGTAGGTTGACCGCCGGCTCGTCGCCGGCGTTGCCCACCGCGCTCAACGCCGCCCCGAGACCGACGAGCGCGACAAGGACCGCTCCGGCCGCACCGACAAGCGGCCCGCGACGCCGCCGCCGCCCGGACTCCGCCGCGGTCGCCACCGCCGCGCCGAGCGGCACGTCGGTGCTGGTGCCCGGCCCGGCCCCGCGCAGCGGGACCGCCGACGCCATCGCCGTCGGCGGCTCGCCGCCGGTCACCGCCGTACGGGCTGCCTCGGCCATCGCCGAGCCGCTGCTGAACCGGTCGGCCGGATCCTTCGCCAGAGCCCGCGACACAAGGGCGCGAACCGCCTCCGGGATGTCGTGCGGCAACTCCGGCGGCTCGTCGTCCAGGTGCCGGACCGCCACCTGGAGGGGGTTGTCGCCGGTGAACGGCGGACCGCCGGTGAGGCAGCAGTACGCGACAGCGCCCAGCGCGTAGATGTCGGTGGCGCCGCTGACCGGGCGACCCGCAGCCTGCTCGGGCGCCATGTAGAGAGCCGTGCCCGGCACCGCGTTGGTGCTGGTGATGCTTGTCACGTTCGTCGAACGGGCCACGCCGAAGTCGACGAGGACGACAGTGCCGTCCTCCTGGACCAGCAGGTTGCTGGGCTTGACGTCGCGGTGCACGATGCCGCCCCGGTGCGCCGCGCTCAGGGCGTGGGCCGCCTGGGCCACGATCGACATCGTCTCGGCCACGTCCAGCCGACCGGCCGCCTCGATCCGCTTGGACAGCGGCTCGCCGTCGACGAACTCCATGACGAGATAGTCCGCCCGGCCGCCGGAGGGCAGGTCGTCCTCGCCGACGTCGTACACCTGGACGATGCCGGGGTGCCGCAGCGCCGCCATGATCCGTGCCTCGGCCCGGAACCGAGCGATGAAATCGGGGTCGGAGACAAGCGCCGGCAGCAGGACCTTGACCGCGACCTGTCGGCCGAGGACCAGGTCAGTGGCACGCCAGACGTCACCCATGCCGCCGGTGGCGACACGTTCGTCCAGGCGGTACCGCCCGCTGAGCACAACCTCCGATGACAACACAGCCTTACCGTACCCAGAGTGGCGCGGAACGGCGCGCCGCGACCGGGTGGCCAGGTGGCCGTACTCACCGGCAACAGCGCCCCGACCTCTGTGGACGTGGCCGGTGTGTGACGCCACGACAGCATCCCGTGAGAATGTGCGACACAGTCCTGCGTGCCGCCGGCCCGATCGCCACCACTCGGCGCCCGCGACGGTGCGAAGCGTCCGTTCCGTACCGTCTGTTACGGCGGCACGCCGGTGGAGCGGCTTGAGAATTGTCACTCATCCGTGACACGGCCCCAACTTGTCGCCCCGGTGGTCCCCTCCTACCGTTAGCCCGGCTCGGGCCGCCCGGCGGGCAGCGCGTCGAGAGCTGACCACCGTGGCGCTGGCCCCGACACCTCGCCCGGCCGGCCCGGAGGCGGGCAGGATCGGACTTCGGCGGAGGGCGGTGCGGGTGCGGGAGCTGTCCCAGACGGTCACCGCCGCGCAGGCCGGGGACGAGGATGCCTTCCGCCTCCTCTACCGGACTCTCCAGCCGGGGCTGCTGCGCTATCTGACAGCCCTGGTGGGCGCGGACGCCGAGGACGTCGCCTCGGAGACCTGGTTGCAGATTTCGCGCGACCTGCCCAGCTTCACCGGCGGCGAGTTCCGCGCCTGGACGGTCACCATCGCCCGCAACCGGGCGATGGACCACCTGCGCCGGCTGCGCCGCCGGCCATCGCTGCCGGTTCCGGTGCAGGCGCTCACCGAGTTGGCCGGCGACGCCGACACCGCCGAGCGGGCGGGCGAGACGATCGGCACCGAGGCGGCCCTGGCGCTCATCGCCACCCTGCCGCCCCGCGAGGCCGAAGCCGTCCTGTTACGGGCCGTGATCGGACTGGACGCGGAGTCCGCCGGTCGGGTGCTGGGCCGGCGGGCCGGGGCCGTCCGCACCGCCGCGCACCGTGGTCTGCGACGGCTCGCCGCCCTGCTGGACCAGTCGGCGACGGCCACAGCGTCGCCCGCTGCTGTCGCGCTTCCACCGACGGTTTGCCCCTCGGCCGACGCCACGACCATGCCGAGGGCCGACACGACGGCCCGCTCGGCCGCCGAGGGTGTCGCGCCGGAGACGGTCCAGGCGTCGCCCGCACCCCGCACGCGGACCGGCAGCTCCCGGCCGACGTCGCAGGCCGAGCAGGCGGACGGCTGACGTGAGGGGATTCCCGATGAACCCGTACCGGCCGGATCGGCGTGCCGACCGCGCCGAGACCGAGCGGCTGCTCGACGCGGCCCACTCCGAGGCGACGGCCGAAACTGCCTCGACCGAGCCGGTGGCCCGGCTGCTCGCCGCCGCTGCCGCGCCGGCCCGACCAGAGGAGTTGGCCGGTACGGAGGCCGCCGTCGCCGCGTTCCGGGCCGCCCGGGCCGCGGAGGGCGTCACCGCTGCGCCACCGGTGGCCCGCCGTCCGCATGGCCGCCGGTTGACCACCGGAGCGCTGGCCTGGATCGGCGCGGTGGCCGCGACCGCCACGGCGGGTGCCGCGTTCGCTGCGGCCGGCCTGGACCTGACGCCCGATCCGGAGCCGCCGGCACCCACCAGCGCGCCGTCCACCTCCGGCGGCACCGCGGCGTCGCCGTCGGTCGCGCCGAGCCGGCCGACGCCGTCGACCACGCGGCCCGGCGTGCAGCCCGCCCCGCCCACGCCGCAGGCCGGGGCGTCGCCGAACAGCCACCTGCACGGGTTGTGTCGCGCCTGGCAGGCCAAGAAGCCCGGGCAGCGGGAGAAGGCCCTGCGGACGCCGTCCTTCCAGCGGCTGGTGACCGCCGCCGGAGGGGCCGCCGAGGTCGAGGCGTACTGCCAGCGGCTGGTGCCGGAGGCGAAGCCCGGCAAGTCCACGCCGCCCACGCCGCCCTCTCCGCCCGGCCCGTCGACGCCGCCGGAATCGGCGAAGGTCAAGCCGTCGCGGCCGGCGGAGTCCAGCCCGGCCTGAGCGGCGACCGGCGGGGTTCGTTCCGCCCTGCACCGGGAAATTCGTCTGTTAGACAGGGGTTGGTGGCGTCGTCGACGCCGCGACGGTGTCACAGGGTGGATTTACGGTGGCAGAGTGTTTCGGACGTGGCGCACGCAGAGGAGGCACCCCTGGTGGTGACATCGCCCGAGTTGGACCGCAGCGCGATCCTGCGTGAGTCCGCTGCGGCGGGCCGGCACCTCGCCCGAATCTGCTTCAAGACCGGTCCGCCGACGCATACGGGTGTCGAACTGGAATGGACCGTGCACGACGCCGACGATCCCGCTCGGCCGGTCGACCTGAGGCGCCTGCGGGCGGCGCTGGGCCGACACAGCCCCGTCACGCTTGACGCGACGAGCCCCGCCGAGCCGCTGCGACACGGCGGCATGGTGACGCTGGAGCCGGGCGGCCAGCTGGAGATCTCCACCCCTCCGCGGTCCTCGACCGCCGCGCTGATCCGCGCCACCGAGGCCGACATCGCCCAGGTCACCGACCTGTTGGCCGCCGCCGGTCTGGTCCTCGGTCGCAGTGGCATCGACCCGCACCGCAGGCCCTGCCCGGTGCTGGAAACTCCCCGCTACCGCGCGATGCGCGATGCCTTCGACAGGCGTGGTCCGGCCGGCCGGACGATGATGTACAGCACCGCCGGCCTGCAGATCTGTCTCGACGCCGGCGAGCCCGACCAGGTGGAGGCACGGTGGGCGGCGGCCCACGCTGTCGGCCCGCCGCTGCTTGCGGTGTTCGCCTCGGCCGACCGCCACGCGGGCCGACGCACCGGTTGGGCCTCCGCGCGGATGGCCGCCTGGCTGGCAATCGATCCGGCCCGCACCCGTCCGGTCTGGGTGCCGGGTCAGGCCGACGACGATCCGACGGCCACCTGGATCCGGTACGTGCTCGCCGCGCCGTTGCTGTGCCTGCGCCGTCAGTGTGGCGACTGGGCGCCGCCGCCGGGCGTGACGTTCGCTGACTGGATCGACGGGGCACTGCCCGACCCGCCGACCACCGATGACCTCGACTACCACGTCAGCACCCTCTTTCCGCCTGTCCGTCCGCGCGGCTACCTGGAGCTGCGGTATCTGGACGCCCAGCCGGGCGGGTCCTGGCGTCTGCCGCTTGCGGTGCTGAGCGCCTTGTTCGCCGATCCCGGCACTGTGCGTGCGGCGTACGCGATCGGTGCCCCGACGGCGCACCGGTGGTCGGCCGCGGCCCGGCAGGGCCTGGCCGACCCCGAGCTGGCCGCCGCGGCGGCGGAGCTGCTCGACCTGGCTCTGACCGCACTGCCCCGGCTGGAGCTGCCGGGCGGCATCCACGACGAGATCCGTGCAGGAGTACGGCGGCGGTTGGCCGCCACAGAAAGGGGAGTCCGGTGACCGCGAGGAGTGAGCCGGGGTTGCGAGCCCCGCAGTCGGGAGCGGAGGGCGGCGCGGTGACCGCGAGGAGTGAGCCGGGGTTGCGAGCCCCGCAGTCGGGAGCAGACCAGGTGGGGGGTGAGCGGTTGCGGGGGCGGATCGCTGCGGAGTTGGCGCGCGCCCGGTCCCGCACGGCTCTGTTGACGGAGGCGGTGGATGACGATGACCTGATGCGTCAGCACTCGCCGCTGATGTCGCCGCTGGTCTGGGACCTGGCGCATGTCGGTAACCAGGAGGAGCTGTGGCTGGTCCGTGATGTCGGCGGTCGGGAGCCGGTCCGGTGTGACATCGACGAGTTGTACGACGCGTTCAAGCAGCCCCGCCGGGATCGTCCGGCGCTGCCGTTGCTGCCGCCGGCGGAGGCGCGCGCCTATCTGAGTACGGTCCGCGACAAGGTGCACGACCTGCTCGACACTGTGCGTTTCGCCGACCGGCCGCTGGTGGCCGACGGGTTCGCGTTCGGCATGATCGTCCAGCACGAGCAGCAGCACGACGAGACGATGCTCGCCACCCATCAGTTGCGTTCGGGGCCGGCGGTGCTGCACGCCCCGCCGCCGCCCGAGCCGCGCGTGGCTGTCGGCGGGGAGGTGCTGGTGCCGGCCGGCGAGTTCACGATGGGCACCGACACGGACCCGTGGGCGTTGGACAACGAGCGGCCCGCGCATCGTGTCGACCTGCCTGCGTACGTCATCGACGCGGCGCCGGTCACGAACGGCGCGTACCAGGCTTTCCTCGACGACGGGGGCTACTCCGATCCGCGCTGGTGGAGTGCGGCCGGCTGGGAGCACCGGGTCCGGGAGCAGCTCGTGGCGCCGATGCACTGGCGTCGGGACGGGGCCGGCTGGGCGTACCGGCGGTTCGGCAGGTGGGACCCGGTCCGCGCCGACGAGCCTGTGGTGCACGTGTGCTGGTACGAGGCGCAGGCGTACGCCGCCTGGGCTGGTAAGCGTCTGCCGACGGAGGCGGAGTGGGAGAAGGCTGCCCGGTGGGATCCGGTGACCGGACGGTCCCGGCGGTACCCGTGGGGCGACGAGGACCCGACCGAGGCGTACGCCAATCTGGATCAGCGTCATCTGCGGCCGGCGCCCGTGGGCGCGTACCCGGCGGGGGCGTCGCCGTTGGGTGTGCACCAGCTCATCGGGGACGTCTGGGAGTGGACGTCGAGCACGTTCGACGGGCATCCGGGCTTCACCGCGTTTCCCTACCGGGAGTATTCGGAGGTCTTCTTCGGCGACGACTACCGGGTGTTGCGCGGTGGCTCGTTCGGCACGGACCGGTCCGCCTGCCGGGGGACGTTCCGTAACTGGGACTATCCGATCCGGCGGCAGATCTTCAGCGGTTTCCGCTGCGCCCGCGACGCCGGTCCGGGCGAGTCGGGCCGGTGAGGGGGCGTCGGGCGGGTGGGGCGCGCTGATGTGTCGTCACCTGGCCTACCTGGGTCCGCCGGTCACGCTGGCTGAGGTGCTGTTCGACCCGCCGTACTCGCTGATGCGTCAGTCGTGGGCGCCGCGCGACATGCGGGGTGGCGGCACGATCAACGCCGACGGTTTCGGTGTCGGCTGGTATCCGGGCGATGGTGATCCGGTGCGTTACCGGCGTGCCCAGCCGATCTGGAGCGATCCGACGATCGCCGATCTCGCGGCGGTGACGCGGGCCGGCGCGGTGCTGGCGGCGGTCCGTTCGGCAACGGTCGGGATGGCGGTGCTCGACGGGGCTGCCGCGCCGTTCGCCGAGGGGCGGTGGCTGTTCAGCCACAACGGTGTGGTCCGGGGCTGGCCGGACGCTGTGGTGCCGCTCGCCTCCGGCCTGCCGGTGCGTGACCTGTTGACCTTGGACGCGGCCACCGACTCGGCGCTGCTGTGGGCGCTTGTGCGGCATCGGCTGCGTGCCGGTGACGATCCGGCGGAGGCGGTCGCGCGGACGGTGGCCGACGTCGCTGCGGCAGCTCCGGGGTCGCGGCTGAACCTGCTGCTCACCGATGGGCGGCAGGTGGTGGCGAGTGTGTTCGGGCACGCGCTGTCGGTGCGCGCGCAGCCGGGTTCGGTGCTGCTCGCCTCCGAGCCACACGACGACGACCCGGGGTGGCGACCGGTGCCCGACGGGCAGTTGGTCGTCGCCACCGTGGACGAGGTGCGGGTACGCCCATTGCCGGCCCGGTGAGCCGGCCGTGCGGCACGTGTTGATGAGCAGAGAGGCAGGACCGATGACCGCTGAGCCGTTGGAGATCTACCTTGAGCAGCAGGATCTGGAGCGTGGCCTGCGCGAGGACGTCCGGGCCGGGCTGACCGCGGCGGCGAAGTGGCTGCCGCCGAAGTGGTTCTACGACTCCCGGGGCAGCGAGTTGTTCGAGGAGATCACCCGGTTGCCCGAGTACTACCCGACGCGGGCCGAGCGGGTGGTGTTGGCCGAGCACGCCGACGACATCGCGGCGGTGACCGGTGCCAAGACCCTGATCGAGCTGGGCTCGGGTTCGTCGGAGAAGACCCGGCTGCTGTTGGACGCGTTCACCCGCCAGGGCGGGCTGGGCACGTTCGTCCCGCTCGACGTGTCGGTGAGCGCGCTGGCAGGGTCGACAGCGCAGATCGCCGCCGACTATCCGGGGCTGCGGGTCCGGGGCATCGTCGGAGACTTCACCCGCCAGCTCGATCGGCTGCCCACCGGCGGTCGGCGGCTTGTGGCGTTTCTCGGCGGCACCATCGGCAACCTGCTACCTGCTGAGCGGGCCGAGTTCCTGGCCGCGATGCGTGCCGCGCTGGAGGCCGGCGACTGGCTGTTGCTCGGCACCGACCTGGTGAAGGACCCGGCGGTGATCGTGCCCGCGTACGACGACGCGGCGGGGGTGACCGCCGAGTTCAACCGCAACGTCCTGCACGTGATCAACCGGGAGTTGGGCGCCGATTTCGACCCGGACGCGTTCACGCACGTGGCGCGCTGGGATCCGAGCCACGAGTGGATCGAGATGCGGCTGCGGGCGACGCGACCGATGCGCGTCCGGGTGCTGGACCTGACAGTGGAGTTCGCCGAGGGGGAGGAGCTGCGTACCGAGGTGTCGGCGAAGTTCCGCCCGGAGGGGATCGCCGCTGAGCTGGGGGCGGCCGGCTTCGTGGCGTCGGAGTTCTGGACCGACCTGCAAGGGCTGTTCGGGGTGACCCTCGCCCGGGCGTGCTGAGGCGGGGTCACCCGTCTCGGCGGGGCCGGCGGTGATCGGCTAGGCTGGTCGCGCGAAGGGGAGTAGCCCCCAATGTCGTGGTCGACATACTGGTGCGTTCCGCACCCGGCCATGCGGCCTCGGTTTCCGAGGCGGGCGAGACCTTCGACTCAGGCTGTTGCAGCCGGGTCGAGGGCGCCCCTGTACCTCCTCCCGGTGTGATCGGGAAGGACGTCATGGAGGGTTTCCTCGTCGCGCTCGTCGTCAGTTTCGGCGTCATCTTCGTCGCCGAGCTGGGAGACAAGTCCCAGCTGATGGCGTTGACCTTCGCCACGCGGTTCAAGCCCATTCCGGTGCTGATCGGCATCACTGTCGCCACGGCGGTGGTGCACCTGGCGTCGGTCGCCATCGGGTCGGGTCTGGGCGCCGTGCTGCCCACGGAGTGGATCTCCCTTGTCGCCGGTGTGGCGTTCCTCGGCTTCGGCGCGTGGACGCTGCGCGGCGACAAGCTCACCGATGAGGAGAAGCAAAAGGCCGAAAAGACCGACAAGACCGCCATCGTTGCGGTTTCGGTGGCCTTCTTCCTGGCCGAGTTGGGCGACAAGACGATGTTGGCGACGATCACCCTGGCCACCCAGTACGGCTGGTTCGGCACGTGGCTGGGCTCGACGATCGGCATGGTGGCAGCGGACGCGCTGGCCATCCTTGTGGGCCGGATGTTGGGCCGCCGGCTGCCGGAGAAGACCATCAAGTACGTCGCGGCGGTGCTCTTCGCCATCTCGGGCCTGTGGCTGGTCCTAGAGGCGGTGAAGGACCTGACCTGAGCAGGGTGCCCGGCTGCGGCGAGCCGGCGCGCGGTGGCCGCACCGACTACCTGACCCGGGGGCGGGTAGTCGGCACCCTGTGGAGCCGGCGGAGCTGCTACGTCAGGGCGACGAGGTGCTGGTCGCCGTGGTGGAGGTCGCCGGAGCCCTGGTGATCTTCGTGGGTGCGCTCTGGGCGGCGGTGCGGTTCGTGGTCGAAGGGCTGCGACACCGCACCGCCGCCGTGTTCACCCCGATCCGGCTGTCGCTGGGCCGGTTCCTGACCCTCGGCCTGGAGTTCCAGCTGGCGGCGGACGTGCTGCGGACCGCCGTGTCGCCGTCATTCGCCCAGATCGGCCAGTTGGCGGCGATCGCCGCGATCCGGACGGCGCTGAACTATTTCCTGGGCCGGGAGATCCGCCAGGAGCAGCGGCAGGTGGCCGAGGGAAAGCACGGCGCGTGACGGCTGGTCGCGGTGCGGCGGCGGTCAGTCCCGGTCCGGTTCCTGGAACACGTCGGGCACCCCGTCGCCGTCGGCGTCGACCTGTTCCCGCAGGGCCACCTGTCGGTATGCGGCGTTGCGGCGGACCAGCACGGCGGCGGCCAGACCGGCGGAGATCACCGAGCCGATGAGCACTGCCGCCTTGACCCGGTCGTCGGCAATGCTGCCGGCGCCGAAGGCCAGGTCGCCGATGAGCAGCGAGACGGTGAACCCGACGCCGGCCAGCAGGGCGATGCCGAGTAGGTCGGGCCAGGTGATGTCCTCGTCCAGCTGGGCGCGGGTGAACCGGGCCAGCAGGTAGGTGGAACCGAAGATGCCGATGCTCTTGCCGAGCACGAGGCCGGCGACGATGGCGATCACCACCGGGTCGGTCAGCAGGGCGCCCAGGTCGGTGCCGCGCAGTGTCACACCGGCGGCGAACAGGGCGAAGACCGGTACGGCGACGCCGGCGGACACCGGGCGCCACCGGTGCTCCAGGTGCGCGGCGAGTCCGCCGTGCCCGCTGTCGCCGCCGGCAGGTCGGTGCCCGCTGTCGCCATCGGGCGTGGCGCTGCCCCGTCGGCGGGCCAGCACCGGCACGGTGAACCCGAGCAGGACGCCGGCGACCGTGGCGTGCACCCCGGAGGCGTGCACCAGCGCCCAGGTGACAAGCGCGAGGGGGATGAGCGCCCACCACCAGGTACGGCCGCGTTGTACGAGCCACGCGAAGAGCCCGATGGGTGCGAGCGCGACGAGCAGCGGCAGCGGGTGGAAGTCGGCGGTGTAGAAGACGGCGATGATGGTGATCGCGAACAGGTCGTCGACCACGGCGAGGGTGAGCAGGAAGGCGCGCAGCCCCTGGGGCAGGTGCGAGCTGATCACCGCGAGCACGGCAAGGGCGAACGCGATGTCGGTGGCGGTGGGTATCGCCCAGCCGCGCAGACCGTCGCCGCCCGCGGTGAGGATGACCGCCACGTAGATCAGGGCGGGCAGCGCCATTCCGCCGAGCGCGGCGACCACCGGCAGCGCCGCGCGTCGCGGATCGCGGAGGTCGCCGGCGACGAACTCGCGCTTGAGTTCCAGCCCGACCACGAAGAAGAAGATGGCCAGCAGGCCGTCGGCGGCCCAGGTGGCCAGGGACAGGTCGAGGTGCCAGCGCGCGCCGCCGGGCCACGGCACCCAGTCGGAGAGCCTGGTGTACGACTCGGCCCACGGCGAGTTCGCCCAGACCAGTGCGAGGACGGCGCCGACAAGCAGCAGGGCGCCGCCGACGGTTTCGGTGCGCAGCACGTCGGCCACGTGTCGGGCCTCGGGCCAGGACGATCGTGTCAGCAGCCGGCGGCGCGGCGGGGTGTGGTCGTGCATCGGGCGGTGTCACCTCGGGCATCGGGACGGCAGGGATCCACTCGCCGACCAGGCTTCCCGGCACACCTCCGTCGACCCTATCCGTGCTGTCGGCGGGTGGCGACCGCGGGGCCACGTGTCGTTGCGGCTCGATCCGATGGTGGTCCGGCACCTGAGCCGATCGGTTGCCGCTTGATCGGTTGTGGACTTTTCCGCGTTGTCACCGCTGCCGAATGGCCGTTTCTCGGGTTGGGCATGCGAGCACACTTGCCGTCGCCGAAAATACATAACTCCGGACATAAGGCGTATGAGCGGCTTTAATGGTTTCACGAGTTAACAAACGACCTTGGGGGTTTTCGTGAAGTTCTTTGGCGTAACCGGACCGGCACGGAGGCGCTCCTGATGGACCTGCTCCGCCAATTGCGCCACGTGCGTCGGCACTGGTGGGTCGTACTGGTCACGGTCATGGTGGCCCTGGGCGTCTCGGCGTTCCTGACCGTACGGGCCCAGCCCCGGTACGTCGCCTCGGTGACCTTCTTCGTCACCACCCCCAACCAGGGCGTCAGCGAGGCCTACCAGGGTGGCCTCTTCCTGCAGCAGCGCGTCAAGTCCTACGCCGACCTGCTCAGCAGCGACCGCCTGGCGCAGAGCGTGGTGGCCGAGACCCCCGTCGGGCTCACCGCGGACGAGGTGCAGCGTCGGGTGAGCACCTCCACCGAAGCCGGCACGGTCCTGCTGCGCGCCTCGGTGACCGACACCGATCAGACCCGCGCGTTGCGGATCACCGAGACCCTGGCCGCGAGGTTCGTCGACCTCGTACAGAAGGTCGAGACGCCGCCCGACGGCAAGACGCCGATCAAGATCGAGGTGGTGAGCGGCCCCCGGGTCAGCGCGAGCCCCGTTTCCCCGCAGCCGGTGCGCAACCTCGTCCTGGGTGGACTGCTCGGTCTGCTGCTCGGCGTCGGCCTGGCGATCCTGCGGGGCGTCGCCGACATCCGGCTGCGGGACTCCGCAGGTCTGCAACGCGCCACCGGAAGCCCGCTGCTCGGCGAGATCCCGTTCGAGGCCACTGCCCGCACCGCTCCACTGATCGTCGGTGAGGCGGCGACCTCGGCGCGGGCCGAAGCGGTCCGTAAGTTGCGAACCAACCTGCGTTTCGTGGACGTGCACGAACCGGCCCGCGTCATCGCCGTGACCAGCGCGCTGCAGGGCGAGGGCAAGACCACGCTCTCCTGCAACCTGGCCATCGCGTTGGCCGAGGCGGGCTGGAGGGTGCTGCTTGTCGACGCGGACCTGCGCCGCCCCAAGGTCGACGACTACCTCGGCCTGGACGCCGGTGTCGGCCTCACCGACGTGCTGGTCGGCGACGTGCAGGTCGGGGACGTCGTGCAGCGCTGGGGCGACAAGTCCCTCCTCGTGCTGCCCAGCGGCTCCGCACCGCCGAACCCGAGCGAACTGCTCGGCTCCAAGGCCATGGCGGACCTGCTGCTCGCCCTGCGCGAGTCGGCCGACATCGTCATCATCGACACCGCGCCGCTGCTCGCGGTGACCGACGGTGTCGTGGTGGCCGTCCAGGCCGACGGCGCGCTGTTGGTGAGCCAGCAGGGCCGTACCTCACGGACCCAGGTCGCCGCCGCTGCCCGCTCGCTGCACTCGGTGTCGGTGCGGTTGCTCGGCTGTGTGCTGAACATGGCCAAGGTGCCCAAGGCCGAGGCGTACCAGTACGAGGCCTACCGGGTGGTCGCCTCCACGGCGACGCCGTCGGTGCCGACCGACCGGGCCACGTCCGCCCGGCACAGCGAGGACGCCGGAGTCAACGGTGTCAGCGACCGCACCCAGGAACTCACCCGGTTGCCCCGATGAGCGCGGCGAGGGGTCGTAGCGAACGTTCGATCTCCTCGGCGCAGCGTCGGAAGTCGGCGGTCGTACCGCCGATCGGGTCCCGCAGGTCATCGGCGTCGGGGGCGGCGGGTTGCAGCCGCCCCCGGGCCTCGGCCGCGGCGGCGATCGCGGCCCGCAGCGGGTCGACGGCCGGCTCAGCGGGGGGCTCGGCCGCCGAGGCCAGCCGCCCGAACTGGCGCAGCGTGAACGTCCGGTGCAGAGCACCGGGCGCCAGCGCGGTGCAGACCGAACGCTGGCGCCGGGTCGCGGTCAGCACGAGCGTCGCCTCGGTCAGGTACTCAGGGCGCAGCGTCCGGCTGGCGAACGCCGCCGGGTCCGCGCCGTGCTCGGCCAGGACCTCCATGGCGTACGGATGCATGGCCATGCCGTCCATCGCGTCGGTGCCGGCGCTGGACACCAGCACCGGCCGGTCGGCGAGCAGGCGACGGGCCACGTATTCGGCCATCGGTGAGCGGCACAGGTTGGCGTGGCAGACGAACAGCACGCGGTCGACCATCGGGAGCCCTCTCGTCGGTGCGGACGCGGGTCGCCGCACCGCGAGGGTGGTGCGTCGACGCCGGTGGCCGCGCGGTGAGGGGTTGTCGGCATCGTACGCGGGCCGGGTGCCCTCCGGTCGCGGTGCCGCGCCGACCTTCGTCGATCCGGGACCGACGGCGGTGGCGTCGTGAAGGTCGGCATCCTGTCGTACCACTTCCCGCCCGAGCCGGCCTTCATCCCCGGCAGCCTCGCCGAGGAGTTGTCCGCGCGGGGCCACGACGTCAGGGTGCTCACCGGCTTTCCGGACTACCCGGGCGGTCACGTCTACCCAGGCTGGCGGCAGCGCTGGCATCACGAGACGCACAGCCGGCGGCTGTCCGTCCGTCGGGTGCCGCGCTACTCCGGTCGTGGCGGGTCCACCGGGGCGCGGATGGCCAGCTACCTCTCGTTCGCCGGCAGCGCTTCACTTGCCGCTCGCCGGTTCCTCGGCGACGTGGATGTGCTCTACGTCTTCCAGTTGCCGGCCACCACGTTCGCCACCGCCGCCGTACTCCGGCTGCTGCCGAAGGTGCCGGCGGTGCTGCACGTGCAGGACGTCTGGGCGCGCGACGGCGCGGACGATGCGGGCGACGACCGCTGGTCGGCACGGTTGGGCACCGCGATGACGCGGATCTACCGGTCCGCCGCGCGGGTCGCGGTGACCGCGCCGTCGATGCGGGACCTGGTGGTCGCCGCCGGCGCCGACCCGGCCCGGGTCCGGCTGGTGCTGAACTGGACCGACGAGCGGATCTTCCATCCGGCGACGCCAAGCGCGGCGGCCCGCCAGATGGTCCGCCGCGACGACCGCTGCGTGGTCATGCACGCCGGGACCATCGGCGCCCGCCAGGGCCTGGAGACGGCGGTACGGGCCGCAGCGGCCCTGGACCGCACGATGGATCTGGTCCTTGTCGGTTCGGGCGCTGACGAGCGGCGGGTGCGGGGGCTCGCCGCCGAGTTGAGCGCGGAGAACGTCCGCTTCCTGGAGCGGCGCTCGCCTGTCGACATGCCCGAGTTGTACGCCGCCGCCGACTACCAGCTGGTCATGCTGCGCGACCTGCCGGAGCTTCGCGGCATGGTGCCGGCCAAGCTCCAGGCCGCGCTCTCCTGCGCCGTGCCGGTGGTCGCCTCGGCCGGTGGTGACACCGCCGAGCTCGTCGAACGTACGCGAGCGGGCCTGTCCTGCCCGCCGGAGGACTGGGCGGCGCTGGCCGACCGGTTCTGGCTGGCCGCCACCATCCCGCCGTCGGCACGCACCGAGATGGGGCGCCGGGGCCGGGAGGCGTACCTGCGGGAGATGTCCCTGCCGGCCGGGGTGGACCGGATCGAGGGCCTGCTGCACGAGGCGGCCGGCCGGACCCCGCAGGTAGTGGGGCAGCCGCGAGAAGACCTCGCGTAAAGGACGAAAACTGCCATAAGCGCACGAGCTTCCCCCAGGCATGTTAAGAACGTCAGGGAATCAGACCTACTGTCCGATTCCGCGAAATGGAGTGTGGTGTGACGGAGAGCGAACAGCCACGTCGACGGCGAAGCCGATCCCGGCGTCGCCGCCGGGCGCGACTGCGCCGGGCGCTGCTCGCTGGCCTGGTGGCCGGCTGCCTGCTGCTGGCCAGCGGCGGGTGGGTGGGCTTCCGGGGCTGGCAGGCGCGCGCCCACCTGATCAACGCCGCCGGCCTGGCCCGGGAGTTGAGCGCGCAGGTGGTGGGCGGGGACACCGACCGCGCCCAGCGCACCCTCGCCGCCCTCCAGGAGCAGGCCGGCGCCGCCCGGTCCGCCACGACTGACCCGAGCTGGCACGTCGCACGGCGGACCCCGTTCGCCGGCGACGACCTCGACGCCGTCCGGCGGATCGCCGTCGCCATCGACGACCTGGCCCGGCACGCGTTCCCCACGCTGCTGCGCGCCGACCTGACCAGTCTGGTGCCCTCCGGCGGCCGGCTGGACCTGGCGAAACTCACAGCGGTCTCCGCCGAGCTGTCCCAGGCCGACGAGGCCGTGCAGAGCACCCGCCGTGACCTGGCCGCCGTGCCGGCCGACCGGCTGGTCAGCCAGATCCGGCAGGCGCTCACCGACCTACGCGGCGAGATCGACCGCCTGGCCAGCCTCACCGCCGCCGCCGACCAGGGCGCCCGGCTGCTGCCGCCGCTGCTCGGCGCGAACGGCTCGCGGCGATACCTGCTGGTCTCGCAGAACCTGGCCGAGCTGCGCGCCACCGGCGGCATGTTCGGCGCGTACGCGCTGATCGAGGCCGACAAGGGCTCGGTCCGGATGGGCCGCCAGGGCAGCAGCGCCTCCTTCGGCCGGTTCGTTCCGCCGCTGAAGCTGTCCGCCGAGACCCGGGCCCTCTGGACCGACCTGCCCGGCATGTACCCGGCCGACGTCAACCTCACCCCGCACTTCCCGACCGCCGCATCCCTGTACCGGGAGATGTTCCGCCGCAAGACCGGCACCACTGTCGACGGTGTGCTCGCTGTCGACCCGGTGGTGCTGTCGTACCTGCTCAAGGCCACCGGCCCGGTAGCGGTGCCCGGCGGCGTTCCCCTGGCCAGCGAAAAGGTCGTGCAGACCCTGCTCAACGAGAGCTACCAGCGGCTGGACATCAAGCAGCAGGACGAGTTCTTCGCCTCCTCCGCCGCCGCTGTGTTCGACGCCTTCTTCACGAAGAATGTCAACCCACGGGTGTTGTTGTCCGCATTCGACCGTGCTATCACCGAACGCCGGATATTGTTCTGGAGTGCCCGACCGGAAGAACAGCGGACATTCAGCGACAGCCGGATGGCCGGGACGCTCCCGGAACAGGACACCGTGCCGACGGTCGGCGTCTTCCTCAACGACGGCAGCGGCGCGAAGCTCGGCTACTACCTGCGGCCGACGGCGAACCTGACAGTCGGCGAATGCCGGCCCGACGGCCGCCGCGAGCTCCGGCTGCGGGTGACCCTGCGCTCCACGGCGCCGAAGTCAGGACTCAGCGAGTCCGTCCTCGGCCTCGGCATGGCTGGCGACCCGTACACCGCTCGCACGTTGGTGTCGGTCTTCAGCCCGGCAGGGGGCGCCGTGCTCGACGCCCGGCTCGACGGGTCGGAAACCGCGCTCGGAAGCGGCACCGAACGACGCCGCCACGTTGCCACGGCCAACGTCGAGGTCGGCCCCGGCGCTGAACGGACGTTGGAGATGACGGTCTTGACCGCCAAAACCAGCGTGGGGCAGGCCGAGTTGTGGCTGACTCCGACCGCCAGCCCATGGACCACCCAAGTTCATTCCGCACCACGATGTGACCAGTAGGAGGGAACCAATCATGCGGCTATCCCGCATCATCATGGCGCTCACGGTCGGTCTGGCCGTGGTGGCCGTGCCGACCGCAGCGGGGGCGGCACAGCCGCAGCCGACGCCGTCCGCGACCACGGATCCGACCCAGCCGCCGGCGTACACGCCGCAGCTCGCGTCGCTGACAGTCAACCGTCCGACGATCTACCTCGGCGAGACGGTCGTCCTCACCGGCACCGGCTTCGGTCCGAACGAGACAGTCGACATCACGGTGACCGTCACCCCGCTGGCGGCCCCGGCTCCCGGCCAGGCGCCGGCCCGCCGCAGCGACGGCAGCACCGTGGCCATGGCCCCGGTCGCGTACCAGGCGAGCGCACCGCTGAACTTCACGGCGCGTACCAACGCCCAGGGTCGGTTCACCAAGTCCTACCGGCCGTCGGTGACCGGTCTGCTGACCTTCACCGCCACCGGCCGGGAGTCCGGCCGCACCGCCACCGCCGAGCTGCGGGTGCTGCACAAGAAGCAGCCGCTGCCCGTCACCGGTGACAGCATGGGTACGCCCATGAAGCTCGGTGGCGGCCTCGTCGGCGCCGGCGCGATCATGCTGCTGCTGACCCTGGCCTGGCGTCGCCGCCAGCGCTTCGGTGGAGCCGCGCACTGATCCGCATGACCCGCCGGGCAGTGCCCGGATAGCACCTGAGCTGGCGCCCGTCGGAACACTCCGACGGGCGCCAGCCTCGGTTGTCGGGCGTGGTAGGGGCCGGTCGCCGTCGGTGGAGGGCTGTTCGGTGGGTGTGCCCCCTGCTTGGTGGTGTGCTCCCTGGGAGGGCGGCTGGCGGATGGGCGCAAAGCGGGCGGTAGAGGTGGGGTCCGGGGCGGAGGCCGGAGCGACTCGGCGTTTCTGGTGTTTGATCGACTCGGGTTCCTTGTAATCGGTGTGTCCGGCTGGGGTGGATGCCCCGGTTTCAAGGAACCCGAGCCGGCTCATCGCCTGGGTGCCCGGTTCGGCCGGCGGCCGGCGACGCGTATGGGGGGTATGTCCGTTGGCGGCGGGTTTCTGGGTGTGACCGGTGGCATCCTCAGGCCGGAATCGTGGCGGCCCCGGCCGGGTTACATACCCTGACGGTCGCAGTACCACCGGCCGCAGGCGCGCCCTCGTGGAGGTGCATCGCCTGGCCCGCTCGGCGCCGGGTTGCGTGACTGCTCGGCCCGCTGGACGCCGGGTTGCGTGACTGGCTGGCGCGGGTGGAATGCCTGGCCCGGCCCTGTGGTTGTAGACCTCCGAACGACCGTGGCGCCGGCTCGACGCGGCTGCCGATGGATGGCCCGCCCCCGGGAATGGTCCCGGCCCCCGGGTGGTTACACATGGACCGGCCGCTAGAGGCGCCCCCCGCGCCCGGCCGCCGTGATGACTTTCCCCCCTTTGTTGTTTTGTGCAGTGCCGGACGAGGTGCTGACACCTGTGCGCCGTCCCCCTGGTGTGTGGGTGTTTCCTACCCCCGAAGGAGCTACCCCCATGAACACGATCATTCGTAAGAGCATGCTGTCCGTTGCTGGTCTCGCGTTCGCCGGTGGTGTTTTCGCCGGCCCCATCGCCGGCCACAACGCCGCCGACGCTGCGGTGGGTGTCAAGCCGGTGGCGGTGGTGCAGGCCGACAAGCCTGATACCGGCAAGTTGATCCCGCACGGTACGCAGGGCGCGCAGTCGCGGATCGCCCTCAACGACGAGCAGACCGCGAATGTGAAGGCGATCATCGCTGCGACGAAGAAGGCCGGCATGCCTGAGCGGGCTGCGGTGATCTCGATCGGTACGAGTCTGCAGGAGTCGAAGTTGGAGAACCTGGGTCACCTGGGTGACCGCAACGATCATGACTCGCAGGGTTTGTTCCAGCAGCGTCCGAGCTCGGGTTGGGGTACGCCGGAGCAGATCACCGACCCCGACTACTCCACCACCGCCTTTCTGAAGGGTTTGAAGCAGGTTGACGGGTGGCAGGACATGCCGTTGACCGTGGCCGCGCAGACGGTGCAGGTGTCGGCGTACCCGGACGCCTACGCGCAGTGGGAGCAGCAGGCCGCTGACCTGGTCGCCCAGTACTGGAACAGCTGACCCACCACAGAACCCCAGCACACCGAACTGATGGCCGGCACCCCCAACACGGGGTGCCGGCCATCGGCATTGCAGCCACAACTGATGGCCGGCACCCGAACACGAGAGGTGCCGGCCAACGGCACACGCAAGGTTCCGACGCAAGCCAACCGGCACACACCCAGAGGTGTGGACGCCGGCCGGCGGTACCACGCCCGAAGGTGGGGACGGCGCTGGCGGCGTACACCTGGGGTTGTCAAGTCTTTGTGTGGTTGTGGCTGCGGAAGATGTCGATAAGCGCGGCGACAAGCGCGAGCGCGATGATCCCGGTGGCGAGCAGGAGGGACATCTCGAAGGCGGTGGTCCAGTTGCCGCGGCTGTCGGCGAGCGACGAGAAGAACATCGACCCGACGGCGGCGATGCCGGCGGCCGCGCCGATGCGCTGACCAGTTTGGAGCATGCCGGCGCCGCTGCCGGCCTGGTGTACGGGCACTTGGGCGAGGGTGAGTGTCTGGTTGGGGGCGATGACCAGGCCGCTGCCGATGCCGGCGACGAGTAGCGGCCCGGCGGTGACCAAGGGTGCGGGGGCGTGCGGCCAGAGGTGCAGCGCGAGGGCTGTGGCGGCCAGCCCGAGTACGACGGCGAGCAGGCCGATGGCGACCAGAGGTCGGCCGAAGCGGTTGACGATGCGGCCGCCCAGTGCCGACGCGGCGGCGGAGCCGAGGGCGAACGGGGTGATGGCGATGCCGGCGACGAGCGCGCTGTAGCCGAGGCCGTTCTGGAGGAACAGCGTGAAGATGAAGAAGATCGCGGTGAAGCCGCCGAAGTAGACCAGGGCGATGATCGATCCGAGTGTGTACGACTGGAAGGCGAACAGCCGCAGGTCGAAGAGGGGTTCGTGGTGGCGCGCGTACCGCCGCTCCCAGAGTCCGAAGGCGACGAGGACCGCCAGGCCGGCGGGGATGAGCGCCCATTTCCAGGGGGTCCGCCACTGTTGCTCCTGTACGAGTGGCAGCAGGACCAGGACCACTCCTACGCCGAGCAGCAGCACTCCGACCGGGTCGAGCCGGCGTCGGCCGATCCTTCCCGGGGGGCGCGCGGGCAGCAGGCGCCAGCCGAGGATCATCGCGATGATGCCGACGGGCACGTTGACGAAGAAGACCCACCGCCATCCGTGTGCCTCGCCGCCGAGGGCGATGAGGAGCCCGCCGAGCAGTGGCCCGACGGCGGTGGAGATGCCGATCGTCGCGCCGAGCAGCCCGAACGGGCGGGCCCTTTCCGGCCCTCGGAACAGTTCCTGGATGAGCCCTGTCACCTGAGGGTTGACCACGCCTGCGGCGGCACCCTGGAGCAGCCGGGCGGCGACCAGCCAGGTGGGGGAGGTGGCCAGGCCGGCGAGGGCGCTGGTGGCGGTGAACAGCCCGATGCCCAGCACGAATGCGTTGCGCCGGCCCCGGGCGTCACCGAAGCGGCCGGCAGGCACGAGGACCAGGCCGAAGGTGAGCGCGTACCCGGAGAGGACCCACTGGAGGTCGCTTGGGGAGGCGTGCAGCGCGCGGTCGATGGAGGGCACCGCCACGTTGACGATGCTCACGTCGAGCAGCGTCATGAACGCGGCGACGAGTCCGACGCCGACGGCCTGCCAGCGTCTGCGTTCGTCCACCGCGTCACTCATCGTGCCCCCCGCTGATGGCCGATCACGCTTGCCTGACCGCTACCCGGGTCAACGGGGGGCGAACCGTCGCGGGTGGAGCGACGGATCACGCCATCTGGCGGGCGCAGAACCGGGGGCCGAAGTCGAGCCCTGCCATCGGCGAGTCCTCGCGGTGCAGCAGGCCCTTCTCGGTGAGCATGTGCAGCGGTTCGTGCACCTGCTCCTCGGTGAGCCCGGACCCTTCGGCGATCAGATCCGGATAGGGCACCTGGCCGCGTGCTTCGAGGGTGGTGACCGCCTGGAACACCCGTTGCTCGATCTCCGACAGCTGCACCTGCTGCATGATCGCCTCCTTTGCTCGCCCGCCTCAGCGCGGACGGTTACGCCGCGTCGGTTACCCCCTGGGTGGCCGAAAATGCCCACCCGATCGGGCGGTCGGCGGGCCTGCCGTACCCCGTTCGGGTGGCGGGTGGTGCCCTAGGCTGCATCAGTGATCGTCTGGGATCTCGTCGTCGTCGGCGCCGGCCCCGCCGGGCTCTCCGCGGCACATGCCGCAGCCCGGGCCGGCCTTCGTACCCTTGTTGTCGAGCGGGCCGCGCACCCCCGGTACAAGACCTGCGGCGGCGGCCTGATCGGCACGTCCCTGGCGGCCGTACGGGACCGCATCGAGGTGCCCGCGGCCGACCGGGTGGACCGGGTGACGTTCACCCGCGACGGCCGCCGGGAGTTCACCCGCCGCAACGGCAGCCCGGTGCTGACGATGGTGCGCCGCGAGGAGTTCGACGACCGGCTGCGCGCGGCGGCGGTCGCCGCCGGCGCGCAGATGCGGGAACGGGTCGCGGTCCGCGCCATCGAGCAGGACCCCGAGGGGGTACGCCTGCGACTGGCCGACGGTACGACGCTCACGTCCCGTGTGGTGATCGGCGCGGACGGGTCGTCGGGGGTGACCGCCCGGCATGTGGGTGTGCGGTACCGGCAGGTGGATCTGGGGCTGGAGTTGGAGGTGCCAGTGCCGCCCGCCGAGCAGGAGCGCTGGCGGGGGCGGCTGTTGCTGGACTGGGGCGCGCTGCCCGGCTCGTACGCCTGGGTGTTCCCGAAGGGCGACCGGCTGACCGTCGGCGTGATCGCGGGCCGAGGTGCGGGGGAGGGGACCCGCGCCTACCTGCGGGAGTTCGTCGACAGGTTGGGGTTGACCGGGCTGCCGGCGGAGCACGACTCGGGTCACCTGACCCGCTGCCGCGAGGAGGACTCGCCGTTGCGGAGGGGCCGGGTGCTCGTGGTGGGGGACGCGGCCGGGCTGCTGGAACCGTGGAGCAGAGAGGGCATCAGCTTCGCGCTGCGCTCCGGTGAGCTGGCTGGCGCGGCGGTCGCCGACGGGGACCTGGCCGGCTACGAGCGTGCGGTCGCCGAGCGCCTGGTGCCGTCGATGCGGGCGGGGTTCCGGCTGCTCGACCTGTTCACCGCTCGCCCGACGGTGTTCCACGCCCTGCTGGCGACCCCGCCGGGGTGGCGGATGTTCGTCCGGTTCTGCCAGGGGCGGGCGGGCTTCGACGAGATGATGGACCGCCGACCGGTCCGGGTGGCGCTAGCGGCGCTGGAGCGGCTGCCGAACCCGCGCCGCGCGCAGCTCGCCGACGCGCGAGGCTGATCTCGCCCAACTGATCCTGGTCAGCGGCGGCTCTTCAGTCGGCCCTTCACCAAACACCCAGGATCCTAGGACGCCTTACGCGACGTGCGCGGCGCCACGGCACAGCGCAGACCGCGCCAACCTGAAGTACTGGCGCGACGCAGGTGGGTCACCTGACAATGAGGCGGAGCAGGGGAGGTGCTGATGGCCGAGCAGCCGTTCACCGACGACGAGTACGCGTTCCTGCGCCACATCCGCTTCGGGGAGTTGCCGCCCGCCGTCCGTCCGGACGAGCGTGTCGCGCTGACCGAGACCGATCCCGGGCGTGACTCCCCACAGGGGTCCGAGGATCCGGTGCGCTGGAACGTGCAGGGCTGAGAAACGCGCGACGGGCCGGAGGTGTCGCCACCCACGGCCCGCCGATCGTGCCCTGCTGTCAGAAGACCGGTACGCCCTCGCGTACCAGCCGCCAGTTGGGCTGGAAGAAGTCGGCCGGGTCGATAGTGCCCCTGGCCTGCGCCCAGTCGATGAGCAGTTGGCGGATCTCCTGCTGCGCGTTGTAGACCTGCGTCTTCACGATGCCCGGGAAGTTGCCGCCGCCGCTGCGCCGGTAGTTGTTCACCGCCACCACGAACTGCGCGTTGTCAGCGACGGGGGTGTCGGTGCCCGGCAGCATCAGGCGGGTGATCCGCTGACCCACCGGCCGGGAGATGTCGATGTCGTAGTCCAGGCCGGAGATCACGTCGTAGTTGTAGTCCGGCACCGCAGGGTCGCTGATCTGCTCCGGGTCCACCGGGGCGCCCGGGGCGAGGGTGCGGAAGTACTTCGCCGAGAACTCCAGGTACGCGCGCACCTCGGCTCCGCTGAGCACGACCGCCTCGAGGGTGTTGTCGTACACGTACAGCCCTGCCACGTCGCGGATCTTCACGTCGCCGGCGGGGAAGACCGCCGTGCGACTAAACGGCGCCGCGATCGACAGCACCGGCAGATCGGCGTACGGGGTGCCGGCCAGCGCCGCGCCGACGACCTCGGTCTGCACGTGGTTGATGAAGTCAAGGATCGGCGTGTCCTTGTACCGTGACTCCGCCGCCGACAACTCCACCGTGGACTGGGCGACCACCTGGTTGACGTACGCCACGGTCTTCTGGTGTTGCCTGCGCACCGCGGCGAGGACCTTCGGGTCCTCGACCACGGTGTTGGTGTTCAGCATGGTGGCGGTCTTCCTGGTGATCGCCCACCGGCCACGCTCACGGGCGAGGGTGAAGTCCATCCGGGTGAGCCGCTGGCCCCACTTCGACGGCTCGGAGAGCAGCACCTGCGCGCCGGTCCGCTCGTTGGTGACGAACCGTTCCACCACCTCGTTGTGCGCGTGACCGAAGAGGATCGCGTCGATCCCCGGCACCTGCTGGGCGATCAGGGCCACCGGGTTCTCGTTGGGCAACTCCGGACCGTAGCTGGAGGTGCCGCTGTCGCCGCCGTGCGCGGAGATCAACACCAGGTCCGCGCCGCGCGCACGCATGAACGGCACCCACTTCGCCGCAGTGGCGATCATGTCGTCGAAACGCAGCCTGCCTTCGACGTTGCCCCGGTCCCAGATGGCCACGCCGGGGTTGGTGAGGCCGAGAATGCCCACCCGCAGGGCCGGCGCGGCGAAGCCGAGGGAGACCTTCTTGATGACGTACGGCAGGAAGGCCGGCTTGCCGGTCTTCGCGTTGACCGCGTTGGCGGCGAGAGCCGGGAAGCCGAGCTGGCGGATCCACAGGTCCAGCAGCGGCAGGCCGTAGTTGAACTCGTGGTTGCCGAGCGTCACCGCGTCGTAGTCGATGATGTTCATCGCCCGGGCCATCGGATGCTTCACGCCGGTCTCGGTGATCGGCTCCTGCTTGGCGTAGTACGTCGCCAGGGGCGTGCCCTGGATGGTGTCGCCTGCGTCCAGCACCAGCGTGGCCTTGCCAAGTCGCTCGGCGCGGATCTGGTTGATGAGGGTGGCCAGCTTCGCCACGCCGACGTCGTTCTGCCTGCTGTCGTCGTACTCGGCGTCGCGGTAGTAGTCCCAGTTGTAGACGTTGCCGTGAGTGTCCGACGTACCCAGCAGTGTGAGGTCCCAGGTGCGCGGCCGGGCCGGGCCGCCCGCCTGCGCGGGGGCGGCGGCGATCAGCGGCGCGCTCGCCGCCGCGGCCGCGGCGGCGAGCACCCGGCGACGCGACGGGCCGGAGGGAGAGGTCATGTCGTGCCCTTCCATGGGGGTCGATGCGCCTCGTGAGCGCCTCGCGCACCATAACCAGAGCCGGTGGCTCCCGCCACGCCTGCCCGCCGGCCCTTGCGGTTTCCGCAGGCCACCGCGGGGTAGGGCAGTCAGGGACCGGAGCAGCGCCGCAGGAGGAGATGTCGGTGAGCAACGACCAGCACACCCCACAGGACCCGGCCAGCCAGTACGGGCAGCAGTCCGGCCAGCCCGGCCAGCAGCAGACGCCGCCCGGCTCGACCGGCGAGATGACGCCCAAGCCGGACCACGGGGAGGAGTCGTACCGGGGCAGCGGCAAGCTCGACGGCAAGCGGGCGCTGATCACCGGCGGTGACTCGGGGATCGGCCGGGCTGTCGCCATCGCCTTCGCCCGCGAAGGCGCCGACGTGCTCATCTCGTACCTGAGCGAGGAGGAGGACGCCGACGCCCGGGAGACCATCCGACTCGTCGAGGCCGCCGGCCGCCGGGGCATCGCCGTCCGCGGCGACATCACCGACGAGGCGCACTGCCAGGAACTGGTCGACCGGACGGTACGCGACCTGGGCGGCATCGACATCCTGGTCAACAACGCCGCCTACCAGATGTCGCAGGACAAGGGCATCCTCGGCATCAGCACCGAGCAGTTCGACCGCGTCCTCAAGACCAACCTGTACGCGATGTTCTGGCTGTGCAGGGCCGCCGTTCCGCACCTGCCCGAAGGGTCGGCGATCATCAACACGGCGTCGATCCAGGCGTTCGACCCGTCGCCGCAGTTGCTGGACTACGCCACCACCAAGGCGGGGATCGCGAACTTCACGAAGGCGCTCGCCGCCGACCTGGCCGAGCAGGGCATCCGAGTCAACGCGGTCGCGCCCGGTCCGATCTGGACGCCCCTGATCCCGGCCACCATGCCGAGGGAGAAGGTCGAGCAGTTCGGCACCGACACCCCGCAGGGCCGGCCCGGTCAGCCTGCGGAACTCGCGCCGGCGTACGTCTTCTTCGCGTCCCAGGAGTCCAGCTACGTCACCGGCGAGATCCTCGGGGTCACCGGCGGTCGACCGACAAAGTGACCTGCTGCCGGGTGGGCGTCCGCAGGGCTGCCCACCCGGGCAGGCGCGCGTTCCGTCGGGTCGTTCGACTGTGGCCGCGTTCGCCCCGGTCGGGCCTCAGCAGGTGTCGGGCCTCAGCCGATCTCGCCGTCAGCGTGGCCAGGCGGCGAAGCGCTGCCGGACCTGGGCGACGTCGGCAGCGTTCAGCCCGTAGCGGCCGAAGCGCTGGTCGGACAACCGGTCGAGGTAACGGCCGGCGGCCCGCACGTCGGCCGGGTCCAGGGCCGGATCGACCTGCCGGGCCAGCACCAGCAACTCCGTCACGTCGTAGTGCTCCAGGGCCGCCGCCACGTCGATGAAGTCACGGACCTCCCGCCTGTTGACCAACGCCGCGATCTTGTTGGCGACCAGGTCACGGACGTCCATCACCGGCCCGAGATCCATCACCACCGGGCTCTGCCGCCGGTCGAGCCGGGCCAGGCTGAGCCGGATCTGCCGCCCGTCCCGGCTCACCACGAAATCCTTCATGTCCTGGTCGTACCCGTCGAACAGGTCGGCCAGCTCACTGTCCGGGTCAGCGTCGGTGACGGTGAACCCGGCCCGCTCCAGCGCCACGCGTACCCCGGTGGAGGCAGCCGCGGCAGCGCCCTCCACGTCGGCGAACAGGTCGACGTCCTCCGTCGGGCGGGCGACCAACCCGTGCGCGGCCCAGGCCACCCCGCCACCCAACACGAACCGGTACGGTCCGGCGGCAGTCAACGCGACCCGGGCCACCTCCCGGTAGAACTCGTGCAGGTGTGGGGCGATCACGCCGCGCGCAGGCCGCGGTGCCGGCTCTCCCACGCCAGGCGTACGCCCCGGGGCAGGTTCAGCAGCCGCCACACCCGACGCAGTGTCCGCCCGTTGATCAGGACACGCAGGTCCTCGGCGCGGGTGGTCTCGCGCAGCACGTTCTCGTACATCCAGAGGAGCTGGTCCGGGTCGCCAAGGTCGAAGGTGCGCTCGGCGTTCCACATCAACCGCACCGGTAACTCCACCACGCCCCGGGTCGGGCCGGCCAGCTCCGCAAGCGTCCGCGCCACCACGGCAGGGCGACCCGGGCGGGCCAGGAAGGCCACGTCGGTCGCGGTGGGGGAGACGGCCTGCATGCTGTCAGGGTAACGCCCCGCCAGTCCGGGTGTCGCTCACCGCGCAACTATCGCCCCGGAATGACTCCCGCGTAGTGGCTGCCCGAGATGGCGGGGTGCGTCGCGGCTGGGGGGCACCGTGCCCGGCTCGCGGTCTTGGGCGGTCCGCCGAGGTGGCCGGGCATGTTGCGGGTAGTCGCGACCGGGGTGGGGCCACCGTGCCCGGCTCCGGGCGGTCAGGCTTGATCCCCTGGGCCGGGCACGGAGGCCCCACCCGGTCCGTGGTCCGCCGTCTCTCGCCTCTTGCTGCGCCCTTGATCGACTCGAGATCATTGATGTCGGGGTGTCCCGATGCGGCGGATACCCCGGTTCCCTTGATATCGAGTGGATCATCGCCGCAACGGCCAGTCTGACCCGACCGGGCCGTGTCATCCTGGGCGGTATGTCCGGTCCTGGGTGGTGTGGGGTGTGACCGGTGGCATCCTCAGGCCGGAATCGTGGCGGCCCCGGCCGGGTTACATACCCTGACGGTCGCAGTACCACCGGCCGCAGGCCACCCCCTCGCGGGGATGCATCGCCTGGCCCGCTCGGCGCCGGGTTGCGCGACTGCTCGGCCCGCTGGACGCCGGGTTGCGTGACTGGCTGGCGCGGGTGGAATGCCTGGCCCGGCCCGGTGGTTGTAGACCTCCGAACGACCGTGGCGCCGGCTCGACGCGGCTGCCGATGGATGGCCCGCCCCGGGAATGGCCCCGGCCCCCGGGTCGTTACACATGGACCGGCCGCTAGAGGCGCCCCCGCGCCCGGCCGCCGTGAATGACTTTCCCCCCTTTGTTGTTTGTGCAGTGCCGGACGAGGTGCTCACACCCGTGCGCCGCCCCCCGGTGTGTGGGTGTTTCCTACCCCCGAAGGAGCTACCCCCATGAACACGATCATTCGTAAGAGCATGCTGTCCGTTGCTGGTCTCGCCTTCGCCGGCGGTATCTTTGCCGGCCCCATCGCCGGCCACAACGCCGCCGACGCTGCGGTGGGTGTCAAGCCGGTGGCGGTGGTGCAGGCCGACAAGCCTGATACCGGCAAGTTGATCCCGCACGGTACGCAGGGCGCGCAGTCGCGGATCGCCCTCAACGACGAGCAGACCGCGAATGTGAAGGCGATCATCGCTGCGACGAAGAAGGCCGGCATGCCTGAGCGGGCTGCGGTGATCTCGATCGGTACGAGTCTGCAGGAGTCGAAGTTGGAGAACCTGGGTCACCTGGGTGACCGCAACGATCATGACTCGCAGGGTTTGTTCCAGCAGCGTCCGAGCTCGGGTTGGGGTACGCCGGAGCAGATCACCGACCCCGACTACTCCACCACCGCGTTCCTGAAGGGTTTGAAGCAGGTTGACGGGTGGCAGGACATGCCGTTGACCGTGGCCGCGCAGACGGTGCAGGTGTCGGCGTACCCGGACGCCTACGCGCAGTGGGAGCAGCAGGCCGCTGACCTGGTCGCCCAGTACTGGAACAGCTGACCCACCTCACAGCACCGCAAGATCCGCTGGCCGGCACCCCACTCCGGGGTGCCGGCCAGCGGCATGTCCACCGCCCGCATACCCGCCGTCGCTGAATCTTGGACAGTTTCCGTTAGCCACGGACGGAAGCTGTCCAAGATTCAGCCCCGCGACGGGTGCGGGTGCCGCGCGACGGGCACAGCAGGTGCGGGTGCCGCGCGGCGGGTGCGGGTTGGGAACAAGGTTGTGGTGGGGCGGGTTGTGGACAGTGTCGGTGTGATCCAGTGTCCCCGGGCCTCACCTAATATCGCCGTCGCGGAATACCGTCAGGCTGGAGCCGCGTCGCGCCACTCGCCGAGAGGCGACCTGCACACCGACACCGGTGCCGCCCCCGACCCACCCGGTCGGGGGCGGCACTGTTTCTGCGTCCGACGACTGGAGCCTGTGCCCGACGACTGGGACCTCGGTTCGCGAAGGCCGCTCGTCTGACCTATGTTCGTGGGGTCGCTCGCGTGGGAGGGGGTGTCGGGGATGGGTCTGCGGACGTTCATCGAGGGTTGGCCGGTTTATCGGCAGCTCACCGGCACGGACCCGCTCGGCCGGGGCGTCGCGGCGCAGTCCACCCGTACGGCAGAGTTGACCGCCCGCACGGAGACCGCCGACAGTGTCGCCCGGTCCGTGTGTCCGTACTGCGCTGTGGGTTGTGGTCAGCGGGTGTTCGTCAAAGACGGGCGGGTCAGTCAGATCGAGGGTGATTCGGACAGCCCGATCTCGCGGGGTCGGCTGTGTCCGAAGGGCTCGGCGAGCAAGAGCCTCGTGACGAGCCCGCTGCGGCAGACGAAGGTCCGCTATCGCCGCCCGTACTCGACGCAGTGGGAAGACCTGGAGCTCGACACCGCGCTCGACATGATCGCCGACCGGGTGCTCGCCGCACGCGAGCAGACCTGGGAGGACGTCGACACGCAGGGCCGCCCGCTCAACCGCACGCTGGGTTTCTCCAGTCTGGGTGGGGCGACGTTGGACAACGAGGAGAACTACCTCATCAAGAAGTTGTTCACCGCGGCGGGCGCGTTGCAGATCGAGAACCAGGCGCGTATTTGACACTCCGCCACCGTCCCCGGTCTGGGGGCCAGCTTCGGTCGTGGCGGTGCGACGGACTTTCAGCAGGACATCGCCAACGCTGACGTCATCGTCATTCAGGGCTCCAACATGGCCGAGGCACACCCTGTGGGTTTCCAGTGGGTGATGGAGGCCAAGCGTCGTGGCGCCAAGGTGTTCCACGTCGACCCGCGGTTCACCCGGACCAGTGCGGTGGCGGACAGCTATCTGCCGATCCGGGCGGGTACGGACATCGCGTTGCTGGGTGGGGTGGTGCGCTACATCCTGGAGAACGAGCTGGACTTCCGGGAGTACGTGCTGTCGTACACCAACGCGGCGACGATCATCAGCGAGCGGTTCAGCGACACCGAGGACGGCGACGGGTTCTTCTCCGGCTTCGACCCGGAGACCGGAAGCTACGTCCAGGACAGCTGGCAGTACGCGGGCCACGAGGACTCCTCGGGCAGCGGGCACACGGCCAAGGAGCGCGACTCCGCAGCGGGGATGGAGCACGAGTCGCACGGTGCCCAGGTGGGCGGGCAGACCCAGCGCGACGAGACGTTGCAGCATCCGCGCTGCGTGTACCAGATCCTGAAGCGACACTTCTCCCGCTACACGCCGGAGATGGTGGAGCGGGTCTGCGGCATCCCGCAGGAGAAGTTCCTGGAGCTGGCGCAGGCGTGGACGCGCAACTCCGGCCGCGACCGCACCGGCATGCTGATCTACTCGGTGGGCTGGACGCAGCACAGCGTTGGTGTGCAGTACATCCGGACCGGCGCGATCATCCAGTTGCTGTTGGGCAACATGGGTCGCCCCGGTGGCGGGATCATGGCGTTGCGGGGCCACGCCAGCATCCAGGGGTCCACCGACATCCCGACGTTGTTCAATCTGCTGCCGGGCTACCTTCCGATGCCGCACCACGCCGATCACCCGACCTTCGACGAGTGGGTCGACAGCATCCGCCACCCGGGCCAGAAGGGCTTCTGGGGCAACGCCGAGTCGTTCGCCGCCAGCCTGCTCAAGGCGTACTGGGGTGAGGCCGCGACACCGGACAACGACTTCTGCTACGGCTACCTTCCTCGCCTGACCGGCGATCACGGCACGTACCAGCAGGTGTTGAACATGATCGACGGGAAGATCAAGGGCTATTTCCTGCTGGGTCAGAACCCGGCGGTCGGGTCGGCGCACGGGCGGGCGCAGCGGCTCGGCATGGCGAATCTGGACTGGCTTGTGGTCCGGGATCTGTTCATGATCGAGAGTGCGACGTTCTGGCAGAACGGTCCCGAGGTGGCCACCGGAGAGATCGTCCCGGAGGAGTGTCGTACGGAGGTGTTCTTCCTGCCCGCCGCCTCGCACGTGGAGAAGGAGGGCACGTTCACCCAGACGCAGCGCCTGTTGCAGTGGCGCGAGAAGGCCGTCGAGCCGCCAGGCGACGCCCGCTCCGAGCTGTGGTTCTTCTACCACCTCGGCCGCAAGCTGCGCGAGAAGCTGGCCGGCTCCGACCTGCCGCGCGACCGCTCGTTGCTCGACCTCACCTGGGACTACCCCACGCACGGTCCGCGTGACGAGCCGAGCGCCGAGGCGGTCCTGCGCGAGATCAACGGGTACGACGTCACGACCGGCCGACCACTGTCGAGCTTCGCCGAGGCCCGCGCGGACGGCTCCACAGCGATCGGCTGCTGGATCTACACGGGCGTGTACGCCGACGGCGTCAACCAGGCCGCCCGCCGTAAGTCCCGGCACGAGCAGGACTGGGTGGCCGCCGAGTGGGGTTGGGCGTGGCCGGCGAACCGGCGGATCCTCTACAACCGCGCCTCGGCCGACCCGGACGGTAAGCCGTGGAGCGAGCGCAAGAAGTACGTGTGGTGGGACCCGGACAAGGGCGAGTGGACCGGCTACGACGTACCGGACTTCGAGAAGACCAAACCGCCGTCCTACCGGCCGCCACCCGGCGCGTCCGGCACCGAGGGCATCGCCGGTGACGATCCGTTCGTCATGCAGGGCGACGGCAAGGGCTGGTTGTACGCGCCCAGCGGCGTCCTGGACGGGCCGCTGCCGACGCACTACGAACCTGTCGAGTCGCCGGTGCGCAACCCGCTGTACCGGCAGCAGGCCAACCCGACCCGCAAGTCGTACGCGCATCCCGTGAACTCGGTGAACCCGAGCCCGCCGGAGGAGCACAACCAGGTCTTCCCGTACGTCTTCACGGTCAGCCGGCTCACCGAGCACCACACGGCGGGCGGGATGAGCCGGACGGTGCGACCGCTTGCCGAGTTGCAGCCGGAGATGTTCGTGGAGGTGTCACCGGAGTTGGCCGCCGAGACCGGGCTGGCGCATCTGGGGTGGGCGCACCTGGTGAGCGGCCGCGCTGTGATCGAGGCGAAGGTGCTGGTGACCGACCGGCTCACGCCGCTGCGGGTCGACGGTCGGACCATCCATCAGGTGTGGTTGCCGTACCACTTCGGGTTCGAGGGTCTGGTGACCGGCGACTCGGCGAACGACCTGTTCGGCATCACCCTCGACCCCAACGTGCTCATCCAGGAGAGCAAGATCGGTACCTGCGACGTGCGGCCGGGCCGTAGGCCCACCGGGTCGGCGTTGCTCGACCTGGTCGCTGACTACCAGCGCCGGGCGGGGATCACTCCGGGAGGGCACGCGCCGGCCGTGACCATTGACAAGGACGGGGAGGCGCGGGGTGCTTCCTGACCCGAACAGCCTGTACGGGCCGCTCGACCCGGCGCCGGACGCCGGCTACGAGGACGCGCCGCCGCGGATGGGGTTCTTCACCGACACCAGCGTGTGCATCGGCTGCAAGGCGTGCGAGGTTGCCTGCAAGGAGTGGAACGGGGTGCCCGGCTCCGGCCTGGACCTGCTGGGAATGTCGTACGACAACACCGGAGCGTTGACCGCGAACTCGTGGCGACACGTCGCTTTCATCGAACAGCCCCGCCCGTCGGGGCATGGGAGTGCGCCGTTCACGGGTACCCCGACCGGCGGGACGGCCAGCGCGGCGTCGGCGACCGTCGCGGCCGGCACTACCGGCCCGACCGGCACTCAGCCGGGCCTGCCGCCCGGTTCACCGCCGGCCGCTGCCCGCATGTCCGTCGGCGACCAGGACGGTGCCGGCGTGTCCGTCGGCGACCACGGCGGTGCCACCGGCGGGCCGGTCGACGTGCTGGGCGCTCCCTTTGCTGCCGGTCCGGCTGGCGGCTCGGCTGCCGGCGCCTCGAATGCCGCAGGCAGGGGCACCGCCGACGCCCCGCCCGCCACCGGCCGGGCTGCCGGTCCGGAGTTTCTGGGGATGCCGGGTGCGCAGCCGCCGGGTCGGGGAACGGGCGCGGAGGGGCGTACGGATTTCCGCTGGTTGATGATGTCGGATGTGTGTAAGCACTGCACGCATGCGGCTTGTCTGGATGTCTGTCCTACGGGTTCGTTGTTTCGGACCGAGTTCGGGACGGTGGTGGTGCAGGAGGACATCTGTAATGGGTGTGGGTACTGCATTTCGGCGTGTCCGTATGGGGTGATCGATCAGCGTAGGGGTGATGGTCGGGCGTGGAAGTGCACGCTGTGTTATGACCGGTTGGGTGCGGGGATGACGCCGGCGTGTGCGCAGGCGTGTCCGACGGAGTCGATCCAGTACGGGCCGTTGGATGAGTTGCGGGAGCGGGCTGCTGTGCGGGTGGCGACGTTGCATGGGCGGGGGGTGTCCGAGGCGCGGTTGTATGGGCATGACCCGAACGATGGTGTGGGTGGTGATGGGGCGTTCTTTTTGTTGTTGGATGAGCCGGAGGTGTATGGGTTGCCGCCGGATCCGGTGGTGACGACGCGGGATCTGCCGGCGATGTGGAAACGCGCAGGCCTCGCCGCACTGGCCATGGCGGCGGCTACCGTCGTCGCGTTCGCCGGGAGATCCTCGTGAGTCCACACCGCCCGCAGGTCGGCGACCTGTTCCGCCGCTTCCGCGACCGCCAGGCCGCCGACAGCGCCCGCGACCGCCAGGCCGCCGACAGCGCCCGCGACCGCCAGGCCGCCGACAGCGCCCGCCGCGGCCCCCAGGCCGACGAGCGCCCAGGCCAAGCCGCCGACCCCAACCGCCAAGCCGTCGACCAACTCCCCGCCCGCAGCCCCAAACGGCGGGGTGGCCGGCGCGGCGGTGGCGAGGACATCCGGGTGCCGGAAGCCGAATTCACCTCGTACTACGGCAGGCCGATCCTCAAGCCGCCGGTGTGGAAGTGGGACATCGCCGCGTACCTGTTCACCGGCGGGCTGGCCGCCGGCTCGTCACTGCTCGCCGCCGGGGGACAGGTCACCGGGCGGCCGGCGCTGCGCCGAGCGGGCCGGGTCACGGCCCTGGCCGCCGTGAGCGCCAGCGCCGTGTTCCTGATCCGGGACCTGGGCCGGCCGGAGCGGTTCCACCACATGCTGCGGGTGGCAAAGCCGACCTCGCCCATGTCGGTGGGCACCTGGATTCTCACGGCGTTCGGGCCGGCCGCCGGTGTCGCCGCGATCGCCGAGGGCGCCGGCCTGCTGCCCCGGCGTGGGCTGCTCGGGCTCGTCGGCCGGGCACTGCCACCCGCCGGGCACGCCGCTGGGCTGGTCGCCGCCGCCACGGCTCCGGCGCTTGCCACGTACACAGGGGTGTTGCTCGCCGACACGGCGGTGCCGTCGTGGCATGAGGCGTACCCCGAGTTGCCTGTCGTCTTCGCGGGCAGCGCGTTGGCCAGCGGCGCCGGCGTGGGTCTGCTCGCCGCGCCGCCCGCCGAGGCCGGGCCGGCCCGGCGGATGGCGGTGGCCGGCGCGGCCCTGGAACTGTACGGCGCGCACCGGGTGGAGACCCGGCTCGGGTTGCTCAGCGAGCCCTACCGGCAGGGCCGGCCCGGTCGGTTGCTGCGCGCCGGTCGGCTGTTGACCGCCGCCGGGGTCACCGGGGCGGTGCTGGGCCGGCGCAGCCGGGCGGTCGGTGCGCTGTCCGGTGCCGCGTTGCTGGCGGCGTCGGTGGTCACCCGGTTCGGCATCTTCTACGGCGGTGTGGTGTCGGCGCGCGACCCGCGTTACACGGTGGTGCCGCAACGCGAGAGGGTGAACGCGCGGCGGACCAGGACGGATCTGCCGGCTGACTGAGCGGCCACGTCGGCGTTGTGATCGAATGTCCGACGGAGGCGTTCAGGCGGCTGGTGCCCCTCCCGGTCTTCAAAACCGGTGTGGTCCGGGACCCGGGCCAGGCGGGTTCGATTCCCGTCCGTCTCCGCCAAGCGGCAGGAGATGAGGCGATGCGCGACGGCGATCCGCGACGTCGGGTGCCCCGCACCGACACGTTGCTGGCCGACCCGCAGTTGGTCGCGGCAGCCGCGTCCCTGGGCCGGGACCGGGTCAAGGCGCTCGTCGTCCGGGCGCAGGAGCGGGCCCGCCGAGGTGAGATCAACCCCGACGAGGTACGGGACGCCGCCGTCGCCGCGTTGCCGGCCCCGGCGCCCCGTGCGGTGCTGAACGCCACGGGCGTCGTGCTGCACACCAATCTGGGCCGGGCGGCGTTGTCGTCCGCCGCTGTGGCAGCAGTCGTGGCAGCCGCCGGTCACACCGACGTCGAGCTGGACCTGACCACCGGGCGACGTGCCCGCCGGGGCCGGGACGCCCTCGACGCGCTCGCCGCCGCCGTGCCCGACGCGGACGCCGTGCACGTGGTCAACAACGGCGCGGCCGCGCTGGTGTTGGCCGCCACCGCGTTGGCCGCCGGTCGGGAGATCGTGGTCAGCCGGGGCGAGCTTGTCGAGATCGGGGACGGGTTCCGCCTGCCCGACCTGCTGGAGAGCACCGGCGCCCGGCTGCGGGAGGTGGGAACCACCAACCGCACCACACTCGCGGACTACGCCGCGGTGATCGGCCCGCAGACCGGCTTCGTGCTCAAGGTGCATCCGTCGAACTTCAAGGTCACCGGCTTCACCTCGGCCACGTCGGTACGACAACTGGCAACGCTCGAGGTGCCTGTGGTCGCCGACATCGGCTCCGGCCTGCTCGCCGCGGACCCGCTGCTGCCCGACGAACCGAACGCGGCGGACACCCTGCGCGCCGGGGCCGCGCTCGTCACCGCCAGCGGCGACAAGCTGCTCGGCGGCCCGCAGGCGGGGCTGCTGCTCGGCGACGCCGAGCTGATCGACAGGCTGCGCCGCCACCCCCTGGCCCGTGCGCTGCGCGTCGACAAGCTCACCCTGGCCGCGCTCGGCGCCACAGTGCACCAACCCGACACGCCGACCCGGATGGCGCTGCACGCCGACCCGGGCGCCCTGCGCGAGCGGGTGGAGCGGTTACGCGACAGGCTCGGCGCCGACGGCCGCAAGGCCGAGGTGGTACCGGCCGTCGCCGTGGTCGGCGGGGGCGGCGCACCCGGTGTCGAGCTGGGCTCGTGGGCGCTGAGCCTGCCCGAACGGTACGCGGCGCCGCTGCGTACCGGAGAGCAGCCGATCCTCGGCCGTGTGGTGCGGGGTCGGCTTCTGCTCGACCTGCGCTGCGTACCCGCCGACGCCGACGAGGCCGTCCGGATGGCCGTGCTGCGGGTACCCGGGGACGACTGAGCATGTTCGTCGTCGCCACCGCCGGGCACGTCGACCACGGCAAGTCGACGTTGGTCCGGGCGTTGACGGGTATGGAGCCGGACCGGTGGGCTGAGGAACGCCGCCGGGGCATGACAATCGACCTGGGTTTCGCCTGGACGACGCTGCCGTCCGGCGCCACGATCGCGTTCGTTGACGTGCCCGGTCACGAGCGGTTCGTGCCGAACATGCTCGCCGGTGTCGGCCCGGTGCCCGCCGCGCTGATCGTGGTGGCCGCCGACGAGGGTTGGATGCCGCAGTCCACCGAGCACCTGGCCGCGCTCGACGCGCTCGGCGTCGCGTACGGCCTGCTTGCGGTGACCCGCGCGGACCTGGCCGACCCGGGACCGGCGACGGCCCAGGCCCTCGCCGAGATCGCCGGGACAAGCCTCGGCGCGGTGGAGGCGGTGGCGGTCAGTGGTCTGACCGGCGCCGGCCTGCCGGACCTGCGTGCCGCCCTGGACCGGCTGGCCGTCGGCCTGCCCGCCCCGGCCGTGGACGACCCGGTCCGGCTCTGGGTGGACCGCAGTTTCACAGTGCGCGGCAGCGGCACCGTGGTCACCGGCACGCTGGGCGCCGGTCAGCTGCGGGTGGGCGACGAGTTGGAGGTGGCCGGCACTCAGGAGACGGTCCGGGTCCGCGGTCTGCACTCGCTGGGCGAGGCCCGGCCGGACGTGGCGGCGGTCGCCCGGGTGGCGGTCAACCTCCGGGGTACGTCGCGCGACCGGATCGGCCGGGGCGACGCGCTGCTCACCCCGGGCCGGTTCCACCGCACCGACCTCGTCGACGTGCGGCTCACCGGTGACCCGGCCGCCGACCTGCCGGCAGCCCTCACCCTGCACGTCGGGTCGGCGGCGGTGCCGGTGCGGGTCCGACCGCTCGGCGCGGACACCGTGCGGCTCCGGTTGGCGCGGCCGCTGCCGCTGCTGGTGGGCGACCGGGCGCTGCTGCGCGATCCGGGCCGGCACCACGTGGCCGGCGGCGTACGGGTGCTGGACGTCGCGCCCCCGCCGCTGGCCCGCAGGGGTGCTGCCGCTGCTCGCGCGCAGGTCCTCGCCGACCTGGACGGTCGACCCGACCTGGCTGGGGAACTGCGCCGCCGTCGACTGGTCCGCGCCGGCACGCTCATCCGCATGGGCGTGCCGGCGCACGGCGAGCCGGTGGCCGGTGACTGGCTGGCCGACCCCGCGCACTGGCGGCGGCTCGGCGACCAGGTGACCGAGGAGGTCACCCGCTACGCGCGGGAACACCCGCTGGAGCCGGGCATGCCTGTGGAGGTGCTGCGGCAGCGCCTGGCACTGCCCGACCGGGTGCTGGTCGAGGCCCTGATCCGACCGCCTCTGCGTGTCCACGCGGGTCGGGTCGGTGCGGCGGGCGTGGCCGATCTGCCCGAGCCGGTGGCCCGGGCCGTGCAGCGGGTCCGCGACGAGTACGGCGACAGGCCGTTCCGCGCCCCCGAGGCGGACCACCTCGTCGACCTGGGCCTGGGTCCCCGGGAGATCGGCGCCGCCGTGCGCGCCGGGGCTCTCCTGCGGCTGGCCGACAACGTGGTGCTGCTGCCCGACGCGCTCGACGACGCGGTCCGGGTGTTGGCCGGGCTGCCCCAGCCGTTCACCCTGTCGGCGGCCCGGCAGGCGCTTGGCACCACCCGCCGGGTGGCGGTGCCGCTGCTGGAGTTGCTGGATCGCCGGGGCGCGACCCGCCGACTGCCCGACGACGCCCGGATCGTCGTCACCTGAGTGCGTCGCGGAATCCCGGGCCTGCCGCACGTCCTGGCCCGGGTCGAGCGCCTGATCAGTCCAGGTCGGACATGTCGAGCACGAAGCGGTAGCGGACGTCGTTTCGCCGGAGGCGGTCGAGTGCCGTGTCCACCTGCGCCGACGGGAGGACCTCGACGTCGGCGGCGATGCCGTTGTCGGCGCAGAACTGGAGCATCCGGGCGGTCGCGGGACGGCCTCCGCTGCCCGCGGAACTGAGCTTCTTGCGTCCGATGAGCAGGTCAGTGGCCTCGACGGTGACCTGGCCCAGGTAGCCGAGGAGGCTGAGGGTGCCGTCCATCGCCACAAGCTTCAGGTACGGGGCGAGGTCGTGAGGTGCGGAGATGGTGTCGATGACGACGTCGAAGGTGTCGCGTGCCGCGGCCATCTGCTGCGTGTCGGTGGAGTCGATGAGGTCGCGGGCGCCGAGCCGGCGGGCGTCGTCGCGCTTGTCCTTGGTGCGGCTGATGGCTGTCGTGGTGGCGCCGAGCGCCACTGCCATCTTGACAGCGAGGTGGCCCAGGCCGCCGAGCCCGGCCACGGCGATGCGACTGCCGGGGCCCACTCCGAGGGAGTGCAGGGGTTCCCAGACGGTGACGCCCGCGCACAGGAGTGGTGCGGCGGCGGCCGGGTCGAGGCCGGAGGGGAGGGGGTAGGCGAACGCGTCGCGGACGACGTACTCGCGGGAGAAGCCGCCCAGTGTGGTCGACCCGTCCTGCCGGTCGGTGCCGCCGTAGGTCAGGGTCGGGAAGGAGTGGCAGAAGTTCTCCTGGCCGGCCCTGCACATGCCGCACGTGCCGCAGGAGTCGACGATGTTGCCAACCGCGACGTGGTCGCCGATCGAGAAGGCGGTCACCTCGGGGCCGGTCGCGGTCACCACGCCGGTGAACTCGTGACCGGGCACCAGGAGTGTTTGCCTGTCGTGGTCGCGCAGGGCGTGCAGGTCGCTGTGGCACACGCCGCAGTAGTCGACCCGCACCGCGATGTCGTCCGGTCGCAGGTCGCGGCGCTGGATGTCGGTACGCCGCAGTGTGGCCGGGCCGGCGGCCCGCCATCCGGTGGTGGTTCGCATGTACGTCAACCTTCCAACAGACTGTTCGGTCTGTTTCAACGTAGACGTGAATTCGCCCTGCGGCAAACCAACCGGTCTGTTTGCTAAAGTGGGAGCATGTCGGCACAGCCCCAGACCTCGCGAGGCGCCGCGACGTACCAGCGCATCCTGGACGCCGCCACCGAGGAGTTCGCCCAACACGGCATCGCCGGGGCACGCATCGACCGCATCGTGTCGGCCGCACGTACCAACAAGGCGCAGCTCTACGCCTACTTCGGTGACAAGGAACGCCTCTTCGACGCGATCTTCCTCAGCTCGCTGGAGCGCATCACCAACGTCGTGCCCATCGACGCCGACGATCTCGCCGACTGGGCCGTTCGCCTCTACGACGAATACCTGCGCCGTCCCGACCTCATCCGGCTGGCGACCTGGACCCGGCTGGAGCGCCGGCCCGCCGGGCACCTCGTCGAGACCCACGAGCACTACGACGATCGCAAACTGGCAGCCATCGCCGAGGCCCAAGCCGCGGGCCGGATCCGCGCGGGCGACCCGTTCGACATCCTGGCCATGGTGATCGCCATGTCCATGGCCTGGTCGCCGGTCAGCAACGTCTACGCGGCAAGTGACCAGGAGCCCGACGACGTGCACGACAAGCGCCGCGCCCTGCTGCATGACTGCGTCCGGAGAGCCACCGCTCCGGCCGAGCAGGATCGACCGCGCCGCTGACCGCTGCCGCTCGCCTGCGCTCCGGTGCTCCAACCGACCCCGCAGTCGGCGACGGTCACCTACGGTGACGGCATGGACCCTTCGGCGGTCTGGCGGGACCGGCAGCACAAATGGCGGATCGAGGCGTACCGCGCGCCGGACCTGCGGTTCGCCATCTACGCCACGAACGGCCCCACCGAGTCGGTTCCGCTGTGGCTGTTCGGCATGTCGGCGCTGGCCCGGTGGCTGATGACGCACTCCATCTCGCTGGACGACCTGGAGGTCGACTGAGCGCCCCGAAACCGGACCAGGGCCGGGTGCGCTGCGGTTGAGTGACCTGAGGTGGCGAACGGGGGTACGCGATGGGCAGCCAGCTCGGGCAGTTGGTGCTGGTGGCCGTGCTGATCCTTGTCAACGCGGCGCTCTCCGGCAGCGAGATGGCGTTGGTGACGCTGCGAGAGGGGCAGCTGCGGCGGTTGGGGCGGCGAACCCGTACCGGCGAGCGGCTGGTGCGGCTGTCGCGCGATCCGAACCGCTACCTGGCCACCATCCAGTTGGGCATCACCCTGGCCGGGTTCCTGGCCTCGGCGGCGGCTGCGGTGTCGCTTGCCCAACCGCTCGTGGCGCCGCTGGGTTTCCTCGGCGCGGCGGCCCGCCCCGCCGCGATCGTGGTGGTGACCGTGGCGTTGACCTTCGTGACGCTGGTGTTCGGTGAGCTGGCGCCGAAACGGTTGGCAATGCAGCGGGCGGAGCGGTGGGCGCTGCTCAGCGCCCGGCCACTGGACCTGCTCGCCCGGGTGTCCCGACCGGCAGTCTGGCTGCTCAGCTGGGCCACCGACGTGGTGGTCCGGCTGGCCGGCGGCGACCCCCGGGCCAGCCGTGAGGAGATGACCGAGGACGAGCTGCGGGAGATGCTCGTCAGCCGGCGTGGGCTCTCGGCGCAGCAGCGGGAGATCCTGACCGGTGCCTTCGACATCGCCGGCCGGACGCTCCGCGAGATCCTGGTGCCCCGGCGGGAGGTGACCACCCTGCCGGCCGACCTTCCCGTAGGCGAGGGTGTCCGTCGGCTGGCCGCCGCCGGACGGTCCCGCGCGCCAGTGACCGGTCCCGGCGGGCTTGACGACGTGATCGGCGTGGTGCACATCCGCGACCTGGTGCAGTCGGGCGTGGGCACTGTGCAGGAGCGGGGGAGGCCGCCACTGCTGTTGCCGGTCACCCTCCCGGTCGCCGACGCGCTGCGCCAGTTGCGCCAGGAGCACCAGCAACTGGCGCTCGTCGTCGACGAGCACGGCGGCATCGACGGCATGATCACCCTGGAGGACCTGCTGGCCGAGGTGGTCGGCGAGTTGTACGACGAGACCGACAGGGACGTACAGGACGTGACACCCGAGCCGGACGGGTCGCTGCTGGTGCCCGGTGACTTCCCACTGCACGACCTGCCCGACCTGGGGGTGCGTCTGAGCTTTCCGCTGTCGCGGGAGTACACGACGGTGGCCGGTCTGGTGCTGGCGCGGCTGGGTCATCTGCCGCGTGCGCCGGGCGAGACGGTGCGGCTGCCCGGGTTGACCATCGAGGTGGTGGAGGTCGCCGACCGGGCGGTACGGCGGGTGCGGCTACGCGGCTTCGTCGTCGACAGGCACGCCGGAGGCCACCCGGACGGTGGATGATCCGTCCAAAACATCCCGAAGTGGCGTCGTGCTGCCTACGGTGCGGTATGTGAAGGACCAAGGTTTTCGCAAGGTGGTCACAGTGCTCGCCGGCCTCGCGGTGATCTACTTCGGCAGCGCGGGCCGCAGCCCCGAGGAGGGCCGAGGCATCTCCGGCGGGGTGATCGTCCTGGCGCTGCTCGCCGCGCTGCTGGTGTGGCACCTGACCCGACCGGGTGACAAGACGGTCAAGTGAGCGCCTCAGCCGGCGGCGACGCGGGTGATTTCGCCTGCGGATTCCTCCCCGAGCGCCACCCGGACCAGTGCCGAGGCGAGGCGGCCGAACTCCGGCCCGTCGACAAGCCCGGCCAGCCGGTCCGGTGAGCCGGGCAGACCGAGCCGCTTCGCGCCGGCCAGCGCGCGCCGGTCGGCGTACGGGCGCAGGTCGGACCAGACCGTCTGTGCCTCGCGCAGGTAGATGTCCGCGCCGGTGGGCCCGATGCCGGGAAACTCGGTGAGCCGTCGGCGCAGCCCGGCCGGGTCGCCCTGAGCCTCCCGGTGCAGCCGCCGCAGGTCGCCGTGCCAGCGGTCCAGGCACAGTCGCGCGCCGGTGCCGAGCATCGTGGCGGTCCGCTCGTCGTAGCGGCGGTAGTGACCCCTGCCGAGCGCGTCGACCCGCTGCTGCCAGGTGGCCGCCTCCATCGCCTGCGGCGTGCGGTAGCCGGCCGCGAACAACTCCCGTGCGGCGTCGACAGCCACGCACGCCCGGATCCGGGTGCTCAGGAGGGTGGCCAGCACCAGCAACTGGTACAGCGGCCCTGGTCGGTCGGCGAGCCGGATCCCGGCCTCCTCCGCGTACGTGTCGCCCCGCCGGTCCAGCAGGACCCGCACCACCGCTCGATCGTCGCCCACACCGGGTGGGTACCCGCCCCGCGACCGGCTAGCCCTCACGTCGGCAGCGAGCCGGTGCGCGGGGCCGGAATGCCGTCGGGCGGGGCGGGTATGCCGGCGGTGGAGGCGGTCGATGCCGCCTGCCGTACCTGGAGGGAGACACTCGTGGTCAACCCGCAGCAGGAGGAGTTCCGGCGTAACGCCAAGGGAGCTACCAGTCAGGACAGCAAGGGGCCCACGCCGACCGGGCACCCGCGCAACAGGGGTTCGTCGCGCGGAGACGCCGGTCGGCCGGTGCCCAAGGGCCAGGTGTCGCCGTACGGCCCGGCGGGTGAGCCGGTCGCCGAGGACGACAGCGACACCCGGGCCTAACTGTCGCGACGTGACGGCCGCCGCAGCCTGTTCCAGGTTGCGGCGGCCGTCAGCCCGTACGCCAGGTGCGGAACGATGTCCGAGACCCAGTCGGAGCGTCCCCACGTCCGCGGGTTGCTGATACCCAGGGCGGTGATGGACCCGTCGGTCATGGCCATGACGCCAGCGCCGAGCACACCGGTGGCCAGTGGCAGTGACTGCCGCCGACCGCCGGCGTAGAGCGCGAACGCCATGCCGGCCGCGATGCCCAGCCCGTAGCCGATCAACGGCCCCAGCCCGGAGCGGCGGGTCGCCGCCCGGGGCTCCGGTCCGAGGTCCACGTGCGCGATGTCGGCCAGCCGGCCGACGGTCTGCTCCGCGGTGGTGCTCGCCGGCCGTGCCCGCAGGGCGATGTCCAGGTAGCCGACCACGTTCAGCGCTGTGCTGCCGACGGCGCCCGCGATGGCGCCGTCGGCCAGGTCGACCCTCCTCACTTCGGATCGCCCGGTTCGCGCTCACCCTTGGGGCCGTAGGTGCGCTCGCCGCGCACGACGCCCCGCTGGCCGCGATCCTCCTGGAGGATCTTGTTGGCGACCTGGTTCGCCTTACCGTCGGGCACCCGCCGTCCGGAGTCGTCGATGGCGTTGCGCAGCCGCGCCCGCTGCTTGTCGTACGCGTTGCTTCCCGGCCGTGGTCCTGGCATCTGCTGCCTCCTTCGTCGCCGTTGGCGTACCGCGGCCGTCTACCCGTCCTGCGGCGGGTCAACCCCGGTGGTCAGCGGGGCGCGCGGACGATGGCGACGGGACAGTGGGCGTGGTGCAGCACGGCCTGGCTCACCGACCCCAGCAGCAACCCGGTCACCTCGCCTCTGCCGTGGCCGCCGACGACGACGAGTTGGGCGGAACGGGACGCCTCGGTGAGCACGGTGCGGGCCCGGCCGCGGGTGGCCACCCCGGTCAGTCGCAGCCCGGGGTGGCTCTCGACCAGCCCGGCCAGCCATCCGGCGAGCACCTGTTCCTGCTCGGCGCGCAGCCCGTCGGCGTCGTACACCAGGGGTTGCATGTCGCCGGGGCCGCGGCTGCCCGGATGGCGGTAGGCGTGCACGGCGTGCAGCGGCACGTCGCGCGTCAGGGCGGTCTCGGCCGCGAATTCGGCGGCGAGTCGGGACGCCGCCGAGCCGTCCATCCCCACCACCACCGGCTCGTCCGGGCGTTGCTCGCCGCGGGTCACGAGGACCGGGCAGTCGGCGTACGCGGCGACCTGCACCGCCACCGAGCCGATGATCAGCGCGGTGAAGCCGCCCATTCCCCGGTCGCCGAGCACGATGAGCGCCGCGCTGGGGGACTCGCCGATCAGCACCGCTGCGGCCTCGCCGTCGATGATCTCGCCGGAGATCGACAGGCCGGGCACGGTGGCCTCGGCTTCGGCCACAGCGGCGGCGACAAGTTCCTCTGCCTGGTGGCGCAGACCGCCGCCGGGCGGCGCGTCCGGAGCGGGGGAGTCCGGCACGTGCAGCAGCGGCCAGATGAAGCCGTGGACGACCCGCAGCGGCCGGTGCCGGCGGGCTGCCTCGGCGGCGGCCAGGCGTACCGCTCGTAGGGACTGCCCCGAGCCGTCCACGCCGACCACGACCGCCGCGCTGTCCGCCGAGTTCACTGTCCACCTCCTGCCCGGCCAGTATCGCGGGCGTGGCGGCTCGGCGGAGCGATACCGCCGAGCGGGTCCGGGTCGGTACGCTGATTGCCGACCGCCGGAGGGAGCGTCGTCGATGGGTGAACCGGCCGAGCCGAGCACCGCCCGCATGATCGACTTTTGGTTGGGCGGGGAGCATCATTTCCCGGTCGACGTGGCCGCCGCGCACGCCTTCGAGCAGGCGTACGGGCCGTGTGCGCCGGTCTTTCGCGAGCTGCGGGCCTTCCTGGGCCGGGCGGTGCGGGCGATGAGCGAGCAGGGCGTGGACGGTTTCCTGGTCTTCGGCGCGGGGGTGCCCACGATGGGCAACGTGCACGAGGTCGCCACCGACGCCACAGTGCTCTACACCGACGTGGATCCGGTCACCATCCGGTTGGGGCAGAGCATCCTCGCCGACAGCGACCGGGCCGGCTACGGCCGCGGTGACGCCACCGACATCGGCACCATCGATCCGTCGCAGCTGCACCGTTTCGTCCCGGGCTGGGGGCGGCGGCCGGTGGGGGTGGTGTTCCTCGGGCTCGCGGCGTTCCTCGACGACGACACGCTGACCCGGACGCTCGACGAGCTGTACGCGGCGGCCGCGCCGGGCAGCCTGCTGGCGGTGGATTTCGACACCGAGGAGTTGGCGGGCTATCCGCAGGCGCTGGCGATGATGGGGCCGGCGTTCCGGATGCGTCCTCCGGCGGCGTTCGCGCCGCTGCTGGGCCGGTGGCGGCCGACGTCCGACGGGATCGTTCCGGTCAACAGGTGGCGACCGGACGGCCCGCCGGTGGAGGTGCCGGACGCGTTCCACGGGGTGCTGGCCACGCGCGACGCCGACTGACCCGCGCCGACCGGCTGTCCGGCGGCGTCCGTATGATGCTTGCCCTGTAGCAAGTTTCTGGAGGAGCGAGCATGGTGGACGCGCCGGACGTGGTGTCGCGCGCGCTGCGGGAGGCCCCACCGGACCAGTTGGCGGAAGCCGCGGACCGGGCGATCCGTTCGGCGCTGGGCGCGGTACGCACCGACGTGTTCGTCGCCGACTACCGGATCAGCGGGCTGTGGCCGGTGCTGGACCCGGATCTGCCGGCGGCAGGCTTCCTGGCCTGCCACAGCGTGGCACAGCGCTGTTTCAGCAGTCAGCAGCCGGTGCGCGACGGCGCCGAGGGCGGCGGGTGTCGGCTCTACCTGCCGCTGACGGTGTGGGGGGAGCGGCTCGGTGTGCTGCTCATCGAGTTGCCGTCGGTGCCCGGCCCGGCCCTCACGGGTCGCGCCACCGACATCGCCGGCGACCTGGCGGTGGCGTTGCGGGCCGCCGATCGCGAGACCGACCGTTACCGCCGGGTTCGTCGGCGTGAACGGCTGAGCATGGCCGCGGAGATGCAGTGGGACCTGCTGCCGGGTCGCAGCGTGGCGCACCGCGCGTTTGACCTGGCGGGTCAGCTGGAGCCGGCGTACACGGTCGGTGGTGACCACTTCGACTGGTCGTTGGACGGTGACCGGCTCACGCTGACGGTGCTCAACGGTGAGGGCAACGGTCTGGCGGCGTCGCTGCTGACCTCGGTGACAGTCAACGCGATGCGCAACGCGCGGCGTTCTGACGGTGGTCTCGTGGAGCAGGCGGAGCTGGCCTCGGACACGGTCTTCTACCAGCACCGGGGGCATCGGCACGTGGCGACGTTGCTGCTGGAGCTGGACATCCCGACGGGGCTGATGCGGGCGGTCGACGCCGGGTCGCCGCACATGTTGCGGATGCGCGGCAAGACGGTCGAGCCGATCAGCCTGGAGCAGCAGTTGCCGCTGGGAATGTTCGCCGAGACCCGTTACGAGGTGCAGGAGTTCCAGCTCACGCCGGGGGAGCGGGTCTTCGTGGTCAGTGACGGCGTGTGGGCCGCGGAGCCGGCCGGCCGGGAGCCGTACGGTCAGAGGGCGATGGCGCGTTCTCTGCGTGCCACGCGGTTGCAGCCAGCGGCCGAAGCGGTTGGTACGGTGATGCGCGAACTGCACGCCTATCACGCGGATTCCGACTTGCGCGACGACGCGGTCGTGGTCTGCCTGGATTGGCACGGTCCGCGCGAGCGGAACGGCGGATGAGGATCAGCGCCGCGCCGGGCGGGCACCAGCGCGACGACGGCAGGGGACATCAGGTGGATCGACCTGTGGATCTCGCCTCGGCGATCGACGCGGCCGCCGAGACGCTGATCGCCGTACTTGAGTCGGCGTCGTTGCGGCATCCCGTGCCGCCGACCCAGCTGCGGGTGCTGGCGCTGATCAGCAGCCGGCCGGAGACCAACGTCAACGGGTTGGCCGAGTTGTTGGACGTGGTGCCGTCGTCGGCCAGCCGGCTCTGTGACCGGTTGGAGGCGACGGGTCTGCTGCGCCGGGTGGCCGACCCGCGGGATCGGCGGGAGGTGCGGCTGGTGCCGACGGCGGCGGCGCAGACCCTGCTGTCTGAGCTGGCGCAGCGGCGCCAGCACGCGGTGCAGGTGGTGTTGGATCGGATGCCGCCCCGGATGCAGCAGGACCTGTTGCAGGCGTTGCATGCCTTCGCCCGGGCGGCCAGCCAGACGGTGCCGGAGCAGCAGCCCGATGCGGCGGCCGTGCAGACGGCCTGAGCGTTCAACCTTGAACTAGCATCCTAGGACGCTCTACGCGTGGTGATCCACGCCACAACAGGTGAACGCCGCACCGATGAGCGAGCAGCGGCACCCGGCGCTCGGGCACGAGCCCGATATAGTGGCAGCGCACTCACCCGGCCCGTGATCATCGAGATCGCGGGCCGCATCAGGGAACGGGTCCCGCCCCGGGGCCGCAGGGGAGCCGGCGTTGCCGGCCCGACAGCGCGTACGACCTCCGCCGCGCCGATGACGGCCGGTGCCGGAGCGTGCCGTGGAGGAGGTTCGGTGTCGAGTCGGCCGGCTCGGGCAGAGCATCCGCGGGACATCGACGACCAGGCCCCGAGCAACCAGGTGCTCACCCTGCCCAACCTGATCAGCTTCGGGCGGCTGCTGGGCGTACCGATCTTCCTGTACCTGTTCCTTGTGGAGCGCGCGGACGTGGCGGCCGTGATCGTGCTGGCCATCGGCGGCACGACCGACTGGGTGGACGGCTGGATCGCCCGCCGGATGCGCCAGGTGAGCCGACTGGGGGAGTTGCTCGACCCGCTGGCAGACCGGCTCTACATCCTCGCCACCCTTGTCGCCTTCACCGTGCGGGAGGTGGTGCCGTGGCAGTTCACCGCGGCGCTGCTGGCGCGGGAGTTGCTGCTGCTCGGCTCGCTGGCGGTGCTGCGCCGCTACGGGTACGGCCCGCCCCCGGTGCACTACGTCGGTAAGACCGCCACGTTCCTGTTGCTGGCGGCGTTCCCGGTGCTGTTGTTGGCGACCGCGGCGAGCGGGGTGGCCACGGCTGCCGCCGCCATCGGCTGGGGCCTGGCCTGGTGGGGTCTGGTGCTCTACTGGGTGGCCGGCGCGATGTACGTGGTGCAGGCGGCACGGCTGGTGCGCGCGGCACGCGGGCCGGGAGCGGCGGCGTGAGCGCGACCCCGCCTCAGCGGCCGGAGCGGCCGCGTCAGGATCGGGTGTACGCGCCGGACTTCCTCACCGAACTGTTCCGCAATCCGCTGGACCCGGGGTACGCCGACGCGGCGACGGCACGCCGGCGCAAGGGTGTGCCGACGCCGGAGCGGGGTTGGCGGGCCTGGTCCGGGCGCTCGGTGAGCCTGGCCGTGGTGGTGGTGCTGGGCTTCCTGTTCGCGGTCGCCTACCGGCAGACGATGGCCGACGAGCCGGGGCGCGCGCAGGCCCGTTCCGGGCTGGTGGCGCAGATCAAGGACCGGGAGAGTCAGACCGACAGGTTGTCGCAGCGTGCGGACCAGCTGCGCGAGGAGGTCAGCCGGCAGCGGGACGCGGCGTTGAGCGGGTCGACGGCGGCGCGACTGCGGGACCTGGAGGCGAGCACCGGGCTGGGCCGGGTGCGCGGCGACGGCGTGGTGGTGCGGTTGGCGGACGCGCCAGGCAACGCGGACGCGGTGACCGGTGCGGGGGCGGGGCCGCCGCGGGTGCTCTACAGCGATCTTCAAGGTGTGGCGAACGCGTTGTGGAGTGCCGGTGCGGAGGCGATCGCCATCAACGGACAGCGGCTGACCTCGACGTCGACGATCCGTTCGGCGGGTGAGGCGATCCTTGTGGATTTCCGGCCGGTGACTGGACCGTACGAGGTGTCGGCGATCGGACCGGGGTCGATGCGTCGCCAGTTCGAGGCGAGCCGTAATGCGGCGTTGATGCGGGAGGTCGCGCAGCAGACGGGCCTGTCGTTCGGTGTGCGGGGCGCTGAGGACCTCACCCTGCCGGCGGCGCCGGAGCCGCAGCTACGCTACGCCAAGCCGTCGGTCAGTCCGAGCCCTTCTGTGTCGGGTGGCCGGTCCGGCAGTCCCGGGTCGTCGGGTCCCTCGGCGACCGCTAGCCCTTCCGGAGGTGGCCGATGATCGCGGTGCTGGCGTTGCTCGCCGGTGTGGTGCTCGGGGTGTGGCTTGATCCCACGGTGCCGGCGGCGTTGCAGCCGTACCTGCCGATCGCGGTGGTTGCCGCGTTGGATGCGGTGTTCGGTGGGGTGCGGGCGAAGTTGGACCGCATCTTCGACGACAAGCAGTTCGTGGTGTCGTTCATCTCGAATGTGCTGGTGGCGGGCCTGATCGTGTACCTGGGTGACCAGTTGGGGGTGGGCGGGCAGTTGTCCACCGGTGTGGTCGTCGTGCTGGGTGTGCGGATCTTCGGGAATGTGGCGGCGATCCGCCGGCACCTGTTCCGGGCGTAGGTTTGATGCGATGAGCGACGAGCAGACGGAGACGGGGACGGGTTGGCCGCAGCCGGCGGGTCCGGCGCGGCCGGGTGGCCCGGCGGGTGAGCCGGACCCTCGGCCGGATGCGCCGGATCCGGACGAGCTGAGTCCGTTGGCGCCGCAGGGCCCGGTGGAGGCGGAGCCTCCGGCCGGGGAGCCTGGTGTGGCGCCTGTCGATGACGGTGCGACGGTGGACCTGAGCGCGGTGTCGCGGTCGGAGGAGCCGGTCGAGCGGTCCGACGGGTTGGCGGAGCCGGCTGTGCAGCGGTCGGGGGAGCCGGTGGTTGCTGGCCGGTCGCGGTTGAGTACGGCAGGGGTGATGATCGCGGCGTTGTTGGCGTTGCTGGGTTTCACCCTCGTGGTGCAGTTGAAGACGACGTCGACGGATCCGACGTTGGGGGCGACGCGGCAGGAGGACCTGGTGCGGATCCTGTCGGATCTGGATGCGCGGGAGAACCGGCTTCAGCAGGACATCCGGGCGTTGGAGGACAGCCAGCGGCAGTTGGCCTCGGGTGAGCAGGGCCGCCAGGCGGCGTTGGACGAGGCGACACGTCGGGCGGACGAGCTTGGTGTTCTGGCGGGGACGTTGCCGGCGGTGGGGCCGGGTCTGACGGTGCAGTTCATCAGTGGGGCCAAGCCGATCTCGGCGACGCGGGTCTTGGACGCGGTGCAGGAGCTGCGGGGCGCTGGCGCGGAGGCGATGCAGATCTCCGGTGGTGACCGGACGGCGGTCCGGGTCATCGCGTCGACGTACTTCCTGGACGGGGAGAACGGGTCGTTGGTGGTGGAGGGGCGGCGGTTGGCGCCGCCGTTCACGATCACGGTGATCGGTGATCCGGCGACGATGCGTACGGCGTTGAACATTCCTGGCGGGGTGGTCGCGTCGGTCCGGGGTGACGGCGGTAACGTGACGTTTGGGGAGCGTGAGGTTGCCGAGGTTTCGGCGCTGCACGCGCCGATCAGGTTGGAACACGCCCGTCCGGTCTCCTGACCGGCGCGGCCGCGCCGGGCCGGTGGTCCGGGGCACCGATGGATGAGGACGCGTCTGGTGATTCCCGAGGATCTGCGATACACCGCCGAGCATGAGTGGGTGGCGGGTGAGGGCACGGGTTCGGCCCGGGTCGGCATCACGCACTTCGCGCAGGACGCGCTTGGCGACATCGTGTACGTGCAGTTGCCTGAGGTCGGTGCGGTGGTCGCGGCCGGTGATTCGTTGGGTGAGATCGAGTCGACGAAGAGTGTGTCGGAGATCTACGCGCCGGTGGCGGGTACGGTGGCGGCGCGCAACGAGGCGCTTGGCGACACGCCCGAGTTGATCAACTCGGATCCGTATGGTGCGGGTTGGTTGGTGGAGATCACGCCGAATGACCCGACGGCGTTGGACGGGTTGCTGACTGCGGGCGCGTACCAGAAGATCACCGAAGGCTGAGTGTGCTTGATCCGGCGGGCGGGTTGTCTGCGCGCGTCCGGTTGCCCTGCATTTCGGCGCTGGCTAGGCTCGCCCAGTCGACCGAGAAGAAACCATTAGTTGAGCGTTGCGGAATTGCCTTCCCGGGCACGGGGAGCCAGCCGCCGGGTGTTCGAGTGCCCGGCGGCCAGACCCGCCATTACCCGACGCCGACCGAACAGATCCGTGAGGTGGTCCCATGACGCGGCCAGACGACGAGTTCCCCCCGCTCGACGTCACTTCGACGCTCAATCTCGGCTCGCTCGACGAAGTGCTGGAGGGCCCGGACACCGACGTGGTGCCGAGCCGGATGTCCGGTTCGTTGCCGCCCGGTATGGCGCTGCTGGTGGTTCGTCGGGGTCCGAATGCGGGTGCCCGGTTCTTGTTGGACCACGATGTGACGACCAGTGGCCGGCACCCGGACAGTGACATCTTCCTGGACGATGTGACGGTGTCGCGGCGGCATGCTGAGTTCCACCGGGACGGTGGCACCTTCACCGTGCGGGATGTGGGCAGCCTCAACGGCACGTATGTGAATCGTGAGCGGGTCGAGGCGGCCACGTTGAGCAATGGTGACGAGGTTCAGATCGGTAAGTTCCGGGTGGTGTTCATCGCCGGTCCGCGCCCGGAGGAGGAGGCCGGCCGGGGGTGAACGAGCCTGCGGCCTCCACGCCACCCGGGGCGGCCCGGTCCCAGCCGTTGATGAGCATCGGTGAGGTGCTGGGGCAGTTGCGGGTGGATTTCCCGGACACCACGATTTCGAAGCTGCGGTTCCTCGAGGCCGAAGGCCTGGTTGAGCCGCAGCGGACGGCGGCTGGTTACCGGAAGTACAGCTGGGACGATGTGGCGCGGTTGCGGTTCGTGCTGTCCGCGCAGCGGGACCGGTATCTGCCGTTGCGGGTGATCCGTGAGCAGTTGGCGGAGTGGGATTCGTCCGGTGAGCAGCCGGGGCGGTCGCGGCCTTCGTTGGTGGCGGTGGGTCCTGATGGTGCGGTGCCGGGTCGGGAGTCGGCGGAGCCGGCCGAGTCGTCGCAGGTGCGGCTCGGCCGGGCTGATCTGGTGGCCCGTAGTGGGATCGACGACTCGACGTTGGTGGAGTTGGAGCGCCTCGGTGTGCTCGTGTCGGATCCGCCCGGCTGGTACGACGGGGATGCGTTGATCATCGCGTCGGCGGTGGCGGGGTTGGCGGCGTACGGGTTGGAGCCGCGGCATCTGCGGGGTTACCGGAGTGCTGCCGATCGTGAGGTCGGTTTGTTCGCTCAGTTGGTGGCGCCGTTGGCGCGGCAGAGTGATCCGGCGGCGCGGGCGCGGGCTGCGGAGACGGCGCGGGAGTTGGTGGCGTTGTCGGAGCAGTTGCATGCGGCGTTGGTGCGGGTGGGTCTGCGGTCGACGTTGGGTCGGTGATGTGCCGGCTGGGCGGTGGCGGAGCGGAAAGATCTCTTTCGGGAAGAGTGCCGTAGGCTTGCCGGGGTAACCCCTTTCTGGCGCGGGCGTGGTGCTGTAGCGCATGGGACGGCCGTGTTGCGGTCCGTGTACCGTGCAGGGAAGGGCGCGGTGCGTAGGTTGACGACGACACGGAGGCGGCGGTGCGCGAGCTGAGCGTGGTCGGAGTTCGGGTGGAGCTGCCCAGCAACCAGCCGATCGTCCTGCTCAGGGAGGTCGAGGGCGACCGCTATCTGCCGATCTGGATCGGCGCGGTCGAGGCCACGGCCATCGCTTATGAGCAGCAGGGTGTGAAGCCTGCCCGCCCGTTGACGCATGATCTTCTGCGGGACGTGTTGGCGGCGTTGCAGGCGCCGTTGCAGGCGGTGGAGATCACTGAGCTCAAGGAGAACGTGTTCTACGCGGATCTGTTGATCGGCGATGGGGTGCGGGTGTCGGCGCGGCCGAGCGATTCGATCGCGTTGGCGTTGCGGGTTGGTGCGCCGATTCGTTGTGCTGAGCAGGTCCTCAGCGAGGCGGGGATCGTTATCCCTGACGAGCAGGAGGACGAGGTGGAGAAGTTCCGCGAGTTCCTGGAGCAGGTGCGTCCGGAGGATTTCGCGGGCTGACGGGGCTCGGTTCCCGGGTGGGTGTCACTGTTGGTGATGCCCCGGGGCGGGTTGGTGATCTTTCTCGGGTGGCTGTGCGGCGTGTCGCGCCTGTTTCTCCGTGGTAACTCCTGAGCGTGGCGATAGGGTTGCCGTGTCGAGGGGTGCGCGTCCCGGAAACGACGCGTCGCCGCACTGACGGGGAGGTTGTCCGGATGCACGAGCCGCAGGATTCCGATCCGGGTGCACAGTTGAGTGAGCCGGGTGTCTCGGCGACTGAGAGTGATGGCTCGGTGGGCTACCGAGGTGTGACGGCTTGTCACGCGGTGGGCATCAGTTATCGGCAGTTGGATTACTGGGCGCGGACGACGCTTGTGGTGCCGAGCGTGCGGGACGCCTCGGGTTCGGGGACGCAGCGGTTGTATTCGTTCCGGGACCTTGTGGTGTTGAAGGTCGTGAAGCGGTTGTTGGATGCGGGGGTGTCCCTGCAGAACATCCGTAAGGCGATCGAGGCGTTGCGGTCGCGTGGTGTGGAGGATCTGGCGGGGATCACGCTGATCTCTGATGGGACGACCGTGTACGAGTGCCGGTCTCCGGAAGAGGTGGTCGACCTGTTGCAGGGTGGCCAGGGTGTGTTCGGGATCGCGATCGGTGGGGCTTTCAAGGAGATCCAGGGGTCGTTGTCGCATCTGCCTGCGGAGCCGGCGAGTGGCCCTGCGGAGCCGGCGGTGGCGTCCGAGGTGGAGTCGGTGGCCGACGAGTTGGCGGCCCGGCGGGCGCGGCGGCGCGCGGGCTGAGTCCCGTCCCCGCTGTTGCGGGTTCCTTTCGCAGTCCTGTGATCGACTCGCCTTTCTGGAAATCGCGGTGTCGGGGCGCCTCGGGCGCCCCGATTTCCGGGAAGCCGAGCCGAGGCGGTGGTGTTGCCCCGGGTCGGGTCCACTGTGGGGTGCGGTCATGGGCCCTGACCTGGCCGTGGTGACGCTGCGTGTGTGGCGTTGTCGGGAATCGGATAGGGGGGCCCTGACCGGGCGTCAGCGGCACGCTATCGTCCGACACGGTCCATCGGTGTGGCGCCGTGGCGTGAGGGTGGTGCGCCGGTGGCCGTTGCCCCTGCGCGCTGACCCGGCGCGACCCCTCCATTCCTGGAAGGAATGACCGTGACGGTTACGCAAGAAACCGCTCCCTCCTCGCACTACGACCGCATTGGCGGTGCGAACGCTGTGAAGGCGGCCGTCGAGCTGTTCTACGACAAGGTGCTCGCCGACCCTGAGCTGGCGACCTACTTCACCTCTGTGGACATGGCGGGTCAGCGGCGGCATCTCGCGCTGATGCTGGCGGTGGTGCTGGGTGGCCCGGACGAGTACGCGGGCCGTGGGTTGGCCGAGGCGCACCAGCCCTTGGGTATCACTGCGGAGCAGTACGCCAAGGTCGGTGGGCACCTGAGCGCGGCGTTGACCGAGCTGGGGGTTCCGGAGGACATCCTGACCGACGTGCAGGCTGTGCTGGCGCAGGTTCAGGACCAGGTGGTGGCCGCCGGGACGCGTCCGGGCGCCTGAGCGTGGACGCGGCCCGACTCAAGCAGAGCTGGTCGCTGGTCGCCGGGCACGGCGATCAGGTTCCGCTCTTTTTCTATTCGACGTTGTTTCTGGCTCACCCGGAGACCCGGCAGATGTTCCCCACGAACATGGCCGGTCAGCGGGACCGCCTCGTCACCGCGTTGGGGCACATCGTGTCGCATGTGGACCAGGTGGACCAGCTGGTGGGTTATCTGCAGGATCTGGGGGCGGACCACCGGAAGTTCGCGGTCCGCGCCGAGCACTATCCGGCGGTCGGTGAGGCGCTGCTGGCGACGTTGCAGCATTTCCTGGCGGAGCAGTGGACCGACGAGTTGGCCCAGGACTGGGCCGCGGCGTACGGGCTGGTCGCGCAGGTGATGACGGAGGCGGCGCAGGCGGCGGAGGCGGTGAATCCGCCGTGGTGGGTGGCGGAGATCGTGGCTCACGAGCGGCGGGCGTTCGACGTGGCGGTGTTGACGGTACGTCCGCAGTACCTGTTGCCGTTCACGCCGGGTCAGTCGATCGGTGTGTCGCATCCGTCGGTGCGGTCGTGGCGGTACTACTCGCCGGCGAACGCGCCCCGCGCGGACGGCACGTTGGAGCTGCATGTGCGGGCCGCGCCGGGTGGTGCGGTGTCGTCGCGGCTGGTGTACGGGTCGTCGGTGGGTGACCGGGTGCACCTGGCCGCGCCGGTGGGGGAGCGGTTGGCGTTGTGGTCGGCCGGCTCCAGCGATCTGTTGTTGCTGGCGGCGGGCACCGGCTGGGCGCCGGTGAAGGCGTTGGTGGAGCAGGTCGCCGCGGAGGGTTCCCGCCGTCGGGTGGACCTGTACGTGGGGGCTCGTTCGCGCAGCGAGTTCTATGACAGCGACGCGATCGACAAGTTGGCGTCGTCGTGTCCGTGGTTGACGGTGACGTATGTGGTGGGTGCGGATGTGAACCGGCCGGGGGAGTTCGTGCACGCGGTGGACCGGGCGTTGAGCGATGCTGACTGGCGTTCCCGGCACGTGTACGTGTGTGGGTCCGACGAGATGGTGTCGCATTCGGTGCAGGCGTTGGCGCGGGCGGGTTTCCACGCCGGTCAGGTGCACCACGAGGGTTTGGGCGCGCAGTGGTACGGCCCGGCGTGGCGTACGGCGGTGCGGCAGCAGTCGAGTGAGAGGGGTGAGCAGTGAGCGCGACCCCGATCAGCCGGTACGACGGTGTGCAGGTCTCCGGTGGTGTGCAGGTGCGGATGACGGCCGACCGGGTCCGGCGGTGGGAGTTCGGTGCGGCGCCGTTCGCGAGGCGCGGCTATGACAGCGCCGACGTGGATCGGTTCCGGGTGCAGGTCGCCGACGAGTTGGATTTGATGGCGACGCAGATCGCGAATCTGCGGGCGGAGAACGAGCGCCTCACCGACCGGGTGGAGTTGCACCGGCACGGGGTGATCCCGAGCGCGGGTGCGGTGGCGAAGACCCCTGCGGCGAAGGAGGTGAATCTGCTGTCGGCGGCGCAGCGGGAGGCGGAGCAGATCATCGCGCAGGCGCACGACTACGCGCGGCGGGTCGCCGAGTACGCCCGGGTGCAGTACGAGAGTTACATGCGGGCGGCCGCGGAGGAGGCGAAGCTGGAGGCGGAGCGGGCGGTGGCGGACTACCGCGCGTCGGCCGGGCCGAGCTTCGACGATTCGGTGGCGACCCGGGAGGCGTTGCGGATCTTCGGGGAGATGATGGTGTCGCACATGCAGGCGGCGGCGCGTCATCTCGACGAGGGCAGTGAGCAGTTGGCGCGGACGATGGATCGGATCGCCGCGCAGACACCGGGTGCGCCGTTCGTGGACGGTGCGCCGGGTCAGACGGCGTTGCCGCGGCACCACCAGCGCTGAGGTGTGTGACCGGTGGGGTCCGCTGATGACGGACCCCACCGGTCAGGTGCGGGCGGCGGTGACGGCGTCGGCGATGGGTGTCGGCCCGGCGACGAGTTCCAGTGTCGCGCCGACGGTGTGGGGTGCGTCCAGGAGCGCGGCGAGGACGAGGGCGACGTCGGCGCGGCTGATGGCGCCGCTACCGGCGTGGCGGGTGAGGGTGACGTGGCCGGTCGGGTCGTCGTCGGTGAGGCGGCCGGGGCGCAGCACCGTCCAGGCGAGGTCGCGGGCGCGCAGGTCGTCCTCGGCGGCGCGTTTGGCCAGCAGGTACGCGGCCCACACGTCGTCGGTGCCGGGGCTTGGTGGCTTGTCCACGCCCATGGAGGACACCAGCAGGTAGCGGTGGACGCCGGCGTGGGTGGCGGCGTCGGCGAGGAGCGCGGCGGCGCCCCGGTCGACGGTGTCCTTGCGGGCGGCGCCGCTGCCGGGGCCGGCTCCGGCAGCGAAGATCACCGCGTCGGCGCCGTCGAGGTGCGCGGCGAGGTCGGTGACGTCGGCGTGTTCGAGGTCGCAGACGACGGGGGTGGCGCCGGCGTCGCGCAGCGCGGGCGCCTGGTCGGGGTTGCGGATGAGGCCGACAGGGGTGTCGCCTCGGTCGGCGAGGTGACGCTCCAGCAGTCGGGCGATCTTGCCGTGGCCTCCGGCGATGACGATGCGCATCGTTTCAACGTACCGGCCGGGGCCGGTCGCGGCTCGTGCACGGCCGAGGGCGGGGTTGGTCGGCGGTGGGCGGGTTGAGGCAGCATGGTGGGGTGACCGACAGCCTCGATGCGTTGACCTCGCTGCTGGCAGGCGGGCGGGTGGTGGTGCTCAGCGGGGCGGGCCTGTCCACCGAGTCGGGTATCCCGGATTACCGGGGGCCCAGCGGGGTGGCCCGCCGGCACACGCCCATGACGTTCCAGGCGTTCACCGGCGATGCGCTGGCGCGGCGGCGGTACTGGGCGCGCAGCCATCTGGGGTGGCGGTTGATCGCGCGGGCCGCGCCGAACGACGGGCATCGGGCGGTGGCGCGGCTGCAACACGCCGGCCTGGTCGACGCGGTGATCACCCAGAACGTGGACGGGTTGCACGGCGCCGCCGGCAGCGCTCCGGTGGTGGAGTTGCACGGCCGCCTCGACGAGGTGACATGCCTGGACTGCGGCAACCTGACCTCCCGGGAGGAGGTGGACCGGCGGCTGCGCGAGGCGAATCCGGACTTCGTGGCGCAGGTCGACGCGGTCAACCCGGACGGTGATGTGGATCTCCCCGACGAGCAGGTGGCGGGGTTCCGGCCGGTGGACTGCGGGATCTGTCAGACAGGCATGCTGAAACCGGACGTGGTGTTCTTCGGCGAGACGGTGCCGCCGCAGCGGGTGGCGCGGTGTTTCGACCTGGTGGAGCGGGCGCGGGCGTTGGTGGTGTTGGGCTCGTCGTTGACGGTGATGTCGGGTCGCCGGTTCGTGATCCGCGCGGCGAACAACGGCATTCCGGTCGCGATCGTCAACCAGGGGCCGACCCGTGGTGACGGGTACGCCACGGTGTGCGTGGACGCGCCGTTGGGCGTGGTGCTGCCCGTCCTTGCCGAGCGGGTCGCCGCCGGGGCGTCGGTGTGATGGTCCGGGGGTAGGACATCGGTTGGAAACACCGGCGCTGGTAGCGTTGACCACGCCGGTAACACCCACGTGGGAGAGACCGCCCGACAGCACCCGGGGCGGCGCCGAAGGGGCAAATCCTCCCCGGAACCTCTCAGGCAAAAGGACCTCGTGGGCAGGCACTGTGGAGCGCCCTGTGGGGTGCGACAGAGGGGGAGGCCGACACGTCGACCTCGCCCCGGGAGTGCCACTGATGACCGTTGAGCAGTTCGCCACCCGTCACATCGGTCCCGGACCGGACGATGAGCGCCGCATGTTGGAGGTCGTCGGGCACGGCTCGGTCGACGAGCTGATGGACGCGGCGATTCCCGAGGTGATCCGCTGGCACGGCACCCTGGACCTGCCGGAGGCGGCCACCGAGGCCGAGGCGATCGCCGAGCTGCGGGCCCTGGCGGCGCGTAACACCGTGGCCGTGTCGATGATCGGCCTGGGCTACCACGGCACGCACACCCCGGCGGTGATCCGCCGCAACGTGCTGGAGGACCCGGCCTGGTACACGGCGTACACGCCGTACCAGCCGGAGATCAGCCAGGGCCGGCTGGAGGCGTTGCTGAACTTCCAGACCATGGTCACCGACCTGACCGGGCTGGCCACCGCGAACGCCTCGATGCTCGACGAGGGCACCGCCGCCGCGGAGGCCATGACCCTGGCCCGTCGGGCGTCCAAGAGCAAGAGCCGTGTGTACGTCGTCGACGCCGACACGCTGCCGCAGACCATCGCGGTGATCGCCAGTCGGGCGGAGCCGCTGGGCATCGAGGTGCGGGTCGTCGACGTCGACCACGATGAGCTGCCGCAGGAGTTCTTCGGCCTGCACCTGCAGTACCCGGGGGCTTCCGGGGCGATCCGTGACCATTCCGCGCTCGTGGAGGCCGCGCACACCGTAGGGGCCCTGGTCACCGTCGCCGCGGACCTGCTGGCGTTGACGTTGCTGCGCGCGCCGGGGGAGATCGGCGTGGACATCGCCGCCGGCACCACGCAGCGTTTCGGCGTACCTATGGGCTTCGGTGGGCCGCACGCCGGTTACCTGGCGGTGCGCTCGGGCCTGGAGCGGATGCTGCCCGGCCGCCTTGTCGGTGTGTCGCGTGACGCCGACGGCAACCCGGCCTACCGGCTGGCGTTGCAGACCCGTGAGCAGCACATCCGGCGGGAGAAGGCGACGAGCAACATCTGCACCGCCCAGGTGCTCCTCGCGGTGATGGCCGGCATGTACGCCGTCTATCACGGCCCGGACGGGCTGCGGGACATCGCGACGCGTACCCATGACATGACGGCGCGGCTCGCGGCCGGGCTGCGCGCCGGCGGCGTGCGGGTCGCAGACGTCGCGTTCTTCGACACGATCACCGCGACCGTGCCGGGCCGGGCGGAGCAGGTCGTCGCGGCCGCCGCCGAGCGTGGGGTGAACCTGCGGCTCGTCGACGCCGACCGGGTGGGCATGTCCTGCGACGAGACGACGACTGTGGCGCACCTGGAGGCGGTGTGGGCGGCGTTCGGGGTGCCCGCGTTCGACGGCGATGGCGACACGGCGCTGCCGGGCGACCTGGCGCGGGCGAGCGACTTCCTCACCCACCCGGTGTTTCGCAGCCACCACTCGGAGACGGCGATGCTGCGCTACCTGCGGCGGCTGTCGGACTTCGACTACGCCCTGGACCGGGGCATGATCCCGCTGGGGTCGTGCACGATGAAGCTCAACGCGACCACCGAGATGGAGCCGATCTCCTGGGCGGAGTTCGCCAACATCCACCCGTTCGCGCCGGACGCGCAGACCGCCGGCTACCGGGAGATGATCGGCCAGCTGGAGTCGTGGCTGGCCGAGGTGACCGGCTACGACGCGGTCAGCGTGCAGCCCAACGCCGGGTCGCAGGGTGAGCTGGCCGGACTGCTGGCGATCTGCTCCTACCACGCGTCGCGGGGCGAGTCGCACCGCGACGTGTGCCTGATCCCGTCGTCGGCGCACGGCACCAACGCGGCGTCGGCGGTGATGGCCGGCATGCGGGTCGTCGTGGTGGCCTGCGACGACGACGGCAACGTCGACCTGGTCGACCTCGACGCGAAGATCGACAAGCACCGCGACGCGCTCGCCGCGATCATGGTGACGTACCCGTCGACGCACGGCGTGTACGAGACGGGCATCGCGTCGCTGTGCGCGAAGGTCCACGACGCCGGCGGCCAGGTGTACGTCGACGGGGCCAACCTCAACGCGCTCGTCGGTTTCGCCAAGCCGGGCAAGTTCGGCGCGGACGTGTCGCACCTGAACCTGCACAAGACGTTCTGCATCCCCCACGGCGGTGGCGGCCCCGGTGTGGGTCCGGTGGCGGTGCGCTCCCACCTGGCGCCGTTCCTGCCCGGCGACCCGCTCGGCGCGCACGCCGACGCCACGCCGGCGATCTCGGCGGCGAAGTACGGGTCGGCGGGGATCCTGCCGATCCCGTGGGCGTACCTGCGGATGATGGGCGCGGCCGGCCTGACCCGGGCCACCGGTGTCGCGGTCCTCGCCGCGAACTATGTGGCGGCGCGGCTGCGCGGGCACTATCCGGTGCTGTACGCCGGCAACAAGGGCCTGGTGGCGCACGAGTGCATCCTGGACCTGCGGCCGTTGACGAAGGCGACGGGGGTGAGCGTCGACGACGTGGCGAAGCGGCTCATCGACTACGGCTTCCACGCCCCGACGATGTCGTTCCCCGTGGCGGGGACGCTGATGGTGGAGCCGACCGAGAGTGAGGACCTGGCCGAGCTGGACCGGTTCTGCGACGCGATGATCGCGATCCGCGCGGAGATCGACAAGGTGGGAGCCGGGGAGTGGCCGGCGGGGGACAACCCCCTGGCGAACGCGCCGCACACCGCGGCGATGGTCAGCGGTGACGAGTGGCCGCACCCGTACCCGCGGTCGGTGGGCGCGTACCCGGCGGGCGTGGACCGGGCGGGGAAGTACTGGCCGCCGGTGCGGCGCGTCGACGGCGCGTACGGCGACCGGAATCTGGTCTGCTCGTGCCCGTCGCCGGAGGCGTTCGAGGACTGACACCGCCGGAGGCGGTCAAGACCGGCGACGGCGGGCCGGGGCGGGCGGTGTGCCGCCCCGGCAGCCGCGCTGACCTGGGCTCGGGTGTCCCGTACCGGGGGACTAGCCTGGGTCGGCGGCGGCGATTCGGTGACGCTGGGTGGTCAATCAGGCCGCGAGGGCGTGTCGGGCGGGGCCGCGGTGCGGGGCGATGCTGCTGCCGTCGGGGAGCAGCTCACCGGTGTCCTCGAAAACGATGACACCGTTGCAGAGCAGGCTCCAGCCCTGCTCAGGGAAGCAGGCGAGGACCCGGGCGGCGTCCCGGTCAGTGGCTTCGGCGGAAGGGCAGGTCGGCTGGTGCTGGCACATCGGGTTCTCCGGACTGTGGGGGCACTGTGTCATGGTTCACATGACCAGTGACGCACAGTACCAAGTGAAAGTGTCCAGCATCGAGCAGGTGTCGGTCTTGTGTACGGGAAATCCACTGAACGGATGAGGAAGATCAGTCCATACGGCGTGGAAACGCTCCCAGAGGTGCTGGTCGATGCGCCCGCCGCCCCCGCTGGGTGCCGCGGGGCGCTCGTGGAACGCGCCCGTCTGCACTGGCGCCGCACCGACGGAGGCGACCCCGCCGCGCTCGCGCAGGAGTTCCTCGCCGCGCACGGGCTGCCCCTGCACGACCTGGCCCGACCCACACCCACCGGCCACCGCACCGACACCGGGCTCTGCGGCGCCGCCCTGTACCTGTCCGCCGCCGCCGGCGCGTACCTGACCGGCGGCCCACAGGGCAACGCCGAGCCCGCGCCCACCCTGCCCGACCTCGCCGTCGTCGTCTACCACCACCGCCCGAGCACCACACCGGTCAGCGGCCCACCCGCCGGCTGGTGGCTCGGCGACTGGGCCGAGAGCTGGACACCCGCCCAGCACGCCCACGCCGTCGACGCCGTCCGCGCCGCCATCGGCCGCGGCGACGTCTACCAGACCAACCTCGTCGGCCACGCCGCCGCCCGCTACACCGGCGACCCGATCCCCGCCCTGCGGCGCCTCGGCGCGCTCCCCGGCGCCCGCTACGGCGGCGTGCTCACCGGCGACGGCTGGGCCATCGGCTGCGCCTCACCGGAAACCCTCATCGAAGCCCACGACGGGCAGCTGATCACCCGACCCATCAAAGGCACCCGCCCCGCCACCCCAGCCGGCCGCGCCGAACTGCTCGCCAGCGCCAAGGAACGCGCCGAACACATCATGATCGTCGACCTGGAACGCAACGACCTCGCCCGCGTCGCCCGCACCGGCACCGTCGTTGTCGACGACCTGTTCGCCGTACGCCGCTGGTGTGACCTGTGGCAGGCCGAGTCGACAGTCCGCGCCCACGCCGCCGACGGCCTCGGCCTGGCCGACCTGCTGCGCGCCACCTGCCCCGGCGGCTCCGTCACCGGCGCACCCAAACACGCGGCCCTCACCCAGATCGCCGCCCTCGAACCCGTCGGCAGAGGCGCCAGCATGGGCGCGCTCGGCTGGATCGCCCCCGGCCGCGTCGACCTCGGCCTGACCATCCGCACCGCCGCCGCCGACGGCGAGAAGCTGCACACCTGGGCCGGCGGCGGCATCACCTGGGACAGCGACGCCCACGCCGAGGTCGCCGAAGCCGCGGCGAAAACCGCACCGATCCGCGCGACCCTCGCCGGGCGACGGCCACCACCGCCGATACGCTGACCCCATGACCATGCGGCCCATCCGGATCATCGGCGACCCCGTCCTGCGCACCGAATGCGAACCGGTGACCAGCTTCGACGCCGAGCTGCGCGCCCTCGTGGCCGACCTGATGGACACGCTGCTCGGCGCACCCGGCCGCGCCGGCGTCGCCGCACCCCAGATCGGCGTCAGCGCCCAGGTGTTCGTCTACGACGCCGACGGGCACCGCGGCCACCTCATCAACCCCACACTGGAACTGTCCGACGAGCTCCAGGACGACGAGGAGGGCTGCCTGTCCATCCCCGGGCTGTACTTCCCGACCCGACGCGCCCTGCACGCCACCGCCCACGGCGTCGACCAGCACGGCGAACCACTCACCATCGAAGGCAGCGGCTTCCTCGCCCGCGCCCTGCAACACGAGACCGACCACCTGCGCGGCACCCTCTACGTCGACACCCTGCGCGGCGACATCCGCCGCCGTGCCCTGCGGGAAATCCGCGCCGGCCGGTTCGACTCGCCCAGCCGCCCCCGCTGACCGGCTACCGGGCCGTCAACACACACTCGTCGTAGTCGGCCACCCGGGTGAACCCCACCCGCTCGTACAGCCGCACCGCCGTCGTGTTGTCGGCCTTCACGTTCAACGTGACGTGCTCGACGCTCTCCCGCAGCCGGACACACAGCGCCGCCACCACCGCCGCGCCCAACCCCCGACCCCGCCACCGCGGATGCGTCGTCACGTTGCCCAACGCCGCCACCCGGTAGGCCCGCGAGAACACGTGCACCCCCGCCACCGCCACCAGCTCACCGCCGTCGCGCACCCCCAGGTACTGCCCGGTGTCCAGCATCCGCGCGTCGAACCAGTTACCCGGGTACGCCCGCGCGTACAGCTCGCGCAACTGCGGCAGATCCGCAGCACCCAACTGCGCACCGGCCGGCGTCACCGCCGCCAGCCGCGCCGGATCAGTCAGCGCCATCCGTAGATGCCGACCGACCGAGCCGACCCGGAACGACCCGTCCAGCGCCCCGGTGAGACCGGGGGACAGGTGCGCGTACAGCCGGGCCGGCAACACCGGCGCCGCCTCGGTCAACAACGCCGCCAGCTCCGCGCGCCCGGCCGGCGCCGCGAACGCCACAAGCGTCGGCGGATCCACACCGTGATACAGCAGGATCACCTGCTCGCCCCGACGAAACCACGACGTGTACGGCCAGAAGAAATCGTCCAGATCACCCAACTGGTACGCGTGCAACACGGGATCCCGCCCCAGCAGCCGCGCCAGAACCGCCCGGTCGTGCTCGGCCACCACCGGCATCAGCGGGCCATCCACTGGTCGTAGCCCAACTTCGCCACCAGCGCCAACACCACCACCAGCAGGACCACCCGCACGAACCCCGAGCCGCGCCGCAACGCCATCCGCGCACCCACCACCGCCCCGGCGATGTTGCACACCGCCATCGCCGCGCCCAACAGCCACCACACGTGCCCGGTCACCCCGAACACCACGAGCGCACCCAGGTTCGTACCCGCGTTGACCACCTTCGCCATCGCCGACCCGTGCACGAAGTCCGCGCCCACCACCATCGTGAACGCCAACACCAGGAACGTGCCCGTACCCGGCCCGATCAACCCGTCGTACAGGGCGATGCCCACCCCGGCCACCGCGATCACCACCGCCACCCGTACCGGAGTGCGCCGCGCCGGCTGCGCCACCACCCCCAGCCGGGGCCGCAGCAGCACGAACAACGCCACCGACACCAGCACCACCAACACCACAGGCCGGTACGCCGACGCCGGCACCGCGCCCGCCAACGCCGCACCCACACCCGCGCTGAGCACCGCGAACCCTGCCGCCGGCCCCACCACCCGCCAGTCGATCTTCGTGCGCCGCGCGTACGTCGCCGCCGCCGTCGCCGTACCGAAGATCGCCGCCAACTTGTTGGTGCCCAACGCCGTCGCCACCGGCAACCCCGGCGCCGCCACCAGCAACGCCGGCAGCAGCAGCAACCCACCACCGCCGACCACGGCATCGACCCACCCGGCCATCGCGGCAGCGGCCAGCAGCGTACTCAGCGTCACGGCGTCCACGGCCGGCAATTCTCCCCACCCAACGCCCCTGACCGGCGCGTTAGTGGCCAGCCTCACCCCGTCACCGACCCCGCGCCCGCCGCAGCCACACCCCCAACGCGCCGATCGCCACGAACACCAGCACCGAACACAGCAGCAGCTTCACCACCGGGCAACCATGCCACGGGGACGTAGGGTGCAGGGGTGCGCCTGGCCACCTTCAACCTGCTGCACGGACGGTCCCTCACCGACGGGCTCGTCGACCCCGACCGCCTCGCCGACGCCGTCCACGCCCTCGACGCCGACGTCCTCGCCCTACAGGAAGTCGACCGCGACCAGAGCCGCAGCGGCCACCTCGACCTCACCGCCATCGCCGCCCGCGCCCTCGACGCGCCCCACCACCGCTTCGCCGCCGCCGTCGTCGGCACCCCCGGCGAACAGTTCCGGCCACTGCGCCACGACGACGACGGACACGGCGAACCCTGCTACGGCATCGGCCTGATCAGCCGCCACCCCGTCCGCAGCTGGCACGTCACCCGACTCAAACCCGCACCCGTACGATCCCCGGTCTACGTCCCCGGCCCCGGCGGTGGCCTCATCCTGCTGCACGACGAACCCCGCGTCGTCCTCGCCGCCGTCCTGGACACCCCCCACGGCCCACTCACCGTCGCCGCGACCCACCTGTCCTTCGTCCCCGGCTGGAACGCCCACCAACTCCGCCGCACCATCAAGGCGCTACGCGCCCTGCCCGGCCCCCGCGTCCTGCTCGGCGACCTCAACCTGCCCGCCGGCCCGGCCCGACTCATCACCGGCTGGCGCCCCCTGGGCCGCCGCCCCACCTACCCCTCCGGGCAGCCCCGCGTGCAACTCGACCACATCCTCGCCGACCGGCACGCCCTCGCCGAACTCCCACCGGTACGCGCCGTCACCGCCCCGCTGTCCACCATCTCCGACCACCGCCCCCTGCTGGTCGACCTCGGCTGAAAGCGGGCACTTCCGCCCGGCGAGCCGCAAGATTCGCTCAAGATCATTGCATCGACGTACTCCGACAACCATGCTGAGCGGGTCGCGCCACGATCAACTAGTCGGAGGCCACATGAGACGCAAGCGACCCACCCTCATTGCCATATCCACAGTCATCGCACTCACGCTGACCATCTCACCCACCCCCGCCAACGCCCAGAGCGCCGCGCAACCCAACCAGGTCGCCGACCTCACCGTCCGCCAGAGCGACGGGTACGCCACCCTCGCCTGGCAGCACGTCGACGGCGCCACCGACTACCAGATCGAACGCACAGCTGTCGACGCCAACGGCAACCCCACCGGCGCACCGACAATCGTGGGCATCTGGCGACCCAACCGCCAGGTCAACCAGCAATCACCCACCTTCGCCGACGCCGGATTCAACCCCGGCGACCGGTTCCAGTGGCGGGTACGCGCCCGCGCCGGCACCACCGAACAGCCCTACTCCGAGCCGGTCGTCGCCACGACCACCGCGCCCTGGGGCAACCCCGACACCCCCGGCGAGCAGCTGCGCACCCAGTGGGAGACCACCCGCGGCGCGCAGTACACAAACGACGTCAACGAGTACGCCTACACCGAGGCCATCGACGCCCTCAGTGACCGCGTCCGCGTCGTCGAGCTCGGCCGCACCCTGCAGAACCGGCCCATCAACATGATGGTCTTCGGCAACCCGCCGGCGGCCACCCCGGAGGCCGTCGCCGCCACCGCACCCGTCGCCATCAACTGCAACGTGCACGGCAACGAGCCCGGCGACCGCGAAGCCTGCCTCATCATGGCCCGGCAACTCGCCTTCAGCACCGACCCCCGGATCATCGACCTGCTCAGCCGCACCAACGTCCTGATCGTCCCCACCATCAACGGCGACGGTCGGGCCAACAACACCCGCGGCAACGCCGCCGGCCAGGACCTCAACCGCGACTACTCGCTGATCCGTCAGCCCGAGACCACCGCGTACATCAAGATGGTCCGCGACTACCGGCCCGTCGCCGGCTACGACGGCCACGAGTACGGCAACGCCCGCGCCGGTGACCTGCCGATGCTGCCGCCGCGGCACCAGAACGTGCCCCAGTCCATCTTCGACCAGTCCCAGGACATGATCGAAGGCCACATGTACACAAAGGGCGCCGAAGACGGCTGGTGGGCCTGCCCCTACGGCTGCGAAGGCGGCAGCACCGTCGGCAACAGCGAGGAAACCATCCTGCGCAATACCCTCGGCCTGAAGAACGTCGCCAACTCCCTGCTGGAGCTGCGCAGCTCCGGCGGACAGACCCGACCCGACGAGGGCAACACCGCAAACAACCGGCGCCGCAAGACCTACTCCGCGCTGTGGACGTTCCACCAGTTCCTCGACTACCACCGCGCCAACAAGGCGGAGATCCTCGCCTCCCGCGCCGAGGGCATCGAGGGCCAGGCCGCCAACAACGGCCGCCTCGTCTTCCGCGGATCCCGACCGATCCCGGCCTACCCTGCCCCGCACCCGGGCGACAGCCCGCCGGGGCTCGACGCTCCCCGCGCCGACCTCATCCTCGACGACGCGCCGTGCGCCTACAAGCTCACCGAAGCGCAGTACAACGGCACCCGCACCGACGGCCCCGGCGGCGTCGGCGCCACCGTCGCACAGCGCATCGCCGCACACGGCTGGAAGGTCATCAAGACCGCCGACGGCTACTACGTGCCCCTCAACCAGCCCGAACGCGGCCTGATCCCGCTGCTGCTGGACACCAAGGGCGTGGAGAAGCTCGTCGACGGCGAGCGCATCTACCCGAACCTCACCGGCCGGCGCAACGGGCCGCTGACCATCTCCGGCTTCACCTGCGCCGACGACGCCACCATCAACGGCCCGGTCACCATCCGGGCCGGCGCGGCACTCGTTGCGACCGGAACCACAATCAGCGGTCCGGTCACCGCCAACGGCGCCGCCGGTGTCCTGCTCGCCGACGGCACCGTCAACGGCCCGGTCCAGATCGCCAACACGACCAACGCCGTCTCCCTGATCGACGTCTCGGTCTCCGGCCCGGTCAACATCACCGGCACCGGCGCCGACGTGCCACTGCTGGCCGGCAACACCATCCGCGGCCCGCTCAACTGCACCGCGAACAGCACCGCCCCGACCAACCTCGGGGTCAGCAACACCGTCCACGGCCCGCGCAACGCCCAGTGCGCGGCACTGTGACACCCAGCTAGCCGTACCGGCGGCGCGGGCATCCAGCCCGCGCCGCCGGCACACCCATCGGCCCGACACCTTTGGAGTACGCCGTGTCGCAACCCGCCACCTCGAACGGCACCCGACCGCGGCGCTACCGCCTGCTCGCGCCCGCCCTGCTGCTCGCCCTCACCGCGTGCAGCAGCACCTCCGCCGACCCTCGCCCGGTCGCGGTAGCCGAGATCACCGGCCCACTCTGCGCCGCCCTGCCCACCGGTGACGACCCCGGCAACCCGACATTCCTCGCCGGTCAGCCCGTCGACGAGGCGCTGCGCTGGATGCCCACCCTCACCACATTCGAGGCGGCCCTACGCGCCAGCGGCGTACTCACCGAACTGCCCAAGGACGGCCTCACCGTCCTCGCGCCGTCCGACGACGCCTTCGCCGCGAAGTTCTCCGAGGACAACTGGGACGACCTCATGGTCCGACACACCGACCAGCTGCGCCCCCTGCTCAAGGCACACCTCGTCGCGGGAACCCACTCGATCGACGACCTGCTGAAGGCCGGCACCGCCACCACCCTCGACGGCACCACCATCACCGTCACCGGCACCGCCCCCACCGTGCGCCTCGCCGACCGCGCCGACACCGTCTGCGCCGACTACCGGGCCACAAACACCCGCATCCACATCATCAACGCGGTCCTCGGCACCCTGCCCACCACCGCCAACGACTCCGACCACAAGGCCCACTGATCACCGCGCCGCCGGCTCCTCCCGGCCGGCCGGCAGGAGCGCCGCCAGAGCACGGTTCGTCCGGTTGGCCCGCACCGCGTCGCGCTGCTGCCCGGCAGTCACCTCGATGTACGTCTGCGACGACGCCAACGACGCGTGCCCCAACAACCGCATGATCTCCGCAGCGCTCGCCCCGTCCTCGGCCAACCGCGTCGCGAACGTGTGCCGCAGCGCGTGCAACCGCGCACCCCGCGGCACCCGGTCACCGATGCCCGCCCGCCGGTAACACGACTCCACCAGATACTGCAGCCCACCACGGCGCAACGGCTCACCGCGCCGGTCCACGAGCAACGCCGAGTCGGGGCGTACCGACCGGGACCCGAAGCGCCGCGCCCGACTGTCCAGATAGTCCACCAGGACACGGTCCAGATCCGCCTCGATCGGCACCACCCGGGGCCGCCCGCCCTTGCCGGCCACCTCGATCCGCCGCTCACCGGGCCGGCCACCCAACGAGTCGACACGCAGCGCGAGCAGCTCCGCCAGGCGCAGCCCGGCGCAGAGCGCCACCGCCAACACCGCGACGTCCCGCTCCGGCCACGGGTCACGCTGCCGGCCCTCGTCACGGGCTGCGGAGGCCAGCAGCACCTCGGGGGTGTCCGCGCCACGCAACGGCTTGGGCTGGGGGAGTAGCGCCCGGGGACGCCCGACCGCCGGCATCGGATTGCCCGCCACGACACCGTCGGCGACCAGGAATGTGAAGAAACTGTTCCAGGTGGACCAGGCCCTGTGCACCGACGCGGCGGCCCGGGGCGCGGCGAACCGGGCGAAGGCCGCCCGCATCACCCGGGGGGAGAGGTCGGTGATCGACAACGCGTCGAGGGGGAGGGGAGTGGTGGCGTCCTCGGCGACCAGGGCGGCCACCGCGTGCAGGTCCCGCCGGTACGCCGCCAGGGTGTGGGGGGAGGGCTTGCGGGTGGCGCGGGCGGTCAGGAACTCCTCGATCAGAACCATGAGCGATTCGTCCTTTTTGTCATGCATAAGGGATATTATGCATGATTTTCGCGTTGCTCGGAAGGGGGGAGAAGGGGAGTGGCGAGCGGGCTGGGGCACGTATCGTGCGCGACATGACGTCGCCCGTCGCCGCATGTCCCGACTGCGGTCGACCCGGCATGCCGACGGTGTACCGGGAGCCGTACGACACTGCGGAGTGGGTCTGCGCCGAAGGGCACCGGTGGCGGGCTGTTGACCGGCCCGGGTGGGCGCCGTGGGCAACGCCGGCCGCTGTCAGCGGTGACCGCGCGTCGACCCCGGATCTCGTGGACGTCGTCAGGGACGGGCGGAGGTGGCGGATCGGCACTGCCAGCGACGTCGCCTGGATCGCGGGCCGCACCTCGTCCGGCGGCCGGTCCGTCACCACGGCGATTCCTGCGGTGTTCGAGGCGTACGCCACCTTCCATCCGCCCGACGACGTCAGCTTCGACGCCCACGAACGTGCCGTCGTCGACGAGTTGACGGCACGTACCCCGGATCAGCCCTGGTGGCTGGGCTACCTGGACACCGGCGCCCACGACATCGTCTTCCCGGACGCCGCGAAGGTGTCGCTCTACTGGGGCTGGTCGTACGTGCTCGTCGAGGCCGGGCCCGAGCAGGCGCTCACGTGGCGGACCGGGCACATGCGCGGCGACGGGCGGTTGCCCGACCTGTTCTTTCCGGCGGATCGCTCCTGGCTCGTCTCCGCCCTGTGGGACGACACCTGGACCGATGTCGGTGGCAGCGCCGCGCTGCTCGCGGGCCTGCGGCGCAACCCGTTGGTCACGGCGCGGCTCGTCCAACCTGACGAGGCCCTGACCCGCCAGTGACCCCTTCCGAGGGGACCGCGAAATCACGCTACTTTACATAATGTGCATTATCGAATCTCAGCGTGAGGCGGGTCAGAGCCTTTTCCGCGATGCGTCGGCCCAGGCCGCTCGGCTGGTCGGAGCCGGTGAGCGCGACGACCGGGATGGCGCTGTCCAGTAGTTCCCGGCGGACGCGTTCGGTCTGCTGGACGAAGCGTTCGTCCGGGCCGGGCGATGGGTCGCTCGTCATCCCCGGCTCATCCTCGGTGTGGCGCGGCTGTCCCCCCTGCGGCTGGTCATCATGGTGCCAGAGCCGGTGATCAGGTGATGGTGGACGCATCTGATCATGCGAGTGCGTCTCGGACGTTAATGCATATCCATGTAGCTCACTTTCTGCGTAGCATCCGTTACGAACCCGCCGGAGGCATCGGTGCCCCCGCGGGTGGCACGGGGGTGCCTCTACCCCGCCGCAGTTCCTACCGGAACCCACGCACCGCGGCGGTCCTATGGTCCGGCGACGGCTGCGTGACGGCTGTCAGGAGAACGTGTTGGCATTCAGCGGGTGGCATCGCCTGGTGGCGATGTTGGCGATCAGCACACTGGGGGTGGGACTGCTCGTGGCGCCAGCCTCGGCGGAGCCCACCTCGACGACGTACGGGCCGGACAACCCGGTCCGCCTGGAATCTTTCTACGAGCCCACCCCCGACGGGCGGGCGGCGGCCGACCTGTCGGCACCTACCTCACGCGCCCCGCTCGCCTCCAGCTCCGTCCGCAGGCCACCGGCCTCACCGGACGCCGACGGACGAGCCTCGGAGTGCATGGACCAACCCGGCGTCGGGAGCGTGGAGGGGCGTACCCACAACCGGTTCCTATGGTGCCAGTCCATCTTCGTGGGCAGCAGGGTCTACAGCATCGACCGCAAGGTGTACGTCGGCCAGGCGGTCTTCGCCATGAACGCCGTGGCGTACGGCCGGGACGACGGCAACCGCACGGTGGAGGTCTTCTTCCGGTCCGTGCCCGGCAGTCTGCGGTATCTGGAGGGTGACCGGGGCGAGTTGGCCAACGCCATCATGATGGTGTTCGCCGACTGCAAGCAGTGGCTCACCGGCTGCTCGGCGGGTGGACCGTCGGCCGCGAAGAGGTTCGCCGACTGGAACGTCGACGGATCCTGGCATTCCTGGACGATCGCCTCGTCCGAGTTCCAGGGCGTGGGGCCGGACAAGGTCAACCGGCACGACTGGGCGCTGACCATCGACGCGTACGCGCCTGGCACGCCGGACGCCGGTGGGGAGGCGCTGCCGTCGCACCGGATCCGTTGTGACACCGCGCAGGTCGGGTTCTCCACGCGGCCGAAGGCCTGCATCATGGACGACGTCATCCCCCACCTGCAGTACTCGTTGCAGAGCGCGAACTACGCCCAGGTTTCGGCGCACGTTCACTGTGCGATGACCCCGGGCTGTCAGACCTGGCCGGGGCCGCGTAGCGACCGGGTGATTCCCGGCCGGTACACCGGTAGCCGCGACGATCCGGGCCTGCATCGGATCACCGAGGATTTCCCTGTCGACGCGTCGGACAACAGGACGTTCTACTCGAAGAACTCCTCGGCCAAGAATGCTGCGTGCGCGACGCTGCCGGCGTACATCCTGGACCGGACGACCCAGCAGTGCGACGAGTTCCCCTTCGCCTCGACCATCGAGGGGGCGGGTAAGGGTGACGGCAACTTCTCCGTCCTCGGGGTGACAAGCCGGCACAACAGTTGCGCCGGTAACGCCCTGGCCAGGTACTACCGGCAGGACCGCATCCTGGTCTGGCAGCCGGGGTTGCCGAACGAGGCCCTCGACACGTACTACGTGGAGATCACCGACGTGCCGACGAGCAGCACCGACGAGTGCCTGCCGCCGCAGGACGACCCGGCCGAGCCGAACTCGCCGCCGACGGCGAACGCGGGGCCGGACACCACAGGCGACGAGGGTTTCACGATCGTGCTGGGTGGCTCGGTCAGCGACCCCGACGGCGGGCCGCCGACGGCGCAGTGGACGTACGCGCTGGGCCCGGACGCGGATCCCGGCATGTCCTGCACGTTCCACGACTCGCGCAGCGCCAACACCACTATGCGGTGCAACGACGATGGAGCGGTCACTGTCACGTTGACGGCGTTCGACGGGGTGAACGCGGCGGTCAGCGACAGCGCCCTGGTCACCGTACGCAATGTCGACCCGAGGCTGCGGCGGCTCGGCGAGCTGGCGCCACCGAGGGTGGCCGCGGCGGAGGATGTCGAGTACGGCATCACCGCGCCGCAGCCGTGGCAGGTGTTCCGGGTAGGCGATGCGGTGCCGTTCAAGGCCCGTTTCCTCGATCCGGGTGACAACGACACCCACTCCTGCGCGATCGAGTGGGACGACGGGCAGACCAGCACCTTCGACTCGTACGCGGACCGGTGCGAGGCGACGCACACCTTCACCCACCCGGGGATGTACACCATCAAGCCGACGATCACCGACGACGACGGTGGTGCGTCGCCCGCGGCGAGCGTCATGGTGATCGTGTACGACCCGAACGCCGGGTTCGTCACCCAGGGTGGCTGGCTGAACTCCCCTGCCGGCGCGCTGGTCGACGAGCCTGCAGTGCAGGGGCGGTTGATGGTGGAGTTCAACCCGAAGTACCTGCCTCGGGAGCCGGGGCCTGCGCCCGGTGGCGGCAAGGTGGCCGCAGCGCTGCGGGGTACCGGGTTCGACCTGGCCTCCACCACTCTCGAATGGCTTGTGGTCACGCCTGATCAGAAGGCCGCCGTGAAGGGCACCGGCACGATCGGCGGGGCGGCCGGGTACGGCTTCGTGGCCTACGGCGTCGACACGCCGGACGCGGTGCGACTTGTGGTGTGGCCGCTGTCGGCGGGGCACTATCCGCAGCAGACACTGGTGTATGACAACCGGCCTGGGAAGAGTTACGACCTGGATCTGAGCGATCCGCAGCCGCTGGGTGGTGGATCGGTGCAGGTGCACGACTAGCGCCACCGACGCCCGTACCGTGATCGGGGGGTTCGATGACCGTTGCCTTCGACGGCCTGCTGAGTGTGTCCTACAGCCAGGCGTACGTGGTCAGCGACGACGATCCGCCCGATCCGGTACGGGCGTTCGCCGGCCAGCTCAACGGCCTGTGCGGCGCCCGCGTCCCCGGTGCGCTGTTCCTGGTGACCGGCCGGCACACCGGTAAGGTCGCTTTCCGGGTCGAGGTGGTGGACGGGCCGCCACCTGTCGACCCGGGGTGGGAGGAGGTCGTCGAGGTCTCCTTCACGGCCCTCTCCGGCGATGTGCATCTGATGGATTGGCACCAGGGGATGTATCCGCTGCCGTTGCGCGAGTCAGTCAGCTACCGGGTGCGTTACTGCGCCAGGGGTATGGACGCGGGCAAGACGTACCTCGGTGAGCTTGAAACCGTCCTGGACCACTACCTGTTGGTCTTCTGGCCGGCGCCGGTGGAGGCGGACCGGATCGTGCGGCGGACCAGCCGGATCGCGGCGTACTGGCACGACGAGGGTTTCCTCGTGGGTTGAGCTGCGGCTCCCCCGTCACGTGGCGGCGAAGGAGTCGTGGCGGCAAGATCGTGGGCCCGTAGGATCGGGGCATGTCTGAGGCCCAGCCTGCCCCGCGGTTCCGCCAGCGCGCGGCGAAGATGGGTGAGCTGGTGGCCCGACAGATCCTCGAGGACATCGTCGAGCAGGGGTTGTCGGCCGGGGCGGGGCTGCCCACCGAGGCGCAGATGATGCAGGCGTACGGGGTCAGTCGCGGGACGCTGCGGGAGGCGCTGCGGATCCTGGAGATCAACGGGCTGGTGCGGGTACGCCCGGGTCGTGGTGGCGGCCCGATCGTGGGGGCTGTCGATCCGCACACGTTCGGTCGGACGATGGCGTTGTTCATGCAGATGGGCCGGACCCGGTTCGGTGAGCTGGTCGAGGCGCGCGTGATCATGGAGCCGTTGATGGCCCGGTTGGCGGCCGAGCGGCGCGATGCGGCGCACCTGCGGGAGTTGGCCGAGTCGATGCGGGAGCACGCCACGTTGGAGGAGCGTGACGAGGCCAGCTATCTGGCGGTCATGCAGCGTTTCCACGGTGTGGTGGCGGGGTTGTCGGGCAACGGGGTGCTGGATCTGTTCGGTAGGGCGTTGAAGGAGATCTACACCGAGCGGGTGGTGGCTGCCGAGCGTCGTCCGGAGCGGTGGGAGGACGTGCGGCGGGAGCACCAGGCGGTCGCGGCGGCGATCGCCGACGGGGACGCGGCGCGGGCGGAGATGTTGATGCGGGCGCACATGGTCGCCCTTGCCGATCACCTCGAACGTGACTACGCGGGTCTGCACGACGAGGTGATCGGCTGGTGGTGATCTCCGGTCAGGACAGTGCGCTGGAGAGGACCGCCTGCACGGGTGTGGTGTCGTTGTCGACGCGCCAGGTGGTGTCCTTGTCGTGCCAGTCGGCGCCGAGGGCGGTGACGGCGGGCATGACGTCCTTGGCGAACAGGGTGAGGTGGTCGCGTACCTCGTTGCTTGTCATGTCGCCGGCGTGGTTCATGAGGATGAGGTGTCCGGCGCCGGTCTGTTCGTAGAGGCGGTGGATCTGGGCGGTGACCTGGTCGGGGGTGCCGATGAGGAGGATGCCGGCGTCGATGAGGTCTTCGTAGCTCATGCGGCGTACGGCGCCGAGGCGGCCCTGGAGGGCGGCGACGGCGGATGCTGGCGGGAAGTAGCCGGGTGGGCTGGCGGCGCCGAGTCGGAGTTTGCCGGGCTTGAGGTAGTAAATGAGTTTGCGGCCGATTTCGCGGGCCTTGGCTTCGGTGGGTGCGACGTGGCACAGGGCCATGTAGGCGAAGCGGTCCGGGCCGGGTTCGGGGAGGCCTGCGGCGACGGCGGTGCGGCGGTAGAGCCGGAACGAGGTCGCGGTGTCGTCGTAGGTGCCGAGCAGGTTGCACAGGGTGTAGCCGTGTCGGGCGGTCCATTCGACGAGTCGGGTGGAGGTGCCGCTGATCCAGATCGGTGGGTGGGGTTGCTGGTACGGGCGGGGCCACACGCTGACGTACCGGTAGTGGTAGTGGCGGCCCTCCCAGGAGAAGACGTCGCCGCTGGTCCACGCTTTTTTGATCAGGTCGTGGGCTTCGATGAACATGTCGAGGTTGTGCACGGGGTTCTGGTTGGACGGGAACGTTTCGCCCTGGACGCCGCGGACGAAGCCGCAGTCGATGCGGCCGCCGCTGACCGAGTCGAGGTAGGCGATCTCCTCGGCGACGCGGATGGGGCTTTCGCGGTGTGGCAGTGGGGTGCCGAGGATGAGGACCCGGCCGCGTCGGGTGCGGTGCAGGACGGAGGCGGCGCTGAGGGTGGCCGAGACCTGCAGGGTGGACGCGGACTGGTGGTGTTCGTTGACCATGAGGTCGAAGCCGAGTTCGTCGGCGAGTTCGTACTCGTCGAGGTAGCGCTGGTAGAGCTCGTGGCCGAGGACGGGGTCGTAGTAGCGGTTGGGCATGAAGTACTTGAGGCCGCGGTTTGCCTCTTCGGCCTCGGGTGCGATGTACGGGTAGGGCATTTCGGTGAAGTGGTAGAGCTTCACTGGGCCTCTCCGATCAGGAAGGACCGGACCTCCCGGTGGAATGCGTGGGGGCGTTCCAGGTAGGGGTAGTGCCCGGCGTGCGGCAGCTCGACGAAGCGGGCCGAGGGCAGCAGGTCGGCCAGTGCGGCGCTGTGTCGTGGGGGTACGAGCCGGTCGTGGGTGCCGGCGATCACGAGGGTGGGCATGGTGATCAGGTGCAGCCATCGGCGTAGTCGTGGGTCGTGCAGGAAGGGTTTCCAGGCGTACCGGGACAGGGCGGCGCGGTCGGCGAAGGCCCGTTCGTAGTCGTCGTCGGTGAGGCCGGGTGGGTAGCCGGGCATGCGCAGGTCGTGGCAGGCGGTGGGTTCGGCCCAGCCGAGTTCGACGATTTCGGTCGGGTCGAGCAGGAGGATGTCGGCGAAGTCGGGTTCGGTGGGTCCGGACAGTTTCACCCCGTACGGGCTGACGAGGGTGAGGGTGGTGAACAGGTGTGGGGCGCGTACGGCCATCTCCAGGGCGATCCAGCCGCCGAAGCCGGCGCCGGCCAGGTGCAGGGGGCCGTGTGGTGGGTCGGTGACGGGGTCGGACAGGTAGTGCTGGGCGAGGTCGGCGACGCTGTCCCAGTCCTGTGCGGTGTCGTCAAGTGGTGTGCCGAAGCCGGGGTGTCGGGGTACGGCGACGTGCAGGTCGTCGGCGAGCAGGCCGAGGGCGCCGATTGTTCCGGGGAGGACGTCGGCGTCGTGGAGGAACAGCAGGGTGCTCATGGTGTGGTCCTCCCCCGGCTGAAGAAGGTGTGCAGGAGGGTGGCGACGGCCTCGGGTTGGTCGAGGTTGGGTGCGTGGCGGGCGTCCATGCGGCGCACGTGTACGTGGGGGGTGAGGTTTTCCAGGTGGCGGCCCCAGTCGGGTTCGAGGAGGTCGTCGCGGGTGGCCTCGACCACGAGGATGGGGACTGTGGTGTCGCGCAGGGGTGCTGGCCAGGTGTCGGGGCCGGGTTTGGGCAGGGTGGGGTGTTGCAGGCGGGGGGCCATGCAGGCCTGGACGTGGCCGGGTTTGCGGGTGTTGGCGTAGCGCACCTTGACGGTGTCGTCGAAGCCTGGGTATTCGTCGGTCATGAGGGCGACGAGGCGGCGTACGTCGTCTTCGGTGCCGTCGAAGCGGCCGAGTTCGGTGGTGCCCTTTGTGGAGCGCCAGGGGCCGCCGGTGCCGCAGATGCTGACCGCTGACAGGGCGGGCAGCGCGGGTGTGGGTGTGGCGAGTGCGCGTAGCAGGAGGGATCCGCCGAAGGACTGGCCGGCGAAGTGGGCGGCGTCGACGTCGAGGGCGGCGCAGAACGCGGCGAGGTGTGCGGTGCGGAAGGAGTACGGCGAGCGGTCGAGGTAGACGACCTTGTCGGTGTCGCCGTAGCCGAGCAGGTCGGGTGCGAGGACCCGGTAGTGCTGGGCGAGCAGCGGCATGACCCGGGACCAGCTGCCGATGGCGTCGCCGCCGAATGCTCCGTCGTGGACGAGGACGACTGTGCCTTCGGGTTGTCCGGGTGGTGTGGATTCCCAGTAGCGGGTGGTGAAGCCGCCGGCGTTGATGGTGTGGGTGCGTGGTGGGGTCATGGTTCTGCCTCGCGGTGGGTGGGCTGTGGTCAAGGGCTGTGGGGGTGGAAGGTGCCGTAGCGGCCGTTGTGGTGCAGCAGGGGTTCGGCGTCGGTCTGGGCGCGGGCGTGCAGTACCTCGCCGCAGAGGATCCAGTGGTCTCCGCCCTGGTGGATGGCGGTGGTGCGGCATTCGAGGACGGCGGTGGTGCCGGTGGCGAGGGTGGGCACCGTTGTGCGGCCGGTGACGATGGCGGCGGCGAGGTCGTCGAGGTCGCGGCCTCGGCTGGCGAAGGCTCGTGCCCAGGCGGCGCGGTCGGCGGCGAGGTAGTTGATGCTGAACCGGCCGGCCCGTTCGGCCAGCGGCGCGACGCCGGTCTTGGTGTCGACGGCGACCATGGCCATTGGTGGTTCGCCGGACAGGGATGTGGCCGAGGTGCAGGTGACGCCGGTGATGCCGCCGGGTCCGCCGGGTATGAGGAGGATCGCCACGGGCGCGGGTACGCGGCGGAAGGCGGCCCGGAACCGTGCGGGTTCGACGAGGCGGTCAGGGTTTGTGGGGTTCATGTGCCGCTCCCCTGTCGGTGCGGGTCAGCCAGAGGTGGTGGACGTCGGTGCGGGTGGTGAGGTGTGCGGCTGTGGGGCTGCCGCCGATCACGGCGGCTGAGGCGACCCAGTCGGCGCAGGCGCCGGTGCGGGCCAGGACTGTGCTCTGGGTGATGTCGGAGGTGGCGGGTCGGCCGGTGCGCGGGTCGATGAGGTGGTGGCCGTTGGTGCCCCAGCGGCGTTTGCCGATGCCGCTGGTGGCGACGCCGCCGTCGCGAACTCGCAGGACGTGGCCGTTGGGCAGGTTGACGGGCCAGCCGTCGCCGTCAGGGCCGGGGCCGCGGCAGGTGACGTCTCCCCCGACGCTGGCGGCGGAGTTGGGGCCGAGCCAGGTGACGATGTCGTCGGCCCACCGGCCCTTGGCGAGCGCGCCGACGTCGATGCCGTATCCGGGTGCGAGGCGGGCGGTGTCGCGGCGTAGTTCGAGCAGTTCGGCCAGGGGTGGCACGGGGGTGGGTGTCGTGGGTGGCGCGGTCGGTGGTGTGCCGGTGGTCCAGGAGCGGACGTAGCCGGCGGCGAGGAGCCGGGGCAGCATCGCGGCGTTCACCAGGTTGGCGCTGGCGGCGGCGACGGCCAGGGCGTGGCGGAGCATGGCGTGCAGGTCCGCGGAGACGGGGTGCCAGCGACCGGCGGCGGCGTTCAGGTGGGACAGTTCGCTGTCGGGGCGGAAGCGTGAGTAGCGCCTGTCGAGGGCGTGGAGTCGTCGCTGGACCTCGGCGAACGGTGTGGCGGGTGCGCCCTGGCTGGCGAGGGTCACGTCGCAGGTGAACACCGAGCAGGTGTAGCGCTGTGTGGGCGCGGTGGTCATGCGTGTGCTCCCTTCATCACCAGGTTTAACATGCTAAACATGATGATGTTTCGGGAGCAAGGGGCTGTCCAGGTGGTTCCCCGCCCGACCCGTCGTCGTTGACGGGTCGGGCGGGTCACCGTCGGCGGGCTACCGGCCCGCCGAGTCCCGGTCCAGCACCTCCCGGGCGCTGCGGGCGACCGCGGCGTCGATCAGCCGGCCGTCGGCGGTGACCGCCACTCCGGAGCCGCTGAGTTCGGCGGACGCCAGTCGGTCGACGATGTCGCGGGCCGCGTCGATCTCGGCAGTCGTCGGCGAGAACACCGCGTTCACGACGGGCACCTGAGCGGGATGGATCGCCGTGCGGCCGCGGTAACCCTGACGCAGCAACAGGCGGCTTGTCGCCTCGAGCCGGTCCGGGTCGCGCAGGGCCGTCTCGGTCGGGCCGACCGGCGGGGCCAGGCCGACCGCCGCGCACGCCAGGACGATGCGCGAGCGGTGCGGCCACAGCTCCTCCCGGTCCGGGCCGGGTTGCAGGCGCAGCTCCGCCGCGAGGTCCGCCTCGCCCAGGCCGAGACGCTCGACGCGGGGTGCGGCGGCCACGGCCTCGGCGTGCAGCATGCCGCTGGCCGTCTCCAGCAGCGCGAACACGGCTGTCGACCCGTGCGGGACGCCACTGTCGCGTTCGGCGTCGCCGAGCAGCCGGTGCACCTCGGCCAGCAGGTCGACGTCGGCCTTCGGCACGACCACACCAATCAGTCGTGGGCCGACCACCGCGGCGATGTCGGCGGCCGGCGTGTCCGCGTTGAGGCGTACCCACCACTGCACGGTGGCGGGGGCGTCGGCGAGGAACGCGCCGACGCTGGCCCTGGCGGTGGCCTTGTTCGCAGGTGCGACAGCGTCCTCCAGGTCGAGGATGCAGGCGTCGGCGCCCCGGGCAGCCGAGCGGGCCATCTTGTCCGGCTGGTCCCCCGGCACGTACAGGTAGCTGCGGGCGGTGGGCAGGGGCGCCCCGATGGCCGTCACGGGCGGGTGGGACGGGAGAGGTACCGGCCGCGCGGCTGCCCGACCAGGGCGCCGTCGCGCAGGATCTGCTCGCCGCGCAGGAACGTGTCGGTGACGCGAGCGGTCAGTTCCATCCCCTCGAACGGCGTGTACTCCTGCGTCGACAGCGAGTCGTCGGCGCGGACCGTCCAGGTGTGGTTCTCATCCAGCAGGCAGAAGTCGGCGTCCAGCCCTTCGGCGATGGCGCCCTTGGTGGCCAGGCCGTAGCGGCGCGCTGGCGCCCAGGAGGTCAACTCGGCGACGCGGGCGTACGACAGGCCGCGCTTGGAGCCCTCGCTGACCAGGCCGGGCAGCAGGTACTCGGCGCCGCCGAAGCCGGACTTGGCGACGAAGATGTCGTCGGCCGGCTCGCCGAACTTGGTTTCGGCGCGGCAGCAGGCGTGGTCGCTGACGACCCAGTCGAGGTGGCCGTCGAGCAGGTAGCCCCACAGCGCCTCCACGTCCTCGCGGGGACGCAGCGGCGGGTTGACCTTGCCGCCGAGGCCGTAGGCGGTGTCGATGTCGGCAAGCAGGTGGCCGATCGTCACCTCGCGGCGGAAGTCGACGTGCGGGAACGCCTTGGCCATGCGCAGCGCCGCGTCGACGGCCTTCGCCGAGGTCAGGTGCAGCAGGTTGATGGTGGGCAGGCCGGTCTCGTGGGCGAGGTAGGAGGCGATGCTGATCGCGAGGCCCTCGGAGTGCGGCGGCCGGGAGGCGCTGTAGGCGGCAAGCCCGGTGAGGGCGCCCTCCTCCTCGACGAGGCGGGTGTACGCCCGCATGATCTCGGCGGTCTCGCAGTGCAGCGACAGCGAGATCTCGTCGGCCAGGTCGGGGAACTGCTCGCGGGCGGCCTGCACGCCGCGCATGACGAACTCGAAGTGCGCGTAGTCGTAGCGGGCGTCCGGCGGGATCATGAGGAAGGAGCTCTGGTCGGTGGAACGGCCGTGCAGGCCGTGGCCGCCGTAGAACATGAACACCTTGAACGAGGTGACGCCGTGGTCGCGGATCAGCTCGGGGATCTCGTCGATGTGCTCGCTGGTCATGGGCGCGACGTGGAACGCGTAGTCGACGTAGGACTTGTGGTCGGTGGCGTTGCGCACCTCGGGGAAGAACTCGCGGTACGGTCCGCCGCGGTTGAGGTAGTACTGCCCGGTGCGGATGTAGTTGATGGCGGAGGTGACGCCGCCCTGCGCGCAGGCGCGGCTCTCCGTGGCGGTGTCCTCGGCCAGCGGGTGGTAGATGCCCCAGTGCTGGTGGGCGTCGACGACGCCGGGGAAGGCGAGCTTGCCGCCGCCGTCGACGACGGCCTTCGCGCCGGTCGGGTCGATCTTCGGGGCGAGGCGGGCCACGCGGCCGTCGCGGACGGCGATGTCCAGCGCCGCCGGTTCGGGCTGGTCGTGCCGCACCACTCTGACGTTTTTCACTACGAGGTCGAAAGGTTCCACTGTGTGCTCCTGTGTTGGCGGACAGCGAGTCGGTGCCGGCGTCAGTCGGCCTGTAGTCGGGTCAGTGGGAGCAGCAGGTCACCGACGTCGGTGACGTCGGCGAGGCCGAGTACCGCGGCGACGACCTGGTCGGCGGTGTCGGAGTCGACACGTCCGGCGACGTTGTCCCGGAACTTCAACGCCAGTTCCGCGTCGGACAGGGGTCGCTGCGGGCCGCCGCGGTTGGTCAGCACCTCCTCGCGCCAGGTCTGCCCGTCGTCGGTGCGTACCGTCACGATGGCCGGGAACTGGTGCGGGAAGATCGTGTTGCACTCGTCGTCGGGGACGACGTCGACGCGGGCCATCAGTGCCCGGCGCTGCGGGTCACGGGCCAGGTCGTCGGTGAAGTCGCCAAGGCCGAGCCCCAGTCCCCCGCCGCCGAGCAGGCCGGCGACGACGGCGTACGGGCCGCTGAACTGCGCCTGGTAGCCGGTTTCCGGTGCGCGTTTGGTGGTGATCGGCTCACCGATGGTGCGGATCACCGCTGCGGGTACCCGCAGTTCGATGTGGGTGATCCGGTCCACGGGCACGCCCGCGGCGCGCAGGGCCAGGCCGGCGTCGATGGCCGCGTGGGTGAAGTGGTTGGCGGGGTACGGCTTGAAGAAGATGTCCGGCACCGCCCACCGCTGGCCGAGGCCGTCGGTGATCTGGTCGTGGTCGGCTTCGCCGCGCAGGAAGGCGGTGAAGAAGCCGAAGCGGCCCTCCAGGACGGTGGGTGGCCCGGTGAAGCCGCGTCGGACCAGGTCGGCGGCGGTGACGGCGCTGTGGGCGGCCCAGCCGCAGTGCAGCCGCTTGACAGTGCCGCCGGTCCGGTTGGCCTCGATCACCCCGGAGGCCATGGAGGCGGTGACACCGAGGACGTCCAGTAGGCCGTCCTCGTCCAGGCCCAGGAGCATGCCGGCGGCCACGGCGCCGCCCATCGCGCCGCAGATGGAGGTGGCGTGCTGGCCGTGCTCGAAGAACACCGAGTTCTTCAGCGCCGGGTCGTAGCCGGCCATGCCCAGCCGTACCGTCGTCTCGATGCCGACGGCCACGGCGTTGGTGAGGGCCGCGCCGTCGGCGCCGGCGGCCTGGGCGGCGGCCAGGGCCGCCGGGACGACGGCGGCGCTGGGGTGCAGCACCGAGGGCAGGTGGGTGTCGTCGTAGTCCAGCGAGTGCGCCAGGACGCCGTTGCCGAACGCGGCCTGCGCCGCGGGCACCGCGTCGGGTAGCCCGACGACGTGGGCCTGGGCGCGTCCGCCCTGGTCGGCGACGAACTCCAGGGCGGCGCGGCTGGTGGGCAGCCGGTGCGCGCCCACGCACAGGCCGAGGATGTCCAGGACCCGTTGGCGCACGCTGGCGGCGACGCGCTCGGGCACCGGCTCGTCGCCGGTGCGGGCGGCGAACGCGGCGAGTTGCCGGGCCAGGGTCTGCTCAGACACGGGCGACCACGGCCAGAGGGCGCACGGGTGAGCCGGTGGCGCCGAAGATGGCCAGCGGCGACAGGACGAAGAGGAACTCGTGGACGTTGTCGGCGGCCAGCTCCTCCAGCGCCATCGTCTCGATGATGTAGACGCCGCGTTCGACGAGCAGCACGCGGTGGGCGGGCAGGACGCTGTGCCCCGCGCCCGGTGGCAGGCACTCGAAGGCGATGGTGTCGGCCCCGACGGCGTGGACGCCCTGGTCGGCAAGCCAGGTGGCGCCGGCCTCGCCGACTCCGGGTACGCCTGTGGTGTGCCCGATGTAGCGGGTGCGGTCCTCGTGGTCGAACAGCCTGCCCCAGCCGCTGCGGACCAGCGCCACGTCGCCGGGGCGCAGCGGGGTGCCCTGCCGGTCGGCGGCTGACGACAGGTCGGCGGGGGTGATCTCGTATCCGGGCTCGCAGCCGTCGGGCAGGCCCAGGGCGGCGGGGACGTCGAGCAACACGCCGCGGCGCACGATCGGGGCGATGGTGTGCGCGCCCAGGTCGGGGTAGCGGCCGCCGCGGCCGGCGTCGGCGGCGTCGGAGCCGTCGAGCAGCCGGCCGTCCTGCGAGACGTGGGAGAACGCGTCGATGTGGGTGCCGACGTGGGTGCCCATGGTGATGATGTCGTTGGCGGCGGAGCCGCCGTCGGGGCGTACCGCGTCGCCGTGCCGGCGGGGCAGGGCGTGCCAGAACGGCGGGTGGTTCGGCGACTGGGGCATGCCGATGGTGAGGCGGCGGCCCAGGTCGTACACCCGGACCCCCGCCTCGACGGCGGCCAGGAGCGCGGCCGTGCCGGCGTCGCTGGTGATGTTCGTTGTGGTCACGACAATCCTTAATCGGTGGTGACGACCGTCAGGCCACGATCTCCCGCGAGCGCAGCTCCGCGACGGCGTCGGGAGCGCAGCCGAGTTCGTTGACGAGGAGGTCGTCGGTGTCGGCGCCGAGCGGCCGGCCGGTGAAACGGATCCGGCCCGGTGTGTCGGACATGCGCCACAGCACGTTGTGCATGAGGACCTCGCCGAGGTCGGGGTCGGGGACCTTGACGACCATCTTGGCGGCCTGGACGTGTTCGTCGGCCACGATGTCGCGGGCGGTGTAGACGGCGGCGACGGCGGCGCCGGCCTCTTCGAAGGCGCGCATGACCTCGTCGCGGGTGCGCTCGGCGATCCACCCGCCGACGTACTCGTCGAGCAGGTCGGCGTGCGCGGCGCGTTGCCGGCCGGAGGCGAACCACGGCTCGTCGATGACCTCGGGGTGACCGACGAGGCGCAGGACCCGCTCGGCGATGGACTGCGCGCTCGTGGACACGGCGACCCAGTCGCCGTCCTTGGTGCGGTAGGTGTTGCGGGGGGAGTTGTTGGTGGACCGGTTGCCGTGCCGGTGCTCGACGACGCCGAGCTGGTCGTAGACGGTGGGGCCGGGGCCGACCGCCATCATGATCGGCTCCAGCAGGCTCATGTCGACGACCTGGCCCTTGCCGCCGTTGCGGTCGCGGGCGAACAACGCCGTCATCGTGGCCGACGACGCGGCGATGCCGCAGATGCTGTCGGCGAGGCCGAACGCGGGCAGCGTGGGCGGGCCGTTCTCGTCGCCGGTGAGGTGGGCGAAGCCGCTCATCGCCTCGGCGAGGGTGCCGAAGCCGGGTCGGCTGGCGTACGGGCCCTGCTGGCCGAAGCCGGAGATGCGCACGATGACCAGGCCGGGGTTGACCTCGTGGAGCTTCTCGGGGCCGATCCCCCACCGCTCCAGGGTGCCGGGGCGGAAGTTCTCCACCAGCACGTCGGCGGTGGCGGCCAGGCGCAGCAGCAGGTCGGCGCCCTCGGGCGCGGACAGCTTGAGGCCGAGGGTGCGCTTGTTGCGGGAGATCTCCTTCCACCACAGCGGTACGCCGTCCTTGGCGTGGCCGTGTCCGCGCATGCTGTCTCCGGCAACGGGGTGTTCGACCTTGATGACGTCGGCACCGAAGTCGCCGAGGATCTGGCAGCACAGAGGGCCGGCCAGGATCGTCGAGGCGTCGATGACGCGGAGTCCGGTCAGCGGTCCGTCGTGCACTGGGCCTCCCCAACTCAGTCCGTTCGCTTCAAACGAACGGTGTTTCGCTCAGCAGAATAGGTTGGAATACAGTTCCAGGTCAACGGCGACGCGCTCCGTCATCCCTGCTGGACAGGCCCGTCGGCGTCACCGCGTCGGGTCAGCCGACCGCGCAGGACCACAGCGGCGGCCACCGCGGACCCGGCCGCGACGAACGCGCCGGCAGATGCCGAGAACGTGTCGCCCAGCCAGCCGTGCAGCATCGCGGCGCCCGGCCGGATACCGAGGAAGCACATCGACCACAGCGCCATCACGCGGCCGCGCACCGCGTCGGACAGCCCCTCCTGCATGGTGGCGTTGACGTCGCTGACAGCGAGCAGGTAACCGGCCCCACCCACGGCGATGCCGACGGTGGCCAGCACCGGTCCCGGGCTCACCGCCAACACCGCCATCCCCACGGCCAGCGCGGCCACACCGACCGCGCCCGTCTTGCCGCTGCCCACCGTGCGCCGCAGCCGGCCCACGAAGATGGCGATCAGCGCCGAGCCGACGCCGAAGAAGGTGATGAAGACACCCACCAGCAGGTCACCGCCGCCGAAGCTCTCGGCGAACAACGGCGACAACGTGTTGATCGGCTCCATCGCCAGGCCGATCAGGGCCACGGCCACCAGGCATCGCACCAGCACGGGCCGGTGCCGTACGTAGGCGACCCCGCCCAACACGCCCAGCCGGCCCCGCGCGCCGGCAGCCGGTTTCGGTAGCCGCACACCGCGCAGCGCCAGCGCGAACGCCAGGAAGCTTGCGGCGTTGACGGCGAACGCCGTACCGGCGCCGGCCACCGCGTACGTGGCCGCCCCGGCCACCGGGCCGATGGCCCGCGACAGGTTGAACGTCAGCGAGTGCAGGGCGATCGCCTGCGGCACGTCGGCGCGGCCCACGATATTGGGCACCAACGCCTGCGCGGCCGGACCGGTGATCGCCTGACCCACCCCGGACAACCCGATGAACGTGAGCAGCAGCCCCGGGTTCAACGCGTCCAGGAAAGCCAGCAGCGCGAGCACCGCCGCGGCGGAACCGCCGAGCGTCTGCCCCACGATGATCAGCCGCCGCCGGTCGACACGGTCGGCCAACGCCCCGATCACCGGGGCGAGGACCAACTGCATGGCGAACTGCAGGGCGGTGACCAGACCCACCATGAACGCCGAGCGGGTCAGCGCGTAGATCGTCAGGATCGCCGCGACGTTCTGGAACCACGTGCCGGTGTTCGACGCCAGCGACCCGAAGAAGTACGGGCCGAAGCGGCGGTCCCGCAGTAGCGCGAGACCGCCGCGGCCTCTCTCGTCGGCTGGCGCGTCGACCGGTGACCCGGTCGGGCGGTCAGCCTGCCGCACCAGCGCCTCCCATGCCGTACCCCTGCGGGGTGCCGCCGGTCAGCGAGGTCCACACCGACTTCGAGCGCAGGTAGAGCCGGGCCGCCTCGGTGCCGTTCTCGCGGCCGTACCCGGACAGGCCGACACCGCCGAACGGCACCAGGTCGGACATCACCCGGTAGGTGTTGATCCACACCGTGCCCGCCCGCACCTGCCCGGCGAACCGGTGTGCGCGGGCGATGTCGGCGGTCCAGATGCCCGCAGCCAGGCCGAACTCAGTGTCGTTGGCCAGCCGCAGCGCGTCGGCGTCGTCGCGGAAGGACGACACCGCGAGGACCGGCCCGAACACCTCCTCGCGCAGCAGGCGGGCGTTGTCGTCCAACCTGTCGAACACCGTCGGCGCCACGTAGAAGCCGTTGCGCAGCCGCTCGGTGTCCGGCAGCGTGGCCTGCGCGACAAGCCGACCCACGCCGCTGGACTCGGCGATGAACGCCGCCGTCTTGTCCCGCTGCACGGCGGTGATCTGCGGACCCAGGTCCGTCTCGGCGTCGAACGGGTCGCCCACCCGCAGTGACCGCACCCGCTCGGCCACCCGGTCCAGCACGTCGTCGTAGATCGACTCGTGCAGGACCAGCCGGGAGCCGGCGATGCACATCTGCCCGCAGGAGGCGAATACGCCCAGCACCACTGCGTCTACGGCCTGGTCCAGGTCGGCGTCGGGGAAGAGGACCTGCGGCGACTTGCCCCCCAGCTCCAGCGCCACCGGGGTCAGGTTGGCCGCCGCCGACCGGGCGATCGCCTTGCCGGTGTCGTGGTGGCCGGTGAACACGATCAGGTCGACGTCCGGGTGCGACACCAGTGCCACGCCGGTCTCCCGGCCACCGGGCAGCACCCGTACCAGCCCGTCGGGCACGCCCGCCTCGGCCAGCAGGCCGGCCAGCCGCAGGGCCGTCAACGGCGTCTCCTCGGCCGGCTTGAGCACGCAGGCGTTGCCGAAGGCGAGCGCCGGGGCGATCTTCTTAACCGCGAAGAAGAACGGCACGTTCCACGGGATGACACCGGCGACGACGCCGTGCGGCTCGGGCACCGTGTAGGTGTGGTACTCCGGACCGACCGGGATGGTCTCGCCCCGTACCTGCTCGGCCCAGCCGGCGTAGTAGCGGAAGCTGTTGGCGGCCCGGATCGCCTCCCGGCGGGTGTCGCTGAGGATCTTGCCGGTGTTGCGGGTCTCGGTCTCGGCCAGCTCGTCGATGCGGGCCTCGATGAGGTCGGCGACCGCGTGCAGGATCCGGCCACGGTCGCTGCCGGTGCGGCGGGCCCACGCCGGCTGGGCGGCACGCGCCTCCCGGACGGCGGCGTCCACCTCGGCAGGCGAGGCGGGCGCGATGTGGGTCAGGACCCGGCCGTCGATAGGCGAAACGACATCAGCCATCGGTGTTCCCTTCGTCGTGAGCCGGGCGTGCCCGGCGTGCCGGGTCCATCGACCCGGTGAGATGCTCGGGCACCCAGACGTCCAGCACGGCCGGGACGCGGTCGCGCGCCACCGCCGTACGGGCCCGGTCCAGGGCCGCGGTGAGGTCGGCCGCCCGCACCACCTGCTCCCCGTAGCAGCCCTGCGAGCGGGCGTGCGCCGCGAAGTCCGGCGACGGGGTGAGGTGGCCGCCGAGCACAGTGGGTTCGGTGACGGCCAGGCCGTCCGGGTAGTGCGCGGCAAGGGTGGTCGTGCCGGTGCGGTAGCCGCCGTTGTTGACCACCACGGTGACCACCGGCGCGTCGTGCTGCTGCTGCAACCACAGGCACGAGTCCGGCGAGCCGAACAGGTACGAGCCGTCGCCGGTGACCGCCACGGCGTGCGCGCCGCCGGCGGCCATGCTGGCGCCGGTGGCCGCCGCCACCGACCAGCCGAGGCTGGACCCGCCCTTCTCGAAGAGGGTTCCCGGCTTCGTCCGGCGAACCGGCGCGGTGTCGAACACCTCCCAGGTCAGCAGGTCGTCGGGGCGCAGGTGCCGGTCCAGGGCCGCGGCGATCAGCGCGGGCGTGGGAGCACCGGAGACCGCCGCGTTGCCACCGGCAGGTCGCGGCGCGGCGGCCGGCGGCCGTTGCCGCCGCCGGCGTACGGCGTCGGCGTCGCCCGGTCCGGCCGCGCCGACCTCGGCCAGCACGGCGGCGAGGAACGCCGCCGGGTCGGCGGTGGTACGCGCGTCGGCGCGCAGCTCGTACAGCGGGACGCGACCCTCGATCGGGTCGGGTCCGGCCCAGCCGATCCACGCGTCCTCGTGGGGACGTTCCACGGCGGGCATCCACGGCACCGGATGGTCCAGCACGACGATGACGTCGAACTCGTCCAGTGGCGCGGTGGTGTGCCACGGGTTGTCGTCGGGCAGGTTCATCCGGTAGCGGGTGGCGCGTACCTCCACGCCGAGGGTGTCGGCCAACTCGGCCAGCAACGTCACGGCGTGCGGGTTGACGCCGACGCGGTCGGTGACGATGACGGGCCGTCGGGCGGTCGTGAGGCGGCGGGCCACCTCGCTGACCACACCGTGGTCGCCCGGTCCCAGGGTCGGGATGCCGAGCCGTTGGGCGCTGGGGACCGGGTTGCCGACCGGGATCGGGTGCCGGCCCACCTCTTCGGGCATCGCCAGGTAGACGGGGCCGCGCCGGGGCGCGAGGGCGACCTGGAAGCCACGCGCCACCACCAGGGCGGCGTCGTCGAGGGCGGACAGCTTGTAGTCCCACTTGACGTACTGCCGCACGATCGAGCCCTGGTCCCAGCGCTGCTGCTTCCAGAACACCGGCGAGTTGCGCGACTCGGCGCGGGTGGGCGGATAGCCCGACATGATCATGATGGGGTGGTCGCCCCACATGGCGTTGTGGATGGCGCCGCCGTGGTGCAGCAGGCCGAGGTCGGCGTGGGCAGCGGTCATGGAGGGCTGGCCCGTGACCATCGTCTCGCCCATCGCCGCGGTGAGGGCGACGTGTTCGTGGGGGCAGGTGATGATCTGGGGGGTCGGCTCGCCCTGGTGCCGGGCCTGCGCGCTGGCCTCCTGGAACGAGGTCAGCTCGGAGCCGCTGTTGAACCACAGCCGTCGCACACCGCTGGCCGCGGCCGCCGCCAGGACCGCGGAGGCGGCGCTTGCGGCGGCCGGGCCGCCGGTCACAGGTTCCTCGCGCGCTCGAGGTAGCTGCGGTTGATCAGTTTGTCGATCGGCGCCGCGGACTTCACCAGCTTGGCCTTGACGAGGCTCTCCTGACCCTTGAGCCAGGTCTGCTCGTTCATCTCCAGGGCCTTGTCCGGGCCGGCAGCCAGCCAGCTCTCCACCAGCAGTGGCAGCTCGGCACGGGCCTGGGCCGGGTCGGCCTCCGGGTTGTACTTGCGCAGGTCGTTGATGACCTGATCCCAGTTCGCTTCCTTGCTGGCGTAGTCGATGGCCTTGAGCACGCCGGCGAGGAACTTCACCGGCATGTCGCTGCCCGACTCGACCATCTTGGCGCTGGTGTTGTACGAGTCCGACGGCATCGGTGCGAAGTCGTCGGTGCTGAAGAAGACGACCTCGCCGACGTCCTTCTGGATGGTGGCCCGGTCGGTGTTGACGCAGATCCACGCGTCCACGTCGCCTTTGCGGGCCAACTCGTACGCGGCGGTGCCGACACCGGTGACCGGACGCTTCACCGACTTGGGGTTGACCCCCGCGTTGATCAGCATGACGTCGAGCAGGTTCTCGGTGGCGCCACCGGTGGAGACGATGCCGCAGGTGCGTCCGGCCAGCTCGGCGGGGTTGCGGATCGGCTTGTTCGGCAGGGACACCACCTCGAACTGCGACTTCTGCCGCACGCTGGCGATGCTGACGAACGGCGCGTCCTCGTTGGCCACCGCGATGATCGCGTTGATGCCGTTGGCCCGGGTCAGGTCGGCCGAGCCACCCAGCACCGCCTGGATGGCGGTGGCGGTGCCCTGCCCACCCTTGATGTCCAGGGCGAGGCCGAACTCGGAGAAGAAGCCGCGCTCCTTGGCGACCATCGTCTCCACGAAGCTCAGCGTCATGCCGGAGGCGGTCATGTACGAGCCGTTGAGGCTGCCGTCGGCGTTGACCTTGTCGTCGTCGCCGCCACAGCCGGTGAGCAGCAGGGTCATGCCACCGGCGGTGGGCAGCAGAAGCCCGGCGGTGGTGCTGGCCCGAAGGAACGAACGCCGCGAGACCGGCGCGCCAATGGAACGGTCGTTTCTCATGAAGATCTCCCGGTGCGGAGGAGGGGGATGAAGGTGTGCGACGGAGAAAGGCAAGGCGTGACCTGCCCGCGCCGCGTCGCGGCGCCGACCAGGGATCGGGTGTGGGAGGAGCGGACCTGTCAGGGGGTACGGCGTGGCTGCACGGACTCGTGCCAGGGGATCAGCAACCGGCGGGCGCCGGTCACGATGCTGTAGAGGGTGAAGCCGAACAACGCCATGATCAGGATCGCGCCGAACAGTTTGTCGACCTGTAGGCCGTTCTGGAGGTTGACGGCGTACCGGCCGAGGCCCTTGTCACCGCCGAGGTACTCACCGACGATCGCGCCGATGGTCGCCTGGACGACCGCAAGCTCCATGCCGGCCAGGATGAACGGCATCGTGTACGGCAGGTCGGCCCGCCAGAACCGCTCCCAGCGGGACGCCTTCAGCGTCGTCATCAGGTCGTGCATCGAGCTCGGAACCGAACGGACGCCGAACGAGGTGTTGATGAGCAGCGGGAAGAACGCCAGCAGCGCCGCCATGACCACCTTGGACGACGGGCCGAAGCCCAGCCAGAGGATGAACAGCGGGACCAGCGCGACCTTCGGCACCACCTGGGTGGCCACGATGAACGGCCGGGCGATGCGGTCGAACAGCGGCGACTTGCCGATCATCAGGCCGAGCCCGACGCCCAGGACGATGGCCAGCGCCAGACCCATGATGACCTCGTAGAAGGTCGTCCAGATGTGGGTCTGCCACACGAACGGGTCGGTGATCTGCTCGATGAAGGACTTGAACACCGCCTCCGGCGCCGGGAGCACGAACCGGGACAGGTCCGTGACCTCGACGTAGACCTTCCAGGCGACCAGGAACAGCGCGATGAGCAGAGGGCTGGTGTAGAAGGACAGCCAGCGGTTGTTGCGCAGTCGCTGCGACAGCGTCAGCGGCGGGGGGCGTAGCTGTTCCGCGGTGGGCGACGTCGGCGCCGGGTGGCGCTGATCTGTAGTGGTCACGTGCGACACCTCAGTTGCTGATCAGGCCGAGACGGCGGGTCGAATGTCGTTGTCCTGCTGCACCTCGCCGATCTGGCGGCGCAGCTCGGTCGCGAGGGAGCGGAACTCGGCGGACTCGGTCATCGCGAGGGTGCGCGGACGCGGCAGCGTCACCTCGGTGATGGAGTGGATGTGACCGGGCTTGGTCCCCAGCATCACGATGCGGTCGGCCAGGAAGACGGCCTCGGAGACGGAGTGCGTCACGAAGACGACAGTCTTGCGGTTCTCCAGCCAGATGCGCTGCAACTCGGCGTTCATCATGTCGCGGGTCTGCGCGTCCAGGGCGCCGAACGGCTCGTCCATGAGCAGCACCTGGGGGTCGTGCGCGAGCGCCCGGGCGATGGAGACCCGCTGCCGCATACCGCCCGAGAGCTGGTGCGGGAGCTTGTTCGCCGCTTCGGGCAGCCCGACGAGGGCCAGCATCTCGCGGACCTTCTCCTCGCGCTCCCGGCGGCCCACGCCGGCCATCTCCAGCGGCAGGGCGACGTTGGCGCCCGTCGACCGCCACGGCATCAGCGTGGCTTCCTGGAAGACGAAGCCCAGCGGGCGGTCGGCGTTCTCCTGCCGGTCGCCGTGGTCGATTCGCACCCGCCCCACGGTCGGGCTCTCCAGCTGACCGATGATCCGCAGCAGTGTGGTCTTGCCGCAGCCGGAGGGGCCCAACAGCACCACGAACTCACCGTCGGCGATGTCGAGTGAGACGTCGCTCAGCGCGAGCATCGACTGGCCACCGGCGCCGGCGAAGACCTTGCTGACGCCCTCCACTTTGATCGCACTCATGGGTACCCCTGTCACCGGCCGGTCCGTGAAATTCAACGCGGGTTTGTTCGCTTGTGCAGTACGGCGTTCTGTTGGAGGGAACGTAAGCTATGTTCGGCGGCGAGGTCAATGGTCCGCAGGGCCCGACTCCATACGACTAGTTCCCTACTAATCGCCCAACTCCGGAGAAACGCCCATGGAACACCTGCCGCAGCGCACAGCGGTGCTGGTCATCGACATGCAGAACGACTTCTGCTCCCCCACCGGGGCCATGGCGAAGCTCGGCGCAGACGTCGGCGTGAACACCGAGCTGGCCCGCCGGCTGCCGGGCTTCCTCGACCGGGCGCGGGCCGCGGGATGCCTGGTCATCTGGGTGCGGCAGGCCGCCCACGAGCAGCTCGTTTCACCGGCCCGGCGGGCCCGCGCCGAGGCGATGGGCCGCAGCCCGCTCAGTGTCTGCGCCGCCGGCTCCTGGGGCGCCGAACTCGCCGAGGGTCTGCGCCCCGAGCCGGGCGACTGCCACCTGGAGAAGACGCGCTACAGCGCGTTCGTGGGCACGCCACTGCACAACCTGCTTCGCGCGCACGGACGTGACCACGTGGTAGCGGTCGGGACGGCCGCCAACGTCTGCGTGGACTCCACCATCCGCGACGCGTACATGGCAGACCTGGCCGCCACGATGCCGACCGACCTGGTCGGCTGGACCCGCGCGGACCTCGCCGAGGCGGCGATCCGCAACCTGGGCTTCTACTTCTGCGAGACGACGACCTCGGCCGAACTGGTCGCGGCGTGGTCCGCGAGCGACCGCGTCGCCTGACGCCGGGGCGCACGCTTGCGCTCCACCGGCTCCGGCTCCGGGGCGTCCTGCGTCGCGGAGGGCTGGTAGCCCAGCTCGGCGCTGACCTGGCGGGCCGCGTCGGCCACCAGGTCGCCGTACTCGACAAGCAGCTGCGCCGAGAAACGGTCCTGAGGGCCGCACAGTGACAACGACCCGTAGACCTCGCCGGAAGCCAGCCGGATCGGCGCGGCCACACTCACCGCGCCGGCCTGCCGCTCGCCCCGGCTCACCGCGTAGCCCAGCTCACGGATCTCCCGCAGATCGGCCCAGAGCTGCTCGACGGACGTGATGGTGGCCGCGGTGACCGATACCAGCTCATGGGTGGCCAGGTATTCGGCGATCTCGGAATCGGGCAGCGCCGCCAGGATCGCCTTGGACGACGACCCGGCGACAAGCGAATGGCGGGAACCGAGCGTGACCGACATCCGGATCTCGTGCGGCGAGAGCACCTGGTCGGTGTAGACCCGCACCCACCCCTGCCGCATCGACAGGGTCGCCGTCTCCCCCGTGGCCTCCACCAACCGCCGCATGTGCCGGTTGGTGATCGCCTGCACGTCGATGGCGCGCAGGGCGGCCAGCCCGACCGCGAGGGCGCCCGGCCCGAGTCGGTAGCGCCGGGTGCCCTCGTCGAACGTGACGAACTGGTTGGCCGTCAGCTCCTTGAGGATGCGGTGGGCCACCGCCTTGGGCAGGTTCAGGACCCGGGCGACAGTCGACACCCCGATCATCTCCGGGCTGCGTTCGGCGAGGAGGTCGATCACGGCCAGGGCGCGACCCAGGCCGCTCGTCGTGTAGCGATGACCGTCCTCCGACTCGGACGTCGGCACGCTGATCCCCATTCAGATCACCTCTCGAGGTGCATAGGAACGACGCCAGCGGTTGACCGATCTGGCTGTGATGAACGCCCGACGTCTAGTGCTGGATCCCGAGCATACTGACACGGCGGAGGTAGTTTCGGGCGTCCTCGGGGTTGTCGGCGAGCGCCCGCAGGCGCAGCAGCCGCTCGCGGCGACCGGCCAGTTCGACACCGTCGGCCGAGGTGCGGTTCTCCGTCGTGGTCGGCTGGACGAAGCGCTCGGCGATCGACCTGCGACGTTGCGCGTACTCACTGGTGGCCGTGTCCGGGTCCGGCTCGGCCAGCGCGATGGCGACCGCCACCGCGTCGTGGATGCCCGAGTTCAGACCCATGCCGCCGGTGGTGCTGCTCAGGTGGGCGGCGTCGCCGGCCAGCAGCACCCGGCCGATCCGGAAGGACTCCGCGAGCCGCTGGTGGCTGCGGTAGGTCTGGTGCTGGCTCAGCGGCAACTCGCGGGCGTCGGGCGTGCCCCCCAGCAGCAGGTCCACGGCGGCCAGGAAGGCCGGGTGCGTGCCGGACGGGGGCTCGTCGTCGACGCCGGTGCCCGTCGACAGCGCCGCACGCCAGATGTCGGGGGTCCTGATCAGCGAGAAGCGGCCCTTCGGGCCGGACCAGTAGCCGACCGCGCCGAGATCGGGCACCGCGTCCTCGAAGCGGAACGGGGTGGCCACCACAAGGCTCAGCGTCGGGTACGTGAAGCCGGGGAACGGAACGTCGAGCAGTTTGCGGGCGGTGCTGTGCGCGCCGTCGGCGGCCACCACCCACTGGGCGCTCACCACGCTCGGGGCGCCGTCGACAGTCACGTCCAACTCGACATGCGTGTCGTCCTGACGCAGGCCGACCACGTCGTGCCCGAACCGGATGTCCACGTTCGGTGTCTCGGCGACCGCGCGGCGCAGCAGCCGGACCAGCTTGTACTGCTCGTACTGCAACCGGAACGGATACCGGGTCTCACCTTCGAGCGCCTCGTAGGAGAAGCAGGCGGACTCGGTCAGCTCCAGGTCGCGGTAGTCCAGCCGGTGTACCCGGACCGCCTCCTTGAGCAGCGGGGCGGCCAGGTCGAGCTCGTCGAGCAGTTCGGTCGTCGGGGGGTGAACGGTGGAGCCGCGCCACTCCGACCGCACCTCGTCCGGGCCACGTTCGAGAACGATCACCGGGATGTCCCGGCGGGCCAGGGCGAGGGCCGTCACCATGCCCACCGGCCCGCCACCGAGAACGACGACTGGGGCTTGCACGGCGTGACTGGTGGACGCCACGTTCACTCCTTCCCGCCGGCGACAACGCCGACGATTCCGGTCGAGGGGGATTGAGTCAGGGTGGCGGCCAGGTGCCGCAACGCCGGGCTGGGTGATTCGCCCGCCAGGTGGGTGATTCCGGCGGTCTCCAGCAACTGCCAGGCGCCGGCGAGGTTGGACGACAGCACCGGGACGGGTGTCTGCGGCAGGACCTCGTCGAGGACGTCCAGGCTGGGTGCGCCCGTCCCGGTCAGCAGCACCGCGTGCCCGGGCGGGAAACCGTCGTCGGCGAGCGAGCGCAGGGTCTGCCGCACGGTGTCGCGGACGGTGGTCGAGCTGAGGTCGTAGATGGCGCCGGTGCCGGGCACCGGTACCGGCGTGCCGACGCTGCGGCCGTTCGCGCGCCAGAATGCCGCCGCCTGCTCGGTGAGCCAGTCCGGGTACGGCGAGATCAGGGTCAGTGACCGGACCGCGAGGCGGTCGAGCACCTGCCGGACCGCGTTCGCCGCCCCGAACACCGGTGCGCCGAGCCGCTCGCTCGCCGCCTTGTCGGTGCGGTGCACGTCGCCGCGACCCGGCCGGTAGTAGCAGCCGGTGCAGGCGACGTAGGTGGCGCGCAGGTCGAGGCCGTCGAGCGTGGCGGCGGTGTCCGGCAGCAGTTCGGCGTAGCGGTCCAGCCGCTGCGCGAGTGAGCCGTTCACGACAGGCAGCCGGGCGACGTGGTAGCGGACCCGCGCCGGCAGCAGGCGACGGAGTTCCGGCTCAACAGTGGGGTTGGCGGGTGGAACAATGATGCCCAGAGCTGCCTCGACCATTACAACCGCCAAATCGTTCGACTGAGCCGTACGCCGTTCTACGTACTGGAACGATAGGGGCTGCGGTGGGGTCGGTCAACCCATTGCGGCCGACGGCTCGCACCCAGTGACCAGGCAGTTGTGGCACCACCCGCCCGCCGGCGGCACCACCGCCGTGGCAGTCTGGTCCCCCGTGACAGCCGACCAGACGATGCTCGCGCTCGCCGAACAGACCGAAGCCGAGTTCATGTTCCAGTACGAGGCGGGGGCGCCCACCGACGTCCGGGCCGCGCTCGGCATGACGGCCACCCGGATGGGCGGCGGGGTGGTGCTGTCCATGCGACACGACCCCACCGGCTACTGGAGCAAGGCGCTCGGGTTCGGCGTCGACGAGCCGGTCACCGCCGACCTCATCGCCGCGGTGTGCGACTTCTACCGCGCCGAGGCGACACCCGCCGCCGTCCTCCAGATCGCCCCCGACCTGCTACCGGCGGACTGGGACGACATCTGCGCGCGGGAGAACATCACCGGCGGCAGCACCTGGGTGAAGCTCGCCGCCGAGATCGACACGCTCCGACCCGGCCGCACCGACCTGCGGGTCGGCCCAGTGCCTCCGGACCTGCACGGTCAGTGGGCGTCGGTGGTGCTGCGCTGCTTCGGCATGCCCGAGCAGCACCTCGGGCCGATGCTCGCCGGCGCCGTGCGCGACCCGCGCTTCCACCCGTACGCCGCCTGGGACGGCGACGAGATGGTCGCCGCCGCCAACCTGTTCGTCCACGGCACGGTGGCCTCGCTCAACACCGGGGCGACAGTGCCGAGCCACAGGGGTCGCGGCGCGCAGTCGGCGCTGCTGACGGCCCGGGCGGCCGCCGCGGCGCGGGCCGGCTGCCTGTGGGTCGTCTCCGAGACCGGCCGACCCGACCCGGGCTCGTCCAACCCGTCGCTTTCCAACATGCTCCGGGTCGGCCTCACACCGCTGTACGAGCGGCGCAACTGGGTGTGGCGGGCCGAGCCGGCCGGGTCGTGAAGCCGGCCGGAAGTCACCGTCACCGACTTGCCTGCGCCGCCCGCCGGCTCAGCGCGTCGACATGATCGACGAGTTGGCGTACGGCTGCGTCGTCGCCCGCGTCGACCGTCTCGATGCGGTCGAGCAACCCGGCGTAGTCCGACGTCAGCGCCAGGTACCGCCTGCCGAAGTCCTCCTCGGCTCCCGTGACACCTCTGCGGCGGCGCGTCGCCGCGTACCGCTTGTCGAGGTCGATGATCTGCTGAGCCAGCACGGCCGCGCCGGCGCCCAGCGCGCTACGGGCGTCGGCGTGCTCGTCGCGGCGGCGCCGGCGGACGGCTGCGAGCCTGCCCGCCCGGCGACCCGCCACATAGAGCGTGGTCGAGCCGATGACGACGGCCACGATCGCCGCCCCCGCGAGCAGGAAACGCGGCAGCGACGGGCTGATCGTGCGCGTGCCGTCGGGCACGGTGCCGGCCTTCACCAACAGGTCGTAATTGACGGTGATGACCTTCAGCGCGTCCAACGGGCGGTCGACAAAATTGTCGATGCCCCGGCCGATGATCGACTCCGCCACGGCGGCCCGGCCGAAGTTCTCGTCGTCGCGCCCGGGCAGCAGCGCGCAGCCCCACGTGTCGTAGTCATCGCCGTCGCGGCTCAGCACCAGCACGACGTTCCCGTCGGCGGCTCGCACGACCTGGCGGCAGCCCTTCCGCAGGTCGGCGCCCGGCTCCAGCAGCAGCACGACAAGGCGGCGGTTGCCGATGATCCGTTCGGCCGCGGCCCGGTCCAGGTCGACACCTGGTGCCGCGTAGACGGAGGACGTGCGGACCTGGCGGGCGGCCGGACCGTCGAGCACCCCGCCGGTCCACAGTGCCCAACCGGCAAGCACCAGGCAGGCAAGCACGGCGAGACCGAAGGACGTGCTTGCCAGAGCACCGAGCGACTTCTTCACGACAACCTGCCCTGTAGGTAGAGCTCCGGCCGGTAACTGATCAGGCCCGACGTTCGGGCGCTGTCGTCCAGTTCGTCGGCCGCCTCCTTCAACAACGACAGCACGTGGTGCTCCGGCAACTCCTCGTCCAACGCGGCACGCGCCGCTTGGAGCTTGACGATGCCCCTTGTCAACGCCGGGTTGCTGCGCGCGTCGGTCAGCAGGGACATCTCGACGGCGAGCGCCGTGAGACCGGCCAGCCGGGCCGGCGCTCCGTTGCCCCGCCGGATCCCCGTGCCGTTCGACCGGCGCAGCGACCGGACCGACAGGGCCAGGAACATCGCCACGCAGCCCGCGAACAGCCACGGCAGCGCGGGCAGCGCCACCCGCAGCGGGTCGACCGGCCGGTACGGCAGCGGACGGTCGAACAGCCCCGCGTAGCGAATGTCGGTGACCCGGTTCAGGTAGACCGCCAGCACGTGGTCCTGCGAATAGTCGTACTGGCTGATCCGGTCGGCGAAGTGGCCGTAGAAGCTCGCCCCGGCCACCTCGGCGAAATCCGCCGCCGGGCCGTGGTATTCGATCCAGTTGCCGTACATCACGATGATCGGGGTATCCGGGAACAGGCCGGTCAGGGCCGGCCCGAAGCGGGGCAGGGGTTCTCCGAACGGCTGCGGCGGAAGCGCCACGTACAGGGCGCCGTCCGGGAACGCGGTCTTCGCGGCCTTGCCCGGCACCGCGGTGAGACTCGCTCCCGCGGCGGCGTGCAGGCCCTTGGTCCGCAGGTCGGCGGCGACGGCCGCCAACTCCGGACCGCTCGGCTCGCGCCAGCGCAGCACGTCGTGGTCGGCCGGGGTAGGCACCTCCCGCATCCCGGCGATCAGTGCCACAAGCGAGCCCGTCACGTCGGCGGTGGCGAAGTGCGCACGCCAACTCGGCAGGTCATCGGGTACGGCCCGGTAGATGTCGCCGGACACCTCGGTGCCGATCACCGTGATGGTGGCGTTCTCCACGTCGCGTACCCGGCGTTGTTCGTCCTCGTCGAGCCAGGGCGGCGCGACCAGGATGCGGACCGGGAAGTCGCCGGCCACCTCACGGACCTGCTGCTCGTCCCACCCTGCGATCGAGCCGGGCAACCGCACCACGGGGCTGGCGTCCACCAGCGCCGTCATCTCCTCCACCGACGGCACGGTCGGATCGGCCGCCTGGGGAGCCGGCCCCTTCGGGGCCGTCACCGATTCGGCCGGCGACCGACCGTAGCTGACGTCGGCGCCGTGCTGCTGCTGGGCACCCAGGAAGATCACCAGGACGACCACGGCGATGCCCAGGAGCACCCAGCGCAGCGCCTCGTAGCGGCGCGACCGGCGGGCCGTCACGGGTGCCCCCGCCACAACCGGTCGGCCTGCTGGGCCTGGTGTTCCGCCGTCCGGGCGGCGGAAACCCCGCCGCGTGCGGCGGCGATCAGCTCGGCGCGGGCCAGCAGGTGCTCGGCCGCCGGCACTGGGTTCGGCGCCGCGTCCCGGCTGATGGCCGCGCTGTCGATGGCCGCGCGGGCGGCCGACCAGGCGGTCCGCCGCTTGCGGTCCCGTGCCCGCCGGGCGGGGGCCAGTGTCGTCGCGAGCCCGGCGCCCACCAGCAGGACGCCGCCGACCAACCAGACGAGGAGGGTGTGGGACATGCGCTCCAACCATCGGACGAAGGGGTACGGGGGTGTCGCGGGGTACGACCGAGTCTGACCGATGCTGTCGAGCCGCCGCGCACGAGTCCCCTGGCAGCGCGCCGCACGAGGGGGCGACGGACCCGTCGGGGTCAGAGACCGCCGGCGACGCGCAACACAGTGCCGGTGGTGTACGAGGCGTCCGGACCGAGCAGCCACGCGATGGCGGCGGCGACCTCGTCGGGTTCGCCGGCCCGGCCCAGCGGGATGCGGCCGGCCGCCCGGTCGGGACGGTCGGGCACCCCGGAGACGGCGTGGATGTCGGTGCGCACGATGCCCGGAGCGACGGCGTTGACCCGGATGCCACGTGGGGCGAGTTCCTTGGCCAGGCCGACGGTGAGGGTGTCGGTGGCGCCCTTGGCCGCGGCGTAGTGCACGTACTCGCCGGGGCCGCCGAGGGTCGCCGCCGCGGAGGACACGTTGACGATGGCCCCACCGTCGGTCATCCGGCGGGCCGCCTGCTGGGCACAGAGGACGTACCCGATGAGGTTGACGTCGACGACGCGGCGCAGGTCCTCGACGCGCAGCTCGGTGAACGGCCCGATGGGGCTCGTGACACCGGCGTTGTTGACCAGGCCGGTGAGCGGGCCGAGCCGCGCGGCGGCGGTGAACAGCTCGTCGACCTGGTCGGGGTCGGTGGTGTCGGCGCACACCGCGACGGCTGAGACGCCGGTGGCCCGCAGGTCGGCCACGACCGTCTCGGCGGCGGCGTGGTCGCGGAGGTAGCACAGCGCGACGTGGTGCCCGGCAGCGGCGAGGCGGCGGGCGGTGGCCGCGCCGATGCCCCGGCCGCCGCCGGTGATGACGGTGACGGGTGCCATGGTGCCTCCGCTGGTCTCCTGGGCCGCGTACCGGTCGCGCCGACGCTACCGTGACCGACGCGGGCCGGTCGTCGAGAGGAGAGTCACATGGAGCGGGCATTGGTGCTCGGTGGTGGCGGGGTGACCGGCGTGGCCTGGGAGCTGGGGCTGCTGGCCGGGCTGGCCGAGCGGGGCGTGGACGTCTCCGAGGCGGATCTGGTGGTGGGCACGTCGGCGGGTTCGGTGGTGGGCGCGCAGGTGTGCTCAGGGCTGCCCCTGGAGCAGTTGTACGCCGAGCAGTTGACGCCGCCGTCGGGCGAGCGGCCGGCACGGCTGGGGTTCATGACGCTGGCACAGCTGGTGTGGGCCGGCGGGCGGACCCGGGACGCGGTGCGGTCACGGGCGCGGATCGGGGCGATGGCGGTGGCGGCGCGTACCCCGTCGGAGGCCTCGCGCCGCGCGGTCATCGAGGCCCGGCTGCCGGTGCGGGAGTGGCCGGCGCGACGGTTGCTGGTGACCGCCGTGGACGCCGCCTCGGGCGAGTTCGTGGTGTTCGACGGCGACAGCGCAGTGTCGCTGGTGGACGCGGTCGGGGCCAGTTGCGCGGTGCCCGGGGTGTGGCCGCCGGTGACGATCGGCGCACGCCGCTACATCGACGGCGGGATGCGCTCGGCAGTGAACGCGGACCTGGCGTCCGGCGCGCGGCGGGTGCTGGTGATCGCGCCGACGTCGGTGGCGTTCGGCCCGATGCCCCGGCTGTCGGCGCACGTGGCGGAGTTGCGGCAGGCCGGGTCGCGGGTACTGGTGGTGACACCGGACGGGGGCGCGCGTAAGGCGATCGGCCGCAACGTGCTGGATCCGGCGCGTCGGGCCGGATCGGCGCGGGCCGGCCGGGCGCAGGCCGCTGCGCTCGCGGATGAGGTGGCGGCGCTGTGGGCGTGATCGCTTACGCTCACCGCCTGTCCCGACTGACGAGCGGAGGTGCGCGGTGGCGGGTGTGACTGTCGGCGACGTGGTGGAGGACTTCGAGCTGCCGGACGAGACGGGGACACCACGGCGGTTGTCGGAGTTCCTGGCGACCGGTCCGGTGGTGCTGTTCTTCTACCCGGCGGCCATGACCCGTGGCTGCACGGCCGAGAGCTGCCACTTCCGGGACCTGGCTGCGGCGTTCGCGGCGGTGGGCGCGACGCGGGTGGGCATCAGCCGCGACACCGTGGAGAAGCAGGCGGAGTTCTCCACGCTGCACGATTTCGACTATCCGCTGTTGTCCGACGTGGACGGGACTGTCGCGGGGCGGTTCGGGGTGCGGCGGCGGCTGCCGCTGGGTCCGCTGAGCACCAAGCGGATGACGTTCGTCATCGGCACGGACCGGCGGATCATCGAGGTGATCCACAGCGAGGTCAGCATGAACGACCACGCCGATCGGGCACTACGGGCGCTGGGCGGCTGAACGGGCGCGAGCCCCGTGCGGCGGCTGTCGCAGCGGGCTGGTATCAAGACACCAATCAAACAGGTGTACGGAAGAGGGTTGCGATGGATGCCGGCCAGGGTTTGTCCACTGACGAGGTGCAGAGCCTGCGGGATGCGTTGGCGGCCGGGCGTAAACCGCGGGTGGTGTTCACCGCCTCGGCGGGCCAGATCGCCGGCCAGGTGGGCCAGGTCGTCGAGCTGACCGACCCGGAGGTGTCCGACGAGTTCGTGGTGGTGCGCTTCGGCCGCGACGAGTTGCCGTTCTCCCCCGCCGACCTGGCGATCGCCCCCAAGGGCGCCGGTCGTCGGGTTGTCGAGCCGAAGCCGGAACCGCCGACGCCGGAGCCCTCTGCGGCACCGGAGCCGGAGTTCGTGTTGGACACGCCGCGGGTGCCGGCGCAGCGGCGGGAGGAGCCGAAGGTGGAACAGGTGGAGAAGCCGCCGGCACGGCGGACGGTCAAGGCGACCAAACCGAAGGGCCCGGCGGGGCTCACTGTGACGCTGGCGTACGCCGACGGCGAGTGGACTGTCGCCGCGCAGCAGGGCAGCAAGGCGCTCGCGAAGCCGTACGTGGTGAAGCCGGCAGAGGCGCTGAAGATGGTGGCGCTCGTCGACGTGCCCGGTGTGCAGGAGGCGGTGGAGCAGATCCTCGGCACCGAGCGGGCCGAGGCCGAGCAGCAGGCCGAGAAACTGCGCGCCGAGTTGGCCGAGATCGAGGCACGGTTGGCGGAGCTGCGCGAGGCCCGCTGAGGCGGGTCAGCGCTGGCTGTGGTGCTCCAGCAGCCGGGTGAGCAGGCGCGTCAACTGCGTTCGCTCGCTTTCGGACAGCGGTGCGAGCAGGTCGTCCTGGACACTGCCGACGGTGTCTGCCAACTGGCGGGCCTGGTCGGCGCCGGCGGCGGTGAGGCTGATGACGTTGCGGCGACGGTCGGCCGGGTCGGGGGCGCGGACGACGAGCCCCCGACCGGCCAGCTCGTTGATGGCTGCCACGACGTCGCTGCGGTCGATGGCGCAGCGCCGGCCGAGGTCGGCCTGGCTGGCGGGGCCACCCTCGGCCAGCGCGGCGAGCAGCCGGAAGTGGTAGCCGCGCAGGTCGTACGCGGCGAAGCCTGCGGCGACGAGGCGGGCGGCGTGGCCGGCGGTCTGACTGAGCAGCCAGCTCGGGGTGGTGCGTAGCCCGGCGGGCGCCTGTGGGGAGCTGGACTCCATGGGCGGCAGCCTAACAGCAATCGTTGGTGCGACCCACGATGCGTGTTACGTTGGGGCAGCCAACGTTGGGCCTGCCAACGTTTCGAAGGAGGCGTCATGTCCACTCCCACCCTCACCGGGCAGGTCATCGGCCAGGCCCACTACGCCACCCGGGCCCTGCTGGAGCGAGCCGTCGCCCCGCTCGGGCTCACCTTCGGGCAGGTGCTCGCGCTCAACGTCCTCGCCGACGGCGCCGTCGAGCGCACGCGGATCGCGCACCGGATCACCAGCACCCTCAAGATCGACAAATCGGCGGTGCACGAGGTGATCGCGGGCCTGCTCGACGCTGGCCTCGCGCGCCTCGACGAGAGCGACGCCGAGGACCCGCGCGTGCGGCTCACCGACACCGGCCACGCCACCCAGCGCCGCGTCTCCGCCGCCGTCGCTGACATCACCGCTCGGCTCTACGGGGACATCCCGGCCGACGAGGCGAGCACGGTCGCCCGGGTCCTCACCCTGGTCACCCAGCGGGCGAACGCCGACCTGGCGGCAACCCCGGCCTGACCGGCGGGTCACCCTCCACCATCGGGCGAGTCGCCCGACCTCAGCCCGTCGAACCGGAATGGGCCGGGTCGTACGGCCGGCGGCCGACCACGCAGCGACAACAGTGTTCCGCCATGCCGTCCGCGTTGTGCCAGTCGTGGTCGCCGCAGTCGGTCGCGCCCCTACTCGGCTATCCCCCGGGGGCGCCGAATACTTTGCCCTTGCGCTAAGTTTTGCCGCAGACAACACTTAGCCGCATGGCACAGTATTCGGCACGGCAGGACGGCGTGTTCGTCGCCCTCGCCGACCCGACCCGGCGTGGGGTCATTCGACGCCTCGGCCGCGGTCCGACGAGTGTCGGCGAACTCGCCCGCGAGTTTCCGATGACCCTTCCCTCATTCATGAAGCACGTACGGATGCTCGAGGCCAGCGGGCTGATCCGCACGGTCAAGTCCGGCCGGGTGCGCACCTGTGTGCTCAACCGCGAGGGCCTCGCCGTCGTCGACGACTGGATGGCAGAGCAGCGCCGGATCTGGGAAGGGCGCACCGATCGCCTCGAACGCCTCGTTACCGATCTCAAGGAGAACCAACAGTGAATCCCGAGCTGGACCTGACCCTGGAGCGGGTCATCCGCGCCCCCCGCGCTGCCGTGTGGAGCGCGTGGACCGACCCGTCCCGCTTCGAAAAATGGTGGGTTCCGGCTCCGGCCCGTTGCCGCGTCGACCGCTTGGAGGTCCGGCCCGGTGGCGCGTTCGTGACCCGGATGAGCGACGACGGGGTGGAGTTCGTCCCACACCTCGACGCGACATTCCTTGTGGTCGACGAACTCGACCGGATCGTGTTCACCAACGCGATCGACAGCGCCTGGCGCCCGGCGAACACCATCCCGGTCCGCATGACCGCCGAGATCACATTCAGCGATCATGCCGACGGCACGGACTACCGGATCTGTGTCCGCCACGGTGATTCCGCCGCGCGCGCCCGGCACGAGGAACTCGGCTTCGCGGACGGCTGGGGCTCGGTCGCCACACAACTCGCCGACATCGCCGAAAATCAGGTCACCCGATGAAGATCTCCCTCACCGAGTTCGTCACCCTCGACGGGGTCAGCCAGGGTCCCGGCTCGCCGACCGAGGACACGAGCGACGACTTCACCCGGGGCGGCTGGCTCGTGCCCTACCTCGATACGGTGTTCGTCCAATGCACCTCCGACTGGCTCGATCTCGCCGACGGTCTGCTGCTGGGGCGTCGGACCTACGAGGCGTTCGCCCGCGACTGGCCGCAGATCACCGACCCGAACGACCCCTTCACCGAACGGATGAACTCACTCCCGAAGTACGTTGTGTCCAACACCATCACGCAGGGTAGTTGGCACCCCACGACCGTGCTCCGCGGCGACCCGATCGAGACCGTTGGGAGGCTCAAGGCACAGCCGGGACGAGAACTCCAGATCCACGGCAGTACACGACTCGGCAGGGCACTGTTGTCCGCCGGCCTCGTCGACACACTCCGACTCGCCGTCGCCCCCACCGTGACCGGCTCCGGGCGGCGGTTGCTCGACCACCCGAGCACACCGGTCGGCCTCCGACTCGTTCACCATGAGGCGACGGCGAACGGCCTGCTCCTGCTTGAGTACCAGCATGTCGGCGCCGCCCCGGTGGGGGAATACGAGGGCGTCACCGCCTTCGTCTAGAAGTAGTCGAGCATCTGCGCCGGGCCGCCGGCGCCCAGCAGGTCCAGGGCGTCGGGTCGTACACCTGTGGCGTGCAGCAGGCCCGCCTCGGCGACCGCGCGGGCGCGGGCGGCGCCGGCGTAGAGCAGGGCGAAGCCCCGTACGTCCAGGTGCAGGTCCGGGTCGCCGCCGACCCGGGTCAGCTCGGCTGCGCCGTCGGCGACTGTCAACCGCCAGGTGCCGGTGTTCCACTCGGCGAGCGGGTCGGCGAGGGTGAAGTCGACAGCACCCCGGGTGTGGGCGGGCCAGCCACGTGCGCTCACCGCCCGGGCGACGTCCACCGGCCTGTGCATCCACAGGTTCCGCTTGTGTTCGCGGGCCGACTCCAGCGGCAGGTGGGTGCTGACGGCGTCGCCGTCGAGGAGACACAGCCGCAGGGTGGGCGCGACGCTTGCCCAACTGCCGAGCACGCCGACGAGTTCCCGGGCGGCCTCGGGGGTCACGGCCAGAGCCTCGTCGACGGTGAGCACGGAGTTGGCGTCGTAGCCATGGCCCCGCTCCCAGCTGGCGTAGCCAACCAGGTCGCCGCCGTCCTCGACGAGGGTGAGCGCGTCGCCGGGCAGACCGCCGTCGGCGGCGGAGACGTCGAACAGCTCGCCCCGGCGCGTGAGCATCCCGTTGCGGTACCGGCTGACCCGCTCGTACAGGGCGGTGACGGCGGGCAGGTCCGCGGGAGTGCCGGCGCGGACGGTGAGCCGGGGATCCGGCCGGTGCCGGGGCAGCGCGGCGGTTGCCACATCGAGGGTACGCAGCACGCCTGCCGCTTCCCAGCCACAGGCGCGGTACGGGGCGGCGACTGTGGGATACAGGGCGCTCAGTGCCGCACCGCGCTCGTTGGCGCCGCGAAGCAGTGCGGTGAGCATCGCGCGGGCCGCTCCCCTGCCCCGGGCCTCGGGGGCGACGGCCACCCCGCCCACGTCGGCGGCCGATACTGCCCGCCCACCCCACCACTGGTCGTGGTGCAGGTCGACGGCCTTGCCGACGAGCCGGCCGTTGTCGTCGAACGCGCCGTAGCGGGTCATGCCGGGCACGTCGACCGTGGTGCGCGGATGGCGTTGCTGCGGATCGGAGCCGAACGCGAGGCAGCCCAGCGCCCAGGCGTCGTCGAGGTCGTCGACGGTGAGTTCGCGGACGTGAACGGTGGCGGGCATCGGCACACCGTAGCGGGACGGCCCGTCGCCGGCCGCTCATTTTCGGCCGGGTAGCGGTCACCCTCCGGCCAGCGCGACGCGCATCCGAGCAGGCCGGCACGCGCCCACGCGAGAACGGCCACGCAGGAGAACGGCCACGCAGGAGAGCGGACGCGCAGGGGCTTGCGGCCCGACACCTCAGGACATAGCGTTCCGACGTATCGACCCGATACATCGTGCCGACACTCAGGAGAGGTGACGACATGGCCAGCGGGCAGTTGTACGACACCATCGGCGCCACGTACACAGTGACGCGGCGCACCGACCCGCGGATCGCCGCGAGGCTCTGGGCGGCGCTCGGCGACGCGCGGACCGTTCTGAACGTCGGCGCCGGCACCGGCTCCTACGAGCCCACCGATCGCGACGTCACCGCTGTGGAACCGTCGGCGCTCATGCGGGCACAGCGCCCCGTGGACGCGCCGCCGTGCGTGGCCGCCGTCGCGGCGAACCTTCCGTTCGAGGATCAGTCCTTCGACGCCGCGATGGCTGTCTCCACAGTGCACCACTGGCCGGACCCGATCGCCGGGCTATGCGAGATGCGGCGGGTGGCCCGGCGGGTGGTGGTGTTCACGCACGACGACAGCGCCGCCGGATGGCACCGTCGGTTCTGGCTCACCCGCGACTACCTGCCCGAAGCCGCGAACCTCGTCGCCGGCCGACCATCGCTGGCCGAGCAGGCCCGCTCGATCGGCGCCCGCATCGAGCCGGTGCTCATCCCGTGGGACTGCGCCGACGGTCTCTTCGAGGCGTACTGGCGCCGGCCCGAGGCGTATCTGGACGATCGCGTACGCCGAGGGCTGTCGCTCTGGGCCAGAGTCGGCCCGGAGGCCGAGGACCGGGCGGTGCGCAGCCTCCGGGCGGACCTCGCCTCCGGGCGGTGGACCGAACGCAACAGCGACCTCGTCGGCCTCGACGCGGCGGAGCTCGGCCTTCGCCTGCTCGTGGCCTGACCGACCGCCGCGGCGGTCGGTCAGGGCCACGTCCCTCAGTGCTGCGGGATGTTGCCCACGCCGATGCGCTTGCGGAACACCCAGTACGTCCAGCCCTGGTAGGCCAGCACGATCGGGGTGAAGATCACCGCCACCCAGGTCATGATCTTCAGGGTGTACGGGGTGGAGGCCGCGTTGGTGGTGGTCAGGGTGCCCGCCACGTCCAACGTGGACGGCATGACGTTCGGGAACAGCGCGGCGAACAGGGTGGCCACCGCCAGGCCGATCGCCACGGCGGTGCCGGTGAACGCCCAGCCCTCCCGGCGTACCTTGGCGGCGGCGAGACCACCGAGCAGGGCGACGGCCGCGCCGACGGCGAGCACGACGGCGGCGGGGCTGGAGCGGATGCTGAGCGTCCAGGTCAGGAAGCCCACCGCGAGCACTGCGGTGCCGACGCCCAGGCGCACGGCGAGGGCGCCAGCGCGCTCTCGGATGTCGCCCGTGGTCTTCAGGGCGATGAACACCGCGCCGTGGGTGAGGAACAACGCGAGGGTGGTCGCGCCACCGAGTAGGGCGTACGGGTTGAGCAGGTTGAACAGGCCGCCGACGTACTCGTGGTCGGCGTCCAGCGGCACGCCGCGCAGGATGTTGGCGAACGCGACGCCCCACAGGATCGCCGGCAGCAGTGAGCCGACGAAGATGGCGGTGTCCCAGCGGCGCTTCCAGGACGCCTCGGGGCGCTTGTGCCGGTATTCGAAGGCCACGCCCCGGGCGATGAGGGCCAGCAGGATCAGCAGCAGCGGCAGGTAGAAGCCGGAGAAGAGGGTGGCGTACCACTCCGGGAAGGCGGCGAACATGGCGCCGCCTGCGGTGATCAGCCACACCTCGTTGCCGTCCCAGACCGGCCCGATCGTGTTGATCATGACGCGGCGTTCGCGGTCGTTGCGGCCGAGCACCGGCAGCAGCATGCCGACGCCGAAGTCGAAGCCCTCCAGGATGAAATAGCCGGTGAACAGCACGGCGACGAGGAGAAACCAGATGGTGGTGAGGTCCACGATGGGGCTCCGGGATCAGTAGGCGAAGGCGAGCGGACGCTCGGCGTCGTCGTGGGTGTCGTCGATGGGGGGCTGTTCGCTGACGTCGGGCACGCCGGCCTTGGCGTAGCGCAGCAGCAGCTTGACCTCGATCACGGCGAGGGTGGCGTAGATCAGCGTGAAGGCGGTGAACGAGGTCAACACCTCGCCCAGCGAGACGCTGCGGGACACTCCGTCGCGGGTGAGCATCTCGCCGAAGACGATCCACGGCTGGCGGCCCATCTCGGTGAAGATCCAGCCGAAGGAGTTGGCGAGCAGCGGCAGCACCGGCATGGCAAGCCCGGCGCGCAGCAGCCACTTGCTGCTGGGCGTACGGCCCTTGCGCTGGCTCCAGAGCACGACGAGTGCGATGGCGGCGGCGGCCAACCCGAAGGCGATCATGAAGCGGAAGCTCCAGTAGGTGATCGGGATGATCGGGGTGTAGCTGCCGGCGCCGTACTGGGCCGTGTACTGGGCCTGGAGGTCGTTGATGCCGTGCACGGTGCCGTTCGGGTCGCCGGTGCCCAGGTACGACAGCAGGTACGGGATCTTGAGGGCGAACACCTCGCGGCTGCCGTCGAGGCTGCCGATCGTGAGCACGGAGAACGAGGCGGGGCTCTCGGTGGTGTAGAGGCCCTCGGCGGCGGCCATCTTCATCGGCTGCACCTGAGTCATGATCTTGCCCTGGATGTCGCCGGTGATCACGACGACGGCGGAGGACACCAGGACCACCCAGGAGCCGAACTTCGTGGCGAAGCGGTACGCGCCGGTGTCGGCGGAGTCCCGGTTGCGGATCACGTGGTACAGGCCGACGGCCACGACAAGCGAGCCGGCGACAAGGAACGAGCCGGCAAGCGTGTGCGGGAAGGTGATCAGTGCGACCTTGTTCGTCAGCACCGCCACGAAGTCGGTCAGTTCGGCGCGGCCGGTCTCCGGGTTGAGTCGGAAGCCGACCGGGTTCTGCATGAACGAGTTCGCCGCGAGAATGAAGTACGCGCTGAGGTTGGTGCCGATCGCGGCGGCCCAGATGCTTGCCAGGTGCAGGCGCTTGGGCAGCCGGTCCCAGCCGAAGATCCACAAGCCGATGAACGTGGATTCGAGGAAGAAGGCGACGAGCGCCTCGATGGCCAGGGGCGCGCCGAAGATGTCGCCGACGAAGCGGGAGTAGTCGCTCCAGTTCATGCCGAACTGGAACTCCTGCACGATGCCGGTGACCACACCCATCGCAAAGTTGATCAGGAACAGCTTGCCGTAGAACTTGGTGAGCTTGAGGTAGCGCTCGTTGCCGGTGCGGTGCCACATCGTCTGGAGGATCGCTACCAGCACTGACAACCCGATGGTCAGCGGCACGAAGAGAAAGTGGTAGACGGTGGTGACACCGAACTGCCACCGGGCGACGTCCAACGCGTCCACCTGAAACCCCCAGCTATTCATACTACGAGACGTAGTAGATACTACTGCTCGTCGTAGCGAAAGAGGCAGGGCCGGGGGGCCCGAACCGGCCCGGGACCAATGACCCTGATCACCCCGGCCGCCCGGCCCACCCGGCCGGTGTGCCGCCCAGCCCCTTCGGCCCGGACGCCCGGCGTGATCAACCGGCCGACCCGCCCTCGCGGCCCCACCGCCGCGTGCGACGATGGCGCGCTGATGAACACCGCACACTCCCCCTGGCAGCCGCCGTTGATCTGGCGCGGCGCCCAGCTGCTGGCCCGGGCCGTGGTCGCCCTGGTGGCCCGCCTGGAGGTCACCGGCGACGTCCCGGCGCACCTGCGTCGAGGGCCGCTGGTGCTGGCCGCCAACCACATCAGCCCCTTCGACCCGGTGGCGCTGGTCGCCGCCTGCCAGATCCGCGGCATCTCCCCCCGCGTCATGGCCACCGCCGGCCTGTTCCGCGCCCCTGTGGTCGGCACCCTCATGCGCCACGCCGGCCACATCAGGGTCGACCGGGGCACCAGCGCCGTGCACCGGGCACTCGACGCCGCCACCACAGCCGTCGCCGCCGGATCGGTGATCCTCATCTACCCGGAGGGGCGCATCGGCCTGGACCCGGGCATGTGGCCCGAACGGGGCAAGACCGGCGCCGCCCGCCTCGCCCTGGACTGCGGCGCACCTGTCATCCCTGTCGCCCAGTGGGGCGCCCACGAGGTGCTGCCCTACCGGGCTCCCCGGGGGATGCTGCGCGGCCTGGCCCGCCTGATACGGCGCCGCCCGGTGATCCGCGTGCACTTCGGCGAACCCGTCGACCTGGGCGAGGTCAACGCCTCCGACCCCGGAGCAGCCCGCCGGGCCACCGACCGGATCATCGACGCGCTCACCGATGCCCTCGCCCCGCTGCGCCCCGACGAGCCCGACACGCCCCGGTACGTGGACCCGGGGCGCCCGAGCGACACCAGCCGCGTACACCGCCGACGGCCGGGCTGACCCACCTCAGGGCCAGCCCGACCGGTACGCGTCAGGCGGCGGCGTTCAGCAGCGGCACGAGCTGCTCCTCCTCGTACGCCAGGTGCGCCCGTACCTGGTCGGTGAGCCGGGCCACCTCGCGGCGCAGCACCTCCCGGTCCGGCTGTGGCGTACCCAGGACAATGCGCAATTCGTCAAGCGCCGCCGCCACCGCCCGGTGCTCGTCGGCGAGCCGGGCCAGCACGGCGGCCAGGTCGGGCCGCTGGTCGGCGAGCCAGGCGAACAGGCCGGCATCCTCGCGCTCATGGTGGCCGTGCAGTCCCTCGCACAGGCTCAGGCAGTTCACCCGCAGTTGCGCGCCGACGTGCGGCCCGGCCCTGTCGACCTCCTGCTGGATCAGCGCGAGTTCCCGCCGGAACGCGTCGTGCACGGCGATCAGCGCCGTACCCGGCGGGCCTGGTGGAGGGGTCGGCGGACCCGGCAGCGGCTCCAGCGCCACCACCGGCAGCGCGCGCCCCGCCCGGTCCTGGTACTCGCCCCAACCGGGGTCGGCCGCCACCGCCCGGGCGAAGACGGCGTCCCGTTCGGCCCCGGTCAGCACGTCGGCTCTGGCGCGATAGGTGAAGACCCCGTCCTCCACAGTGACCTGCGGATCGGCCAGCAGGTTGCGGAACCACTGCGGGTCACGTGGCGCCCCACCGGCGGACGCGATGACCAGGACCCGCTCCCCGCCGTCGGGCAGATAGCCCAGCGGGGTGGTGTGCGGGGCGCCGGTACGCGCCCCGGTGGTGGTGAGCAGCAGCAGGCGGGCGTTCTCGAACCAACCGCCGACGCGGCCGCCGTTGGCGCGGAACTCCGCGATGATGTCGTCATTGAAGCTGTGTGGCACGTGACTCCCAGGAAACAGGGGCTCGCCGCGACACGGCGCGGCGAGCACGGGCAGACAGGAATGGCCGGCCACGCGGCGGTGACGACACGACGCGTGAGCGCGAACCCGAGCACGGAGGAAGGGCGGAGACGGGCGGGCCTCGGGCCCGCCCGGGGGTCACTCGCCCGCCGGGTGCCCTGTCCGTTTGTGGCCAATGGCCGACCCGGCAGTCACGGCGCCGAATCTAGTGTCCGCCCTCGCGCTGCGGCAACCCGATTTCGCCTGTGCATCGTTGCGGCGATCGTCGCCGGCAGGCCACCCGTGGTCCACCGGCGGCAGGCATACTGCGTCGCGTGCTGACCCGACCCGGCTACCTCGACGCGCCAGGGCCGCTGGCGTTCGCCCACCGTGGCGGCGCCGCCGAGGGCGACGAGAACACCACCGAGGCGTTCGCCCGCGCCATCGGACTGGGCTACCGGTACGTGGAGACCGACGTGCACGCCACCGCCGACGGAGTCGCGGTGATCTTCCACGACCCGACGTTGCGACGGGTCACCGGTGAGTCGGGGCGCATCGCCGACCTGAGCTGGGCCGACCTCGCCTCGGTACGCGTCGGCGGCGCCGCCGTCGTACCCCGGCTCGACGAGGTCCTGGGTGCCTGGCCGCAGGTCCGCTTCAACATCGACGTGAAGGCCGACGGCGGCGTCGAGCCGACGGTGGCCACCGTGGCCCGGGCCGGCGCCAACGACCGGGTGCTGCTCGCCTCGTTCAGCGACGCCCGGCTGGCCCGGCTGCGCGCGCTCACCGAGGGGCGGGTGGCCACCGGCCTGGGCATGCGCGCAGTGGCCCGACTGCGCCTCGCCTCACTGCACGGCCGCCCGCTGCGCCTGCCCGAGTCGGTGGTCGCCGCGCAGGTGCCACCACGCTACGGACGGGTGCCAGTGGTGGACCGCCGATTCCTTGACTACTGCCACCGTCTCGGCCTTCAGGTGCACGTCTGGACGATCGACGAACCTGCCCAGATGCACGACTTACTTGATCGTGGTGTGGATGGCATCATGACCGATCACGTCGGCCTGCTGCGCGACGTCTACCGCAGCCGCGGCCACTGGGCCGCCTGATCGTCGAAGGACCCCCGATGGCCGAAACCGTGACCCCCACGGTGGACGACACCCCGCCCCCGGCGAGCACCCGCCGCGAGCGCAGCGGCTGGTACATCTACGACTGGGCGAACTCCGCGTTCCAGACCACTGTCATCACCGTGTTCCTCGGCCCGTTCCTGACCACCGTCGCCGAGCTGGCCGCCGGCTGCGAGTTGGGCGCCGACACCTGCAACGGGTACGTCTACCCGTTGGGCATCAAGGTCGCTGCCGGGTCCTACTACCCGTACCTGATCTCGCTGTCGGTGTTTCTCACGGTGTTCGTGCTGCCGGTCATCGGGGCGATCGCCGACCGGTCGGCGCACAAGAAGCGGCTGCTCGGTGGGGCCGCGTTCACCGGCGCCGGCGCGACCATCCTGATGGCCTTCGTGACCGGCGACCGCTACCTGCTCGGCGGTGCGCTGTTCCTGATCGCCAACATCTCCTTCGGCGCGGCCATCGTTGTCTACAACTCGTTCCTGCCGCAGCTCGGCGGCCCCGACGAACGCGACGGCATCTCCAGCCGCGGCTGGGCCCTGGGCTACCTCGGCGGCGGTCTGCTGCTGGCCCTCAACCTCGTCGCGATCACCCTGCTCGACAAGGGCGACGACCCGCAACGCACCCTGGACCTGGCCCGCTGGTCGATCGTGTCCGCCGGGGTGTGGTGGGCGCTGTTCACGCTGGTGCCGCTGCGCTGGTTGCGCGAGCGCCCCAGCGTCGCGGCACTGGCCGGCGGCGGCAACGTGCTCATCGACGGGTTCCGGCAGCTCGGGCGCACCATGCGGGAGATCAAGGCGTACCCGCTGACGCTGTACTTCCTGCTCGCCTTCCTCGTCTTCAACGACGGCATCCAGACCGTCATCACCCTGGCCAGCCAGTACGGCACCGAGGAGCTGCGGCTGGAGCAGAGCACGCTGATCATCACGATCCTGCTCGTGCAGTTCCTCGCCTTCGGCGGCGCGTTGACACTGGGCGCGCTTGCCAAGCGCATCGGCGCCTGGAAGACAGTGCTGCTCAGCCTGGTGCTCTGGACCGTGGTGATCCTCGCCGCGTTCCGGCTGCCCGCCGAGGCGCCGGTGCCGTTCATGATCCTCGGTGCCGCCATCGGCCTTGTTCTCGGCGGCAGCCAGGCGCTGAGCCGGTCGCTGTTCAGCCAGCTCATCCCCGCCGGCAAGGAGGGCGAGTACTACGGGTTCTACGAGATCAGCGACAAGGGCACCAGCTGGCTCGGCCCGCTCGCGTTCGGCCTGGTGTTCCAGCTCACCGCCTCCTACCGGGTGGGTCTGGTCTCCCTGCTGATCTTCTTCGTGGTCGGGTTCCTGCTGCTCCTCGCCGTACCGATGCGCCGGGCCATCATCGCCGCCGGAAACACGCCGCCCCGGGTGCTCTGAGCACGCCGCCCATCGGCCGACCTATCCAGGTCGGCCGATGGGCTAGGCTGCCCGACCGTGACCGACGACGCCGCCACCGCCCCCACCTGCCTGGCCCACCCGCACGCCGGCCCGAACCACGCGGCCGGGTGCGCGGCGGCGAGCGGGTCCGACGGGCGTCCCCTGCACGCCGCGGCGCTGAAGTTCTTCTGGGGGCCGATGGACTGCGGCAAGTCCACGATGGCGTTGCAGATGAACTACAACCACGCCCGGCAGGGACGCCGAGGGCTGGTCACCACCCGCATCGACCGCTCGCTGGGCCCGCAGGTCACCACCCGCATCGGCCTGGCCCACGAGGCCATCGAGGTCACCGACGACCTGGACCTGCGGGCACTCGTGCGGGGCCGCTGGGCCGACGGGGTACGCGTCGACTACCTGATCTGCGACGAGGCCGGCCTCTACTCCGTCGAGCACGTCGAGCAGATGGCCGAACTCGTCGACAGCTACGACGTGGACGTGTTCGCGTTCGGCCTGGCCACCGACTTCCGGTCCTGCCTGTTCCCTGCCGCGCAGCGGCTGTTCGAACTGGCCGACGAGGTGGCCCGCATCCAGGTCGAGGTGCTCTGCTGGTGCGGCCGGGAGGGCCTGCTCAACGCCCGGGTCGTCGACGGGCAGGTGGTCCGCGAGGGCGCGCAGGTCGTCATCGGCGACACAGCGGCCACCGCCGACGTGCGCTACCAGGTGCTCTGCCGGCGGCACCACCGCACCGGCGACCTCGGCCCGCGCGTGTAGACCGCCCTCGTCGGGTGCACCCAAGAGAACGATGGTCATTGATTGATCGGTCCGCGATACTGCTGTGATCCACACGTCACCACACGGGGTGAACGATGAGCGATTCCGCAGACGGATCGGCGTACCTGGACTTTCTCTTCGTCGAGGGGGAACGCCTCGGCTGGGTCTTCCGCGACAGGCACCTCTACTGCCACCGCTTCCCCGAGCCGTACCCGGTGCCCGGACAGGTAGGCGACGGTGTCTACTTCAACGCCGCGACGGCGAGCGTGGACAAGTGGCGCCGCATGCGGAAATGGGTGAGCATCGGCTTCGGCGTGATGGTGGTTCTTCTCTGTCTCGGGATCATCGGTCAGGGGCCGACCTCCGATCTTGGTGTGATCATCCTGCTGGGGCTCGCGGTGATGATCGGTGGCGCCTTGCTGAGCTGGTTCAACAGCCGCGCCGCCGAAGACGGGCCGGTGCGGGAGCGCGAGCGGCAGTCGCGACTCTACGAGGCCGAGTGCGCGGATTGGGAGGAGCGCCGCGCGCAGTTCGACGCCGCGGAGCGGAGGCGGGTCGACAGTTATCTCGAATGGGGCGCCGCCCTCATGCCGCCGACGACCCGCCGGGTCGACATCGTCGGTGGCAGCGCCTGGGGCTGGGAGGCCCTGCTGACCGTCATGGGCACCTCGATGCTCCGGACCACGGGCGCGATGACCCTCGTGGACTTCTCCGGCGAGCCCACCTGCCACGAACTCGTCTGGCTGGCCAGAGCGGCCTCGATCGACGTCACCGCCATCCGCCTGCCCGATCAGGTGGGCGAGACCACGCTGCTGTCCGAGGCAGACGGACAGGGCCTGGTCGACAGCCTCGTCGAGGCGATGCACGGTGACGCCCCCGCCGGGCGGCGGGCCGACCGCGCCCAGGACGACCGCATCCTGTCGAGCGTCTGCCGGGCACTTGGCGAGGACGTCACGATCCCCAGGATCGCCGCGGCGGTAAGCGTCCTGCTCGACGAGCCGGGCGACTTCCCCGAGCTGAGCGAGGCCGAGCGGGAGCACATCGGCGACGCGCTCTTCTCCGACGAGTTCCGGCGCCAGACCCACCTGAACCTGCGGCGGATCGAATCCCACCTGCGCCCGCTGCGCGACCTGTTCACCGCGACCGGCCGGAGAGAGGACCAGCACGATCTGGGCAAACCCGGGCTGACCTGCCTCGTCTACGAGAACACCGCGCACAACGTCCGGGAGGAGTTGCTCAAGGAACTGGTGTTGCAGGGGTTGATCCAGCGGCTCGTCTCGCCGGAGCCGTTCGTCGGCCCGTTGGTCATCGCCGGCGCGGACGACCTCAACCACCGGCACATCGACCGGCTGAGCGACATGTGCATACGCCGCGGAGTCCGACTCGTGGTGATGTTCCGTCATCTGCGGGACTCGGCGGTTCGCGCCGTGGGCGGGGACGTGGTGGCGTTCATGCGCCTGAGCAACCACGAGGAGTCCGCGCGTGCCGCCGACTTCATCGGCAGGCAACACACGTTCCGCCTCAGCCAACTCACCCGTACGCTCGGCGGCAGCCAGACCCACTCCCAGGGCAACACCCTCGGATTCTCCGACCAGATCAGCAGTGGCCCCGGGCCGAGGAGCGTCAGCGTCGGCCGGAACTGGACCCACACCAGGACGGTCGCCGACTCCGGGAACTGGAACGAGTCCCAGAGTGAACAACGGTCCTACGAGTACGTGGTCGAGCCACGGACTCTTCAGGACCTGCCGGACTACGCGTTGATCGAGGTCACGCAGGGCACGGGGAGACTGTCGGTACGCAGCGTGGAGTGCAACCCGGACATCGTCTCCCTCCCCCGGGTCACCACCAATCCCCTGCCGGATCTGCCTCTCCCGCATCCGTCGCAGGCCGCGGTCCAGCCGTCCGGTGAGCCGCCGCGCACCCTGCCCGGCCAATCGCACCCCGCCTACGACGAGTCGAACTGGGCCGATCAGCGCTACCCGGAGGAATGGCGGTGACGTCTCCGGGCGACCCCCGGCGGACCCTACGCGGCTGGCTCGACACCATGCCGGCACACCGGATCGTGGAGCTGCCACGAGTGCCCCCGCAGATGGACCAGGTACGCGGTGATCCGGGGCGCCGACAGCGGTTGGCCGCCGTCGTGGCCGCGTACCACGCGGGTGCCGTGAGTGGCGGCAGCGGCCCGGTCGTCGTCGGCTGGTGCCGGCCGAACGCGCAGAACGGCGTCCACGTCTTCACCGGCGGCGGTGTCGAAGCCTCAGGTGCCGGTCGGCGCCGGTCCAGCCTCTTCGCGGGCTCGGTCGGCGTGGCCTACCCCGCCGGAGGCGTGACCGCGATGCTCGATGCACTGCCCTGCTGGACACGGATCGTCGGGATGACAGACGGCTTGATCGAGGAGCGGGACGACCGGGATCCGCGCATCGACCTACGCCCCCGCCTCGACGACTGCCTGCTCGGCGCCTGGCAGGACGCCTTCGCCTGGCTGCTGCTCGCCGACCCGGTCCCCGCCGACGAGGTGGCGGAGCAGGCCCGGCATCTCGCCGTTCAGGAACGCGACGCCACGGCCCGAGGTTCGTCGCCCACACAGGCCGTACGCGCCCTGCGGCTCCGGCGCCGGCACCGGGAGTTGGCCGCCGCTGAGACGCTCGGATGGTGGCGGATCCACCTGTTGGCCGCGGGTACCACGCCGGGAGCCGCCGCCGCCGTTGCGGGCCTGCTCTGCGCGTCGGCAGACCTGCACGGCCTGCCCTACGCGCTGGCACCCACCCGCGAGCGCGGCGACCTGACCGACCTGCTCGGCCGGACCGGACTGGCCACCCGGGCCGACGAACCGGCAGCGCCCGCCGGCCCGGGTGGCTCGTTTCTCGGCAGCTCCCCGCTCGTCGCCGCCCTGGCCGTCGCCCCGACGGAGGAGGTGCCCGGAGTGCGCCTGACCGTACGGTCGGAGTTCGACGTCACCCCGGAGACGACCGCCGGCGAGGTCCGGCAGCAGCCACCGGCAGTGGTCGCCGCCGGTACGGACCGGCAGCCACCTCCGGTCCGTGCCGAGTCGCTGGCGATCGGCGCTGTGCTCGACCGGCACGGCACAGTGGGTGACCCGTTGCGGCTGCCGATGACCAGCCTCAACCGGCACACCTTCGTCTGCGGCGCGACCGGGGCCGGCAAGTCGCAGACCATCCGGCACCTGCTCGAACAGGCCACCGCCGCAGGGCTGCCCTGGCTGGTGATCGAGCCCGCGAAGGCCGAGTACCGGCGGATGGCCAACCGGCTGCCGGGGGCGGGCGTCGTCGTGGTCCGCCCCGGCGAGGGTACGGCGCCGCCGGCGGGGTTCAACCCGCTGCGACCGGTGCCGGGCTTCCCGTTGCAGACCCACGCGGACCTCGTCCGTGCCCTGTTCCTCGCCGCCTTCGACGCGGACGAGCCCTTCCCCCAGGTGCTCGGGGCCGCCCTGGCGCTGTCGTACGAACAACTCGGGTGGGACCTGGCCCTTGGTGAACCGCGGCTACCCGGGCACCGCCCGCGCTATCCGACCCTCGGTGACCTGCAACAGGCGGCGGAGGAGGTGGTGGGCCAGATCGGGTACGGCCGCGAGGTCACCGACAACGTCCGCGGGTTCATCCGGGTCAGGCTGGGCAGCCTGCGGCTGGGTACGACCGGCGGTTTCTTCGAGGGCGGCCACCCCATCGACGTCGCGCGCCTGCTCGACTCGAACGTCGTCTTCGAGATCGAGGACGTCGGCGACGACCGGGACAAGGCGTTCCTCATCGGTGCCCTGCTCATCCAGGTGACCGAGTACCTGCGGGTGCGCGACCGCCGGGAGGACCGCGACGCCGGGGTGGTCCTGCGACACCTGAGCGTCATCGAGGAGGCGCACCGGCTGTTGCGGCGCGCCGACCGCCCTGGCCCGGCCGCGCACGCGGTGGAGCTGTTCGCCGGGCTGCTGGCGGAGATCCGCGCGTACGGTGAGGGCTTGGTGATCGCCGAGCAGATCCCGGAGAAGATCGCCCCGGACGTCGTCAAGAACACCGCCGTGAAGGTCATCCACCGGTTGCCCGCGCGCGACGACCGGGACGCCGTCGGCGCGACTGTCAACCTCACCCAGCGCCAGTCGGAATTCGTCGTGACGCTGCCGCCCGGTGTCGGCGCGGTCTTCACCGACGGCATGGACCACCCGGTGCTCGTCCGCGTGCCGGACGGCACCGACCGTGAGACGACCGCGCGGGCTGCCACCGCCGATCTGTCGGAGATCATCGGGCGTCGCAGCGCCAGTTGCGGCACTGCCTGCCTGGCCGAGCCCTGCACCCTGCGGGACATGCGCCGGGCGCAACTGCTGCTGGCGGACCTGCCCTGGCTGAGGCTCTGGGGCGAACTGGCGGTGCTGGGGCACCTCACCGGCTGGCCCACCCCTGCCATCCGCGCGGAACTGATCCAGGTTCTGCGGATGGTGCCGGTACGGCTGCGCGAGTGCGCTCTCTCGCACGCTGTCGACGGCGCCGTCGCCGTCCGGTCCGCGCACCTGTCGACAGGCTGCGACCCGGACGAGCTGGTGCGGCATGTGGTCGACTCGCTGCACTGGACGGCGTTCGGCGGCGGGCGCTGCGCGGAGCAGGAACCGGATTTCCTGGCGCACCGGTACCGCTGGGTGGTGCTGCGCGACGACCTGCGGGCCGAGGCAGCCCGCCCCGAAGGCTCTGCGCGAGCCTCCGAGCAGGTGCGACGGTACGGCGTGGAGATCCCGGGCCGTACCGTGACCGAGCAGCTCGCAGTGGTCTCGGAACTGTTCGACATCGACCAGCGGGACCGGGAAGCCTGCCGGGCAGTGGCCTTCGGGTCCCGTATGCCGTCGCTGATCGAGACGGCCGTCGGCACGGAGTACGACACCCCGTCCTGGCCCGACCGCCTCGCCGAGGCCGTCGACACCCACTTCGCGGCCTGCCGGTGGCCGATGCGGGTCCTCGCCAACGGCGCGTACGACAGAAAGGTGTGATCGGTGAGTCCACGCTGGGACGGCCCGCAGCACGCGGCCGAACGGCCAGACGATGACGACCGCCGCGATACGCGACGGTCGGAGAGCACCGAGCAGGGCGAGGATCGTGACCGGGCGGACCCGCCGCCCGAGCAGGGCGAGGATCGTGACCGGGCGGACCCGTCACCCGAGCAGGGCGAGGGGTCCCACGCTGAGCGTCCCGACACCTGGGCGGAGACGGCGGAGCAGCCGGACCGGGCCGAGGAACGGGCGGCGACCGCCGAGGCGGCGCAGGCCGAGCGGACGCGAGGCGCACACTCTGTGGTCGACACCGTGAAAGCATCCGTCGGGGCGTTGGTCGTAGCGGCGGCCAGCGTCGTCAACGTGCAGGCGACGGAGAACAGGCTGTTGGACGCGGTGGCGGAGCCCATCAGGGGGATGGTGCAGCGTACGCAGCAGCGAAAGAAAGAGCAGGAAGCGCTTGAGAACGCCGAACCCGATGGCGACCCGGAGCATCAACGGCCGCTGGGCGGGGGGAGTGAGCAGACGGTAGAGCAGGTGGATGACCCCGCTGATGGCCTCGATTCCACCGACGCCGGTGAGATGACCATCGAGGTGGATCTCCCCGGCGACGGTTCTCCCGATGGGCGTGGCACGGACGCCGACGACGACACACCGCGCTAGAAGGGGTCGCCGCACACCCGCCAGCCGCCGCTCTCGCGGACCACCGGCAGGCGACGTTCCTCGTTGAGCCCGCCGTCGCGGGTCAGCTTCACCGTCACAGTGCCCTGTGGGCGTCCGCTGCGGGTGGCCACCGACACGTCGGTGATCTCGTAGTCGGTGACCATCGGGGGCGTACGCACCCAACTGGTGAAGCCGATCGGGCTCCACTTGCTGCGCGCGTCGGAGCACAGCCGCTCGTACGCCTTGTCGCTGTCGCCGAGGGTCACCTCGTTGAGGAACCCGTCGGCGGTCTCCCGGATCGGGCCGGCGGCCTGACGCACGGTTTGCAGGTTCCACACGCCCAGCCCGGCCACCCCGACGCAGCACAGCGCCACGCCGAACCCGACGACCGCCAGCCCGGTGCGCATCGGGCGGTGCCGCCGGGCCGGTCGGCTCCACGGCTGGCCGGCACCCACGATTAACGACCGTAGAGAACACCGTCCCTCAATTCGGGACAAGTCGGAAACTGGGTCCGTCCGGTGCGCGGCTGTGCCCTGTTCGCGGCGGCCACGGATCGTCTACCGTCGGCGCACATCCCCCCGAGCAGTGCCAGGGAGCCGACCGATGAGCCGTTTCGTGCAGCCGGTACCACCGCCCACCGACCCGTACGCCGGTGATGCCCTGCTGCGGTCCTGGCTGGAGCGTCACCTCGGCCCGGCCGGGCACGCCGCCGCCAAGGGTCGCCTCGCCGACCTGGCCGCCGACGTCGTCGGGCCGCTGCGGGCGGCGCACGCCGACGCCGAGGCGCATCCACCCACGCTTGTCCGCTACGACCCGTGGGGCGCCCGCGTCGACCGGATCGACACGTCGGCGGGCTGGCAGGCCCAGCGGGAGGCCGCCGCCCGGCACGCCGTGGTGGCGCTGCCCTACCTGCCGGACGCGCGCGGCACCTGGGGCGCCGCCGCGCGGGTGGTGCAGCACGCCCTCCTGCACCTGTACGGGCCGGAGTCGGCGACGTTCTCCTGCCCGGTGGCGATGGCCGACGGTGCGGCGGCGCTGCTCAGCATGCCCGACGTCGACGCCGGGATCCGGGACGCGTGGCTGCCCCGGCTGATCTCCACCGACCCGGCCACCGCCATCACCAGCGGGCAGTGGATGACCGAGGCGCAGGGCGGCTCCGACCTGGGCCGATCGAGCACTGTGGGCCGGCCCGCGGCGGACGGCTCCTGGCGGCTGACCGGCGAGAAGTGGTTCTGCTCCGCCGCCGACGCGGCGATGGCGGTGGCGCTGGCCCGACCCGAGGGCGCCGGACGCGGCAGCCGGGTGCTCGCACCGTTCCTGGTCCCCCGCTACGCGGCCGACTCACCGCTGGCCACCAGCGCGGCACCGGACGCGCCCGCCCCCGGTGTGACTGTGCACCGGCTCAAGGACAAACTCGGCACCCGCGCGCTGCCCACCGCCGAGATCGGCCTGCACGACGCGTACGCCGTACCGCTGGGTGACCCCGCGGTGCCCGGCCTGGTGCGGGCGATGACCCTGGTCGTGGTGACCCGCGTGCACAACGCGGCCGCGGCGGCCGGTGGGATGCGGCGCGGCCTCGCCTACGCCCGCGCGTATGCCGACGTGCGGCACGTCGCCGGTGGCGCGTTGGTGTCCTCGCCGCTGCACCGGGCCACCCTGGGCACCCTCGGCGTCGACGCGGCAGGTGCGTTCGCCCTGGCCGGGCACGCGTTCGCGCTGCTCGGGCGGGTGGAGGTCGGCGCCGACCCGGAGGCCGCCGCGGAGCTGCGCATCGTGGCGCCGCTGGCGAAGCTGGCCACCGGGCGGCTCGCCGTCAGCTCGGCGAGCGAGTACGTGGAGAGCTTCGGCGGCGCCGGCTACGTGGAGGACACCGGCGTGCCCCGGCTGCTGCGCGACGCGCAGGTGCTGCCGATCTGGGAGGGCACCACGAACGTGCTGGCCCTGGACGTGCTGCGCGCGTTGACCCGGGAGGACGCCGGCGCGCCGCTGCTGAGCCGGTTGGCCGCCGCCGTCGACCTTGCCCGGCCGCTGTCGCCGGCGCTCGCCGACACCCTGGCCACGGCCACCGCTCAGTTGGGCGAAACGATCGCGGCGGTGACCGCCGACCCGGGCGCGGAGGCGGTGCTGGCCGGTGCTCGCGGCCTGGCGCTGCGCCTGGCGTACGCGCTCACCACGGCGCTGCTCGTCGAGCACGCCGCGTGGGGCGACGAGCAGGCGGAACTGGTGGCCCGGCTGTGGGCGCGACGCTGGCTGCGGCACGAGGAGATCGCCGAGGACGCCCACCACCACCTGGACCTGCTCTGCTGACCGGTCGACGGGAGCGGAGGTGACGGCCGGTGGATGTCCTGATCGACCTGGGCGAGTCAAGGGGAGCGCCCGCCCAGGATGAACGACCCCCGGCTGCGCCGTCGCGACCCGGGCGGGTGGCGCTGGTGCTGGCGGTGTGCGCGCTGCTCGGCGGATCCACCGCGCCGGCGCGCCTGCCGTCTCAGGCGGGGCCGCCGGTGCCCGGCCGCTCCACCCTGCTCGTCGCCGGTGAGCTGCTGCTGGTCGTCGATCCGGATGCCGGCCCGCCGACAGTGAGCGCGTACGACGCGACGGCACCGCACCGCCCGCCACGATGGCGGGTTGCCGTGCCGGACGCCGCGGGCTGGTCCGCGCAGGCCGCCGGTGACGTGCTGCTGCTCACCGAGCGCGACCAGGCGCGTCAGGTGCTGGCGACCGCCGCCCGGTCGATGCGCGACGGGAAGCCGCTGTGGCGGCGAGCCGAGCGCATGTACGCGGCCGGCGACGCGGCGGTGGCGGTGAGCGAGGTCCGCAGCGCGTCGGAACCGGGGCGTCGGGTCGAGGGGGCGGTGCGGGGTGTCGACCTGACCTCCGGGGCCACCCGCTGGTCAATGTCGGTGCCGTCCACAGCCGTGGTGCAGGTGCTGCCCGGCCCACCCGCGCGAGTACTCGTGGTGCAGGACGACGGCCTGGTGCGGCTGCTCGACGCCCGCGACGGCGTCGTACACGGGCAGGGATCGCTGCCGCCGGCCGACTTCGGCCCGGACAATCCGCAGGCCATCGGCGGTCACCTGGTGTTGCGCCACCCGACCGGCACGGCGGCGGCCGTGACCGCTTACGACCTGCCGGGCCTGACGCGGCGTTGGGAGGTTCCGGTGCCGCGCGGCGAGCTGACACCGCGCAACTGCCAGGAGCTGGTCTGCGCGCAGGACCGGCACGGCCGGTGGGCGCTCGACCCGGCCACGGGGACACGGAGTTGGGTGTGGCCGGCCGGGACGCGATGGCACACCGTGGCGGGCTCGCGAGGTGGCACCGACGCCTTGGTGCTGCTCCAGCCGGCGGCGGACGGCCACCGCGTCCTGGTGGCCACAGTCGGTCGGGACGGCCCTCGGGTACGCGGCGTCCTCCCGTCGGGGGTGACGGACTGTCGGCGTGCCGGACCCCGGTTGATCTGCCGCGAGACGGACGCCCGGGTGACGGTGTGGCCGCTCGACACGTGACCGTCAGGCGCGGCGGCGGGAGCGCGCCGCCCACACCGCGTACGCCGGGTCGCGGTCGAGGTTGTGCCGGTCCCGATCGTAGCGGCGGGTGGTACGCGGGTCGGCGTGACCCATCGCGTCCTGCACGTCCTCCAGGGGGACGCCCTCGGATCGGGCGGTGGTGGCGAAGGCGTGCCGCAGCGAGTGTGGGGACAGCCGAGCCCAGGCCGGAATGCCGGCGGCGCGGGCGAGCCGGCGGACGATCCGGAACACCGAGTGCCGGTCCAGCCGGGCGCCGCTGGCGGTGACCAGCAGAGGCCCGGTCAGCTGCGTCACCGGCACCCCGGCGGCGGCGGCCCGCTGGGCCAGGTACGCGTCCACCGCGTACCCGGTGCCGGGGGTGAGGGCGCGGCGGCGCTGCTTGCCGCCCTTGCCGACGAAGCGCACGCTGCGGTGCCCGCGTTCGGTGCCCAGGTCGGTGAGGTCCAGCGAGACCAGCTCCCCGACCCGCAGGCCCAGGTCGGCCAGGAGTGCGATCGCCGCACGGTTGCGCACGGCGGTCGGGCCGGTGTCCGCGTCGGCGGCACTGAGCAGGGCGTCGACCTCGTCGGCGCTCAGGCCGATGGTGGCGGAGTGGTCCCGGTCGACGCGGGGCCGGTCCACGCCGGAGACCGGATTGGCCGGCACCCCGCCGAGTTTGACGAGGAAGTCGTACCAGCTGGACAGCGCGGAGAGCCGCCGTGCCACCGTCGCCGGGGTCAGTGGGCGGCCGCTGCGGGCCACGACCGTGGACTCCAGCTCGCGCGCGTACTCGTTGATGTGCAGGAACGAGACCCGCAGCGGGTCGAGGTCACGGCCGGCGCACCAGCGCAGCCAGCCGGTGACGTCGCGTCGGTAGGCGTCGCGGGTGTGTTCGGACAGTCGGCGGTTACGCAGCCACGCCTCGGTGACGTCGACGGGCGCGCTGGGCAGCGCCCGTCGGGCGGTAGGGCGGGTGAGCGCCGGAGCGTCGGAAGACACCATGTGAAAAAGCTTCTCAGCGGTGGATGGGATTGCCATGAAGGCGCGCCGACAACGCTCACCTCTCCCATGCCCGCCCGCGCACGACAGCCGGCGGCCGGCACCTGAACCAGGTGCCGGCCGCCGCGGCTGGCGCGATGTCTGTCAGGCGTTGATCTGGCGTCGCGCGTCGCCGTTGGCCTTGATGGTCACGCGGCGGGGCTTGGCGCGCTCGGCGACCGGGATGCGCAGCGTCAGCACCCCGTTCTCGTAGCCGGCCTCCAGCTTGTCGGTGTCCAGGGTGTCGCCCAGGAACAACTGCCGGGTGAACGTTCCCATCGGGCGTTCGGCGGCGACCAGTTCGACGCCGTCGCCGGCGGGCCGGCGCCGCTCGGCGCGGACGGTGAGGACGTTGCGCTCGACTGTGCAGTCGATGCTGTCCGGGTCGACGCCGGGCAGGTCGAACGCCGCGTAGAAGTAGTCGCCGTCGCGGTAGGCGTCCAGGTGCATCGCCGCGGGACGGGCTGCCGTACCGAAGAACTGCTCGGCGAGCCGGTCGATCTCGCGGAACGGGTCGGTACGCATCAACATTGTCATGCCTCCTCGGTTCTCCTGGCCGAAGGTGTTGAGTTGAGTCGAGGTGACTCAACTTCCTCTTCTTATTTACCGCGTCCTGCGGCAGTCGTCAACTGCTCACTCCAGCGGTTTTTCAAACCAGTGCTCGGCGTACGGGCCCCGCGAGTACGCGGGGATCTCGACGTAGCCGTGCCGGGCGTACAGGGCGCGGGCCTCGACCAGGTCGGAGCGGGTGTCGAGCCGAATGCGGTCGGCCCCGGCCGAGCGCGCCCGCTGCTCCGCGGCCGCCAGCAGCACCGCTCCCCCACCAGCGCCACGATGCGCCGGACGGACGTACACCCGGGTCAACTCGGCCCAGCCCGACTGCCAGCGCAGCCCGGCGCAGCCGGCCAGGTCCGCGCCGTGGTGAGCGACAAGCAGCAGCCCGCCCGGGGAGGTCAGGTCGTCGCTGGGCAACTCGGCCAACGCCGCGTCGACCTCGCCGGGTCGATCCGGACGGCCGTAGTAGCGCACCACCATCTCCGTCATGTATTCCCGCAGCAGCAGGACAGCGTCGGGATGATCGGGTCGGCAGATGCTGGTCAGCCAGGTTGATTCGGCGGTGGTGATCATCTGCCGATCATCACCGCCCGGTCAACGGCATTTCGACGGCTGCCGGGGCGCAAGGACGATCAGAGCCGCTGGTAGACGCCGTGCTCGCGGGTGAGCAACTGCTCATCGATCAGATACCGGCGCAGCGTCGCGTGATCCGACCCTCCGGCGGCGCACCACGGCTTGAGTGCCTCGTCCACGGCCCGCTCGGGATAGCGTGCGCCCGGCTCGAACGAGCGTTCCGCGATGTGTGCCAGCAGCACCCGCCGCCGGCCCCGCTGCGCCGGTAGGCCCACCAGGACGTCTCCACGCAGGAAGGTCCGCAGCACCGGGTCGCCGCCCGGTTCGGCCTCGTCGGCCGGGCGGCTGTCGCGCGCCGCAGCCCGCAACGACGCCTCGTCGACAGTGAGCGCGCCGTCCGCGCCGGTCACGAGGCCCGCGTCGGTCAGCCGGCGGACCCCGGTGAGCACCACCCGTGCCGCAAGGCCGGTCCGCTGCGCGACGGCGGTCGCGCTTGTCGCACCCAGCACGATCGCCGCGAAGATCCGTCGCCGTCCGTCGTCGGCCAGGGCCCCGGCCAGAGCATGCGCAGTCACGCCGGTCACCCTCCCATCGGCGGTACGTCGACAGCCACGCAATTTCCGGCGCCCCGGGCACCGGTCATGTCCCCGATGCTGCCGTTTTCGGCTGCGAAGCCAGCCGTGCATGCAGGTGCATGTCGTGCCACCCGTCAGCGTGGCGAACAGACTCACGCAGTACGCCCTCCACGGTGAAGCCGGCCTGGGTGGCCACCCGGCACGACGCCGCGTTGGCGGTCGAGTGCTCGAGCGACAGCCGGTGCAGGCCAGCCCGCGCGAAGCCCCACCAGGCCAGTGCGAGCAGCGCACCGGTGGCGATGCCCCGACCACGCGCGGCGGGCACCACCCAGTACGACACCTGCGCCGACGCCTCGGTCAGCAGCACACCCCGCAACCCCACCTGACCGACCAGACGGTCGTCGGCGTCGACGATCGCCCAGCTCGCGTCCGTCTCGTCGCGCCAACGTCGCGCCCACTGCGCAGTCCACGCCCGCGCCTCGTCGTCACCGTCCAGGCGACGGACGTGCCACCGCTGGATCGCCGGAGAGTCGAAGGCGGCCCGCACGGCCGTGGCGTCATCGTCGCGCCACGGCCGCAGCATCAGCCCGGGGCGTACCGGAAGGTGGGGTTGCTCTTGAGCGCTGAGGCTCCCGACGGGCAGGGCGGGTGCGACGAGCAGCGGCATTCGCCCATCATGGAGTTGACGGGCTCACTCGCCGGTCGGGCCGCCCGCGAGTTCCGCGACCACGTCGAGGTGGCCGAGGTGGCGGGCGTACTCCTGGACCAGGTGGAACAGCACCCGCTCCAGCGACGCCGGGCCCGCGCCGTTCCAGCGCGGCCCCGGCGCGCCGATCTCCGCCAGGTCGTGCGCCGTCACCACAGCAGTGGTGTGCGCGCCCTGCGCCCGCAGCGCCGCCACCAGATCCGCGCAGGTCTCCTCCGGGGCGACGTACCAGCGGTCCCCACGGCGGTCGCCCCACGGCTCGGCGACGTCCCGGCCCTGGAAACCCCACTCGATCCAGCGCAGCTCGACGTGACGCAGGTGCGTGAGCAGCTCCAACGGCGTCCACCCCGACGGCAGGCGGCTCCGCCACAGCTCCGGCTCCGCCAGCGCGGACACCTTCGCCACGACGGACTCCCGGAAGTAGTCCAGGTAGGTCAGGAACACCTCGGCACGGCCGCCGGCCGGGTCGGTGGGCTCGGGAAACGACGTCATGACACGGTCGGCAGGTCCCGACCGCGCTGGCGCACACCGGCGGCGCCGTACGGGTAGTCGCCCACAAGCGGGGCGCTCGCCTCGTCCAGCAGTCGCGTCTGCTCGGCGTCGAGGGTCAGGTCGGCGGCGGTCAGGTTGTCGTCGAGCTGTTCGATGGTCCGCGCACCGAGGATCACCGAGGTGACCGCCGGACGCGCCGCCAACCAGGCCAACGCCACCGCCGACATCGACACACCGCGCTCCCCGGCGACCTGACCCACCGCGTCGAGTACCCGCCAGGTGCGCTCGTCGGCGTTGCGACCGGCGTACGCCTCGACGCCGCGCTCCGGATTCTCGCCCAGGCGGGTCGCGCCGGTGGGCGTGCTGTCGCGCTGGTACTTGCCGGTCAACCAGCCACCGCCCAGCGGCGACCACGGCAGGATGCCGATGCCTTCGTTCTCGCAGACCGGCACCAGCTCGAACTCGATCTCCCGGGCCAGCAGGTTGTACTGCGGTTGCAGGGTCACGATCGGGGTGAGGTTGAGGTGCTGGGTGAGCAGCGCGGCCTTCTGCAACTGCCACCCCGTGAAGTTGCTGACCCCCGCATAGCGGATCTTGCCGGCGCTGACGGCGTCGTCGAAGAAGCGCAGCGTCTCCGGCAGCGGAGTCAGCGGGTCCCAGGCGTGCGCCTGGTAGAGGTCGACGGCCTCGACGCCGAGCCGCCGCAGGCTGGCCTCCAGCGCCCTGGTGAGGTGGACGCGGGACAGGCCGGCGTCGTTCGCGCCGGGGCCCATCGGAAACCGGCCCTTCGTGGCGATGACCAGGCGATCCCGCACATCGGACCGTGCACGCAGCCAACGGCCGACGATCTCCTCGGAGGTGCCGGCGGAGTAGACGTCGGCGGTGTCGATGAACGTGCCGCCGGCCTCGACGAACCGGTCCAGCTGGGCGAAGCTGCCCGCCTCGTCGGTTTCGGCACCGAAGGTCATGGTGCCCAGGCACAGGGTCGAGACAACGGTGCCGGTGGCACCCAGAGTGCGATAACGCATGTCGTCCTTCCAGTTCGTGGAACAAGCCGATCTTCGCACCTGTCGCGCGCACGCGCCGACCGGCCGAAGCGCGCGGGCACCCGCGCGGGCACGTCGCGGGGGATGATGTGCAGGTGAGCGAGCCCGCCGTCGACACGGCCCGACCGCACCCGCCGGAGCGGTCGGCGCGGCCGGAGGTGTCACCGGAGCCCGGCCCGCGTGCCGTCGGCCCGGTCGTGGTGGCCGCGATCACCAGCGTGACGCTGCTGCTGCTCGCCGGCCGCTACGGCTATCACCGCGACGAGCTCTACTTCCTGCTCGCCGGCCGCCACCTGGACTGGGGCTACGTCGATCAGGGTCCACTGGTCCCAGCGCTGGCCCGCCTGCTGGACATGATCGCCCCGGACAACCTGGTGGTGCTGCGGACGCCCTCGGCGATGATGGCCGGCGGCGCGGTGCTGCTGGTCGCCGCCATCGCCCGCGAGTTGGGCGCCGGCCGAGCCGCGCAGACCTTCGCCGCGGTGCTGGCCGCACTGTCCGGCATCGTGCTCGCCAACGGGCACCTGCTCAGCACCACTACCGTCGACCTACTGGTCTGGCTGGCGGCAGCATGGTGCGTGGTGCGGTTACTGCGCACCGGAGACACCCGTTGGGCGCTCGGCATCGGGCTGGCGCTCGGCGTGGGCATGCTCAACAAGGTGCTGCCCGCGCTGCTGGCCGTGGGTCTGATCGCCGGGGTGGCCATCGCCGGGCCACGTCGGCTGCTGCGTGACCGGTGGGTGCTCGCCGCCGGGATCGCCGCACTGCTGGCCGCACCGAACCTGATCTGGCAGGCCGTACACGGGTTCCCGCAACTCGGTGTGGCAGCCTCCATCGCCGACGGCGACAGCTCCTACAGCGGCCGCCTCGACGCGTTCATCCTCCATTTCGTCATCATCAGCCCGTACGCCGTACCGATCTGGATCGCCGGCTTCGTCGCGCTGCTGCGCCGGCCGCAGTGGCGGGCGTACCGGGCGGTGGGTTGGTCCTGGTTGGTAGTGGTCGTCGTCGTGCTGGTCGCCGGCGGCAAGGGCTACTACGACGCGCCGTTGATGCTGGTCCTCACCGCCGTCGGCGCGGTGGTGACCACCGCCTGGGCGTCGCATGGGTCCGTCTGGCTGCGTCGAGGGCTGCTCGCGGCAGGTGTGCCGCTGTTCCTCCTGCCCAGCATCGTGCTGCTGCTGCCGGTGCTGCCCGCCGAGCGGCTGCCCGCGTTCGTGGTGGACGTCAACTACGACGCTGGTGAGACCATCGGCTGGCCAGCGTTCGCCGACTCGCTCGCCGCCGTCCACCGTGGGCTGCCGCCGGAGGAGCGTGCGCGGGCGGTCATCCTCACCGGCAACTACGGCGAGGCCGGCGCGGTGGCCCGGTACGGCCCGGCCCGTGGCCTGCCCGTCGCCTACTCCGGGCACAACAGCATGGTCGACTTCGGCAGGCCACCCGCCGAGGCCGACGTGGTGATCGCCGTGGGCTGGGAGCGCCCCGATCCGCTGACCGCCTGGTTCGACGCGTGCGCGCTCGCCGGGCGGGTGGACCAGCGGGTCGAGGTCGACAACGACGAGAACGGTGGCCCGATCTACGTGTGCCGAGGGCTGCGGCGTCCGTGGGCGCAGATCTGGGACACCGAGGTACGCCGCACCGGCTGACCTGTTCCGCGGTACCGTCGACCCCCTCTACACGGGGATCTTCGCGTCTGCGCGCCCGCTCGTGGGGCGTACGCGGTTACTCGTCGCCCGACCCGCGACCAGGGCGACCGCGAGGAGCAGCGGCACCAGCGCGGCCAAGGTCCAACGCAGGCCGACATGGTCGGCGAACCAGCCGATCACCGCAGGCGCGAGCAGGATGCCGGTGTAGGTAAGGGTGGTGAACCGGGCGACCACAATGGCCGCGCCAGGGCCGGCGCTGTCAGCACCCAGGCTGCCCACGACACCGAACAACACGGGCAAGGGGGTGGCCAGTCCAGCGCCCACAAGCGCGAACCCGGCAATGGACAGCGCCGGCCACGGACTTGCCAGGGCCACGGCCACACCCACCGCAGCGACGGATGTGCCGACCTGGAGCAGCCGCGTCGCCGACGTCCGCTCCTGGAGGCGGTCACCGACCAGCCGGCCCGCTGTCTGGAAGATCGCGAACAGCACGTAACCCATGCCGGCCGCACCCAGCGACGCGCGTAGGGTTTCGTGCAGGTAGACACCGCTCCAGTCGGCCACCCCGGCCTCGACGGTCAGCACGATCGCGCCCATCACGCCGAACAGCACCACGCGCAGGCTCCACCCGGCCCGCCAGCCGGCGCGGACACCGACCGGCGTCGCGTCGGTCCCGCGATCCGCGGCGGCCGGCAGCAACATCCGACCGCAGACGGCCGACAGCGGGATCAGCACCCCCGCCAGCAACAGGTAGTGCACGGTACGGGACATCCCGATGTGCGCCGCGCCCGCTCCGAGCAGCGCGCCGGCAACCGCGCCGATGCTCCACGCCGCATGGCAACCGTTCATGATCGGCCGGCTCAACCGCTGCTGTACGGCCACCGCGTGCGCGTTCATCGTCACGTCGAGCATGCCGTGCACCGCGCCGAACGCGAGGTGCACCAGGATCTGCCACCACAGGTCGGGCGCCACGCCGACCCCCACCAACAGCAACGGCAGCACCACTGTGGTGCCCTGCACGATTACCCTGCTGCCGGTACGGGCCACGACGTTGCCGACGGTCTGCATCATGATCACGGCCGCGATGCCGAACATCGCGGACAGCAGACCCAGTTGCCCAGGTGTCAGCCCGAGGTCGATCTTCAACGAGGGCGTCCGCACCGCCAGGCTGGCGATCAGCAGCCCGTTGATCCCGAACACCGCCGTGACAGCCCAGCGTGCTCGGATCGTGGCTCGACTTGGCGGCGTCTGCATACCCTGCTCTCCTCTAACGCTTCGTCATCGTGCCTGACACCGGGATGACGAACGACGGAAACGTCTTTCGGACAGGCAGCCCTCAGACGTGATCTCGGATCTCCCTGAGACGACCGGCGAGGAAGGCACGCTCCACCTCGTTGCCCGTCAGTGCGAGCGCCTCCTCGTACGCCGCCTCGGCCTCGGCCCAGCGCTGGAGGCGTCGCAGGAAGTCCGCGCGGGCGGCGCTGAGATAGCCGTAGGTGGCCATGGCCGGCACGTCGAGCAACGGTTCGAGGGCGGCGAGGCCGGCCTCCGGCCCGTCACGCATACCGAGCGCCACCGCCCGGTTGAGGTCCACGACCGGCGACGGCCACAGCGAGCGCAGCACGTCGTACAACGCGACGATCTCAGCCCAGTCCGTGTCCGCCCAGCTCGGCGACTCGGCGTGCACAGCGGCGATCGCCGCTTGTACGGCGTACCGGCCGGGCGGCTGCCGACGCAGCGACTCCACCAGCAGGGCGACACCTTCGTTGATCTGGTCGGTGTCCCACCGGCTGCGGTCCTGCTCGGCGAGCAGCAGCAGGCGCCCATCCGCGCCCACCCGGGTCTCCCGCCGGGAATCGATGAGCAGCATCAGCGCCAGCAGGCCGGCCACCTCACCGTTCTGCGGCAACAGCACATGCATCACCCGGGCCAACCCGATGGCGCCGTCGACCAGGTCACGGCGGATCAGTGACTCGCCGACCGGCGCGGCGTGCCCGGTGGTGAAGACCAGGTGCAACACCTCGAGCACCGCGTCGACCCGCTCAGGAAGCTCCTCCCGTGCCGGCACCCGGTACGGGATCCGGGCGGCGCTGATCTTCTTCTTGGCCCGGGTGATCCGAGCCGCCATTGTCGTCTCCTGGACGAGGAACGCCCGGGCGACCTCGACGGTGGACAGACCACACAGCAGCCGCAACGTGAGGGCCACCTGGGCGTCGCGCGACAACGCCGGGTGACAACAGGTGAAGATCAGACGCAGTCGGTCGTCGTCGACCGGCGCCTCGACACCTTCCTCCGGACCAGGCACCGCCTCGTCCACTACGAGCAACGGCAGGGCACGCCGCAACACCGAGGCGCGGCGCATCCGGTCCAGGGCACGGTTGCGCGCCACGCTTGTCAGCCACGCGCCGGGCCGGGCCGGCACGGGGGTCCTGCGGCCCCACGTCTGCAACGCCTGGGCGTACGCGTCCTGCACGCACTCCTCGGCCAGGTCCAGGTCACGGGTGTAGTGCACAGTCGCTGCCAGCACCGCGGCCCATTCTGCCCGGTGTGCCCGCGCGACCACCTCGGCGACGCCCCGTGACGCCGCCGAGGTGTCCCCAGCGCTCAGCCCACGTCCACGAGGGGCCGGACCTCGACCGCGCAGTGCGCCATCTTCAGCTCGGGAAGCAGCTGCGCGAGCGCGAGCGCGCGGTCCAGGTCGGAGGCCTCCACCACGTAGTAACCGCCGAGCCCCTCCTTGGTCTCCAGGAACGGTCCGTCGGTCGGGGTGGCCCGGCCGGCCAGATCGCCGTGCAGGGTCGTCGCCGTCGCGCCCGGCTCCAGCTGGTGACTGCTCAGCACCGCTGAGCCGGCTGCCGCGACAAAAGCGGCGTGGCCGTCATCCAGCCGCTGGGTCTCCTCGGCAGTCATGGCGGCCCACTCCTGCTCATTGCCGTAGATGAGAAGCATGTACTTGGCCATGTGTCAGGTCCGTTGGTCTCGGGGCCCGGTCGGCCCGTCCACTGATACGACGAACGAGCTCCCCGCTCATCGACACCGTGAACCACGGTAATGGCGAGCACACTGTCAGTGGCAGGCACGCCAGGCGACGGTGCAGGACGCATCGGAGCGTTGGAGTCGCGCAACTCGCCGATCGGGAAGCCGGTGGGGTCCGCGCCGCCGTACAGCCACTGCCGTCGGCGCCCCAGCGCCGGTGCGCACATAACTGTCATTATGATGCTTCGACGTTTTGCCCGGTTATGCCGGAGTTAATTAATGGATTACTGTTAATGACAATCTAGTAATGAGCCGATGACTGTTCCAGAGCGGCCGCGCAAGGCTGGCAGGTGATGGCCGGGGCAAGCCTCAGCGAGATGGCCGTTGGCTGACTGGCGGCAGTGTCCAGGCCCGGTGCCGGCAGACTGCTACCGCTTCGCGCTGTCGCTGGGGAGGGAGTCCGCCGACGTACGCCCTTCGGCGGCGGCCTGCGTGAAGGTGACCCGTCGGTGGACAAGCACCGCAACCGCCATGACGATCGCCGCCGAAACCGCCACGATGATCGCGGCTGTGGCCAGGGTCGTCCCGTCAGCGTTCGGCCCGCCGCCGTAGAAGCTGACGGCGAATTCCTCGGCAAGCGGATGCAGCCACAGCATGCCGATCGGACAGAGCAGCACCAGCAGCGCCCAGGCACCACGAAGGTCGTTGCGCGCCGCAAGCCGTACACCCACGAGCAACGTCACAAACAGAAGTGCCATCCCGGCGCCGGGCAGAACCTGCCCGGCGGGCCAGCCGTAGTACACGGGAAGCACGTCGCCACCGTTGCGGGCAACGGTCGCCGCTACGGGCAGAGCCGCGGCGGCGCCGGTGACGGGCAGCAGCCGTATCCACGAGGGCGGCCGGCCGGGAACGCCGAGCGCCACGAATCCGAGGCAGACCTGGGCGAGGAGCACGAACAGCGGAGGCCGGGGCCGGTCGACGACGGCGGCAAGCGGTACGACGGCGACGGTGAGAACAAGGGCGAGAACGATCGCCAGGCGGGTCCACCGGCCGGGTGCCACCACGTACACCACCGCGGCGAGCAGCCAGGCCGCCCACGCGCCGAGACCGAGCGAGACGGACATGCCGTGCTGCTCGAAGCCGAACCACGCCGTCGTCCACGGATTGACCTCCAGCATGGCCCAACCACCGGCGAGAGCCGTGGCGGTCACCAACGCCAGCGTCGCGGCCAGCCGCACGCCGGGGCCGATTCCGGTGGCGCCGACCGCACGTAGGCGCTGCTGTAGTCCGCCACCGGCCACGTCGGCGACGTCGGCTACCGAAGGCCACCGCCGGTCCGGTGGGCACAGTGCGAGGTACGTGTCCGCGATCTCGGTGCCGCGCGTATCGCGGTAGCCGGCCGGATAGAAGATCCGGATCAGTCGCAGATAGCGGCGTTCCAGGTCGCTCATGCGATCCCTCCGCTGAGTCGGGGCGTACCTCGACGGGTACGTGCGTTCAACCGCGCGGTTGCCGCCTCGACGTTGCGGCGCATCCGCTCGGTCTCGCTGGCGAGCAGGTCACCGCCCTGCTCAGTGAGCCGGTAGTAGCGCCGCAGCCGGCTGTCCACCACTTCCTCCCGCTCCACGGTGACCAGCCCCGCGTCGAGCAGTCGGTCGAGGGCGCCGTAGAGCGTGCCGGGGCGCAGCGACACGCGGCCGTCGGAAAGCTGGGCCACCTCGGTGATCAGCGCGTAGCCGTGCAGCGGCTGCGCGGCCAACGCCGTGAGGATCAGGAACGTGGGTTCGCGTACCGGTGTCTCCACGCCCTCAATGTATCGGCTGCGAAGGTATAACAGCAGACCTCCCAACGCTCGCCTGGGATTCCGGGGCCCTGGGGTCGGCGACGTGCCGAGGTCACCTCGGCGCGCCGGACGGCAGCAGCACGCCACCCTGCTCGAAGATCGACGTGTGACGACGACTTCGGTTACGCGCCAGACGGCCGACTCGCCCACACTGCACTACTACGTGGTGCACGACGGTGCTGGCGTGCCGGAAGGGCTGTTGGTGGAGGAGTTCCTGCTCGCGGCGGACTACTCCACCGTCGGCTTGGTGAGCGGTGGCTGGAGCCGACCGGAGGGCCGCTGGTACGAAGCATCGGCCACCAGCTGGCGCATACGCGTTGACGCCGTGCTGCGCAAGCGGGTGACGCCGGTCGGCCGCCCTGCGGCGGCTGCCCTCTATCAGAACCTGTGTGGCGCGGACCTGCCGGACGAGGACGCTGTGCGGGCATTCTTCGGTGCTTCTCCCGCTCAGCCGCCGCCATCTTCCTTGCGGCTGAGCGATTCCGGGCCCCGGCCAGGGTTCCGCGAGACGCGCGTCTACCGAATCCTGTTCACCGACGAGCTGAGCGCGGACGGCCTCGCGGCACTCAGCGAAGCGTGGCAGATGCCGATCACCGGAGACCCGGCGGATCCCGAGGTGCGCGTCTTGGGCGAGGTGCGCCGTCAGGTCTCCGGCGACGCCTTTCGGTGGGAGCTACGCCGGGTCGCTGCGGGTGCCGCCTACGGACTGGACGTGGCCTGCGATCTTCTCGGGGAGCGCGATGAAGCGGTCGGTGTACTGCTGCGCGGCCTGACAACGCAGATGCGCCAGCAGGGGATGATCCCTGTCACCGTCGACCGGTTCCGTTAAGGCCGGCGTCGGTGGCCGTACGCAGCAGCGACCGCTCGGATTCCAGAAAGACGGCGCAACTGCGGCCTGCTTGACGGGCCGGTGTTGGTTCTCCGGAGGCCACGCGGTGTGGCTCTCCGGAGAACCTCTCGGGACCTGGGGTCAGGCCGTCCGCTCGGCGGGGCCGCCGTCGACTGCCTCGGTGGCGGTCTCCTCGCCCGCAGGCTTCTCGGCGGGAGTCTCCTCGCCCGTGGGCTTCTCAGCGTCGCCGGCGGGAGATGCCTCGTCCTCCCCGGCGGTGTCGCCAGGCTCTTCCGCGCTGGCGGTGTCGGTCGTTTCTTCCCCGCCTGCGGTGTCGGCAGGCTCGGCGGCGGCCGGCGTGGCATCCTCAGCCGGGGTGGCGGGCTGCTCGGCGGCAGCGGTCCCGGCCTCCGCCGGCGCGGCACCGAGGGATTCCGCGCTGACCGGGGCGGTGACCTCCACAGCGGACGCGGCCGGCTCGTCCTCCTCGCCGTCTTCGTCCGCCGACTCCTCCGCGCCTTCGTCCTCCCCGCCTTCGTCCTCCGACTCTTCCGCGTCCTCGTCTTCGTCCTCTGAGGCGTTGGCGGAAGCCGGCCGCGGGCTGGGCCAGGTGAACTCGATTTCGACGGAGAGCTCGCCGTCCTCGTCCTCGATCTCGAACTCACACTCGACCTCGTCGGGGACCCGCACGGTGCCTGCGGCGCCGAAGAAGATCCGCCCATCGGATTCCAGTTGACTGGCGAGTTGGCGAAGCCAGGCGGCCAGATCGTCGCGCGACACGTTGCGGGAGTCCTCGAAAATCTCCATGCGATCATGCTCCCACCCGCCATCAACCCCGCTGCGGGCCGCCTGCCGCCCATCCCGCCAGCACCCGCTGACAGCAACGGCCGGGGGCGCCCGTCCAGCACCCGCTCCGCACGTCGTTATGCCGCAGGTGCATGACGCGTAGGCTTCGAAAACTGCTTCCCGATCTCGACCTGCGGCTGGTCCGGTACTTCACTCTCGTCGCCGAGCACCTGAACTTCGCCCGCGCGCCGAAGAACTCCGGGTGGCCCAACCCTCGTTGAGTCGCCAGATCCAACGGCTGGAGAACACCTTCGGCGTACGCCTGCTGGAGCGCACCAGCCAGGGCAGCCGGCTCACCGCCGCCGGCGCCGCGTTCCTCCCTCAGGCGCCTGGTTGCGCTCGGCGGCGGGGAGCGCGCGGAAGTCGGTGATCAGGCGACCGGCGAGTGGGTTGTTGACCGTGGAGCCTGGTGTCTTCCGCACCGACTTCCTCGACGCCAGCTCGCTGTCGACAGCCGCACAGCGCATCGGTGCCTACGACGGCACCTCCGCCCACGCGACCCTGGAGTGGAGCGACACCGCCAACCACACCCAGCTCGGGGACCCCGTTGAGGGGCGCGGCCCTGATCTACGAGGTCACCGGTGGGGACAAGCTTCCCGGCCATCTGGCCCTGGGCCGTGACGCGATCGAACGCCAACTGGTCAAGATCGGCAGCATTCAGGACGACCTGGCGGCCTGGCGGGACAGGTCCGCAGCCACGCCTGCGACGACGCCGCCTGACCCCCAGACCTGGGAAGACGGGCAGGTGACGCGCGGAGCCCGTAGCCGGGCGGGCCAAACGGCCCGCCCGGCTGGGTTCTCGCTAGTCCCCCGCCAGCACGGTGAAGGTGAACCCGGCGCTGGTGGACCGGTGCAGCGCAACGTCGCACTTGACCCTGCGCCGTACGTCGTTCCTGCTGAGGCCGAGCCCCTGGGCGATGAGCCGTTCCGGGCGTACCGGCACGGGATCTTCGAAGGCGACCGCTACCCGGATCGGCCACGCTTCGTCGGACACTGCGGTCGGGACGTCCAGACGCCAGGCGCCCGTCCAGTCCAGGGTGAAGTGGCAGCGCCGGGCGAGCAGCGGATCCAGCAACCGGGACGCAACAAGGTCTGCGTCATTGACGCGGTATCCCTCGAGTTCGTCCGGATCGAAGGAGCTGACCGGCGTTCGCTCGTGCACTGTGAGTTTGCTGGTGCGATCGCAGGTCACGCAGCGGACCAGCAGCCACACGTCCAGCAGTTTGCCGTTGGCGTTGACGCGGAATCTGCCCTGGCCGGTGGTGGCCGACTCTGATCGGCAGTCCACGCAGCGCAACGACAGCAGGGGCAACCTGGTCCGACGAACGACCCAGGGCAGCACGATATGCGGTGGTGAAGACATGACTCTCCAGACCTGACAAAGAGGCCGGTCACAGGCGGCCTCGAACGCTGGATGGCCGGGCGCACAGGGGCAGCCCGGAAGAGCCGACGGCACGGTCGGCTACCGGTGAGCGTGAAAGTGTCAGGTCTACAGAGCGGGCGGGGTCACGCGATATGTCCTCACTGGTGGGTTGGCGGCAACCTATGCGAGGGCGAGGGGCAAGCTCAAACGGTTTTCGGATTCCCCGACCGACTCCGGAGCGCGCGCCGATCCTCTGAGCGCGCGTTGACCCTCGACCCGGTCGAGGGCTCAGCATCGGCGGTATGGACGACAACGACCAGCCGACGCCCGATCCCGTCATGGCGCGCATCATCGACGCGGTGCAGCTCGGCCAATCCGGTACGCCGACGCAGGCCCGCCACCTGCTCACCGAGCTGTGGGACGAGATCGGCCCGACCGGCGACGCCCTGCACCGCTGCACCCTCGCCCACTACCTCGCTGACCTTCAGGACACTGCCGAGGCCGAGCTGGTGTGGGACGAACGCGCGCTGGCCGCAGCCGCCGACCTCACCGACGAGCGTGCCCGGCGACACGACGACGACCTGCGGGTACGGGGGTTCCTGCCCTCGCTACACCTGAACCTCGCCGACGTACACCGGCGGCTGGGTCACGTCGGGCCGGCCGGCGAGCATCTGGCCACTGCCCGTCAGCTCGTCGACGCCCTGCCCGACGACGCCTACGGCGACATGATCCGCGCCGGGATCCGTGGTGTCGCCGAAGCGCTGGAGGCGGGTTCGACGCGACACCTCGGCACCGTGCCGTCGGCCGGCTGACGATTCCGGTTGCGTCGTCGTGGCGCCGCTGCAAGGGTCGGCGCATGTCAGCGGTGACCAGCGCCGACCTGCTCCGGGCGGCCGACGAGATGACAGGGGTGCTGCACCCGCAGCGGGAGCGCGACTGGTCGGTGCCGGCCGGCACGCTGACATGGAGCTGCTGGACCACCGCCGCGCACGTCGCGCACGATCTGCTCGCGTACGCCGGGCAGGTCACCGGCCTTCCGCAGGACGGCTACCTCCCGTACGACCTGCGGGTCTCCCCCACCGCGAGCCCGGCGGAGGTGCTCGTCGTGGTGCGGGCCTGCGCCGGGCTGCTCGCCGCCGCGGTCGACGCCGCCGGGCCGGACGTGCGGGCCTGGCATTTCGGGCCATGCGACCCGGCCGGCTTCGCCGCGATGGGCGTGGCGGAAACCCTGCTGCACACGTACGACATCACCGCTGGGCTGGGCGTGCCATGGCTGCCCCCGCACGGGCTGAGCGCGTTGGTGCTGCGGCGGCTCTTCCCGGACGCGCCGGACGGCGACGCACCGGACGTGCTGCTGTGGATGACCGGACGCGGCGAGCTGTCGGGACGGCAACGGCGCACCTCCTGGATTTGGCGGGCAGCCGTCGACTGACTCAGGGAGCGGTCAGCGTGTGCCGGTGACCGTGGGCGTTGCTATGTCATTTCGCCGGCGTCCGTGACCATGCGGACGAGGGTGTCGACGAGTTCGTCGGCGGTGGTGTGCCACGTGCCTGTGTCGAGGTGGCCGCTGATCTCCATTCCCGCGATGCCGTGGGCGCTGGTCAGCAGCAGGGCACCGTAGCGCCGCGCGTTCCGCTTTCCCACGAGGTCGGCGACGATGTCCAGGAACTCGCCCTGAAAGCGTTCGGCCGCGCGTTCGGCCACGGCCGGGTCGCCTTCCGGCCCGCAGAGCTGACGCCGGAGGCGATCCATCCCGTCACCGAGTTGCCCAGGAAGGTTTGCGCGCCGCCTGAACAACACCTGGTACAGGTGCGGCTGCTCCCGGCCGACGTCGATGAGGGTGCGGAGAGCGCCGCGCAGCTTCTCGGAGGCTGACAAGGCCGGGTCGGTCCGCAGGGCGTGCACCTGGTCGCCCATCCGTTCCCAGCTTTCGGCCGCGACGGAGGTCAGCAGGCTGTCCTTGCCCGTGAAATGCCGGTACGGCGCTCCCCGGGTCACGCCTGCCCGGGCGCCCACCTCGCGCAAGGTGACCGCTTCGGGGCCGCCGAGGTCGAGGAGTTCGGCGGCTGCGTCGAGCAGAGCGCGACGGGTGGCGGCGGCGGACTCCGCACGGGTGGTCATGACGCCATCATAATGTTGACAACGTCATCTGAAACGGTACGGTAGCTCAGATGACAACGTCATCTGAGCATCGCAAGTTGATCGTCGTAACCGGAGCCTCCACGGGCGTGGGCGCGTCAGCCGCCCGCGAACTGGCTCGCCTGGGATTTCACGTCCTGGCCGGCGTACGACGCGACCGTGACGCTGACGCCATCCAATCGACAGGCATCGAGCCGATCATCCTCGACATCACCAAGTCCGAGCACGTGGAGGCACTCGCCGCGCGGGTGGCCGATGACCCCCGCGCACTGCACGCGCTCGTCAACAACGCCGGCGTCCAGGTGAACGCCCCAGTCGAAGTCCTGCCGATGGCGGAGTGGCGGCGGGCGTTCGACGTCAACCTGTTCGGCCACATCGCTGTCACTCAAGCGCTCCTACCCGCGCTGCTACGCAGCAAGGGCCGCGTCATCAACATCAGCTCGGTGGGCGGCAAGTTCGCCATGGCCACATACGGCGCGTACGCCGGCGCCAAGTTCGCCCTGGAGGCGGTCAGCGACTCGCTCCGCCGGGAGGTCGCTTCTCTTGGCGTACAGGTGGTGGTGGTCGAGCCCGGCGGCGTCCGCACGGAGATGGCTGCCCGCGGGGTCGAGACGGCGAACCACCTGGCTGCCCAAATGACGCCGGAGCAGGACGAGCGCTACGGCAGCCTCGTCCAGGCGAACAACAAGTTGATGACCTCGGGCACTGCTTCAGGGCTGACCGCCGACGCCGCCGCCCGGGTCATCGCGAGGGCTGTGACGGCGCGTAGACCGCGCACCCGCTACACCGCCGGCCGGGACGCCGCGCTGATCATGCGCCTGGGCCCGATGCTCTCCGACCGCATGCTCGACCGCGTCCTCGCCGCCAACCTGCGCCGCCACTACCCGAAGGAGACCGCGGGCCGATGAGGACTCCGCGAGCCGCTCCGTCGCCTGCGGTGCGGCCTCCGGTGAGGCGATGGCGGGCGGCGGTGGTTGACCGCTAGCCGGCGGTCAGCGAGTGCCGGTGACCGTCGAGTGGAAACGGTGGCCGGGCCGGCAGCACCTCCTGGAAGATGTAACCGCTCTTCTGCGCCACGCGGCAGGACGCCACGTTGTCCACCTGGTGCATGAGGTCGAGGCGGGTCAGGCCGGGAGACCGGTCGAACGCCCACCCGCTCAGCGCGACGACCGCCCGCGGGGCTATTCCGCGACCGCGGGCCCAGACCGCTGTCCAGTACCCCACCTCGGCCGTCGGGCCGTCGGGCGTGGCGTTCTTGAGCACCACGTTCGCCACCAGCCGTGGGCCGTCCGGGTCGTCCTGGAGGACGGCGAAGCTGTACCGGCTGCCGTCGTCCCAGTCCCGTCGCACCCGGTCCAGCCACTGCCGCGCCTCGGCGGCGTTGGTCACGGGCAGGCGGGTCCACCGCCGCAACACCGGATCCCGGTACGCGTCAACGAGGGCGTCCAGGTCGTCGGCGCACCAGGGTCGCAGAGCGAGGTCTCGCGCCGGGGAGACGGCTGGCGCCCGCAGCTCGATCAGCATCCGCACAGTCTGCCGCCGCGAGTCCTGATCGGGATGCCCCCACCCGTCGCGGGTCAGCCCCGGCGGCGCCAGCGCAGCCACCAGCTGCGGCGCGGCGACGCGACGGCGGTCACCGGCTCGACGGCGGGCGTAATGATCTCGGGCCGGGTGCGCTCGGCGCGCCAGCGGTGCACCACCGCCTCGGCGTTTACCGGCCGCACCACCACCCGGGGGCCTTCGGGGTTGCGCAGCCAGGCCACGATCTGCGCGTTGAGCTGCCCCACGAAATCCCGCACGGACTGCTCGGTGGGCAGGTCACGGACCTCGTCGGGGACCTGGTCGATGCGGCGGCGCAGTTGCAGCGGGGTGGGCAGGAGCAGGTCGCTCGGCAGCGCCTCACGCTCCAGGAAACTCTTGATCCACCACGACTCGTCGTACGGCGCGCCTTTGCCGGGGATCGGCTTGCCCATGCCGGGCAGGTCGTCGAACTCGCCGCGTTGCACGGCTCCCCGGATCTGCGCCTCCACGGCCGCGTCCCACGCCTCGGTCACCTTGCGGCACCTCCCCCGGTCACCGTAACGCGCCGCGTCCGCCCGCCGACACGCCTCGCAACAGGTCAGCGCGGCCGGGCCGTCGACCATTCCCGCCGTACGCCCACCAGGTGGTTTCGGCCCCCGTGGCCGGTTCAACACGGCAGGCCACCACCGGTCAGGTGGCTCTGGGCCACCGACGCCGGCCGCGTCTACGGTCGGTGCGGAGTGGATCAGCGAACGGGGGGACGGTCATGGTGAGCTCGGGTGCGGTGCTGGGCATCGCGTTGGTGGGGTTGGGGTTGGTGCTCACGCCCGGCCCGAACATGGTCTACCTGATCTCCCGGTCGGTGGCGCAGGGCCGCCGGGCCGGGCTGGTCTCGCTGCTCGGAGTGGCTGCCGGCTTCGGCGTCTACCTTGCTGCGGCGGTCGCCGGGCTGGCCACCGTCTTCGTCCTGGTGCCGACGCTGTACGCGGTGGTGAAGCTCGCCGGGGCCGGCTACCTGCTCTGGCTGGCCTGGCGCACGATCCGCCCCGGCGGGCGGTCACCGTTCACGCCCGCGCCACTGCCGCCGGACCGGCCGCGACGGCTGTTCACCATGGGCCTGGTCACCAACCTGCTCAACCCCAAGATCGCCATCCTGTACGTGTCGCTGCTGCCGCAGTTCGTCGACCCGACACGAGGGCATGTGGCGGCGCAGAGCCTGCTGCTCGGGCTGACCCAGATCACCGTGGCGCTGACAATGAACGCGCTGATCGTGCTCACCGCCGGTTCGCTCGCCGGGTTCTTCGCCCGCCGGCCGCTGTGGCTGCGGGTGCAGCGCTGGGTGACCGGGACGGCGCTCGCGGCGCTGGCCGTGCGCATCGCCGCCGACCGCAGCCGCGCCGCCGTCGCCACGCCCTGAGCGGCCGCAATCACGCCAGCGCCGGCACAGACCGAGCGTGCCCACCTGCGACGGCCGTACCAGGGTCAGCTTTCGGGGTCGCGGTGGCGGCGGACCATCCCGGCGGCCAGCGGCGCGGCGTCCAGGTCGCCGGCGGCGAGCCGGGCCGCGAGGGTACGCCGTACCAGCCGGTCGGCCAGCGCGGGCGCGTGCCGGCCGACGGCCATCTCGAGTCGGCCGCGTCTCGTGGTCGCCACATCCCGAGGTGCCCGTCGGGCGGTGGCGGTACGCAGGATCGCCGCGACGACACCGTCGACGGGCTCCGGTCGGGACACCCCTTGCAGGGACAGGCCGGCCTCGGCGGTGCTGTCGTGGATCGGTGAGGCCACCATGCTGGGGTAGACGACGCTCACGCCGACGTGGCTGCCGACCTCGTGGCGCAGCGCGTCGGCGTACGCGACGAGTGCCCGTTTGCTGACCCCGTACGCGGCGGCCAGTGGCAACGGCAGCACCGCCATCCTGCTGGCCACGAAGATCACCCGCCCACGGGCGGCGATCAGTGGGGGCAGTGCCGCGGCGGTGGTCCGCCAGGCGGCGAGCAGGTTGACCTCCAGTTGCTGGCGGACCACCTCGTCGGGCGGCAGTTCGGCAGGGGCGGGACCACCGATCCCCGCGTTGTTGATCAGCAGGTCGAGGCCGCCGAGCCGGTCGACAGCGGTGGCCACCGCGGCGGGTACGGCGTCCGGGTCGGTCAGGTCGCAGCCGAGCACCGGCACGTCGTCGTCGGGGCGCGGGCGGAGGTCGAGCCCGACGACCCGTGCGCCGGAGGCGCTCAGCGCGACTCCCAGGTGCCGGCCGAAGGTCCCGTTCGCCCCGGTGACGAGCACCCGCCGGCCGGCCAGCGAGCGGCCCGTCACCGCCCCGCTCCCGAGGCGGCCCGGCGGGCGCCGGAGGTCAGCTCACGTGTCAGCTCGGCCAGGTACGCGTCGAAGTCGACACGCATGGCCGGGCGACGCTGACCCCAACGGGCGGTCGCGGCGCGCAGTTCGGCCCGGCAGGCGGCGCGCTGCCGCTGCGGATCGGGCAGCGCGTACCGGCCGGCCAGGTGCGCGGCGATCAGCTTGGCCTGAGCCTCGACGAGGGGGAACGCAGAGCCGGTGGACTGCATCAGCCCGACGAACGTCAGGCCGGCAGCGTCGGGGTGGAACACGTGCCGGTACAGCGCCAAGGTGTCGGCGCCGCCGCCGAGCAGCGCTGGGTCGAGGAACGGGATCTGCACCCGGTAGCCGGTGCACCAGATGACCAGGTCGACGTGGTCGCTGCGGCCGTCGGTGAACTCGACCCGGTCGCCGTGCAGGGCGGCGACGCCGGGGCGGGCCTCGACGTCGCCGTGGGTCAGCCGGGACAGCAGCCCGTCGGAGAGCGTCGGATGGTCCTGGAGGAAGCCGTGGGTGGGTGCGGGCAGCCCGTAGCGGGAGGGGCTGCCGACGGTGGCGGTGAGCAGGGTCTGACTGATGCGTTGACGCAGTCGCCACGGCAGCCGGCGGGCCAGCGCTCCGTTGAGGGTGTCCGAGGGGCGGCCCAGCAGGTATTTGGGCACCACCCAGACTCCCCGGCGCAGCGACAGCAGAGTGCGCTGCGCGGCGTACGAGGCGTCGACGGCGATGTCCATTGCCGAGTTGCCGCCGCCGACGACGAGAACCCGCTTTCCCGCCAGCTGCTCCGGACCCCGGTAGTCGTGGCTGTGCATCTGCTCGGCGGTGCACTCGCCGGGGTACGGCGGGTCGGGCAGTCGCGGCACCCGGTTGTGGCCGTTGGCGACGACCACCGCCTCGACGGTGATCTCGACCGGCCCGTCCGGCCCGCTCGCGGTCACCGTCCACGTGCCGGCGGGGTCGCGGGTGACCTGCTCGACGGTGTGCCGCATGCGGATGCTGTCACGCAACCCGAAACGGTCGGCGTAGTCGGCCAGGTAGGCGGCGATCCGGCGGTGGTCGGGGTAGTCGGGCCAGTCGGCGGGCATCGGGTGGTCGGCGAACTCGGTGCGGCCACGGCTGGTGTTCAGGTGCAGCGTCCGGTAGGCGGGTGAGTCGGGCGCCCCGTACACCCAGAGGCCGCCAACCTGGTCGGTGGCCTCGAAACACACGGTGGGCACGGCCGCGTCGCGCAGTGCCTTGACGGCGGCGAGGCCGGCCGCGCCGGCGCCGATCACCGCGACAGTGGGTGGTGCCTGCATCGCTGCCCCCATGTAATCCAACGTCCGATGGATAATCGTCGGGTGGGGGCGGCCCGTCAAGAGGGCGGTGGCCCGTACAGGCCGTCCAGGAGACGGTGCACGAACGTCCGGAACTCGCGCCGCTCCCGGGCACCGGGGGCGCCTGCGGCCAGCGCCACGACGTGCCCGTGGGTGGCCCACACCAGGCTGCGTACGGTGACGTGCGGGGTCGGTTCGGTCAGCGCGCCGGCCTCCGCCGCGGCGGTCAGCAGCTCCGCCACCAACCGGTACAGCGGCTCGGCGTAGCGCTGGTCCAGTTCGGCGTGCCGCTGCGGTTCCAGCCAGCGGCGCAGCCACAGCGCTGTGGTCTCCGGGTGGTCCTCCAGGAAGTCGACGAACACGTCGACCAGATCGTGCAGCGCCCGCCGCGCCGCGTCAGGCCCCGCGTCGAGCGCCGCACGCGCCCGCTGCGCGGCCCCGGTGAGCACGTCCCGCTCGGCGCTGAACACCCGGGCGAAGCAGGCGTCGTACAGCGCGGCCTTCGTACCCGTGTGGTGCGCGACAGTGGCGACGTCCACGCCGGCGGCCGCGGCGACGTCCCGCAGCCCGACGGCGTCGAAGCCGCGCTCGGCGAACAGCGCGGTGGCGGCGGTGAGCACCACCTCGCGGGTCGGTCTGGTCTCCTCGCGTCGGGGCCGACCCGGACGGCGTCGGGGCATGGTCATGGCCGCCATTCTGCCCCTAGAATCCAGCAACCGTTGGATTGCGGAGAGGAAACGGCCATGACCGGGCTCGACCGGCGGCCCGCGGCCGCCACCGACGCGACGCTGCCCCGCGGCCCCCTGACGGGCTTCGCGGTCGGGTCGCTCGGCATGGGTGTCTGGGTGACAGTGCCCGGCCTGCTGCTGCTCTACTTCCTCACCGACGTGCTGGCCGTCGCACCCTGGCTCGCCGGCCTGGCGCTGCTGCTGCCGAAGATCGCCGACGTGCTGCTGCACCCGTGGATCGGTCACCGCGCCGACGTCGAGCAGACCCGCCGGGGCGACCGGCGTCGACTCCTGCTGGTCGGCTGCGCCCTGCCTGTCGCGTTCGCCGCGCTCTTCGCGGTGCCCGGAGGCCTGACCGGCGTGTCGGCCGCCGCCTGGGTGGCGGTGCTCTTCGTCGCCGGCAACCTGCTGTTCGCCGCCTACCAGGTCCCCTACCTGGCCACACCGGCCGACCTGCGGATCGGCTACCACGAACGCACCCGGCTGATGGCGTTCCGGATGGTCGTGCTGACCCTGGGCATCCTGGTCTCCGGCCTGCTGGCCCCGCTGCTCACCGGCGGCGACGCCGCGACCCGCGCCGGCTACCAGCGGATGGGTGTGATCCTCGCGGTCGGGATGCTGATCGCCATGCTTGTCGGCGTCGCCGGCATCGCCCGCCTGCGCGGCTCCGCGGCGACCCCCACCCCGGCGGGGCACGGCGGCTGGCGGGCGTTGCGCACGGCGCTGCGCGACAGGCAGTTCCGCTGGCTGGTCGCCGCCTACCTGGCCATGTCCACCACCACCCACCTGGTGCTGGCCGGGGTGCCCTACTACGCCGAGTACGAGCTGCGCGCCCCCGGCCTGACCACGGTGCTGGTGGCCGCGTTCGTCGCGCCGGCGCTACTGGTCACGCCGGCCTGGCTGGTCCTGGCCCGCCGGGTCGGCAAGCAGCGGGCTCTGCTGGGCGCGCAGGGCGCGTTCGCGGTCGGCTCGCTGGTGCTGGCGGTGGGCCGCCCGGCCGGCCTGCCACTGCTCATCGGTGCCGTGGCGGTGCTCGGCGTGGCGTTCGCCGGCATGCAGTTGCTGCCGTTCTCGATGCTGCCCGACGTGATCCGCGCCGCCACCACCAACACCACCGGCGCCGGCACCTACACGGGGGTGTGGACGGCCACCGAGGCCACCGGCGCGGCACTGGGCCCGTACGCGTACGCGCTGTGCCTGGCCGTTGGCGGTTTCGTGGCCTCCACGGCCGGTGAGTCGCCGGTGCAGCCGGACACGGCGCTCGCGGCGGTCCGCTACGGCTTCGGCCTGCTGCCGGCGGTGGCGATGCTCGCCGCGTTGCTGCTGCAACGCCGCTACACCCTGGACTCGGCGGCCCGGGCCGCGACCTGACCCCGTCGGCGGCCGGCACTAGACTGCCACCTCGATGGACGCCGAGCCCACCCCCACCGACACCCGCCCGTGCGCCCACTGTGGACAGCCGGTGCCGCAGCGCGTCGGCGCGGGTCGCCCCTTCCGCTACTGCCGGGACAACGACGGGGCGTGCCAGCGCGCCTCCCGCAACAGCCGGATGCGGCACCGCAACGCCCCCGGCCTGCCCGGGCAGGTGGCCCGCACGTGGGAGGCGGTGGACCGGCTCGACCAGATCGTCGAGACGCTGACCGAGGCCCTGCACGCCGAGCTGTCCCCGCTGGGTGTGCAACGGCAACTCGCCCAGGCGCACGCCGAGGCCGCCACCGAGATCGCCGCCGCCCAGATCGAACGCGACGAGGCCCGCGACGACGCCGAGAACGCCGCGGCCGACGCCGCACGCGCCCGGGAGCAGGCCCGCGTCGCCATCGCCGAGGCCGACGACGCCCGGCAGCGCGCCGAGCAGGCAACGCGGCAGGCCACCGCGGCCGACGAGCGCGCGCAGCACGCCGAGGCCGCCCGCGACGCGGCACGACACGACGCCAGCGCCGCCGAGGCGCTGCGCGTACAGGCCGAACACGACAGGGACCAGGCCCGCGCCGAGGTGCGGGACCTGCGGGCGCACCGCGACGCCGAGCGGCAGCGCGTAGCCGACCTGACCGTCGAGCGCGACGGGTTGCGCGCCGATATCGAGCGGGCCACCCGGGCCGCCGCCGACGCGACCGAGCGGGCCGGCCGGTGGCAGAGCGAGGTGCAGGACGTCCGCCGCCAGATCGACCAGGCCCGCGCCGACGCCGCCCGGACCCGCACCGAGGCCGCCGACGCGGCCCGCGCCCGCGAGCAGGCCGACCGGGCCCGCGACCGCGCCCAGGTCGCCGCCCGCGCGGCCGACGACGCCCGGCAGGAGGCCGCGGAGCTCGCCGCCCAGCTCCGCGCGGAGCTTGCCGCCACGGTCGCGCACCGCGACTCCCTCGCCGTCGAGCTGACCGCCGCCCGGCAGGCCGCCGCCACCGCCGAGGGCCGGCTCACCGCCCTGTCGGTACGCCTCGACGCCGCCGAGTCCGACCGTGACCTGGCCCAGCGGCGGGTGGCGCAGCTCGGTGACCAGGTCAGCGACCTGGCCGTGGCGCTGGCCCGCCTCGGCGCCGCCGCCCCCGGCGAGGCCGCCCGCTGACCGCTGGGGATGCCCGGCGCAACCTTCGCCGTGCCTGGGCGGTTAACATCCCCGGTGGCAGCCATCACCGCCGCCGCCGGAACACGGCCGGGCAGGTGTCCGGCCAGGCCGGCTACCCTTGGTTCCGGCCCACCTGTGGACGCATGGTGTCCTCGGGCGGGAATGGGGCGACGGGAACCCACCGTTACACCCGGAAGACCAGCACCACGAACGAGGGGAAGTCGATCATGGGCGAGCGTATGCTGCGCGGAAGCCGGCTAGGCGCGGTCAGCTACGAATCCGACCGCAACACGGAGCTCGCGCCGCGTCAGACCCGCGAGTACCTGTGTGCCAAGGGCCACCAGTTCGAGGTGCCGTTCGCCGTCGACGCCGAGGTCCCGACGACCTGGGAGTGCAAGTTCGACGGCAGCGTCGCCCGACTCGTCGACGGCAACGAGCCGGAGCAGAAGAAGGCCAAGCCGCCGCGTACCCACTGGGACATGCTGCTGGAGCGGCGCTCGATCGCCGAGCTCGAGGACATCCTCGCCGAACGGCTCCAGGAGGTTCGCACCCGCCGCGGCCGCGCCTGAGCAAGCCGCACCACACGCGTCGGCGCCCCCGGGGAATTCCCCGGGGGCGCCGACGTATCTGTGCCTCAGTTACGCGGGCCGGGCTCGACGATCTCACCCTCGATGGCCCGACCGCCGTCCACCACGACCGGCGGCGGCTCCGGCTGCGGACGTGGCGTCGGTTGCGGCGCGCCCTGGCGCACCCGCACCGTACGCGGCCCGAACAGGTCACCGGCGACCATCGACGACACCCGCCGCTCGGCGGTGCGTTGCACCCCGGCGCGGGCCAGACGACGCAGCGGCGGCACCATCAGCAACAACCCGACCAGGCCACTGACCAGCCCGGGAACCGCCAGCAGCAGCGCACCGGCCAACCCGACAAGGCCGTCGGTGACCTGCCGCCCCGGGGGCTGCCCGGCCTGCGCGGCCGTCCGGAACCCCCGCCACGCGCGCATCCCCTCACGGCGCAGCAGCACCAACCCCAGCAGAGACGCGGCGAACACCACAAGCACCGCCGCACCGAACCCCACCGCCCGCCCCAACAGGACGAACGCCGCCACCTCCACAAGCACCGCCAGCAGCAGGGCAACCGGTACGAACCTCAGTCCTCGCCGCATCTCACCTCATCGCTAATTGGGCGGCACACCCACACGCGCCGCACATCCAGCATGACACGGCCGTGCTCACGGCCACCGCACCTGACCTGTGGAGGTGCCGTTCACACCACGCCGTACCGCCTGACGGCGGTCCTGCACACCCCACCTGGTGATCCGCCACAACGCCTCGGCGACGATGCGTGGGCTCATCTTGCTGTCCCCATGCTCCCGCTCGGCGAACGTGATCGGCACCTCGACGATCCGCACACCGGCCTGGTGGGCCAGACGGGACAACTCCACCTGGAACGAGTAGCCCTGGGAGCAGACCGACTCCAGGTCGATGGCGTCCAGGGCGCTGATCCGGTACACCCGGTAGCCGCCCGTGGCGTCGGACACGGGCATGCCCAGCGCGAGGCGCGCGTACAGGTTGCCGCCACGCGACAGCAGCAGACGCCGCAGCGGCCAGTTCACCACCCGCGCCCCGCTGGTCCAGCGGGACCCGATCACCACGTCGGCGTCGCGGGCGGCCTCCAGCAGCGCCGGCAGGTCCTCGGGGGCGTGCGAGCCGTCGGCGTCCATCTCCACGACCGCGTCGTAGCCGCGCTCGCGCGCCCACCCGAAACCGGCCAGGTACGCCGCGCCGAGGCCCTGCTTGCCCTCACGGTGCAGAACCCGCACATGCGGGTCGTTCTCGGCCAGAGCGTCGGCGATCGCGCCGGTGCCGTCGGGGCTGTTGTCGTCGGCGATGAGGATCCGCACGGCGGGCGCGGCACGGCGGACCCGGCCCACGATCGCCGCCACGTTGTCGGCCTCGTTGTAGGTGGGGATCACCACCAGCACCTGACCCACGCCGGGCACCTCGTCGGGTCGCCGGATCGTATCGGTCGCCTGGATCACGGTTCCTCCGCTCCGCCGGCGTACCGGCTGCTGCTATCCGGGCACGACCCGCTGCCGGCGGCGCAGCACCCCCGCGCCGACCAGGGCTGCCACTGCCAACCCGGCCAGGGCCAGCTCCGGCCACCAACCGAGACGGGTGGCGAGGGTCCGTCCGTCGTGCAGCCGCAGCTCCCGCACCACGACCTCCCGGGTGTTGAACCCGGTGGCGTCGCTTACCCGCCCGTCGGGGGCGACGAACCCGGACACCCCGACAGTGGACGCCATCAACGCCGGCCGGCCGTGCTCCACCGCCCGCAACCGCACCATCGCCAACTGCTGGCGGGCCTCGGCCACATCGAACGTCGCGTTGTTCGTCTGCACCACAAGCAGCTGCGCGCCGCCGGTGACGGTGTCGCGGACCACCTCGTCGTAGGCCACCTCGAAGCAGATGACATCACCCAGGACGATCGGGCCGGCGCGTACCACGCCCGGGGTGCTTCCGGGTACGAAGTCGTTGCGGACCAGGTCGACCTTGTCGCTGACCATCCGGGCGATGTCGCGCAGCGGCACGTACTCGGCGAACGGCACCGGGTGCCGCTTCGTGTAGAGCTGCGACATGTCCGCCCCGGTGTCGGGCTGCCACAGGATGCCCGCGTTGCGGACCTGCCCCGGGCCGGGGCCGAGCAGCACCGCGCCGACCAGGATCGGTGCGCGGATCGTGTCGGCGGCCTGGGAGATGCGGGCCCCGGCAGTGGGGTTGCGCAGCGGGTCGATGTCGCTGGAGTTCTCCGGCCACACCACAAGGTCGGGTTGGCGTTGCGTACCGGCGGCGACCTGAGCGGCCAACTCGATTGTGGCGTCGACGTGGTTGTTGAGCACCGCCTGGCGCTGGGCGTTGAAGTCCAGCCCGAGGCGGGGGACGTTGCCCTGCACGATGGCCACGGTGACGGGCGCGCCGCTGCCCGCGGCGGCGAGCGGCACGAGCAGGCCCGCGGCGACCACTGCCACCGCGGCGACGGCCGGCGCGATCACCGGCGCCCACCGCCGCGCGGGCGCAGCCCCGGTAAGGGCGTTGCCGCCCGGCGCCGGGTCGCGCCCGTCGGTGTCGGCTGGTGCGGTGTCGGCTGGTGTTTGGCGGGCGGCCCTGAGGGTGGTCCAGGCGTGCCACGCGGCGGTGACCAGCAGCCCGCCGGTGAGGGCCACCGCGAAGGTGACAAGCGGAGCGCCGCCCAGCGCGGCCAGCCGCAGCAGCGGGGAGTCGTCCTGGCTGAACGCCAGCCGCCCCCACGGGAACCCGCCGAACGGCGTACGGTCGCGCAGCGCCTCCTGTCCGACCCAGAGCAGCCCGGTCAGCGCCGGCCACGCCCAGCGGCCACGGTCGGCCAGCGGCGACACCCAGGCGGTGGCCGCGCCCAGCAGGGCCAGGTAGCCGGCCTGAAGCAGCGACAGCAGCACCCACGGCAGGTAGCCGGTGTGCAGGTTCGTCCAGGACAGCAGCGGCGCGAACAGCGCCACCCCGGTGAGGAAGCCCACGCCGGCGCCGGCGCGCAACCTGCGGCGGTGCGCGGCGGCGGCCAGCAACGCCACCCCGACGGGCGCGAGCGGCCACACGCCGTACGGCGGGAACGCCAACAGCAGCGCCAGACCGGCGACGACGGCCATCGGCGCGGCGACCTTCAGCGGCAGCGGCCGCCCCGCGGCAACCGGAGGCGGCGGCACCGCCGGGGAGTGGGTCTCGTCCCGGTCCAGCATCGTCACCGCAGCATCCCCTCGATCACGGGGCGAAGGCTACCTGGCCGGGCGGCACATCGGCCGCATCGGGCTGCCGGGGACAGACCACCCGGCGGACATGAAATCGGGGCGCGGCTCGCGCCGCGCCCCGATGCTCCCAGGCCCTCCCCGGCCGGTGTGGCGAGGACGAGGAGCGCCGACCTTCGGACCGACCGGACGCGGACTGGCTGCCCCCGCCGGGCCGTTGTCTACTGGCCGTGCACCTCACCCTGCCCGTACACCGGTAACCGCGACCGGTTCGCGCCGCCCCGCCGACCCCCGCCCGCTGGACCTGGCCGCTGCGACGATGACGCTCAACTGTCGCTCGGCCAGCGGACGAAGGGACGAAGCGAACAACAGCCGCTTCCCGTGGTAGGACTCAAAGACGGTACGTGCCGACCCCCGCCTCCTGTCAACCCACCCCCGGCCTGTCGTGTGATGTACCACGGCGTGTCGGCCGGTGTTTCTCACTGCGTGCCCAGATGGTGGCGCAGCAGTGCCCCCGCCGCCGCCCGGTGCTCCTCGGCGAGCAGCCCGCCGGCGGCCAACACGTAGTCCACGTCCACCACGGCGCGGGCCGCCCGCGGCAGCGCCCACCCGCCGGCGTGGTCGGCGAGGACCGCCGCCAGCACCTCGGCGGACACCGGCGCGGCGGCGTGCCGCAGCACCCCACCGGAGCCCACCAGCAGCCTCACGTCGCGCAGATCCCGGCCGGCGCGTTCCCCGGTGGCGGCCCCACGGGCGTGCCGCCGCAACGCGACGGTCGCGGCGAGCGTGGCGATACGCCGGTCCACGGCCCGCTCGGCGTCGTCGCCGGCCAGGAACGCCGGGTCGGCGGCCCGCCGTTCCGCCGCGACCGCCAGATCGTCGGCGTCGGCGGCGGCCAGCAGCCGCTCCTCGACAGCGGCGCGCACCACCCCGGGGGCGCTCCACCGCATACCCAGGTCACCCTCGACGGTGCGGGCCCGCCACAGGCTCCCGGCCACCTCACGGCCCGGCCCAGCGGCCCGCTCGTCGGGGGTGAGCACCGAATACACGTCGGTGGTGGCCCCACCCACGTCGACCACCGCGAGGTCCCCGCCGATCGTGTCGGCGAGCACCTCCACACCGGTGAGTACGGCGTCGGGGGTGGCCGCGCGTACCAACCGGGCGAACCGGCCGCCCTTGGACAACCGTTTGCCGCCGATGACGTGGCGCAGGAACACCGCCCGGATCGCCGCCCGCGCCGACGCGGGCGCCAGCACACCGATGCGGGGCAGTACGTTGTCCGCGCCCGTCACCGGCACCCCGGCGGCCTCCAACAGCCCTGTCAACTCGTCGCGCACGTCACCGTTGCCCGCCAGCACCACAGGTATCCGGAAGCGGGCCCGGGCCAGCCGTGTGGCGTTGTGGGTGATCGTGTCGGCGTCACCACCGTCGGTGCCACCCACGAGCAGCACCACATCCGGTCGGGCCGCGCGCAACGCCGCCAGATCTGCCCTACCGAGACGCCCGGCGGCAACGTGCACCACGTGCGCCCCGGCGGACAACCCGACCCGCCGACCCGCCTGTGCGGTGACCAGCGGCTCATAGCCGACCACGGCAAGCCGCAACCCACCGCCGGCCGACGAGCACACGTACCACGGCACGTCACCCACACCCAGCCCGGCGGTCGCCGCCGCGACCGCGGCGTCCAGGCCCCGCAGCACATCGCTGCCCACCGTCGTGGGCGCGGCCGCCGCACCCACCAGCACACCGGCGGCCAGATCCACCACGGCCGCCTTGGTGTACGTCGAGCCGACGTCCGCGCAGACCGCCAGGGTCACAGGCCTCCCCTGTTCGCGACTGCGGGGCTCGCAACCCCGGCTCACTCCTCGCGACTCACACCTGCGGCGGGAACGACCACGGTGCCGGTCGCGGTGACCGCCACGATCGGCGGGTCGAGGACCTCGGCGGCGGACTCGGAGCGGTCCGGGCGGCCCCGGCACACCACCGCGCAGCTCAACTCCAGGGTGCGGCTGCGCGAGCCCACCTTCGACACCCGCGCCGTCACCTCCACCACGTCACCGGCGCGGATCGGCGCGAGGAACCGCACATCGGCGTACCCGGCGAACAGACCCTCGTCGCCGTCGGTACGGATGCACACCTCAGTGGCCACGTCGCCGAACAACCCGAGGGCGTACGCCCCGTCGACGAGGTTGCCGGCGTAGTGGGCGTGCGCGTACGGCACATACCGCCGGTGCGTCACCGTCAACCCGAGCCTGGAGTCGGTCATGCCATCGCCTTCCGCTGCGTGATCAGGGCGTGCACGAGGTAACTGGCCACCTCGCCGGGCGTGGTGCCCCGACCGAAGATCCGGTCCACACCCAACTCGTCGGTCATCGACTCGTCGAACCGGGGACCACCGACGATCAGCAACGGCCGACGGCCCGCCGGCATCGCCTCACGGAACGCCGCCGACATCTCCCGGGTGTTGTGCAGGTGCGCGTCGCGCTGGGTGACGACCTGCGACACGAGCACCGCGTCGGCCTTCTCCACCCGCGCCGCCTCCACCAGCTCCGGCACACTGACCTGCGCACCCAGGTTGGTGACCTTCAACTCCCGGTAGTACTCCAGGCCCTTCTCCCCCGCGATGCCCTTCACGTTGAGGATCGCGTCGATGCCCACGGTGTGCGCGTCGGTGCCGATGCACGCCCCCACCACCGACAGCTTGCGCCGCAGTCGCTGCTTCACCACAGTGTTGACCTCCTTGGCCGACAGCAGCGCGAAGTCCCGCTCCACCACCTGCACCCCGTCCAGGTCCACCAGGTGGTTCACCCGCCCGTACACGACGAAGAACGTGAACCCGTCGCCCATCGGTTTGGCGTGCACCACCATCGCCGGGTCGATGCCCATCCGGTTGGCCAACTGCACCGCCGCGCCCTCGGCCCGCTTGTCGTGCGGCACCGGCAGCGTGAACGACACCTGCACCATCCCGTCACCTGTGGTGTCCCCGTACGGCCGCACGATCTGCCCACTCACGCCGCCGCCTCCAGGATCTCGGTGGCCGGGTTGCAGTAGTCCGCCTCGTGCGCGGCGACCCCAGCGAGGCCCTTACCCCGGTCAGCGGGCCGTTTCATGATCCCGAACGTGCCCTCGGCGATCGCCGTCAGAAGCGTCTGCTCCCCGATGCGCTCCAACAGGTCCAGCGCCTCACCGAGAACCTGGTTGGCCCGGCGGCGGATGAACCCGCCCGGCGCCGGCACGAAGTCCTCGTGCAACCCGCCGGCCGCGCCCAGCACGTACCGCACGTTCTGCAGGGCGATGTCCCGGTCCGACAGCCACGGCGTCACCACCGCCTCGGTCATCATCCCCACCAGCAGGATGCCCTGCCCGGTCAGCGCGCCCGCAAGGTTGAAGAACCCGTCCAGCAGGTTGCCCCGGAAAACGTCACCTGTCATGTGCTTCGTCGGCGGCATCCACTTCAGCGGCGCCTCCGGGAACAACTCCCGGGCCAACAGGGCGTGCGCCAACTCCAACCGGAACGACTCCGGCACCTCCGGGTTGATCTCGAACGCGTGCCCCAGGCCCAACTGCCAGTCCGCCAACCCCGCCTCGTGGGCGAAGAACTCGTTGAGCAGCTGCGACACCGTCACCGTGTGCGCCTCGTCGACCGCGTCGGCGGTCGTCAGGTAGTTGTCCTCACCGGTGTTGATGATGATCCCCGCGCGGGCGTGCACCTGACGGGAGAACCGCTGGTCCACGAACGTACGGATCGGGTTGATGTCGCGGAACAGGATCCCGTACATCGAGTCGTTGAGCATCATGTCGAGGCGTTCCAACCCGGCAAGGGTCGCCATCTCCGGCATGCACAACCCCGACGCGTAGTTGGTCAACCGCACGTAGCGGCCCAACTCCTTCGACGACTCGTCCAACGCCGCCCGCATCAGCCGGAAGTTCTCCTGCGTGGCGTACGTGCCCGCGAACCCCTCCCGCGTCGCGCCCTCGGGAACGTAGTCCAGCAGCGACTGCCCCGTGGAACGGATCACCGCGATCACGTCCGCGCCCGCCCGCGCCGCCGCCTGCGCCTGCGGGATGTCCTCGTAGATGTCGCCGGTCGCCACGATCAGGTAGATCCACGGCCGCTGCGCCGGGTCACCGTGCCGCTTGACGAGCCGGTCCCGCTCCGCACGTCGCCTGTCGATGCGCCGTACACCCGCTCCGACGGCCTTGCGCGCCGCGGACCGGGCTGTCGTCGCGGCCCGGCCGGTCGGCACGGCGAAACGCACCGACCCGGCAGCCGCCTTCTGCGCCAGCAACGTCACGTCGGTGATGCCCTCACGGGCGAGGGCATCGAACACCGGCACCGCCACACCGTGGCCCAACCCGATGTCCGCGACGACCGCGTCGACGAGCCGGTTCACCCACGGAATGCCGTCCGGGTCGGCGCCGCTCACCCCGGCCAGCCGCAGCACGGCCCTCTCCACCGACACAGTGGTGTGGCTACGGGCCAGGTCCACCACCGGCTGTCCGGCCCGACGCGCCAACTCCCGCGCCCGCGCCACAAGCACCGGATCAAGATCAAGCTTTCCGGTCACGCCACACCGCTCATCTGCTCGCTCACGACGACCCTTCCTCGTAGATGACCTCACCGCGCAGCACCAGACGCCGGCACACAGGCAGCGGCGTCGGATCGTCCGGACCCCGCAACTCCGGATCCTCGGCCAGCAACACCGGCAGACCCCGATCCACACCCGCCGGCGTCGACCACACCGCGAACGTCGCCGGCGCCCCCAACGCCAGGACCCCCTCGACGTCCAGGTGCACCGCCCGCCACCCACCACGGGTGTGCGCCGCGAACGCCGACCGCACACCCATCCGCTGCGCCGGATTGTGGTGCGCCGCCGCCGCCCGCACCGACCCCCACGGATCCAGCGGCGTCACCGGCGAATCCGACCCGAACGCCAACGCCACACCCACCGAATGCATCGCACCCATCGGGTTGGACTCCAACGACCGGTCCAACCCCAACCGCGACTCGTACATCCGGCCCGCGCCACCCCACAACCTGTCGAACGCCGGCTGCATGCTCGCCACGACCCCGTACTCCACGAACCCGGCGATCAACCGCTTACTCATGATCTCCGCGTGCTCGATGCGGTGCCGAGCAGCCCGCAGCCGCTCCACACCCACCGCCCGCGCCGCCGCCGCGAAACCGTCGAGAACCGTGCCGATCGCCGCGTCACCGATCGCGTGGAACCCTCCCTGCATGCCATGCGCCGCACAGTCCAGCAGATGATCACGCACCTGCTCCGCCGACAGGTACCCGTGCCCACACCCGTCACCATCGCCGTACGGCTGCGACACGTGCGCCGTCCGCGACCCCAACGCCCCATCGGCGAACAGGTCACCACCAGCGCCCACCGCACCCAACTCCCGGGCCCGCGCCGCGCCACCCAGCTCACCCCAGTACCCGTACACCTCCGGCAACCCATCACCGGAGATGCCCAGCAGACCGGTGAAGTCCTCCTCGTCGGAGATCTCCGGCCCACCGCACTCGTGCACCGCCGCGATACCCAGCGACGCCGCGTGCGCGAGCGCCACCCGCTGCGCGGCCACCCGCTGCGCACGACTCACCGACCCCTGCGCCGCCGCCCGCACCACATGATGCGCGTCGCGCCGCAACCAACCCGACGCGTCGAAGCCGGCCGCGTCGGCCGCCTGCGGGCACGCCGCCAGCAGCGCCGACGACACCAACGCCGAATGGATCGACGCCTGCGACAGATACACCCGCCGACCGTCGGCCGCCCGGTCCAGCGCCGCCGCATCCGGCAACGTCGCGTCCGACCAGCCCGACTCGTCCCAGCCGTGCCCCAACACCACAGCGTCCACCGGCAGCCCCGCCGCGTACGTTGCCACCGCGTCGAGCAACTGCCCCGCCGACCGCACCCCGGACAACTCCAGCCCGGACAGCGTCAACCCGGTGTCGGTGGCATGCACGTGGGCGTCGACGAACGCCGGCGTCACCAGCGCACCATCGAGATCCACCACCCGGTCGGCAGGCGGCGCGTCACCGTCAATGCCCAACCAGGCGATCCGCCCACCGGAGACCAACAGCGCGGTAGCGCTCGGATCAGCGGGACAGTGCAGCACACCGCCGCGGTACAACGTCGAGGGGTTCGTCATGACCTCAGTCTGCCGCCACCCGCGCCGCGAAGAGCCGACGCACCCCCGGCTCGGCACGCAGCAACCCCAACGCCAACTCCGCGTGCCCCGGCACGTAGCCGTTGCCCACAAGCATCGTCACGTCCGCCGCCAACCCCTCGGCGCCCAACGCCGCCGCGGAGAAGCTCGTCGCCATCGAGAAGAAGACCACAGTGCCACCGTCAGCCGTGGACAGCACCGCCCCGTGCTCACAGCCCGGCACGTCCACGCACACCACAGTCACGTCCGCCGGGGCACCCAGCGCCGTCGTCACCGCCGTCGACAACCCCACCGGATCCCGCGCGTCGGCCAACGCCACCACCGACGCAAGATCGGCCGCCACCAGCGCGTCACGCTCCGCCGCGACCGGCACCACCCCGACGGTACGCGCCGCACCCGCACGTCGCGCCGCCGCAAGCGACAGCGACCCGCTCTTGCCCGCCCCGCCGATCACCGCCACCCGCACCGGCGTCGGATCACCTGCACGGCGCCGGTCCTCGACGTAGCGCGCCACCACCCGCGCGGTCAACGCCGGCGCCCCGCACACGTCGAGCACCGCCAGGGACAACTGCGGGTCCTCGTCCTCGGGCAGCACCGCCGCGATGGAACGGGCGAACAGGATCGCCCACCCGTCGCACGGCACCTGCTCGCTGCGCCCGTCCCAGCGGGCCAGCCCGTCGGTCACCACAAGCGGCGTCAACGTGAGCGACACAAGCGTGGCGACCCGCTCCCCCGCCTTGAGCCCCAGCGGGGAACGCCGACCGGCCTCCTCGACAGTGCCGATCAGCATCCCGCCGGAACCGGTCACCGGGTTCTGCATCTTGCCCCGCGTCGAAATGATCTCCAGTACCTCGGCGCGGACGGCGTCCCCGTCGCCACCGTGCTTCTCCGACAACTGCCGGAAGCTCGCCGCGTCCAGGTTGAGTCGCTGCACCCGGATCCGCACCTCGTTCGGGGCGATCGCGGCGGACGTGTCAAGCCGCCAGGCCGCCTGCGGCAGCACCCCCGCTGGCTCCACGACGCGGTGCAGTCCCACCGGTGACGTCACGCCGACCTCCCCTGTCCAGCCGTCCGAAGCCCCGGTCAAGGCTCGCGTAACGGGAAAACTTACGGCAGACTAATTTCTTTGCCGGATATTTTCCAGTAGCCTTCGAGCCTCATGATCAGCCACGAGCACCGAGGAGGGGCCGTGACCCAGACCCAACCGGTCGAGACCATCGCTCAACCACGTCACGCCCCGGTCGCCGTGCCGAGCGCCGGGCAGCCGTACGAATACCGCCGCCAGCCGCTTGTCGAACCCGACTGGACCCGCTTCCCCGGCTGGCGCCACGTCACCCGCGACCAGTGGGAATCCGCCCAGTGGCAGCGCGTCAACTGCGTCAAGAACGTCAAGCAACTACGCGCCGTCCTCGGCGACCTCGTCGACGAGAGCTTCTACGCCGACGTCCAGGCCGACCAGCAGGCACTGGCCACCATGTCGATGCTCGTACCACCCCAAATGATCAACACGATGGTGCCGTTCGCGCCGCCCACCACCGAGGCGCTGCTCGCCGACCCCATCCGCCGCTACATGATCCCGGTCGCCTCCGACCGCCGCACCGACTGGCCGTCACACCCCTACGCCAGCCGTGACTCCCTGCACGAGCACGACATGTGGGTCGCCGAAGGCCTCACCCACCGCTACCCCACAAAGGTCCTCGCCGAACTGCTCTCCACCTGCCCGCAGTACTGCGGGCACTGCACCCGCATGGACCTCGTCGGCAACTCCACCCCCGCCGTCGACAAACTCAAGCTCACCCTCAAGCCCGTCGACCGCTACGACGCCCACATCAGCTACCTCAAGGCCCACCCCGGCGTCCGCGACGTCGTCGTCTCCGGCGGCGACGTGGCAAACGTCCCCTGGCGCAACCTCGAGTCGTACCTGATGCGCCTCCTGGAACTGGAGACGGTCCGCGACATCCGGCTCGCCACCAAGGCCCTCATGGGCCTCCCCCAGCACTGGCTGCAGCCCGACGTCGTCGAAGGGCTGGAGCGGGTGGCCCGTACCGCCGCCCGCCGCGGCGTCAACCTCGCCATCCACACCCACGTCAACCACGCCCAGTCGCTCACCCCTCTGGTCGCCAAGGCCGCACAGACCGCCCTCGACGTCGGCGTACGCGACGTCCGCAACCAGGGCGTCCTCATGCGCGGCGTCAACGCCACCACACCCGAGCTGCTCGACCTCTGCTTCGCGCTCCAGGGCGAGGCCGGGATCCTGCCGTACTACTTCTACATGTGCGACATGATCCCCAACGCCGAACACTGGCGGGTCCCCGTCTGGCACGCTCAGCAACTCCAGCACGACATCATGGGCTACCTGCCCGGCTACGCCACCCCACGCATCGTCTGCGACGTGCCCTTCGTCGGGAAGCGGTGGGTGCACATGCTCACCGACTACGACCGCGACCGCGGCATCTCCTACTGGACCAAGAACTACCGGACCTCCATCGAGTCGGCAGACCTGGAGGCCCTCAACAAGCGCTACGCCTACTACGACCCGATCGACACCCTGCCCGACAGCGGGCAGCAGTGGTGGACCGACCACCGCGACGACTGATCCACCACCCGGAGCGCCTGTTGCGCCGCGAGGGCGCCCGGTGCCGCGGGCCGTCGGCTGTCAGCCGTCGTAGGCATCGGCCGTCGTAGGCGACGGCGACGTAGGTCTGCGGCGAGCGTGATACCTCTGCGTCATCAATATGACTCTGCGGTATCACGCTCGCCCATCAAGCCCGCTGGCCGTGCTTGCCGCAATGGCTGGCATGAACGCATACGGCCTCGGCGGCAAGGTCGACCCGCCGCTGCATCCTCCCTGCTCGGCCAGCAGCCGCCGGACTCTCAGCCGCCGGTCAGGACCTCCGACAGCGTCGCTGGCACCAGGCCCCGCTCGCGCAACCCGGCCAGGATGTGCGGCAACGCCTCGTCGGTCATCGAGGCGTTCGCCTCGGTCACGTGCATGATCACGATCGACCCGGGGCGCGCCTTGTCCAGCACCGCGCGCACCAGTGGCTGCCACGCCTCGGCGAACGGATCACCGCTGACCACGTCCCCGTCGACAACCGTCAGCCCGAGCGGAGCGAGCGCGTCCAGCGCAGCCTTGTCGTGGCACAGGCCCGGAAAGCGGAAGTACCGGGTCTGCCGACCCCCGTACGGCTCGATCACCCGGAACGTCTTCGCCACGTCCTCGGTCATGCCCCTCGCCGGCAACCGGGGAAGGCCGTAGCAGTCCCCCGTGAACGCCAGGTGCCCGTACGTGTGGTTGGCCAGCTCGAACCGCGGATTGCCGGCGATCCGCCGAGTCACCTCCGGATAGCGCTGCACCCACTTGCCGGTCAGGAAGAACGTCGCCGGCACCTGCTCCCGCTCCAGCAGGTCAAGGATGCGCAGGTTGGCGTACGACCGCACCCGGCCGCTGCGCAGACTGTGCAGCATCCCGTCGGTCATGTCCGCGTCGAACGTCAACGCCACCCGGTTGCCGACACGCGGCCCGTGATCGACGACCGGTGGCCTGATCCCCGTCGGCGTCGCACCCGGAACACCAGTCGGCTGCGGGCTCACCGGCGCCGCGACAGCGCCCGACGGCGAAGCCGAAACCGCCGGGATCGAAGCCGCCGGAGCAGGGACCGCCGGCGGCGAAGCGCCCGACGGGGCGACCGAAGCACCGGACGGGCTCACGAAGACCGGCGAGGACGCCCGGGAGGGCGGGGTGCCGCAAGCCGTGACGCCGAGCACGGCACCTGCCGCCAGAACACCTGCCAGAAGCCGGAGCCGAAAGTGGATCACGCAGCGGATCATGACAGACGCGAAAGGGACTCGGTGTCCCCCGCTCAGCCGCCTACACGGAACCGCCTCGCGGCGCGTACATGATGACGGCGACACCGAGCAGACACAGCACCGCACCCGTGACGTCCCACCGGTCCGGGCGGAAACCGTCGACCACCATCGCCCAGCCCAACGAGCCCGCCACGAACACCCCGCCGTACGCGGCCAGGATCCGGCCGAAGTTCGCATCCGGCTGGAACGTCGCCACGAAGCCGTAGCAGCCCAACGCCACCACACCGGCGGCGATCCACCACAGGCCGCGCTGCTCCCGCCAGCCCTGCCAGACCAGCCAGGCGCCACCGATCTCGGCCAGCGCCGCGAGCGCGAACAACACAAGCGAACGAAGCACCGTCACCCGGCGACAGTAGCCGCAGCACCACGGGTCCCCGGGCCGTCGTACGCCCGGGGACCCGTGGACAGCTCAGGTCACTTGGTGAAGGAGTCCTTCGCGTTGCGACCCGCGTCCTTCATGTTCTGACCGGCCTGCTTGGCGCGCGCCTCGCTCTTCTCGCTGGCGCCCTCGCCCCGCATCCGCTCGTTGTCGGTCATGTCGCCAACGCGCTCCTTCGCGGCGCCGGCCATCTGCTCAACCTTGTTACGTGCCTTCTCGGTGAAGCTCATCGCGCCTCCTCGGTCTGGCGACTGTCCCCACCCGCTTGCCCGGTCTCTGGGTGCCGAAACCGGCGGTGCCGGTCGGCACAACCCGTAAGGCATCCTAGGAAGATAGGTGGGATGGTGGAGCCGCATGCCTCCGTCCGCACGGTGGTTAACTGGCCGGATGGGAGAGCTCCTGCTGATCCGGCACGGCGAGACCACCTGGAGTGCCGCCCGCCGGCACACCTCGTACACCGATCTGGAGCTGACCCCCAACGGTGAGCGCCAGGCCCGCACCCTCGCGGCGTTTCTGGCCGGCAGGCGGTTCGCCACGGTGCTGAGCAGCCCTCGCACGCGGGCCCTGCACACCGCGCAGCTGGCAGGGCTCACCGTCGACGGCGTCGACGAGGATCTCGTCGAGTGGAACTACGGCGAGTACGAGGGGCGCACCACCGTCGACATCCACTCCGACCAGCCGCAGTGGAACATCTGGACCGACGGCTGCCCCGGCGGTGAATCACCCGCCCAGGTGGGCGCCCGGCTCGACCGGGTGCTGGCCCGGGCCACGCCGCTGCTGGACCAGGGCACCGTAGCCCTTGTCGGTCACGCGCACAGCCTGCGGGTCCTCGGCGCCCGCTGGGTCGGCCTGCCCCCGTCCGCAGGCGGCCTCCTGCGGCTGGACACCGCCACCGTCAGCGCGCTCGGTCACGAGCACGGACGGCGGGTCATCCTTCGGTGGAACCAGCCGGCTCCGCCGGCACCCGGGACCGCGACCGACTCGGTCCCCCCGCGCTGATCTTCGGCGGCCGGCTCTCGTACGGGGTGGACAACACCACCGTCGTCCGGGTCGTCACGCTCGCCGAGGTGCGGATCTCCTGTAACACCCGCTCCAGGTCAGCCGGGCTGGCCACCCGCACCAGCAGCATGTAGAAGTCCTCCCCCGCCACCGAATAGCACGAGTCGATCTCGGGCAGGTGGGCCAGCCGCTCCGGCGCGTCGTCCGGCTGCGACGGGTCGAACGGCCGGATCGCCACGAACGCCGTCAACGGCAGGTCCAGCGCCTCGAAGGAGACCTTGGCGGCGTACCCCTTGATCACCCCGCGCTGCTCCAGCCGGCGCACCCGCTGGTGCACGGCGGACACCGACAACCCCACCTTCTCGGCCAGGTCGGTGTACGACAGGCGGCCGTCAGCGGTGAGCGCGGCGAGGACAGCGCGGTCGATCTCTTCCACGGCGAGCAACCTACCGGGAAAACGGCCCGACGGCGACGGGCACGGCGAAGCCGCCGCACCCGTCGCAGCCCGCTCAGCCCTTCGCCAGCGACCGGGAAATCACCAACCGCTGGATCTGGTTGGTGCCCTCCACGATCTGCAACACCTTCGCCTCACGCATGTAGCGCTCCACCGGGTGGTCAGCCACGTAGCCGGCACCACCGAGCACCTGCACCGCGTCGGTGGTCACCCGCATCGCCATGTCGGTGGCGAACAGCTTGGCCTTGGCCGCCTCGATCGAGTACGGCCGCCCGGCGTCGCGCAGCCGCGCCGCCGCGAGGGTCAGCGCGCGGGCCGCCGAAATCTGCGTCGCCGCGTCGGCGAGACCGAACCCGAGACCCTGGAAGTCGATGATGGCGCGGCCGAACTGCTGGCGCTCGCGGGCGTAGGAGACCGCGTAGTCGAGCGCGGCCTGGGCCAGCCCGACCGCGCAGGCAGCGATGCCGAGCCTCCCCGAGTCCAACGCGGACATCGCGATCGTGAAGCCCGCGCCCTCGCCCCCGACGAGCCGGTCGGCCGGCACCCGGGCCTGGTCGAAGACGATCTGCGCCACCGGCGAGGACCGCAATCCCATGGTCCGCTCGGCCGCCTGCGGCGCGATGCCCGGCGTCGCGGCGTCGGCGACCACGCAGGAGATCCCTTTTGGACCCGGGCCTCCGGTGCGGCAGAACACGTTGTAGAAGTCGGCGTTCCGGGCGTGGGTGATCCACGCCTTGGTGCCGGAGAGGACGTACGCGTCGCCGTCGCGGACCGCCCGGGTGGTCAGCGCCGCAGCGTCGGAGCCGCCCTGCGGCTCGGAGAGGCAGTACGCCCCGAGCAGTTCACCGCCGAGCATGTCCGGCAGCAGCTTGCGCTGCTCGTCGGTGCCGAACGCGGCCACCGGATAGCAGGACAGGGTGTGCACGCTCACCGCCTCGGCGACCGCGAGCCACCGGCTGGCCAGGATCTCCAGCACCTGGAGGTACACCTCGTAGGGCTGGGCTGCCCCGCCGTACTCCTCGGGGTAGGGCAGGCCGAGCAGGCCGGCCCTACCGATGGTGCGCAGCACGTCGCGGGGGAACTCGGCGCGTTCCTCGAAGCCGGCGGCCTTGGGTGCGAGCTCCCGGTCGGCGAGCTCGGTGGCGAGGTCCAGCAGGTCGTGGGCCTCGTCGGTGGGGAGGATCCGGTCGACAGTCATAAGGCGATGAGCTCCGTGGGGGTGGTATTGAGCCGTTGCACGCCGTCCGTTGTGCAGACGACGATGTCCTCGATGCGGGCGCCGTGTCGGCCCGCGAGGTAGATGCCCGGTTCGATGGAGAATGCCATCCCGGGTTCCAGGGGCCTGTCGTTGCCAGCGACCAGGTAGGGCTCCTCGTGACCGTCCAGCCCGATGCCGTGGCCGGTGCGGTGCAGGAACGCGGGGCCGTAGCCGGCGGCGGCGATCGGTTCCCGGGCCGCGGCGTCGGCCCCCGCGCCGGTGACCCCGGGTCGCACGGCCGCCACCGCCGCGCGTTGGGCGTCGCGCAGCACCGCGTAGTAGTCCAGGAACTCGGCCGGCGCCGGCCCGCCCGCCACGTAGGTGCGGGTGCAGTCGGAGCGGTAGCCCGACGGCATCGTGCCGCCGATGTCGACAACCACCGGTTCGCCGGCGCCGATCGGCCGGTTCGAGGTGCCGTGGTGCGGGCTCGCCCCGTTGGGACCGGCGGCCACGATGACGAAGTCGACGCTGACGTGCCCGGCGGCCCGGATCGCGGCGGCGATGTCGGTGGCCACCTCGGCCTCGGTGCGGCCGGGGCGCAGCCATTCGCCCATCCGCAGGTGCACCTCGTCGATGGCCACGCCGGCCTCGGCGAGCGCCGCGACCTCCGCCGGGGACTTACGGATGCGCAGCTCGCGCAGCACCTCGGAGGCGAGCCGCTGCGCGGCGCCGGGCAGCACCGCGCGCAGTGCGAGAACCTGCTCGGCCCACATCCGGTCGGCCAACCCCACCGATGCCGGCGGGCCGTCGAGGGCTGCCACCACAAGGGGGTACGGGTCGACGCCGTCGGCGTGGTCGACGATGCGCAGGCCGGTGGCCGGTGACGCCTCGGCGGCCGGACGTTCCAGGGTCGGCACGATGAGCGTGGGCTCACCCTCGGCGGGCAGCACCAGGCAGGTGAGCCGCTCCCCCGCGTGTGCGTCGTAGCCGGTCAGATAGCGCAGGTCGGAACCGGGGGTGAGCACCAGCGCGTCCAGACCGGCGGCCGCTGTGGCGCGCTGCGCGGCGATCAACCGGTCGGACGGGTACAGCTCGTCGATTCCCACCTCGTCAGCTTAACGGTCGTTTGGGCATCCCCAGAAGCCGCGCGGGGTCCGCCGTGGGAAATCCACCGGGGTTGATTGACGCCGACAGTTAACACTCTTTAAGATTTGGCTGCCTCGAGGCCATACCCGCGTTTTCGCACCTCCCGCCCGTGACAACCCTGCGCGGGCGGGCGTCGTCCCCCGCCCGGGAAGGCCCCACCGATGCCCTCAACACTGCGCCGCGCGCTCACCGCCGGCCTGCTCGCGCTGGCCACCGCCGGCGCCACCCTCACCCTCGTCCCCACCGCCGCGCAGGCCGCCGTACTGCCCAACAACTTCAAGAGCGTCGGCTACCTGCCCTCGTGGGCCGGCAACGTCAACACCATCCAGTACAACAAACTCACCCACATCAACTACGCCTTCGTGCTGCCCAACAACGACGGCAGCCTGCGCCCTGTGGAGAACCCCAGCAAGCTCTCCTCGCTGGTCTCGCTCGGGCACGCCAACAACGTCAAGGTGTCGATCGCTGTCGGCGGCTGGAACGACGGCAACGACTCGGCCTTCGAAGCCCTCGCCGCCAACGCAGGTACCCGGACCGCCTTCGTCAACAACCTCGTCAACTTCGTCAACCAGTACAACCTCGACGGTGTCGACATGGACTGGGAATACCCGGACCCGGGGACCTCGGCCAACAACTACACCCAGCTCATGACCCAGCTCGGCAGCGCACTGCACAGCAGGGGCAAGCTCCTCACCGCCGCCGTGGTCTCCGAGGGCACCTACGTGCAGGGCGTACCCACCGCCGTCTTCGCCCAGGTCGACTGGCTCAACATCATGGCGTACGACGGCGGCAGCCCACACGCCAACTACGACTGGTCGATCGCCAGCATCAACCTGTGGAAGTCGCGCGGCCTGCCCGCCAGCAAGGCAGTGCTCGGCATCCCGTTCTACAGCCGCCCCGGCTACTACACGTACTCGGCGCTTGTCGGCATGGACCCGGCCAACGCCAACCGGGACTGCGCCACCGTCAGCGGCGTGCAGCAGTGCTACAACGGCATCCCGACGGTCAAGCGCAAGACCCAGTGGGCGCTCGCCAACGCCGGCGGCGTCATGAACTGGGAACTGTCGCAGGACACCACGGGCTCGACCTCGCTTGTCAGCGCCATGTACGACACCATCATGGGCGGCACCACCCCGCCGCCGAGCGGGCGTACCGGCCGGATCACCGGGATCGGCGGCAAGTGCGTCGACGTGGCCTCCGCGAGCACCGCCAACGGAACCGCAGTGCAGCTGTGGGCCTGCAACGGCACCAACGCGCAGACCTGGACGGTGGCCGGTGACAGCACCCTGCGGGCGCTCGGCAAGTGCGCCGACATCACCAGCGGCTCCACCGCCAACGGCGCGAAGATCCAGCTCTGGGACTGCAACGGCACCGGAGCCCAGGTCTGGCAGGCGCAGTCCGACGGCACGCTGCGCAACCCGCAGTCCAACAAGTGCCTGGACGCCAGCGACAACAGCTCCGCCGACGGCACCCGGTTGCAGATCTGGGACTGCTTCGCCGGCGCCAACCAGCGCTGGGCGCTTCCCGCCTGACGGCACGGTCCGTGAGATCCCCGGCCGACGCGCCCCGCGCCGGCCGGGGATCCTCGCGCTCACGCTCATCGCCGGCCGGGGATCCTCGCGCTCACGCTCATCGCCGGCGCGCTGGCCGACGGACGCTCTGGTTTTCCCGGTCGGACGGCCCCGGCGGTCATAGCCTGGGGTCAGGAACCCGCACGGGCTCCCGACCGGGAGGAGCGACGTGGCAGCGAACCAGGCGAACCGGGCGGCCACACGCCGTCGCCGTCAGCTGTGGGCCGGCGTCCTCGCGCTCGTCGGTCTGGTGCTGCTGGTCATCGGGCTCACCGTGGCCGACGGTGTCGCGGCCTGGATCGAGGTGCTTGTCGCCGTCGTGCTGCTGGTGACCAGCTATGTCGTGCAGCACCTGGCCCGGCGGGCGACCGTCTACGGGCACGACGAGCAACGCTGACGCCGCCGTCGGCAGGGCGTACCCGAGATCGTCGGAGGGCTGTGCCAGGCTGTCCGGCGTGGCACATCGACCCCCGATCCTGCTGATCGACGCAGCCAGCCTCTACTTCCGGGCCTACTTCGGCATTCCGGAGTCCGCAGCCCGCACCGAGGACGGCACTCCCGTCAACGCGGTACGTGGCTTCCTCGACATGCTCGCCACCCTCATCCGTGGACGCGGCGCCGACCGGATGGTCTGCGCCCTCGACTACGACTGGCGGCCGGCGTGGCGGGTCGAGCTGCTGCCGTCGTACAAGGCGCACCGGGTTGCCCCGCAGGGCGGCGAGGTCGTTCCGGACACGCTCTCCCCGCAGGTGCCGATGATCCTGGAGGTGCTGGCCGCGATCGGCATCACCGCCGTCGGGGCGACCGGCTACGAGGCCGACGACGTGCTCGGCACGCTGTCGGTGACCCAGCCGGGCCCGGTCGAGGTCGTCTCCGGCGACCGGGACCTCTTCCAGCTCATCGACGACAGCCGACCGGTCCGGCTGCTCTACGTCGGGCGCGGCGTGGCCAAGCTCGACGACTGTGACGACGCAGCGGTGCGCGCCCGCTACGGCGTGCCGGCCGACAGGTACGCCGACTTCGCGGCGCTGCGCGGCGACCCCAGCGACGGCCTGCCCGGCGTGCCCGGTGTCGGCGAGAAGACCGCCGCCCGGCTCATCGAGCGGTACGGCAGCATCGCCGGCATCCTTGCCGCGCTCGACGACTCCGACTCGTCCTTCGCGCCGGGCCTGCGCACCAAGCTCGCCGCCGCCCGTGACTACCTGGCGGTCGCCCCGACTGTGGTCCAGGTGGCCCTGGACGTGCCGCTGCCGGAGCTGCCCACCGCCCTGCCGACTTCTCCCGCCGACCCGGACCGGCTCCTCGAACTGGCCGCCCAGTGGAACCTGGCCGGCTCGACCCGCCGCCTCGTGGACGCCCTGGCCGACCACTGACTCCGGCCGACGCTGGCCGGGCCGGCGTCAGCCGCGTAGTTCGGCCGTGCGGGCGGCCATCACCCTCATGGCGTACCGCTGCATGCCGGGGCCGAAGGTGATGCGCGGAAGGCGGAGGCTGTCATCGGTCGCGTCTCCCGACGGATGCGCAGGGGGTGCTGGGACGGGCGGAAGCTATTTGACCTTGCGGGTCGACCGGACCACGATGCCCTCGTACTCCGGGTGCTTGCGCAGCCACTCGGCGAGGAACGGGCAGATCGGCACGACCATGCGCCTCTTGGCCTGGGCGTCGTCCATCACCGCGCGGGCCAGCGTCGACCCGACGCCTCTGCCCTCGTACGCCGGATCGGTCTCGGTGTGGGTGTAGACGATGATGCTGCCGGTCAGTTGGTAGGTGACGAATCCAGCGACAGCGCCCGCCTCGTCGCGCGCCTCGAACCGCTCCCGCGTCGGCGCCTCTGTCACTGTGAACTGCACCGGACCATCCAATCACAGCCGGCTCTGCTCGATTCCGGCACGACGCACGGGCGGGCCCACCCCCAGTTGAGGGTGGGCCCGCCCGTGCGTGGTCCTCAGTGCCGTCGGCGGCCGTACATGCCGGCGACGATTGCCACACCGATCGCCGCGAACACGATCTGGATGAACAGTTCGATCCAGTCGACGCCGGCGGTGTCGTCGACGCCGAACACACCGGCAACGAGGGTGCCGAGGATCGCGGCCAGTACGCCGATGGCAAGGGTGAGCCAGATCGGGATGTTCTGCTTGCCCGGCACCACCAGCCGGCCGAGGGCCCCGATGATCAGACCGATGATGATGGCGGTGAAGAAGCCCGTAACCTCCACGGGAACCGTCCTTCCTCAGTGTCGTGAAGCTGAAATTTTTCGTCGGCGACGCTTTCGTGCCCCCGATGGTGCGCCACCGAAACCGGAGATCGGCTCGTCAGCCGATTTGTCACGCGACTGTCATGAAACGTATGACTGCGCCCCACGGCCGGCGGTCGCGGTCACTGCGGCACGATGAGCGGGGCGAAGTCGGTGCGGGTGAGGGGCCGTTCGGTGAGCGAGCCGTCGGCGCGCGGCACGCCGAGGGGCTTGCCGTCGCGCAGGAACGTGACGGTGGCGACGTCGTCGCGGCTGGTCAGGGTGCAGACGATCTGGCCGAAGGCGAGGACCTCGTCGCTGCGGCCCACATCGTGGCCGGGTTCGTCGACAACGACGCGGGCCTCGGCGTCGGTGACCGTCGCCCCGGCGGCGGTCACCGCACCCGCGAGCGCGCTCGTCAACCCGTCGTCCCGCTCGGTCGTGGTGGGCCCGGCGAGCAGATGCCGCAGATGCTCCTCGACAGTCGGCGGACGTTCCACGCGCCGGAGCACGGGGACGATGCGGTTGTCACGCAGCAGACAGAGGATCTCCGCGGCGCTGCCGGCCGGGACCGTGGCATCCGTGGAAGCCACTGTCGGAAACGGCCCGCGTGGGGGCGTCACCGGCCGGGCCGTGTCGTCGGTGGGGATGCCACAGCCGGCGAGCAGCGCGGCGAGCGTCACCGCGACGACCAGACGACGGCCCGTCATGGCAGGCTCTCCGCGAGGGTGACCCGGAAGCGGGCGCCGCCGCCGGGCCGGTCGCCGAGGGTGACGTCGCCGGCGTGCGCGGCGGCGTGCTGGGCGACGAGCGCGAGCCCGAGACCGGTGCCGTCGCCGGTGCCACGGGTGTTCGCGGCGCGGCCCCGCACGAACCGGTCGAAGATCGCCTCACGGTCCTCGACCGGCACGCCCGGGCCCTCGTCGTCGACCTCGATGACACCTGCGCTGCCGTCGCGGCCCAACCGGACGGCCACCGGGCCGCCGCCGTAGGTTGCCGCGTTGCCGAGCAGGTTCGCGAGGATCTGGGCTACCCGCCGCCGCTCCACCTGCCAGGTCGCCGGCACGCCCGGACCGAGGTGGACCATGCTCGCGGGCAGGTCCAGGGCGTGACAGGCGTCCCGGGCCAGCGCCACCACGTCCACCGGGGCCCGACGGGCGGGGTGGTCACTGCGGGCCAGGTCGATCAGGTCGTTGACGAGCCGCTGGAAGCGGTCGATCTCGTCGGCGACGAGACCGGCGGCCGTCGCCGTACGTTCGTCCTGGTGTTCGCGGCGGCGGGCCAGGACGCTGGCCGCCGCGGCGAGGGTCTGCAACGGGGACCGCAGTTCGTGGCTGACGTCTGCGGCGAAGCGGCGGTCCCGTTCGATGCGCTGCGCGAGCCTGTCGACCATCTGGTTGAACGACGACGACAGGCGGGTCAGGTCGGGGTCGGTGGTCGGGTCGAGGCGGGCGGTGAAGTCACCGGCGGCGATCTTCTCGGCGGCGTCGGCGACCGCCGTCAGTGGACGCAGCCCGTGCCGGGTGGCGTACCAGCCGAGCGCGGCACCGGAGCCCGCCACCATGATCGCCACGGTGGTCAGCGCCAACGCCAGGACCTGGAACGTCTGCTCCAGCTCACGCAGGGAGTTGACCTCGAAATACATCGACGTGTCAGACAGCGGCACCCCGACCACCAGGGCGGGCTGGCCGTCGAGGCGTACCCGCTGCAACGCCGGCTCCCCGGCGGCCACGAGCCGTCGCAGGTCGACAGGGATGGACGTGGTGGTGCCCGAGTCGACGGTACGGGCGTACCACTCGCCGTCCAGGTGCAGCACGGGCCGGCGGCCCCCGCCGGTGTCCAGCGAGCGCAGCACCTCCACCACGTCCGGGGTGTCCGTGTCGAGGCCGGCGCGCACGATGGCGGCGTCGAAGTAGGCGGCGCGCAGGGCCGTACGCTCGCGTTCCTCAAGCAGGGAGCGGCTGACCAGCTCGTACGAGACGAGGGCCATCGACGCGGCCAGCAGGAGCGCACCGACGGCGAACGCGGCGGTGACCCGGGTACGGAGTCCGAGGCGGTGTCTCATCGCTGCAGCTTGTAGCCCATACCCCGCAGGGTGACCAGGTGGCGGGGCGTGGCCGGATCCCGTTCGATCTTCTGCCGCAGCCTGCCCACGTGCACGTCGACAAGCCGCTCGTCGCCCAGGTCGTAGCCCCAGACCCGTTGCAGCAACTGCTGCCGGGACAGCACGCGACCGGCGTGCTCGGCCAGCTCGCAGAGCAGCCGGAACTCGGTGCGGGTGACCGGCACGGGCTGGCCGGCCCGCCGGACCTCCCCCGCGTCTGGGCTGATCTCCAGGTCGCCGAAGGCTAACACGGGCACCGGCGCAGGCCCCGGACCGGCGACGCCCGCGCGGGCGCGGCGACGCAGGGCGCGCAGCCGGGCGGTCAACTCCTTGATCGCCACGGGCTTGACCACGTAGTCGTCGGCGCCGGCTTCGAGCGCGGCCACGATGTCGTGGGTCTCGTCGCGGGCGCTGACCACCACGATCGGGACGTCGTCGTCGCGGCGCAACTGCCGGATGCACTCGAAACCGTCAAGGCCCGGCAGCATCAGGTCGACAAGCACGTAGTCGGCCGGGTCACGGCGCTGGGCGCGCAGGCCCTCCTCGGCGGTGGCCGCGCCGACGGCGTCGTACCCCTCGTCCTCCAATGCGAGCAGCAGCGCCAGCCGGATGCGGTCGTCGTCCTCGATCACCAGTACGGCCGTCATACAGGGAATCATCCCCAGGCCGCACGCCGCGCGGCCAACCGCGCCCGCCGGTTGGTGGATTTGTCACGCAACTGTCATGGATCCGCGCGGTGACCGCCAAGCCGGCCCGGCACGGTCGTTGGCGTACAGGGCCGCGAGCGAAGGGGTACGCCATGACGGAGTCACCGGCACCGACGTCGTGGACGCTGCCGATGGTCGAGGTGTGCATCGACACGTTCGACCTGGCCGGTCTGCCGGAGACCGGGGTCGTGTTCGACAGGCTGCTGGCGCTGCGTCCCGGCCGCGTCGTGGTGGACCTGTCACGGTGCCGGCACATCGACGCCGCCGCCATCGGGCTGCTGCTCGACGTCCACCGGCGGCTGGTACGGGCCGACGGGGTCCTCACCATCCGTAACCCGAACCCCCGCATCCGGCGCATCCTGCACACCGCCCGGCTGGAGCAGGTTCTGCCGATCGTCATCGACGCCGAGGACGGCCAGCCCGAAGCCGCCCCGCCATCGCCGATCGCGCAGGGCCGGGCGCCCGTGACCACCCGGCACTGACGCCGGCAGCGACAGGAGAGGCAGCATGAGTGTCAGCGGGTTGGTCAGCGCCGTCGTCGTCGGCGTGGTCGCGGGGGCTCTCGGCCGGCGTGTCGTTCCCGGCCCGCACAGCGTTCCGCTGTGGGTCGCCCTGACCGTCGGCGTCGTCGCCGCGCTGATCGGGTCCACCGCCGCGCGCCTGGCCGGTGTCACCGCCCAGGGGTTCGGTTTCCTGGAGTTCCTCCTGCAGATCGGCGTCGCCGGTGTCGGCGTCGTTCTCGTCGTGGTGACCACGGGACGAGCCACCTCAGAGACGCCAGAACCGTGACGCACGGGATCCGCACCACCGATTTGAGCCCGCACCGAGGTCGTCCGCGGCCGGGCACGGACGTAGGAAGGACAGCGCCATGACCGTCGTCCCCGACGACGACCTGATGACCCTGATCTGCGACATCTGCGGTGACTCCCTCCGGGCCACCGCGTGCGTGCTGCCCGACGCGGAGGTCGTCTGGACGCTGGTGTCCGAACACGGCTGGAGTGGATCGCCGTTCGCCACCGGCCCCCATCGCTGCCCGCACTGCAGCCTGCGGCCGACCTCGCAGGGCGCAACGGTCTCGTGCAGCGACCACGGACCCGGCGGCATCCTCGCCATCGACCACCTCGACGACGTGACGGTCGTCGCGGCCACCGGCGACATCGACCTCGAAGCCGGTGACACACTGCGCTCCGCCCTGCGGCACGCCGCCGAGATGGGTGGGCACGTCGTTGTCGACCTGAGCCACGTGCACCTCATCGACTCCACCGGACTGGGCCTGCTCGTGCGCGCCCACCAGGACGCCCGCGGCCGTGGCGCCACGCTCAGCCTCGCCGCGCCGTCGCGGTTCATCCGCACCGTCCTGCACACCATGCGCCTGGACGGGACGTTCCCGATCTTCGAGAGCCGCGCCGACGCGCTCGCCCACCTGTCGCAGGACGCGTCCGTGTCGGGCACCCGCGTCTGATCACGGCCGATCCACCAGCAAGGAGCTCTTTTCGTGCACATGCCATGGCCGCTGCCTGACGAGAACTGGTTCGCCGCCAGTCAGCCCGAGCCGGACAGCCCGGACCGGCGGCTCGAGGCGCTTGTCGCGCAGCGACTGAGCGCCGACTCGACCACGAGGCGGCAGCGGATCGGCGTCACAGTGCAGAACCGGGTGGTCATCCTGTCCGGGTTGGTGAGCGACACTGACGCACGCCAGGTCGCCGCGGAACTCGCCTGGGACGTGCCGGGAGTCTTCGACGTCTGCAACACGCTGCGGCTCGGCGACCAGCGCCGCAGCCGCCGCTGAACCGGGTCGCACCACGCCGCAGCTCGCCGGCCAGGACCGCGCCGCCCGCAGCTCGCCCGCCAGGGGCCGTATGTCAGAGGCCCTGGCGGGCGAGCGCGTCGTTCAGTAGGCGTGCCCCTGTGGGAAACGCCGCGGGGTTGGGGCCGGCGTAGCTGAGTCGGAGGAACGGCCCTGTGGGTTCGGCGGGAAACCACTCGGTCCCGGGGGCGATGACGAGCCCGGCGTCTCCCGCGTCGGAGGCGAGCCGTTTGACGTCTGTGCCGTCGGGCAGGCGGACCCACAGGTTCAACCCTCCGGCCGGCACCCTGTCGATGTGCGCCAGTGGGGCGTGCTCGCGTAGCGCGGTGACGAGGAGATCGCGTCGCGCGCCCAGTTGCTGGCGCAGGCCGCGCAGGTGCGTGGCGAAGGAGGGCTGGGTGACGACGTCGAGCGCGGCGGCTTGCAGGAGGCCGCTGACGTACATCGACTCGGCGGCCTGGTCGGCCAGGAGCCGTTCGCGGGCCGGGCCCCGGGCGATGACGGCCGCCACGCGGATGGCCGGCGACACGCTCTTGGTGAGCGAGCGCAGGTAGACGACGTGGCCGCTGTCGTCGTGGGCGGCCAGGGGTGTCGCGGTGGCGGTGTCGCCGAGGTCGTGGGCCCAGTCGTCCTCGACGACGAAGGCGCCGTGCTCGCGTACGACGGTGAGCACCTGCTCGTGCAGCGCCGCCGACCACCGTGCTCCGGTGGGGTTGGCGTGGTTCGGTTGGGCGTAGAGCACCCGGGCGGCCGTCTCGGCGAACGCGCGGGCCACCTCGCGGGGGTCCGGCCCGTCGGGGCCGCTGGGGACCGGTACGACCCGCACGCCTGCCTGCCGTGCGGCCAGGATGGCTCCCCAGTAGGTCGGGGACTCCAGCAGCAGTGGTTGACCGGGCCCGACCAGGGCGCGGAACACCGAGCTCAGTCCACTCTGGCTGCCGGGGACGATGATGACGTCGCTGGGTGTGGGTGGTGTTCCGCCGAGCGGGGTGACGGCACGCACCTCGTCGGCGAACCAGGACTGCAACTCCGGCAGGCCGGCGGTGGGCGGCCGGGTCAGCGCAGCCTCCGTGCGAGCCGCCCGGGCGAGCGCGGAGCGGACCAGACGCTCCGGGAGAAGCTCCCGGTCCGGGTAGCCGGCGTGCAGCGCGACGACGTCGTTGGGGGCGCTGCGCAGCGCTGTCGGCACCGCGCCGGAAAGGGCGTGCGGCGCGCGTAGCGCGGCGGTCTGCCAGCCGTAGTCGGCCGGTCGCGCCGTCCGTACGGCGCGGACGAACGTGCCGACTCCGGGCCGGCTCTCGACGAGCCCGCGGGCGGTGAGGGTACGCAGCGCCTGCTGCACCGTCACGGGACTGGCCTGGTAGCGGGCGACCAGTTCCCGGGTGGACGGCAGCCGTGCACCGGGTGCGGCCGTCGTGATCCACCGGGCGAGGTCGGTGGCGATCCGGGTGCTGCTACCGTCATTCATGAGAACACAGAGTAGCGCTACTGCAATCACGCGGACGGCGATACCGCCGGCCGGGCTTCGCTGGGGTCTGGTGGGAGTAGCGGCGTTCTCGCTCACCGTCCCCCTCACCCGACTGGCAGTGGGCGGCCTGTCGCCCCTGTTCATCGGGTCGGCCCGAGCGGTCGTCGCGGCGCTGCTGGCCGCGATCGCTCTGACGATCACGCGCCAGCGCCTGCCGCGCGGCGCGCAGTGGCTCCGCCTCGCCGTGGTGGGCGGCGGCGTCGTCGTCGGGTTTCCGCTGCTGACCTCGTTCGCCCTGACCAGCGCGCCGGCCAGCCACGGCGCTGTCGTGATCGCCGTGCTGCCGGCGGTGACCGCCATGCTCGCCGTCCTGCGCGGACACGAGCGCCCGCCCGGCCGGTTCTGGGTCGCCGCCGGCGCTGGCGCGGTGGCCGCCACGGTCTTCGCCTCGGCGCAGTGGGGTGGCCTCGGTCGACTGCACCCCGCCGACCTGCTGCTCTTCGGCGCGGTCGTGGCCGCCGCCGCCGGGTACGCCGAGGGCGGTCTGCTGGCCCGCGAGCTGGGCGCCTGGCAGACCGTCTCCTGGGCGCTCGTCCTGTGCTCCCCGCTCATGGTGGCCCTGACTGTCGTCGCCGTCGCCCGAGAGGTCCCGCAGGGCACGCCTGCGCAGTGGGCGGCGTTCGGCTACCTCGGCGCGGTCAGCATGTTCCTCGGCTTCTTCGCCTGGTACCACGGGCTGGCGATCGGGCCGATGGCGCAGGTCAGCCAGGTGCAACTCGCCCAGCCCGTCATGAGCATCGCCTGGGCGGCCCTGCTGCTGGGCGAGCAGATCGGCGCCACGACGCTCGTCGGCGGCCTCGTGGTCATCCTGTGCGCCGCGACAGCGATCCGCACGCGACTCGGCACCAACCGGTGATGGGACGCGGGCCGGCGCGTAACCTCGGCACATGTGGATCGTGCGGGGGTTCGGTGGCTGACGCGGACGACGTGCGGCGACTGGCGCTCGCTCTGCCGCACGTGGTGGAGGTCGACAGCGCCGGCTTCGACTTCCGGGTGGCCGACAAGGGATTTGTCTGGTCCTATCCGGAGCGCCGCCCCGGCAAGCCACGGCTGATCCGCACCGACGTCGCCGTGCTGTTCGTCGGCGACGAGGCCGAGAAGCAGGCATTGCTGCTCGGCGAGCCCTACCTCTTCTTCACCGCGCCCGGTTACGAAGGGCTGCCCCTGGTGCTGCTGCGCCTGCCCGAGGTCGGCGTCGAACGCCTCAGCGAACTCGTCACCGACGCGTGGCGGATGCGGGCACCGGCCGCGCTCGTCGCCGACCTCGACGACCCCGCGACGCTCTCGGGCTAGCGACCCCGCCGCCGGCAGGCGGCCGCCGAGCCGGACCGGGCCGCGGCCGGACCGGGCGGCAGCGAGCAAGAGGGCCAGCCGCGTTGCGGCAAATAGCGACATCCGTACGCAACCTGGTTGACACATTGACGCGGATCTCGGCGTTCGATTACCGTGCGAGTCAGAGAGAGCGCTCTCTCAGTCGACCTTCTCCTCATTTCAGACGCAACGCGCCGGAACGGGCACGGACCGTGACCCGGCGTGCGATGGAGGCACCATGAAACCTCCCGTCCCCCACCGTCGATGGGTCCTGGCCGCCACCACGGCCCTGGCCCTGGTCGTCGGCGGCCTCACGATCCCCCTCACCCGCGCCGCCGAGGCCGCCGCCGTCGGCGCCGGTAGCTACACCACCACCCCGGTCGGCCCGCTCCCCTCCGGCTGCGGCTCGATGTCGAGCAACCCCCGGCAGTTCGCCACCGCCAACGCGCCCGCCGGTGCCATCCCCACAAACGACTGGTGGTCCTCGCTGCTCTGGAAGCGCACCGACTGCTCCTTCAGCGAGCCCCTGCACGCCCACCCGATCTCGTACGACACGTTCACCGACGGTCTCGGGTTCTCCGCCAACTCCACGCCCGCCATCAGCGGCACCGCCACCGGTGTCGGCGAGTTCCACTACCCGTACGTGCAGGACATCCGGGTCGGCGTCGCCGGGCTCGGCGCACCCCAGGTCAAGGTCGACGGCTGGAGCGACTGGACGGTCAGTCCGCACTGGAGCGACGGCACCCGCACCCTGCGGGCCACCATCGGCCACGGCCTGCCGTTCGCGTACTTCCAGAGCACCGGCGGCGACGCGGTGATCAGCACGAGCGGCAACCCGGAGGTCTGGTCCAACAGCGGTGCCACAATCGGATTCCGGGTCAACGGCCACGACTACGTGGGGTACGCCCCCAGCGGCGCCAGCTGGAGTGTCGCCTCCGGCCGGATCTCGTCGGGGCTGGCCGGTCGCGGGTACTTCTCGGTGGCCCTGCTGCCGCCGACCTCCAGCGCGTCGGAGCGCTCCGACCTGGCCGCGACGTACGGCAGGTACGCGCACGCCCACGTCACCGGCACCACAGTCTCGTACACCTACGACCAGGCCACGAGCGGGCTGAACACCACGTACGCGTTCACCACCACCGCCCGGGAGGGCAGCGCCACGCAGACTGTGGTCAGCCTCTACCCGCACCAGTGGAAGTCGCTGTCCGGGTCCACCCCGATCACGCCGACGTACCCGTCGGCGCGGGGGCGGATGAAGGTGCTCACCGGCGTCAGCCAGTTCCGCACCGCCATGAAGTTCCAGGGCGTACTGCCGGAGTTGCCGGCCGTCGGTGACGGCAGTGGCGCCGACCTGGCGACGCTCAACGGTCACCTGGCCGCCGCACGTAGCAACCCGATGGACCAGCGCGGCGGCGACACCTACTGGACCGGCAAGGGGCTCGGCCGGGCCGCCCGGCTCGCCGAGGTCGCCGACCTGGTCAACGACACGGCCACCCGCGACAGTGCGCTGAACGCCATCCGCAGCACGCTCACCGACTGGTTCACCGCGTCGAGCGGAAAGACCAGCAGGGTCTTCTACTACGACAGCAACTGGGGCACCCTCATCGGCTACCCGGCGTCGTACGGCTCGGACCAGGAGCTCAACGACCACCACTTCCACTACGGCTACTACATCGCGGCCGCCGCGACTCTCGCCAAGTTCGACCCGTCGTGGGCCTCCACCAGCCGCTACGGCGGCATGGTGGACCTGCTGATCCGCGACGCCAACAACTACCGACGCGACGACACGCGCTTTCCCTACCTGCGGGACTTCGACATCTACGCCGGCCACGACTGGGCCTCCGGGCACGGCTCGTTCGGCTCCGGAAACAACCAGGAGTCCTCGTCGGAGGGAATGAACTTCGCCAGCGCCCTCATCCAGTGGGGACAGGTCACCGGCAACACCGCCGTCCGTGACGCCGGCATCTTCCTCTACACCACGCAGGCCGCGGCCATCCAGGAGTACTGGTTCGACGTCAGCGACCAGAACTTCCCGGCCGCGTTCGGACACTCGACTGTCGGCATGGTCTGGGGCGACGGCGGCGCGTACGCCACCTGGTTCAGCGCCGAGCCGGAGATGATCCAGGGCATCAACCTGCTGCCGATCACCGGCGGGCATCTCTACCTGGGCAACAACCCGGCGTACGTACGCACCAACTACGCCGAACTGGTCCGCAACAACGGCGGGCCACCCACTGTGTGGCAGGACATCCTGTGGCAGTTCCAGGCCCTCGGCGACGGTGACGCGGCGCTGGCGAACCTGCGGGCGAACCCCAACTACACAGTCGAGGAGGGCGAGAGCCGGGCGCACACGTTCCACTGGATCCGCAACCTCGCGGCGTTGGGCACCGTCGACACGACGGTCACCGCCAACCATCCGCTGAGCGCGGTCTTCTCCCGCAACGGTTCACGCACCTATGTGGCGTCGAACCCGACCGCGAGCCCGATCACCGTCACGTTCTCCAACGGCACCAGGCTCACCGTGGCGGCCGGAAAGACTGCCACCACCGGGGCGTACACCTGGAGCGGTGGCAACGCCGCTGGCGGCGTCACCCCGACCACGCCGCCCACCACGGCACCGCCGACCACGGCACCGCCCACGACGGCTCCCCCGACGACGGCTCCCCCGACCACGCCGCCGCCCAGCTCGGGCTCTCCGACCCGGTACCTGCTGTCGAACGGCGGGCTGGGCACCGCCGGAAGCGCGGCCACGACGACTGTCGCGGCGGCAAACGGAAACCACGACGGTACGCCGACCAACGCGCGCGTGTTCACGGCGACCGGCCTCAACCTCGCCTACTCCGGCGGGCAGAGCGCGTTCGACCTGTTCCTGGACGCGGGCACGGCGGTCGGCAACGGCGTGCAGGTGCGGATCTCCTACGACCTGACCGGCAACGGCAGTTGGGAGCGGGTGGAGACCTTCCGCTACTTCGCCACCGACCCGGTTTCCGGCTACGAGCACTACACCCAGAGCGCCGGCCTGGCCTCGGCCACCGGAACGTTGGGCGCGCTGTCCAACGGCACGGTCCGGGTGGAGGTCTGGTCGGCGATCGGCAACAACCCCACAACCCTGGGCATCGGCAACCAGTCGGTGCTCCGGCTCCCCTACTCCTGAGCGCGCTTTCCGGGTCGCCGTCGGTCGGGCAACGACCGGCGGCGACCCGGAACCGCGTCCAGGTGGACCTGCGGCGAGCAAACCGACAGACCACCCAAACGACGCATCACGGCATCGACGCCGAGGATCGGACACCGATTCGGCAACCTGGGCGTGGCAGCCAAAAACTTTTGTCAGGTTCCTACAACTGAGCGGCGGTCTGTTCGGCGGTTGCGCCATGGCATTCCGCGCCCCGAGCCGGAAAAGTGATCACTGCCGGGAGCCCATCAACTCGCGGCGTGCACATGATGGTCTACCAAAGGGGTCAGTCGGGTGTTCAACCGTGTCGCCATCGTCAACCGTGGTGAAGCCGCCATGCGGCTCATCCACGCGGTCCGAGAGCTGGCCGCGGAGACGGGCATCCGGATCGAGACGATCGCCCTCTACACGGACGTCGACCGCACCGCCACGTTCGTCCGCGAGGCGGACATCGCCTACGACCTCGGCCCGGCGTCCACGCGCCCGTACCTCAACCTGGCCACCCTGGAGCGCGCCCTCGTCGAGACCGGGGCGGACGCCGCCTGGGTCGGCTGGGGCTTCGTCGCCGAGGACCCGGCGTTCGCGGAGCTGTGCGAGAAGATCGGCGTCACGTTCATCGGCCCGAGCCCGGACGCCATGCGCCAGCTCGGCGACAAGATCGGTTCGAAGCTGATCGCCGAGAAGGTGGGCGTACCTGTCGCGCCGTGGAGCCGCGGCGCCGTGGAGACACTTACCGCCGCCCGCGCCTCGGCCGCCGAGGTCGGCTACCCGCTGATGCTGAAGGCCACCGCCGGCGGTGGCGGCCGTGGCATCCGCGTGGTCCGCGACGAGGCCGAACTGATCGACGCGTACGAGCGCACCAGCCAGGAGGCGGCGCGGGCGTTCGGCAGCGGCATCGTGTTCCTGGAGCGCCTTGTCACCGGCGCCCGGCACGTCGAGGTCCAGGTGATCGCCGACGGGCAGGGCACAGCGTGGGCGCTCGGCGTACGCGACTGCTCGGTGCAGCGCCGCAACCAGAAGGTCATCGAGGAGTCGGCGTCGCCGGTGCTCAGCCCCGAGCAGGCAGCCGAGCTGAAGACGTCGGCGGAGCGGCTCGCCATCGCCGTCGGCTACCGCGGCGCGGCGACAGTCGAGTTCCTCTACCACCCCGGCGACCGGCTGTTCGCGTTCCTGGAGGTCAACACCCGCCTCCAGGTCGAGCACCCGATCACCGAGCTGACCACCGGATTCGACCTGGTCAAGGCCCAGCTGCACGTCGCGGCGGGCGGCCGGCTCGACGGTGAGCCCCCGGTCGAGCGCGGGCACGCCATCGAGGCCCGGCTCAACGCCGAGGACCCCGACCGGGACTTCGCGCCGTCGCCGGGGCGCATCGCGCGGCTGGACCTGCCCAGCGGCCCCGGCATCCGGGTGGACACCGGCGTCAGCGAGGGCGACACCATCCCCGCCGACTTCGACTCGATGATCGCGAAGATCATCGCGTACGGGCGCAACCGCGACGAGGCGCTTGGCAAACTGCGCCGGGCGATGGCGAACACCACGGTGATCATCGAGGGTGGCGCGACGAACAAGAGCTTCGTGCTCGACCTGCTCGACCAGCCCGAGGTGCTCGACGCCAGCGCGGACACCGGCTGGATCGACAGGGTCCGGGGCGAGGGCCGGCTCGTCACGCACCGGCACTCCGCTGTTGCGCTTGCCGCGGCCGCCATCGAGTCGTACGAGGAGGAGGAGCGGGCCGAGCGGCAGCGACTGCTGTCGACGGCCTCCGGCGGGCGCCCGCAGGTGCAGCACGCCAGCGGCCGTCCGCTGGACCTCAAGCTGCGCGGCGTCACCTACCGCCTGCGGGTGGCACGCATCGGCGCGCACCGGTTCCGCGTCGGCATCGAGGCGGGCGGCACCGTACGCACCGCCGACGTCGTCCTGGACCGCTTCGACAGGCACACCGGCCAGATCGTCGTCAACGGCATCCGGTACCGCCTGCTCACCGGCACCCACGGCCCGACCCATCTCGTCGAGGTCGACGGCGTCACCCACCGGGTCAGCCGCGACGAGGGCGGCGTCGTCCGCTCCCCCATGCCGGCTCTGGTCGTGGCCACACCGCTGGAGGTCGGCGCCGAGGTCGAGGCCGGCGCGCCGGTGCTGGTGCTGGAAGCCATGAAGATGGAGACGGTGCTGCGCGCGCCGTTCCGGGCGCGACTCAAGGAGTGCGCCGTCTCCGTCGGCAGCCAGGTGGAGGCCGGAGCGCCGCTGCTGCGGCTGGAACCCCTCGGCGACGAGTCCGCGACGACTGTGGCCGGCCCGAGCGCCGCCGCCGTCGAGCTGGACCTGCCCGCCGCCGACGACGACGTGTCGGCGTACCAGCGCAGCCGGCGCGGCCAGGAGGATCTGCGCGGCCTGCTGCTCGGCTTCGACGTCGACCCGCACGACGACCGTCGCGTGCTCGACGACTACCTCGCGGTACGGCGGACGGCCGCCGAGGAGGGCCACCCGCCGCTCGCCGCCGAACTGGACCTCATCGAGGTCTTCGCCGACCTGACCGAGTTGAGCCGCAACCGGCCCACCGGCGAGGACGGCGGCGCCCACGTCCGTAGTGCGCGCGAGTACTTCCACACGTACCTGCAGAGCCTGGACGTGGAGCGGGCCGGGCTGCCGGACGGCTTCCAGGCCAAGCTCGCCAAGGCGCTCGGTCACTACGGTGTCAGCGACCTGGACCGCTGCGGCGACCTCGAAGCCGCCGTCTTCCGGATCTTCCTCGCCCAGCAGCGGGCGGCGGCCGACGCCACTGTCATCGCGGCGCTGCTGCGCGCGTGGCTGCGCGAGACCCCGCCGGAAGAGGCGCTGCGCGAGCCGGCCGGACTGGCACTGGAGCGGCTGATCGCCGCCACCCAGGTCCGCTTCCCCGTCGTCGCCGACCTGGCCCGGGGCGTGGTGTTCGCCTGGTTCGCCCAGCCGCTGCTGCGCCGCAACCGCGCGCGCGTCTACGCCCAGGTCCGTGGGCACCTGCGGCACCTGGACGCGCACCCGGACGCGCCCGACCGCACCGAGCGCATCGCGGAGATGGTCCGCAGCACCGAGCCGCTGGTCCGGCTGCTCGGTCAGCGCCTCGTGCGCGACCACCTCGACAACACGGTAATGCTGGAGGTCCTGACCCGGCGGTACTACGGCAACCGGGCGCTCACCAGCGTGCGTACCCGCGATGTCGAGGGCTGCTCGTTCGTGGTCGCCGAGCGCGCGGATTCGAGTGTGGTCTCCGCAGCGGTGCGCTTCGACACGCTCGGTGTCGCGCTGCGCGGGCTTGCTGAGCTGGCCGGCGGCGAGGACGCCGTCGACGCCGACATCTACCTCGGCTGGGAGAACCAGCCGGAGGACTTCGACGCGATGGCCGCAGCGCTGCTGGAGGTCGTCACCGCGCACCCGCTGCCGGCGCAGGTGCGCCGCCTCACCACCACAGTCGCCGGTCGCGGCGGCGCGGTGATGCACCACCACTTCACGTTCCGCCCGTCGGACGGTCAGATGGCCGAGGATCGGCTGATCCGGGGTCTGCACCCGTACATCGCGCAGCGGATGCAGCTGGAGCGGCTGCACAAGTTCGACCTGACCCGGCTGCCGTCGGCGGACGAGGAGGTCTACCTCTTCCAGTGCGTGGCCAGGGAGAACCCCGCCGACGATCGTCTCGTCGCGTTCGCGCAGGTGCGTGACCTGACCGAGCTGCGCGAGCAGGACGGCCGGCTGGTGGCGCTGCCCACCGCCGAGGACGCCATCGCCGCCTGCCTCGACTCGATCCGCCGCGCCCAGACGCTGCGGCCGTCGAAGACGCGCTTCACCACGAACCGCATCGTGGTGTACGTCTGGCCGCCGAGCGAGCTGACCCGCCAGGAGATGGAGATGATCGCCGGGCGCGTACGTCCGACGACCGTGGGCGCCGGGCTTGAGGAGATCCTCTTCATCGCCCGCCAGCGTGACCGTCGTACCGGCGAACTGACCAAGATCGCTGTCCGGATCACGTTCGACGCGGCGGGTGGTGCCGAGCTGACAGTCGGCGAGCCACCGGTCGAGCCCGTCGAGCCGCTGGACGAGTACCGGCTGAAGGTGCTGCGCGCCAGCAGCCGCAACACCGTGTACCCGTACGAGCTGACCGGCCGCCTCGGTGACTTCGTCGAGTACGACATCGACGACGACCACGTGCTGGTGCCGGTGGACCGGCCGAAGGGGCGCAACCGCGCCGCGATCGTCGCCGGTGTCGTCACCACGCCGGCGCCGCTGCACCCGCAGGGCGTCACCCGGGTCGTGCTGCTGGGTGACCCGACGAAGTCGCTGGGCGCCCTGTCCGAGCCGGAGTGCCGGCGCGTGATCGCCGCACTGGACCTCGCCGAGAGCATGCGGGTGCCGCTGGAGTGGTGGGCGCTGTCCGCCGGCGCCCGGATCTCGATGACCTCGGGCACCGAGAACATGGACTGGGTGGCGGCGGCGCTCAAGCGCATCGTCGAGTTCACCCAGGCCGGCGGTGAGATCAACATCGTGGTGGCGGGCATCAACGTCGGCGCTCAGCCGTACTGGAACGCCGAGGCCACGATGCTCATGCACACGAAGGGCGTCCTGGTGATGACACCGGACTCGGCGATGGTGCTGACCGGCAAGCAGTCGCTGGACTTCTCCGGTGGCGTGTCCGCCGAGGACAACTTCGGCATCGGCGGCTACGACCGGGTGATGGGCCCGAACGGGCAGGCGCAGTACTGGGCACCGAACCTGACCGCCGCGCGGGACGTACTGATGGCCCACTACGACCACACGTACGTCGTGCCCGGCGAGGCGGCACCTCGGCGGGCGGCGACCACGGACCCGGTGGACCGTGACGTCTCCGACTTCCCGCACGACGTGGCGAGCAGCCCGTTCCGTACCGTCGGTGAGATCTTCTCGGTCGAGTCCAACCCGGACCGCAAGAAGCCGTTCGACATCCGGACGGTGATGCGGGCGCTCTCCGACCAGGACCACCCGGTGCTGGAGCGATGGGCGGGCATGGCCGATGCGGACACCGCAGTGGTGCAGGACGTCCACCTCGGCGGGATCCCGGTGTGCCTGCTCGGCATCGAGTCCCGGTCGGTGCCGCGGCGTGGCTTCCCGCCCACCGACGGCCCGGACACCTACACGGCGGGCACGCTGTTCCCGCGCTCGTCCAAGAAGGCCGCGCGGGCCATCAACGCGGCGAGCGGCAACCGGCCCCTTGTCGTGCTGGCCAACCTGTCCGGCTTCGACGGCTCACCGGAGTCGATGCGCAAGCTGCAGTTGGAGTACGGCGCCGAGATCGGCCGGGCGATCGTCAACTTCGACGGCCCGATCGTCTTCTGCGTCATCTCGCGCTATCACGGTGGCGCGTTCGTGGTGTTCTCGAAGGCACTGAACCCGCGCATGACGGTGCTGGCGCTGGAGGGGTCGTTCGCCTCGGTGCTCGGCGGCGCTCCGGCAGCGGCGGTGGTGTTCTCCGCGGACGTCAACGCCCGTACCGCCGCCGACGATCGGGTCCGCGACCTGCAGGCGCGCGTCGCCGCCGCGTCCGGCACCGACCGCGCCGCGCTGACCGCCGAGTTGGACGAGCTGCGGTCCTCGGTGCGGGCGGAGAAGCTCGGCGAGGTGGCCACGGAGTTCGACAGGGTGCACAACATCCAACGCGCTGTCGAGGTGGGCTCGGTGGACGCCGTCATCCGCGCCGCCGAACTGCGCCCGCGCATCATCGAGGCCATCGAGGACCACCTGCGGTAGCACGCGCGTTTGCCCACGGTGCCACTGTCGATCGTCGACAGTGGCACCGTCGCTGTGTGAGGGCCGTCCGGACGCCCGAAAGTTTCAACCATCCGATGTTCGTGGCCGCGCAGCTCACTCGGCCGATTTCCGGAAGTTTTCACAGTTGACGAGGTCCATCGACGGGCTTAACGTTTCGAGCAAGTTTCCGGTTCCTCCGTGGAACCATCGGCGCCACCCCCTGACCTGTCCACACCCCGGCACCCGGCGCCGACTTCCGTTTCCGTCACACCGAATCCGGGGCCGCACCCTCCCTTCAAAGATCGACATCTGTCGATCAATATCGAGAGGAAGGCAGATGAAGCCAAGACGGTGGATCAGCGTCGGCGCCGTCGCCGTCGCGACCGCTGCGGCGCTGAACGCGGTGCCCGCCACCGCGAGCCGACCGTACGACCCGACAGCGCAGACCCTCGGCGCTCTCGGCCAGCGCCACGGCCTGCACATCGGCACGGCTGTCAACGCGACTGCCCTCAACGACGCCAGCGACCCGCAGTACCGCCGGTTGGCGGCCACCGAGTTCTCCTCGGTCACCGCCGAGAACGCCATGAAGTGGGAGAGCCTGGAACCCACCCGGGGCACCTACGACTGGGCCGCCGCCGACCAGCTCATCGAGTTCGCCAAGCGCAACAGGCAGAGCGTCCGGGGCCACGTGCTGGTCTGGCACAACCAGGTGCCGGCCTGGCTGACCAGCGGCGTCGCCGACGGCAGCATCAGCAAGCAGGAGCTGCGCGACCTGTTGCGCAAGCACATCACCACCGTCGTGAGCCGCTACAAGGGCAAGATCTGGCAGTGGGACGTCGTCAACGAGGCAGTCAGCGACCCGTGGGACACCCCGTCGACCCTGCACTACAAGGGCTTCTGGGCACAGAACCTCGGCCCCGACTACATCGCCGACGCGTTCCGCTGGGCACGCGCCGCCGACCCCAAGGCGCTGCTGTTCTACAACGACTACAACATCGAGGCGTTCGGCTCCGGCAACCCCGCCGACGACAAGACGCAGTTCGTCTACGACATGGCCAAGGGGCTGCGCGCCAAGGGCGTCCCGATCGACGGCGTCGGCGCACAGGGCCACCTGGGCACCCAGTACGGCAACTTCGACACCCTCCAGGTGACTGCCGCGCTGAAGCGGTTCGCCGGGCTCGGTCTGGCCACCGCCTTCACCGAGGTCGACGTACGCAGCGAGATGACCGAGGCCGTGCGGGCCGGCAACTCCGCCGAGATCAACCCCCGGTTGCAGGCGTCGGCTGCCAACTTCAGCGTGCTGATGAAGGCGTGCCTCGCCGTCCGCACCTGCCTGTCGTACACGGTGTGGGGTTTCAGCGACAAGTACTCCTGGGTGCCGGAGTGGTTCAGTGACCCGCCGGAGGGCATGGCCACCATCTACGACGAGAACTACCAACCCAAGCGGGCGTACCAGGAGATCAAGTCCGACCTGATCTTCGCCGGACCGCCGTACGTGCTGCCTCGCATCGCGCCGAAGCCGCGCCGCTGAGCTGGCGCGGGCCGGGTGTGGGGCTGACCTCCCGCACCCGGCCCGCGTCGCGCGACCGGTCAGTCGGTCGGCAGGAGGGGACGCATGAACGTCCGCTCGTAGCGCACCACACAGCCCGACTCGTCGCGGATGCGGTCCGCCGCCACGTCGGCCCACAGTAGGATCAACGGCACGTCGCCTCCCCCATCCGGAGTCCGCATGCCCGAGCAGCCGGGCGCCTCCGGCACCCGATCCTGGTGGCACCCGCGCGGCCTCAGTCGACTCCGCGGTCGCGGCAGCCCCGGTCGCTCGTACCGACAGCTCCGCCGGGCCCTTGCCGTCGGCTGCCTGATCGCCGCCGCCGCGGTGCCGGCCGGCTCGTCGGTGGCCCGGCCTCCGGTCGCCGCCGACCTCCCCGCGCCCACCATCCTGCAAATGCTCCAGATGAACCTGTGCAACAGCGGTCGTGCCGGCTGCTACACCGGCCGATCGGTGACCAGGGCCGCCGAGGTGATCACGGCCGAGCGGCCCGACCTGGTCACCCTCAACGAGATCTGCCGGGACGACATGGCAGCCCTGCACCGCGTCCTCGCCGACGCGCACACCGGCGCCACGGTCGTGTCCGCCTTCCAGGCGGCCGGCGACCGTCCCAGCGGCGCCGACACCTGGTGCCGCAACGGCCAGTCGTACGGGATCGGGTTGCTGGCCCGCCTGCGGACGCCGGACAGCGGCCACACCGTGCACAGTGGCATACACCCGATACAGGACGTCGCCGACCCCGAGGAACGGGCCTGGCTCTGCGTCGACGTCACCGGAGCGCTGCTCGCCTGCACCACCCACTTGGCGGCCACCAGTCGCACCGTCGCGCTCGCCCAGTGCGGCCACCTGTTCGACGAGGTCCTGCCAACCCTGCGGGGCGGTGCCGGCCACACGCCCACCATGCTGGCCGGCGACCTCAACCTCCGCGCGGGCGGCGACCCGGATGTGCGGGCCTGCACACCGCCGGGCTATCTGCGGGTCGACGACGGCGCACTGCAACACGTCCTGGCCAGCGGCGACATCATCCCGGCCCGCACCAGGTCGGTGGGCATGGAGGGCGCTACCGACCACCCCGCGCTGCTGACCACCCTCACCATCGACGGCAGGCGTACCGACAGCTGACCGGCCCGCGAGTCAGGGCAGCAGGAGGACGTGCAACAGGCGTGGGCCGTGCACCCCCTCCACCCGGATCAGCTCGATGTCGCTCGTGGCCGAGGGGCCGCTGATCCAGGTCAGTGGGCGGTGTGGCGTCAGTCGGGCGAGCGCCTCGGGCACTGTGGCCACCACCTGGTCGGCGCGGACCACGCAGATGTGCCGGTCCGGCAGGAGGCTGAGCACCCGACGCCCCTGGTCGGGAGAGCCGTCCAGGACGACGGTGCCGGTCTGGGCGATGGCGACCGCGGCGGCGGTGACGACCGCGTCCGCGGCGCCGATCCGCGCGTTGTCCAGGCCGTCGTCGGGCAGGGCTGTCACCGTCGGCGGCAGCCACGCAGGCGGCAGACCCGGAGGTACGACGACAGTGCCGCCCGGCGGCAGGATGCCGGCGATCGTGTCGGCCACGGCGGCTTCGGCGACCCGGTGCACGTGTGCCCGGTAGTCGGTCAGCCGCTGCACCAGTTGGTCGAGGTCGAGGGTGCCGGTGTGCCGGTAGTCGCGGGGCACCTCCACCGGCTCCGTGCCGCCGGCGAGCGCGGCCCGCAGCCGGCCGAGAACGACGTCGCGCGAGCTCACCGGTCGGCCCACCAGTCACGGAACGTCTGCGCCGGTGGTTCCGGCAGGTCTCGGCTGCCGGTCCAGCCGTTCAGCGGCGGCGGCAGACCCCTCCCGCGCCGGCCGGCGAACCGGCTCAGGCGGGCGGCGCGCTGCCCGGCCGCGTACAGCCGGGGATGGTCCATGGCGTACGCGGCGGCGGCCATCGCTATCGACTCTGCTGTGGGTCGGCGATGCGACTCGACGGCCTCGGCCCGCAGGTGCACCAGCAGCTCCGGAATGTTGATCTTCACGGGGCAGGCGTCGTAGCACGCGCCGCACAGCGTCGAGGCGTACGGCAGTGAGGCGTTGTCCTCGATGCCGGTGAGCTGAGGTGACAGCACCGCCCCGATCGGCCCCGGATACACCGACCCGTAGGCGTGCCCGCCGGCGCGCTCGTACACCGGGCACACGTTGAGGCAGGCCGAGCAGCGGATGCACCGCAGCGCCTGCCGTCCGACCTCGTCGGCGAGCACCGCGCTGCGCCCGTTGTCAAGCAGCACGAGGTGGAACGCCTGCGGCCCGTCCCCGGGGGTGACACCTGTCCACATCGACGTGTACGGGTTCATCCGCTCCCCCGTCGACGCCCTCGGCAGCAGTTGGAGGAACACCTCGAGGTCCCGCCAGGTCGGCACCACCTTCTCGACACCGAGCACGGTGATCAGCGTCTGCGGCAGGGTGAGGCACATCCGGCCGTTGCCCTCGGATTCGACGACGGCAAGCGTGCCGGTCTCGGCGACGGCGAAGTTTCCGCCGGACACCGCCACAGGCGTACTCAGGAAGGTCTGCCGCAGGAAGCGGCGCGCGGCGGCGGCGAGGGCCGTGGGGTCGTCGGTAAGCGTCGGGTCGACGCCGGGCATCTCGCGGAGGAAGATCTCGCGGATCTCCGCCCGGTTGCGGTGGATCGCGGGGACCAGGATGTGGCTGGGCCGGTCACCACCGAGCTGCACGATGAGTTCGGCGAGGTCGGTCTCGACAGGCGTGATACCGGCGGCAACGAGCGCCTCGTTGAGGCCGATCTCCTGGGTCGCCATGGACTTGACCTTGATGACCCGGTCCACGCCGGTCGCCCGGACGAGGTCGGTGACGATCCGGTTGGCCTCCACCGCGTCCGCCGCCCAGTGCACGACGCCGCCGGCCTCGGTGACCCGCGCTTCGAGCTGCTCCAGCAGTTCGGGCAGGCGGGCCAGGGTGTCGGCCTTGATCGCCGCACCTGCCGCCCGTAGCTGCTCCCAGTCGGGCAGCTCGGCGATGACGCCGCCGGACTTCGCGCGGATCGTCGTCGTCGCGTGCCGCAGGTTGCGCCGCAACTGCGGGTCGGCCAGGCCGCGCCGCGCGGCGGCCGGAAACGACTCCGCGCCGCGTAGGTGGCCCACCCCGGGCGGCGCGGTCGCCGGCATGCCGAGGAACGTCCGGCGCGTCATGGCCGCGCCGCCGGCCTGTTGGCGGCAGGGCTTGTCGCTGCCTGCTCGGTCGAGCCCAGGATCTCGGCCCGGCTTGTCGCGGCCTGCTCGGTCGAGGCCAGGATCTCGGCGAGGTGCACGACACCGACCCCGGTCCGCAGCCGTGACAGGCCTCCGCCGATGTGCATGAGGCAGGAGGCGTCGCTGGCGGCGCACACGTCGGCGCCGGTGGCGAGCACATGGCGCATCTTGTCCGCGAGCATCGCCGTGGAGGTCTCGGCGTTCTTCACCGCGAAGGTGCCCCCGAACCCGCAGCACTGGTCGGCGGCCGGCAACTCGACAAGGGTGAGGCCGCGCACCTCGCTCAGCAGTCGTCGCGGCCGGTCCCCCACCCGCAGCATCCGCGACGAGTGGCAGGTCGGGTGGTACGTGACCCGGTGCGGGTAGTACGCGCCCACGTCGGTGACCCCGAGCACGTCGACAAGCAACTCCGACAGCTCGTACGTCCGCCGGGCCACCGACTCGGCCCGCCCGGCGAGCCGTTCGTCGCCCGCCCGCCGGGCCACCATGGCGTGCTGGTGCCGCACCGACCCGACGCAGGAGCCCGACGGCGCGACGATCACGTCGTACGTGTCGAAAACGTCCACGTGCCGGCGTACCAGGGGCACCGCGTCGCGCTGGTAGCCGGTGTTGACGTGCATCTGACCGCAGCAGGTTTGGCCCTGCGGAAAGGCGACCTCGTGGCCGAGCCGCTCCAACAGCCGCACGGTGGCGATGGCCGCCTGCGGGAACATGGTGTCGGCCAGGCAGGTCACGAACAGCGCGATCCGCACGGGCCACCTCCACCTGTCGGCCCATTCTGCGCCACCGGCACCGGCGGCAGGGGACGGGGTGTGGCAGTCATGGCCGTACGCGCAGGTGGGTGACGCCGCCGTCGACGTCCAGCACGGTGCCGGTGGTGGAGCCCGAGCGCGGCGACGCCAGGTAGAGGATCGCGTTCGCGACCTCCTCGGGTGTCACCAGTCGGCCGATGGGCTGGCGTGCCTGCAACGCCACCCGCTCGGCGGCCGGATCATCGGCCTGCGCCAGTAGGCGACCGACCCACGGTGTGTCGGCGGTGCCGGGGCACACGCAGTTGACCCGGATGCCCTCGCGGACGTGGTCGGTGGCCATGGCGAGGGTCAACGACAGCACGGCGCCCTTGCTTGCCGAGTAGAGCGCCCGGTTGGGCAGGCCGTTGAGCGCGGCGATGGACGAGGTGTTGACGACCGACGCGTGCTCCGAGCGGCGCAGCCACGGCAGGGCGGCGCTGACCACCCGGGCCATGCCGACCACGTTGACGTCGAGGACCAGGTGCCACTCGTCGTCGGTGTTGTCGGCCACCGTGCCGGTTGCGCCGACGCCTGCGTTGTTGACGACCACGTCGATGCCACCGAGGTCGGCGGCGACCGCACCGACCGCCTCCTGCACCGACGCACGGTCGGTCACGTCTGCGGTGTAGCCGGCGATGCCCTCGTCCAGGCCGCTCGGGTCGAGGTCAAGGACCGCCACCCGGGCACCCCGGGCGAGCAGTTCCAGGGCGGTGGCGCGACCGATGCCGGACGCGCCACCGGTGACGATCGCTGTCAGCCCGGCGAACTCCCCGGTCATGCCGCCACCATCGTCTGGCGGGCACGGCCCAGGCCGGCGATCTCCGTCTCCACCACGTCACCGGGCCGCAGGTAGGGGTGGTCCGGAAGGCCGAGCGCCACGCCGGCCGGAGTGCCCGTGTTGATGACATCGCCGGGGTACAGGACCATGAACTGGCTGAGGTACCAGACGACGTGCGCCACCGGGAAGATCATGTCGCGGGTGGACCCGTCCTGACGCAGAACCCCGTTGACCCACAACCGCAGCGCGAGCGACTGCGGGTCGTCGATCTCGTCGGCCGGGACGAGACTCGGCCCCAGCGGGTTGAACGTCTCGCAGCTCTTGCCCTTGTCCCACTGGCCTCCCCTGTCGAGCTGGAACTCGCGCTCGGAGACGTCGTGCGACACCGCGTACCCGGCGATGTGCCGCATTGCCTGTTCCGGCGAGTCGGCGTACCGGATTGTGGTGCCGACGACCACAGCGAGTTCGACCTCCCAGTCGGTCCGGGTGGAGCCGCGCGGGATGTGCACGTCGTCGAACGGCCCGACGATTGTCATCGGGTCCTTCATGAACACCACAGGCTCGGCGGGCAGTGTCGCACCTGTCTCGGCGGCGTGGTCGCGGTAGTTGAGCCCGATGCAGACGATCTTGTTGGGGCGTGCGAGGGGCGCGCCCACCCGCAGTGCGGCGGCGTCGGGCAGCTCGGCCAGCTCTACGCGCCCGAGCGCGGCACGGGTACGCGCGATCCCCTCCGACGCCCAGAACGCCCCATCCAGATCGGCGGTGAGCGGCCGCAGGTCGTAGGTCGTGCCGTCGTGCTGGACCACCGGGATCTCCCGGCCGGGCGGGCCGAGCCGCTGGAAGTTCATCGTCATCTCCTCTGTGAACGTTCGCGGTCATTCAACACCTGTCGCCCGGGCGCCGCGTACCGATCATGGGTGTCGTATATCGATGGCCTTGCATGTCTTGCATCTGCTCGTGTAGGAAGGCTGCAGCACCACCAGGTGCTGTTTCTGGGGAGGAGCAACGATGAAACACGCTCTACGCCGCCTGCGAGCGGTCGCCGTCACAGTCGGCGCCTGCGCGCTCGGGTTCACCCTGCTGCCGCTACCCGCCGCCGCAGAGACGCCCGTCCGACCTCTCGCGCCACAATCCGAACGGGCACCCGAGTCGAGCCAGTTCTCGGCCGAGGGCGTCACCACGGTCGGCGAACTCCGCGTCGTCGACGGCACCCTCTCCTACCGGCGCGACCAGCGGACCCAGATCATCCGGCACCCCGGCGCGACGTACATCAAGGTGCACTTCAGCGCGCTGCGCCTGGGCCCCAGCGACTACGTCACCGTGTCCAGCCCGGACGGCCGGGAGAGCTACCGGTACGACAGCCACCTCAGCACGTCGAGCGGATCGCCCTACACGACCGACGGCCAGCCGGGATTCTGGGCGATGTCGGTGGACGGCGACACGGCGGTGGTGACGCTGCACAGCAGCGGCCCCTCGCGCGGCACCACGGCCACCATCGACCGGTTCTGGCGCGGCTACGACCCCACGGAGATCACCCAGCACAACTTCTCCACGCTGTCCGTGTGCAGCACCGACGCCCGACGCGACGCGGTCTGCTACCAGAGCAGCCACCCCACCGAGTTCGCCCGGGGCCGGGCCGTGGCACGCCTGCTGATCAGCGGCGGCGGGATGTGCACCACCTGGCGCGTCGGCAACACCAACCGGATGCTGACGAACAAGCACTGCTTCTCCACCCAGGCCGCCGTCAGCGGCAGCGAGATGCAGTTCAACTACCAGTGCGCCACCTGCGGCGGCGCGAACCCGGGCGCCGGCACGAAGGTCAGCGGCGCCACCCTCTACAAGGTGAGCAGCGGCGGCTCCAGCCAGTTGGACTACGCCCTGTTCTCGGTGAACAACTTCGCCAGCATCCAGACCTTCGGCACCCTGTACCTGGCCACGAGCGCCACCACCACCGGCACTCGGATCTACATTCCCGGCCACGGCGACGGCAGCCCCAAGCGACTGTCGATCTACGAGGACACCCAGGGCGGCGCGACGTGCACTGTCAAGAACGCCAACTACAACACGTACAACATCAGCTACAGCTGTGACACGTCCGGCGGCAACTCTGGCTCGCCGGTGCTCAACGCCAGCCACCGGGTGATCGCCCTGCACCACCTCGGCGGCTGCCCGTCCAACCAGGGCGCGAAGGCGCACCTCATCTACAACGAGATCGCCAGCCTGATCGACAACAACGGCTGACCACGACGGGCCGTCGGGGCTGTGCCCCGGCGGCCCCGCCGTGGCCGGGGAGGCGCTCTTCGCGGCGTCCCGTTCCTCAGCATCGAGGAGCGGGTCCGCCAGTCGACGTCAGCGGGGCGGGTTGTCCCGGCGTGACGGGAACGGGGTGCCCGGCTGGCCGAGGGTGGAGCGGGCGCGCAGCCCGACCGGGTCCGGCGCTGCCACCGGCGCCGCCGGCTGCTCCGGAATCCGGCGTGCGTTCAGGTACGCGGCGCCGGCCAGGTCGTCGTCGGTGGGCGCGGCGAGCAGGGCGTACAGCAGCCCGACCACTCCGAAGATCACCGCCAGGACGATCGGCACCAGCAACGCGCTCACTCCGGCGCCGGCCACGCCGCCCTGCCGCTCGTGCAGGTGCACCGAGAGGGCAGTCATGCCGGTGAAGTGCATCCCGTTCACCGCGATGCCCATGACCAGGGCGGAGGCGAAGATGACAAGGCCACGGCGGACGGTCATGGCCAGCCACAGCGCGACGGTGGACGCGACGACAGCGATGACCACCGAGAGCACGACCCGGAGGGTGTCGTAGCGGAGGCTGCCGTTGAGGTGCATCGCCGCCATGCCCGTGTAGTGCATGGCAGCGACGCCTGCGCCGGTGAAGACACCTCCGGCGATCAGCCGCACCGGGTTCAGCCGGCCGGTTCCCACGATGGCCAGGCCGATGCCGACCGCCACCACGGCGATCACGGTGCTGGCCGCGGTGAGCGGCACGTCGTACCGGATGCGGGTGCCGTCGACGGCGAAGCCGAGCATGGCCATGAAGTGCATCGCCCAGATGGCGGTGCCACCGATGGCCCAGGCCGAGAGGAGACCCCACCAGGCGCGCTGCCCGGCGGTACGGGCCGTTCTGATGCGGCCGGCGCACACGAGCCCGAGGATCGAACCGAGGACGGACAGCGCGTAACTCAGCGCAGGTGTGATCCACCCGTACTCAAAATGATTGATCTCCGCCATGGCGGTCTGCTCCCCACTGGTCACCAGCGCGCGTGCACGGCGCTCGGGCAATGATCAGGGGTGCTCCGGGCCGATGCAACAGTGACCCCGGGGCTATCCGGGGCGTACTGTCACGGTGACCGTCCGCTGTGTCGCCTCGTCAGCGGCCGTGACCGAAAGTGATCATTACGCTGAGGTGTGGTACGCCAGTACGCCTCGGTTGATGGCCGCTATTGCCTGCCGGGCGGTGGAACGCAGCTCCGGCGCCGCGCCACCAGAGTCAGCAAGTTGACCAAGTAGGTCGACGACCTGCCGCGCCCACCGGACGAAGTCACCGGCCGGCATCTCACCGTCGATCTCGTGGCCGCTGCCGAGCACCTTCGCCAACGCCTCGCCCCGCGCCCACCGGTACACCGGCCAGGCGAAGCCCAGATCCGGCTCCCTGGTGGCGGTCAACCCGCGCGCCGCCTCGTCGGCCTCGATCTCCCCCCACAGCTTCAGCGTCTCGTCCACGGCGTCGGCCACCGGCCCGCGCGGCAGCGACGCCCGTTCGTCGACGTCGCGGCGCGCCTCGAAGACCACCACCGACACCGCGGCGGCCAGTTCGGCCGGCGACAACCCGTTCCACACGCCCCGCCGCAGGCACTCGGCCACCAGCAGGTCCGCCTCGGTCCAGATTCGGCCGAGCATCCTGCCCGCGTCGGTGACAGCGCCGTCGCGGGCGAGGTAACCGCGCTCGGTCAACAGCGCCACGATCCGGTCGAAGGTCCGCGCGAGCGACCCGGTACGCCCGGACACCCGTTCGCGCAGCTCCTCGGTGTCCCGTTCCAGACGGCGGCGGCGCTCCGCCCAGCGGGCGTGCTCCTCCCGCTCCGGGCAGGCGTGGCAGGGGTGCCGGCGCAGCTCGGTCCGCAGTTGGGCGACCTGGTGGTCCTCGCCCGGCGTCTGCCGGGACCGGCCACCACGCCGACCGCCGTGCCGGTCCAGGCCGGTGCCACTGACCTCGGCGGCGAGATCACGCCGGGCCGCCGGCGAGCGGTGGTTGAAATGCTTGGGCACCCGGATCCGGGCCAGCACCTCGGCCGGGGTGGTGAAGTCGCCAGGGCTGACCCGCCCCGCCCAGCGGTCCTGGGTGAGCACCAGCGGACGCGGTTCGCCGAACCCGCCGGTCGCCGGGTCCAGCACCACGGCCAGGCCGGCCCGCCGGCCCGACGGCACCCGGATCACGTCGCCGATCCGCAGCCGCTCCAGCGACGCCACCGCCGCGGCCTTCCGCTGCGTCTGCCCCTGCCGGGCGATGGCCTTCTCCCGGTCGGCGATCGCCACGCGCAGCGCGAAGTACTCGTCGAAGTCGCCGTGGTGGCAGGCGGCCTCCGCGCCGTACGCCTCGATGGTCTCGGTGTTGCGCTGCACCTGCCGGGCCAGGCCGACCACCGACCGGTCGGCCTGGAACTGGGCGAACGACGACTCCAGCAGGGCGCGGGCCGGCTCCGCGCCGACAGTGCCGACCAGGTTCACCGCCATGTTGTACGAGGGCCGGAAGCTCGACCGCAGCGGATAGGTGCGGGTGGACGCGAGCCCGGCGACATGCCGCGGGTCGGTCTCCGGGGACCACACCACCACGGCGTGCCCCTCCACGTCGATGCCCCGTCTGCCGGCCCGCCCGGTGAGCTGCGTGTACTCCCCCGGGGTCAGGTCGACGTGCGCCTCACCGTTGTACTTGACGAGCCGCTCCAGGACGACGCAGCGGGCCGGCATGTTGATGCCCAGGGCGAGGGTCTCGGTGGCGAAGACCGCCTTGACCAGGCCCCTGACGAACAACTCCTCGACGATCTCCTTGAACACCGGCAGCATGCCGGCGTGGTGGGCCGCGAGGCCGCGCTCCAGGCCGTCGAGCCACTCCCAGTAGCCAAGCACCGTCAGGTCCTCGCCGGGAATGGCGGTGACGCGGGACTCGACCACCCGGCGGATCTCGGCCCGCTCGTCGGGCGAGGTGAGCCGCAGCCCGGCGGCGAGGCACTGCTGCACCGCGGCGGCGCACCCGGCGCGGCTGAAGATGAACAGGATCGCCGGCAGCAGGCCCTCACGGTCCAGCCTGTCGACGATGTCCGGGCGCATCGGGCCGCGCCACCGTGGCCCACGCCGACCGGCGCCCGGCCCGGCGCTGCGCCCCTCCCCCAACTCCAGGCGGCGCATCTGGTCGCGGGTGTAGCGCAGCAGCTCCGGGTGCACGTCGTGCTTGCGGGCGGCGTCGGCGTCGTGGAACAGGTCGAACATCCGCTTGCCGACAAGCATGTGCTGCCACAGCGGCACCGGCCGGTGCTCGCTGACCACCACCGCCGTCTCGCCGCGCACGGTGACCAGCCAGTCGGCGAACTCCTCGGCGTTGGACACCGTCGCCGACAGCGAGACCAGTGTCACCGAGGCGGGCAGGTGGATGATCACCTCTTCCCACACGCCACCGCGGAACCGGTCGGCGAGGTAGTGCACCTCGTCCATCACCACGTAGGCGAGTCCTTGAAGGGTGCTGGAGCCCGCGTAGAGCATGTTGCGCAGCACCTCGGTGGTCATCACCACCACCGGAGCGTCACCGTTGATGGCGTTGTCGCCGGTGAGCAGGCCAACCTGCTCGGCGCCGTAGCGGGCGACCAGGTCGTGGTACTTCTGGTTGGACAGCGCCTTGATGGGCGTCGTGTAGAAGCACTTGCGCCGCGCCGGTGGCGTCGTCGCGCCGTCGGCCGGCGCCGGGTCGTCGGGCCGCCCCCGCAACGCCAGGTGTACGGCGAACTCGCCGACCACCGTCTTGCCGGCGCCGGTGGGGGCGCACACCAGCACCCCGCTGCCCCGTTCGAGGGACTGACACGCCTCCCGCTGGAAGTCGTCGAGGTCGAACCCCAGGTCAAGGGCGAACTCGTCCAGCGCCGGGAACTGTGAGGCCTGCGCGGCCCGGCGGCGCGCCGCTGCGTACCGCTCGGCGGGGCTCGACATGGCACCAAGATTAGTGCGTGCCGGGACACGACACCCGACAAGGCCGTCCGGAGGGGCCGTCAGCGGGGGTCGGTAGGGTGCACGGCGTGCCGGACCATGCCGAACCGCCCCAGACCAGTCCGCAGGGCAGTGTCGACGACGCCGCCGCCCCCCGGGCCTCCCGACGGCCCGTCAAGGCGGTGCTCTTCGACTTCCACGGCACCCTGGCCCAGGTGGAGGAGCCCCGGCGGTGGGTACTGGAGGCCGCCGCCGCGTGCGGGGTCACCCTGGACCCGGTCCGGGCCACGTCCCTTGCCGATCGGCTCCTGACAGCCGGGCGCGCCGGCGGCCCGCTGCCGGCCCGGGTGCCGCCCCGGCTGGCCGAGTTGTGGGCCGACCGGGATCTCTACGAGCACGCGCACCGGGCGGCGTACACGGGGCTGGCCGAGACCGTCGACGCCGGCATCGAGGGCTTCGCCGAGGCGCTCTACGAGCGGCTGCTCGTCGCCGACGGCTGGCTGCCGTACCCGGACACCACGCCCACGCTGACCGCGCTGCGCGACGCCGGTGTGAAGGTGGCGGTGGTCAGCAACATCGGCTTCGACCTGCGACCGCACTTCGACACCTGGGGCCTGACCGACCTCGTCGACGCGTTCGTGCTGTCCTACGAGGTGGGGCGCTGCAAGCCCGACCCGGCGATCTTCTGGCGGGCCTGCGGGATGCTCGGCGTCGACCCGGAGCAGACGCTGATGGTCGGCGACACCCCGGCGGACGCGGGCGCGGTGGCCGCCGGCTGCGCGGTGCTGGTGCTCCCGGCCGCCGACCCGGGCCGGGAGAACGGGCTCGGCGCGGTGCTGGACCTGACCCTGCCGGCCTGACCCGCGCAGGGCCAGCCGCCGTGCGGTCAGCCCGGAACGCGGATCACCGGTAGCTCGCCGTCGCCGTAGCGGTCCTCGCCGGTCAGGATCGAGGCGTCGTGTTCGAGGACGGCCAGCGCGGTGGTCGCCAGGTCGGCGCGGCCCGTCAGCGTGCGCCAGTAGCTGAGTTCGTGCCAGGAGTGCCCGTCGGTGGCGAGCACCGCGCAGGCGTCCAGGGCCAGCAGCCGGTGCAGGGTCGCCCGGTCTTTCGGGTCGCTGACGACCGCCAGGGTCTCCGCTACGGTCACGGCGGTGACGCCGAACCTGTTGCGGTCCTGGATGACCTCGTGCAAGGGTTCGCCGACATGCACCGACCCCGCCAGGTACGCCAGCAGCGCCGACCGGTCCAGCACGAGCCGGACCGGCCGGTCATCCTCGCGGGTCACGCGGCCGGCTGCTCGACACCGCCCGCGGCGGTGTCGAGCAGATGCTGGCGTGCCCGCTCACGGAGTGCCTTGCGTCGCTCCGGCGACCACTCAGCCTCCACGGCGGCACGCCGGGCGCGTGCCTCGGCCACGCCCTGCTCGGTGATCTCGATGCCCTGATGGGCCAGCTCCGCGTCCAGGGCGTCCAGACGCATCCGGTCCCGCACGGCCTGCGTGATGTAGGCGCTGGCGTTGGACTCCTGTTCCAGGCGCTCCGCCACGTCGGGTGGCACGGAGATCGACAGTTTCCGCATCGCGCTGGTCATACCCGCGACGGTACGCCGGTAGTACCGCGTTGGCGAACGCTTGCGGCCGTGTCGGCGCGAGCGGCGGCCTCGGGAGCCGCCCGAGAACGGCCGATGCCGATCGCCTAGCGTCGTGCCGTGACGGACACCCTGCTGCCCACCCCGCGCGCGGCCGACGCGCCGCCCGAGCGCCGTGGCGGCGTCGTCGCCGTGGGCCTGGTGCTCGGCGGGGCGCTGTCGGTGCAGTTCGGCTCGGCCCTGGCCGCGCTGATCTTCCCGCGTACCGGGGTGGCCGGAGCGGTGACCCTGCGACTGACGATCTCGGCGGTGCTGCTGCTCGTCGTGTGCCGGCCGCGCCTGCGCGGACACGACCGCTCGGCCTGGCTCGCGGTAGGCGCGTTCGGGCTGGCGCTGGCCGGCATGAACTCGCTGTTCTACCAGGCCATCGAACGCATCCCGCTCGGCCCGACGGTGACCCTGGAGGTGCTCGGCCCGCTGGCGCTGTCGGTGTTCACCGCCCGACGGCTGGCCAGCTGGTGCTGGGCAGGGCTGGCGCTGGCCGGGGTGACGCTGCTCGGGCAGAGCGGCTTCGACAGGCTCAACCCGGCGGGTGTCGCCTTCGCGTTCGGCGCGGGCGCCATGTGGGCCGCGTACATCGTGCTCAGCGCGCGGGTCGGCGGTCGGTTCCCGGGCGCGGACGGGCTGGCGCTCGCACTGGCCCTCGCCGCGCTTGTCACACTGCCCCTCGGGATCGTCGACGGCGGCGCTGTCCTGCTCGACCCGACAGTGCTGGCGCTCGGCACGGCCCTCGCGGTGCTCGCCTCCGGGCTGCCGTACACCCTTGAGCTGCTGGCGCTGCGCCGGATGCCCACCGCCACGTTCGCGGTGCTCATGAGCCTCGGCCCGGCCATCGCCACACTCGCCGGCTGGCTGGTCCTGCGCCAGCAGTTGACCCTGCTGGAGTGCGCCGCCATCCTGCTGGTCATCGTGGCGAGCATCGGCGCGGTACGGGTCAGCGCAGCAGCCGCACCGCGCCCGGCACCGCACTGATCGTCACCGGCAGGGCCAGCGACCGCTCCCCGTCGGCGTACCCGACGATGCCCTCGGCCGCCACCTCCACCGTGCGGGCACGGTAGGTGGTCACCAGCGGATGGCTGACGTGGGTGCCCTGGTAGATGCGCGGCTTCACCCGGATCAGGGTCCGGCGGTCGGCCCGGCCGGCCACCACCACGTCGAGCAGCCCGTCGGTCGGGTCGGCGTCCGGGCAGATCCGCATCCCACCGCCGTACGTCGGGCAGTTGCCCACCGCCATGAGGACCGCGTCCAGCTCGTGCGGCACCCCGTCCAGGCGCAGCGTGTACCGGCGTGGTCGCAGCCGGGCCAGCTCGACCAGGATCGCCAGGTCGTACCGACGGGGGCCGCGCGGCCACCGCATCCGGTTTGCCCGCTCGTTGACGATCGCGTCGAACCCCGCCGCGAGGACCGCCCCGTACCAGCGTTCGACGCCCTCCGCGTTGACCATCCGGGCCAGGTCGACGGCGTGGGTCCGGCCGGCGCGCAGCGCCTCGACCATCACCGCCACCGCCGCGAGGGGGTCGGCCGGGAACCCGGTGTCGACCGCGAAGTCGTTACCGGTGCCCGCCGGCACCGGCCCGAACGGCACGTCGGTGCCGGCGACCGCCTGCAACGCCTGGTGGACCGTGCCGTCCCCGCCGATCGCCACGAGCGCGCCGACGCCGTCGGCGACCGCAGCACGGCAGGCCGCCTCCGCCTCGCCCGGACCGGACGCCGACAACAGTCGTACCGGCCGGTCGGCGGCAGCCAGCCCTTCCACAAGCTGGGGCAGCAACGCGCGGTGTCGTCCCCGTCCGGCCGTCGGGTTCGTCAGCACGGCGACGGGGCCACCGGCGAGCGCACCGGGCAGGTGATCGTCTGCGGTCACGGGCAGCACCGTACCGCCCGCACACCCGCCGGTCACCTGGCTGCCGCGGCGTCTTGATCAGCCCCGCTGCCGTTGCGGCGGGCGACGGCCGGTGAGGCGCTGGCCGGCGGTGGTGTGAGCGGCTGGACACGGCGACGCCGCCCCCGGCAGGCGGGGACGGCGTCGGCGGGACCAGGCGGCGCGCGGCCGTCAGGTCATGTCGTCGTAGCGACGCTCGATCGGCGCCGGCTTGGCGATCGGCTCGGGGGCACCGATCGGCGCTGTCGCGTCGACCCGCTGCCCGGCCACGACCGGATCCGCCTCGTGCTCCAGCGGCGAGACCTCGTCGTCGTCCAGACCGGCGTAGACCTCCTTGCCGCGCCCACGCCGCTTGTCGTTGATGAACGCCACCCCGACCGCTGCGAAGTACAGAGCGCACAGACAGATCGCCAGCGCGGTCATCCCGAACGGGTCAGGGGTGGGCGTCACCACTGCGGAGAACGCGAAGAACACGAACACCGCCACCCGCCACCAGCTGAGTAGCCGCTTAGCGCTTGCCATGCCCACGAAGTTGAGCATCAGCACGATCAGCGGGAACTCGAACGCCACACCGAACAGCAAAATCAGGTTGGTGACGAACGATATGTACCTGGTGACTTCCAGCGTGGTCGAGATGTCATCGCCGGACACGTTCATCAGGAACTCGAGGCCCTTGGCGGTGACGAAGTACGCCAGCACCGCACCGGCGGCGAAGAGCGGCGCCGCCAGAGCCGTGAAGGCGTAGGCATAGCGCCGCTCGTGCCGGTGCAGACCGGGCGCGATGAACGCCCAGAGCTGGTAGAGCCAGATCGGCGCCGCGATGATCAGACCCACCCACAGGCCGATCTTCAGGTTGAGCAGGAACAGGTCCGCGGGGCCGAGCTGGACGAACAGGCACTTGCCGGTGCTCGGGTCGACCGAGCCGGGCAGGTCGCAGTACGGCCGCGACAGCAACAACCGGACCGGCTCGGCCAGCCAGATGCCGAACCCGAAGCCGATCAGGATCGCCAGCGAGGCACGAAACAGGCGGTTGCGCAGCTCGCGGACGTGCTCGATGAGCGTCATCGAGCCGTCGGCGGCCCGCTCGAACGTGCTGGGGCCGCGCTTACGCAGGGCGAAGGCCACGATGGTGGGGCCTCTCGGTCAGTTGTCGCGGCCGCGGTGCACCGGGTCGACGACCGGCTGCTGCTGCGGCGCCTGCTGGTACGGCGCCTGCTGCGGCTGACCGGTGTACGGCGCCTGCTGCCCGGCGTGCGGCGGCAGCGGCTGGTAGCCGGCCTGCGCGTCGGCCTTCTCGGCGAGGTCGCGGTCGTCATCCTGCAGGCTCTTGGTCTCGGCCTTGATGATCCGCAGCGAGCGGCCCAGCGAGCGGGCGGCGTCGGGGAGCCGCTTCGCGCCGAACAGCAGGATCAGCACAACCACAAGAACGGCGATGTGCCACGGCTTGAGGGCACCCATGAGAAGCTCCAGTCGCTCTGTGTCCGGGGGTGGTACGCAGCCCATCGTACGTGCGGACGAGCGGAATGCCACCTGCCGGGGCGGTGATGATCAGGCCCGGCCGGGTGAAGTCTCGACCACCCACGATCATCCGTCAACCGTCGCCCCACAGGTCACCCGGGGTGTACGCCCGCCCTGGCCGGAGGGGCCGATGACGCCCGTCGATCAGCTGCGCTTGGCCTTGATGAGGGCGAGATGATGCTGGGCGGTGTCGAGTTGCTGTTGGATTCCCTCGGCGCGCTGCTGCAACGCCTCGGCGGTCTCCCGCAGCGCCTCGGCCTCGGCGGCCCGCCGCTGCAATGCCACCGAGGCGCGACGCAGGTGGGGCAGCCGGGACAACACCGGTCGTACGGCCAGCGCGAGCGCCACGAGCGGGAGCAGCACCACCGCGAGCACGATCCAGATCAGCACGACGGACAGCCTACTGGGTGCGCTCGGCCACTGCCGGACGAGCGTGCCGTATGCAGGAACAGGTGGCCATGCCGCGCCGCGGATGCCACTCGTTCCATCGTGAGCGGGCTGCCCCGGCCACCGTCGCCGATCGTGCGTCGGCCTGACCAGAGTCGGGCCTAGGACGCCGCTGAGCCGGACGTCGCGATGTCACGGGCCGCAGCCTCGGAGCCGGCGTCCGGGGCAGCGGCGGTGTCGGGCCCGGACCCTCCAGACCCGGCGGCGGGCGCGGGTACGGCATACGCATCGAGGGCGGCGGCTGCCGTGGCCCGGACCTGCTCGGCCAGCTCGACCGGGGCGACCACCGTGGCACCCGGGCCGAGCCCCAGCACGAACCGGCGGGCCCAGCTGAGGTCGGTCACCCGCAGCGAGACGAGCCACTGGTCGCCGTCGCCGGCCTCCACCCGCTCACACGGGTAGTACTCGGTGATCCACCGCTCGCTCCGCCCGATGCGCAGGGTGATCAACGGCAGGTCTGGCGAGGGGCGGAAGACTCCCCCGGCGAGATCGTGCGGGACGGCCTGCGGCGGAACGGTGGCCGGCTCGTCCAGCTCGGTGATCGCGTCGATCCGGTCGGCGCGGAACAGCCGGACCGCCTCCGCGCGCCGGCACCACGCCTCGACGTACGCCCGGCCGCCGACCATCAGCATCCGCAGCGGGTCGATGACGCGCTCGGTGGTCTCGTCCCGGGCGGCGGTGTAGTAGACGATCCGCAGCGCCCGGCCGCCCTCCACGGCGGCGCGCAGCGCCTCGACGCGCCGGGCGTCGCCAGGCAGCCGGACCGCCACCGGGGCGCCCACCAGGTCACCAGCGGCGTCCTCGATCTTGGCGAGGGCCCGTTCGATGGCCTCCCGGTTGGCCACCCCGGGCGTCTCGGCGAGCATCCGCAGCGCCACCACGAGCGCGAGCGCCTCGTCGGGGGTGAGCCGCAGCGGCCTGTCGATCCCCGCGTCGTAGGTGATTGTCACCCGGTCACCGTCGAACGCCATGTCGATCAGGTCGCCGGGACCGTAACCGGGCAGCCCGCACACCCAGAGCAGCTCCAGGTCCTCCCGGAGCTGGCGTTCGGTGACGCCCAGGTCGCCGGCCGCCTCGGCGATCTCGATGCCGGGCCGGGCAAGCAGGTAGGGCACCAGGTTGAGCAGCCGGGCCAGCCGGTCGGCGGAGGTTCGGGAGGCCGGCCGGGTCACCGGGCACCTCCCGTGACGGCCAGCTCGTCGTGCCGGGCGGCGATCTCCTTGAGTCGCTGGATGACCGCCTCGCGGACCTCCGGCGGGTCGAGCGCCCGCACGTCCGGGCCGTACCCGATGAGTTGCCCGGCCAGCCCGTCCGGGTCGGAGTACGGCAGGGTGAGCAGGTCGCCGTCCGGGCCGGCGGTCACCTCCACCGCCCAGCGGCGCAGGCCGGCGGCCCGGCCCGGCGCGGCAAGCACCGTGGCACGGCCGGTGTGCTCCACCGGGCCGGACCAGCGCGCGACGTGGCTGATCAGGTCCACCCCGGCGGGCGGCTCGTAGGCGCCGGGGGCGCCGGTCACCCGGACCGTGCCGACGACGCGGGACAGGCGGAAGCAGCGGGTGGCCTCGCGGTCCAGGTCATGGCCGACCACATACCACCGGCCACGCCAGCACACCACGCCCCAGGGCTGCAACCGTCGACGGCTGGGCGCGTCCCGGTCAGGTATGCGGTAGTCGAACCCCACCTCGCGGCGGTCCCGCGCGGCGCTGGTCAGCGGCGCGAACGCCGGGTCGACGGTGACCATCGGCTCCAGACCGAGGGTGGCCTGCGGGTCGACGTCCACGCCTGCGGCACGCAGCTTGGCCAGCCCGGACGACGCGGCGGCCGCCAGCCCGGCGTGCTGCCACAGACGGGCGGCGATGCCCACCGCGGCTGCCTCGTCCGGCTCGAGCGGGATGTCGGGCAACGCGTACTCGCGGTGGGCGATGCGGTAACCCGGCTCGGCGTCGAAGACGCTGGCCGTGCCGGTCTCCAGTGGGACACCCAGCTCGCGCAGCTCGGCCTTGTCCCGTTCGAATTTGCGCTGGAACGCCTCGTGGTCACGCGCGTCGTCCGGATCGTGCTCGTAACCGGGCACGGTCGCGGCGATCTGCGCGGCGGTCAGGAACCGTCGCGTGGACAGCAGGCAGATCACCAGGTTGACCAGGCGTTCGGTGCGGGTCCGCGACACGGGTAGACGCTAGCAGCCGACACGCCGCAGGCGTGCACCCGCGCGGGCGTGCCGCACACTTGTTCGGATCGGCGGTGTCCACTGCGTGTGTCCGACGCCGGCCATAGTGTGGCCCTCATGGCGGAAGCGGGGGCGAAGACCGAGAGCGAGAGCGTCGCAACGGTGGTCGTGGCCGGTGCCGCCAACCTCGCGATCGCCGTCGCGAAGCTGGTTGCCGGACTGATCTCCGGCTCGGCGGCGATGCTCTCCGAGGCGGCGCACTCGGTCGCCGACACCACCACCGAGGTGTTGCTCTTCCAGGCGCTACGCCGGGGCGCACGGCCGGCCGACCCCCAACACCCCTTCGGGTACGGCAAGGAAAGCTACGTCTGGGCGTTCTTCGCCGCCATGTTCACCTTCGTGGCCGGTGCCGGTTTCGCCGTCACCCACGGTGTCACCACCATCCTGGTGCACGAGCACAGCGGCGACTACCTGATCTCGTACGTCGTGCTTGCCGTCTCGTTCGTCATCGAGTCCATCTCGCTGGCGCGGGCCGTGCGGCAGGTCCGCCGCGAGTCCCGGCGGTGGCAGACCACACCCCGGCGGTTCCTGCGCCTGACCGCCGACACCACCGTCAAGGCGGTCTTCCTGGAAGACAGCGCGGCGCTGATCGGGCTGCTGATTGCCGCACTCGGCGTCGGTCTTTCCGAGGCCACCGGCGACGAGCTGTGGGACGGCATCGCCTCGATCCTGATCGGGCTGCTGCTGCTGACCGTCGCGGGCATCCTGGCCAGCAACAACCTGTCGCTGCTTGTCGGCCGGTCGGTCCCGGAGCGGCTGCGTCGCGAGATCGAGCACGACCTGGCCGGCCTGCCCGAGGTGGAGCGGATCGACACCCTGCTGACGATGCAGCTCGGCCCGGACGACGTCCTGGTCGCCGCGAAGGTCGACTTCCGCGACGACGCCACCGGCGCGGCCATCGAGGCCACCGCCGACGAGGCCGAACGGCGGCTCACCGGGCGGTATCCGGCGATCCGGTACGTCTTCCTCGACCCGACCCGGTCGCTGCCCGGTGCCGCCGGAACAGCCCGCGACACCCAGGCCCAACCGAGTGAGGACGCCGGCGGCGAACCCGACCCGAGCTGACCGCCCCAGCACCCGGGCGCGGGGCTGCGCGCACGCGCCGCTAGCGTTTCCCGTCATGGTGCGATGGCGGGCGGGGACGGTGGCGGCACTGCGACGGCAGTGGACCGGGGCGGTGGAACTCGACGTCGATCTGCCCGACGGCACACGGATGCGGGCGCTCGCGTACCCCGAACTGGTCGGCAACCCCGAGCCCGGCGACCGGGTGCTGCTCAACGCCGGCGCGCTGCTGATGGGGCTCGGCACCGGCGGGTACGCCCTCGTGGTGGCACTGCCGGACCGGCTGCCGCCGGACCCGCCGGACGTCGGCGACACCCGCGATGCCGGGCACCTCGTCAAGGCCCGCTACACCCCGCTGCAGCCGATCCTGCTCGGCGTCGACGAGGAGGCGTCGCCGTACCGGGATGTGCTGGCCGACGCCGACGACCTGGGCGGGATGCCAGTGGTCACCGCCGACCTGCACTCGGCGCTGCCGGCGATCCTGGCCGGCATCCGGGCCGACGCCCCGCACGCCCGGGTGGCGTACCTGCTGACCGACGGCGGAGCACTGCCGGCGTGGTTCTCCCGCACCCTCGCCGGGCTACGAGGCGAGCTAGCCGGCACGATCACCGTCGGGCAGTCGTTCGGCGGCGACCTGGAGGCCACCTCACTGCACGGCGGCCTGCTCGCCGCCCGCCACGTGCTCGACGCCGACGTGGCAATCGTGGCGCAGGGGCCCGGCAACCTGGGCACAGGCACCCGCTGGGGTTTCTCCGGAGTGGCAGTCGGCGAAGCCGTCAACGCGATCGCCACGCTCGGCGGCCACGCGGTCGGCTCGCTGCGGATCTCCGACGCCGACGCCCGTCCCCGGCACCGGGGCGTGTCGCACCACAGCCTCACCGCGTACGGCCGGGTGGCGCTCGCCCCGGCGGAACTGGTGGTGCCCGACGACCTGCCCCTGGCGCTGGCCGCCGAGGTCGACGCGGCGCTGGCGCCGCTGGCGGCCCGGCACCGGATCGTGCGGGTGCCCACCGCTGGCCTCGACGCCGCCCTGCGGGCCACCCCGGTGCCACTGTCCACGATGGGCCGCGGCCTCGACGCCGACCACGCCTACTTCCTGGCAGCAGCAGCCGCCGGCCGCCAAGCAGTAACCCACCTCCCCCGAGCCCCGGGAACCCCAACCCCGTAACCCGAACCCCAACCCCAACCCCAACCCCAACTTCGTCGATCATGGAGTTGTGGTGGTGGACGAAGGCGGCGAATCGTCAGAACTCAGGCACCACAACTCCATGATCGACGCGCAAGGCGGCGGGGACTACGCGAGGAAGATCAGGGCTAGCCAGCCGCCCACGATGAGGGCCAGGGCCAGGGCCAGCACCCACGTCGGCACTGTGTAGTCACCGCGCCGGTTGCGGTCGATCTCGGCGCGGATCTTCTCCCGCCGCCGCTCGACCCAGTTCTGCCGCGAGCCGCGCTCGGAGCCGTCGGAAGGTCCAGAAGTCGTCATGGCGCGCCCAGCCTACCGGGCCGGTCGGCCCCGCCGGCGGTGACCACCGACGGGACCGGCACGACCGTCACATGCTGGCGATCAACCGCTCCACCCGCTCGTCGTACGCGCGGAACGGGTCCTTGCAGAGCACTGTGCGCTGCGCCTGGTCGTTGAGCTTGAGGTGCACCCAGTCGACTGTGAAGTCCCGGCGCTTCTCCTGGGCGTGCCTGATGAACTCGCCGCGCAGCCGCGCCCGGGTGGTCTGCGGCGGGGTCTCCTTCGCCTCGAAGATCTCCGGGTCGGTGGTCACCCGGTCGACCTCGCCGCGACGCTCCAGCAGCCCGTAGAGGCCACGTCCGCGGCGTACGTCGTGGTAGGCCAGGTCCAGTTGGGCCACCCGGGGGTGTGACAGCGGCAGGTCGTGCTTGCGCTGGTAGCGCTCGATCAGCCGCAGCTTGCTGACCCAGTCGATCTCCCGGGAGACCGGCTCCAGGTCGCCGGTCTCGACCGCGTGCAGGACCCGGCCCCACAGCTCGACGACCCGTTTGGCGGCCTGGTCGCCGCCCCGGCGCTCGACGAACTCGGTGGCCTTGGCCAGGTATTCCTGCTGGATGTCCAGCGCGCTGACCTCCTTGCCGGAGGCCAACCGGACCTTGCGCCGGCCGGTGATGTCGTGTGACACCTCGCGGATCGCCCGGATCGGGTTCTCCAGCGACAGGTCGCGCATCACCACACCGGCCTCGATCATCCGCAGCACGATGTCGGCGGTGCCGACCTTGAGCAGCGTGGTGACCTCGTTCATGTTGGAGTCGCCGACGATGACGTGCAGCCGCCGGTAGCGCTCGGCGTCGGCGTGCGGCTCGTCGCGGGTGTTGATGATCGGGCGGCTGCGGGTGGTCGCCGAGGAGACGCCCTCCCAGATGTGCTCGGCCCGCTGCGACAGGCAGTAGACCGCGCCGCGCGGGGTCTGCAGCACCTTGCCGGCCCCGCAGATCAACTGCCGGGTGACAAGGAACGGGATGAGTACGTCGGCGAGCCGGCCGAACTCTCCGTGCCGGGACACCAGGTAGTTCTCGTGGCAGCCGTACGAGTTGCCGGCCGAGTCGGTGTTGTTCTTGAACAGGTAGATCTCACCTGCGATGCCCTCGTCGTGCAGTCGCTTCTCCGCGTCGACGAGCAGCCCTTCCAGGATCCGCTCGCCGGCCCGGTCGTGGGCGACCAGGTCGGTCACCGAGTCGCACTCCGGTGTGGCGTACTCCGGGTGCGACCCGACGTCCAGGTAGAGCCGGGCCCCATTGCGCAGGAACACGTTGCTCGACCGGCCCCAGGACACGACGCGACGGAACAGATACCGCGCGACCTCGTCCGGGGACAGCCGCCGCTGCCCGCGATAGGTGCAGGTGACGCCGTACTCGGTCTCGAGGCCGAAGATTCGCCGCTCCATGGTGTGACATTAGCCGCCCGGAGGCCCCGTTCGTCACTGTCACACCACAGGTGGTGTTTCGGGCGTGGTCACATACCGGTTGAGTGCGACATTCCGTCCGGCCCGAGGCTCGCCACGAACCGCCGGCAGTTGTCGTACTCCGGCAGCAGGCCGCTCTCGCGGGCCTGGGCGAGCGTCGGCGCCGCGTCGTCGCGCGCGGACAGCAGCGGTACGTCCGCAGGCCATTCGATGGCCAACTCCCCGTCCAGCGGGTGCACGGCGTGCTCACCTGTCGGGTTGTACGTGGCCGAGCAGAGGTAGCTCAACGTCGCGTCGTCGGTAAGGGCGCAGAAGCCGTGCCCGAGACCCTCGCTGAGGTAGACCGCCTGCCGGTCGGTGTCGTCCAGCCGGACGCCCTCCCACCGGCCGAAGGTCGGCGAGCCCACCCGCAGGTCCACGATCACGTCGAGGACGGCGCCGCGTACGCAGGTGACGTACTTGGCCTGGCCCGGAGGGACGTCGGCGAAGTGGATGCCGCGCACCACACCCCGCGCGGAGACCGACATGTTGGCCTGCGCCAGGCGCAGTGGGTGGCCGACCGCCTCGGCGAGCTTGTCGAAGCGGTACCACTCCATGAACATGCCGCGCGGGTCGCCGTGCTGCTGCGGGGTGATCTCCCAGGCGCCCTCGATGCCCAGCTCGCGGATCTTCATCGTTGCCCCTGCCGCTCGTGCTTCTCGGCCAGCAGGCCGAGCAGATAGTCGCCGTAGCCGCTCTTGGTCAACGGCTCGGCGAGGGCACGCAACTGGTCGTCGTCGATGAGGCCGGCCCGCCAGGCCACCTCCTCGATACAGCCGACCTTCAGGCCCTGCCGCTCCTCGATGACCCGGACGAACTCGCCGGCCTGCATCATCGAGTTGAACGTGCCGGTATCGAGCCAGGCGGTGCCCCGGTCGAGCAGGGTGACGGACAGCTCGCCGCGCTCCAGGTACGTCTCGTTGATCGCGGTGATCTCCAGCTCGCCCCGGGCGCTCGGGGTGAGCTTGCCGGCGATCTCGACGACCCGGTTGTCGTAGAAGTACAGGCCGGGCACCGCGTAGCGGGACTTCGGCCGGACCGGCTTCTCCTCGATCGAGAGCACCCGGCCGTCGGCGTCGAAGTCGACGACGCCGTACGCCTCGGGGTTGGCCACCGGGTAGGCGAACACCCGGCCGCCGACCAGGTCGCTGTGGGCGGCCAACTGCCGGCCCAGGCCGACGCCGTGGAAGATGTTGTCACCGAGGATCAGCGCGACCGATTCGTCGCCGATGAAGTCGGCGCCCAGCACGAACGCCTGCGCGATGCCCTCCGGGCGGGCCTGCGTGACGTACTCGAGCCGCAACCCGAACTGGCTTCCGTCGCCGAGCAGCCGGCGGAACTGGTCCTGGTCCTCCGGTGTGGTGATCACCAGGATCTCCCGAACCCCGGACATGACCAGGGTGGAGAGGGGATAGTAGATCATCGGCTTGTCGAAGACCGGCATCAGCTGCTTGGACACTGCCCGGGTGATCGGCCAGAGCCGGGAACCGGTGCCGCCGGCGAGTAGGATTCCGCGCACCGGGGGAGCTTAGCCGCAACCGGCCGCCGGCATGTCGGTGGTCGCCGCCCCCGACCGACCGTCCGTTTCGCGTACACTCCTGGACCCGTGAGGATCCTCGTCACCGGCGGTGCCGGCTTCATCGGTTCGGAATACGTCCGCATGCTGCTCGGCGTGCCTGGTGGCAGCGCCTCGGGCGTGCCCGCGGTCGATCCCACCGCCGTGACAGTGCTCGACAAGCTGACGTACTCGGGCAACCTGGCCAACCTGGAGCCGGTGCGCGCCGACCCCCGGTTGCGCTTCGTGCGGGGCGACATCTGCGACCCGGACACCGTCGACGAGGTGGTCGCCGGGCACGACGTGATCGTGCACTTCGCCGCCGAATCGCACGTCGACCGGTCGATCGCCGGTGCCGCGCCGTTCGTCACCACAAACGTGCTGGGCACCCAGACGCTGTTGGACGCCGCCCTGCGGCACGGCACCGCCCGGTTCGTGCACGTCTCCACCGACGAGGTGTACGGGTCGATCGACGAGGGTTCCTGGACCGAGACGTGGCCGCTGGCCCCGAACTCCCCGTACTCGGCGTCGAAGGCCGGCTCGGACCTGCTCGCGCTCGCCTACCACCGCACCCACGGCATGGACGTGGTGGTCACCCGCTGCTCCAACAACTACGGGCCGTACCAGTTCCCGGAGAAGGTCATCCCGCTGTTCGTCACCAACCTGCTCGACGGTGGCACCGTGCCGCTCTACGGCGACGGTGGCAACGTCCGCGACTGGCTGCACGTGCACGACCACTGCCGGGGCATCGGGCTGGTCCAGCAGAGGGGTCGCGCCGGTGAGGTCTACAACATCGGCGGCGGCACCGAGCTGACAAACAAGGAGCTCACCGGTCTGCTCCTGGACGCCTGCGGCGCCGGCTGGGACCGGGTCGTTCCGGTCGCCGACCGCAAGGGCCACGACCGCCGCTACTCGCTGGCCATCACCAAGATCAACGAAGAGCTGGGGTACGCCCCGAGCATCGACCTCGCCGACGGCCTGGCGCAGACCGTGCAGTGGTACCGCGACAACCGGGCCTGGTGGGAGCCGTTGAAGGTCGCACCGCCCGCATGACCCGCCTGCTCGTCACCGGCCCCGGCCGTACCATCTGGTCCGGCCTGGGCCGATCGGTGTCGGCGCCGCACGGCCCGGACTCCGCCCGGAACCGGCCGATTCGCGACGACCGGTCCCCCCGTTCCGCCCCCCGATCGGCGTACAGTCTGCTAGGGAACGGCCGTCGGGCCGCCACGCGTGTGCCACCCCCTGCGGGCTGGCTCACCACCCTGGCCGCCGCGTTCGCCTCCGCCGCTCCACCCGCCCCGTGGAAGGTCGCATGAAGCTCACCCTCGTCACCGGCTTGACCGGCCTGATACTGCTGGCCACGATCGTCGAGCTGCTGCGCCGCCGCCAGCTCCGCGAGAAGTACGGCATGCTCTGGCTCGGCGTCCTGGTGATCATCATCCCGCTGTCGCTCTTCCCCCGCCTGCTGGACAACGTGGCCGAACTGCTCGGCGTCGCCTCCGGCGTGAGCCTGGTGCTCTTCCTCGGCATCGTCTTCCTGCTGCTGGTCTGCGTGCACCTCAGCTGGGAGGTCAGCGCCCTGGAGGAAGAGACCCGCACCCTTGCAGAAGACTTCGCCCTGCTCCGCGCCGAGATCGAGGCGGACCGGGCGGCCCGAGACGAACTGGTGTCGCACGATGGTTAACGGCAAGCGGGTCCTGATCATCATTCCGGCGCTCAACGAGTCCGGCTCGATCGCCGACGTGGTCGGCGAGGTCCGTGGCGAGTTGCCGGGCGTCGACGTCCTCGTCGTCGACGACGGCTCCACCGACCGCACCGCCGCCGTGGCCGCCGCTGCCGGCGCCCGGGTCGCGAAACTCCCGTACAACCTGGGTGTCGGCGGGGCCATGCGGCTGGGCTACCGGTACGCGCGGGACCACGACTACGACGTGGCCATCCAGATCGACGCGGACGGCCAGCACGATCCCCGGTACGTGCCGAAGCTCGTCGACCTGCTCGACGAGACGGACCTGGTGATCGGTGCCCGGTTCGCCGGCGAGGGCGACTACAGCGTCCGCGGCCCCCGCCGCTGGGCGATGGTCATGCTCTCCGGCGTGCTGTCCCGGGTGGCCCGCACCAAGCTCACCGACACCACCTCCGGGTTCCGGGCCGCCAACCGGCGGGTGATCGACATGTTCGCCAGCTGGTATCCGGTGGAGTACCTGGGCGACACCGTCGAGACGCTCGTGCACACCGCCCGGCGCGGCTACACCATCCGTCAGGTGCCGGTGGCCATGCGCAAGCGGATGGCGGGCACCCCCAGCCACTCGCCGGCCAAGGCGATGATCTACCTCGGCCGCGCCTTCGCCGTACTCACGTTGGCGCTCATCCGCCGGTGATCCGGCGGATTCTGAGTCTGGTCCCACCGGGCACCCTCGCCGTCGGCGCGGGCCTGGCCCTGCTGGGGCTCGCCTCCTACGTCCACCTGGCTGTCGCCGGGCACAGCCTCACCAAGGCGGACTACTCGTCGCTGTCGGTGCTCTGGTCGATCGTCTTCACCCTGGGCATCGGCCTGTTCATGCCCGTCGAGCAGGAGGTCGCCCGGCTCGTGGCCGGGCGGCACAGCCAGGGCCTGTCGCCCGGACCGGTGCTGGCCCGCGGGGCTGCCCTGGCCCTCGGCCTGCTCGTGGCCATCGTCGCGCTGATCATCGCCGCCCGGGGCCCGCTCACCGACCGGTTCTTCGCCGGCGACAGCCGCATGGTCACCGTGCTGATCGGGTCGCTCGCCGCGCTCGCCGTCGCGCACACCACCCGCGGTGTGCTCTCCGGCCTGCAACTGTTCCCCTGGTACGGCACCCAGCTCGGCGTCGACGGCGGTCTGCGCATCGCCCTCGTCGCCGTGCTCGGCCTCACCGGGGTCACCTCCCCCGTGTGGTTCGGCGCGGTGCTGATCGTCGCCCCGCTTGTCGGTGTGGCACTCACCGCCCCGCCGGTGCTGCGGGCCATCGGCGGCGGCGTCCCGGTCGCCTGGGCATCGTTCCTGCGCGGCCTCGGCCTGCTCATCGTGTCCAGCCTGCTCTCCCAGGTCGTGGTCAACATCGGCGTGATCAACGTCAAGGTGCTGGACCCGTCCGACGTCGCCACCGCCGGCGCGCTGCTCTCCGCGCTCGTCCTGGTACGAATCCCGCTGTTCGTCTTCGCCTCGTTGCAGGCATCCCTGCTGCCCGGCCTCGCCACCACCGCCGCCACCGGCGACCGCGCCGGCTTCCACAGCCTTCTGCGCCGGGCACTGGGCGTGGTCACCGCACTCGCCCTGGCCGGCGGCGTGGTCGCCGTGCTGCTCGGCCCGTGGCTGGTGCAGACCCTCTTCGACGCGCCGGCCGTCCTGGGCCACGGTGACTTCGCCTGGCTCTCGGTCGCCACCCTCGCCTACCTGTGGGCGATGGTCCTCGGTCAAGGACTGCTCGCCCTCGACCGGCACCGGGCGCAGGCCGCCGCGTGGGCCGTGGGCGTGGCGGCGCTTGTCGTCGCCACCCTCGCCCCGGTCGCCACCACGCTGCGGGTCGAACTCGGTTACGCGATCGGCTCCGCCGTGGTCGCCGCCACGATGATCGTCCTGCTGCGCGCCCGCACCTCCGGTGTGGGTTCCGTACCGTCGCCCGAGGTACGGGAGGCTGTCACGCCGGGAGTGACCGGAGGGGCATGACCCCGGTGCCGTCCCGCCGGCGGCGACTGCCACCTGCGCGGTGGCGAACGCGGCCGGTGCCGTCCCGGCTCAGCGTGGTGGTCATGCTGGCCTACGGCGCCGACCCGTAGGTCGTCGACGCCGCCGCGCGGTGCTCGCCAGCGTGCCGCCGCGTCCTGAGTCCCGTGATCGACTCGCTTTCCTGCAAATCGGGGTGTCCCAGATCCTCCGATGCCCCGGCTTGCAGGAAGGCGAGTTGATCGTGGCTGGGCTGCGCCGAGTGCCGACGCGCGACAACGAGTACGACCTGTACATCAAGCACGGCTTCCCGAACCCCATACGGTGGGCGATTCGTCGGTTCGCCGACGCCGGGCCGGGGCAGCCCGACGCCGGGCCAGGGCCGCCGGAAGGTGGATCTGGGTGCGCCCGGATGGGGGCGGGTGACGCCCAGCACCGTCGCGGGCGGAACACATACCCCCGGGGGTATGTTGGATCCAGGCAGTAGGGTTTGGATATACCCCCCGGGGTATCCTGGCGAAGGAGGTGGGTGCGCATGGAGATGGGTCCGATCATGCTGAAGGACGCGCTGACCCGACTGAAGCGGGCGCAGGGGCAACTCGGCGCCGTGATCGCGATGATCGAGAACGGTGACGACTGCAAGCGGGTCCTCACCCAACTGGCCGCCGTTTCCAGCGCTGTCGACCGGGCAGGCTTCAAGATCATCGCCACCGGCATGCGGGAGTGCCAGGCTGCTCGCGGGCGCGGCGAGGAGCCGCCGATGAGCGAGGAAGAACTCGAAAAGCTGTTCCTGGCCCTCTCCTGACCTACGGAGACGGAGGACGACCGGTGCATTCCAGGTCACCCGGGGTATCCGCTGGCGGATGCCACCTGCGCGACAAGGGCTGAAAGAGCCGCGCCAGCACGGCGAGATGGGGCACAACGGCCAACCAACCCGCCGCTGGGTGAAACGCGCCGATCGACGCAGCCGCCCCTCGAGGTGCCCGTCCTGGCGACTGCGTGCCCTCGCGGCGGGCTGGTCGCCGTACACCCGCTGGGCTGACGACAGACCCCGGCGCCGGCTGGCCGATCGCCCCGCGGCCCGGCTCGCCCGCGGCCCGGCTCGGGCCGAGACCGGCCGCTTACCTACCTACCGCAACCGAACGAGGAGATAGAGCAGTGACGGACCTGAGTGTGGAGGTCGTGCAGACCTCGTCCCTGGGAGACCGCAGCTATCTTGCCCACGACGGCGAGGTGGCGATCGTCGTCGACCCGCAACGCGACATCGACCGTCTCCTGGCGCTGGCCGGCAGTCTCGGCGTACGCATCACACACGTCGCCGAGACCCACCTGCACAACGACTACGTCTCGGGAGGGCTCGCCCTCGCCCGGCTCACCGGCGCGACGTACCTGGTCGCGGCCGACGACGAGGTCGACTTCGAGCGGCGGCCGGTCACCGACGGTGACACGATCACGGTGTCGGAGCGGATGCGGCTGCGGGTCGTGGGCACCCCCGGGCACACCTTCCACCACCTGTCCTACGTCCTCGACGGCGACGACGGCCCGGTGGGTGTGTTCACCGGCGGCTCCCTGCTGTTCGGCACCACAGGCCGCACCGACCTGCTCGGCAAGCAGCACGCCCACACCCTCGCCGAGCGTCAGTACGCCTCCGCGCACCGGCTGGCCGACCTCCTGCCCGACGGCGCCCAGGTGTGGCCCACCCACGGCTTCGGCAGCTTCTGCTCCGCCACCCAGTCCGACGCCCCCGAGTCGACAATCGGCCGGGAACGCACCGCCAACCCGGCGCTGCGCCTGGAGGCCGACGACTTCGTCAAGCAGACCCTCGCCGGGTTGGACGCCTACCCGGCCTACTACGCGCACATGGGTGCCCGTAACACCGCGGGCGCCGACCTCGTCGACCTCACCCCGGTCGCCGTCGCCGACCCGGCCGCGCTGGCTCAGCGGATCGCCGACGGGGAGTGGGTGGTCGACCTGCGCGCCCGCAAGGCGTTCGCGCACCGGCACCTCACCGGCACCCTGAGCTTCGGCCTCGACGGCCCGATGTCGACCTGGCTGGGCTGGATGGCACCGTGGGGCGCACCGATCACCCTCCTCGGCGACAGCGAGCAGCAGGTCGCCGACGCGCAGCGGGAACTGGCCCGCATCGGGATCGACAGGCCCGCCGCCGCAGCCACCGGCAGCCCCGAGCAGTGGGCCGCCGACGACGACTCCCGACTGTCCACCCTCACCACGGCGTCCTTCGCCGACCTCGCCGCCGCCCGCGCCGGCAACTCCGGCCTGCCCGCCGCCGACGTGGTGCTCGACGTACGCATGACGAACGAATGGCGTACCGAGCACATCGACGGCGTGACCCACATCCCGCTGCCCGACCTGCCACACCGGCTCGACGACGTACCGGCCGGCACGGTGTGGGTGCACTGCGGCTCCGGCTACCGGGCAGCGATCGCCAGCAGCCTGCTGCAACGAGCCGGCCGCGAGGTCGTGCACATCGACGACTCCTACGCCGTCGCCGCTGACGCCGGCCTGCCCACCGTCCCCGGAAACTGACCCCTCCCCCGAAACCGAATAGGAGCAACAGCACCACATGACCACGCCCACAAGCATCCCGGCCAGCCTCGACGTCGCCGCCCTGCAGGACCTCATCGGCACCGGCCAGGCACCTCGACTGATCGACGTGCGTACCCCTGCCGAGTTCGAGAGCGCGCACATCCCCGGCGCCTACAACGTGCCGCTGGACCTGCTGCGCGAGCACCGCGACGAACTCCGCGCCCACCTCGACGAGCAGGTCGTGCTCGTCTGCCGCTCCGGGCAGCGCGCCGCCCAGGCCGAGCAGGCTCTCGCCACTGCCGGCCTGCCGAACGTACGGGTCCTCACCGGCGGCATCAACGCCTGGCAGGCCGCTCACGCACCGGTCACCACGGGCACACCCCGCTGGGATCTCGAACGGCAGGTCCGCCTCGTCGCCGGCAGCATCGTCCTGGTCGCTGTGCTCGTCAGCGCCCTTGTCGAGCCGGTCAAGTGGGTCGCCGCGTTCATCGGCGCCGGCCTCACCGTCGCCGCGCTCACCAACACCTGCGCCATGGGCATGATGCTGGCCAAACTCCCGTACAACCGTGGCCCCCGCACCACCGTCGACCAGGTCGTCAGGGCCCTCGCCACGGACCAGCGGTAGCGCCATGCGCTGTCGGTGCAGCAGCACACGTTCCCGGCCGACCGGCGCGGGTCGGCCGGGAGCAGGTGACGCATGATCGCCGCGATCGGGTTGGGTGCCCTCGTCGGCGTCCTGCTCGGCCTGCTCGGCGGGGGCGGTTCGATCCTGGCCGTCCCCGCCCTCGTCTACGGTGCCGGCCTCACGCTCGCCGCAGCGGTCCCCACGTCCCTGCTCGTGGTCGGCGTCTCGTCGGCCACCGCACTGCTCCCCCGGCTGCGAGCCGGCCTGGTGCGGTGGCGCCTGGCCGCCGTCATCGGCGGCACGGGCGCGGCGGCGACGTTCGCCGGCGCCGCCGTCAACCGGCTCCTCGACCCCCGCGTCGTCCTCGGCGGCTTCGCCGCCCTCATGGTCGTCGCCGGCCTACGGATGCTGCGCGACACCGACGACTCCGGCGGTGACTGCGCCCTGCCCGGCGGCGGCATCAACTGGCGTGGCTGCCTGCCCAAATCTGTCGCCGCCGGCCTCAGCGTCGGCTTCCTCACCGGCCTGTTCGGCGTCGGCGGCGGCTTCCTCATCATCCCCGCGCTGGTCCTGCTGCTCGGCCTGACCATGCCGACCGCCGTCGCCACCTCACTGGCCATCATCGTCATCAACTCCGCCGCCGGCTTCGCCGCCCACCTCGGCGACGTCGCCCTCGACTACGGCATCACAGTGGCGTTCACCGCAGCGGCCATCATCGGTTCGCTGGCCGCCGGCCGGCTCGCCACCCGGCTGCCCACCCACCGGCTGCAACGCGCCTTCGCCTGGCTCGTCTTCGCCGTCGCGGCGTTCGTCGCCACCCAGGCGCTCGTCAACCCCGCCCCGGCCTGACCGGCCGAAGTTCCCAGGCGGGGGTACGTGCCGCAGGACGTTCATCCTCGTCAGAGGGACGTCGGTGCCGTCCTGGGTAACAATCACCAGCGCAGGCGGCAGCGCTTACCAACGGCTGATGGCGGCAGCGCTGGCCGCCGGCAGGCGACGCCGCGCTGCCGCCACCGTGGGCAGCTCGCAGTGCTGGTGTTACTTGCCGTCGGCCGGCTTGTCCTCCAGATCGGCGGAGCCCGCCGACGTCGTCGGCTTGTGCGGCTCCGTTGTCGGCACCGCCGGCGTGTCCGGGCCGCCCGCCTCGGCCGGCTGGTCCGTGGCGGCGACGTCGCCGTCCAGCAGCGCCGTCAGGGCCGCGCCCGTGATGCGGCGGAACGTACGCCCCACCCGCTGGCGGTCCAGCACCGCCACCTCGAGCTGGTTGGCGGCGATCGTACGGGCCGCGCCGCCCTCCCCGCCGACGGCGCTCAACGCCTGCACCGCAACGCGGGCCGCCTCGGCGAGGGACATGTCCGGACGGTGCTGCGACTTCAGCACCCCGGTGATCGCCTCGGCCTGGCCACCCATCGCCATCCGCCCCGGCTCGTCGTTGACCGAGCCGTCATAGGTGAGCCGGTACAACTCGTCATCCTCGGCAGTCGCCCCGACCTCCGCCACGCAGATCTCCACCTCGAACGGCTTCGACTGCTCCGTGAAGATCGCACCGAGGGTCTGCGCGAAGGCGTTCGCCAGCGCGCGGCCTGTGACATCACGCCGGTCGTAGCTGAGCCCGTTCAGGTCGGCCATCCGCACACCGGCCCGGCGCAGATTCTCGAACTCGTTGTAGCGGCCGACCGCGGCGAAGCCGATCCGGTCGTAGATCTCGCTGACCTTGTGCAGGGCACTGGAGAGGTTCTCCGCGACGAAGAGCACGCCGCCGGAGTAGCTCAGGACCACCGCGCTGCGGCCCCGAGCGATGCCCTTGCGGGCCAGCTCGGAACGGTCGCGCATGATCTGTTCGGGCGAGGCGTAGAACTGCATGGCCACGGCGGCGGTTCTCCTTACGGCGCTGTGCTGACGACTGCTGACGGGTGGGGGTGGACGGGGCTCAGCCGCCCGGGTTCTCCATCCGGCCGCTGACCACACCTTCGGCGATAGCTGCCGTCTCGGGATCGGTCAGCCGACGGGTGCCCTCGGCGGTGGCGGTCATCACCACCGGATAGATCCGGCGGGTCAGGTCCGGTCCGCCGGTCGCGGTGTCGTCGTCGGCCGCGTCGTAGAGCGCCTCGACAGCGAGCCGGGTCGCGTCCTCGACGGACAGGCCGGCCCGGAAACGCTTCTTCAGAGCCGACTTCGCGAAGAGCGAACCGGAGCCGATCGCGTCGTAACCGGTCTCCTCGTACGGGCCGCCGGTCACGTCGAAGCTGAAGATCCGACCGGCCTTCGCCGGGTCGGCGGCGGCCAGGTCGAAGCCGGCGAACAGCGGCACCACCGCGAGACCCTGCATGGCAGCACCCAGGTTGCCCCGGATCATCGACGCCAGCCGGTTGGCCTTGCCGTCGAGCGAGAGCATCGCGCCCTCGATCTTCTCGTAGTGCTCCAACTCCACCTGGAACAGTCGCATCAGCTCGATGCCGATGCCCGCGGTGCCCGCGATGCCGACCAACGAGTACGCGTCGGCGGGGTGCACCTTCTCGATGTCACGCTGGGCGATCAGGTTGCCCATGGTGGCCCGTCGGTCGCCGGCCATCACCACGCCATCGGCGGCCGAGATGGCCACGATGGTTGTCGCGTGCGGCGCCAGGTCGGCGGCCATGCCCGGCGGCAGCGGCCGCCGTCCGGGCAGCATCTCGGGGGCCACCCGACTCAGGAACGTGGTGAAGGAGGACGTCCCCGCGTTGGTGAACACATCTGGTAGACGCCCGGATGGATCAAAGCCCGCTGCCACGTGGTTCCTCTCAGGTACGTGATCGCCCTGGCCAGCCTCATGGGACTGTCACGGAACTGGCCAAGACCACCGTTGCAGTTGAAGCAGAGTATCCCGCGCACCCATCCGGTGCGATGATCGTGGTCCAGATGTTCCGGATCGGGGCGGCCACAGACGGCGCAGACGCCGCCCTGCTCGGCGAGGAGTTCCTGAAACTCCTTCTCCCCGACGCCGTAACGCCGCCGCAGGTGGTATTCGCGCGTCCCGCCGTACAGCCGCTCTTTGGTCTCTCTGGTCCTGGTGTTGTGGCAGGGCTTGCAGTAGGTGGCATAGCCGGACGTGTCGGCCCGGTTGCGGGGAAAGGCATCGAACGGCTTGACCTCGCCGCAGGCCGGGCAGTGCTTGTGTCCCTCCGGCACGACGCGCCCTTGGCGCACCTCACGGTCGAATTTCGCCTTCACCCGACGCGCGTAGCTTGCCTTGGACCGCTCGTTGAAGCAGAGCTTGCAGTAGCTGCCCCGCCCCTCCGGTCTCTTCGAACTCGCACAGAACTGATCGAGCGCCTTCCATTCGCCACAATCTCGGCAGCGGCGAAGGCCGTCCCGATCATCGCTCGTTCTCGGCATGTCCGAATTGACCCTATATGCTCACTGACCTCCCTTTTGTACGTAACCCCTCACGAATTCCTCGGCGTTCTCTTCGAGGACGGAGTCGATCTCGTCGAGCAGGTCGTCGACGTCCTCGGTGATCTCGGCGTGCCGCTCGGCCACCTCGGGGTTGGCCTCGGTGGTGACGTCCTCGATCTCCTCGCCCTGCCGGGACTTGCCGGACTGCGACTGGCCGCCGCTGTCATGAGTGGCCATTGCTGCCTCCTCCACGATCGTCTGCGATGAACTTACCTCGCCTGGGCGACGAAAAGCCCGCCGCGCGCCGGGTTACGGCACACGACGGGCATCCGGACGCGGATTCAGCCTCCGGTCAACGTCTCCAGCAGGTCCTTGGCGCTGGCGCAGCGGTCGAACAGCGCACCGACGTGCGCGCGGGTGCCCCGCTCCGGCTCCATCATCGGCACCCGGACCAGCGACTCCCGGCCCACGTCGAAGATCACCGAGTCCCAGCTGGCGGCGACCACCTCGGAGGCGTACTGGGCGAGGCAGCGGCCACGGAAGTAGGCCCGGGTGTCCTCCGGCGGCTCGGTCATCGCGGTGCGGGTCTCGTCGTCGGTGAGCAGCGTCTTCATCGCCCCCCGCGAGACCAGCCGGTGGTAGAGGCCCTTCTCCGGCCGTACGTCGGAGTACTGGAGGTCGACGAGCTGAAGCTTGTGCGAGCCCCAGCCGAGCTTCTCCCGCTCGCGGTAGCCCTCCAGCAGCCGCAGCTTGGCCACCCAGTCCAGCTCGTCGGCGCACAGCATCGGGTCCCGGCCGAGCCGGTCCAGCACGCTCTCCCACCGGTCGAGCACGTCGGCGGTCTGCTCGTCGACGTCGGTGCCGTAGCGGTCGTCGACAAAGGACCGAACCCGCTCCAGGTACGCCCACTGCAGGTCAAGTGCGGTGAGCCGGCGACCGTCGCGCAGCCGCATCAGGTGCGACAGGGAGGGGTCGTGGCTGACCGCGCGCAACTCGCTGACCGGGTCGGCGATGCCCAGATCGGCGGTGAGCGCCTTCTCCTCGATCATCGTGAGGATCAGCGCGGTGGTGCCGACCTTGAGGTAGGTGGAGATCTCGGAGAGGTTGGCGTCGCCGATGATGACGTGCAGCCGGCGGTACTTGTCGGCGTCGGCGTGCGGCTCGTCGCGGGTGTTGATGATCGGCCGTTTGAGCGTGGTCTCCAGGCCCACCTCGACCTCGAAGAAGTCGGCACGCTGGGAGATCTGGAAGCCGCTCTGACCGCCGTCCTGCCCGATGCCGACCCGGCCCGCGCCGCAGACGATCTGCCGGGTGACGAAGAACGGCGTCAGGTACGCCACGATGTCGGCGAACGGCGTCTGCCGGCGCATCAGGTAGTTCTCGTGGGCGCCGTAGCTCGCGCCCTTGTTGTCGGTGTTGTTCTTGTAGAGGTGGATCGGCTGGGTGCCGGGGATGGTGGCGGCCCGGCGGGACGCCTCGGCCATCACCCGCTCGCCGGCCTTGTCCCAGCGCACGATGTCCCGGGGGGTGGTGACCTCGGGGGTGGAGTATTCGGGGTGGGCGTGGTCCACGTAGAGCCGAGCGCCGTTGGTGAGTATCACGTTGGCCAGGCCGAGGTCCTCGTCCGCGAGAGCCTCGGCGGGGTCGTACGCGGCCCCGGAGTAGGTGAAGCCGCGGGCGTCGCGCAGCGGCGACTCCTCCTCGTAGTCCCAGCGGGCGCGCCCGCCCCGGTTGAGCTCGGGCCGGGCCCCGTAGGCGTTTACCACCTGCGACGAGGTGACCATCGGGTTGGCTCCGGCCTGGCCGGGCACGGAGATGCCGTACTCGACCTCGGTGCCCATGATCCGTCTTACGCTCATCGACCTACCCGCTTCGCTCGCCCGACCCGGTCCCCCGTCATGTCGAGCGTAGTCCGACTGTTCGGGGAGGGGGGCGCGCCGGTGCAGCCGGGTTCCGGTGTCGCCCCCTCGCGGCGTCGCGTCGGCACTTGATGATCTTCGGTGCGACGGTGATCCGGTGCCACAGCTCGGGGTGCCCGGCTGGCGTGCCGACGGAGGCTGGTGGGGGCGGCACCACGGAGCCCGGGACGTTGCGCGTCCCGGGCTCCGTGGTGCTACCGGTGGTTCAGAGGTACTGGCCGGTGTTGCTTGCGGTCTCGATGGACCGGCCGGCCTCTGCGCCCTTGCCGCCGGAGACGAGCGTGCGGATGTAGACGATCCGCTCACCCTTCTTGCCGGAGATGCGGGCCCAGTCGTCGGGGTTGGTGGTGTTGGGGAGGTCCTCGTTCTCGCGGAACTCGTCGACGCAGGCGTCGAGCAGGTGCTGCAGGCGCAGCCCCTTGCGACCGGAGGTGAGGAACTCCTTGATGGCCATCTTCTTGCTCCGGTCGACGATGTTCTGGATCATCGCGCCGGAGTTGAAGTCCTTGAAGTAGAGGACTTCCTTGTCACCGTTGGCGTAGGTGACTTCGAGGAAGCGGTTCTCCTCGGTTTCGGAGTACATCCGCAGCACCACGGCGTCGATCATCGCCGCGACGGTGGCCTGGGGGTCGGCTCCGTGCTCGGCGAGGTCGTCCGGGTGCAGCGGCAGCCCGGAGAGGATGTACTTGGAGAAGATGTCCTTCGCCGCTTCGGCGTCCGGCCGCTCGATCTTGATCTTCACGTCAAGTCGACCGGGACGCAGGATCGCCGGGTCGATCATGTCTTCCCGGTTGGAGGCGCCGATGACGATGACGTTCTCCAGACCCTCCACGCCGTCGATCTCGCTGAGCAACTGCGGGACGATGGTGTTCTCCACGTCGGAGGAGACACCGGAGCCACGGGTCCGGAAGATCGAGTCCATCTCGTCGAAGAACACGATCACCGGCGTGCCCTCGCCGGCCTTCTCCCGAGCCCGCTGGAAGATCAGCCGGATGTGCCGCTCGGTCTCGCCGACGTACTTGTTGAGCAGCTCCGGACCCTTGATGTTGAGGAAGAAGCTTGTGTGCTTCTCCTTGCCCTGCCGCTCGGCGATCTTCTTGGCCAACGAGTTGGCCACCGCCTTGGCGATCAGCGTCTTGCCGCAGCCGGGCGGCCCGTAGAGCAGGATGCCCTTGGGCGGACGGAGCTGGTGCTCACGGAACAGGTCCGCGTGCAGGAACGGCAACTCCACCGCGTCGCGGATCTGCTCGATCTGCGACTGGAGGCCACCGATGTCGCTGTAGTCGACATCCGGCACCTCCTCCAGGACCAGCTCCTCGACCTCGCTCTTCGGGATCCGCTCGTACGCGTACGCCGAGCGGGGCTCGATCATGAGCGAGTCGCCGGCCCGGATCGCCGAGCCGATGAGCGTCTCGGCGAGGTGCACGATGCGCTCCTCGTCCGAGTGGGAGACCACAAGCGCCCGGTCACCCGGCCCGCCGCCTGGTCCCTCCAGGATCTCCTTGAGCATCACCACCTCGCCGACCCGCTCGTATCCGAACGCGTCGACGATGTTGAGCGCGTCGTTGAGCAGGACCTCCTGACCACGACGCAACTCGGCCGTGTCCAACGAGGGCGAGACCGCGACCCGCAGCTTGCGGCCGCCGGTGAACACGTCCACCGTCCCGTCCTCGTGCTTGGCCAGGAAGACGCCGTAGCCACTCGGCGGTTGCGCGAGGCGGTCGATCTCCTCCTTGAGCGTGACGATCTGCGTGCGAGCCTCCTTGAGGGTGCTCACCAGCCGGTCGTTGTTCTCGGTCAGCCGCGCCAACTGTGCCTGGGTGGCCGCCAGCCGCTCTTCGAGCTGCCGGACGTGTCGGGGGCTTTCGGTCAACTTACGCCGCACCAGAGCGAGTTCCTCCTGAAGGAACGCGACCTGCGTGGAGAGATCGTGGGCTTCCTTCTCCCACCGTGCGGCGCGCGAGTCCGCGTCGTCGCTGCGTGCTGCCACGTCCCACCTCCCCGGGGGGCTTGAACGTTCTGAGCTAACACTAGCCGCTATGAGCCCGATTCGGTCCCACGCAACACCCTCGTCACTGAACCTTGATCGCCAAGGGGTGGTCTGCCGGGCCGGTACGGGCGTTCGGGTACCGTCGGGTGGTGGCACGGGAGAACATGGGGGGTGCACCAATGGCCGAGGTCGCGACCGATCAGTTGCAGGTCTGGGTGGACCAGGATCTCTGCACGGGCGACGGGCTCTGCGTGCAGTACGCGCCGGAGGTCTTCGAGTTCGACATCGACGGGCTGGCGTACGTCAAGGGCGCCGACGGTGAACTGCGGATGGCGCCGGGCAGCCGGGTCGACGTACCCGAGCACCTGCGACTCGAAGTGATCGACTCCGCGAAGGAATGCCCGGGCGACTGCATCCACGTCGTCCGCGGTGACGGCGTCGAGGTGGCCGGCCCGGACGCCGAGGACGACTGAGCCGACCGCCGGCCGGGCCACGCGCGGCCCGGCCGGGGGTACGCCTCAGAGCAGGGGCCTGCCGACCACCGAGGCGACCAGCCGGGCGAACTCCTCCAGCCGGGCGATCTGCCCGGCCCCGCCGTCGTCCAGGGTCTTGCCGAAGCGCAGTGCGTCGTGTCGCGGCGTACCGGCCATGTCCTCGCTCGGCGGCGCCTCGTCCAGCGAGGACAGCAGCAGGTAGACGTCGATGCTGTCGACCCGGATCTCACCGCTCTCGGAACGGTTGAGGCGTCGCCGGCAGCCGACCTCGGTCACCGTGGACACCGGCACCACGCGCAACGACGAGGTCATCGATCCCGGCGGCCCCTCCCCCGGCGGCACGTCCTCGCCGTGCCACAGGATCAGCCGGCTGCCGTCGCAGACGACGACCTCCTGCCACACGCCGTTCACCTCGTTCACGAAGCGTTCCAGTGTGAAGCCGAGCACCGAGGCGCCGCGCAACACCCCGCCGAGCGCCTCCAGGGCGACGTCCGGGTCACGCAGGTAGGCCCGCGCCGCCGACTCCAGGTCCTGGTAGGGAGACCAGTCCGGAAACACCGCGGGCAGGTCGCCTCCGCCGTAGCCCGGTCGGCTCATGCCGCCGCCCTCCCCCGCCCGGTGAGGCCGGCGCCCAGGTCGATCCGCCTGGTCACGCCGGCGCCCAACTCGATGGTCACGGCCGTTCCATCTCCCCCGTCGCGTCGGGCTGCGCGCCGGCCGCCTGCGCGGCTGCGGCCTGTCGGGCGGCCTCGGCCTCCCGCAGGTCCTGGCGGCGCTGCGCGTACGCCTCGGTGCCCTTGCTGGGCTTGCGACGGCGCGGCGGCGCGGTGACGCCCGGGGCCAGCTTGCGCGCGGAGACGAGGAACGCGGTGTGCGCGATCATCCGGTGGTCCGGGCGGACGGCGAGGCCCTCGGCGTGCCAGTCGCGCACCAGCGACTCCCAGGCGCGCGGCTCGGTCCAGCCGCCGCGCTCGCGCAGCGCCTCGACGAGCTCGGAGAGCTGGGGCGTGGTGGCCACGTAGCCGATGAACACGCCGCCGGGCACCAGCGCCCGCTCGACCATGTCGAGGGTCTCCCAGGGGGTGAGCATGTCCAGGATGATCCGGTCGAAGCCGGTCTCCTGGCACTGCGCGACGTCGCCGACGTGCAGCTGCCACGCCGGGTGCGGCCCGTTGAAGAACGCCTCGACGTTGCGCTTGGCGATCTGGGCGAAGTCGTCGCGCAGCTCGAACGAGTGCAGCTCGCCCTCGGTGCCGACGGCCCGCAGCAGCGAGCAGCTGAGCGCGCCCGATCCGGCGCCGGCCTCGAGGACCTTCGCGCCGGGGAAGATGTCACCCATGGCGACGATCTGCGCCGAGTCCTTCGGGTAGATCACCTGGGCGCCGCGCGGCATGGACAGCACGTAGTCCGACAGCAGCGGGCGCAGCGCCAGGAAGGCGGTGCCGCCGCCGGAGGTGGTCACCACGCTGCCGTCGGGCAGCCCGATCAGCGCGTCGTGCGCCAGGATGCCGCGGTGGGTGTGGAACTCCTTGCCGGGCTCCAGCGTCACGGTGTGCATCCGCCCCTTGGGGTCGGTCAGCTGCACCCGGTCGCCGGGCCGGAACGGGCCGCGGTGCACGGGTGTCAGCGTCGGGGCGGCGGCCGGGACGGTGGAGGGAATTGCGGTCACGATGTCATCTTCCGGTTGGGTTCGAGGAGCTGCGCCAGATCCGCGATGTGCAGAACGCCGACGACATCTTCGCCTGCCGTCACGACGTACTGCGCGCCCGGGTGGGTCTGCACTGCCTCGATCACCCGCTCCCCGTCCAGCCCGACCGGAAGGGTGGGAAGTGTGCCCAGGGACCGGGCGACGGCGTCCACCGCCAACCAGGGTCGACGCTCGGCGGGTACGGCCGCGGCGGCGGCCGGGTCGACCAGCGCGACCGGGCGGCCTGTGGAGTCGGTGACCAGCAGCGCGGCGGCCGGCTGCCCGCCCTCGGCACGGCGGCGCTGCGCCTCGGACAGCGGCGTGCCGGTGGCCACCGGCCAGACCGGTCGCGCCAGCCGGGACAGGTCGATGAGCGGGAATCGGCGGCTCACCCGGGCGGACCGGATCGACTGCCCGGCACCCCGCCAGAGGGTGAGTGCGACGAGCAGCATCAGTGGGAGCGCCAGGGGCGCCAGGAAGTCGGCCAGGGTGAGCAGCAGGACCAGGCCGGCGGTGCCGACGGCGACCACACGCCCCGCCCAGCCGGCGACCTCGGTGCCGCGGTGACGGTCGCTTGTCAGGCCCCACACGGCGGCGCGCAACGCCCGGCCGCCGTCCAGCGGCAACCCGGGCAGGATGTTGAACAGCGCGACGATGACGTTGCTCAGCGCGAGCTGGAAGGCGAGCTGGTGGGCCACAGTGCCCTGGGGCAGTGCGAGGGTTGCGGCCACCGCGAGGACGCCGAGCACCGCGGAGACCGCCGGGCCGGCAAGCGAGACGAGCAGGTCGATCCGGGGCGTCGGGGCGTCGCGGTCCATCTCGGTGTACCCGCCGAGCAGCTCCAGGGTGATCCCGCGCACACCGATGCCGTAGCGCCGGGCGGTGAGCGCGTGGCCCAGCTCGTGCAGCAGCACCGAGCCGAGCAGTGACACCACGAACCCGAAGCCGATCAGGTAGCCGCTGATCTGCGACAGGTCCAGCTGCCGGCGGGCGAACTCGGCGTAGAGCACGGCGACCAGCACGGCGAGCAGGAGCATCGAGACGTTGAGGTGCAGCGGAACCCCGAACACCCGGCCCACGCTCAGGCCGGGACGCCGGTCGGACCGGTCGGGCCGGCGCGCCGGCCGAGATGTCTGCTCCATCGCCACGATGCTACGGACCTGCCGTACGCCGGGCGGGCGGCGGTCGGTGTCATACGGGTGCCCTACCCTTTGCGCACATGACGGCGGAACCGGTCACCAGCCCCAAGCCCACCTCCTCGGCACAGACGCCGCCGACGGTGCGGGCCTCGCTGTCCCCCTCGCGGGCGGCGGACTTCAAGACGTGCCCGTTGCTCTACCGTTTCCGCAGCATCGACCGTCTGCCTGAGCGGACGACCATCGAGCAGGCCCGCGGCACCCTCGTGCACGCCGTGCTGGAACGGTTGTTCGACCTGCCCGCGCAGGGCCGCACCCCGGCCGCGGCCGGCGACCTGGTGGCCCCCCAGTGGGACCGGCTGGTCACCGAGCAGCCGGAGCTGGCCGCGATCTTCGACGGCGCGGAGCCCGCCGGCCCTGTGGAGTTCCTACGCTCGGCGGCGGGGCTGCTGGAGGGTTACTTCGCGGTGGAGGACCCGACCCGGCTGGAGCCGGCCGAGCGGGAGAGCCTGATCTCGGCGGTTGTCGACGACGAGCTGCTGATCCGTGGCTACCTGGACCGCCTCGACGTCGCCCCGGACGGCGCGCTGCGGGTGGTCGACTACAAGACCGGTGGCGCCCCGCGGGAGGCGTTCGAGGCGCGGGCACTGTTCCAGCTGAAGTTCTATGCCCTGGTGCTGTGGCGCACCCGGGGGGTGGTGCCCAAGGTGCTGCGACTGCTCTACCTGCGCGACGCCGAGGTGTTGGATTACACGCCCGACGCCGACGAGCTGGTCCGCTTCGAGCGCACCGTGGTGGCGCTGTGGCGGGCCATCGAGCAGGCCACCGCCCGGCAGGATTTCCGGCCGCGGCCGAGCCGGCTCTGCGACTGGTGCAGCCACCAGGCCCTGTGCCCCAGCTTCGGGGGAACCCCGCCGCCGTTCCCGGTCGCGCTGGCCGCCCCCGATCCGCTACGCGACGCCCGGAGCGCTCCGGTGGCGCCCGGCGCCGACGAGTGACGGCCCGCGGGCGCCCACCACAGCTGGACGGCCGCGCGCCCGATTGAGACGGTGCCGGGCCGGTCGGGACACGGCGAGCGGCCTGTCTCTACGGTGGTCCGCGACGCACCGGTACGCGTCCGCGACGCACCGTTGCGTCAAACCGACGACCGGCGCGTCGAGACGATGCCGGTGCGTCGAGACGACGACCGGTGCATCGGGACGATGACAGGCGCGTCGGGACGAGGCGTCGGCGCGGAAACGGGAGGCGAGATGATCGATCGGGCAGCGTCCGGGCGGCCGGTGCGGGTCCTGCTCGCCGATGACCAGCCGCTGCTGCGTACCGGGTTCCGCATGGTGCTCGGCGCCGAGCACGACCTGGACGTGGTGGCCGAGGCCGGCGACGGTGTGGAGGCGGTGGAGCTGTCCCGTCGGCTGCTGCCCGACGTGGTGCTGATGGACGTCCGGATGCCCCGGATGGACGGGATCGCCGCGACCCGGGCCATCGTCGACACCCGGCTGCCCGTCCGGGTGCTGGTGCTGACGACGTTCGACCTGGACGAGTACGTGGTGGGCGCGGTGCGCGCCGGTGCCAGCGGGTTCCTGTCCAAGGACGTACCCGCGGAGGAGTTGATCGCGGCTATCCGCACGGTGGCCGGCGGGGACGCGGTGGTGGCGCCACGGATCCTGCGGCGGCTGCTGGAGCGCTTCGCCGACCTGCTGCCCGACCCGACGGCGACCCCGTCGTCGGCGCTCAGCGCGCTCACCGAGCGGGAGCGTGAGGTGCTCGTGCAGGTGGCGCGCGGGTTGTCCAACGCCGAGATCGCGGCGGCGCTGTCGGTGAGCGAGACGACGATCAAGACGCACGTCGGGCACGTGCTGACCAAGCTGGGTCTGCGCGACCGGGTGCAGGCGGTGGTGCTGGCGTACGAGTCGGGGTTGGTCCGACCCCGGGCGTAGGCGCCGTCCGGCGACTACCCCGCTCGGCGTACCAGAGGATCACACCGTGGGGGGACGGCCGGGTTGCCGCGGTCACATACCGTGACCGGAGACGGCCCGGCGCTGTTGACCCTCCTGTGACGTGAGGCGGAAGGCTCGACTGCGGCGGTGGGAATCCGCTCGACCGGCCGTCGTGTCAGGGGCAACCCTGACCCGGCATGGGGGTGCACCCGCAGCCGGAAATCCGCTCCGGGTCCGCCCATGGGCGGACAGGATCGGCGTGACCAGCGCCGAGAATGGAGCTGCCGCGCCGGACCATCGGGGGGCGGCGCGGTGTTGACAGACGGAACAGACGGAAGAGGTAGATGACGTGACCGCGACGGTAGGCCAGCACGCGCAGGCCGCGGCCCGGGCGAACGACGTGTGGAAGGTGTACGGCAGCGGCGAGGCTCAGGTCATCGCGCTGCGGGGGGTCAGCGCGGAGTTCGAACGGAGCCAGTTCACCGCGATCATGGGCCCGTCGGGTTCCGGCAAGTCGACGCTCATGCACTGCCTGGCGGGCCTGGACTCGGTGACCCGGGGGACTGTGGCGATCGGCGAGACCACCGTCACCGGCCTGGGCGACTCGGGGCTGACGAAGCTGCGCCGGGACAAGGTGGGGTTCATCTTCCAGCAGTTCAACCTGCTGCCCACGCTCACCGCCAAGGAGAACATCCTGCTGCCGCTGTCGATCGCCGGGCGTAAGCCCGACCCGGCCTGGTACGACACGGTGATCGACACTGTCGGCCTGCGGGACCGGCTGGATCACCGGCCGGCGCAGCTCTCCGGCGGCCAGCAGCAGCGTGTGGCATGCGCGCGGGCGCTCGTCTCCCGCCCTGAGGTGATCTTCGCCGACGAGCCGACCGGCAACCTGGACTCGCGCTCCGGCGCGGAGGTGCTGGCGTTCCTGCGCAACTCGGTCCGCGAGCACGGGCAGACCATCGTGATGGTCACCCACGACCCGACCGCCGCCGCGTACGCCGATCGGGTGGTCTTCCTCGCCGACGGGCAGATCGTCTCGGAGTTGATCGAGCCGACGGCTGAGACGGTGCTGGACACCATGAAGAAGCTGGACACTCCCGCTGAGGTGGGCAACTGATGTTCCGGGCGACACTGAAGAGTCTGCTGGCCCGCAAGGTCCGGCTGATCCTGTCCGGGCTGGCGGTGGTGCTCGGCGTGATGTTCGTCTCGGGTGCCTTCGTCCTCACCGACACGCTGGGCCGCTCCTTCGACTCGACCTTCGCCGACGCCTATTCGGACATCGACGTGAACGTGGCGGCGAAACCGAAGGTGGATGTCGACGAGTTCGAGGGCGAACAGACCGCCAATCCGCTGCCGGCCTCGGTGGTGGAGCAGGTCAAGCAGGTGCCGGGGGTGGCGTCGGCGACCGGCGTCGTCGCCGCCGACGGCGCCCGGATCATCGGCAGCAACGGCAAGGTGGTGAGCTCGTTCGGTCCGCCGCAGCTGGGCGAGAACTGGACCGGCGAGAGCGAGCTGCTGCGGCTGCGCGAGGGGCGCGCCCCGCAGGCCGACGACGAGATCGTCATCAACAAGGCGCTTGCCACAGCGGCCAAGGTGCAGGTCGGCCAGAAGGTCGGCGTGCTCACCGCGTTCGAGTCGAAGAAGCGGGACTTCACCCTGGTCGGCATCTTCGGTTACAGCGGTGACCGGGACTCGATCGGTGGCGCCAACGAGGTCTTCTTCACCACGCCTGTGGCGCAGCGGCTGATGCTCGGCGAGCCGGACGTGTTCAGCAGCGTCACCGTGCGCGCTGCCGGTGGGGTCTCCGACGAGAAGCTGCGCGACGACCTGGCCGGTGCCCTCGGCGCCAACTTCCAGGTGAAGACCGGCGAGCAGTTGGCCGCGGAGGCCGCGGACGGCCTGAAGGAGGGCCTGTCCTTCTTCAACAAGATCCTGCTCGGCTTCGCCGCGGTGGCGCTGCTGGTGGGCACCTTCCTGATCCTCAACACCTTCTCGATCATCGTCGCGCAGCGGACCCGGGAGTTGGCGCTGATGCGCGCCATCGGGGCCAGTGGCCGGCAGATCATCGGCTCGGTGGTGCTGGAGGCGATAGCCGTGGGGCTCATCGCCTCGGTGCTCGGCCTGGCCGCCGGCATCGGCGTGGGCGCGCTGCTGGCGTTCCTGTTCGGCAAGCTGGCCGGTGGCCTCGCCCTGGCCGGGGTCGGTGTGCCCGCGTCGGCGGTGATCGGTTCGTTCGCCGTCGGCCTGGTGATCACCGTGGTGGCGGCGCTGCTGCCGGCGCTGCGGGCGTCCCGGATTCCGCCGATCGCCGCCATGCAGGACGTGGCCACACCGGACCGGCCGCTGACCAAGGTCACCGTGGCCGGGTCGGTGGTCACCGGCATCGGCGCCGTGCTGCTCTTCCTCGGGCTCAGCGGCAACGCCGGCGGCCAGACCCTGACGACAATCCTGGGCGGGGTGCTGTTCGCCTTCATCGGGGTTGCGCTGCTGACCCCGCTGCTCAGCCGGCCGGTGGTGAGCCTGCTCGGGGCGATCTTCTCCTGGTCGGTGCCGGGCAAGCTGGGCCGGCTCAACTCCGGGCGCAACCCGCGCCGCACCGCGATCACGGCCGCCGCGCTGATGGTCGGCATCGCGCTTGTCACAGGCGTCACGGTGATCCTCGACTCTGCCAAGGGCAGCATCGGCGCGCTCGCCCAGGACAGCATCAAGGCCGAGCTGGTGATCGCCGGGAGCCAGGGCGGCCCGCGCCCGCCGAGTTTCGACCCGGCGGTGCTGGACCAGGCCAAGACTCTGCCCGGCGTGCAGATGGTCACCGGCGAGTACGGCGACATGGCGAAGCTCAACGGCGAGAGCACCTGGGTCGGGGCCAGCAGCGACATCGCGTCGCTGCGGCAGATCTTCAGCGCCAAGCCGACCGCCGGTGACATCGACCGGCTCGGGCCGACGCAGATGCTCGCCAGTTCCGACACTGCCGCCTCGCGTGGCTGGTCGGTGGGTTCGACTGTCGACGTGCAGTTGACCCGGGGCGAGGCGCGGACGTACACGGTCAGCGGCATCTACGAGTCCGGGCAGCTGTTGAACCCTGTGGTGCTTCCGGTGACGGCGGCGAAGGACTTCGCGATCCCGCAGCCCTTCCAGGGGTACATCCAGCTGGCGCCCGGCACCGCCGTTGCCGACGTACAGCCGCAGGTGGAGTCGTTGCTCGCGGACAGCCCCGAGGTGTCGGTGGCTGACCGGAACGCGTTCATCGAGCAGCAGACCAGTCAGCTCGACGGGCTGCTCACGATGATCCAGATCCTGCTGGCGCTTGCCATCGTGATCGCCGTGCTGGGCATCATCAACACCCTGGCGCTGTCGGTGCTGGAGCGGACCCGCGAGTTGGGCCTGCTGCGGGCCATCGGCCTGCGCCGTGGGCAGACCATGGCCATGATCACGGTCGAGGCGGTGGTGATCTCCGTGTTCGGCGCGCTGCTGGGCGTGGTGGTCGGCGCCGGTCTAGGCGCGGCCGTGGTCGAGGCGCTCAAGGACGACGGGATCACCGACCTGATCCTGCCGTGGGGGCAGATGGGTGTCTTCCTCGGTCTCGCCGCGATCATCGGGGTGGTGGCCGCGGTGCTGCCCGCCGTGCGTGCGGCCCGGATCAACGTCCTGGGCGCCATCGCCCACGACTGACCGGCAACAGCAGAGGCCCCCGATCGGATCGCGATCGGGGGCCTCTGCTGTTGCGGCCAGGGTTCTCCTGACGTCTGAATCAGCCGGTCGCGCCGGCTCGGTCGGCGAGCAGCCCGGCGAGCACGTCCAGGTCCACGCCGGTCAGGCTCTCCACCTGGTGTACGCCTGCCGTGTCGGGCAGAGGCGTCTCCGGTACGGCAAGCACCGCCGCGCCGGACGCGAGCGCGCTTGCCACACCGGTCGCCGAGTCCTCGATCGCCACGCACCGCTCGATCGGTACGTCGAGCAGTCGAGCCGCCGTCAGGTACGGCTCGGGGTGCGGCTTGGCGGCCACCACCTCGTCGCCGCAGACCACAGCGTCGAAGTTGTCCCGACCGAGGGTGTCCAGGGCGATCTCGACAAGCGCACGGCCGCTGGAGGTGACGAGCGCCGTGGGGATGCCCGCCGCGCGGACCGCGCCCAGCAGGGCGAACGCGCCCGGCTGCCAGCGCAGCCCGGTGCGGAACAGCTCCAGGATCCGGGCGTTGATCCACGCCGCGCTGATCTCCGCGTCCCGCTCGGGCTGGCCCAGGTCGTCGTGCAGGATGCGCATCGACTCGGCCATGCTGGTGCCGGTGATCGACCGCCGGCCGTCCTCGGAAAGCTCACCGCCGTACTCCCGGGCCAACTCCTGGAGCGCGACGTCCCACAGCTTCTCGCTGTCGACGAGCGTGCCGTCCATGTCGAAGAGCACTGCGGCGGGGTGATGGCTGCTCAGCGGGTCCTCCAGGGTCGTGGGCGACATCGGCGATCCTGCCAGGGTCGGTCACGACCGGTGCCGGCGACGGACGCCGAGGTGACCCGGTTAACGCCGCTTTGCCGGGCTGGACACCCGATCAACCGAGGTCGCAGGCCTTCAGCGAACGCTCGTATCCCCGGAAGAACGAGTCGGTGCGCTGCTCGGAGGTGCCGTGCGAGCCCTCGGCGAACCACGGCTGGTCGGGGTCGTCACCGACCGCCGCCACTCCTTCCCGGAACTCCTCCAGGTCGCCTTCGGCCAGGGTCAGCGCACCGGAGCGCACCGAGTCGCCGAGGTACGCGCCGGCCATGCAGTCGGCCTGCAACTCCTGCTGGATGGTGAAGCTGTAGTTGATCCCGAGCCGCACCTGGATGCCGTGCGCGTACTCGTGCCCGAGCAGGTAGAACACGAACGCGTCACCGACCTGGCGGAACGCCGCCACCGACCAGTTGACGTCGTACGCGATGAAGTCGCCCCGCGAGCAGTAGACGGCGTTGTTGCGGGGCAACGGCTGGCCGCCGCAGGACACCTCGCCCTCCCGCTGGTACGGGATGATCCGCCGGATCGGCTCGAACCGCTGCCCGGACGCCTTGAACTGGGCGGCCCAGTAGCGCTCGGCGACCGCCTGCGCGTCGGCGACGTCCTGCTCGAACTCGGCCACGCTCGTGGTGCTGTCGGCCCGGGTGGTGTCCGCCCCCGGCGACGCCGGGGACTGGCCCGGCGCGGGGCGCTCCGCCTGCGGCTCGGTCAACCCACCGCCGGCGCAGGCGAGCGACACCAGCGCGGCGACCACCAGAGCGGCCAACGCGCCTCGGGCGTCGCGTCCTGATCGTGCCCCCACTGCGCCTCCCCAGGTCGTCGGTGTCGCGCTGGGCAATACCCCGACGACACGACCGCCAAGCCCGTCACCAGTTACACGAGCGGCACGGGCAGACGGTTCACGACCCTGCGCACGCTGCATCCCACGGACGCCTGACGCCTGCCACCGGCAGGCACAATGGACCGCCTGTTCAGCCGCTGGAATCGCGGCCGCGCTGCCAGGTGTCGCCCTGGCCGCCGTGCCGCTCGGCCTCGTACCGCTGCTGCCGAGCCCGGGCGTCCCGCCCAGCCGCACGGTCGTCGTCCCCGATCCCACCGGCGTTACGCCCCCGCCAGACGACAACCCCGTACGCCGCGCCAGCGACAACCGCGAGAACCCCGACCACCACCCACACGGTCTCCACGAGGCCAACCTAATCCCCCCACGACCACCCCTGCGGTCCCCTGATCATGAGGTTGTCGGCATCTTCCCCGGCGTGTCGGAACGGCAACCGCATGGTCAACAAATCGGATGGGGCGAGCGTGTCCGGGGACCGGGTCTGAGGTTCGACGTTTCCTGTGACGGACGCCGGGCCCCCGCCCGGAACAGGAGGAGGCAAACACGATGAAGTACATGATTCTGCTCTACGGGTCGCAGCGGGACTACGACGTGCTGGCGGGTCGGGCCTCCGACCGGCCGGCGATGTCGGCCGAGCAGGTCGCGGCCATGCACAAGCACATGGAGACGTTCCATCAGACGCTCGCCGAGTCCGGGGAACTCGTCGACGCCCGAGGGCTCAGCGAGCCGGTGCACGCCCGCCGGGTGCAGGTGCGCGACGGCGCGCCGGTGGTCACCGACGGTCCGTACCCGGAGACGCAGGAGGTCCTCGCGGGCTACACGGTCGTGGAGTGCGCCAGCTTCGACCGGGCCACCGAGATCGCCGCCGGCCTTGTCGACCCCGGCACCCCCGGCGCGTACGTGGACGTGCGGCCGGTGCTCGACGGCGTCGAGGACCTGGGCGGCTGACCGGTGCCGGAAACACCCGTCGAGGACCTGCTGCGCAGCCTGGCGCCGCAGGTCCTCGGCGCGCTCGTCCGCCGCTTCGGGCACTTCGACACCGCCGAGGACGCGGTGCAGGAGGCGCTGATCGCGGCGGCGGACGGGTGGCCGCGCGACGGCGTACCGGAGAATCCGCGCGGCTGGCTCATCACCGTGGCGTCGCGGCGGCTTACCGACCTGTTGCGTCGTGACCAGGCCCGGATCCGGCGGGAGGACACGGTGGCGCGGTGGACACCGCCGGAGCGGTGGCTGGCGCCGCCCGCCGACCGGCCGCCGGAGGACGCCGACGACACGCTCATCCTGCTGTTCCTGTGCTGCCATCCGGCGCTCACACCTGCCTCGCAGATCGCGCTCACGCTGCGGGCCGTGGGTGGTCTGAGCACCGCCGAGGTGGCGCGCGCGTTCCTGGTGCCGGAGGCGACGATGACCCGGCGGATCAGCCGGGGCAAGCAGCGGATCCGCGACAGCGGGCTGCGCTTCGCACCGCCGATCGGCGCAGAGCGCGCCGACCGGCTCGCCGCCGTGCTGCACGTCCTCTATCTGATCTTCACCGAGGGGTACGCGCGCACCGCCGGCCCCGGTTTGCTGCGTGCCGACCTGACCGCCGAGGCGATCCGGCTGGCCCGTCTGGTGCACCGGCTGCTGCCCGACGACCCTGAGGTCCTGGGGCTGCTGGCGTTGATGCTGCTCACCGATGCCCGCGCACCCGCTCGCACCGGCCCGCACGGCGAGTTGGTGCCGATGGCGGAGCAGGACCGCAGCCGGTGGCGGGCCGATCAGATCGCCGAGGGGGTCGCCCTGATCACCGAGGCGCTACCGCGCGGGGTCGTCGGACCGTACCAGCTGCAGGCGGCCATCGCTGCGGTGCACGACGAGGCGCCGAACGCGGCAGCCACCGACTGGGCGCAGATCACCGCCCTGTACGAGGTGCTGCTCGGCCTCGCCGACAACCCGGTCGTGGCGCTCAACCACGCGGTGGCGGTGGCGATGAGCACTGGCGCGCGGGCCGGCCTGGCGCTCCTGGCCGGGTTGGCCGGCGACGCCCGGTTGGCCGACGATCCGCGGCTGCCTGCCGCCCGCGCGCACCTGTGGGAGTCCGAGGGTGATCGGGTCGCGGCGCGCGAGGCGTACCGGCTGGCGGCGGCGCTGTCGACGAACCTTGCCCAGCAGCGCTACCTGAACGCCCGCGCGGACCGCCTCGCCGACGATCCGCCGGCAGAGACGGACGGAGGGGTTCCTGGCTGAGCAACCGGGAACCCCTCCGTGAACGAGGCGGGATCAGGGGCTGGCGGCAAGGAAGACGAAGGCGGCCAGCAGCACCAGGTGCACGCCACCCTGCAACACGTTGGCCCGGCCCGGGACCACTGTCAGGACCGCTGTCACAGCGGTGAGCGCGAGCAGGACGAGTTGGGTGCCGCCGAGGCCGAGCAGCAGCGGCCCGTCCAGCCAGATCGAGGCGATCGCGATGGCCGGGATGGTCAGGCCGATGCTTGCCATCGCGGAGCCGAGCGCCAGGTTGAGGCTGATCTGGACGCGGTCGCGGCGGGCGGCGCGGCCGGCGGCCAGTGTCTCCGGCAGCAGCACCAGCAGCGCGATGATCACGCCGACGAACGCGTGCGGCAGGTTCGCCCCCGCCACGGCGGCCTCGATGGTCGGTGAGACGGTCTTGGCGTCGCCGACCACCGCTACCAGTGCCACAAGCAGCAGGCCGAGGCTGACCAGCGCCGCGCGGTTCGTGGGCGGCTTGGCGTGCTCCTCCGTCTCGATGACCTTGCCCCGGCTGTCGACCGGCAGGAAGTAGTCGCGGTGCCGGCCGGTCTGCACGAGCACGAACAGCCCGTACAGGGCCAGTGAGGCGACGGCGGCGAAGGCGAGCTGGGCCGGGCTGAACTCCGGGCCCGGCCGGGCCGTGGTGAAGGTCGGGATGACAAGGCTCAGGGTGGCCAGGGTGATCACGGTGGCCAGCGCCCCGCCGGTGCCCTCCGGGTTGAACACGGCCACCCGTCGGCGGAGTGCTCCGAGCAGCAGCGACAGGCCGAGTATGCCGTTACAGGTGATCATGACGGCGGCGAAGACGGTGTCCCGGGCGAGCGACTGCGTCTTCTCCGGCCCGCTGATCATCAACGTGACGATCAGTGCGACCTCGATGACGGTGACCGCGACGGCGAGCACCAGTGACCCGTACGGCTCTCCCACCCGGTGCGCGACCACCTCGGCGTGGTGCACGGCCGCGAGCACCGCACCGCCCAGCAGCGCCGCCACCACCACCACGATGGGGCCGGAAAGTTCTCGTCCCCAGGTCACGACCAGCATGAGCACCGCGAGCACAGGCACGGCGACAGTCCAGTCGGACATGCGGAATCGGAGCAGGGCTGCTGGCATACGTTCAAGAGTGCCAGGTCAGGTGATCATGTCGCCACCATCGACGGGAGCGACTGGGAGTGTTGGAAATCTCCACAGAAATTATGCGTAACCGATGGGTTACACTTTCCGGGTGGACGAGGTGGCCGCCGCGATCGCGGACCCGGTGCGGCGACGCATCCTGACCCTGCTGCGCGACGCGCCGCTGCCCGCGGGCGAGATCGCCACGCAGTTCGCCATCAGCCGACCCGCTATCAGCCGCCACCTGCGCGTGCTGCGCGAGTGCGGACTGGTCCGCGACGACCTTGTCGGCCGCAGGAGGATCTACCGGCTCGACACCGGCCCGCTCGCCGAACTGCTCGACTGGCTCGCCGATCTCGCCACGCCCGCGCCGTGGGAGCGGCACCTCGACGCGCTGGAGACCGAGGTCTATCGCACCCGCCGAGAGAGCCGCGCCCGCGGCCCGGCGGAGCACCGAAGGGAGCACACGGCATGACCCGCACACCAGGCGGACGCCTGTTCCGCACCGCCACCGGCCATGATCTCGTCCTCACCCGCACGTTCCGCGCACCGGTGGCGGACGTGTGGGCCAGCCTGACCGAGCCGCAACGCACCGCCCGCTGGTTCGGCCCCTGGGAGGGCGACGCCGCGCCGGGCCGGACCATCCGGGTCCAGATGGCGTACGAGGAGGAGCAGCCCTGGTGCGAGGTCCGCATCGAGGAGTGCGAACCACAGCGACACCTCGCCGTGTCGATGGTCGACAGCTACGGCGCCTGGCTGCTGGACATGGCGTTGGCCGAGACCGACGGCACCACCCAGCTGCGGTTCACCCAGCACCTCACCACCCTCGACGGCGTCGCCGAGACGGGTGCGGGATGGGAGTACTACCTCGACATGCTCGTCGCCTCCCGGGACGGCTCGCCCCGGCCGGCCTTCGACGACTACCACCCGGCCATGCGGTCCTACTACCAGGCGCTGGCCGCCGCCCCGGCCACACCCGCCACACCGGACCCGGTGCGCGCCGCTGATCAGGGCTTGACACCCTGATCCGATGCGATCCACCGACCACCTCGCCACCAGCCGCTACGCGCGGATGCGCTGGAACACGCCGCTGTCGGAGGAGCACGCGGCCCTGCTGCTGCGACGACTCGACGTCCGGCCCGGTGCGCGCGTACTCGATCTCGGGTGTGGTTGGGGTGAGCTGCTGCTCAGGGCCGTCGCCGCCGGTGGTGTGGCCGGCCCGGTCGCGACGAGGGGGGTCGGCGTCGACACCGACGAGGCCGCCCTCGCCCGGGGGCGCGCACTCGCCGCCGGTCGGTCGCTGAACCGGCACGTCGCCTTCGTGATGGGGGAAGCGGCCGCCTGGCACGAGCCGGCCGACCGGGTCCTGTGCATCGGCTCGGCGCACGCCTTCGGCGGCACCGGCGCTGCCCTCGACGCGTTGGCCAAGGTGGTCCGGCCGGGCGGTCGGCTGCTGTTCGGCACCGCCTACTGGCAACGCGACCCCACGGCGGCGGCCGAGCAGATCTTCGGCGCGGACATCACGGACCTCGCGGGCCTCGTCGAGACCGCCCGGGGGCGGGGCTGGCGGATGCTGCACGTGAGCACCGCCGATCAGCGGGAGTGGGACGACTTCGAGTCCACCTGGCTCGCGGGCCGGCAGGAGTGGCTGCTGACGTACCCGCAGGATCCCCGCGCGGCGCAGGTCCGCGCCGAACTCGACGACCGGCTACGCCAGTACGTCGGCGACTACCGCGGCGTCGTCGGCCTCGCGTACCTCGTCCTGGGTCACTGACCCTCTGTCGTTGACCCCGGTGGCTACGCTGCGCGGGGTGAGCGGCCGACCTCGCCTCGCCCTGCACTGGCGGGTCCTCGTCGTGTTCACCGGCGCGGTGCTGGTGTGGCTGTTCCTCCATCACGACGCCCTGCTCGGCCGTGACTACAGCCGCACGACCCACGTCGTCCGGGCCGTCCTCACGACGGCGCTCGTCGTACCCCTTGTGGTGGCCGCCCGGCGTCTGCTGGACCGGCGTCCGTGGGCCGGGCTCGGGCTGCCCTCGCTGCGGGCCGGCTGGCGACGCCTGCTGCTCGGTATGGCCTGCTGGCTCGTCCCGGCCGCCGTCGGGCTCGCGCTCTGCCTCGGCCTCGGCTGGGTCGAGATCAGCCTACGGACGTCACTGGGCGACGCCGTGCGCGTGGCGGCCCTGCTTGTCGTGCTCGTCTTCCTGTACGAGGCGCTGCCGGAGGAACTGGTCTTCCGTGGCTACCTGCAACACTCCCTCGCCACCCGGTTGCCGGCCTGGCAGGCGGCTGTCGGGCAGGCCGCGCTGTTCACCGCGTTCGGGTTCCTCGTCGGAGCCGCCCGGTCGCCCGACCGGCTGCTGCTCTTCTTCGTCTTCGCGCTGCTGCTGGGTGGCTTCCGCGCCGCGACCGGCGACATCTGGGCGGGCATCGGCTTCCACGTCGCCTTCCAGACCGTCGCCCAACTGTTCGGGGACGTGGGCGGCGTCTTCGACGTGCGGGGCGCCGACGTCCTGGGCGGCGTCGCGATGGGGGCCATACCGTTCGCTGTCGGGTGGACCGTCGTACGGCACCTCTACCGGGACCGCCTGGACTGGCGTGCCGTCCGCCCGGAGGCCGATTCCTGACGCTTCTCGTTCGCTGTCGGATTCCAACCCGTGGACGCCGCCAGGCGAGCGCTTGACGACGCTCATACATCAGAGGTTTACTGCCTCAGCGACGACAATCGATATACTGTGAACGCTCACAATGGTCGCTCGGAGCCGTCGGCTGGCTCCACGCGCGCCATTCGGGCACCACCACACCACCTCGGCCGAGCATCGGCGGCTTGGCTTCCGCACCACCGCCACCCTGGCCCTGGCGTGCCCGCGGGCACATCCGGGGTCGCCGCTCAGCAGAGGAGCACAAGCATGCGTTCCCGTCCCCGTGTGTTGGCACTCATCACCGGCCTGGCCGTGATGCTGGCCAGCCTCGTCGCCCTTCCGGCCCCGGCCTCGGCCGCACCCCTGACAAAGGTCCTGGTGTTCAGCAAGACCGCCGGGTTCCGCCACTCGTCCATCCCCACCGGCATCGCGGCCATCCAGCAGCTCGGCGCGGGCAACGGGTTCACAGTGACCTCCACCGAGGACGCCGGCCAGTTCACCACCTCCAACCTGGCCCAGTACCAGGCGGTGGTCTTCCTGTCGACGACCGGTGACGTCCTCAACGCCAGCCAGCAGTCGGCGTTCGAGGCGTACATCGCCGCCGGCGGCGGATACGTCGGTGTGCACGCCGCCGCCGACACCGAATACAGCTGGCCCTGGTACGGCGGGCTGGTCGGGGCGTACTTCGACTCCCACCCGGCGATCCAGACCGCGACGGTACGGATCGAGGACCGGACGAACCCGTCGACCGCCCACCTCGGCGACACCTGGGTCCGCTCCGACGAGTGGTACAACTACCGCACCAACCCCCGGTCGAGCGTGCGGGTCCTCGCCAGCCTCGACGAGTCGTCCTACAGCGGCGGCAACATGAGCGGCGACCACCCGATCACCTGGTGCAAGGCGTACGGCGGCGGACGGGCCTGGTACACGGGTCTCGGCCACACCGAGGCGTCCTACAGCGACCCGAACTTCACCCAGATGCTGCTCGGCGGCCTGCGCGTCGCCGCGGGCGCGGTCACGGCGGACTGCTCGCCGCGCACCACCACTCCGCCGCCTCCGCCCAGCGGATCGAGCCTGCGGGCACGGGCCAACAACCAGTACGTCAGCGCGCCGAACTCCACCACCGCGCTGATCGCCAACCGCAGCGCCATCGGCACCAGCGAGCGGTTCGACCTGGTCGACCTGGGCAACGGCAACGTCGCGCTGCGCGCCAAGAGCAACGGGCAGTTCGTGGCCGCCGAGAACGCCGGCGCCGCCGCGCTGATCGCCAACCGGGCCAGCGCCGGTGCGTGGGAGACGTTCCAGCTCGTGCGCAACTCCGACGGCACTGTGAGCCTGCGGGCCACCGTCAACAACAGGTACGTCGCCGCCGAGAACGCGGGCGCGTCCGCGCTTATCGCCAACCGGACCTCGATCGGCCAGTGGGAGAAGTTCGACCTCGTCACCGGCTGACCCCACCCCCGGTTCGCCTCTCACCACCCCCACCCGGCCGTGGTGCGCCCCCGCACGCCCGGCCCTGGTCGTCGAGGAAGGACGATCATGCTCTCGTACCCCCGGCGCTGGCCCCGGGCCCTCGTCGCGGCGTTCACCGCCGCCGCGGGCGTGCTCCTGGCCGTTGCCGCACCAACCCCCGCCCAGGCGGTGGTGATCCCCGCCTCCGACTACCAGCAGGTCAAGCTCGCCACCGGCTCGGCGGAGCTCGGTGAGGCCATGTCCCTGGCCGTCCTGCCCAACCGCTCGGTGCTGCACACCGCCCGCAACGGCGTCCTGCGGGTGACCGACGTGGCAGGCAACACAAAGGTCTCCGGGACGCTGTCGGTCTACACCCACGACGAGGAGGGGTTGCAGGGCGTCGCCGTCGACCCCAACTTCGCCACCAACCGGTGGATCTACCTCTACTACTCCCCCACGTTGAGCACGCCGTCCGGGGACGCCCCCACCACCGGCTCGCAGTCGGACTGGGACAGGTGGAAGGGGCACCTGCGGTTGTCCCGGTTCACCCTCAACACCGACGACACGCTCAACATGGGCAGCGAGAGGATCGTGCTCCAGGTCGCCAACGACCGTGGGCAGTGCTGCCACGTCGGTGGTGACCTGGACTTCGACGCCGCCGGCAACCTGTATCTGACCACCGGCGACGACACCAACCCGTTCGAGTCGTCCGGCTACGCGCCGCTTGACGAGCGGACCAACCGCAACCCGCAGTTCGACGCCCAGCGCACGGCGGCCAACACCAACGACCTGCGGGGCAAGCTGCTGCGGATCAAACCGCAGGCCGACGGCACGTACACGATCCCGTCGGGCAACCTGTTCGCGCCCGGGACTGCCAACACCCGCCCCGAGATCTACGCGATGGGCCTGCGCAACCCGTTCCGGATGAGCGTCGACAAGGCCACCGGCGTCGTCTACCTCGGCGACTACGGCCCGGACGCCGGGTCCACGAACTCCAGCCGGGGCCCCCAGGGTCAGGTCGAGTTCAACCGGATCACGGCGCCCGGCAACTACGGCTGGCCGTACTGCACGGGCACCAACACGAGCACGGAAACATACAACGAATACACGTTCCCGTCCGGGCCGTCGCAGTCCAAGTACAACTGCACGGGCGGGCCGACGAACAACTCGTTCCGCAACACCGGCCTCACCACGCTGCCCGCGGCGAAGCCGGCCTGGATCAAGTACGCCGGAGACTCCGGGTCACCGTCGGAGTTCGGCAGCGGCTCGGAGTCCCCGATGGGCGGGCCGGTCTACCGGTACGACGCGTCGCTCAACTCCAGCATCAAGTTCCCCGCGTCGCTGAACGGGCAGTTCTTCGCCGGCGAGTACGGCCGCCGCTGGATCAAGGCCATCGCCGTCAACTCCGACGGCTCCCGTGGCGAAATCTCCAACTTCCCGTGGAGCGGCACGCAGGTCATGGACATGGCCTTCGGCCCGGACGGCGCCCTGTACGTGCTGGACTACGGCACCGGCTCGAACAACCAGGCGCTGTTCCGGATCGAGTACATCGGCGGCGGCAACCGCAACCCGATCGCTGTCGCCTCGGCGAACCCGACCTCCGGGCCGAGCCCTCTGACAATCAACTTCTCGTCGGCGGGTAGCTCCGACCCCGAGGGTGGGGCGCTGAGCTACCTGTGGACCTTCGGCGACGGCACCACGTCGACGGCGGCGAACCCTACGAAGACGTACACCACTAACGGCACGTACAGCCCCACACTGAAGGTCACCGACCCGACCGGTCTGTCCGGCACGGCGAGCCTTGTCGTCACGGTGGGCAACACCGCTCCGACGGTGTCGCTGACTCTGCCCGCCGACGGGCAGCTGTTCAGCTTCGGTGACACGGTGCCGTACCAGATCTCGGTGAGCGACCCGCAGGACGGGACGATCGACTGCGCCCGGGTGAGCCTCACCTACGCGCTGGGCCACGACAGCCACGCCCACCAGATCACCTCGAAGAACGGGTGCAGCGGCACGATCACCGTACCCACGGACGGTGAGCACGACGCGGCGGCAAACATCTACGGCGTCTTCGACGCCGCCTACACCGACAACGGCGCGCTCACCACGCACAGCATCAAGACCCTGCAGCCGAAACACCGCCAGGGTGAGCACTTCGGCGCCCAGTCGGGTGTCCAGGTCACCGAGCACACGAGCGCCGAGGGTGGCCGCACCGCCGGGTTCATCGAGAACAACGACTGGATCTCGTACCAGCCGTACAACCTGTCCAATGCGACGCGCTTCACCGTGCGGGCGTCGTCGGCGGGTGCCGGCGGCACCATCGAGGTCCGTGCCGGATCGGCGACCGGCACACTGCTGGGCACCGTCACGGTGCCGGTGACCGGCAACTGGGAGACCTTCACCGAGGTGTCCGGCGCCATCACCAACCCGCCCGCCTCGACGACCACGTTGTACCTGGTCTTCAAGGGTGGGTCCGGCTACCTGTTCGACGTCGACGCGTTCACCTTCACCACGGGCACCACTGGCGGCACCGCCGGGATCAGCCTGCGGGCGCAGGTCAACAACCAGTACGTGTCGGCGGTCGGCACCACCGCGCTGATCGCCAACAAGGCCACAGTCGGGTCGACCGAGCAATTCGACAGGGTGGACGCCGGCAACGGCACCATCGCCCTGCGGTCCCGCGCGAGCGGCCTGTACGTCTGCGCCGAGAACGCGGGCACCGAACCACTTGTCGCCAACCGCACGACGATCGGCGCGTGGGAGACGTTCCAGCTCATCACCAACACCGACGGGACTGTCAGCCTTCGCGCCACCGTCAACAACCAGATCGTGGCCGCCGAGAACGCCGGAGCGGGCTCGTTGATCGCCAACCGCGCGTCGGTCGGCTCCTGGGAGAGGTTCATCCTGACCGGCTAGGAGCGCGTGGGTCCGGCCTGGACACTGTCCAGGCCGGACCCACGCCGCGGCGCTCAGCTCTGCTGCGGAATGTCAGTCGTGTACGCCAGCTCGCGACCCGCCTCGACGTCGGCGGTCAGCGAGTCGATCCGGGCCCTGGCCAGAGAGTAGGAATCCGAACCGAGCAGCTGGTGCAACGGCGCCTCACCCGAGGCAGCCACCTCGATGATGGCTGTCGCGGCCCGCACCGGGTCACCGAGCTGGGTGCCGGGCATCGCCAGGTGCGCCTCGGTCATCTCCCGGATCGACTCGTAGCCGGCCACCGTCCCCGACGGCAGGCCGAGCGACTCCGTACGCAGGAAGTCGGTCCGCATGTAGCCCGGCTCCACGAGGTTGACCCGCACACCGAACCCGCCGACCTCCGCGGCCAGCGACTCGGTGAGCCCCTCCACTGCGTACTTTCCGGCGCAGTAGAGGCCCCAGCCCGGAAACGAGGTCAGGCCGAGGATCGAGGAGACGTTGATGATGTGTCCGCTGCTTTGCTCGCGCAGGTGCGGCAGCACGGCACGGAGGACGTTCCAGAGTCCGAAGATCTGCACGTCGAACATCTGTCGGGCGTCGGCGTCGGTGACCTCCTCGACGGCGGCGAGATAGCCGTAGCCGGCGTTGTTCACGACGACGTCGATCGCGCCGAACCGCTCGACGGTCGAGCCGATCGCCGCCGCGACCGCCGACTCGTCGGTGAGGCTCACCTCGATCGGCAGCAGCCGGGACCGGTCCACGGAGGCCAGGGCCGCGTCGAGACGCTCGGCCGACCTTGTCGTCGCCGCGACGTTGTCGCCCCGCTCGAGGAGCTGCTTGACCAACTCCAGGCCGAGCCCACGGGAGGTGCCCGTGACGAACCAGGTGGCGGGTCGGGTGGTGGGGTAGGCCATCGAAGTTCTCCTTGTGACTGGTGTGGCAGCTTGTGAAGCGCTGAGCACTGCGGGAACGCATTTCATGCTGCTGCGGGGCGGGGGGCTCGGACACCCCTGGCCGGGCCCAGCCGTACCGGGGAATGCCGTGCCCACCCAGCACCTGGGCGTTCGCCGCGACGCGCGCGATGATTGACGGCATGGTGCGACGGACAGAGCTGGGAGACTTCCTGCGGAAGTGCCGCGCCGACACGACGCCGGAGGCGGCGGGATTCGTCGAGCAGTCCGGCAGGCGCGTCCGCGGCCTGCGCCGGGAGGAGGTGGCGCAGCTCGCCGGGGTGAGCGTCGACTACTACACCCGCCTCGAACAGGGCCGGCACACGAGCCCCTCGGAGGCGGTCCTCGACGCGTTGGGGCGGGTGTTCCGGCTTGAGGCCGCCGCCCGGGCCCACCTCGCCGACCTGGCCCGGCCGGCCCGGCACCGCACCGGGGACGTGCCGGGGCAGCGGGTACGGCCCGCCATGCACCAGCTGATCGCCTCGATGGTCGACCACCCGGCGTTCATCGTCGGCCGCCGCACCGACGTCCTCGCGTCGAACCTGCTGGCGCGCACCCTGCTCACCGACTGGCCCCGACTGCCGCCCCGCGAACGCAACTACACCCGGTGGGTCCTCCTCGACCCCGCCGCCCGCGAGGTCTACACCGACTGGGCGACAGTGGCGGCCGACGTCGTGGGCACCCTGCGCCTCTACGCCGGCCGCTTCCCCGACGACCCTCAGCTCAACGAACTCGTCGGCGAGCTGACAATCAAGAGCCCGCAGTTCCGCACCTGGTGGGACAACCACCGGGTGCACGAGCGGACCCACGGCACCAAACACATGATCCACCCCGCCGTGGGACCCATCACCATCCGGTACGAGGCGCTGACGCTGCCGGGCGACGACGACCAGACCCTCTTCGTCTACAACACCGATCCCGGCAGCAGCTCACACGACAACATGCGCCTGCTCGCGCTCTGGACGACGCAGAACACGGCGGCGGACGAGGAGCGGAACCAGCGCCTCCACCGGTAACCGACCGCAGCGACCACGATGACTGCTTGACAACCACCCGTATCCAGAGTGGACGATGCATCGTGCGGATTCTCGTGGTGGGTGGCAGCGGTCTGATCGGCGCGCATGTCGTGGAGGTCCTGCGCGAGCGGGGCCACGCCGCGACCACTGTGGCGCGTACCGCCCGCCCGGGTGTCGACCACCTTGTCGACGTGGACGCCGCCTCGGTCGACGACCTGCGCCCGCTGCTCGCCGACCACGACGGCGTCGTCTACGCCACCCGCACCGACGAGCAACGACCGCTGCCGAAGCCGATCTATCCGCAGTTCCGCCACGACAACGTCGAGCCGGTCGTGCGCCTGTTCACCGCCGCGCGCCTGGAGGGCCTCACCCGAGGGGTCGTCATGGGCTCGTACTACACCTGTTTCGACAGGTTGCATCCGCAGTGGCGGCTCGCCGAGCGGCACACGTACATCCGGTGCCGGGTGGAACAGGCCCGGGAAGGACGGGAAGCCGCGGGCACCGATCTGCCGGTCGCCGTCCTCGAACTGCCGTTCGTCTTCGGCCGCGCCGGTGACCGGCTGCCCAACTGGGCCGGGCCGCTGGACCGGTGGGCGCGCTCGCGTACACCTCTGGTCGCCCCCACCGGCGGAACCGCCGCAGCCTCGGCGCGCAGCGTCGCCGAGGTCACGGTGGATGCCCTGGAGGCGGCCAGCGGCGACGACATCCCGGTGGCCGACGAGAACCTGACCTGGGACGACATGCTCGGCCGCATCGCCGCGGCGGTGGGTCGACCTCGTCGGGTTTCGCGGATGCCGTCCGGCGCGGCGAAGGCCGCCCTGCGCCTCGGCGGCGCGCTCCAGGCCCTCGGTCGCAAGGAGTCGGGCATCAACCCGACCTACCTCGCCGACCTCCTGCTCGCCGAGTTGTTCATCGAGCCGACGACCGGCCGACCGCTGGGTCGGGCCCTGCGCGAGACATTCGGCGAGGGTGCCGCCTAGCCTGGCGGCGCGCCCTCAGGCAGCGGCGTCCCGCTCCAGGTGCTGGTAGGCGGTGCGGATAACCGAGTCCAGCCGTTCCCGGGCCTCGGCGAGGTCGCTCAATTGGCGGTCGATGCGGTTCCGCTCGGCCGTGAGCCTGGCGATCATGTCGGGCGTGGCGCTGCCGGTGTAGACGCACGGGAGCAGTTCGAGGATGTCCCGGCTCGACAGGCCGGCGGCGTAGAGCTGCTGGATGAGGTTCACCCGCTCCACCGCTGCCGCGCCGTAGTGTCGCTGCCCGCTCGCGCTGCGCTCGGCCTGCAACAGGCCCTGCTCCTCGTAGTACCGCAGGGCGCGCACGCTGACCCCGGATCGCTCCGCCACCTCGCCGATGCGCACAATCACCCCTTTCGGTACGTCCCACCGCGCCGGTTCCTGCCTCTGACGTCACCGTCAGCAACGACAGTAGCGCCGGCCCACCCCCGCCGACGTGTGACCCGGACCACTCGATGTTGCCTCTGACGTCAACGTCAGCAAATAGCGTCGCCAGTCGTCAACACACATGAAGGAGAGCGACGATGAGCCGCGCATTTGGCTACCACGCATTCGGTGGCCCCGAGGTCCAGCAGTACTTCGATCGACCCGACCCGAAGCCCGCCGACAACGAGATCCTCATCCGGGTCCGGGCAGCCGGGGTGGCACGCCTCGACCACCTGCTCCGCGACGGCGCCGTCCCGGCGCTCAACGGGCACGTACCGTTCCCGCAGGTGATGGGGATGGAGGCCGCCGGCGACGTTCTCGCGGTCGGGGCCGGCGTCACCGATCTCAAGGTGGGCGACGCGGTGTTCGGGTTCGCGCTCAGCGGCGCCGGCACGTACGCCGAGACGACAGTCCTGCCGGCGGAGAACGCGGCCCGCAAGCCGGAGTCGTTGCCCTACGAGTGGGCGGCGACAGTACCGGTTTCCGGCACGACAGCCCTCGACGGGCTCGACCGGCTCGACCTGCCGGCAGGCTCGACACTGCTGATCAACGGTGTCGGTGGCAGCACCGGCCTCGCCACCGCGCAGCTTGCCCGAGCACGGGGACTGACTGTCATCGGAACGGGCAGCGACAGCAAGCGGGCGGTGGCCGAGGCGCTCGGCGTCACCTTCGCCAGCTACACCGCCGGCGACATTCCGGGACAGGTGCGGGCGCTCGCGCCGTCCGGTGTCGACGGGCTGTTCGACCTCGTCGGCGGCGACTCGCTGCGCTCGGTCGCCGGGCTGGTGAAGGATGCCAAGTACCTGCTGTCGGCCGCGGACTACACGGTGAGTGAGCTGGGTGGCGAGTTCGTGGACCGTCGGCTCGGCAGAACGTCGCTTGAGGCTGTCGCCGCGCTGATGGTGGACGGCACCATCGATCCGCACATCACACGGACGTTCACCTTCGACCAGAGCGCGGAGGCGGTGGCGGCCGTGGAGACCGGCCACACCACCGGCAAGCTGGTCATCGCCCTCGGGTGAGATCCCCGACGGTCACCGGCGGGGTGGCACGGACGACGCGCGCCGCCCCGCCGACGGTCGTCGCCTGGGACTACGCCGCCCGCCACCGCTTCTTGGAGTCCGTCGCGGTGGTCGTACACACCATCGGCTTACCGGTCTTCGTCACCCCACGCGCTCCCTGCTTGGAGCAGAACGACCCGGGATGCACTGTTGCCACCGATGGCGGTTTCGGTTTCGCCGTCGTGGGCTTCGGCTTCGGCGCTGCCGTCGTCGCCTTCGGCTTGGGTGCTGCCGTCGTCGTCTTCGGCTTGGGCTTGGTGGTCGTCGGCTTCACGATCGGCCGAGGTGTCGGCTCACCACTGGTGTCCTGCGGGCCCGGTGTCGGGCTCGACGCGGCAGGCTCTGGGATCGTCGACGGCGGCGCGTCCGGGGTGGCGCTCGCGTCCTCCGCGAGACGGTCGCTGGCCGTCGGAGCGGTCTGTGTGGCCGCCGCAGTGGGCTTCTTGTCACTGTCGTCGGTGGTGAGCGCCCCGATGGTGCCGACGCCGCAGCACAGTAAGACCGAGATCGCGGCGGCGATACCAACGGCACCGAGATTGCCGATCTTCTTTTTCGCCGGGTAAGTGGTCACCTCCGGGAGTGTGCTGGGCGAGGTGAGCCGGCGGCACCGCTGATCGGGGGCAGTTGAACTCCAACGACCCACAGCCGGGCCACAGCAGGAGCACAGCAGAGGAGCCGGTCGTCGATATGTGCCGGCTGGCCGTCCACCTTGGAACATCGATGCGGGTGGTCACCGATGGACGTACCGACGCGCACCCGACCGAACGGACGGGCGAACCGACACGACAAGATCAACCGTTCGGGGGGATCGAGACTTTCTCGCGTCCCCTACCGTCGCTATCTATGACCTACCCGTACCAGGTGCCCCCGCCACCACCCAAGCGACGGACGCTGCGGACCGTGCTGATCGTCGTAGGCGTGGTCGTCGTGCTGTGCTGCGCCGGCGTCGGCACCGGCGGCTTCTTTCTGTTCAAGGGCCTCAAAGCCGCAACCGATCCGGCTCGACAGGCCGCCGAGTCGTTCGTGAGCGACCTGGAGGCCGGCGACGCGGCGGCGGCGTACGAGCTGTTGTGCACCGACACGCGCAGAAGCTTCACGAAGGACGCATTCGTCCGGGGCGTCGCCAGACAGCCACAGATCCAGAGCCACAAGGTCAACGGCGTCAACGTGTCGACAGTCAACGGGCGCACCTCGGGGACCGTGAGCATGGCCCTGAAGCTTGACAGCGGCTTCACCGACCGGCGCGCGATCCCGCTGGTGAAGGAGGACGGTGCCTGGAAGGTCTGCGGCCAACCGTACTGACCAGCAGGTGCATGGCTGCCAACTCACCTTCGTCACGACTATTCGCATGTACAGGTCCCCACCACCGTGCGGCGGTTCGCCGCTCAGCCTGCCGGTCGGACGTCGGTCGACGGCACGTGGCGGCGGGGCAACGCGGACGCCGTGAGTGCGAGCAGCGCCGCGCCCGCCCCCACCACGAATAGTGGCGCCAGAGCTGGTTGCCCGAGCCACTCCCACATGGGGTGCCAGGACGGGTGCGGCTCGTCCGTGTGATGCCTCAGCGTGGACGGGCCAGCAAGGAGGATCGGTGCCCACCACGTGACGGCGGCAAGTCCGAACAGAACAGCGGTGAGCACGCGCAGCGTCCGGCCGCGATTCTCGGTGCGGCGGCTGGCCCACCCGAACATCAACCAGGCCACCACCATCCCGAGCAGGAAGCCTGCGACGCCGAAGGGCTTGACCGCTCCCGGGGCCGCCCGCGTCAACTCGGCGTAGACGTATGTCTCGTCACTGTGGTCGGTCACCCCCGGCTTCGGCGGAGGCGACAGGGAACTGCCAAGCGATATGTCGAGATTCAGTACGTCGTCCCCCCGCCACGCGGCGAAGACCGCGCTCCTGGGCAGCTTCGATTCGTCGCAGCTGGTGCACTCCACCCTGTTGCGGGTGATCACGTCCGAGACACGCCATCCGTTGTCGCGTAGCCACGCTCGGCTGGACTCGACAAGGGCCTGGGGGGCCACCCGCGACGGGCCGCTCAGGCCCACCATGGCGCGACCCTGCTGGTACTCACCGGCGTCGGGCGAGAACAGGACGTGCAGGTTGTCGGAGCCGAGCGGCTGCCCGTAGATGACGAACAACGCCGGGTCCACTCCGACGCGACCAGTCGTGTCCTGACCCAGTACGCCACTGAACAGCTCCGTCGCCTCGGCCGCGCTGGGTAACGGACGGGCGGTCTCCCACCCGAGGCGGCTGGCGAAGGCACCACCGAACAGTCCCCACACGATCGCGGTCAAGGCGGCCCACACCACCACGCTGCGGCTGTTCGGTCGCCCCAGTCGGCACCGCATTCCGTGGCGGAACAGGTTGGCGGTCTCGCGGATTGTCGGTCGGGTCCGACCCGGCGGGGCGAGATCGAGGAATGTCGCAACGATCTCCTCACCGCGGGCCCGTCGAAACTGGCGTGGATAGCCCAGCAGCAGCCTGCGATAGCGGCGCGCGAGCCTTCCCCGTGTGCGCGACATGGAGTCTCCTTGGTGACGTCGACTTACGCCGGGCGCGGGCGGGCGATGCGCAGTTTGCGCTCCGCCGCCGTGGCGAGTGACCGCAGACGGGCGGTCTCCGCGTCGAGCACAGCCAGCCCGTCCGAGGTCAACCGGTAGTACCGGCGGAGACGCCCATCGGCGATCTCTTCTCGGTCTCGTACGACAAGGCCCTGCGAAGCCAGACGGTCCAACGCGGTGTAGAGCGTCCCCGGGAGCAACGTCACCCGGTTCGCCGACAGCACCGCCACCTCCTGAATGATCCCGTAGCCGTGTCGTGGCTGGTCGGCCAGTGCGGTCAGGACCAGGAAGCTCGGCTCTCGCATCTCGCTCACGCCGACAACATATATCGATGATCAATGCATGACAAGCGCGTCGTACGCGATCAGGCGGCGTGGCATTGGTTCAGCCGAGTGACTTTGGCGTCCGGTGCTTCCTCCAACGGCGGGAACCCACGACGATCATTCCTCCACCCACTGCGCCCAGGATCGCCTCGTTGAAGGGCCCGCCGCCCCGACAAGCGATGCGTCGATCAACCCGCCAGCTGAACATCGCCGTACGGAAGCGAGACGCCCAAGGCCCGCCAGAGGTCGTGGAGCACTCGCCCGAGTCTTTCGCTGTCGTCACTCGACAACTGCGCGACAGGCATGCCGGCGGCCTGGTGCTCACCGAGGTTGTAGATCAGGTCCGCGAGCGACGTGGCTGTCGGTCGATCGAGGCGAAGAACAACTTCCTCAGGCATGTCCCGCACCCTACGGCTACCTGACGGCCAGCTACGTCCGACGGCCGTTCACGGCCCGGAGTGTCGGCTCGGCGGCTCAGGCCGGGCTGAACTGGATGAGGACCGACGCGGTCGGCAGCTCGTCCGGAGCGGGTGGCGCCTCGGTGCGCCAGGCCAGCCGTACGCTCCATTGGCGGCCCGGCGGAAGGCGGTAGGCGTCGGCGATGCCTCCGGCCGTGCCGCTGGAGAATCCGAGGATGCCCGACTCGAAGACCACCTCGAGCACGTGGCTGCGGTCCCAGTCGGCCGGATCGAAGTCGGCCGGCCCGTCCCAGGTCTCCAGCCGGGTGTCGCTACCCAGCACCACGGAGTCGTCGATGTTCTCGACGAGCACGTAGCCCGGCGTCGAGCTGACCCATTGATCGAGCTCGTGCGGTGAGGGCGGAACGTCGCGCCGGTCGTTGCTGTCGTCGATCATCGCGAACAGTCGATAGTCGACATCGACGTACAGCTCGGTGTGCTCGACCAGCGCCGCCATGCTGACCCCTCCCCGCTCGGTCGACTACGAGGGTAGCGATCTCCCACCGACCGTGAGTGTCCGCATACTTACTCATCCTTGCATCGACCGGCATCGTTGACTGAACTACTCCCACATCACCTATCCACGGGGGAGTTGCGCTGATGCGACGATGGTTCCTGCCTGTCACAATCCTGGCGTCGATGCTCGTGGGCCTGATCCCGGGTTCTCCGGCCCACGCCGAGCCGAGCCCGGACCAGACGACCCGCAAGCTCGTTGCGTACGTCATCTCCGACCCTGATCTCATCGAGCATCCCGAGCGGGTGAGCGAGGAGTTCCGCAAGAACCTGAACCTCGATAACCTCGGCGTCAAGCCGGCGACCGCCGACGGGCCCTCGGAGTCGACCAGGGCGCGGCCGCGAGCCGCGGCCGCCGGTCCCGAGAGCTACGTGGTGGACTCCGGGCGTTTCCCGCGCGGGTCGCTGCCGGACGACGTGTACGACTACGCGACGCGCGAGCAGTGCGAGGAGCACAGCGACGAGGCCAAGCGCGAGCAGGGCTGGATCAAGAACCGGTATTCCTACTGCCAGAGCCACATGGTGTACATCGGGGCGGTCGAGTGCGGGCTGTTCCCGCCGTCGTGCCGGTTGAGCGGGGAGTACCTCTCGCAGAACATGCTGCGCGGCGAGGGCAAGCAGGGCGGCCACATCAACGACCCGAGCAAACTGCGGTGGGCAAGCTTCACTCTCGAGGTCGAGGTGCTGTGGGCCCGGGGGGTGTTCTCGGCGCCGACGGCGAAAATGAAAGCCGCCATCGAGTGCGACGGCGGCTATCGCGACCCCGTCTTCGACGTCGACGACGACTACGCGTGCTTCCCGGGGCCGGACGACGACACCGAGAAGACGATCCCGGGCTGGCGGGCCAACAACTACGCCTTCTTCGAGCTGATGTCCGATGCCCGTGAGCCGGCCGCGGCGAACGGCGAGCAGATCGCGACGGGCGTGTTCCACATCGAGTACGACTTCGACCTGCCGGGCTGGTACTTCCAGTTCGTCGACACGGAAAGCGAAGAAGGTGGGATGCGCTTCGACAGCGCGTGGTATCTGAGCAGCGCCCGTGCCCGACAGCTCGGATCGGTCTTCGACCGCGCCGTCCCGGGCATCTTCCTCAGCACGACCGACCCGGCTGTCAAGGGCGCCGCCGTGCACATCGAGGAGGCCCGCGCGAACCCGCCGGCCAGTTGGCCGCCCAACCCGAACAAGGTCCTGCCTGGGGCGACCGCGAGCGACCCGCTGCACCGGATCCCGCGCGCCAAGAGCGCCGAGCACCGGTTCCGCGCGGACCGCAACCGGACCGTCTCCACCAACACCTGCGCCCGCACTTCGATGCCGCCACCGCCGGACGACCCGACCGTTCCCAACTGGGACTGCGACGAGTACCCGATCGCGGCCACGTACGAGGGCTCGGCCGGACCGGAGTTCCACGACGAGGACCTCGAGCGCGGTCGGCCGGTGCAGCTGCCGGACAACTACTCCGTCCGGTTCGTCGCCCGCGCCGAGAACCAGGAGGCCGGCGGCCGCATCGGCATCTGGATGGAGAACGACAGGCTCCTGGACTACGACAACTTGTTCATCCCGGTCGGCGACGGCAACGTCAGCAATCCCCCGCCCGACAACCCCGACGTTGACGACTCGCCGGTGGTCAGCGCCGGTCCCGACCGCCGCGGCAACGAGGGCAGCCCGGTCGGCTTGAACGGCTCCGCCCGCGACGACGGCGGCGCCCCGAGCACCCGGTGGTCGTACACCGCCGGCTCCGACGTGGACGCGGGCGCTACCTGCGCCTTCGAGGACGCCGGCACGCCGGTCACGACGATCAGCTGCACCGACGACGGCACCTTCACCGTCACGCTCACCGCCGACGACGGCGTCAACGGAGCGGTCAGCGACAGCGCGACGGTCACGCTGAGCAACGTCGCTCCGTCGCTGCGGGAGACCCCCGCGCCGAGCCCGCTGCGCGCGGCCGCCGCGGCCGTCGCCCCCACCCAGTGGCCAGTACACCGGGCCCGTACGGCGTTCGAGCTGAAGGTCCCGTTCAACGATCCCGGCACCAACGACACCCACACCTGCACCGTTGTCTGGGATGACGGCCGTACAGAATCAGTGACTGCCACCAACAACGTCTGCCAGGCCACGCACACCTTCACCGACGCCGGCATGTACACCATCGACGTCACCGTCCGCGACGACGACGCCGCCGCCGACACGTCCGGCAGCATGATCGTGGTCTACGACCCCGACGCCGGCACCGCCAACATCGACGGCTCCACCGCCACCCCGGCCGGCGCCCTGGTCAGCGAGCCGAACGCGGCCGGCCAGACATGGCTGCACAACACCGCCCAGTACCAGAGCAGCAGTGCCACCACCCCGGTCGGCCAGGGCAAGGCGTGGACGGACGGGACGAGCTTCCGGCTCGAACCCAGCTCCATGGAATGGCTCGTGCTCACCAAGGACGGCAAGGTCGCCTCCCGTGGTACGGGAACCCTCAACGGCCGGTCCGGCTACACCTGGGTGATCTACGGCTGGGACGCCTGTTCGTCGGGCCGCACCGACTGCGTGGGCATCCCCACCGACCGGGCCCGCCTGGTCGTCTTCGAAACCGCCACCGGGACGGTCGTCTACGACCACAGCCCCGGCAGCACCGAGTTCGACGTCGACCGGATCGCCCCGCGCGATCTGACCTCCGGCGCCGTCCAACTGCACCGCACCGGAACACGCTGAACCGGCATCCGGCGCCGGCCGATCACGGCCGGCGCCGGGGCCCGGAGCTACTTAGCGCTGTGCCCGTTACTTGGCGTTGAAGTAGCTGGCCTCCGGGTGGTGGACCACGATGGCGTCGGTGGCCTGCTCCGGCATCAACTGGAACTCCTCGGACAACTCCACACCGATCCGGTCCGCCCCGAGCAGGTCCACGATCTTCGCCCGGTCCTCCAGATCCGGGCAGGCCGGGTAGCCGAACGCGTACCGGCAGCCCCGGTAGTCGTTGCGCAGCAGGCCGGCCAGGTCCGTCGGGTCGTCGTGGCCGAGCGGGCGACCGTCGGGCAGGGTCATCTCGGCACGGATGCGCCGGTGCCAGTACTCGGCGAGCGCCTCGGTCAGCTGCACGGACAGCCCGTGTACCTCCAGGTAGTCGCGGTACTCGTTGCGGGCGAACAGCTTCGCCGCGTACTCGCTGACGGGCTGGCCGACAGTGACCAGTTGCAGCGCGACCACATCGAGCTGGTCGCCCTTGGGCTTGAAGAAGTCGGCCAGGCACAGGCGGCGTTCCTGGCGCTGCCGGGGGAAGGAGAACCGGGCGCGCTCGGCGTGCCCGTTCTCGTCCAGGACGACCAGGTCGTTGCCTTCGGAGTACGCCGGGAAGTAGCCGTAGACGACTGCCGCCTCCAGCACCTGGTCGGAGATCAGCCGGTCCAGCCAGTAGCGCAGCCGGGGGCGCCCCTCGGTCTCCACAAGCTCCTCATAGGACGGGCCGCTGCCGCCCCGCGCGCCACGCAGCCCCCACTGCCCGAGGAACGTGGCCCGCTCGTCGAGCAGAGCCGCGTAGTCCGACATCGGCACGCCCTTGACGACGCGGGTGCCCAGAAACGGCGGGGTGGGCACCGGCACGTCGGCGGCCACGTCGGAGCGGACCGACGAGTCGTGCAGCTCGGGCAGCGACTCGCTGACGACCGAGCGCTGCCGCTCTCGGCGTGCCCGCCGGGTCGCCAGGGCCGCCTCCCGCTCCGGGTCGATCACGGGGGCGCCGCCCCGCTTGGCGGTCATCACCCGGTCCATGAGGGACAGGCCTTCGAAGGCGTCCCGCGCGTAGTGCACCTGCCCGGGGTACATCGACCGCAGGTCGTCCTCGACGTACGAGCGGGTCAGCGCCGCCCCACCGAGCAGGACGGGCCAGCGCTCCGCGACCCCGCGCGTGGCCATTTCGGCGAGGTTTTCCTTCATGATGACAGTGCTCTTGACCAGCAGACCTGACATGCCGATCGCGTCGGCGCGGTGCTGCTCGGCGGCGTCGAGGATGGCGTTGATCGGCTGCTTGATGCCGATGTTCACCACCTCGTAGCCGTTGTTGGACAGGATGATGTCGACCAGGTTCTTGCCGATGTCGTGCACGTCGCCGCGCACGGTCGCGAGGACGATGCGGCCCTTGCCGCCGTCGTCGGTTGCCTCCATGTGCGGTTCCAGGTACGCCACAGCGGTCTTCATCACCTCGGCCGACTGGAGCACGAACGGCAGCTGCATCTGCCCCGAGCCGAACAGCTCACCGACCACCTTCATCCCGTCCAGCAGGATGTCGTTGATGATCGACAGTGGGGCCCGGCCGCCGGCCATCGCCTCGTCCAGGTCGGCCTCAAGGCCGTTGCGCTCGCCGTCGACGATCCGCCGCTTGAGCCGCTCGTCAAGCGGCAGCGCCGCCAACTCCTGCGCCCGGCTGGCCCGCGCGCTCGTCACGTCGACGCCCTCGAACAGCTCAAGGAACCGCTGCACCGGGTCGTACCCCTCGCGGCGCCTGTCGTAGACCAGATCCAGGGCGACCTCGCGCTGCTCCTCGGGGATCTTCGACATCGGCAGGATCTTGCTGGCGTGCACGATCGCCGAGGTCAGACCGGCCTGCACGCACTCGTGCAGGAACACCGAGTTGAGCACCTGCCGGGCCGCCGGGTTGAGGCCGAACGAGATGTTCGAGATGCCCAGCGTGAAGTTGACCCCCGGATACCGGCGGGCGATCTCCCTGATCGCCTCGATCGTCTCGATGCCGTCGCGGCGGGTCTCCTCCTGCCCGGTGGCGATCGGGAACGTCAGCGCGTCGATGAGGATGTCCGACCGGTCCATGCCCCACCGGCCGGTCAGGTCGTCGATGAGCCGGGCCGCGACCCGGACCTTCCACTCCTGGGTACGCGCCTGCCCCTCCTCGTCGATGAGCAGCGCCACCACTGCGGCACCGTGCTCGCGCACGATCGGCATCACCCGCGCGTACCGGGAGTCGGGGCCGTCGCCGTCCTCGAAGTTCACCGAGTTGACCACGCATCGGCCACCGAGCATCTCCAAACCGGCCTCGACAACGGCGGGCTCGGTGGAGTCCAGCATGATCGGCAACGTGGACGCGGTGGCGAAACGGCCTGCCAACTCCCGCATGTCCTCGGTGCCGTCGCGGCCGACGTAGTCCACGCACAGGTCGAGCAGGTGCGAGCCGTCCCGCGCCTGACTGCGGGCGATCTCCACGCAGGCCCGCCAGTCGGCGGCCAGCATCGCCTCCCGGAACGCCTTGGAACCGTTGGCGTTGGTCCGCTCCCCCACCATCAGCACCGAGGCGTCCTGCGCGAACGGCACCGGGTGGTAGACCGACGAGACACCCGCCTCGTGCTGCGGCTCGCGCGCCGGGGCGGTGACACCGTGCAACCGCTCGGACAGCACCCGGATGTGCTCCGGGGTGGTGCCGCAGCAGCCGCCGACGAACCCCACGCCGTACTCGGTGACGAACCGCTCCAGGGCGTCGGCCATCTCCACAGGAGTCAGCGGGAAGTACGCGCCGTCGGCGGTCAGCACCGGCAGGCCGGCGTTCGGCATCACCGACAGCGGGATGCGGGAGTGCTGCGACAGGTAGCGCAGATGCTCGCTCATCTCGGCCGGGCCCGTCGAGCAGTTGAGCCCGATCAGGTCAACGCCGAGCGGCTCGATCGCCGCCAGGGCCGCGCCGATCTCGCTGCCCACAAGCATCGTGCCGGTCGTCTCCACGGCCACGTGACAGATGATCGGCACCGACCGGCCCAGCTCGGCCATTGCCCGCTTCGACCCGACCACCGCGGCCTTGACCTGGAGCAGGTCCTGACACGTCTCGATGATCAGCGCGTCGGAGCCGCCGAGGATCAGCCCGGCGGCATTCTCCTGGTACGCGTCGCGCAGCGTGGCGTACCCGGCGTGCCCGAGGGTGGGCAGCTTGGTGCCCGGCCCGATCGAGCCCAGCACGAACCGGGGCCGCTCCGCGGTGCTCGCCGCGTCGGCGGCCTCCCGGGCGATCCGGGCTCCCGCCTCGGACAGCTCCCGGATGCGGTGTGGGATGTCGTACTCGGCCAGATTGGCCAGGTTGGCGCCGAACGTGTTGGTCTCCACGCAGTCCGCGCCGGCGGCCAGGTAGGCGTCGTGCACCCCCCGCACCACGTCCGGTCGGGTCACGTTGAGGATCTCGTTGCAGCCCTCCAGCCCGTCGAAGTCGTCGAGCGTGAGGTCAGCGGCCTGCAGCATCGTGCCCATCGCCCCGTCGGCGATGAGGATCCGATCGGCCAGTACATCCATCAACGAAGTCCGCACCCGTTCAGGTTAATGCGGACCCCGCCCTACCCGGCTGCCCTCAGAGTGCGATCCCATATTGTGTCAGCCGAATCACGCTGTCCGGTTCGCCACCGTATGACTGGCCCCTGCCGAGGCCGGACCGGCGCGGCCGATGGGCCGCATCCCTGCCCGGCACGTAGGCTGACGGACGTGAAGGACAACAGGGACGCCGCCGTGCACCACGGCCCGACCATCGGGCGCGGTCCCGGTGTCGGCCGCGACGAGCAGGGTGAGGTGACGGCGTGACCGAGTTCGACGGACTGCCGGTGCTGCGGTCCCCGGTGGCGATTGCCGCATTCGAGGGCTGGAACGACGCCGCCGACGCGTCCACCGCGGCCGTCGAACACCTGGAACAGGTCTGGAACGCGCGGCAGCTCGCCGAACTGGACCCGGAGGACTTCTACGACTTCCAGGTCAGCCGGCCCACCATCACCATGGCCGACGGGGAGACCCGCCGGGTGGAGTGGCCGACGACCCGATTCATGGTGGCCAGCCCCGAGGGCACCGACCGTGACGTGGTGCTGATCCGAGGCATCGAGCCGAGCATGCGGTGGCGGACGTTCTGCGAGCAGGTGCTGGAGATCTGCCACAGCCTTGAAGTGGAACGGGTGGTGCTGCTGGGCGCCCTGCTGGCCGACGTGCCGTACACCCGGCCGCTGCCGATCAGCGGCAGCGCCTCCGACGCGCAGGCCGCCGAGCGCTACCAGCTCACCCCCACCCGCTACGACGGGCCCACCGGCATCGTCGGGGTGCTGCACGACGCCTGCACCCGCGCCGAGGTCGACGCCGTCTCGTTCTGGGTGCACGTGCCGCACTACGCCAACAACCCGCCCTGCCCCAAGGCCACCCTCGCCCTGCTGCACCGCGTCGAGGAGGTCGTCGACCTGCCGGTGCCGATGGCCGACCTGGCCGAAGAGTCCGCCGAGTGGGAGCAGCGGGTACGCAGCGCCGCCGAGCAGGACGCCGAACTCGGCGAGTACGTCCGCGAGCTGGAGGAACGGGTCGGCGACGAGGGCATCACCCCGCTGACCGGTGACGAGATCGCTCAGGAGTTCGAGAAGTACCTACGGCGCCGGGGCGGCTCGGCCGGCCCCACCGCCGGCTCCTGGTAGCTGCCTCTCCCCCGTTCGACGCGGGCCTCGGACTTCGTTGTCCGGGGCCCGCTTTTGTTGTTCTCCGGTTCGTGTGCGCAGTCAGATCGTTGTGCGTGTCCGGGGTGGCGCCGTCACACCCTCTAAGGCATCCTAGGAACCTAGCTATGGTTGAGGAGGCGGCGATGCAGATCAATCCCGGGGCAGCCGAGTTCCCGCACCGCCAGATCGCCGCGCAGCTCAAGGCCCAGGTGCGCCGCGGTGACTGGGGTCCCGGCGAACGACTGCCGTCCATCCCGGCCATCGCCGAGATGTTCGGCGTCGCCAAGCAGACCGTGCAGCGCGCCGTCGACCAGCTGCGGGTCGAGGGCATCCTGATCACCAAACCCGGCTCCGGTACGTACGTCCGCGGCACCCGACGTCGACTCAACCGGCTCTCCCGAGGCCGGTACGGCGGCTTTCGCGGATACCACACCGACCTCGCCGCCCGGTACCGTCAGCAACTCATCTCGGTCGGTCGCGCCCCCGCCCCCGCCGAGGTAGCCGACGCGTTCGGGGTCCCCGACGGCACCGACCTGCTCTGCCGCCGCCACCTCGTCCGCACCGACGACTCCCCCGTCGAGGTGGGCGCCTCCTGGTTCCTGCCCAGAGACACCGCCGGGACCTCGCTGGAGCGCGCCGAGGCGTTCGGGCGCCCCCTCTACCAGGAGGCCGAAGAGGCAACCGGGCGCCGCTACGTCTCGGCCACCGACACGATCAGCGCCCGGCAGCCCAGCCGCGAGGAGGCCGAGACGCTGCAGATCCGGCCCGACACCCCGGTGCTGCACCTGCTGCACGTGGCGTACGACGGCCACCGCAAGCCGATCGAGGTAGCCCAGGCCACCTGGCCCGGCCCCATGACCACCCTCACCGAGGAGTACAAGATCCCCGCCCCAACCCCAGACCCGGAGCCCGACCCCGGCCTGGTCCTGGGCTGACTTCGCCCACTCCAGCCGCCCAAAACCAGCACCCCGCCGCGCCCGCAACGACCCCGCTTTGGCACGCCCCGCGCCCCGCGCCCCGCGCCCGCTCGCTGCCCCCCGTGCCCCGTGCCCCGTGCCCCGCGCGCTGCTTCCCGCTTCCCGTGCCCCGCTCGCCGTGCCCCGCTTCCCGCTTCCCGCTTCCCGCTCCCGCTCCCGCTCCCGCGTCGATCATGGAGTTGTGGTGGCCGGTATGGGCCGTTGTGCACCTTTCGCGGGGCACCACAAGTCCATGATCGGCGGGAGTTCCGAGCCCTGGCGGCCCACTTCCCCGCGATCTTGTGCCTTCTGTCTTCACGGTCGGGACAGATCAGGCCATATCGGCGACCAGAGGGCAAGATCGGCTTCTGAGGGGCGCAACAAGAAACAGCGCGGCGCGGCACAGCGCGGGCGCCCCCTTGATCGACTCGGGCTCCTTGTAATCGGGGTGTCCGGCTGCGGTGGATGCCGCAGTTTCAAGGAACGCGAGTCGATCAACGCTCGGATGGCCGGTCTAGTCGGCGTCTGAGGGCAGCGCTTGGGCTTTTGAGAGCCTTCGGGCGTGACCGACGGCATCTTCAGGCCGGAATCGTGGCGACGGCTGTGCCCGCCCGTGCCGCCGCGTGAATCGGCGCGCGCACGCCGCCGTCAAGCGCAACCTACGCCGCCGGGCCTACGGGTCAGAGGCGGATGCCTAGTAGGGCGTCCATTGTCTTGGCGAAGAGGGCGGGCGCTTCCGGATCTTCTGTCGCTCCGGCCAGCGTCGCGTCGGCCCAGCGGTCGGCTACCGCCAGCGCCCCGGGGGTGTCGAGGTCGTCGGCGAGGCGCTGGCGTACCCCGGCAAGGAGCTCGGCCCCGGACGGCCCGGCGGGCGCTGCGGCGGCCTGCCGCCAGCGGGCCAGGCGCTCCTGGGCGACGGTGAGCACGTCGTCGGTCCAGGTGCGGTTGCTGCGGTAGTGCCCGGAGATCAGCGCCAGGCGGATCGCCATCGGGTCGACCTTGTCGGCGCGCAGCCGCGACACTAAGACCAGGTTGCCGCGGGACTTCGACATCTTCTCGCCGTCCAGGCCGATCATGCCGGCGTGCACGTAGTGCTGGGCGAACGGCGCCTGGCCGGTGAGCCGCTCGGCGTGCGCGGCGGACGCCTCGTGGTGCGGGAACAGCAGGTCGTTGCCGCCGCCCTGCACGTCGATCCGGTCGCCGAGCAGGTTCAACGCGATGACGGCACACTCGATGTGCCAGCCCGGGCGGCCCGGCCCCAGCTCGCCGCCGGGCCAGGACGGCTCGCCCTCGCGTGCGCCGCGCCACAGCAGCGGGTCGAGCGGGTCGCGCTTGCCGGCCCGGTCCGGGTCGCCGCCGTTCTCGGGGAAGATCTCCAGCATCTGCTCACGGGTCAGGTTCGACTCGTAGCCGAACCGGCCGGTGGCGGAGATGTCGAAGTAGATGTCGCCGGTGCCGTCGTCGAGCCGGTACGCGGCACCGTCCTTGACGAGCACCTCGACCTTGTCGGCGATGTCCGGGATCGACTCGACAGCGCCCACGTAGTGCTCCGGCGGGATGATCCGCAGCGCCTCCATGTCCTCCCGGAACAGCGCCGTCTCGCGCATGGCGAGGACCACCCAGTCCTCGCCGTCGCGCTCGGCCCGCTCCAGCAGCGGATCGTCGATGTCGGTGACGTTCTGCACGTAGTGCACCGCACGGCCGGCGTCGCGCCACATCCGCTGCACCAGATCGAACGTGATCATGGTGGCGGCGTGGCCGAGGTGTGTGGCGTCGTACGGCGTGATGCCGCAGACGTACATGCTTCCCGCGCCAACCGGCTCGCTCGGGTGGATACCCTGCCGCGCCGAGTCGTACAACGCCAGCGGCTCGCCCCTGCCCGGCAGCCGTGGCACCTCGTGTCCCGCCCAAGACTCCATGGGCCTCAGCCTAGCCAGCCCTCGGGCCCGCCCGAGTCGCCCCCACCGGTGATCAAAATGACAGCGGCTCACATGGGCGGCCAGGGCACCGCCGGCCAGTCCTCGGGTGGCTGCGGGAAGCGGCCGGTGTCCCGCAGTCGGTCGATGCGGGCGGCCAGCTCCGCGACCTCGCTGATGGTCAGGTGGTCGGCCAGCTCCGCGCCCAGCGGCCCGGCGACCTGCCCGGCAAGCGCGCCCAGCATCTCCACCGCGTCCGGCGGCAGCTGCCGGCCGGCCCACCCCCACAGCACAGTGCGCAGCTTCGACTCGACATGGAAGCTCACCCCGTGGTCGACGCCGTAGATCCGGTCGTCCGCGCCGACAAGCACGTGACCGCCCTTGCGGTCCGCATTGTTGATCACCGCGTCGAGGACGGCGAGGCGGGCCAGTCGCGGGTCGTCGGCGTGGGCGAGGGCGTACGCCGCGCCGTCGTCGTCGCGGGCCGCCGCGATCGGAAACCACCGCGGTGGCAACGCCTCGGCGGGCACGAAGCCGACGAGCGGTTCGGCGTCCTCCGGCTCGTCGATCCAGAGCTGGCAGGAACCCGGGCCGAACGGGCCGTCGCGCAGCACCGTCGGCGGCACCAGATCCCAGCCGGTGGCCTGGGAGACCAGGTACGCGGACACCTCCCGGCCGGCCAGCGTGCCGTCGGGAAAGTCCCACAGCGGACGCTCGCCACGGACCGGCTTGTAGACGCAGCGGGCCGTCGCGCCGTCGAGTGTCAGGATGCCGCGCAGTGTCGTGTTCGACGCGTCGACGAGCCGCCCCTCCAGGTCGAGCGTGCCGTCGCGCAACAGGCGCAGCGCGGCGTCGCCGTCCTGGCGAGGCTGCAAACCGGACGAGGTCACCGGTGGTAACCGTTGTGCCGCGGGCACAGGTGCCCGGCGGGATCCAACGGTTGGCCGCACAGCGGGCACGGCGGCCGGCCCGCGTTCACCACGCGCCGGGCCCGCTCGATGAACTGGCGGGTGGCCTGCGGGGTGAGCCGGACCCGGAGCCGATCCAGGTCCTCGTCCGGCTCGTCGTCGTCATCGTCGTCGTCGGAGTCGTCGTCATCGTCGCCCAGCTCGACCTCGGGCTCCACCTCTCCAGCGGCGATCGCCTCGATCACCACCGTCGCGGTGTCCACGTCGAAGGCCAGCCCGAGCGTCCCGACCCGGAACTCCTCGTCGACAGGCGTGTCCAGTGGCTCGTTGTCGCCGACCACCGGCGCCAGCTCGGGCAGGTCCACCCCGAAGCGACGCTGCGCCTCGGTGAGCAGTTCCTCCAGCTTTTCGGCGAGCAGGGACACCTGGACCTTTTCCAGCGCGACGCTGACCAGCCTGCCGCCGCCTCGGGCCTGTAGGAAGAACGTGCGCTCCCCCGGCGGCCCGACAGTCCCGGCGACGAACCGCTCCGGCGGTTCGAAGGCGTGCACCTGGTGGGTCATACCCACGACCCTATCCGGCCCGTCATCGCGTTGCGCACCCCACCGACCCGAATCGCCGCACGGGCGGCACGCCCGGCGTTCGAGGGGTTGCCACCGGGCGTGGCGGCCGCGCGGACGCCCCGCGGCGAGCTCGCCGCCGCCCGTGGGACACGCGGCCCAGAGGCGCGCTGAGGGCTCGTGGCGCGGCCCACCGCCGCCCGTGGGACACGCGGCCCAGAGGCGCGCTGAGGGCTCGTGGCGCGGCCCACCGCCGCCCGTGGGACACGCGGCCCAGAGGCGCGCTGAGGGCTCGTGGCGCGGCCCACCGCCGCCCGTGGGACACGCGGCCCAGAGGCGCGCTGAGGGCTCGTGGCGCGGCCCACCGCCGCCCGTGGGACACGCGGCCCAGAGGCGCGCTGAGGGCTCGTGGCGCGGCTCACTCGGCCGCACCGGCCCCGCCGCCGACGGCGGCGTCGGAGTCGGTCGCGCGGGTCGCCCGCCTACGCCGCTTGCGCGGCGGCGGCACCAGCGTGGCCAGGTCGCCGCCGGTGTCGTTGAGGCGCAGGAGGAACGGCCGCAACGACGTGAACCGGATCGCGGTCACCGAGGCCGGGTCAGCCACGATCCGCTGAAAAAGATCAAGGTGTACGCCGAGAGCGTCCGCCACGATCGCCTTGATCACGTCTCCGTGGCTGCATGCCAGCCAGACCGCCTCGGGCCCGTGCTCGGCGGTGACCCGGGCGTCCCAGGCCCGTACGGCCGCCACGGCACGCGCCGCCATAGCCGCCATCGCCTCGCCGTCGGGAAAGACCGCCGCGCTCGGGTGCTGCTGGACGACGGGCCAGATCGGCTCCTTGGCGAGCTTCTTGAGCGGCTGTCCCTCCCAGCTGCCGTAGTCGCACTCGATCAGCCCCTCCTCCACGGTGGGCGTGGCCTGCGGTAGCGCCAGCTCCAGGGTCTGCCGGCAGCGGATCAGCGGACTGGTCACCACCGCCGCGAGCGGCACGGCCCGCAGTCGTTCGCCGACCGCGCTCGCCTGGGCGCGGCCCGTGTCGTCCAGTTCGACGGGCTGGCGGCCGGCCAGGCCGCCGTCGGCGTTCGCGGTGGTCCGGCCGTGTCGCAGAAGCAGAAGGGTCGCCACGAGGATCACCCTATGACCTGCCGCGGGCCGGTACGCGGCGCGGTGCGGCAACGCCGGCCCGGGTGCCGGGTCAGCGGACGTCCGTGGCGGGCTGGACATCCTGCACGAAGCTGTCCGACCGGTCGGCGCCGTACCCGCCGAGGACGTTCAGCACGGCCGGCACGGCGTCGCGCTCCACCACTACCTCGACGCGGGCACGGTCCAGCAGGTCCTGGTCCAGCCAGTAGCCGCGGGGCAGCGCGCGGGCGGCCGGCTGGGCTGTCGAGACCGTGGCGTCGGAGACGACGATGGAGGTGGCGCCCGCGTCGAGCAGGGCTTCCCGCAGCTCCCGGGTGGTCGGCAGTCGCGCCGGGTCGACAGTCGCGGTGACAAGCCGCACCTGCCGTACCGGCTGACCAGGCTGGACTGGCTGACCGGCCTGACCCGGCTGGGCGGCCTGACCCGGCTGGGCGGTCTGACCCGGCTGGGCGGTCTGACCCGGCTGGGCGGTCTGACCCGGCTGGGCGGTGCGGCCGGGCCGGGCTGTGGGACGGTTTCGCCCCGTCCGGCGGCGCTCGGGCGCGCCGGTGCCGTTGAGCCCGGCGACGCCGCCCAGGTGGTACGCGTCGGTGCCCTGCTGCGCGTGGTCGAGGTTGTCCTGCGTGTCGGTCGGGGCGCGCAGCCCGATGACCGCCTGCACTCCGGCGGCGATCAGCCAGCTGAGCACGAACGAGAAGATCACCACGCAGATCACGCCGACGATCTGGTGCCAGAGCAGGGATCCGCCTCCGCCGAAGAAGATGCCGTCCTTGCCGAGCGGGTTGGTGCCGCTGTTGCCGAAGAAGCCGACAAGCAGCGAGCCGAGCATGCCGCCGACGAAGTGGACAGCGAGGACGTCGAGGGCGTCGTCGAGCCGCAGCAGGTACTTCAACCGCAGCGCTGTGTGGCAGACGAGGCCGGCGATCGCGCCGATGGCGATGGCGGACAGCGTGTTGACGTACCCGGCGGCGGGTGTGATGGTCGCGAGGCCCGCGACGGCCCCGGAGACGCCGCCCACGACGGTGCTGTGGCCGTCCTTGGCGCGTTCGGCGACGAGCCAGACGAGCATGCCGGCGGCCGCCGCGAGGTGGGTGTTGATGAGCGCCTGGGCTGCCAAACCGTTGGCCTGGAGTCCGTCGCCGCCGTTGAAGCCGAACCATCCGAACCAGAGGATGCCCGCTCCGAGGATGGTCAGCGGAATGGAGTTGGGCGGGGCGGCGGTGTGTGGCCAGCCGCGACGGCGTCCGACGACCATCAAGGTGGCCAGGACGGCGGCGCCCGCCGAGGCGTGCACCACCATTCCGCCGGCCCAGTCCTGGGTTCCGAACCGGGCCAGCAGGCCGTCGGGGTGCCAGAGCCAGTGGGCGATCGGCGCGTAGACCACGATGGACCAGATGGCGATGAACACCACCCAGCCGATGAACTTCAACCGGCCGGCCGTGGCGCCGGTGACGAGCGCGGGCGTGATCACCGCGAACATCATCTGGTACGCCACGAACGCCAGTGTGGGGATGGTGACCTGACCGGCGACCACGTGCAGGTGAGGCGCGGGCGGGACCCCCAGGTCGGTGAGCCCGAACAACTCGAAGTTGCCGAGAAGGCCGCTGCCGGCGTCGTCGCCGAAGGCGATCGTGTATCCCACGAGCACCCAGGTCAGGCTGACGACGCCCAGGGCGATCATGTTCTGCTGGAGCATGGCGAGCACGTTGCGGGTGCGGACCATCCCGCCGTAGAAGACGGCCAGGCCGGGGGTCATGAACAACACCAGGCCGGTGCAGACGAGCACCCAGGCGGTGTCGCCCGAGTTCACCGCTTCCTGAGCGAGCATGGGAGCTCACCTTTCCTCTCGGTACGTCAGACGGTGTGTCGCACCGCGCTGACGACGGACTCCTTGACTCGTTCGTGGTTGGGCACCGGCGCGAAGTGCCGCCGGGGCAGCAACAGCAGCCAGGTGGCGATGTTGAACGGTCCGGTCAGCACCGGGATGCCCAGCGGGGTGAGGACTGTGGCCAGGGCTAGTTGGACGAAGAGGGTGAGCGCGATTCCGAAGAGCGTGTAGACAGTCACGAGCGCGCCGGGGCGGTGCAGCACCGCGCCCACGGCGATCGCCGTCAGGACCGCGTTGAAGCCGAACAGACCCTTGTCGAGGGAGGCCGCGTCGGCGCCGAACCAGAGCGCCAGCAGCGTCGCGCCGACGGCGCCGACCACCGCGAAGAGCGCCGACCAGCGGGAGTTGATCAGCAGCGCGACCAGGATGATCAGCCCGGTGACCCAGCTGTTGATCAGGAAGACCTGGGACACCCCGCGCAGGAAGGTGGGGATCAGGTCCCAGTCGAAGCGACCACCGGTCAGCTGCCCCTCGCCGGGGAACATCGGCTTCAGGTTGGTGAGCACTGTGAACCTGTCGAACTGGTACGCGGCCATCAGCAGCACCCAGGTGGTCAGCACGAACGGCATGGTGAAAGCGGTCAGCCCCCACGTCTTGAAGATCGTGTTCAGGGCCAGGGTGACCACTGTCGTGGCGATCGCGCCGAGCACCAGGTAGAGCCACATGAGCGGCCGGTCGTCCAGGAACGTCGGGACGGCGATGCCGGTCAGAAACGGGCTGAAGCCGAACAGCCCTTTGCGCAGCGAGGCGTTGTCGGCCCGCAGGACGACGGCCGTGGCGGTGCCGACGAGCAGGCCGACGACCCCTCCCCCGAAGATCCGTGGCTGCCCGTTCTCGACGGCGCCCCAGGCGACAGCCACGAGGATCAGCAGGCCGGTCAGGGGGTTGTTCTGGAAGACGACCTGCGCCGGCCCGCGCAGGCAGGCGTCGACGAACCCGACAAACGGGTTGCGGTCGGCGAGCCTGTCCCACCCGTGCACCACTGCGGTCACGACATTCTTCCTCTCGGTCAACGCCAGCTGAACGCCGGCGGGAAGGTCCGGCCGGTCACCTCTTCGCGGGCGGCCACGCAGAAGGCGCGTACCGCCGCGCGTACCGGCTCGGTCTCCTGGCCCAGGACCTTGAAGATGAGACCCGCGTCGTTGGGCAGCCGGGTGACGGCGCTTGCCAGTGGGGTCTGCTCGTCCCAGACCGGCGTCGAGGTCCGGTGCAGGACCCGTGCCGCCCGCTCGGGGTCGGTGAGCAGCACGACGTTGCCGAAGATGTGGAAGCGGCCCATGACCCCGACCCGCGCCACGTCGAACTGCCCGGGGGCCACCACGAACTTCTCCACGAACAACTGCCGGCCGTCGGGACGCTCCGCGCGCAGCGCGCTCGAGAAGAGGTCGTACGCGAAGAGTTCGCCGTCGCGGTAGTACTTCCGGCCGGGTTGCAGGATCTCGCCGTACAGCATCGTGGCGCTTCCCGCGAGGCGTACCCGGGTGTCGGTGGCGAACCGGCTGGCCCGGTACGGGATCACCGGCTCCGGCAGGTATTCGAGGTAGGTGTCCTCGGCCAGGGTGAACGTCTGGATCTGGGTGCCGTAGTTGGCGTCCATCTCCTGGATCTTGGTGGCGGACTGGGTCACCAGGTGCGCCTGGCTGCCGGGGGCGAGAGCGACGTCCATGTGCAGGCGGTCGCCCTGGAGCACGCCACCGGACGTGGTGAGGATCATGACGCACGGCAGGTCCGGCATCTCCTCGTCCCAGTAGAGCGCCCGCTGCACGAGCAGCGGCGACTGCCGGAAGAGGTCGCGCAGGATCGTGCGGTCTCCACGCCGCTCGAACCCCAGGCGCAGGATGCCGACCTTGCCGTTGGACGCTGCGGGTAGCTGGGCCGGTTGGTCCTGGTACGGCTCCAGCTCCCGCGCGCTGTCCAGTGTGATCATGCGACCACTTCTGCGTCGAAGAGCGCGTTGCGACGGATCAGCGAGACCAGCTCGTCGATTCCCTCGCCCGTCTTGCAGTTGGTGAACACGACGGGCTTGCCGTTGCGCATCATGTCCGCGTCCCGGGCCATGACACCGAGGTCGGCGTCCACGTAGGGCGCCAGGTCGGTTTTGTTGATGACGAGGATGTCGGACTTGGAGATGCCTGGGCCGTTCTTGCGCGGGATCTTGTCGCCGGCCGCGACGTCGATGACGTAGATGAAGTAGTCGACGAGGGCCGGGCTGAAGGTCAGTGTGAGGTTGTCGCCGCCGCTCTCGATGAGCACGACGTCGCTGTCCGGGAACTTGGACTCCATGTCCTCCACGGCGGCGAGGTTCATGCTCGGGTCCTCCCGCACTGCCGTGTGCGGGCAGGCGCCGGTCTCCACCCCGATGATCCGCTCCTCGACCAGGACCCCGGTCAGCGCCCGCCGGACGTGCTTGGCGTCCTCCGTGGTGACCACGTCGTTCGTGATCACCAGTATCCGCAGCCCGTTCTCCACGAGCCGCGGCACGACTGCCTCGATGATCGCGGTCTTGCCGCTGCCCACCGGGCCGCCGACACCGATACGACTTGCCGACTTCATGTTGTGACCTGTCCTTCTGGGTACGGTTGGGTACGGTTCGGTTCGGGAAATGCGGGTTCAGCTCATGAACATCCGCACGTGGATGTGCTGGTGTGCGGCGGCCAGGACGTCGAGGTGCGGCCCGAAGGTCTGCATGTCCTCCAGCCCCGCGGTGCGCACGTCGCGGTAGTCGTCGCTGACCTTCTCGTTGACAGCGAAGAGGATCGACTGCGCGTCGAGGTGGTCGACACGCATCAACCGGATGGCGGCGCTGAGCACCGTCGACGCCGCGCCGTACTGGTGGGCCGCGAACGCGTCCTCCTCGGGCACCCCGAGGTCGGCGAAGACCACCCCGAGCGCGACCGGATAGGTGACAGGCGTTCCGGCCGCCGACTCGTTGAGCCGCTTCTTGAGCAGCGTCTCTCCGACGATCCGGGTCGCGGCCTCGGCCAGCTTGCGCCCCATCCGCACGGACATGGTCCGCATCTCTTCGTTGATCTTGCGCTGGTGGACGGCGTCGTCCGCGGACCTGATCCGGTCGAGGTCCCCGGTCAGGGCGGCCCGGTGCGCGGCGAGCAGTGCCACGCCGTCTCCGGTGGCGGCGAGCCGGGTGACAGTCCGGACGTAGTCCTGAAGGGTCGTCCGGTCGTGCACGACGCCGTGCTCGACGGCCATCTCCAGGCCGCTGGAGAAGGAGAACGCGCCGACCGGGAAGACCGAGTCGCCGAATTGGAGCAGCTTCAGGGTCTCGGCCATGGTTCGCACCGTCCGGCCCCGCTCAGTTGAGGTCGGCGGGGAGGTGGGAGTGCGGCGTCGAGTCGGCGCCGCCGAACAGTCGCCGCGACTCGTGCGGCGCCAGGTACGCGATGATCTCGGTGCCGGGCACGAACTCGTGCGTGATCCCGGTGAAGGCGTGGGTGCGCATCACCGAGTCCATGACCTTGCGGTCCACAGTGAGCGGAACGTACATCCTGGTGTCCTTGACGACGGCCGGCCAGTGCTGGTTGCCGATCGCGTGGCCGAGCTCGACTGCCGAGCGGATGAGCAGCTCGGCGGACTCGCCGCGCAACTTGTCGAGGTGGACCACCATCACCTCGCCCAACTGCACCCGGGCCACCACCGCGGTGGCGGTCAGGTCGTCCCAGGCGAGGACGTCGCCGTCGCGCAGCCGGACGCCGCGGGCCAGCGCGACGGACAACTCCGCCCCGGAACTGGTCATCTTGCGGATCCGGCTCTTCTGGGCGTCCCACTGGTCGAGGACCAGGTCGTCGATGCGCGCCTCCTTGAGCCGCAGCATCCAGTCCGGCTCGTTCATGTTGCCCAGCACCGTCTCGACGAGCACGGGCGTCTCCTTTCGGTAGGTGCGCCGCAGCCGCGCACGGCGGCGCAGGCGTGCGGGGGATGTCAGCTGAAGAAGTAGAGCTGGCCCAGGGGCAGCGTCCGGGCCGGCGGCACTGTCGCGTGCACGCCGTCCATCGTCACCGCGAAGGTCTCCGGGTCGACCTCCAGCTTGGGGGTACGGTCGTTGCGGACCATGTCCCTCTTGGTGAGACCTCGGGTCCGGTACACGGGAATGACCTGCCGTTGCAGGCCGAGCTGCTCGGCGACGCCGGCCTCGTGTGCGGCACGGGACACGAAGGTCACGCAGGTCTTGGCGATCTGGTTGCCGAACGCGCCGTACATGGGCCGGTAGTAGACCGGTTGCGGTGTCGGCAGCGAGGCGTTCGGGTCGCCCATGATCGACCAGGCGATCATGCCGCCCTTGAGGACCATCTTCGGCTTGGTACCGAAGAAGGCGGGCTCCCAGAGCACCAGGTCGGCCATCTTGCCCGGCGTCACGGATCCCAGCACGTGCGAGATGCCCTGGGTGATGGCCGGGTTGATGGTCATCTTGGCGACGTACCGCAGCACCCGGAAGTTGTCGTTGGCGCTGGAGTCCTCGGCGAGCTTGCCGCGCACGGTCTTCATCTGCCCGGCGAGCTGGATGGTCCGCAGCCAGGTCTCACCGACGCGCCCCATGGCCTGCGAGTCGCTCTGCATCATCGAGATGACGCCCTCGTCGAGCAGGACGTCCTCGGCGGCGATCGTCTCGGTCCGGATACGGCTCTCGACGAATGCGACGTCGGAGGGGACCTTGGGGTTGAAGTTGTGGCAGACCATGATCATGTCGTAGAGCTCGGACTGACTGTTGATGCCGTACGGCACCGTCGGCGTTGTCGAGCTCGGCAACACGTTCATCTGGCTGGCGATCTTGATGACGTCCGGCGCATGGCCACCGCCGGCGCCCTCGGTGTGGAAGGTGTGGATCGTGCGGCCCTCGAACGCCGCGACGGAGTCCTCCAGGTAGCCGCTCTCGTTGAGGGTGTCCGTGTGGATGCTGACCTGCACGTCGAACTCGTCGGCGACGTCCAGGCAGGCGCGGATCACCGCGGGCGGCGCACCCCAGTCCTCGTGGATCTTGAAGCTCGGCGCGCCGGCCATGATCTGCTCGACCAGCGGGGCGCGGCCGGTGCTGTTGCCCTTCGCCATCAGACCGATGTTGATCGGGATGTTCTCGAAGGCCCGCATCATCGCATGGATGTTCCAGGGCCCGGGGGTGATGGTGACGCCGTTGCTGCTGTCCGACGGACCGGTGCCGCCGCCCCACAGGGTGGTGACGCCGTTGCTGAGGGCGGCGTACGCCTGCTGCGGCGCGACAAGGTGCACGTGCGCGTCGATGCCGCCCGCGGTCAGGATGAGGTGCTCGCCGGAGATGGCGTCGGTGCCCGGCCCGGTCACCAGTTCGGGCGTGACACCCTGCATGATGTTGGGGTTTCCGGCCTTGCCGATGCCGGCGATCTTGCCGTTCTTGATCCCGACGTCGGCCTTGACCACGCCGAGGGTCGCGTCGACGATCGTCACGTTGGTGATGACCAGATCCAGGCCACCCTCGGCGTTCGTGTACTGGTTCTGCACGCCCATGCCGTCGCGCAGCGTCTTGCCCCCGCCGTACATCACCTCGTCGCCGAGGACCCGCAGGTCCTTCTCGATCTCGATGTACAGGTCGGTGTCGCCCAGCCTGATCTGGTCGCCCGTCGTCGGGCCGAACATTCCCGAATACTCTTGCCGAGATATCTGGCTCATCGAATCATCTCTCCTGCCCGCGGCTGCCAGCCCTGCGGGATAGTGGATCTACTTTTTCTTGCCCTTGGAGTCGTCCTGCTGCTCCGGGCCGAACTTGAAGCCGCGCGTCCTGGCGTTGTGGATCGCCTCGGTCCGGTCCGGCCGGTAACTCGGGGCCGACTGGCTGCCGGTCCACCCCTGCACGAGCCCGTTGAACCCGTAGACCCGCTGCACCCCGGCGAAGGGGATCAGCTCCACCGTCTTCTTGTCGCCGGGCTCGAAGCGGATGGACGTCGTCGCCGGGATGTTCAGCCGCTTGCCGAAGGCCGCCTCGCGGTCGAACGCGAGCATGCGGTTGACCTCGAAGAAGTGAAAGTGCGAGCCGACCTGAATGGGCCGGTCACCGGTGTTCTGGACGACGACTTCCGTCACCGGCCGACCCTCGTTCAACTCCAGCGGCTGGTCGCTCAGGATGTAGCCGCCGATGGGTCGCAGATGCTTCGAGTTGGGCCCGGGATGCTGCTTGGTCATTTCTGCTCCGCCTTCCTGGAGACCGCGTCTGCGCTGGTGCGCCTACTGGATCGGTGAGTGCACAGTGATCAGTCGGGAGCCGTCGGTGAACACCGCCTCGACCTGGAGCATGGGAACCATGTCCGCCACGCCCGGCATCACGTCGTCGACGCCCAGCACCGTGCGGGAGTCGTTCATGACCTCTTCGACGGTCTTGCCCTCACGGGCGCCCTCCAGCGCCGCCGCGCAGATCACCGCGACGGCCTCCGGGTGGTTCAGCTTGATCCCCCGGGCCTTGCGGGCATTGGCGACCATTGCCATCGAGAGAATCGTCAGCTTGTCGAATTCCTTCGGCGTCAGATGCACTGTCCTGGTCCTTCGTGACTGTTCGATCGGGAACACCAGCCGGCGGACCCACCTCTGGGACTCGCGCCCGGTATGTCCTCTAGCCTGCGCTATGTAGGCATAGGTCGGTTTTATGCCTTATGAGCCGACCGTACGCCTCACCACTGCGCACCGAGTCAGAAACCCGGAACCAGAACGAGTTGTGCGATCCAGGCCATCCGGCTGTCACCGGGAGCGGTGCGGATGGCGGGCGCTGGCGTCGGATCGCCACATCTGCTGGATCTGTTCGAGGGTCTTGCCCTTCGTCTCCGGCAGGTAGCGCCACACGAACAGGAAGCCGAGCACACAGGTGCCGGCGAAGAGCGCGAACACCCCCGACCGCCCCAGGGCGCTGAGCATGGTCAGGAAGAACTGGGTGATGAGGTACTCCGAGCCCCAGTGCGTGGCCGAGGCGATCGCCACGCACCTGCCCCTGATGCGCCCCGGGAAGATCTCGTTGATGACCGTCCAGGCGGTCGGGCCGATCGACATCGCGTAGAACGCCACGAACATGACCACGCCGATGAGCAGGAAGATGCCCGCGTCGGTGGGATGGTGCCCGGTCGCCCCGGCCGCCTGCGCCGCCGGGTCCATCTTCGCGAAGCTGACGCTCACCACGACGAGCGAGACCGCCATGCCCAGCAACCCGACCAGCAGCAGCGGACGGCGGCCCAGCCGGTCCAGGAAGGCCACCGCCACAAGCGTGAAGAGTGAATCGACAGCGCCGATCGCCCAGGTGGTCGCGGCCAACTGCTCCTGTGGGGTGTGGAAACCGGCGGCCGAGAAGATCGGATCGGCGTAGTAGATGATCCCGTTGATGCCGGTCAACTGCTGGAACAGGGCAAGGCCCACACCCAACGCCAGCGGGCGCCGCCACTGTCGCGAGAGCACCTCCCGCCAGCCCGCCTTGCCGGCCGCGAGGCTCTCCTCGATGGCGTGCAGCCGCTCGGGCACCTTCCGCTCCGGCACCGTCGCCGTCAGCGACGCCTGTGCCCTGCGTTTGTCGCCCCGCCCGACGTACCAGACGGCCGAGTCGGGGATCACCGTGGTTACCAGGGCGAGGGCCGCCCCCAGCAGGACCGCCGCCGCGAGCAGGTAACGCCAGGAGTTGCCCGCCTCGAACAGTTCGTCGGCCAGGTAGCCGATGAAGATCGCGAACGTGGTGGAGAACTGGTAGACCGCGAGCAGGCTGCCCCGGATCCGTTCCGGCGCGGCCTCCGCCGCGTACATCGGGCCGGCGACCGAGGCCACCCCGATGCCCAGACCCAGGATCAGCCGCGCACCGAACATGACCCCGATCACCGGGGCGAACGCCTGCGCGATGGTGCCCACCCCGAACGCGACGGCGGCCACCCACAGCGCCCTCCGGCGGCCGACGCGGTCGGCGAGGTGACCACCGAGCAGCGCGCCCACCAGGGCCCCGGGCGTCACCCAACTCGCCGCCACCTCGACGGCGAAGGTGTCCGCGTCGAAGGTCTGCCGGATGTCGCGCAACGCCCCGCTGATGACGCCCTGGTCATAGCCGAACAGCGCGCCGGAGAGCACCACGATCGAGAGGACCGCGACGAGGTTGCGGCGTGGTGGTCTCCCCCGCCCGCGCTTCGCGCCGCTGGCGGCCACGGTCGCCCCTCTCCCGCGAGCTGACGGCGCGTCCCGTTCGAGACGTCACCCCCGACAGGGAAAGAGTAGGTGCGCCCTGAGCTACTTATCCGAAATGCGCAGAATGCGCGGCCGGCACCGCCCCAGACGCACACCGGCCCCCGAACCCCACTGCGGGGTCGGAGGCCGGCGGAGCGCGGAGCCGATCAGGTGGCGCTGATCGTGCCCGTCAACAGCAGCGCGAGGACCAGGGTGCCCAGCGCCACCCGGTACAGCACGAAGACGTACAGGGTGTGGTGGGCCACGTAGCGCAGCAGCCAGGCGATGGCCGCGTACCCGATGCCGAAGGCGAGCACCGTCGCCACGATCATCTGCGCCACCGAGGGCGCCGACGTGCCCGGAGCGGACGGCTCGAAGACGTCCCCGAGGCTGAACACGCCGGACATCACCACCGCCGGGATGGCCAGCAGGAACGAGTACCGCGCCGCCGCCTCCCGGGTCAGGTTGAGCAGCAGACCGGCGGTGAGCGTGCCGCCGGAGCGGGACACCCCGGGGATCAACGCCATGGCCTGGGCGAAACCCATCACCACGCCGTCCTTCATCCGGAAGTTCTCCAGGGTGCGGGTCTGCCGACCCCAGTACTCGGCGAACGCCAGCACGAACGCGAACACGATGAGGGTTGTCGCCACCACCCACAGGTTGCGCCCGACCGTCTTGATCTGGTCCTTGAAGAGGAAACCGAACAGCCCGATCGGGATCGAGCCGACGATCACGTACCAGCCCATCCGGTAGTCGAGGCTGGAACGGACGGACTTGTCCCTGATCCCGACAAGCCACGTCCGGGTGATCCGCCAGATGTCCTTGGCGAAGTAGATCAGCACGGCCGCCTCGGTGCCGAGCTGGGTGACAGCTGTGAACGACGCCCCGGCGTCACGGTCGAAGAAGATCGCCGAGGTGATCCGCAGATGCCCCGACGAACTGACCGGAAGGAACTCCGTCAGCCCCTGGACGATGCCCAGGACGATGGCCTCGACCCAGGTCACTCCCCAACTCCCGAAAGATCGAACGCCTCGGCGACGGTACGCAGGGTCTGCACGCCGGAGTCCCGGTCGGCCACGAACAGGCTCACCGACAGCGTCGTCACCCCGGCCGCGGCGTACTCCCGCATCCGGTCGGCGATGCGCTCCTTCGGCCCGAGCAGCGAGGTGCGGTCGATGAACTCCATCGGCACCGCGGCGGCCGCGTCGCGCTGCCGCTTGGCCAGGTACAGATCCTGCACCTCGCGGGCGGCGTCGCCGTAGCCCATCCGCGTCGCGAGCTGGTTGTAGAAGTTCTGCTTGCGGCTGCCCATCCCGCCGACGTAGAGCGCGGCGTACCAGCGCACCAGCTCGGCACAGGACGCCACATCGTCGCCGACCACCACGGGCACCGACGGCACCACGTCGAAGCCGGCCAGCTCCTTGCCGACCTTGGCCCGCCCGGCGGCGACCGCCGCGAGGTGCTCGTCGGCGTACTCCGGGGCGTAGAACACGGCAAGCCAGCCGTCGGCGATCTCGCCGGCCAGCTCCAGGTTCTTCGGACCGACGGCGGCCAGGTAGATCGGGATGTGCTCGCGGGGCGGATGGAAGCTCAACCGCAACGCCTTGCCGGGGCCGTCCGGCAGCGGCAGCGTGTAGTGCTCGCCGTCGTACGCCACCTCCTTGCGGGCGATGGCCAGCTTGACGATGTCGACGAACTCGCGGGTCCGCGCCAGCGGCTTGGCGAACCGCACCCCGTGCCAGCCCTCGGACACCTGCGGGCCGGACACGCCGAGACCGAGCCGGAACCGGCCGCCGGACAGCGCGTCGATCGTGGCGGCGGTCATCGCGGTGGCCGCCGGCGTACGCGCGGGGATCTGCATCACCGCCGCGCCCACGTCGATCCGTTCGGTCTGGCCGGCCATCCAGGCGAGCATGCTTGGCGAGTCGGAGCCGTAGGCCTCCGCGGCCCACACCACCGAGAAGCCGAGCCGGTCCGCTTCCTGGGCCAGTGCCAGGTGATCGGCCGGTGTGCTCCATGCTGTCTGGTATCCGAGGCTTAGCCCGAGTCGCACTGGTCCTCCCCCATCCGTGGCACAGGTCGCACCAGGTTACGCAATGCCGCAATCGGGCCTCGTCACCGGCTCACCGCCAATGATCCCCGGCCCGTCGAGGTACCTGAGGCAGGCGGAACCGGCAGAACCGGCAGAGTTGACGGGAGCGAGGATATCCGTGGCGGCAGGTTCGAAATAAGGTTCACCCATGCAACAGCGACCGCTCGGCCGAAGCGGGCTGGCGGTTTCGCGGCTCGCGCTCGGCACCATGACCTGGGGTCGGGACACCGACTCCGACGACGCGGCCGCCCAGCTGAAGAGTTACCTGGACGCGGGCGGCAACCTGATCGACACCGCCGACGTGTACGGCGACGGCGACGCCGAGTCGGTGATCGGGTCGCTGCTGGGCACCCTCGTACCCCGCGACGAGCTGTTGATCGCCACCAAGGCCGGGTTACGCCCCGGCACCAATCGCCGCCGCGACGGCTCCCGTGGCCACCTGCTGCGCACCCTGGACGCGTCACTGCGCCGGCTCGGCACCGACCACGTCGACCTGTTCCAGGTGCACGGATACGACCCGGACACCCCCCTCGAAGAGACCCTTGCCGCTTTGGACCACGCGGTGGCCAGCGGCAAGGTCCGCTACGTCGGGGTGTCGAACTTCTCCGGCTGGCAGACCGCACGGGCCGCCGCCTGGCAGACCGCCTGGCCGGGCCGCGCGCCGGTGGTCGCCGCCCAGGTGGAGTACTCCCTGCTGGAGCGGGGCGTGGAGCGGGAGGTGCTGCCCGCGTGCGGCGCGCTCGGCCTCGGCGTGCTGCCCTGGTCGCCGCTGGGCCGGGGCGTGCTCACCGGCAAGTACCGGCACGGCCGTCCGGCGGACTCCCGGGCCGCCTCGCCGCACTTCGAGCGGTTCGTGTCGACGTACCTGGAGCCTCGCTGCTCCAGCATCGTCGAGGCGGTGGCGACCGCGGCCGGCGGGCTGGGCGTCTCGCCGCTGGAGGTGGCGCTGGCCTGGATCCGGGACCGGCCCGGGGTGACAGCGCCGATCCTCGGCGCCCGCACCGTCGGGCAGCTGCTCGGCGCGCTCCAGGTGGAACGGATCACCCTGCCCGAGGAGATCACCACGGCGCTCGACGACGTCTCCGGCGTGCCGGTTGGCTACCCGGAGCGCGACGGCTGACCCCGGCGAAGCGTCCTTCAGGTCGAGATGCGGGCGTCGGCGCCCCGACGCGTCGTCGGTCACCCCGTAAGGGGGTGGCGAACGGCCGCTGGGCTGGGCAGCATGGGTGGCATGGACTACGAATACGCGCCGCTGCGGCTGCCGCCGAACGTCGACCGGTTGACCGCCGCGGCGCAGCTGGCGATCCAGGCGGAGTTCTCCGGATGGGAGTTGGCCCGGGTACGGCTGTTCCGCGACGGGACCCGGCAGGTGGTGCTGCGCCGCCGACGGGTCAACCAGCCGCAGCCCGGCCTGTCGTACTGACGAGGGCCGGCCACCCGGAACGGACGACGACGCGCCCGGTGCCCCACCGCGTAGGTGGGGTGCCGGGCGCGTCGCGTCGTCTAGTGCTGGTGGCCTGCGTGATCGTGGTCGTCGTCGAGCTCCAGGAACGGGTGCTCGTCGAGCCGACCGACCAGCCGGTCGTCGGCAGCGGGCTGGAACGGGCCGACAGCGTCCTCGTCGTCGAACGACTCCAGGTCGACAGGGGTGCCCACCTCGCTGACCATCACCACCCCGTCCAGAGGCTCCAGCTCGGGCACGTCCAGCGCGCCGAGCGAACCGTCGCCGCTCTGCAGCAGCTCAAGGACCGCCTCGCCGACACCCTCCACCGGCGCCGGCTCGTCGTCCTCCGGGGTGCCCTCGCGGCGGGCCGCCTCGGCCGCCCGCAGCAGCGCGGACACACTCGGCACCCGGTAGTCGCGGCGCTGACGTACCGAGATCACCCGGGGGTGCGGGTCGCTGGCCTCGCCGCCGTCTGCGCCGCCGAAGCGCTCGTCGGCCTCGTCCGGGTCGATCGAGTCGACGTCCCACGGCGTCACCTCGCCGAACGCGTCGAGCAACTGCTCGTCGTACGCGAAGGACGCGTTGTTCAACGCCACGTACGCCTGCCAGACGTCGTCGTCGTCGACGCGGCCCTGCGCGGCGCGTACGGCGGCCAGGTGGCGGCGGGCCGCTTCGATGACGCGCTCGAGAGCGGCGTCCAGCTCACCGTGCTGGTCGGTCATGTGGGGCAGTCCCTTCACGATGGGGAGGTAACGCGCGGGGTGCGGTTACCGGACACGGCTAGCAGGTGCGCAGGAACCGGTCGAGAACCCGCACGCCGAACTGTAGTCCGTCGACCGGAACCCGCTCGTCGATGCCATGGAACAGCGCGGAGAAGTTCAGGTCGGCGGGCAGCCGCAGCGGGGCGAACCCGAAGCAGCGGATACCGAGCTGGGAGAACGCCTTGGCGTCGGTGCCGCCGGACAGCATGTACGGTACGGGCCGCGCGCCCGGGTCCTCGGCGCGCAGCGCCGCCGACATGGCCTCGACCAGGTCGCCGTCGAAGGTGGTCTCCAGCGCCGGCTGCCGCTGGATGTACTCGATGGCGATGTCCGGGCCGATCAGCTCGCGCAGCTGCCGTTCCAGCAGCTCGGACTGGCCGGGCAGGCTACGGCAGTCGATGGTGGCGGTGGCCCGGCCGGGAATGACGTTGTCCTTGTAGCCGGCGTCCAACCGGGTCGGGTTCGCCGTGTTGCGGATCGTCGCGCCGATGATGTTGGCGATCGGGCCGAGCTTGGCGATGGCCGTCTCCGGGTCCTCCGGGTCGAGTTCGACGCCGAGCAGGTCGGAGACCTCCTCCAGGAACGCCCGCACGGTGTCGGTGACCACCACCGGGAAGCGGTGCTGGCCGATCCGGGCCACCGCTTCGGCAAGCGCGGTGACGGCGTTGTCGTCGTGCATCATCGAGCCGTGCCCGGGGCGACCCTTGGCGTGCAGCCGCAGCCAGTCGATGCCCTTCTCGGCGGTCTCGATGAGATAGAGCCGCTGGCTGTCGTTCACCGAGTAGGAGAAGCCGCCGACCTCGCCGATCGCCTCGGTGCAGCCGTCGAAGAGGTCCCGGTGATCGTCGACAAGGAAACGCGCGCCGTAGTCGCTGCCGGCCTCCTCGTCGGCGGTGTACGCCAGCACGATGTCGCGCGGGGGTCGTACGCCGGTGCGCTGCCAGTGCCGCACCACGGCGAGCACCATGGCGTCGAAGTCCTTCATGTCGATGGCGCCCCGCCCCCACAGGTAGCCGTCGCGCAGCTCGCCGGAGAACGGGTGCACCGACCACTCGTCGGCGTCGGCGGGTACGACGTCCAGGTGTCCGTGCACGAGCAGCGCGCCCCGGCTCGGGTCGGTGCCGGGGATGCGGGCCACCACGTTGGCCCGCCCGGGCGCGGACTCGTGCAGTACCGACTCGACGCCCACCTCGGCGAGCTTCTCCGCCACGTACTCGGCCGCGCGGCGCTCGCCGACGCTCGTCGCGTTGTCCCCCGTGTTCGTGGTGTCGATGCGCAGCAGGTCGCGGCAGAGGTCAACGACCTCGGCGGTGGGGTCCGGTCGGGCAGGGGCGGCGTCGCTCGTCATCGCCCCTTCATACCAGCCCGGGCCGCCCGGCGGGTCGTCGCACCGGCGCGATGCGACCGGGCACGCAGGTCGGCGCGTCGACGCCGTACCGACCGCCATCCAGGTCGACGGATCAACGCAGGCAGGAGGGCATCCAGGGCCGCGGATCGACGCGAGCGGTCCGGGCATCCAGGGCGGCGGATCCGCCCGACGGTTTCGCGGCGACCGGGTACGGGTACCGCCGCCCACGACCGCACGTCCCCTGCCGGAGCTTCCGCCCGCCAGTCGAGGAGGGCACCATGTCCGCCGTCTCCCTGCCACCGTTGCCGCCGGCACCCGACGAGGGTTACCGGCCCGGTGGCCGCAGCATCGCCGACATCGTGGACCGCGAGCACCGGCAGCTGCTGGCGCTGCTGGACCAGCTGGCCGCCTCGGCCGGCTCGGCAGGCGCTCAGCGCGACGGGCTGGCGGTGCTCACCGCCGCACTGTCGCGGCACCTGTCGGCCGAGGAGCAGTACCTGCTCCCGGCGGTACGGGCGGCGCTGCCGGAGCACGCCGGGCGCGTGGACGAGGAGATCGACGGCGACGCCGGCCTGCTGGCGGCGTTGAAGGGGCTTACCGACGAGACGCTCACCGAGGTCGCCGAGCGGGTCCGCCGGCACGTCGACGGGGTCGGCGGGCTCGTCGCCGAGCTGCGCGCGGTGGCCACCCAGGAGGAGCTGATCCGGCTGGGCAACCGGCTGGAGATCGCCGAGGAGGCGGCGCCGACGCGGCCACATCCGGGCACCCCGGGGACGCCGCCGTGGAACCGGATCGTCGAGCCGGCGGTGGGTGTGGTGGACAAGGTTCGTGACGCGGTGACCCGTCGCCCGACGTACCTGGCGGACCTGCCGGAGCCGCCGCGCGACTGACCTCGGCAGTGCATTCAATCTCACCGATCCGCTTGGCCTCTTCCGCAGGCTGCGGCGTGGTCCTACCGTCACCGTATGAACCTGGAGCTGCGACACCTGCGGGTGGTCTGTGCGATCGCGGAGACAGGGAGCGTGACCAAGGCGGCGTCGGCGCTGGGGCTCGCCCAGCCAGCGCTCACCGCCCAGCTCCAGCGGATCGAACGGACCCTGGGCGGGCCGTTGTTCGACAGGGACCGGCGCGGGGCACGACCCACCGCGCTCGGTGAGCTGGTGCTCGCCCGCGCCCGGGTGCTGCTACCGGCGATGAAGGGCCTACAGGACGAGGCGGCCCGGCTTGCCGGCGCCAACACGGCACCCCGCGGTTACCGCCTGGGTGGGGTGAACAGCCCGATCCTGGGCAGGTTGGTGCACCGCCTGGCCGCCGAGCAGCCGCCGGCCCAGATCACCACGTACGCCTCCTGGTCGGTGGACGAGCTGGCGCAGTTGGTGGCAGGTGGGCGGTTGGACTTCGCGCTCGCCGGCGTGTGCGGTGACGCCACCCCGTCGGCCGAGTTCGGGTTGAGCTGGCGCGAGGTGGCCGTCGACCCGGTGCTGGTGCTGCTTCCCGAGACCCACCCGCTCGCCGAGCGCGACGAGGTGCGGCTGGCCGACCTGCGCCACGAGCAGTGGGTGGCCGCGCCCGGCGACGGCTGTTTCAGCGACTGCTTCGCGACCGCCTGCGCCCGCGCCGGCTTCACACCCCGCAAGGTGTACGAGACCGACATCCGCGGCTGCGTGGACCTGGTGGACGCCGGTGTGGCGGTGGCTCTCTGCCAGGCGACGTTCCGGCCGGTGGCCGGCCTGGTGACCCGCCGGCTGGCCGGTGTGCCGTTGCGGTGGCGGTTGCTGCTGGGGTGGCACCCCGACTCGCTGGCGGCACGCGACGCCGAGTTGCTGTTGGCCACTGCCAAGGCGGCGTACACCGACTCGCTGGCGCCGCACCCCACCTACCTGGACTGGCTGGTGCGCAATCCCGGGTTCGGCGTCCGGCAGCCCAGCGAGGTCTGACCCCGCGCCGGCCCGGTACTGGCCGGCCCGCGGCGGTGCGAACGGCCGCTGTCCGGGTATCTGGCGGACATGACCGATCTCTACCCGCCCGCCGACGACCGGGAGCTGCTTCGCCAGGCGGCCGCCGCGCACACCGCCGCCACCCGCGAGGTGGAGGCGTTCCTGCGCCGGTTGCCGGCGGTGCCCGACCCGGCCGACGTCACCGAGTACGCCAACCTGCTCACCCGGGAGGACCAGACCCGTGGCGACCGGGACGCCGCCGCCGACGCGGCCGGGTTGACCATCGCCAGCCTGGAGTCCGACAAGGGCCAGTAGCCGGACGCGGAAACGGTGCCGTCCCCGCCGGGGACGGCACCGTCGCGCGTGGACCGCGCTCAGCGTTCGACGAGTGGATCGTGGCCCAGGTCGAGCAGGGAGTGCCGCCAGCTGTCGTCGGCGTTGCCGCGGGGCGGCTTGGCGTCCATCAGCTCGCGGATCCGCTCGACGGCCTCCCGCATCACCTCGATGTCGTCCGGGGTGAGGTCGACCTTGCGCTTGTTGAGCACCTTGAGGATCTCCCGGCCGGGCTGGGGCAGGTCGAGGTCCGGGTTGGACCCGAACGCCTCCTCGCCGGAGCCCCGGGTCAGCAGCCAACTGCGCAGCTTCTCCGACGGGACGTTCACCTCGGCGTGGAAGTCCTCCCAGAGCACTTCCACCTCGGGGTCGAGCCGCGTTTCGCGTACCATCAGGTCTCCTCTCGCCGCGGCGGCCCGGCCGTCTCCGGGTCGTCGTCCTGGTCGGTCTTCGGGTGCAGACCCTCGGCCGGCACCCGCGTACGGCGAGGGTTCGCGGTCGGCGAGGCCAGGATCGGGTCGGGATGCTCGTCGTCGTCCGGCGGGTCGGCGGGCCGGTGCGCCCTGTCGTCCTCCGGTTGTCGTTCCGCCGGGGTCATCGTGGATGCGAGGTCGTGGCGGCGGTGTAGCCCCGCTCCCCCGCGCGCACGTCGAAGGCGAGCTGCCCGTCGCGGGCGTCCACGACGACCTTCTGCCCGGGCGAGATCGCCGACTCCAGCAGCATCCGGGACAGGTGGTTGTCCACCTCCCGCTGGATCACCCGGCGCAGTGGGCGGGCGCCGAACTCCGGCTGGTAGCCGTGCTCGGCGAGCCAGTCCTTGGCGGCGGTGGTGAACTCCACCTGGATGTCCTGCGCGTGCAGCCTGCGGCGGGTCTCCTCCAGCAGCAGTCCGGTGATCTGGCGCAGCTGCTCGGCCTCCAGCCGCCGGAAGATGATGGTCTCGTCGATGCGGTTGAGGAACTCCGGACGGAAGTTCTCCTGGAGGCGGCGCATCAGCCGCTCCCGCAGCTCGTTGCTCTCCTGTTCACTGCCCGGCGCACCGGTGCCGAACCCGACGCTGCGCTGACTGCCCGTGATCAGCTCGGAGCCGAGGTTGCTTGTCATGATCAGTACGGTGTTCTTGAAATTCACCGTCCGGCCCTGACTGTCGGTGAGCCGCCCGTCGTCGAGCACCTGGAGCAGGATGTTGAACACGTCCGGGTGGGCCTTCTCGATCTCGTCGAGCAGCACGACCGCGTACGGGCGACGGCGTACCGCCTCGGTGAGCTGGCCAGCCTCCTCGTAGCCGACGTACCCGGGTGGGGCGCCGACGAGTCGGCTGACAGTGTGCCGCTCCTGGAACTCGCTCATGTCCACCCGGACCATCCGGTCGGCCTCACCGAACAGCGCCTCGGCCAGGGCGCGGGCCAACTCGGTCTTGCCGACGCCTGTGGGGCCGAGGAACAGGAAGCTGCCCATCGGGCGGTCCGGGTCGGCAAGCCCGGCGCGGGAGCGGCGGACCGCCTCGGCGACGGCGGTGACCGCGTCGTCCTGGCCGACCACCTTCTCGTGCAGGTGCCCCTCCAGGCGCAGCAGCCGGTCCCGCTCCTCCTCGGTGAGCTGGCTGACCGGGATGCCGGTGGCCCGGGAGACCACCTCGGCGATCTCCCGGGGACCCACCTCGGGCACCTGCGAGGAGTTGCCGTCGTCACCGTTCGCGCGGCGGATCTCCTCCTCCAGCTCACCGATCCGGTCGCGAAGCGCCGAGGCCCGCTCGTACTGCTCGTCGCTGACTGCCTGTTCCTTGTCCCGGCGTACCTCGTCGAGCTCGCGTTCCAGATCCCGCACGTCGGAGGCGGGCGTGCGGGTGCGCAGCCGGACCCGGGCACCGGCCTGGTCGATCAGGTCGATGGCCTTGTCCGGCAGGAACCGGTCGGTGACGTACCGGTCGGACAGTTCGGCGGCGGCGACGAGCGCCTCGTCGGTGAACCGCACCTGGTGGTGGGCCTCGTACCTGTCGCGCAGGCCGCGCAGGATGGCGATCGTGTCGTCGACGTCGGGCTCGGGCACCAGCACCGGCTGGAACCGGCGGGCCAGCGCGGCGTCCTTCTCGATGCTCTTGCGGTACTCGTCGAGCGTTGTCGCGCCGATCACCCGCAGCTCGCCCCGGGCCAGCGCGGGCTTGAGCATGTTGGAGGCGTCCATGCCGCCCTCGCTGCCAGCCCCGCCGGCACCGACCAGGGTGTGGATCTCGTCCAGGAAGATGATCAGTTCGTCGCGGTGCGCCCGGATTTCGTCGATCACCTTCTTGAGCCGCTCCTCGAAGTCGCCCCGGTAGCGGGTGCCGGCCACGAGGCCGGCCAGGTCCAGCTGGACCACCCGCTTGCCGAGCAGGGTCTGCGGCACGTCACCGTCGCAGATCCGCTCGGCGAGACCCTCGACGATCGCGGTCTTGCCGACGCCTGCCTCACCGATCAGGACCGGGTTGTTCTTGGTCCGCCGCGACAGGATCTCCACCGCCTGCTCGATCTCGTCGGCCCGCCCGATCACCGGGTCGATCTGGTCGGCGCGGGCCAGATCGGTGAGGTCCTGCCCGTACTGGTCCAGGGTGGGGGTGCCGCGGTCGGGCTTCGGCCCGTTCATCGGCCCGCGCTCGGCGTTGGCGGCCTGCAACGACTCGGGCTGGATCCGGCCGGCGGCAAGCATCCGGCCGGCCGGCGACTCCGGGTTGAGCGGCAGCGCCATCAGGATGTGCTCGGGGCCGATGTAGTTGGCGCCCATCGCCCGGGACAGCTGGTGGGCGTCGAGCAGCGCCCGCTTGGCGGCGGGGGTCAACGACAGGTTGGGCGGCACCTCCCCGCGCGGCGCGCTGTCACCCTTCCCGCCGAGCGCGTTGAGCAGGGTGTCCGGGTCGGCGCCGGCCCGGCTCACCAGATCCCGCAGGGGTTCGCGTTGCAGCGCCGCCCAGAGCAGGTGGTCGGTGTCCAGGTCGTTGCTCTGCCGTTGTGCGGCACGCCGGGCCGCGTCGGCAAGCATCTCCCGCGCGTCGGCGGTCATGAGTCGGGTGATGTCCACCCGGTGTGGCGGCCGGCGTCCTCCCTCACCCCGGCCGAAGTACCGGGCCAGGAACTCGTCCCACGGGTCGGAGCCAGCGTCACCGGGTCCCATCATGTCTGTCCTCCGCAATCGGGCGCGGCATGGTCGGCAGGGGCTACCCGGCACCCGGCGCGACAAACGCCCCGGCGGCGACACCCCGGCGTTGTGGAGTGGCGACGGCCCGACGCCGGCCGGTGGTGGCAGGCTTGCGGGATGGATGAGAACCCGCTGCTGATCGTGGACGGCGCCAACGTGGTGGGCTCCCGCCCGAACGGGTGGTGGCGGGACCGGGCCGGGGCCGCCGCCCGGCTGCGTGACTCCCTCGCGCCGGTGGCCGCGACCGGCCTGGCCGCCCGGCTGGACGCACCGGTCGAGGTGGTGCTCGTGGTCGAGGGCGCCGCGCGGGACGTGCCCGGCATCGACGACGTCCGGGTGGTCTCCGCCCCCGGTTCGGGCGACGACGCGGTGGTCGAGTTGGTGCAGGCCGCGCCGCGCCGCCGCAGGCTCGTGGTCACCGCCGACAGGGAGTTGCGCGAGCGGGTCACTGCGCTGGGCGCCGAGGTGTACGGACCCCGGTGGCTGCGCGAGACCCCCGCCAACAGGTGAGAAGTTCTCGGACTGGGACTCCCACAGAACGGACTCCCGGCACTTCAGGGCGGCAACCGGACACCCGGGCAGGAACACCACCAGGGCGGAGGTTTTCCCACGATCGCCGATAGGCTCTAATGGAGGCCTCCCCGCCCCCAGGAGGTTGCACCGTGGCGAGCGTCGCCGAGCTGAAGGCTGCCATCGATGTCGCCCTCCAACAGATCGGTGACGGGCAGACAGCCGTGCAGGCCGCCGGGGAGAAACTGTCCGAGGCCCAGCAGACACTCGCGGGCGCGCTTGAGGGCAGCGGCCACGAGACGGTGGAGGCGGCCCAGGCGTCGCTGAGCCAGGCCAGCCAGGAGCTGGAGGAGTGTCTCGCCGCGACACTTGTCGCTGTCGAGCAGGCGCAGCTCTACGTCGCCACCCTGTAGGCGGCCGTGTCCATCATCGAGGACGTCGGCGGGCAGGTCCGCGCCGCCAGCGAGGAGTTCCCGGTGGGGCTGCTCGGGCAGGCGCTGGAGAAGTTCGGCCTGGCCGCGGAACGGCTGCGCTGGGTCCGCCAGGAGTCGGCCAACCCCATGGGAGTGCCCGAGCTGTCCGCAGCCACCGAGCACGCCGAGAGCGCCAACTACGCGCTGCGGGTCGCGCAGGAGCAGCTCTCGGCGTACCTGGCCGCGATCGGGCTGGCCGCCGACGGCGCCCCGCCGCCCCGTCCGGAACGCCGCGACCCGCGCCACGACGCGCCGCCGTCGGCGGAGCCGACCACAGTGACGCCGGAGACCTCTGAGCAGGTCCGGATGCGCCGCTGGTGGGCGGTGCGGGTGGCGGAGCTGACCGGCGGCAGCGACGGCGGCGCCGACGAGCCCGACGAACGGCTCGACGACTCCCAGGAGCTGCTGCGCCGGGTCGTACGCGGGGTGCGCGCCGGTGACCGGGACCGGCTGCGCACCGAGCTGCGCCGGGCGTCGGCGGACGTGGGCCTGGGCATGGCCGCGCTGGCCCCACCGCTGCTGCGCGAGCTGGCCGGTGAGCTGCTGGGGCATCCGCCGCGCGCCGCCGACCTGGGGCGGCTGCGCGGTGAGCTGGACGGGCGGGTCCGCGACCTGCTTCCCGGCCTGCCACCGCCGGTGCTGGAGACGCTGCTGACCCGTGTGTGCCGGATGCCGCCGCCGCGATCCTCCGGCGAGCCGCCGCACGCCGCCGACTCCGCGGTCACCGCAGGCGTGGCGACCGGGCTGTTGCTCGCCCGGCTGGGCCGGGACCTGTCCACCGGTGGGCAGCCACCCTCCACCGGCCCGCAAACCGCTACCGGCGCGCAGCGCACCGCCAGCCCGCACAACACCGCCAGCCCGCAACCCGCCGCCGACGCGCCGCGCACCGCGAGCCCGCAGCCGGCGGGTGGACACCGGGCCAGCGGCGCCCGGCAGCGTCCGGGCGCCTCCCCCGGCGGTGGGGAGCGGCAGCACTCCGCCGGCCTGCCGCGTACCGGCAGTCCGTGGCGGGACGCGCCGGCACGCCGGGGCTCCGATGGCTGACCGGCGCGGCCAGTTCGCCGCCCGGGTCCGGGACACGCTCGCCGAGGCGCTGGGCGCCACCCGTACCCGGCTGTCCGCCGCCCAGGCCGACCTGACCACCGGGCGGGAGCTGTTGACCCGGGTCCGCCGTGCCGCCGCCGCCGTGCCGGAGCGGGTGGGCGCCCAGCGGGACCGCCGTCTCGCCGAGATCGACAGCCGGTACGCCTCTCGGATCGCCGAACTGGCCCGCCTCGCCGCCGACGCCGCCCGCCGCGAGGCGCCCGGCTGTGCCGGTGCCGACTGGCCGGGCTGGCAACCCACACCCACCCGACGGGCCGAGCCGCCCGGCGCGCTGCGGATCGGCACGGTCCGGATCGACGACGTCGACCCGGTGCCCGCGCTGGTGCCGCTGCTCGACGCCGGGCACGTCCAGCTCACCGGCGACGACCGCGCCGGCTGCGACGCCGTCGTGTCCGCGCTGCTGCTGCGGGCCGCCGGCCGCGCCGAACCGGGTGCCATCCGACTGATCGGGTACGACCCGGAGCATCTCGGCGGCGGCCTGGCCGGGTTCGCCCCTCTGGGCACCGCGGGGCTGCTCACCTTCGTCGGCCCCGGCGGGTTGGGCCCGCTGCTCGACGACCTGGTCGAGCAGGTCCGCCGGATCAACGAGACGGTGCTGGCCGGTGAGCACGGCTCGCTGCGCGACCTGGCCGCGGCGACCGGCCGGCGTCCCGAGCCGTGGCGGGTGGCGGTGCTGCTCGGCGGCGACGAACTCAACCGGCACGAACGCGGGCAACTCGACAGGGTGGTCCGCACCGGAGCCGCCTGCGGGGTGCACCTCGTGGTCCGGGGCGTACCGCTGCCGGACGACCCGACGGTCACCCGCGTGGTGGCCGACACGTCAGGCACCCGGATCGGCGGCCCGTCCGGCCTGCCGGTACGCCTGGACCCTCCGCCACCGGCGACGCTTGTCACCGAGACCTGCCGGGCGGTCGCCGCCCAGGTGAACGCCGGGCCACCGCCGACCCCCTTCGACGACCTGCTGCCACCGCCCGAACTGATGTGGCGGGAGGACTCGGCCGGCGGCCTGACCGCGCCGATCGGTTCGGGGCCGCACGGCCGGCCCGTACGGCTGACGCTCGGCGACTATCCGCCGCACGCCCTCATCGGTGGGCCGTCCGGCACCGGCAAGACCAATCTGATCTTCGCCTGGATCGGCGCCCTCGCGGCCCGCTACTCCCCCGCCGAGCTGGAGTTCTATCTGCTGGACTTCAAGGAGGGGGTGTCCTTCGCCCGGTTCGCCCAGGGCCGGCGTGACCCGAGCTGGCTGCCGCACATGCGGCTGGTCGGCATCAACGTCAACACCGATCGGGAGTTCGGGCTGGCGCTGCTGCGCTTCCTCACCGAGGAGCTGCGCAGGCGGGCCGACGCCGCCAAGAAGCACGAGGTCACCAAGCTGGCCGAACTGCGCGCTGTCGACCCGACGGGGCACTGGCCACGGATCGTCGCGGTGGTCGACGAGTTCCAGATGCTGCTGGCCGGCCGGGACGTGGTCGCCCGGGAGGCCGCCGACCTGCTGGAGGACCTGGCCCGGCGGGGTCGCTCGCAGGGCATCCACCTGGTGCTCGCCTCCCAGGACGTACGGGGCATCGAGGCGCTGTGGGGCCGTCCGGCGCTTGTGGCCCAGTTCGCGTTGCGCATCGCGCTGCCCAAGGCGCTACGGATCCTCGCCGAACGCAACGACGCGGCGCAGTCGCTGCCGCGCTGGCACGCGGTGGTCAACGCCGAGTCGGGCATGGTGGAGGGCAACGAGATCGCCCAGATCCCGGCGGCCAGCGACTGGGAGACGTGGAGCACCCTTCAGCACCGACTGTGGCGGATGCGCCCCTCCGACGCGGCGCCGGCCCGGCTCTTCGACGGCGACGCGGTCCCCCGGCTGGCCGAGGCGCCGGACTTCCGGGCGCTCGACGTGCCGCCGGACGGGCGTACGCCCCGCAACCCAGTGGCCCTGCTCGGCGAAATCATCGACGTGCAGGCCCGGTCGGCGGCGCTGCGGCTGCCCCGCGCACCGGGCCGCAACCTCGCGGTACTGGGCACCCGTGTCGACGAGGCGTGCGCGGTGCTGGACGCGGCGGCCCGGTCACTGGCCCGCCAGCACCCGCCGGGCACCGCCCGTTTCTCCATCGCCTGCCTGGACCCGGACGCCGACCCGATCGCCCGCGCGCTCTACGACGACCTTGCCGACGACGCCGCCTGGTACGACGAGGAGACCGTCGGCGAGCTGATGGCCGAGACCGCCGACGGGCTCACCGGCCCCGGCAGCCCGCACTATCTGCTGCTGTTCGCCGTCGACGCGGCCGCCGGGGCGCTGGCGGCGCGGGCCGGACGGCGTACCGGCCTGGAGCAGTTGCGCCGGATCCTGCACGACGGGCCGGAGCGGCGGACCCACGTGCTGGCCTGGTGGCGGGGCGTGGCCCGGATGCGCGCCGACCTGGGTGGCCCGGCCGCCCGCACCGACCAGATCGGCGCCTGGGTGGCGCTCGACACGCACGGCGGCGAGCTGGGCGCGTCGCTCTATCCGGGCACCGGCGGCCCGGACTGGTATCCCCGCCCGTGGCGAGGGCTCTTCTTCGACCGGGCGGTGCACCGCACCGGACAGGTGATCATCCCCTATGGACCGGCCCGATGAACCAACCGGTGACAAGTGAGACGTACGCGGCGCAGCTGCGGCGACTGGCCGAGTTGACAGCGCGGGTACGCGAACAGCGCGCCGAGGCGCACACCTGGTACGAGCGGCAGTGCGCGGCTGCCGAGCGGGCCGTCGCCGACGCCACCGAGCAGGTGCGGCTCGCCGAGGAGGAGTTGATCGCCGCCCGCGAGGAGCAGGAGCGCGTCGACGCCGAGGTGGCGCACCTGTGGCAGCAGGTACGGACGCGGCTGGGCGTCCGGCGGCTCGCCGGGCCACCCGTGCCGGCCAACGGCAGCGGGGCGACCGACCCGCAGCTGCTGCTCGGCCGGGCGCGGGACCTGCTCAACCGGGCGGGGCAGCCCGGTGAGCTGCCCGGCTCGGTCAACCCGTTGCTGGCGCTGTGCGGCGTGGCCGGCGCGGTGCTGGCGTACGCGCTGGGTGTGGGCGCGCGGGCGCTCGGCGTCGGGTACGGCGGCGATCTGGCGGTCGGGTTGCCGGTGTTGGCGCTTGTGGTGACGCTGTGCGGGCCGCTTGTCGGTCTGGTGCCGGCACGAGTGCTGGCCGACCGCCGGCACGCGGTGCTCAGTCCGCGCCCGATCCTGGTGGTGCTCGGCGCCGGCCTGCTGACGACCGCGCTGCTGCTGGTGCTCGGCCGCTGACGGTCGGCCACCGCAGCCGGGTCTGTCCACATCAGGCTGTCGCATAGCCGACCGCCGCGAAGGCCAGTCGGGGCCGGTACTCCGGATACGGTACGCGCGATGGTCAGCTTCTTCCTCAGCTATCACCGCGACGACAGTTTCGTGGCGCGGCTCATCGACGACGCGCTGACCGTCCGATTCGGGCACGAGGGCGTCATTCGCGCCGGTTCGGACGACGACGAGGCCGAGTTCGGGCGTTGGGTCGACCGGCTGGATGTGGCGGCAGTGATCGTCGTGATCGGATCGGGGTGGCGCAGCGGCGCGGACCGTTCGGTGAGGGCCCCAGACGTCGTCGGTCGGCAGATCGCGAGGGCGTTCGCGTGGGGCGGCCCGGTCGTTGGCGTGCTGGTGGACGACACGGAGCAGCCGGCCGAGGAAGAGCTGCACCCGTCGCTCCGACCGCTCGCCGATCTGCGGTTCTGGCGGATCCGCCTGCCGAGCGCCTATTCGGACAACCGTCGCCTCGTCGACGCCCTCGCCGTCACGTTCGACACAGACACAGACACCGACGGGCCCGACGTGCCGGTGCTGCGCGACGAGGCGCCGGTGCGGCCGGCCATGCCGCCCCCCTCACCCACGGCAGCCGTCGTCTACTCGACCCGTGCGGGTGATCTGAAGGTCGTCGAGCCGGGCACGCCGGGCCGGTCGTCATTCAGCGACCCCACCACGTATTCCGCGCGGTACGAGGTGGACACAGACGGGCACCAGGCCCTACTCCACGTCCTGCTGCCGTCGAAGGACTTCGGGCGCGACTTCCGGGCGTCGATCGCCGTCGAATTCCGGGTGACCGACCCGGCGCAGGTCGTCCGATGCGCGGTGTCGGACGCGGTGCCCCCGCTGCGCGCCTTCCTTGTGGACACCTGCCGACCGGTCACCCGGCGGTTCGACGTCGACGAGATCGGCGACGCCGAGACCGCCGTCCGGGAGTTGCTGGGTCCCCACCTGCTCGCACCGGGCGGATTCACCCTCCAGGCGGTACGCACCCGGCTGAGCATCGAGCGCGAGATCGATCCCTTCCAGACTTCGCCTCGGCGGATAACACCCGCCGCGAAACGTCCACGGCTGCGCCCGCTCAGCCGCAGGGTCCGCCGTCATCGTCGGCCAGCGGGCAACACCCGGTTCACGGGGCGCGTGACCGGTCCGGGTGCGGTCTTCGGGGTCGCCGTCGAGGAGCCTCAGCGGCTGCTGGTGGCACGCGCGCCCGCCCAGGTGCCCGTGAGTCAGGACCTGAGCGTCGACGTCCGGTTCGTCACCGAGGGCCAGCCGGTGCACCCGGACGCCGCAACCGCCCGGCTGAAGAGCCTCGTCGTCCTCGACGCCGGCACCCCCGTCACCGTCACCGTGCACGCACCCGCCGGCCTGCACGCCGAGGGGCCGCTCCAACAGACGGTGCTGATCCGGCCGGGTGAGGACCCGCCGCCGCTCCGGTTCGGCTTCGGCGCGCGTACCCCCGGATTGCATCGCGTCGACGTGACGGCCTGGGCCGGCGGCACCTTCCTCGCCGAGGTGTCCGTCGACGTGTCGGTGGCGACCGGCGGACCGTTTAGGGACGGGCAGCCGAGGGGGGCGTCGTTGCCGGCCCCGCACGCGCGGCCGGGCGAGGTCACCATGGAGGTCCGGTTCGACGGCACCCGGTACACGTTCCAGCTGCGCTCCGACCACGGTGTGCTGTTCGCACCTGTCGTCGAGTCGGTCACCAACACGCCCACGGCGGCCGTGGAGAACGCCATCCGGGAGCTCCAGCAGGTGGCCCGGGGCGGCTCCCGGGACAGCCCGGCAATGACCCGCCAGGTCATCCGGTCCGCCGGCATCGGGCTGTGGTCGGAGCTGGTGCCCCGCGAGATCCAGGACCAGTTCTGGCAGGTCCGGGGCAGCATGAGCGCCTTCACGATCGCCACGGACTACGACGTGGTGCCGTGGGAGTTGCTCCATCCGCTCAGCGCCCAGCAGGACGCCGGTTTTCTCGTCGAGCAGGTCCCGGTGGTACGCCGCACCTACGGGCAGCACGCGACCACGGCGATCGGCCTGGACAACCCGCGTTTCGTGCTCCCAGCCAAGGCGCCCACCGGAGCACGCGAGGAGGTCGCGGCCATCCGGGCGATCCTCGGCGCGGACGACGGCGAGCCGATCACCCGGGCGGACGAGCTGCTCGACCTGATCAACTCCGGGTCGCTCGGGGCCCTCCACTTCGCCTGCCATAACACGTTCTCGGCGGACGGCTCGTTCATCGACCTGGACGGCGGCCGGATCCGGCCGGCCCTGCTGACCGAGGCGAGCATCCGCAGACCGCTGCAGGACTCCGTACCGCTGGTCTTCATCAACGCGTGCCGCAGCGCGGGCGTGGCCCCGACGTACACCCGGATGCTCGGGTGGGCGCAGCAGTTCATGGCCTCCGGGGCCGGCGCGTTCGTGGGCACGCTGTGGGCGGTGCGCTCGGAGAGCTCGGCCCGCTTCGCGACGGCGTTCTACCAGGCGCTGGCCGAGGGCGAGACGCTCGGCGCGGCGGCCCTCGCGGCGCGCACCGGGCAGCAGGACGACCCCCTCGACCCGACCTGGCTGGCCTACACCGTCTACGGCGACCCGTTCGCCACCGCCGCCTGACCGGGCATGCGGTCCCACCCACGCAGAAGAGCAGGTGCGGCAATGGACGTGACCGACGACAGCGTGCCCGTCGACGAACTGGTGTCGGCGGTGCAGAACGCGGTGAAGCGCGCGGGCATCTCCAGCACCGACGCGGACCGGGACCTGCGCGTCGCGTCGGTGCAGCTGACCCTCAGCGCCGTCGCCACCACGAAGCTGGGCGGTGGCCTGGACTTCCGGGTGCCGGTGATCGGTTGGAAGGTCAAGGTGGGCGTCAGCCACTCCCGGCAACGCACCCACACCATCGACATCACCCTCGTGCCTGAAGACCTCGTCGGCCAGCACGAGGTGCGCGACGCCGCCGTCGAGGAGACCCTCGTCGACGCGATCACCGCGATCCGCGCGGCAGTCGCCGCCGGCACCCGGGGCGACGACCCGCTGGTGCTCAAGGCTGGCACCGTGGAACTCGTCTTCGGCGTCACCGACGAGGGCACGATCTCGGTGGGCGCGGAGGGCGAGCTGACCGACGAGGTCACGAACACGCTCCGGATCGAGCTCGTCGCGGCGGGCTGAGCCGCCGGGGCCACGCCACGCTCAGGCCGGGACCGGCGCGCTCCGGCCAGGACCACGACCGCCGCGCGCGGGCCGGGGAACGGACGCCGCGCTCAGGCCGGGACCAGAACCGCTTCGCGCAGCAGTCGGCGGGCCAGGGTGACCCGGTCGGCGTCGTCGGGCAGGCCTGGCAGGTCGCCGACCCGGGTGACGGCTCCGGTGAGCAGCGCGCGGGCCGCCGGCTCGCAGGCGACCGGCAGGGTGATGGTGCGGTCGAACAGGCGCAGCGCCACGGTGTCCGGCCCGTGCGGCACGAGCTGCCAGCGCAGACCGGGGCGCGGGGCGAGCCGGGACTCCGCGTCCAGGGCGTCCAGCGCGGCGGCCTGGGCCAGCGGACGGATCGGCGCCGGACGGGCGGCCGACCAGGCGCGCTGGCGCAACCGGCCCGCGACAGCGCCCGGGTCGGCGCGCAGCAGCCAGTCGCGCAGCGCCTCCACCGTCTCGGTCAGCTCCGGCTCGATGGCCTCCGGGTCGGCGACGTCGGTGCCGAACGGCAGGCTCGCGCGCAGCCGCTGGTCCTCGGCGGCCAGAGCCAGCAGCTCCTCGACCAGGGCGTAGCGGGTCAACGCGCGCACGCCCACTGTCAGGTGCAGCGAGCTGGCCTCCTGCGCCTGGGCGCTGTGCAGCCAACCACGCGGCAGGTAGAGGGCGTCGCCGGGAGCGAGCACCACGTCCAGCGCGGCGGGGCCCTGCGCGGTGGCGCCCACCTCGTCGGCACGGCCGCCCCAGGGCTGCTTCTCCAGCGGGTCGGGCAGCACCGGAGGGTGGATCTGCCAGTGCTTGCGCCCGTCGACCTGGAGCACGAACACGTCGTGGGTGTCGTAGTGGGTGGCGAAGCCCTGGCTGCCCGCCGGCGTGAGGTAGGCGTTGACCTGTAACGGCTGGTTCAACGCGAGCCCGAGGTCACGGGCGAAGTCGACGACCGGCGGCCAGATCCGGTGCAGGCCCTGCAACACAAGTGTGGCGCCGGCGGCGTACTGCTCCAGTACCCGCTCGTCGAGCACCTGGTCGCCGATCTCGGCGCCGGCGCCGCCACCGCCTGTGAAGCGGGCCGCCGGCACGATCTGGCCGTCCTTGGCGACGCGCAGGAACGGGGTACGCAGACCGCGTCGGCTCAGCAGCTCGTCGGCGTCGGCGGGGCTGAGCAGGTCGGTGAAGCCCGCCGGGTCGGGCAGGTCGGCGGCGCGGGACAGCAGCGGCGTGTGGCCCCAGTACGCGGCGGCGAACTTGGCCGGCTCCACCGAGACGCAGCGGGCCAGCGCCGTCGTGGCGTCGGCGGACGGAACCGCCGGGCGGCTGTGGCCGCCCGGCGGGTCGAGATCTGTCACGACGGTGCCCTACCGGGCGCTGCCGTCAGCGCCACCGTCCTGCTGGCCGGGGGTCGCGCCACCATCGGCCGGCCCCTCCGCGCTGCCATCGGCACCACCGTCGTGCTGACCGGGCGTCGCGCCACCATCGGCCGGACCCTCCGCGCCGCCGTCCGCGCCACCGTCGTGCTGGCCGGGGGTCGCGCCACCATCGGCCGGACCCTCCGCGCTGCCATCGGCACCACCGTCGTGCTGACCGGGCGTCGCGCCACCATCGGCCGGACCTTCCACGCCACCGCCACCGGTGGTCTGCATGTCGTCATCGTTGAGTGCCATGGGAACTCCCTCGGATGTGCCGCCCCGCCATACGCCGGGGTTCGTCGTGCAGCGGGTGGTACCCCACACGCGATCTTCTCTAACCCACACCGTAGACGCCGAAACGGGGCGACACGGGCAGTTCACCGACGGCGGGTCCGGGTGCCAGGATGGGGTGGTGATCCTGGTGGGCACCTCCGGTTGGCAGTACCGGGACTGGCGCGGCCGCTTCTATCCGCAGCAACTGCCCCAGCGGCTCTGGCTGGAGCACTTCGCGGCCGGCTTCGCCACCGTCGAGGTCAACAACGCCTTCTACCGGCTGCCGGAGCGGGACACGTTCGCCGCGTGGCGGGCGCGAACCCCGGCGGACTTCTGCGTCGCAGTGAAGATGAGCCGCTACCTCACCCACATCAAACGGCTGCGCGAGCCGGCGGAGCCGGTGGCCCGCTTCCTCGGCAGGGCCACCGCGCTCGGTGACCGGCTCGGCCCGGTGCTGCTGCAACTGCCACCGAACCTCCGGGCCGACGTCGATGCGCTCGACGCGACACTGCGGCTGTTTCCCGCCGAGGTACGGGTGGCCGTCGAACCGCGGCACCCGTCGTGGTGGACCGACGCCACCCGTGCGGTGCTGGAGCGCCGGCGCGCGGCGCTGGTCTGGGCCGACCGGCTGGGCCGCCCGGTCGCCCCGCAGTGGCGCACCACGGACTTCGGCTATCTGCGGCTGCACGAGGGACGGGCGCGGCCGTGGCCCCGCTACGGCCGCGCGGCGCTCGGCTCATGGGTGCGCCGGCTCACCGACGCGTTCGGCGCGGACGAACCGGCGTACGTCTATTTCAACAACGACCCCGGTGGCGCGGCCATCGTGGACGCTGTCGCCTTCGCCGCGCTCGCCCGCAAGGCCGGTCACCCGGTGTCCCGGGTGCCGTCGCCCGCCTCCGACGACTGAGCCCGCCCGACGGTCGTCGGGCGGGCCTCCGGCCGCAGCGTGTCACGGCAGCATCGTGGCGAGATCCTTGGGCATTGTGTCCTTCACGTCCTGCCACTCGCCCTGGGTCACGTGCCGGCGCAGGGTGTCAAGCACCACCTGTGCCACCCGCTCGGGGCCGCCCTGCACGTCGTACGGGAACCCCTGGCGGACCTCGTAGAGGAAGTCGTCCCGGTTGAGCTTGATCGGGACGTCCGACGGGTTCCATCCGTCGAAGTAGATCCCCCGCACCAGGACCGGCAACTGCTGGGCGAACTCGACGCTCTCGTTCACCGGCAGCCGGTCACGCAGCAGGTGCAGGACGGTGCGCAGCGCCGCGTACGACTGGTTGCGCCGCTCCTTGGGCCACCCGTAGGCGGACTCGATGTCCTTGAGGATCAGGTTCGTCTTGTCCAACGAGGACTCGAACGCCGAGATCATCGTGTCAGCCATCGGTCGTCCCCCGTTCCGTGATGTCCCACCGTCTGTCGTCGGCGCGTCGCGGCGGTCCCGCCGGCCCACGACGGGCCCGTATCGGGCTGCCCTGCGGGGCGCGTCGGGCGTTGTCGGCAGTGCCGACCACGCGCAGGACGGCGCCACGCCGCCGATCGCTCACCACTCGAACCGTCATCGGTGTCACCTCCGTGTCGTCTCCGGCGCACGGTCGCCACCGGCGACCCCACGCACCCCTCCACCGTGCCGGTCGGACGGGTGAGCCGGCCCCACCCGGATCGGGTGAGCCGGCCGGTCAGGCGGTGTCGAGGAGCCCGGCGAGGGTCTTCGCGTTGGTCTGGGCGTAGTCCCGATAGCAGTTGTTCATGAGTACGTGGGTCTGCCCGGCCTCGTCGGCCAGTTCGCGCAGCTTCGGCGCCCAGTCCGCCAGCTCCCGTTTCGAGTAGTGGTAGCCGAACTTCTCGTGGATGTCCTTGCTTGTCCACTTGTCGCTGTGGCCGTGAAAGCGCATCACCGCGAGGTCTCCGGTGGCGGCCAGCACCGGGGGCACCGACGAGCGGTGACCCTGCGGCATGTCCACGCAGACGTACGACAGCCGGTGCTCGCGCAGGAAGGCGAGCGTCTCCTCGGCGTTGTCGCCGTCGAACCAGGAGGCGTGCCGGAACTCGTAGACCGGGCGCAGTGGCGAGCAGCGCTTGGCCACCTCCAGCAGGTACTCCTTGTTGGCCCGCTTGATGGTGAACCAGGGCGGGAACTGGAACAGCAGCGCGCCCAGCTTGCCCGCCTCGACAAGCGGGTCCAGTGCGGACAGGAAGCGCGTCCACACCTCCTCGTACGACTGCGCGGGCAGGTCGTCGGGGTAGACGTTCTTCTTGTCGGTGTCCGGCCGCAGGTCCTTGTACAGCGCGTTGACCCGGGTCGGATGCCCGGTGAGCATGCTGAATGCCTTGATGTTGAACGTGAAGCCCGCCGGGGTGCGCTCTGCCCACAGCCGCGCCGTCGCCTCGGCGGGCGGCGAGTAGTAGGTGGCGTCCACCTCGACCAGCGGGAACTGCCGGGCGTAGTAGGCCAGGCGTTTCTCCGGGTTGTCCGCCGTCTGCGGATACCAGCCGGAGTCCAGCAGGGTGCGGTCGGTCCACGACGCGGTGCCCACGAGAATGTCACCCATGTGTTGAGTCCATCGTGTCGCGGACCGACCGGCAACCGCTGGCGTCGCTCAGGCTGCCCGCCGCTCGCGGGTCTGCTTGCAGGTCACGCACGTGGTGGCGGCCGGGAAGATCTCCAGCCGTTCCACGGGGATCGCCGCCGAGCAGCCCTCACACCAGCCGTACGTGCCTTCGGCGAGCCGACCGAGCGCGTGCTCGTACTGGGCGCGCCGGTCCAGAATGGTCCGCAGCAACGACTGGGCGGTGTCCCTCTCGGCCGTCTTGGTGCCGCTGTCGGCCTGGTCGTCGCCGGCGGTATCACCGACCTCCACCAGGCGCAGCACCTGGCTCTGGAGAACCGTCTGCTCGTACTCCGCGGTCAGCTCGTCGTAGCGCGCCTGAAGGGAAAGCCGGATCTGGTCGATCTCCGTCTGGGAACGGCCCGTACCGACCGTGTCGTGGACGAGCATCGCTGCCTGCCTTTCCTGGGCCTGGTGGCTCAATGTGAACCGGGTGCCGGCGGCGGAAAGCCCCGGTCACGGTCGCATCCGGTACGCGGGCGGTCACCCGCGCTCTGTGAGCCGGGCGAGTACCCGCCGGAGGTGCCGGCCAAACCGGCGAAATTGTCGTCTCGTTTCAGCCATCGACGCCCGGTTCGACGAGCGCGGGATGTCGAGGGTCGTCGGCCCGTACCACCACGTCGGCGAAGCTTGCGGGGACGACCTCGTCGGCGTACCTGTCGAAGGCCGGAAGCGTCCACTCCTGGGACGGCCCGGTGCGTCGGCGCAACGCCGCAGACGACAGCTGAAGGTGGACTGTCACGTCGAAGGGCAGACCCCCGCCGAGCAGCAGCGCGCCGCTGACAAGGACCACACCACCGGGCGGCAGGTCGACGTACCGGGCCCGGCTGGCCCGGTCGGCGGTGGCGTCCCACAGCGACGGGAGCAGTCGGCCGTCGCCGCCGGGGCCGGCCGGGTCGAGCACCTCACGGCGTAGCCCCGGCTCGTCGACCCAGCCCTCGTAGTAGGAGTCCGGGTTGGTCCGGCCGAGTTCGAAGCGCAGCGAGGCGGGCCGCAGGAAGTCGGCGGCGCGGACGTGCAGCACCGGGCGTCCCCGGGCGCGCAGCGGGTCCACCAGAGCCTCGGCCAGCTCGTCCGGGCCGGCGGCGGGGGCGCCGTCGACGGCCACCCGCAACCGGGCGGGCTCGGCGTCGGTGGCGGCGTCGACGAGCCGGCCGGTCAGCTCCGCGACGAGCAGGTCGGGCGAGATGGGACGGATACGCACCGGACCATCCTGCCCCGCGTCGGACAGGCGGAGGGCGGCGGTCAGCCGGTGCGGTCGATGGTGACGCGGGCGTCGTCGGCCAGCCGGTAGCCCACGCCGTAGACGGTGGTGACAAGGGGGACGTCCACGCCGACCTTGCCCCGCAGCCGGCGGACGTGCACGTCGACGGTACGCACGCCGGCATGCTCGTAGCCCCACACGGCGTTGAGCAGTTGCAGCCGGGTGAACACCCGCCGGGGGTGGGCGACCAGGTGCAGCAGGAGGTCGAACTCAAGTCGGGTCAGCGGCAGCGGCTCGCCGTCGCGCAGCACCGACCGGGACGAGGCCAGGATGTGCAGGGCGGGGATGGTCGGGGTGAGCGCCCGGGCCGGCGACCTCGTGGCCGGTGGCGAATCGGGGCGGCGCTCGGCCGGGACCGCGTTGACGACGACGCCTTCACCCTGCTCCAGCATCTCGCGGGCCGCCTCGAGCAGCCGTCGGGCCGGTGCGGTCAGCGACTCCTCGCAGGCCAGCGGAATGGACAGCGTCACAGTGAGCATCGGCGCCACGGTGCTCGCCGGGCGGCGCTGACCGCCAGGGGGTCGACCGGGAACCGCGGGTTGGGACGTATGCCATCCGGCGCGCGACGAGGCGGGGCTGACCGACATGGTCCTCCTTGGGCTGGTCCGGGTATCTCCCCACGGCCCGGGACGCCGCTTCATCGATGCTTCCCGGCGCCTGAGCGAGGGTCAAGAGGCGGCTGCGTTGCATGAATGTGACAATTGACGAACACATCGCAGCCAGACGCTCGCTCTGCGTGCGACGTCAGATGATTACAGCAGAGCCACCGGGATGCCCCGATACGGGGGTCCCCGTCCTGTTCAGCGGTTTGTCGCGAGCCGCCTCCGCTCGGCCGCCCGCCCGCTGGTCAGCGCGTGTGGTCCACGCTGATCCGCGCCTCGTCGGCCAGCCGGTAGCCCACCCCGTGGACGGTGGTGACCACCTCCACGCCGTCCAGCTTCGCGCGCAGGCGACGTACGTGCACGTCCACGGTGCGGAGGACCGCGTGCTCGTAACCCCAGACGTTCGACAGCAACTGGAGGCGGGTGAAGACGCGGCGCGGGTGCTCGGCCAGGAACAACAGCAGGTCGTACTCGATGCGGGTCAGCGCCACCACCCGCTCACCGCGACGGACCGCCCGCGAGCCGGCCAGGATGCGCACGTGGTCGAAGTCGGCGGTGGCGGCGGGCGGCGGCTCCGGGACGACGGCGGCGGTGTCGGTCGCGCTCATCTGCCCCTCGCCCGACTCGGCAAGCTCGCCGAGCAGCTGCACCAATCGGGCAAGCCGAGGGCTCAACGGGCCGGGGGTGAGATCCAGCGTGATGGTCAGGGTCGGGCCGGTGCGCTGACGGTTGGGGCGGGCCACCGGGTGGGGACGCGCGGGGATGGCGACGACGGACATGGTGCCTCCTGAGATGGCGGTACGCCCGCCACGCCCGGTGCGGCGTGACGGTCAGCGGCGCGCCCAGCCGGCGGTGACCGGAGACGCGAGGGGGGACGCGTGGTGCAGCGGGGTCGGGCCGAGGGCCGGCAGGCCGGCGATCCGCCAGGCCGCGAAGCCACCGTCGACGTCGGTGGCCCGGTGCAGCCCGATGTCCTGCAACGCGGCGGCGGCGAGCGACGAGGTGTAGCCCTCCTGGCACAGGATCACCACCGGCACGTCGTAGTCGACGGCTTGCGGCAGGCGGGCCGGGCAACGCGGGTCGAAGCGCCACTCCAGCACGTTGCGTTCGACAACGAGGGAGCCCGGCACGACGCCGTGCGCGGCCCGTTGTGCGGCCGGCCGGATGTCGACAAGCAGGGCACCGGCCCGGTACGCCAGGTGCGCCCGCTCCGGGTCGAGCCGGTCGAGCCGGGCGCGGGCGGCGGCCAGGATCTCGTCGATGCCGCGGGAGCCCGGCGGCGGCACGGGAGCCGGACAGTGGTCGGCGATGACCTGCATTATCGGGTTCCTTCCGGTGACGGGGGTGATTCGATGCCGGCTGTCGTTCACCACGACCGGCCGGCCTCGGCGACCTCGGCGGCGCGCAGGCGACCGTCGACAAGCTCGTAGCGGGTCATCCGGCGCAGCGCCGGCCGGTAGACGTGCACGCTCACCGCCGGCGTCGCACCCCTGTTGGTGACGACGTGCACGTGCCGGCTGCCGAAGCGGCGACCGGAACCGGCGGGCAGCAGCCGGGGACGCAGTCGCCCTCCGCTGACCGTCTCCTCGGTGAGCGCTCCGGCGACCACCCGGAACGCGCCTGCGGAACCCCCGTGGTCGTGCAGGTCGGTGCCCTGGCCGGGCAGCCAGCTCAGCGCCCACACCTCGTGGTCGACGCCGGTGGCGAGCCGGGCGTACCAGCGCTGCACGCTGTCGAATCGCAGTGCGACCGGCCACCTGGTCGGGTCGGCCCATTCGGCGGCGACGGCCAGCAGGTCGGTGTCCGCGTGGTAGTGGATCATCGGTGTTTCCTCGCGGGTCGTTCGACGGGGTGCCTCCGTACTCTAGCCGTCAAACCCTATAGGTTTAGTAGGTAATTTCAGATGCCGGGACGCCTGACTCCAGAGCGCGGATTCAGCGCAGCACCGGCGGGTTCACCCGGTAGCCCGGCACCGACGGCCACCGCACTGTCAGCACCGTCGAGGCCAGCTCGGCGTACCAGGAGTGATCCACTCCCCGCGCCCACACCACGTAGTCACCGGGCGCGGACAACCGCACCGTCCGGTCCGGCAGCTCGACCCGAAAACACCCCTGCACGAGAACGAGCAGCGTGGTCCGACGTTCCCCGGTGGCCCACCGGGAACGCGCCTCCCCCGGCCGGTGCACACCCCACTTCACCTCGACGTCGGTGCTGTGCCGGATCTCCCCCGGCGGCGCGAAGTGCCCGAGCAGCCAGCCCGCGTTGCCGGCGCCATCGACACCCGCGTTGCCCACGTAGACCGTCTCACCCATCGGACCCCTCCCCCGCCTGCCCCTGGCCTGCGCGAACGCGGCCCATCGGCCGGGCCCCGACGCACCTGCCGGCCGAGCAACCTATCAGGACGCCGACGGCTAGCCTGGACCGGTGACCGACGACCTTGACGCCGAGACCCTCGCGTTCGCGCACCGGATGTTCGACCTGGCCCGCGCGGGCTCCACCGAGGAACTGGCCGCCCAGATCGACACCGGCCTGCCGGTCAACCTCACCAACGACAAGGGCGACACGCTGCTGATCCTGGCCGCCTACCACGCCCACCCGGACACGGTGGCCGCCCTGCTGGACCGCGGCGCCGACCACACCCGCACCAACGACCGGGGACAGACCGCGCTCGCCGCCGCCGTGTTCCGCAGCAGCGCCGACGCCGTCCGCGCGCTCCTCGCCGCCGGGGCCGATCCGGCGTACGGCAACCCGTCGGCGGCCGACACCGCACAGTTCTTCAACCTGCCGGACATGGCCGAGCTGCTCCGGGCCGGCTGACGCCGACACCGATCGACCGGTATACAGGGGCGATGGAAGGTCCCCTGCCCGAACAGATGCGCGCCGCCGGCACCTCGTTGCTGGCCGCGCTCGACCCCCCGACCCGCGCCGCGGCCGGCTACGCGTTCGACGACGAGGACGCCCGCCGCTGGCTGGAGTACCGGCCGCGCCCCCGCCCCGGCGTCAGCCTCGCCGACCTGGACACCGCCGGGCGCAAGGCCGCGCACCGGCTCCTGGCCACCGCGCTCAGCCCCTCGGCGTACGCCCAGGCGATGGCGATCATCGCGCTGGAGGAGGTCCTCGACCGGGCCGAGGGATGGCGACGCGGGCGACACAGCGGCGACTACTGGGTGGCAGTCTTCGGTGATCCGGCACGCGACGACCGGTGGGCGTGGCGGCTGGAAGGCCACCACCTGTCGGTGACAATGACCGTTGTGGACGACCAGGTCTCCCCCGCCCCGATCTTCTTCGGCGCGAACCCGGCCGCCGTCCGCTACGCCGGGCGCCCCGTCTCCCGACCGCTCGGAGTCGAGGAAGACCTCGCCCGCGCCCTCCTCGACGCGCTCGGACCGACCGAACGGGCCGCCGCGATCATCGCCGACGAGGCTCCGGCGGACATCATCAGCGCCACCCGCCCCCGCGTCGACGGCCCACTGGAACCACTCGGCGTACCTGCCGACCGGCTCGGCCCCACCGGACGCGCGCTGCTGCACCAGGTCGTCGCGCTCTACCTTGACCGGCTGCCGCCCGAACTGGCCGCCACGGAAGCGGCCCGCCTCGACGCCGGCCAACTGCACTTCGCCTGGGCCGGCCCGACCCGACCGGGCCAGCGCCATTACTACCGGGTGCAGGGCGACGACCTACTCATCGAGTACGACAACACGAGCGACGACGGCAACCACGCGCACACTGTGCTCCGCCGGCCCGCGAGTGACTTCGGCACCGACGTCCTGGCAACCCACCACAAGTCCCACCCCCACTAGCCCGTCCGCCAAGCCGAGCAGGCCAGGGCTGCCGCACCCCGCCCCGCCCCGTCAACCGCCCGTCCCACCCCGCCCCGCCCCGCCCCGCCCCCGTCGATCATGGAGTTGTGGTGGGCGGCGTGTCCTGGTGCGCCGCTTTTGTCAGGCACCACAACTCCATGATCGACGGTGTGGGGGTCAGGGGCGGGTCGCTTCGATGAGGAAACGTTCAGCGTGGGCCACGAAGGAGCCGTCGGTGGTGATGCGGCGATGCAGGGCCAGCAGCGCGGGACGGTGGGCCTGCACCGTGAAGCCGGGCACCGTCCAGATCACCTTGCGGAGAAACCAGACCACCGCGCCGATGTCGAAGAAGACCGTACGCAGCCTGGCCCGCCGCAGGTCGATCACCCGCAACCCGGCGGCCTCAGCGTCGGCCGCCGCCTGCTCGGGGTGCCGCGATGCCGGCGCTGGCAACGGGCCGAGGATCGCCTCGCTCAGCTCCCGCATGGTGCCCGGCCCGATCTGCTGCGACAGGTACGTCCCACCCGGGCGCAGCACCCGCGCCGTCTCCACCCAGTCGGTGCGTACCGGATGCCGGCTCACCACCAGGTCGAAGGAACCGTCACGAAACGGCAGCGCCGACTCCGGGGCGACGGCCACCACCGTCGCGCCGACCCGCCGCAGTGTCCGGCGGGCCACCCTGACGTTCGGCGGCCACGCCTCGGTGGCCACCAGCACCTTCGGGGGACGTGGCACCTCGGCGAGCACCTCACCTCCGCCGGTGTCCACGTCCAGCGCGGCGTCAGCTCGGGTCATGTGGTCGGCGACCAGCCGCGCGTACCGCCAGGGCGGCCGCTCCTCGGTGGCCCGGCCGGCCAGCCAGTCGAAACCCCAGCCGTCGACCGGCGCGGCGGCGGCTTCGGCGATCAGATCCTCGACCTCGCGGGCGTCGTTCATGGCGGTCAGCCTCGCCGGATGGCGTCCCGACCGGCAAGCCATTTGCCTCCGGCTGACCCGCCCCACCAACCTCACACCATCCAGCCGCACCGCACCCGCTGGTCCGAACCGAGCCTGACAGAGCCGGGCCCAGACGGGCAGGACCAGGCAGGACCGGGCCGAGCCTCACCAGACTGGGGGCGCACCGAACTAAGCCGAGGCGGGTCACCGGACCGATCCAGCCGGCCCTACCCGAGCTGACCGGAGCCAGCCCGGCCGGGCGAGCCGAACAGGGCCGGCCGGACCGGGCGAGCCGAACAGGGCCGGACCGAGCAGGCGACGGCGCTGTCGTGCCGGAGGCGGCCCGTCGGGTCGGGCCTGGTTGTGGTGGGGCGGTCAGGAGCGAGGGGGGACGATCTCCACGGTGGAACCGGCGAGCGCGTCGAAGCTGCCGGCCTCGGTCCGGCCCGCGTCGAACTGGCGCATGAGCCGCGCGCCCAGGTGCACACCGACCCCGCCGATGGCCAGGGCGACCAGTTCGGCGATCAGGATCGCGACCGACGCGCCGCGCTGCGGAGACTGTGCCCGGACCAGGCAGGCGACCAGGAACATGCCGGCCATCGCCGTGTTGGCCAGGTTGAAGGCGATAGCGGTACGACGGGTACGGTCGCCCGGCACGTCCCACAGGTCGATCATGCCGGCCACCACGGTGAGCGCGGCGGCGACAAGCGCGGCGACGCCGGTCCAGTAGCCGACCTCACCGAGGAACGCAGGCCCTCCGATGACGTCGGTGAAATCGAAGACGGCGGCGCTGACAAAGAGCCCCATCGGGAACGTCACAAGCATCGGTTGGATCGGATGCCCCTGCACCCGCAGCCGGCTCTGCATCGGTCCTCCCCAGGTTTGTGCAGCTCAGGAATTCAGAGTGCTACCCGGGTCATCCGATTGTGAAACGATTCCGCCCCGCTCACCACCGACCGGGACAACGGGCACACCACCCCACACATTGATCGACTCGGTTTCCTGGAAATCGGGGTGTCCGCATCGCAAGGACACCCCGATTTCATGGAACCCGAGTCGATCATGGGCGCGTGCGGCGGGCGCGGCAGGCGCTCAGCGAGCGCCCGCCTACGCGGCGGACGCTTGGCGGTCAGCTCTCGCGGGGACGGGAAACCGTGCGGACGAGACGTTCCGCCACCTGGCGCAGCGGGATGTCCAGCGACGAGGCGGCGGCACGCAACACACCGAGGGCCTCGGCCGGCGGGCAGCCGCGCTGCGTCATGATCACACCCACGGCCTGTCCCACCACCCCGTTAAGCAGAAGCTTGGCGTCCCGCTCGTCGGCGAGCACCTGCTGCCGACCCCGGTCGCGTACGGCGGCAAGCAGCAGGCCAGCGTGTTCGGCGAGCAGCATCGCTGTCAACTGGTGCTGCGGGGTGAGCACGTCCGGGGCGCCGGCGTACAGGTTGATGGCCCCGATCACCTGGTCGTCGATGTCGACAGGTGCGGAGATGACGCCGCGTACGCCGAGGTCACGGGCACGTGCGGTCCAGGCCGGCCAGCGCGCCTCGGCGGCCAGGTCGGCGGCGAGGATCATCTCGCGGCGCTGGATAGCGCTCATGGCCGGCGAGTCGGGCCCGTGTCGCAGGTCGTCGAGGCCGGCCATCCGCTCGTCGGAGGCGGCCACACCGGCCGGCTCGCCGGCCCGCAGCGCGGTGAACCCACACCAGCGGACCCCCGCCACCGCATCCCGCGTGACCCGGACCAGCGCCAGCAGGGCCTCATCGAAATCGGTCAGCGCGATGAGGCCGGCGGTCAGTTCCCGCAGCAGCGCGGCCGTCTCCAACACGCCGAGCCGTTCGACCACCGGTTCCCGCGTGTCCAGGTTCACCGGCGCACTGCCCTCGTGCGCCCTCGCGTGCGTCCCGCCGACGTCGTCACGTGTGCCATCGTCTGCTCTCTTCCGACTTGACCGACCCGCCCTACTACCCTCGCAAACCGGGATCGAAACGGCGAACCCGGGGCCTGCCCGGCACGCCGGACGTGCCGCGAAGACCTGAACGCGCAACGCACGAGCCGCAACCCCGAATCCCAAACAAAGGGCACGACAGTAACCCGGCGGCCGTCACGGCCACAACGCCGACCGCCCTGCGGGCGCACGACCGAAACCCGATGACGTACGGCCACAGCCTCGGACGCCAGGCAGACGCGCCGCGACGACCCGCAGCGGAACCCCGACCGGCACACGAAAGCGCGACCGGGGCCCCCTACGGGCGATGGGCGGGGAAGGCAGGCCGAGTCAGCGGGGGGCGCCGCTGAGCCGCCGTCCCACCGAGGCAATGAGCCGGTCCAGCTCGGAGCCGAACGGGTTGTCGTGCACCAGGTACGTCCAGGTGGCGGTCGGCCGGACCAGGGTGCTCTCCTCGGGCTCCCAGTCCTCGTCGAATTCGGTCTCCTCGAATGTGGCGAGGGTACGGGCTTCGATCTCCGGCACGAGGTTGTTGAACGCCGGTACGGCCGCCCGGTGGAACTCGTCGAGCGGGTCGAGCCGGCCCAGCGCGCGCAGGTGCACACCTTCGCGGACCTCGGACAGCTCGGCCAGGTGCTCGGCCCACAGCCGGTCCAGGTGGTAGAGCGCGATGGACCGGGCGGCGCGGGCGAGCAGGTCCTCGTCCATCTCGCTGGCCTTCTCGGGCATCTTGTCCAGCAGCATCAGCGCGGCCACGTCGCTGGTGAGCAGGCGCTCCCGGCGCTCGGCGAGGGCCTTGCGCTGCTGCTCGATCACCACGCTGTAGCGCCAGGTGTTGCGGTGGATCTCGTGGTTGACACCTTCGGCGACCCGCTGGGCGTGCTCGACGGCGTAGTCCACCTGCTCGTCGGTGACGAGCCCGTCCGCGTTCATCCGGGGCGAGGCCGGCACCGAGTCGGCGGCGTGCCGCACGACCAGGTCGTCCTCCAGGCTGACGAAGAAGACCGAGCCACCGGGGTCGCCCTGACGGCCGGCGCGGCCGCGCAGCTGGTCGTCGACCCGGCGGCTGTCGTGCCGGCCGCTGCCGATCACGTAGAGCCCACCGAGCTCGGCCACCCGCTCCTGGTCGGCCTGGTCGCTGCCGCCGAGCCGGATGTCGACGCCCCGACCGGCCATCTGGGTGGAGACGGTCACCGCGCCGTACGCGCCGGCCTCGGCGATGATCGCCGCTTCCTCGTCGTCGTTCTTGGCGTTGAGCACCACGCAGGGCACACCGGCGGCGTTGAGCCCGGCGGCCAACCCTTCGGACTCCTTGACGTCCAGCGTGCCGACAAGCACCGGCCGGCCCTTGGCGTGCCAGCGCTGGATCTCGTCGATCAGCGCCTCGTCCTTCTCGGCGCGGGTGGCGTAGATGCGGTCCGGCTCGTCCTCGCGGACACACGGGGTGTTCGGCGGGATGACCGCGACCTCAAGGCCGAAGAACTCCCGCAGCTGGTCGCCGACAAGCACCGCCGTGGCGGTCATGCCGCACACCTTGGGGTAGAGCGCGATGTACGCCTGCACGGCGATGGTGCCGAGCACCTCACCTTCGGCGGTTGCGTCCAGGCCCTCCTTGGCCTCGACGGCCGCCTGCAACCCGTCCGGCCAGCGGCGGCGCTGGGCCACCCGGCCGCGCATCTCGTCGATCAGCTCGACCGAGCCGTCCCGGACGATGTAGTCCACGTCGCGGTACAGCAGGGCGTGCGCGTGCAGCGCCACGTTGACCGCGGAGAGCTGCGCGACGTGCTCCTCGTCGTACAGGTCGATGCCGAGCTTGGCCTCGACGGCGGCCAGGCCGGTGGTGGTGAAGGCGACGTTGCGCCCGTCCTCCGCGACCGTGTAGTGCCGGTCCTTGCGCAGGCCGCGGACCAGCGCGGCGGCGGCGTGCACCGGGTCCTGCTCGCCGGGTACGGCGCCGGCGAGGACCATCGGCACCCGCGCCTCGTCGATGAGGATCGAGTCGGCCTCGTCCACGATCGCGGTGGTCAGTGCCGGCTGCACCCGGTCGGCCACGTCGGTGACCAACTGGTCGCGCAGGTAGTCGAAGCCCGCCTCGCTGACCGAGACGTACGTGACGTCGCACGAGTAGGCGTCGCGCCGCTCCTGCGGGGTGGACGCCTCGTTGACCCAGCCCACGGTGAGGCCGAGCAGTGTGTAGACGGGTTGCATCCACTGGGCGTCGCGGCGGGCCAGGTAGTCGTTGACGGTGAGCACGTGCACCGGCCCGTTGCCGAGCCGGACGTGCCCGTACGCGGCGATCGTGGCGGTCAGGGTCTTGCCCTCACCGGTGGCCATTTCGGCGACCTTGCCGGACAGCAGCGACATCGCGCCGAGCAGCTGCACGTCGTACGGCCGCTGGTCGAGGCCCCGGCGGGCGGCCTCGCGGCCGACGGCGCAGATCTCCTCGTACCCGGCGGCGACGCCGGCGGCCTCGGTCAGCTCGGCGTCGTCGAGCGCGACGAGGTCATCCTCGCGCGCCGCGATCGCCGGCAGCAGCTTCTCCAGCGGAGCAAGATCCACGGTGTGACCGGGGCGCTGCAGGAACCGCCGGAACTTGCTCTTGAACCGTTGCGACACACCCATGAGCGGCAACGGTACGCGATTCGAGCCGCCTTCTGCGGCCCGGCCGGTCGGTCATCTGCCGGCATGTCGGTACGGAACGCCCGCGGATCAGCCGACCAGCAGTTGGTGGGTGGCCAACTCCCTGTACAGAGGGTCGGTGGCGGTCAGTTCGGCGTGGGTGCCCACGGCGCTCACACGGCCGCCGTCGAGGACGACGATCTGGTCGGCGTCGACCACCGTGGCGAGCCGGTGCGCCACGATCAGCAGGGTCCGACGGACGGCCACCGCGTCGATGGCGCGGCGCAGGGCTGCCTCGTTGCGCGCGTCGAGGTTGCTCGTCGGCTCGTCCAGCAGCAGCACCGGGGGGCTCGCAAGCAGCGCTCGGCCGATGGCCAGCCGCTGCCGTTCGCCTCCGGAGAGCAGTACCCCGCCCTCCCCCACCTGCACGTCCAGGCCCTGCGGGGTGCGGTTCGCCAGGTGGCTCAGGTTGACCTCGTCGAGGACCTGGTGCAGCCGCTCGTCGGTGGCGTCCGGGGTGGTGATCAGCAGGTTCTCCCGGAGCGTGCCGGCGAGCACCGGCGCCTCCTGCTCGACATAGCCGAGCCGCGCCCGCAGCACGTCGCGGGCCAGTTCCCGCACGTCGGTGCCGTCGATGCGGACCGCGCCGGCGCTCACCTCGTAGAAGCGTTCGACGAGGGCGAGCAGCGTCGACTTGCCGGCGCCGGAGGGGCCGACAAGCGCGGTACGGGTGCCGGCGGGCACCGCGAAGCTGACGTCGTGCAGGACCTCCTGGCCCCCCGGGTAACCGAACCCCACCCGGTCGAACTCGATCATCGGGGCGGGCTGGCGCGGGGTCGCCGTGGCGCCTCCGGACGTCGGCCGGTCCGCCGCGCCCTCGGCGGGCACGGCGAGGATCTCCTCGATCCGTTGCAGCGCACCCAGGCCGCTCTGCAACTGGGTGTACGCGTTCAACACCTGGGCGAGCGGCAGGGCCAGGAAGAACAGGTACATGACGAAGGCGACCAGGTCGCCCACGGTGATCGCGCCGGCGGCCACCCGCGCCCCGCCGATGCCGAGCACCAGCAGGAAGGCCCCCTGCACGGTGATCGCGCCGATCGGGCCGACCACCGCCTGCACCCGGGCCACGCGCAGCCCCGCCGAGTACGCCTCCCGGGCGCTGCCGGCGACGGTCTCCGTCTCCCGGGCCTCGGCCCGGCTGGCACGGATGGTGCGGGCCGCCGAGATGGCCCGCTCGACCGCCGAGGTCATCTCGCCGACCCGCTCCTGGGCGGCGCGGGCCAGCGCCCGCACCCGGCGGGCGAAGGTGGCCGCGAAGCCCAGCCCCAGCCCGACCCCGAGCAGCGTGACGCCGAACAGCAGCGGGTCGAGAAGCACCATCGCGGTGCCGGCGCCGACCACCATCACCGCACCGGTGACCGTCTCGAAGAGCCCGGAGGTGACCACCGCCCGCAGCAGTGTGGTGTCCGAGCCCACCCGGGAGAGCAGGTCACCGGTGCGCCGGCTGTCGTACTCGGTGATGGGCAGTCGCAGCAGATGCGCGGCCAGCCGCCGGCGGGTGGTCAGCACCAACCCTTCGGCGGTGCGTTGCAGCAGGTAGTTGCGCAGCCCGCCGATGGCCGCGCCGAGCAGCACCAGCACGACAAGCACCGCTACCAGCCCTGACACGCCCTGGCCGTCGGTGACCCGGTCGAGCACCGACCGGGTGAGCAGCGGCTGGGTCAGCGACGCCCCGGCGCCGGCCAGCGACAACAGGCCCACCACGACGAGGGTGCCGCGGTGTTCCCGCAGGTACGGCAGCAGGGCGGTCAGACCGACGGGACGGTCCTTCGAGGTGCTGCCGTCCTTCGGGGTGCTCATTCCGGAAACGGTAGCCCGCCGACGCACCCGAACAGCGCGCCGCGGCGACGGGTCACACGGCCAGCACCACCTGCAACTCCTGGCGGCGGCGTTCGGCCAGGTCGGTGAGCAGGGTGGCCGCGTCGTCGAACGGCACCACCGCCGAGACCAGGTGCTTACCGATGGCGTCCCCGTACGCCCGCAGCAGGTCGATGGTCTCGGCCGACAGCCGCTCCCGGTCCCAGGTGGGCGCGAGGCCGCGCGGCACCCTGCCGATCTGGGCGCAGCGCAGCGCCAGCCCGTTGTGGTGGAACTCCTCGCCGAGACGGACTGCGTCCGCGCCGCCCTGGTAGAAGGCCAGGTCGATCACGGTGCCCTGGGGGCGCAGCAGCCGCAGCGCGAGCTGCAACGCCCACGCCTGGCCCCGGCACTGGAACACCACGTCGGCGCCCCGGTCACCGGCGGTGTGTGCCCACCGGGTCTTGAGGACCACCGCCGGGTCGTCGGCCTCCGGGTCGAGGGTTTCCAGTCCGAGTGCCTCGGCGACCTGTCGGCGCTGCTCGGTGGGGTCGAGGACCACCACGGAAGCGGCGCCGTGCCGCCGGGCCAGCAGGGCGGTGAGCAGCCCCACCACGCCGGCGCCGATCACGGCGACCCGCCGGCCGCGTACGCCGTCGCCGAGTGACCGCACGTCGGAGCCGTGCAGGTCGGCGGCGGCGTGCAGCAGGCCATTGGCGCAGATCGGGCCCATGTGGGCGACGTACACGCCGAGCAACGGGTCGAGGTCGTCGGGCAGCGCCACGAACCGTTCGGCGACCGGGTCGGCGAGCCAGCCGGTGCGGTGCCCGTACGTCATGGCGCCGACAGTGCCCACGGCGACCGCCGGGGTGGCGCTCTCCACCACGCGGCCGACCTGCATGTAGCCCAGGCGGGTCACCGGGTACGGGGTGCTCGCCTCGCCCGGCTGGAACAGGCCGAGGTCGGCGTTCCAGGTGACGTGCAGGTACGGGTTGGTGCCCTTGACATAGCTCAGCTCGGTACCGGCGGAGACTCCACTGAACAGGGTCTCGACGCGGAACGTGCCCGGGCGCAGCTCCGCCGCCTCCTGCTCGACGATCTCCACCCGGCCCGGCGCGCTGACCGTGACGACCCGCTCACGCATCGACCGTCACCCCCGTGGTGAGCAGCGGCGAATCGGCGGGCGCGGTGAGCCGTACCGTCGCTCCGGTCCGCGCCGAGTCGGCCACCGCGAGGGCCAGACGCTGGGTGCCAAGGGCCTCGGCGTACGGGACGCGGACGTCGTCGCCGATTCCGCGTACCGCGTCGACGAAGGCGCGGTCCACGGCCACCCGGGCGGCTTCCGGATCGGCGGGCAGGTGCCGTTCGCCGTCGGCGTCACGGATCGACAGGCCGTCCTCGGTGAGCGACAGGGCCAGCCCGTCGGCGAGGATCTCCAGCCCGGCCCGGTGCTTCCAGCCCAGCACGCAGGCCGCGCTGAGGGTGCCGACCGCGCCGTCGGCGAAGCGCAGCGCGGCGGTGGTCACCGAGTCGATGTCGGCGCCGTCGACGGGCGGGGGCGTGCCGTTGCCGTACGCCGTGACCTCGGTGACCTCGCCGGCCAGCACCCGGATGAGGTCCAGCACGTGCGCGGCCTGCTCGACGACCGGGCCGCCGGAGCGGTCCCGCACCGACCACCAGGCAACCGGCGGAACCTTGTCCAGCCAGGCGCCGCTGACCATCCGAACGGGACGCTCGGCGAGCAGCTCGCGGGCCTTGTCGACCACGCCCAGGTAACGCCAGTGGTGCCCGACGGCGGTACGCAGCCCACGTCGGGCGACGAGGTCGGCGATGCGCTCGGCGGTGACCAGGTCGACGGCGACGGGCTTCTCCACGAACATCGGCACGCCGGCGTCGATCACCGCCTCCTCGGCGGGGCCGTGCGCGAACGGCGGCACGCAGACGTACACCGCGTCCGGCGCGGCGGCCAGCAGCTCGGCGACGTCGCGGTGGACCCGCCCGCCGTGCTGCGCGGCCAGCGCCGACGCCGCATCCGGCAGCACGTCGGTCACCCCGATGAGTTCGACATCGTCGAACCCGGACAGCACGCGGGCATGGCGCTGTGCCACTCCGCCAGCGCCGATCAGACCCACCCGGCATTTCCGCATTCAACAACCTCTTTCGAGAACGTTTCTCCTTCGATGGGAGCAGTCCCCTGGGGTGTGCGCAATCAAACGTTCATGCACCGGGAACGCGACAATGTCACCACCGTGATCAAGCTGTTGCTCCGGAAACGGTTAGCGCGTGGTGGCGAGTGGGAAGAAGCACTGTCGCTATTCCACGCACGAACAAAGGGGGTGCCCGTGCGGGATACGACCGTGTCACCGGTGGTGGAGGCGTGGGCCACGTACCGGACGACCTCGGCAGCGGACTGGCCGGCGCGCCGGCTGCTGCGCGCCAAGGGGGAGAGCCGGGTCAGCGTGGTGCTGCCGGCGCGCAACGAGGAGGCCACGGTCGGAGCGATCGTGTCCACCATCCGCGAGCACCTGATGGACCGGGTCGCCCTGGTCGACGAACTGATCGTTGTGGATTCGCGGTCGACCGACCGCACCGCTCAGGTGGCCCGGGCCGCCGGCGCGGAGGTGGTCAGCCAGGACGTGATGACCCGCGGGCTGCCCCGGCTCACCGGCAAGGGCGACGCCCTCTGGGCCGGGCTCGCCGCCGCCGAAGGGGACGTGGTGGCGTTCATCGACGCCGACCTACGGGAGTTCCGACCGCACTTCGTGAGCGGGCTGCTCGGCCCGTTGCTCACCGACCCGTCGGTCGATTTCGTGAAGGGCTTCTACCACCGGCCCCTGGTGGGCACGGCAAGCGTGGAGCCCGACGGCGGGGGCCGGGTGACCGAGTTGATGGCCCGCCCGCTGCTCAACCTCTTCTGGCCCGAGCTGGCCGGCTTCGTGCAGCCGCTCGCCGGTGAGTACGCCGGCCGCCGCGACGTGCTGGCCCGGGTGCCGTTCGTCTCCGGGTACGGGGTGGAGACGGCCATGCTGATCGACCTGCTGGACCTTGTCGGCCTGGACGCGTTGGCGCAGGTCGACCTGGGCGAACGCAAGCACCGCCACCAGGACACGGCAGCCCTCGGCCGAATGTCCGCCCAGATCATGCTGACCGCCTGGTCGCGGTTGCAGCGGCGCGGCTGGGCGGCGCCCGACACGGTGCCGGAGGCCCTGTTGACGCAGTTCCGTCGGGGCGGATCGGACACCCTGCCGAACCTGGACCGCGAGATCGTGGTCAGCGACGTGTCCATCGAGGAGCGCCCGCCGCTGGCGGAGCTGCGTCACCGGGTGCCGCGTCGACGGGTGGCCGCCGCGTGAGCGCGAAAAGTGAGCCGATCTTGCGAGCCCCGCAGGCGCGAACCAACGGCACCGTGAGCACGACCGCGCGGCGTGGGAGCGCCGCCTTACCGAAGGGCGGAATCCGATGAGCCTCACCGTGCTGATGAACGCCGGCCCGTGGCTGTCGGTGCCCCCACCGGGCTACGGCGGCATCGAGAACGTGATCGCCACCCTGGTGCCCGAGCTGCGCCGACTCGGCGTACGCGTGGTCCTCGCCTCGGTGCAGAGCAGCACCCTGCCGGTGGACGAGAAGGTGTCGGTCTTCGCCGACGGGCAGTTCGCGTCGTTGCAACGGCCGTACAACCAGGTTTGCGGGATCGCCCAGGCGCACCTTGCCGGGGTGGTCCGGGAGCTGCACGCACGCGACGACATCGACCTGGTGCACGACCACGTGGAGGCGGTGGGGCTGGCCACCCTCGCGGCGATGGGGCCGTCCGGGCCGCCGACCCTGCACACACTGCACTGGGATCTCGCCAAGCACCCCGACCTGTACGGAAGCCTGGACGGCGGCGACCGGGTCCGGGTCAACGGCGTCTCCGCCTCCCAGCTGGCCCGCGCCCCACTGGCGCTGCGCGAGCACTCGGTGGGTCACGTGCACCTGTCCACCCCGCTGGCCGTGGACGCCGACCGCCGGCAGCGACCCGACAAGGGCGAGCACCTGCTCATCCTGGGCCGGATCAATCCGGGCAAGGGGCAGGACGTGGGCGCCCGGCTCGCGCAGCGGGTCGGTTTCCCGCTGGTGCTGGCGGGGCCGGTCGGCCCGTACCATCGCCCGGCCGATCTGGCGGCGGCCGGCGACGAGGCCCGACAGAACCCGGACGTGCGGTTCTTCCTCGACGAGGTGGCCCCGCACGTCGACGGTGATCTGGTCCGCTGGGTCGGCACGGTGGCCGGTCAGGAACGCGACGACCTGCTCGCCAGCGCCCGTGCGTCGCTGTTTCCGCTGCGCTGGGAGGAGCCGGGCGGTACGGCGGTGGTCGAGTCGCTCGCCCTGGGCACACCCGTGGTGGCGACCGCGCGGGGCTGCCTGCCGGAACTGATCGAGCACGGCCGCACCGGGCTGCTCACCGCCGACGAGGAGGAGTTGGCCGATCTCGTCCTGGCCGCCGACCTTCTCGACGCCGACGAGTGCCGCCGGGTTGCCGCGCAGCGGTTCACGCCTGCGGTGATGGCCCAGCGCTACGTCGAGCTGTACGAGCGGGTCCGGGAGCTGGCCAGCGCGCCGCGCCTGCAACCCGTCTGACCTGCCCGCACCAGTCGCTGCCGCCGAGGGCGTGTCCGCCGTCGGCGGCAGCGGCGCGTGGCGGGCCGGTTTGGTGCGGCTCGACGTCGGGTAGTTCGCAGATCCCGACACACCAGCCGAAGCGAGGTTCCATGTCCGACCGGATCGTCTGCGAGGTGCGTGACGCGGCGCCGGTGGCGGTGGTTCGGCTCAGCGGTCCGCTGGATCTGGGCACGATGCGCACCGTTCACCAGGCGCTGGGCGATGCGCTGGCCACCCAGCCGGAGGCGCTGGTGGTCGACCTCACCGACGTCGCCGTACGGGATCGGTTGGCGCTGTCGGTCTTCGCGGCGACGGCCCGGCGGGCCGAGGAGTGGCCTGCCGTGCCTGTGGTGCTCTGCGCTCCGCCGCCGGTCGCCGCCCGCTGGCTGGCGGAGTCGACGACGTGCCGTGTCGTGCCGGTGTCAGCGGACTGCGCGGAGGCCACCCGGATCGCGGGCGCGGCCACGCCGTTCCGGGTCCGGGCCCGGTTCGAGCCGGTGGCCGAGGCCTGCCGGCGGGCCCGGGAGCTGGTGGGCGACGCGTGCACCCGGTGGAACCTGCCGAACGCCGCCGGTCCGGCCGCCCTGGTGCTCAGCGAGTTTGTCGGCAACGTCGTGCGGCACGCGGGCACGCCCATGCAGGTGACGGTGACCCTGCGCCGGCAGTACCTGCATCTGGCAGTGGTGGACGGCAGCGGCGCGCCGGCCCGGCCCGCCGAGGCCAACCTGCGGGCCGAGGGTGGTCGTGGGCTGATGCTGGTCCGGGAGCTGGCGCAGCGGTGGGGCAGCGTGCCGGCGGGCCAGGGCAAGGCCGTCTGGGCGATGCTGCCCGCGACCTGACGGTTCGGGGTGCTTCCACCGGTACCGGCGATCTGACCGAAATTACCGCTCTCGCCTGGTTTTATGGTGGGAGGGTCGGGTAGGTACGCCCGTCCTTTCTGCCGTCACGACGGGGTGAGAATGCCATGCCCAAGCGGGTAACCACGGAACCCGGTCGAGATCGGGGCCCGGCGATCCTTGCACCGGCCCGCTTCGGGGGCTTCCCCGGAGCGGTACGGGCACCGGTCCCCGGCAACTCTCTGATCAGGTTTCTCGGCACCACCGACCACAAGCAGATCGGCATCCTGTACCTGCTGACCTCGTTTGCGTTCTTCCTGGTGGCCGGGCTGGAGGCGATGTTGATCCGGGCCGAGCTGGCCCGCCCGGGGATGCAGATCCTCTCGGCCGAGCAGTACAACCAGCTCTTCACCTCGCACGGCGCGGTGATGCTGCTGCTGTTCGCCACCCCGGCGGCCTTCGGGTTCGCCAACTACATCGTGCCGATCCAGATCGGCGCGCCCGACGTGTCGTTCCCCCGACTCAACGCGCTGGCGTACTGGTTGTACCTGTTCGGCGGCCTCATGGTCATCGGCGGGTTCCTCACGCCGCAGGGTTCGGCGGACTTCGGCTGGACGGCGTACACCCCGCTCAGCGACGCCTCGAACAGCCCCGGCGTGGGCGCGAACATGTGGGTCCTCGGCCTTGTCGTCTCCGGCCTGGGCACCATCCTCGGCGCGGTCAACCTGATCACCACGATCCTGACCCTGCGCGCGCCCGGGATGACGATGTTCCGGATGCCGATCTTCACCTGGAACATGCTGTTCACCAGCCTGCTGGTGATCCTGGTCTTCCCCCTGCTGGCCGCCGCGCTGCTGGGGCTATCGGCCGACCGGCTGCTCAACGCGCACGTCTACGACGCGGCCACCGGCGGCCCGATGCTCTGGCAACACCTGTTCTGGTTCTTCGGCCATCCCGAGGTGTACATCATCGCGTTGCCGTTCTTCGGCATCATCACCGAGATCATCCCGGTGTTCTCGCGCAAGCCGATCTTCGGCTACACCGGGCTGGTGCTGGCGACCGCCGCGATCACCGTGCTGTCCATGACGGTGTGGGCGCACCACATGTTCGCCACCGGCCAGGTGCTGCTGCCGTTCTTCAGCATCCTCAGTTATCTGATCGCGGTGCCCACCGGCGTGAAGTTCTTCAACTGGATCGGCACCATGTGGAAGGGCCAGCTCACCTTCGAGACACCGATGCTGTTCGCAGTCGGCTTCCTTGTCACGTTCCTGCTCGGCGGGCTCACCGGGGTGCTGCTGGCCAGCCCGCCTGCCGACTGGCACACCCACGACAGCTACTTCGTCGTGGCGCACTTCCACTACGTGCTCTTCGGCACCGTGGTGTTCGCCCTGTTCGGCGGCTACTACTTCTGGTGGCCGAAGATGACCGGCCGGCTGCTCGACGAGCGACTCGGCAAGGCGCACTTCTGGACGATGTTCATCGGCTTCCACGGCACCTTCCTGGTGCAACACTGGCTGGGCAACGAGGGGATGCCCCGCCGGTACGCCGACTACCTGCCCACCGACGGCTTCACCACGCTCAACACGATCTCCAGCATCTTCGCCTTCGTCCTCGGCCTGTCCACGCTGTTCTTCATCTACAACGCGTGGAAGTCCTGGCGCTACGGGGCGATGGTGACGGTTGACGACCCGTGGGGGTTCGGCAACTCCCTGGAATGGGCCACCACCTGCCCGCCGCCGCTGCGCAACTTCGACCGGATGCCCCGGATCCGCTCCGAGCGGCCGGCGTTCGACCTGAAGTACGGCCCGTTCGTCTCCGACCTGGGCCGCGACCTGCCCCAGCGCACCACCAAACCGCCGCAGCACCTGGCCGACGAGATGCACCTCGAACACCACGCGCCGGAGTCGCCCGCCTCCGAAGGCGCGCACGGTGCCGCCGAGGCAGCCGCGTACCAGCCGGCGCGGGAGTCGGGCGCCCGGCCGGTGGACGTCCCGGAGCCCGAGGACGTCCGCCGCCCGAGCTTCGAGAACAGCGACGCGCCGGAGGATCCCGACGCGGCGCCGAAGCCGCACGAGCGGTGGCGGCACCCGCACAGCGACGGCGAGACCGGGGAACGCTGACACAGGTACGCGAACGAGGGCCGACACCACGCTGGTGTCGGCCCTCGTCGTGTTGCATACGGTCGCGACCGCCGCCCGGTCAGTCCCGGGCGGGTGCCATACCGGCGGCGGTCAGCGAGCGGCGTACCGCCGGCTGCACCCGGGTCAGCCGCAGCGGCACGCCGGTGCGCTCCGCGGCGTCCCGCCCGGCCATCAGCGCGGCGATCCCGCCGGCGTCGAAGCCACCCGCGCCGACCAGGTCGACGACGACCTCGCTCGGCTGGCCGGTGACAGCCTCCAGCATCGCGCGGCGCAACTGGTCGGCGCCGTCCCGATCGATCTCGCCGCCGACCTCCACGACCACCCGGTCGCCGTTCTGTTTCACCGAGATGCGGGTCTTGCCCGGGTCCGGCTCGGCCACGCCGTTCTGCCAGGGCGGCGGCGCGTCGGCGAGCATCGCCTGCCGCAGCCAGGTCAGCGCCCGCGACAGCAGCCGGGAGACGTGCATCTGCGAGATGCCGAACCGGGCGGCGATCTCCGCCTGGGTCTGGTTGCCGTAGAAACGCATGGCCAGGATGCGGCGCTCCCGCCAGGGCAGCCGGTGCAGCAGCCCGCTGACGGTCACCCGGTCGTCGACCGATTCCAGCGCGTTGTCCGACTCGCCGACCAGGTCACCGAATTCAGCGGAGCTCTCCCCGCCCACCGGCGCGTTCAACGACGCCGGGCTGTAGCCGGCCGCCGACTCCAGCGCGGCGAGGATCTCCGCCTCCGGCGTCTCCAGCCGGGCCGACAGCTCGGCCACAGACGGCGCCCGGGACAGTTCGCTTGTCAGCGCCGCCGTCGCCTGCCCCACCTCCAGGATCAGGTCACGCAACCGCCGGGGTACGTGCACACCCCACGTGCGGTCCCGGAAGTGCCGCTTGATCTCCCCGACGATGGTGATCGCCGCGTACGCGGTGAACGAGCCCCGTTCCGGGTCATACCTGTCGACGGCGTTGACAAGCCCCAGGCGAGCCACCTGCTCCAGGTCCTCCAGCGGCTCTCCCCGCCCCCGGTACCGGCGGGCCAGCCGACCGGCGAACGGCAGCGCGAAGCGGACCAGGTCGTCCCGTGCCTCCTGCCGCCGCTCCGGCGGCAGCCCTTCGATCCGGGCCGCGTACGCCAGTGCCGCCGAGTCGAGGTCCTCCAGACCACGCTCGGTAGGCGGTGGTGTGGTCGTGGTGGTAGTGGTGCTGGTCGTGCCCGTGCTCGTCTGTCCGAACATCCGCGCCTCCCTCAGGAAGGTCCCCCGCCCGGATCGGGAAACCGGTCGTGCGCGTGGTCGAGCCACGCACCGGGCCGGAAAGTGGGTCAGTGACTGGGATGCCAGCGGGCGACAACGCCTCTGCGCAGCGCAATCAGGCCGTCGCAGTCAGCGATGTTCCCGCTCCGTAGGTACTCAATCACGGGACCCCGGGTTCGCGAGGAAGTTTCGGCGTGCTCCGCCTCAGGAGACCAGCAACCCCTGGTGGCCGCCGCAGTCGCGGAGCACGGAGAGCGCCTCAGCGGCCCCCAGCGGGGGCGGAACGGGCAGGTCGTACGGCTGGGCGCGCAGCACCTCTGTCGCCCGGCGGGTGGGCACCGAGGTCACCGGGTACCCCCGGGCGGCGGTCCGGTCCAGGGCACGACGCCGCCGGCCGAAGCCCGCCACCGCCAGCCACTGCGGCAGCCCGGCAAGGGCGGGTGAGCGGACCCCGGGCGGCTCGGGCAGCACGTCCACCGAGCTGAACGCCTCGCTGCCGGCCAACCACCACTCCGCCTCGTCCACGCTGCGCCGGGTGGCGTTCTCGCACCAGTACGGCACCAGCCCCGCCCGCACCACCTGCCACGGGTCGAGCAACCGGCCGCACTCCACCACAAGCCGGTCACCGGTCTTGCCGGCGCCGCGCAGCCACCGCCGGTACAGGTCGGCAACCGCCGCGCTCAGCGCCGCCGGTCGTGGCACCAGCACCCGGTGCAGCGGATGCTGGTGGCGGGCGGCCCAGTCCCTGCTGGCCAGCTCAAAACCCGAGTCCGTGCCGTGCTCGGCGTCACCGGACGGCACTGACACCTCCGGCGGCTCCCACCGGGCGGCATCCCCGCCCACGGACCGCAGCACCTGCCGCAGGGCGTGACTGTCCCTGTGGAAGTCCACCGGGTCCAGTCCGCTGGCCGGGCATCCGACCTGGAAGCTGTGGCCGGGACCGCGCTCCAGCACCGGCCAGCTCCGCGCGTCGCGGACCAGCACGACGGGGGCCCCCGCGCTCAACCGGTCGGTGAGGAACTGCGTGTACGCGGCCGGCAGCGTCCGCCAGCGCGCCGCCAGCGACACCGTCACCCCGCTCAACGATCCTCGGCTGGCCGGGCAGTGCACCTGGCGCAGGTGCAGGTCCGGGTTGCCGGCGTGCAGCCGGGCAGCGAGCGCCCCACCGTGCTCCAGTGCCTCGGCCGGGCGGTCCACGGCGCCGCCGGGCCACTGCGCTGTCATCTCGAAGCCCGTCGGCAGCCACGGCACACCGAGGGCCACCGCGAGATGCGCCGCAGCGCCGTGCGGGCCGCCGAGAAGCACGCCCGGGTACTGCCCCCTCGGGTACTGGTCGACGAACCAGCGCGCCACCCGCGCCCCGTCCACCTCGTCGACCTGGCCGTCGGTGAGCACGACCCGGCCGGCGGCCCGGGTGGCCACCGCGCGGCGTACCGGCTCGGGGGCGCCCGGGAAGCGGGACATCGGCCCGGCCTGCCCGAGATCCGCGCAGTCCGCGCCGCGCAGCGCCCGTGCGGTGGCGGCGACCAGGACCCGGGCGGCGCTGCCCACGGCCACCACCCGGTCGCCGGCCAGACCGGCACCATTGGCCGTGAGCCCCTTGCGCACCGTGTGCACCGGCTCCACCTTGCCTCGTTCGCTCACCACGCGGCCCGGCTTCCCGTCCCGATGGGGTTCAAACGGCACATCACCCACCCGGCGGCACGAATCCACAGGTCGGCGGGCTGCGCCGCTCATCGGTGGCGTTGCCCGACGATCACCCCCACGGCGGCAGCGCGGGCTTGCGAGGGCCATCGGGTCCCGGGCCGCCGCACCGGTTTCGACGCGGCCGGGGCGGGCACTTCCGGGCCCATGAGCACCGACGACGCCAGCGAGTTGCCCGCCGCCACGATCACCCCGTACCAGGACGGACCGCTGCTGGTCCGTGGCGACTTCGCGCTCGTCACCCCGGACGGCGAGCGGATCGACGCCCGCCGGGGCACTGTGGCGCTGTGCCGGTGCGGCAAGTCGGCGCTCAAGCCGTTCTGCGACGGCACCCACAAGATGATCAACTTCCGTGCCGGCACCGCCCGCGAGAGCTGACCGTCGAGGGTCGCGTCCCGCCGCCGGAGCGCCGGGAGGAAGGTGATGTCCGCAGGGAGGTGCCGGGACGGCCCGCGACACCGGCTGGGCGCTGTCAGGCGACGACGGGCTCGGCCGGCAGTGCCCGCGCACCGGAGACCGCCCCGGCGAGCGAGATGGACGCCGGCGCGGCCAGGGCGGCAGGCGGCGGGGCGGGTGAGCGCAGCGAACTGCGGCCGGCAGCCCAACTGTCGAGCAGGTGCCCGGCGAACAGCCGGTCCACCGCGAGGGCCGCCGCCGCTCCGAAGAGCACATCGCCGGACAGCGCCGGCTCCGCCCGGACGAGACCGCCGCACAGGTCGTGCGCGGCGATCTGCTCGTGCACCGCGTCGGCCTCCACGTGCTCGTCGTAGAAGCGGGTGGCCACCTCGTCCAGACCGAGGCGGCGCAGCCCGTTGCCGTACCGGCGGTTGGGCAGCGACGACGTCATCTCGAAGGCCGCGAGGTGCCCGAGCAGCGCCCCCCGCAGCCGCCGGTGCAACCCGAACAGCGACATCAGGTTGTTCGTCGCCAGCGTCACGGCGGGCACCGCGTCCAGGTGGGCGCCGTAGTCGGTGTCCATTCCGAGCCGTCCCAGGGTGCGCCGGAACAACTCGGCGTGCATCCGCTCCAGCCGGCCGTTGCCGTACTCGTCGGTCTGGATCTCGACGAGGGCGGCCTTGGCCGGCCCTCCGAGGCGGGGCAGCGCCCAGCTGTGCGGGTCCGCCTCGCGCAGGTGGTACACCGAGCGGTGGGCGACGAACTCACGGAACTGGGCGAGGTCGGCGTGCCGTTGCAGGGTACGGGCCAACGGCGGCCCGTCGTCGGCCTCAACCAGCTCGGTCAGCCCTGCCGCCACCCCGCCGGGCGGCACCGGCGGTGAGCCCACCAGCCGGCGCAGCGCCGCCTCGAAGGGACGCTCGGCGCGGGCCCGCAGGGCCAACAGCGTCGGCTGCCACTCCCAGCCCTCGTCCACACCGCGCCAGCCGCGGTAATGCAGCTCGTAGCAGAGGAACAGCGTCAGTTGCAGGTCCTCGTCGGTGAGCGCGTCGGCCGGGTCCAGGTCGGCGCCCAGGGTGGGCGGCAGGTCGTGCGGCGTACTCCGCAGAGCGCCGGTCACCGCGGCGGACAGCGGGCCGCGCGGCTGCGGCAGAGACGCAGGACCGTAACGGCGGTCGGCGGGCTCCGACATGGGACCTCCAGCATCATCAGGGCCGCTACTGATGCCCTGGCCGGATGCGCCTAAACGACATCCTGCACGGCCACAGCCTGCTCCACCTGCTCGCGTATCCGCCGGGCCGGCTCCCCCTCGGCGTACAGGCCACGCAGGTCGGCGAAGGCCGGCTCCGGCGGGGCCAGCGCCACAGCGGGGTCGACCACCGCTTCGAGTACGCACGGACGGTCCGCGGCCAACGCCTCGTCCCAGGCCGCGCCGACCAACTCCGGTCGGTCCACCCGCACGCCGTGCAACCCCAACAGCCGGGCCCATCCGGCGTACGGCACGTCGGGGCGGCGGGTCGTCGTGTCGGGTGACGCCGGTCGACCACCGCCCATGCCTGACTGGTCACGGTTGTTGAGCACCAGCACCACAAGCCGTGGATCGGCCCACTTCTGCCAGTGGTGTGACACCGTGATCAGCTCGGCGAGGCCGTTGAGCTGCATGGCGCCGTCACCCACAAGCGCGATGACGGGCTTGTCGGGCGTGGCGAGTTTGGCGGCCACCGCGTACGGCAGGGCGCAGCCCATCGAGCCGAGCGTGCCGCACAACTGCGCGTTCACCCCCGGCGGCAGGACGAGGTGCCGGGCGTACCAGAACAGGACCGACCCGACGTCGACAGCGACCGACCCGACGTGCGGGATCCGGTTGGACAGCTCCTGGAGCACCAGTTGCGGATTGATCGGTTCGGCGGGCTGGGCGGCCCGGTCGGCGGCATCGGCCCGCCATCTGTCGACAGCGCTCTGCACCGTCGCTCGCCACTGCTGGTTCGGCTGGCCCTGTACCCGGGCCAGCAGCGCGCGCAACGTCTCGGCGGCGTCGCCGACCAGCGGCACATCCGCCGGATAGCGGCTGCCGATCCGGGTGCCGTCGATGTCGATCTGCACGGCGCGGACCTGGTCGGGCATCGGGAAGTAGTCGGTCCACGGGTCGTTCGTGCCGACGAGCAGCAGCGTGTCGCAGCCACCCATCAGCTCCGCCGCGGCCGGGGTGCCGACCTCACCGAGCACCCCGGCGTGGAAGGGCAGACGCTCGTCGAGGACCGGCTTGCCCAGCAGCGACGTGGCCACACCCGCGCCCAGCCGGTCGGCCAGCTCGATGATCTCCTCTGCCGCGCCCCGGCCACCCTGACCCACAAGGATCGCTGTGCGCTGACCGCTGCCCAGCACCTGCGCGGCGGCGTCCAGGTCCACCTCGTGCGGCAGCACCCGGGCCAGCGGCTCCCCCGGCGTCGCGGTGATCACGCCGGCGCCCAGCGACTGCAGCTTGGGCACCACCGCCTCCTGCAGATGCCGGGGCAGCACCACACAGGTGGGGCTGCGGGTCGCCGCCGCCGTACGGAACGCCTGGTCCAGCAGGGACGCCACAGCCTCCGGGCTGCGGGCGTACCGCACGAACTGGTTGCACACGTCACCGAACAGTCGACTCAACCCGATCTGCTGGTGCGCGCCGCCGAGCGGACCGGTGATGTCCTCACCGACGATCGCCACCACCGGCTTGCTGTCCAGCTTGGCGTCGTACAGGCCGTTGAGCAGCTGCACAGCGCTCGGCCCCTGGGTGGCCAGGCAGACCCCGATGCCGCCGGTGAACTTGGCGTGCCCGGTGGCCATGAACGAGGCCGTCTCCTCGTGCCGGGCCGGGACGAACGCCGGGTCGCCGCCGGAGTTGTCGAGCGCGTCGACGAGCGGGGCTATCGCCGCGCCGGGATAGCCGAACACCCGTGGCACCCGCCAGGCGCGCAGTCGCTCCACAAGGAGGTCGGCGACAAGGCGCTCAGCCATTGCCCCGCCCCGGCGTGCTCGCGTCGACGTACCGCAGGACCGCGCCGACGCCGTCGGTCAGGTCGGGCGCCTCGTCCGGGCCCAGCACGGTCAACGCCGCGTCGGTGCCGACAAGCGCCCGCACCAGCGCCGCGTCGGCGCGTACCCGCTGCGGGTCGTCCACGCTCATGGCGGCGAGCTGGCCCCTGTCGACGGCGATCTCGGTCGGCTCGGAGCCGATCCACAGCTCACCGTTTGCCGACGGGTCGTCCACGATGAGCATCGTGTCGACCTGGTTGCGTTGCAGGGCCGAGACGACGGCGTCGAGGCCGGCGCCGACGTCCTCCTGCACGCCGAACCGGTCCAGCGCGGCGGTGATCCGCTGGTCGGCGACCTCGGCGATGGTCTGCACCGTGAGGTCGTCCAGCAGCGTCTGGTCCGCCCCGCCGGCCCGCGAGCCGGCATCGGTACGCACCATCGCGTCCTGCCAGCGCTCAGGCATCTGGGCGGCGATCATCCCGGTGGCGCGGACGTCACCGGCGACGACCACCACCTCCGCGCCGACCTTCTCGGCGAGTTCGACTGTCGCCGCCGTGACGTCGCCAGCGTTGTGGTGCCACGCCTCCATGGCGGCCCTCTGGTGGTGCGACTGGGACCAGCCGCCAGGCTGCACGCGGCGCAGCGGGAAGCTGTCCCGCCCGGAGACGTGCGCCCGTCGGGGCACCCCTCCGGCGCTGATCGCTATCGCGTCGGCGCCGGTGCGATCGGCCAGGACCCGTACCCAGGCCACCTGCTCGCCGCGCTGCGCGAGCAGCGGCATCACGTGCGGCAACGGCCCGAAGTTCGCCAGGTCGCGCAGCGGCGGCGCGGAGAGGTACTCGGAGAGCACCACCCGGCCGTGGCTGGCGAAGACCGCGAGGCCGTAGTCCCCGACCATCGGGTCGTGACCCCGGATCACCCGGTCCAGCGCGGCGATGCTCGCCTCGTCGGCGCCCTGTTCGGCAAGGCTGCGTTCGAGAGCACGCCAGCGCAGGTCCAGCGCGGGATGGGCGTCCTCCGTGTCGGCGGAGGCGTCCAGGTACACCGAGCACCACGGCCCGGGTCGGTCGTAGAGCGGGCGCAGGAAGGACAGCTGCATGCTCGACCCCTTTCCAGCTCGACCCCCCGCTTACCCGGGTCGCCAGGGATGTCACCTCGCGGCCGTGACCCCGTGACCAGGTTTCATTCACGTCGTTCAACCGGCGAAATCGATACGATCAGTGAACACACGCGGACTCTCGGTGGTGGAAATGGACAGCGGCCTCGATACACGTCGGATCGTTCACCCGACGGAGCGCATCGTCACCGGGCGGCTGGTCCGCCTCCTGGAGGGCTACACCCGCGAGGTACGCATCGGTCAACCGGTGCTCGTCGCGGTGCTCACAGCCGCGGCGTTCGCCCGACTGCCCGCCCTGCTGCTGCGCGCGCTCTTCTCCTTCGGTGGTGGCGGCACCAGGCGCCGCTGGAAGGAGCTGAAGAAGGGCCCGGAATACCTCGTCACGCCGGTACGGCTGCGCAACACCGCAGGCCAGCTCTGCGAGGTGGAGCTACACGGTCATCTGCCGCAGAGCGCTCTGCACCCCGCCGACCACGTCCAGCTCACACTGCGCCCGCAACGCGACCCGGACCTGCCGCCCCGGATCGAGCGGATCGTCAACCTCACCACCGGGCAGTTGCTCACCCCGCGTACCGCCACGCTCTGGTCCCACCTCGGCCCGCCGCTGCTGTTGCAGGCCCTTGTGGGCGTACTCCTGCTCGCCGGTGTGACGGCCTGCTCCGCGCTGACCTGACCAGCCGGGCGGCGCGCTCGTGCCGGGCCCGCCGCCTGGGCCGGGCGCGGCTTGCGTGTGTACGGGCGGGTCAGCCGACCGGGGTGGGCTCGCGGGTGGATCGGTCGGCGCTGCCGAGCATGCCCCGGCGCTGCGCCCAGCGCTCGAAGACGATCGTCGCGAACGGCGGCACGGCGCAGGCAAGTGCCACGACGGTAGCCGGGATGCTCCACCGGTGCAGGCGGGCCATGGCGAGGACAAGCAGGCCGTACGCGACGAAGAGGCCGCCGTGGATCGGGCCGAAGATCTTCACGCCCAGCTCGTTGTCCGGCGGGCCGTACTTGACAGCCATACCGACCAGCAGGGCCAGCCAGGAACAGGCCTCGGCGATCGCCGCCGCGACGAACAGCCGGGTCACCTTTTTGCGCATCCGCACGCCACCACCTCTCGGGCGGCAATGGTAGCGGCGCCGGTAGGCCACATCCGCACGGACCACGCGAGCGCGACAGGGATCACCAGGCCCGTCAGTGGGTAGGAAAGGTGCGTCGGGTCTTCCCCCGCCCGTGCAGCCGTGCAAGGTTAGGGGAACCAGCGGTGACAGGGTGGTGACCATGGGCGAAGATGTCGGCGTACGCACCTTCAGTCGGGAGGACCGGGCCCGCTACCGCGAGAAGGTCCGCAACTGCCTCGACGTCTTCGCCGAGATGCTGCGCGAGTCGCGGTTCGACATCGACCGGCCCATGTCGGGGCTGGAGATCGAGCTGAACCTCGTCGACGAGGCCTCGGACCCGGCGATGCGCAACGCCGACGTGTTGGCGGCCATCGCCGACCCGCACTTCCAGACGGAGCTGGGCCAGTTCAACATCGAGATCAACGTGCCGCCGCGTCGGCTGACCGGCACCGGCACCGCCGGTTTCGAGGAGCACGTGCGGGCCAGCCTCAACGCCGCGGAGGAGAAGGCCCGGGCCATCGGCGCGCACATGGTCATGATCGGCATTCTGCCGACGTTGCGGCCCGAACACCTGACCGCCGACACCCTCTCGGCGAATCCTCGCTACAAGCTGCTCAACGAGCAGATCTTCGCCGCCCGTGGCGAGGACCTGCCCATCTCCATCAGCGGGGTGGAGCGGTTGTCGGTCACCGCCGACACGATCACCCCGGAGGCGGCCTGCACCAGCACACAGTTCCACCTCCAGGTCAGCCCGGCGCAGTTCGCCGACTACTGGAACGCCGCGCAGGCAATCGCCGGCATCCAGGTGGCGTTGGGCGCGAACTCGCCGCTGCTGTTCGGTCGGGAGCTGTGGCGCGAGACCCGCATCCCGCTGTTCCAGCAGGCCACCGACACACGGCCGGAGGAGATCAAAGCCCAGGGGGTACGACCCCGGGTCTGGTTCGGCGAACGCTGGATCACCACTGTCTTCGACCTGTTCGAGGAGAACGTGCGCTACTTCCCGGCGCTGCTGCCGGTCTGCGACGCTCAGGATCCGGCGCAGACCCTCGCGGCCGGCGAGGTGCCCAACCTGGCCGAGCTGCGGCTGCACAACGGCACGATCTACCGCTGGAACCGCCCCGTGTACGACGTGTCGCGTGGCCGCCCGCACCTGCGTGTGGAGAACCGGGTGCTGCCCGCCGGCCCCACAGTGCTGGACACGATCGCCAACGGCGCCTTCTACTTCGGACTGGTCCGCGCCCTGGCTGAATCGGACCGGCCGCTGTGGTCGCAGATGTCGTTCAGCGCCGCCGAGGAGAACTTCAACAGCTGCGCCCGGTACGGCATCGACGCCCAGGTCTTCTGGCCGGGCCTCGGCTACCTTCCGGTCACCGAACTGGTGCTGCGCCGACTGCTGCCGTTGGCGCACCACGGCCTGGACCGCTGGGGCCTCGACCCGGAAGAGCGCGACCGGCTGCTGAACATCATCGAGCAGCGCTGCCTCACCGGCCGCAACGGCGCGAGCTGGCAGGTGGAGACACTGCACCGACTGGAGTCCGCTGACCATCTGGACCGGCCGGAGGCGCTACGCGAGGTGGTCCGGCACTACGTGACGCTGATGCACAGCAACCGCCCGGTCCATGAGTGGCCAATCCCCTAACCCTCCGTCCCACGAACCCACCCACCACTCCCCCAGCCACTCCCCACCGCAGGGGCGGAGCGCGCGGCGCGGACAGCGCACGGCGCGGACAAGCGCACGGCGCGCGGCGCGGCGCGGCGCAGCACGACGAGCGGGCGACACGACACGACGGGCGACACGACGGGCGACGCTTCTCTCGACTGGAGGCGTCCGGGCACTGGTCAGACTTTGAGCAGCACCTTCGTACACTCGTCTTGCTTCTTTTGGAAGATCTTGTAGCCCTTCGGGGCGTCGCGCAGCGGCATGCGGTGGCTGACGACGAAGCTCGGATCGATCTCGCCTCGCTGGATGCGTTCCAGCAGCGGACGGGTGTAGCGCTGGACGTGGCACTGGCCGGTACGCATGGTCAGCGAGCGGTTCATGAACGCGCCCATCGGGAACTTGTCGACGACGCCACCGTAGGCGCCGATGACCGATACCACTCCGCCGGAGCGGCATGCGAGGATCGCCTCGCGCAGTGCGAACGGGCGTTCCGTCTCGGTACGGGTGGCCTGCTTGGCCCTGTCGTACGCGTAGATCGCGGCGTTTCCGTGGTGGCCTTCCAGTCCGACGGCGTCGATGCACGCATCGGGTCCCCGGCCGGCGGTCAGCTCGTTGAGGGTGTCGAGCACGTCGGTGTGCTCGTAGTTGATCGTTTCGGCGCCGGCGTGCTGTTCGGCGAGGCGCAGCCGGTACGGGAAGCGGTCGATGACGATCACTCGTTCGGCGCCGAGGAGGCGGGCGCTGGCCGCGGCGAGGAGTCCCACCGGCCCGGCGCCCCAGACGGCGATGACCTGCCCGGGTTTGATGTCGCACATCTCGGCGCCCATGTAGCCGGTCGGGAACACGTCGGCGAGCGTCACCGCCTGGTCGTCGGGGATCTCGTCGGGCACTTTGAGCGGGCCGATGTCGGCGAACGGCACCCGGGCGTACTCGGCCTGGCCGCCTGCGTACCCGCCGAGCAGGTGGGAATAGCCGAAGATGCCGGCCGGCGAGTGGCCCATGACCTTCTCGGCTATGCCGGCGTTGGGGTTGGAGTTCTCGCAGACCGAGTAGAGGCCACGTTGGCAGGACGAGCAGTGTCCGCAGGCGATGGGGAAGGGCACCACGACGCGGTCGCCCGGTTTGAGGTTGCGCACCTGCGGCCCGACCTCGACGACCTCGCCCATGAACTCGTGTCCGAGGATGTCGCCCTTGCGCATCGCCGGTATGTAGCCGTGGTAGAGGTGCAGGTCGGACCCGCAGATCGCGGTGGTACTGATCTTCACGATCGCGTCGCGGGCGTTCATCAACTTCGGGTCGGGTACGTCGATCACCTTGACGTGGTCGGTGCCCATCCAGGCGGTGGCCTTCATGCGGAATCCTCCGAAGCGTGTCGCGGTCAGCGGCGGGTGTCGGGCAGCGGTTGGGCCGGGCGCTGCATGACCTGTTGGCGCACGGAGATGCCGTTGGGGCTGCCGTCGGAGCGGACCACCTCGCCCGCCTCCAGCATCTGCTTGAACCGGCGTAGGTCGTCGCGGACCTGCTGCTCGGGTTCCTCGCCGAACAGCTTCGCCACGGCCCGACCCAGCGACCCGGCGGGAGGCGCGTAGGCGAGTTGCACGCGTACCTCGGTGCCCCTGTCGCCCGGCGCGGGCAGGAAGCGGACGCGACCGGCGTTGGGCACCTGGGCGCCGGGCAGCGACCGCCAGGCCACGGACCTGTTCGGCTGGTCGTCGATGATTTCGGCGTCCCACTCGATGTGCCGGCCGGCGGGCCCGCGGGCGATCCAGTGCGAGCGGCGCAGGTCGTCGGCCCGCACGGACTCGAGGTGGGCCATGAAGCGGGGCAGGTTCTCCAGGTCGCGCCAGAAGCGGTACGCGTCGGCGGGCGAGCGGTTGACGGTGACGCCGAGACTGATCCGGATCATGCGGTCGCGGGCGCGGCGGGCACGTGTCGCGGCGACGGCGACGGCGAGGTCGACGGCGGTGATGCCGGCGATCACGGCGGTGGTCAGCGCGAGCCGCCTGCGTCGCTCGCCGCGTCGGTGCGCCAGTGCCCGGCCGAGCAGCGTGAGGTCCATGGCGTCGCCGAGCACCCGGGTCCACACCCAGCCGCCGGGGTGGCGGCCGGCGACGAGGGCCGCGCCGTGCGAGAGTTCCCGCGCGCCGACGGCCCGGATGACCGCCACCGCCGCCGGGGAGTCGTCGACCCCGGTGAGGCGGGCAAGCGGCGTGGGTTCGGCCAGCGCGCCGACGCCGAGGGCGAGGCTCAGCCAGCCGAGGGTACGCGGCAGGGCATTCTTCGGTGGGGCCCCGTCCAGCTCCGGTAGGCGTACCCCGTCGACATGGTCCACGTCCGGTCCTCTCCGCTCGGCGTGCCCGCCGTCGGCGCGGCGGCGCGGCGGTGGTTCCGCCACCGTGACGCTATGCCGTAGTCCCACCTTCGGTGTCCGTTTCTGCCCAGAACGTCTCCCGGCATGGGCGTCTTGACGTCACCTTGGCGACACGACACGCACGTATCGGGGCTGGGTCGCTACGGTCGGGCTGCCGCCACGCTCCGGAAGGGACTCCGTCATGAGCCGTGCCTCGGTCCGTCTGATCGCCATCGCCTCCACCCTCGCCCTCCTCGCCGTCGAGGCCATCGCACCGCCCGGCGCCCACGCCGTTCCCCCGCTGCCGGCGGCGTCCGCCACAGCGGCCACGACGTCGAAAACCGCCGCGCTCGGCGGTGTACGGAGCGTGGTCCGGGACGCCCGCACCGGAGCGCCGGTCCCCCGGGCCTGTGCCGCACTCGTTCCCGTCGACCTGGTGGCGCTGACGTCGGTCATGCTCGACGAGGAACAGTCCGGCCGCCACGCCGGCTGCACCGACGAGCAGGGCAATCTGAGCGTCGACGGGGTGACGCCCGGCCGCTACCGCCTCCTGGTGCGGCCGTCCGACACCGCCCGGCACGGCTCGCAGTGGGTGGGGCGACACGGCGGCACCGGCGAGCGGGAGCGCGCCCAGGTGATCCGGGTGCGCGGAGGCGCGGTGACCAGGGCGCCAGAGGTACGCCTCGACCCGCCGGGCACGATCGTCGGCGTGGTGACCGACGCGGCCACCGGCCAGCCGATCCGCGGTGCCAGCGTGCTTGTGGTGCCATTTCTTCCGCACCCCAAGTACGGCGAGAACGGCGTCCTCACCGACGAGCAGGGCCGCTACACAATGACCGGTCTCGGGCCGTACCACTGGCCGTTGCAGTTCGCCGCGACCGGGCGGGCCATCCAGTGGTCCGGCGGCGTGGCCAACCGCCTGCAGGCCCGGCCGGTGCGGGTGCGCAGCGACCGGACGGTGACGGCGGATCAGGCGCTCACCGCCGGGACTGTGGTCAGCGGAGTCGTCCTGGTCGACGAGTTGGCCACCTACGCCCAGGTGGTGGCCTTCAACACGGTCACCGGTGACCTGGTCGGTGTGGCGGACGCCGGTAGCCCGTACATGCTGCGTCTGCTTCCGGGGCAGCGGGTGAAGCTGCGGTGCGACTGCTCGTACCGGCTGCCGGAGTGGCACCGCGACGCCGCCGGCTTCGACGCCGCGACCCCCGTGCGTGTCGGACGGGCACCCGTCGTGGTCGACTTCGACCTGGGCTGATCCGAAAGGTCCCGCGGCCGAGCGCGTCAACGTCGACCTGCCGACCGGCATGGAGATCCGCGTTCAGGTGGCCGTCCGGGCGGGGTGGCGGGACGCCCGAGGTTAGTGGGCGCGCACAGCGGGTAGCCGACGGGTGCTCCTACCAGCGCCCGCGGAGGTCGGATGTCGGCGACCAGTGCCTTCTTCGAACGCTTGGCGGCTACCGACCATGATCCACGGTTCGACAAGGTCCGGGGTAGCGTCCGGTTCGACATCCGCGACGGTGACCAGGTGCAGCGGTGGCTGCTGGCCATCGACCACGGCCGTCTGCGGGTGACGCGGGACGACGGCCCCGCCGGGACTGTCATCCGGGTGTCCGCGCAGGTGGCGGAGTCGATGGCGCTGGGCCAGATGAACGGCTTGGCGGCGATCACCCGTGGCGAGATCCTGGTCGACGGTGATCTGGCTCTGGCGTTGCGGGTCGGTCGGCTGTTTCCGTCGCAGACCGAGGTACGGCGAGGTGCCGCCGCCGAGCCGACGAGCGGAACCGGATGAGGGACATCCCGGGCACCGTGTCATGCCTCGACGGCAGCACCTTCATCGTCTCGGACGCCAGCGGTGACGTGGAGTCGTCGTCGAGCGCGCCGGTGGGGCTGTTCACCGCCGACACGCGCTTCCTGTCCCGCTGGGTGCTGACCGTCAATGGGGAACGCCTGAACGCGTTGTCGGTGGACGACAGCAAGTACTACGAGGCCACGTTCTTCGTGGTGCCGGGTGGGGCTGTCGACTACGTGCAGGCCGACGTGTCGGCGATCCGGCGGCGCTGGATCGGCCCGGACCTGATCGAGTCGCTGACGATCTTCAATTACGGCGATGAGGACCTCGACCTGGACGTACGACTTGAGGTGGCTGCCGACTTCGCCGACATCTTCGAGATCAAGTTCGACACGCACGACAAGGTCGGCAGTCACTACACCGAGATCGAGCCGACCGAGTTGCGGCTGGGCTACCGCCGTGGCACGTTCCGCCGCGAGGTTTCGGTGACGGCCAGTGAGCCGGCCACGTTCGACCCGCAGGGGCTGCGGTTCACGTCGCGGCTGCGGCCCGGGGAGCAGTGGTCGACCCGGTTGCAGGTGGTGATGCGGGCGCTCCGCCCGGACGGTGTCGATCTGCGGGACGCCGTGCGGGCGCTCCGACCTCACGAGTCCACACTGCCCGAGAGCGTGCGGGAGTGGGTTGCGCAGGCCCCGACACTGGACACCGACAACGTCCCGCTCCAACAGGTGTACGAGCGCAGCCTCGTGGACCTGGCGGCGCTGCGCTTCGCGCCGCTCTCGCTCAGCGGCGCCGCCGTACCCGCGGCCGGGTTGCCCTGGTTCATGACCCTGTTCGGGCGCGACAGCCTGCTGACCTGTCTTCAGACACTGGCCGTCACGCCGTCGTTGACCCCGCCGACGCTGCGGATCCTCGCCTCGCTACAGGGCGCCCGCACCGACGACGTCCTGGAGGAGGATCCCGGTCGGATCCTGCACGAGTTGCGCTACGGGGAGTCGGCGGCGTTCGAGGAGCAGCCGCACTCCCCCTACTACGGCACCGTGGACGCCTCACCGCTGTTCGTGGTTCTGCTCGACGAGTACGAGATGTGGAGCGGCGACCGGGCTCTGGTGATCGAGTTGGAGCAGGAGGCCCGCGCGGCTCTGGAGTGGATCGACACGTATGCGGACCTGAACGGGACCGGCTACATCTGGTACGAGCGGCGCAACCGTGCCACCGGTTTGGAGAACCAGTGCTGGAAGGACTCCTGGGACAGCATCTCCTTCGCCGACGGGAGGCTGCCGGGTTTCCCGAGGGCGACATGCGAAACCCAGGGGTACGCCTACGACGCCAAGATCCGCGGCGCGCGGCTGGCGCGTACCGTCTGGGGTGATCCTGACTTCGCCGACCGGTTGGAGCGCGAGGCGGCGGCCCTGTACGACCGCTTCAACAGGGACTTCTGGCTCGACGACCGGGGTTACTACGCGCTGGCGCTCGACGGTGACGGGACGCCGGTGGACAGCCTGTCGTCGAACATCGGGCATCTGCTGTGGAGTGGCATCGTGCCGCCGGAGCGCGCTCCGAAGGTGGTCGAGCACCTGATGGGTCCCGCGCTGTTCTCCGGCTGGGGCGTGCGCACCTTCGCCGAGGGGCAGGGCCGCTACAACCCGTTGGGCTACCACAACGGCACTGTGTGGCCGTTCGACAATTCGTTCATCGCGTGGGGCCTGCGCCGGTACGGGTTCCGCAGCGAGGCGGGGCGCATCGCCGAGGGGATCCTGTCGGCAGCGACCTACTTTCAGGGGCGGCTGCCGGAGGCGTTCAGCGGGTTCGACCGTTGCACCACCCGCTACCCGGTCCGGTACCCGACGGCCGGCAGCCCGCAGGCGTGGTCCAGTGGCGCGTCCATGCTGCTCATCCGAACGATGCTCGGCATCGAACCGCACGAGAACCATCTCGCCGTCGATCCGGCGCTGCCGTCGGCGTTCGGCCGGATCGCGCTGCTGGATATCCCGGGCCGTTGGGGCAGGGTGGACGCCTTCGCCCGCCAGCGTCCCGAACGGTCCAGCTGAGGGCGCGTGGTGCCTCTGGCGACGGGGACGCCGGCCAGCGTGGGCAGGTGCGCCACGCCGGCCGGCGTCAGAGCTGCGACTGGTCAGAGAACGAATGTGACGCCGGCGGCCTTGCACGCGGTGGTGATGTCCGTGCCGGCCTTCTCGAAGGCCGGGTTGTCGGCGGCGGTGGCCGGGTCCGCTGCCGCCGCGGCCTTTGCCGCCTCGGCGCCGAACGTCTTCAGGGCAGTGGCCAGCTTGCTGTCGCCGCCGGCCGTGGCCAGGCTGGTCACCCTCTCCTCCAGCCCCGCGAGGATCTTCTTGTAGTCGGCCGCCGACGGCTCACCGGCCGAGACGATCTTCAGCAGTTCCGCCTTCATCTCGTCGCTGGCCTTCTGCGCCGACTCGCAGATCTCCTTGTCGCTCATGGCGGGTGCGGCGGGCGAGGGGGCGGTGGAGGTAGCTGCCGCGCTCGGGGCTGCGGACGTGGGGGCGGTGGACGCGGCGTTCGTCGCCGCATCTCCGTCACCACAGGCGGCGAGAGCCGTTGCGGCGGCGAGGATCAACACGGCGGAGGCAAATCGAGAGGACTTCACGGACGGGCACGATAACCGATGTTCCGATGATGATCAATTTGGTTGCAGGGGCACCGCCCAATCACGACGGACGTGCCGTTCTCGTACGGCTGAGGATGGCGAGCGGCCCTCCTCTGTCGGTGCGCGGGTCTACGCTCCGGACCGAGGAGACCAACCGAGCGGGGGCAGGGCATGGGCCACATCCACATCGAGCTGTTCGCAACTCTCGACCTCGTCGGGCAGGCGCCCGGCGGCCCAGAGGAGGACCCGGAGGGGTTCCCGTTCGGCGGCTGGCAGGCGCCCCTGCTGGACGACGTCGCCGGTGCGCAGGTCTACGACGCGTACGAGGGCACCGACGCCCTCCTGCTCGGCCGACGCACGTACGACATCTTCGCCGCGTACTGGCCCCACCAGGAGGGTGGGCAGGACAACGCCATCGCCACGCTCTTCAACAGTGTCCCGAAATATGTGGCGTCCCGTGGCGAGCCGGATCTGTCCTGGGCGGGGTCCACGCAGCTGGGCCCGGACCTGGCCGGCGCGGTGCGCGAGATCCGGGACCGGCACGAGCACGTGAAGGTCGTCGGGAGCCTCAACCTGGTACAGACCCTCCTGCGCGAGAAGCTCTTCGACAGGCTCGACCTCTGGGTGCACCCGATCGTGCTGGGCGTCGGCAAGAAGGTGTTCGACGGTGGCGAGGTGCCCACAAACCTCACCCTCCTCGACCCGCCGGTGGCCAGCCCGACGGGCACCGTCTACCTGCGCTACGGGCTCGCCGAAGGCGCTCCCGGCACCGGCGACATGAGCGCACCCGACCGTGGTCGGAGCTGATCGCAGCCAGCGCTGAGCCGCGGTCAGCGCTGACGCCTGGTCAGCGCCGAGCCGCGGTCAGGACTGCAGGGACGGTCAGGACTGCAGGGACCAGTCGGCGTCGCCGTCGGTGACGGTGGCGTCGCTGAAGTGTCCCGGGGCGGCGTCCGGCCAGTTGCCGCCGGGGAAGGCGCTGGCGTCGATCGCTTCCCCGTGCAGCGCCACCATCTGGCTGGCCTGCGCGCCCAGCACCGCCGTCAGAGTGCTGACCGCCGCGATGATCATGCCGGTGTTGACTGCGGCTTCCTCGACGATGAGGGCGGCACCGGCCCAGGAGAAGACCACGCTGCCGAGGGCTGCCAGCGCGGCGATTGTCGCGATGATGAACTTGGTCAGGATTACGGCGAGCGCCACGTAGAAGGCAAGGCCCGCCACCGCGCAGGTGTTCAGGGCGGTGGCGGTCTTGTCGGCGATGACCCCGATCCGGGCTGCGGCGTCCGACTGGGGCTTGATCTGCTTGATGTAGGCGTCGGCGGCCTGGCCGTGCCACACGCGCGCCACGCCGAGTTGTTCCGGCTTGAGTTCGCCGGACACGTCGGTGGCAAGACCGCGCACACCCTGCCACTCCGATGCGGTGAAGAAGAACGTCACCGGGGCGGCAGCGCCCTTGAGCAGTTCAGCGATCTTGTCCAGGATCGCCGAGCCGAGTTCGAGGAGCTTGTTGCCCACCCAGATCAGGCGATCGGCGATGCCCTGGGTGATGAACCACCTATCGACGGCCCGGCGGACCGTCGGATCGACCTTGTCGAGCTTGTCCGAGAGGTCCGTCATCTTGGACGAGAGCTTGTCCATTGTGGCTTCGTACTGGGCAAGGGTGAATGACATCCGGATCGATCCCCAGGTCAGTAAAGGTTGTTGAGCTCGTGGGCGTTGCTGGCGTCTTCGGCGTCGTAGGTGTCGGCGACCTTGCGCAGCGTGGTGGCGATCTCGGTCATCCGCTGCCGGCCCTCCCGGCAACGGGAGGTGATTTGATCGGCCGCCTCGTCATACGGCTTCACGAGGAGCTGGAAGAGGCCCGCCTCCAGTGCGGTCATCCGCAGCCCTTCGGCCCTGCTGGTGATGGCAGCCATCGTGTCGCTGTGCCGCAGCCACATGCCCGCCTCGGTGCGCAGCGTGTCGGTGGCGACCTCGACGTCCTTCTTGCTGGGGGGCGGAGTCATGTCTGGTCCTTCGCGGATTGCGCCGATCGTTGCAGGTCATTGAGGGTTGCCAGGGTTTCGGCGAACAGCTGATCCAGCTCGCTGGAGCCGGCTGCCTGGCGGGTCGCGTCCGCCAGATCGGCGCGAGCAGCTGCGACGGCCTCGGTCAGCGCGGCGGTCAGGTCGGCGCCGCCCTGCGTTTCCAGCCAGTACGGCTCCGCCTCGCACGACAGCAGACCGGCCGCTGAGACGGTGACGACTATCTGGCCCGATGCGTCGGTGCCGGTGCCGGTGGCGGCGATCGGCGACAGGGCAGCGTACTCGTCGATGTTGTCGGCAGCACGCAGCACGTCCTCGACAAGTTCGTCGAGCGGGCGGGGCTGCGCGCGGTCCACCTGCGCCCGCATTGCGGCGGGCAGTGGATCGGCGGTCTCGGCAGGACGCTCCCCCGGTTGGTCGGCTCGTGGGTCTGCCGCGTCGTCGGGCAGCGCCTCGGAGACCGCGGCCATCCGCTCGACGGCAGCAGCCTCACAGGCCTCCAGCACCGCCGCCGTCAACTGCTCTGCGGCAAGTCGCCGCCGCCAGCCCGACTCCACGGCGATGGATTCCGGCGATCCGTCGGGGCCCAGCACCACCTGAACGGCGCCGGTGGCATCGGTTGCCACCACCTGCTCCGGCATGCTCGCCTGAGCTTCGCTCAGGATGCCCTGGAGGCCGAGGGCGTAGCTTCGCAGTTCCTGCAAAGACCGGACGATGTCGTCGGTCACGAACGATCCTCCCGTAGCTGCTCGAACCGCTCCCGCAACCGGTCACCGCCGGCGGTGGCGCGGACCCGGACCACCTGCCGGGCCACCGCCGCCATGGCCACCGCACCCACCACCAGGAGTACGCCCAGGAGAACGTCGGTGCTCGCCTCCGACGTTGCCAGGCAGCCGATCCCGAGCACGACGACGAGGAGCGCGAATGCGAGAAGCGGCCCGGCGATGGCCCACCGGCGACCGCGCGACCACTGCCGCGCCCCGTACCAGACGACCACCGACACCACCGCGCCGACCGCCGTCAGCGCCAGCGCGATGAGCAGCACCGTCACTGAGGCCGCCCGGCCGAACACCGCGTGTTCCGCCGCATCGGTCGACCCGAGCCACACGACGAGGGCGGGCGCGACGCAGAAGGCGGCGACGATCCCCCACACCGGACCCGTGTCCCGCCCGCGAGGGCCGGTCAGTCCTTCACTCATGGTCAGCGAGCGTATCGGCTCGCGTCGCAACCGTCAGGCCCAGCCAAGGTCACCGATGGACAACAAGTAGCCGCCGCAGGTGAAACACGGCCTTCGACAGCGCGTCCAGCCTGCAGGATCGACGGCGGACAAGCGGGATGCACGTCCTACGAGAGGGCGCCGCCGGCCAGCGCGAAGGTCACCAGGATCGCGGCGGCCAGTGGTATGGCCACCGCGACGGCGAGCGCCCGCTGACGATGGGACCGGCCGGTGAGCACGACGATCAGCACGCCCAGCGCGAGGTCGATGGCGACGTTCCACCAGGCGCCGGAGGAGTAGCCGGGGTCGGTCGCCTTGCCGGCGAACCGGGCCGCCTCCTCGAAGAAGACGGCTGCCGGCAGCGCGACACCGACGATCTGCCGCCAGCCCGTGCCCCGCGCCCAGGTGCCCGCGGTACCGAAGATCACCCCGGCGAGCACGCCGAAGAACATCCAGACCAGCGACGTCGGCGCCCAGAGCACCGCGAGGTCGTCGCCTTGCAGAAGGGCCGCCGCGAGGTAGTAGCTGGGTACGGCGACGACGAGCAGGACGGTGGCGCCGAGGGCGGCGCGGAGCCACCCGGACCGCACCCAGTAACCGAAGAGGAAGGCGGCAACCGCCCAGGTCGCTGTTGAGTTGCCGAGTTCGGCGATGGGGAACGGCAGCCACTTGATCCAGCAGAAGTCCAGGAAGCCGAGCAGCAGTCCGCCCACCACGGAGGCGAGCGCCACCGTCCGATCACCAGGTCGCATAGCGGCAGAGCATACCGAGTATGCCCGGACCGGTTCGGCGCCCCCTCACCCCGGCCGCCGGATCGTCAGCCGGTCCGGGCGCGGAGGCTCCGCGCCAGGGTGGGGATCATCACCGCCGCAGGGACGAGGTGCAGCGCGAGCAGGGCGGCGACGGTGGCGGCGTCGGCCCCGGAGAGCAGGGGCGGAACCATCGAGATAGCGGTCAGCGCCACCGTCGTCCACACGAACCGGTCGGCTGGGCGGGCGCTCCAGCGGAGAAACGCGACGGCGATGACGACGCCCACGACCGAGAAGACGCCGGTCACGAAGGCGAACCCGCCCAACGGGATCTTCTCGCCACCGTCGGGGATCTCGAAGTCGACACCGGCGGCCCGGGCGAGAGCGGCGGCGAGGGTGGTGGCGACCACCGCGACGAGCGCGGCAAGGAGGCCAACGCCGACCAGGCTGCGATATCGATGGGTACGCCCGATCCGGCCCGATGTCCGATCCGCGACGATCCCGGTGTCATTGGTGCTGCTCATGTCGTTCCTCCACTCGGTGTCGGGGCGTACGCCGGGACTACTGCGCGCTGTCCGCCGGCAGGCGCTCGGGCAGCCCGAGGCGGGGGAACTGGTCGTCGTGGAAGATGGTGATCTCGGTGATCTCGCCGCCGGTGACGCGCAGGACGTCGATCGTCAGGGGCAGGTACGCGTTCTCCTGCTGCTGCCAGTGGTAGAAGGCGACGGCGGGTTGCCGGTTCACTGTGGTGGGGATGCCGCGCAGGCCCGTCATGCCGTCGAAGCCGTCCTCGATCCAGCTGGCCACGACCGCGTCGCGTCCCACGTACACGCCGGGGGTTGGAGGCATCGAGGAGCGGACGTCGTCGCGCAGCATCGCGGCGAGCGCCGGCACGTCGGTGGCCACGCTGGCGTCGGTGAAGCGGCGTACCAGCTCGCGGGTCCGGGCGTCCTGCTGGTCGCCTGTCCAGTCCTGCCGCTCGGCGGGCAGGTGCTCCCGCATGCCGACGCGGGCGCGCTGCAAGGCGCTGTTGACCGAGTTGACGGAGTCCCCGAGCAGCTCCGCGACGTCCTTCGCCGGCCAGCCGAGGACGTCGCGCAGGATCAGCACGGCGCGCGGGCGCGGCGCGAGGTGCTGGACGGCGACCAGGTACGCCAGCTCGATCGTCTCCCGCGCGACGGCAATGGTTTCCGGCGCGTCCGCGTCGCCTGCCGGCAGTTCGTCGAGCAGCCGGTCCGGGTAGGGCTGCAACCACAGCACCTCACCGCCGGTGGCGGGCTTCGGGCGGCACTTGGCGAGCAGGTCCAGGCAGGCGTTGGTGGCGATGCGATACAGCCAGGCCCGGAACGTGGACCGCCCCTGGAAGGTCTCCCGCCGCCGCCAGGCGCGCAGGAACGTCTCCTGCACGGTGTCCTCGGCGTCCTCGAAGGACCCGAGCATCCGGTAGCAGTGCACGTGCAGCTCCCGCCGGTGCCGCTGCGCCAGCCCCGTGAACGTCGACTCGTCGACCTCGCTCAGATCGCCCACGCCCCGCTCCTTCAGCCGCGTGTCCGTACTCATCGCGTCATCCTTCCGCCTCGTCGTGTCCTGACATAGGTATGACGGGTGCGGGCGGGACAACTCATCACCGTGCCGGTCGGCCCGGGGTGGCGGACGCGGTCCTGCCGCGTCCGCTCGGGGGAGCGAGCGGACGCGGCAACCGGGGATCCGTGCTGTCAGGCGGCGGTCAGTTGCCGAAGCATCTCGGCCGAATCGTGCAGGGCCGTCATCTGGACGAACCGTCCGTCGCTGACCTTGTAGATGGCGTACTCGACGATCTCGAACGACTTGCCGGACGGCGGCACACCGAGCCACTCCTTCACCGGAGTGCCGGTGTTGATCGCGCGTACGGCGATGCGGTCGCGGTCGAACAGCAGTTCCTTGACCTCCCAGCGCAGGTCCGGGACGGCGTCGACGTCGTGCTTCTGTACGGCGAGGACGTCGTCCCGGGTGCCGGGCTCGCCGTTGAGCATCACCGTGTCGTTGATGAACTCGTCCATGCCGTCGAACTTGTGGGCGTTGAGGTCGGCGACGTAGCGCAGGTACCAGTCACGCAGGTTGTTGTCAGTCATCAGATTTTCTCCTGTTTCTCCGTGTCACCAGTTCAAGGGGCCGAACTCGTCGGTGAAGGTTCCGCTCGGGCCGTCGGGGCCGAGGGTGGCCAGGCGTACGACGGTCCTGGCGCTCTCCGCTGGCGGGCGTCCGATTCCGAGGGCGGCGGTCATGTCGGTGGCGGTGGGGCCGGGCTCGATCGCGTTGAACGTGATGCCCGGGTTGGCCTTGGCGTACTGGATCGTCAGCATGGTGGCCGCCGACTTGGACGCCGCGTAGAGCGCCGCCGGAAGGTTGTACTCGGGCCGTTCGGGGTTGGTGACCGCCCAGAAGGACCCCATGCTGCTGGAAACGGTGACCACCGTCGGGTTGGACGACTGTCGCAGCAGGGGCAGCGCCGCCTCGGTGACGCGGACGATCCCCACCGCGTTGGTGTCGAACACCCGCAGGGCTTTCGGACCGTCGATGGGACCGTCGCCGAGGATGCCCGCGTTGTTCACGAGGACGTCGAGCCGACCCTCCGCCGAGCCGATGGTCGCCAACGCGCTGTTCACCGACTCGTCGTCGGTGACGTCGAGTTGCACGAACCGTGCGCCCAACTCGGCTGCGGCCTTCTCGCCCCGCTCGACGTCCCGTGCGCCGATGTAGACGGTGTGGCCCAGGTCGAGAAGCTGTCTGGCGGTCTCGAACCCGATGCCCTTGTTGCCACCGGTGATGAGCGTGACGGTCATTCGAATCTCCTACGTGTCGTTGCCCCGGTTTTGTACCGCTCGGTTGCTGAGAACCATAACAGGGTTTTGTACTGATCGGTTGGTGACCCCGGTCACGATCTGTACCGAGCGGTAGACTGGTGCCATGACCACTGCGACACCGACGGGCGGACGTCCCCGGGGCTTCGACGAGGAGACCGTCCTCGACCGGGCGACCGAGGTCTTCTGGCGGCACGGCTACGAGGGCGCGTCGCTGAGCGACCTCACCAAGGCCATGGGCATCAACCGACCCAGCCTGTACGCCACGTTCGGCAACAAGGAGCAACTGTTCGAGCGCGCCTTCACCCGCTACCGCGACACCCAGGCGGCAAACGCCCGCGCCGCGCTCGACGAGCCCACCGCGTACGCCTCGATCGAAGCGTTCCTGCGCGCCAGCGCCGACGGCCTCACCGACCGTGACCACCCGGCGGGCTGCCTCTCCATCCAGGGCGGCCTGGCCTGCTCGCCGGAGAACGCCCGCATCTCCGAGCTCCTGGCCGCCGGCCGCGCCGCCACCGAAGCCGCGCTGCACGAGCGATTGGCTCGCGCCGCGAAGGAGGGAGACCTCCCCGACGGCGTGGACCCCCGCGCCCTGGCCCGGTTCGTGATGGCCCTCAGCGAAGGGCACGCCGTCCACGCCGCGGCCGGCGCGACCCGCGAGGACCTCCAGGCCTCGGTCGACATCGCCCTACGGGCCCTGGCGTTGCACCCCTGAGCCCCGCCCCGGCACGGTCTGCGCCTGAGCCCCGGCACGCTCCGCCCCCGGCACCAGCGCCGCGTATGCACGCCCGGTCACCCTCGGTCGACGCGCGCGTCGTTCGCCTAGCCGGGCGGCGGGCCGGTCCTCGGCTGGGCCAGGGCGCTCCGCTACTCGCCAAGATCCGAGCAAGTTCCCGGATGCTGCTGTCTCCGACGCCCAGGAGACAGCAGCATCCCTGATGCTGCGCGGATCATGGGACGACCATCCGGCCGATGGATCAGATCGGCGGGCGCTGCGCGCCGTCCAGCCGCGCCCTGAACCACCTGGCCGACCGGCGCGCCGAACGCGCCCGGCACGAAGGTCGGTGATGGCGCCTCGACGCCGGCCGACAGGCCCTGCTCGCCCTGGCCCAGCTTTGCAACGGTGACACCATCGCCCGTCTGGCCTGCGGCCTCGCCGTCAGCGACACGACGGCCTGGCAGGACGTCCTCCGGGAAGCGGTCGACCTGCTCGCGGCACACGCCGAGGACCTGAACGCGGCGATGCGGCGCATCGGCCGGCTTGCCTCGGCCAGCGGCTCCGGCCAGACGCCCAACCGGCCTCGGCGCGGACTCCGGAGCACTGTCACCCGTACGCCCCGTTCGGCGAGCACCGCCACCGCCTCGACCTCACAAGGCACCCGGGACGAGTCGCCGCCCCGGCCGGGAGACGAGCGTTTACCGCTTGTCGCGCCCCGGCCGGGACGGCGGGAGAGCTGATGTTCCGCGTCGGCGGCGAAGCCCTGCCGCGGTGCGCTAGCCGACTACGCGGGTCGGTCCGGCCGAGGGCACTCCCTCCCCGGCCACGTTCACCGAGCACACGGCCACGGTGTAGGAATGGCCGCTGACCAGGCCGGTCAGCCGGATCGAGCGGCCGGTGGTGGAGATCGACGAGACGACGGAGCCCGGCTGGGAGTTGTCCAGGTAGTACACGGTGTACGCGCGCACGGTGTCGCTGTACGGCCCGGTCGCGGCGTCCCAGCTCACGTCGATGTAGCCCGGCCCGGCCGTGGTGTTGACGTTCGGCGGGCCGGCCGCGGTCTGCAGGTTGGCGACCGTCACGGAGGCGATCGGTGATTCCGTGGGTGCGGTCGTGTTGCCGCGGATGGCCACGACTCGGAACTCGTAGCGGTGGCCCGGCACCACCCAGTTGACCTTCCACGAGTCGGCGGGGATCGGCAACGGCAGTCGTTGGAAGCCTTCACCGGCGGTCGCGTCACGTTGATAGAGCCAGTAGCCACTGGCGCCGAAGGAGTGCTGCCATTGCAGTTCGATGCCGTTGGCGGTGGCGGTGGCCCGCATCGAGGTGGGCGAGTAGGGCACCATCTGCGGGATGCTTTCGGAGGGGATGGTGTAAGCGGCACCGAGCTGGAACTGGTTCCACAGCACGTTGGCGAACCCCTTGGCGATCTTGTGTTCGCCCTGCGGGTTCGGGTGCAGACCGTCGTAGGCATCGGTGTACGCGTCGTAGCCGGCGGCGATGTCCACCAACCGCACCGGAGAGGTCGCCGTGTTCAACGCCTGCAGAGCGGGGCCCAGCTTGGCGTTGTACGCGCTGATCTTGCTGCCCAGATCCGGTTGCGCGTCCAGCGGTGTGCGTTGCGGGACTGTGGCGACCAGGATGCGGACGTCGGGCCTGCCGGCTCGGGCTTTGGCGATCAGGCTACGCATGTCGGCGATCAGCCCATCCGGGTTGGACACACCCCAGCCCAGGTCGTTGAAGCCCAGCTCGACGAGGAGGTATTTCGGCTGGTACTGGCTTACCCGAGCCTGGATGTCGTTTTTGGTTTGGTGGGCCTGGCGTCCCCATTGGGCGAAGTGGTCGCTATCGAAGGTGAGCCCGTTGCGGTAGACGCCGTTGAAGTAGGGCGGTGCCGACTCGTCCGGGAAGTTCGCCGGGAGGGTCGACGGCAGCCGGGTGGTCCCGCGGTAGGGCCCGACGAAGATGACGTCACGCCCGGCCGCCTTCAGGTGTTCGGCCAGCCGGTACCGCCAGGTGTAGTCGCCCTCAAGGCCCTGGCTGATTGAGTCGCCGACCACCATGATCGAATCGAGGACCGGTCCGAAACCCGTCGGTATGCTCACCGTGGCCCACAACTGAGCGTGATCGGAGTGCGACGACCAGATTCGTTGAACGCTGTGGACCGTCACCGACGGCGGCACGAACACGTAGTCGAGTTTGTCGCTGAAGACGGTGCCCAGCCGTTTATGGGTGGTATCGCCGCCCCGACAATAGGTGACCGGGTCGTCATCCGTTTCCGTTGTTTGCTTAATTTCGTTGCGACAGGGACTGAACGCCTCCTTGAACGTACCGTGTGCCGCATCGCTCCCCGCGGACCGGTAGTTCCGGTGGTAGAAGTTGCTGAGCACGGCGGAGCCCGGGACGTCGTTGAGGTCGCCGGCGAGAAACACGGTGGAGCCGGCGTAGTGGGCTGCGAGCACCCGCTTGACCTCTGCCGCCTCCCGCTTGCGCTGCTCGACGTTCTCCCCAGAATGGACGAGGTGCGCGGTGCAGACCACCAATACCTTGGCGAAGGATCGCAGGCACAGCATTTCGCGCTTCTCGAGGCCCTCCACCGCGGGCAGCTCGTGCGCCACCGGCTGCGGATCAGGCAGAACGCTCTGCTTGTAGATGATGGCGTTGCCGAACGGCGAGTCGTGCTTGCAGGTCGCGACGGCGCCGTCGCCGCCGCGGACCGCGTCGAAGTGCATCCGGTACGTGTCCGGCAGGAGCGCTTCCACCCGATCCAGCCAGTCCAGGCAGCCTTCGTTGATGGTCAGGAACGCGAGCCTGGGCATCCGGCTGTTGATGTCCGCGGCCAACGCGTCGGCGACCTCAAGGCCCTTGCGCCCGTGGGCGTCACTCCCACCGGCCATGTTGAATTGTCCGATGATGGGCTCGTCGGAGTCGGCCACCTGGACGGGCTGCCGCGTTATGGAAGACGGCGCCGGGGCGGAGGACGCTGCCGGGGCGGACGGCGGCGCCGCGGCTGCCGCCGAAGGGCCGACCAGGCATCCGGCCGCTGTGAGTATCGCGACGACCAACCGACTGAGTCTCATCGTTTCCCCCAAATGTGCAGGGGCGCACCTTACGACGTTTGCGCCCCCGTGCACGTCGTGTGGCTGATCATCTTCACCGAAGCGGAATTGGATGGCAATGGGCTGCCCGAATGTTCCGTCCTATGTGGTACGCCGCCAGGCGGGGAACGGCCGGTGCGGCGCGCGGTCGACGCCGCTGCCACCTAGCAGCATCCCTGATGCTGCGCGGATCATGGGACGACCATCCGGCCGATGGATCAGATCGGCGGGCGCTGCGCGCCGTCCAGCCGCGCCCTGAACCACCTGGCCGACCGGCGCCGAACGCGCCCGGCGCGAAGGTCGGTGATGGCGCCTCGACGCCGGCCGAAAGGCCCTGCTCGCGGCGCACGCCGAGGACCTGAACGCGGCGATGCGTCGCATCGGCCGGCTTGCCTACGCGATTCTCGACGCCGCCCTGGTCCCGATCGACCGGGCCCGACGGCAGAAGACCGTCAACCGCCATCACGCCAAGATCCGAGCCGTCGGCGAACGTGCCGTCGCCACCCTCAAGGGCCGGAAAGTCCCAGTCAAGCTTTCCTACTGCCCGCGACGCGTCACCGCGATCGTCCGGGCCATCCTCGTCCTACTTCACGTCCAGGCGCACGATGAATGGGCTCGTTGTTACGCGGACGGGTCCCAGGCGATGAGCTGGTCGAAGACGCGACGGTCCCCGTCCAGCTCCAGCTTCGGCGAATCCAGCTGTATGCGCCCGTAGAAGAACAGGACCAGGTCACTGGCCGTGCCCCGGGCGGAGGTGTGGGCCGTGTCCGGGTCCAGGTCCTCGCTGGCAGCCGGCGCGCCGAGGCGGGCGGCCCGTGCGCCGTCGCGGGACAGCCGAAGGCGCCAAGAGCGGCCCTCGGTGGCGTAGTAATCGACGACCGCGGGTTCGTGCGGCCAGGCGACATCCGTCGAGCAGAGGGTGAACTGGCAGTCGTCGAAACCGTCGAGGGCGACCTCGTCCGGCAGCGGCTCCGGGTCCCCCACGGCGAGCTGGGCATCGTAGGTGTGCACCGCGATCTCGGGCACCTGCCGCCGAGCCCACGCACCGGAGGTTTCCGATGACTGCGAGTCACCCCACCACGTCCAACAGCCGCGGTCCGGGCCCGCCTCACTCAGCCCGCTCGTCAGGCGCTCGACGGACTCGGTCCACCAGGCCAGGAGAGCGTCGCGTTCCCGAGGCGCACCCGCGCCGTCGTCCCAAGCGGACTTCTCCGGTGGAGCGTCGGCCGGCCCTGCGGCGACCCATGCCCAGGTGCTGCACAAGATCGAACAGCGTCCACCCCGGACAGCTCGGCACCGGCACGTCGAGACTGGGCGCCGCAGCGACCGCGGCACGGAAGGCTGTCGACCGTTCGTCGATCAGCCGCAGATGATCAGTGAACGTCAAAGTCTTGTGCACCCCGGCTTTCTACCAGTGCGCTCCGGCAACCGGATAGCGATTTTCGCCAGTCGCGCCACGCCGGGTGACAACGGGCAACCTCGGCGGTGGCGTGCGCCCCACCCTTGGTGCCGGTCTTCTCAGCAGTCGGTCCAGCTCGCTGGGCGCAGTCGAGAGTCGTTCGTGGAGCCCACGACGAGGCCGTTGTCGGCGATTGACCAGCCGAGGACGAGGCGGGCATCGGGGACAGCGCCGTACAGGGTCACGATGCGGTCGCCGTGGACGACGGTTTGGCCAGTGAGCACTGCGCCCCGGGCGTTGACGTCCTGCGGCGTTCTCCCCTCCAGGTTCACGGCGTTCGCCACGCCGGTCCGCAGGTCCCAGCGCACCCAGGTGCCGTCCTCGCGGTCGTCGCTGATGCCGATGCGGCCCACCGCCCACGTTCCCTGAGCCGCCCAGACCCCTGACCAGCGGGCGCCCGGAGCGGTGAGCCGGTCGGTCGTTCCGTCGGGATGGCGTACCCAGCCAAAGCCGCCCGCGGTGCCGACGATGGTGCCGTCGTCGAGGATCTCCTCCGCGCCGGTGACGGGCGGGCTGTCGATCACCTCGACGGTGCCCGGTCGATCGGCAGGCCAGAGCAGCGGGATGGTCGTCTCGGTCTCCTCGACAGCGCCGTAGCCGACGACGTCGCCGCGCGAGTTGATTGCCACCGCCCAGGTGCCGGAGACCGTCGTCGGGGCCGGCAACCACTCGAAGTGGCCGTTGCTGTAGCGCCAGGGGCGGTAAACGTTGTCGACGGAGGCGCTGCCGACGACTACTCCGTACCTGTTGATGCTACTGGGAATGTGGTCCACTGCCGTGGGGACGACGGTGAGTCGGGGTTCGTTCCACACTCCTGGCCTGGGGTGGAGCGGCGGCACGGTCCAGAGCAGCATCAGCGGCTGCCAGACGTCGCCGGTGATCCGGTAGCCGAGGCCGGCGACGAACCGGCCGGTCGGGTCGACCTCCACGGCTCGACCGACCATATCCGCCGGTAGAGGCAGCGGGTGCAGCGCGCAGACCGAGGCGGTCCGGTGCGTCGTCGCGGCCGCGGCGACGCCGGGCAGGCCCAGCGTCGCGGCAAGCGCCCCGACGGCGATACCAGCCAGAACTCTGCTCCGAACAGTCCGGGTCATCGCTGCTCCCAGTGGTGTGCGGTGGTGGTGAAACCGAAGCGTGCTGACGTTCCCATCGGAAGTGCCCTGCCGGTAGCTGCGCAGTGACGTTTTCCGTTATCGCACGACCGCCGTGTTGCGAGCCCGTTGCGCTGCAGCCGTTGAGCCGGCCAGTCGGCGAGAGGTTCGGCAGATGGACTTCAGTCTATGCACACTTGCCGGGTTCGGGTGGTACACCGTGGACTTCGCGACGTCGAGATGCTGGTCAAGGGGCTCGGGTTCAGCTGAGCGCGACGGTGAGCGAGCACGCCGCCAGGACCACGCATGTTGGTGTCATCACCAGGCGTTCGGCGCGGCTTCGCGAGATTGCGTTGAGCGCGATCCCGATTGCGAAGTACCCGAAGAGCACCCACGTCGTGATGCCGACGAACGGCCTGAAAGGCCCGAAGGTTTCGGCGCGCGCGAGCAGCACCCAGGCTATGACGGCGTAGACGACGACCGACACTGCGCTGCCGACTCGCAGTCGACGCGGCAGTGTTTCGTGCTGCCCACCCCATACCAGCCGCCCGTACGGCCGGCCGGCCGCGACGAGCACCTGGAGCACAGCGAGTGCGGTGAGTACAACAGTGGCCACGATGGCGGCGACGCTCATGCCGTCACCTCCTGCCCGGCGAGATAGCGTGCGGCGTTGGCGACAAGCGTGTCCAGCGCGCTCTGCAGCGCTTCGAGATCGATACCGTCCTCGATGCCGTCGTCGATCTCCGCGAGCCCTTTCCATGCCGCGTCGAGGAGTTCCCGACCCTTTCTCGTGACGGCGACGCGATTCGCGCGCTGGTCGGTGGCATCCGGAGCGACCTCGACGAGCCCGCGCGCGACGAGTTCGACCAGGCGCTGCGTCACCGCCGCTCTGGACACGTCGAGGGCTTGGGCGATCTTGCTCTGTCGCGCAGGGCCGATCGCGTGGATCGTCACCAGCGCGGCGAACATCGAAAGGGTCACGTCGTGCATGTTCCGCAGGTGCGCGTCAGCGACGCGGTCGACGAGCGTGGTGGCGCGGTGAAGCGTGAGCACGAGGCGTTGTGCCGAGAGCGTGGCGACATCCATAATGTTAAGGTCTTACCAAAAATGAGATGGGGCGTCAACCGGCGGCCAGCCGGGTGAACGGGTCACCGTCGCGCAGATGCGCCAACGCGAGGAGCGCTTGCTGGCCGGGGTTGAGGCGACGCCAGTGCGAACGGCGCTGGCGGCGGTGGCTGCGGATCAGGTCGGCGGGGTGAGTTGGAAGACGCTCAATGGTGGTCAGCGGGTGAGGCCGACCAGCGTCGCCAGTCGCGCCACGCCGGCCGGCGCCGGGTGCCCCCCGGGCGACTTCGGCGATGAGGGTACGCGCCAGAGGCCGGCACCGAACCTCGGCCGGCGCGACACTCGCGGCAGCCACCACCACCCGGGCCAACTCGACGGCGATCGGCCCGCAGCTGGTGCGATACGTGTCGTCGTACCCCCTCAGGCCGGCGGCGATCCCCGCGGCCCGGTCGGTCAGCTCGTCGGCGCGGTGGTGCTCTCCGCAGCCGGCGGCGGCAAGCGCAACCTGGACCAACAGCGTCCCACCACGGCCCACTCCCCCGCCGACCGCAGCCCCGCCCTCGGGCACCGCTAACGGACTGGACCTCAATTGCGGTTGAGGTTTTAGGGTGTGGGTCATGCCAAGTGCCGAGATGGGAACGCGTTTATCCATGGGTCGCGATACTTTCGGCCGTCAGGGATTCGGTGCGATGAGGTTGCGCGATGGAACCGGCGACGGCACCGACCGTGACCCGGTGGCGGTGGTCCACGCCGCCCTTGATGCGGGCGTCACGATGGTGGACACCGCAGATGCCTACCAGAATGAAGAGCTGGTCGGCAGGGCAATCCGAGGGCGCCGTGATGAGGTGCTGCTGGCCAGCAAGTTCGGGTTGGTATGGCGAGGTGAGCTCGCCGGCGGCTTCGATGTACGGGCTGACCGGTCGTACGTGCGGCAGGCGAGCGAGGCGAGCCTGCGACGGCTCGGTGTCGACGTGATCGACCTCTACTACCTGCACCATCGCAGTGAAAGGGTCCCGATCGAGGAAACCGTCGAAGCCATGGCCGAACTGGTCAACCAGGGGAAGGTACGCGCCCTTGGCCTGTCCAACGTGACGGCGGACGACCTACGCCGCGCACACGCCGTTCACCCGATCGCGGCGCTACAGGAGCAGTGGTCACTGGTGCAGAGCGACATCGAGCAGGAGCTGCTGCCTACCGTGGCCGACCTCGGAGTGGTGATCGTGGCCCACTCCCCAAACGGTCATGGACTCCTCCACCAGCCTCCGAGCACAGCCGACGAGCAAGTAGCGAGCGGCCTACGCGCCGCACTGGGCGAGATCGCCAGTAGACACGACACTACGAGCGGGCAGGTCGCACTGGCCTGGGTGCACCATCGGCAGCAGGTACACGGTGTGCCGGTCATCCCGATCCCGGGGACCACCAGCGTCCGCCACCTGCGTTCCAACGTCGCCGCGGCCGACCTAAGCCTGTCCGACGACGACCTGCGCCGGCTCGATACCCTCCGAGCTGCGTCGTGACCCGCACACCGTGTCCGGTTACGGATCGTCTTACGGGACGGGTTGGACGGGCTTCATGGTCAACATCGCCAGGCTCCCAACTCCCCGGTGACCGAGCCGCGCTATCGCCCACGCTGCCCGGACTGGATGAGGATGCAGTCCAACTCAAGCTTTGCCAGGGGCTACCGGTCGCGGCATTGAGCGCGAAGCGGAATTCCTTCCCACTCAGGAAGGGCGCGGTCGTAGTCCTCGGTGAGGCTGTGCTTGCCCTCGATGCCGGCGTTGTTGACGACCCCGTCGATGTGCCCGGACGTCTCCATCGTCGTCCGGACATCGGCGACGACTTCCTCCCCCGGGAGACGTCGGCCGTGACGAGCAGGGCGGAGGTTCCGGGAGCAGCTTTCTGGATCTCGTCGCGGGTGTCGGTCAGGCCCTGTTCGTCGAGGTCGACCAGGGTCAGCTGCGTCCCCTCGGTGGCCAGGAGGACGGCGGTGGCGCGGCCGATTCCGACCCTGCGCCGGTGATGATGATGGTCTGGCCGGTGAAGTCACGCATCACGGCACTCTGCTGCCGCGCGCGGTGTCCCGCCGCTCATTTGGCGTCCAGCCCGGGCAGGTACCCGCCGGCGGTGCCGCGTACGGGCGATTCGGTGAGTTTTCTGATCTGGTCGGCGGAAACTATGGCGCCGGGGTTGGTGACGTGCCACCGGTAGGCCTCCTCCCGGTCGAGGCCCTTGGGTGCCTCTCCGGCGAAGTAGGGCTGAACGTAGACCGGGGTGTTGGGTTCGCTGCGCCAACTGTCGGCGAGGGTGCCGATGTCCACGGCGTCGTAGCCCAGGGTGTCGAGCAGCGCGGCCACCTCCGCCTTGGCGGCGATGTCGTCGCCGGCGATGGGCAGGGCGCTGCGGTCGGGGTCGCCCGCGGGCCGCGCCAGCTTGCCGAGGCTCAGGTAGGTGATGTTGTTGAACGCCTTGACCACGCGCGAGCCGGCCAGGTGCCGTTGCACGAGTTGGCTCGAGGTCAGCTCGTTGGAGTCCAGCTCCGGCATGCGGTCGTCGCGTTGCGGATAGTAGTTCAGCGTGTCGATCACGATCTTGCCGGCCAGTTCCGCCGCGGGGAGCCGACGGTAGGCGTTCAGGGGGATGGTGGCCACCACGAGGTCGCCTGCTCGCGCGGCGTCGGCGGGGGTGCCGGCGCGGGCGTGGTCGCCGAGGTCGGCGACGAGGTCGGCGAGGGTCTCGGGGCCGCGGGAGTTGCTCAGTACGACGTCCAGGCCGGCGGCCACGGCTAGGCGGGCCAGAGTGGAGCCGATCATGCCGGCGCCGATCATGCCGAGGGTGGGGGTCATGGCTTCCTCCAGTCGACGTTTCCCTACGACTGTAGGTTAACCTACAGTCGTAGGCAATGTAGGCTGGCTCACGTGTCCAGGACGGAAGGCGGCCCTGCCGCGGGCGATCGCCGGGTACGGCGTACCCATGCGGCATTGCGAAGTGCGCTGATCCGCCTGGCCGAGGACCGGGAGTTGTCGCAGATCAGCGTCGCCGACGTCGCCGGGCAGGCGGGCGTGAGCCGCTCGACCTTCTACGACCATTACCGGGACGTGCACGAGCTGGCCGAGGCCGCTTGCACGGGGATGATCGACGAGTTGGTCGACGTGATGACCGCCCTGGGCGGCGACCCGGCGACCGGGGACCCGCTCGGATCGCTGCAGACGTTCTTCGCTGCTCTCGCCGAGCACGCCAGCCTGTATCGCAGCTTGCTGGGACCGCAGGGAAGTGCCCGCGTCATCGACCACATCCGGCGCCGCATGGCGGCCGCCGCGTTGCAGAGGTCGACCGGCAAGAGCACGGCCACGCCCGACGATCCGCACAATGTGCCCGCCGCGTTCGTCGCGGGCGCGATCGTCGGGGTGGCCGCCGACTGGCTGCAGCGCGACTGCGCCCACACGCCGTCGGAGATGGCCAAGCTGACCTGGCCCATTCTCTCCGTGTGTCACTTCGACGCACACCCGTCAGCACCCCGGCCCCGACCGTGACGGTCGCGGGCCGCCGGGCCCGCGACGCTGGTCACGTGAGATCGACGAGCGCTCTACCGACCACGCCGTTCTCCGCGGCGAGGTGCGCCGCCGCAGTCTCGGCCAGGGGGGAAGCGCAGCAGCGGCAGCCCGTGCTCCTCGCCCACTCCCATCGCGCCGTCGCGCACCGCCGCGGCGACGTCGTCCGCCGCGGCCGCCAACCGCTCGGCGCCCCGGAAGAGGTAGAAGAACTGGAGGTCAACCGGGCACACGCGAAGATCCGCGCCCGCGGTGAGCGCGCGATCGCCACGCTCAAGACCTGGAAGATCCTGATCAAATTGCGCTGCCTCCCACGCCGAGGCACCGCGATCGTGCAGGCCATCCTCGTTCTGCACTATGGCGCGCGCTGCGCTCGACCGTCGACGTGGCGGCAAGGAGGCAACCCGTCAAATTCCGATACAAACGCTGCAAATGCTAGGCCGGCCCACAGGTAGGCGCCTGCGGACGAGGCTGCGATAGGGTGAATTGATCTTTAGGCCCGTACGCATGAGGGGTACCGGAGTGACGACCGATGTGACGCCGGAACTGACCGAGGCGATCCAGCGCGGCTACGACCAGCGCGACCGCGCGAACATGGCGCCGACGATCGCCTACTTCCAGGCGTTGCTCGCCGAACACCCTGACCACCCCGTCCTCGTATACGAGGTGGGTGGCGCCTACGACACCGCGGGCCAGGAGCAGACCGCCCGCGGCTACTACGAGCGGGCGCTCGCTCTCGGCCTCGACGGCGACGTCCTGCGCCGGTGTCTGTGCCAGTACGCCAGCACGCTGAAGTGGCTGGGCGAGCTGGACGAGTCGCTGGCGGTGCTCGACCGCGCCCGTAGGGAGTTCCCCGACTCCGACTCCGTGCGCGTCTTCCGCGCCCTGACCCTCAACGACGCCCAGCGGCCAGACGAGGCGGTGGCCGAGTTGCTCACCGTCGTCACCGGGCACGCGGAGGTCACCGACCTCGGGCGGTGGGCGGTCGGGCTGCGCGGCCTCGCCCAGTGGCTCGCCGACGGCCGCCCCGAATAGGAAGCATCTACCCTGCACAAGGCCAGCCCAGGGGGATTGACACGTGGTGACCTTGGCCGGTGGGCGCGACCGCGACCGGCATGCATTCGGCAGTGATCGACGGCGGAGCGGCTAGATATCCGCTTCTGCCGCGATCCGCGCGCTGCGAAGCGCGACCACCCAGCAGCCCGGAGTGTCCGGATATGCCGAGATGAGGGAGGCGTTCGTATGGTGAGTCACTACAGTGCTGCTGCGAGGTCGGCGGCGTTGTCGAACGCGGGTGCCGCCCTTTCGGATTCGTCTTCCGTGAGCGTGACGGACCGGGCGCGGGCCAGCATCTCGGCCGCAGTCTTTGGATCGCGCAGCACCACCGCGAGTTCGGCGCGGTAGACCAGGACCTCTACCTGCTCGGCCGGGTCGTCGTCGGCTTGCGGGCGGGCCAACGCGCTGTCGAGGATCCGAACGGCCTGTCCGACGCTTCCCCTGGAATCGGCCTGCACGACAGCATTCGCTAGGGCCTTGGCCAGCCGCCCGGCAGGCGTGGCGACCGGCATGGGCGCGGTGGCGGCGTCCCGAAAGACGCGGATCCAGTTGCCGCCCGGGTCGATGACGCTGAACCCGCCCAACCCGTCGGCGTTCTTCCGCGCCCTGGGCCGGGTCATCCGCGGCGTTCCGGACACCAGTACCTTGCCGTACGCGGCGCGCATGCCGGCTGCGAATGCCCGGTGTAGTCCCTCGATGTCCGCGGTGAGTACGAGACAGGAGCCATAGGACTGTTCCGGGTCAAACCCGGGGATCTCGAAGAACTGCAGATGCAGGTCTTCCCGCTGAACCCCCACACACGCGTTGGGCTTGCGTTGCTTGTACGTGGTGCGGAAGCCGAGAACTCCATAGAAGGTTTCGATGTCGTCAATGGATGCGCACGGCAGCAGGGGAACGGTCCGCTCGTTGGCCATGCCTCCTTCCTAAGCGTCGCAGGGTGTCCGTCGCACATGGAAATAGCCGATCATCGCCTTCGGCCATCCGATCGTCTGATGACCCAGAACCCAACGCTGCCCAGCCGAGCCATCGGCGGCGCACTCGTCCGTGAGGACAGCCGTACAGCGGGCCGTCATCAGGGGCATGGACTGCGAGCTTGAACGTTCTGCAGCCATGCCGGACGCACCCCCCAAGAGTCCGACGGCGTGCTGCCCCATTCGCACTCTGGTCCCGCAAGGCGATCGATCTCTAGAGGGGATTTGTCAGGATCAGCCGCGAACAGTTCCAGATCCTCGGCGTAGCGGACGAGCAGCTGCGTCCAGGACGGAGCCAGCACGTCCCACGTGGCGCATTCGACATCGACCCGAACCACCTGTCCGGGCGTTCCCCCCGGTGCCGGATCAAAGTCGAGCAGCCACCGCACGTCGCCATTCATGTCGCCCACGACCACTGCGCCCGGCGAACCGATGATCGGTCGCACCGGTCCGTTCAGCCAGAGATGTTCGCCTTGGTCCACCAGGTATGCCCAGACCTGAGGATCGTCCCATTCCGGCTCCGGGTGATAGTTGTCGCGCCACATCCGGGTCATCTCGATGATCTCGTTGGTGTCGTAGAGGTAATCCAGCGGCACCGGGCTGGGCTGGAGCTGACCCGAGTCGTACCTCCACTTGGTTCCGTTGTGGATGCGGAGGCTGGCGCGGAAATCCTGCGGCAGTGGCACGGCCAACGCGGCCTCCACCGCATCGATCGCCTGTACCGGGGCCGGGGCCTTGAGCTGCCGTAGGGATGCCGGCAGGACGCGACTCAGGCCAGCCTCGATCCGCCTCCACGCCTCGGTAACGCCCTTGTCGACGCCGGCTCCAGTGTCTGTCACGACGCAGACTCTAGACATCGCCACCGCAGGCGCACCTGCCTCATCTGCCGCGATCCGCGCGCTGCGAAGTGTGACCACCCAGCAGCCCTCGGAGTGTCCGGACATGCCGAGGAGCGGTCATGTGCTCAGTCCTCGTCCCGCCAGAGGCGGAAAACGGCTGGTCCGCCCGCCGTGTCGTAGAGTGCCCGTACACGGCGGCAGCTCAAGACCAGGGGGATTTCATGGCTGAGGTGTTGCTGTTCCACCACGCGCTGGGCCAGACTTCAGGATTCCTCGCGTTCGCCGACGACCTGCGGCGTGCCGGGCACACCATCCACACCCCGGACCTGTACGACGGCCGCACGTTCCACACCCTGAACGAGGGCATCGCCTACGCCGAGGAACTCGGCTTCGGCAACATCATCGAACGCGGCACGCGGATAGCCAACGAGCTGCCCAGCGATCTGACCTACGCCGGCTTCTCTCTGGGCGTGCTTCCGGCGCAGAAGCTGGCGCAGACCCGGCCCGGAGCACGGGGGGCGTTGCTGTTCTACTCCTGCGTGCCGGTGTCGGAGTTCGGCTCGTCATGGCCGGCCGACGTCCCAGTGCAGATCCACGGCATGGACGCCGACCCGATCTTCATGAACGAGGGCGACGTGGACGCCGCCCGTGAAATCGTCGCGTCCGCCCCGCAGGCCGAACTGTTCCTGTACCCGGGAGACCAGCACTACTTCGCCGATTCCAGCCTGCCGTCCTACGACCCCCAAGCCACGGCCCTGCTCAACAAGAGGGTGCTCGACTTCCTCGCCAGCCGCTAAACGCCTGCAGCCTCACGGAACCCTGTTGTTGTCCGGCCTCGGTTGTCGGGCCCCGCAGCGAGCCACACAGCGAAGACCTCAACACGGACACCAGGCCAGCGGCCCTGTCGAAGGAACCACAGCATCCGCTCATGCCGCGATCCGCGCGCTGCGAAGCGCGACCACCCAGCAGCCCTCGGAGTGTCCGGACATGCCGAGTTGAGGGCGTTTGACAGGTGCGTTGAACGGAACGGCGTTCACGGGTAGCTTCTCGATCGATGCATGCGGAACCCGGCAGCGGGAGCCGGGCCGGTGTGACCCGGCTCCCTTGCTGATCAGTACGGGCGGAGCGACGTGAAGAACTGCCTCAGTTCGTCGGCGAGCAGGTCCGGTTCCTCCAGCGGCATGAAGTGTCCTCCCCTACCTGGCTCGCTCCAGTGCCGGATGTCGGTGCAGGCGCGTTCGGCGATCTCGCGCGGGAAGTTGGCCTGCGACGGTTCGGTGCTCACCGTGAACGCGGCCGGCACGGTGATGTCAGGTCGTGGACTGTTGTGGTCGAAGTCGAAGTACTGCCGGAACGAGGAGCCGATCGCGCCGCTCGCCCAGTACAGAGTGATGGTCGTGAGCAGGGTATCCCGGTCGAACCGGCTTTCCAGGTCCCCGTGGTTGTCGCTCCAGTCTCGGTACTTGTCGACGAGCCAGGCGGCCAGTCCGGCCGGCGAGTCGACCAGCGCCGCGGCGATGGTGTCCGGCCGGGTGCCCATGATGGCGCTGTAGCCGCCATCGGTTTGGTCGTACGCCGCTTCGGCGTCGAGATACGCCTGCTCGGCGGGCGACAGCGGGTGGGAGTCGAAGCTGGCCGGGAACGGTGGGTGGATCATGTGAATGCCGGCCACCTGCTCGGGGTACAGAGCGCCCAGCCAACCGGTGACCACGCCGCCGACATCGCCACCGAAGGCGCCGTAACGCTGGTAGCCAAGGACGTCGGTCATCAACAGGTGCAGCGTCTGCGCCAGCGCAGCGCGGGTGAGCGGACCCTTCGGCAGCTCCGAGTACAGAAAGCCTGGCAGCGAGGGAACCACCACATCGAACGCGTCGGCGGGGTCGCCCCCGTGGCGAGCGGGGTTGGTCAGGCGATCGACCAGCGGCAGCATCTCGACGAAGCTGCTGGGCCAGCCGTGGCTCAGGATCAGCGGCAGCGGCGCGGGCGCGCCTGCCGGACGCACCCCGGGTACGCGAAGGAAGTGCATGCGCCGGCCGCCGATCTGGGCCTGGTAATGCGGCAGTGCGTTGAGTTCGACTTCCCGGGCACGCCAGTCGAACCCGTCGAGCCAGTAGGACAGCAGGTGCCGCAGGTAGTCGGGGTCCGTGCCGGCCTGCCACGGCTGGTCGCCGCTGCGGGCGGTGAAGCGGCTACGGGCCAGTCGGGCCCGCAGGTCGTCGAGTACCTCGTCGGATACATCGATACGGAACGGGGAGAAGGTCATTGTTCCTCCGGCTAGGAGGGCGCTCCCCGACGCGAGGTCAGCGGACAGAGATAGCCGGGTGGAGCGCCCAGACGTGACATTGGGTGTTCACCGGGCTCACCTCCCCTCATCGCTGACGCGGGTCATCCTACACATCCTCTTCTGCCGCGATCCGCTCGCTATTCGGTCATGGCAAGGCGGCGCCCTCAGCGCCCGGACATGCCGCCGATCGTGCGGGCCGTCAAGCGATGTGCCATCACGTGCCGTAGTTCCTCCCGACATCCTGTGGCACGCGGAGCCGATGAGCGGACCGGCAGCCGATGCGAGTCGGAGATGCGGTAGATGGTTGAACTTCAGGGCGTGACGTCTACCAGTACCTTGCCGACCGCGCCGGCCTCCACCGCTCGGTGAGCGTCGGCGGTGCGGTGCAGCGGGAAGCGGTGCAGTGGCAGGCCGTGTTCTTCGCCGACCGGCAGGGCGCCGTCGCGGATGGCGGCGGCGACGTCCTCGACGGCTGCGGCGCGCGCCTGCGGGCCAGCCGTATAGAGCACCAGGAACTGTAGGCGCGTGTTCAGCACCATGTTCTGCCCCACGTTCAGTTCGACCGCATGTCCGCCCTGGTTGGCGTACGTCGCGATCGTGCCGCGGGTACGCAGCACGGCCAGATCCAGTGCTAGGTTCGCGCCCAGCGCCACCTCGGCGACGATGTCGACGCCGTCCGGGGCGATCGCGCGGGTGGCGGCGGCCGGGTCGCCCTCGCGATAGTTGATGACGTGGTGGGCGCCAGCCGCGATGGCGAGCTTCGCCTTCTGCGGGCCGCTGACCGTGCCGATCACGGTGGCGCCGGCCCATCGGGCGAGCTGGATCACTGCGTGCCCGACCGCGCCGGCCCCGCCGGCGGCGAGCACCACCTTGCCGTCGAGTACGCCGGGGTGAAGGCGGCGTGGCCCGTCCTCGGCGACGGTGAGTGCGCGGTGTGCGGTGAGTGCGGGAACGCCGAGCGAGGCGCCGACGTCGAAGCTGGCCTCGTCTGGCAGCGGCACGGCCTGATCGGCGGGTACGACGGTGAACTCGGCGGCGGTGCCGGTGGGCCGCCCCGCGGCGGCCATGAACAGCCACACCCGCTGACCGACCCGGCTCGGGTCGACGCCGTCACCGACGGCGTCGATCACACCGGCACCGTCGAGGTGCGGGGTGATCTCGGAGAACATCTTGCGGTGGGCGACGCCGGAGCGGGCCTGCCAGTCGGCCGGGTTGACCCCGGACACGGCAACCCGGACGCGGACTTCGCCGGGTGCGGGCGTGGGCCCGTCACGCTCGACGAGTTGGAGAACGTCAGGACCGCCGTTGTCGCGGTAGATGATCGCCTTCATGATCCATCCAATGTTCGATCTGCATCGAACTGTTCGAGGCGCGTCGAACAGTACGATGGGAGTCGAACTTTTCGCAACTTCTGGCTAGGCTTCGTCTCGTGACCGAGGTGATCGAACCCGCCATCGAGACCGTGACGATCGACGTCGTGCTCAGCGCGCTTGCCGACCCGGTGCGGCTTACGCTCGTGCGCGCCCTCGACGCCGCTGGGGACTGGACCTGCGGCAGCGACGTCCTCAAGGACACTGGCGTCACCATCGGCAAGTCAACGCTGTCGCACCACATCAAGGTCCTGCGCGATGCCGGCCTGATCCGCACGCGCGTCAACGGCACACGCCGACTCGTCACGCTGCGCTACGCCGAGGTGGACCAACGCTTTCCCGGCCTGCTGACCATGCTCCGCGAACACGGCCCTACCCGTGGCGCCGCGAAGGCACCCTCCTCAACCGCATGACACGTGAACCGGGGAAGGTGAATGGCGGGTCCCGTCGCAAAGACCTGCACACCTCGGCCGACATCGCCGTGCGGGCCCTAGCGTGCACCCCTGCCCCTGTCGCAGCGGCGGTCAGCGGGTCAGACCGACCAAGGTCGCCAGTCGCGCCACACCGGCCGGCGCCGGCTGCGCGCGGGCAACATCGGCGATCACGGTACGCGCCAACGGCCGGCACCGAACCTCACCCGGCGCGACACTGTCCGCGTCCACCAGCGCCCGCGCCGCCCCGCGCACGTCACCCACCTGGAGGTACGCCCGCGCGGCGTCGACCAGGTACGCACCCCGATACTCGGCCGGCAACCGCCGCCACCCCTCCCGCCGCACCACTATCGCGTGCCGCCGCACCGCCTCGACGGCATCACCCCGCGAGGCCACCACCAGCACCCGAGCCAGCTCGACGGCGACCGGCCCGAAACTGGTGCGGTGCGTGTCGTCGTACCCCCGAAGGTTTGCGGCGACGCCCGCGGCCCGGTCGGTCAGCTCGTCGGCGCGGCGGTGCTCGCCGCAGCCGGCGGCGGCGAGGGCGGCCTGAACCAGCAACGTCCCAACCACCGCCCTCCCCCTGTGCTCGCCCTGACCTTGGTGATCAAGAATTTTGCGGGCAGTGCGATCGCCACTCTCTTGATCACCACAGTGGGACGACTGTGGGAGGACGCGGTTGGCGGCGGGAAGCAGCACGGCCAGGGCCAGGCGGTCGCGGTCCTGCGCACGGAGCGCCTGGCCCACCGAGATGGTCGCCGTCGCCGCGAGCAGCGGGCCGTCGCCGGCGGCGGACATCGCGCGGTCGGCGGCCAGCCAGGCGAGGTCGTCCTCGCCGAGCTTCACCAGCAGCGACGAGGTGATCCGGTACGCCTGCACCAGCAGCTCCGCCGGCCCCGCGCCCTGGGCGGCGTCGAGCAGACCCGGCAGCACCCGCAGCAACTGCCCGTAGTGCGCGTGCTGATAGGTCAACCACGCGTGCCCGACCTGCCTTCTCAACTCGTCTGTCCGTGGTGGAGCCTGCGGGGTGTCGTAGCGGGCGAGAGCGGCCCGGATGTCGTCCACCCCGTCCGGCGTGCTCGCCGGGGTGCCCTGCGGCTGGCCGAGCAGCACCTCCGGATCGACCCGCAGCACGTCGGCCAACTCCTGGATCACCGAGTACCGGTCCAGGGCGCGAGCGCCCCGCTCGATCTTGTCCACCCAGGACTTCGACCTGCGCAGCCGGTCGGCGAGCATCTGCTGCGTCATCTGTCGCCGTACCCGCCAGCGGGCCACCCGCCGGCCGATGGGGAGGTCATCGCTGGTCACGCCGCCACCGCCGGTCCGGGACCGCGCGGGTCGTGTCCTCCACGGGTACGCGCTCCGCCTCGGCCTGAGCGAGGAGGCGCTGTTTGGCGGCCTCCCGCTCGGCGGCCTCGTCATCGTTCTCCGGAGCGTTGTCGTCCTGACCGCTCATCCCCGCCTCCTCCGGTCGAGGCCGGGCGGCTCGCTATCGATCCCGCCGCGCCGGGCCAACGGGACGCGCTCGCATCCCAGACCGGACAGTAGGGCGAACAGGTAATGCGGTGATTACTGGCAGTTATGCGGCCAGGTTGATGCCGATGCGGCCGGCGAGCAGGCGCAAGTCGTCGGGGATGGCTCGGCGCTGGGCACGCTGGGCCAGGGTCACCACGGCATCGCGGGCGAGGGGGTTGATGGCGAACGGGATCGGTGCGGCTTGCTCGGCCTGGACGAATGCGGCTAGTGCCCCAACGTCACGGCGACCGCCGTCCGCTAGGGCGCGACCGAGGTCGAGCCAATAGGACTGTTGGCGGATCGATGCCATGAGTACCTGCGGTCGCACCGTTCGAGAAAGCTCAATGACCCGGCCGGACTCGCCCTGCTCAGCCGCGATGGACATCTCCCACAGCCCGACGTTGGTCGGTCCGAACCCACAGCCGTTGAAGCCAGCGCCGTCGGCCGGATCCCCGAGGGTCGCCGCCTCGCGAGCTGCCTCCGCGAGGTGGTCGCGGGTGACATCCAGACGACCGCTCACCGCCGAGGTCAGCGCAGCGGAGAGGTGGAGCTGGCCGAGCATTTGTCGTACTCGCTCGTCTGCGGCGTCGGCTTGAAGCTCGGCCAGGGACCGGTCCGCAGCACGGGCCGCGACGGGCGCGGACTCGATCGGCAAGCTCTGCGCGTAGGCGAAACGAGATGCTGCGATCCACGCTGGATCCTCAGCGTCCTCGGCGACCGTCCCGGAGAGCCGGGCAGCATTGAGAGCCAGATGCCGGTGTCCGAGGTTCCGCAGGCAGGTAGAGGCTTGATAGGCCACCTGGACGAGCGCGGTGCCGCCTACGGCTGCGGCTTCGAGCAGGAGGTTTGGAAGTAAACGAGCCATCGCCGGATAGTTGCAGGAGGTGCGGAGCTGTTCGGCGCGGGCGATCTCGGCGGTCAGCCGATCTGCTGCGTAGGTCGACTGGCGGCGCTCGCCGTCCTCGATCTCGATCAGGGCGGACCAGATGGCTGGCACGCACTCGGCGGCGCTCTCGCGGGCCGGGTCGCCGGGCTCGGTACCCTGGCCGAGCAGGTCGGCCACAGTGACCTGGAGTGCGGCAGCGAGTGCGACCAGGGTGGAGCGACGGTCGATCGTCTTCCGGCCCGACTCGACCTGTGACACGTAGGACTGGGTGACGCCAGCGAGTCCGGCGAGGACGGCCTGAGTCATCCCGCCACGGCGCATCCGCCAGTACCGGATCCTGGCCCCGATGGTGTCCGGCTTCTTCACCATGCCGTCGCCCACTCCCAGGTAGTTGACTGAGTTAGCGCCCACCGGCCCCTATCCCCGCACGCTTGGACGGTACACCTGCAGACCGTCCGCTGGACTACGTGGAGTGCCCGGACGCGTCGGCAGCGTTGCCACGCATCGCGTACCGCTGCGTCCATACTGGGATCGTCGTGGGCCAGGCAGATCGAGATGGCTCAGCCGCAGAGCAGCCAGAAGCTCATAGGGCAACGACACCGTCCGGTGCTCTGACTTGTCCAGGTCCACCCAGTTCAACCACCACGCAAACGTCTGCGAATCCTGCGGATGCGGTACCACCTCCGCAGGCCACCTGCGCACGTCGGACTCTCTTACGTCCCTACCGACCCTGCGGCGACGTGAACGCTAGGTAGCCGATCTTCTTCTGGGTATCCACGCAAGGTACTCTCGCCTCCTACTGCTGGCGAAGGGGGCCTGACGCTCGAATTGATCTCATGAAAGAGATTTGCTCTTCGCAGACAGAGGCGAGTTGCGGGTACCGATCCCGCAGCCAAGGGGCTAGTGCCTCGTCATGCGGCCTTGAACGGGTAATCGGGATGGCGGATCTTGGAGTTGATCGCGTATCCGGTTTTGGGTTGGGCGTGTTGGTTGCGCCAGCGGATGTAGGCGCCGATGGCGGTGTCTTGCTCGGCGTGGGTGCGGTGGTCGGTGCCGTTGAGGGCGAAGTAGCGTACGGCGGCGAATTCGGCCTCGATCCAGTTCAGCCAGGAGGCGTAGGTCGGTAGGAACACCAGGTCGATCTGGTTGGCGGTGCACCAGGCGCGGACCTCGGGGTGCTTGTGTGGGGAGAAGTTGTCCAGGATCAGGTAGAGCCGGTCATCGGGCCACCGGGCGCGCAGTGTCTTGAGGAAGCTGAGGAACTCCCGCCATCGTTTCCGGTCGCGGATGCGGTAGTGCAGCTTGCCGGTGGTCAGGTCCAGGGCGGCGATCATGTGTCGTACGCCCTGGTCGCGGGTGTAGGTGGCCCGCAGTCGCACCGGGTGTGCGACGGGCCGCCAGGCCCGTCCGGGTCGGGGTTGCAGGTTCAGCGGCCCGAACTCGTCGACGGACAACACCCGACCATCTGCTGGTGGGTGGTCGTAGAGGTCCAGGATCCGGCGCATCTTCGTGGTGAAGTCGGGGTCGGTGCTGGCCTTCCACGTCTTGGTGGCCTGCCACGTCACGCCGCGTTCGTGCAGGATCCGGCGGACGGTCTCGACGCTGATGGTCGTGACGTGGCCGGCGGCGATGAGGTAGTCGCGCAGCTTGGTCAGGGACCAGCAGGAGAAGGGTCGGCCGAGGAAACGGGGGTCGCACCGGGCGATGACGCAGATCCAGTCGCGGGTCTGCTCATCGATCCGTCTCGGTGCGCCCCCGCTCCATTTTGGGTCCAGGGCGTCGAACCCCCGATCGTTGAACGCGTGGATCACGTCGCGGACGTAGTCCTCGCTGGCCTTGAGCAGATGAGCGATGTCCGGGGCCGGCTGTCCCTGGGCGGACATCAGCACCACGATCGCCCGCCGCAGCTTCACCGGGTCCTTCGCCGTCCGAGTGATCCGCTGCAACCGTTGACCCTCGACCATCGACACCTGCCGGACGAACACCTCCGGGCGCCTACCCACGCCACCACCTCCCAGACCAGAAACGATGGGAGACAGCCTGCCCGACACATCCTCAGAACCAACGGATTACACGATCAACGTTCAAAGACGAGGCACTAGTTCAAGCATCCCGAGTCTTGGTACCTTTTTAAGCTGGTAGGGGCAGGTCGACGGCACCTCCTAATAACGATGCTTCTCACAGGTTGAACGGATAGCTGATCACACAATGACTCACGGATTCTCCGACGACAGCGCTCGGGCTGAGGCCATCCACTCCTTCCGACAAGCCCAGGAAGGAGCTGTGATTGAAGTTGCCGACCAAGGGCTCCTGACTCTAGCAAGCCTGGTCGCAGGTGGCGCCATTGACGTATCCCCCAACTTCCAACGGCGGGATCGGTGGGGCGCGGAGAAACAATCCCTTCTCATTGAATCATTTCTTACCAATATCCCAGTCCCGCCGGTCTACTTGGCAGAAGATAGCGATCTCCTCGGAAGCTACGCCGTCATCGACGGCAAGCAACGCCTTACATCAATAGCGGCCTTTTTCCAAAATCAGCTCACTCTTCGGGGCCTCGAGCGACTTCCGCTGATCAACGGCCTGCGATACGACCAACTTCCTCCAGAGATTCGCAATCCACTAGGAATGAAAGCGCTTCGTACCACTACTCTACTCCGTGCGTCCGACCCGAATCTGAAACACGAGGTGTTTCTCCGCCTCAATACTGGAGGGGAGATCCTTAACCCCCAGGAGATAAGGAACGTTGCCTATCGCGGGCCACTTAACGACCTCATCTATGCCCTTGCGGAGAACCCCTTCCTACGCAAGCAACTAAAGGTACTTCCCCCACTGTCGCCGAACTTCCGACAGATGCTTGATGCCGAGTATGTACTGCGCTTCCTGGCCTTAGCGAGCGAGTGGAAGACGTTCCGGGGGGACCTCAGAGGGGCGTTAGACTACTACATGCTCAAGCACCGGTTTGCAGAGCAAGGGGCACTATACAACTTGCATAGCGCCTTCGTCGCCAGCATGACGGCAGCTGAGGCCATTTGGGGTAATGAAGCATTCAAACGACCGGGACGAGACCAGGCGCTAGCTGGGATGTACGACGCACAGATGATCGCGCTTAATGAGATTGGTCACGGCAAGCACAACCAACTCATTAGACGCCGGGACGATATACGAAAGAGAACCGCCAAGCTATTTGATGACAAAGCGTTCGATGAAGCCGTTCGCATTGGAACAAACACGCCAGCACGCTTGAGGAAGCGCGTTGAGATGCTTCTCGAGGTGCTCCTAGCGAGTACTGGAGCTGGTGGTGACCAGTAAGGCCCGCGAGTCGTTTTTAACGGGCATTGAAGCCCTTCGCACTTCGATTGACACTCCCCTGGTCAGTGGCGGAGACACTGTCGGATCATTCCTGCGAAGAGGCCTTACAATTGTTGCATACAACCTTTTGGAAGCGTTCATGGTCGAACGCTTGGAGGAGACGGCAACCCACGTCAATGCCGGTATCGGCCACTTCTCTGATCTCCCCGAAAGACTAAAGAAGGCGGCGACGCAGGATCTGCTGAAAGTTGCTAATGCCCAGCTTCAATGGTCCACCGACGATCTCTCCTCCTTAGTAAGTTACACAAGGGAGTTAGGCGAGTGCCTCGCCGCCAGCTCAGGCGCCCTTCGACTTTCGCCGCTGATGTGGCAATGGTCGGGGAGCAACATGTCTGCTGATGACTACCACAAAACTCTCCGCCTGTTCCATGTGAAGGACCCTTGGGATACGATAAAGCATTTGGCCGGCCGAATTGGCGTCTCAATGCCGGATGCTCGAGCGACTATGGTCGCCTTATCAAGAGAGCGCAATAATTGTGCCCACCGATCGTCTTACTCGGTCTCAAATCTCTTCATCCGGGCTATTCCGAACCAGATCCTGACCCTTGGACTGGGAGCTGATATGAGCGTGTCTGTTGCTGCTCATCAAATCCGCCAGGCCGATCCTCAATTTCACAACGACGAGAAATGGTTCCATCCGGGCCGCATCACCTTCCGCTTCGTCCAACAGCGAAGTGGAACCTGGGCAGAAGTGGTGGAGGGGCGCACACGGGCCGTGCGACTCACCAGTGATCAGAACGCAGCGATTCGAGCCGCTCTTGGCGCCGCCTACGGAAAGTCACAACTGGTTGTTGTTCAGGACGGGGCACGCCGAATATTGGACTGGGCATACCCAGAGTTCTCTTAGCGGCTTGAATAGGTGTCCGAAGCACCGCTGAGCCTGCCAACTCGACGCCTATGTGGAAACCACGATCTTCGGCACCTTCCGGGGTGGAATGCAGCGCCGCCATTTGACAACAAGGTAGCGGCGCCGTGAGGGCTCGGGCATTTACGCCGAAGCGGGCTTGGGCTCGGCAAGGGTGAGCATTATTCAGGATGCCGGGTGACATGGCCCCATCCAGGAGCGATGGCTGTTGGCACGCTGGGCATGGTCGGGCCCGCTAGGCATGCGGCCACCCGAAGGTTGATGGCTATGGCCCCTCCGCAGCGCACCACCTGATGGGTGGCCACTAGCTGACGTCAACCTGCCGCTACCTGCGCCTTATTAGTGTCACGCAGGTCTGCCTTGGTGCTGGCGGCTAGGGCTGTCCGACGCTCGGAGCGGATGCCTCTCACGATATTCACTGTCCTCATCGCTTCACGTGCAATATTGAGAACCGCGACAGTCGCAGCAAGGTTTATTAACTGACTGAACCCGAAGAGTACGTCCCAAAGATAGAACCATGCCCCTAAGTTCTGATTGGGAACAGAGTATGCTGCGAGCGCGAATGGCGACGAAATAACTCCTCCGATCGCATATATAAGAGTTGTGCGAAGGATCGCCAGCATGAGATATGACTCGTATGAACTCGAGTCTTCAGCAAACTCTTTCGCACGCTGATATTGCCGCTCGGTGCGTTCATCGAGCCGCCTGCGCAGCTTAGAGTTGTAGCGGGCCGCGACCTTCGCAATTTGCGGTGTGAGTAGGTTCGTCGCAATGCCAACTGGCACTGCCAACAACAGTGCGAGCCACCAAGCGCTATCCACAGGAGCCTCCAGGGGTTATAGCCGGAACATACTGGATTTCGGTCCCGACCGGAAGCACTGGCACCCGTGTGCCATCCCGATGATTAGGAAGCTGAGGAGCGTGCCGGCGAACTCGACGCAAGCCGAGCTAGACGCCGCAAACGATGTAGAGCTTGAGGCAGCGGGGCACGCTGCACGCGGGTGGCCTTGAATGGTGGTGGGGAGGTAGGTCCCTGTTCGCCTCGCCGCAACGCATCCGGCAGAGGGTGATATTTGCACTGCGTTCGCCTCTTCGAATGAAGGCGGTAGCGCACCGTCTGGAGACCATGGGAGTGCTCCCTGCACCTCCAGTGCGGCAGAGAGAGGCTTCGCGGTGCACCCGGGCCGATCGTCTCTGAAGATGGCGGGCCGTCGCTATCAGTAGCCCCACCCGGCAATTGCGCTACTGGGCTGCCAGACCGCACTCGTGCGAGAGCCTCGTACAAGCATCGACGCCGGCCGCCGATGGGGCGGTGACTTGACGGGGTTGGGCGAGCCGGCCCACGCGGAGGAGCTGACGTATTCAGGTCGTGCAGGCATTTCGTGTACCCATCAGAGCGCCACGATCGCCGCAGTCTCCGCAGGCAGCTCGATCCGGTCCCGCATGACCGTGACGCCCTCCCCCGTAGCCAGCAGCACCCGCCGCGCCACCCCAGGCAACGACACCCCCTGCCCCCGCCCAGCCAGGTTGGCGACGACAAGCGTCTCCCCCCGCCGCATCAGCAGGAACTGGTCCCCGTGCTGCACCGACACCGCGTGCATCCGAGGATCAGACAGGTCCGGCACCGACCGACGCAACGCAATCAACCGCTGGTAAAACGCCAACATCGAGGCATGCTCAGGCTTGTCCAGCTCCGCCCAGTCCAACCGCGACCGCACGAACGTCTCCGGGTCCTGCGGGTCAGGCACGTCCCCCTCAGCCCACCCGTGCGACGCGAACTCCCGCCGCCGCCCCAGAGCCACCGCCGTAGCCAGCTCAGGTTCCGGATGCGAGGTGAAGAACTGCCACGGCGTGGAAGCCGCCCACTCCTCCCCCATGAACAGCATCGGAGTAAACGGCGCGGTCAGCAGCAAGACAGCGCCAACCCGCAGCAACGAGGGCGACAGCGACGCCGAGATCCGATCCCCGGTAGCCCGGTTCCCGATCTGATCGTGGTTCTGCAGGTAGGCGACCAGCCGATGACCAGGAACGCGGGAATCCAGAGGCCGCCCGTGGTGACGGTTGCGGAAGCTGGACCAGGTGCCGGCGTGGAAGAACCCGCCGGTCAGCACGTCTGACAGCGTCTCCAAAGATCCGAAGTCCCCGTAGTAGCCCTGCCGCTCCCCCGTCAGCAGCGTGTGCAGGGCGTGGTGGGCGTCGTCGTTCCACTGGGCGTGCAGCCCGAACCCGCCCGCCTCCCGGGGCGTGATCAGCCGCGGGTCGTTGAGGTCGGATTCGGCGATCAGCGACAACGGCCGACCCAGGTGCGTCGACAGCGATTCGACGGAAACCGCCAGCTCTTCCAAAAGCGGCACGGCCCGCGAGTCGGGCAGGGCGTGCACGGCGTCCAGGCGCAGCCCGTCGACGTGGTAGTCGCGCAGCCACATGAGCACGCTGTCGATGATGTAGCGGCGTACCTCGTCGGAGTGCGGGCCGTCCAAGTTGATCGAGCGGCCCCAACTGTTGCTCTGCTCGGCGAGGTAGGGCCCGAACCGTGGCGCGTAGGCCCCGGAGGGCCCGAAATGGTTGTAGACGACGTCGAGGATCACCCCCAACCCGCGAGCGTGTGCGGCGTCGACGAACCGTTTCAGCCTGTCGGGGCCGCCGTAGGGCTCGTGCGGGGCAAACCAGCAGACGCCGTCGTACCCCCAGTTGTGTTCGCCGTTGAAGGCGTTGACCGGGAGCAGCTCGATCAGGTCGACGCCGAGGTTCACCAGGTGGTCGAGGCGGCCGATGGCCGCGTCGAAGGTGCCTTCCGGGGTGAACGTGCCGATGTGCAGCTCGTAGAGGATGCTGCCGGGCAGTTGCCGGCCCGTCCAGGAGGAATCACTCCACTGGAACGCATGATGGTCGTAGCGGCGGCTCGGCCCGTGCACACCAGCAGGCTGCCACTGCGACCGGGGGTCGGGCAGCGGGGTTTCGTCGTCGTTCAGCAGAAAGGAGTAGTCGGGGCCGGCGTCGGGCACCTCCACCCGCCACCAGCCGTCGGCGGCGGCGCGCATCTCGTGGTCGACGTCGCCGGCCAGGCGCAGCCGGACCCGGCTGGCGTCCGGCGCCCACACGGAGAATTCGGTCATGAAGCAGCCTCCACGGAATCAGTGGGAGCCAGCAGAGCGACGGGATAGTCGGACAGAAGGTTGTCCAGCGGGGTCTCCCCGCCACTGTAGACCCGGCCGGTGAACAGGTCCTTCACCTCGTTAACACCAAGCGACAGAACTGTGTCACACCACCCACCGGCACGCGCCAGCCCGAGCGGCAGGCGGGTCGCCACGGCGATCGCGCCGCCCCTGTCGAAGGCCACCACGTGCCGCCCCTGCGGCCCGTGCGCCGGCACCGGCCGATAGGAGGTGAACAGCTCCGGGTGCACCCGCCGCAGGCGCAGGGTCCGCGACACGACGAGCAGCTTCGCCGCTCCGTCGGTGTCGACAGGGGGACGCCAGCCGCCGTCGAGGCGCGCCAGCATCTCCCGGCGTACGTCGAAGTCGACAGGCCGCCGATTGTCCGGGTCGACGAGGGAGTTGTCCCACAGCTCGGTGCCCTGGTACGTGTCCGGCACGCCGGGCATGGTGAGCTGGATGAGCTTCTGCCCGAGGGAGTTGCACCAGCCGGCCGGGGTGATGGCGGCGGCGAGTTCGGTCAGCTCGTCGTGCAGGCTCGGGTCGTCGTACATCATGTCGATCACCGCGTGCATGGCCTGCTCGAAGCCCGGGTCCGGGTCCGTCCAACTGGTCGAGGCCGCGGCCTCCCGGGCCGCCTTCTCGGCGTACGCGTGCAGCCGCTCACGCTCGATCGGCCACGCGCCCACGGCGGTCTGCCACAGCAGGTGGGCGAAGGCCGGGTCGGGCAGCGGCGCGTACTCCATCCAGCGTGTGACCTGCTCGGCCCAGCGGTCCGGCAGTTCGCTGAGCACGGCGAGCCGGGCGCGGACGTCCTCGCCGCGTTTCGTGTCGTGGGTGGAGACGGTGGTCATGCTGGCCGGCCAGCAGACCTGCCGGGCGGCGGCGAAGCGGTGGAATTCCGCCGGCGGCACCCCGAAGTGGGCAGGGCTGCCGCCGACCTCGTTGAGCGCCACGAACCGGGTCCAGCGGTAGAACGCGGTGTCCTCCACGCCCTTTGCCATCACCGCGCCGGTGAACTGCGGGAACCGGCGGGCCAACTCGTCGTCGCTGTCGCGCAGCCGGCGGGTGACCGCGTCCAGTGCTGTCGCCAGGTCGGGGCGGCGGCGGCCGGCCTCGGAGCGGGCGATGGCGAGATAGCGGGCGCCGTGCGGCGGGTAGCCCCGGTAGACCGGGAACGCGGCGGCCAGCTCGGCGAGCGCCGCCCGTGCCTGCTCGGCCGGCACGTCGGGGGCCAGCGCGGCCAGCCGGGTCAGCTCGGCGGCGAGCAGCCGGGTGGCGGCGGCAAGCTTGGTCTCGTGGGTCAGGTCCTCCCACGAGGTGTGCCGCCCGGTCAGTCGGGTGTCCAGCGCCGTGAAGTCGCCCTCGGTGTCGGTGTCCACGAAGAGCCCGTTGACGGCGGCGAGAGCGTCGTACCCCGTGGTGCCGTCGACCGGCCAGTCCGGCAGCTCCTCGCCGTACTCAAGGATCTTCTCCACCACCAGCCACGCCGCCGGCGCGGCCTCCCGCAGCCGGGCCAGGTAGCCGGCCGGGTCGCGCAGGCCGTCGGGGTGGTCGACGCGGATACCGTCGACCTCCCCCGCCGCCGCCCAGCGCAGGATCAGCTCGTGGGTGGCGTCGAACACCGCCGGGTCCTCCACCCGCAGCCCGGCCAGGCCCGAAACGGCGAAGAACCGGCGGTACGTCAGCTCCGCGTCACCACGCCGCCAGGAGATCAGCTCGTAGTGCTGCCTGTCGTGCACCTCCCGGGCACTGCCGTCGCCGGTTCCGTCGGCGATCGGGAAGCGGTGCTCGTGGTAGCGCAACTCCCCGTCGACAAGCTTGAGATCGTCCAGGGCGGCCGGGTCGTCGGCCAGCACCGGCAGCAGCAGCCGGCCCCGGTCCCAGTCGATGTCGAACCAGTCGGCGTACGTCGAGTCGCGCCCCCGGCGCAGCACGTCCCACCAGGCCGGGTTGGCCGGCGGCACGGCCACCCCTGCGTGGTTGGGCACGATGTCGACGACCAGGCCAAGATCGGCCTCACGCAGGGCGCGCAGCAGCCGCTGCCGGCCCGCCTCGCCGCCCACCTCCGGGTTGACGGCCCTGTGGTCGACCACGTCGTAGCCGTGCGCCGACCCGGGAGTGGCTGCCAGCAGGGGCGCGCTGTAGAGGTGAGTGACGCCCAGGTCGGCGAGGTAGTCGACGATGCCGGCGGTGGCGTCCAGGTCGAAGCCGGGACGGACCTGGACGCGGTAGGTGGCTTGTACGGTGGCCTTTGCAGGGGTGGCCGCCATGTCAGATCGTCCTCTCCAGCACCACGAGGGAACGGTCCGGCACCCGGATGGTGCCGCCCGCGCTGATCACCGTGGCGTCGCCGGGGTCGGGCTCGGCGGTGCTGATCACCCGTTCCCACTTCTGCCCGTACTCGCTGCCCGGCAGTGTGAAGTCCAACGCCGCGTCGTGGGCGTTGAAGCACAGCAGGAACGAGGCGTCGTGGTGGCGCTGGCCGTACTGGCCGCGCTCCCGGATGCCCTCACCGTTGACGAACAACGCCACCGCGCGGCCGAAGTCGTTGCCCCAGTCCTCGCCTGTCATCTCCCGCCCGTCCGGGGTGTACCAGGCCAGATCCGGCAGCGGCTCGTCGATGCCACGCCCACCCACCGGCAGGCCCGTGAAGAAGCGGCGGCGGCGGAACACCTGATGCCGTTTACGGAAGTCGGTGAGCGTGCGGACGAAGTCCAACAACTGCTCGTCGGCGTTGTCCCAGTCGATCCAGGCCAGCTCGCTGTCCTGGCAGTACACGTTGTTGTTGCCCCGCTGGGTGCGACCCAACTCGTCACCGTGGCCGATCATCGGCACGCCCTGCGACAGCATCAGCGTGGCCAGGAAGTTGCGCCGCTGCTTGGCCCGCAGCGCGAGCACCGCCTCGTCGTCGGTGTCGCCCTCCACACCGCAGTTCCACGACCGGTTGTGGCTCTCACCGTCCCGGTTGTCCTCACCGTTGGCCTCGTTGTGCTTGTCGTTGTACGACACCAGGTCGTTGAGCGTGAACCCGTCGTGGACGGTCACGAAGTTGATGCTGTGGAACGGGCGTCGACCGTCGTCCTGGTAGAGGTCGGCCGAGCCGGAGATCCGCGACGCGAACTCCGCGAGGGTGGCCGGCTCGCCGCGCCAGAAGTCCCGCACCGTGTCGCGGTACTTGCCGTTCCACTCCGTCCACAGCGGCGGGAAGTTGCCCACCTGGTAGCCGCCCGGGCCGACGTCCCACGGCTCGGCGATCAGCTTGACCTGGCTGACCACCGGGTCCTGCTGCACCACCTCGAAGAACGTCGACAGCCTGTCCACCTCGTAGAACTCCCGGGCCAGCGTGGCCGCCAGGTCGAACCGGAAGCCGTCGACGTGCATCTCGGTCACCCAGTACCGCAACGAATCCATGATCAGTTGCAGCGAGTGCGGGCTGCGTACGTTGAGGCTGTTGCCGGTGCCCGTGTAGTCGACGAAGTAGCGGCGGTCCTCCTCGCTCAGCCGGTAGTAGCTGGGCGCGTCCACACCCTTGAAACTCAGCGTCGGCCCCAGGTGGTTGCCCTCGGCCGTGTGGTTGTAGACCACGTCGAGGATGACCTCGATGCCGGCCGCGTGCAACGCCTTGACCATGCCCCGGAACTCCTGCACCTGCTGGCCGGTCCGGCCTAGCGCCGAATAGCCGTGGTGCGGGGCGAAGAAGCCGATCGTGTTGTAACCCCAGTAGTTGCGCAGCCCCAGATCCACCAGCCGGTGGTCGTGGATGAACTGGTGCACGGGCATCAACTCGATCGCCGTGACACCCAGCCGGGTCAGATAGTCGATCATCGGCGGGGAGGCGATCCCCGCGTACGTGCCGCGCAGCTCCTCCGGGATGTCCGGGTGGCGCATCGTCAGCCCGCGCACGTGCGCCTCGTAGATCACCGAATGGTGGTACGGGGTGCGCGGCGGCTTGTCGTTGCCCCAGTCGAAGTACGGGTTGACCACCACCGACTTCGGCATGAACGGCGCCGAGTCCGTCTCGTTCATCCGCTCCGGCTCGGCCATGTCGTAGTCGTAGACCGCCGGGTCCCACTCCACGTCACCGTCGATAGCCTTGGCGTACGGGTCGAGCAGCAGCTTGTGCGGGTTGCAGCGCAGCCCGTTCGCCGGGTCGTACGGGCCGTACACCCGGTAGCCGTAACGCTGCCCCGGCTCGATGCCCGGCAGGTACGCGTGCCACACGTAGGCGTCCACCTCGCGCAGCTCGACCCGGCGCTCCGCGCCGGTGTCCCACTCGTCGAAGAGGCACAACTCGATCCGCTCGGCCACCTCGGAGAAGATGGCGAAGTTGGTGCCCATCCCGTCGTAGGTGGCGCCCAGGGGATACCGCTCGCCCGGCCAGACCTGCATGTCGCTCCTTCAGACCCGTGGTCATGTGCGCACCGCGCCACGGCGCGCCGGCAGAGGTCGCCCGCGCGCACGCGGGTATTGCCCCCCACCCCGGCGCGCCAATCCATCCTTTCAGGCGGTGACCGGAATCGGTCTGTCTGATGCGCGCAACGCCCCTCAGGTGTCCTCCGTCACGAAGATGCCTTTCGAGATGCGGTATCGCTCTCGATGCCCTTTGCTTGTCGGGGGACATGCGCTCGCGCGTGGCCTCACTCGGCCCTGCGCCAATCTTCCACCTCTCGCTCCGCCGCCACCGACGTCGGCGCGTACCACCATGCATGGACGGAGATAGATGTGACGACCCTGCGGGTCGACCAACAGCTCGCCGCTACCGTGGACCGGGCACACCGGCCCACAGTGACCTCCCGGCCCCAGATCCCGGCCCAGACCGGCCTTCCCGCGCAGGCTGACATGTCCGCGCAGGCCGTCCTTTCCCCGCAGCCCGGCGCGATCGTGCCGGCGCAGCCCGGCCCGGGAGTCCCCCCGCAGACCCGCCGCATCCTCATGCTGTCCTGGGAGTACCCGCCGGTGCTCGTCGGCGGCCTCGGCCGGCACGTCCACGCGCTGTCGGTGGCGCTGGCCGCCGCCGGCCACGAGGTCACAGTCGTCACCCGCCACAGCGAGGGCGCACCCCTTGAGGAGTACGCCGACGGCGTGCGCATCCTGCGCGCCCCCGAGGACCCGGTGACGTTCCCCCTCGGCACCGGTAGCCTGCTCGCCTGGACCATGGCCTTCAACCACACCCTCACCCGCACCGCGCTGCGCGCCACCGAAGCCGGCACCTACGACGTCATCCACGCCCACGACTGGCTCGTCGCCCACACCGCGATGACGTTGCGGGACCACCTGGACATCCCTCTGGTGAGCACCATCCACGCCACCGAAGCCGGACGGCACCAGGGCTGGCTGCCCGAGGAGATGAACCGCACCATCCACGGCGTCGAGCACTGGCTCAGCAGCGAATCCGGCCGGGTCATCGTCTGCTCCGGCTACATGCGCGACGAGGTGAGCGCCCTGTTCGGCGTACCGACCGGCCGGGTCGACGTCGTCGCCAACGGCGTGGAGCCGCACCGCTGGAAGGTGCCCGCACGCGCCGTCGCCGCCGCCCGTACCCGCTTCGCCGGAGACGGCCCGCTCGTCACCTTCGCCGGCCGCCTCGTCTACGAGAAGGGCGTCCAGCACCTGATCGCCGGGCTGCCCCGACTGCGGCAACGGCACCCCGGGCTGCGTGCCGTGATCGCCGGCGACGGCCCGTACCGTGCCGAACTGGAGGCCGAGGTGCACCGCCGCGGCCTCGGCGGCATGGTCACCATGCCGGGCTTCCTCGGCGGCACCGACCTGCCGGCCCTGATGGCCGCCTCCGACTGCTTCGCGGTGCCCAGCATCTACGAGCCGTTCGGCATGGTGGCCCTGGAGGGCGCCGCCGCCGGGGCACCCCTGGCCGTCGCCGCCACCGGCGGCCTCGCCGAGATCGTCGAAACCGGCGTGACCGGAATGACCTTCCGCCCCCACGACCCTGACGGGCTCGCCGACGCCGTGGACGCGCTGCTGTCCGACCGCGACCGCTCCCGCGCCATGGCCCGCCGCGCCCGCCGGATGGTGAACGACCAGTACGGCTGGTCCGCCATCGCCCAGCGCACCGCCGCCAGCTACGCCGCAGCCATCACCACCGACGCCAAGTGCACCGCCGAACGCGCCGAGCAGCGCATGTCCCAGGGACGGGCGCTGCCGGCGCTACCCGAAGGCAACCTGCTCGCCGCCGCCGGACTGCGCTGACCGGCTCGACCCTCCCGGGCCGGCCTCGCGGGCCGGCCCGCCGGTGATCGGCCCGCCGGTGATCGGCCCGCCGGTGATCGGCCCGCCGGTGATCGGCCCGCCGGTGATCGGCCCGCCGGTGATCGGCCCGCTGGCGATCGATCGGCCCGGCGGAGACTGGCCCGGCGATGATCGGCCCGGCGGTTGATCCACTCGCTTTCCTTGAAACCGAGGTGTCCCAGTCTTGCGGACACCCCGGTTTCCTTGAAGCCGAGTGGATCAATGCCGCGCGCTTCGCAAGCGGTTGTTTGCGCAAGCGGTTGTTTGCGTTAGGGTCGGTGGCATGTCCACCTCACTCGCGGCGCCTGAGCCTGGCCTCGACCTAGCCTTCGCCGCCCTCGGCGACCCCGTCCGTCGCGCGCTTGTGACTCGCCTCGCCCAGAGCGACGCCACCGTGGGCGAGCTCGCCGAGCCGTTCGCCCTGACGCCGCAGGCCATCTCCCATCACATCGGCGTGCTGCGGCGGTGTGGTCTCGTCGAGCAGCGACGCGAGGGCACCAGACGTCCCTGTCGGCTGCGGGCCGACCAGTTGTCGGTACTCAGCGGGTGGATCGACGAGCAGCGCCGCGCCTGGGACGACAGGCTCGACGCGCTCGAGCGACACCTCGCCGACGGAGCGGACCGTTGACCGCCCGCGCGACACTGCGCGGCGACGAACTGATCGCCCGGCGCCACCTGTCGGCAAGCCCCGAACGTGTGTGGGCCGCCTTCACCTCCCCGGCGAGCATCGCGGCGTTCTGGGGCGGTTCACACGCCACCGTGCCCGGCGAGTCCGTGACCGTCGACCTCCGTCCCGGAGGAGAGTTCGCGCTCGACGCCCGCGCACCGGACGGCGCGACCCGCCGACTTCGGTTCGTCTACGTGAGCATCACCGCTCCGCACGAGCTCGTGTTCGACGAACCCGTCACCGGCCTGCGCACGACCGTCACCGTCCAGGCCGCTGACGGCGGCACGGACCTCACCGTGCACCAGCGTCGGCTTCCCCCCGAGTTGCGCAGCACCCAGGCCGTCGACGGGCTCGCCTCGATCCTCGATGCCCTCGCCGCACACCTACAGCAGGACCAGACGACACCGCCACGGAGGACTGCATGAACCAGAGCACCCAGCGCGACCTCGTCGCGGAATACTTCGCCGGCTTCCGGACCAGCGACCACCAGCGCATTCTCGCGACCCTCACCGATGACGTGGAGTGGGTCATCCACGGTCACCGGACGACCCGCGGCAAGGCGGAGTTCGACGGCGAGATCGAGAACCCGTCGTTCACCGGCAGCCCTCAACTCGACGTCCAGCGCGTCCACGAGGACGGCTCGGTCGTCGTCACCACCGGCGAAGGCAGCGGCGTCAGCGTCGAGCACGGGCCGTTCCGGTTCGCCTTCAACGACCTGTTCACGTTCCGCGACGGGCTGATCGCCCGCGTCGACTCCTACGTCGTACCCCTGCCCTAGAAACAACATGTTGGCTTCTGTCGCGTCGGCGGGCGCCCGCATAGCGCCGTGATCGCGTATCCGGAACACGGTCGCCCGCAACCCGCCGCCGTGGATCCGCCTGAGCGCCGATGTCGACTGCTCCTCGCGCCGACCCACCGCAAGTTGGCCGCCCATACCCATGCGGGCCCTGTCGAGCTGCCCCACCAATGGGCCGGGCGACCCCCTCCACCAGAGCGGCTACATGCCCCAGATTTGGGGCAGCTCGACAGGGCCCTACAACAGGTACCAAGGGGACGGCCACGGCGGCGTGGCAAGCACGATGGGGCGGGCAGGGAGGGCGGCAGGGCGGGCGGGGCGGGCGGGAAACGCGGCAGGGCGGGCGGGGCGGGCGGGAAACGCGGCAGGGCGGGCGGGGCGGGCGGGAAACGCGGCAGGGCGGGCGGGGCGGGCGGGAAACGCGGCAGGGCGGGCGGGGCGGGCGGGAAACGCGGCAGGGCGGGCGGGGCGGGCGGGAAACGCGGCAGGGCGGGCGGGGCGGGCGGGAAACGCGGCAGGGCGGGCGGGGCGGGCGGGAAACGCGGCAGGGCGGGCGGGGCGGGCGGGAAACGCGGCAGGGCGGGCGGGGCGGGCGGGAAACGCGGCAGGGCGGGCGGGGCGGGCGGGAAACGCGGCAGGGCGGGCGGGGCGGGCGGGAAACGCGGCAGGGCGGGCGGGGCGGGCGGGAAACGCGGCAGGGCGGGCGGGGCGGGCGGGAAACGCGGCAGGCCGCCGACCCGGGACCGGGTCGACGGCCTGCCGACGGTGCGAAGAGCGGAGGCGTCAGCGCTCGCTGAAGGGGACGTAGTCCCGCTCGGCGGAGCCGACGTAGACCTGCCGCGGACGGCCGATCTTGGTCTCCGGGTCGTTGATCATCTCGCGCCACTGGGCGATCCAGCCGGGGAGCCGGCCGAGCGCGAAGAGGACCGTGAACATCTTGGTCGGGAAGCCCATGGCCTTGTAGATCAGGCCCGTGTAGAAGTCCACGTTCGGGTAGAGCCGACGGGAGACGAAGAAGTCATCGTCGAGCGCGATCTCCTCCAACTCCATGGCGATGTCCAGCAGCGGGTCCGGCTTGGCCATCCGGCCCAGCACGTCCTGCGCGGCCTTCTTGACGATCGCCGCCCGCGGGTCGTAGTTCTTGTAGACCCGGTGGCCGAAGCCCATCAGCTTGACGCCGTCCTCCTTGTCCTTGACCTTGCGGACGAAGGACCGGACGTCGCCACCCTCAGCGTTGATCTTTTCGAGCATCTCCAGCACGGCCTGGTTGGCACCGCCGTGCAGCGGGCCGAACAGCGCGTTCACGCCGGCCGAGACCGAGGCGAACAGGTTGGCGTTGCTGGAGCCGACCAGCCGGACGGTCGACGTGGAGCAGTTCTGCTCGTGGTCGGCGTGCAGGACGAACAGCATGTCCAGCACCTTCGACATCACCGGGTCGACCTCGTACGGCTCCGCCGGCACGCCGAACGTCATCCGCAGCAGGTTGTCCACGTACCCCAGCGAGTTGTCGGGGTAGAGCAGCGGCTGCCCGATGGACTTCTTGTACGCGTACGAGGCGATGGTGGGGACCTTCGCCATCAGCCGGACCGTGGAGATCTCCACGTGCTCGGAGTCGAACGGGTCCAGGCTGTCCTGGTAGAAGGTCGACAGCGCGCTCACCGCGGACGAGAGCACCGCCATCGGGTGGGCGTCCCGGGGGAAGCCGTCGAAGAAGCGGCGCATCTCCTCGTGCAGCAGCGAGTGCCGCCGAATCCACTCGGTGAACTCGGTCAGCTGCTGCTCGGTCGGCAGCTCGCCGTAGATGAGCAGGTACGAGACCTCCAGGAAGGAGGACTTCTCGGCCAACTGCTCGATCGGGTACCCCCGGTAACGCAGGATGCCCGCGTCGCCGTCGATGTAGGTGATAGCGGATGAGGCGGCCGCGGTGTTCACGAAACCAGGGTCGTACGTCGTCATCCCGGTTTCTTTCAGCAGCTTGCTCACCCCGATGCCAGCGGGGCCCTCGACCGCAGGATGTACCGGCATCGACAGCTGCCCACCGGGGTGATCGAGCTTGACTTCCGTCATGTGGTTCCTCGCTTCGCCGGCAGATCTACGTTGAATTGCCTTCGCTTCTACCGTAATTGCGGCCCCGGGGACACTGCCCGCCGTGGTTCGACGGTGAGGTATGCGTCACCCGATTCCCGACTCACCAGCCGGGAAACCCTCCGTCCCGCTACCCGGGACGGCCCGAAGCGCCCCGAAGCGCCCGGAACGACCCCCAGAGCGGACCCGTGTGCCGCAGCCGCGACGACAGCGCTAGGACAGCCGTGGAACAGCGCTAGGACAGCGCCAGTCGGCGCAGTGTTCCGTCCCCCGTGACCTGGTAGACGTCAAGTGTGTTCGCCCCGGCCCGGAACAGCCGGTCGTCGGTGAGCAGCGCGGCGAAGCGGCGTCCTCCGGGGTCGGCCGGCACCACCGGGACCACCGCCCCGATCCGGCCGTTGACCGCCACCGCGAGTTGCGTGCCGTCCGGGACCGTCTCGGGCACGTCGCCCCAGACCAACGCCGGAAGGGTGCCGGTGTCCGGATCGGTCGCCTGGAAGGCGGCCAGGTCGGCCACGCGAGCACTGCCGGCGGCCGGGCCCGCCCGTACCTCGGTTCCGACGAGTGGGTGCGGTGCCGGCGGCGGCGGTGGGGTGGGCACCCCGCCGGGGAAGGTGATCGGCTCGCCGGGCCGGTCGTAGAAGTGTTTCGTGCTGTCCGTGCGGGGCGCCTGCCGGGCGGAGCGGCCGTCGACGCGGCGGGGCAGTCGGATGCCGGCCTCGTCGGCGACGGTCGGCAGCAGGTCGACGTGTTCCCAGTTGCGGTCGTCGACGCGGCCGGTCTGCTGGCGGGGTTCCTTGACGAACAGAGGCACCCAGGCGACCTCACCGGCGGCGGCCTTGATGGCGTCCATGCCGCGGCCCTGCGCGCCCGGCCGGAAGCTCACCCCGTGGTCGGCGGTGACCACGACGAGGGCCTGGTCGTAGAGGCCGCTGGCGCGCAGCGTCCGCAGTGTCTCGCCGATCAGCCGGTCGGTGTAGCCGAGCTGGGCGAGGTGCCGTTGCCGGGCCAGGTCGACCCAGCCCGCGCCGTCGTTGGGCAGGTCCTCCGGGGCGTCGTAGCGGGCACCGGACGGCAGGTACGCCCACGGTGAGTGCGGCATGAGCAGGTGCAGGAAGTGCAGGGTGGGCCGGGGCTCGGGTTTCAGCCCGGCGAGGAAGCTGGTGAACCGGGCGGGCTGGTTGTCGTCGAGGCTGTCCCAGCGGAACTTCGGGTCGTCCGGGACGGGTTCGGCGGAATCCAGGCCGGCCTCGGCCCGGGTCTGCTCCCGGTAGGAGTCCTCCGGGTCGACGGCGCTCTCCGTCGGCCCGGCGATCTGGCCGAGCAGTTTGCCGGTCTGCCGGACCAGCACGCCGAGCCCCTGCTCGGGGGTGATCGGCTGCTCGCAGCGGCTCGGTGGGCAGAGCCGGGTGATGCTCTCCTGCGCCTTGACGTCGTAGAGGCCGCCGAAGGCCGTGAAGATGTTGTCGGGGTACTGCGAGTAGTGCGGCGCCACGGACCGCGCCGGGTAGCGGCCGGTGAGCATTGCGGGCAGCGCGTTTGGCGTCCAGCCGCTGACGCCTGTTGCGTTGCGGTACCAGGTGGACCCGCCGGCCAGTTCGGCGAAGTGCGGGAACCGTTGCGCGTCGATCCGCCCGTCGACGCCGAGCAGGCTGACGAGCGGCAGCTCGTCGAGGATCAGCATGACCACCGGCGGGTGCACGGCCGCACCCTGCGCCGTACCGGCCGCGCCGCCGTCGCTGCGCGGCAGCACCACCGCCGAGGTGGGCGAGACGAGCAGGAACAGCGCCACGAAGGCCACCGGTCCGGCGGCGGCCAGTCGCAGCACGCGGCCCGGCGCCCGCCACCGCCGGTGCGCGGCCGCGCCGGCCGCACCGGCAAGAACCGCCACGAGCAGCAGGGGTACGCCCCGAAGTGGCGTCGCGTGCCGGCCCACCTGCACGGCGAGGGCGGCCAGCAGCAGCCCCACAAGCGCGGTGTGGGTGATCGCGCGGGCGGTGCGGCCTGCCAGTCGACTGACCGCGCCGAGCGCCACCAGGGGCAGCGTGGGCACGACCGCCACCAGGGCGACGAGCAGCAGGATCTGGCCGGGGTCGGCACGGTGGAACAGGAAGAAGTCAGGGCTGCGGCCGAGCACGTCCAGCAGCGGCTGGGTGACGACCAGCCCGACCAGCGCGGCGACCTCCAGCAGCCGACCCACCTCGCCGCGCCAGCCCTGGTCCCATCGGCGCTGCGCCGACGTACCCGTGTCCGGGGCCGCCGTTCCAGCGTCCGGCGCCGACGCTCCAGCGTCCGGGGCCGGCGTCCCAGCGTCCGGGGGCGACGTCCCAGCGTCCGGGGGCGACGTCCCAGCGTCCGGGGGCGACGTCCCAGCGTCCGGGGCAGGCGGCTGCGCCGGTGGGGTCGGGGCGGCCGGGTCAGCCACCCATCACCGTCCGGTAGAGCGTGCGGGTGCCCGAGGGCAGTTCCAGCCGTTCGGTGATGCGTCCCCGGGCCTCCAGGAGCCGTTCGAAGGTGTCCCGACGGTAGTCGGGGAACAGGCCGTCGGGCTTGTTGGCGAGCAGGCGCTGGGCCATCGGGTCCTCCGGGTGGACGAACTCGACCACAACGGTTCCCCCTGGGGCGGTCAGTCCGGCCAGCCAGTCGACGACCTCGGGCAGCGGCACGTTGCGCCCGATCGCCAGGTGGTGCACGAGTGCCAGGGCGAGCACGACACCCGCCGAGGCCCGTTCGGCGAAGCCCGCGCGTTCGACGCCCCGCCAGCCGCCGCCGGGCGACGGGTCGGCCAGGTCCACTACCAGCGGCAGGATCCGGCGTTGCCCCTCGGACCGCAGCGCCCGGTACAACTCGTCGACCACTGCGGGGTCCTGCTCCACGGCGACCACGTAGTCGGCGTGCCCGGCGGCCAGCCGGGCGTACCGGCCGTCGTTGGCGCCCAGGTCGAGCACGAGGCGTGGACGGTTGGCGGCCACCGCGGCGACCACGAACTGCTCCTTGGCGACCCGGTCTGGCGCGGAGTAGCCGCAGGTGCTCCGGTAGTCCGCCCAGTGGCTGCCCGACGGGCGGTGCTCCAGCCTGCGGACGAGCTTCTCGATGCCGCGTACGGTGGCGGTTTGCAGTTCGCGGCTGTAGCCGGCGGCCCGCAGCTGGGCGCGGACGTCGCTGGTGCTGGCGGCGGCGTTGCGCTGTTGCATGGCGCCGTGCAGGTGCACGTGGGTGAGGACGCCGGGGCGCAGCCGGCGGGTTCCGCCGAAGAGCGGGCGGATCTGGTCGGCCTCGATGCCGTCGACCTGGGCGCGCAGCCACGGTTGGAAGTCGACGCCGAGGTGGGCGGTGAGCAGCAGCGGGTAGAGCGCGGTCTGGCAGAACTGCCGGTAGCCGGCCCAGGGTTCGCCGTCGCGGACGGGCTCGAAGGAGCCGATGTCGATGAAGACCGGCTTGGCCCCACGCCACTGGAGGTTGTACGCGGAGCCGTCCTTGGTGGTGAAGCCACCGGCGAGGGCGGTACGCAGGATCTCCAGGTGCAGCAGCGCGGCGTCGCGCAGCATGCCGAACGACCACTCGTACGGGTGGGACACGAACGGGATCCGCTCGTGGCGCAGCACCGCCGCCCACGGTTTCCCGGCTGCGGCGGGCACGAGGGTCGGCGGGGCGTCCTCGGTGGCGCAGACCTTGCCGTCGGCCACGAGGGTGGGAAAGAACGGGCTGGCGGCGAGTGTCCGCCAGTGTTCGGCGGCCTGCGCGTCCAGCCCGCGCAGCACCTCGTCGCCGACGTGGAAGACCCGGTTGGCGGGGTCGCGGAAGGAGGCTGGCTCGGGGCGTACCCCGGCGGGTGCGGTTGTCATTGTTGCCCCGACCGGTGTCAGTGCTGATCGGTCGGTTGCCTGCGGAACCGGTCGACCAGCCGCCGCCAGTAGAGCTTGGCGGCGACCGCGACACCGGCCACCCCGCCCACGACAGCCTGCACGATCAGGCTGCCGGATCCCGCGTCCAGGTAGGCCAGATGGTTCACCGACCGCTCCTTCCCCTCGCCCGTCTCGACACCGGCGTCCCGGGCGTGCAGCAGTGAGGCTTTTTCACCCAGAAGGCCGGACTTGTCTGCCACCGTACGCCGATCATCGCTGCCGTACCGCCGCATCCGGTTACTGCCAGCAACATCACAGGAACAGAGCGAAGCTAAGCGTTCAGGTCCGCCGGTGGTGCATGCCCAGGCGCAGCAGCACGAAGCGCAGCACTGTGGCGGCGAGGTTCGCAGCCACCAGCACGACCAGTTCCACCGTCCGGGTGGGTGCGGCGACGGCCACGTGCAGCATCGCCAACGCGCCGCTTGTCAGCGCCAGGCCGAGCGCGAACGCCAGCAGTCCCTGCGCGTGGTGCCGACCGGCGTGCCGACGCCCGGTGATGCCGAACGTCAACCGCCGGTTCGCGGCGGTGTTCGCCACCGCCGTCACCAGCAACGCCAGCAGGTTCGCCGGCTGCGCGCCGAGCGTGCCCCGGGTGGCCACGAAGAGCAGCAGGTACGCCAGCGTGCTTGCCACTCCGACGGCCGCGAACCGCGCCAACTGGCGGGGCAACCCGACCGGCACCCGTGCCGGCGGTGCGGTCAGCGGAGCCCGGCCGAGCTGCGCGCGCAGCTCTGCCACCGGCAGCGCGCCGGTCAGGAGCGCCCGACCCAGCCGGCCCATCCCCCGCAGGTCCGCCAGAGCGGCGGCGACGATGTCGACGCGGCTGTCCGGGTCGTCGACCCAGTCCACAGGCACCTCGTGGATGCGCAGTCCGGTCCGCTGGGCGAGTACCAGCAACTCGGTGTCGAAGAACCATCCGGTGTCGCGCACGAGGGGCAGCAGCTCACCGGCGACGTCCGCGCGGATCGCCTTGAACCCGCACTGCGCGTCGGAGAACCGCGCGAACAGCGCCCCGCGCAGCAGCAGGTTGTACGCCCGCGAGATGATCTCCCGCTTGGTGCCGCGTACCACCCGGGAGGTTCGCGCCAGCCGGGTGCCGATCGCCAGGTCGGAGTGGCCGGAGATGAGCGGCGCGACCAGCGGCAGCAGCGCCGCCAGGTCGGTCGACAGGTCCACATCCATGTACGCGAGCACCGGCGCCGACGACGCCGTCCAGGCGGCGGAAAGCGCCCGGCCCCGCCCCTTGGCGTCCAGGTGCAGCACCTCGACGCCGGACAGCTCACCGGCGAGACCGTCGGCGACCTTCAATGTGTCGTCCACGCTCGCGTTGTCGGCGATGGTGATCTGGAACGGGTACGGGAAGTGCTCGCTCAGGTGTGCGTGCAACCTGCGTACGCACGGCCCGAGGTCGGTCTCCTCGTTGTAGACCGGGATCACCACGTCCAACACGGCGGCGGCGGTGCCCGGCCGGGCCTGGATGGCGGCACGGTGGCCGCTGGGCGCTGTCACGAGCCCGCCTTGGGAGTGCTCAGGTCGTAGACGGTGACACCGTCGACGGTCTGCGCCGTGAAGCTCTCCGCCACCCAGGCGGCGATCTCCTGCGACGCGGAGCTGCCGCCGTTGGCCCGGAAACCGCCACCACCCAGGAAGTAGTGGATCTTCCCGTCAGCGACGTACCGCTGGAACTGCGCGAGCGTCGGCGACGGGTCACTGCCGTTGAACCCGCCGATCGCCATCACCGGGTCGCCGGTGGCCAACTGGTAGCCGGAGGCGTTGTTGGAACCGATGGTGGCCGCCACCCAGGTGTACGACGCGCTGTCCCGTTCCAGCAGCTCACGCAGGGCGGCGCTGGGCTCGCGGGCATTGAGCAGCCCGCCCATCCCGCCACCGGCCGCAGGACCCTGCCCGCCGCCGGGGGGCACCTGACCGCCGTCGCGCCCACCGCCCGGGAAGCCGGGAGCCTGACCACCGGGATCCTGACCAGCGGGGGCACCGCCGCCCGGAAAGCTCGGCGCCTGGCCGTTGTTCTGGCCGCCCTCCGGGCGCTGGCCGCCGTCGGGACGCTGCCCACCGGGCATCTGGCCGCCGTCGGGGCGCTGGCCGCCGGGCATCTGGCCGCCGTCGGGGCGTTGCATGCCGCCCGGGGGTTGCCCGCCGGGGAAGCCGCCGCGGCCGAAGCCGCCCGCCACGGACGGGCCGGCAGTCGGGATCGAGCCGCCGTGCGGGGTCGCGGCGGTCTGGAGCGCGTACGCCGCCGGACCCGCCAGAGCCGCCGCCGCGCCGACACCCAGGACCACCGGCACCAGCCACCGGGGCAGCCGGGTGGCCAGCAGGATCCCGGCCGCGCCGGCCAGCCCGGCGACGAGTACGGCGGTGCGCAGCCACGGGTACCAGTCGGGACTGCGCCCGAGCAGCACCCACGCCCACCAGGCGGTGACCGCCAGCGTGCCGGCGAGCGTTGCCGTGGCGGCCAGCGGACGCCACCGCTGCCACATCGATCCGACCGCCGGTTTGTCGCCCGGCAGCGGGCCGACAGCGGGCTCCCCGCCGTTGGACGATGCGGGCAGCGGCCGGCGCTGCCGCCAGAGCACTGTGCCGCCGATGCCGACAAGCGCGCCGACGGCCGGGGCGAGCGCCACCGTGTAGTACGCGTGGAAGATCCCCGACATGAAGCTGAAGATCAGGCCGGTGACCAGCAGCCACCCGCCCCAGAGCAGCAGTCCGGCCCGGGTGCGGTCGGTACGCGCGGCCCGCCCGGTTGCCAGCAGCCCGGCGACCAGCAGGATCAGCGCGGCCGGCAGCAGCCAGGAAACCTGACCGCCGATCTCGCCGTCGAACATCCGCAGCAGACCGGTCTGACCCGAGAACGGGCCACCGCCGCCCATCCGGCCGCCGCCACCGACGCTGCCCACCTCGTCGCCGGTGAGCCGGCCGAGGCCGTTGTAGCCGAGGGTCAACTCCAGGATGCTGTTGCCCTGCGACCCGCCGATGTACGGCCGGGCGCTTGCCGGGGTCAGCTCCACGATGGCCACCCACCAGCCGGCGGCCACCACCACGGCGACGCCGGCCAGCAGCAGTTGACGCACCCGCCGCCACAGGCCGGTCGGCGCGGCCAGCAGGTACACCCCGGCGAAGACCGGCACCACCAGGAACGCCTGGAGCATCTTTGTGAGGAAGCCGAAGCCGACGAGCGCGCCGGCCAGCACGATCCACCGGGTGCTTGCCGTCTCCAGAGCACGGACGGTGGCGTACGCGCCGCCGACCAGCAGCAGGACGAGCAGTGCGTCGGGGTTGTTGAACCGGAACATCAGCGTCGCCACCGGGGTGAGCGCCAGGACCACGCCGGCGACGAGGCCGGCGACCGGCCCGTACCAGCGCTTCACGGTCGCGTGGAGAACGCCGACGGAGGCGACACCGCAGAGCGCCTGCGGGACGAGCATCGCCCAACTGTTCAAGCCGAAGATCCGTACGGACAGGGCCATCAACCACAGCGATGCCGGCGTCTTGTCCACGGTGATCGAGTTGGCGGCATCCGACGAGCCGTAGAAGAACGCCTTCCCGCTCACCGAGCCGGCCTGCACTGCCGCCGCGTAGAACGAGTTGGCCCAACCGGAGGCGCCCAGGCCCCAGATGTAGAGCAGGCCGGTGCCCAGGAGCAGGACCACCAGCGCGGCTCGGGTCCAGCCGGGCGTACGCGGCGGCGCGGGCTCCTCGGCGGGCGTGGCCGCCGACGGTGGATCCACCGCCGACGGATCCACCGCCGGCGGTGGATCCGTCGGCGCTGGCTCGGCGGGTGTGGTCGGCACGGTGTCGGTTCGGTCCATGAGCACCACCCTCGACCGCTGTCCTGTTCCGACCCCGTGCGCCGCCTATGCGCCAGCTGTGGGATTCGGCAGACGGACGGTGAACACGGTCCGGCCGGGTCGACTCTCGACCGCCACCGAGCCGTGGTGGGCCTCCACCACCGCCGCCACGATCGCCAGGCCGAGCCCGGTGCTGCCGTGCGCGCGGGACCGTGAGCTGTCGCCACGGGCGAACCGTTCGAACATCTCCGGTTGCAGCTCCGCAGGCACGCCCGGTCCGTCGTCGGCGACGGTGAGCACGGCATTGTCACCTTCGACGGTCAGCGTGGTGGTGACTGTCGTGCCGGGCGGGGTGTGCACGCGGGCGTTGGCCAGCAGGTTCGCCACCACCTGATGCAGGCGTGCCGCGTCGCCGGGGACCTGGATCTCCACCTCCGGCAGGTCGAGCTGCCAGTGGTGCTCCGGACCGGCCACATGGGCGTCGCTCACCGCGTCGACCACCAGGGCGGACAGGTCCACCGGTTCGGACGCGAGCGGCCGGCCGGTGTCGAGCCGGGCCAGCAGCAGCAGGTCGTCGACGAGGGTCGTCATGCGGGTGCTCTCCGACTCGACGCGCCGCAGCGCGTGCGCCACGTCGGGTGGTACCTCGTCGCGACCGCGTCGGGCCACCTCGGCGTACCCCCGGATCGCCGCGAGGGGGGTACGCAGCTCGTGGCTGGCGTCGGCGACGAACTGGCGTACCCGGGTCTCGCTGGCCTGACGTGCGGCGAGCGCGTCGGCGACGTGGCCCAGCATCCGGTTGAGCGCCGCGCCGACCTGCCCGACCTCGGTGCGCGGGTCGGTGTCGCCGGCCGGGACCCGGACAGCGAGCGCGACCTCACCCCGGTCCAGCGGCAGCTCGGTGACCCGGGTGGCGGTGGCGGCCACCCGGTTCAGGGGTCGCAGAGCGGCCCGCACGATCACGGCACCGGCGGCACCTGCGACGAGCAGCCCGGCGACGGCCACTCCGGCCTGCGCGGCGACCATCCACCAGACGGTCTCCTGGACGCCGGAGAGGGGGATGGCGACAGCGCGTACCCTGCCGTCGCGGAACTGCCGGGCCACGGCCCGGTAGTCGCCGCGCTCGCCCAGGTCGACGGTGCGTGGCGCGGCACCGACGGGCAGTTCGGCAAGCACGGCGACCTGGTCGACCTCGACGGCCTGCTCGTCGGGGAAGGGCTGCTCGCTGGACGGGCTGTTGGTGAGGGCCGAGGCGCTCGTCACGCGGCCGTCGGTGATCTCGGCGACCACAGTGCCGGCGGGCGAACCGGGCGGGACGGCCGGTCCACGGCCCGGAAAGGTCGGGCGGCCGGGTCGCTCGTCGCGCATGGCCGTGGCGGGGGCCAACTGGTCGTCGAGCCGTTCGATCAGGAAGTGCCGCAACGCGACAGTGGTCAGCCCGCCGGTGGCGACGCTGACCACCGCGAAGAGCAGGACCAGTGCGACAACCAGCCGGGTACGCAGCGACCGGCCGGCCAGCCAGCGGCGGGCGGCCCGGGGTGGGCGGCTGTCACTCGGCGGGTTTGAGGACATAGCCCGCGCCGCGCAACGTGTGGATCATCGGCGTACGGCCGGCGTCGATCTTCTTGCGCAGGTACGAGATGTACAGCTCCACCACGTTTGCCTGGCCACCGAAGTCGTAGTTCCACACGCGGTCGAGGATCTGCGCCTTGCTGAGCACCCGGCGGGGGTTGCGCATGAGGTAGCGCAGCAACTCGAACTCGGTGGCGGTGAGGGTGATCAGCTGGCCGCCGCGACGGACCTCGTGGCTGTCCTCGTCGAGGCTGAGGTCGCCGACGGTCAGCACGGCGTCCTCCCGGGCGGCGACCGCGAAGCCGGAGCGGCGCAGCAGCGCGCGCAGCCGGGCGATGACCTCCTCCAGGCTGAACGGTTTGGTCACGTAGTCGTCGCCGCCCACTGTCAGCCCGGCGATGCGCTCCTCGACGGCGTCCCGGGCGGTCAGGAACAGCACCGGCACTGTCGGGGCGTGCTCGCGCAGCCCGCGCAGCACCTGGAAGCCGTCCAGGTCGGGGAGCATCACGTCGAGCACCACGGCGTCGGGCTGGAACTGCCGGGCCGTGCTCAACGCCGCCATGCCGTTGCCGGCGGTACGCACCTGCCAGCCCTCATAGCGCAACGCCATCGACAGCAGGTCGGTGAGCGTCGCCTCGTCGTCGACCACCAGCACCCGCACGGGTTCGCCGTCGGGGCGGCGCAACTCGACACGGGTCGGCGCGCCCTGCCCATCCATGATCATGCCCCCATCGTGGGCGCGCGGGCTGTGCCGTGCCTCTGCCCCTGCTGTGTGCCGGCTGTGCGATGGGGGTGCGCCGACGCCACCGGTCACCCCCAGCACGGGGTCACTGGGAAACCCCGTAGGCGTCGGTACGCACGTACCGCATGCTCCAGCCGCCCAGGCCGTCCGGCTGGTCGCGCTCGTAGAGGTGGTCGGGGCCGGGCTGTGTCGGGCCGGCGCCGTCGGGGTGCCGCATGATCCACCGCTGGGGCGGAGCGCCGTCCGGGCCGGCGGGCAACTGCCGCAGCAGGCCGTCCCCGGGACCGCCGACGAAGCGTACGGTGACCTCGCCCATCACGACGCCCCTCGTGACCACGCCGGCACGCTCGGTGCGGCCAGCCCTGGCTCGCAAGCTACCGCACCCATCCGCCGCCCAGGGCGGGATCGGGCGACCCTGCGGTTTGCCCAGCTCGGAGCCCGGGTACCGAACCGGAGGCTCCCGCGGTGGGCGGGGCGAAGGTGAGGAGCGGTCGATGCGCACGCTGGACGGGCGGTACCGGCTCGAACAGCGCATCGGGGTGGGCGGGATGTCCGAGGTGTGGCGAGCCCACGACCGTGTGCTGGACCGGCCGGTCGCGGTGAAGCTGATCTCCCCCGGCCCGGACGGCCAGCACGACACCGTCGACCGGATCCGCACCGAGGCCCGCAACGCGGCCCGGCTGGTGCATCCGAACGTGGCGAGCGTGCACGACTTCGGCACCTCGCCGACGCTGCCCGGTCGCCAGCTGCCCTACATCGTCATGGAGTTGGCCGAGGGCGAGACGCTCGCCGCTCACCTGCGGTCCGGCCCGCTGGATTGGAGCATCGCGGTGCGCGTCTGCGCGGAGGTCGCGGCGGCCCTGGCCGCGGCGCACGCCAGCGGCATCGTTCACCGCGACGTGAAGCCTGCGAACGTCGTCCTCACCCCGGCCGGGGTGAAGGTGCTCGACTTCGGCATCGCCACGCCGGCAGGCACGTCGGATCCGTTGCCGGACGGGATGCTGCTGGGCACCCCGGCGTACCTGGCGCCCGAGCAGCTCGACGGCGCGGCGGCCACCCCGGCGGCCGACATGTACGCCCTCGGTGTGCTGCTCTACTACTGTCTCACCGGTTACCTGCCGTACCAGGCGAGCACCGCATGGGAGCTGTTGAGGGCGCGCCGGTCCCGGCCACCGGAGCCGCTGCCCGAGATCGACGGGCTCCCGCCGGAGGTGGGCGAGCTGTGCCGGTCGTTGCTGGCCGACGATCCGGCGCGGCGTCCGACGAGCCTTGTCGCCGCGCTGCTGCTGGCCGAGGCCGTCGACGCCCGGGTGTACGTGCCGATGGGGCTGCCCACGCCACGCCGGCCAGCCCCGACGTCGCCGTGGACCGAGCGGGCCGCCACCGAGGCCACCGAGGCGCTGTCGCTCGTCGACGGGTCGGCGCGGGCCGACTGACAGCGTGTCGCGCGGCGTTTCGCCAGCCCAGGGCCGGGTAGCCGGCGGGTGAGCGACGGGAGGAACGCGATGCCGGATCCGAGTCCCTGGCTTCAGGAGGCCACCGCGACCGCCGAGGGCGGTCACGTACGCACCGACGATGGTGGGCTCTCCACCGCGCTGGCGTCACCACTGGCGGCGCACTGCACCGGGTTGCGGCCGGAGCAGTTGCTGGCCGCCGCTTTCGCGTCCTGCCTGCACCACGCGGCGGTGGAGGCGGCCGGAGAGATCACCGACGAGGCGCACACGGTCCAGGTGCGGGCGGAGGCGAAGCTGGGGCGCGACGACGACGGCCTCTACCGGGCCGACGTGCACGCCTCGATCTCGTCAGCCGGCCTGAGCCGGAAGCAACTGGCCGACCTGGTCGAGTACGCCGACCGGCTCTGGCCGTTCTCCAGCGGCGACAACAGCCGGCACCGGCTGACCGTCACACCTGCGGAGAACGGCAGGCACTGACGTCGCACGGGCTGTCGGTCGATCGAACGGTGGGCACCCGCCGTTCGGTCACCCGATGGCCCCGACGAACGGGTGACCATGACAGGTGGACCGACGCCGGGGCGCGGGCGCGGCGCGCTGCCCGGCTCATCCCGTCGAATCGGGAATAACCGTCTCGCCTAATCCGCCCGGTTGGCGCTTTTGATGGCTTGATACCCTCTCTGCCCCACGCGATCGGGGCAAATTGTGGCGCATGCCACCGTACGGACCGATCGCATCGGGCCGCCGACTCTCTAGCCTCGGCGGGTGCACCCCGACGACCCCTCCGACCAGAAGCTGACCGAAGCGCGCTCGACCACCCGTACGAGCGACGCCACCTCAACCGAACGGACGATCGGCCGTCACCGGGCCCCCGAGCCGCCCCGCCGCGCCCTGCTCAGCTCGACCCCGGTGCGGGTCGCCCTGGCCACCGGCGTCACCTGCTGCCTCGGCCTGGCCGCAGTCGCCACCGTCCGTGCCACCGAGGACACCCCAGGACCCGTGCAGCCCCTGGCCGAGGCACTCAACGACCGCGCCGCCATCGCCGACGAACGCGCCTCCCGGTCGCTGGACCGCGACGTCGCGCCGGCGCGGGTCCTCCCCACCCCCTCGGCGTCACCGACACCCACCCCCACCGCCACCCGCAAGGCGCCCAAGAAGCCCGTCAAGCCCCGCCGACCCCGACCGGTCGCCGGGCTCGACCAGGCGCAGATGGACAACGCGAAGGTCATCGTGGACGTCGGGCGGGAGCTGAAGATGCCGCGCCGCGCCCTCGTCGTGGCGTTGGCGACAGCCATGCAGGAGAGCAACCTCTACAACCTGGCAAGCGACATGCTGCCGGAGTCCACGCGTTACCCGCACCAGGGCAGCGGCTCCGACCACGACTCGGTCGGGCTCTTCCAGCAGCGGCCCAGCAGCGGCTGGGGCACCGTTGCCGAGCTGATGCGCCCGTCGTACGCCGCCCGGGCCTTCTACACCGCGCTCAACGAGATCCCGGGCTGGCAGGACATGAGCGTCACCGGCGCCGCCCAGGCCGTGCAGATCTCCGCCTACCCCGACGCGTACGCCCGGCACGAGGACCGCGCCACCGTCGTGGCGGCGGCGCTCACCGCCTGAGCCCCGCGGCACACGAGCCTCAACGGGTCGTTCGGCCCCTCGGTGGCTCCGCGTCGCGCCCACCGGCCGCCACCCGGCTCGCCGGTACGCCCGTACCCGCCGCCGCCGTCGGGGTGTCGGCGGGCACCGGCTCGACGGTCACCCCGGCCAGAACCTCGTCCACGAGCGCCTCGCGGCGGCGCCGCGCGTACAGTGCCGCCTCGAAGTCGCGCCGGGCCTGCACGGCATCCGCGTACGCCTGTTCGCGGACCCGCCGGGCCTCCTCACGGGCCTCGTCCAGCTCGAAGCGGGCCTGGGCCAGGATCTCCGCCGCCTCCTGGCGCACCGCGTCACCGGCCCGACGGGTGGTCTCGGCGTCGTCCAGGGCCAGCCGCTGGAGCAGGCCGTTGAGCCACGCCACCTCCTGGCGGATCTCGTCCCACTCACGGGTCGCGCCGGCGGCGCCCTCCACGCGCGCCGCGAGCCGGGACAACCGGATCCCCAGCTCGTCCAGGCAGGAATCCACCTGCCGCTGGTCGTAGCCGATCTTTCCCACGGAGAACCTCATCGTCGCCCCCCAGGCAGCTGTCGGTACTTTCCCCCACCTGGATCCTCGGTCTCGCGGACAACGACCGAGGGTGTTCGGGGAAATTGTTCAGCATGCGAGGGACGGGGCGGTGCGGCGACGGCCGATCACACGGCGGGGGCGGTGCCGGACGGGTCAGACGCGCTTGGGCAGCACCACGACCCGGCCGAAGAACTCGTCGATGCGGCGCACCACATCGTTGAAGTCGTCCAGGTCGATGGGCTTGGTGACGTACGCGTTGGCCTGCAACGTGTAGCTCCCGACGATGTCGGTGTCGGCGTTGGAGGTGGTCAGCACCACGACCGGGATGGTCCGCAGATCCTCGTCCTGCTTGACCGCGCCGAGTACCTGACGCCCGTCCATGCGGGGCATGTTGAGGTCCAGCAGGATGACGTCCGGCCTGCGGGCACCGCTGTGCCGGCCTTCGGCCCGGAGGAACTCCATCGCCTCCTCGCCGTCGCTGACCACGTCGATGACCTTGTCAACGTCGGAGTCGGCCAACGCTTCCTCGATCATCAGTACGTCACCCGGGTCGTCGTCGACGACCAGGATGCGTACCGGCTGCGGGCTGTCGCCCATCACTACCTGCCTCGGGTCGGGAGGAACGGGACCGAAACGCTCATCGTGCCGGCGGGGAAATCTAGCCCATCAGGAAGCGCTGCGGGACGCCGGGTCGACGCTGTCGGGCTGATATCGCAGCACCTCTGCCAGACCCGTCACCCGCAGCACGCGGTCGACACGGCCGGTGGCGCCGGTGAGGCGCAGCCACCCGCCGTCGGCCGCGGCCCGGTTGTCACCACGAACGAACACAGCCATCCCCGTGGAGTCACAGAAGGTCAGGTCGGTGAGGTCGAGCAACATCCGGCGCTCGCCGTCGGCGGCCAGCCGGTCGATCGTCGCGGTCAGCTCGCCGGCGGTGCTCATGTCCAGCTCACCGGCGAGCCGCAGGTAGACGCCACCGCCCTCACGCCCGGCGTAGCTGACGCTGAACGTCACCGTGCTCCCCCTCGCTCCACCGCTGGGTGGGACGTTTGCAGTGCGGCAAGTATACGCAGAGGCACCGACGTCACCGAGGGCGCGGTGATCACCCGGAACGTCCCTGAGGCGTGCCGTCAACGCACGGCGCCCGGGCCGGCGGTGGGCAAGCCGGCGCGGCTCAGCCGCAGCGTGTGCGCCGCCCTCGGGAAGTCACGCAGCGCTGTGGCGTAGTGCGCAAGAGTCAGGTCCACCGCGTCGGCCGGCACGCCGCGACTGGTCAGGATCTCCACCAGCCACTGAACGAACTCGGTGAAGAGCGAGGCGTCGTCGACGTACAGGGCGGCGGCCAGGGAGTCCACGATGTGCCCCAGGTCGCTGATCGTCGAGTCGAGCTGCGCGGGCGTGTACGACAGCGCCGCCGGCATCCGGTCCCGCAGGTCGGTGAGCGCGCTGTCGATCAGCTCCCCCCGCCGGCGGACCAGGCTCGCGTACTCGTCGTCGGCCAGGTGCGACAGCTGCGCCGCGGGGACCCGCCGCAGCGCCCGCTCGTCGGCGATCAACTCCGATGCCGACGGCGCGTCCGGCGCCCAGGCCGCGCCGAGTCGGGCCGCCCACCGGCCGTCCGCGCCGAACCCACGCCCGCCAACCACCACCGGTACGTCCGAGCGCCGGCACGCCTCGATCATCCGGTGCGCGTGCGGCAGCCGCATCGGCAGCGCACAGGCAAGCGCGACCGCCTGCGCGTCGTGCCGGTGCAGATACGACACCAGGTGCGCCGCCGGCACGCTGGCGCCCAGGAACGTCACCTGCCAGCCGCGCAGTCGCAGCACCTCCGCCACCAGCCGGGGCGGCAACGCGTGCCACTCGCCGTCCATGCAGGCCACAACGACCCGCCCGCCGGTCGGCCGGGTGTTGGCATGCTGGGCCACCGCCGCCACGACCCGCTCGCTGATGTGCGTGGCCGCGTGCTCCTGGGCGACGCTCCACTCGTTGCGCGCCCACCGCTCGCCGACCTCGGACTGGGCCGGCGCCACCAGGTCGAGCAGCACCCGCTCGGGCGCGACACCCGCGTCGAGCAGGCCGAGCGCCACGTCGACAGCGCCGTGCTCGTCGGCGTCGGCGAGGCAGGTCAGGTAGCCCCGGTAGGCGTCGGTCGGATCGGTAGTGGTGGCGAGGGCGGTCACGCGGGGCTCTCCCTCTGCTCTTCGGGCCTGGCAGGCTCCTCGCCCGTGCCGGTGGGCGGCTCGGCGGGCCGGGTGGGCTGCTCGGCGGGCCGGGTGGGCTGCTCGGCGGGCCGGGTGGGCTGCTCGGCGGGCCTGGAGGGCCGCTCGGCGGGCTCGCTGGGCTCTTCGGGCGTCGGGACCGAGTGCAGGTGCCGTGCGGCGCGCGGACCCGCGCCGACAGCGCGCACCGCCAGGACCGCGATGTCGTCGTGGTCGCCGTGTGCCAGCCAGTCACACGTGACCTGCTCGATGCGCTCGGCCAGGGCGGGCGCCGGCATCCGGTGGCACCCGGTCACGGCGGCGGTCAACCGTTCCGTGCCGAACTGCTCGTCGCCGCGGCGGCCACCACGGGCCTCGGTCACACCGTCGCTGTAGAGAAGACACGTCTCGCCCGGTGCCAGCCGGACGGTCACCTCGCCGACGCGCGGGTCGGGCACGACACCGATCAACATGCCGCGCAGCGGCACCGACTCGATCTCGCCGGAGGCGCGCAGCACCAGCGGCGGCAGGTGACCACCACCGGCCATGGTCAGCGTGACGCTCCCGTCGCGCTGCGGCCGCGCCACCCCGAGCACGATTGTGGCGAAGCGGCCCTGGCCGTGCGCCTGGGTCGTCTCCAGGAGCGCGTCGTTGAGCAGCCGCAGCAGCCGCCCCGGATGCGACTCCACCCGGTGCAGCGCCTGGAGGCACTGGCGGAGCTGGCCAGTGAAGACGGCCGCCTCGACGCCCTTGCCGGAGACGTCGCCGAGGAAGAACACCGAACCGCCGTCGGCGAGCCGGTGCGACCCGTAGAAGTCGCCGCCGATCCGCAACCCCGCCTGCGCCGGCCGGTAGGCGGTGCCCCACTGCACGCCGGGAACCTCGGCGGGCTCCACGGGCAGCAGGCTGGCCTGCAAGGTGTCGGCCACCTCCGCCTGGTCGCGGTAGAGAAGCGCGGTGGTCAACGCCGCGCCGGCCCGCGCCGCAAAGGCACGCAGCAGGTGGACGTCGTCCTCGTCGTACCAGCGGCTGGCCCGGCGGGCGACAAGCAGCACACCGGCCGGAGCATCGCGGCCGGGCACCGGGACGACCCGGGCGGCGCTGTCGACGCCTGCCAGGCCGGGCAGCCATCCGGCGTCGACTGCCTGCTCCACGAGCCAGTCGACAGCGTGCGGCTCGACGCCGGTCAGCCCGTCGGCGATGGCTGTCGGTAGATCACTCTCGGACAACATGCCGCTGTCGACGATCGGCGCCTCGTCGTCGGCACGGGACGCCCGCCACCAGCGGGCACGCCCGGCGCGCGGCGCCAGCACCAGCACCGACACCTCGGCGAGGGTCGGCACGGCCAGCCGCACCACGGCGGCGGCGGCCCGGTCCGGGTGCAGCGGGTTGCCCAGCTTGTCGCCGACCACTGCCAGGAAAGCGGAGCGGGCGCGCTCGGCCAGCAGGGCGTCGGCGCGGCTGACGCTCTCGGTGACGTCCTCGACGTACCAGCAGCACCGGCCGGCGGACAGGGACACCTGCCGGGCGCTGAGCCGGCGACCACGGTGGGTGAAACCGCTCGGAGCAGTCTCGCCCAGCCCCGGCACACCGGCCGAGGCGAGCAGCTCGCCGGGCACCACCTCGGGCAGCAGGCGCTCGGCCACCGGGCTGACATGTCGGACGACGCCCTCGGCGTCACAGACCACGAGGCCCTCGCGGAAGTGCTCGACGACCTCGGACCAGGCTGGTGTGCCCTGGCCCCGGTCGGGGTCGAGGGCCGGCAGCGTGGAGGTGGACCAGGGCTGGACGTCGGCGGGCCACGCCGGGGTCTGTGTGGTGCTCGGCGTGGAGATCCATCCGTCGCCCGGGTCGAAGTCCCTGACGTCGGAAGCAGTCACCAGCTGAGCCTCACTCCTTGTCATCCACCCGAACCGCGCCCCGGCACCGGCGTCTGTGGTCAAATCTGTTCGACCCACCCTACGCCGATCCGCCCTGAGCGGCATCCCACGGCAGCTCGCGGGCCCCTCCGTCGCGTACCGGGCGCTGTCGGTCGAGCGTTGTTACGATCCCTTCGAACCGGCCGGGCCGGAGTCATCCGGAAGGGCGTGATCGTGCAATCCCCAGGGCTGCGACCCGACGCGGCACCGCTGCGCATGTCGATCGACCAGAGCGATCCGGACAGGCCCCTGATCCGGGTCGGTGGCGAGTTGGCGTACGCCACGTCGGCGCCGCTGCGCGTCGAGCTCGACCGATTGCTCGCCAACGCGCCGCAGGCCCTCGTGCTGGACTTCGCCGACCTGGACTTCATCGACAGCACCGGCCTCGCCGTGATCGTCCACGGCTGGCGGGTGGGGCAGCAGGTCGACACGACGCTGCTGCTGCGGGCGGTCCCCGGGTTCCTGGCGACGATCCTGGAGATCACCGGCGTCGCCGGGCTGCTCGGTCGACGACTGCCCGCGACCCCCCGGGCAGTCGCCGGGCCGGGTCACGCGCAGGCCACCGCCGGGTGACCCGACAGCGGCCGGCCGCTCACGCCCCCGGGTTGGCGTTGCGTACGGGGACTGGGAGCATGGTGGGATGTCCCAGCAGCTGTTGACCATCGAGGTGACCCGGGTCGACGCCGGGCACATCCGGTTGCGGCTGAGCGGGGAGCTGGACTACGACACCGCTCCCGAGCTGGTCAGCGTGGTGGCAGACCTGCCGGGCGAGAGCCACCAGCGGTTGACGGTCGACCTGAGCGCTGTCAGCCTCTGCGACTCCTCCGGTCTGAGCGCGCTGCTGATGGCGCACCGCGCCGCCGGGTCGATGGTGCTGATCGGGGTCAGCCCGCAGGTGCAGCAGATGCTCGACCGCACCGGCCTCACCGAACTGCTGGCAGTGCAGACCGGCGCCGCCGACGGCGACAACGTACGCGCCATCGGCTGAGCCGGCTGACGTCCGCGCGTCCAGGCTCGGAAAAGGGGGGTGGCCCCCGACCCTGGGACCTGGGGTCGGGGGCCTGAGGAAGGTCTAGGGCGCGGTCATCGGCTGGAGTCGAGGGCCGGTCTCGCGCAGGTCGCCGGCCGGGGCGGAGTCGACGTCCTCGGGCTCTCCCGAATCAGGCGTGTGATACAGATAGCGGACAAACTCCCCACCCATCTCGTTGTCGTCCCCGCCTGGCCACTGGCCGATGCAGTCCATGCCGACCACTTCCCGGCCGGTCCCGTCGGCCTCCTCCAGCAGCGCCCACAGGCTCACCGGATAGCAGCGGGTGGCGTCCGGCGTGAGCTGCCAACGCGCGTACCAGCCGGGTCGGGCGGGGACGATCTCGACGATCCGTTTCATGGCGACCTTCCTTCCGCGTGCCTCGGAAGAACTGCGGTCCTGAACCAGATGCTGGCCCACGCGCGGGTGAGCGCCCCTCACCCGCGCCGGATGAAGCCGTCCGAGCGCTGGTCCTACCCGGCCGGAAGGGTCCGTTTCGGCTCCCGGGCCGGCGGGAAGGCGACGGGCGCACGAGCAGATCCCCAGCGGAAGAGGTGTCACATGCGCAAGCAGATGGAGGGCGACAACCAGCGCCGCCGGACACTGGCTCGGCAGGCCCGCGAACAGGGCAGACAGCCCAGCGAGTTCGGGGCGAGCCTGAGCGCCTCGAAGCAGATCACGAGCCTCGAACAGAGCAGGCGGGACGGCCCGCCGCCGGCTGGCCGGCACAAGTCGGACACCACGCGCGGTGGACCAGCTCCGCCGCCCGTCGGCACGGCCGACAATCCACGCCCGCTGCCGCCTCTCAGCGACAGTTCGCCGGGGGTGACGAGCGTGGGTTACCACGATCTGGTCGACGATGTCCGGCGTCGCGCCGGGGTCGACTTCAAGACGGCAAAGGTGGGCGCCGAGGCGACGGTGCTGGTCCTGGCCTTCGCCCTGGAAGCCGCCGAGCGGCAACGACTGCTCGCGGCGGTGCCGAACTCGCTGCACGACGTCGTGCCCGTCGACGGCATCGAGCGGCACCAGGACCTGCCCGGCTTCCTGGCCGAGGTGGGCCGGATCAGCGGGCGTACGCCCGAGCAGGCCCGCTATCAGGCGGAGGCGACACTCGCCGCGCTCGCCGACCACGATGGTGACCTCGTCGAGTCGCTGCACGTACCCGACGGGTTGCGGGAACTGCTGAACCCGCCGGCCGCCGGCGGCGGCATCGTCGGCGCTTCCACGGCCACACCCACGCTCGACGACGCCCAACTGCGGGCGGCCCTGGACGACCTGCCCTACTGGGCGGGCGACAGCGACGGCCTGTACCGGGTGGTCGCGCTGCCCCCGGACAACCTGGACCGGGTGCTCGACCGGCTCGACCGGCTACGCCGGGAAACCGGGCGCGGCCCGAGCATCGGACGCCCCGGTGGCACGGCTGCCGTGCTGACCGTGCGCACCACCCAGGCCGACGGGGTGACAGCGCTCGACGTGGACCTCGCCCACTCGATCGACGACGCGATCGACGAGGTGGGCGCCGGGATGGCCAGCGGCTGACCGGCAACACCGACACACGTGAGGGCCGGCGACGCGGGGGACGCTCCCGCGCCGCCGGCCCGTCGGTGCGCGCTGACGGCGGCTCGGTAGCGTGCCCCTCATGAGCCGCGCTGCCGACCGGTTGGAGCTGGTCGTCGATCCGGTTCGCCGGACCGGGCGCACGCTGCTCGCCGCCGGTGTCGAGCAGTCATACGTGGACGTCGAGGATCCGCTGCACCTGCATTTCGAGTACGTCCGGCGAATCGCCTCGGCGGCGCAGGTGGCCGCACCGGCTGGCGTGCCACTGGACGTACTGCACCTGGGCGGCGGGGCGTTGACGCTGCCGCGCTGGCTCGCCGCCACCCGGCCGGGCTCCCGGCAACTGGTCGTCGAGCGCGACCGGACGGTCGTCGACCTCGTCGCCCGGGAACTGCCGCCGCTGCCACCGGAGGTGCGGGTCGAGGTCGCCGACGCCCGGGACGCGGTCACCGACGCCCCGTCCGACGGGTACGACCTGGTGATAGCCGACATCTACCGGGCAGCCCAGATGCCCCGACACGTACGCACAGTGGAGTTCGCCGCCGAGGTGGCCCGCACGCTGCGCCCCGGCGGGCTGTACCTGGTGAACGTCACCGACCTGCCGCCGCTGGTCGGCACCCGCGTGCAGGTGGCGACGCTGCGGGCGGTCTTCGGCGACGTGTGCGTGCTCGGCGACCGCCGGATGTTGCGGGGACGGCGCTACGGCAACCTGGTGCTCGCCGCGACGCACCGGCCGGGCGGGCTTCCTGTCGGCCGGCTGGCGGTGGCCGCGCTGCGGGACCCGGTGCCCGGCGGCCTGCTGCACGCCGACGCCCTCGACACGTTCATCGCCGGCGCCCAGCCGTACACCGACGCCGACTGACGGCCCTCGCGCCGACCGACGGCCCTCGGACACGTCGGTGGCATACGGGCGGCTCGACCCGCAAAGCACCCGTGCCGCCCGCAATGCCGGGTTTCCGACGCCGCGCGTGGGGAAGGCGCGGCCTGTGAGCAACGCCGACGATCGGGCGACCGCCCGCCGCGCCCTGATCGTGATCGGCCTGGTGCTGGCGACCGCACTCGCGCTGGTCTTCGTGTACGCGACACACCGTGTGCTGATCTGGGTCGTGGTGGCCGCCTTCTTCGCCATCGCGCTCAAGCCGGCAGTGGACCGGCTGCAACGCCGGTTCGTCAGGCGGCGGGCGGTGGCCACGCTGCTGGTGTTCCTCGGCGCGTTCGTGATCCTGGCCCTCGTCGCCACGCTCATCCTGGTGCCGCTGCTGGACGACGTGGGCCATTTCGCCGACCGGGCGCCCGAGATGGTGCGCGACGCACGCGCCGGGCGCGGCCCGCTGGGGCAGCTTCTGGAGCGCACCGGCGCCCGGCGCTACCTCAGCGACCACTCCGACGAGTTGCGCGACGTCGGCACCCAACTGCGTCAACCCGCGGTGGTCGTGCTGCGCGCCATCGTGGAGACGATCACAGGGCTGGTCACTGTCGTCGTGCTCGCGTACCTCATGGTGTTGGAAGCCCCGCGGATCACCGGCGGCGTGCTCACGGCGGCCGGGGACGGTCGGGGTGAGCGGCTGCGCCGGGTGGGCAGGCAGGTGTCGCGGACCATCACCGGCTACCTCACCGGGAACCTGCTGATCAGCGTGATCTGCGGAGCGTTGACGTTCGTGGTGCTGACGATCCTCGGCGTGCCGTTCGCCGGTGTGATCGCCCTGCTGGTGGCGGTCACGGACCTGATACCGCTCGTCGGCGCGACGCTCGGCGCGGTCATCGCCACCGGCGCCGGCTTCCTGCACTCCCCCACCGCCGGGGTGATCGTGCTCGTCTTCTTCGTGGTCTACCAGCAGGCGGAGAACCACCTGCTCCAGCCGCTCATCCTGTCCCGCGCGGTCCGACTCAATCCGCTGACCGTGCTGGTCAGTGTGCTGCTCGCTGTCGAGCTGGCCGGCCTGCTCGGCGCGCTGTTGGCCATCCCGGCCGCGGGCATCGTGCAGACGCTGCTCCGCGAGTACGGCCCGCGCCGGTTCCGCCCGGCGCCCGCCGCCGACGGCGTCGAGCCGGCAGATGAGGCCGAGTCCGACGGTGGCGCCGAGTCCGCGGCTGGCGCTGAGCCCGAGGGCGGCGCCGAGCCGCCCGGCGGCGCCCACTCGCCTCGCGGCTGAACACCGGCCGGGCCTGCGGAAGCTCAGCGGGCGCGGGCCGCGACCTCGGGCGAGGTGCTCTCCAGCGGTACGGCGTTCGCCGGCACCAGACCGAGCTGGACCGCCGGACGGGTCAGCGCGGCGTCCAACGCCCAGTCGGCCCCGACGCGCGTGCGGTTTCCCGGCATCGCCATCAGGTGGTACGCCCGGGTGACCGCCTTCGCCGGCAGCCCCGCCAGCGGCACCTGCAACGGGTTCGCCGCCGCGTCCTTGCCACCCAGGTCGACAACCCAACCCAGGTCGTGGTGCTTGTACGGCTTGCGCCGGCCGAAGCCGTACGACGCGGCGATGTTGTGGGCGGCCAGCTTGCCCTGCCGCTGGGCGTGCTGGGCCGTCATCGTGCAGACCTCGCCGGGCCGGGCCAGGTCGGGCACCGCTGAGGCGTCGCCGCAGGCGTACACCTCGGGATAGCCGGGGACGTTGAGGAACTCGTCGACGACCAGGCGCCCCCTCTCGGTGCGCAGACCCAACTCGCTGACGAACGGATCGGGTCGCACCCCGACGCACCAGACGAGCGAGCAGGTGGGCACGTACTCGCCGTCGGTGAGCTTCACCCCGTCGGCGGTCGCCTCGGCCACCGAGGTGCCCATCCGGACGTCCACGCCGCGCCTTTCGAGCACCCTGTGGGCCGTCCGCGACATCCGCTTGTCCAGCTCGGGCAGGACGCGGGGGGCGATGTCCAGCAGCATCCACCGGGGGCGGACGGTGAGCCGCGGCCGTTGCGCGTGCAGCCGATCGGTGAACAACTGCCCGTGCGCGGCGACCTCGGTGCCGGTGTAGCCCGCGCCGACCACCACGAACGTGGCGCGCGCCTGCTGCTCCGCCGGGTCCTCGGCCTGCTCGGCCAGCTCGATCTGTCGGACGATGTGATCGTGCAGGTAGACGGCCTCGGGCAGGCCGCGGAAGCCGTGCGCGTACTCGGTGACGCCCGGGATGGGCAGCAGCTTGTTGACGCTGCCCACGGCGAGAATCAGCCGGTCGTACGCCAACCGGTTCTTGTCCCCCTCGGCCTGGGTGAACCCGACCCAGCGGTTCTGCAGGTCGACGTGGTCCGCCTCCCCGATGACCACACGGACGCCCTTGAGGGTCCCGGTCAACGGCACCGCGATCCGTTTCGGCTCGACCACGCCGGCCGCCACCTCGGGCAGCAGCGGCAGATACAGGAAGTAGTCGGTGGAGTTCAGCACCACGATCTCAGCCCGGTCCCGGGCGATCCGGCTCAACGTCTTCGCCGCGTGGTAACCGGCGAACCCGGCCCCCACGATCACCACACGAGGTTTCGTCATTGCGGGCCGTTTCCCGTCGAAGCCCCGGACAAACGTGCGACCAGCGCGGCGAACCTGCACAACATCAACGCCGGACGATATGGACAGACACCCCCATCGATGGGCAGGATGCCGGAATGGGATCAGACCAGACCGGCGAGCAGCCCACGAGGCCCACCCGCCGCACGTTCCTGTCCGCCTCGGCCGCCGCCACCGCCGCGACCGCCGCCACCGTCGCGGTGCCCGCGCTCACCGCGCCCGCCGCCGCCAACCCGTCGCACCCCGCCGGCCCCGGACGCCCCGCCCGCCCCCAGCGCCCCGACCGTGAGCTGCGCGACCTGCTGCGCCAGGTCGACCCCCGACGGATCGAGGCGATCGTGCGCCGGCTTGCCGCGTTCGGCACCCGACACACCCTCTCCGACCAGGACGATCCCCAGCGGGGCATCGGCGCCGCCCGGGACTGGATCCACGCCCGCATGCAGGAGTACGCGGCCACGTCCGGCGGGCGCATGACAGTCCAACTCCAGTCGTACGTCCAGCAGCCCGCCTCCCGGATCCCCACCGCCACCCGGATCACCAACGTCGTGGCCACGCTGCGGGGCCAGAGCGCCCCGAACCGGACGTACGTGGTGACCGGCCACTACGACTCCCGGGTCACCGACGTGATGGACGCCGTGAGCGACGCGCCGGGCGCCGACGACGACGCCTCGGGGGTGGCCGTCGTCATGGAACTGGCCCGCCTGATGGCCACCCGTCCCACGGCGGCCACCATCGTGTTCGCCGCGGTCGCCGCCGAGGAGCAGGGCCTGTACGGCTCGGCGTACCTGGCCCAGCAGCTCAAGGCAGCCGGCGCGGACGTTCAGGGCATGTTCAGCGACGACATCGTGGGCAGCAGCACCGCCGACGACGGCACCCGCGACCCGTACTCGGTGCGCCTGTTCGCCGAGGGCGTCCCGACGGCGGAGACACCTGCGGAGGCCACCACCCGGCAGTCCGTCGGCGGCGAGAACGACTCGCCGTCGCGGCAACTCGCCCGGTTCGTCAGGGACGTGGCCGACAACGACGACACCGGCATGCGCGTACGGGTGATCTACCGACGGGACCGCTATCTGCGCGGTAGCGACCACATCTCGTTCCTGCGGGAGGGCTGGCCGGCGGCGCGATTCACCGAGCCCAACGAGGACTTCGCCCACCAGCACCAGGACGTCCGGGTGCAGGACGGCAAACAGTACGGCGACCTGCCCGAATTCTGCGACTACAAGTACATCGCCCGGGTGGCCCGGGTCAACGGCGCGGCGCTCTGGTCACTGGCCCAGGCGCCCGGCACACCCAAGGGCGCCATCATCGTCACCACCGACCTGACGAACAACACCACACTGCGCTGGCAGCGCGGCGACGAGCCGGACCTGACCGGGTACGAGGTGGTGTGGCGGGAGACCACCGCCGCCGAGTGGCAGCGGGTGATCCCGGTCGGCGACGTCACCGAGGTCAGCATCGACCTGTCAAAGGACAACGTGTTCTTCGGCATCCGCGCGGTCAACCACAACGGCCTACGCAGCCCGGTGGCCTTCCCCCGTCCCGGCAGCTGACCCCGCCCTCTTGCCCTGCTCAAGATCCGCGCAACGTCAGGGATCCTGCTGTCTCAGCTGTTGGTGAGGCAGCACTTTCCCTGATGTTGCGCAGATCTTGGCGGTTACGTGGGGGTCGGCGCGGTGATCGCCCACCGTTCGTGGTCCCGCCACGCGCCGTCGATGAACAGGTAGTCCGGGGAGAAGCCCTCCAGCCGGAAGCCCAACTTGCGGGCCACCCGCCGGGACGGCTCGTTGCCCGGCTGGATGTTCGCCTCCAACCGGTGCAGGCCGCCAGCGCTGAACGCGTGGTCGATGACCAGGGCGACGCCCGCCGAGGCGTGTCCGGTGCCGCTGTACGGCTGGAACGCCGCGTACCCCAGGTAGCCGCCGCGTAGCGCGCCCAGCACGATGCCGCTGATGGTGACGTAGCCGGCGATGTCACCGCTGGCCCGGTCGCAGATGAGGTAACCGGAGCTGTCGCGGCGGCGGACCTTGCGCAGATATCCGGCGTACTCCTCGGGGCTGCTCGGCGCGAGCAGCCACGGGTGGTGCAGGTCCCGACTGCGCCGCGCGGCCGCCACGAACTCGTCGACGTCGGTGGGGCGGGGCCGTCGGATCGCCGCGGGACCGCCGGTACGCAGGTATCTCACGGCGGACCACTCTGAACGACCGGCGCGGCCGTTGTCCAGCCGGTGCTCGTGCTCGTGCTCGAACCACGATCAAGTGGTTTCCCTGGGCTGCGTGACCACGAGATCCTGGATCGAGTGTTCGGCCGCCGCTCGGGTGGCGCTATCGGGGCGTCAGGACGCGGAACTCCGTGCCGTCGGGATCGGCGAGCGCCACCCGGCCGGCCACGTCATGGGCGGTGTCGAAGCGCGTCGCGCCGAGGGAGAGCAGACGGTCAACCTCCGCCTGGTGATCACCGTCGGCGACGAGCTCGTACCGCACCCGGTCCCGGCCACCGTTCGGCGCGGGCGGTGGCCCACCCCAGGTGATCTTCGCGCCGCCACGCGGCGACTGGATCGCGGTCTCCTCGTCCTGGTCCCAGACCAGCGGCCAGCCGAGCGCCTCGCTCCAGAAGTATCCGACAGCCTGCGACCCGTCACACGCCAGCGCCCCGACGAACCCGCAGCCCGCGAGGAAGTTGTTGCCCGCCTCGATGACACAGAACTCGTTGCCCTCGGGGTCGGCGAGCACCACATGACCCTCCTCCGGGAGCTGGCCGACGTCGATGTGGCGTGCGCCGAGTTCCAGCGCTCGTGCCACAGTCTGCTGCTGCTCCTCGGCGGACCCGCTCGTCAGGTCGAAGTGCATCCGGTTCTGCACGACCTTCGGATCGGCGGTCGCCGCGAAGCGGAGCCGGAACCCGACGTCGTCATCCGGCAGGACAACTGCCCCGTCGTGTGGATCGTCGACCATCTTCCGACCCAGGAGGTCGGCCCAGAACCGCGCGACACGCAGGGGTTGACTCGCGTCGAAGCAGACGGCAAACAGTTGGCTGGTCATCGCTCTGTTCGTCTCCGATCCGCGGACCGGGCGACTCCACCAGCCGGCCCGGTCTGCCCTTGGAGGCCGAAGCCTACGGCGGAGGCGCGCCGCGCGCAGCCGAGTATTCGCTGCGGAACGGTGATCAGGCAGGCAGGAGCGCGGCGATGTCACCCAGAACCCGGGCCGCCGGTGCCGGGTCGACAAGCCACTTCAGGTGGCTGCTGGTGAGCGTACGGACGTCGTAGGGGTTCTCCGGCGTCAGGGCGTCGCCCTCGCGGATCATCCGGTCCTGCATGGCGAGCGGCACGGAGGTGTCCTCGGTCAACCGCACGTACGTCCTGGGGATCCGCCCCCAACTGTCGGGCTGCGCCCGGTCATCGGGTGTGCCGACGTCGAGGTTCTCGTCGGGCTGGAAGGTGTTGAGGAAGACCATGAACTCCTCGTCCGTCCCGTCGGCGAGGAAAGCCGCCTTCAGGGCCGCGAGGACGTCAGGGTCGGCGGTACGGAAGTTGGAGCGCAACAGCCCGAGCTCGGCAGGGTTCCCGACCATGGCCGACGCCAGCCCTGTGGTGTCGACAGTGGCCATCTCGGGCTCGGCGTAGTAGGCGCCGACGTGGAGGTCGACGGGGCACCAGGCGGAGACATAGACGATGCGGTCGATCAGGTCGGGCCGCTGGTTGGCTGCGACCGTGGCCGTCATACCGCCGCGGCTGTGTGAGACGAGGATGACGGGCCCGTTCCGCTTGGCCCGCTCCAGTGTCCCGATGAGGTGCGCGGCGTTGTCGGCGAGCGTGACGGACCTGATGGCACCGGGCGCGGTGGCGAGCCCTCCGAGATCCTGCGGCGCCTGATAGGCCCGCGGGTACGTCGCGGCGAACCCGTGCCCCGGAAGATCGACGGCTACCGAACGGTGCCCGAGCAGGCCGAGTTCGGCCTGGAGTGGTGCGAACGAGAACGAGTTCGCGAAAGCTCCGTGCACCAGTACGAACGTCGGTGGCATCTGTCCACACTCACTTTCTGGTCCTCTGCGGCGTCGGCGGCGCACCATCCGATGATCCACACTACTCAGCCAAAGATCATCGAAAGACGTAGGTGTTGTCGGACCTGCCCGCTAGCGTCACCGCAACCGTCAACGGGGAGGGCGCAATGGGCCAAGGTGAGTACGCGACGTTCGTCGACAGAGACCTGCGAGGTGCACGGTTCCACAGGTCGACGCTGGCCGGGGCGGTGATGCGCGGCGTCGACGTCAACGGGCTCGACATCGACGCACCGTGGCTGGCCGATGGCACACTGCTGGTCAACGGTGTGGACGTCGTGCCGCTCGTCGAAGCGGAGCTGAATCGGCGGTTCCCGGGGCGCGAGTTGAGGCAGGCGACGCAACCCGATGCCCTGCGCACGGCGTGGGCGGCGACCGAGCGGGCCTGGGCGGCAGCGACCGAGCGGGCCACGGCGATGCCCGAGGGCGCCGTCCACGTCTCGGTCGACGGCGAATGGTCGTTCGCGCAGACGCTGCGGCATCTCGCCTTCGCCGCCGACGCATGGCTGGGCAAGACGATCCTTCGCCGGCCACAGCCATTCCACCCGTTCGGCCAGCCCCACACCGAGTACGCCACCGACGGCTTCGACATGTCGGTGTTCGCCACCGAGCAGCCGAGCTTCACGGAGGTGCTCCGGTTGCGCGCCGAGCGGCAGACAATGGTGCGCGGCTTCCTGGCCACCGTCACACCGGAGCTGCTCGCCGAGCCTCGGCCCACCCCGTGGTCACCCGACCACGAGGAGCCGGTCGTGCACTGCCTTCATGTGATCTTCGACGAGGAGTGGCAGCACCTCCGCTTCGCACTGCGTGACCTTGATACGCAGAGCCGCGAACCGAGCGCCGCCCACCCGTGATCGACAGGTGACGGCAACCATCGACTGATCGGCAGCCGCATTCGAGAACACCGCCGACGTCACCGCCGCCCTACCGCCGCCCCGTGGTGCGCCGACGCCGCTGCGGTGACGCCATCTGAGTGACACCTCCTCGCTGACCTCGGCGCTCTGTCACGTGCCGGCCCCGGCCGGTGTCTCATGCCGAGACCACCGACGAGGAGGAGCAATGACCGGCGACACAAGGATTCCCCCGGCCGAGATCACGGGCCTCTACGGCGCCGTACTGAAGAGGTTCAGCAGGAAGATGCTCGGCCGGGTGCCCGACGGGCTCGGTGTGCTGTGGCACCACCGGCAGGTGCTCAAGTTCAACTTCGGCCTCGGTCGACGGGCCGGTAAGTGGAACGAGTGCGACAAGGACCTGAAGTCGTACGCCCACATGGCCGTGGCGTCGTTGATCGGCTGCTCGTTCTGCCTGGACCTGGGCTACTTCCAGGCGCACAACGAGGGCCTGGACGTGACAAAGGCCCGCGAGGTGCCGCGCTGGCGCGAGTCGGACGTCTTCACGCCGTTGGAGCGCGACGTCCTGGAGTACGCCGAGGCGATGTCGCAGACGCCGCCCACCGTCACCGACGAGTTGTCCGCCCGGCTGGTCACGCAGCTCGGGGCACCGGCGGTGGTGGAGCTGACCGCCTGGGTGGCGTTGACCAACCAGTTCGCGCGGGTCAACGTCGCCCTCGGCATCGAGGCCGAGGGGCTCGCGGCGTCGTGCGGCCTGGCACCCCTGGCGCAACCGAGTGGCGCAGCCGCACACGCGTAACCGGCGCTCCGGTCACAGGGGGCCGGGGCGCGGCTGCTCCATCGGCATCGGGACCTGGAGGTAGGTGGTGCCGCGCAGGTCCAGCCAGGCCCGGTCGGGCCCGCGGACCAGTCGCAGCATCACCTCCTCGCAGGACGGGCAGCGGGCGACCATGCCCGGCGCGTTGGCGAAGACACGCAGGCTGGCCATCGAGCCGGTCGTCCCGCAGTTCTCACAGCGGCCCGTCGCGGTGCTCAGGTCGACGGCGAACAGCTCACGCAGCGGGCCGTCGAGCATGTTGCCGTCCAGGTACGACATCTCGGTCATCGGGTCTCCTCGACGAAGCGGGCGATGCGGGGCGGGGCGAGCGGGGCAGTGCGATGTGGTGCCGTCAGCCGGTCGGGCCGAAACGTTCGGTCTTGACCCGCCGCGACGGGTGGCCGAGCCCCACCAGCAGGTCGGCAACGGTTTCCACGAACCCGGTCGGGCCGCAGACGTAGGTGAGCGGTTCCAGATCCGGCGGCCAGCCATGTGTGTTCACGTCGGCCAAACCGATGCGGTGTGGTTCGCCGCGCCACCCCTCGGGCGCCTCACGGGTGTAGACGTACGCGACGTCCAGCCCGAAGTCGTCGCGGGCCCGGCGGCGCAACTCGTCGCCGTAGATCAGATCGGCGGGGGTGCGCACCGAGTAGAGCAGCCGGAACGGCACCTTACTGCCCGCCACCCGGCGGGCGCGGATCATCGCCATCAGCGGCACGACGCCCGAGCCGCCGCCGAGCAGCTGCACCGGCGCTGTCTGCTCCGGCCGCCAGATGAACCAGCCACCGAGCGGTCCGCGCACCTCCACCGGGTCGCCCACACCAAAAACATCGATGAGGTACGGCGACACCTCGCCGTCGGGGACCCGCTGCACTGTCACCTCGATGCGCGGCCCGGCGGGGCCGTCCACCACAGGCCCGGCGATCGAGTACGACCGGGCGGCCTGGTAGCCGTCCGGCGCTGTCAACCGCAGGTCGACGTGCTGCCCGGGCAGGTGCCCCGGCCAGTCCGGCACCTCCAGCACGAGGGTCTGCGCGGACCGCGTCTCCACCCGGCGCTCCACCAGCCGGCCCACCTGCCACCGGTTCGGCGCCGGGCGTTCGGTGCCCTCCGCGACAGCGCGCTCAGTCACCCTGGTACCGCTGTTCGCGCCACGGGTCGCCGTAGTCGTGGTAGCCGGCGGTCTCCCAGAAGCCGGGCTGGTCCATCGTCTTGAGCCGGATGCCGCGCACCCACTTGGCGGACTTCCAGAAGTACAGGTGTGGCACCAGCAGCCGCGCCGGCCCACCGTGCTCCGGTGCCAGCGGCTTGCCGTCGAAGGTGTGCGCCACCCAGGCCCGGCCGCCGCGCAGGTCGTCCAGTGGCACGTTTGTGGTGTACCCGCCGTACGAGTGCGCCAGCGCGTAGTGCGCGCCGGTGTCCACACCGTCGAGCAAGGTGTCCAGTGAGACGCCCTGCCACGTGGTGCCGAGCTTCGACCAGCGGGTGACGCAGTGGATGTCCACCGTCGGCGTCTCCTGCGGTAGTGCCATCAACTCCTGCCATGACCACCGGCGTTCGGTGCCGTTCTCGACGGAGATGACGAACTCCCAGGTGTCCAGCGACACGCGAGGTGTCGGGCCAGCGGAGAGCACCGGAAAGTCCTCGGTCAGGTACTGCCCAGGGGGCAGGGTCGGCTCCTGTGATCGGGGCCGACCCTGAAAGCCCGGTGAGACGATTCCCATTGCTCAGTCGTACCATTCGCGCCGGCCGGGGCGGGACCTTTCCCGCGTACCCCCTCGTCGTGCCGGCGTGCCGGCGTCAGTGCCGCTCGGAGACGACCTCGCGGCGGTCGGGTTGCTGCCCCCTGGTGGCGCGCAGGCTGGTCAGGGTGACCACCACGAGCACGCCGATGATCACGCCGAGCGAGGCCGGGGTGGGGATCTCCGGCACGCTGTCCCAGATGCCGTGCGCCCAGTGCAGACCCAGCTTGAGGCCGATGAACGCCAGGATGATGGCTAGGCCGTAGCTGAGGTGGACAAGCCGGCTCAACGCGGCGTGCAGGACGAAGTAGAGCGCCCGCAGGCCCAGCAGGGCGAAGGCGTTCGTGGCGAAGACCAGGTACGGGTCCTCGGTGATGCCGTAGACCGCAGGCACCGAGTCGACGGCGAAGACGATGTCGGTGGCCAGCACCGCAACCACCACCAGGGCGAACGGGGTCAGTGCCCGCTTCGCGCCCTGCCGGACGGTCATCTTGGTGCCGTGGTACTCATCGACCACCGGCATGATCTTGCGCAGCAGCCTCACCGACCGCATCTTGTTGATGTCGACTTCCTGCTGGTGCCCGGAGAGGGCGTCACGCAGCAGCTTCGCCGCCGTGGCGAGGAGGATGAGCGCGAAGATCAGGAACGCGAAGTCGAGGGTCTGTAGCGCCGCCGCGCCCAGGGCGATGAAGACACCTCGCAGCACCAGCGCGCCGGCGATGCCGTAGAGCAGCACCCGCTGGGCGAGCACGGACGGCACCGCGAACGCGGCCAGCAGCAGCATGAAGACGAAGAGGTTGTCGACCGAGAGGGACTTCTCGACCAGGTAACCGGTCAGGTATTCCACGCCCTGCTGGGAGCCGTAGCGGGCCCACACCCAGCCGCCGAACGCCAGCGGCAGCGCGATGTAGAACGCCGACCAGCCGACCGCTTCCCGCATGGACACCTCGTGCGGGCGGCGCGTCACCAGGAAGTCCAGGACGAGCAGCACCAGCACGCCGACGATCGTCACCGCCCAGAGGGTGGGCGTGCCCACCGACGTCAGCGAGCTTGCGGCGGACAGGGGCGACAATTCGGTCATCGGTTCTCCTCGAACACCAAGTCATGTTCGAGGTCTCCTTCACCCATCGGAGATGGGCAACCACCCGAGGCACGCCGGGCGCGCCGTACTGACCGGTATGGTTCGTGGGAAGTACTCCCCTCGCACGACCAGGTTAGGCCAGCCTGAATCGCCACGCCAAGCGGGACACCGATGGTTGCCCTGGCCAACCGCTGTACGTGCCGACTCTCACGCACGGCGCAACGTCGCGCCGGGAGCCATCGCCTGTTCCACCAGGTCGCGGTAGTCGCGCGGAAGCTGAGTGGCCACGTCGTCGAACTCCCCGCCGGTGATCGCCTCGCGCAGCGTGGTGAAGACCGCCCGGACGGCGTCACGGGCGGCAAGCTCGTCCACGCCGGCGCGCAACGCCACCCGCGCCACGAACTCGGCGGCACCGAACCGGTCGGCCTGCTCGGTGCTGGGGCTCGGCTTCAACACCAGTTGCAGTGGCTTCGGCAACTGCGCGGCCAGGTCCAGCACCTCGCCACCGGTCAACCGCTCGGCGAACGTCTCCAGCACCGCACGGGTTCGCTCCACCGCCTGCTCGGACGACGTCGCCGTGCGCTGGGAAACCTGGTCGACAAAGGTGTCGTAGTTCATGCGTACCCCCTCGGGCTTGTCGACGGCGCCTGCGGGTACCCGCGGCGGCGCGACGGAAACGGCGCCGGATTTCCTGCGCCGGCCCGGCGTGAGCAGGCGGCGGGCGGGTAACCGCCGCCCGTCGTGACCACATCGAGGCCCCGAGGAGCCGCTGTTATGGCGAGCTACGCCGACGTCCTGCAGTACCTGTCGAGCCTGGACTACCCGGCCGAGAAGGACGACGTGGTCCGCGAGGCCGAACGGGAAGGCGCCCCGCCGGACGTGTTGAAGGCGCTGCGCGCACTGCCGCCGGCAGTGGACTACGCCAACGGCAACGAGGTGGCCCGGTCCGCCGGCATCGACGCCGCGCCCGAGGTGGGCCCCGCGCAGCGTGCCGAGCAGGCGCGGGACAAGAAGCACAACCGGGTGTCGCAACACCTCCGCGGCATCTGACCCGACGGTGACAGATTCGGCCGGGCCACCCGGATGACCGGCAGGCGTCCTCTGCCAGGCCGCCCGGACGGACACACCTCCGCCTCGGCGCAGCTCGTCGTCGTGGCAGTGGTCGGGATCGTCGCCGGCGGCGCCTTCGCCATCACGGTGTCACCGCCGCTCGCCCCACTGGCCGGCTGGGACGCCGCCGCGCTCACCTGGCTGGTGTACGTGTGGCGCACGATCTGGCCACTGGACGCCACCCGGACCGCCCGGCTGGCCGTCTACGAGGACCCCAACCGGGCCATCCGTGACGTGCTCCTGCTGGTGGCGTGCATCGCCAGCCTGCTCGCCGTGGGACTTGTCGTCGCCAGCGCGCACGCGGCACCACCCGGACGGGTCCGCGACCTGTACGGCGGGTTGGGCGCGCTCAGCGTGCTGCTCTCCTGGCTGGTCGTGCACACCGTGTTCGCCGCACGGTACGCCCGGATCTACTACACCGGTCCGGACGGCGGCGTGAACTTCAACCAGCCCGAACCGCCCCGCTACACGGACTTCGCGTACGTCGCTTTCACCATCGGGACGACGTTCCAGGTCTCCGACACCAACCTCACGAGCAACGAGATGCGTCGGACCGTGCTGCGACATTCGCTGCTGTCGTACCTGTTCGGCGCGTTCATCATCGCCGTCACGGTGAACCTGCTGGCCGGCCTGGCCCACTGATAGGGCGCGCGTGTTTGGTGCCCTGCTGCGGCCGTCGGCGCTGGGAGTGTGAGGCGCTCTACCGATCGCGTTGACGCGGGTCAGGAGCGCCGGGACAGGCGGGCGCCCCGAGGCCACGAACCGCGACCAGGGGCGCCACGCAAACCTGCCCAGGCGATGAACCGCGCCCGAACCGGATCGCGGCCACCCAGCGGTGGATGCCCGCTCGAACCGAGCGGCCAGCACTGCCGGGTCCAACCATACGACACGACATCCTCCGTACGGTCATATTTTGCCAAACTGTGGGCCAGTGCACTTCAGAGGTGGTCGACCTCATCGTGTTGTCCGCTGTCTGCATGACGTCGCCGGTCGCGCGCCGCGCGTGGCCCGCAGCCACCTGTCGGACGGGTCATCCGTGCAGGCCACCGGTGCGGTCACGGGCCTTGAGGCGGGTGGTGGGCAGGGCCGGCGCTGGCAGCGGCGGCGCCGCGTCGTCGGCGACCACACCGAAACGCTCACCCCCGGCCATCCAGTCCTCCCGGGCGGCGACGACCTCCTCGTGCGAGCGACCGACGAAGTTCCACCACATCACCAGCGGTTCCTCGAACGGCGCGCCGCCCAGCAGCAACAACCGGGCCCCCGTCCCGCCGCGCACTGTCACCTCCGAACGACCCGTACCCAGGTAGAGCAGCGCCCCCGGCTCGAACCCGACCCCGGCGGCCTCCGCGGACCCGGACATCGCCAGCACGGCGTACTCGAAATCGGGCCGCAACGGCAGCGTCGCCGGCGCCTCACCACTCAGCTCCAGCTGCACGCCCACCAGCGGTGTGTGCACCACCGCCGGGGACCGCTGCCCGGCGAAGTCGCCGACAAGCAGGGTGAAGGTCACGTCGTCGTCGCGCCAGCGCGGCAGGTCGGCGTGGTGCGCGAAGCCGGCCGAACCCGCCCGAGCCGGGTCCGGCAGCGCCACCCACAGTTGCACGCCGTGCATCACCGGCGGATGCGCGGCCGGCGACCGCTCCGAATGGGAGATGCCGTGCCCGGACGTCATCACGTTGAGCTGACCGGGCCGGATCGGCTGGACGTTGCCGAGGCTGTCCCGGTGGATGATCTCGCCGTCGAGCAGCCAGGTCACCGTCTGCAGGCCGGTGTGCGGGTGCGGCGGCACCTCCATGCCGGGACGCTCCGCCACGTCGTCCGGGCCGAAATGGTCCACGAAACACCAGGCGCCCACCATCCGGCGCGGACGCTGCGGCAACAGCCGACGGACCGTCGTGTAACGCCCCAACGGCACGTCGTGGCCGGGCAGCAGCACACTGCCCGGATCCGCGTCGGCAACGCCAGGTGGTCGGGTCTGCGCCAGCATCGATTCGGTACGCTCCACCGCCCGACTGTACGCTCGCGCCCCGACACTTCCCCGGCATCTCCGCGCACCAGCGGATCACTGGACGGCGGTCACCGTGACCACGCCCGCGCCCGCCACCAGGTCGAGGAAGAGCCGATCCGTCGACCGGTCCCACCCCGGCGTACTCAACAACGAGCCCGCAGCCACCCCGGCCCAACGCTCGCCGGGCACCGCTACCGACCCGGCGCCCGCCACCACCCGAACCCGCACCGGCGGTGACCCCGGCACCCGGACGTCGAGCTGACTGGTCCCGCCCGTCAACCGCACAGTCGTCGTACCTCCACGCACCGGCGGAAGGATCACCTCGCTACGGGCCGAACCACCCACGAGCTCCACACCCAACAGCCGCGCCCGGGCCAGGTCGAGCACCTGCTCGCGTACGCCACCGACGAGCTGGAGACGCCAGGCGACCCGCTCGTTGAGCACCACCCGCGCCGCCCGCTCCCCGGTCTCGCCGCTGGCCACCACGCCCAGCCGGACGGTCTCACCTCGCACCGTCGGCCGCACTGTCACGCTCGACCCGGCGGGGCTGCTCATTCGGTACAGGTCGTCGCCCAGGTCGGCCACCCGCAGGTCGAACGAGGCAAGCCCGTCCGCGAGCACGAACGTAGCCTGCTCACGCCCCTCCAGCGGCGCCGTCACCGTATGCTCGGCAACCGCCGCCGCGCCCTCGCCGCCCTGCCTGGTGCCGTCTGGCCTGCTGCTGTCTTGCCTGCCTTGTGGCCTGTTGCTGTCGGGTGCGCTGGAGTAGGTCATGCCGAGGCGGTTCGGAGCGGCGATGATCACGACTACGGCTGCGGCACCCAGGACCAGCACGACGACGGCGGCAGCCAGCAACAGGCGAGCGCCAACGGACCATCTCGGGCGTCGCTGAGCGTCGGCCGGTGGCTCAGTCCCACGCGGCGGCTCGGCTCCACGTGGTGGCGCTGGCTCGTGTGATGGCTCGGCCCTGCGCGGTGGTTCCGGTTCGCGCGACGGCTCCGGCCCCGCCTGATGATGTTCTTCGTTCCCCACTGCGGTCATGTCTGCGTCCCTCCGCCGGTCCCCGCCAGTGGGTACGTACCCGTAGGCGAAACGGATCACTCCGCGCTGACCACGCCACTCCCCTCCGTCGCCGACCACCGCATCCCGGGCAATTCGGTTGGCCAACAGTCACCTGGCCGGGTGTCCGCTATAGGTGGGCCCGGGGCGCCTGCTCTCCGGGCGGGCATTCGGCTGCCGGTGCCCCAACCTCTGCCCGACCTGCGTATGCCGGCTTCCCGGCGCGAGACGCCCGGACATGCCGATGGCCAGCACCCGTTCGCGGTGCCGGCCATCAGTCGTTGTCATGCCAATGGCTTGCACCCCTGCGTTGAGGGGTGCCGGCCATCGGTCGTGGCTGCAATGCCGATGGCCGGCACCCCGTGTTCGGGGTGCCGGCCATCGGTGTGCTGGGGCCTGTGGTGGGTCAGCTGTTCCAGTACTGGGCGACCAGGTCAGCGGCCTGCTGCTCCCACTGGGCGTAGGCGTCCGGGTACGCCGACACCTGCACCGTCTGCGCGGCCACGGTCAACGGCATGTCCTGCCACCCGTCAACCTGCTTCAAACCCTTCAGGAACGCGGTGGTGGAGTAGTCGGGGTCGGTGATCTGCTCCGGCGTACCCCAACCCGAGCTCGGACGCTGCTGGAACAAGCCCTGCGAGTCATGATCGTTGCGGTCACCCAGGTGACCCAGGTTCTCCAACTTCGACTCCTGCAGACTCGTACCGATCGAGATCACCGCAGCCCGCTCAGGCATGCCAGCCTTCTTCGTCGCAGCGATGATCGCCTTCACATTCGCGGTCTGCTCGTCGTTGAGGGCGATCCGGGACTGCGCGCCCTGCGTACCGTGCGGGATCAACTTGCCGGTATCAGGCTTGTCGGCCTGCACCACCGCGACCGGCTTGACACCCACCGCCGCAGTGGCGGCGTTGTGGCCGGCGATCGGGCCGGCGAAAACACCACCGGCGAACGCGAGACCAGCAACGGACAGCATGCTCTTACGAATGATCGTGTTCATGGGGGTAGCTCCTTCGGGGGTAGGAAACACCCACACACCACCCGGGGGGACGGCGCACGGGTGTGAGCACCTCGTCCGGCGCTGCACAAAACAACAAAGGGGGGAAAGTCATCGACGGCGGCCGGGCGCGGGGGCGCCTCTAGCGGCCGGTCCATGTGTAACCACCCGGGGGCCGGGACCATTCCCGGGGCGGCCATCCATCGGCAGCCGCGTCGAGCCGGCGCCACGGTCGTTCGGAGGTCTACAACCACCGGGCCGGGCCAGGCATTCCACCCGCGCCGCCCAGTCACGCAACCCGGCGCGAGCGGGCCGAGCAGTTGCGCATCCCGGCGCCGAGCGGGCCAGGCGATGCATCCCCGCGAGGGGGTGGCCTGCGGCCGGTGGTACTGCGACCGTCAGGGTATGTAACCTGGCCGGGGCCGCCACGATTCCGGCCTGAGGATGCCACCGGCCACACCCAGAAACCCGCCACCAACGGACATACCACCCACACCACGCCTGCGGACGCCGGCCGAACCGGGCACCCAGGCGATGGTCGACTCGGGTTCCTTGAAACCGGGGCATCCACCCCAGCCGGACACACCGATTACAAGGAACCCGAGTCGATCAATCACTGCGGTCGCCTCCGGCCGCCGCGCCAAGCCCACCCCGCTGCACAAATGCCCCGAAAACCGCCCCCGGGGCCGCCCCGGAACCCCGGGGCGGCCCGGGGACCGCCCGGGGACCGCCCGGCACCGCGCTGGGACCGCGCCGGGACCGCCCAGCCCTACAACTCCGGTCACCTGCACCAGCCGGCAGGGCAGGCAGACACGCAGGCTCGGGCGGGCGTTAGGGCATTAGGCGGGCTTTGACCTTTGCCGCGCACAAGTCCAGCACCGTCTGCGCGTCCAGGCCCAGGCTCTCGATGGCCACCAGGGCCGTGAAGGCGACGTCGGCCAGTTCGGCGGCTACGTCCTCGCGGGTGTGGGTGACGCCTTTGCGGGGGTTCTGCCCGAGTAGGCCGATCCACGCCGCTGACGCCTCCCCCGCCTCCTCGGTGAGTTTGAGGATGCGACATGTCAGTTCCGTCTGGCCGGTGCCGTTGGCCGCGTCCAACCAGCTGCGCGAGGCGCGCGCCGCATCCCAGATCGACTCGTTCACGTCGACCAGTCAACCGGACCGCCCCGGCGGACCAGGCGACCGGGTCGCTCCCTGAGTGGCTGGTCAGTACCGCCATTGACAGTGTTCGACGGCGGTCCTAGGTTCAGGGCGCTACCGGCCGGTAGGCAACCGTCCCGCCTGCGTCCGTCCGATGGGGAGCATCGATGCTGTCCGTACCCGTTCGTACCCTGCGCCGCCTGCTCGCCGCCACCGCGACGCTGACCCTGGCGACCAGTCTCGCCGGTGCCGCGCCGGCCAGCGCCGCCACCCACGATCCGCGTGGCAGCCAGCCGCTGCCGGGCTACACGTTCGAGAATCCGCCGCTGGCGCCGCTGGTGGTGGCCGGCAAACCGACGACGGTACGCCAGGGCGTACACCGTCACGCCGCGTACATCATCGAGGTTCCGGCCCGGTGGAACGGTGACCTGGTGCTGTGGGCGCACGGCTACCGCGGCCAGGGCACGGTGCTCTCCCCGGAGCCGCCGGCCTTCGACCTGCGTCAGCGGGTGCTGGCCCAGGGGTACGCGTGGGCGTCGTCGTCGTACGACCGCAACGGCTTCGACATCCGCTCGGGGGTGCTGAGCACGAAGGACCTCGCCGACCACTTCGGACGGACGGTACGCACGCCCCACCGCACGTATCTCGCCGGGGTGTCGATGGGCGGGTACGTCATCGGTCGCTCGCTGGAGCAGTACCCCGGCTTCTACGACGGCGCGCTGCCCATGTGCGGGGTGCTCGGCGATCAGACGCTTCTCGACTTCTTCCTCGACTACAACCTTGTCGCGCAAGCGTTGGCCGGGGTGCCGGCCTATCCGACGCCGGCGGACTACCTGACAAACGCGGTGCCCCGCATCCAGGTGGCGCTGGGTCTGGCGGGGCTCACGCCCACCGGGCCGGACACCACCACCGAGCGCGGCAAGCAGTTGCGGGCCATCACGGTGAACCGGTCGGGCGGGCCGCGTCCCGGCGCCGATGCCGCCTTCGCGGTGTGGAAGGACTTCCTGTTTTCGATCGCGGTGACCGACGGCGGCACCTCCCCCGCCCAGCGGCCCGGTCAGATCTCCACGAACCTGCTCACCCGCTACAGCCCGAACAGCCCCGTGAACGTCAACGCGACAGTGCAGCGGGTCGCTCCGGAGAATCTCGCGCAGCGGCTCCTGCCGACGCTCACCGAGGTGCCGAAGATCGCCGGCCGTCCGAGCGCGCCCGTGGTGAGCCTGCACGGCCTGGGTGACCTGTTCGTGCCGTTCAGCATGGAGCAGGCGTACGCCACCGACGTGGCGCGGCACGGTCGTAGCCGGCTGGTGGCGCAGCGGGCGATCCGCACGGCACAGCACTGCGAGTTCAGCCCGGCCGAGGCCGGCGCCGGCTGGGATGACCTGGTGTCATGGGTACGCACCGGCAAGCGCCCGGCCGGCGACACGGTGACCGACCCGGCGGTGGTGGCGCGACCCGACTACGGCTGCCGGTTCAGTGATCGGGCAGCGTACGTCGCCGGCGTCGGCACCCGCCGCCTGTATCCGGCCTGCTGACGGTACGCGCACACGACGACGCCGGCCGGCCCCGTAACGGGTGCCGGCCGGCGCGTGTGTGCGGGTGTTACGAGAGCTGCTGGACGAGGTCCGCCGCCTGCTCCTCCCACTGCGCGTACGCGTACGGGTAGGCGGAGACCTGGACGGTCTGCGCCGCGGCGGTCAGCGGCATGTCCTGCCAGCCGCCCACGTTCTTCAGGGAGTTGAAGAACGCCGTGGCGGAGTACTCCGGGTCGGTGATCTGCTCGGGCGTGCCCCAACCCGACGACGGGCGCTGCTGGAACAGGCCCTGCGAGTCGTGGTCGTTGTACGCGCCCAGGTGGCCGAGGTTGTATAGCTTCGACTCCTGCAGCGAGGTGGCGATGCCGATCACCGCGCCACGGTCGCCGACGCCGGTCTTCTTGGCGACGTCGATGATCTCGCGGGCGTTCTCGATCTGCGCGTCGTCGAGCGGGATGCGCGACTGGGCGCCCTCGACGCCGTGCGGGATCAACTCGTCGCGGCTGGGCTTGCCGGCCGGCGGCTTGCTGGTCGGGGAGCCTGTGGTGAGGCCCGACTCGACGGGCTGGTCGTCCTGGCGGGCTTCCGTGGCGGCCTTGCCGGTGGCAAGGTCGATGGCGGCGACGGCACCCTCGTGCGGTCCGGAGGTGACCGGGGCGGCGACCGCGGTGGGGGCCAGCGCGAGTCCGCCGAGAGCGGCGATGCCCACCACGCTCAGCGCGGTCTTGCGGTGTTTGTCCTTAGCGATGGCCGGGAGCCATCGAGTGAAGTCGACCTTCACGATGGTTGCCCTTTCGATCGTGCGGAACGCTCCGGGGTGAACGCTCCTCGGGAGATGACCGCGGAGGGTGTTTGGCTCCGGCGGTTCAGGGGACACAACCGGGTTGCGGTGTCGGTCATTCCGGATATGCGCAGTGCTCGCCGAGATGGGGTTCCGGTCACTCGCGGGCATGGGACAGTGCGCCCAGCACGGCCGAAATAGGTGACGGCGCACACCGACGCTCAGCGCGTTGATCGACTCGTGTTCCTAGAACCGGGGTGTTCGAGCGCGTCGGATGCCCCGGTTTCCAGGAAGGCGAGTCGATCAACGACACCCGAACGCCCTGAGCGAGGACCAGGGGACGTCGGACGTAACAGCCGGTGACGGCTAACCCATGTCACGGTCGGTAACGGTGCGACGGTGAGCCCGGTCACCCGTCGCCGCTCAGGCGTCGCGTCCCGTTCCGAAGCCGTCCAACCCGGCCCGCTCCTCCGGCGTACGCAGCTCCTCGAAGACGGTGATCTGCAGGTCGGCGGGTGCCTCGAGGCGGGAGTTCAGAGACTGCCACGGGGTGAGGGTGGGCGGCGCGATCTCGGCCGCCCCGGCGGCGACAAGCCGGGCGGTGGTCGCCCTGGCGTCGTCCACCTCGAAGGCGACCCGGATGCGGGGCGCGACCTGCCGACCCACCTCGACCTCGTCGATCATGCGTTTCTGCGCCGGGTTGGAGATCTCCAGCGTGGCGCGGCCGGCGTCCAGGATCAGGACCCGGGCGTCCCCGTCGCCGCTGAACGCCGCCTCCTCGGGCAGCCCCAGGGCGTCGCGGAAGAACGCGACAGCGGCCTCGTAGTCCTCGGCCTCCACCACGAGGCGCAGCTGACGGACGACGGGCGCGGGCTGCTCTGCGGTCATGACCGCAGATCGTAACGTCGGTCGGCGACGGTAGATTCAGGCAGTCCGGAAGGGGTCGAGGATGGCCGACACAGACGAGGCGTACGTGCTGCGGCCGGTCGGCCGGGTCGTCTCGCCGCTGACCGACGCGGCGAGCGCACCCCGGCAGGGCGACGAGGGTACGCCGGCCGCCTGGCTGGTCTTCGACACGTCGGTCGAACGGGCTCTGCGTGACCTGTCGGTGGGCGCGGAACTGCTGGTGCTGACCTGGCTGGACCGCGCCCGCCGAGACGTGCTGGCGGTCCACCCGCGCGGCGACGAGAGCCGACCGGAGACCGGTGTGTTCAGCACCCGCTCCCCGCACCGCCCCAACCCGATCGGCCTGCACCGTGTCCGGGTGTTGGCCGTCGATGGGCTGCGGGTGCAGGTGGCCGACCTGGAAGCCCTCGACGGCACCCCCGTGCTCGACGTCAAGCCGGTGCTCGGCGCGGTGAACGAACGCTGACCGTCGACCGACGCGCCAGCCCACAGCGCGACCCGTCGACCGACGCGCCAGCCACCTCAGCGCGATCCGTCGACCGCGCGCCAGCCCGCCCACCGCAGCGCGTGTCGCAGCGCGCGCCGGCCGCTGCGGCGGCGTGCCGGAGGTCAGTGACCTCGGGCGATCCACTCTTGCAGGTGGGGGGCCTCCGCGCCGATGGTCGTGTCGTCACCGTGCCCGGTGTGCACGACGGTGTCCGCCGGCAGGGTGAGCAGACGGGTGCGGATCGACCCGACGATGGTGTCGAAGTCGCTGTACGAGCGACCGGTGGCACCCGGCCCGCCGGCGAAGAGCGTGTCGCCGGTGAACACCGCGCCCAGGTCCGGGGCGTAGAAGCTGCACGCGCCGGGGCTGTGCCCGGGAGTGTGCAACACCCGCAGCGTGGTGCCGGCCACCTCGATGTCCTGCCCGTCGTGCAGTTCGCCGTGCGGCGGCAGGTGGGGGTGGACCATGTCCCACAGGACCCGGTCGTCGGCGTGCAGCAGCACCGGAGCGCCGGTGGCCCGGGCCAGCTCCGGCGCGACCCGTACGTGGTCGTCGTGCGCGTGGGTGGCCAGGATCGCCCGGACGCGACGGTCACCGACGAGCGCGAGGATCGCCTCCACGTCGTGCGGCGCGTCGAGGATCACGCACTCGGTGTCGTCGCCGATCACCCAGACGTTGTTGTCGACGTCGAACGTCTGCCCGTCGAGGGAGAAGGTGCCGGCGGTGACCGCGTGGTCGACCCGGGCGGTCATCAGAACACCACCACCGAACGGAGCACGTCGCCGTGGTGCATCCGTTCGAACGCGTTCTCGACCTGGTCGAGGGCGATCTCCTCGGTGACGAAGGCGTCCAGGTCGAGGCGGCCCTGCAGGTACAGCTCGGTAAGCATCGGGAAGTCCCGGCTGGGCAGGCAGTCGCCGTACCAGCTGGACTTGAGGGCGCCGCCGCGACCGAAGACGTCCAGCAGCGGCAGCTCGACCTGCATCTGCGGGGTCGGCACGCCGACCAGGACGACGGTGCCGGCCAGGTCCCGGGCGTAGAACGCCTGCTTCCACGTCTCCGGTCGACCCACCGCGTCGATCACCACGTCGGCGCCGAAACCGCCGGTGGCAGCCTGGATCGCCTCGACCGGGTCGGTCTCGGAGGCGTTCACGGTGTGCGTGGCGCCGAACTTACGGGCCCACTCCAGCTTGCGGGTGTCGGTGTCCACGGCGACGATCGTCGTCGCGCCCGCGAGGAGCGCACCGGCCACCGCCGCGTCGCCGACGCCCCCGCAGCCGATCACCGCGACCGAGTCGCCACGGGTGACGTTGCCGGTGTTCATGGCCGCGCCAAGCCCGGCCATGACGCCGCAGCCGAGCAGGCCCACAGCGGCCGGCCGGGCGGCCGGGTCCACCTTCGTGCACTGGCCCGCGTGCACGAGGGTCTTCTCGGCGAACGCGCCGATGCCCAGCGCCGGGGTCAGCTCGGTGCCGTCGGTGAGGGTCATCCGCTGCTTGGCGTTGTGGGTGTTGAAGCAGTACCACGGCCGCCCCCGCCGACAGGCCCGGCAGTCCCCGCAGACGGCACGCCAGTTGAGCACCACGAAGTCGCCCGGGGCAACGTCGGTGACGCCGTCGCCCACCTGCTCGACGACGCCTGCCGCCTCGTGGCCGAGGAGGAACGGATAGTCGTCGTTGATGCCGCCCTCGCGGTAGTGCAGGTCGGTGTGGCAGACCCCGCAGGACTGGATCCGGACGATCGCCTCACCGGGCCCCGGGTCGGGCACCACGATCGTCGTGACCTCGACCGGTGCGCCCTTGCTGCGGGAGATGACTCCCCGGACTTGCTGGCTCACTTCGCCTCCTGCTGGTGGTGTGCGGCGGGGACCGGATGCCGGCAGGTGGTGAACCGGGCGCGGCGGTGGGCCCCTGCCGAACCTACCGCGACGACCACGGCCGTCCCAGCCGCCCCGGCGGCGGGTTATCGCGGGTCACGTGGGGTACGCGGGCCGCAGTTCCGACCACGGCCACCAGGAGTGATCATGAAACTCGCGCATCTGCCGCTGCGGGTCAGCATCGGCGCGTACTTTCTCAACTCGGGTTTGGGCAAGCGCAACCTGGAGGGTGAGGCGGCGGCAGGCATGCACGGGATGGCGGTGGCGGCCCTTCCGCAGCTCAAGCAGTTCGAGCCGGCGCGTTTCGCCAAGCTGCTGTCGCGCTCGGAAATAGCCTTGGGGGCTGCCCTGCTCACGCCGTTCGTCCCGACGCCCCTGGTGGGGTTGGGCCTCACCGCGTTCGGCGCTGGCCTGGTGCAGCTGTACCTGAAGACACCCGGGATGCGCGAGCCGGGCAGCATCCGCCCGACCCAGCAGGGCGCCGGGCTCGCCAAGGACGTGTGGCTGGTCGGCGCCGGGCTGACGATGGTGCTGGAAGGGCTGACCCACGGGCGCCGACGCCACTGACCCCGGCGGTGACCGGACCTCGTGCGGTACGACCGTTCTACCGGGCGATGCGGCCCCGCAGCCGCGACGAGCCGCATCGTGCGGCCACACCGCTGGAACTCCTCTTCGACCTCTGTTTCGTGGTGGCCGTGGCGCAGGCCGCGACCAACCTGCACCACGACGTCTCCGACGGTCACCTCCGCCATGCGGTGACCAGCTACGCGATGGTGTTCTTCGCGATCTGGTGGTCGTGGATGAACTTCACCTGGTTCGCCTCGGCCTACGACACCGACGACGACGTTTACCGGATCACCACCCTGGTGCAGATCTCCGGGGCGTTGATCCTCGCGGCCGGGGTGCCGCGGGCGTTCACCGACGGCGATTTCACGATCATCACCTACGGGTACGTGGTGATGCGGCTGGCGGCCGTCGTGCAGTGGAGCCGGGCCGCCGCCGGCGATCCCGCCCACCGCGCGGCGGCCCGCCGGTACGCCATCGGGGTGACAGTGGTGCAGCTCGGCTGGCTGCTGCGGCTGGCCCTGCCCGACGGGTGGGGCATGGCGACGTTCGTGGTGCTGGGCCTTGCCGACCTGCTGGTGCCCGCGGTGGCCGAGCGCCCCGGGATGACCCCGTGGCACCCCGGGCACATCGGCGAGCGGTACGGGCTGCTCACCCTGATCGTGCTCGGCGAGGCGGTCCTGGCGATCTCGGTGGCGATCCAGACCGGCGTCGACGCGGGCAACCACGGGCTCTGGTCACTCGCGGCGGCCGGCGCGGTAATCGTCTTCACGCTCTGGTGGCTCTACTTCGACAGGCCGACAGAGGCGCCGGACCGGCTGCCGTACTCGCTGGTCTGGGGTTACGGCCACTACCTGATCTTCGCGGCGATCGCGGCGGTCGGCGCCGGCCTGCCGGTGGTGGTCGACGAGCGGCACCTCGCCCACGTTTCCGGAACCACCGCCGGCTACGCGGTGGCCATCCCGATCGCCGTGTTCCTGCTGACCGTGTGGGTGCTGCACGTCCGCCGGCAGCAGCATGGCGCGGTGGTCGTGGCGTACCCGGTCGTCGCCGGGCTGGCGCTGCTCGCGCCGCTGGGGCCGGCCCGCGTGCAGGTGCTCGCGCTGCTGCTTGTCGCCCTGGTGGCGCTCACAGTGGTGCTGCGCCGACGCGACGACGGTGCCGCGCCGGCGCGGACCCGGCCTGACGTCACGACGCCGCACGCGAAGCCGGCCGGCGCGGACCCGACCTGACGTCACGACGCCACCCGCAAAGCCGGCCGGCGCGGACCAGTGCTGGCCTCCACGCGGGCGACACACGCACCCGGACCGAATATGCGGCCCGCCGTTCGGGCGCGGCGGCCCGGAAGTCGGCAGAATTGCGGCATGCTTCGCCGCCGATGGCTGTTGGCCGACCAACTCGGGCCACATTTCCTCGACGACCTCGACCAGCCGGTGCTGCTGGTCGAGGTCCGGGAGTTGTTCCGCCGTCGGCCGATGCACCGGCAGAAGGCACATCTCATCCTCTCGGCGCTGCGGCACCGCGCCGCCGAACTGGGCGACCGGGCGCTGCTGCTGCGGACGGACACGTTCCGGGAGGCCCTGGCGCAGGTCGCCGAACCGGTCGAGGTGTGCCATCCGCACTCCTGGGCGGCCCTGCGCTTCGCCCGCTCGGTGCCCGGGTTGACGGTGCTGCCGGCGCGGGGCTTCATCACCAGCCAGGACGACTTCGCCGTCTGGGCGGACCGCACCCGGCGCGGCCCTCTCCGGATGGCCGACCACTACCGCCACGTCCGCCGCCGGCACATCGTGCTGACCGGGCCGGCCGGCGGGGCCGGGCCGGCACGCCGCCCGCGCGCGGAGGGCCACGCCGTGCCGGCGACACCCCCGCCACCGCCGCCGATCGTCGAGGACGACATCGACGCGCAGGTCCGCCGCGACCTGGACCGGTGGGCGGCCGACGGCGTGCGGTTCGTCGGGAGGGACGGCCCTCGTCAGCACCCCGCCACCCACGCCGAGGCGCAGGCACGGCTGGAGCACTTCCTGACCCACCGGCTACCCGAGTACGGCCGCTGGGCCGACGTGATGAGCGCCGAGGACCCGCTGTTCGCGCACTCCGCGCTCTCGTCCTCGTTCAACCTCGGGCTGCTGCACCCGGAGCCGGCCGTACGCGCCGCCGAGCAGGCGTGGCGGGACGGCACCGCCCCGCGCACCGCTGTCGAGCCGTTCATCCGGGGGCTGCTCGGCTGGCGGGAGTTCCTGTGGCAGTTGTACTGGTACTTCGAGCCCCGGTTTCGGGGCTCGAACTGGCTGGCGGCCACCGAGCCGATCCCGGACTGGTTCGCCGAGCTGGACGCCGACGCTGTGGAGGCGCGCTGCCTCGCGGACGTGCTCGCCGCCGTCCGGGACCGTGCGTGGACGCATCAGACGCCCCGGCTGCTGGTGCTTGGCAACTACGCGTTACAGCGCGGCTGGCGTCCGACCGAGGTGGCGGACTGGTTCCGGCGGTGCTTCGTCGACGGCACCGACTGGGTGATGAACACGACGGTGATCGGCATGAGTCAGTACGCCGACCTGGCCAGGGTGGACACCCGCCCGTACGCGGTGGACGGCACCGACATCGACGAGATCAGCGACTACTGCGGCGGCTGCCGGTACGTGCCGGAGCGGGCGCTGGGCGACCTGGCCTGCCCGTACACCGGGGGTTTCGAGAGTTTCCTGCACCGCAACCGGGAGCGGCTGGTGGCCGACCCCCGGCTCGCCGCGGAGCTGGCGCGCCGCGACGAGCCGGAGCACCGCGAGGCGGTGGTGGCGCAGGAGGAGAAGCGAGGCGGCACCGCCCCGTGACGGGCCGCCCGGTCAGCGGTCGGACGCTCGCGTGAAGGTCATGATCCAGTTGGTCTCCCAGGTCTGCTCGCCGTCGGTGGAGAACGCCTGCTCCCAGCGGGCAGTGGTCGCGCCGATGTCCGACCAGATGAACCGACATCGGACCGGTCGCCCCTCGTGCTTGTCGTCGGCGTAGAAGCGGCCGACGCCGTCGACGAAGCGACCCACCATCGGCGGCTGCTCCAGCACGCCGCTGTCGCCGCTCATCCAGTAGATGGACCACTGCTGCCGTGCCGGGTCGAAGATCCTGATCGTGGCACCGGCGGAGCCCCTGGTCGGGAACGTGATCTCGTCGAAGTGGCCGCCGCCGTCGAAGAAGCCGTGGGCAACCGACACGCCGGGAAACTCCTCCCACTCGTCGGAGCCCACAAGCCGCTCGCGCAGCCGCCGGTTCACGACGTTCCAGGTGCCCACGAAGAAGTCGAAGTCGCCCATCAGCGGCCCACCGGCCCTTCGGCGCGCGTGTCGTTCAGGTAACCGGTCAGGTCAGGGCTCGCCGGCGCCAGCATGTGCCGGACCCAGGCGCCCCGCTCGTGCTCCAGCACCGCCAACTCCCACACGCAGCCCACGGCGGGGCGGCGCAGTGCGACGAAGTGTGCGGGGTCCAGGTCGGGGCACTCCAGCGCCGGCTGTCCCGCCACCGCGACGCGGATCTCCAACGCGTTGTCCCACACCCAGGTGTAGGCCAGCAGGTACGCGCCGGTGTCCGCGCCCCGGTGCAGCACCACCCACCCGGCGCCCGGGGTGCCGTCGCTCGGGACGTCCTTCAGCAATGTGGGCAGCAGGTCGTACGCGGCCTCCTCCACCTCCGGTTCGATGGGCCGTTCCGGCTGGTCGATGTGGTAGCGCTTGAGTTGCCGGCCGTCCACAGTGATCGGTGGAGGCGTTGTCAGATCCTTGTCGCGAAATGCCATGCCGGGACGGTACGGCCGGTCCCCTGACAGCTAGTGTCAGTGAAGTGCGGGCCAGTCGACTTCTCTCCCTCCTCCTGCTGCTCCAAGCGCACGGACGGCTGACGGCCGCGCAGCTCGCCGAGCGGCTGGCCGTGTCCCCCCGCACCATCTACCGGGACGTGGAGTCGCTGCACGCCGCAGGCATCCCGCTGTACGGGGAGGCCGGGCACGCCGGCGGCTACCAACTGGTCGACGGCTGGCGCACCCGGCTCACCGGCCTGACCGCCGAGGAAGCCGACCGGCTCTTCCTGGCCGGGCTGCCCGGCCCGGCCGACGAGCTGGGCTACGGCGACGTGGTGGCAGCGCTGCAACTCAAGCTGCACGCCGCGCTGCCACCGCCACTGCGCGACCGGGCCACCCAGCTCCAGCAGCGCTTCCACCTGGACACCCCCGGCTGGTACGCCGACGGCGACGCGTCCCCGGAACTGGCCCGCACCGCCGAGGCGGTCTGGCGTCAGCACCGCATCGAGGTGCGCTACCGCGGCTGGCGCGGTGAGGTGACCCGCGTGCTGGAGCCGTACGGCCTGGTGCTCAAGGGCGGCCGGTGGTACGTGGTGGCCACCCAACCCGGCCGGGCCGCACCGGCGACCTACCGGGTCAACCAGATCCTCGCCCTGACCCCGTTGGCGCAGGAGTTCGAGCGACCGGCCGACTTCGACCTGCCGGCCTGGTGGCGGGCGCACGTCGTGGGGTTCCGGGCCCGCCTGCACCGCGACGAGGCCACCGTCAGGCTCTCCCCCGCCGGCCGCGAGCGGCTACGGGAGGTCGGCAGCGATCCGGTGGTGGCCGCCGTGGACGCCAGCGCCGGGCCACCCGACGCGCGGGGTTGGGTGACCGCTGTGCTGCCCATCGAGTCGCTCACCCATGCCCACGGTGACCTGCTGCGCCTCGGCGCCGACGTGGAGGTGCTGACCCCCGTCGCTCTCCGCGAGCGCCTGGCCGCCACGGCGGCCGGGCTGGCGGCCCTCTACGCCCCCACCGGACAGCCGGCGCGATAGTCCGCTGCTTCCACAGTGGAAGCCGGCGGGACATCGACTGTCGGCATCGTGTGCCACTCTGGGGACCGTCACCCGCGGTCACCGGAGGTGAGGGCTACGTTACGGCTACGTGCACTGGTCGCCGTCCCCGGTACCGGGCCGGTGACCCTCGACGTCCCCGCCGGCACGACGACGGCGCTTGTGGGGCCACCTGCGGTCGGCACCGCGGTGGCCCGGGTGCTTGTCGGGCTCGCCGCACCGGTCACCGGGCGGATCATGGTCGGCGTCCGGGACGTGACGGCGCTGCCGCCGCCGCGTCGGCAGATCGGCTACGTGCCGGCCGGCGGCGCGCTGCTGCCGCAGCTCACCGTCCGCCGCAACATCGAGTACGGCCAGCGCAAACGCGAGCGGGTGCACGAGGTGGCCGACGACTGGACGTCCACTGTGGTCGACCGGCTGGAGCTTGCCCCGACGCTCGGACTGCTACCGCACCTGCTCTCCGACGCCCAACGGTTCCGGGTGGCGCTGGCCCGCGCGGCGGTGTGCCTGCCCGAGGTCCTCGTGGTCGACCTGCCCACCGAGCCGGCCGGCGGCAGCCGCCTCGGCGACCTGCTGCCACGACTGTCCCCGCCGGACGCGCCCGGAGTGGCGGTGCTGGTGTGCACGGCCGACCCGGCCGCCCTTGCCGAGATCCCCCGGCGGCACGAGCTGGTCACCGAGGCCGAAGGGGCGCCCCGGTGACGCCGGGCGGCCGGACCACCCGGCGTACCCTGCTGCGCGCCGCCACTGTCGGCGCGGCCGCTACCGTCGCCGGCTGCGCCGGAAGCACCCGTTCGGTGCAGGTGGCGGTGGTGTGGAGCGGCGGCGAACTGGACCGCTTCCGGCAGGTCGTGAAGGGCTACGGCCGTTCGGTACACGTGGTCAGCGCCGGCAATGACATCGACGCGTTCCTGCGCGCCCGGCATCTCGCCGGCACCGCACCGGACGTGGCGATCCTGCCGCGTCCCGGCCTGGTCACCGAGTACGCCGCCCGGGGCTGGCTGCGGCCCGTGCTCCCGTCCGACGAGTACGCGGTGCCCGCCGGGCTGAACGATCTGCTGAGGACCGGCGGACACCGCTACGGCGTGTGGGTGAAGGCGGCGCACAAGTCCCTCATCTGGCACCTGCCTTCGGTGCTGCCCGACCCGCCGACCAGTTGGGACGAGCTGGTCGCGCTGACCCGCCGGCTCGGCACGCTCGCCGTGCGGGGGGACGGCCCGGCGCCGCTGGCGATCGGCGCGGCCGACGGCTGGGTGCTCACCGACTGGTTCGAGAACGTGCTGGCCGACCTGGCGCCCGCCGCGTACGACGCCCTGGCCGGGCCGGACGCCGACTGGCGGGGCCGGCCGGTGCGCGACGCCCTGGACCGGCTCGCCGAGCTGTGGAGCATCGACGGCGCGTTCGTCGGGGGCGGCCGTCGCGCCCTGCTCACCCAGTACGAGGAGTCGGTGATCCAGGTGGTGCGCTCCCGCCGTGCGGTAATGGTCTTCGAGGCCGACTTCACGGCCGAGGTGGGCAGCAGGTTCCGCAGCGGCTCCGAGGAGGCGGCCGCCTTCCGGTTCCCCAGCGCCGAAAGCGGCGGCCCGCTGATCGTCGGCGGGGACGCGGCTGTCGTGTTCGCCGACGCCCGGGGCGGGGTCGAGCTGGTCGAGTGGCTGACCAGGGCCGACTCGTTCCACCCCTGGCTTCATGCCGGCGGCTACCTGTCACCGAACACCACGATCCCGCTGGCCGACTACACGAATCCGGTCCGCCGCCGGTTCGCCGCCGAGATGCGCGATCCGGGCACGCTGCGGTTCGACCTCTCCGACCAGCTGCGCGGGGCGTTCACCGGCTCCGACGGCGTGGGCATCTGGCGGATCATGCAGGACTTCTTCGCCGACGTCACAGGTGGCGTACGCGCCGCCGAGGCGGTCCGGCGTGCCACCGGGCAGCTCGCCGCGGCGGCCCGCAGCGCGGGAGGTGGCCGATGAGCGAGACCCAGGTGCTCGGCGAGTTCGCGGTGCTCGACGACGTCGGCCCACCGCGCCGTGGCCGCGTGTACCCGGCGGCCGGAGCGACGTCCGCGCTGCTGTTGCCGGCCGCGCTGCTGCTCGGCGGGCTGTTGCTGTGGCCGGTGCTGCGCACCCTGCACGCCAGTGTCACGACAGACGGCCGCTGGGTCGGCGCGGAGCACTTCCGCACCGCCCTCGCCGCGCCGGGCACCGGCGCCGTGGTCGGACGGACAGTGCTGTGGGCGGTGCTGGTGCCGGCGGTGGTGACGGCGCTTGGTTACCTGCTCGCCGTCGCATCACGTCGCTCCCAGGAGGGCGGGCTCGTCCGGCTGATCCTGCTCGTGCCGGTGGCGCTGCCGCTCGTCGTCACCGGCGTGACGTTCCGGCTGATGTACGACCCCGACCCGGGCCGTGGCCTGGCCACCCTGGTCGCGGCACGGCTGACCGGCCGGTCCGCCGAGGACGTCCCCCAACTGCTCGGGCCGCGCCTGGTCACTGTGGCGCTGATGTCGGCGTTCGTCTGGGCCTGGGTGGGGTTGGCGGTGCTGGTCTTCCGAGCCGCACTGGACCGGGTGCCGCCGAGCCTGGCCGACGCGGTACGCGCCTACGGCGGCGGTCGCCGGCACGTCCTGTGGGACGCGCAGTGGAGGCCGCTGCTGCTGCGTACCGTCGCTGTGGTTTTCGCGCTTGTGGCGCTCGGCACCAGCCGGACCTTCGACCTGATCCTGGTCATGACGCCCGGGTCGGTGCGCGACGACGCGGCGGTGCTGGCGCTGCGGGTCTGGCAGACCTCCGGTGGCACCACCACCGGGCCGGGCGCCGCGCTCGGCGTCGTCTGGCTGGTGGCGGTCGTCGCCGGCATGCTGGTGGCCGCTCTCTTCGTCCGTCAGGCGTGGCCGCCGCCGCGCGTCGAGGCCGGCTCGGAGCCCGCCGCGCTGGCACCGCCACGACGGCTGTTCCGGCTGCTCGCCGCGGCCGCCGCGGTGGTGTGGCTGATACCGCTCGTCGTGCTCGTCGCCACCTCGGCACACGGGCAGGTGGACGCGGCGGCGCGCGGCTGGTGGTCGACGCCACCCGGTGCGGGCTCCTATCACGCCCTGCTGACCAGCGGTGAGCTGTGGCGAACGCTGGGCTTCACGCTGCTGCTTGCCACAGTGGTGACCGCCACGGTGCTGGTCATCGCGCTGCTGGCCGCGTACCCGCTGGCCTGGCTGACCGGGCCTGCCGCGCAGGCGACCGGCCTGCTGCTGATGGCCGCGACCATCGTGCCGGTGCAGGTGATCGCCGGCCCGGTCAACGAGGTGCTGGGCGTTGTCCTGTCCTCGGGGACCGCCCGAGGGTTGGCTCTTGTGCACGTGGCGCTGGGCGTGCCGTTCGCGGTGCTGGTGCTGCGCAACGCGTTCGCCGACCTGCCCGCCGAGCAGGTGCGCGGCGCCCGGCTGGGCGGTCGACGGTGGTGGGGCGCGCTGCGCCGGCTGGGCCGGCACAACCTGCCCGCCGTTGTCGCCGTCTCCGTTCTGGAGTTCGTCCAGGTTTGGAACGACCTGGTGGTTGGGTTGCTCTTCAGCGGGCCGGAGGCCACGCCGCTGGGGTTGTTCCTGGCCGGGCAGACCCGAGGCTTCGTGTCCAACAGCGGCGTCTTGGCCGCCGGGTCGGTGCTCGCCTCGGTGCTCCCGGTGGTGCTGATGGTGCTCGCCCGGCGGCAACTCGTCGCCGGCCTGGTCTCCGGCGGTGTCCGGTGACCAGGCCCGGCGGCGCTGGTCGAGGGCCGCGCTGGCCGGTGCTCATCGCGGTCGGCACGCTTGTCAGCGGGGTGCTCGGCAACCTCGCCAGCAATCTGCTGTCCGAGCTGGCCGCCAGCGTGCTCGGCCCGGCGAGCATCGCGCTTGCCGTCAGCGGCGCGGCCGGCTTCGTGGTGTTCGAGATGCGCCGACGCCGGGCCGTGCGCGAGACCGGCCCGGAACCCACCGACGTCGTCACCGCACCCGTCACCGACGTGCCGACGCTGCCGTATCCGGCCGGGTTCACGGGCCGCGACGAGCACGTTCAGACGGTGCTCGGCCTGCTCGCCCACGAACACGCGGTGGCGGTGCTGGGCCGCCGGGCTGTGGGCACCTCCGCCTGCGCCGTCCAAGTGGCGAACCTGTGCCGGGACGACTACCCGGACGGCCAGTACCACCTCGACCTGCGTCGGGGCGGTCGGCCCCGCACCGCCCGCCAGGTGCTCACCGCGCTGGCGGGTGTCCTGGGCACCGCGCCGCCCGCCTCGGGCCGGCCGGACGCCCTCGCGGCCGCCGCCGCAGCGCTACGCCGCAGGCTCGACGGCCGCAAGATCCTGCTGGTGCTGGACAACGTCGACAGTCCCGAGCAGGTACGGCCGCTGCTGCCACCCACCGCCCGCACCTGCCGGCTGTTGTTCGCCGGTGGGCCCGCGCTCAGCGGGCTCAGCGGGGTGGTCGCACACTGGATCGCCGAGCCGGGCCCGGACGAGGCGGTCGAGCTGTTCGCGGCGGCCGGCAGTGCCGCGCCCGCCGCCCGGGCCCGCCGCGCCGACCCGCGCACCGATCCGGCGGTACGCGACATCGTCGACCTGTGCGGCAGGCAGCCCCGCACGATCCGCGCGCTGGGCTACCGCACCGCGCAGCACGGCTGGCGGCACTCGGACGTGCTCGACGCGCTGCGACGCGCGGTGCACACCCCGCCGCACCAGCGGGTCGCCGTGTCGCCGGCAGCCCAGCTGGTCACCGAACGCGACATCGCGTACCGGGCGTTGACCCGCGAGGCCCGCCGCCTGTACAGGCTGATGTCGCTGACCCCCGCCCCGGTGGACCGGCCGACCATCACCGCGCTGGCCGCCCGGCACCCCGACCGGGTGACCGCGCTGCTGGACCAGCTCGCGGCCGCCGCGTTCGTGGTCGGCGCACCCGGTGACCGGTACGAGATCCGGCCGCTGCTCGCCGCCAACGCCCGGCTGCACCTGCGCGCCGCCGAACCGTCCCGGACCCGTGTCGCCGCGCAGGCCCGGCTGACCCGGCACCTGGCCCGTCGGGCCGAACGGCACGCGGCCAACCTGGCAGTGCTCGGCTCCCCACCGGACCGGGAGTGGTCACTGCCGCTGGACGACGACCCGTACGGCTGGTTCGACCTGCACCAGGAGCTGCTGCTGGCGGTGGTACGGGTGCCGGCCGGCGCGGCCGAGACGCTGCCCCGTCGGGTACGCCGCTGGTGGTTCCGGCTGGCCGTGGCGCTGTGCGGATGGCTCGCGCACGTGGAACGGCTCGACGAGTGGGAGCAGGTCTGCCGCACCGTGCTGGCCACCCCGACCGCCGACGACCGGCCGGAGATCGCCGGATGGGCGCACAACGAGCTGGGCGTGCTGCGTCGACGCCGACACGACCCGCAGGGCGCCGCCGCCGCGCTCACCCTCGCGGTTGCCGAACGGGGTCGGCGCGGCACCGCCCAGGCCCGGATGAACCTCGGTCTGGCCCTGCTCGACCTGGGGCAGCTCGACGACGCGGTGGAGCACCTGGAGCTGTCCCGCCGGCACCGCTCCTCGGCGGACCGGGCCGGGCACGCCCTCACCGACCTGGGTCTCGGCGCGGCCCAGCTGGCGCGGGGCGAGCTGGACACCGCCCACCACCACCTCGTGCGTGCGGCCAACACGTTCCGGTCGGTGGGTGACGCGCGCGGCTACGCGGCGGCCCTGACCAACCTCGTGCTCGTGCACGCCACACTCGGCGAGCACCTGGACGCCGCGCAGGCGTGGCGGGCGGCGCTGCGCGAGTACGAGTCGGTGAACGATCCGACCAGCCGGGCAGCGGCATTGCTCAACGCCGGGGCGACGCTGTTGACAAGCGCACCGGGGCAGGCGCGGGCGGCATACGAGTTGCTTGCCGAGAGCCGGCGGCTGCGTGAGGCCGGCCGGCCGACCCCGGGGCTGGCCCGGACCCTGCTCTACCTGGGCGACGCCGCCGACTCGCTGGGTGACCGCGCGGAGGCGCGGCGGCACTGGGTGGACGCGGCATCGGTGGCCGAGGAGGTCCACGACGAGCCGGTGCTGGCCGCCGCCGACACCCGGCTGGACGACTCCGACGCCGTGCGGGACGCCTCCGACGCCGTGCCGGGTGACTCCGACGCCGTGTTCGGCGACACGTGACCGCCGCCGACGGGCGACTCACCGCCGACGGCACGGTCTGGGAGAGTGTGTGACCGTGGATGCGCTCACGGTACGGGGACTCAGTCGCAACTTCGGCAACCTGGTGGTGCTCGACGACGTGAGCTTCGCGCTGCCGGCGGGCCGGATCGCTGTGGTGCTGGGCCCCAACGGCAGCGGCAAGACCACCCTGCTGCGCTGCGTGGTGGGTGCCGACCGGCCGGACGCCGGTGAGGTGCTGGTGCAGGGCCGCCGGGCCGACGAGACCGATCCGCAGGTACGGGCGCTGGTGGCCGCCGCCCTGGACGACATCGACTTCTTTCCCGACCTGTCAGTGGTCGAGCACCTGGAACTTGTCGCGTACGCGCACGGGGGCAACGCCGAGCCGGTCGAGGAGGTGCTCGTCGAGCTGGGCCTGGAGCCGGCCCGCGACCAACTGCCGGTGACCCTGTCCAGCGGGCAGCGCCGCCGGCTGGCCCTGGCGTCCTGCTTCGTACGCCCCCGTCAGGTGCTGATCCTTGACGAGCCGGAGCAGCGGCTGGACGTGCGTGGCCGGCAGTGGCTGGCGCAGCGGCTGCGCCGGGAGAGGGACGCCGGCACCGCAGTGCTGCTGGCCTCGCACGACCCGGAGTTGATCGACGCGGTGGTCGACGAGCGGATCGAGATCGGCCGGTGACCGCACCACCTGCCACGATCGCCGACGCGCCGGTCGGGGTGCCCAGAGCCCGTCAGGTGCGTACGCGCCTGCGTCTGGCCCGCCGTCGTCACCACGAGCACTCGCTCGGCGACGTGCTTGGCGACGCGTACGTCATGGTGCTGTTCGTGGGCATGTACGGCTGGTTCGCGATCAGCGCCAGCCGCGACATGCTGGCCTCCCCCACCGTCGGCCGGGCCGATCCGGGGGTGCGGTGGTGGCTGGCGGTGGCGGCGCTGCTGGCCGGCGCTGGGCTGGCCTGGCGGGGTCTGCGGGCGCTCGGCCCGCTGCTTGTCACGCCGGCCACGCAGAGCTGGGTGACAAGCGCCCCTGTCGACCGGCGGGCCTGGCTGGCGCCCCGCCTCGGTGTCCTGCTGGTGGGCGCGGCGACCGGCACGGCGCTGCTCGGCGTGGCAGTGGCGGTGCTGGGCGGTGTCACCGAGCCGGGCGCCCTGGGCTGGGCGGCGGGCGCCGGCGCCGGGTGGGGCGCTGCCGCGCTGGCCCTGAGCGTCGTCGCCCAGGGTGACCGGGCGGGCCGGCGGTGGCCGACGCTCGTCGGCGTGGTGCCGATGGTGGCGGCTGGCGTCGTCACGGCCGTGGTGGTGCTCGCCGGTCGACTCGGCAACGGGCTGCCCCAGCCGGCGACGCTGCCGACGGCCGCGCTGGTCGCCGTGGGGGTGCCGCTCGCTGTCGCCGGCACGCTCTTCGCGGTCCGCGCGCTACCCCGGGTGGACAGGGCCACGCTGACCACCGGCGCGCAGTTCGCCAATGCCGCCGCCACGGCGACGATCCTGCTCGACCCGAGCATGCTCACCAGCCTGATGGAGAGCCGCCGGTGGCGTCGCATCGGCCGGGTGCGCAGCAGCCGGATCCGGCCCGGGCCGAGCTGGTGGGCGCTGTTGCAGGTCGACGTACGTCGGTTGCGCCGTCACCCCAGCGCCGTGCTGATCTGGGCTGCGCTCGTCGGCGTCCAGTACGCTGCCGCGCTCGCCCTGCCCGGGCTGGCCGGCGCGGCGCAGGTCGTGTTCGCCTACCTCGCCACCGACCGGCTCACCGGGGGCCTGCGGTCGATCAGCCGGTCGCCGGGGTTGCGCCGGGCGCTCGGCGGAAGCGACAACCTGCTGCGTGGAATCCACGTGGTGGTGCCGGCGATCGGTGCGGGCCTGTGGTGGCTGCTGACCCTGCCGACCGTCGAGGCCGGGCCGCCCTGGCTGGCGCCGACGTTGGCGCTCGGCGTGGTGGCCGCCGCCTGGCGGGCTGGCACCCGACCGCCGATCAACTACGGCGGCGCGACTGTCAACACGCCGTTCGGGATGGTCCCGGTGGACCTGCTGCGCCAGGGGTCACGTGGGCCGGCGTTGCTGGCCGTGCTGGTGCTCGTGCAACTGTTCCTGGGCTGACCAGCCCTGCCGACGTGCGGGCCGGTGTCGGCGTTTCAGCTGGTGGCGCGGGTCAGGTCGCGCAGCGCGGCGGCGACCTGCGTGACGCCGTTCTCGATCTCGGTAGTCGTGCGGGCCGCGTAACCGAGGACCAGACCCGGCCGGTACGGGCGCTGACAGTGCCAGGTCAGAGGTTGCACCTTCACGCCGCGCGCCAGCGTCGCCGCCGCCAGGTCGGTGTCCGCCAAGGCGCCCGGCACGGTGATCATCAGGTGCAGCCCGGCCGCGGCACCGTGCGCGGTGGCACCCGGCAGGTGCCGGGCGACGGCGGCGATCATCGCGTCCCGGCGGCGGATGTGCCGGCGGCGCAGCAGCCGCAGGTGCCGATCCAGCGCGCCGGAGGTCATCAGCTCCGCCAGCACCAGTTGCGGCAGCACCGCGTTGCCCAGGTCGGCGTTGCGTTTCGCGGCCACCACGGCCTCGCGCCAGCGGGACGGCACGAGCAGCCAGCCGACCCGCAGCGCCGGGGCGAGCAGTTTGGACACGCTGCCGGTGTAGCAGACCTGCTCGGGCATCAGCCCGTGCAGCGCCGGCACCGGTGGACGGTCGTAGCGGTGCTCGGCGTCGTAGTCGTCCTCGATGACCACACCGCCGGCCCGCGCCCACTCGACGAGCCGCCGGCGGCGGTCACCGTCGAGCACCACGCCGGTCGGGAACTGGTGCGCGGGGGTGAGCAGCACCGCCGGTACGCCGCTTGCGGCCAGTTCGTCGACGCGCAGTCCGGCGTCGTCCACGGCGATCGGCGGGGTGGCCATCCGCCAGTTGTTCAGATGCTGGCGTACTCCGAGTGAACCCGGGTCCTCGACGGCGATCCGGTCGATGCCGGCCGGGCCGAACGCCTGGGCGAGCAGCCCGAGCGACTGGGACACACCAGCCACGATGATCACGTCGGCGGGGTCGACGGCGATGCCGCGGCTGCGGGCCAGCCGGGCGGCCACAGCCTGCCGCAGCACGGGCGCGCCGCGCGGGTCGCCGTAGCCGAGGTCGGCCGCGGCCAGGCGACGCAGCACGGTCCGTTCGGCGCGCAGCCAGTCCGCGCGGGGAAAAGCCGTCAGGTCGGGTACGCCGGGTGTCAGGTCGATGGTCGCGCGGGCCGCGCGTACCGCGTCGAAGATGTCGCTGCCCGGAGCCGGCGGGAAGAGCGCCGCAGGTGCCGGCGCGGCGGTCGGGGCGGGTGCCGGCGGGGCCGGCGCGGCGGGACCGCCGACCACCACGGTGCCGGCCCGTCCCCGGCCGCTGAGGTGGCCCTCCTCGGTGAGCCGCTGGTACGCCTCGGTGACCACACCCCGGGAGACGCCGAGGTCGGCGGCGAGCACGCGGGTGGCGGGAAGCCTGTCGCCGACCGGAATCCGCCCCTCGGCGATGGCCTGCCGCAGCCGCGCGGCAAGCCAGTCGGCGAGGCCGCCGGGCGGCGCGTCGGCGATGGTCAGGTGCAGAAAATCCGACCCGGCCGATATGGACCCCTCGGACGCGTTCGGTTTGGCACTGCTCATCGGTCCATCGTGGCAGCAGAGTGGGCAGGAGACCGCCCGCCCACCGCGCCGGAGGACAACCGTGACAATCCCGTTCCTGATCACCACGCTTGTCGTGGTGGTGACCCCGGGCACCGGGGTGTTCTTCACCCTCTCCGCCGGGCTGTCGCGAGGCGCCCGAGCCGGGGTGCTGGCGGCGTTCGCCTGCACGCTGGGCGTCGTGCCGCACCTGCTGGCGGCGATGACAGGGCTTGCCGCGCTGATGCAGGCGAGCGCGACAGCGTTCGAGGTTGTCAGGTACCTCGGCGTCGGCTACCTGCTCTACCTGGCCTGGTCGACGGTGCGCGACCGCAGCGCCTTCAGGGCCGGCGGCGATCAACCGGCCCGCTCGGCGACCCGGGTGATCGTCTCCGGCGTCCTGGTGAACCTGCTCAACCCCAAGCCGACGCTGTTCTTCGTGGCGTTCCTCCCGCAGTTCGTGGACACCACCGCCCCGGGCTCGACCCGGGCGATGCTCGTCTGCGGCGCGGTGTTCATGCTGCTCACCTTCGCGGTGTTCAGCGGCTACGGCATCTTCGCGGCGCGCGTACGGGACCGGGTGCTGACCCGTCCCCGCGTCACCGACTGGCTGCGCCGGTCCGTCGCCGGCACGTTTGTCGCGCTCAGCGTGACGCTCGCCCTCACCGAACGATAGGAATCCCCGTGCAGTTCGAACACTCGGCGCACCTGCGCGCCGCACACCCCGACCTGGTGGCCGGCGTGGTGCAGGCGACCGGGATCACCGCCACCGCCGACGTGCGGCAGCGCGCCGCCGGCCACCTGGCCCGCGCCCGGGAGCGCCTGGCCTGCGGCCCGGAGAGCACATTCGGTGAGATCCAGGCGTGGCGGCGGGCGTACACCGCCATGGGGTTGCGACCCACGCAGTACCGGTGTGCCTCCGAGGCTCTGCTGCGACGGCTACGCCTGGACGGCGGTCTGCCCCGGCTGCACCCGCTTGTGGATCTCTGCAACGCCGTCTCGGCCGCGTACGCCATCCCGGTCGCCGTGCTGGACCTGGACCGGGTCGACGGCGACCTGACAGTCCGGCCCGCGCACGGCGACGAGGATTACCTCACCTTCGCCGGAGACATCGAACATCCCGACCCCGGCGAGGTGACCTATGTCGACGCCGCCGGACGGGCCCACGCGCGGCGGTGGGTCAACCGGCAGAGCGCCCTGTCCGCCGTACGGGCTGACACGTCGTCAGTGCTGATCGTGGCCGAAGCGCTGCACGCCGACGCCGAACGGGACGTGACAGGGCTGGTCGCCGCGCTGGTGGCGGACCTGACCGACGGCTGGGGCCCACCGGTGGCGTCGGCCGTGCTTACCGCCGCGACACCCCGGTTCACCGTACGGGCGGCAGGCGTCCCCGGTGAGGAGGTGGCGCCGGCGACGAGGTGACTGTGGTCGCCCCGACAGCGGGCACCCGGCGCGTTGGTCGTGAACCGGACAGCGAGCGGCAAAGCCGGCACGTATCCTCCGCATTCCGGTGATCGTGGCCACGACGGAGGAGGACCGGATGCCCGGGTGGGCTGACCGGGGCGGCCGGCAGCGACGCGCCTTCGTCGTCGGCGGAGTGCTGCTGACGGTCGCCGCCGTGATGCTGCTCGCCGCCTGGCGCAGCACCGGCTTCCTCAGCGACCTGCTGCTCAACCTCGGCTCCAGCGTGGTGCTCGCGGCCATCTCGTACGTCATCTTCGACCCGCTGTTCGAGGAGGCCCGCAGGGCGCGGGTGCAGGAGCATCTCAGCTTCGACCAACGCGCCTTCGTGACGCGGCTGCACCGCTCCGGCCGCCGGGTGCGGATCCTCGACACCTGGACGATCCTGCTGGAACGTACGCACCGGGACGAGACCCTGGGCGCGGTACGGACGGCGCTTGCCAACGGCGCGCAGGTGCAGTTGCTCCTGCTCGACCCGGACTGCACCGCCGCGCAGCAACGCTCCGAGGAGTTGGAGCGGCAGCGGGTGGACGTGCCACGCCAGATCCGCACCAACCTGCGCCACCTGGCGGCCTTCCAGAGCACCCTGGACCCCGCGCTGCGGCACCGGCTCCAGGTGCGGCTCTATGACGCGTCCCCGTCGATCCAGCTCTACCAGTGGGACGGGCGGGCGCTGATCTCGTTCTTCCCCATCGGGAAGCTCTCGTTCAACGTGCCCCAGCTGGAAGTCGACATGGACAGCCCGTGGGGTGGGTTCGTGCACGCCCGGTTCGAGGAACTGTGGGAGCACGAGCAGGCCACCGTGAACCTGGAGCGATACTGGTCGGTCACCGTCACCCTGCGCCACGACGGCTCCGACGTGGTCGAGGTGCCGGTGCCCTACGTGACTGTGGACGGGCAGCACTACGTCGACTGCGGGAGCTTCCGGGTGACCGGGCCTCTGACCGTGCGGGCTGTGCTGCCGCCCCGCGCCCCGGGCGCGGCCCCGGCGGTGTTCGGGCTGGCCGAGCCCGCCGACACCGACCGCACGCCGGCCGCGACGGTGAAGCGGCACTTCGACCAGAAGTACGGGCGCGGCGACGAGCAGCGGGCGATCCGTCGGCTGGTGCCACCGCCGGGCGGGCCGCGTACCCCGGTGCCCCGCTCCACGGCGGCCGGCGACGCGCACGGACGGTGACCCCCCGACCGGCCCGGTCGGGTGCCCCGCGAAACAATGGTGACCCCCGGCGCTCCCAGCGCCCGAGCACCCGGAGGCCGTCTCGTGCAGCCCGACCCCGCACCGCCGCCCGGGTCGGCGCAGTTGCGCGCCGACTGCGGACGTTGCTTCGGGTTGTGCTGCGTGGTGCCCGCCTTCGCCGCGTCGGCGGACTTCGCCATCGACAAGCCGGCCGGGCGACCCTGCCCCAATCTGCGGCCGGACCACCGCTGCGGCATCCACACGCAGTTGCGGGAGCGGGGGTTTCCAGGCTGCACGGTGTTCGACTGTTTCGGCGCCGGGCAGCAGGTCGCCCAGGTCACCTTCGGCGGACGGGACTGGCGTGACGCGCCGGACACCCTGCCGGCGATGGCCGAGGCGTTCACGGTGCTGCGACCCCTGCACGAGCTGCTCTGGTATCTCGCCGAGGCGCTGACGCTGCACCCGCCGGCCGGCCTGCGCGCCGAGTTGGAACGCGCCCGCGCCGACACCGCAGCACTCACCGCCGCCGACCTGGCCCGGCTACGCACCGTGGACGTCGCCGCGCACCGCGACCGCATCAATCCGCTGCTGTCCCGGGCCGGCGACGCTGCGCGTTCCCCGGGAGGCGCCGACCACCGGGGCGCCCCGCTGATCGGGGCGGACCTGCGCCGGGCGGACCTACGCCGGGCCAACCTGCGTGGAGCGCTGCTGATCGGCGCCGACCTGCGCGGCGTCGACCTCGGCCGGGCCGACGTCACCGGCGCGGACCTGCGAGGGGCCGACCTACGCGGCGCGGACCTGCGCGAGACGCTCTTCCTGCACCAAGCCCAACTGGACGCCGCCCGCGGCGACGCGCGCACCGGACTGCCGGCGACGCTGACCCGACCGGCGCACTGGACGGCTCTGCCCCTCACGCCGGTGCGCCGCGCCACGCCGGCCGTCACCTCGACGCGCCGCCGCCGACGCCGCTGAGCCGTCAGCACGCGCGCCCGGCGGAGTCGGCGGCGGGCAGGCGCCGAGCGGGTGAGGTTTCGGCACGATGACGCCGGGTAGCCACCGCCGACGCGCAACGGCACCGACGGGGGGCACGGCGTGGGTTTCCGAAAGCGTGACGGTGAGGAGCCGGCGGACCCGGCACATGCCGAGGACGAGGCCGGCCAGGTCCCGTTGGTGCAGGTCGAGGCGGACACCGAGGTTCCGCCACCGGACGACACCGACGTACGGCCGGACATCGTGACCGAGGACAACGGCTCGGGTATGACGGGCGGCTCGTCCGGAAGCAGCGGCGGCGGATCCAGCATGCCCGGCCATCCGGACGCGGCCCGCTGACACTCGGCGCGGCGCCGGCTCAGCGCGCGGCGCGTTTGTCGGCGGCGGGCTGGCGCGGCGCTGTGGTCAGCGGATGACCGGCGCGGCGCGATCGTCAGCGGCGGGCTGAGGCCGGCGCGACCGTCAGCGGCGGGCTGGGGCGGCGGTCCGGGCCTCGGTCATGCCCTTGTTTGCCAGTCCGTCGGCGCGCTCGTTCTCCGGGTGCCCGTTGTGCCCCTTGACCCACAGCCAGGTGACCTGGTGCCGCTCGCAGGCTGCCTCCAGCCGCTGCCACAGGTCGGCGTTCTTCACCGGCTGCTTCGCGGCGGTCAACCAGCCGTTGCGCTTCCACGACGCCAGCCAACTGGTGATGCCGTTGCGCACGTAGGTGCTGTCGGTGTGCAACTCCACGCTGACCGGGCGGTTCAGGCTCTCCAACGCCTGGATGGCGGCCATCAGCTCCATCCGGTTGTTCGTGGTCGGGGTGGCCTCGCCGCCGCACAGCTCCCGCTCGTGGTCGCCGTAGCGCAGCAGCGCACCCCAACCGCCCGGCCCGGGGTTGCCACTGCACGCCCCGTCGGTCCAGATCTGCACGCCCCTGCCGGCCGCCGCGTCCACCATGGCAGGCAACCTACCGGCGCTGACGTCGTACGCCCTGCTCGGGGGGCGGCCACGCCGGGCCGGGGACAGCGAAAATCGAGCGCGCCGGCCCGTCCCGGTCTGCCAGAGTCGATCCCATGAACGGGACCTGGGACGGCCTGCGGGCCGAGGTGCGGCAGACGATCGACGAGCTGATCAGCAACGGGCGCGAATCCGGCGTACAGGTCGCCGCCTATCTCGACGGTGAGCCGATCCTGGAGGTGCACGTCGGCAGCGCGGACCGGGCCACCGGTCGGCCGTTGACCGCCGACACACCGATCTGGAGCGTGTCGACCGGCAAGGTCCTCACCGCGACGGTGGTGCACGTGCTGGCCGAGCGCGGTGAGCTGGACTACGACCTGCCGATCGCCGAGGTGTGGCCGGAGTTCGCCCGGCACGGCAAGGACCGCGTCACCCTGCGGCACGCGCTCACCCACACCGCGGGCGTACCCGCCCTGCCGAAGGACGTCACGCCGGAGGACTTCACCGACTGGGACCGGATGTGCGCGCTCCTGGCCGACACCGAACCGATCGCGCCACCCGGCGAGTTGAAGGCGTACCACGCGTGGACGTTCGGCTGGTTGATCGGCGAGGTGGTTCGCCGGGTCACCGGCCGGCGCGTGTCGCAGGTGCTCGCCGAGGACGTGGCCGGGCCGCTCGGGGTCGCCGACGAGCTGTATCTCGCCGTACCGGCAGGCGACCTGGACCGGCTGGCCCGGGTCGAGGACCGCAACCTGTCGGCGCTGTTCGACTTCACGAGCGCCAACCTGCCGAACTTCGACCGGGTCGCCCCGGCCGGTGTCCGACCGGGCGCGGAGATCGGCGGTCGCGCCGACTTCCTCACCGCCGAGGTGCCGGCCACCGGCACCATGACCGCCCGCGCTGCGGCTCGGATGCTCGCCGCCCTGATCGGCGAGGTCGACGGCGTCCGGCTGATCTCGCCGGCCCGACTGCGCACCGCCACGACACCAGCCGGAGCCGGCCCGGAGTGGGTGTTCGGCCAGGAGACGACCTGGGGCCTCGGGTACGCCGTGGACGCCGACGGTTCGTTCGGTGCGGCAGGCAGCGGCGGCAGCCTCGCGTACGCGTACCCGGATCTGGGGTTGGCTGTGGCGGCGACGAAGACGTTGCTCGGGGCGGGTGACGGCGACCCGATGGAGGACCTGCGGGTGCTGGTCCGCGATGCGGTGGCAGCGAGGCGCTGAGCCGACCCGGGTCAGCCGGGCGGCGTGGCCGACCCCGGCCCGACGGCGTCCGGCTCGGCCTCGAGGTGAGCGCCCGACGCGGCGCCCACCACGGCGGCCGGGATGGGCGGCGCGGGCCGGGCGGGCCGCAGCCGGTCGCGGACGCGGTGCGCGGCGTCGCCAGCGGTCGCCGCGATCATCGGCACCAGCCGCGTGGAACTCATGATCGCGATCTCCTCGGCCGGGGTGGTCGCGCCGTCGAGGAAGCGCAGCACCCGCTCGGCGGGGTTGCGGTCGAAGAGTCGGTCGAAGAACTCGGGGCCGCCGACCCCACCCCGGTCCAGCGCGCGCAGGGCCACCGCGTCCATCCAGCGGTGCCGCCGGGGGTACGCCGCGTCGGGCACCGGCGGCCGGCCGGCGGCGAGTGCGCGGGCAACCTGGTCGGCCTGGCGGTACATGGCCGAGAACGTGAAGCCGGTGGAGGGGCGGGTGGCGCCACCGGCCGTGCCGAGGCGTACGACCCGAGGGGACGGGCGGGCCGTGAACGGGGCGTCGGTCATCGGGATCACCCCGTTCTCCACCTCGCGCACCCGCAGCCCGGTCAGATCGAGGCCGAGCAGGTCCCGGTAGCCGGCCAGCGCCGTGTCGTAGCCGGCGTCGGTGAGCAGGTCCGGCGAGAACTCGGTGTACTCGACAAGGGCGTAGCGGTCGCTGACCGGCAGCACGTAGCCGAAGGAGACGCCTCGGGTCGGCTGCGGGGCGCGGAAGTCCATGAGAACCGCCCGGCGCCTGTCGAACACCGGCCGGTCGGCCTCCAGCCACCAGCCGCGGAAGTGCTGCAACCAGGTGGTCCGCCCCGGTCGCGCCGGTGGGCGGGGGCGGGAGTCGAGCACCCAGCCGGCCCGGATGCTCCGCCCGTCACCGGCGCGCACCAGCACGCGGGTGCCGTCGTCGGTCACCGTCTCGGCGGGCGCGACGATCCTTGTGACGCCCAGGCGACGCTCGGCAGCGGCAGCGGCGTCGTAGACGGGGCCGGAGCGGAGCATCGCGTACCGCAGGGGGGCCAGGTCCAGGACGCGGCGGCGCGTCGGCGTGGCCACCTCGACCTGCTGCCAGCTCGCGCTGAGCAGCGGGTCGAGGTCGTTGTCAGGGTGGCCCCAGAACGCCCAGGTGCGGTCCTGGCCGCGTCGGCGCACCGGGTCGACGACGGCGATCCGCAGGTCGCGCACGCCGTGCCGGGCCAGCGCCGCGAGCAAGAGGGACGCGGCGCCGCCGCCGCCGAGCAGCGCGAGGTCGACGTCGAGGGGCGCGCGTTCGGTCACCGCCCCACGCTGCCACACGACCGGTCCGGACGCCGGTCGGGGCGACACGATTGACAGGCAACCGTGTGGTTGCCTAAGTTCATGAGCAACCGCACGGTTGCCTGTTGGAGGTCTGGTGGACGAGGCGTTCCGGGCACTTGCCGATCCGAGCCGTCGCCGGCTGCTCGACCGACTCAACGAACGCAACGGTCAGACCCTGCGGGAGTTGTGCGACGGGCTGGCCACCACCCGCCAGGCGGTCAGCAAACACCTCGCGGTGCTGGAGTCGGCCGACCTCGTCACAACAGTGCGGCGTGGCCGGGAAAAGCTGCACTACCTCAACGCCGCCCCGATCACCGCCATCGCCGACCGGTGGCTCAGCCGCTACGACCGTCAGCGGGCGGCGGCGCTCGCCGACCTGAGCAGAGCCCTGGAGCGTCAACCCATGGAGAGCCCCACGTTCGTCTACACGACGTACATCACCACCACGCCGCAGCAACTCTGGGCCGCGCTCATCGAGCCGGCCTTCACCCGACGCTACTGGGGTGGGGTGGCCCTGGTGTCGGACTGGCAGGTCGGCTCGCCGGTGCTCTGGCAGGACGCGCCGGACGCCGAACCGCGCGACCTCGGGCAACGCGTCCTCGTCGCCGAGCCGTACCGGCGCCTCTCCTACAGCTGGCACGGCTTCCAGCCCGAGCACGCCGAGCACTTCGGCTGGTCCGACGCCGAGCTCGCCGCACGTCTGGACGAGCGCCGGTCGACGGTGACCTTCGAGATCACGCCGCACGGGCCGTCGGCCGTACGGCTGACAGTCATCCACGACGGCTTCTCCCCCGACAGCGAGATGCACAAGGCGATCAGTGGCCAACTCGACGGCAGCGGCGGCTGGCCCGAGCTGCTGGCCAGTCTCAAGACGCTCGTGGAGACCGGTGAACCGATGCCCGAGCCGGTCCCGGCAGGCTGATCCGGGAATCAACGAGGCGGGCATTACCGCCCTCGACGGTCAGACCTCGTTATCTTCCCAGCGGTGACGGGCCGACTGGAGCAGACATCGACCGGAGCACCGGCACCCGCCGGCCCGTCCGGGCCTTTCCGCAGCTCTCCCCGCCTTCGGGTGGACACGTGACGGCAACGAAGATTTCTCATTTTCACCGGATCGAGGTCCCAACCCACCTAGGGTTGGGCACACCGGTGCTAGTCACGGAGTTGGCCACCCGAACGACGTCCCACGTAGTCAGCGGACGAAAAGTGAGGGAAGACGCGTATGAAGGTCTCAACAGCACTCTGCTCGGCGGCGCTCGGCGTGGGCCTCGGCACGCTCCTGCTGCCGGGCGCCGCACTGGCCGACACGGTCGTGTCACCCGCCACCACCCCGGTCGGGGGGACCGTCGCGCTCACCGCGACGACCTGCAACCCGAAGTCGGGTGACGCCATCTTCCGCGTCACCGGGCCCAACCGCGACCAGAACGTCCGATCCACCACGGCCGCCGCCGGAGGCGGACTGAGCGCCGAACTCTTCACCGCCGGATTCACACTGGGCACCTACACGGTGGCCGCGACCTGCGGCGACGGCAGCTCGGCCGGCACCGCCACGTTCACCGTCACCCCGATCGGCGGCGCGCCGGCCGGCTCCGGCGGCGACAGCCGCGACACCGGCGCCCTCGCCGCCGGAGGCACGCTGCTCGGCGCCGCCGCCGGAGGCGCGGCGCTCCTGTATCGCCGGCGCCGCCCGGTGTCCACCGTCGCCTGACCGGCGGCCCGCATCATCCCTGAGAACGGGTGCCCGTGCCGGTGACACCGGCACGGGCACCCCGACCATCCGGAGGTCAGCACGTGTGGTGGCGGCGGATCCTGCCGGCGGCGGTGACCCTGCTCGGCGTGACCGGCCTGGGCCTGGCCGCCGTCGGCCTCACCGCCGGCCCGGCCCGGCCACCACAGCCGCCGGCCGGCACTCCGACCCGGATCCACCACGCACCAGATCTGGCACCGCTGACCCGCGCCGCGCCGGTCCGGGTGCAGATCCCCGCCATCGACGTACGCGCCGAGATCATCCCCGTCGGCGCGGACGCCAGCGGGGTGCTGGAGGTGCCACCGCTGGACAGGCCCACCATTGCCGGCTGGTACCGGCACGGAGTCAGCCCCGGCGAGACCGGCAACGCCGTCCTGGTGGGGCACGTCGACTCCCCGGCCGGCCCTGCGGTCTTCTTCGACCTCGGTCGACTCCGCGCGGGCCAGGAGATCCAGGTCGTCCGCGCCGACGCACAGGTCGCCACGTTCACAGTGGACGGCGTGCACGCGTACCCCAAGGATCGCTTCCCCACCGACCTGGTCTACGGCCCCGCGGACGCAGCCGGCCTGCGCCTGATCACCTGCGGAGGCCGGTTCGACAGCACAACCGGCAACTACGAGGACAACATCGTCGTCCTGGCAACCCGCACGGCCTAACCGCCCCCGCTCCCCCTCCCCCGCGCCGCTTCCCGCTCCCCGCGATCTTGCACTTTGGGTCGCCGGTATGGGGGGTTTCTCACCTATGCGGGGGCAGGAAGTGCAAGATCGCGGGGAGGGGTGGGGGAGCGGGGAGGGGTGGGGCGGGATTCAGGACGCGGGTGGGGCAGGATTTGGGGCATGGGTTCTGCGCGGCGGCGGGCTGGGGCGACTGTGGGGCGGGTGTGCCCGTGCGGCTCTGGTCAGGCGTACGCGGACTGTTGCGCCCCCGCGCACGGCGGCGACAAGCCAGCGCCGACGGCGGAGACGTTGATGCGCTCCCGGTTCAGCGCCTTCGCCCTCGGCGACACCGACTACCTGCTGCGGAGCTGGCACTCGTCGACCCGGCCCACGTCCCTGGAGCTTGATCCGGGGCAGCGGTGGATCCGCCTGGAGATCGTCGAGACCGAGCGGGGCGGCCTGCTCGATGCCACCGGCACTGTGACGTTCCGCGCCCACTACCGGGACGCGGGTCGGACCGGCACGCTCACCGAAACCAGCCGCTTCGTCCGCGAGGACGGTCGGTGGGTCTACCTCGACGGTGACCAACTCTGACGGCTGTCCGGAGGTCAGCGTCCCGGTCCCGTCGACCGCGGAGACGAACCGAGGTGGGCAGGCGACCGACGCTGGGTGACCAACACGAGCGCCACCACGAGGTACACCCCGGCGGTCAGCGCGAACGCCACCGCGTTGCTCGCCACCGTGGCGAGCAGGCCGTAGCCGGCGTAGGTCACGATGATCAGCACGTCGGTGGCCATCCCGGCCAGGGACGTCACAGTGGCGCGGCTGGTGCCGGTGATCCGGGCCTGGAGCCGCGCGTCGGCCAACACCGTCGCCAGTTGCGCGGCACCGAAGGCCACAGCGATCAGCACGAAGCCGGCCGGATGCCCGATCAGTGCGCCGCCGGCCAGCGCGACCGCGACCAGGGCCAGCAGCGCCGCGTATCCCCGCGTGCCCAGCCGCTCCCCCGCCGGGGCGAGGAGCCCGCCGACTGTCACCCCGGCCCAGAGCAGCAGAAGCAGGAGGGGTACGGCCTTCGCCCCGACGCCGGTGTCCAGAGCGAGCAGCGGAGTGAACTCGTCGAGCGCGCCCCAGTCGGCGGCGACCACGGCGACCAGCAGCACGGCAGCCCGTACCGGCGGGTGGGTGCGGACCTGCGCCACCCCGGCCCGCATCGTCTCCCACCAACCCGGGTCGTCGGCATCGTCCTGATCGGATACCGGGGCATCCGACGCCACGGTCGACGTCCGACGATGCTCCGGGAAACGGGTGGCGACGGCGGCCGCCAGCAGACAGGCGAACACGGTGGCCACACCGACCGCCGGATATCCACCGAAGGCGAGCACCGGGCCGGCGAGCACACCGGTCACCACCACGCCCAGCACGCCGGCCGTCCGCGCCCGGCCGAGCACCCGGGCGTACCGGCCGGCGGCGCCGAGGCGGTCCAGTTCGGTGAAGACGAGCGCCTCCAGCGCACCGGAGACGAGCGCACCGCCGGCGCCCCAGAGCAGAAACCCGACAGCGAACGCGGGGTACGACGGAACAAGCACCCAGAGCGCGAAGCCGGCCCCGGTCACCAGCGGGGCGAGGCACAGCAGCAGCCGACGGGACACCACGTCGGCCCACACGCCCGACGGCACCTCGAACACGATGCCGGCGGCAGACCAGAAAACGAAGAGCGACGAAATCTGCCCCACCGACAACCCGGTGTCGGCGAAGAGCACCACGTACAGCGGGTAGAGCAGGACGAGGTCACTGAGGAACGCGTACCCGTAAAGGGTGACCGTCAGCCGGCGGACCGCCGGGTCGGGCGGGCGTGAGGCGAGGTGGGTCATGGGGCCTTCCCGTGGGAGTGGAAACGGACACCGGACGTGCGGTGCCCGTGGTGGCCCACGGGAACGGCCTGCGGCACTGGATCAATGTCGCCAGGTCATGTCGGCGATGCTAGACGCGCCGCGCGCCGCCGGCCAGCGGTTTCGGCCAGCGGTTTCGGCGTGCCGGACGGGAACGGGGCGGGATCCGCATGGATCCCGCCCCGACGTCCCTCTGCCGGTCAGCGCCTGTCGGCGCTGCTCGTGGTCAGCGCCGGTCCATCGGCGGGATGACAGTGGTGGCCTCGATGTCGTCGTTGGCACGCTGCCCGGGAACCGCACCACCGCCGACCACCTGCGTGGTGTCATCGGTCCGCCGAGGCGCCGCGGCGTCGGGCGTGCCGCCCGTGACCACCTGGGTGGTGTCGGAAGAGGTCGACGGGCGTACCACCTGCGTCGCGTCCGGGTCGCTCGGGCGGGTCACGATCTGGGTGGCCTCCGGGTCGCTCGGACGGGCTCCGAACTCGGTGGCCTCCGGGGCACTCGGACGGGTCACCACCTGGGTGGCCTCCGGGTCGGTGGCCGGGGTCTTCGACCTGGCCTGTTCGGCTTCGGCGTCACGGCGGCCGGCCTGGTACGCGCGGGCGTGCGCGGCGATCTGCTGCGACTCCTGCTCGGCGCGGGTCAGCCAGGACTCCCAGCGGTTCTGCATGGGCCGGATCAGTCCCCCGCCGACGCCGACGACGAGGATGCCGCCCACTGTCGCCAGCACAGCGATCAGCACCGGCGTGGTGACTGCTGTCGCCACACCGATCTGGTTCAGCGCGGCGATGACGCCCAGGCCGAGGATGAACACCGACGCGATGGTGGCCAGCACCCTGCCGTACGACAGGCCGCCGAGCGCGCCGCTGATGAGGTCCTTCACGGCGTTGGCGATGGCGGCGGCTACCACAACGATGACGATCGCGACGAACGCCCGCGGCAGCCAGGAGACGACGCCGGCGATCAGGTCGGAGACCGGGTTCGGCCCCCAGATGCCGAAGGCGATCTGGAGGGTGACAAGCAGCAGACCGTAGTAGACGAGCTTCGCGACGAGGTCGCTGGCGTCGTACCGGGAACGGCTCAGCGCCCGACGGATGCCGCCGCGCTCCACGGCGCGGTCGAAGCCCACCCGCTCCAGGACCTTGTCCACGATCTTCCGCGCGGCCTTGGCGATCAGCCATCCGGCCACCAGGATCGCCACGAAGGCGACGGCCTTGGGCAGGAAAAGCATCACCGAGCGAAGGGCGTCGCCCACCGCGTCGCTGACGTTGTCTCTCATCGGGTTTCCTCCACGCGTGGCTGCCGGGATGGTCGACCCCGACCTACCCCCGCCATCATGTCCGGAAACGCCGCCGCCCGAAACGTGATCAACTCGGACTCTAGCGCCCGGGCGAGTCCTGGCAATATCCTCCGGAGCGGAATGCGGTCACTGGAGTTAGTTTTCATCCCCCGCCACGGCCGCAGGAGGAGATGTCATGCACCTCGACCATTCCGAAGTGGACCGCCGGACGCTGCTGCGGGCCGGTCTCGGCGCCGCCACGGTCGCCGTGGTCGGGAGCGAACTCGCGTTCCCGGGCGCCGCGTACGCCGGCCCCGGCACCGACCTGGACTGGATCATCAGTTGCGACGAGTGGGACGCCCGGCCGCCAAAGGACCCGCTGGCGGTCAGCGCCATCGCCACCAACAAGATCATCGTGCACCACATGGCATTTCCGAACGTCACCGACTACTCCCGTGAGCAGGCCGTCAAGCTGGCCCACGACTGCCAGGACCTGCACATGGACGGCAACGGGTGGTCCGACACCGGCCAGCACTTCACGGTCAGCCGCGGCGGGTACGTCCTGGAGGGACGCCGGGGCAGCCTGGAACGCCTCGAAGCCGGCGACCGGCAGATGATCTCGGCGCACTGCCCGGGTGAGAACGGTCGGGCCATCGGGATCGAGAACGAGGGCACGTACGTCACCGAGACACCGCCTAAGGCTCTGACCGATTCCCTCGTCAAGCTCTGCGTCGCCGTCTGCCGACAGTACGGTCTGCACGCGCACGACATCTTCGGCCACTGGGACTTCCGCACCACCCAGTGCCCGGGCGCCGCCTTCTACCGGGAGTTCCCGGCGCTGCGCCGACGGGTGTTCGCCGCCCTCGGCACCAAGCTGGGCGACGTACCGGCCCGCCGCTGGCCGGACCTCTGGCGCTTCGTCAACTCGCCGTCGGTCCGCGTGGTGCAGCACCTGCTGGCGTTCCGCGGCTACGCGGTGACTGTCAGCGGCACGTTCGACGCCGCGACGGTGGCGGCCGTGCAGGACTGGCAGGCCCGCAACGGCATCGCCGTGGACGTCGACGCCACGCTCACCGCTCCCACCTGGGAAACCCTGGTGCCCGAACTGGACCAGCACGCCAGCGGCCCGCCGGTCACCGCCGTGCAGGAGATCCTCGCCACCAAGGGGTACGCGGTCACTGTCACCGGCGCGTACGACCACGCCACCCGACGCGCCGTGCAGGATCTCCAGGCGCTGCACGGGTTGCCCCGCAACGGCAAGCTCAGCACGAGCACGTGGTGCACTGTCGTCGGCGGTACGGTCCGCCAGTCCTTCCAGCACCGCTGACCGCACGCCCGCCACGCGCACAGGCACGCCGGGGGTGACGCGAGTTCACGTCGCCCCCGGCCTGAGCAGGGCAGGTGTCACCGCTGCGCCGGTTTGGCAAGGGTCGTGGGCGGAAAGAGTGCCGGACATGAAATGGGCCCGTCGAGCCGTACCCGCCGTTGCAGCCGCCGTCGCCGCGCTCGCCGCGCGGGACCTGATCCAGCGTGACCACGCGCTGCTGCGCAACTTCCCGGTGCTCGGCCGAGCCCGCTATCTGTTGGAGGCTCTCGGGCCGGAGCTGCGGCAGTACATCGTGGCGGGCAACGACGAGGAGCGGCCGTTCACCCGCGACCAGCGCCGCTGGGTGTACGCGTCGGCGAAACAGCAGAACAACTACTTCGGCTTCGGCACGGACAACGACATCGAGCACACCTCCGGCTACCCGATCATCAAGCACCGGACGTTCGGCCGGGCGGTGCCGCCGTCCACTCCGACGGCGGGGCACGACGTGCGGCTGCCCAGCGCGAAGGTGCTGGGTGCGGCCCGGGGGCGACCGCGCGCCTTCCGGCCGGAGTCGGTGGTCAACATCTCCGGGATGAGTTTCGGCTCGCTGTCCGGCAACGCCATCACCGCGCTCAACAAGGGCGCCGCGCTCGCCGGCTGCCTACAGAACACCGGCGAGGGCGGCCTGTCGCCGTACCACCGCAACGGTGGTGAGTTGGTCTTCCAACTCGGCACCGCGTACTTCGGCTGCCGCGACGAGCACGGCCGGTTCAGCCTGCCCCGGCTGAAGGACCTGGTAGCCGGCGCGCCGGTCAAGGCGTTGGAGATCAAGCTGAGCCAGGGCGCGAAGCCCAGCCTGGGCGGTCTGCTTCCCGGGGCGAAGGTGTCCGCCGAGATAGCCGCCACCCGAGGGATCCCCGCCGGGCAGGACTGCGTGAGCCCGTCCCGGCACGCCGAGTTCTCCGACTGCGACAGTCTGCTCGACTGGGTGGAGCTGCTGGCCGCCGAGACGGGCCTGCCTGTCGGCATCAAGTCGGCGGTCGGCGACATGGGCTTCTGGGAGGAACTGGCCACCCTGATGCGGGACACCGGCCGGGGCGTCGACTTCGTGACGGTCGACGGCGGCGAGGGCGGCACCGGCGCCGCACCGCTGATCTTCACCGACTCGGTGTCGTTGCCGTTCCAGCAGGGCTTCTCCCGGGTCTACAAGGTCTTCGCCGAGCGTGACCTGCACGAGCAGGTGGTGTTCGTCGGCGCGGGAAAGCTCGGCCTGCCGGACAACGCGATAGTGGCGTTCGCGCTCGGCTGTGACCTGGTCAACGTCGGCCGGGAGGCGATGCTGTCGATCGGCTGCATCCAGGCGCAGAAGTGCCACACCGACACCTGCCCCACGGGTGTGGCGACCCAGAACGCGTGGCTGGCGCGCGGGCTCGACCCGGCTCTCAAGTCGGTCCGGGCCGCCAACTACCTGCGGACGCTGCGCCGGGACCTCATGAAGGTCGCCGAGGCGTGCGGTGTGGAGCACCCCGGCCTGATCGGCACGGACGCCGTGGAGATCCTTAATGGCCGCACCGGCGCCACGCCACTGCACGAGGTGTACGGCTACCAGCCCGACTGGGGTATGCCCTCCCCCGCCGACCAGAAGGAGATAGTCCGGCTGATGATGCCGGAGGCGCCGCAGGGCGGCAGCGCCCCACCGTCGGCCACCGCCGTCGGCTGAGGTCCCGGCCGCCCTCCCCTGACGCAGCAGCCCTGGCCTGACGCTTGGGCCCAGGAGCCGAGGCCGTGGGCGTGGCTCTGGACATGGGTGTGGACGTGCCCTCGCCCCGCGCGTGACGAGGGCCTTGGCCGTAGACGAGGGCCTTGACCGTGGACGAGACGGAGGACGAAGGCGGGCCGGGGCGAAGGCGAGCCCCGGCGGCGGGCCGGGCAGAGGGCGGAGGCGAGCCCCGGCGGCGGGCCGGGCAGAGGGCGATGGCGGGGTTCCCGTGAGCTTGATACCTCAGAGTCATATTGATGACTCAGAGGTATCAGCCGTTTAACAGGTGCCTGCCCCGGCCGGGTCGGCTTCAGGTTGCCGCCCGGGTATCACGGCCGCGGACCACGGTGACGCGCGATAAACACATGGAGTTGCCGACACATGGCACCTATGGTGGCGCGGTGCTGATCAGACGCGAGACACCCGCCGACGTCGATGCCATTCGGGCGGTGCACTCCGCTGCCTTTGCCGCGGCGGGCGGCGGTGACGGCGTGCCAGTCGAGGCGACGCTTGTCGACGCGCTGCGCGGCGACGAGGGCTGGCTGGCCGCGTACTCCCTGGTGGCGACCGATTCGGACGGCCAGGTGGTGGGGCACGTGGTGGCCACCCGGGGTCGGGTGGCCGGCCAGCCGGTGGCGCTGGGCCTGGGGCCGGTCGGGGTGCTCCCCGACTGGCAGCGGCGCGGCGTGGGCAGCGCCTTGATGCACGCGGTGCTCGGCGCGGCCGACGCGCGCGACGAGCCGCTGGTGGTGCTGCTCGGGCACCCCGACTACTACCCGCGCTTCGGGTTCCGTCCCGCCGTCGAGTTGGGCATCACCCCGCCGCAGCCGTGGGGTCCCCAATACTTCCAGGCACGGCCGTTGAACGCCTGGCGCGAATCGATCCGCGGAGAGTTCCGCTATGCCCGACCGTTCGAAGACCTGTGACCCGGGCCGTCCGTCGCTAGGCCACGTCGCCCGGTGCCGCGACGCCTGGTGACCCCGGCGCGGCGCCGGCCATCGCCGCCAGGCGGTGGGCGAGCTGGGCGGCGGCCTGACGCAGCTCTGGAGGCTCCAACACCTGCACGTCGAGGCCCAGGCGTGCGATGTGCGCGGCGAGCCAGTCCAGGGTCTCGCCTCCGACGACCAGCAGGCACCACCCGTCGCCGTCGTCCTCGACCCGCCCGACCTGGGGCGGCACCAGCTCCCGCACCCGCTCGGACGGGGCGTGCACCCGCACCCGGGCGAGATACCGGTACGGCGCCCCGGTCACGGACCGCTGCACGAACGCGACAGGGTCCGGGTGCTCGCCCAGGCGGAAGCGCCAGGTAGTGGTGACCGCGTCGCGCATCCGGTCCAGGCGGAACGTGCGCCAGTCGTCGCGGTCGACGTCCCGCGCCATCAGATACCAGCGGCGGCCGGTCGTGACCATGCGGATCGGCTCGACAGTCCGTTCCCGGTCGGCACCGTCACGGCCGGCGTACCGGAACCGCACCCGCACCGCGTCGCGGCAGGCGCGGGCGAGCGTCACCAGCAGCTCCGCGTCGATCTCGACGACCGGTCCGATGAGGGTGTCGGTGGCGCCGTGCACGGCCCGCACCTCCGCGCGCAGCCGCGCCGGCATCACCTGGTCCAGCTTCGTCAGCGCCCGCAGCGCCGCCTCGCCCGCACCGGCGACCGTACCTCCGGACGCCAGCCGCAGGGAGACAGCTGTCGCGATCGCCTCCTCGTCGTCGAGCAGCAGCGGTGGCAGCCGGGTGCCCGCGCCGAGGCGGTAGCCACCGCCGACGCCCGACGTGCCGTGCACCGGGTAGCCGAGAGTGCGCAGGCGTTGCACGTCGCGGCGGACGCAACGTGCGGTGACGCCGAACTCGGCGGCGAGTTCGTCGGCGGTCCAGGACGACCGCCGCTGGAGCAGCGCCAGCATCCGCAGCACCCGCTCGGTCGTCGCCTCCACGGTCACCGGCCGATCGTTGCACAGATCGCGGAACGTTCCTGTCCGCCGGCTGCGGAAGGCTGGGACCATGACCGACCACACGAGAACCACTGGCGACATCCGGCAGAACCGACGGGAGGCGAGCTGACATGGCCCGCGAGGTGCAGATAACGTTCGACGCCGCCGACCCGGGCGCACTTGCCGCGTTCTGGGCCGACACCCTCGGCTACGAGGTGCAGGGCCCGCCGGGCGACTTCGAGTCCTGGGATCAGGCGCTGGAGGCGATGGGCGTGCCGCCGGAGAACCGCAACGACGCCTCGGCGGTCGTCGACCCCGCCGGGTCGGGGCCACGCCTGTTCTTCCAGCGGGTGCCCGAGGGCAAGCAGGCCAAGAACCGCGTACACCTCGACGTGCGGACCGCCCCCGGGCTGACCGGCGACGAACGGATGGCGGCGCTGGAGGCGGAGGCCGACCGGCTCGTCGGGCGCGGTGCCAGCCGGCTCGCGCGGCACGAGCCCGCTCCCCCGCTCAACGCCGGTCACCTCGTGCTGGCCGACCCCGAGGGCAACGAGTTCTGCCTCGACTGAGCTGGCCCCCGGGCCGCGTCGCGAGAGCCACGCGGGGGCCGACACGTCCGCGTTCACCCAGCTCACTGCCGTGATCGCACACGTCATGCGAACATATGTACGTGTCGCCCGGAGCCAGCATCCTGCACGCCGACCTGGACGCGTTCTACGCGTCGGTCGAGCAGCGTGACGACCCGCGTCTGCGCGGCCGGCCGGTGATCGTCGGCGGCGGCGTGGTGCTGGCTGCCAGCTACGAGGCGAAGGCGCGGGGCGTCCGCAGCGCGATGGGTGGGCAGCAGGCGCGGCGGCTGTGCCCGGACGCGATAGTGGTGCCGCCCCGGATGTCGGCCTACACGCGGGCAAGCCGGGCGGTGTTCGAGATCTTCCGGCAGACCACGCCACTGGTCGAAGGGCTCTCCATCGACGAGGCGTTCCTCGACGTTGGTGGCCTGCGGCGGCTGGCCGGTGCGCCTGTGGACATCGCCGACCGGCTGCGCCGGGAGGTCCGCGAGCAGATCGGCCTGCCGATCACGGTGGGTGTGGCGCGCACGAAGTTCCTGGCGAAGGTGGCCAGTGGGGTGGCGAAGCCGGACGGGTTGCTTGTCGTCGCGCCCGACGCCGAGGTGGCGTTCCTGCACCCGCTGCCAGTGGAGCGACTCTGGGGCGTCGGCCCGGTCACCGCCGCGAAGTTGCGGGAGCGCCGGATCCGTACCGTCGGCGAGGTCGCCCGGCTCGGCGAGGCGGCGTTGGTGTCCCTGCTCGGCGCGGGCACCGGCCGGCACCTGCACGCCCTGGCGCACAACCGTGACCCGCGGGCGGTGCAGGTCGGCCGGCGGCGCGGCTCGATTGGCGCGCAGCACGCGCTGAGCCGCACCCCGCACGCGGCCACGGAGCTGGACGCCATCCTGGCGGGCCTTGTCGACCGGGTCACCCGGCGGATGCGGGCGGCTGGCCGGTCCGGGCGCACGGTGCTGCTGCGGCTGCGCTTCGGCGACTACACCCGGGCAACCCGCTCGCACACAGTGCGCAAGGCGACCGCGGACACCACGCCCCTGCTCGCCGCCGCGCGGGCGCTGCTGCGTACGGCGCTGCCGGAGATCGACAGGCGGGGCGTCACGCTGATCGGGGTGTCGGTGGGCAACCTCGACGACAACCCTGTGCAACCGGAGTTGCCGTTCGACGCCGTCCCCGGGGCGGACCTGGACGCCGCCGTGGACGCGGTCCGGGACCGGTTCGGGTCGACGGCGTTGACCCGCGCGGTGCTGTTGGGCCGGGATTCGGGTGTCGAAATGCCTCTTCTGCCGGACTGATCCGCCTGGTGGCGGCGGATATCACAGCAGCTGGAGGGTTTAGCGACGGCATGATCGGAGACGTTGTGACGATCAGCCTTGAGGGGGGACCACCATGTCCGACGACAGCAGCAACCGCGCGAGCCGGCGTGCCGAGCGTCCGCACGACGTGACCGACCCGCTGCTGTGGCAGCTGGCGCTCGACGTGCTCGACGCCCACGAGCCGACCGAGGACGGCGTCTGCGGCAACCTGCTCTGCGCCGGGGAACCGTACCCATGCGCGGCGCGCGGGAACGCTGAACAGTCGCTGCGGCTCGCCCGAGGCGGGGCCGAGACACCGCCGACGGCCGCCCCGCAGTGGGACGGCCACGACGAGACACCGGACAACTGGTCCACCCAGGAGTCCTTCCACCCGCGGCGGACCCGGTCCGGCGAAGCGGTCTCGGCGTCGCGGGCTTCGGCCGCCTGACGCCTCCGCCACGACAGCGACACGCCAGCGGGCGCCCGACCGGAATCCGATCGGGCGCCCGCTGTGTCGTACGTCAGAGGCTGAGCCGCTGCCCGGGGAAGATCAGGCCCGGGTCGGCGCCGACGACCTGCCGGTTGCGCTCGTAGAGGGCCTGCCAGCCGCCGTCCTGCCGGTGGCTCTGCGCGATCTCCGACAGGGTGTCGCCCGACTTCACCACGTAGATGTCGCCGCTGGCCGCCGGGGCGGTGCGCTTGTTACTGCGGGTCGCCGGCTGCTCACCGCGCGACGACCGCTGGGCGGGCTTGTCGGCCTTCGGAGTGGACTTCGACTTGGCGGTCGACTTCGACTTCGTGGTGGGCTTCGTCGAGGACTTCGTGTCCGAGCCGCCCGACGCCCCGGCCTTCTTGCCGCAGGTCGGCCACGCGCCGATGCCCTGCCCCTTGAGCACCTTCTCGGCGATGGTGATCTGCTCGCTGCGGCTCGCCAGGTCGGCGCGGGCGGCGTACTTCTTGCCGCCGTAGCCGGCCCAGGTGCTCTGCGAGAACTGCAACCCGCCGTAGTAGCCGTTGCCGGTGTTGATCTTCCAGTTGCCACCGGACTCGCACTTGGCGATGGCGTCCCAGTTGACGGCGGCCTGGGCCGGGGCGGCCGGGCCGAAGAGCGCCACGGCACCGGTGACCGCGCCGACGGCCAGGGTGCCGACGGCGATACGGCGGGTGCTGACCCGTCGATGACGGGGGGTGTAGACAGACGTCATGAGTGTGCTTCCTCCACGCCGGCGAGGTGAGCTGTCGGGTTCGGGCCGAGGAGCCCGGCCGCGCGATGGCGGCTTCACCCCGAGGTGACGATGCACCGAGGAACGTTTGGGTCCCCCGCTCCTGCCCGGGTGACTGGGTTCCGACGACCGGGGGCAGGATTTGGCGTTACCGGTCGTGGCGTCCGCGATGGCGGACCCGACCGACGTTAGGCACGGCCGGCATCGATCGCCCAACCCCTGTGAAGTTCTTCACCGGGGCACGCTGAGCGGCGCGCTCAGCGGTTGCGGGCGGCGTTCAGCTGTGCAGCGACCATGATGGACCGCTTCCGATCAGGTCTGCCGCTCCCCGGCCGGTGGAGCCCGACAACGCGGGGCACCACCGGCCGGGGCACCTGCCTACAGGGTGCGGGCCAGCCGGTCGGCGAGCGTACGGGTGAAGCGGGCCGGGTCGGCCAGGTCGCCGCCCTCGGCGAGCACCGCCAGGCCGTACAGCAGCTCGGCGGTTTCGGTGAGGGTCTCGGCGGAATCGCCCTGCTCGTGGGCCTTGCGCAGCGCGGCTACCAGAGGATGACCGGGATTGATCTCCAGGATGCGCTTCGTCGACGGGATCTCGTGCCCCATCGCCCGGTACATCTTCTCCAGTGTCGGCGTGAGGTCGTGCGCGTCACCCACCACACAGGCCGGTGAGGTGGTGAGCCGCGACGACAGGCGGACCTCCCGGACGCTGTCGGCAAGGGTCGTGCCGAGCCAGTCCACGAGCGCCGCGAACTCCTGCCGCTGCTGCTCGCGCTCGGACTCGGCCTGCTGCTTCTCCTCGTCGGTGTCCAGGTCGACCTCGCCCTTGGCGATCGAGCGCAGCGGCCGGCCGTCGTACGTGCCGACCCGCTCCACCCACACCTCGTCGACAGGGTCGGTGAGCAGCAGCACCTCGTGGCCCTTGGCCCGGAACGCCTCCAGGTGCGGGGAGTTCTCGATGGTGGCCCGGGAGTCGCCGGTGGCGTACCAGATGTCGCTCTGGCCGTCCTTCATCCGGGAGACGTAGCCGGCCAGGTCGGTGAGCTCGGCCGGGTCGTGGGTGGAGGCCACCGACAGGATCTCCAGCAGGGTGTCGCGGTTGTCGGTGTCGTCGATGAGCCCTTCCTTGACGACAGTGCCGAACTCCTTCCAGAAGGTCTGGTAGCGCTCGGCGTGGTTGGCCTTGAGGTCCTTGACTGTGGCGAGGACCTTCTTGACCAGGCGGCGGCGGACGATCTGGATCTGGCGGTCCTGCTGGAGGATCTCCCGGGAGATGTTCAGCGACAGGTCGTGGGCGTCGACCACTCCCTTGACGAAGCGCAGGTAGGTGGGGACCAGCGCCTCGCAGTCGTCCATGATGAACACGCGCTTGACGTAGAGCTGGACGCCCCGGCGGCCCTGCGGGGAGAACAGGTCCAGTGGGGCGTGGCTGGGCAGGAAGAGCAGCGCCTCGTACTCGAAGGTGCCCTCGCCCTTCATGTGCACGACCTCGAGCGGGTCGGCCCAGTCGTGGCTGACGTGCTTGTAGAACTCGTTGTACTCGGCGGCGTCGACCTCATCGCGGGGTCGCGCCCAGAGCGCCTTCATCGAGTTGAGGGTCTGCACCTCGCTGGTGGGGTCCGCACCGTCGGTGCCGGGGCGTTCGACGGTCATCCGGATCGGCCAGGCGATGAAGTCGGAGTATCGCTTGACGATCTCGCGGATGGTCCACTCGGCGGTGTAGTCGTGCAGGTTGTCCTCGGTGTCGGCGGGCTTGAGGTGCAGGGTCACCGCCGTGCCCTGGGGTGCCTCGGCGACGGGCTCGATCGAGTACGTCCCCTCGCCTGTGGACTCCCAGCGGGTGCCGCCGGTCTCGCCGGCCTTGCGGGTCAGCAGGGTTACCCGGTCGGCGACCATGAACGCGGCGTAGAAGCCGACGCCGAACTGGCCGATCAGGTCCTGCGAGGCGCGGGCGTCGGCGGACTCCCGTAGTTGGCGCAGCAGCTCGGCGGTGCCGGACTTGGCGATCGTGCCGATCAGCCCGACCACCTCGTCGCGGGTCATGCCGATGCCGTTGTCCCGGACGGTCAGGGTGCGGGCGTCCCTGTCGACCTCGATGGCGACGTGCAGGTCGTCGGTGTCGGCGGCGAGGTCCTTGTCGACAAGCGTGGCCAGCCGCAGCTTGTCCAGCGCGTCGGACGCGTTCGAGATGAGTTCCCGCAGGAAGACGTCCTTGTTCGAATAGATCGAGTGGACCACCAACTGCAGGAGCTGACGCGCCTCAGCCTGGAACTCCAATGTCTCGGCCTGGTTGCTCACACCGTCTCCCTTCTCGGCTCGTGCGGAGGTTCGCCGAAAGGATACGAGCCGTCACGGGCGGGGCGGTGGCCGCATCCGAGTCGTATTCCCGATCGAGCCGGGCCGTCCCGTGACCTAGCTGACTTTGCTTAACGCAAGCCAGGCCCGATAGCGTGACGCCCATGAAGATTGCTGGAAGCACCGCCCTCGTCACCGGCGCCAACCGCGGCTTCGGCAGGCACCTGGCCGCCGAGTTACTCGCCCGCGGCGCGACCGTCTACGCCGCCGCCCGCAATCCGGACACCGTCGACCTGCCCGGCGTGACGCCGGTACGCCTCGACATCACCGACCCCGCCTCCGTGGCCGCCGCCGCCGAGCTGGCCGGAAATGTGAACATCCTGATCAACAACGCCGGCATCGACTCCCGCACCGACCTGCTCGACGGCGACCTGGACCTCGTTCGGCTCGAACTGGAGACCCACTACCTCGGCACCCTGTCGATGGTCCGGGCATTCGCTCCCGTCATCGCCGGCAACGGCGGCGGAACGATCCTCAACGTGCTCTCCGTGCTGTCCTGGCTGAACTTCCCCGCGGCCGGGGCGTACGGCGCCGCGAAGTCGGCCGAGTGGGCGATGACCAACGCGCTGCGCGTCCAGATCGCCGAGCGGGGCATCCGGGTCGCCAGCCTGCACGTCGGGTACATGGACACCGACATGGCCGCCACCGTCACCCAGCCGAAGTCCGACCCGGCGGTCATCGCCCGGATCGGCGTGGACGGCATCGAGTCCGACGCCTACGAGATTGTCGCCGACGACATCAGTCGGCAGGTCCAGGCCGGGCTCGCCGGCGGGGTGGGCGCGCTCTACCCGCAGCTCCCCTGACCTCTCGACGCGGCGGGCCGCCGCCGGGTGTTCCCGGCGGCGGCCCACTTCAACCGGTACGCGGTCAGCTCGCCTGCAACGTCACGTCGTCGATCACGAAGCTGGTCTGCAGGGACGAGTCCTCGGTGCCGGTGAACGTCAGCGTCACCGTCTGCCCGGCGTACGCGGCCACGTTGAGCGTGCGCTGGACGTAGCTGCTGGAGGCGTTCAGGTTCGAGTACGTCGCCAGCGTGGTCGAGCCCATCCGCACTGTCAGCTTGTCGTACGCCGTGGACGTGGTCGTCTCGGCGGTGTCGATGCGCGTCCAGAACGACAGCGTGTAGCTGGCGCAGCCGGCCGGCACCGTCACCGACTGGGACAGGGTCTCGGTGCGGGTGCTGCCGTACCCGTTGAGCCACGCCTTGTACGACCCGGTCCGGGCCGGCTTGCTGCTGGAGTTGGTGATCACGCCGGAGGACGCCGTCCACACCGTGGCGCCGCTCTCGAAGCCGCCGTTGCCGATCACCTGGGCGGCCGCGCAGCCGCCGGTGCCGGTCACCGTGAGGGTGAGGGTGGCGCTGCGGGTGACCGAGCCGGTGCCGGTGACCGTCACCGTGAAGGTGCCTGTCGCGGCGCTTGACGACGCGGTCAGGGTCATCGTCGACGAGCCACCGGAGGTCACCGACGACGGGCTGAACGAGACGCTCACCCCGCTTGGCGCGCCGGAGGCGGACAGACTCACCGACTGCGCCGACCCGGAGGTCGTCGCGGTGCTCACCGTGGCGGTGGTGCTGGCGCCCCGGGCCACGCTACGGGTCGTGGGGCTGACCGCCACTGAGAAGTCGTTGCTCGGGGTTCCTCCACCGACGGCCAGATCCCACAGCGCATACGCCACTCCGTCGGCCGCCCGGTTCAGCACCGTGGCGCTGACGTTCGCCGTGGTGTCGCAGGAACGGTGGTAGCAGGGGTCGTAGGCGGCGTTCGCGGTGCCGCCCCACTTGGCTGCCTGGGCGCTTGTCTTGCGGGCGCTGGCGCCCGCCGCGTAGCCCGAGGTGGGGATTCCGGCCTGCTGGAAGTAGTAGTCGTCGGAGCGGCCCTGGCCCTCGACGTTCTCCTCCGGCTGCAACCCGAGCGAGTCCCAGTACGCCTTCAGCGGGGCGGCCGTCGTGGACGTGACCCGGTTGATGAAGTAGCCGCCGTTTGTCGAGCCGACCATGTCGAAGTTGTAGTAGCCCTTGATGTAGCCCCGCTGGGTGCTGCTGAGCGAGTTGACGTAGAACCGGGAGCCGTTGAGCCCCTGCTCCTCGTCGGTCCACCAGGCGAACCGGACCTTCTTGGTCATCGTCGGGTTCTGCGCGGCCAGGACCAGGGCGTTCTCCAGCAGCGTGGACGAGCCGGTGGCGTTGTCGTTGATGCCCGGGCCGGCCGACACGCCGTCCAGGTGGGCGCCGAACATGACCACCTGGTCGGTCGGGCCGCCGGGCCACTCCGCGATCAGGTTGTTCGAGGGGTACGTGCAGCTGGAGCAGTACTGCTCGGCAACTGTGTAGCCCGCCGCCTGGAGCTTGCCCTTGACGTAGTTCAGCGAGGCCGTGTAGCCGGCCGAGCCGGCCCGCCGGTTGCCGCCGTTGCTGGTGGCGATGGAGTTGAACTGGGTCAGGTGCGCCTGGACGTTGCTGACGGAGATGTCCGGCGCTGCCAGGACGGCGGCTGACGCGGCGATCGGCCGGGCCGCAGCCGTTCCGGTGGTGGGTGACGCGGATGCCGGCTGGGCGGCCAGCGTCACCGTCCCGGCGAACACGGTGAGCGCGATTGCCGCGCTCAGCGTTCTGCCTCTCATGAGGGCTCCTCGGGGGTTGGAGAGATAGGGAGACACTTACAGATATCTATTCCGCAGGCATCGGTCGTTCGTCCCAACCCCACCGGCTCGACGCCGGACATACCACCGCACAGCCGTCCGCCGGTATCACCGACCGGCGCCTCCTCCACCGTGCCGGCCACCTCGCGATTCCGCACCCGCCCGGCAGTGGGACAGGCGGGTGCCGACGTCAGCACAGGTGAGGCGAAGTGTCAGGATGGGTACGTACCACCAGCAGGGGTCGTCGGGCCCGGAACGGGGGCTTGCGATGAGGCCGGGTCGAGCGTGAAACGACCCAGCACGGACCTGTTCACCGACGGTGGCCAGGCCGGCAGGCTGATGGCCGAGCTGGACTGGGCCGGCACCCCGCTGGGCCCGGTGGTGGGCTGGTCGCAGAGCCTGCGGTCCGCTGTCCGCATCGTGCTCTCGTCCCGATACCCGATGCTGCTGCTCTGGGGCCCGGACTTCACCCAGCTCTACAACGACGCGTACGCGGCGCTGATCGGCGACAAGCATCCCGCCGCGCTCGGCGACGACGTCCGGGTGACCCTGGCCGAGGGCTGGGACGTCCTGGGCCCGCTGATCCAGGAAGCCATGGCGACCGGGGTGGCCAGCTGGGTGCCCGCCCTGCGACTGCTGCTGGAACGCGCCGGCTACCGCGAGGAGGCGTACTTCAGCGTCTCGCACGCACCCGCCCGCGACGACGACGGCCGTACCGTCGGCGTGCTGACAGTGTGCAGCGAGGTCACCGAGCAGGTCGTCGGCGAACGGCGGCTGCGGCTGCTGCGTGACCTGTCCCTGCGCGGCGACGGCCGTACCGTCGACGTGGACGCCACCTGCGCCCGGCTGGTCGACGCGATCGGCGGCCACCCGCTGGACGTGCCGTTCGCCGCGATCTACCTGCGCGACGGCGAGGTGCTGCGACGCACCGCCTGCGTCGGCGGCCCGCCCGGTCAGACCACAGTGCTTGGGGCGCTGCCCGACGCCGTCGACCTGGCCGCTCCCGGCCCGGTCGCCCGCGCGTGGGGGCTACCGGACGCCGCCCGGGGTCGGCTCGTCGAGGTGACAGGTCTCGCGGAGCTCCTGCCCCTGCCCGCCGGCCCGTGGGACGACCCGGCCCTCGTCGCGCTGGCACTGCCGCTGCCCTCGGCGGCCGAGGACCAGCCGCCCGGCGTCCTGCTCGCCGGGGTCAGCCCCAACCGGCACCTGGACGAGGCGTACCGGTCCTTTTACCAACTGCTGGTCCAGCAGGTCGCTGTCGCGGTGGGCAACGCGCGCGAGTACGAGCAGGAGCGGCGTCGGGCCGAGGCGCTCGCCGAGCTGGACCGGGTGAAGACGAACTTCTTCACGAACGTCAGCCACGAGTTCCGTACCCCGTTGACCCTCATGCTCGGCCCACTGGCCGACGCCCTCACCGACGCCACCGCGCCCCTGGCCCCCGTGCAGCGGGAGCGGGTGGAGACCGCGTGGCGCAACGCCACCCGACTGTTGACGCTGGTCAACAGCCTTCTCACCTTCAGCAGCCTGGAGGCCGGGCGGGCCCGCAGCGACGCCCGCGCGGTCGACCTGTCCGCGCTCACCACCGAGCTGGCCGGCGTGTTCCGGGCCGCCGTCGAGCGGGCCGGACTGACCCTGGAGGTGGCCTGCCCACCGCTGCCACGGCCGGTCACCATCGACCCGGTCAACTGGGAACGCATCGTCACCAACCTGCTCTCCAACGCTCTGAAATATACGTTCATCGGCCGGATCCGGGTCACCCTGGACACCGACGACGAGGAGGTACGCCTCACCGTCGCCGACACCGGCATCGGCATCGGCGACCAGGACCTGCCGAAACTCTTCGAACGCTTCCACCGGGTGCGGGGGGCCCGCTCACGCAGCCACGAGGGCACCGGCATCGGCCTGGCCCTGGTGCACGAGTTGGCCCGCCTGGAGGGCGGCGAGGTCCGGGTGGCCAGCCGGGTGGGCGTCGGCAGCACCTTCACCGTGGCGCTTCCCTGGTCGGCGGGGCGCCGAACGGCGTTGACCGGCCCGCCGGTGAACGGGCGGGGCGACGCCGCCCGCGCCGCTGTCGAGGAGGCGATGGGTTGGCTCGCCGAACCGGACGGCAGTGTGACGGAGCCCGACCGTACGATCGGCCCAACGGTGGACGAGCTGGCCGGGTCCCGGATCCTGGTCGCCGACGACAACAGCGACATGCGGGCGTACCTCACCCGGCTGCTCACCGGGCAGGGCTGGCGGGTACGAGCCGTCACCGACGGCCGGCAGGCCCTCGACGAGATCCACCGAGAGCGGCCCGACCTGGTCCTGACCGACGTGATGATGCCAATGATGGACGGCTTCGACCTGCTGCGCCGGCTGCGCGCGGACCCGGCGACCCGGGCACTGCCGGTGCTGGTGCTCTCCGCCCGTGCCGGCGGTGAGGCCAGCGTGGAAGGCCTGAGCCTGGGCGCCGACGACTACCTGGTGAAGCCGTTCGCCGCGACCGAGCTGATCGCGCGGATCCGAGCGGCCATCCGGCGGGCCCGCGACCGCATCGCCGCCAACCCACCGACGGTCGACGCCGCATCGGCGACGACGCGACCAGACGAGGCCACCGCCACCGCACCGGCTTCGGCGGTCGAACCCGTCGGCGACACGTCCGTGGTGCCGGCGGTTCCGGCCGACCGGAACGGGCTGGGCGACGTCCTGGACGTCAGGTGGGCATATCCGTCCGCACCCACCTCGGCCGCGATGATGCGTCGGGACGTCCGGCGGACGCTGGGCGACCTCGACCTCGACCCGGACGTGCTGGAGGATCTGCTGCTCGCCGCGTCCGAGGCGATGAACAACGCGGTCGAGCACGCGCAGCGACCCAGCCGTCCGGAGGTGCGGGTGCGGGTCCAGGTCGGTGTCGGCCTGGTCCGGATCTCGGTGCGGGACTTCGGCACCTGGCGGGACCGGCGACCGGCGATGGACCGGGGACGCGGCGCGCTGCTGATGAACGCGTACGGCGACGTGCGGCTGGTCTCCACCCTCGAGGGGACGACGGTGACCATCGAGCGCCGGTTGGCCGACCCGGCCTGAGCGACCGTTGGCCGACCCGGCCTGAGCGACCAGCCGGCACGGTGTCAGAGTCGGCGGCCGTTGGCGTCGCGGGCGGTGATGCCGTCGAGCCGCTGCCCCGGGGCCAGTTCGGCCGGGTCGAACCAGAAGATCAGCACCTGCTTGTCCTCACTCCACCGGGCCAGTCGGGCATCGATCTGCCGGGCACCCGCCGTGCCGACGATGCGCTGGGCGGGGCCGACGAAATAGCCGAAGGTGGGCACCGGCACTGTCGACGAGCGCTCGTCGTAGCCGATCTGATGAAACCCCGGGCTGCGGTCAGCTCCGTCGACGTCGTTGACCAGGATGTCCGTGGTCAGCATGCCGTCCGGAGCGCGGCGACCGGCGGCCAGCCCGACGGACACCTTGGGCTCGCCGGGCACGGAAACCCCGACGAAGTAGTAGACCCGCTGGTCGGCGCCGTGTCGCACCTCGCTGTCGATCACCTGGCCCAGGGGCTTCGGGGGCGGGACGTCGCGGGCCACCGTCGGCGGCGGGGTGGGCTCCAACCAGGCCGACGCCGACGGTGAGGCACCGGCCGGTGGTGGAGCGACAGCGACCGGCGGCGGACGCTCGGGCGTCGGCGGGCCACCCGGCGACGTGCCGACCGCCACGACGACGACAGCGGCGGCCAAGCCGGCCGCGAGCGTCGCAGCACCGGCGCCGGCAACCCGCCGACGGATCCGCAACCGCCGCCCCTCGCGCATCACCGCGGCCAGATCGAGCGATGTGGCGGGGCGTTCGGTGTCCCGCATGGCCTGGCGGAGCCGTTCCAGCTCGCTCATCGGCGCGCCTCCTCGTCGGATGTCCGCGGCCCGGCGGTGCGCAGCTTCTCCAGGGCTCGTGAGCTGGTGCTCTTGACCGTGCCCACGGACACGGCGAGTTCCCGGGCCACCTGCGCCTCCGGAAGGTCGAAGTAGTAGCGCAGCACGACGATGGCCCGCTCCCGGGGGCTGAGCGCGCCGAGGATGGTGATCAGCCAGCGCCGGGTGGTCACCTCGTCGGCCACGTCGCCGCGCCGCTGCTCCGGCACCTCCTCGGTCGGGTACTCCCGCAGCGGCCGCCGCCACCCGTCGACCAGGTGGTTGACCAGGGTGCGGCGCGCGTACCCGTAGGCGTCGTCGTCGTGGATCCGGGACCACGAGGCATAGGTACGGGCCAGCGCGGTCTGCGCGGCGTCCTCGGCCTGGTGGTGGTCGCCGGTCATCAGGAAGGCGGCATGCACGAGTCGCGCGGACGCAGCCCTCGCGAACTCGACGAACTCCGCGTCACCCCGCGCCATCGTGAACCCTCCCCCGTGCCACACCGTTATGGACGGGTCAGGTCGGCAGAAGGTTGAGCGGTGGTCACATCAACTTTTCGCCAGGGTCGCCCGTCTTCTCCTCCGCGCCGCCGCCGAGCGACGCGCGAGGGGAGAGACATGTCGACGAAGGTTACCCACCGGTGGCGTACCGCCTCGGCGGCGTTGCCGGTGGTGGTGGCGCTGCTCACCGGATGCGGAGGGCCGGCTACCGGGCAACCCTCGACCGGTGCCGGCCCCGCCGGGCCGCCCACTGTGGCTGTCACCGGGCGACCGACCGGGGTCGCCGACGTGACGCCCAGTTCCGCGCCTGCCGTCCCGATCAGCTATCCCGCCGCCGGCAGCAACCGCTGGTCGACGGCGCCCGGCGAGACGGCACCCGGACGCCGGGGCGACGGCCGGTTGCTGCGGTACCGGGTCGTCGTGGAGCGGGACATCCGGGGGCTGCCGGTGGGCGACGTCGCCGCGGCGATCACCGCGGCGTTGAACGACCCACGCGGGTGGACGGCCGGCGGGGTGTGGCGGCTGCGCAGGGTGGGTGCCGGCGAAGCCACCGACTTCACCATCTATCTGGCCACCCCCGGCACCCGCGACACCCTCTGCCAGGACGTGCCGGACGGCTACACCTCGTGCCGCAACGGTGGCCGCGTGGTGCTCAACGTGGCGCGCTGGGTCAAGGGCGTGCCGGGCTACGGCGCGAGCCTGGCCACCTATCGGCAGTACATGGTCAACCACGAGGTGGGGCACAAGCTCGGGTTGGGACATGAGCGGTGTCCGGGGCGGGGCCGGCCGGCGCCGGTGATGCAGCAGCAGACGTTGGGCCGGCACGGCTGCACAGCGAACGCCTGGCCGTACCCGGAGGGTGAGGTCCGCTACAGCGGACCGGTCGGTGCCTACGACGACGAGATCCCGCGACGCGAGGGCGCCTACTCGGGGCAGTGAGGCCGATGGGCGCGCCTCATGAAGTGGGGCGGCCGCGCTCCTGTTCGAGTCGCTCGTCCAGCCGGCCCAGCTCGTAGATGGCGTTGAGGTTGGTCGGCAGGCGGCTCACATTGTCCGGCACCGGGCCGCAATCCAGATCCGGGGCATGGGCCGGGGCCGCTTCCGGTTCCGGTTCCGCGGCAAGGGCCGGGGTCGGAGTCGGCGCCGGGGCCGGGGCCGGGGCCGGGGCCGCGCCAGCCACCCGGGCTGCCCGGGGGCGGCGCAGGAGCAGCAGCGCCAACACCGCGAGCACACCCGCGAACAGCAGGTAGTACCCGGGGCCCAGCGGCCAGCCGCTGCGTTCCGGGGCGCCGAGCGCCGGCGAGTCGAGTGAGTCCGAGGCATCGCCGGACGGCCCGGGCACGACCGCGTCGCGGGCGACCCGCCCCGGACCGGCGGGGTTCAGCTGGCCCGGGGCCATACCTGGCGCGGACGCCGAGCCGGACGCGGAGGGTGGGGCGGCGGAGGCCCCCGGCGGAACGACCGCCGCTGGCGGGGTCGGTGCGGAGCCGTCGGTCGGAGTCGGGCTGGGCGCCACCGGCGAGCCGGAGGCGCTACCGCCACCGAGCAGTCCGTCGACGATCTGACCGACGCCACCGAGCAGGGAGCCGACCGGACCGGACGTCGTCGACGGCGTGGGCGTGGGCGTGGGTGTGGGAGCGGGCGTCAGCGCGAAAACCATGGTGAGCGCGACGATGGCAGGCATGTGTCCACCTCGGATGCGTCGATGTGCCAGGCACGGTACCGCAGACGGCGGTCCAGGTGAACAGACAGCGCCGGGTGGGGACGTGCTTCGCGCCCCCACCCGGCACATCGAGCACGATCAGACGGGCAGGCCGCCGACCTGGGTGGAGATCCAGGACCGGATGGACGGCAGGTCCACGTAGATGGACGGGCCGGTGGCGCAGGTGGAGTTGTTGTTGCCGGCACGACTGGTCGCGCCGATCAGGTTCCACACCCCGTTGACCCGACGCACCTGCGGGCCGCCCGAGTCGCCGTAGCAGGCGCCGGAGTTGCCGTTCGTGTTGTTGGTGCAGATCTCGTACGGGCCGTTGATGCCGGAGCACCGGCTGTCGGCCACGATGGACGTGTCCAGCTCGTTGGCCACGGTGGGGGCTGATCCGCAGCCACGGGGCGCGCACGTCTGACCCCAGCCGATGATCCGGGTGGCGGTGCCGACCGCGCCGGAGGTGCTCGGGATGGGCGCCGGGGCGTACGTCACCGAGCTGGCCAGTTGCAGCAGCTTGACGTCGACGCTCGGGTGGTTGACCGCGCGGGTCACCCGGACCACGGTTCCGCCGCTGGCGCGGTTGACGCTACCCACCCGCACCGATGTCGGCGTAGAGCAGTGCTTGGCGGTGACCGCCCAGTTGGCCTTGATCAGCGTGCCGGTGCAGCCGGAGACGTACACCATGAAGGGGTAACTCTCGCTTGCCGGCCGGCCGCCGACCACAAGCGGGCTGATGTCGCCGGCCTCGTCGGTCCAGGTGTACGTCGTGCCGGCGGTGGGCGCGGCGAGCGTGCCGGCGAACAGGGAGTTGACCCGGGACGCCTCGGTCGAGCTGGGGTTGGCGTTGCGGCAGGAGACCGGGGCGCTGCTGCCGGACATCAGGTCGGTGCAGAGGCCGGTGCGCCGGTCCGGCAGGCCGAGGATGTGGCCCAGCTCGTGTGCGGCGATCCGGTTGCGGTCGTACCCCTGGTTGACGGCGGTGCGGCCCATCCAGATCCGTCCCGAGCCGAGCCCTGTCGGTTGCGCCCGGGGCCAGCCGTCGTCGACGGTGATGGTGATGCTGGCCGGGGTGCCGGCCAGGAGCCGGACGTTGCTGACCCGGCTGTTCCAGATCTGCGCCGCCTGGTCGAAGTTGGTGCGGAACTCGCCGGTCCGGCTCGCGTCGTAGTAGATCGTCCGGACGGCGGCGGCCGGTGCGCCGGTGGCGAGCTGCATCCCGGCTGCCGCCAGGACCGCCACCAGCGCGACCTGCATCGCACGTCTCAGTTGTCGTCGGAACATCACGCACTCCCCTGATCGCCGGCGACCGCCGGTCGCCGATCATTGATGTACGTGAATGTTAAGTGACAGCGACCGTCCTCCGGCATAGCGGACGTGTCATACCGGCCGCTGTTACCCAGCGGTTACGCCGCAGCGAACTGCCAGTGCCACGGCAGGACGACGGTCAGCGCAGAGGGTCACCGGCACCATTGCCGCCACGTGGCCCCGAGCATCGGATGGAGGCACCACGATGAGGATCAGGAGCGCACTGACGGCGCTGGCGGTCGTCCTCGCCGGACTGGTAGCCGGCGCGGGCAGCAGCGCCACGGCGAGCACCACCACGGCGACCACGTCGCCGTACTGCGGGATCACCTGGGGCAGCGCGGAGAAGACAGCCGGCACGCTGAGCGACGCCCCACTTGTCGACGTACGCACCGGCCGACACGACTGCTACGACCGGGTGGTGTTCGAGTTCGCCGGCCCGGTGGACGGCTACTCGGTCGGCTACGGCGAGACGTGGACTGAGGGCGAGGGGCTGGCACTGTCGCCGTACACCGCCGGAGGCGCGCTGCTGCGGGTCTCGCTGCGGGCACCCGCCTACGACGCGGCCCACTCCGGCACGATCCCGTACGCGGTAGGCGAGCACACCGCGAACCTGCTGCGCTACCCGACGCTGCGCGACGTCGTCTTCGGCGGCAGCTTCGAGGGCTACAGCACGTTCGCGGTCGGCGTACGGGCCCGGTTGCCGTTCCGCGTGCTCGTGCTGGCCGGCCCCGGCACACACAGCCGGGTCGTGCTCGACGTGGCCCACCAGTGGCAGGAGTGACGGGCCCGGCGACGTCTCCGGCCGGACGGAACGCGACCGTCCGGCCGGGCGGGCCTCACCTGGGCGGGCTCTGCTCAGGTGCGTCCTCGGCCAGGTGCCAGACCTCCCGCATCGGCGCCCACCAGTCCCCCGACCCGGGTTCGGCGAGCGACTCCTGACACGGATCGGTCAGCTTCCACCACTCCTGCGTCTGCGGGTCCGCGGCGATGAGCTGCTGGTCGGCCTCGTAGTCGTCACCGACGTACTCGTAGTAGCCGAAGAGCAGGTCGTCGTGGAGGAAGATCGTGTAGTTGCGGAAGTTCGCCTCGCGCAGCGTCTGCTCGACGCTCGGCCAGACGTCGGCGTGTAGCCGCAGGTACGTTTCCCGCTGCTCCGGGCGGAGCCGAATCACACAGCCAAAACGTTGCACGTCGTGCCCTCTCGGGTGAGCTGACCGGGTCGGGAGCAAGGTAGTTCACCGACCCGCCACCGTGGCACCCCGCGAAGCCGGCCGGGCCGCCGACACCGACCGTTTCGCCAGGTCGCACGCCATGAAGGCGGGTCTACTCTCAGGTGATGGAGGGCCGCGTACTGGTGGTCGAGGACGACGCCTCCATCCGGGAGGTCACCGCCCTCGGTCTGCGCCGCGCCGGCTTCCGGGTCGACACCGCCGTCGACGGGCGGCAGGCCCTCGCGGCATGGCGAGCCCACCCGCTCGACCTGATAGTGCTCGACGTCATGCTGCCGGGCCTGGACGGCCTTGAGGTGTGCCGGGAGATCCGGCGGACCAGCCAGGTGCCGATCCTCATGCTGACGGCTCGCACCGACACGCTCGACGTGGTGGTCGGCCTGGAGTGCGGCGCTGACGACTACCTGCGTAAGCCCTTCGACCTGCCCGAGCTGGTGGCCCGGGTCCGCTCGGTGCTGCGCCGGGCCACCGCGCCGGCGGCGTCGAGCACCATCGAGGTCGGCGGGCTGGAGATCGACCCGGGCAGCTTCGTGGTGCGCCGGGACGGCCGGGAGGTCGCGCTTACCGCCACCGAGTTCCGCCTGCTGCTGGAGTTGGCCCGGCGCCCCGGCCAGGTCTTCACCCGGGATCTGCTGCTGGACCTGGTCTGGAACCACAGCTTCCTCGGCGACTCACGCCTGGTCGACGTGGCGGTCCAGCGGCTACGCGCCAAGATCGAGGACGACCCGGCGCACCCCCTGCTGATCCGCACCGTGCGCGGCGCCGGCTACAAGCTGTCCAGCGGCTGAGAAAGAGGGGCGGCGATGGCCGGACGCGCTGTGGCACCGGGCCGCCTGCGGCGCCGGCTGACGGTCGCCTTCGTGCTCGTCGCCGGAGTGTCGGCCGGGCTGCTCGCCGGCGGGACCGGGCTGCTCCTGCGGCAGTCCTGGATGGACGCCTCGCTCCAGGAGGCCGCCGCCGACGCCCGCTACCAACTCGTCCTCGCCGGACAGTTCCTGCCGCTTACCGAGCAGCGCAGCACCGAACTGCTCACCAGCTTCGAGAGCAGCGGCCGGCACGTGGTGCTCGTCGACGGACCAGCCCGCCCCTCGCACCCGGCGTACGCCCCGGCGCTGGGCACCCGGTTGCGGGCCACCGTCGCGGGCGGGCAGCTCGGCTACCAGCGCTCCGCCCCCGGGATGCGCCCTCGACTGCTTGTTGTCGGCGGACGCATACCCGGCTCGACCGCCGAGCTGTACGTGCTCACCGACGAGGACGGCATCGCCGCCGACGTGGTCCAACTGCGCAACGCGCTGCTGGCCGGATGGGTGGTCGTGGTGCTGCTCGCCGCCGGGGTGGGGCACGCGCTGGCCCGCCGCACACTGGAACCGGTCGGTAGGGCCAGCCGGGCCGCCCGAGCGCTCACCGAAGGGCTGCTCGCCACCCGGCTGCCGGTGCGCGGGCGCGACGAGTTCAGCGACTGGGCGGCGTCGTTCAACGAGATGGCCGAGGCTCTGGAGGCGAAGATCGCCGCGCTGTCGGCGGCGCAGGCCCGGGAGCGGCGGTTCACCGCCGACGTCGCGCACGAGCTGCGTACCCCGGTGACCGCCCTGGTGGCCGCGGCCTCGCTGCTGCGCGGGCACCTCGACCAGTTGCCCGACGACGCGCGGCCGGCGGCGCGGCTGCTGGTCGGCGACGTGGTTCGGCTGCGCCGGCTGGTGGAGGACCTGATGGAGATCTCCCGGCTGGACGCCGGGCGGGAGCGGCCGAGCGTCGAGCCGGTGGACGCGGCGGCCCTGCTGCACGGGATCGTCGCGGCGCGCGGCTGGTCCGCGCGGGTGCTGATAGGTGGCGAGCCGATCGTGCTGCGCACCGACCCGCGCCGGCTGGAGCGGGTGCTCGCCAACCTGGTGTCCAACGCTGTCGAGCACGGCGGCGGCGAGATCCGGGCCACGGTGGCCAGGGCGGGTCCGCTTGTCGTCGTCGAGGTCACCGACCAGGGGCCGGGCATCCCGGCCGAGCACCTGCCCCGCCTGTTCGACAGGTTCTACAAGGCCGATCCGTCCCGCTCCGCCCCGGGCAGTGGGCTGGGGCTGGCCATCGCCCGGGAACAGGCCACGCTGCTCGGCGGCGTGCTGAGCGTGCGCAGCGAGCCGGGCGCCGGCACGCGGTTCCGGCTGGAGCTGCCCGCGCACGGTCCCGGCGGCGTGCCACGCCCGGCGGGGCACCCCGATGCGGAAACCGCCAGCCCGAAGGGTGACGCGGGATGAGCCGGCGCACGCTGGGCGTTGCGGTACTCGTCGCAGTGCTTCTCGTCGGCGGCTGCGGCACCCCGCGCTCCGGTGCCCTCGGCCCGGCGCCGACCGCACCAACGTCGACCGGCGCGCCAACCGAACGACCACGTCCCACCTCCACCCCCACACCGCGGGCCACCCCGACGCCCACGCCGACACCGGCGGTCACCGGCACGCCGCCGCGTCCGCTGGCACCGGCGCCCACCGGTACGCGCCACCAGGCCACGGTGACCATCGAGCTGTGGTACGTGCGGTCCGGGCAGCTCGTCCCGACCCGGCGGACCCGACCGGCCACCGTGGCGACGTCCCGCCTGGCGCTGACCGAGTTGGCCGCCGGACCCACACCCGCCGAGGCCGCCACCGGGTTGACCACCCGGTTGCCGGCCGGCGTCGAGGTCACCCGGATCACCGACGGCGTGGCGACGCTGCGGATCCCACCCGCCGGCGATCCGGCAGAGCAGCGCCTCCGCGAGGCGCAGGTGGTGTGGACGCTCACCCAGTTCCCCAGCGTCCGGCAGGTCCGCTTCGGTGACGGCGACCCGGTCGGCAGGGCCGACTACACCAGCTTGCTGCCGCCGATCGTTGTCACCGGTCCCACCGTCGGCGAGCGGGTCACCGCCCCGCTCACCGTCACGGGCACCGCCGACGTGTTCGAGGCCACTGTGAGTGTCCGGGTGCGGGACGCCGCCGGCCGGGAGGTCGCCACCGGATTCGGCACCGCCAGCTGCGGCAGCGGCTGCCGGGGCGCGTACCGGGTGGTGGTCGGCTGGCGTACGACCCGCGAGCAGCACGGCACTGTCGAGGTGTACGAGGTGTCAGCCCAGGACGGCGCCCGGATCAACACGGTGGCCGTGCCGGTGATCCTCGCGCCCGCTTGAGGAGCGGGCTCACGTTTCGAGGTGGCAGCGATGGTTATACCGCCGCCGGGCGGGCTGTCCGGCCCGAAGGATGACCGCAGCACGGAGGCATCACCATGGCCGGAGCGACCTCGACCGCGCCCGGCGCACCTGGCGCCGGGGCGTCGACAGGCACGCCGTACCCGCGGCGCTGGCTCGCGCTGATGGTCATCGCCCTCGCGCAGCTGATGGTGGTCCTGGACGCCACAATCGTGAACATCGCGCTCCCCCAGGCCCAGGCGGACCTGGGCATCAACGACGCGAACCGGCAGTGGGTCGTCACCGCCTACACGCTCGCCTTCGGTGGCCTGCTGCTGCTCGGCGGCCGGATCGCCGACTACTGGGGGCGCAAGCGCACGTTCATCGTCGGCATGATCGGCTTCGCGCTGGCCTCCGCGCTGGGCGGTCTGGCGACCACCGGCGAGATGCTCTTCGCCGCCCGGGCCCTACAGGGGGCTTTCGGCGCGCTGCTCGCCCCGGCCGCGCTGGCCCTGCTCACCGTCCTGTTCACCGAGACGACCGAACGCGCCAAGGCGTTCGCCGTGTACGGCGCCATCGCCGGTGGTGGCTCGGCGGTCGGCCTGCTGCTCGGTGGGGTGCTCACCGAGTACGCGGACTGGCGCTGGTGCCTGCTGGTGAACATCCCGATCGCCGCCGTGGCGATCGCCCTCGCCCTGCCGCTGGTGCCGGAAAGCCGGGCGCACGGCAACACCCGCTACGACATACCGGGCGCTGTCGTCGTCACGGCGGGCCTGGTCTCCCTCGTGTACGGCTTCACGAAGGCCGCGGAGGACGGCTGGGACGCCGCCGCGACGCTCGGTTTCATCGCCGCCGGTGTGGTGCTGCTCGCCGTCTTCGTGGTGATCGAGCTGCGCTCCAACCATCCCCTGTTGCCGCTGCGGATCATCCTGGACCGCAACCGGGGCGCGGCGTACCTCGCCACGACGCTGATCGGCGCCGGCCTGTTCGGCGCGTTCCTCTTCCTGACCTTCTACTTCCAGGTGGTGCTTCGGTACACGCCGCTGGAGGCCGGCCTCGCGTCGCTGCCGGTCACCGGCGGTGTGCTGATCGCCGCCGCCGGCGCCAGCCAGCTGATGCCCCGGCTGGGCGCCAAACCGCTGATGGTCGGTGGCGCCGCGCTCGCCGCCATCGGCATGCTGGTGCTCACTCAGATCGACGTGGACACCTCGTTCCTCACCCATCTGCTCCCCGCCCAGTTCATCCTCGGCCTGGGCCTCGGTTTCACATTCGTGCCGCTGTCCAGCCTGGCGCTGTTCGGGGTGCCGGAGCACGACGCCGGCGCGGCCAGCGCGACGCTCAACGCCACCCAGCAGGTCGGCGGCTCGTTGGGCACCGCCCTGCTGAACACCATGTACACGAGCGCTGTCACCGCGTACCTGGTGTCCCGGGCACCGAGCCCGGCCACCCAGGTCAAGGCGCTGGTGCACGGCTACAGCGTGGCGTTCGCCTGGGGCGCGGCACTGATCGTGCTCGCCGGCCTGATCGCCCTGTTCCTGATCAAGGTACGCAAGGGGGACATCCGGACCAGCGGTCCCGCGCACATGGGTTGAGCGGACCGAGAGACGCCTGCCGGTCCACCTCGCTTGCGGGGTGGACCGGCAGGCGTCGGATAGCGTTTCGCGGACAGTCGACAAACCCGCTGAGGAGATACATGCCCACCCCTGCCGATGAGATCATCACCGCTCTCCGCGCCGGCCACGAGGAGTTGGCCGCGCTCGTGAGGGACCTCAAGGAGGACGAACTGATCCGACCGTCGGGTGCCAGCGAGTGGCAGGTGTCGCAGGTGCTCAGTCACCTGGGCAGCGGCGCCGAGATCGGCCTCGCCTCGCTTACCGCCGCCCGCACCGGCGCTCCCGCACCGGACGGCGACTTCAACCGCGGTGTCTGGCAGCGCTGGGACGCGATGTCCCCGGCCGAGCACGCCGCCGGGTTCCTGACCACGAACGAACGTCTCGTCGAGGCGTACGAGGCACTCGACGCCGACACCCGCGCCACGCTGCGCATCGACATGGGTTTCCTGCCCGAACCGGTGGACGTCGCCACCTCGGCCCGGTTCCGGCTCAGCGAGTTCGCCCTGCACCAGTGGGACGTCGAGGTGGCGTTCAACAGGTTCGCGGCGGTGACACCGCAGGCGGTGCCGCTGCTGCTCGACCACGTCGGCGGCATGCTGAGCTGGACGAGCCAGCCACAGGAGCTGGACGGCCGGGAAGCCACGCTGCTGCTGCGGCTGCACCAGCCGGAACGGACGTACGGGCTGCGGCTGGGCGAGAAGGTCGAGCTGGTCGACGCGCCCGAGCAGCCCGACGGCGAGCTGACCGCACCGGCCGAGGCATGGCTGCGACTCGCGGTGGGCCGGCTCGGCCCCGCGTACACCCCTGACGGCGTACAGGTGACCGGCCCGGTGACAGTGGACGACCTGCGCCGGGTCTTCGCCGGTTTCTGACGCGTACCGCGCGGGCCGCTCGTTGCCGGCCCGCGCGGCCCGTCACCCCTTGACGCAGACCACCTGCTTCAGGTGCGCCACCACCTCCACCAGGTCCTCCTGCTGCGCCATCACCTCGGTGATGTCCTTGTACGCGCCGGGGATCTCGTCGATCACCCCGGCGTCCTTGCGGCACTGGACACCGGCGGTCTGCGCGACCAGGTCGTCCCTGGTGAACGTCCGCTTGGCCTGCGCCCGCGACATCCGCCGGCCCGCACCGTGCGACGCCGAGCAGTAGGCGTCGGCGTTGCCCCGACCCCGCACGATGTACGACCCGGTGCCCATCGACCCGGGGATGATGCCCAGGTCGCCCTTCCCGGCCCGGATCGCGCCCTTGCGGGTGACGAGCACGTCCACCCCGTCGTAGCTCTCCTCGGCGACGTAGTTGTGGTGGCACGAGATCGGCTCGTCGTAGGACACCTGCGGGAACTGCTCCCGCACCACGCCGCACAGCAGGGCCACCATGACCGCCCGGTTGCGCCGCGCGTACTCCTGCGCCCACCACAGGTCCCGCCGGTACGCGTCCATTTCGGGAGTGCCCGCGAGGAACACGGCGAGGTCCCGGTCGGGCAGGTCGGCGTTGTGCGGCAGCCCCCGGGCCACCCCGATGTGCCGCTCGGCCAGCTCCTTGCCGATGTTGCGGGACCCGGAGTGCAGCATCAGCCACACCCGGCCCTCGTCGTCGCCGCCCTGTTCCAGGCAGACCTCGATGAAGTGGTTGCCGCCGCCGAGCGTTCCGAGCTGCCGCTGTGCCCGGGTCTCCAGCTGCGCCACCTTGCGGTCCAGCCCGGCGAACCGGCCCCAGAAGTCGTCCCAGCCGCCCTGCTCCAGGCCCCGGATCCGACGGGGGTCGACTGCCCGGTCCCGCTGCGCGAAGCCCACCGGGATGGTGGCCTCGATCGCGGAGCGCAGGCCGGCCAGGTCGTCCGGCAGGTCGGCGGCGGTCAGCGAGGTACGCACCGCTGACATGCCGCAGCCGATGTCCACGCCGACGGCGGCCGGCGAGACGGCCTGCCGCATGGCGATCACCGAGCCGACAGTGGCGCCCTTTCCGAAGTGCACGTCGGGCATCACGGCGACGCCCTGCACCCAGGGCAGCGCGCCGATGTTGCGCAGCTGCTTGGCCGCCTGCGGCTCGATGGCGTACGGGTCGGTCCAGACCCGGACGGGTGCCCGGGTGCCGGCGAGGGGCGTGAATCCCATCGTGGTCTCCTTGTGTGGGTCCCGGCACCATCGTCGCAGGGGGTGACCGGGAACGATCGCGGTCCGGGTCAACCGGAGCGCGGGAAGGTCAGCGGATACGAAAAAGCCGCCCGATCCTCAGGGGGTGGGCGGCGGCCGGACGCGCTCGCGTCAGCGGTGGAGCCGCCCAGGCAGCCGGCACTCGGCGCGACGGCCGAGACCCCGATACCACGCGCCGGATGGCAACGCGGCACCCGCGCCCGGCGTACGCCAGGTGGTGGTGCGGTGATCGCGTTGCGACACGGCGTGCTCCTCGGGATCTGATCGGTTGACCATGCGTCGAGAACGGTAGACGGGCCGGTGGGTGTCCGCAAAGGATTTCACACGTGAGAGCCGCCTGCACGGGGCGGAAAAGACCGGCGCCCCCACACCCGCGAGGGCTGGGGGCGCCGGATGGCCTGGCTAGGACGTGCCGCTGTCCTGAACCTCTGTCACAGGTCGTTCCAGAACTCCCGCAGGACGGCGGACAGCTCGTGCGGAGACTCCAGGGGCGTCAACCGGCCGGCACCGCTCACCTCCGACACGCGGCCCTTGGGCGCCTTGTCGGCGTAACCCTGGGCGACCGACCTGTCGAACACCGTGTCCCCGGTGGCCGTCACGAAGTTCGTCGGCACTGTGATGCGGCTCGGCAGATCGGTCCGGTCCGGCGTACGCCCGCAGGTACGCAGCGTCGCCACCACCATGTCCAGGCGGGTGTCCTGCATCATCTGGCGATAGCGGGCCAGGCTCTGCAGGCTCGCCCCGGACGCGACGATGTACTCGGCGAACCGCCGGTAGACGGCGTCGATGCCCTCGCGTACCGCGAGCTTGGCCATCTCGTCCCGGTACAGGCGGTACGCCGGGGTGTCGGGCGGCAGGTTGGGGCTGAGGAACGACATCGAGCGGACCAGCTCGGGGTACCGCTCCGCCACCAGCCCACCGACCACCGAGCTGAGGCTGAACCCCACCAGGTCGACGGGTTGCCCATTACCCAGCTCACGGGCCACGGCGGCCACGTCCTCGACGTACACGTCGAGGTCGAGGAGGTCGTCGGTGGTGATCGGGTCGGACAGGCCGAACCCGCGCAGGTCGAGCGACACGCACCGCCTGATGTCGGACAGGTCGGCGATCTGGTCGAGCCAGAACGTGCTGTCCAGGATGAAACCGGCCAGGAACAGGGCCGTCGGGCCGGAGCCGGACTCACGGAAGTGCAGGTTGGTCTTGTTGACGTGCAGGTGTGGCATCAGGAGGCTCCCGGAGTCTTGGATCAGTGGTCCTTCGGGACCGGCTGGTTGAGGATGTCGCGGAGCGCGTCTCCGAGGACGTAGAACGCCACGATGGTGGCGGTGAGGAACACACCGGGCACGATGGCCACCCACCAGGCGCCCTGCAGCTCGGTCTGTGCTCCGCCGAGCATCGAGCCCCACGAGAAATCGGGGACCTGCACGCCGAGACCGATGAAGGACAGCGCCGACTCGACCAGGATGAGACCGCCGACCGACGTCGTCCACAGCACGATGACGCTGCTGGAAACGCCGGGCAGGAGGTGCACACGCATGATCCGCGCGACGCTTGACCACTGGAGCCGGGAGGCTTGCACGTACTCCATCCGCTTGAGCTGCGAGACGGTGACGGCGATGGTGCGGGCGTAGGTCGCCCAGCCCCAGAACGACAGCAGGATGACCAGATTGCGCAGGCTCGGCCCGAACAGGGCGACAACGGCGATCGCGATGACGTAGAAGGGCAGCGAGAACTGAATGTCGGCGAACCGTAGGATCGTCGGCCCCACCCGCCGCTCGAAGTAGCCGGCGATCAGGCCCATCGTCGTGCCCAGCAGCATCGCGATGGTCGCCGAAACGGTGCCGACGAACAGCGAGATGCGTGCTCCGTAGATGATTCGCGAGAGCAGGTCCCGTCCGAACTCGTCGGTGCCGAACAGGTACGTCGTGTCGCCACCGTCCAGGAACGCCGGAGGCTGCCGGGACCTGGCGAGGTCCTGGACGACGGGGTCGTGCGGGGCGATCAGCGGTGCGAAGATCGCCGTGAGGGCGACAAGCAGCAGAAACCCCAGAGCGACCATCGCGCCGGGGCGGCGCGCGAGCCGCCCCAGCGGGCCGCGCGTGCGCGTCCGTACGTCGGCCTTCGGCACGGTCGGGCCCGCCTCGCCGCCCACACCGGGCTGGAGCGCTTGCTCCGTCATGACACACCCACCTTCGTCCGCAGGCCGGAGTCGATCAGTCGGTTCACGACGTCCGCCAGAAGGTTCACCAGCCCGACCATCAGCGTCACCACGAACACCCCGGCCATCACGATGGGAAAGTCCCTGCCGTGTACGGCGTTCACCAGGAGCGCGCCGATCCCGCGGTAGTTGAACAGGGGTTCGAGGACGACCAGCTGGCCCACGGAGAACGCGAACAGGATCCCCGAGTACGAGATGATCGGCGGGAGAGCCACCGGCAGGACATGCCGGAACATGAGCCGCCCCTGTGAGATCCCCTTCGAGCGGGCGACGAGGACGAACGGGCGGTGCAGCACGTCCGCGACCTCACCACGGGCCAGCCGGGCCAACGCGGCCGTGTGGCTGGCGGTCATCGCGATGATGGGGATGATCGCGTACTCGATGCCGCCAGACCCGGTCGCCGGCAGCACCTTCCACTGCAGGGCCAGGAACAGCACAAGCACGATCGCCAGCCAGAAGTACGGGACCGCCTGCAGCAGGAACGACCCGCCCATGAAGATCTGGCCGATCCGGAACTTCCCGGCCCGCGCCACCGCGCTGCCCAGCGCGATGCCGAGCAGCATGGTGAGCACCTGGGCCGGGAGGAGGATCAACATGCTCGCCCCGAGCCGGTCCGTCACCGCTGTCAGCGCGTCGCCGCCGAAGGTGAAGGACCGGCCCAGGTCGAGGACCGCCAGGTCACCCATGAACCGGAGGTACTGGCTCAGCAGGGAGCCTTCCAGCCCCAGCCGGGCCCTTGTCGCCTCGACGATCTCCGGCGTGGCGTCCGGTCCGGACAACACCTCCGCCGGGTCACCCGAGACGCGCAGGAGCACGAACAGCACTGTCATCACACCGGCGACGGTGAGGACCAGCTGGGCCAGGCGACTGATCAGATACGTCAGGTGAGCCACGTCTATCGACCCATCCGCGCGGTGCCGACCGTCATGACTTCGTCACTGTCGACGCGTCCACCCAGAACCCGGTGCTCGGGTCGTACCCGGAGACATCGGAGGTGCTGGCGACCACCCACTGCTGGCCGAACAGGAAGATGAACGGGAGCTCCTTGTGCAGGTGTGCCCCCATCTCCTGGAGGATCTTCTCGCGGGCGGCGGAGTCCATCTCGTTACGGGACTTCTCCAGCAGCTGGTCGTAGTGCGCGTCCACCCAGCCCTTGCGCCCCTCGGCACCGGCCGTGGGGTAGCGGTAGGACAGTTCGGCGTCGAACAGCGGCGAGTAGTTCATGCCCTTGACGAACAGCGGCCACTTGCTGCCGTTGTTGAAGCCGTCCACCCACACCGCGAAGTCCAGGACGGTGACCTTCACGGTGATGCCGATGGCGCCCAGCTGCCCGCTGATCGCCTCCATCAGCGGCTTGTTCACCGGCAGGCCGGCGATCTCGGTGGAGAAGGGTTTGACGCCCTCCCGAGCCAGGATGTCCTTGGCCTGCTGAAGGTCGAACGGGATGGCCTTGAGGTCCGGGTTGTGGCCGAAGCATCCCTTGGCGGTGAGCTGGCCGGGCAGGGGCTCGCCGGCGCCGTTCATCACCGCGCTGACGATGGACTCCACGTCGATCGCGAGGTTCAGCGCACGACGGACCTCCGGGTTGTTGAAGGGCGCGATCTTGGTGTCGAACTGCACGGCCAGCGGCGAACCGGTGGACACGACCTCCACCTTCATGTCCGAGCCCAGGTTCTTGAGGGCCTGCACCGGCAGGTTGTGGCCGATGTCGAGCTGCCCGGACTGCATCGCGGCAAGGAAGGCGCTCTGGTCGGAGTACTGCATGTACTCCACCCGCGAGTTGGCCGGCTTACCCTCCCAGGGGTCCTCCGCGGCTTCCAGCGTGATCTGCGAGTTGGGGACCACCTTGGTGATCCGGTACTGCCCACTGCCGACGGGCGCGAGGCCGAACGCCTCCGTGCCGGCAGCGGTGTACGCCTTCTCGGGCACGATGAAGAGCAGGGCGGTCCGCTTCTCCAGGATCGCGTCCGGCTTGGAGGTCCGGATGCGCACCGTCAGGTCGTCGACCACGTCGACAGAGCTGACGTTGGCGATCAGGGAGGCCAGGGCCAGGCCTTCCTTCTTCGTGATGTCGTAGGAGAACTTCACGTCCTTGGCGGTCAGCGGCGTGCCGTCGGAGAACTTCACCCCTTCGCGGAGCTTGAACTCCATCTCCGTCTCGGACAGCCGCGTCCACGAGGTGGCGAGCCCCGGCTCGATCTTCAGGGTCGACGGGTTCATCCGGGTCAACGCGTCGAAGGCGAGGTAGTTGGCGCTGTGTCCGAGGGACTTCAGCGGGTTGGCGTCCGGGTCCAGAACCGACGTGCCGATCCTGATCGGCCCGCCGGCGCCGGCGTCCTCGTCGTCGTCGGACCCGCAGGCGACAAGCGCCGGAGCGACTGCGAAGGCGGCGCCGACGAGCGCCGTGTAGCGGAGGAAGTCCCGACGCGATCGCACGGTCCGGGGGTTGACGGCGTCAGTCATGTGATGCTCCTGCACTGGGGATTGGCGAACTGGTGAGGGCTGTGGTGGTCGGTGCCGCGGTCGCGGCAGGTGGCCTGGGCCAGGTTTCGGGCTGAGGAATGCGGGCCGTGGCAGTTCCCGACAGCTCCAGCACTCCCGGCCTATGGCACGCCACCTGACGACCGCTGGGCGTGGCCTGCAACGGCGGGTACTCGGTCGCGCACTTGTCGACGGCGATCGGGCAACGCGAACGGAAGTGGCAGCCGGCCGGAGGGTTGATCGGGGACGGCACCGACTCGGCCTCGGACGGCGCGGCAGGGCCGCGCGACCGGGTGGACACCAGCAGGTGGGTGTAGGGGTGCAACGGCTGGCGCATCAGCTCCACCGTCGGCCCCGCCTCGACGATCCGTCCGAGATACATCACGGCGCACTCGTGGCTGAGGTGGTGGGCGAGCCCGAGGTCGTGCGTGATGAACAGCATTGCCAGGCTCAACCTGCCCTGAAGCTCCAGGAGGAGGTTGACGATCTGCGCCTGGCTGGTCAGGTCGAGAGATGCCGTCGGCTCGTCCGCCACGAGCAGCTTCGGGCTCAACGCGAGCGCCCGGGCGAGCCCGATGCGCTGCCGCTGCCCGCCGCTGAGCTGGCTGGGGCGTCGGGTCTCGACGGACGCCGGCAGGCCGACCATGTCGAGCACCTCCCGCACCCGGTCGGCGGGGCTTAGGCCGTCGGGCAGGCCGTGGATCTGCAACGGCTCCGCGATGGAGGCGCCGACGCTCATGCGCGGGCTCAACGAGGTGTACGGACTCTGGAAGACCATCTGCATCCGCTGGCGGATCGTGCGCAGGTCACGGTGCCGCAGGTGGGTGATGTCCTCGCCGTCGAAGCGGATCTGGCCGTCGGTGGGCTCGTCCATCCGGACCACGCACCGGCCGAGGGTGCTCTTGCCCGACCCGCTCTCGCCGACGAGCGCGAGGGTCCGCCCACTGTCGATGCGCAGGGAGACGCCGTCGACCGCCCTGAGCATGCGGCCACGGGAGAGCGCGAAGTGACGCCGGAGGCCGTCCACCTCAAGCAGGCTCGACGTGCCCGGGGTCGCCTGCGGAGTGTTGTTGGTGCTCATGACGCCGCCTCCTGAGAAGCTGACACGAGGCAGGCCGCGGACCGCTCGGGCGCCGTCGCCAGCGGCCGGAGGACTGGGGTCTCCACGCTGCACCGCTCCTGTCGGAACGGGCACCGGGGCGCGAAGCGGCAGCCGGGGATTTCGACGTCCGGCCGGGGCGGTGCCCCGTCGAGGATCGTCAGGGGGGTGAAGGGCTCGCGCTCACCGGAGTCCGGGTGGGCGTTGAGCAGCGACCACAGGTACGGGTGTTGAGGGGTGGCCAGGGTCGCGCGGGTCGGCCCGTGCTCGACGACCTGGCCCGCGTACATGACGACGATCCGGTCGGAGTAGTCGGCCGCGATCGCCATGTCGTGGGTGGTGAGGATGACGCCCGTTCCCATGTCGCTGGTCAGGGCGCGAATGAGGTCGAGCACCTGCGCCTGTGTGGTGACGTCGAGCGCGGTCGTCGGTTCGTCGCAGATCAGCAACGGCGGGTCGACAGCGAGCGCCATCGCGATCACGACCCGCTGGAGCATCCCGCCGGACAACTCGCGCGGGTAGGCGCTCAGGCACCGCTGCGGTTCGGCGATGCCGACCCGGCGGATCATCGCCAATGCCTGTTCGCGAGCCTCGGCGCGAGAGCACCGTTGGGCCGCTCGAATGGACTCGATGACCTGGAACCCGATGGTCAGCACAGGGTTCATCGCCGAGCCCGGGTCCTGGAAGATCATCCGAGCGGCGGAGGCGCGGAACTGCCGGAGTCGTCGGCTGTTCATCGTCGTGACGTTCTCGCCACGGAACTCGACGGTTCCGTTCGTCGCGAGCTCCGGTGGCAGCAGTCCCAGGACCGCGAGCGACGTCAGCGACTTTCCGGAGCCCGACTCCCCCACCACCGACACGATCTCGCCGGCGCGGACGTCCAGGGACACGCCTCGGACCAGAGGTATGTCGCCAACGCTGATGCGGAGGTCGCGGACGCGCAGCAGCGGCTCGTCCGCCGACTGCGTGACCGAGTCGGCAGACGTACCGGCCGTCATGGGGGACGTCACGACAGCGGCACCATGGTGGTAGCGAAACCCGAAACCAGATTCCGACTGACGGAACGCGGTTTCACCTCAAACGCTTGACACATCGGTATCGCTCCTCACTCCAGCACTGCGGGGTCCAGGTCCGCAGTACGGCTCTTCCGCTCTGCGAAACGCCGTTTCGCAGACGCTAAACTCTGCCTCGCCGTTGGTCAACGGTTCCGAACCGTTCACCTGGGTGGCCGTTCGGACGTCAAGTCGCACCCTTCGGCCACCCGGGCTCCGCCGGGCGCGCCAGTGCTCAGCGCGACGCGCGACGCCCGCCATCGACGGTGACCGCGGTACCGGTCACCCAGCCCGCGTCGGCCCCGACGAGGTAGGCAACGGCCCCTGCCACGTCGTCCGGTTCGCCGACCCGACCGAGGGGCACGTCGCGGGCGAGCGACGCCTCGTGGGAGGCCAGGACGGCTGCGGTGGCGGGCGTCCGGACCAGGCCCGGGACGACGGAGTTGACCCGGATGCCGTGCGATGCCCACTCGACGGCGAGGGTGCGCACCAACGACGCGCAGGCAGCCTTGGCGGCCCCGAAGTGCGCGAGGTCCGTCGCCGCCCCCTCGGCCAGGCTGGAGCCGACGTGCACGATGCTCAGCGGGCGCGACAGCCGGATCGACCGACGCGCCGCGGCGCGTGCGCACCTGAAGAAGCCTCCGACGTTGAGGTCCAGCACGGCACCGAACGTGGGATCGTCGATCTCCAGCGCGGCGCTGCGCAGCGCGCCACCCGCGCTGCACACCAGCACGTCGGGGCACTGCCCGTCGGCGAAGAACGCGTCGACGGCCTGGCTGTCCGTGACGTCGAGCTGGGCAGCACGACCGCCGACCTCGGCGGCCACCTCGCGCGCGGCGTCGAGGTCGACGTCGGCGACGACGACGTGCGTACTGTCGCGGGCCAACGTCCTGACGACCGCCGCTCCGATGCCCGACGCCCCACCGGTCACCACGGCGACGCGGGTCACCACGGCAGCGCGCGCCGCGCCGGGGCCGAACGGCACCCGCTCCCGTCGGCGAGCCAGTCGTCGGAACGTCGTTCTCTTTCACGCATCTGGAACATTGGCTCTACCCCTCACCTAGCGCCACGGGAAAAGAACCGACAAACGATCTTCCGCACTGCGGAACGCTGTTCCCACTTGTACGCTAAGCTCTGCCTCGCCGGCAGGTCAACGTCTCGGGCACCCTGAGCTGGATGACGATCTGGGCGCCGGCACGCTCCCCTCGGCCGCGGGGCGCTCAAGCCGGCCGAGGGGAGCGCTGGCCCCACGCACTCACCGGACCCGGCGCAGGTCGGGGTGCGCACGTCTGGGCGCCCGCTTGTCCGGGGCAGCCCACTTCTCCAGGGCAGCTGAACCTGTCCGGGCAGACCCGCCTGTCCGGTCAGCCCACCGACGAGCGCGCCACCGGGGCGGCGAAGAACGTGTCCGGGTACGGCTCGTCGCGGAACCTGTAGTGCCACCACTCGCGGTCGTAGTTGACGAACCCGGCGTCGGCCATCAGCCGCTTCAACAGTTGGCGGTTGGTACGCGCCGTCTCGCTGACGCGGCTGTCGGCCGTGTGCGCCCGCGTGTCGAAGCAGTCGAAACCGGTGCCCATGTCGACGCTGTTGTCGGCGAACCGTTGCCCGACCGGCGCTGTGCAGGCGACCTGCGGCTGCCCCGGCAGGAACGGAGGCTGGCTGGCCGGCGGCTCGTCGACAAGGGTCAGGTCCACGGTGCTGCCACGGCTGTGCGCCGTGGGCGCGCCGATGTAGCCGTCGGCGAAGAGCCGGTCCTTGTCCAGTCGCGGATAGAACTCGGCCTTGGTCTGCTGCTCACGCGGACTCTTCGACCAGGCCACGAAGTCGTCCACCGCCGGCTGCGGGCGGTAGCAGTCGTACACCTTGAGGCTGTGCCCACCGGCGAGCGCGGCGTCCTGTGCCCGGCGCAGCGCCTCGGCTGCCGGCCGGGTCAGCAGGCACAGCGGCTCCGGGTACGCGGCGATCGGCCGACCCACGAAGTTGTGGTCGGTGGCGTACCTGATGTCGCTGTGGATGCGCGGGTCGACGTCGCTCAGCACCACGAACCCCGGCAGCCGGTCCGTGGCGGACGGCCCGGCGCTCGCCGACGCCGGTCCCGGGCTTCCCGACGCCGGCGCGGGAGCCGCCGGCCCCGGGTCGGGGCGCGGGTGCGAGCAGCCGCCCAGTGCCGCGACGAGCGCGAGCACGGCGGCGCCGCCCACCCGGCCTGGCCTGCGCACCCGTTCTGTCTACCAGCCGCACCTCGGGCTCCAGGCCCGATCAACCGACTGCCGTCCGCGACGGATCAACCGGCGACGACCGGGGCCTCTCCCACTGCCTCGGCGTCGTCGACAAGGTGCCCGCGCAGGAACCGCAGCGCCGCCTCGTCGTCGTCGATCCCGCCGGCCTCGTGACCGTTGTACCGCCACACCGCCAGCTCGGTGGGCCCCGCGTGGGCGTTCACTGCGGCGTAGACCCCCGACGGCGGCACGATGTCGTCCATCAGCGCCACCGAGTACCGGGCCGGCCGCTGGCAGCGCCGCGCGAAGTTGACCCCGTCGACGTACGCCAGGGTCGTGAGGACCTGGTCCTCGGCGTCCCGGTGGATGGCCAGGTAGTCGCGGATCTCCCGGAACGGCCGCGCGTCGGTGACCACCACCGAGCGCGGGATGTCGCAGAGGAACGGCACGAGGGCGACCACCGCGCGGACGCCGGGCGCCAACGCGCCGGCCGCGAGGGCCAACGCGCCGCCCTGGCTCTGCCCGAACACCGCCACCCGGGTGGGGTCGACCATCGGCAGGGTACGGGCGGCGTCCACCGCCCGGACCGCGTCGGTGATCAGCCGCCGGTAGTAGTACGTGTGGGGATCGGCGATGCCGCGGGTCATCACACCGGGCACCTCCGGGCCGGCCACGCCCGGATCCCCGGTGACGCCTCGACTCCAGCCGGAACCCTGTCCCCGGGTGTCCATCTGCAGGTGGGCGAACCCCGCCGATGCCCACAGCAGGTTCTCCAGCGGGTGCCCCCGTCCGCCGCCGTAGCCGACGTACTGCACGAGGGTCGGCAGCGCCGCACCTGCCCCGCGAGGCATCCGCAGCCAGGCCCGTACGGGGTGACCGGCGAAGCCCGCGAACGTCACGTCGAACACGTCGATGCTGGTCAGGCCGGTCGACACCGGCTCGACCCGGACCGGCCATCCGGCGGCGCGGGCCTCGGCCAGGGTGCCGGCCCAGAAGTCGTCGAAGTCGCCCGGGTCGGTCACCACGCCACGGTGGTCGCGGAGTTGGGCCTCGGACAGGTCGGTGTACATGGCGTCCTCGGTCCGTCAGTCGACAGGGAACAGGCGGCGGCCGCCGGGCGGCGACGGCGGGTAGCACACCGGAAGGTGCCCGATAACTTACCGGTACCGTTCCGCAACTCCGCCGAACGCTAGAACCGACCTGCCATGTCGTCAACCCACGTCCGTGAGGCAAGATGGCGCGAAGGGGCGGGAACACCGTTCCGGGACAATGGTATGGCGACGGCTTGCGGTCGCTCTTCCGGACCGGTGAGGAGACGCGGGTGGGCGCGGACGACGGACGCAGGGTGACCATCACCGCGATCGCACGGGAGGCCGGTGTTTCGGTGCCGACCGTGTCGCGGGTGCTCAATGGACGGTCCGATGTGGCCCCGGACACCCGGGAACGGGTCGAGGAGCTGCTGCGCCACCACGGCTACCGGCGCCGCAGCAGCCGCAGCGTCCGCCGCGCCGGCCTCGTCGACCTGGTCTTCAACGACCTGGACAGCCCTTGGGCCGTGGAAATCATCCGCGGCGTGGAGGACGTCGGGCACGGCGCCGGCGTCGGCACCGTGGTCTCCGCGATCCACAGGCAGCCCACCGCCGCCCGGCAGTGGCTGCAGAACCTGCGGACCCGGGCCACCGACGGCGTCATCTTCGTGACGTCACACCTGAGCCCGCCCCTGCACGCCCAACTCCGTCGCCTCAACGTGCCGGTGGTCGTCGTCGACCCGGCAGGCGTGCCGGCCATGGACGTACCGACCATCGGCGCCACCAACTGGGCCGGCGGGCTCGCCGCGACCGAGCACCTGCTGGCCATCGGGCACCGACGGATCGGGTTCGTGGCCGGGCCCACGCACCTGCTGTGCAGCCGCGCCCGCCTCGACGGCTACCGGGCCGGCCTGGAGGCGGCAGGCGTGCCGGTGGACGACGCGCTGATCTACCCGGGCGACTTCTACCACGCCTCCGGCTTCTCCGGCGGCACGGCACTGCTCGACCTGGACGACCCGCCGACAGGCATCTTCGCCGCCAGCGACCAGATGGCCTTCGGTGTGTACGAGGCCATCCGGCGTCGCGGCCTGCGAGTACCCGACGACGTCAGCGTTGTGGGCTTCGACGACCTGCCCGAGGCCCGCTGGGCGTCACCGCCACTGACCACTGTGCGTCAACCGCTTGTCGAGATGGGCCGGCTGGCGGCCCGGACGGTGCTGCGACTGGCCCAGGGCGAGAGCATCGACTCACCCCGGGTGGAACTCGCCACCGAACTTGTCGTACGGGACAGCACCACCGCGCCGCCGACCGGGTCGCCGCACCTGTCATGACGGGCTGAATCGAGTCGGATCCTGGGTTCGCCAGTACCGGTCCGGCAGCCGAAATTTTCGGTCCGCCAGCCGTCGCTCGCACTGCTGACCTTCGCCCGGCTCGGCGACGACGGTCCCGCCCGCACGTGGCTGGGCGACTTCACCGACGATCCCGCTCTCACCTGGCTGCGCGACCTCACCACGACCCGGCCCCTGACGTACCGGCGCGGGGGCGACCCGAGTCGCCCACCGCGCCGTACGCCTCAGTGGTGGTGGTGGGAGCGGACGGCCCGCCGGATGTCGACAGGTAGCGCGGGCGCGCCGTCGACCGGTGCGGGATCCTCGGCCGTCGGCGCCACTCCCCCGGCGGCGATCCGGTCCAGGGTCGCCAGCCCGGCGGCGTCGACCTCGCCGAAGATCGTGTAGTTGGGGCGCAGCGCTGAGTCGGCGTACACCAGGAAGAACTGGCTGCCGTTGGTGTCCGGCCCCGCGTTGGCCATGGCCAGCACGCCCCGGGCGTAGAGCCGGCGGACACCGGTCGGGTCGGTCGGCGCCGGCGGCAGGTCGGTCGGCAGTTCATCGCGGTAGCGGTAGCCCGGGCCGCCCTCGCCCGTGCCCGACGGGTCGCCGCACTGCAGGACGCTCAGCGTGGGGTACGCGGTGAGCCGGTGGCACGAGGTGCGGTCGTAGAACCGCTTGCCGACCAGGTGCAGGAAGCTCTGCACGGTGCACGGCGCGGCCTCCCGGTCCAGGGTCAACCCGATCGGCCCGTGGTTGGTGGCCAGGGTCACCCGGACGGTACCCCGAGCGGGCGTACGGCGGGGATCGGGCGGCAGCGGCACAGGGCGGGCGGCCGGCTCGTCAGGCGTCTCGGTGTACGCGCAGGGGCCGTGCGTGGTGCGCGGCGGACGCTCGGCGGCCGGCGACACGGCGGACGCCGTCAGCGCGTCGCGGGCCGCGCTCGGCACGGTCAGGGCGTCGCGGGCCGCGCTCGGCGCGCCTGATTCCGTCAGCGCGTCGCGGGCCGCGCTCGGTGCCGCCACCGCTGCGGCGGAGGCGCCGGCGACCAGCGCCCCGGCGAGCGCCGCCACGCCCGCGAGGCGGGTGAGCGCGCGCACCGGCCGGCGGGGTACCGCCGCACCGGAGGTCGGTTCGAGTTCACTCGACACAGGGATCCTCCTGGACTCGTGGTGCCAGAACGACCGGAGTCTATGGATCCCAGAGCCGGTTGTCGATTCGTTCAGGGCAGCCGGCGGCGGCGCCACAGCAGCCCGCCCAGCAGCACCAGCACCCCCGCGCCACTCACGGCGGTCACCAACCACAGCCAGCCCGCGCCGGGGTGCGGGCCGCTGGCAGCGGCCGGCCGGGGCGCACCGGGTGCGGCCAACGCCGACGGCGCGGCAGACGGCGTGGCGGTCAGTTCGCCGGGCTCGACCAGCCGGCCCACGGCGGCATCACGGGGCAGCGAGAAGCCCCAGTCCAGCAGTGCTGCACCCTGCTCCCAGCCGCGCATCGGCGCCGGCTCGGCACCCAGCAGCGTCACCACGAGCCGTCGCCCGTCGCGCTCCGCAGCACCCACGTAGGTGTGCCGGGCCAGGTCGGTGAAGCCCGTCTTGCCGCCCAACGCGCCCGGGTACCGGTAGATCAGCTGGTTCTCGTTCTGGATCTGGAAACCCTTGGTGCGCTGCGCGGGCTGGGCCGGAATGGTCGTCTGCTCGGTGAGCGCGTACCGCCGGAAGGTCGGCTGGGCGAAACAGGCGCGGGCGATCAGCGCCAGGTCGTACGCGCTGGTGAACTGGCCCTTGCTGTCCAGGCCGGACGGGGTGACAGCGTGCGTCTGGAGCGCGCCGAGGCGGTACGCCTGCTCGTTCATGGCGCGGACGCCACCGGCCGCCCCGTCGGACCCGCCGCCCAACCGGGCCAGGGCGTTCGCCGCCTCGTTGCCGGAGTTGAGCAGCAACCCCAACCAGATCGTCTCGATCGTGTACCGGCCACCCGCGACCAGGCCCACTGCCGACGAACCGGGCTCGATGTTCATGTCCGCCGGGGTGACGGTGACCGTCTGCTTCGGGTCGAGCCGGGGCATCATGGTGGCCGCCAGCAGCAGCTTCTGCACGCTGGCCGGCGTGCCGTACTCGTGCGGGCCGCAGCCCCCGAGCACCTGCCCGGTGTCCAGGTCGGCGACCAACCACGACGTGGCGGTGATCGCCGGAGGAGCGCCCACGCCGGCCGGCACGACCAGGCCGCTGGTGGCCAGCCCGGCGCCGCCGACGGTCCGCTGCTCGGGAACGTCAGGCGGGGGCGTGGGCCGGGGCGGCCGGGACACCGCAGGCGCCGGCACGCGAGGGCACCGCACGGCCGGCGCGGCACCGGCCGGCGCGGCGGCAGTCCCTGACGCTCCAGCCTGTGGGGCGACGGCCTCTCTCGCGCCGACGGCGCTTGCTGCCCCAGCCTGTGTGGCGACGGCTCCTCTCGCGCCGACGGCCCTTGTTGTCCCTGCCTGCGTGGCGGCGGCTCCTCTCGCGCCGACGGCCCTTGTTGCCCCAGCCTGCGTGGCGGCGGTCCCCGTGCCGGGAGCCGCCGATGCAGGCGCGGTGGCCGGCGCCGGAGCGACCAGGGCGACGGTCGCCGTCACCGCCAACAGCGCAGCTCTCATGTGCCCGACCCTAGTCAACAAGATCGCCCGGCGGGACCGGATGCCGCCACGGATCGTCTCGGTCACGGGCGGGCCGCCTCTACGGGCACACCCGCCGACCTGGTGGCCACGGGCGGCACTGCCAAGCGACTACGCCAGCCAAACCCACAGGTCAGGCGACGTACCGTAGCCACCGCCGCTGCCAGGGCGTCTCCACCGCCTTCGGGTGATAGCCCGCCCGCACCCACGGCACCGCCCGCTCGACGGGCAGACCGTCGAGGATCGCCAACGCCGCCAACGCCGTACCCGTACGACCCACCCCGCCCTTGCACGCCACCTCGACGCGCTCACCGTCGTACGCCCGCCGCAGGGCGTCCCGCAAGGCGTCGAGCGCGTCCGCCCGGTCCAGCGGGACCCAGAAGTCGGGCCACCGGATCCGCCGATGAGGCCAGGGCGGCACCGGGCCGGGCGCCAACAGCAGGGCGAAGTCAGCCGGCGACGCGGTCGCGGTGACACGGCGTCCGCGCACCGTCGCCCCACCGGGCAGTACGAGCACACCCGACTGCTCGGACCAGGGCTGCGCGACAGTCACCGGAGCATTGTGCCGCGAATCAAGCACCTGTCGGGCACCCGAGCCGGAGACAGTGCCGCCCCCGACCGGGTGGGTCGGGGGCGGCACCGGTGTCGGTGTGCAGGTCGCCTCTCGGCGAGTGGCGCGACGCGGCTCCAGCCTGACGGTATTCCGCGACGGCGATATTAGGTGAGGCCCGGGGACACTGGATCACACCGACACTGTCCACAACCCGCCCCACCACAACCTTGTTCCCAACCCGCACCCGCACCTACTGTGCCCGTCGCGCGGCACCCGCACCTGCTGTGCCCGTCGCGCGGCACTCGCGCCCGTCGCGGGGCTGAATCTTGGACAGTTTCCGTCCGTGGCTAACGGAAACTGTCCAAGATTCAGCGACGGCGGGTATGCGGGCGGTGGACATGCCGCTGGCCGGCACCCCGGAGTGGGGTGCCGGCCAGCGGATCTTGCGGTGCTGTGAGGTGGGTCAGCTGTTCCAGTACTGGGCGACCAGATCAGCGGCCTGCTGCTCCCACTGGGCGTAGGCGTCCGGGTACGCCGACACCTGCACCGTCTGCGCGGCCACGGTCAACGGCATGTCCTGCCACCCGTCAACCTGCTTCAAACCCTTCAGAAAGGCGGTGGTGGAGTAGTCGGGGTCGGTGATCTGCTCCGGCGTACCCCAACCACTGGAGGGGCGCTGCTGGAACAAGCCCTGCGAGTCATGATCGTTGCGGTCACCCAGGTGACCCAGGTTCTCCAACTTCGACTCCTGCAGACTCGTACCGATCGAGATCACCGCAGCCCGCTCAGGCATGCCGGCCTTCTTCGTCGCGGCGATGATCGCCTTCACATTCGCGGTCTGCTCGTCGTTGAGGGCGATCCGGGACTGCGCGCCCTGCGTACCGTGCGGGATCAACTTGCCGGTGTCAGGCTTGCCGGCCTGCACCGCGACCGCGACGGGCTTGCCATCCACCGGGGTGGCGGCGTGAGCAGCGATGGGGCCGGCGAAAACACCACCGGCGAACGCGAGACCAGCAACCGACAACATGCTCTTACGAATGATCGTGTTCATGGGGGTAGCTCCTTCGGGGGTAGGAAACACCCACACACCACCGGGGGGCGGCGCACGGGTGTCAGCACCTCGTCCGGCGCTGCACAAACAACAAAGGGGGGAAAGTCATTCACGGCGGCCGGGCGCGGGGGCGCCTCTAGCGGCCGGTCCATGTGTAACCACCCGGGGGCCGGGGCCATTCCCGGGGTCGGCCATCGTTTCGCAAAGCCGATTGGACGAGCCCGTAGGTCAAGTCCGTGGGTCAGTCCCTGAGGTGCCGGCGAGTCGCTGGCGCGGGCTCTGCTCTCGAACGTCGGGCATCGCCCGCCGCTGGTGCGGTCGCTCAGCCAGTGTGTAACCACCGGGCCGGGCCGCGCATTCCGACCACGTCGAGCGGGCCGGGCAGCGCTTCCGGCCGAGCAGTGCATCCTCCCCGTGAGGGGTGGCCTGCGGTCGGCCGTACTGCGATCGTCAGGGTATGTAACCCGGCCGGGGCCGCCACGATTCCGGCCTGAGGATGCCACCGGTCACACCCCGAAACCCCCCACCAGTGGACTTACCACCCACACCACGCCTGCGGACGCCGACCGAACCGGGCACCCAGGCGATGATCGACTCGGTTCCTTGAAACCGGGGCATCCACCCCAGCCGGACACACCGACTACAAGGAACCCGAGTCGATCAAGGGCTGCGTGCGGTCAACCCGCGCTGAAAGGAGGGCGGAGGGCTGAGACGCTGACTCTAGGGACCACCCATACGGGGGCAAAGCGGGCCAGGACACCGCGCCGGCACCCAGCCGCGCCGTGCACCAGCCACACAGCGCACCCAGGCCGCGCAGCGAACCAGCTCACGCAGCACGCCAGCTCACGCAGCACGCCGATGCCGCGCAGCGCACCCGACCACACAGCGCATCCAACTCAGGCAACGCACCACGCCACACAGCGCGCCCACGCCACACAGCGCACCCTCACCCACAGCGCAGCCCGACCACGCAGCTACGCCCGGACCGGACAGCGCCCACCCGCGCACTCCCGCCCCGACCACGCAGCCACCCGGGCCCGGCCTGGCGCTGCCGTTACATCAGTGCTCGTGGGGGTTTTGTGAGCCGCTCCGGTAGAGCGTTCCGCGCCCACTCGGGTCGGGCACTCCCGGCGTCGGGGGGATCGGGTCGGGAGTGACCTCAACGACGGGCTCGGGGTTGCGGGCCGCGCGGCGGGCGCGCAGTACGCGGGACCCGACGAACCAGGCCACGCCGGCCACACAGACCACGATGACGACGTTCTGGAGGATGCCGACGTAGCCCTCGACGAGGTGCCAGTTGTCGCCGAGCAGGTAGCCGGCCAGCACGAAGGTGCTGTTCCAGATGAGGCTGCCGAGCGTGGTGTAGAGCAGGAAGATCCGTACCGGCATCCGTTCCACCCCGGCGGGGATGGAGATCAGGCTTCGGAAGATCGGAATCATCCGGCCGAAGAAGACGGCCTTCACGCCGTGCCGTAGGAACCACGCCTCGGTCCGGTCCACGTCGCTGAGCTTCACCAGCGGCAGCCGCTGCACGATGGCGCGCGTTCGGTCACGCCCCAGTGACGCGCCGATGTAGTACAGCGCCAGGGCACCGACCACCGATCCGAGCGTCGTCCAGAAGATCGCCCCGGCGAGGCTCATCCGGCCCTGCGCGGCCACGAACCCCGCGAGCGGGAGGATGATCTCGCTTGGGATCGGCGGGAACAGGTTCTCCAGTGCCACCGCCAGGCCAGCGCCCGGCCCACCGAGTCGTTCCACCAGGTCGGTGACGTAGCCGACGATGCCATCCTGTGGCGGTTCGGCCGCGGCGGCGGGGGTTCCGGTGGCGAGCACGGCGTGGGACGTTCGAATCATGCCCCCACGCTACGAAGTGTTCCTGAGAGTCGGCCACGCGGGCCACCGCCCGACCGAGCACGCCTCCCCTTCCGGAGGAGGCGTGCAGCACCGTACCCCACTGCGGCTCGCGGCGGCGCAACCTCCGTGCGCACCTCTGGATGTCGCGGAGAACGCGCGGGCGCACGCCGCCGCTGTCCGCGCGGCGCGCGCCCGGGTTGTCGTTTTTCCGGAGCTGTCTTTGACGGGGTACGAGTTGCAGGGGCCTGTCGTGTCGGTCGAGGATCCCCGGTTGGCGCCGCTGGTCGAGGCGTGCGCCGAGACGGGCACCCTCGCGCTGGCCGGCGCGCCGGTGGCCGGTGAGCACATCGCCACGCTGGCGGTGACCGGCGACGGCGTGACGATCGCGTACCGGAAGATGTGGCTGGGGGACGTGGAGGCCCGCCGGTTCCGGCCGGGCGACGCGCCGGCGGTGCTGGATGTGGACGGCTGGCGTGTCGGGCTGGCGATCTGCAAGGACACGGGCGTCGCCGCGCACGCGGCGGAGACGGCCGCGCTGGGGATCGACGTGTACGCGGCGGGCGTGCTGGAGTCGGCGTGCGACGCGGCGGTGACGGACGGGCGGGCGCGGCGGATCGCCACGACGCACGGGGTGTGGGTGGCGGTGGCGAGCTTCGCGGGGTCGACGGGTGGTGGCTATACCGAGGCGGCCGGCGGGTCGGCGATCTGGTCACCTGCGGGCGAGGTGCACGCACAGGCGGGCACCGAGCCCGGCTCGCTGGCCCGGGCCGACATCGGCTGACGGCACCGGGCCAGCCGGCGAAACGGAGTCCTCCGTCACCTCGCCTCGCCTCGCTAGTGGCGAGCCGTCACCTGCTTCGGCGGGCCAGGCTGGCGGCGGGCCGTCACGCGCTTTGGCGGGCAAGGCTCGCGGCGAGCTCGGCTGAACTGTGGTCGGGCTCGACTCCGTCGGCCAGGATCACGTCGCCAGCGATGTGCCGTGTCCGGAAGGGCTTGATCTCCTGGTAGTCGCTGGAGTCGTACCAGGCGCGGGCCGTGGGCAGGTCGGGAAACTCGATGATCACCAGATGGCCCGGCCAGGTACCCTCCAGGACCTCGACGTCGCCGCCGTGGACGAGGAACCGGCCGCCGAAGGGGGCAAGGGTGGCGTCGATGCGGCGCAGGTACTCCAGCACGTCGGCGTGGGTGGATGCGGTGCGCAGATGCGCAAGTCCGTACGCGGTCATGGGGAGATGGTCCCGAGGCTGCCGGTGCCCTGTCGATTACCTCGCAGGTAATGGTTCGTGCGCAGCCGCTGTCACTAGGGTCGAGGCGTGACGACCACGGCAGGGCCCGCGCGCGGCGTCGGGGAGTTGCTGCGCGACTGGCGCCGAACCCGCGGGATGAGTCAGCTCGACCTGTCGATCGAGGCGGGGGTGTCGGCCCGGCATCTGAGCTTCGTGGAGACCGGGCGGTCGCGCCCGAGTCCGGAGCTGATCCTACGGCTGGCCGAGCAGCTCGACCTGCCGTTGGCGGCCCGCAACACGGTCCTGCTCGCCGGTGGCTACGCGCCCGCGTACTCCACTCACGAGCTGACCGATCCGGAGTTGGACCCGGTGCGCGCTGCAGTGCGGCAGATCCTCGACGGTCACAGCCCGTACCCAGCGCTGCTCGTCGACAAGCACTGGCACCTTGTCGAGGCCAATCCGGCAGTGGCCCTGTTCACCGCTGGCGCGGACCCCCGCCTACTGAGCCCCCCGGTGAACGTGCTGCGGCTCAGCCTGCACCCCGACGGCATGGCTCCGCGCATCCTCAACCTGCCGCAGTGGCGCGCCCATCTGCTGAGCCGGCTGCGCCAGCAGGCAGTGACGAGCAACGACCCGATCCTGTACGACCTGCACGAGGAGCTTCGCGGCTACCCCGGCGACGACGCCCACGAGACGCCGATCAGCACGGCGGTGTCACGCATCGTCGTTCCGCTGCGCTACCGCCATGACGGCCGGGAGATGTCCTTCCTCAGCACCACCACCCTCTTCGGTACGCCGCTGGACGTCACAGTCGCCGGATTGGCCGTCGAGGCCTTCTTCCCGGCCGACCCTGCGACCACCGCGTCGCTTCAGGCCCTCGCCGGCCCGGGAGCCGCTCACCGTCCCTGACAGACGGTGGGTGCCGACTTGTCGTACGCCCCGGGCAGGATCAGTGTCATGGACGCACTTCCCTCCCGACTGTCGGTTGTCACAGTGGGCGCCCGCGACATGGGCCGGCTGCGGTCGTTCTACCGCTCGCTGGGCTGGCCCGAGTCGACGGGCAGCGACGACAGTTGGTCGGCGTTCCTGCTCGGCGGCGTTCTGTTCGCGCTCTTTCCGCTGCCGGAGTTGGCCGCCGAGGCGGCACCCGGCGTGCCCGGTCCGACCGGCGGCTGGTCCGGGGTGACCCTGGCCTGCAACGTCGACAGCCGGGCCGAGGTCGACACGGCTTTCGCCGCAGCGGTCGCGGCGGGTGCGACGGTGGTGGCCGAGCCTACCGACCGGCCCTGGGGTGGGCGCTCTGCCTACATCGCCGATCCCGAGGGCAACCGTTGGGAGGTCGCATGGGCGGGAACGGCCCGCTTCGACGAGCGCGGCGCCCTGGTCTCCTTCGGTTGAACACCGTCCCGGCCGGTGGCCTTAGGCTGCGGTCATGACGTCCCTTCCGGTGACCTTCGCCTCCGACGTGGTCGGCGCTTCCGCACATGAGCAGTTCGAGGCTTTCATCGACGAGCACCGCAACGCGCTCGACGGCTGTCTGGACGGGTTGACCGAGGAGCAGGCGCGCCTGTCGTTGGTGCCGTCCCGTACGACCCTGCTCGGCCTGGTGAAGCACGTCACGTTCGTCGAGAAGGTGTGGTTCGACGAGGCCGTAACGTGCCGGTCCCGCGCCGAGATCGGCTTACCGGAGTCGTCGGAGGATTCGTTCCTCCTCGACGCCGACGACACGATCGCCAGCGTGCGGCAAGCACACCGGGAGGCGTGTGCGGCGTCCCGCCGGGCGACGGCCGCCCTGGGTCTGGACGACGTGCTGCGCGGAAACCGGCGGGGGCCGCTGCCGCTGCGCTGGGTCTATCTGCACGTGCTGCGGGAGTTGGCGCAGCACTGCGGGCACGCGGAGATCCTCCGCGAGCAGATCCTCGCCGAGTAGCGCGTCAGTCGTCGGTGCGGCCGGTGGCGGCAGTGGTCGCCTGGGTGAGCAGGGCGTCGAGCTGGGCGCCCGTACGCGCCGACATCTCGCGCCGCTCGACCAGCTTGGCGATGCGTTCCCGCAGGTCGGCGATGTTGCGGGCGCGGTCGCGTGGCCGGCTGCCCAGGTCGGCGAGGTCGTCGCGCAGGTCCTCGGCGGTCCTGCGGTCGATGTCGCCGCGCGCCTGCGCCTGGGCAAGCACCGCTGTGAACTCGCCGGTCACCTGCCACAGGCTCACCGGCACCTGCTGGCCGAACGTCCGGGTCGGAGTCGGAGTCGGTGCGCTGGTGGTGGGCGGCGGCGCGGCCGGTGACGTCGGCCTCGGCGACTGTGTGGTGGGCGAGGGCGTCGGGGAGTTGGTGGCGGACGGGGCGGCGAGCTGCGAGGTATCGGGTGACTCAGGCGAGTCGGGGCCCTGGGTGAGCAGCGCGCCGAGCCCGACCACTGCCGCGAGCCCGGCGGCGGTCAGCACGGCGAGCGGCCGGCGGGACCGACGCCGACGGGGTGCGGTGCCCGCCGGTGCGGTAGCGGCCGGTGCGGTAGCCGCCAGCGGGGTGGCGGCCGGCGCGAGGACCGCTGGGGTCGCCGAGCGGTCGATGAGCGTGGGCGGGTGGACTGCTTGGGTCGACGACGGGACGTGCGCCATCTCCGTGGACCGGTTGCCCGTCGGAGCTGGCGACGGGAGACGCATCATCTCGGTGGGCGGATGGGCTGCCGCCGAGTGCGGAAAGCCCAGCATCTCCGGCTCGACAGGCTGCGCGGTGCCGAACCGGCGGGCGATCCGGGCGGCGCTCGGCCGGTGGGCCGGATCGGTGGCGAGGCAGGTGAGGGTCAGCTCGGCGATGTCGGCCGGCAGGCCGGGCACCCGCAGCGGCGGCACCGGCGTGCGCTGCCGGTGCACCCTGAGGGCGTCCTCCCAGCTCTGCACTGGCAGCGGCGCCTGGCCGGTGAGCAGGCGGTAGAGCAGCGCGCCGAGGGCGTACACGTCGCTGGCCGGGTCGGGTGGGCCAGCGGCGAGGCGCTCGGGGGCGAAGTAGGCGGGGGTGCCCATCAGCGGTTCGCCGGATCGGCTGTCGAGCCCGCCGAGCGCGGCGATGCCGAAGTCGAGCACCTTGGCACCAGTGTCGGTGAGCATGACGTTGCCCGGTTTGACGTCCCGGTGCACCACGCCGATGCGGTGCGCGGCGGCCAGCGCGGCGGCGATCTGCCCGGCCACCCGGACCGCCTCCGGCCAGGGCATCGGCCCGGACCGCAGGCGATCGGCGAGGTTGTGCCCGTCGACCAGCTCCATCACCAGGTATGGCACTACCACTCCGCCGGCCAGTGTCGCCTCGGCGTAGTCGTACACCTGGGTCACGTGCGGGTGGGTGAGCCGGGCGGCCGCGCGGGCCTCGCGCCGGATGGTGGCCATCAGGTGCGGGTCGGCGGCGAGCTGCCCGGCGAGCACCTTCACCGCGACGGGCCGGCCGAGCACTTCGTCGTCGGCCCGCCACACCTCGGACATGCCGCCGAGGCCGATCCGCTCGTGCAGCACGTAGCGGTCGTGGAGGCGGAGGGCAGGCGTGAACTGTGACATGGCCTCACCAGTCTGCCTGGCCCTTCCCCGCTCGACCACCCGCGCCGCCCGGTGCCGACCCGCCCGTTCCCCGCGTACCGAAATGGGGTGTTGCGCGGGTGGCACCGGGCCTGACGGGCAGGTCAGGAGCAGCGGGGGGTGGACGGCACCGGTCGCGGCTGGATCCGGTCGGCGAGCCGGTGCAGGACACCGGCGGCGGCCTGCCGGGTCGGCGCGAGCAGCGCCCGGCGGGGCCGCTCGACCTGGACGGGGGCGTCCGGTCGGGCCGAGTTGACGTGACGGTTCATGGCGTCGAGAGCGGTGACGTATCCGGTCGGGAATTCCATGGTCAACTCCTCGGGACAGGTCCGGTGGAGGACCGGACGATGAGCGCGGTGGGCAGCAGCACGTGACCGGCTGCGGGGTCCGTGGGTGGGTCGAGCAGCAGTTCGGCGGCGATCCGGCCCTTCTCCTCGGCCGGTTGCCGGACGGTGGTGAGGCCGGCGGTCGCGGCCTCGGGAATGTCGTCGAAGCCGGTCACCGAAACCGGCGGGTTGGTGTTACCCGGCCGCTGGGCCAGCGCGTCGAGCACGCCGAGGGCGAGCACGTCGGAGCCGGCCAGCACGGCTGTCGGCGGTGCGGGCCTGTCGAACAGCCCGGCGACGGCGGCGACTCCGGCGGCCCGGCTGTTGCCCGCAGCGCTGACCAGCGTCAACTCGCCCCAGTCGACGCCGACCTCGGCGAACGCGTCGGCGAAGCCGGCAAGCCGGTCGCGGGTGGTCGGATGCCACACCTCGTCCGCCCCGGCCAGGGTGACCGGGCCGGTCGACGCGTCGGGCAGCACGGCGTCGGCGAGCAGGGCGACCCGGCGGTGGCCGAGGCCGGCCACGTGCGCGGCGATGCGGTGGGCCGCCGCGCGCTCGTCGATGCCGACGAACCGGTCGTCGGGGCCGGCGTCCTCGCGGGCCGCAGTGGTGACGAACGGCAGGCCACGCTCCCGGATCACGTCCAGCGCCCATTCCTCGTCGGCGGCGCAGTAGACACAGAAGCCGTCGACTGCGGCGTTCTCCACCGCCCGCCGGGCGTCGGTCTGGGCCGGCGGCAGCGGCACCAGCAGCATGCTGGTGCCGTGCCGTTCGGCGGCGCCGCCGACCCCGGCGAGGAAGCGGACCGCGAAGGGGTCGGTGAAGGCGTACGACAGTTGCGAGGTGAACAGCACCCCGATCGAGCCGACGAAGCCGCGACGCAGGGAGCGGGCGGTGGGGTTGGGACCGGGGTAGCCGAGCTGCCGGGCTGCGTCGAGGATCCGCTCGCGCAGGGCGGCGGAGAGCTGGTCGGGGCGACTGTAGGCGTTGGACACGGTGCTGCGGGAAACGCCCACGGCCTCCGCGACGGCTTGCAGTGTTGGCCTCACCCGGCACCCCTCTGGATCGATTCAGAACTGTATCGATCCAGAGATTAGCGTGACACGTCGGCGTCGGTCAATAGCGAACCTTCAGGGCACTAGCACCAGACGCCCCCGCAGACCTCCGGCGGCCAGCCGCTCGTGCGCCGCCGCCACCTCAGCCAGCGGCAACCGATCGGCCAGTCGCAGGCTCAACTGCCGCTGTCGACAAGCGCTGACAACTCCGCCAACCGGGCGCCGTCGGCGCAGACCTCCTGAACGACGACCCGGGTGGCCCGCAACGGCGGCGGGGCGAACGGCGCCACCAGCGCCACGAACGTTCCCCCGCCCCGCATCGCCTCGTGAGCCGCGACGCCGACGACCGCGGCGTCGACCACCGCGTCCACCCCACCCGGAACCACTGCGCGCACCGCCGCGCCCAACCGGTCGGTACGCGGCACGAACCAGTCGGCGCCCAGCCCGCGTACCAACTCCTCGTCCCGGGGGTCTGCCACCGCTACGGTCCGCACACCGCGCAGCGCCGCCAGTTCGAGCAGCAGACCACCCACCCCGCCGGCCGCCCCGGTGATGCTCACCCAGACGCTGCGCAAACTGGAGCGCGAGGGCCTGGTGAGCCGGTCGGTGACCGCTGGCGTGCCGGCCCGGGTCGACTACCAGCTGACGCCGCTGGGCGAGAGCCTGCTGCCCGTGCAACGGGCCATCAAGGCGTGGGCAGAAACGCACATCGCCGAGGTGCACGAGGCCCGAGCCCGCTACGACGACGCGGACGTGCGTCAGTGCGGGTAGGCGTCCTTCAGCAACCGGGCGAGGATCTCCGGGGTGCGCTCCGGCGGTTCGGCCTCCACGCAGAGCCGCTCCATGGCCACTGCGTAGTACTCGAGGTCGTCGCGCTTGTCGAGGTAGAGAGCGCTGGTGAGCTGTTCGATGTAGACGATGTCGGGCAGCTCCTGATCACCGAAGCGCAGGATGGTGAAGGCGCCGCCGGCCGCCGCGTGGCCACCGGCCGCGAACGGGATGATCTGGAGTCGGATGTGGGGCGACCTGGTCGCCTCGATGAGCGCCTCGATCTGCCCGCGCATCACCTCGACGCCGCCGATCGGCCGGCGTAGCGCCGCCTCGTCCACCACGACCCAGAGCTGCGGCGGACGATCACGACGCAGGATTTCCTGGCGCTGCATCCGCAACGCCACCCGGCGATCGATCTCGGCCACGTCCGCCGCGCTGTGCCCGAGCAGGACGACCGCGCGGGCGTACTCCGGGGTCTGCAGGAGGCCGGGCACGAACTGCACCTCGTAGCTGCGGATCAGCGCCGCCGCGGCCTCCAGCCCCAGGTACGACTGGAACCAGCTGGGCAGGACGTCGCCGTAGCGGTGCCACCACCCCGGGCTGTTGGCGTCCCGGGCGAGCTTGAGCAGCGCCTCACGCTCCTGCCCGTCCGTGACGCCGTACAGGGTGAGCAGGTCGGCCACGTCGCGTTCCTTGAACCCGACGCGGCCCAGCTCCATCCGACTGATCTTGGACTCGGACGAGCGGATCTCCCAGCCGGCGCCTTCGCGGGTCACCCCGCTGGCCTCCCGCAGCCGGCGCAGTTGGGCACCGAGCAACATGCGCAGCACTGTCGGCCCCGTTGTCGGGCCGCCCTCGGCGGGAACCATCGTCACGTGCGGGCCTCCGGATACCGACCACTTGGTCGGGCATCCGGCCCGGCCGACGTGTAAGCATGCCATGGACCGTCGGTGAGATGAACTCCTCCGGAGCGGTGAATCAGTCCCGTTCCCGGGACGCGCCTGTCGGAGCGCTCAGTTGATCAGATGATCGAAGTCACCGTCACGGGCGCCGAGCACGAAGGCGGCGATCTCGTCCACTGTGTAGATCAGCGCCGGCCCTTCAGGATGCCGCGAGTTACGGACGGCGATGCCTGCTCCCCCGGGCAGTTCGGCGATTTCGACGCAGTTGCCGCTGGGGTTGCTGCGACGGCTCTTCAGCCAGCTCAGCGGAGGCAACTGATGGATCGGAACGCCATTGGGTGGCTGCTGCATGAGAGGCGTCTTTCTGCTCACGAGCCCGCCGGTGCCCGTGGGAGGAGCGGTTGACGGCGAGGGTGCGGTAATCGACATCGGACGTATGCACGTGCATCTGCTATTGCATCTGCACCGGACGGCGAGCATGATAACGCACGTGAACGGTGCTTATCCGTTCACTTTGAGTGACCCACCGTGGGCACCAATGGGGAGAAATGGGCCCGACGCGGCACCCGCGCCGCGTCGACCGACGGCTGGAGGCGGTCGCGGTGATGGGAGGTCTCGTGCCGGATCCGATGAGCGTCGCCTCCGGCATCTGTGCGGCGGGAGCGCTGCTGTCCTCCTGGCAACTGCGCCGACGGGCGCTACGCGCCGAGGCCGAGATCGAGCACCTCCAGGCCGAGCTCGCCGCCGAACGGCACGCCGCCAGCCACGACCCCCTCACCGGGCTGCCCAACCGGCGTGCCTTCTACCGCCTCGCGGCCGCACTCCTCACCGACGCCGGCGGCCAGCCACTGATCGCCATCGTGCTCGACCTCGACGACTTCAAGCAGATCAACGACCGGTACGGGCACGCCGCCGGCGACCAGGTGCTGATCAGCGTCGCCGACCGCCTGGCCGGCTTCGCCGGGGACAACCTCGTCGCCCGCCTCGGCGGTGACGAGTTCGCCGGCCTGCTCGCCAGCCCGATCGTCGACCGGCGCTGGATCGAGCACGCCACCCGCCGGCTCAGCGAAACCGTCGCCGCACCGATCCGGCTCAGCGGATGCAGCAGCGTCCGGGTGACCGCGTCCGTCGGGCTCGCCCCGGTGACCGGCCCCGCCCAACTCACCGAGGCGCTCAGCCGCGCCGACGCGGCCATGTACCAGGCGAAGAGCCTCTCCGCCGCCAGGCCGGCCCGCCAACTCACCGACAGCACCCGCCTCGTGGAGCGCTGATCCCCTGATCGGCTACGAGCGTCGGTGTCCACCACGCCATCGGCCAGGTGTAGCAGGTACTCAACGAGGTCCGCTTCACCTGCGCGCGCAGGCCGGCGGCCTCCACGCGGCCGGCGGGCTTCACCGGGGTACGGTCAGCGCCAGCCGTAGCCGGCGCGCAGCGCCTGCCCCACCCGGTCGAACCGGGGCCGGTCCAGCACGGCGCCCTCCCGGCGGATGCTGTCCTCGCGCATGGTGAGCACCCGGTCCAGCCGGACCCAGCTGGGCCGGTTGTCCCGGTCCCACTCGCCAGGGCCGAGCGCGAACCAGTGCCGCTGCCCGTCCCGGTCGCTCTGGCTGGACAACATCAGCCCGAACAGGGTCCTGCTGTGCCGCCCCACCACCAGCACCGGACGGTCCTTGCCCTGACGGGGGTCGTCCTCGTACGGCACCCAGGTCCAGACGATCTCCCCCGGGTCGGCGTGGCCGTCCCGCTCGGGGGCGTACGTCAACTCCCGCCGCTGCAACGCACTGACCTGCCGGGGACGGGCCACCCGTGCGGGTGCCGGCCCGGACCGTCGGGGCGACGGGATAGCCGCGCCGACCCGGGAGATGCGTTGCGCCACGTTCCTCAACAGACCAGCCACGGCGGGCAGCCTACCGGCCCCGGTCCGAGCGCCCGGAGCCGGCGCGGCGACAGGGCGCCGCGTGGCGCGGGGGCGGCGCAGTGCCGCGTGGCGCGCGGCGCGGCGGCAGAGCGCCCGATCGGAGCAGGCACGGCGGCAGAGTTCGGCCGGAGCCGGTGCTGCGGCAGACTGGCCCGATGAGCGAGCTGCCCGACGACCTGCCGGTGTGGGAGCGGCGCGCGGTGCGTGTGGTGGTCTGTGACGCCGACGACCGGGTGTTGCTGTTCCACACCCGCGACCCGGACCATCCCCGGCTCGGCACCTGGTGGGAGCTGCCCGGCGGCGGCATGGACCCCGGCGAGACGTACCGCGACACCGCCGTCCGGGAACTGCGCGAGGAGACCGGCATCGTGGTCACCGGCGACCAGGTGGGGGCGCCGAACTGGCGACGGCGGGCGAGTTTCCTGCACAGGCAGCTGCGCCACGTCCAGGACGAGGTGATCGTCGCGGTGCGGCTGGCCGGGCCGGGGCCGGACGTGGACGAGGCGCACCGGCTGGACTACGAGCGGGAGGACTACTTCGGCTTCCGATGGTGGCCGCTGCCGGAGGTGGTGGCCAGCACGGAGCGGTTCTACCCGGGCCGGCTCCCTGAGCTGATCACGCCGTTTCTGGCCGGCGAGAGCATCGACGAGCCGTTCGAGCTGTGGTCGTGACCCACCGCCGGTGAGGATGCCGGACCGGGCGACGGCGGGCAGAGTGGGGGCATGACGACCGACATGCACGGGCCGCTGTCCGCGTACGCCGAGCGGCTGCACGCCACGATCGGCGACCGGCACCACGTCGCCTCCCCGCTCGGCGCCTGGCTGCTGCTCGCCCTCAGCGCGGCAGCGGCGGACCCCGACCCGGCAGTTGACTCTGACCCGACCGCTGGCTCCGGCTCCACGGCCGGATCTGATCCGGCAGCCGATGCGCTGGCGGAGGCTCTGGGCACGGACCTGGGCAGCGCGGCGGAGGTCGCCCGCGCGCTGCTGAACGCGCCGCACCCGCTTGTCGCGTCCGCCACAGCGCTCTGGCACCGACCAGGTCAAGACCTCGACGGTACGACAGGATGGCGGGCGGCGTTGCCCGCGACGACCGAGGTGGGCGCGTTGCCCGAGCAGGCCGGGCTGGACGCGTGGGCACGCGAGCACACCGATGGGCTGATCGAGACGTTCCCGCTGAAGGTCAGCCCGGACGTGGTCTTCGCCCTCGCCAGCGCTCTCGCGACCCGGATCTCGTGGGCCGAGCCGTTCGAGGTCGCCGACGCCCGTACGCTCGGCCCCGGCAGCGCCTGGGCACGTGACCTGCGCCGCGTACTCCGCAGCCCGGGCCACGGCCACCAGTGCGCCATCGTGACGACCGCGCGAGCCGGTGACGTGATCATGCATGCCGCGCCGGCGCAGACAGCCGACGGGGCGGGGCTCGTGGTGCTCTCAGTTGCCGCCGCGCCGGAGGTGCCGCCGGCCGATGTGCTGGCCGCCGCGTACCACCTCAGCGCCGGCGTGGTCGACGGCGCCGAACCGGCCGGACGGCGGTCCCTGTTCGACCTTCCGCTCGGTGATGCTCCGCTGTGGACGGTTCGGGAGGAGCAGGTGCGGACCCGGGCCCGCGACGGCCGCGAGGAGCGGCACAGCGCGGTGCTTCCCTGCTGGTCGGCCCGCAGCGACCACGACCTGACCGCCGAGTCGCTGGGCTTCCCGGCGGCCACCGCCGCGCTGGCGCGAGCGCTGGGCCAGCCGGCGCAGGGCTTCGAGGCGCGGCAGGTGGCGATGGCGCGCTACGACCGGTACGGCTTCGAGGCCGCGGCGGTGACCGGCATGTTCGGAACGGTGAGCCTGCCGCCGGAGGGCGTGGCACGCATCGCCGAGCTGCGCTTCGGCCACCCCTACGCCGTGGTGGCCATAGCCACCGACACCCGAGCAGGCGGCGCCGGCCGGCAGGCGGACAGGGCGGACACCCGAACCGACGGAGTCGGCCGGCGGGCGGACGGGGCCGCCACCTGGGAGGACAGGGCCGACGGGCCGGCCGACGGCGCCGAGGGCTCGTCGTGGCACGGAGTGCCGGTCTTCTCCGCCTGGGTCGCCGAACCCGAGGAACTATCCGGCGCCTGACGCGCTCGCCGTCCACGACCGACTCGCCGAAGTCAGAGGTCGGGCAAAGCGGGCAAGCCGGGCGCGGCATCGCCGTCGCGGGGCAGTCGTGCCACCATTTCGCGGAACTCGCGTACGGTCACCGCCTCGCGCAGGGTCGCGAAGACCGCCCCGGTGCCGGCCCGTGCCGTAGCCGGGTCCACCCCGGCGCGCTGGCCCACCCGGCGGAGGAATTCCGCCGGCCCGGCGTCTGCCGGAGGCACGTCCGAAGGCAAGCCCGGCACATCCGAGGATGAGCCCTCCAGGTCCGGGGGCAGGCCGGGCAGATCTGACGGCGAGCCGGGCACGTCCGAGTGAGACGGCGGCGCGAAGTCGTTCAGATAGCCGTCCACCTGGTCCGGAAGGTGCCCGACCAGGTCGTCGGGCACGCCGCCGGTGACTCGTTCGGCCATCGTCTGGAGTACGGCGCGAGCGAGGGCGACGGCCTGCTCGGTCGGCAGGCCGGACCGTCGGGACACCGCGTCGATGAAGTGCGGAAACCCGCCGCCGCCCGCGCTGTCGGTCACGCCCGGCGGTTACCCACGCCCGGTGCCGGCAAACGGCGCTGCCAGCGCAGGCCACCGTCGCTGGGGCCGGCACGCTACCCGGCTCGGGGCTACTCCTCGTCGGCTAGCAGGTCGAGCACGAGCGCCGCGGTCCAGCCGAACGCCGCCGAGCCCAGACCGGCGCCGGTGTCCGGGTGGAAGTACTCGTGGCAGCCCGCCCCTGCGACCAGCCCGATCATCGACCGGCGCAGCCCGGCTGCCAGCTCCGGGTGGCCGTGCGCGAGCAGCCCGCGCCGTACCAGCCAGCCGATGTTCAGCCAGCTCGGCCCGCGCCAGTAGCGCAGCGGCTCGAAGTCGGGTGCGGTCCGATCGTGGCTGGGCAACGGGCGGTCCATCCGCGCGGCCACCCCGAAGCGCGCCGAGCGGGCCTCGACGACAAGCGTGTCGGCCTGCCGGGTGGGCAGGTCGGGCAGGATCAGCGGCGTCAGCCCGAGCACGGTACGCGCACCCAGCAGCCGCCCGGCGCGTACGTCGCGGGGCTGGAAGGTGCCGGTCGCCGGGTCGTACAGCCGACGTACCAATGCTTCGGTGATCTGGGCCGCACGGGCCCGGTGCGGCCCGGGGTCGGCGCCGATCAGCGCGGCGATCTCGGCGAGGGCGTGTTCGGCGGCCCCGAACGCCGCGTTGAACAGCGGGCACTCCACCAGGAACGGGTGGCGGTCGGCGAGGCCGCGGTCGTCGTAGCCGCGGTCGCGGTAGGCCGCGACGATCGCCAGGTAGCGCGCATAGTCGAGGTCCGTGGGGCGGTGCGCGGCGTCGGCGTGCGCGGTGTCGTGCCGACGGTACGAGCGCATCACCGACGCCTCGGCGGGTACGGCGGCCATCGGGTCGTCCCAGGCGGGGCTGTTGTCCAGCCCGGACTCCCACGGGTGAACGATGCAGACAAGCCCGTCGCCTGCCACGTCCCGCCGGTCGGCGAGGTAGCGCTGCTGGGCGACAAGCGCCGGATAGAGCTGGTGCAAAGCGGCCAGGCCGACCGGCTCGGGTGCCCGGCGGTACGCCAGCAGTGCGGCGAGCGCGTGCACCGGCGGCTGGACCAGGCCGGAGGTGTGTACGGCGGGCGCCCCCTGGGCGTCGGTGGAGCGCCACAGGTCCGGCCCGGGGAAGTACGCGCCGACGCGCAGCGCCGGGTTGAACACGATGTGCGGAACCCGCCCGTCGGCCCACTGCGCGCGGAACAGGCTTGCCAGCTCTTGCCAGGCGCGCTCGGGGCGGACGTGGGCCAGGCCGACCGCGATGAACGCCGAGTCCCAGCTCCACTGGTGTGGATAGAGGGTGCGCGACGGCACTGTGTGGTCGTCTTCCCAGTTGGCGTCGAGGATGGTGACCGCGAGGTGACGTAGCCCTGCGAGGTCACCCGGTCCGCCGGTGCGGGTCGGTGCGGCGGTCATGCCGCGGCCCGCCGGGGCAGCGCGTGCCGCAGCACAGTGGCGGCCTGTTGCAGGGCACGGACCGGGTCGCCGCGCAGCCGGCACTCCAACGCCAGCCACCCCCGGTAGTCAAGCTCCAGCAGGGTTCGTACGAGCGCCGGCCAGTCCAGGTGCCCGGCGCCCGGCTGGTAGCGGTTGGAGTCGCTTACCTGCACGTGCCCGAGGTACGGCGCGGCGGCACGCAGAGCCCGGTGTACGTCGTCCTCCTCGATGTTCATGTGGAACGTGTCGGCGACCACCCGGACCGAGGGCACGCCGACGGCCGCGCAGAGGGCGACCGCCTCGTCGAGACGGTTGACCATGTGGTCCTCGTACCTGTTGAGGGGTTCGAGAAAGAGTGTGACCCCCTCGGCCCGGGCGTGCTCGCCCAGCTCGCCGAGGGCGTCCAGGAGCACCAGCCGGTCGCCGGCCGGCGGGCGCGGCGGCTCGAACGGCGGCAGTCGCCGGGAGAACATCCCCCAGGACGCCGGGGTCATCACCCCGATGCCGCCCAGCTCGGCGATCACCGACAGTTGGGAGCGCAGGTTGCGGACGGCGTCGGCGGAGCGGGCGGGGTCGAAGTCGCCGATGAAGTGGTCCATCTCGACGCAGACGGTGGGCATCACCACACCGGCGGCGCGGGCGCGGCGCAGCTCGGGCAGTCGGCGGGCGAATGCGCCGTCGCCGCGCCCGCGCAGCTCGATGCCCTGGTAGCCGAGGGCGGCGGCGAGGGCGTACTTCTGGATCAGGTTGGTGCCCGGCAGGAGTTGTTCCTGGCAGGCGAGCGCGATGGTGGTCATCTAGAACCTCAACACCACTTGGAGGACGTCACCGGCGCCGCTGTCGAGCAGCGCGAGGGCGTCGGCGACCGCGCTGGCGTCGACGATGTGGCTGACCAGCGGCAGCGGGTCGACCCGATGCTCAGCCACCAACTCCATGAAGGTCTGCGCCACCCGGTCGCCTGTCCACCGGCCGGCCATGCTCGGCGCGGGGGTGGGGCCGGAGACCTGGGCGGCCACCAACTGGATGCGGTTGTGGTGGAACTCTTCGCCGAGGCCGAGCCCGTCGGCCTGGCCCTGGTAGAAGCCGGCGGCCACGACCCGACCGGCGTGTGCGGTGGATCGGATGGCCTCGTGCAGCGCCGGGTACGCCCCGGACAGCTCCAGGCAGACGTCCGCGCCCCGGCCGTCGGTGGCCTGCCGCAGCACTGTGGCGGCGGACGCGGCGCTGGCGTCCACGGTGGCCCGTGCGCCGTAGCGGGCGGCGTGCTGCAGGCGGCTGGGCACCCGGTCGACGGCGACGACCCGGGCGCCGGAGAGCACGGCGAGTCGGGTGGCGAGCAGGCCGATGACGCCCTGCCCGAAGACGCCCACCCAGTCGCCGAGGTGTAGGTCGGCGGCGAGCACCGAGGTCAGCGCGATGGCGCCGGGTCGGGCGAAGACAGCGGCCAGCGGGTCCAGGTCGGCCGGCAGCGGACGGACGGCGTCGGCGGCGAGCACGGCTTCGGCGCGGTGCCCCCAGATGCCCCACACGAGTTGCCCCGGTTGTCGGTCGGTGACCTCCGGCGCGACTTCGACGACCTCGCCGACCTCCTCGTAGCCGAACCCGATCAGCGGGTAGGGCACCGGTGTCTGCCGGGGGACGAACATCCGGGCGGCGTCGTCCCAGTCTTTGCTGAGCCGGGGGTTGCTGCCGCGGTAGAGGGTCAGCTCGGTGCCGGCCGAGATGCCCGAGTAGCAGGTGCGGACCCGGACCTGGCCGGGGCCGAGCGGATCTGGCGGGCAGGGCTCGAGGCTGATCTGCCGAGGCCCGGCGAGGGAGACGACCCAGTTGCCCATGTGTCACATCCCGGTAGCACTGGGCTCCAGGATAGCAAAAAATCGCTATATGTCTTGTCATTGATCAATCGAAGGGGTTGAATCCGGCATGTACCCTTCGAGAGGAGTGCCACCGATGTCAGCACCTCCGAGGCGGATACTCGCCACCACCCTGATCCTGGCACTGGCCGCGCCCACCCTGCTGGCTTGCGGAGACGACGGATCCGACAGCAACAGCAAAAAGATCACCGTTTGGAGTCTGGAAGACGTCGCCGACCGGGTCACCGCCACCAAGGCGATCATCGCGGACTTCACCGCCAAGACGGGGATCCAGGTCGACCTGGTCACCGTCAACGAGGACCAGTTCCCGTCCCTGATCGCCGCCAACGCCGCCGCGGGCGACCTGCCCGACGTCGTCGGTTCGGTATCCCTGGCCGGCATCCGTACGCTCGCGGGCAACGAGCTGCTGCACGCCTCGGCGAACGCGGAGGTCGTCGACAAGCTGGGCAGGCAGACGTTCTCCCCCCGGGCGCTGGAGCTGACCGCCGACGACGGCAAACAGCTCTCCGTGCCGAGCGACGGCTGGGGGCAGTTGCTCGTCTACCGCAAGGACCTGTTCGCCGCCGCCGGCCTGCCCGCCCCCGACACGTACGAGCGGATCACCGACGCCGCGGCGAAACTGAACACCGGGGGCGTCGCCGGGATCACCGCGGCGACAGCGCCCAGCGACGTGTTCACCCAGCAGACGTTCGAGCACCTGGCGCTGGCAAACGGCTGCCAGCTCACCGACGACTCCGGCGGGATCACCCTCGACTCGCCGCAGTGCGTCGAGGCGTTCCGCTTCTACGGCGACCTGATCCGCACCAGCTCGGTGAAGGGCGCGCAGGACGTCGACACCACGCGGGCCACCTACTTCGCGGGCAAGGCGGCGATGGTGATCTGGTCGCCGTTCATCCTCGACGAGCTGGCCGGGCTGCGCAGCGACGCCAAGCCGACCTGCCCGCAGTGCCAGGCCGATCCGGCGTTCCTCGCGAAGAACAGCGGGTTCGTCACCGCGATCAAGGGCCCGAACGGCACCGAACCGGCCCAGTACGGCGAAATCAGCTCCTGGGCCGTGCTGGACGGCGCGGCTGCCGATCCGGCGAAGTCCTTCGTGGAGTACATGCTCGGCGACGGCTACCCACGCTGGTTCGGCATGTCCCCCGAGGGCCGCTTCCCGGTCCGCAAGGGCACCCCGGCCGAGCCTGAGGCGTACCTGAACGCCTGGAACACCAGCCAGGCCGGCGTGGACGCCAAGAAGCCCCTCGCCGACGTGTACGGCGACGAGGTGCTCGCCACGCTGCGCCGCAGCCCGGACACCTTCGGGCGGTGGGGGCTCAGCCAGGGGCAGGGCAAGCTGGTCGGCGCGATGCTCGGCGAGCTGCCGGTGCCCAAGGTGCTGGGCGACCTCATCGGCGGCAAGTCCGACGCGGCGGCAACCGCCGGCCGGGCCAAGAAGGACGTCGAGGCGATCAAGGCGGGCGTCAATTGACCACCACCGCGCCCGACACCGGCCGCTCCCCCACCGGGGAGCGGCCGGCACCGCCGAAGCGCCGGCCGCTGACACTGCGCCGCCGCGAATCCCGGGCCGGGCTGGCGCTTGTCGCGCCGACGCTGCTCGTCACGATCGCTGTCATCGGCATCCCCATCGTCTGGACCGTGGTGCTCGCCTTCCAGCGGGTCCGGCTCGCCACGCTGCGCAAGACCGGGCTGTTCGGCGAGTTCACAATGGACAACATCGACCGGGTGCTGCACACCCCCGGCTTTGCCGAGACGCTGTGGGTGACGCTTCTCTACAGCATCGGCGGCACCGTCGGGTCGATAGCGCTCGGCCTGGTCGCCGCGCTCGTGGTCCGCCGGCCGTTCCGGGGTCGCACGCTGGTCCGGGCGTCCATGCTGCTGCCGTACGTGGCGCCGGTGGTCGCCGTGACATTCGTCTGGCAGGTGATGCTCGACCCGCAGCTCGGCATCGTCAACGACTGGGGTCAGCGCCTGCTGGGCTGGGACGCCCCGGTGCCGTTCCTCAGCCAGGAATCGACAGCACTGGCCACGGTGATCGTGTTCGAGGCGTGGCGGTACTTCCCGTTCGCGTTCCTGTTCCTGCTGGCCCGCCTCCAGGCCGTGCCCGGCGAGTTGGAGGAGGCCTCCCGGGTCGACGGGGCCACGCCCACCCAACGGTTCCGGCACATCCTGCTGCCGCAGTTGCTCCCGGTGATCGCCCTGCTGGGGGTGCTGCGCTTCATCATGACGTTCAACAAGTTCGACGACGTCTACCTGCTCACCGGCGGGGCCGCCGGCACCGAGGTGGTCAGTGTGCGGGTGTACGAGTTCCTCACCGCGCGTACCGACATCGGCGCCGCCGCCGCGCAGGCGGTAGTGCTGGCCGTGGTGCTCATCGTGTTCGTCCTGATCTACCTGCGCTTCTTCGGACGGAGGGTCAGCTGATGGACCGGGACGTCGTCGAGACGGTGAGCCTGCGCTGGCTGCGCCGCCTGGTGATCGCCGCGTTCCTGGTGGTCACCGTCTTCCCCTTCTACTACATGCTGGTGCTGTCGGTACGCCCCATCGAGCGTCTGCTGCTCGACCCCGGCGCGCTCGTGGTCGGCTTCGGTGAGCTGACCGTCGCCACGTACGCGGAGGTGCTCAAGGCCACCGACGACGGCGGCCAGGGTTTCCTCACCTTCATGCGCAACAGCGGCCTGGTGGCTGTCGCGGCGACACTGCTCACCCTCCTGGTCGCGATCCCCGGCGCGTACGCGGTGGCGCGGTTGCGGTTCTTCGGCCGACGGCAGGTCGACTTCCTGTTCCTCGCGGTCTACCTGTTTCCGTCGATCGTCATCGCGATCCCGTTGTTCGTGGTCTTCACCAGGGCCGGGCTGCGCGGTTCGCTGTTCGGGCTGGTGCTTGTCTACATCTCGCAGACGCTGCCGGTCTCGGTCTACATGTTGAAGAACTACTTCGAGACGATCCCGGTCAGTCTGGAGGAGTCCGCCGCCATCGACGGCGCCGGTCGGCTCGGCATCATCCGCCGGGTAAGCCTGCCGCTCGCCGCGCCGTCGATCATGGCGGTCGCGCTCTACGACTTCATGATCGCCTGGAACGAGTTCCTCTTCGCCCTGCTGTTCCTCGTCGACAAGCCCAACCGGTGGACGGTGTCGCTCGGGCTGTCCCTGCTCGCCGACGGCGTGGAGGTTCCCAAGACGGTGCTGATGGCCGGGTCGGTGGTGCTCACCCTGCCCATCGTGATCCTGTTCTTCGCCAGCGAGCGGCTGCTCACCGAAGGGCTGACCAGCGGCGCGGAGAAGGGCTGAGCGGCCACGGTGGCCGGGCCGACTGCTCCGGGTCGCCGGTGGCGACCCGGCCGGCCCGGCTACCGTGACCGTATGGCCAACCCGACCCGCTGGGCGACCGAAACCGGTCCGGAGCACTCGCAGTGGTACATCGACCGGTTCCGCAAACTCGCCGCCGAGGGGGCCGATCTGGCCGGCGAGGCCCGTCTGGTCGACACGCTTGTCGCGCCCGGATCGCGGATCCTCGACGCCGGCAGCGGCTCCGGCCGCGTGGGCGCCGCGCTCGCCGAGCGGGGGCACACGGTGGTCGGCGTGGACGCCGACCCGGCGCTGGTGGAGGCCGCCCAGGCCGACTACCCCGGCCCGCGGTGGCTCGTCGCCGACCTTGCCGAGCTGGACCTGCCGGCGCTCGGCGAGGTCGAGCCGTTCGACGCCGCCGTGCTCGCCGGCAACGTCCTCGCGTTCGTCGCCGTCGGCACCGAGCCGGAGGTGCTGCGCCGGATCGCGGGGCACCTGCGCCCGGACGGCGTGCTGGCGGTGGGCTTCGGCACCGAGCGCGGCTACCCGTTGACAGCGTTCGACGCCGACGCGGTCGCCGCCGGGCTGCGCCTGGAGCACCGCTTCGCCACCTGGGACCTGCGCCCGTGGCACGACGACGCGGACTTCGCCGTCAGCGTGCTACGCCGCCCGGCCAGCTGACGCCTCGGCCCGGCCCCGACGGCGACGGCGCGGTGCCGGACCGGTGCGACCACGCGCTCAGGCCGGAGCTGCCACCGCCCGTGCTGCGGCCGGGTCCAGGGTCGCGCCGGCGGGCACGAGGCTGACAAGGCCGGCGGGCAGTCGCGCCGGACGCACGTCCCGGTAGCCGAGCATCGCCAACACCTCCCGGTCGGCCAGGACGTACCGCCGGCCCAGGTCGGTGACCACTGACACCGCGCCGCCGGACGCGCCGGGCGCCGCAGCGGCCTCGACGACCGCGCCGCGACCCGGCTCCACCACCACGTGGTCGGCCAGCACGGCACCGCCGGCCGGCGCGGTACGCGGCACGGCGGCCAGGTCCGGCAGGTGTACGCCCCAGCGCACCTCGCCTGCGCCGCCGTCGTCACCGACGCGGGTGCAGACCGCCGGATCATCGGCGGCGGCGAGGCGAGGTGGCGCGGGCGGTGGGGCGGTCGGGCCGCTGGGTGCGAGGTCCGGCATCGTGGGCAGCGCGGCGAACCGGCCGAGTGTCATCGGCTCCGGCTCGCCCTGGCCGGTGCGGGCCAGCAGTAGCCCGGCCTGCAACTCGGTGATGCCGGCCAGACCGCCGTCGAGGGCCACCGCGTACTGCCGGCCGCCTCCGGAGTTGCGCACCAGGAAGACGTGGCCGACCCTCGCGCCGGGCACTCCCGTGGCCGGGCGGCCCACGCCGGGCAGCGCGAGCGGGGCCAGGTCGACGCCGGCGGGCAGCGAGTTGAGCAGGGCTGGCGCCACCGGCACCGCCCGGGCGCTGGTGGTGGCCAGCGCCGCCAGGACCCGGCTGGGATCGCGGACCAGGTAGCGGCGCTGATGCCACACCAGGTGCAGGCCGCCGTCCGGGTGGCGCAGCAGCAACGCGTCGTCGCCCAGCGGTCGGCCGCCAACGGGTTCGGTGCCGATCAGCAGCGCGGAGCGGGGCTCGTCGCCGTCCGGAATCGACGAGCAGACCGTCCAGGGCGAGGTCGCGAGCCGGCCCGGCGCCGGCAGTGAATCCGGTGCGTCGGCGATGCCCAACGGCAGTCCGCGCGGCACGCCGTCGATCGAGCGGCGGGACACCAGCACCGTCCTGGACTGGTCCGCGCCGACGATCAGCAGCGCCGAGGCGTAGTTGAGGACCGGGTGCAGCCGCTGGTCGCGGTAGACGAAGCGGGCGCCGGACTCCTTCTCCACGATCACCGCGCCCGGATCGCGCCAGCCCTTGCCACCGCCGGCGAACAGGCCGTACAACGCGAAGCCACCAAGCCCGATCGCCGCGACCAGGACGCTTGCCAGAGCCGCCCCCGCGAGCCGCCGAAACGGTGACTGCGCCGGGTCGGTCTCCCGCATGACAAGGGCGGCGACCGCCCGCTGGACGCTGAACTGGTAGGAGTGCAGCTGGTCCTGCCGCGACGGCATGAAGGTCCCTCCGCTGGATCGGCCGGCCACAGGATATGCGTTGCGTCGATGTCCCGTGGACCCTGCGTGGCCGAGGATCGCCCGAGCGGTAGCATCCGGGGACGAATCCGGCGGCGGGAAGGCATCCATGGGCGCGCGTTTCGAGGAGCTGGCCTGGCGGGAGACCCCGATCGGAGCGATCAGCCTGCGTCGCCGCCGGGACCCGGCACTTCAGGTCGAGGTGTACGAGGTCAAGCTCGACGACGAGTACCTGATGTCCAGCCTGTTCCCGGTCGCGGAGATCGAGCTGGCCCGGCTGGGGCTGGCCGAGCTGACCGGTGACACGCTCGACGTGGTGGTCGGCGGCCTCGGTCTGGGCTACACGGCGTGCGCCGCGCTGGACGACCCGAGGGTGCGGTCACTGCTGGTGGTGGAGGCCATCGAAGACGTGATCGACTGGCACCGTCGCGGGTTGCTGCCGTTCGCGGCGGGACTCGCCGAGGACCCGCGGACCCGTTTCGTACGCGCCGACTTCTTCGCCTCGGTGGCCGGCGGCACCGGATTCGACACGGCAGCGGATCAGCGGTTCGACGCCGTACTGCTCGACGTCGACCACTCACCACGCAACGTCCTGCACCCCAGCCACGCCCCGTTCTACGCACCGGACGGGCTGCGGCGGCTCGCCGCACTGCTGCGCCCGGAGGGCGTCTTCGCCCTCTGGTCGGACGACCCTCCGGACGCCGAGTTCACGGCCGCGCTCACCGAGGTGTTCGCCAGCGCGCAGGCGCACGTGGTGCCGTTCGCCAACCCGCTGACCGGCGGCCAGTCCGCCAACACCGTCTACGTCGCCCGCATGGCGGCCTGAGCCGACTTCTGCTCCCCGTTTGGCATATTGCCGCCCGGCCTGGGAAGAAGATCAGGAGTCGCCGCCGTAGGCGGGCCGGTCACGGGAGGTCGAGATGCGTGCCATGCTCTGGGTTGTCGCCGTGGTGGCCGGCGTGCTCATCCTGCTCGGGCTGCTCCTCGAAGCTGTCCGCTGGCTGGTCATCATCGGGCTGATCGCGCTCGTCGTGGTGGTCGTGTGGGGCGTTGTCAAGGGACGGCAGGCGATGCACCACGAGAGCCGTCGGCGTTGAGGCGGCTGCCGTTCAGAACCAGTCCGCGCGCATGTCGAGTGCCGTCCGGTCCCGGCTGTCCAGCAGGTCGAACTGGGGGCCGGTGCGGGGCAGCTCGACGCTGAAGAAGTAGCGGGCGGCCTGCCGCTTGCCGGCGTGGAACGCGTCCCCGGCCTCCTCGGGCGGCAGCGCCAGCCACTGCTCCAGCCACATCCACGCGATCACCACGTGCCCGACCGCCTCCAGGTAGGCGCTGGCGTTGGCCAGGGCGAGCACCGGGTCCCCGTCGGCCCACAGTCGACGGGTGACCGCAACGATCCGGTCCACCGCGCCGGCCAGCCGGTCGGCCAGCTCGGCGGTTTCCCCGCCGGCCTTGCGGCCCCGGGTGACGGTGTCCCCCATCGTCTCGGTCAGCAGGAGCAGACCCGCGCCGTCGTGCATGGTCATCTTGCGTCCCAGCAGGTCCAACGCCTGGATGCCGTGGGTGCCCTCGTGGATCGGGTTGAGCCTGTTGTCCCGGTAGTGCTGCTCCACGTCGTGATCGCGGGTGTAGCCGGCGCCGCCGAGCACCTGGATCGCCAGGTCGTTGGCGGCCAGGCACCACTGCGACGGCCAGCTCTTGGTGATCGGGGTGAGCACGTCCAGGAGCAGGTGCGCGCGCTCGCGGTCGACCTGCTCCGGCGCGGTCTGCTGCTCGTCGAGCAGCCGGGCGCAGTAGAGCACCAGGGCCATCGCGCCCTCCACGTAGCTCTTCTGTGCCAGCAGCATCCGCCGTACGTCCGGGTGATCGATGATCGGCACCTGCGGCGCGGTGGGATCCTTCGCGCCGACGGGCCGGCCCTGCGGCCGCTCCCGGGCGTACTGGAGGCTCTTGAGATAGCCGGTGTAGCCCAGCGCGGTGGCGCCGGCCCCCACGCCGATCCGGGCCTCGTTCATCATGTGGAACATCTGGGCGAGCCCCTCGTGTGGCGTGCCGACCAGGTGGCCGACAGCGCCGGGACGACCGCCCGGGGTGTGCCCGCCGTCGCCGAAGCTGAGCAGCGTGTTCGTGGTTCCCCGGAATCCCATCTTGTGGTTGAGACCCACAAGCACCACGTCGTTGCGGTCACCGAGCGAGCCGTCAGGCCCGACGAGCACCTTGGGCACGACGAACAGCGAGATGCCCTTCACCCCGGGCGGTCCGCCGGGGATCCGCGCCAACACCAGGTGGACGATGTTCTCGGCCAGCTCGTGATCACCGCCGGAGATCCACATCTTGGTGCCGAACAGCCGGTACGTGCCGTCCGGCTGCGGCTCCGCGCGGGTGGTGATGTCGGCGAGTGAGCTGCCCGCGTGCGGCTCGGACAGGCACATGGTGCCGAAGAACCGACCGTCCAACATGGGCCGCACGTAGGTGTCGACCTGCTCCGCGCTGCCGTGGGCCAGCAACAGGTTCGCGTTGCCCAGGGTCAGCATCGGGTACGCCGAGGTGGCCACGTTCGCCGCCTGGAACCAGGCGAAGCAGGCGGCGGCGACGGCGTGCGGCAGTTGGAGGCCACCGACCGAGGCGTCCAGTCCGGCGCTGAGCAGGCCGGTCTCGGCGAAGCTGTCCAACGCGGCGCGGACCTGCGGGATGAGCCGTACCCCCTGTCCGTCGAACGTCGGCTCGGCCAGGTCGGCGGCCCTGTTGTGCGTGGCGAACTGCTCGGTGGCGACCCGCTCGGCGAGGTCCAGCGCGTCGTCGAACGTCTCCCGGGAGTGCTCGGCGTAGCGGGGACGCTCGATGAGGTGGGACACCCGCAACCAGTCGTGCAGCAGGAAATCCAGGTCACGGCGTGAGAGCAGGGTGGACGGCACGGCACTCCTCGGTGGGCGCGGACGGCAGGCCGGTCGGTGGGCGGCTCCGGCCCCATCCTGGCGGATCCGGCGGGCGTGCACCACACCGCCGGAGCCGGCCGGCGCACATCGACGAGCGGGAATTGTCACACCTGCCGGCTAGCGTCACCGACCGTGACCGAACCCGGAGATGTCCCTCCCGACGTCCTCGACCGGCTGCGGCCGATCTGCCTCGGGCTGCCGGAGAGCTACGAGGAGCCGGCCTGGGTGGGCACCCGTTGGCGGATCCGCAAACGGACCTTCGCCCATGTGCTCACCGTCGACCCGGCCCGCCAGCCGGCCCACGCGCGCGCCGCCGCTGTGGATACGCCGGCTTGCCTGCTGATCTTCCGCTCGCCACCTGACGAGATCGCCGGGCTCGTGGCGAGTGGGCACCCGTTCTACAAACCCGATTGGGGCCCGACGGTGCTGGGCATGGTCGTGGACGACGACACGGCCTGGGACGAGGTGACCGAGTTGCTCACCGAGAGCTACTGCCTCCTGGCGCCGAAGCGGCTCGCGGCGCTGGTCGACGGTCCCGGTCCGCCGCCCGGTTGATCCCCGACAACGGACATGATCAACACGAGGTCGGGGTGTCTGCGCCATCGGGGCTCCGACAGTGGGTGTTTCAAGCGGAGCCAGCGGGCCTGTCGGGGAGCCGGGCGGCGTCTGTGGGGCGGGGGCCGGTTGTCGAGGGCGAGCAGCGCGGCGGCGACGGCGATAGGTTGCCTCAGTGCACCGAAGTCGCATGTACGCATTGTTGATCGACACACCACGGGCGGAGGCCGAGCAGGCCGCGCAGTTCTGGTCGGCCGCGCTGGGCGCGCCCACCCGTACGCATCCCGCCGAGCCGCAGTTCGTCGACCTGCACGGCGCCGTGCCAGGGCTGGTCACCGCCGTCCAGTCGGTGGACGACACGCCGCGCTTCCATATCGACATCGAAACCGACGACGTACCGGCCGAGACCTCCCGGCTCATCGGCCTGGGGGCCACCGAGGTGACCCAGTGGCAGGAGTGCCGCATCCTGCGGGCGCCCGGCGGGCACCTGCTCTGCGTACTGCCGGTGGAGAGTCCGGCGGAGGTCTTCGCGGCCGAGGCCCGTACCTGGCCGTGACGGGCTGAGGCGACGCCGCAGGCCCAGGCTGCGGAGGTCCGCGACGACCACGCGGGTTCGGGCGCCGACCGCGGCCCGGGCCCGCCAGGGCTACAGCCACGGGACGGCGGCTGCCGCAGGTCGGCGTTAGGGTCTCGGCCATGGCTGATTTCGTGCTGGTGGCGGGTGCGTGGCTGGGGTCATGGGCGTGGGACGAGGTGGTGGCGCCGCTGCGCGCGGCCGGCCACGGGGCCCATGCGCTTACCCTCTCCGGTCTCGCCGAGAAGCGGGGTCTGCCCGCCGGGCAGCAGACTCACGTCCAGGACATCGTCGGCGAGGTCGAGCGACGCGACCTGCATGACGTGGTGCTGGTCGGGCACAGCTACTCGGGGATCCCGGTGGGTCAGGCCGCCGAGCGGATCGGCGACCGGTTGACCCGGGTGGTCTTCGTCGACTCGGAGGTGCCTGTCGACGGTGAGTCGTTCGTGTCCACTTGGTGGCAGGGGCCTGCGGCGTTGGCCTCGCAGCTCGCCGACAACGACGGCTACTGGCCGCCGCTGGGCGCGGCCGACTTCGACGGTCAGGGGCTGACCGACACGCAGATCGCGCGTCTGGTCGAGGGTTCCACCCCGCACCCGGGCGCGACGCTGGCCGAGCCGGCCGAGCTGACCCGACCGCTGAGCGAGCTGCCGGCGACGTACGTCAAGTGCCTGCTCGACGGGCCCGAGCCCAACGCCACCGTGACTGAGCTGGTGGCCGGCGGCCACTGGCGACTGGTCACGATGGACACGGGCCATTGGCCGATGTTCTCGCAACCCGCCGAGCTGGCCCGGCTGCTGCTGGAGCAGACCAGCTGACCCCGGTCCACACAGCCACCAGCCGGGCCTCGGCCGGTCAGGCCACCGGGTCGTCGATGGTGGCGATGTGGCGTACCGGCGACGCGAGCAGCCAGAACACCGCGAGTGTCCCGCCCAGGCCGGCGACGACAAGTGTCGGCCGTAGCCCGATGGTGGTGCCCAGCGCGCCGCCGACAAGCGCGCCGAGCGGCCGGATGCCGTAGTTGACGGCGCTGTACGCACCGGCCCGGCGGCCCCGCGCGTCGTCGGGAGTGACGGCGGTGAGCAGGGCGTTGAGGTTGACGTCCATAAGCATCACACCGACGCTGGAGACCAGCTCGATGGCCGCCAGCATGGCCACCTTCGCCCAGGTCGGGCCGCTGATCAGCGCGGTCAGGGCCAGCGGCGCGGGAAACAGCACCACGCCGATCATCGCGGTGCGGCCGAGGCCGATGGCGCGCGAGACCCGGGGTGCCAGCGCCGCTCCGGCCAGCCCACCGAGCGCGCCGCCGCCGAACGCGATGCCGATGGCGCCAGCTGACAGGCCGAGGTCACGGCTGGCATACAGCACGAGCAGCGCGGCGGCGATGAAGGTGAAGAAGTTGACGGTGCTGGTGCAGCCGAGCGCGGCGCGCAGCACCGGGTGGCGAAAGACCAGCACGAGCCCTTCGCGGACGAGGGCGAGGGTGGAGGATCGGCGCGGCGGTGGGGGCGCCTCGGTGACCGGGATGCGGCCGAGCAGCAGGGCGGAGCCGAGGAAGGACACCGCGTCGACGACGATCGCGATCGGCGCGGTGAGAGCCTGGACCAGTCCCCCGCCGACGGCCGGCCCGGCGATGAACGACAGAGAGCGGCTCATACTCAGCTTGCTTGTCGCGTCCACATAGGCGGATCGCGGCACCAGCGCCACGAAGAATGCCTGGCGCGCCATCGCGAACAACACCGCCCCGGCGCCGGTGAGCAGCGCGACCAGGTAGAGCTGGGTGAGGGTCACCGCGTCGAACAGGTACGCCACCGGCAGGCTGAGCAGCACCGCCGCGCGGATCAGGTCGGCGGCGATCAGGAGTCGCCGCTTGTGGGTGCGCTGGTCCACCCACGCGCCGAGGAACAGGCCCAGCAGGTTGGGCAGCCAGATCAGTGCGGTGAGGACGCTTACCTGCGCGGGCGTGACCGCGAGGAGGGAGACGGCGATCAGCGGCAGCGCCAGCTCGCTGATCCGGTCACCGAACTGGGAGACCGTCTCGCCGATCCAGAAAGTGCGGAACCGCCGGTCGCGGTGCAGGGCCGGCGCGGGTGTGGCCTCGACGGCGGTCATGACGCCGCAGGCCCGCCGGGCTCGCCCTGCACCGCTGCCGGCTCGCCCTGCGCCACCTCCGGCTCGGACGGCAGCGTCTCCGGCTCGGACGGCAACGGCCCGGGCTCGGGCAGCAGGTAGCGCAGCATCCGGACGAGCTGCGCTCCGGCGGGCTGTGTGTCGTCGTCCTTGCGTCGCACGTACGGCGCGAGCAGCTCCTCGATCGCCTCTTCCAGGTGCCGCAGCTCCTCGACTGTGGCGACGAACTGAGTGTCGGCGAGGCCTGCCACCCCGCGCCACGCGTCGTCCAGGCGGGGCTCGTCGTGCAGCAGCCACTGTTGTGGCGCCTCGGCGGCGCGGGCGAACATCTCGCCGCGCAGTTGCCGGCCGGCGGCCTGGCCTTCGGCGTCGTCGGGCAGGGCGAAGCGGAAGCCCCGGGCGGCGGCCTGCCACCAGCGTTCCCGCTTGCTGGCGGCCCCCGGAACCGCCTGCGCGTCGGTGACGAGGCCGAACGTCGCGAGGTGCCGCAGATGCCAACTGACCACCGACGGAGTCGCGCCGACGTGCGGCGACAGCCCGGTGGCGGTTGCCGGGCCGTGCCGCTGGAGCCGGTCGAGGATGGCGAGCCGGACGGGATGCGCCAACGCCCGCAGCGCCTGCGGCTCGGTGATCTCGAAATCCCCGTACGGGTTCTTGAGAGACATGTTTCGAAAGTAGTCTCTCAGATTAGGTCAGGGCAAGCCCCGACCCGACACCGGTCAGCTCACCCCCAGCCGGGCCAGCGGCTCGACCAGCTCCCGCTCCTCGTAACTGAGGTGCGACAGCAGGGCGTCGGTCAGCAGGTTCACCGCGGCGCGCAGATCGGCCAACCCGTCCGGCGAGCCGACGTACGCGACGAGCGCCTTGTCGACGCCCTCCAGCACCTCGTGGATGACGTGGTGCTCCTGCTCCAGCCGGTCGACGACAGGCGCCAGCCGGGGGTCGGCGTGCCGCAGCCGCGGAAAGAGGGCCTGGTCCTCGATGGTGTGGTGGGTGGTGACGATCCGGCAGTAGGACTCGCAGTAGGCGCCAAGCGTCCACCGGTTCTGCCGCATCGTCATCGTGTTGATCTGCGAGCGGGCGGCGCCGGCGTCGATCTCGCCGGCCGCGACCTGCTCGATGAGGTCGTGGATCTGGGCCAGCTCCGCTCGCAGTCCGTCGTGGACCTGCACGAGGTGCTGGCCGTTGGCCTGCTCGTGCGGGGTGTAGGTGCGCGTCGGATCCGGCGTCGGGCCGGTCGGGCGGGCCGACTCGTCCCAGACCTGCCGGTCGCTGAGCCGCCGGCCGTCGTCGGGCGTCGGCACCACAGCGAACGCGCCGCCGGTCACCCGCGCACGGGCCGGCCGCGCCGACGGCGCGACCGCCACGGGCTTCGTGACCGGGGTACGCGCCGACGCGGCGTCCCGCTCAGCCGCGACCCGTTCCCGTACGGCTGGCACCACCTCACCGGCGAAGCGGCGCATGTCGTCCGGGTCGTCACTGGCGAGGATGAACGCGCTGATGCCGTCGTTCAGCGCGTACCCGGTCAGCTCGCGTACCCACTGCTCGACCGGCCCGTGCAGCGGACCGCGCTCGGCGGTCGCGAACTGGCCGGAGATGTTGAGCAGTCGGCGGACGGCCTGGGGCGACCGACCTGCCTGCTGTGCGGCGGCGTCGATCAGCTCGTTGCCCTTGGCCAGGTCACCGGGCTGGAGATAGGCGAGCGAGGGCAGCCAGCCGTCGGCCCGGCGGCCGGTCAGCTCCAACATCCTCGGCTTGTACGCGCCGAGCCAGATGGGCACGGCGTGGGCGGGAGCCGGCCCGCGCTTGGCGCCGAGCACGCGATGGAACTCGCCGTCGACGCGCACTCCCCCACGCGCGTCGGCGTCCCAGACCTGGCGGATGACGTCGATGGCCTCCTCCAGCGCGCGTACGCCCTGCCCGGGGGTCAGCCGTCGACCGCCCATCGCCTCGATGGCCTCCCAGAACGCGCCCGCACCGAGGCCGAGGTCGACCCGGCCGCCGCTGAGCAGGTCGAGGCTTGCCACGCTGCGGGCGAGCACCGCGGGCGGGCGCAACGGCAGGTTCGTGACGTTCGCCGACAGGTGCACCCGGCTGGTCCGCGCGGCGACGTAGCTCAGCAGCGTCCAGGTGTCCAGGAACTTCGGCTGGTAGGGGTGGTCCTGGAAGGTGACAAGGTCCAGCCCGACCTGCTCGGCCAGGACGGCGAGGCCGACAGTGCGCTCCGGGTCGTCGCTGCCGGGCGTGGTGAACGTTCCGAAGATCAGGTCGTGACCGTAGTCGCTCATCGGTGAGCCTCCCGTTTCCGCGACGCTGCGGGGTCGATGCGTCGCAACGTAGACCTTATGTCAGATAGAACATCTCCTGCCAACAAGATAGCGCGAGCCGCGCTATTGTCAGGGGCATGACGGGAGCCAGTGACGTACGCGACCGGCCCGATCCGCTCGACGACGACCTGGGCTGGATGCTGGGCATCGCTTTCCGGGGTTACGTGCGGGCAGCCGAGCACGCGCTCGCCGACTTTCCCGGCGGCCCACGTGGCTATCAGGTGCTCACCGCCGCGATCAACAGGCCCGGCCGCAACCAGGGTGCGATAGCCGAGGAGCTCGGCATCGACCGCACCGTGCTCACGTACCTGATCGACGACCTGGAAGAGCCCGGCTACGTTGCCCGCCGGGCGGACCCGGCGGACCGGCGCAGCCGGTTGGTGGACGTCACCGACGCCGGCCGCGCGGCCTGGGAGCAACGGCGGGGCGCGCTGCGCCGCGTCGAATCCCACCTGCTGGGGGCCCTCACGCCCGAGGAGTCGTCGACCCTGCGGGCGCTGCTCCAGCGGGTCGCCTGCTCGACCCAGGCCGTCGACCCGCTGCGGGACATGTGTGAGGTGGTGGCGCAGGTACGGCCCGAGCCGACCCCGGTGGGCGACCGGTCCGAACGGGACATCCGCATCCGTCCCGCCCGGTCTCGCCGCCGCGGCGACGGCTGACCGGCCGCCGCCGCGCCCGGACGACCGACGACGCGGTACGGCCCGCCGGCACCCCGACCGTCCTGAGTCGAGGTGTGCCGACGGGCCGCACCGCTGCGGCGCTGGGTCAGCGCACGTGCACGAACATCGGGTTGGAGTAGAACCAGAGGTCGTCCCACGGGCTCTCCAGCCCCGTTGAAGGGCGCGGCCAAGGGCTTTCCGCTACCGCGTGTTGTCACATCCGGGCGCGGGGCAGCCAGCCCAGGAACCGCAGCCGGGCACGGGGCAGGGGCAGGGTCGGCAGATCCTGGGCGGCGGCGACCAGGCAGGAGCCGAGGTAGACGGCGAGTGCGGCGCGCGCCCCGCCGAACTCGGCGAGCAGTTGGCTCTGCTTGGTGGCGCAGGGCCACTCCCTGCCGCATCCGGTGCAGGTCCAGCTTGGCGGGCTGGGCAGGTGCTCGGGCAGTTTCGGCCGCTGGTAGCGACCCACGACGCTGTTGTCCCGGCGTACGTCCCGCCGCCGGGTCTCCGGGCCGGCGTTGCGGCGCGCGGGCTGACGGGGTTCGGGCAGGTAGCGCCTGACCGTGCCGAGGAGCGCCCCGACGCGGATCAGGGCGTCCGGCCCGACGTGGTGCGCCAGCAACGCGGTGAGCAGGTGGTGCCCCAGCAGGTCGAGGGAGTCACGGTTCAGGCGCAGGTCGCGGCACAGGTCGACGAACTCGGGGGTGGCCAGCGGCACGCGGTCGTCGAGAGCGCGGCGCAGCACCTCGCGCAGCGCACCGCCGAGGCTCTCCAGCGCGTCGCCCTCGCCCAGCCCGAGGGTGTCCTCGTCGGCCACCCGCGCCAACGCCTCGGCGACCGCCAGTCGAACGACGCGGTCAGGATCGTTACTGTCCAACGTTCACCTCCGCCTGATGGCCGGACCCCGGCAGGTATCCGGACGCCCACGGGCATCCGGGGAGATCAGAAACAAGGTTTCGCCGCCGCCTCCGGGACGGCTAGCACCGCAGGCGCAGCATCGAGCGGCGCGATAGCCGGAAAGCGAAGTCGACTCACTGAATCACGGAAATCCATCCGGACGACGGTGAGCTGCCGTATGGTGGAAATCCCATCAATGCCAGTCCACATTGGTGGGATTACCTGAAGATCCACGGCCACTCCCCTGGCCGCTCCCCCGCCGAAGTAACCGGCGGGACTTGGTGCCACCGCCGTACCGCCGGGCTGCAACACGCCGCGAACACCCTGCCCTCTCGCGCCCAGACACGTCCCGAACACGCCGCCGGCGCTGGTCCACCCGGCGGCACCTCCCGGACGGAGCCAGCGAATGACCTCAACTATGCGGTTTCAACGATTCGAGAGCAGCGACCCGGCGGCCATCCACCGCTTTCTGGCCACCACGTACGACACCGACCTGCGCATCCATGACGGGAACGGCCCGTACCACCTCGCCCATCAGCGGTTCGACGCCGGTACGCTCGCCGTCTCCGCCCTCAATCAGACGTCGCGTCTCGACATCGAGGTGGACGGCCTGAACGCCCTGATCATCTGCCGCGCCCACAGCGCCCGTGTCGATCGCACCTGCGACGGGGCCACCCACCGGTTCGGCACCGGTGACGTCTTCCTCACTGCCCGACCCGACCGACCGTTCAACCTGCGCTGGCAGCCCGGCGCTGTGGAACTCTGCGTCCTGGACCGCGCGGTCCTGGCTCAGGTGGCCGCTGCCGCACCGGCACGGCGACCAGGCCAGATCCGCTTCACCGACTTCAGCGCCGCCAACGCCCTCCGCGCCCGGCAGTGGCGAAAGATCATCAGCTACGTCAGTGACGTGGTGCTGACCAATCCGGACGCCAGCACGCAGTCACTGGTGATCGGCAACGCCGCGCGGATGCTCGCCGCGGCGGCGCTCTCCATCTTTCCCAACACCGCATTCACCGACGAGACCATCGAGGACCGCCGCGACGCCAGCACGGCAACCATGCGCCGCGCCATCACCTTCATGGAGGAAAACGCCGACCGGGACATCAGCGTGCTGAACATCGCCGACGCCGCCGCCGTCTCCGTACGGGCGGTGCAACTCGCCTTCCGCCGTCACCTCGGCACCACCCCGATGGCGTACCTGCGCCGGATCCGCCTCGATCGGGCCCACCGCGACCTGCTGCGGGCCGACCCGAGCCGGGACACCGTGTCAGCGATCGCCAGCCGGTGGGGATTCGCCAGCCACAGCAGGTTCACGGCCCGGTACCACGCCAGCTACGGCGTACCGCCGCGCGAGACGCTGAACGCCTGAACCCGCCGCGCCGCCGAGGGTTACTGTCGATGCCATGCCCGAGGGTGGAGCTGATCAGCTACCGGTGACGGCCGGGCCGGCACCCCGGTCGCCCATCCCGGCCGTCCGCCGGTGCTGCCCTTGACGGCACGGTGGGCGATTCAACCCCGGGTGCGCTCGTGAGCGTCGCGTGCGGACTGCAACTCGGGCACCGCGCTCTCCAGAAGGTCGGCGAGACCCCGTAGTCGCTTGGCGACGCGGGCGCCGAGCGGGGTGAGCGAATACTCGACGCGCGGCGGAATCGTGGTGAGGACCTCCCGCGTCAGCATGCCGTCGCGTTCGAGAATCTGGAGGGTCTGGGAGAGCATCCGCTCGCTGACCCCGTCGACACGGCGGCGCAGCGCGTTGAACCGGTACCGGCCCTCGCCCAGCGCCAGCAGGACCAACGACGCCCACTTCGAGGTGACGTCCTCGAAGGCGGCGCGGGAGGTGCAGCCGCGCGCGAAGACATCGCTGACGAGTTCCCGGGTAGGCCCTGCGGGGTCAGGGGACGGCCTGTCGGTCACTCCACCAGCCTACCCCGTGCTTACTCGCGGACTAGTGCTATAGATTAGTAAGTGCTTCCGGATCGTCACCGCCCCATGGAGGATGCTGTGCCCACCTATGCCGTCACCGGCGCCACCGGCCGACTGGGCCGCCTGGTGATCGATCGTCTGCTCGACACCGGCGTACCCGCTGCCGAGATCGCCGCCGTCGTCCGCACCCCGGAAAAGGCCGCCGACCTGGCAGCACGCGGTGTGGAGATCCGCCAGGCCAACTACGACGATCCGGCCACGCTGCCCGGTGCCGTGGCCGGCGTACGCCGCCTCCTGCTGATCTCCGGCGACACTCCCGGCCGACGCGTCGCCCAACACACAGCGGTCGTCGACGCGGCCAAGCTCGCCGGCGTCGAGCGCCTGATCTACACAAGCATCCTGAAGGCCGACACCACGACGAACCCGCTGGCGCCCGAGCACCGGGCCACCGAGGAGGTTCTCGCCGCCTCGGGTCTGTCCCACACCGTGCTGCGCAACAGTTGGTACACGGAGAACTACACCGACCAACTGCCGCAGTACCTGCAGACCGGCACGATCCTCGGCGCCACCGGCGGCAGCACCGTCTCGGCCGCGACCCGCGCCGACTACGCGGCCGCCGCGGCGGCGGCGCTCACCCGCGACGAGCACGGCAACACCGTCTACGAGTTGGGCGGCACCGCGTTCACCTTCGACGAACTCGCTGCTGCCGTCAGCGAGGTCACCGGCACGACTGTCGTCCACCGGGACCTCTCCCCCGCCGACCTGGCCTCGACGCTGGAGACCGTCGGCCTCGACGCCGGCACCGCCGGGTTCGTCGCCGCCCTCGACCACTCCATCGCCATCGGCGAATTGACGACCGACAGCGACGACCTCAGCCGCTTGATCGGCCGGCCGAGCACCCCGCTGCGCGACGCCATCCGGGCCGCGCACGCGTAACCGGCGACCGCGGTCACGTCGGCGCGACGCGCCTTCCGGAAATCCGGGCTGGCGGGCGTCTACGCCCCGCGACGCAGCGGTCGGAAGAAGTCTCGCAGGTCGTCGGCGAGGAGGTCGGGTTCCTCCAGGGGCAGGAAGTGGCCTCCCCGGGTCGCGCCGCGCCATTGGCGCAGGTCACGGTAGACGCGCTCGGCGTACTCGCGGGGGTAGTCCCGGTCCTCCGGGGTGAGCCGGACTCCTGCTGGCACGTGGACAGCCCCAAGCGGCGGGGTCCGGGAGTCGTCGTAGTAGGGCCTGAAGGACGAGCCGATCGTCCCGGTCGCCCAGTAGAGAGTGGTGACGGTGAGCAGAAGGTCTTTGCTGAAACGGGATTCGAGGTCGCCGCGGCAGTCGCCCCAGGCCCGATACTTTTCCACGATCCAGGCGGCCAGGCCTGCGGGAGAGTCGAGCAGGGCCGCCGCGAGGGTGTCCGGGCGGGTGCTCTGGATGGCGGCGTAGCCGTCGTCGCCGCCATCGTGCTCGGTCGATCGCGCCTTCAGGTAGGCGTGCTCGGCCGCGGACAACGGCTGGGCGTCGTCGAGAACAGGGTGCAGGTTCGGATGGTGGGTGTGAATCCCGACAACCTGTTGCCGGTGCCGGGCCCCGAGAAAGCCTGTGACATGGGAGCCGATGTCACCGCCGTACGCGCCGAACGTCGAGTAGCCAAGGACATCCGTCATCAGCCGTGCCCACAGGTCAGCAACCACCGGCGGGGTCACCGGGCCGGCAGTCGGCAGATCCGAGAACACGAAGCCCGGTAGGGACGGCACGACGACGTCGAAGGCGTCGTCCTGCTCGCCGCCGTAGGCAACGGGATCGGCCAGCCGAGCCGCGAGCGGCAACATTTCCACGAAGCTGCTGGGCCAGCCGTGGGTGAGCACCAGCGGCAGCGGGGAGCGGGTGGCGCCGGAGGCCGCGGCGCGCAGGTGCACGAAGTGCACCCTCCGGCCGTCCAGGGTGGCGACGTAGTGCGGCACCGCGTTGAGGTCGCGTTCCCGCGCACGCCAGTCGAAGCCGCTGCGCCAGTAGGTCACCAACTCGCGAAGGTAGTCCGGGTCCGTGCCGGCACGCCACCCGCTCGCGGTGGGACGGGGGAAGCGAGTGCGCGCCAACCGCTCGGCCAGATCGGCGAGCAGGTCGTCGGGGACGTCGATGGTGAATGGCACCGCTTGTGGCAGGGACGACATGAGGGCCTCCGTGACCTGGGACGGATGAGATCCACATTCCCCAGGTCAGCTCGCCAGATCGGCTCGCCCGATGGCTGCAAGGGAAGCGACTCGCATGCTACCGGCCACGACACCGCCTGAGAAGTGCTCACTACGAGGGCGCTGGCGCGGCCCCGCTGCCCCCTGTGGATGTGGTGCCATCGCACGGGGCAGGCCGGCCCACGACTATTGATCTTGGCTTAGGCTTGTGGACATGCCCGGACGCCCCTCGCACCGCCTTCACAACGGTCACGGGTGCACCCGCCCCACGGCCTCCGACCACGCCACCGGGTCGGTTGGCTGGTGAGTGGAGCACCCGCGCCCGCGCAGCGGGGCACGCCGGCCTCGTCCCCGCACCGCCGACCCCGATGGGCCGACCGCTGCGACCGACTCGCCCGGTCGCGCCCCTTCGAGATCGTCATCGTCATCGTCATCCTCGCCAACGGGATCGTCCTCGGGTTGGAGACCTACGACGACCTGACCTCGGCGGACACCCTGCTGCACTCGCTGGAACTGGCCTTCCGCGCGGTCTTCGTCATCGAGATCGGCATCCGGCTGGCCGCCTACGGCCGCCGACCGCAGGACTTCTTCCGGCACGGCTGGAACGTCTTCGACTTCGTGGTGATCGCGGCGATCTTCATTCCGGGCCTGCACGGCGACTCGGCGCTGCTGCGCGTGGTGCGGGTCGCCCGGATGCTGCGGCTGGTGCGGTTCTCGCCGGGCCTTCGTACCATCGTCTCCGCCCTGTGGCGCAGCATCCCCGGCGTCGCCGGGTTCCTCGCCCTCGCCGTTGTGACGCTCTACGTGTACGGCATGGCCGGCTGGCTGATCTTCGGCAGCACCTATCCCGAGGAGTACGGCGACATCGGGCGGTCGCTGCTCACGCTGTTCGTGCTGCTGTCACTGGAGACCCTGCCGGACCTGATCGCGCAGGGCATGGCCCTCTCGCCGTGGACGCTCGTCTACTACGTCAGCTACGTGCTCATCACCGTCAACCTGCTGCTCAACATCCTCATCGCCGTCATCGTCAACTCCATGGAGGAGGCGCGCCGGTTGGAGATGACCGAGCGGTTGGCCCCCGACTACGACGAGGACGGCGACGGCGTGCCGGACGAGGTCGACCGCATCGCGCTCACCCAGCGGCTGGACGATCTGCGGGCGGTCATCGCCGAGTTGGAGCGGGAGCTACGCATCGACAGGGAGGACGGGCACGGTCGCCCGCACCGCGACGGCGCCCACACCAGACGGTGAACGCGCGCTGTCGCCCGCCGGCAGGGCTTTCCGTGGGCGGTTGGCAGTAGCGTGGCCGGATGGACAGGGATTCTCGGCGGTCCGCGCGGAGCTGCTGGCCTCGCGCGACGCGACTGAGGCTCAGGTGCATGCGCTCGACGACGACCTACGTGCCCTCTTCGAGGCGTCCCGCTCGTCGAACGCCGACGACGAGCACGACCCGGAGGGCAGCACCATCGCCTTCGAACGGGCACAACTCACAGCGGTCCTGACAGCGGCCCGCCGACGGCTGACCGAGCTGGACGTCGCTGTGCAACGCCTCGACGCCGGCACCTATGGCGTGTGCGAGCGGTGTTCCCTCCCGATTCCTGACGAGCGCCTCGCCGCGCGCCCTTCGGCGCGTACCTGCGTGGCCTGCGCCAGCCGCCGGTGACGGCGCGCGGCCGGCGTCGGCCACGCGCGGCTGGCGAGACCCTCGGTGCCCGCCGGGTCGGCGGGCACCGCGGGGCGTCAACTCGCGCAGCAGCCGCCAGCCTGGGCGTCGGCGGGTACGGCGTCGAGCGCGACCAGGTTGAGCGGGGTGCCCAGCAGTCCGCCGGAGATCCCGGTGGCCAGCCCGCGAGCGGGCGGCTCGACCGACGGCGTCGACCCGCAGCAGCCGTCGCCTGCGGCCGGGTCCACGGGATTGCTGTTGCAGACGCCGGTCTCGGGGAGGTCGAGCTGGACGTCCCGGGCCGCGGCCCAGTCACCGGCGAGGGCGGCCACGACGCTGCGGACCTGCTCGTAGCCGGTGGCCATGAGGAACGTCGGCGCCCGGCCGTAGGACTTCGCGCCGACAGCGTGGTAGCCGGGTTCCGGGTGGGTCAGCTCGTCGACGCCGTGCGGCGGGACGGTGCCGCAGGAATGCTCGTTCGGGTCGATCAGTGGGGCCAGCGTCCGGGTGGCGCCCATGATGGGGTCCAGGTCGAGGCGCAGCTCCGCGGTGATCGAGTGGTCGGGACGGAAGCCGGTGGCCGCGACGACGCGATCGGCCAGGACCGTCTCCTCGGTGCCGTCGGCACGCCTGACGACCACTGCGACACGTCCGTCGGCCGGGGTGAGCGTGTGCACGCTGACGCCGGTGAGCAGCCGGATCCGGCCGGCGTCGACGTGCTCACGCAGCCGCGATCCGAGGGCGCCGCGCGCCGGGAGGGCGTCGGCGCTCCCCCCGCCGTACGTCCGCGTCGGCGCGTCGGCACGGATTGCCCAGCTCACCTGCGTGCCCGGCTGCTGGGTGGCCAGGTCCGCGAGGACCAGCAGAGTGTTGGCCGCCGAGTGGCCGGCGCCCACCACAAGTGTGTGCCGTCCGGCGAACCGCTCCCGGTCGGTGCCGAGCACGTCCGGCAACGCGTGCTCCAGGTACGCGGCCACGTCGGCCTCGCCCCGGGCCGGCAGGCCGGACGCGCCGAGCACGTTGGGGGTACGCCAGGTGCCGGAGGCGTCGATGACGGCACGGGCGAGCAGTTCGTCGCCGGTGGCGAGGCGGATGAGGAACGGGGTGGTGTCGCGTCCGGCGCTGCGTAGCCGGTCCAGGCCGAGACGGCTGATGGCCTCGACCCGGGCGCCGTAGCGCAGGTGCGGCTTGAGCTGCGGCGACTGCGCGAGCGGCTGGAGGTAGTCGTCGACCAGTTCGGCCCCGGTGGGCAGGGCCTGCGGGTCGGGGGCGATCCATCCGGCCTCGTCCAGGATCAGGCGGGCGGCCGGGTCGATGTTGTAGCGCCACGGGGAGAACAGCCGTACGTGCCCCCACTCGCGTACTGCCGCACCGGCGGCGTGCCCCGCTTCCAGGACGACGAACGGGAGGCCGCGCTCGTGCAGGCGCGCGGCGGCGGCCAAGCCGACGGGGCCGGCGCCGATGACGGCGACGGGCAGGTTGTCCAGGGCGCTCATGTCAGGAACTCCTTCGCGGGAAACTGTCGGCCGGGCGGGTGGATGCTGGCGCGTCAGGTGACGGTGGGGCTGCGGCGTTCGAGCAGGACGACGTCCCGCCAGCGGTCGTGGTGGCGGCCGACTCGTTCGCGGACGCCGACGACGCGGAACCCGGCCCGCTCGTGCAGGCGCAGGCTGGCGACGTTCTCCGGAAAGATCCCGGACTGGATCGTCCAGATGCCGGCGGCCTCGGTCGAGGCGACGAGCGTGTCGAGCAGCAGTCGGGCGATCCCCTGCCCCTGGGCGGTCGGGTCGACGTAGACCGAGTGCTCGACCACGCCCGCGTAGACGGCGCGCGTCGACGTCGGCGAGACCGCGATCCAGCCGAGCACGGTGCCGGCGCGATCGACCGCCACGAAGCGGTGCGCGGCCAGTCGGGTGGTGTCGAACGCCGCCCAGGTCGGCGCGGTGACCTCGAAGCTGGCGTTGCCCGCGTCGAGCCCGGCCTGGTAGATCGCCAGGACGGGGCCCGCGTCGGCGGCGGCCATGGGTCGCACGCTGATATCGGCCATCGGCGGCCTCCGTTCGGGTCGACGGGGATCGGAACGCCTGTCTTGACGCCTGTCGAATCAGACACTTGCACGCTGATTAGATGCCTGTCAACCTAGAGCGATGTCACAACAGGCGGCTCCCCCCGCACCCGTCGACCCAGCCATGGACGCGCCGTGCTGCCCCTCCCTGACTCAGCACCGCGTGCCGGCCGAGACCGCTGTGGCACTCGCCCCCGCGTTCAAGGCCCTGGGCGATCCGGTACGGCTGCAACTCCTGTCGATGATCGCCTCCGCCGAAGGTGGCGAGATCTGCGTCTGCGATCTCACTCCCGCGTTCGACCTGACCGGCCCGACCATCTCGCACCACCTCCGAACGCTGCGCCAGGCGGGGCTCGTCGACGCCGAGCGTCGTGGCACCTGGGTCTACTACCGGGCCCGGCCGGCCGTCCTGCGGCAGCTCGCCGCCCTGCTCGCCACCGAACCGGCGCAGTCGTGACCGACGACCGCCACCTACCCGACGACCTCCGCGCCTCCGCCGACCACCGGGTGCGGTCATGAGCACCGACCTGCTGTCGCGCCCGCCCGGGAGCAACGTGGCCGGCAGGCTCTCCCGGCTCGACCGGTTCCTGCCGGTCTGGATCGGGCTGGCCATGCTCGCCGGGCTGCTCCTCGGCCGCTTGATTCCCGGCCTGGACACCGCCCTGAACGCGGTGACGATCGGCGGAATCTCGCTGCCGATCGCGGCCGGACTGCTGATCATGATGTACCCGGTGCTGGCCAAGGTTCGCTACGACCGGCTCGACACCGTCACCGGCGACCGCCACCTGTTGATCTCCTCGCTGGCCCTCAACTGGCTCGTCGGCCCCGCTGTGATGTTCGTCCTGGCCTGGGTCTTCCTTGCTGACCAGCCGGCGTACCGGAACGGTTTGATCATCGTCGGTCTGGCGCGCTGCATCGCCATGGTGATCATCTGGAACGACCTGGCCTGCGGCGACCGGGAGGCCGCCGCCGTCCTGGTGGCGCTCAACTCGGTGTTCCAGGTCCTCGCCTTCGGCCTGCTCGGCTGGTTCTACCTGTCCGTGCTTCCCGGCTGGCTGGGGTTGCCCGGCGCCGAACTGAGCATGTCGGGCTGGGACCTCGCCGGCAACGTCCTGGTCTTCCTCGGCATCCCACTGCTCGCCGGCTACCTCACCCGCCGCCTGGGCGAACGCGCCAGGGGCCGCGAGTGGTACGAGACACGTCTCCTGCCGAGGATCGGCCCCGCCGCCCTCTACGGGCTGCTGTTCACGATCGTGATCCTGTTCGCCCTCCAGGGTGACGCCATCACCAGCAGGCCTGTTGACGTCGCCCGCATCGCCCTCCCCCTGCTGGCGTACTTCGCAGTCATGTGGGCCGGCTCCTTCGCTCTCGGCCGCGCCATCGGTCTCGGCTACGAGCGGACCACGACGCTCGCGTTCACCGCCGCGGGCAACAACTTCGAACTCGCCATCGCCGTCGCGATCGGCACCTTCGGCGTCACCTCCGGCGAGGCGCTCGCCGGGGTCGTCGGTCCGCTGATCGAGGTGCCCGTCCTGGTCGGGCTCGTCTACGTCGCCCTGTGGGCGCGCCGATTCTTCACCACAAGCGCCGAGGCGCCACCGGCCGGAAGGACAACCCCGTGAGCGACAAGCCCAGCGTCCTGTTCGTCTGCGTGCACAACGCCGGCCGTTCGCAGATGGCCGCCGGTTGGCTGCGCCACCTTGCCGGCGACGCCGTCGAGGTGCGCTCCGCCGGATCGGCCCCGGCCGAGTCGGTCAACCCGGCGGTCGTGCAGGCCATGCGGGAGGTCGGCATCGACATCGCCGACCAGACCCCCAGGATCCTCGAGTACGCCACCGCCGAGTCGTCCGACATCATCGTGACAATGGGCTGCGGCGACGCCTGCCCGGTCTTCCCCGGCAAGCGGTACGAGGACTGGAAACTCGACGACCCGGCGGGCAGGGGCGTCGACGCCGTCCGCCCGATCCGCGACGAGATCCGCGACCGGGTTCAGCGGCTCATCGCCGACCTGCCCTCGACTGCCTGAGCGCTCGGAGTCGGCACCTAGCCGGAACGCCGAGGAATCTACAAAGATTTGATGTATGGAGTCAATGATCGTAACGAATGGCTCTCATAATCCGCAATTCATACGGGGTCAACAGCCATTCAGCGCCGTTGACGTCCGGATCGGCGCGTCCGTATACTCCTGTTGATCATCCGATCTTTTGCCGAATCGGGCGAGGAGCGCATGCCGCAGATCACCGCCGTCACCGTCGAGGACGTCCGCTTCCCCACCTCGCTGACAGCCGACGGGTCCGACGCCATGAACAAGGACGGCGACTACTCGGCGGCCTACGTCACACTGCACACCGACGGCATCGACAGCGCAGGCGTGCCACTGGCTGGCCACGGGCTGACCTTCACCATCGGCCGGGGCAACGACATCGTCGCCGCGGCGGCGGTGCACCAGGCCAACAGGCTGGTCGGCATGGACGTGGCAACGATGGCCGCCGACATGGGTGCGGTCTACCGTCACCTCACCTCCGACTCCCAGTTGCGCTGGCTCGGCCCGGAAAAGGGCGTCATCCACCTCTCGTTGGCGGCCGTGTTGAACGCGGCGTGGGACCTGGTCGCCCGGCTCGCCGACAAGCCACTGTGGAGGCTGCTCGTCGACATGTCCCCCGAGCAGCTCGTCGACATCGCCGACCTGCGCTATCTCTCCGACGCGCTGACCCGGGACGAGGCCCTGTCCATCCTCCGCGCCAAGGAGAGCACGAAGGCCGATCGGCTCGCCGAGCTCGCCCGCACCGGATACCCCGCGTACACGACGTCGGCAGGTTGGCTCGGCTACGGCGACGACAAGCTGCGCCGGCTCTGCCAGGAGGCTGTCGACTCGGGCTACGGCTACGTCAAGCTCAAGGTGGGCGCCGACCTCGACGACGACATCCGCCGCTGCGGGATCGCCCGGGACATCCTCGGCCCGCACCGCCACCTGATGATCGACGCCAACCAGGTGTGGGACGTCGGACAGGCCATCGAGTGGGTCACGGCACTCGCCCGCTTCGAACCACTGTGGATCGAGGAGCCGACAAGCCCCGACGACATCCTGGGGCACGCGGCAGTCCGCCGTGCCGTGGCACCCATCGGCGTCGCCACCGGGGAGCACTGCCACAACAGGGTGATGTTCAAGCAGTTGTTCCAGGCCGGGGCGATCGACTTCTGCCAGTTGGACACCGGCCGGCTGGCCAGCATCAACGAGATCGTCGCCGTGCTGCTGCTCGCCGCGAAGTTCGACGTCCCCGTGTGTCCGCACGCCGGCGGCGTCGGGCTGTGCGAGATGGTCCAGCACATCTCGGTCCTCGACTACGTCGCGATCTCCGGTGATCTCACCGGCCGGGTCACCGAGTTCGTCGACCACCTGCACGAGCACTTCACCGACCCGTGCGTCGTGCGGGACACCGGCTCGGGCAGCGGGTACGTCCTGCCCGTCATGCCCGGCTACTCCACGCGGATGCGCCCGGAATCGACAGCCCTCTACCGGTTCCCGGACGGGCACTACTGGGCGGCGGCGGATCCGGCTACCGTGTCATCTCCGGAGCCGTACGTCGTCGCGGGTGGGACGGCCACCCCGGCCGCCCGCTAGGAGGTGTCATGTCTCGCACCGACGAGGTCGTGAACGGCATCAAGCGGATGATCCTCGAAGGGTCGTTCAAGCCTGGGGACCGGCTGCCCATCGAGAAGGACCTCGCCGAGTCGCTCGGTGTCTCGCGCGGATCGTTGCGTGAGGGCATGTCGGCGCTGTCGATCCTCGGCATCGTCAACATCCGCCAGGGCGACGGCACGTACGTGACGAACCTCGACGCGCCGCAACTGCTGGCCCCGATGGGTTTCGTCGTCGACTTCCAGGGCCAGGGCGACCCTCGGCACATCCACACCGTCCGCCGCCTGCTGGAGTGCGAGGCGGCCCGCCTGGCGGCGACCAGGATGACCGACGAGGCCCTGGCCCAGGCCGAGGAACTGCTCGACGAGGCGGCACGGATCGTCGGTCAGTCGCCGCAGGACCACGAGCGGATCATCGAGATCGACATCGCGTTCCACCGGATCATCGCCGTGCACGCCGACAATCCGGTGCTCACCGGCCTGATCGAGGCGTTCGCCGGGCGTACCGTGCGGGGACGGCTCTGGCGGAGCCTGCACGAGGAGGGCGCCGACCGCCGCACCCACGACGAGCACGTGGCGATCTTGAAGGCGCTCGTGGCACGCGACCCGGAGCGGGCCCGCATTCGGATGGCCAACCATCTCATCGGGGTGGAGGAGTCGTTGCAGTGGCTGCCCGAGGAGTGAGGCGGTCGCCCGCCCCCTCCCCACTGCGGTCCTCACTGTTCGCCCCGCTCGACGCTCCCGCTCCCGGTCATCGCCGCGACCAGGTCGTCGGTGGTGACCTCGTCGGCGCGTAGCCGGGCCGCCCGCCGGCCCAGACGCAGCACCTCCACCCGGTCGGCGATCTCCAGGACCTGCGGCATGTTGTGGCTGACAAGCACCACGGACATGCCGGCGTCGCGGGCACGCCGGACGACGTCGAGCACCCGGGCGGTCTGGACGACGCCGAGCGCCGCTGTGGGCTCGTCGAGGATGACGACGTTCGTCGCCCAGATGATCGCCCGGGCGACTGCGACACACTGCCGTTGCCCGCCGGACAGCATCGCGATGGGTGTGGTGACCCGCGGGATCCGTACGCCGAGTTGGTCGAGGGCCTCGGCGGCCCCCTGCCGCATGGCGCGTTTGTCGAGCAGCCCGAGCCGGCCCAGCGGCCCGGAGCGCAGGATCTCCCGGCCGAGGTAGAGGTTGGCGGCGACGCTGAGATCGTCGGCGACCGCGAGGTCCTGGTAGACGGTTTCCACGCCGGCGCGGCGGGCGTCGACGGGTGTGGCGAACCGGACCGCAACGCCACCCACCCGGATCTCGCCCTCGTCGGGCGTGTGCACTCCGGACAACGTCTTGATCAGCGTGCTCTTGCCGGCGCCGTTGTCGCCGATGAGCGCCACGACCTCGCCCCTGCCGACGGTGAAGTCAGCGCCGCGCAGCGCCTCGACGTGGCCGAACCGCTTGACGATGCCACGGGCTTCGAGCACCGGCGGCTCGTCGGGGACGTGGCGCTGGTCGCCGTCGCTGACCGCCGAGGGACTGGTCGCCATCACTGCACCGGCGGGTTGGCGCAGCTTGGTTCGAGCACTGCCTTGATCTCGGCCGAGTCGATGTTGGCCTTGGTGACGAACGTGACGCCGGTGTCCGCCGACGCCAACGGCGTCTTGTCGCGCAGGTGCTTGACCATCTTGTCGACGCCGAAGTAGCCCATCTTGAACGGGTTCTGCACGACGAGCGCGGAGATCTGACCGCTGCGCAGCCCGGCGATCTCGTCGGGCGCGGCGTCCCAGCCGATGATGACGACCTTGCCGGACTTGTTCGCCGCCTGGATGGCCTGGGCGGCGCCGAGCACGCTCTGCTCGTTGGCCGCGAAGACCCCGGCGAGGTTCGGGTTGGCGGTCAGGATGTTCTCGGTCACCCGACGTGCCTCGTTGACGTCGCTGCGGCTGGGCTGCTGCCCGACGAGCTTCAGGTTGGGATATGCGGCCAGGCCGCTCTTGAAGCCCTCGACCCGCTCGGTGTTCGTCTGCGAGCCCGGCTGGAACTCGACGAGTGCCACCTCGTGGTTGCCGGGGCCCAGCTCGGTCGCGAGCAACTTCGCCGCCTCGCCGGCCGCGGCGCGGTTGTCAGTGGCGAACAGCGGCACCGTCGAGGGTTGTGGGCTGGTGCCGGAGTCGATCATCGCGACCGGGATGTCGGCGCCCAGCGCCTGCTCGGTGGCCGGTGCCAGCGCCCGCGAGTCGGTGGCCGCGTAGACGATGCCGTCGACCTTCCTGGTGACGAAGTTCTGGATCAGGTTGACCTGGCCCTCGACGTCCGTCTCGGTCGTCACGCCGTCCCACTGCACTGTGACGTCACCGGCGCGCTGGGCGGCACACTCGGCGCCGGCCTTCACAGTGTTCCAGTAGTCGGCGCCGACGGCCTTGGGCACGACGGCGAGCTTCAACGGACCGCTGGCGTCGGTCGACCCGCCGTCGCCGCCGTCGCGGACCTCGACCCCGCCGCAGGCGCCGAGCAGGGCGACGACAGCGGCGGCGGCGAGCAGGCCCGGCGCGCGCAGGCGCCGTCCTCGGGTCCGCCGGCTGGTGGTGGTGTGTGCCATGGTGTGCGTCCTTCCTCTGTCGGACTGCGGGAACGGCGGGTCAGCCCCGGGACTCCAGCCGCCGGCGGCGGTACTGGTCGAAGTAGACGGCGGCCCAGATGATCACGCCGACGATCACCTGCTGGTAGTGAATGCTGATGTCGAGCAGGACGGCGCCGTTGCGGACCAGCGCGATGAGGAAGGCGCCGATGATGGTCCCGACGATCCGGCCCTGGCCACCGAAGAGGCTGGCGCCGCCGATGACAGCGGCGGCGATGACGTCGAGTTCCAGCGAGATGCCGTAGTTCGGCTGGCCGGAGTTGACCCGGGAGGCGGCGATCATGCCGCCCAGCCCGACCAGGACGCCCGCCAGGACGTAGACGCCGGTCAGGTGGCGACCCACGCGGATGCCCGAGCGGCGGGCCGCCTCCAGGTTGGAGCCCATCGCGTACGTGTACTGGCCGAAGCGGGTCTGTGACAGCAGGAACGCGACCCCCACGGCGACCACGGCGGTGATCACCACGGCGAACGGGATGCCGACGATCTCACCGTTGCCGAGCAGTTGGAAGGACCGGGGCAGTCCGTACACTCCGACGGCTCCGGTGATGATGAAGACCAGGCCGCGACCGGCGGACATCGTCCCCAGAGTCGCGATGAACGGGGGAATCCGGGCCACTGTCACCAGCAGCCCGTTGACGAGCCCGGCCAGCGCGCCGACGCCGATCGCGACGGCTGTCGCCGCGAGGAGCGGGAAACCCAGGTCACGGACGACAATCGCCCCTGTCACACCGGCGAGGGCGGCGACCGATCCGACCGACAGGTCGATGCCCCCGGTGATGATGACCATCGTCTGCGCGGCGGCGATGATGGCGATCACCGCCGTCTGCGCGCCGATGTTGAACAGGTTGTCCGCCGTCAGGAAGTACGGGCTCGCGATGCTCAGCGCGATGAACAGGACGACGAGCGCGGTGGCGGCGGTGAACTCGGCGACGGCGTGCGAGACCCACTCACGGAGCCGGTCGGTGAACACGCCGTCCCGCGCTGCCGGGGTCGCCTCGACGGCGCTCATCGCCGGGACCGTCCTTTCCCGACCGACTCGCCGACGACGGGCACGGCGTCGCTGGTGAACCGAGTACCTGTCAGCAACCGGACCTCCTCAGGAAGTCACGCACGGCCCCACACCTACGCGATAGATCAGATGTTTCTGTTGATCAGGCGTTACCATGCCACGGATTCATCGACGTTGCCAAGGTGCTACGCCATGTTTTGCCGTCGCCGCTCGCGTTTCGGAGCGCATACGTCTGATCAAAATCGCTCAGCCCTGTCGGCGGGCAGCACGGGACGGCCGGACGCGCCGGTAGGTCCACGCCGGACGCACCGGTGCAGCAACTCCGGCAGCCCTGTTAGCGGTAACGCCGCTTGCCCCAAGCCGTCGCAAGGCAGCCGGCCCGGCGACTCCCAGTGCGCATGTTATCGATAACAGGCGATGTTCCGCCACAGCATGTCGTCCGCGCCCCCGCTCGATGCCCGACATTCCGGCGCGTCGCGGCCGTCGCACTCCCGGAGACGGCGGCAGTCGAGGGCTGACAGCGCCGATTTGCGGCTCGGTATTGACTACTAACCGGGGCGGCAACCATGCTCTGCTAAATCAGTTTAGCGGCCACTCGCCCGTCCCCCTCCCGGCGTCGAACGCCAGAGACGGGTGCCCGCTCGAGAAAGGACTCGCATGAGACTGCGAAGAGGACTGGTCCCACTTCTCGCCGCCCTCGTCCTGACCGTCGCCTCCGGCACCGCCTACGCCGCCACCGGCGGTGGCACCGGCCCGGCCCACGGCAGCGGAGACGGGATCCGCAGCATCACCCCCATCACCACGGTCTACACGTACGGCCAGAAGGTCTCCGCCGTGGCCATCGAGTACGGCGCGACGGTCAACCCCCGCACCCTCGACAACGCCACCTTCACGGTCGCCGACACCACCTACAACTTCCGCTTCAACCCGATCGAGGACCTGCCGAAGCTCGCCGACCGGACCATCACCCACACCTACACGAACGACGCGCCGAACACCCGGACGGACCAGCAGTCGGCACCCGGCCGGTACGTCATCGTGGAGCTGGACCCCGCCGACACCGGCGGCTGGACGGTCATCGTCTCCAAGTGCCCCACCTTCCTGTGCACAGTGAAGGTCAATCCCGAGCTGCCCACCCGCGTCGTGCAGCGCAAGGACGTGCACGCGCAGCCCGGTAAGGGCGCCGGCAAGGGGCCGGTGCTCGCCAGGGCCACACCGCGCGAGTCCCGCCCGGTCACCGAGAAGCCGGTCAACAAGCTTGTCGACGAGTTCACCTACGGCTCGTTCCTCAGCGGTGGAATGGTGCTGCCGTACCACTACCACCTGCCGAAGAACTACCAGCCCGGCCGCACGTACCCGCTGATGGTCGTCCTGCCCGGGCACGGCATGGGCTGGGACGGCGACAACCTCGGCGTCCAGCTCGCCGCCGACATCCCGGCGACGGCGTGGTTGCAGTCCAGCTGGACCGGCAGTTCCGAGGACGTGATCGTCCTGGCGCCGCAGCATCAGCGGGTCGGCGGGGCCGCCGAGGCCGACCTGCTGGTGAAGCTGCTCGACCAGTTCGTCCGTCAGTTCCCCGTGGACACCCGCCGGGTGTACGCGACCACCGTCTCGTACGGCTCCCAACTGCTGTGGGAGGCGTTCGCCAAGCGTCCGGGCCTGTTCGCGGGCGGGTTGGTGACCGGCGGGTTCCCCGTCAACGCCACGCAGGCAAACGCGATCGCGGCGGGCGAGGTGCCGGTCTGGATCACCCACGGTGAGCACGACCACCTGCTCAACGTCACGGGCGCGCGGAACTCCTCCACGCTGCTGCGGCAGGCGTACCAGGCCCGGGGCAAGAGCCCGGAGCAGGCCGCGAACCTTGTCCGCTACACCGAGTACGCCGACTCGGCGTTCTCGTTGCCGGACTACCACGCGGCGTTCGGGCCGACCTACGAGGACAGCAGCATCCTGCGCTGGCTGCTCGGCCAGACCAAGCCGGCCGGGGCTGGCGGCTGACACCCCGACAGGCGATGTGCGGCTCCCCGGGCGACGTCGTCCGGGGAGCCCCTGTCGTCGCGATCGGCTTGCGTCGTGCGTACAACGGTCGGTGGCTCGGATGGGCTCGGGCGCGAGTCACGGCGCCTGCGCGCTGATCGTCACCGGCAGCTCGGGCTCGGCGCGGTGGCCGCCTCGAAAGCCCAGGAGTCGATCTCGAAGAGTTCGACGCCGGCCGGACCGCTGAAGGTGAAGTAGACGTGGTGCACGCCGCTGACGCCCGTCAACTCCGCGCGTACCTCGGCCCACTGACCGGCCGGGCTGTCGACCGCGATCGTACCGACCACCGGACCGTCGACACCATCCAGCCTGACCTGGATCCGGGCGCCCGTGGCGAGGGCCCGCACCGTGGCCGTGACGCCGCGTGCACCGTCGTCGCCGAAGTCCACTGACGACAGCGCCGTCCAGTCGCCGTCGTGGATGTCACTGACCACCAGGTTCGGTGCCGCGGCGTCGAACTGCGCGGAGGGGCGGTCGGCCTTCGAGGTCGCGACACCCTTGCTCCAACCGAAGGTCTCGGCCTCGAAGACGCGGTACGGGTCGAAGTGGCGAACCTGCTCCACCCCGGCGTACGTGCCGACGACCTGCTCGATGGTGCCGTCCGGGCGGAAGGTCAACTCCTGGATGTGCGGGCTGCGGTAGCCCTGGGTGGTGTCGCCGTTGATGCGCTTGTTCAGCGTCGGGGCGTGGTAGGTGAAGTAGTACCGCCCCTCGAACTCGAACACCGACTGGTGGTTGTTGCCACCGGTGCCGGCGCCGAAGAACTGGGACTGGTTGGGGAAGAGGACGCCGGCGTAGGTCTCCTTCGGCCACGACATCGGGTCGTCGGAGATCAGGTAGCCGATCTGGCCGGCATCGGGGTAGCCGGGAATCGGCTGCTGGCTGCCACCGAAGTCGCTCCCGCCGAAGTGCGACGAGTACGTGAAGTAGTACCTGCCCCCGCGCGTGAACACGTGGCCCGCCTCGAAGGCGACGGGGGCGTCGACCACCGTGGCCGCCCCTTCGGTGGAGACCATGTCGTCGCCGAGTGCGATGACCCGGAGGTTCTTCGGGTTGTTGAAGCGTTCGGCCGGCGGCATGCCCGTCGAAGCGGGACCGCCGCCGAAGTAGAGGTAGGGCCGGGCGTCGTCGTCCACGAAGGGCGTCGGGTCGAACTTCCACGCGACGTCCTCGGCACCGGGTGTGCTGTCGTTGATCAACGTGCTCGTGCGCTCGCTGGTCCACGGGCCGAGCGGGGTGCTACCCGTGATCACGTTGGTGGAGTCGCCACTGTTGGCGTAGTAGAGGAAGAACCTCTCCTCGCCGTCGACCACCTTCCTGGCGATGCCGGGCGCCCACGAGTTGGCGGTGAAGCGTGCCACCCCGTCCGGGCCCGCGACCTGGATCTCGCCGTGGTCCGTCCAGTTCACGAGATCCTCCGAGGAGATCACCGTGATCTGGTTGATGTCGCCGTAGTTGATTGCCGGCGAGACACCGGTGACTGGATCCGGGGCGTAGCCCTGGGTGTCGTTGGTCAGGTACAGGTACACCCGGCCGTCGTGCACGAAGCCGAAGCCGTCGGCGCCGAACTTGTGCCCGATCAACGGGTTGTGCTCGCCCGGCAGTTTGCCGACGACCTCGATCGTCTTCGATCGGGGTGGTGGAAGCGCGGCACCCGCCACCGCCACGTCATCCAGTGTGAAGTCCATAGGTGCGGCTCCGGGTCGGTCGAGGGATGTTCGTCAACGGGGTCTCGCCGAACAGCCGCGCCGTGGGCGCGTTCTGCCCAGCCGGGATCGCGAACGTGAAGGCCATCGTGTTATCGCTCACATCGGCTGTCAAGGGGACCGATGACACATGCCCGAAGTGTCCCCGCAACACCCGCGCGCCATCGCGCCAGAGCCATAGCTGCCAATCTTTATGGACGAATGTCTATATTGGTGACGGCGTCACCGGGTGAGGATCTTGGCACCACCACCGCGATGCCTCTGGGAGGCGCCATGAACCGTCCCCTCCTGCGGGCAGCCCTCCGGCTGACCGCACTCGCCGCAGCGACCGCCGGCGTGCTGCTCGCCGCCGCCGCACCCGCCGCCGCCGCCGTACCCACCGGCCGCTACGTCGCGCTCGGCGACTCGTACACCTCCGGCCCGCTGGTCCCCACCCAGGTCGACCTGAACTGCCTGCGGTCCAGCCGCAACTATCCGTCGCTTGTCGCCGCCTCCGCGGGCTCGTCGTCGTTCGTGGACGTGAGCTGCTCCGGCGCCACCACCGACGACATCCTCTACGGCGGCAGCGGCCAACTGGGCATCGCGACCCCACCGCAGATCAACGCTGTCACCTCGAACACCGCCCTGGTGACAGTGCAGATCGGCGGCAACGACATCGGCTTCGCCGGCATCATCGGCGACTGCGCGCAGGCGAGCCTCAGCAGTCCACTCGGTTCGCCGTGCCGGGACCGCTACACGGCCGGGGGCACCGACCAGCTCCAGGCCAGGATCGCCGCCACGGCGCCGAAGGTGACGGCTGTGCTCCAGGCGGCCCGCCGGGCCGCTCCCGGCGCGCGGGTCGTGGTGCTCGGCTACCCGGCGATCGTGCCGGACAGCGGCTACGGCTGCTGGCCCGTCGTACCGGTCGCCTACCAGGACGTGCCGTACCTGCGGACCATCGAGAAGTCACTCAACTCCATGCTGGCCCGCACGGCCGCCGCGAACGGCGCCACCTACTCCGACGTCTACACCCCGTCGATCGGCCGGGACGCGTGCAAGGGCAGCGGCACCCGCTGGGTCGAAGGTCTCGTGCCGCAGAACGCGGCCGCCCCGTTCCATCCGAACGCCCGAGGCGAGCAGGGCATGGCCACCGCGCTGCTGGCCACGCTGAACAGCTGACCGCACGCACGTCCGCCACCGGCCCCGCCCACCCCAGGGCGGGGCCGGTGGCGTCGTGTCGACGCGCGGATCGGGTCAGGCCGGAAGGCAGGAGCGGACGGCGGCGGTCAGCCGGTTGGCGCGCTCGTCGCCCGCCCCGTACATCTGGTTGACCACGTAGCCAAAACCCACAGCGTGCCGCGCGTCGCCGAAGGCGAGGTTCCCACCGGCGCCGTCGTGACCGAAGCTGCTCGCGCCGAGCAGCGGCCGGGCCGGCGGCGAGTCCAGCAGGAAGCCGGTCCCCCACCGCTGACCGGTGTCCGGTGGGCCGTGCCGCTGCTGGCCGCGAGAGCGGACGACGACCGCGTCGTCCACGGACGCGGCACTCAGCAGCGGCCCGCCCCTGATGTCGGACACGCAGGCCGCGTAGAGGCGAGCGAGGCCCTCGGCGGTGCTCACCGCGCCCGCCCCCGGAATTCCGGCGGCCTGGATGGCGGGGTCGTTGAAGCTGACCAGGCCGTCGGCGTCGGCGGGAAAGGCGAAGGCACCGCCCATTGTGATGCCGCGCTCGGCCACGGGGTCGACGAACGGATCGGCCTCCGGCGGTGGGGCCAGGTTCCGGGCGACGGTGTCGCGTTCGGACGCGGGAAGCCCCAGCCAGGTACGCAGCGCCAGCGGCTCGGCGACGGCGTCGCGGAAGAACGCGCCGGGCAGTTGCCCCGTGACGCGGTGGATCACCTCGCCGACGAGCCAGCCGTACGTCATCGCGTGGTAGCTGTGTGCCGTGCCGGGCTGCCACAGCGGGGCCTGCGCCTCGATCGCCTTGATGACCGGATCCCACGCGAGGATCTCGTCGAGGGTCAGCGCACGGTCCAGGGCCGGCAGCCCGACCTGGTGGGTGAGCAGCCAGCGCACCGGAACGTGGTCCTTGCCGTGCTGGCCGAACTCCGGCCAGTAGCGCGTCACGGGCGCGTCGAGGTCCAGCCGCCCCTGCTGCGCCAGGAGGTAGGCGCAGATCGCCAGGATCCCCTTGGTGCAGGAGAACACGACGACGGGTGTGTCCGCCTCCCACTGCCGCCCGGTGCGGGTGTCGGCCAGCCCGCCGTACAGGTCGACGACCTTGCGTCCCCGCACGTAGAGCGTGACCGCGGCGCCCACCTCGCCCCGGGAGGCGAAGTTGTCGCGGAAGACGTCGGCGACGCGCCCGTAGCCGTCGTCGGCGTCGCCGTGGATCTGCGGCTGCGTGGCCACTGCCTATCCCTTCACTGAGCCCTGGATCAGGGCCTTGATGAACTGTCGCTGGAAGATCAGGAACACGATGAGGGTAGGGGTGAGGATGAGCAGCGAGCCAGCGCACAGCAGCACCAGGTCGGTGCCCCACTGGCCCTGGAACGCACCCAGAGCCCCGGCCATCGTGCGTTTCGTGGCGTCGTCGACGAGGACGATGGCGAGCAGGAACTGGTTCCACGTCCAGAGGAACATCAGGATCGTCAGCGAGGCGATTGCCGGCCGGGCGAGCGGCACCTGGACCCGCCAGAACAGCTGCCACGTGCTGGCGCCGTCCACCTTCGCCGCCTCGGACAACTCGACAGGCACGTTCGTGAAGTGCGCGCGCATCCAGAACACGGCGAACGGCATGTACAGGCCGATCAGCGGCAGGATGATCGCCCACCGGGTGTTGAGCAGACCGAGGTCCTGCATCTGGTAGTAGAGCGGGGTGACCACGGCCTCGAAGGGCAGTGTCAGACCGAGCAGGAACAGCCCGAAGACGAACCGGCCGCCGGGCACCCGCAGCTGGCCGAGCCCGAACCCGGCCATGGTGGCGATGAGCACCGACACCGGCACGACACCGGCCACGATGAGCAGGCTGGAGCGCAGCAGAGCGCCCATGTTGGCGGCGGTGAAGGCGTCGGCGAAGTTGCCCCACTGCGGGTCCGACGGCCATGCCAGGCCGCTGGGCACGGTGCCGCGCGGCTGCAACGCCGCCGACAGCATGCTCACGAACGGCAGCAGGGTGACCAGGACAAGGGCGATCAGGAACAGCCGGCCTGTCAGTTGTTCACGTCGGCTCAGGTTCACGGCTTCTCCCCCCGGGTCAGTCGCTGGATCGGCAGCACGAAGGCCAGCACCAGCACCATCAGCACGACCGCCAGCGCCGAGGCCAACCCGACCTGACGCTGCGAGAAGGCGAGGCGGTAGATCTCCAGACCGGGAACCGTGGTTTGCAGGCCGGGGCCACCGCTTGTGGAGATGTAGACGATGTCGAAGCTGGCGAGCGCGGCGATGATCGTCACGGTGAGGCAGACGCCGATCTCCTGCCGCAGGCTGGGCAGGGTCACCGCGAGGAACTCCCGTACCGGCCCGGCGCCGTCGAGGCGGGCTGCCTCGTAGAGCGCAGGATCGATCTTGCTCATGCCGGTCACAAGCAGGATGGTGCAGAGACCGAGCAGGACCCAGGCGCCGATCACGCCCACGGCCGGCAGCGCCGTGTCGAAGTCACCGAGCCAGGCGCGGGCGAGGCCGCCCAGACCGACCGCGCGCAGCACCTGGTTGATCAGGCCGTTCGACGACAGAAGCCAGCTCCACGCGATGCCTGCCGCCACGAGTGGGATGACCTGTGGCAGGAAGAGGATCGTCCGGACCACGGTCCCGAACGCTCCGGTGGTGATCCGGCGAACCACGCTCGCCACCAGCAGCCCGAGCGCCACCGGAATGAAACTGAAGAAGACGATCAGGATGATCGCGTTACCGATGATCTTCAGCAGGTCGCTGTCGGTGAACACCGTGAGGTAGTTGTCCAGACCCGCCCAGCGGGCCACGCCGATCCCGTTCCACTCGTACAGCGAGTACTGGACGGTCAGGGCGAGGGGGCGGAGGACGAATATCGCGTACATCACCAGGGCGGGCAGGACGTACAACCAGCCAGTCCCGGCCGCGCGGGCCCACCGACGTCGGTGGGCCCGCGTGGACGAGGGGTGGGCGGGACGATCCGGCGACGACACCGTGTCGTCCCGCCCGGTTGGTGCGCTGCCGAGGGCAGACGTCATCGGGACAGTTCCTTCTCGTACTCGGCCTGGACCGCCTTCACGTACCCCTCGGGCGTCTGCTGGCCGGCGATCAGCTTCTGCATCTCGGGGGTGATCGCGGCGGCGAAGATGCCGCCCGTCGCGTTCGCGGTGAAGTCGACAGCGCCGTTCTCGGCACCGAGCTGCTGGGACGCCTTGAGCGTCTCGGCCAGGACGGTGTTCGGGGCGGCGGCCGGCACCGGCAGGTCGCTCGGGCCGCCGGGGCTGGAACCGCCGACCGTCACCGCGATCTCGCGGGCCTTGGCGTTGGTGTGGGCCCAGTTCAGGAAGTACGCGGCGGCGTCAGCGTTCTTGGCCTTTGCGGAGACGCCGAAGGTGTTCGGGGCGGACATCGCCACGTGCTTGCCACCTGCGGATTCGGCGGGGAACAGGAAGAAGCCGACGTTGCCCGGCATCGCCTTGTCCAGGTTGGCCGACTCCCAGTCACCGTTGAACATGAACAGGCCGTTGCCCTTCTGGAACTCCCCCACCATCGCCGCGTAGTCCACGGCGTTGGCGTCCTTCGGGAAGTAGCCGGCCTGGGCCCACTTCTGGATGGTCTGGGTGGCCTTCAGCGCGGCCGGGGTGTCGAAGGTGGCCCCCGGCTTCTGGAAGATCCAGTCAGCGACCTGCGTCGGGTCGCCGAACTGGTTCTGCAGCGCCTGGTGCGGGAAGTTGATACCCGCGGTGTTCTTGTTGAACTGCATGATCGGCTGAACGCCGCCGGCCTTCGCCTTGGCCAGCAGCTCCTCGAACTCGGCAACGGTGGCCGGCGGTTGGGTCATGCCGACCTGCTGGGCCAGCTTCTTGTTGTAGAACACGCCGGTGACGCTGTAACCCAGCCCCATCCCGTACAGCGACCCGTTGCCCCGGATGTTCTCCCCGACGCGCAACTGCATCAGCTGCGATGCCGGGAACTTGTCCCAGCCGTACGCGGTGAAGTAGGGGTCCAGGTTCTTGAGCAGGTTGTCCTTCACCAGGTCGACCATCGTGGGCAGCCGGATGATGTCGGGCGAGTTGTCCGAGGCCATCACCCGCGGCGCGTTCTCCACGATCACAGTGAACTGGTCCTCGCGGATGTTGAACGTGACGTTCGGGTGCTGCTTGGAGAACTCGTCGGCGAGTGCCTTGGCCAGCGGGAAGCCGGTCTCCGCGTACATCTCCAGGGTGATCGGGTCGGCGCCCAGTTCCGTCTTGACGGCGGCGTCGGGCTCTGCGTTCGACGACCGGTCGGTGCCCGGCGCGCTACAGGCCGTCGCGGCCAGCCCGACGGCCAGCAGCGGCGCGAGGAGCAGCGCTCGACGTCGCGACAAATTTGTCAGCAATACTGCCATTTTATGACTCCTTGATTCCTCCGCGCGTCCCGCGACCATGGCTGCGGGACGGCTCCACCGGGACCGCCACAGCCGGAGCACCGACACGACGCGCACGTCGCGACCGGTCGCACCGCAGCAGCACGCGTACCGTCACCAATGACCCTCAGCGCGGCGACCAGAGCACGCAAAAGGTGGTCGCTAAACTGATTTAGCAGAGCATGCGCGTGAGGCGAGAAGCTGTCAAGGACCACCCTGCAACGGTCTGGAAACGTCGAGTTCACACCACTGCGGGCGGAACCGGGGCTGGCCCTCGGACGACGACGCATCATGATGGGCGGGAGCGGTGTCCGTGGCGCCGCGCCTGATTCGGAGGACTGATGGGCCGCAACAGAGCAACCCTGGCCGACGTCGCGCGGCGAGCAGGGCTGTCCAAGACCGCCGCGTCGATGGTGCTCAACGGCCGGGAGGGCACCCGGCTGTCGGCCGAGGCACACCAGCGGGTGTTCGCCGCCGCCGAGGAACTCGGCTACCGGCCCAACCTCGCCGCGCGCAGCCTGCGCACCCGCAAGACGGCCACCATCGCCTTCGTCTCCGACATCGTCGCCACCACCCGCTTCGCCGGTGGCCTCATCCGCGGCGCCCTGGACGCCGCCCGGGAGCGGGACCACGTACTGCTCATCACCGAGACGCAGGGCGACGCCACATTCGAGCAGTACGCCATCGAGGCCATGCTCGACCGGCAGGTCGACGGGGTGATCTACGCAGCGATGGCGACCCGACGACTCACGGTGCCGCAGGCCATCCTCGGCGGGCCGGTGGTGCTGCTCAACGCCACAAGCTCCGACACCCTGCCGAGCGTGCTTCCCGACGACGAGCGGGCTGGCCACGCCGTGGCCACCGCCCTGCTGGAGCACGGGCACCGCGACGCGATCGCACTCATCGGGCGCAACCGGCTCAAGGAGGGCGACCCCGAGGTGTCCCTCGCGGCCCGGGCGCGTCTGCGCGGCATCCACCAGGCGCTCGGCGACGCTGGCGTCACGCTGCTGGCCGAGTGCTTCTGCACCGACTGGCTGCCCGAGCACGGCTACGCCGCCATGCGCGGGCTCCTCAACAGGCAGCAGCGACCCAGCGCGGTGATCTGCATGAACGACCGGCTGGCGTTCGGCGCGTACCAGGCGCTCGGCGAGGCAGGGCTTACCGTTCCCGACGACATGTCGGTGATCTCGTTCGACGACGACCCGATCGCTGCCTGGCTGCGCCCCGGCCTCGCCACCACCGCACTGCCCCACGAGCAGATGGGGCGACGCGCGGTCGAGCTGCTGCTTGACGGCGGGGCCGCCGAGCCGACGCTGGTCCCGATGCCCCTGCGTCGCCGCAAGTCGCTCGCGCCTCCCGCCGGGTAGCTCCCGCCACGGCCGTCACGTCGGGTTACGGGCTGTTCCAGCTAAAACGGTTTAGTGCTAGGTTTCCGGCCATGCTTCGTCTAGCCGACCACTGGGTGTGGGACAGCTGGTACGCGCAGGACGACACCGGCCTCTGGCACATGTTCTTCCTGCGCGCGTCCCGCGCCCTGCACGACCCGCACCGCCGCCACCACCGCGCCACGATCGGCCACGCCGTTTCGACGGACCTGCGCTCCTGGCGCCTCGTCGCCGACGCCGTGGTGCCCGCCGACGCCCCCGCGTGGGACGACCTGGCGACGTGGACCGGGTGCACGGTCCGCGGCCCGGACGGGCGGTGGTATCTGTACTACACCGGCGTGAGTCGTGCTGAGAACGGCCTCGTCCAGCGCATCGGCCTTGCCGTCTCCGACGACCTGACCACCTGGCACCGGCACGGCACCGACCCGATCGTGCAGGCCCATCCGACCTGGTACGAACTGCTCGACCGGGACCTCTGGTACGAGCAGGCGTGGCGCGACCCGTGGGTGTTCCCCGATCCCGACGGCGAGGGCTGGCACATGCTCATCACGGCACGCGCCAACACCGGGGCGGCAGACGCCCGGGGAGTCGTCGGTCACGCTACCTCCCCCGACCTGGTCACCTGGACGGTCCAGCCACCACTGTCGGCTCCGGCCGGGTTCGGCCACCTGGAGGTCCCCCAGGTCGCGGTCGTGGACGGGCAGCCCCTGCTGCTCTTCTCCACCGACGCCACCTCCAGCGCCCGCAGCGACGACCACCGGATCTGGGTGGTCCCCGGCGCGAGCGTCAGCGGCCCGTGGGACGTCGCGTCCGCCCAGCCGTTCGCGCACCCACACCTGTACGCGCCCCGCCTGGTGCCCGGACCCGCTGGCACGTGGTCGCTCATCGGGTTCCTCGACCACGTCGACGGGACGTTCGTCGGTGAGATCACCGACCCTGTTCCGGTGCGCTACCGCGCGTCGACCGGACTGATCGGGGACCCGGTGGGAGCGGCAGCGACGGGCTGACGTCAGCGCCCTGTGTCGCCGGGCGGATCGGCAGGCCGGCTCCTGGTCGGCGCGACCGATCACGCACCGCACCGGAGCGTGATTCCGCTCTGGCGTCCTGATGCCAGAGCGGAATCACGCCCATGGAGGTACCCGGCCGCCTTCGCAGCGGCCCCCGAGCGGTGGCGCGGGGACGCCCGCGCCACTGCTCGGATCGGCGGATCACTCGTCTAGCGCTGGGTCCAGCGCTGGTTGGCCGCCCCCGTGCACGACCAGAGGATCACCGGGGTGCCGTTGGCGGTTGCGTTGTTGTTCACGTCGAGGCACAGGCCCGACTGAGCGCCGCTGATCGTGCCGTTGGCGTTGACGGTCCAGCGCTGGTTGGCGCCGCCGTTGCAGTCCCAGATCTGGACCTTCGCGCCCGCCGTGGCGTTCAGCGGCGCGTCCAGGCACTTGCCGAGCGACTGCAGGGTCTGGCCGTTCGCCGTCCAGCGTTGATTGGCCGCACCGTTGCAGTCCCAGATCACCGGCTGGGTGCCGTTCGCGGTGTTGCTGTTCGGGACGTCCAGGCACCGACCCGAGGCGGCGCTGGCGAACGCGCTCGACGTCGTCGGCGGCGGAGTCGTGGGCGGCGGAGTTGTGGTGCCACCGCCACTGACCCGGTACACAACGGTGCCGTGGGCCGGGACGCTCGCGGAGATGGTGCCGGTGCTGCTGCTTGTCGAGTTGCTCCAGGCGTCCACGAGCGTGAAGGAGCTGCCGGACTTGCCAATGGCGGCAGCCGTCGTGGAAATCGTCGTCGTCGAGCCGCCCTGGTTGAAGAGGGCGACCGCCACATCACCGTTTGCCAGCGGCTTGGCGAGCACCCGACGGGTGCCGTCGAACGAGACCTGCGTGGCCTGCAGGGCGAGCGAGTCCTGGTTGATGGCGATCAGGTTGCGGTTGGTCAGGATGGTCAGGGTCGCCGACGACATGGAGCGGACGTCGTTGCCGGCGATCAGCGGCGACGCCATGACCGCCCACATCGCGAAGTGGCTGCGCATCTCGGTGTCGTTCATGCCGCCCCGGCCGACCTCCATCATGTCCGGGTCGGTGAACCCGCCGGGCCGGGCGTACCGGGCCAGGGGAACGTTCACGTTGATGATGTTCTGGATCCCCATCGGGTAACCGTTGGTCTGGCCGGTGTCCCACGCGTTGGTGATGTCCTCGGTGGTCCGCCACATGTTTGACACGTCGCTCCAGTCGCGCAGCGGACCGGTCTTGGCGTGGATGCTGTTGGGGTTGATGCTGTAGACGATCGGCCGGCCGGTCGCGGCCAGCGCGTCGCGCATCTTCGCGAACGTGGCCACCTGCTCGTCGATGCTGCCGTTCGGCGAGCACCAGTCGTACTTGAGGAAGTCGACGCCCCAGGCGGCGAACTGCCGGGCGTCCTGGACCTCGTGGCCCCGGCTGCCCGTCGCTCCCGGGTAGGCGCCGAAGTACTGGGCGCAGGTCTTGTCGACAGGCACCTGGTAGAGGCCGAACTTCAGGCCACGGGCATGCAGGTAGTCACCGAGCGCCTTCATCCCGCTGGGGAAGCGCGTCGGGTCGCCCTGGATGTTGCCGGAGCTGTCGCGATTGGGGTTGAACCAGCAGTCGTCCACCACTACGTACTCGTAGCCGAGGTCGCGCATCCCGCTGCTGACGATGGCGTCGGCCGTCTGCCGGATCAGCGCCTCGTTGATGTTGCAGCCGAACGAGTTCCAGCTGTTCCAGCCCATCGGTGGGGTCCGGGCCACGCCGTTCTCCAGCGCCTGGGCCATCGGGACGCGGATGCCGACCAGGACGGCGGCGAGCAGCAGCGCGGCCGCCGCTGCCCGCCCCCATCGGCGGGGTGTGTTGATTCGCTTCATACGCAGGCCATCCTTTCGGTGATGTCGTCCACCACGGACGGATGCCGGGCGAGGTGAACGGCCGTGCTGTTAGCGTTAACAGAAGTCCAGGCCATGTTACGGAGACGTTTCGAGGAATTCAACTACTTCCATATGTTGCGAACCCGCCCTCGGTGGATGGCCGCCGACCAGGCTCGACCGCAGGACGCGGTCCTGGGCACGGCGAGACACACCGACTGACTCACTCCCTGGGGATTAGCGCTAACACCACTACCCACAATGGCGACCGTCGATCGAGCGGGACGGGACGGCACCGAGGGCGCTCGCCGTCGCGCGGTGCGCCCCGGCCGACCGTCGGCGACGGCCGGCCGGGGCGAGCCGGAATCAGCTCCGCAGCTGCCACTGCTGGTTCGTGCCGCCGTTGCACGACCAGAGGATGAGCTTGGTGCCGTTCGCCGTCGCGGCGCCGTTGGCGTCCAGGCAGAGGCCCGACTGCACGCCGGTGATCGTGCCGTTGGCGTTGATGGTCCACTGCTGGTTGGCCTGCCCGTTGCAGTCCCAGATCACCACGGCGGTCCCGTTGCTGGTCCCCTGGCCGGTGGCGTCGAGGCACTTGCTGCCGTACACCATCAGTTGCCGGCTCGCGGTGGCCGTCCACCGTTGGTTGGTGGCCCCGACGCAGTCCCACAGTTGGGCCTGCGTGCCGTTTGTGGTGCTGGACCCGCCGATCTCGGCGCACCGTCCGGACTGCACACCCACGATCTGCACGTTCTGCGGGTTGGTACCGCCGCCACTCTGGACGCCGGCATTGTTGATCACCGTCTGCGCCCCCGACGGCCAGTTGCCGCCGGAGACCGTGACGTTGCCGGAGACGACGTTGCCCCGATCACCGTTCGTCACGTTCGTGCTGTTGTTCGTCGCCCAGTTGTTGGTGACGGTGAAGTTGCCCATGTTCTCCGCGTACCAGTAGTTGGCGGTGGCCCAGGTACCGGTGGAGGAGAACACGTTGTTGCGGGCGGTGTAGTAGCGCGAGCCCTCATCGAAGTAGAGGCCGAACCAGCCATTGGTCCGCAGGCAGTAGTTCTCGTTGATGGTGCCGCCCTGGTTCGCCGAGAGCGTGTAGATGCACCCACCGTCGGTCATCTGCTGCATGACGTCGTGTACGTAGTTGCCGATGACCTGGTTGTTGGCGGCGGTGGTGGCCGTCGTGTACCGCGGCTGGTAGTTGTACAGGCCACGGTTGGCGTAGTGCTGGCTGCCGCCCGCGTCGTTGGCACCCCAGCCGTAACCGACCGACAGACCGGTGTACGGCATGTTGTAGACCTCGTTGTGCGAGATCAGCGCGGTGTTCACGTAGGTGGTCAGGATCGAGACCACGCCCCGGTACTCCAGGCCGAGGTCGTGCACCCGGTTGTTGCTGATGGTGATGTTGCGGTTGACCATCCGCTGGTCACCCGGGTGGTGGGCGTCGGCGCGTACGCCGCCGACCACGATGCCGCCTGCGGAGTTGCGGGCGATCTCGGAGCGGGTGACGGTGATGTTGCTGGCACCCAGGCCGACGCCGCTGGCGTGGGCGTTGGCGTCGTTGCCGATGCCGATGGCCGTCTGCCCCAGGTTGACGAACTGGGAGTCGCTGAAGGTGATCGTGTTCGCCGCCGAGACCTGTACGGCGGCGGGCATCTGGTTCCAGTTCGGCCGGGTGGCCTCGAACTGCGGGCAGCCGGCCTGGCAGGAGGTCAGCGCGTCCGACGGCCGAGCCCAGGTGCCGGTGATGTGCGCGCCGGTCTGCTGGTCGGCGAAGCCGTTGCTGCTGCTCGGGCCGAGCCAGCTGGTGCCGGTGAAGGTGATGCCGCTGAACGAGATGTGGTGCGCGGGCGCGTCGTAGGTGCCGCCGACGTTCACCAGGGACTGCAACTGCGGCAGCTCCACGGCGACGCTTGACATGTTCTGCCCCGCGAGAGGGATGTAGTTGAGCTGGCCGCTGCCCGGATTGAGATACCACTCGCCCGGGGAGTCGAGGAACTCGTACGCGTTGGCCAGGTAGAACGGACCGGCCCGGTGCGGGCTGGACAGGGTGTCGAAGCCGAACGTGTTGTTGTTCCAGGCGGGCTGCTGCATCGTCAGGACGTTGCCGCTGATGCTCTGCACCGGCGAGTAGCGGTCGGTGAACGAGCCGACGCTCTCCACCTCGACGCGGCTCTGGTTGCCGAGGTTGTTGAGGTAGCTCAACGCGCTGTTGCTGAACCGCATGCCGGTGGTGGTGAACGTGAAGTCGGCCCGGTTGACGGCGGTACGCGCGCGAGTGGCGACGGCGCCGTTGACGTAGAGCTGACGGCTGTCGAGCCCGGCGGGGACGCTGGCCCGCCAGATGTTGCGACCGGCGTCGACGAGCGACCAGCCGGTGACCGCCCGGGCGCCGCTGATCGTCGGGCGGGCCGCGGGTGCGGCACGCCAGATCACCTGGTAGCCGTTGGTGCCGGAGTCGGCGGCGGTGAGTCGCAACGGCGACGAGAGCCGGTAGATCCCGTCGGCCAGTTCCACGACGATGTCACCGGACATCGCGCTGACGCGGCTGCGTACCGCGGTCTGTGCGGCGGTCACCGAGCACGGTTGGGTGGCGGAGCAGGTGGTGCCGGTGCCGGTGGGGGATGCGTAGAGGGTGGTGGTGGCGGCGAGGGCCGGGGACGCCGAGGCGGCCACGGCGGCCACTGTGGCCAGCGCTGTAGCGGCGGCGCCAGCCAGGATTCGGCGCAGCGGCGGACTGGAGGAGAGGAGCACGGGACGGTCTCCTGACATGAGGGGGTATGGGGAGGTGTCGGATCGCCTCAACCGGGCGGGGTCGGGGTGCGGTGGGGGTCGCCGAGGATCGTCCGGAGATGGCGCAGGCCATCAGTGGCGAGACGGTCCTGGGATGGGGCCAACGGACGCCAGATCGAGGCGGCGGTGGCGATTGTCGCGTTCTGTGCCGTGAACGACTCGATGCAGACCGCGCCTCGGTAGCCGGTGGCCCGCAGGGTGGTGAAGAAGCGGGGCCAGTCGAAGTGGTCAGCGCCGGGGGCGCCGCGATCGGTGCCGCTGACCTGGACGTGTTTGACGTACGGGCCGGCGGCGGCGAGGGCGGCGTAGGGGTCCGCCTCCTCGATGTTCATGTGGTAGGTATCGATCATGATGCCGACGCTCGGGGGGAGGCCGTCGATCAGCTCGATGGTCTGCTCGACGGTGTTGACGACACTCGTCTCGTAGCGGTTCAACGCCTCCACCCCGATGCTCACCCCGGACTCGCCGGCCCGGTCGGCCACCGGCGCCAGGGCACGCCGGAACTGGGCGTAGCACTCCGTGCGGGCCGCCGGCGACATCCGCCACGTGCGGCCGACCGATGCGTACACCGGACCGCCGACGCACGGAGCGCCGACGGCAGCCGCGCTCGCCACACATCCCAGCAGGTACGCCACCGTCGACTCCACGACGGCCGGAGCGGCGTCCACCAGATCCCGGCCGGGCGGAGTGACCGCGCAGACACCGGCCGCCGCCAGGCCGTGCGCGGCAAGCAGATCCCGTGTACGGACCGGATCCCAGTCGCCGGGCTGCTCGATCGGCAGCTCCACCGCGTCGAACCCGAACGAGGCGATCCGCGGGATCAGCTCGGCAAGGGCCGCATCGTCGACCGGCGAGGCCCACACCCAGGGATTGACGCCGACGGCGTACATCGACTGCTACTTCCAGCGCTGCGGATAGCCGGGCAGGTCGGTGCAGCCGCACATGGCGTAGTGCAGCGGCGGCATGCTCGTGTCGAGGTACCGGTCGAGGTTGTCCTGCGTGATCGTCGGCTGCGGCAGCTTCCACGGGCTCGACACCTGCTTGCCGTCGAGGATGTTCAGCGCGGCGATGACCGGCGTACGCCACTGGTACGTCGGGTAGGTCGGCGCGATGGCCGTGAGGTTCTTGTCCTTCCACAGCTTCAGGAAGTCGAGCTGGTCCTCACCGTTCATCGGCGGTACGGGCTTGCCCGCGTCCTGGAACGCCTCGACCGCCGCGACGGCGACCGCACCGGCGTCCATCCAGACGCCGTCGATCGTGCCGTACCGCTGGATGTAGTCGTTGACGATCTTCTTGGTCTTGGCGGGGTCGCCGTCGGTGAACTCGACGCCCACGACGTCGACCTTCGCCTTGTCCAGGGCGATCTTCGCGGCGGACCAGCGGGTCTCCAGCACGTCGACACCGGGCAGGATGCGCAGGGCCAACAGCTTGCCGCCGGGCTTCATCTTCTGACTGACGAACTCGGCGCCGACGTGACCGAAGCCGTAGCCGCCCACCGGGTTGATGAAGGTCACCGGGCAGGTGGTGTTGACCCCGCGGTCGAAGACGATCACCGGCAGGCCGGCCTTGCAGGCGGCCTCGACGGCCGGCGTGAGCGTGGCGGTGGTGTTCGGCGAGACGATCAGCGCGTCGCACTTCTTGCCGAGCAGGTCGTTGATGTCCGCAATCTGCTTCTGGTCCTTGCCTTCGGCGTCCACGTGCACGAACTCGCTGATCCGGCTGCGCTGCGCGTCGACCTCGGCAAGCATGGTCTTGAAACCAACCTGCCGCCAGGGGTTGTTCAGCGCCGCGTTCGAGAAACAGATCTTGTGCGGGCCGTTCTTCTTGAACTTCGCGGTGTCCACCATCTTCGGGTTGAGCACCTGCTCCCACGGCTTGTCGGCCGGCCCGGTCGGGGCGACGTCGAGCAACGCCAACTCGTTGTCGTAGTCGGCCTGCACGAAGAACTTCGACTGCTCCCCCGTGCCCGCCCCCTCGGCGGCAGAGGCGGTGGCCGACGGGGACGCGGCCGGCTCGTCGGTGGCGCAGCCGGCAAGCACCAGCAGGCTCACCGCAGCAAGGGCGGTCATGGTACGTCTCATCGAGTCTCCTTTATCTGGAGGAAGAACGCAGGGCCGAGACCGCCACGGCAAGCAGGATGATCGCGCCCTGGACGGTTGATCTGAGGGCGCCGGAGACGCCTGTGAAGTTCATGAGCGCGAAGAGCGTCTCGAGGGTCAACGCGCCGAGCATGGCGCCGACGACCGAGCCGCGACCGCCGCCGAGCACGACCCCGCCGAGCACGACGGCCGTGATCGCCCCGAACTCCAGGCCGACGCCGGCCTGGAACGACACGCCGCTGTAGCCGCCGAGCAGGATCGCCGCGACCGCCGCCACGAGGCCACTGAGCATGAACGCGATCGTCTTGGTGCGCCCGACCCGTACACCGCTCAGCTCGGCGGTGCGCGGGTTGTCGCCGACGGCGACAAGCGTGCGGCCGAAGTCGGAGCGCATCAGCAGCACGGCGAGCACGGCCACGGCCACCAGGACGAGCAGGGCGTACGGGATCCGGCCCAGCAGCGGCACGTCCTCGATGGCCCGCCGGCCGAAGCGGCGGAACTCCTCGGAGAGACCGCCCTTGGGTGCGCCGTCGGACCACAGGTACACAGCGCCGACGAGGATCAGGAACATGCCGAGGGTGGTGATGAACGACGGCACTCGCAGCACGGTGGTGACCAGGCCGTTGACCAGCCCGACGAGCGCACCGCCGACGAGCAGCAGCACGACCACCGGCCAGGTACGGGACGGCTCGCTGTCGATGAGCCGGGCGGCGACGACTACCTGCGCCGTGACCAGGGACCCGACGGACAGGTCGAACTCCCCGCAGACGATCACGAAGTACTGACCGGCGGCCAGCAGGATGATCGGCGCCGACCGGCCGAGGAACGACATCAGTGACGGCGGCGCGAGGAAGTCGGGCTGCACCGCAGCGACGAGGATCAGCAGCACCGCGAGGATCGCGGAGATCGGCACGACCCCGTCGGTGCGGATCCGCAGTGGCAGTGCACGGCGCTCGGCGATCCGCACGGCTAGGACCCCGCCTTTCGGAGAGCACGTCGGGCGTAGACGGCGACCGCCGCGATGATGATGACGCCCCGGATCACCTGCTTGAAGAAGGCGTCGACCTCAAGTTGGTTGAAAATGGCGTCGATGCTGGCGAGCAGCAGCACACCGCCGACAGTGCCGAGGACACCGCCACGCCCGCCGGCCAGAGCCGTGCCGCCGAGCACCACGGCCGCGATCGACTCCAGGTCGTAGAGGCCCTCGGTGCCGACCCTCGGTGCGCCCGAGCCGAGCCGGCTCGCGAGGTAGATCCCTGCCAGGCCGGCGCACAGCGAACACAGCACATGGGCGGTGACGAGGACACGGTCGTTGCGGACACCGGACAGCCGGGCCACCTCCGGGTCGCCGCCCACGGCGACCAGGTGATGACCGAAGCGGGTACGCGTGAGCGCGAACCACACCGCCCCGGTCACGACGAGCAGGAGCAGGAACGACACCGGCACCGGCCCCACGCGCTGGTAACCGAGCGTTCGCACGAGCGCCGGCGCGGTCTCGCCCGCCGGCCCGTCGTAACCGTTGTCGAGGTAACCCTTGAGCAGCAACCCGACGCCGAGGGTCGCGATGAACGCGTTGATCCGCAGCTTCGTGACAAGCAGCCCGTTGAGCAGCCCGACAGCGGCGCTGACAGCGAGCGCCAGCCCGATCGCCGGAAGCACCGCGCCGTCGCTGCCGCTCATCGCCTCCGCACCGACGAGGGTGCTCAGGCTGATCACGTACGCCACCGAGAGGTCGAGCGAACCGCCGAGGATGACAAGGGTCTGGCCGACGGCGACAAGCCCCAGGCCGGCGGCGACGTGCAACAGGCTCACAGTGGTCGACGGATTGAAGAGCTGACCGCCGTCGGCAAGGACGACCAACCAGCCGATCACGAGGGTGAGGGCGAGCGCCACGAACACACCCGGAACGGGACGCCGAGCCGGCAGGAGCGAGAGGGCGCTCACTGGACCACCTCGGCTCGCGACTGCGGGGCTCGCAAACCCGGCTCACTCCTCGCGCTCACTGGACCACCTCGGCGACGGTGCCCACCGCGAGGGCCACGACGTCCTCCTCTGTCGCACCGGCGGGCAACTCGCCCGCTACGCGGCCGTCCCGCAGGACGATGATCCGGTCGCTCATGCCGAGCAGCTCGGGCAGCTCCGACGAGATCATCAGGACGGCGGCGCCGTCGCGGGCGAGACTGCGCACGAGGTCGTGGATGGCCGACTTCGCGCCGACGTCGATGCCCCGGGTCGGTTCGTCGAACAGCAGGATCCGGGGGTCGATCGCGAGCCAGCGGGCCAGGACGACCTTCTGCTGGTTGCCGCCGGAGAGGAACCTGATCTCCTGGTCGTCGCCGGCCGAGCGGACCTGGACGGCGGCGAGCAACTCACGGACCTTGATCGTCCGTGCGGCACGACCGGATCGGGTCGCGAAGACGGCCCGGCTGGCCAGCAACGCGTTGTCCAGCACCGACTGCCGGGCGACGATCCCCTCCCCCTTGCGGTCCTCGGTGACGTAGGCGATGCCCGCCCGCATCGCGGCGCGCGCCGAGCGCAGCCGGACCGGTCGGCCGTCGAGCGTGACCTCGCCGCTGGTGAACGGGGCCACCCCGAACAGCGCGCGGGCCAGCGCCGACCGCCCGGAGCCCTGCAATCCACCGACGCCGAGGACCTCGCCGGCACGCAGGTCGAGGGTCACGCCCCGCAGCTTCCGGTTTCCCGCGTCGCGGACGGTCAGCCGGACCTCGCCGACGTCCTCGGGGTCGGCCCGGGCCGGGTAGTAGCTGGACAGCTCCCGGCCGACCATGTGCCGCACCAGCTCGTCAGCGGTGGTGGCTGCGGTGTCCACAGTGGTGACGCGACGGCCGTCCTTGAGGACCGTGATCCGGCTGGACAGGTCGAAGACCTCGGTGAGCCGGTGCGAGACGTACAGCAGGCCGATGCCCCGCTCCTGGAGCCGGCGCACCAGCCCGTAGAGCAACTCGACCTCGTGGTCGGCCAGGGCCGCCGTCGGCTCGTCCATGATGAGCAGCCGCGCGTCCAGGGCGAGGGCCTTGGCGATCTCGACGACCTGCTGTTGGGCGACACCGAGCCGCCCCACAGGGGCGTCGGCCGGCAACGTGGTCTCCCCGATGGAGGCGAGCAGTCGCCTGGTGCGGTCGAGCATCTCGCGGCGATCGACAAGCCCACGGCGGGTCGGCTCGTGCCCGAGGTAGACGTTCTCGGCGACCGTCCGCTCCGGCAACAGGTTGAACTCCTGGTGGATGATGCCGACGCCGGCCCGCTGCGCGTCGCGCGGGCCACGGAAGGCGCGTGACTGGCCGTCGAACTCGACGGCGCCCTCGTCCGGGGCGTACGCGCCAGAGACGATCTTCATGAGGGTCGACTTGCCAGCGCCGTTCTCGCCGACGACGGCGTGCACCTCGCCGGGCGCGACATCGAGGTCGACACCGTCGAGGACGCGGACCCCGAGGAACGATTTGCCGATGCCTCGCAGCGCGAGCAGCGGCGCCGGCCGTGGGTCTGACATCCCGGGAGCCCTTTACAGATAGTAGTCATCGGCAGGATCGGAGGCCGTTCGGCGCACGAGCACGACGCACTTTCACAGCCCGCCGCGGTCCCTTACGTTTTTATGGTGCAAACATTTCCTTGACATCGACGAAACATCACACGTATGAAGATAGATGTTTGGATGCGACGGCGCAATCCTCGATCCACAGCCGCAGCCACCGCTCACCCCCCGAATCGCCAGCGACGTCGACACGTGGGCGTCGGACTCGCTCATCCCACCGTCCGACAAGATCGGATGTTCCCGATTTATTGACATATGTCGATGCTTAGCTCATCCTGACGTCGACACCCGCAGGACGACTACACCGCCCATCTCACGCTGTGTGACGTTCCGCGGACCTGACTGCCGTTTCGGCGGACGGCACGAAGACCGACCAGCACTCGTGCACACACGTGTCCAGACACAACCTGACGCGCTGTCCGGCACGTGGTCGCACACCCCGTTGCCCGCCCGACCTAGGAGACGGCATGCGTCGCAAGACATTGATCATGGGCATGATCGCCAGCCTGATGCTGGTGCTCGGCCTCGCCCCGCCAGCGTCGGCGGCCCCGGCCTTCCGCGCCCTGTTGTTCACAAAGACCGCCGGTTACCGGCACGACTCGATCCCCGCCGGGATCAGCATGTTCCAGCAGCAGGCGGCCGCCAACAACTTCGAACTGGTGCAGACCGAGGACGCGAGCGTCTTCACGCCCGCCAACCTGGCCACGTTCGACGTCGTCATCATGTTCCAGACCTCGGGGATGGTCTGGACCTCGGCCGCCCAACGCCAGGCCATCGAGGGCTACCTCGCCAGCGGCAAGGGCATCGTCGGCGTCCACAACGCCACCGACATGGGCATCGAGGCCGAGTACCCGTGGTGGGACCAGACCGTCAACGGCGGCGCCCACATGCCTGAGCACTCCCCCGGCGTGCTGCCCGGCACCGCCATCGTCGCCGACAAGCAGCACCCGTCGACGGTCGGCCTGCCGGATCGCTGGAACCGCAGCGAGGAGTGGTACAACTTCGACACCAACCCGCGCGGCAACGTGCACGTCCTGGTGACCGCCGACGAGCGCACGTACAACCCGGGTTCCCGCGCGATGGGCCCGGACCACCCGATCTCCTGGTGCCGCAACGCCGGCGGCGGGCGTGTGTGGGCCACCGCGATGGGCCACGCCAGCGAGTCCTACAGCGAGACGAACTTCCGCAACCACGTCCTCGGTGGCGTGAAGTGGGCCGCCGGCAACCTGCCCGGCGACTGCGGCGGAACCGTCTGGGGCAACTTCGAGAAGCGCACCCTCGACGACAACACCGTCGACCCCATGGCCATGGCCGTGGCACCGGACGGCCGCGTCATCTACGTCCAGCGCGGCGGTCAGGTGAAGATCTTCAAGCCGTCCACGAACAGCACAGTTACCGCGGGGACGCTGAGCGTCTACACCGGAGGCGAGGACGGGCTCACCGGCATGGCGTTGGACCCCAACTTCGCCAGCAACGGGTACGTGTACCTGTACCACTCACCGGCGAGCAGCAGCACAGACGTCAACCGCGTCTCCCGCTACACGCTCACCGGCGACACATTGAACCTGTCCAGTGAGGCGCGGATCATCGACATCCCCGCGTACCGGGACCGCACCTTCCCCGAACCCGGCCACACGGGTGGCTACATCGAGTTCGGTCCGGACGGCAACCTCTACATCGGCACCGGCGATGACACGCCGCCGAACCTGGACCCCAACTGGCAGGGCTACGCTCCGCTGGACTGGCGCTCGGGCAAGTCCAACCTCGACGCGGCCCGCACCGCCGGCAACACCAACGACCTGCGCGGCAAGCTGCTGCGTATCCGCCCGCAGGCCAGCGGCGGTTACACGATCCCCACTGGCAACCTCTACGCCCAGGGCACCGCGCAGACCAAGCCGGAAATCTACGCGATGGGCTTCCGCAACCCGTTCCGCTTCTCGATCGACGCGGCCACCGGCTGGGTCTACCTGGCCGACTACGGGCCGGACCGCAACCCGCCCACCACCAACCGCGGCCCCGAGGGCCTGGTCGAACTCAACGTGATCAAGGCGCCCGGCAACTACGGCTGGCCGTTCTGCCACGGCGACAACCAGCCGTACGCGCCGTTCAACCCGGACACCGGCGTGGTCGGCGCGAAGTTCAACTGCTCCGCGCCTGTGAACAACTCGCCGAACAACACCGGCCTGACCAGCCTACGGCCCGTCGTCGCCCCCAACCTCTGGTACGGCTACGGCACCTCGCCGACCTTCCCTGAGCTCGGCTCGGGCGGCTCCGCACCGATGGGCGGCCCGGTCTACCGCTACGACGCGGCGAACCCGTCCGCCACGAAGTTCCCGCCCTACTACGACGGCGTGCACTTCTTCTACGAGTGGTCGCGCAGCTACATCAAGGAGGTGCACTTCGACTCCGCCACGGCGGTGACGCGCACCAACCCGTTCCTGCCGACTGCCCGGTTCAACAAGCCGATGGACATGGAGTTCGGCAAGGACGGGTCGCTCTACCTGCTGGAGTGGGGCACCAACTTCGGCGGCGGCAACAGCGACTCCGGGCTCTACCGGATCGACTACATCCAGGGCGGCCGGTCGCCGATCGCCAAGGCCACCGGTACGCCCACAAGCGGTAGCGCGCCGCTCACCGTCCAGTTCAGCAGCGCCGGCACGGCCGACCCGGACCCGGGCAACACGCTCAGCTACCAGTGGACGTTCGGCGACGGCACCACGTCCACGGCGGCGAACCCGTCGAAGGTGTACACCTCCAACGGCAACTACACGGCGCAGTTGAAGGTCACCGACAACACAGGTAAGACGGGCTTCGCCAACGTCCAGATCACCGTCGGCAACAGCGCTCCGGTGGTCACCATCACCACCCCGCCCAACGGAGGCATGCTCACCTTCGGCGACAAGGTGTCGTACCAGATCACCGTCACCGATCCCGACGGCGGAACTGTCGACTGCTCGAAGGTGGTCCTCAACCCGGCGCTCGGTCACGACGACCACGCCCACGAGACCACCGAGTATCCGGGTTGTTCGGGCACCATCTCCACCGACCTGCTCGGTGGGCACCCCGATGGCGCCAACTTGTTCTACGTGCTGAACGCCAGGTACACCGACAACGGCGGCGCGGGAGGCGCGGCCCCGCTCACCGGCACCGCGCAGGTGATCCTGCAACCCAAGCACAAGCAGGCCGAGTACTACAGCAGCCAGTCCGGTGTCCGGGTCGTCGAGCAGTCCGCCGCGGAGAGCGGCAAGCGTGTCGGCGACATCTCCAACAACGACTGGATCGCGTTCAACCCGATGAGCCTGTCGGGTATCACGAACGTCAGCTACCGGCTGTCGTCGCCGTCCGGTGGCGGCACCATCGAGCTGCGCGCCGGCTCGCCCACCGGCACGCTGCTGGCCACGACGACGGTGCCCAGCACCGGCGGCTGGGACAACTACCAGTCCACGGCTCCGGTGAGCGTCGCCGCCCTCGGCGGCACACAGACGCTCTACATGGTGTTCAAGGGCAGCGGCAACAACTGGTTCGATCTCGACGCGTACACCTTCGGAGGTGCCGGTGTCGGCGTTCCCGGCAGCGGCACCGGCGTGGCGGGAAAGACCTGGACGCTCACCGCGCAGCACAGCGGCAAGCTGATGGACGTCAGCGGCGTCTCCACCGCCGACGGCGCTCAGATCACCCAGTGGGCGGCCACCGGTGGCAACAACCAGAAGTGGCAGGCCGTCGACGCCGGGAGCGGCGCCGTCTATCTGAAGGCGGTGCACAGCGGTAAGTGCCTCGACATCGTCGGCGGGTCCACCGCACAGGGCGCTTTCCTGCAACAGAGCACGTGCTCGAACGCCAATCAGCAGAAGTTCCTCGTCACGGCCACGGCCACCACAGGTGTCTACACGGTCAAGAGCGTGCCGAGCGGGCTCTGCGTCGACGTGAACGGCGCTTCCACTGCCGACGGGGCGCGGCTGCTCCAGTGGGGTTGCCACACCGCCGCCAACCAGCAGTGGCGGTTCACAGCGGTATAACGGCCGGCGCCGGCCACCCGATCCTCGGGTGGCCGGCGCACCGTCGTCAGCTAAGTGTCGACGTCCCGAGCAGCCCGGCCGCGCGCAACGCCGGCCAGAGCTCGTTCGGGACGTCGGCCTCGGACCGGCGCAGGGTCTCGGTCACCTGGGCCACGTCGCGCAGGCCGACGACGGTCGAGACGACGGCCTGGTGCTGGCGGACGTACGCCAGTGCCGCCTGCGGCAGGGTCACGCCGTAGGCCTCGCACACGTCGGCGATCTGCCGGGCACGCTCGATCAGCTCCGGCGGGGCCTGCTCATAGTTGTAGACAGCGTCGGCCGGCGGCCGGTCGCGGGCCAGCAGCCCCGAGTTGTAGACCCCGGCGATCACCACGCCGACCCCGCAGGCCTGCGCGGCGGGCAGGAGGTCGGCAAGCGCGCCCTGCTCCAGCAGTGTGTACCGGCCGGCGCACATCATGACGTCGACATCGGTCTCCTCGACGAACCGGGCAAGCATCGCCGACTGGTTCATGCCCGCGCCGATCGCGCCGATGACGCCCTCGTCGCGCAGCCGGACCAGCGCCGGAACGGCCTCGGTGACCGCCTGCTCCCAGTGCTCGTCGGGGTCGTGCAGGTAGACCACGTCGACCCGGTCCAGGCCGGTGCGCTCCAGGCTGGCCTCCAACGACCGGAGTACGCCGTCGCGGCTGAAGTCCCAGACCCGTCGGTGGTCGGCCGGCACGTCGAAGCCGTCGGCGTCCCGCTGGTGTGCGGTCTCCGGCGACGGGACGAGCAGCCGCCCCACCTTCGTCGACACCACGTACTCGTCGCGGGGGCGGGACCGCAGGGCAGCGCCGAGGCGCCGCTCGGACAGCCCGAGCCCGTAGTGCGGCGCGGTGTCGAAGTATCGGATGCCCGCCGCCCACGCAGCGTCCACGGCGGCGGCGAACTCGTCGTCGGAGGTCCCCCGGTACAGGTTGCCGCCCTGGGCGGCGCCGAAGCCGAGGGCGGTGAGGTGGACCGCCGGCCGGCGCGGCAGCGCCCGGGAGATCACGGCGCCCCCAGCCGGTAGGAGCGGCGGGCGGTGTCCCGCCAGATCGCCGCGCGCTCGGCGTCGCCGAGTGGTTCCAGTAGCTCGTCGAGCACCTCGACCCACCTGGTGTACGAGATGGCGAGCAGGCACACCGGCCAGTCGGAGCCGAACATGAGGCGGTCCGGGCCGAACAGGTCGAGGGCGTGCTCGACGGCGGGCCGCAGGTCCGCGGCCGACCAGGACGGCCCGTCCACCTCGGTCACGAGCCCGGAGAGCTTCGCCGTGACGTTCGGCTGGGCGGCCAGCGCCCGCAGGTCGTCGGGCCAGTCGCCGAGGCTCCGCTGCCCGAGCGCGGGTTTGCCGAGATGGTCGAGGACGAACGGCACCTCGGGCAGGTCGCGGACGAGCCGGATGGCCGCGGGCAGCTGGCGGTCGCGGACCAGCAGGTCGAAGGTGAGGTCGGCGGCGCCGACCGCCGCGATGCCCCGCCGGACGTCACGCCTGTCGAGGTACGCGGGGTCGGGCTCGGACTGGACCAGATCACGGATGCCGACCAGCCGCTGCCCGCCGCGTGCGGCACGGAGCCTGTCGATGCGCTCGTCGATGTCGTCGGCGCTGAGGTCGACCCAGCCGACGACACCGCCGATCAGGGGGTCGTCGGCAGCGACGCCCAGCAGGTGTTCGGTCTCGGCCACGGACGCGATGGACTGCACGACGACCGTTTCGGTGACTCCTGCGGCGCGTGCCACCGGGGCGAGGTCAGCCGCGGTGAAGTCGTTGTCGATAGCGGCCATCGTGTGCGGGTCGATCCACGGTTGCGGGTGCCGGGCGCGGATCCAGAGGTGGTGGTGTGCGTCGACGATGCCGGGTCGTCCGGCCAGCTGCGTCGCGATCATCGGCCGAGCCAGCCGCCGTCGACGGGCAGGACGGTGCCGTGCACGTAGTCCGAGGCCGGGGAGGCCAGGAAGACGACGGCGCCGGCCAGGTCGTCGGCCCGTCCCCACCGGCCGGCCGGGATCCGGCCCAGGATGGCCTCGTTGCGGTCGGGGTCGTCGCGCAGCGCCTGTGTGTTGTCGGTGGCGATGTAGCCGGGCGCGATGGCGTTGACGTTCACCCCACGACCCGCCCACTCGTTGGCAAGTGCCCTGGTCAGCCCGGCCAGGCCGGACTTCGCCGCGGTGTAGCTCGCCACGTTGATGCCGCCCTGGAAGCTGAGCAGCGAGGCGGTGAAAATGACCTTGCCGTGGCCCCTGTCGACCATCTGCCGACCGATCTCCCGGCTCAACACGAACTGACTGGACAGGTTCACCTGCACCACCCGATCCCACATCTCGTCGGGGTGATCCACCGCCGGCGCGCGGGCGATCGTCCCACCGTTGTTGACAAGGATGTCCACCGAGCCGAGCGCGGCGACGTCCTCGACCAGCCGGTAGACCGCCGCGCGGTCCCCCAGGTCCGTCCGGAAGCCGGTGAACCGGCGACCAGCGGCCCGGACCCGCTGCTCCACCGCACTGCCCTCGGACTCCAACTGCGCCGACACCCCGATGACGTCCGCACCGGCGAGCGCCAGGGCCTCCGCCATCGCCAGGCCGATGCCCCGCCGGGCGCCGGTCACCAGCGCGGTGCGTCCGGAAAGGTCGAACAACGCGCTCATCGGCCCTCCTCCCGCCAGTCCAGCAGCACCTTGAGGACGCCCCCGCCACCCTCCAGTGCCACGAACGCGTCGGTGACATCCTCGACCGGCAGCACCCGGGAGATCAGCTCCCGGGCCGGCACGACCCCCGCCGCGACGAGCCGGATCGCCTCGGCCACATCCGCACGCTGGTACAACCGCGCACCCACCAACTCCAACTCACGCCAGAAGAACCGGTGCAGATTCACCGGACGTGGCTGCGGGTGGATCGCCACCAGCACCAACCGGCCACGGGTCGTCAGCACGTCGACGGCAGTGCCGACCCCGCCGGCCGAGCCGGACACCTCGAACGCCACGTCCGCGCCCGCGCCGCCGGTCCGCTCGTTCACAAGCGCCACCACGTCGGTCGGCCCCGGATCGACGGCCTCGATCCCGATCCTGGCTGCCACCGACCGGCGGAAGCCGTCCGGCTCGACGAGCAGTACCTGCGCGCCACGGTCGCGGGCCACTGCGGCGATGAGCACTCCGACCGGCCCGCCACCCACCACCACTACCTGCTCGCCCGGCACGATCCGCCCACGGCCGACGTCGTGCACCGCCACCGCCACCGGCTCGACGAGTGCCGCGTGGTCAAGTGGAAGGTCGTCGGGGAGCGCAAGCACCAGATCCGCCGGGACCGTCCACGACGACTGCATGGCACCCGGCGAGTCGATGCCAAGGAAATCCATTGAATGACAGATGTGCGAGTCGCCCCGGCGGCACGCCGGGCAGCGCCCGCAGGCGCGCGTCGGCATCACAGTGACCGCCTGCCCGACCGACCAACCGGTCACACCCTCACCGATGGCGGCGATCCGGCCGGACATCTCGTGCCCGAGGACCGCCGAGGCGCCCACCCGCGCGTCCATGTCGCCGTGGAAGATGTGCAGGTCCGTGCCGCAGATCCCGGTGTACGCCACCTCGATCCGTACCTGCCCGGGACCTGGTGCCTGCGGGGCGTGATCCTCGATGGCGAGGTCCCGTGCCCCCCGGTAGACAACTGCCTTCACCGCTGCTCCGTCTCGACGTGGTGGGGTTCCGCCGCTGCGTACGGTCGGACGTCTGCTGTGTTGCCGCGCATCCGCGACCCGAGGATGCGGGCCCTGGTCGGGCTGGGTCGGTTCGGCCGGGTGGTCCCTGCCGGCGTGGTCAGCGGCCCGGTGCGGGCGCCAGCCGTCGGCCTGGCGGCGAGCGTCGTCGATGTCCGTCTGGAGGCTACGAGCGAGGATGACACTCGGGGTCCTTTCGGTGATGGCGGGTTCCGGGCCGGGCTGGCCCGGCGGGATCAACGCCGGACGGGTGCGGCGTCCTGGTGGGCCGCGACGGCGTCGGCGAGCAGGGACTCGACCCGCAGCGCCGGCGTGGCAGCGGCATCGTCGGCCTCCGCGAGCAGGCGTAGGCCGGCCCGCTCCGGGCGGACGTTCGGGCTGTCCGCGCTCGGGTTGCCCGGCCGGTGGCCGGCCGCCAGGATCGTCGCCTCGTCGACCCGGATGCCGAGGCCGGGCGCGTCGCCGAGGACGAAGGCGCCGTCGGCGATGTGCAGGTCGACGTCGAGGCCCACCGGCGGCCGCAGGTCCTGCAACTCGCTCACCAGGTGGTTGGGGATCGAGGTCGCGGCGTGCAGCAGACCGATCGGGCTGTTGCCGATGGGGCTCACCGGCAGGTCGTGGGCATGCGCCAGGGCTGCCACCCGCAGGAAGTGGGTGACGCCCCAGACGGCGGCCGACTGGACGATGTCGAGGGCGCCCGCGCCGATCAGCGGCCGGTACTGCTCCAGTCCGGTGAGGTTCTCGCCACTGGCGACCGCCGCGCGGACACCACGGCCGACGGCGGCCAGACCCTCGGCGTCCCACCGCCGCACCGGCTCCTCGATCCACACCAGATCGACTGTGCGCTCCAGTTCGCAGACGTGCCGGACGGCCTGCTTGCGCGACCACGCCTCGTTGACGTCGAGCATCAGGCCGGGTCGACGGCCGTGGCCCGCCTCGGTGAGCACGTCGCGCACCAGGGCGAGCCGCTGGCGGTCCCGTTCGATGTCGAGGCCGCCCTTGAGCTTGGCGGCACGCAGGCCGTACCCGGCGTAGACCTCGTACTCCGCGACGAGTTCGTCGTCGCTCAGGCCGATGTCCAGACCGGAGGCGTACGCCGGAACGTGTCGGTCCCGGCCACCGAGCAGCCGCCAGAGCGGCTCGCCGGCCACCTGCGCCTTGATGTCCCACAGGGCGGTGTCGAGCGCGCCGACGGTCCCGAACACCGGGCCCCCGTGGCCGGCCTTGAAGGTCTGCCGGAGCATCCGGTCGTACAGTGTGGTCACCGCGCGGGGATCCTCCCCCTCGATGGCCGCGAAGATCGCCTCGATCTCCACGGCCGGCCCCAGGCCGACGCCGCTGATTCCCTCATCGGTCTCGACGATGACGATCGGCACAGTGGTGACGCCGTGGGGAAGGATGCCGTTGGCGTCGCCGACGGGCCGACCCCACTGCTGGACGGTCGTCAGGGTTCGATACCCGGTGATGCGCATATCAGCCTTTCGTGGAACCAGCGGCGACGCCGTCGGCGATCTGGCGCTGAAGGAACAGGTAGATCGCCAGGACGGGAATCGCGGCGATGAGCACCCCGGAGGCGAACGTCGGGATGTCCTCGGAGTACTGCCCGCGTAGCGAGGTCACCCCGACCATCAGGGTGCGATGGTCGGCCGACGGCATCATCAGCAGCGCGATGAGCACGTCGTTCCAGCAGAACAGGGTGTTGAGGATGCCTACCGACAGCAGCGCCGGAGCGCCCAGCGGCAGCATGATCCGGCCGTAGACGCCGTACACGCTGTTGCCGTCGATCCGCGCCGCGTCGACGATCTCCGCCGGGATGGTCTTGTAGTAGCTGGCCATCAGGAAGATCGTGAACGGCAGGAACTGCGCGACGTAGGCGAGGATCAGCCCCGGATACGTGTCGACGAGACCGGTGTCCGCCATGATCCGTGCCAGCGGCACCATGATCACTTGGAAGGGTACGAAGAGCGCCGCGAGGCAGCCGATGAACAACGCCGACGAGCCACGGAACCGCAGTTGGCTCAACGCGAAACCGGCCATCGAGCCGAACAGCAGCAGCAGGAACACCGAGCAGGCCACCACGAGCACCGAGTTCGCGGCGTACCGGGCCATCCCGACGCTGCTCCACGCCGTGGTGATGTTCTCCAGGCGCAGGGAGTCGGCCAGGGAGAAACGGTCGAGGATGTACTCCCGCCGGGTCTTCATCGCGACGTTGGCGGTGAACAACAGCGGGTAGATCGTCGCGAGGGCGAGCAACCCCATCGGGATGACGAGCAGCCAGCGGCCCAGTCGGACGCGGGACATCAGTCCACCTTCCCGGATCGTCGGAGCAGTTTGAGTTGCAGCAGCCCGACGACGAGCATGATGACGAAGAGGACCGTCGACGCGGCCGACGCGAGCGCCGGACGGTTCATCTGGCCCTGCTGGATCCAGATGTAGTACTCCGGCAGGTACGTCGAACCCTCGGGACCGCCGGTGGTCATGACGTAGAGCAGGCCGAACATCGAGGTCAGCATCCCGATCATCGTGGTCACGAAGACGAACTGGATGGTGCGGGTGAGGCTGGGGATGATGACGTGTCGGATGACCTGGCCCAGTGACGCGCCGTCGACCCGGGCGGCGTCAAGCAGCGTGCCGTCCAGGGTCGCGAAGCCGGCCAGGAACACCACGAGCGCCATCCCGAAGGTCGCCCAGATGTGGACGCCGACGACTGCGAACATGGCGACGTCCGGGTCGCCGAGCCAGTCCACGGGGCCGATGCCGACCGCGCCGAGCACGGAGTTGACAGGGCCGTCGAAGGACAGCAGGAGGTTGAAGATCGCGCCGACGATGACCGGGGACAGCACGGCGGGGAAGAAGTAGACGCTGCGGTAGAACCGGTGACCCGGCACGCGCAGGTAGATGAACGTGGCGATGATGCCCGGGATCGCCACCGCCACCGGCAGGAGCAGCACCAGCAACCCGACGTTGCGCAGCGCGCCCCGGAACAGTGGGTCGTGGAACAGGTCGACGTAGTTGTCGAAGCCGACGGCCGCGCCGTCGCGCTCGCCGTCGCCGGTGAAGGAGAAGTTGACACCGAGCAGCAGCGGCCACAGCCGCAGCAGCACGAGGATCAGGACGGCCGGGGCGACGAGCACGAACGGCGCGAGGAGTTCGGCGCGGCGGCCACCGGCGGCACGCCGGGCGGCGCCGCGAACGCGGGGCTCCGGGGGCGGTGTGGGCTGCACCCCGCCGGCCCGCCCGGTCGAGACCGGACGGACCGACGGGAGCGACTTTCCGATCGGCACGAGATCAGCCCGCCGCGTCGGAAGCGGCCATCTGCTTCACGACCTCGTCGACGGTGACCGAACCGCTCAGCAACTGCTGGGAGAGCCTGCCCATCAGGTCGATCGACTTGGAGGAGAGCGCCACGTGCGGCGCGGGCTTGCCGGTCTTGATCTCCGAGACGATCGTGGTCACGGCAGGACCGCCCTGCGACACGTCGATCGTCGTGTCGGCGGTGATCGCGCCGGCGTTGGCGTAGAACGCCTGGAGCGCGTCGGTGGAGGTCAGCGACCGCACCAGGTCGGCGGCCACCTTCGGGTCCTTTGTCCACTTGGCGACCGCGTAGCCGATGCCACCGTCGTACGGCAGGCTCGGCGTGGTGCCGGCGGTCACCACCGGGGCCGTCATGACGCCGAGCTTCTCGGGCGTGACGAACTCGTTGAAGTCCTTCCAGTGCCCGATGTCGGACATCAGGCCGATGATGTGCGCGGCCTTCGCGGACTGGAAGACGGCGAACGCGTCGTTGAACATCGCCGTGGAGTTCGCCCCGTCGTTGTTCAACCCCGCGGTGCCGGTCTCCTTCCACAGCTGGAAGATCCGCTTGACGTTCGGCGAGTTCCAGTCCCGCTTGCCGGCGATCCAGTCGTCGTACTCCTGGCCGGTGAGGACGCCCGACGCCAGGGCGGACAGGAAGAACTGGATGCCGATGCCCTCCTTGTTACCGACGGCGAAGCACTTGGCACCTGTCGCCTTGGTGATGGTGCCGCAGTTGGCGAGGAACTCCGTCCACGTCGTGGCCGGCTTCGCCGGGTCGAGGCCTGCCTTCTCGTAGAGCGCCTTGTTGTAGTAGATCGGGTGCCCCTGGAGGGTCACCGGCGCGGCGTAGGTCTTGCCGTCCTTGGCGAACGCCTCCCAGCCGGCCAGTCGCTGCCGGTCGTCGGCCACGTGCTCGTCCAGCGGCAGGAGGGAGCCGACCCGGTCACGGATCTGGCCCCCGCCGTTGAAGAGGATGACGTCCGGCCCCTTACCGGCCTGGATCGCCGCGCCCAGCAGCGTGTAGTACTGGTCGAACGGCTGGGCGACGAACTCGACTTTGACGTCCTTGTGCTTCTTGGCGAAGTCGGCCTTGGCCTTCTCCACGTACGCGGCGGAGCTGGCCTCGCCGGACTTCCAGTCCCAGACGATCAGCTTGTCGGCCGAGCCCGAAGACGACGAACCCGTTCCGGTGGCGCTTCCACAGCCCGTCAGGGCCAGCCCCGCAACGAGGACTGCGGCCCACACTGCTCGTTGCTTCATCGTTGCTCACCTTCGTATGGAGAGTGGCCGCAGAACCGGCCGTCGATGCAAGAATGACCGAGAACGTAACTCGTATGACGTATCACGTCAACGTTTACCCGTACACTGGGGCGAAATCGTGGCTTGGGGCAGCCACACGGAGGTGGACATGACGGCATCGAACGAGACGACCGTGAATGGTTCAGCGGCACCCACCTGGGCTCGCCGTCCGGCCAACCTGGCACGAGCCATCACCGCCGAGTTGGTGAACCGGATCGTCCAGGGAGTTCACCCGCCGGGCACCCCGCTGCCCCCCGAACCGGTGCTCTGCGAGACCTTCTCGGTGAGCCGGACCGTCATCCGGGAGGCGGTGAAGATCCTCCAGGAGAAGGGCCTCGTGCAGGTCCGCCAGGGCAGCGGCACGCTTGTCACCCCGCCGTCGGCGTGGGACATGCTCGACGAACTCGTCCTCGCCGCGACCATCGCCGAGGACGACAGCCTGGCGATCCTCGACGACCTGGTGGTCACCCGGCGGGTGCTGGAGTCCGACATGGCCAATGTGGCCGCCCGACTCGCCGACCAGGACACCATCGACCGGCTGCGCGCCCTCGTCGACCGGATGGACGAACTCGTCGACGACCACCTCACCTACCAGGAGCACGACCGCGCCTTCCACGACACCGTCATGCAGGCATCCGGAAACCGGATCGCGCGAGGTGTCGTCCGGTCGCTGGAGAGCCAGGTCGTCAACACCGCGCGGTACATGGGCCGCCCTGAGCGCGCCATGTGCGTGGCCTCCAACCAGGGCCACCGGCGCATCTACGAGCGGATCGCCGCCCACGACCCGGACGGCGCCACCCAGGCGATGTTCACCCACATCACCGAGGCCTGGCTCGTCCGTCGCAGCGGACCGGGCAGCCCGACGCGGCTGCAGCGCTGACAACCGGGCGGCTCGGGTCGCCACGGCCGTGACCGGAGCGGTGCACTGCCGGGTTGGTCGAGATTCAGAGTCGTCCATGGCTTGTGAATGTTAGCGATAACAGACTACGCTCGGGCCGCAGAGGCGCAGGGCACGCTTCACCGCTCCACCCGACCCCTCCGGGCCGGTGGAGCCACGCACGAGCAACGCCCCGCTGGCGGGTGTCCGGGCCTCTCCACAGGACGTTGAGCACCGCCGGCCCGCCCCTGCGGGAGCCTGCGGCCGTCCCACACAACCTCCGTGTCGTTCCACGACACCGCCACGCGCCGAGTCGAGCACCGTCGGTGACGACAGACCTCCGTGCGGTGCCGATGCCGCCTGCCCTGCGGCCTGTCCCACTCTTCGATCCGTCAGGTGAGCGTCCCATCCCTGGGAGGTACCGATGACATCCACACCCACACCGCCGACGAGGACCCGGCTCAGGCGCGCGGGCGCCTGGCTGGTGAGCCTGCTGCTCGTCTCGACACTGCTGCCGGCCACCGCGGCGCACGCGGACAACCCCATCGTCCAGCACATCTACACCGCCGACCCCGCCCCGCTTGTGCACGACGGACGCGTCTACCTCTACACCGGCCACGACGAGGACGGCTCCACCTACTTCACGATGAAGGAATGGCGTGTGTGGTCCTCCGCCGACATGGTCAACTGGACCGACCACGGCTCCCCGCTGAACGTCAGCACCTTCAGCTGGGCCAGCGCCAACGCCTGGGCCGGCCAGGTCATCGCCCGCAACGGAAAGTTCTACTGGTACGTCCCGGTGACCGCGCGGGCGACCAACTCGATGGCCATCGGCGTCGCGGTGTCCGACAGTCCCACCGGGCCGTTCCGGGACGCCATCGGACGGCCACTAGTGGGCAACGGCGAGATCGACCCCACCGTTTTCATCGACGACGACGGCCAGGCGTACCTGTACTGGGGAAACCCCAACCTGTGGTACGTGAAGCTGAACGCGGACATGATCTCGTACAGCGGTAGCGCCACCAAGATCCCGCTCACCACCGCCGGCTTCGGCGCCCGGTCCGGCAACACGAGCAGGCCCACGCTGTACGAGGAAGGCCCGTGGGTCTACAAGCGCAACGGCGTCTACTACAACGTGTTCGCGGCGGAGTGCTGCTCGGAGTTCATCGGCTACTCGACGGCGACCGGCCCCACCGGACCCTGGACGTACCGGGGGACGATCATGCCCCGGCAGGGCGCCAGCTTCACCAACCACGCCGGGGTCATCGACTTCAACGGCGGCTCGTACTTCTTCTACCACAACGGCGCGCTGCCCGGCGGCAGCGGTTACACCCGCTCGGTGGCAGTGGAGAAGTTCACCTACAACACCAACGGCACCATCCCGACGATCAACATGACCACGACCGGCGCACCGCAGATCGGGACGCTGAATCCGTATGTACGGCAGGAGGCCGAGACCATCGCCTGGGGCTCCGGCATCGAGACGGAGCCGGCCAGTGAGGGCGGGATGAACGTCGGCTTCATCGAGAACGGCGACTACATCAAGGTCAAGGGAGTGGGCTTCGGCGCGGGCGCGACGTCGTTCAGCGCCCGGGTGGCGTCGGCGACCTCCGGCGGCAGCATCGAGCTGCGCCTCGGCAGCCCCACCGGCACCCGGGTGGGCAGCTGCTCCGTACCCGGCACCGGCGGATGGCAGAGCTGGCAGACTGTCTCCTGCGCGGTCAGCGGCGCCACCGGCAACCAGGATCTGTACCTGCGGTTCACCGGGGGCAGCGGCAACCTGTTCAACGTCAACTGGTGGCAGTTCCAGAGCGGCGGCAACCCGACGCCCACGCCGACCCCCACAGCGATCCCCACGCCCACCCCGATCCCGACCCCCACGCCGATTCCCACGCCCACGCCCACGCCGACCAGCCCTGCTGGGCAGTCCTGCGCGGCCACCCACACGGTGGTCAACAGCTGGCAGGGCGGGTTCGAGGGGCGGGTGACTGTCACCAACGCCGGGGCCAGCACGATCAACGGCTGGCGGGTCACGTTCACCCTGGCCAGCGGGCAGACGGTGGCGCAGAGCTGGAACGGCAGCTTCAGCCAGCAGGGCAACCAGGTGACCCTGGCCAACGCCGGCTACAACGGTCAACTCGCGGCGGGAGCGTCGACAACTGTGGGCTACCTCAGCGCGAGCACCGGGAGCAACGAGCCGCCGGGAAACCTGACCTGCGCACCGGCCTGACGGCACCGGCCCGTCTCGTCGGGGCAACGACGAGACGGGCCCGCCCCCGTCGGCCACCCAGGCCCACAAGCATCATATCTTTTCCATTCAGATTGCTCTATGGTTTCGTCATTGTGTCGGATGCATGACCGGTCTACACCAGCGCAGACACCCGATGCGGAGATGCTCAACCGCGACGAGCGCCGCCCGAGGAGGCCCCGAGATGTCAGATGTAACGCGCCGGCAGGCGCTCAAAATCGGCGCAGCGGGCGCTACCGGCGCGCTGCTGCCGCTCTCCCAACTCGGCGACGGCCCGGCGCCCGCCTCGGCCGAGGCGCAGGCCGCGAACGACCTGGTGCTGTGGTATGACGAATCCGCTGGCACCGACTGGTTGCGGGCACTGCCGATCGGCAACGGTCGCCTCGGCGCCATGGTCTTCGGCAACGTCGACCGGGAAACCCTCCAGCTCAACGAGGACACCGTCTGGGCCGGTGGTCCGCACGATCCCAGCAACACGCGCGGTGCCGGATCGATAGCGGAGATCCGTCGGCGGGTCTTCGCCAACCAGTGGACGCAGGCGCAGGATCTGATCAACCAGACGATGCTCGGCAACCCGGTCGGGCAGCTGGCGTACCAGCCGGTGGGAAACCTGCGCCTGACCTTCGGCACCTCGACGAGCGCCTCGCAGTACGCCCGGCGGCTCGACCTCACCACGGCGACCACCTCTGTGGCGTACGTGCTCAACGGCGTACGCCACGAGCGGGAGGTCTTCGCCAGCGCGCCGGACCAGGTCATCGTGGTACGCCTGAGCGTCGACCGGGCGGCCTCGCTCACGTTCACCGCGACGTTCGACAGCCCGCAGCGTACGACGGTGTCCAGCCCGGACGGTGCCACGATCGCCCTGGACGGCACGTCCGGCAGCCAGGAGGGCGTCACCGGCGCGGTCCGCTTCCAGGCCCTGACCCACGCCACGGTCACCGGTGGCACCGTCACCAGCTCCGGCGGCACGCTGCGGGTCTCCGGCGCCACGAGCGCCACACTGCTGATCTCGATCGGCTCCAGCTATGTCACCTACCGCAACGTCGGTGGCGACTACCAGGGCATCGCCCGGCGGAACCTCACCGCCGCCCGGGCTCGTAGCTTCGACGAGCTGCGCAGCCGGCACATCGCCGACTACCAGGCGCTGTTCGGACGGGTGAGCCTCGATCTGGGTCGCACCGCCGCCGCCGACCGGACGACCGACGAGCGTATCGCGCAGCACAGCTCATCAACCGACCCGCAGTTCTCGGCGCTGCTGTTCCAGTACGGCCGGTACCTGTTGATCTCGTCCTCGCGCCCCGGCAGCCAGCCGGCGAACCTCCAGGGCATCTGGAACGACCAGATGACCCCCTCGTGGGACTCGAAGTACACGATCAACGTCAACCTGCCGATGAACTACTGGCCGGCCAACTCCACGAACCTGCCCGAGTGCCACCGACCGGTCTTCGAGATGATCAAGGATCTGGCGGTGGCCGGCGCGCGAACCGCCCAGGTGCAGTACGGCGCGGGCGGATGGGTCACCCACCACAACACCGATGCATGGCGGGCCACCTCGGTCGTCGACGGCGCGTTCTGGGGGATGTGGCAGACCGGCGGCGCCTGGCTGAGCACCCTCATCTGGGACCACTACCTGTTCACCGGCGACGTCGAGTTCCTGCGGGCGCACTACCCGGCCATGAAGGGCGCCGCGCAGTTCTTCCTGGACACCCTCCAGACGGAGCCGACCCTGGGCTGGCTCGTCACCAACCCGTCGAACTCGCCGGAGCTTTCCCACCACGCCAACGCCAGTGTCTGCGCCGGGCCCACGATGGACAACCAGATCCTTCGCGACCTGTTCGACGGATGCGCCCGGGCCAGCGAGATCCTCGACGTGGACCCCACGTTCCGGGCGCAGGTCCGCGCTACCCGCGACCGGCTCCCTCCGACCCGGGTCGGCTCGCGCGGCAACGTGATGGAGTGGCTGTACGACTGGGTGGAGACCGAGCCCAACCACCGGCACGTCTCCCACCTGTACGGCCTGCACCCCAGCAACCAGATCACCCGCCGGGGCACCCCGCAGCTGTACGAGGCGGCGCGGCGGACCCTTGAATTGCGCGGTGACGACGGGACGGGCTGGTCGCTGGCCTGGAAAATCAACTTCTGGGCGCGGCTGGAGGACGGCGCGCGGGCACACCGGATCCTGCGCGGCCTGGTCACCACTGCCAGGTTGGCGCCGAACATGTTCGACCTGCACCCGCCGTTCCAGATCGACGGCAACTTCGGCGCCACCGCGGGCATCGCAGAGATGCTGCTGCACAGCCACAACGGCGAACTGCACATCCTTCCGGCGCTGCCGAGCGCCTGGCCGCAGGGCCGGGTGAGCGGCCTGCGCGGGCGAGGTGGCTACACCGTGGCAATCGCGTGGAGCGCCGGCCAGCCCCAGGAGATCCTGGTCGGCGCCGACCGGGGCGGCACGGTCCGGCTGCGCTCGCGACTGTTCACCGCGACCCACTCGGTCGTCGACGCGGTCACCGGCGCCCCGGCCCGCACCACGAGGATCGAGTCCGACGTCATCGAACTCACGGTGCAGGCGGGACAGTCCTACCGGGCGTACCCCGGGGTCGCGCCGAGCCCGACGGCGACGGCGATTCCGACGCCGACGCCGATCCCGACGCCCACCCCGACCTCCACTCCCACGCCGACCTCCACTCCCCCGCCGTCCGGGTCGGCGACTGCCGCCTACGCCATCGACAACTCGTGGGCGGGCGGCTTCCAGGCAACCGTCACCGTCACCGCCGGCTCCACGCCGATAAACGGGTGGACCGTGTCCTGGACCTTCCCCAACGGACAGACCATCGGCCAGCTCTGGAGCGGCACCCACACCCAGAGCGGATCGGCGGTACGGGTGACGAACGTCGCCTACAACGGCGCGCTCGCCGCCGGCGCCTCGACCACCTTCGGGTTCACCGGCTCCTGGAACGGCACCAACAACCCACCGACCAGCCTCACCTGCACCACGAGCTGAGTCGTCAGGCTCCCGCGCGGGAGCTGGGCTCGGCCACCCGCCTACCGGGCGGCGGGTGGCCGAGCCCTCCGCACGACCACCGACTAGAAGTCGTCGTCGAAGGCGACCGAACCCGTCACCCCCACCTGGTACGCCGACACCCGCCGCTCGAAGAAGTTGGACAACTCCTGCACGTCCTGCAACTCCATGAAGGCGAACGGATTGGTCGACCCGTAGTGCGGCGCGATGCCGAGCTGGGCGAGGCGGCGATCGGCGACGTGCTGGAGGTACTCCCGCATGTCGGCAAGGGTCAGGCCCGGCACACCGTGGCCCAGCAGGTCCTCGGCGAACTGCACCTCGCACTCGACGGCCTCGGTGATCATCTGACGGACCTGATCGGCGAGGTCGTCGTCGAACAGGTCCGGCTCCTCGGCACGGACGGTGTCGACCACGTCGAACGCGAACGCCATGTGCATGGACTCGTCGCGGAACACCCAGTTGGTGCCGGAGGCCAGGCCGTGCAGCAGACCCCGCGAGCGCAGGAAGTAGACGTAGGCGAACGCGCCGTAGAAGAACAGCCCCTCGATGCAGGCGGCGAAGCAGATCAGGTTGAGCAGGAACGTGCGCCGATCCTCGCGGGTCCGCAGCTGCCGCAGGTCGTTCAGGGAGTCGATCCAGCGGAAGCAGAACTCGGCCTTGCGGCGGATCGAGGGGATGTTCTCGATGGCGGCGAAGGCGGCGAACCGCTCGGTCTCGTCGGGCACGTACGTGTCGAGCAGGTTGAGATAGAACTGGACGTGCACGGCCTCCTCGAACAGCTGCCGGGACAGGTAGAGCCGGCCCTCCGGGCTGTTGACGTGCTGGTAGAGGTTGAGCACGAGGTTGTTGGCGACGATCGTGTCGCCGGTGGCGAAGAACGCCACGAGGCGGCTGACCAGGTGCCGCTCGGCGGGCGACAGCTTGTCCAGGTCGGTGAGGTCGGCGTGCAGGTCGACCTCCTCGACGGTCCAGGTGTTGCGGATGGCGTCGCGGAACCTGTCGAAGAAGTGCGGGTAGCGCATCGGGCGCAGGGTGAGGTCCATCCCGGGGTCGAGCAGCATGTGCGTGGTCCTCGTGTCGGCGGGGTCGGTAGTGGTGTCGGCGGCGGTCACTGGCAGGCCTCGCACGACTCGGGGTTCTCCAGCGAGCAGGCCAGCGCCTCGGCGTCGGTAGTGGACGGCGCGACGAGAGCCACTGTGGCCTGCTGGATGCGGGTGGCGGGGCGCGACCGGAGATAGTAGGTGGTCTTCAGCCCTGCCTTCCAGGCGTACAGGTACATCGAGGAGAGCTTGCCGATTGTGGGCGAGGCCAGGAACAGGTTCAGCGACTGGGACTGGTCGATGAACGGGGCACGGGCGGCGGCCAGGTCGATGAGCGCCCGCTGCGGCAACTCCCACGCGGTGCGGAACAACTCCCGCACGTCGGCCGGCAGCGCCGCGATGCCCTGCACCGACCCCTCGGCACGACGGATCGCCGACCGGATCTCGTCGCTCCACAGGCCACGGGCCTTCAGCTCGCGTACCAGAGCGGTGTTGACCTGGAGGAACTCCCCGGACAGGGTCTCGCGCTTGAACAGGTTGGACACCTGCGGCTCGACGCACTCGTAGCAGCCCGCGATCGAGGCGATTGTCGCCGTCGGCGCGACGGCCACGAGCAGCGAGTTACGCAGCCCGTACGCCGCGACCCGCTCGCGCAGCGCCGCCCAGCGCGCGGTCTGCGTACCCTCGACACCCCACAGGTCCGGTTGCAGGTCGCCCCGCGCGGCCCGGGTCTGCCCGAACGCCGGGTGTGCGCCGGCGTGGCGGGCCAGGTCGGCGGAGGTCTCCAGCGCGGTCAGGTACAGCTCCTCGCTGATCCGGGTGGACAGCTCCCGCGCGGCAGCCGAGTCGAACGGCAGCCGCAGCGCGAAGAACACGTCCTGGAGACCCATCAGCCCGAGCCCGACCGGCCGCCAGCGCGGGTTGCTCGCCGCCGCCTGCGCTGTCGGGTAGTAGTTGATGTCGATGACCCGGTCGAGGAACGTCACAGCCGTCCGGACCGTCTCGCGCAGCCGATGCCAGTCGATGCCGTCGCCGGTCAGATGCGCGGCGACGTTCACCGAACCCAGGTTGCACACGGCCGTCTCGGCGTCGCTGGACACCTCGATGATCTCGGTGCACAGGTTCGACAGGTGCACGACGTTGCCCGGGTCGGCGGTCTGGTTGCACAGCCGGTTGGCGGCGTCCTTGAACGTCATCCACCCGTTGCCGGTCTGGGCCAGGGTGCGCATCATCTTGCCGTACAGCTCCCGCGCCGGGACCTGCCGCACGTAGCGGCCCTGCGCCTCGGCCTCCCGGTACGCGGCGTCGAACCGCTCCCCCCACAGGTCGGGCAGCTCCGGCACCTCGTTCGGGTCGAACAGCGACCACATCTCGTCGGCCTCGACCCGGCGCATGAACTCGTCAGGGATCCAGTTGGCCAGGTTCAGGTTGTGGGTACGCCTGGCGTCCTCGCCGGTGTTGTCCCGCAACTGCAGGAACTCCTCGATGTCCGGGTGCCACGGCTCCAGGTAGACGCAGGCAGCGCCCTTGCGCCGGCCGCCCTGGTTGACGGCGGCCACGCTCGCGTCAAGGGTGCGCAGCCACGGCACGATCCCGTTGGACTGCCCGTTGGTGCCCCGGATCAGCGCGCCCCGGGAACGGACCCGGGAGTACGCGATGCCGATGCCGCCCGCGAACTTCGACAGGTTGGCGACCTGCGCGTACCGCTGGTAGATCGAGTCCAGCTCGTCGCGCGGCGAGTCGACAAGGTAGCAGGAGGACATCTGGGTGTGCCGGGTGCCGGAGTTGAACAGGGTCGGCGAGCTGGGCAGGTAGGCCAGGCTGGACATCAGCCGGTAGAAGTCCACCGCCTCGTCCGGCGTACGGGACAGGCCGCAGGCCACCCGCAGCAGCCAGAACTGCGGCGTCTCCAGCACCAGCCGACCGGTGGGGTGACGCAGCAGGTACCTGTCGTAGACGGTACGCAGGCCGAAGTACTCGAACCTCCGGTCGCCGTCCGGGTCGATGGCGTCATCGAGCGTTGCCGCGTACGCGGCGACGAACGCGGCGGTCTCGTCGCCGATGAGCCCCTCGGCGTGACCGAGCCGGATCGCCGCGCTGAAGGAGGTGACGCCCTGACGGCGTACCTCCTTGTCGATGTAGGTGGCCAGCAGCCGGGCGGCCAGGCGCGAGTACTGCGGTTCCTCGCCGATCATCTCGGCCGCCGTCTGGATGGAGAGCCTGTCCAACTCGGCTGTCGTCGCGCCGTCGTACAGGCCGCTGATCGTGCGGGTGGCAACCCGCAACGGGTCGACGTCGGTAAGGTCGTCGGCCCACCGCTCCACCGCCCGGACGATCTTGTTGACGTCCACGGGCTCGGTGGCGCCGTCGCGCTTGCGGACCTGCATGGGCGTCCGTCGCACGGCTGTCGCGCCGCTGACCGGGGCTACCTCGGTGACTGTCACCACTCACTCCTCGCGAGTTCGAGACCAGATGGCCCTCGGACACGAGGAGACTGCACACCGACGGACGCCACGCCCTCGGGGCGTGGATCAGATGGCGTCAGCCGTCCCACGCGGCCTCGGACCGCCGCCCACCCGGGTGCGGGTGAACGGCGCGCTGGCAGGTCTTCGGACTCGCGGGCACGACCGGGCTCACCGGTCTCCTACTGGCCGTCGCTTCCCAGGCCGTGTCGGCCCAGTGCTGATGTCGGCTGTCGTTCCCACTCACCGCTGCGGGACAGTCCCGGAATTCCACCGGGTTCCCTCTTGCCTCGGCCACTCTGGATGAGCGGCCGAACCAGCTGCGATCGACACCATATATAGGGGCGGCAGCGTTTGTCACACCCCACATGTCGGCGTCGGCGTGTCGCCGGCGCCGACGCCCACCACCATCGATCGACGGGTCATCCCGCGAGGGCGACCGGCTGCGCGGCCCGCGTCCGTCGCTCGGTCGCGTAGCTGAACACCGCAAGACCCAGGCCGAGAATCGCGAGGACGACACCCACCCAGGCCGGCGCGAGATAGCCGAAGCCCGCGGCGATGACGACGCTACCCAGCGCGGCGCCGAGGCTGTTGGCGACGTTCATGGCGGACTGGCTCATCGCCGCACCCATCAACTGCGCTCCCGGCGCGACGGTGATCAGGCGCGCCTGTACGACCGGCCCCAGGTAGAGGCTCGTCGCACCCACCAGGAACGCGCCCACGAACAGGCCGACCGGGTTCGACGCGACGAGGCCGAAGACGGCGATGCTGACGATCATGGCGACGAAGCCGACGAACATGCTCCGGTGCAGGTCCCGGTCCGCGAGCCAACCGCCCAAAGCGTTGCCGACCGTCATGCCCAGGCCCACAGCGACGAGCACCCACGGCACCGTCGCGGCCGACAGGCCGGCGACATCGGTGGTGACCGGCGCGAGGTAGGTGTTGACAGCGAACAGCCCGGCGAGGCCCACCGCCCCGGTGGCCGCCACGAGCCACACCTGAGAGGTCCGCAGGGACCGCAACTCGGCGGCCGGCGAGGCGTCGACAGCCGCCACGACCTCCGGAACGACAGCCAGGACCGCCAGCAGCGTGAGCACGAACACACCGGCGATGACCAGGTACGCGGCCCGCCAGCCGACCGCCTGCCCGAGCCGCGTGACCGCCGGCACGCCCACCAGGTTGCTGACGGTCAGACCCCCGAGCACGGCGGCGAAACCCCGGGCCTCGTTGCCGGGGCCGAGCAGTGCCGCCGCGAGCAGACCCGCCGCGCCGAAGTACGCGCCGTGCGGCAGCGCCGCGACGAACCGGGCCACCAGCACAAGGTCGAACGTCGGCGCGATCGCCGAGGCGACGGTGCCGACGATGAAGAGGACGAGCAGACCGAGAACCAGTTTCTTACGCGGCATTCGGGCGGTCAGCGCGGCGATCAGCGGCGCGCCCGCCACCACGCCGAGCGCGTAGGCGGTGATCGTCCAACCCGCGCGGGCCACCGCGTCCGACGACGACACGGCGTACTGCTGTGGGAGCAGGCCGCGTGCGATGTCGGGCAGCAGGCCCATCGCCGCGAACTCGGTGAGGCCGACCGCCACACCGCCCAGCGCCAACGCGAGAACCGCCAGCAGGCGTCGATTTCTGCTCAGTGCATGCACCGAGCGAATTTAGCAACAGCGTTGCGTAATAGGGTGGTGAGATGACGCGCACCACAGCCGACGTCACCTTCCTGCGCGGCTACAACCAGGCACTGGTCATGGCGCTGGGACGTACCGTGCGGACGTTCGAGCGGTCGACAGTTGTCGACGCCACAGGCCTGACGCCGCAAGCCGTCTCCAAGGTCCTCGCCCGGCTGAGCGCCGACGGCCTGATCCGCACCGCCGGCGTCCGCCGCCCCGGCATCGGCAAGCCCGCAGTCGTCTACGAGATCGTGCCCGACAGCCGGTACGCCATCGGCGCCCACGTCGCCCGCCGTACGCTGCGGCTGGTCCTTGTCGACCTTGCCGGCACGGTGCACCACTGCGCGGTCAGCCCGCTTCCCGACGACTTCACCCCGGAGCAGCTCCTCGACGCGCTCAGTTCCGGCATCGACGCGCTGCCTGGCGGCGCCGACCTGCGGGGCCGGCTGACCGGCGTGGGCATCGGCATGATCGGCCCACTGGACCACGCGCGGGGCCTGGTCCGGGACGCCCACGGTCTGCGGCACTGGCACGACGTCCCGCTGCGCGACCTCGCCGAGGCCCACCTGGGCCTGCCCGTGCACCTCGACAAGGACGTCACGGCGGGGATCACGGCCGAGGCGTGGCGGCACGGCGGGACCTTCGGCGACGCCGTCCTCATCATGGTCGAGTCCGGCATCGGCGGAGGCTTCTGGCTGGGCGGCACCGCCCACCGGGGCGCGCACACGAACGCCGGGGAGTTCGGCCACACAGTTGTCGCCCTGGACGGGCCGCCGTGCGTCTGTGGGCGCCACGGATGCCTGGAGATCGTGCACAACCACGCCGCCGAGGCCGGCGACATCGCTCGGGCGGCCCGCGTCCTTGCCGTCGGCGTGGTCAACCTGCTCCAGACCCTCGACCTCTCCCGCGTGGTGCTGGCCGGCGCCGACCTTCTGCGGCACGCGCAGACCTACCTGGCGGCAGTCGAGGAGGCAGTGCACACCGACGTGCCCCGCGCGGACTGGCTCACCACTGACGTGACGCTGTCCAGCCTCGGCCCGGACGTGATCGCCGCCGGTGCCGCCATGCAGGTCCTCGACAAGCACTACGGCGTTCCCGATCTCGCCCCGCTCTAGCAGCGCCGGCGGACGAGGCCGGCGACCGGTCAGCCCTCTCGGGTGTGCACCAGGGCGGCGGCCCGAACCAGGGCCGCCTTCTCTGTGGCGGAGAGCGCGGGGTCGACCCGGCGCAGGCCCAGCGCCCGCCGGAGCTGGCCGGCCCGGGGTGGCTCCGCCCGTCGCTGAAAGGCGTCGAGCCCCGCGTGGGCGAAACCGGCGAGTTGCGGGTCCGGGCCGACCGCCACCTCGGCGAGGATCAGGGCGGTCATTGCCACGTCCAGGTCGGGCGGCCCTTCGGCGGCGTTGCGCCAATCGATCACGACCGGCCCACGCGAGGTCACCATGACGTTCTGTGGGTGCAGGTCGAGGTGCAGGACGCGGGCGGCCGGGTCGGCGCTGAACCGGGGCGGCAGGGCATGCAGACGGTTGTGCAGGTCCACGAGCAGGTCGGCGGCCGTGTCGACGTCGGTGCGCTCGGCGAGCATCGAGGCCAGGAGCGTCTCGCCGTCGAGTCGTTCCAGCACCAGGTCGGGGCCGTCCGAAGCGTGGACGGCCGGGATCGGGTAGCCGGATGTGCGGAGGTGGCGCATCAACGCTGCCTCCGACGCCGTGTCCCCGCCCTGGCGGTAGCGGCGCAGCACCCTCAGCTCGTCAAGCGCGAAGACATCGGCGTCGCGCCCGGACGCGAGCAGTGGAAGATCGGCCATGGCAGTGGACGCTAGCCCGCGCCGCTCTGCTCTGTCCGCCCCGCGGTGGGCGGGCCGTGGTCACGGCCCGCCCACCGCGGCTGCGCTACCGCCTACTCACTTCGCGCCGGTGACGGTGAACGGCCGGGACACCGTCGTCGCCGACTTGGCGCCGGTAAGCGTGACGCTTGTCGCGCCCGCTTTCGCCGCACCCGGGACGACGACTGTCGCGCCGGAGATCACCCCGTCGCCGTTAGCCCGCACGGATTTGACCGCGAGGCGGTCGCCGAAGGCGATGGTGACCTCCTCGTTCGGTACGAACCCGGAACCGTCAACGGTGATCGACGTACCGCGCGGCCCCTCCGTGGTCATCAGCGCCACCCGAGGCTGATAGCTCGGCGCCTGCGCCCGCCCGGTCACCTGGACGGTGGCAGTGGCAGGCGTACGGGTGGACGCACCCGTCGCGGTGACGGCGTACCGGCCGGGCTGCGCGTCACCGGAGGTCGGGACCGAGGCCCGTACCGTTCCCCTCGCGGAGGCCGCGACAGTCGTGGACCGGGACGGGTCGGTGCCGACGACGACTGTCACCTGCTCGCCTGCGGCGAACCCGCTGCCGTCGACGGTGATCGCGTCACCGGTCGTGACGGCGCCGGCTCCCGGCAGTGCGATCGCCGGCTGCGATCCACCACGGGCGACGGTCACGGTGAAGGCCGTGGTGCTGCTCGCCAGCGTGTCCCACGCCGTGACGTGCACCGTGTAGGTGCCCTCCCGCGCGTAGGTGTGCTGCCCGCTCAACGCACCGGACGCGCCGATAGTGACGTCCTCCGGAGCCGTCCCGTCGCCCCACTGGACGCGGGCGCGGTAGCCCGTCGTACCGGGGACGCCGCCGCTCACCGAACCGAGGTTCGCCGCGAGGGACTGCCCGGCGGTGGCCTTCTGGTCGGCCGGGGCGGTGGTCGCCAGCGCGGGGGCCGGCGTGCCGTCGTCGGCCACGGCGAACACGTGGATCCGGCCCGCCGAGCGGGGGTCGCCGGTCTGCGTCGGCAGGGTCACCGACACGAGCGTCTTGCCCGCCGGGATCTGGTACGGCGCGGTGGCGAACAGGAACGGCTGGGCGCCGTCCCGGCTGGTGCCACTCAACCGGTACGCGGACTTCGCGACAACGACGTTGCCGTACGACGGGGTGCCGTTGGCGTTGCCGCCGAGCGTCCAGTCACTCATCTGGATCGGGATGCTGGCGGTGCTGCCGTCAGAGAACGTCGCAGTGCCCATGGTGCTCTGGTTGCCCTGCGTGCCGGCACCGATGAACGAGATGCTCCGGGCGTCGGCCGGCAGGTGCAGGTCGATCGTCGCGCCGTTGCCCGTGGCGTTGTCCGGCTGCCCCGCCGGGATCACCGGGAGGGTGAAGGCCAACGCCGTTCCGGGCACCTCGTGCCGCTGACCGGGGGTGACACCGGCCGCCGCCAGGGCGGCCCTCGAGTACGCCCACGACTTGGCGTCGCAGTCCGCCGCGAGGGTGCCCTCGTCACCGATGCAGACGGTGTCGAACGCCGCGGTGAGGCCGCCTCCCGGCGCGTACGCGACGTCGACGCCGACAGTCGCCGACGCCTGGCTGGTGCCGTCGGTGACCGTGACGTTCGCCTGGTGGTAGCCGGGCGTGGTGTAGGTGTGCTCGCCGCTGACCCGGTAGACGGCCCGCGAGCTCAGCGTCAGGGTGCCGTCGGTGGCAGGTGAGCCGTCACCCCAGTCGATGGTGGCCCGGTAGCTGTCGGCGGCGCCTCCGGTGACAGTGGCAAGTGGCACCGACACCGGTGCTCCCGACCTGGCGTGCACGCCGTCCGTGGCGGTCACCGTGATGTCGCCGCCGCCCAGGTCCAGGTCGCCTCCGGCGAGCAGTTCGATCTCGGCGAGGGTCGGTTGTGCCGCACCGGCGGTCTTGGTGACGACGAGACGGAACTGGGTGTAACGGCCCGGCTTGTCGATCTGGAATGGACGGGTCTGGTTGCGCCAGCGGAACACCTCGCCCACGCGGGAGTCGAGGGTGCTCCAGGTGATGCCGTCGTTGGAGCCCTGGAGCCGCCAGTCCGCCGCGTCTCCCGCGCCCGCACCGGAGGTGAGGGTGTAGTAGCTCGGCTTCTGCCGGCTGCCCCGGGCCACCCAGCTGACCTGCGGCGTGGCGGAGCCGAGGGTCAGTTGCGTGGTCGACGAGTCGTCGAACAGCTTCGCGGCGTCCTGACCGCCGGTCGCCGTGGCGGTGCCCAGGCCGGGACCCGTGATGTCCTGCAACGGCTTCGGCGCCTTGTCGCCCTTGGTCAACGACGGCGGTACGTCGTTCTTGCCGGTCCCCCAGGACGACGGGTTGGGACCCATCTGGAAGTCGATGGTGCCGCCCTTGACGAGCGCGGCCACGTCGATCGACACCCCACGCTGCTTCTTGCCGTTGACCTTCACATCCTGCACGTACACGTTGCGCGTGCTGTTGTTCGGCGCGTTGACCACGATGTCGCCGCTGGTGCGGCGGACGGTCATCCTGATGAACTGCGGCGAGCCGATGGCCCAGTGGGTCGACCCGGCCTGCAGCGGATAGATGCCCAGCGAGCTGAGGACGTACCACGCCGACATCTCGCCGTTGTCCTCGTCGCCCAGGTAGCCCTGGCCGATCTCGCTGCCGACGTAGAGGCGCCGCATGATCTCGCGTACCGCCGCCTGGGTCTTGGCCGGTGCGCCGGCGACGTCGTACATGTACGGGATGTGGTGCGACGGCTGGTTGCTCATGCCGAGCTGGCCCATCCGCACCGCCCGCGCCTCGAGCATCTCGTGGATGATGCCGCCGTACCCGCCGGGGCGGTCGGCGTTCTCCGGGGTCGCGAAGAACTCGTCGAGCTTGTCCCGCAGCGCCTTGCGCCCGCCGTACAGGTTGGCCAGGCCCTGGCCGTCCTGCTGCGCGGTGAACGCGAAGTTCCACCCGTTGGTCTCGGTGTAGACGCCACCCCAGTCCAGCGGGTCACCGGCGAGGAACGCGCCGGAGGCGTCGCGGCCCTGGAAGAGCTTCGTCTTCGGGTCGAAGAGGTGCACGTAGTTGCGGGCGCGTTCCAGGAAGTACCGGGACTCCTCCTTGAGGCGTTCACGCTGCGACTTCGGGGTGGCCGGGTCCTTGGCGAGGGCCGCGGCCATGTTGCCGATGCCGTAGTCGTTGATGAAGCCCTCCAGCGCCCACGACACCGACTCCCCCGTGGAGGTCGGGGTGTAGCCGAGGAACAGCGAGGTCTCGATGCCCTTGCGGCCGACCTCGCTGCGTCCGGACGCGACAGTCGCGTCCTTGACCGCCGCGTCGTACGCCGCCAGCGGGTCGGGCAGCTTGACCCCGCTGAGGTACGCCTGGGCCAGCGCCACGTTCGCGCTGGTGCCGGTCATCAGGTCGGCGTAGCCGGGTGACGACCAGCGGGCGATCCAGCCGCCGTCGCGGTAGTGCTGGACAAAGCCGTCGGAGATCTTCGCGGCGACGTCCGGGTACAGCAGCGCGTACGCGGGCCACACGGTGCGGTAGGTGTCCCAGAAGCCGTTGTTGACGTAGATCTGCCCGTCGACGACCTTCGCGCCGGTACGGGTGGCTGTCGACGTGCCGGTCGGCGCCGACACCGGGCTCGCGTACTGCCAGCGCGGCTTGGCGGCGGTGCCGGTGTTCTCCGACTGCGAGTTCGGGTAGAGGTTGAGCCGGTACAGGTTGGAGTACATGGTCACGAGTTGCGCCTCGGTCGCGCCGCGCAACTCGACGCGGCCGAGCCGGTCCTTCCACGCCGCGGTGGCGGCGGCGCGGATCTGGTCGAAGCTGCGCCCGGTCGCCTCCAGGTCGAGGTTGCGGCGGGCCTGGTCGACCGAGAGGAACGACGTCGCGAGCCGCATCGTCACCTGGCGGTTCGCCGAGACGTCGAAGGTCGCCGACGTCGCCGACGACGCCGTGGGCGCGCGGTCGAAGGCACCGGACACGAACATGCGGCTCCGTCCGGCCGACAGGCCACTTCCGTTGTCGACCCAGCCGGTGATCGTGCCGTCCGTACCGATGGTGAAGGTGCCGTTGTAGAAGACGAGGCTTCCGGTCGGCGACCCGGACGGGAAGGTGAACCGCATGATGCCGGCGTGGTCGGTGGGCGACATCTCGGCGACCAGGCCGTTCTGAAGCGTGACCCGGTAGAGGTCGGGCTGTGCCGTCTCGTCGGCGTGCCGGAAGGCGACCGCCCGGCTGGCCGGCGTCCCGGTCAGCGAACCGTCGCCGGCCACCGGCATCACCGACATCTGGTTGCGGTCACCCATCCACGGGCTGGGCTCGTGGGAGATCGCGAGGCCCTGGAGCGTGGGCAGGTTGGCCGCGTTGTTCGTCCGGTGGTAGTGGTACTCCCAGGAGTCGGACGTCGCGTCGGTCACCGGCGTGAAGAAGTTGAAGCCGTTGGGTACCGCCGTGATCGGCAGGTTGTTGCCGCGCGAGAATCCGCTTGTCGAGTTGGTTCCCCGCCGGGTGTCGACGTAGTTGGTCAGTCGGGAGCCGTCGATCGGCGTCGGCGTGCCCGTCACCTCGATGTCGTCCAGCCAGCCGGTGAACCGGGTGTCAGCGGTTGCCCGCGGGTTGTCGTAGGCGAGCAGGATGCGGTCGATGGTCTTGCCCCGGGCGACAGCGCCGATGTCGGCCTGCACGGCGTTCCACTGGTCGGCGAAGAGCGCCTTCGAGGTGCCCTGCCCGGCAGCGGTCAGCGGGTTGCCGTGCTGGTCGACGACAGCCCGTCCACTGAGGTAGCTGCCGTCGGTGAAGTGCAGGTCGATGGCCGCGAAGGTGGACGGGTACTGGGTGTCGCCGCCGGTGAACTCGGGAAAGATCTTGTAGGACAGCCGGGTGTGCGGGCCGACCGGGATGTCGACGTCGAACAGCTTGTTCGTCGCGTACGACCGGCCGTCGCTCTCGGCGCCACCCGCGTAGCGCAGGGCGGCGAGCCCTGTGAAGCCGACGCCCGGCTTCGTGGTGTACCCGCCGGTCGGGCCGGCGCCCACAGCGGTGCTCATGGGCGCGGCCGGGGGCAGGACGTCCGAGCCGTCGCTGATGTCCCAGGTGGCGAGCTGCACGATGGACGCGCCGGAGTTCGCGGAGATGACCAGCCGGTAGTACCCGTAGGCGGTCGTGTTGGTGAAGCTGTAGGTGTTGCGGGCGAACCGCTTGGCGAAGCTCTGCCCCGTCCGCCGGTCGAGATCGGTCCAGGTGTTGCCGTCGGTGGAGCCCTGGAGCGTGAAGTCCTTGGGGTCGCGGGTCGGCTCGTCGTCGGCGGCGGTCAGCGCGTACCGCACCACCGCCGTCGGCTTGGTGAGCTGGTACGTCACCGAGCCGGTCCGGTCGAAGGCCAGCCACTTGGTCGACGGCTCGCCGTCGGCGAGCTTGGCAGCCGTCTCGTTCGGCGGGTTCTCGGCGCTGGCGGTGACCGCCGCGACCTGGCCGAGCAGGGTGCCGGGCAGCACCCGGCGGGTCGACCCGGTCAGGTTCGCCTGGACCGGCTTGCCCTTCGCGTCGACCTCGACGGCGCTGGCGGCGGGCTGAGGGTCGGCCGACTCGAACGAGCTGCTGAAGGCGCCGGGCGGCGCGGCGTTGGGGGCGGCGCTGGCCAGGGGCGCGGCTACGACCAGCCCCACCGGCAGCAGGGCGGCGGTGGTCGCTGCCACCAGCCGGAGGGACAGGGTGCGCGCACGGGGGAGATACGGCATAGGGGCGGGGCCTTTCGACTCGAACCGGTCGAGTACGTCGAACGTCCGGGCTGTCGTGATGGTTGTCGTGAGTGATTTGTCGTACGTGGCCGGTCGGCCTGACATCGTTGTCATCGGGTTCGAAGACAAGCGCCGGCGTATCCGGTGGATGGTGGCAGATATTTCCCGCAGACCTTTGCCGTGTCAATGGGTTGACTGGAAGGAAACCGGCCTGAAAACTTTTCGACGCCCCTACCGGCCGTCTGCGGCCAGCTCGGCGAGCATCCCCTCGCAACTGCGGACTTCGCGCGCGCCGCTCTTTCCCGAGCAGGCGCGGATCGTCGAGCTGTGTCACCATCCAGTGTCGGTGGCCGAGGTCGCGGCCGAGTTGGATCTACCTCTCGGGACGGTCCGGGTCCTCCTCGGTGACCTGCTCGCGGCAGGGCTTGTCGAGACGCACGAGCCGCCGACGCTGTCGGAGCTGCCGTCACAGGAGTTGCTGGAGTCGATACTCGTCGGGCTGCGCGCCCTGTGACCGGTCGGGTGCCACCCGCGAGCGGTCGCGGGCGGACGTCCGATGACGAAGTGAAGGGGAGACAGGCAGTGCCGGCACCACCGCCTCGGCCACGGCGAACTGTGGCGATCATCCTGCTGGACCGGATCGTGGCCGCCGCCACTGCCGTACGGCAGGTGTTCACCGGTCGTGGCGACGTCTCGCGGGCGACCTGGGTGGCCGTGATCGCGGCGCTGGGGGTGCTGGTCGCGACGGTGGTCTCCGTCGTCGGCGTGCTGCGGTCGCCTGAAGAGTTGGCGCCGGTGACCCTCGACCCGCCACCGTCGGTCGGCCAGGTGGGCACACCCGCGGTCGGTACGCCCCAGGGGCAGGCGCAGCCGGCCCAGGCCAGTCCGACGGCGTCCGTACCGTCGACTGTCACGGCGGCGCCGCCGTCGGCCGGGTCGCCGTCCAAGACTCCCCCGTCTCATGCGTCGACGGCCCCGCCGACGCCGGCGGCCCTCGCCGCCGAGTTCGCCGTCGAGGACAACGCGCTGCTCAGCTACGGCGCCGCCGTGACGATAAGCAATCCCGGTTCGGTGCCGTCGGAGCGGTGGACGCTTACCGTCACGCTGCCGAGGGAGTCACTGCGGGTGAGCTCGGTGCAGGGCGCGCAGGTCAGTCACGACGGTGCGGTGTGGACCTTCGTCCCGGACGGCAGCTCCGGCCAGGTGCCCGGCAGCGCGTCGGTCCGCGTGACGTTCCGGGTGAACGGCTCGACGGTCGGCGCCACCCCCACGGCGTGCACGATCGACGGCGTCGCGTGTGGCGGGCTGGGCTGATCGGTAGTGGTACACCGGACGTTCCGACGGCAGCCACACTCGATTGATCACTGGTTCGGGTGCGCTTCCTAGCGTGGCGGCCATGACTGTCCCACCCGCATCATCGTCGCCCGGCCGCGCGTCGCGGCTCGCCGCCGTGCGCGCCAGGACCGCCGCGGCCGTGGCCGCCCTCGCCGTCACCGGTGCTGCCGCCGTCGCGGTGACAGTGACGACCGCGCCGCCCGCCGCCGCCGAGCCGGGCACCGTTGTCGTCTCGGAGAGCTTCTCCTCCGGGTCGCTGCCCGCCGGATGGAACGCTGTCGACGGCACCTGGAAGGTCCAGAACGGCCGGCTGTACGGCACCTCGGCAAACTCCGGCGAGAACAACAAGATCACCTTCGGGCGGCACCTGAACGACTTCCGGCTCGAAGCGACGATGCGGTTCGAGTCGGTCTCGGCGGCCACCCGCTGGGCGTCGCTCGGCATCGACGTGCCGGCCAGCGGCGCGACCCCGTGGTGGATCGCCACAATGCGCAGCGGCACCACCGCCGCCAACGGTCTCGAATTCGCCCAGCGGACCACCGGCAACGCCTGGGTCGTGACGAACACCGCCTCCGCGCCGTACGCCGCCGGCACCGGTCGGGACGTGCGCGTCGCCGTGGAGGTACACGGCAACCAGGCCCGCTGGATCTTCGACGGGCGGGAGGCGATGCGCACCAGCAGCCTGCAACGCTCGGCAAACGGCGTGCAGGCGCTCTTCGTCAACGACGCCACCGTCTCGTACGACGACGTCACCGTCACCGAGCTGCCGCCGAACGGCTACATCCGCCCGGCGGGCAGCCCGTTCACTGTCATCGCGCACCGTGGCGCGTCCGCCGCCGCGCCGGAGAACACCCTCGTCGCGCAGGAGATCGCGCGCCGGGGCGGCGCCGACTGGATCGAGAACGACGTCCAGCCGAGCAGGGACGGCGTCCCGTTCGTCCTGCACGACGGCACCGTCGACCGGACCACCGACGGTACGGGCAACATCCGCAACCTGACCGCCGCGCAGCTCAAGGCGCTCGACGCCGGCTCCTGGTTCGGCCCGCACTACGTCGGCGAGCGGGTGCCCACCCTTGCCGAGCAGCTCGCCGACCTGCGGACCCGGGGCGGCAACCTGCTCCTGGAGATCAAGGGCAGGCACACGCGCGACGAGGTCGCGACGATCGTCAAGGTGATCCGGGACCAGCAGATGACGGGCCGGGTCTTCATCCAGAGCTTCGAGGTCGACGCCCTGAAGTACAGCTACGAGATCGCCCCCGAACTCCCGCTCGGCCTGCTCCGCGGCAGCCTCGACGCCGACCCGGTGGCGATCTCGAAGGAGCTGCACCTGACCGCGTACAACCCGGACGGCAACGCGCTGCTGGCCAGGCCCGAGATCGTGGCGCCGCTGCACGCCGCCGGTGTCGCGGTGATGGCCTGGACGATCGACTCCGCCGGCCTGTGGCAGCGGTTGGAGCGGATCGGCGTCGACGGTGTCATCACCAACCGCCCGGCCGAGCTGGTGGGGTGGAACGCGGCGCTTCTCCAGCGGCCCGACACGTCGCCGACAGTGGCGATCACCTCGCCGGTCGACGGCGCGCGCCTGGACCGGGCGCAGTCCCCGGTGCTCGCGGTCGCGGCCACGAACGCCGACACCGTCACCGTCACGCTCGACGGCACGACGACGACGGTCGGGCGTGAGCTGGACTTGACCACGCTGGCCGCCGGCCGGCACACCATCACGGCCGAGGTCACCGGGCCCGCCGGTACGGCGACCACCACCAGCACATTCACGGTGACGGCGAGCCAGGCGAGCCTCGGCTACCTGATCCTCACCTCCGGCGCCAAGCCCGGAGCCCTCACCGCGATGAGCACTCACGTGGCCCACGGCCAGTACGCCCAGCTGGCCACGTACGTCGAGCGGCAGGCAGGCAAGCTCGTACCGGCTGATGTCGCGCGCGTCATCGCCGCCGACGCGCGGACCCTCGCCCGCCCGTAGCCCGCCGTGGCACCGGAGTCCCCGCCGTCGGCCCGGACGGCGGGGACTCACACCCTCCCGGTTGCGAGCGTCGCTCATGATTGGGGGGTGATTCGCTTCGTGCTCAACGTGCTGTGGCTCATCTTCGGTGGCGGCATCGTGCTGGCGTTCGGCTACGGCCTCGCCGCGCTGATCTGCTTCGTCCTCGTCGTCACCATCCCGTTCGGTGTGGCGTCGCTGCGCCTGGCCGTCTACTCGCTGTGGCCGTTCGGCCGCACCCTGGTGCCCAAGCCGGGCGTGGGTGTCGGCTCCGGACTGGCGAACGTCCTGTGGGTGGTGCTGGCGGGCTGGTGGCTCGCCCTGTTCCACATCACCGCCGGCATCGCCCTCTGCGTTTCGATCATCGGAATCCCGTTCGGCATCGCCAACTTCAAGCTCGTTCCGGCCGCGTTCTGGCCGCTGGGTCGGGAGGTCGTCGACGTACCGTGATCGCCTGGTCGCTGGTGCAGCGGCGACCCAATGTCGATGGCGGGCCGGTCCGCACCGGCGCGGTCGGTAGTGGACAATCCGTGAAGCGACCCCGATCCACGGCGGTGGCGGACGCGCCACCAATAGACCCCTCGATAGGAGCCTGGCATGGCCGGCCCGGACGCCGAACTCACCGCGAAGCTTCAGCCCGACGTGCCGCACGCGGCGCGGATCTGGAACTACTGGATGGGTGGCAAGGACAACTTCCAGTCCGACCGGGCGGCCGGTGACGCCGTGGCCGAGGTCTATCCGGAGATCGTCCTGATGGCCCAGCAGTCCCGTGGGTTCCTGGTGCGCACGGTGCGCTACCTGGCCGCCGAGGCGGGCATCCGGCAGTTCCTGGACATCGGCACCGGCCTGCCCACCATGCAGAACACCCACGCGGTCGCCCAGGGCATCGCGCCAGATTCGCGGATCGTCTACGTCGACAACGACCCGATGGTTCTCGTGCACGCCCGGGCGCTGCTGGCCAGCACGACGACGCAGGGCGTCACCACGTACGTGCCCGCCGACTACCACGACCCGGAGAAGATCCTCGCCGAGGCCGCGCAGACGCTGGACTTCGACGAGCCGATCGCCGTGATGTACATGGGCGTCCTCGGCTACGAACCGGACCTGGACGTGGTGCGTTCGATCATCGGGCGGACGATGGACGCGACCGCGTCCGGCAGCCACCTTGTCTTCTGGGACGGCACCAACACCAGCCCGGCGGTGGTCGACGGCGCGCAGCGGCTCGCCGAGAGCGGCGGCGTCCCCTACATCCTGCGCAGCCCGGAGGACCTCGCCAGCTGCTTCGCGGGGCTGACCCTTGTGGAGCCCGGCCTGGTGCCGATCCCGCTGTGGCGGCCGGACGACGCCGACGCCACCAGAATCGACGCCTACGGCGCGGTGGGCCGCAAGCCCTGACCACCTGCGGCGCGTTGCGCCCGCAAGCCCGGGGGCCGGCGCCGGTGGCGCGCTGGCGCCGGCCCCCGGGCGGCCCGGCGGTCACCGACCGCAGGTCAGCGTCAACTCCGCCGGTGCGGTGCTCGTCGCCACGAGCATGCCGAACGTCGTCACAGCGTCCGGCGCGAGCGTTCCGTTATAGGAGGCGTTTCCGACGGTGACGTCGGCGCCTTCCGTGTCGGCCAGCCCGCCCCAGATCGCCTGGATGCGCTCGTCACCGGCCCACCGCCACGAGACGTGCCACCGGTCCAGCGGCTCCACACCTGTGTTGCGGACGGTGACGGTGGCGACGTAGCCGCCGCCCCAGCGGGAGTCGACGGTGGCCGTCGCCCGGCACGCCGCCAGCGGCAGGGTCCGGGCCGCTCCGCCGATCACGTACGGGTCGGGCAGGTCGTTTTCGTCGCTGAACCGGTACCAGTATTCGGTGTCGGGTGTCAGCCGCTCGATGGTGACGGTGCCGTTGCGCTCCGGCCCGGAGGTGGCCTCGGCCACCGGGTTCTGCCACCGCAGGGCGTCGTCACGGCCGGCGAAGAGGGTGACGGTTACCGGCGGGTCGAAGCCGCAGGGCGGGCTGAGCACTATCGCGTAGGTGATGGTCAGGCTGGTGGCGGTCGCACCTGTCACCCGGCCACTGATCGGCAGCGCCGGAGGGCACGTCGGTGCGGGTGTCGGCACAGGTGTCGGCGTGGCCACGGCGATGGGCGTCGGAGCCGCCACGGCGGTGGGCGTCGGAGCCGCCACGGCGGTGGGCGGCGAGAGTGTCGGAGCCGCCGCGGCGACGCCGGTGGTCGCGGCCCAGCCGGCCAGGACGACGGTCGTCACCGTCAGGAGCTTGCGCAGCATCGGTACCTCCGGAAAGACACGTCGCCGTCGCGGCGGATGACCGGCCGTGCGGGTGCGGACGTGCGCGACGGCCGCCCGACGGCGATCAGCATGCGGCCGTTGGCGAGGACGTGCCCGGCACGGGATGGCGTGGCCACCTCGTGCGTCCTCTGGTCCGTCGAAAGAGGGGCGCGCTGGCTCCCGAGCGCGACCGGACCACAGCATCCCATTCGACGCACATCAATACAACAACCGGTTGTCGCGCCCGACGCGGAGCGGTGGCGCCGTGGCTGTCCACCGCACACCGCGCGGCGCTGTCCCTTCGGAGCCACGGCGCATAGCCTCCTGGAATGCGGCACACCTTCACCCCCGGCGACGAGACGCTGCACGGTCACTTCCGCGCGGACGCCCCGCCGGTGCTCACCGTCGACCCCGGCGACACCGTCACCTACCGCACCCTGGACTGCTGGTGGTCCGCCGGTCCGTACCCCGGCGGGCGCAACCGGGACCGGCCCCGCGTCCCGCAGCACCGGCCCGACCACGGGCACGCGCTGATCGGCCCGGTCGCGGTCCGCGGCGCTCGCGCCGGTCAGACCCTCGCGGTACGCCTCGACGCGATAGTTCCCGGCGCCTGGGGAACGACTGTGGCCGGCGGCTGGGCGAGCGGTTTCAACGAGCGCTACGGCGTCGAGGAAGAGGGAGTGGTGCACGCCTGGGAGCTGGACGCGGCGACGATGACGGGCCGCAACCAGCACGGTCACACCGTGGCGCTGCGCCCGTTCATGGGGGTGCTCGGCATGCCACCTGCCGAGCCGGGACGCCACTCGACCATCCCGCCGCGGGCCTGCGGCGGCAACCTGGACTGCAAGGACCTGACCGTCGGCAGCACACTGCTGCTGCCCATCTCGGTCGACGGTGCGCTGTTCTCGGTCGGGGACGGGCACGCCGCGCAGGGCGACGGTGAGGTGGGCGGCACCGCGATCGAGTGCCCGATGGACGAGGTGACGGTGACCCTCGACGTCCGCGACGACTTCCCGCTGACCGGCCCGGTGGCCCGCGTCGCGGACGCCTGGCTGACCCTGGGTGTCGGCGCGTCCCTGGACGACGCCACGTTCATGGCCCTGGACTCGATGCTGACCCTTATGCAACGGCTGCACGGGCTGAGCCGCCCGGACGCTGTGGCGCTGGCAAGTGTCCTGATCGACGTACGGGTGACGCAGATCGTCAACGAGACCGTCGGCGCGCACGCGGTGCTGCGCGACGACGCCTGGCGCTGAACCAGCGCGACGACGCCTGGCGCTGGTTCAGCGCGGCGAGGGCCGCACGCCGGGATCACCGCAGGGGACCCGCGCCGGGTCAGCGGAGTTGGCGCGCGGCGAACCGGGCCGGCGGGACAGCGATGGCGTCCTGCGTGGCGATCAACTGGATCTCCCGGGTGCCCGCCGCGAGGGTCGCTTCGAGGACCGTGTAGACCGAGGCGATGGTGTGCTCCAGCGCCGTCGCCGGTGAGCCGGTGGTCCACAGGTGCGCGAGGTAGAGCGCCGCTGTGACGTCGCCCCCGCCGTTCGGGTTGATCGGCAGCAGCGGGGTGGTCACCGCCCAGGCGCCCTCGTCGGAGACGGCCACCACCTCCAGGGAACCCTCCGGCAGATCGCCGTGCAGGACACTTGTGACGAGCACGTGCCGTGGCCCGGTCGCGCGGACGTCGTCGACCGCCGCCAGCACCTCCGCCAGCGAGGTCGTCGTGCGGCCGGCGAGGAAGTCCAGCTCGAAGTGGTTCGGCGTGATGATGTCCGCGCGCGGCACGACTGTGTCACGCAGGTACTCGGGGATGCCCGGCCGGACGAACATCCCCCGCCCGGCGTCGCCCATCACCGGGTCGCAGCAGTAGACCGCAGCCGGGTTTGCGGCCTTGACCCGGTCCACCGTCGCCAGGATCACCTCACCCACCGCCGGGTCGCCCTGGTAGCCCGACAGCACGGCGTCGGCGGTGCCGAGGACACCCCGGTCGGCGATGCCCTCGATCACCTCGGCCACGTCCGCCGCCGCGAGGGTCGGGCCGCGCCACGCGCCGTACCCGGTGTGGTTGGAGAAGTGGACCGTCAGGACCGGCCAGACCTCGTGCCCGAGCCGCTGGAGGGGGAAGACGGCCGCGGAGTTGCCGACGTAGCCGTAGGCGACCGACGACTGGATGGAGAGGATCTGCACCGCCCCATCATTGCTGCTGCGGCCGGCGCGGCGCGTCCGGCCCGCCGGTTCTGTCGGCTGACCCACTCCCGGTGCCGGCCGCGCTCGAACAGGAGCGCGCCGCGCCGCACCAGCCGGGATGGGTCCCGGTCAGGCGAGCGGCTTCGACGGTGCCACGAGATCGGCGCTGCTCCAGGACCGCCAGAGCTGGCTGTACCCTCCGCCGGCCTCCAGCAACTCGTCGTGGGTGCCCTCTTCGGTGACGCGCCCGTGCTCCAGCACGACGACGCGGTCGGCGGTGGCGGCCTGGGTGAGTCGATGAGCGACGACAAGCGTGGTCCGGCCCTCGGTGGCCGCCACTGCGGCACGGTCGAGGTCCCGCGCGCCCGCGCTGCCCGCCTCCGCGGTGGCCTCGTCGAGGATCGCCACTGTGGGGTCGGCGAGGACGAGGCGGGCGAGGGCGAGTTGCTGAGCCTGGCCGGCGGTGAGCTGCCGCCCGCCCTCCCCCACGCCGGTGTCGAGGCCGTCCGGCAACGTCCGCAGCCAGGAGGTGGCGCCGACGAGGTCCAGCGCGGCGGTCATCTCGGCGTCGGTGGCGTCCGGGTCGGCGAGGCGCAGGTCGTCGCGCAGCAGCCCGGCGAAGACGTGCACCTCCTGGCTGATCAGGGCGATCTCCCGACGGACCCGGTGCTCCCCCAGGTGCGACAGGGGTACGCCACGCAGGCGTACCGATCCGTCGGCGGGCGCGATGATGCCGGCGGCGATGCTGGCGAGGGTGCTCTTGCCGGCACCGCTGGCACCGACCAGGGCGACCCGCTCGCCGGGCGCGAGTCGCAGCTGCACGTCCCGCAACACGACAGGTCCGTCGTCATAGCAGTGCTGGGCGACGACCACCTCCAGCGCCGCGGGCTCCGCCTCGCCCTTCGTGGCCGACGGCTGCGACGGTACGGACGCCGGGCCGTCGGCTCCGGGCAGTGACGTGACACCGACGAGCCGGGCGAGGCTCGCACCGGCCTGGAGCACGGCGTCGGACTGGAGCAGCAGCAGGCCGATCGGGTTGAACAGGCGGTGGAAGTAGAGCGCCGCGCTGGTGGCTGCGCCCACTGTCGACAGGCCGTTGCGGACCAGCAGGAAGCCGGCGAGCAGCACGGCGGCGAGCCCCACGAACTCCGATCGGTTGATCCGCAGCCCGAATCGGGTGTGCAGGCCGAAGATCTCCAGCGACAGGTCGCGGGCGGTGGCGGAGCGGTCGGCGATGCGGGCGACGTGGGCGTCCTCCATCCGGTACGCGCGCACTGTCGCGGCGCCGCGAAGTGCCCCGGCCATCGCCTGTGACCGTTCGCCGGTCGCCACCCGCTCGCGGGCGTAGTACGGGACCGACCACTTGAGGTACCACCGCAGCGCCAGCGCGTACATCGGGGCAGCGGTCAGCCCGGCCAGGCCCAGCCGCCAGTCGAGGGCGAAGAGCCCCACAGCGGTCAGGACTGTGGACAGCAGCGCGCCGACGAAGGCAGGCCCGCTCGTGGTGATCACGTTCGTCACGACTGCCACGTCGTCGCCGGCCCGGGCGATCAGGTCCCCCGTCCCGGCCCGTTCCAGGGTGGCCGACGGTAGGTGCAGGGCGCGGTCGAGGACCCGTTCGCGCAGGCGCGCGAGCACGGTCTCGCCGAGGCGGGCGGCGATCGCCGCACCGGCCGCGGTGAGCAGGCCGGCGAGGACGGCAGCGCCCGCGATCACACCTGCCCAGGCGACGATCCGTGCCGTGCCGGAGCCTGCGATGACGTCGTCGACGAGCCGACCGAGCACCCATGGGGCGACGAGCCCTGTCGCGGACGCGGCGACCAGCAGCGTGACGGCGGCGGCACTGAGGCCGGGCAGGCGGGCGAACTCGGCCCGCAGGGCTGCCCAGGTCTGTGCGGCGGTGGCAGTCGGCAGCAGCCGCCGAGGTTCGGCGCCGGTCGTGGTCGGCTCGTCGGTCACCGCAGGACCTCCTCCCGGTAGCGGGCGTCGCTGGCGAGCAGCTCCTCGTGCGGGCCCTCGGCGATGACCCGTCCACGGTCGAGCACTGCCACCCGGTGGGTGACCCGCAGCAGGGCCGGACTGTTGGTGACGAGCACTGTGCCCCGACCGGCCACCGTACGGGCGCCGGCGAGCCCTTCGGCGATCAGCGCCTCGGTGACCGCGTCGACGGCAGTGGTGGGGTTGTGCAGCACCAGCACGGGCGGGTCGGCGGCGAGTGCCCGGGCGAGCCCGATCCGCTGTCGCTGCCCGCCGGACAGGTTCGCCCCCCGCTCGGTGAGTACGCGGTCGATGCCGTGCGGGTGCGCCTCCAGCACGTCCTGGGCGGCGGCGGCCCGTACGGCGGCGTGCAGGACGGTGTCGTCGACGGTGGCGCCGGCTGCCAGGTTGGCGCGTAGCGTCCCCTCGAACAACGCCACGTCGTGCTGCTCGACGAGGACAGTGCTGCGTACGGCGTCGATGTCCAGGTCCTCGGCGGGTACCCCGTCGACGTACACGGTGCCGCGGTAGTCCTCCCGGGGCACCTGGCCGGCCAGCAGCGCGACGAGCGCCTCGGCCTCGCTCGGGTCGTACGCGAGCACGCCGACCACCTCACCGGCGTCGACGCGCACGCACACGTCGTCGAGCCCGGCGTACCCGACCTTGTCGAGGGCGAGGCGCGCGGGGCTCGGCGCGGGCTGCCCGCCGGTGCCCGGCTGGATCAGCGGGGCGGCGCCGAGGATCCGGGCGACCCGTCCCGCCGACGCGCGTGCCATCGCGAACAGCTGCACGGAGTACCCGAGCGTCTGCACCGGTTCGGCGACGAACTGGGCCAGCCCCACGACGGCGACCAGCTCGCCGATGGTGAGCCGGCCCTGGAGCGCGAGCCAGCCGGCGACGCCGGCGACCGCCGCGAGGAACAGGCCGTTGACAGTTGTGGTGAGGCCGAGGTGCAGGCCCTTGGTGGTGGCGGCCCGCAGTGTGACGTCGAGGGCGTGGCCGCTTGCCGCCGCGTACTGGCGCGCGGCGTGGTGCTGTGCGCCGATGCCGCGCAGCACCCGTAGGCCGGTGACGAGGTCGACGGCGAGGGCGGTCGTGGCGGCCAGCGCCTCCTGCTGGGAGGCGCTGCGCCGGGTGAGCAGCGGCGCCATCCGTTGCAGCAGGATGACCACGACGGGTACGCCGAGGAGCACCCCGAGGCCGAGCGGGACGTCGACGACGAGCAGCGCGACGGCCGCCACGACGATGGCGGTGACCGCCGCGGCGCAGAGCCCGGCGACCCGTACGACGAGCGCGGACAACTCGGCGTCGGAGGCGGTGACGGCAAGCAGGTCCCCGTCACGCATACCGGAGCGGTGTCCGCGCGGATCCAGGGCGCTGGTGGCGATCTCGACCCGTACGGCGTGCGCCTCGGTCTCCACGGCGGCGTAGTTCAGGCGCGCGCCGAACCGGTAGGCGTAGGCGAGGACCGTGAACAGGACGGCGAGGCCGGCGAGCGAGAGCAGCAGGGCGGGCACGTCCCCGGTGGCGACCGCCTGGTCGATGATCACGCCGATGGCCACCGGTACGAGCGCCTCGGCGGCCTGATGGGTGCAGAGCAGCGCGGTGCCGGCCAGCACCTTGCCACGCTGGCGGCGCAGGGCGCGCCGCAGCACCGCGCCGCCGCTGGTGAGGTCGTCCGCCATCGACGTCAGGCCCCGGCGAGCGGGGAGAGAGCACCGGCGGACGGGACGACGTGATGGCGGCCGATGGGCAACATGAGGGGCTTCTCCGACGTCGGATCGATGATGACCTGGCTTTCGAGGCCGAACACGGCACGGACGCACTCTCGCGTCAGGACCTGCGCCGGCTCACCCGCAGCGTGCAGCGTACCGGCGGCCAACGCGATGAGATGATCCGCGTACCGGGCCGCGAGGTTGAGGTCGTGCAGCACCATCACGATCGTCGTCCCGCGGGTCAGGTTGAGGTCGGTGAGCAGGTCGAGCACTTCGATCTGGTGGCTGACGTCGAGGAACGTCGTCGGCTCGTCGAGGAGCAGCAGGTCCGTCTGCTGGGCCAGGGCCATGGCGATCCAGACCCGCTGCCGCTGGCCGCCGGAGAGCTCGTCGACCGAACGGTCGGCGAGGTCGGCGGTGTGCGTCGCGTCAAGGGCCGCCGCCACGGCGGCGTCGTCCTGCCTGCTCCAGCGCGAGAGCACCCGCTGGTGGGGGTTGCGCCCGCGCCCGACCAGGTCGGCCACCGTGATGCCCTCGGGCGCGGTCGGTGACTGGGGAAGCAGCCCGAGGGTACGGGCCAGTTGCTTGGCCGGCAGCCGGTGCACGGCCTTGCCGTCGAGCAGGACGTGGCCGGCGCGGGGCGCGAGCAGGCGCGACATGGAGCGCAGCAGAGTCGACTTGCCGCACGCGTTCGCGCCGACGATCGCCGTGATCTTTCCGGGCGGCACGACGAGGTCGAGCGAGGAGATGACGACGCGGTCCTTGTAGCCGAGCATGAGACTCTCGACCGCGAGCGTGTGGGTGGTGGTCACAGCGAGCCTCCCGCGCGGTTGGTCCGGATGAGCAGGTAGATGAGGTACGGGGCGCCGAGCACACCGGTGACGACACCCACCGGGTAGCGGGTGTCGAAGACGAACTGGCCGACGAAGTCCGCGACAAGCACCAGCAGCGACCCGACCAGGGCCGACGGCAGCAGCAGCGACCCGACCGGGCCGACGAGCCGGGCGGCGATCGGCCCGGACAGGAACGCCACGAAGGCGATCGGTCCGGTGGCCGCGGTGGCGAAGGAGATCAGGCCGACGGCCGCGACGATGACCAGGATCCGGGTGCGTTCGAGGCGGACACCGAGCGCCGCCGCGGTGTCGTCACCCAACTGCATCATGGACAGGTTGCGGGCCTGACCCAGCAGCACCGGTGCCAGGACGACCATGGCGACGGCCACCGGCGTGACCTGCTTCCAGGTGACGCCGTTGAGGCTGCCGGTGAGCCAGCGCAACGCCTCCTGCAGATCCCACTCGGCGGCCTGGCTCAGGACGTACGCGGTGAGGCTGTCGAGCATGGCGGCCATGCCGATGCCGATGAGCACGAGTCGGATGCCGGCGACGCCGTCCTTGAAGGACAGCAGGTAGATGACGAGCGCCACCGCCAACCCGACGACGATCGCGAAGGCGGACACGCCCGCCTCGCCGAGGTTCAGCATCACGATCGCGAAGGCGGCGGCGGCGCTCGCGCCGGAGCTGATGCCGATCATGTCGGGGCTGGCGAGCGGGTTGCGCAGCATCGTCTGGAAGGTGACGCCGCCGAGCCCGAAGCAGGCGCCGGCCAGGACCGCGAGAACGGCGCGCGGCAGGCGGAGCGTACCGACGGTGAAGGACGCGCCGGGGACGTCCTCCCCGGAGAGCACGGCCAGGACGTCGGCGGGCGGATAGAAGGTGCGTCCCGCCATCAGCGAGACGGCGAACGCCGCGACGACGAGGGTCGCGAGGACGGCGAGGACGACCCGCCGTCGACGCGTACGGCGGACCCGGCCGTGGGTGACGGCCGTCAGAGTCGCAGTGCTCACAGCTCGCGTACCTTCTGCCGCCGGACGATGTAGATGAAGAACGGTGCGCCGATCAGCGCCGTCACGATGCCCACGTCGATCTCCGCGGGGCGTGCCACCACCCGGCCGACGACGTCGGCGGCGGTCAGCAACGACGCGCCGAGCAGCGCGGAGAACGGCAGCAGCCACCTGTGGTCGAGCCCGATGAGCAGCCGGCACACGTGCGGTACGACGAGGCCGACGAAGCCGATGGGTCCGGCGACCGCCGTGGCGGCGCCGCACAGCAGTACCGAGCCGGCGCCCGCGACACCTCGCACCACGGCGACCCGCTCGCCCAGCCCGGCGGCGAGGTCGTCACCGAGGGCGAGCGAGTTCAGTGCCCGGCCGGACAGGAGACAGACCACCAGACCCACCGCGAGAAACGGCAGTGCCTGCCGGATGCTGTCGTAGGTGGCGCCGCCGACGCCGCCGATCTGCCACGAGCGGAAGTTGCCGGCCACGTCGTTGCGGGGCAGCACGAAGGCGCTGATCAGCGAGGCGAGCGCGGCGGAGGTGGCGGCGCCGGCGAGCGCGAGCTTGAGCGGCGTCGCGCCACCGCGTCCGAGGGAGCCGATGGCGTACACGAAGACGGCCGCGAGGGCGGCGCCGAGGATCGCGACCCAGAGGTAGCTGGTCGGCGAGGAGAGGCCGAACATCACCATGCCGGTGACCACGGCGAGCGACGCCCCCATGTTCACGCCCAGGATCCCGGGGTCGGCCAGCGGGTTACGGGTCACGCCCTGCATCACGGCCCCGGCCAGGCCGAGCGCCGCTCCGACGGTGACGGCGAGCAGGGTGCGGGGGATCCGTTTGGTGACGGCGGCCTGTTCCATCGTGTCGTCCACGCCCTGGAACGCGGCGAGGATGTCGGACCACCCGACGCTGCGGGAGCCCAGCGCCACCGATGCCGCCATGAGCGACAGCAGCACCGCGATCGCGACGACGAACCACAGCAGTCGGACCGGCACCGGACGCCGCACCACTGCGGCGTCCGGCACGGTACGCGGGTCGAGCGTGGTCATGACACCTTGTCGGCTGCCTTGGCGAGCATCGCGACGTAGTCGTTCAGCACGAATCCGATGGCCAGCGGGGTGGGGTTCGCGGCGGTGCCCAGCGGCGTGGCGCCGGAGAGCATGACCACCGAACCGCGCTTGATAGCGGGGATCTTCGACAGCAGCGGGTCGGCCTGCGCGGCGGCGAGGAGCTTGTCGTCACCGTAGGCGACGATGACGTCCACGTCGTTGAAGACCTGGATCTGCTCGGCGCTCTGGCTGAGGCTGAACTTGTCGGTGCCTGCGGAGAGGGTGGCGATGCTTGCCGGGACCTTCAGGCCGAGGTCGCCGAAGAACTGCGCCCGGGTGTCGTGCGTCGTGTAGAAGCCGATCTTGCTCAGGTCGGTGGGGTCGATGTGCGTCATGAACATCGCCGACTTCCCGGCCAACTGCGGGTACTTCGCTGCGGCGTCGGTCATCTGCTTCTCGATGTCGGCGATCAGCGCGTCGCCCTCCTTGGCGAGGCCGAGGGCCTGGCTCTCCAGCTTGATGGTGTCGCGCCACGCGGTGGCCCAGGGTGCCTCGGGGTAGGCGACGACCGGGGCGATCTTGCTGAGGGTGTCGTACTCCTGCTGGGTCAGGCCCGAGTACGCGGCCAGGATGACGTCCGGCTTGGTGTCGGCGACGGCCTCGAAGTTGATGCCGTCGTTCTCGTCGAACAGCACGGGGGCGGTGCCGCCGAGCGTCTTGAGCTTCTCGGCGACCCACGGCAGGACGCCGTCGCCGTCGTCGTCGCCGAAGTTGGCCTTCGCCATGCCGACGGGGACGATGCCGAGGGCGAGGGGCACCTCGTGGTTGGCCCAGGCCACCGTCGCGACCCGCTCGGGCTTCTCGTTGATCGTCGTGGTGCCGAGCGCGTGCTTGATCGTGACCGGGAAGGTGGCGGAACCGCCGGCGGCGGAGGCCTCCTCCGGCTCGGTCGAGTCGCCACAGGCGGCCAGCGCCAATGTCGCGGCCAGGGCCACGAACCCGGCCAGGAAACGGTGTGAGCGCATGCCTCTAAACTCCATCGCTTGGTTAGGGGAGGCTAACCTAACATAACGATGTGAGTCGTTCTCGCAACCCGGGGTCACCGGCCGATCTTGCCGGAGGAGCCGGTAGGCGGGGCACGCGCCGGCGGGCGGCCCGGACAGTCGTCCGGGCCGCCCGTGGGACCAGCGTCGAGGGGGCCGCTGACCCGTCGATCAGGTCACTGTCGCGCTCAGCCGCCGAGGCTCGCCGCGGCGGAGGCGATCGACGAGGCGAAGTAGCTCACCTGGGTGTAGACACCGGGATAGTTGGGCCGGGCGCAGCCCTGGCCCCAGCTGACGATGCCGACCTGGATCCAGGCGTTGGCGGCGTCCCGGCGGAACATCGGGCCACCCGAGTCACCCTGGCAGGTGTCCACCCCGCCGCTGGCGTAGCCGGCGCAGATCTCCTGGGCGGCGATGACGTCGCCGCCGTAGTAGGCGTTGCAGGTGGAGTCGCTGACGAACGGGACCGTCGCCTTGAGCAGGTACCGCTGCTGACTGCCGCCCTCCCGCGCCGCCCCCCAGCCGGCGACGGTGAAGGTGCCGCTGTCGTACGCGGTGGTGGTGGCGATCTTCAGAGTGCTCAGCCCGGTGACGGGGGTGGCCAGCCGGATCAACGCCCAGTCCCTGCCGCTGCCGTTGTAGCCGGGCGCCCGGTAGACGTAGTTCGACCGGACGGTGATCCGGCTCGACGACTGGAGGTCGACCGCGCCGAGGGTGGCGGTGATGCTGGTGTTGGTGCCGGTGGCGCCCACACAGTGCGCGGCCGTGAGCACCAGTCGGGAGCTGTAGAGGGCGCCGCCGCAGCCCATCGAGAGCCGCACCATGAACGGGAACTCGCCCTGGGCGGCGCGGCTGCCGCCGACGACGTTCGGCGTGATCGGACTGTCGGCCGCGGCCGGGGCCGCGAGGGTGAGGCTGGCCGCGGCCAGCGCGGCGGCCACCAGGCCGGTGAGGGTACGCCAGCGAACCATGCATTCCTCCGCATCATGGCGGTACGCCTCGTGAGCGCACCTCATTCGAGATAGCCGCCATCATATTGAGAATCATGAATTGAATGGCTCATCTTCCCTGGGTCGTACCTCGGCGGTATGCCCACCCCCCGGGCGGTGCCGGCGCGGTGCCAGGTCGTGCGGTGTCAGGTCGTGTCGGCGTCATGTCGGCGCGGTGTCAGGCGACCCGCGCAGGCTGTGCCACATGACAAACGACCTGGTGATCGAGGCCGACGGCCTCGTCAAGACCTTCGGGAAGACGAGGGCGCTGCGGGGCGTGGACCTCGCCGTGCCCCGGGGCACGGTGCTCGGGGTGCTCGGCCCCAACGGTGCCGGCAAGACCACAGCCGTGCGCATCCTCTCCACCCTCCTGGCTCCGGACAGCGGCACCGCCCGGATCGGCGGCTTCGACGTGGTCCGCGACGCCGAGCGGGTCCGGCAGAGCATCGGCCTCACCGGCCAGTACGCCTCCGTCGACGAGGACCTGACCGGGCGGCAGAACCTGGAGTTGTTCGGCACGCTGCTGGAGTTGGGGCGCGCCGGCGCCCGGCGGCGGGCCGCCGAACTGCTCGACTGGTTCGACCTGACCGACGCCGCGAACCGGCCGGCCAAGACGTACTCCGGAGGCATGCGGCGGCGGCTGGACCTGGCCGCCAGCCTCGTCGGCTCCCCTGACGTGATCTTCCTGGACGAGCCGACGACCGGCCTCGACCCGGCCAAGCGCGAGGACATGTGGGGCGTGGTCCGGTCGCTGGTGTCGAACGGCTCGACAGTGCTGCTCACCACGCAGTACCTGGAGGAGGCCGACGCGCTCGCCGACGCGATCACGGTGATCGACCACGGGCGGGTCATCGCACACGACACACCCGACGGGCTCAAACGGGTGGTGGGCGGGCAGACCCTTGAGGTCCGGCCGAGCGACCCCACGCAGCTACCCCGGATCGGGGCGATCCTGTCCGAGGTCGGCTCCGGCACGCGGGCCGACGAGATCCGCAAGGGCGTCCTCGCGGTTCCGGTCACCGACGACAAGGCCCTCACCGAGAGCGTCGCGCGCTTCGCCGCCGCAGGGATCTCGGTCACCGAACTCTCCCTGCATCTGCCGAGCCTCGACGAGGTGTTCCTCACCCTCACCGGGCGTACGGCATCCGACGACGACACCACAGACCGCACGGAGGTCGCGGCATGAGCACCCTGATCGGCACCACGGGGCCGGCGCGCCCGACGGCCGTCGGCCAACCCCGCCCGTTCCGGCTCGTCCGGCACTCCTTGGCGCTGACCAAGCGGAGCCTCATCAAGACCTGGCGTACGCCCGAGGCGCTCGTCGACGTCACGTTGCAGCCGGTGCTGTTCCTCGTCATCTTCGTGTACATCTTCGGCGGCGCGGTAGCCGGCTCGACCCACGACTACCTGCAGTTCCTGCTGCCCGGCATCCTGGCGCAGACCATCGCCACCGGGGCCATCGCCATCGGCGTCAACCTCAACACCGACATCGCCAAGGGCATCTTCGACCGGTTCCGGTCGCTGCCGATCCCCCGCTCCGCACCACTGGTCGGCGCGGTTCTCGGCGACGTCGTCCGGTACGTCATCGTCACGGTCTCGACCCTCGCGATCGGCTACCTCATGGGCTTCCGGATCGAGACCGGCCCGGTGCGGGCCATCGCCGGGTGCCTGCTCGCTGTGCTGTTCGCCCTGTGCCTCAGTTGGCTGCCGGTCTACGTGTCGATGAAGGTGCGCACCCCGGGTGCCGTACAGGGCCTGATGTTCGCGCTGATCATGCCGTTGAGCTTCGCGTCGAACGTGTTCGTCAGCGCCGACACCCTGCCGGGCTGGATGCGGACGTTCGTGGACGTCAACCCGATGACCCACCTGGTCGCATCGGTACGTGGGCTGTTCCTCGGCACCCCACTCGGCTCCCACGTGTGGTGGACCCTCGCGTGGTGCGCCGTCTTCGTGGCGCTGTTCATGCCGCTGGCGCTGCGGGCGTACCGCAGGAAGATCTGACCTCAGGCGAGCAGGTCGCCCATCAGGTCGCGGATCCGGGCGGTGGCCATGGCCACCGGCCGCTCCCGCCACGCGGCCAGCAACGGCTCACGCTGCTCCTCGTCCCCGAGGGTGGCGATGAGCCGTTCGCCGTACCCGGGCGGGAAGAACGACTCGACGTGGCTGCCGATCCGCGTGGCGAGCGCGGCCAGTTCGCGGGCGACGCCCACGTCACCCCGGTACGCCGCGAGTTCGGCGCCGCCCAGCGCCCACGCCCCGATCACCGGCAGATCGCGCGAGGCCAGCGCGTCGTCGCGGGCGAGCGTCAGCAGGGCGACCGTCCGGGAGTCGACGTCACCGGCCGACGCCGGCCGCGCCTCGGCGATCCGCAGGTGTAGACCGGCCAACCCGACCCGGAGCATGACACGCGGCTGCGGCGGCGGCCCGACCCACTCGGCCAGTGTCCGGCTCACCTCGTCGGCGTGCGCGAGCGCCTCGTCGTATCGGGCCTGCTGCCAGGCGAGATGCGCCAGACCGAGGCGCGCCTGGGCGACGTCGGCCTGATCGGCCTGGCCCGATGTCGCCGTCTCGCGCAACCGTCGCGCGGCCTCCGGATCCCCGCCGAGGGCAAGGTGCATGTCCAGCCGCACCCGGATCGACCGCGCGTCCTGCGTGGCACCGACGAGTTCCATGTGCCGGACGCTGCGCGCCAGCCATTCGGCCGAGCGGGCCTCACCGGCCGGGATCAGGAACTGCCCGACGGCCCCGGCCGACATCGCCATGCCCCAGTGGTCACCGACGGCCTCGAAGCGCAGGTACGCCTGCTCGGCGTCGACCATCGACGCCTGCGGCATACCGCCGTTCTCCCGTACCGCCGCGCGGGCGAACAGGCCGAGCCCCTGCACGTACGGGTCCGGATGCGCGACCAGCCCTGTCGCGCTCGTCAGGCTCTTCTCCAGATCGGCCCCGTCGAAGCCGGGCAACGCCGTCGCGAGCGCGGTCATCCGGGATGACATCTCGGACGACCGCTCGGCAAGGAGCCGCCGCAGGGCCCGGCGGGCCAGCGCGGCGAGGCGCAGTTCGCCACTGATGCCGGCGTTCAGGCCGATCACGAGGCACATCCAGGCGAGCCGGTCGGCGTGGGGCAGTGGTCGGCCGGCGGCCCGGCCCGACTGGATCGCCGAGTGTCGCCGCCGCCGCGGATCGTCGACGTGCAGCAGACCCCGCGCCCACCCGACGACCTCCAGGTGCAGGCCGCGCACCGTCCAGAGGTGGAGCAACGCGGTGGCGACGTCGACCGCCGCCGGCTCGTCGTCGTGCCCGAGCGCCCAGCGCAGGCCCGCCATCAGGTTGTCCTGCTCGGTGGCACAGCCGTCGAGCGCCTCGATCTGGCCGGGGCCGATGAACCGCTCGCCGAGGGCGACGGCCCGCTCCCGGGCCCAGTCGACAAGGCCGGCCATGGCCCGGTCCCGCTCGCCGGCCGCGTCGAGGCGGGCTTCGCCGTACTCGCGGACCGTTTCGAGCATCCGGTAGCGGGGCGGGCTCTCGCCCTCGACAAGGGTCAGCAGGGACTGTTCGACGAGCGTCGCCAGGCCGCGTCGGACGTCGGCGCTCTGGGCGACGACGGCGGCGAGGTCAGCTGTGAACGGCGCGGGGATGACAGCTAGCCGCTGGAGCAGCGCCTGGTCGTCGGGGGCGAGCAGTTCGCGGCTCCAGTCGACCATCGCCCACAGGCTCGCGTGGCGCTCCGGCAGGCCCCGCAGGGCGTCGTCGAGCAGCGCGAACCGGTCGGTCAGCCCCGCGAGCACATCGTCGATCGGCATGTGGCGCAGTCGCGCCGCGGCCAGTTCGAGCGCCAGCGGCAGGTTGTCGAGCCGATGGCACAGCGCGAGCGCCCGCTCGGTGTCCCAGGTCGGCACGGCGCCGCCGGCCCGCGCCCGGGACTCGATCAGCCCGAGCGCGTCGGAGTCCGGCAGGACGGGCAGCCGGTGCACCGTCTCGCCGGCCAGGCCCAGCGGTGCCCGGCTCGTCGCGAGCACGGCGACCTCCGGCGAGGTGACGGCCAGCAGGTCCGCGACGACGGTGGCCGCCGCGCCGAGGACGTGCTCGCAGTTGTCCAGAACGACAAGCCCGTCGACGTCCGGCGCCACGGCCCGCAGCCGCTCCTCCGGGCTGAGCACCCGCCGTTCGAGACCCAGGTTGCCGCCGGTGGTCGAGGTGTCCGCGCCACCGAGCACCGCGAGCACCGTGGGCAGCACCTCGTCGGGTGAGCGGAGGCCGGCGAGTTCGACCACCCGGACCGGCTGCCCGGCCTCGACCGCGCGCCGCGCCACCTCGGCGGCGAGCCGGGTCTTGCCGGCGCCACCGGTTGCCACGACCGTCACCAGGGCCGCCTGGGTGAGGGCGTCCCGCACGGCCTCGACGTCCCGCTCCCGGCCGACGAGGGCGGTCATCGGCCGGCGCCACCCGGCGGGCAACCCCGGCTGGCGGGGCGTCGTCGTCGCGGCCTCCGGTGCGGTGAGCTCGCCACGAAGCAGGGCCAGGTGGACCTGCGTGATCACCGGCGCCGGGTCGGTGCCGTACCGGTCGGCCAGTTCCTCGCGGAGCCGCTCGACCACCTCCAGCGCCTCGGCCTCGCGGCCCTGGGCGGCGAGCACCCGCACGAGCAGGGCTGCCGACGGCTCGTGCGGCGGCGTACGCGCGGCGAGCCGACGCAGGTCGGCCTCGTCGACCGGGCCCGCACCGGCGAGCGCCGTCTGGGCGCGCAGCGCGGCGACGTCCGCGAACAGGTTCGCGTCCTCGGCGGTGTCGAGGGCCGGGACAGCGCCGAACAGGGCACGGGCCTGATCGGCGGTGTCGCGGGCGGCGCGAAGGTCGCCGGACCGCATCGCGGCGCGCGCCCTGTCGACGAGGGCACGTGCCTCGACCGCGTCGACGGTCACCTCGTCGGCGGGCAGTCGGTAGCCGCCCGGCGCCGCGACCACGGGCAGCCCGAGCCGACGCGCCCGCGACACCAACGCCTGGACGGCGCCCGTGGCGTCGTCGGGCGGGCTGCCGTCCCAGACGGCGTCGACGAGCAGGCTGGTGGAGACCGCCCGCCCGCGCGCGTCGACGAGCGCGCGGACCACTGCGGCGAGCCGTTCACCCCGGATCGGCTGTCCGTCGACAGCGAGCGGGCCGAGGATCGTGATCTGCACGGACCCAGCATCCCTCACCCTTTCGGGGGGCGGTGGCCTGCCCGGAAGCGGGAACGGCTTGACAGCTCATCATCAAGTTAGGTAAGCCTTTCCTCATGCCAGGCACCCTGACCCAGACCCTGCCCGTCGCACCGTGGCGTTCGTTCGCCGTCACCGTGCGCGCGGTCGAGCGGCTCAGCCCCTCCTTCACGCGTGTGACGTTCACGGGGGCGGACCTCGACCGTTTCGCCGACAACGGCTACGACCAGCGGATCAAGCTGGCGTTGCCGCTGCCCGGACGGCGCGGGGTGGACCTGCCGCAGGGGCCGGACTGGTACGCCGCGTGGCGGGCCCTGCCCGAGCACCGGCGCAACCCGATTCGCACCTACACGGTGCGCGCGGTCCGTCCGCACCTGGCCGAGGTCGACGTCGACCTGGTGCTGCACGGCGACAGCGGACCGGCGACGCGCTGGGCCCGGCGGGCGAGCGTCGGTGACGAGGTCGCCCTCGTCGGCCCGGACGCCGGCTACGACGGGGACCACGGCGGCATCGAGTTCCAGCCGCCGACGGCGGGCTGCCTGCTGCTTGCCGGCGACGAGACAGCAGTACCGGCCATCAGCGGCATCTGCGAGCGGCTCCCCCAGGACACGCGGGGCATCGTCGTGCTGGAGGTGCCCGAAGCCGGCGACGTGCTGCCGCTGGCGGCACCGCACGGCGTCGAGGTCCGCTGGGTGCCCCGGGGCACGGGCGGGCACGGCAGCCAGCTGGTACCCGCCGTCGCCGCCGCGGCGGAGGAACTGCTCACCCACCCGTGCGGCACGACCCAGTCGATCTCGGACGTGGACGTGGACACCGAGATCCTGTGGGAGGTCCCCGACGAGGTGCCCGCGACGCCGCTGTACGCGTGGCTGGCCGGAGAGGCCGGCGCGATCCGCACCCTGCGGCGGCACCTCGTCGCCGAACGGGGTCTGGACCGGCGGGCTGTGGCGTTCATGGGCTACTGGCGACTCGGCCGCGCTGCCTGAAGCCGTCACCGCTCCGGGCGGGGCACGGAGCGCGGGATGCGTTCGACGCCGTACGGTGCGTACAGTTTCGGGTCGGACTTGAGGTGGGCCGGCTCATCCGGCACCGGGAACGGGACGAGACACAGACGCATGACGGCGGACACACACCCGAAGAACGCCCAGCACGCGATCGACCGTGCGCAGCTGGAGACCTGTCTCAGCGTCTTCGCGGCATTGGAGGAGCTGCCTCCGGACCACCCCGACGTGCTGCGGGTGCAGCGGGCCACCGCGCGCCTCTACAAGGTGATCAAGCAGCGTCGGCGCGAGGAGCGGCGTGACGCCATCCTGGCCGCCGACCGGGCGGTGACGGAGGCCACCGCCACCGGCGCCCCCGGTCGGATCGACGACGAGACCCAGGGCATCCCGCTCGCGTCGCCCACCGTCGGCGCCACGGCGGGCGTCCTGCACAACCCGCGCGGCTGCTACGTCTGCAAGCAGCGCTACCGCGAGGTGGACGCCTTCTACCACCAGCTCTGCCCGTCCTGCGCCGCGCTAAACAGGCAGCGTCGGGACGCCCGCACCGACCTGACCGGCCGCCGCGCGCTGCTCACCGGAGGCCGGGCCAAGATCGGCATGTACATCGCGCTGCGGCTGCTGCGCGACGGCGCGCACACGACGGTGACCACGCGGTTCCCGCACGACGCGGTCCGTCGGTTCGCGGCGATGCCGGACAGCGCGGACTGGCTGCACCGCCTGCGCATCGTCGGCATCGACCTGCGCGACCCCGCGCAGGTGATCGCCCTGGCGGACTCGGTCAGCAGCCAGGGTCCCCTCGACATCCTCATCAACAACGCGGCGCAGACCGTGCGTCGCTCCCCCGGGGCGTACGCGCAGCTCGTCGCCGCGGAGGCCGCGGCCCTGCCGGACGGTCCGCTGCCGGAGCTGATCACGTTCGCCAAGCCGGGCGGTGGCCCGGCCGGGAGCCTGACCGCCGCCGCGGAGTCGACAGCGCTCACCCCGCACGCGCTCACCGCGCTGGCGTTGACGAGTGGCTCCGCCTCACCGGAGCGGATCGCCGCGTCCACCGCCATCGACGCGGGCGGCCTGGTGCCGGACCTCGATTCGGTGAACAGCTGGGTGCAGCGGGTGCACGAGGTCGACCCGGTCGAGCTGCTAGAGGTGCAGTTGTGCAACGTGACGGCGCCGTTCGTGCTGGTCAGCAGACTGCGACCGGCGATGGCAGCGGCGACGGCCCGGCGCAAGTACATAGTGAACGTGTCGGCCATGGAGGGCCAGTTCGGGCGCGGCTACAAGGGCCCCGGACACCCGCACACCAACATGGCCAAGGCAGCGCTGAACATGCTGACCCGCACCAGCGCCGAGGAGATGCTTACCGACGGCATCCTGATGACGAGCGTCGACACCGGGTGGATCACCGACGAGCGGCCCCACCCGACGAAGATGCGGCTGGCCGACGAGGGTTTCCACGCCCCGCTGGACCTTGTCGACGGCGCCGCCCGGGTGTACGACCCGATCGTGCGCGGCGAGCAGGGTGAGGACCTGTACGGCTGCTTCCTGAAGGACTACGCGCCCTGCGCCTGGTGATCCACGTTCCGACCCGTACGACGAGGAGTAGACAGATGACATCCGACCAGGACGTGTGGCCCACGCTTGACGAGCTGGTGCGCGAGGAGGCGGAGCTGGAGCTGGCCGGCCTGTCGGAGATCGACGCGTACGAGTTGGGCATGCGTGCCGTCGCAGCCGCGAGTGAACGGGAACTCCCTGTCGCGGTCGGTGTGTGGCGTGCCGGGCGTCAGCTGTTCCACTGCGGCCTGCCCGGCTCGACGCGGGACAACGACGCGTGGCTGCGCCGCAAGGGACGCGTGGTGATGCGCTTCGAGCGCTCGTCGCTGTACATGGCCCGCCTCTGCCGGGACAAGGACGTGACGTTGACGCAGAAGTACGGTCTGCCCGCCGCCCGGTACGCGGCAGCCGGCGGCGCGGTGCCGTTGCGGGTGCGGGGCACCGGCGTCGTCGGCTGGATGGGGGTGTCCGGGCTTCCGCAGCTGGACGACCACCGCTTCGTCGTCAACGTCCTCCGCGAGACCCCGCGCTAGCCGACGACGACGGCCGCCCCGCCGCCGTCCACGGTCAGCGTGCGCGCCGGTTCGCGCGTATCGCCCCCAGGATCACACCAGGCGTGGCGAGCGAGAGCGGGTGCTCCTGCATGGAGACGACGTCGTTGAACCGCCGCGCGGTCTCCACGTCCGTGATGGTCGCCGCGATGATCTGCCGGCTGACCCAGCTGGAGATGCGGTAGCCGCGCGGGTACGGCCCGTCGAAGTGCGGCAGCGCCAGGTCGGCCGAGGTCGACGTCGACCAGGCGGCGTCGACCACCACCTTCTGTAGGGCGAGGAAGTGGCGGGCGGGGGTGGTCAGGTCGGGGTCGGACCGCAGGTACGCCGACAGGCAGACCGCATGCAGTGCCGCCGCCGTCATGCCCTGCCCGTAGACCGGGTTGAACGAGGCGACGGCGTCACCGACGCTGACGAGCCGCGCCGGACAGCGCCGCAGCGCGTGGAAATCCCGACGCCTGCTGTCGGCGTGGTGGTAGGTCTGCACGTCGCCGAGCATCTCGTTGGCGGTGACCTCGCCGAACTCCGGCGGGAACTGCTCCCGCAGCCGACGGACGAAGTCCTCGGCGGTGCTCCCCGGGCGGTCGTCGCCGTAGCCGGCCATCATTGCCATCCACCGGCCGTCCTCGATGGCGAAGAATGCCGCGCCCGCCACGTCAGTCATTGTCGCCGGGGTGTGCAGCGCCAGGACGACCTTCGCCGGTGGGTCCTGCTCGGGCCGCCGGAAAAGGGCTGTCGCATAGTTCAGGTGCACGGGCATCCGCCGCGTCGCGGGCCGCTCCCAGCCGGCGCGCTCCAACCAGTCGGAGAGACGGCTCGACCGCCCCATGGCGTCCACCACCAGGTCACCACCCTCGACACCGGGCACCCCGCCGACGTCGCAGCGGACACCGGTGACCGCCTCACCCTCGATAACGAGACCCGTGGCGCGGGCGGTGAAGGTCTTGACATTGGGCAGGCGCAGCACGTGCTGGCGGATCAGCCCCTCCAACAGGGGTCGGCTGCCCGCCAGGCTGTCGGCGTCGTCGGGGACGACCACCTTGAGGCGGCCGTCGAGGTAGCTGCGCCGGGTGGCCGGGGGCGCCTCGATAGCGCCCTGGGCGATCGCCTGCTTCCGGAAGCCGGGAAACAGTCGCTCGAGCTGGAACAGGCCGCCGGGCAGCAGCGCGTGCAACTGCGTCCCCTGTGGCACGCCGGGCCGCGCGCCGCTGATCTGCGGGTCGTCCCGGTCGATGATGAGCACGCTCTCCGCGTAATCGGACAGGACCCGGGCGGTCAGCAGACCGGCGACGCTGCCGCCAAGCACCACTGCCTTACCCAGGACCGGGGAGGGCTGGTCGGGGGGTCGCACTGCGTTCAGCGCGGCGAAGGCCCGGACGGCGGAGCGGGACATCGTGCTCTCCAAAAGGGGTACGAAGGGCGTGGCCCTCCCCCGTATCTGCCAGCGAACGGGGCGCGGGCAGAGCGGTGGACGGGTCGCTGGCGTGACTCCCGTCGATCGTCGCACAACAGGCGTACGCCCACTGACCGTGTCCACCTGGTGACAACCGGGACGCCCGGCCGGGTGCCCGTTGTCGACGTTCGGGTGGGCCGATTGAAATGCGCCCTGACCTGCTGTCAGGATCTCGGGCATGCCCGTGGCTCGTCGTACTCTGCTCGGGGCCGGACTGGCCGCCGCAACCTCCGCCCTGGCCGGCTGCGGCGACAAGGGCTCGTCGGCGCCCGGTCTTGCCGGATCCGGCGACGCGGTGACCGCTACCGACGCGGCCGGAAACCGGGTGGGCTTCGGCTCGGCGGCGGCGCCGTCCGGCTCGCCGAGCGCCACCGCCTCCCCCAGCGGCGGTGCCGCGCAGGCTGGTCAGGCCCGGTACGCGCAGGACGTGACGGCGCTGCTCCGCAAGCAGCTGCCCGCCACCGGTCAGACCGTCCAGCACAAGGGATTCCCCGGTGCCGTCGCGGTCGTCCTCGTGGACGGGAAGACGACGGTCCACACCGCTGTCGGGGAGGCGCTGCGCTACGGCGCTGGACCGAAGCTCCTCCCGCCGGGCCAGCGCGTCGCGATGCGTCCCGACTCCATCTTCGATCTCGCCTCGGTCACGAAGGTGTACACGGCGATCCTGCTGCTCCAGCAGGTCGACAAGGGACGTGTCGCCCTGGACGCCCCGGTCCGCGACTACCTGCCCGCCTTCGCCGGGACGGGCAAGGAGCGGATCACCGTCGGGATGCTGCTCACCCACACCAGCGGTCTGCCGGTCGGCGCGAAGGTCACCGGTCTGCCCGACAACGCGGCCCGGTGGAACGCCGTGCTCACCACGGGGTTGGTCTCCGGTGCCGTGCCCGGCGACACGTTCCGCTATTCGAGCGTCGGGCTCATGGTCGCCGGCAGGATCGTCGAGAAGGTCACCGGTCAGCGGCTCGACCAGGCGCTCAAGAGCAACCTCACCGGCCCGCTCGGCCTGCGGGACACCGGCTTCAACCCCAACACCTGGCTGTCGGGCAGTGCGCGGGCCAGCCGGCTGGTCGCCACCGACGCCCGCTCGTCGCGAGGGCTGCTGCGGGGCACCGTCCACGACGACGTCGCCAACCACCTCGGCGGCGTCGCCGGTCACGCGGGCATCTTCGCCAGCGCCACCGACCTCGCGGTCATCGGTCAGATGCTCCTGAACGGGGGCACCTACCAGGGCAGGCGGATCCTCGCCGCGGCGACGGTGCGCCGGATGCTCAGCAACCAGAACGCAGGGAAGCCCGCCGTCGACCCCGAGCGTCCCAACCGGACCGCCGCGCACGGCCTCGGTGTCGTCCTCGACCAGCGCTGGTTCATGGGCCGGCTCGCCGCACCCCGGACCTTCGGCCACACCGGCTTCGCCGGCCCGTCGCTCCTTGTCGACCCCCGCCGGCGGCTCGTGCTGGCCCTGCTCACCAACCGCGCGCACCCCAACTGGAGTTGGGCGAACCCCGATCCGGTCCGAGCCGCAGTGGGCGACCTGCTCGCCAGAGAGGTCAACTGATCGCCTCCACCGCGACCGGCGCCCGCCCGGAAGGTGTGGACCGTCGCGCCACACCCTGACACGATACTTGCGCTAGCAGTGCAAATACTTCGTCCGTCAGGTGGAGGATCCATGCACACACCCCACCGGAGAATGCTCTCCGTGGTGGCCGGGCTCGCGCTCGCTGTCAGCCTGTCCATCGTCCCCGCCCCGCGTGCCGCCGAAGCCGCCGCCCCACCGACGTACCGGCCGGTGATCTTCGTGCACGGTAGCGCCGGATCGGCCACGCAGTTCCAGTCCCAGGCCAAACGCCTCGCCAGCAACGGCTACCCCATCGACATCATCGAGGCCCACGAGTACGACTCGCCCAACATCGCGACGATCCTGCCCCAGGTGTACGCGGGACTGGACGCACGGATCTCCCGTCTCCTGACCGCGAGTGGCGCGGACAAGGTCGACCTGATCGCGCACTCCCTCGGCACCTTCGTCACACAGGGCTACCTCGCCAGTTCCCCCGCGCGGGCCGCCCGGGTCGCGCACTACGTCAACCTGGACGGGCGCACCGCGGCCTCCCCGCCGGGCGGGGTGCCCACCCTCGCCATCTGGGGTGAAGGCGACCCGGCCCGTACCGTCGTCGGCGCGGCGAACGTCCACTTCCCCGACCAGTCCCACACGCAGACCGTGTCGTCGACGGAGTCGTTCGGCGAGATCTTCCGGTTCCTGCGCGGTCGCGAGCCCCACACGACCCGGATCGTGCCCCAGATCCTCGGCACCGCCCGGGTCTCCGGGCGCGCGGTGCTCTTTCCGAGCAACATCGGCGTCACCGGGGCGACAGTCGAGGTCTACCCGGTCAGCTACCTCACCGGCGGCCGGTTGTCGTCCCGGCCGACGCATCGGGTTCCGCTTACCGGCGACGGCTCGTTCGGGCCGTTCCCGGTGCTCGCCACGGCCCGCTACGAGCTCGCGATCGTCCGCTCCGGCGCCCCGACGCACCACTTCTACTTCCAGCCGTTCCTCCGCTCGGACTCGTTCGTGCGCCTGGCCACAAGCGTGCCGGGCGAGGGTCTCGGCGCGCTTGTCGACACCAGCGACAGGCACACGGCGCTCACGATCCAACGCCAGAAGGAGTGGTGGGGCGACCAGGGCGACGCTGGCGACAAGCTCTGGATCAACGGCAGGGACGTCCTCAACCCCGCGAACACGCCGCGTCTCAAGAGGACGATCGCCCTGTTCGCCTTCGACGACGACAGCGACGGGGTGACCGACCTGACCGCCCCGCTGCCGGAGTTCTTCAGTCAGACCTTCATCACCGGCATGGACGTGTTCATCCCGGCGACCCCGGCGAACCTCGGCGTCGTACGAGTCACAGTGGGTCAGCGCGGCGGCGGGTACGACGTAATCAACGTGCCCAACTGGAAGTCGAGCGCCCATCGGGTGACGATCAACGTCGACGACTTCTGACCGCTCGTCGGAGGGCCCGGCCATCTCAGCTCGTGACGGTGGCCGGGCCCTTCTGCGTGACCGCCCCAGCCGCGCTGCCGACGCGGCACGCCTGGCCAGGCGCGTGCGGATAGCGATACCGGCAATCCGGTATCCGCGCTAAGTGGATTGCACGCCGGCCGTTCCGCCTCCCGTGTCGCCTGATCAGCCCTGCGCGCTGCCCGAACCGCCGAAAGTGCGCCGCCTCGCCGCCCAAATGTTCGTCCATCGAAATCGATCTAGCGTATGACGAACATTTCAGTTACGTTTCGCGGCATCGCCTGCCGCCCGGGACGGTGGCGCGAATCTGCCCGACACCCTCGCCCGAGGGCTCCGCGAATCAACGGCAACGGCAACGGATAGGGGCGTGAGCATGAGACGTGTGACAAGTGTGGCCACAGCGCTACTCCTGATAGCCGGGGTGGCCATCAACCCACCGGCAGCATCGGCACAAACCCAGGGCACGACCACGAACGTGGCGGTGTCGACGACGATCAACACGCTGGCCCGGGATGTCGAACGGGTCGAGTCCCTGCGCGAGGTCAAGGACGTCCAACGCGCGTACACCCACCTGGCCCAGTTCGGGCGGTGGTCGGAGATGGCCGAACTGTTCGCCACCGACGGCACGTTGCAGTGGGGGGATCAGACGACGGCCGGTCGTTCGGCGATCGCGGCGTGGCTCGAAGCAGACGCCGGCGGCATGGACGGCATCCGGCCAGGCTCGCTGCACACAGTTGTCATCGACCAGCCTCTGGTGAACCTCTCGGCCGACGGCACCACCGCCAAGGGCCGCTGGTCGGGCCTGCGTTTCCTGGGTGACGGCGAGGGTCAGGCGCGGATCGAGGGCGGAATCTACGAGAACGAGTACGTCCTCAGGGACGGCCGCTGGCAGATCGAGCTTCTCCGCTACTACCCGCAGTACGCCGGCGCGTACGCCACCGGCTGGCGCAACGTCGGCGGCGCGCTGCCGATCGTTCCCTACCACTTCACCCCCGACGAGGCAGGCGTACCGATCCCGCCGCCGACGGGCGCGGCGCCGGCCACGACTGCCACCGTCGGCGAGTTGGCGGCCCGGATCAGCCGGCTCAACGACGAGGACGCGGTCCGCAACCTCCAGCACGCCTACGGCTACTACGTCGACCGTCGCATGTGGTCCGACGTCGTCGACCTCTTCACCTCCGACGGCACTGTCCGGATCGACGGCGTCGGCGCCTACCAGGGCAGCAGTGGCGTCCGTCAGGCCATGGAGCGGATGGGGCCGGAAAACCTCTCCCAGGGCATCCTCAACGAGCGGCCGCTGTTCGACACGATCGTCGAGGTGAGCCCCAACGGGCAGGAGGCCATCGCCCGGGGCATCGAGTTCGCAATGGTCGGTGACGCGAACACCCGCGCCGCCTCGTGGGAGTTCTCCGTTTTCCGCAACTCGTTCGTCAAGGACGGCGGGCTGTGGAAGCTCAAGGACATGGCGATCACCCCGCTGATCGTCGCCACCTACGCCGACGGTTGGGGCAACGGTGGCGTCGCCGCGCCAGCAACTGTCGTACCGGCGTTCCTCGACGTCGCCGGGCGCAGCGCGAAGCCGGCGGGGACCGCGCCGCCGAACACGGACCTCGCCGACCTCAAGCGTCGGCTGGACCGGTCGCAGGCGTTCGACGGCGCCGAGAACGTCTCGATGGCCTACACCGCCTATCTGGACGATCTGCGGATCCTGGAGATGTCGCAGATCCACGCGGCCAACGGTCACAAGCTCTCGCCGTTCGCCGGCTACTTCATCGGGCCGGAACGCATCGCGCAGGCCGGTCGCACCGTCTACGGAAACAACCCGTCGACGATGCGTAACAGCCTGTCCCTGCACTGGCGTCCGCAGCCCGTGGTGATCGTGTCGGAGGACGGCCGGTCGGCGACCCTGCGGGCGCGGCTGCTTCAGCCCCGTACGTCGATCAACAACCCGGGCACCTTCAACGGCGCCATGTACAACGACGAGTTCGTGCTGGAGAACGGCATCTGGCGGGTGTGGAGCCTGACCATCGACGAGTTCTACTGGCAGTCGGTCAACTGGGCCGGCGGCTGGGCGGCGGCGAACCCGCGCAACCCGGACCTGCCCGACCCGGCGCCGAGCACCCTGGTGACCAGGTACCGCCCGGACGTCCTGCTCAGCGAGATGGGCGTACGCGGGGAGGGCTTCCAGGGCGGCACCGGCAGGTTCATCGCCTGGCCGGCGATCGTGCCCATGTGGTTCCACTACCGCAACCCGGTGACCGGGCGGGAGCCGGCGCACTACTGGCCCGACTGTGCTCCGTGCGAGGTACGCCCCGACTGGCGGATGACGGCCCACGGCTACCAGAAGCCGCCGACCGGGCCGCAGATCGACGGATGGGACCTGGACGCGCCGGCGCTCAACAAGGTCGCGCCAGGCATCAACGGCTCCGCACTGTGGGAGCAGCGCCTCACCGCCACGCCGGGCACCTGGAACGTCGACGGACTGTCGTTCGCGTACCAGTGGCTGCGCGACGGGGAACCGATCAGCGGAGCTACCGGGCAGCACTACACGGTGCAGCACGCCGACGTCGGGCACGAGCTGCGGGTGAAGGTCACCGCGACCGGCGCCGGACGTCCACCGGCGACCGCCACCAGCGGTCCGGTGACAGCCGCCTACCCGACGTGGGACGCCGGCACCGTCTACACCGGCGGTGACTACGTCAGCCACGGTGGCGCCGCACACGTGGCGCAGTGGTGGACGCAGAACCAGGCGCCGGGTTCCTCGCCGTGGGGTTCGTGGATGCAGGTCGGCGCGTCGACGGCGTGCGCGACAGGCACCCACCTGAGCTGGACCTCGTCGTGGGTCTACACCGGTGGCGAGACCGTCGTGCACGGCGGCAAGCTCTGGAAGGCCCAGTGGTGGACGCGTAACCAACTGCCCGGCACGCCGAACGGGCCGTGGCAGCAGGTCGGCACCTGCTGATCTGACTCCCCCGGGACGACACCGCACCGGGTTGGCTGGAACTTCAGCTGACCCGGTGCGGTTCGTCGTTGTGCCGTCAGGCGGTGAGGGCTATGTACTTCTCCTCGAGGAACTCCAGGATCCCCTCGGAGCCGCCCTCCCGGCCGAGGCCGCTCTGCTTGACACCGCCGAACGGTGCGGACGGATCGCTCACGACACCTCTGTTGACAGCCACCATCCCGGCCTCGAGCCGGCGGGCCACGGCGATGGCCTCGCGCTCCTCGCCGAAGACGTACGCCATGAGGCCGTAGATGGTGTCGTTCGCCATCCGGACCGCCTCGTCGACGTCGTCGAAGCGGACCACCGCGGTCACCGGCCCGAAGATCTCGGTGGTGGTGATCGTCGAGCCGTGGGCAACGTCGGTGAGCAACGTCGCGTCGTAGAAGGCACCGTCGGCCGACGACTGCCCCCCGCGCACAAGCGTCGCGCCCTCCGACACGGCGGTCCGCACGAGGCTGGCCACCTTGTCCCGCTCGTGCACGGAGACCAACGCCCCGAGGTCGTTGCTGCGGTCCAGCCCTCGACCCACCGAGACGGCGGCGAGCGCGGCGTCCATCCGCGCGACGAACTCGTCGTGCACGGAGCTGTGCACGTAGAAGCGATTGGCAGCGGTGCAGGCCGAGCCCCCGTTGCGCATCTTCGCCAGCAGGGCGCCCGCGACTGTGGTCTCCAGGTCGGCACCGGGCAGCACGACGACCGGCGCGTTCCCGCCCAGCTCCATCGAGGCGCTCACCACGCTGTCGGCACAGGCGTGCAGCAGCTCGCGGCCCACCTCGGTCGAGCCGGTGAACGACAGCTTCCGGACCTCGGGACGATCGATCATCCGCCGTACGAGTGGGCCGGTCGGGACCGGTGTGACAAGGTTGACGACGCCGCGTGGAACCCCGGCACGGCGCAGAACCTCGACGACGTACGCCGCCGTGAGAGGTGTCTCCCGGGCGGGCTTGAGGATCGTCGTGCACCCCGCGGCGAGCGCGGGGCCGAGCTTGCGGGTCGCCATGGCTGCCGGGAAGTTCCACGGGGTGATGAGCAGCGAGACACCGATCGGCTGCCGGTCCACGATGATCCGCTTGTCGCCTGCGGGCGAGAGCCGGTAGTCGCCCGGCACACGCACTGCCTCCTCGGCGAACCAGCGGAAGAACTCCTTCGCGTAGGTGGCCTCCCCGATCGCGTCCGCCCAGGACTTGCCGTTCTCGCGGACCATGAGTTCGGCGAAGACCTCGACCTCGGCGGTGAGGATCTCGTAGGCGGCGCGGAGCAGCTCGCCGCGCTCGCGCGGAGCGGTCGCCGCCCAGCCGTCCTGCGCGGCGGCCGCAGCGTCGACGGCGTCCATGCAGTCCTGCTCCGAGGCGACGGCGAAGCGGGCGATTGTCGACAGGTCGGCGGGGTCGACGACGTCAAAACGCTCACCGTCCGAGCCGGCCCGCCACTGCCCGTCGATGAACAGGTCCGCGTGCAGGGTCATTTGGCACTCCGATCCGCCAGGGCTCCCGCGTGGGCGCGTTCGAGGATGTCTAGCAGCAGCTCCCGCGACGGCGCGACAGGGGCTATCGCGATCAGGCGTGTCGAACCGAGTGCCAGGTCGGCCAGCCGCGGCAGGTGCGCGCGCTCGACGCCGATGTCGGCGAGGCTCGCGGGCACGCCGATCTCGCTGTTGATCCGCGCGATCCGGGCGACGGTCCGCTCGGCGGAGGCCTCACCGGGCGGGATCCCCTCGATCGCGGCGCCGAGCGTCGCGGTCCGCTCGGCGACGTCGGCATCGACGCGCAGAGCGTCGAGGACGTACGGGAGCATCAGGCCCGTGCCGAGCCCGTGGGGGGTCCTGGTGAGCGCGCCGATCGGGTATTGCAGGGCGTGACACAGGTGGGTGCCGGTCGAGCCGAACGCGATCCCCCCGAGCAGCGCGCCCATGGCGACCTCCTGGCGCGCACGCCGATCGGTGGGCTCCCGCACGGCCAGCGGCAGCCACGGGCCGAGGTGCCCCGCGGCGCGCAGCGCGATGCCGTCGACGAGGGCGTTGCGACCTGTGAACACCGGCAGGCGAGCGGACCAGTCGAGGTCGAAGGGCCGTGCCGTGTACGACTCGACAGCGTGCACGAGCGCGTCGATGCCGGCGTACGCGGTCACCGTCGCGGGCGACCCGATGGTGAGCTCCGGGTCGACGATGGCCGCTACCGGCACCAGGAACGGGCTGGAGATGCCCACCTTGAGGTCCCGCGTCGGGTCCGACACGACGGCCACGGGTGTCACCTCCGAGCCGGTGCCGGCCGTCGTCGGCACCGCCACGATCGGGACCACCGGGCCGGGCACGAGGTTCTCGCCGTAGTACCGGCTGAGCGGGCCGCCGTGGGCGCAGAGCAGCGCGATCAGTTTGGCCGCGTCGAGCGCGCTTCCGCCGCCGATCGCGAGGATGACGTCGGCGCCGTACGCCCGGGCCGTCGCGGCGGCGGTGTCCAGGGTGTCGACGGGCAACTCCGGTGTGATGTCGGAGTAGACGCGCACGTCGAGCCCGGCCGCGGTGAGCGCGCCGACGGTGTCGTCGAGGAACGGGGTCCGCACGAGGAACGGGTCGACGACGGCGAGCACCCGCCGGCCGTGGACACCGACGGCCTCCGGCAGTTGCGCCCGCGCGCCGTACCCGAAGTGCACCTGCGCGGGGAGCCGGAGGGTCCCGACGGTGCAGTTTCCCGGGTCAGGCACTGAAACCGCCGTCGACGGGCAGCACGACGCCGCTGAGGTGACTGGCCCGGTCGCTGAGCAGGAATGCCGCCGTGGCACCGACCTCGGTTCCGGTTCCCACCTTGCGCAGCGGCGTGGCGGCGACCCGCGCCTCCACACCGCCGGGGATGGCCAGCCGGGTCTTGGCGAGCATGGGGGTCTCGGTGGGGCCGGGCGCGATGACGTTCACCCTGATGCCGAGCGGGCCGAAATCGTGGGCGGCGGTGCGGGTCAAGCCGATGACGGCGTGCTTGGTGGCCTGGTAGGCGCCCATGCCGGAGCTGCCGCGCATCCCGCCGATGCTGCTCACGTTGACGATGGAACCCGCACCCTGTCGCCGCATGACCCGCACCTCCTCGCGGATGCACAGCCACGTGCCCTTCACGTTGACCGCCATGATCCGGTCGAAGTCCGGTTCGGAGACCTCGTCGAGGCGGCCGGCCTGCGTCATCGCCGCGTTGTTGAACGCGCCGTCGAGCCGGCCGAACCGCTCGACGGTGGCGTCCACGAACCGGGCGACGTCCCGGGCGTCCGACACGTCGCCGGTCGCATACGCGACGTCGTGCCCCGCCGAGGTCAGCTCGGTGGCGAACGCGGCGAGCGGTCCCTCGGTGCGCGCCACGAGCATCAGCGCCGCGCCGTCGGCGGCCAGGACGCGCGCCGTGTCGGCGCCGATCCCCGCGCTCGCTCCGACGACGAGCACGACCTTGCCGCTCAGCGGCGCAGCGTTCGTCTGTGCGTCAGTCATGGACCCTCCAACTCGTACGTCACGGTCCTGGCCGCGTCGACGGCCGCCTTCGCGGCGGCGCCGAACAAACTCGCGTCATTGCTCATGGTCGTGAACCGGAATCCCGCGTCCACTGCCGCACGGACGGCCTCCACCGTGGAACCGCCCGCGTTGCCTACCGGAACGCCGGCCGCGCGCGCCTGCTCGATGGTCACCGCTATCAGGGCGGCGATGGCCGGGTCGGATTCGGTCCGACCCTCGCTCACCGAGAGGTCCGCGGCGCCGACGAGCAACGCGTCGACACCATCGACGGCGGCGATCGCTCCCGCGTTGCGCACGGCGACGGCGCTCTCGATCTGCGCGATGAGGACGACCTCCTGCTGGCCGTAGCGGAGGTAGTCCGCCCGTGGGAGGGCACCCCACGCGCCGGCTCGACTCGTCGCGCCGACGCCCCGCGATCCCAGCGGCGGGAACCGCACGAGCGACACCGCCGCCCGCGCCTGCTCCACGGTGTCGACGTGCGGCATCATGATGCCCTCGGCGCCCGCGTCGAGCATCCGCTGCACCACACCCGCGTCGGTGCCCGGCACGCGGACCAGGGGCGCGACACCGAGATAGAGCGCGGTACCGATGAGCTGGTACGCCGATTCCAGCGTGATCGGCGAGTGTTCCAGGTCGATGACGGCGAAGTCGAAGCCGGCAAGCGCGACCAGCTCCATGATCTCCATCGCCGGGATCTTCACCCACGTGCCGAGGGCCGGCGCGTGGACGTCGGCGAGGGACTCGCGGAATCGGCTCGACTGCCCCGGCAGGCCGGTCACCGCATCGGGTAGTCGTCGGCGTTCAACACCCACCCCGAGGCGGAGAAATCCTCGCGCGGCGGGGAGAAGATGTCGATGAGCTGCTGGTGTGGGCCGACCCCCTGGGTCGTGTGGACTGTGGGCGGCGGGATGACACAGATCGACGGGGTGGCGATCTCACGGCTCTCGTCGGGCCGCCAGCGCGTCGAGTCCGGGCCCCACGGGTAGCGGATGTGGTGCATGAAACGGCCCTTGACGGCCAGTGAGACCTGCTCGAAGTCGTCGTGGTGGTGCGGCGACAACTTGCGGACGTCGCGGGGCTTCGGCTCCTCGGCGAGGAAATTGACCATGAGGTTGGTGGTGCGGAAGATGCGACCGAACCGGCCCTCGGCGATCGGTGTGTCCGCCAACCGGTAGACGCGCAGCGCGAACCCGCCGACCGGGTCGGGCCAGGGCGCAAGTGGAGCCACCCGCTCGTCGGGTTCGGCGTACGCCGCGGCGTTGACAGCACTCGCGCACAGGTCCTCGGCCCGGTTGGAGAACAGCCGGATGAGTGTGCCGTCGCCGTCGACGCGGATCTCGCTGTCGCCCGGCGGTACGACGACGAACGCCTCCTCGGACACCGACTCCGTACGGCCGGCGGTGGACACCGTGACGGGGGCGCTGGACGAGTACATGAGGACCGCGTACTCGTCCGGTTGCGCGGCGCGGGCGAACACGTCGCCCGCCCTGGCCTCGGTGTAGGCGATCACCAGGTTGGCGGCGCGGGCGATCCAGGTCCTGCTGCCGTTCGGCCCGACCACCGTCGGGGTGAAGGAGTGGAACTCGATCCACTGCGCGGGCCTGATGGGCGTGGACACGTCCACCGCCCGGGTGGGGGTCGAGGTCGTCAGGCGCGACCGGATGTCGTCTGCGGCATACGTACTCATGCGCGTGGGCTCCCTTCGGCGGTTTCGATGCCGCGCAGCGCGAGCAGCGCGCGGGCATCGGCTGGCGTGGCGATCTCCTTGCCGAGGTCCTCGATCACATCGCGGATCTTGCGGACCTGCTGCGCGTTGCTCTCGGCGAGCCGCCCCTTGCCGATCCAGAGGCTGTCTTCCAGGCCCACCCGCACGTGCCCGCCGAGCCAGGCGCTGTGCGTGCCGAACTGCATCTGGTCCCGCCCCGCTGCGAACGCGGAGAACGAGTAGTCGTCGCCGAACAGCTTGTCGGCGATGCGCACCATGTGTTCGAGGTTCTCGTGGTCGGCGCCGATGCCGCCCAGGATGCCGAAGACACCTTGGATCAGCAGCGGCGGCGTGGCCAGGCCCCGGTCGACGAAGTGGGCGAGCGAGTACAGGTGACCGATGTCGTAGCACTCGTACTCGAACCGGGTTCCGTTCGCGCCGAGCGTGCGCAGCGTGTGCTCGATGCGGTCGAACGTGTTGACGAACGGCTGGGAGTAGGTGTTGAGCACGTAGGGCTTCTCCCACGCGTACCGCCACTCGGTCACCCTGTCGGCGATCCCGGAGTACACGAAGTTCATCGACCCCATGTTCATGGAGGCGAGTTCGGGGCGGAACCGGACTGCCGCCGCGAGCCGCTGCTCCATCGTCATCGCCGACGAACCGCCGGTGGTGATGTTGATGACGGCGTCGGTGCGTTCGGTGATGCGCGGGATGATCTGCTCGAAGATCTCGGGTTCGAAGGCGGGCCGCCCGTCCGGATGCCGGGCGTGGATGTGCACGATTGCCGAGCCGGCCTCCACCGCCTCGACTGCGGCCTGCGCCACGTCCGCCGCCGACAGCGGCAGGTGAGGGCTCTGCGAGGGAACGTTCACCGAGCCTGTCACCGCCGTGGTGATGATGACCTTCTCAGCCGTACGCATCAGTTGGTCTCCTCGAGACCGAGCAGGTAGGCGGTGTTGCGGCAGATCATCTGGCGGATGGCGGCGGCGGAGATGCCGTGGTCGAGCAACTGCTGGACGATCAGGATGTACGCGTCGACAGGGAGCGGGTTGCCCTGCTGACCGAGGTCCGAGTCGAGCACTGTGCGCTCCGGGCCGATCTTGTTGATCCAGTCGACGAGTCGCTCGATGGGCCAGCGGGGTGCGGGCACCTGTGGGTGGTACATCGAGAGCTCGTGCTCGACGAACGCGCCGTAGCCGAGCATCGTCTCGATGTCGGGTTCGGAGACGTCGACGATGAAGTCGGGGTGGTGCAGCAGGATGCGCTTGACCCCGTTCGCGCTTGCCGTCTTGAAGTAGGCGGACATCGACTCGCCGTCAAGGTGGCCCCCGGTCAGCAGGATTCCGGCGTCGGCGACCAGGCGGGTGACGAGGTCCGCCTCCTCGGACACGTCACCGGCGGCGTTGAAGATCGACACCTCGGATTCGTAGAGGTTGCCTGTGGCGCTCGGGAAACCGTCGTCGTGGCTGTGGGCGCGGATGTGCTGACCCGCCGACACGGTCGGCCCCCACACGCAGCGGCCACCCATGTTGATCGCCACCGCGACCGCCGACGGGTTGACGCCGCCGACCTCGGAGTTGAGGGCCACCCCGCCGTACATGGGCGTCGGCGCGTTCGCCAGCTGCGTTCGCATGGCGAGCAGATCCATCACGGTGTTGTGGTGGTGCGACTTGCACAGGATGGCGCGCATGTTGATCCGGGCCGCGTCGTACGACGCTTCCACGTGGTCGAAGCGGCGGGGGAAAGGGCTCGGACCGGAGTGGCAATGGAGGTCGACGGCGCCGTCCAGCACCTTGAGCAGCCCGGGCGTCGGCGTGCGCGTCTCCTCGGCGACGGACATGCGAGTACCTCCTTGAGTCGGTGGTGCGTGTTCGGGATGCGTAATGAAAGTTCAATATACGGATCACGCTCATGTGTGTCCACAGCCCCGAGCGCACTCCAGACCACCCGGAGGCACCGACGGCTGTTCACAATACGAAGTTGAGGGTTGCCCTATGAACTTTCGACTGCTCTACTTGCGACACAGCACGGACACATGCACGACACATGCCCGACGTGACTCCCGGAGGCGGTGTGAGATGAGCGGCGAGCGTCACGGCCATCGCGCACGCCGCACCGGCAGGCAGGACCTCCCCGCCGGTCCGTCCCGGACGGCCACCATCCAGTCGATCGATCGCGCCGCGAGCGTGCTCGCGCTCCTCGACCAGGACACCGGCAGCCTCACGCCGGCGCTCGTGTCAGACAGGCTCGGCCTGAACCGGACGACAGCGCACCGGTATCTCCAGTCGTTGCAGCGTGCCGGGTTCCTCAACACCGCATTCGGACCGGGACCACTGCTCGACCAGCTCTCCGCGCTGGTGTCGGTGCGCCAGCAGATCCTCACCCTCGCGCCCGCGGTCATGCGTCAGCTCTCGGACGGGACCGGGCTCACCTCGGTGCTGAGTTTCCTCGGGCGGTCAGGCGCTGTGGTGACGCTCGTCGAGGAGGCCAACCAGGCAACAATCGTGCTCACCGTGCGCGTCGGCACCGTGCTCGAACACAGGGCGGCGCAGACCCGCGTCCTCCTGGCATTCCAGTCCGACCCGGCCGCTGTGGCCCGCGCACACGAGCGGCTCACCCCGACCGAGGCCGCAGTGGAGCGGCACGCGCTTGTCGACGTACGGCGCCACCGGGTCGCCTGGGCCGACCTCGACCGGGAGGGCTTCGTGTCGGTGGCGGTACCCGTCTTCGCCACCCGCAACGTCCAGGCCGCGATGGCGCTTCTCGGCACGACAGCGATGTTGCGCCCCGCGGACCAGTCGACCGAGCGCGTCCACGCGCTCGAGCAGGCGGCGCAGACCCTTGGCTCGCTGGTTGCGAGCTGACCCATGCAGGACACACGAGCCCGGGATGACGGGCGGAAGGCGGACGTGAAGATGCCAGGTCCCGCGAGGCGGCGCACCCCGAGCCCGCAGTGGCTCCTGCTCGTGCCGGCGTTCGCACTGATCACCGTGATCCTGCTCGTCCCACTCGGCCAGAGCCTCGTCCGCAGCGCCGGAAGTCCGGACTGGACGATCCAGCACTACCAGACGCTGTTCACCGACGGGGTGACGCTGCGGGTGCTCGCCCGCACCGCGATGACGGCGGCAATGGTCACCGTCATCGCCTTCCTGCTCGGCTACCCGTACGCGTACCTCATGACCCGGGTCGGACCGCGACTGCGCGGCGTCCTCCTGGTGATCGTCCTGATCCCGTTCTGGACGTCGGTGATGGCCCGCAACTTCGCGTGGATCATCATCTTGCAGCGCAACGGTCCGGTGCACTCGTTCCTGGAGCAGTTCGGCCTGGACATCGTCCTGTACGGGACGGTCGGCGGGGTGACGATCGCCATGAGCCAGGTACTGCTCCCGTTCATGGTGCTGCCCCTGTTCAGTGCGCTCAGCGGCATCGACAGGCGACTGCTGCTGGCCGCGCGCGGGCTCGGCTCGCATCCCCTCAGGGCCTTCTGGAAGGTGTACTGGCCGCTGTCGCGCGGCGGCGTCGTGGCCGGGCTGATCCTCGTCTTCACCCTGAGCCTCGGCTTCTACGTCACGCCGGCCCTGCTCGGCTCGCCGCAGCAGTCGCTCGTCGCCCAACTGCTCGGCCAGCGCACGACCCAGCTCCTCGACTTCGCCGGTGCCAGCGCGCTGGGGATGCTCGTGCTCGTCGTCACCCTCGTGCTCGTCGCCTGGGCGAACCGCCTCGGAGGCACCATCTCGGCTATCGGCGTCGTCGCCGCCACTCGTACGAAGGATCAGCCATGACCCGCGCGTTGCGTGACATCCAGACGGAGGCGGGCGAGACGACGGCGCCCCGCCCGCGCCGCACCCGCCGACGCGCACGGGGGGTGGACCCGATCCCGTGGTGGCTGACCGCCATCGTGATCCTCGTCGGGCTGTACTTCATCCTCCCCACCCTCATCGTCATCCCGATGAGCTTCAGCTCCGCGTCGACGTTCCAGTTCCCGCCGAAGGGTTTCTCGCTCAAGCTGTACGAGAACTTCTTCACCAACCCGGTGTGGCTGACCTCGCTGCGCAACTCGGTGCTTGTGGCAGTGCTCTCGGCAACGCTCGCGACAGTGGTGGGGACAGCCGCCGCGCTGGGCCTGCACAACCTGACCGGGCGGCTGGCGCGTTTCGCGCGGACCGTACTGATGATCTCGATCGTCACGCCGGCGATCGTCATCGCGGTGGCTGTCTACATCTCCTTCCTGAAGTGGCAGCTCGTCGGGACCATCACCGGCTACGTGCTCGCGCACGCCGCGATAGCCGTGCCGTTCGTGCTGGTGTCGGTCACGAGCGCGCTCGGCGGGTTCGACCCGAAGCTGCTGCGCGCGTCGGCGTCACTTGGCGCCCCACCGCACCGCACCTTACTGCGCGTGACGATGCCGCTGATCAGCAGGGGCATCATCACGGGCGCCATCTTCGCGTTCGTGACGTCGTTCGACGAGGTCGTCATCGCCCTCTTCCTGCGCTCTCCGCTGTTCCAGACGCTGCCCGTGCAGATGTACAACAGCGTCACCGTCGAGATCGACCCGACGATCGCCGCGTCATCCAGCCTCGTGGTCACCGCGGTCACCATCATCTGCCTCGTCCTGCAGTTCGTGGGTAGCCGAGGAAAGACCCGTTAGGAGTACGCATGCCTGCAACGCCGTCCCCCACTGTCGCGCCCGCGCCCGAATCCGTTGCGCCGCGGGCCGGTACGCAGATCCGCCTCAACGGTGTGACAAAGGACTACGGCCTGGCGGTTCCCGCCGTCGCGGACGTCTCGCTCACCATCGAACCTGGCGAGTTCATGACGCTGCTCGGGCCCAGTGGCTCCGGCAAGACGACGACGCTCAACCTGATAGCGGGGTTCGAGACGCTCACCGCGGGGACGATCTCGTTCAACGGGGCCGATGTCAGCGCGCTTCCCCCGCACAAGCGCAACCTGGGGATGCTCTTCCAGAACTACGCGCTCTTTCCGCACATGACTGTCGCGCAGAACGTCGCCTATCCGCTGCGCGAACGCCGGGTGTCCAGGGCCGAGACGGCGCGCAAGGTCGCCGAGGTGCTCGAACTGGTCCAGCTGACCGGCCGGGACGACAACTATCCCGCCCAGCTGTCCGGCGGCCAGCAGCAGCGGGTCGCGCTCGCCCGCGCCATCGTCTTCGGCCCGACAGCGCTGCTCCTCGACGAGCCGCTGGGGGCGCTGGATCGCAACCTGCGGTCCTCGTTGCAGCTGGAGATCCAACGGATCCACCGCGAGGTGGGGTCGACGTTCGTGTTCGTCACCCACGACCAGGAGGAGGCGATGAACCTGTCGGACCGCATCGCGCTCTTCAACGAAGGCCGCATCGAGCAGGTGGGCACGCCGGAATCACTCTACGAGGCACCGGAGACCCTCTTCACCGCGCGTTTCCTCGGCGACTCGAACGTCTTCCAACTGTCCGGCAGCGCCGACGACACCGTGGTGTGGGAGGACAACGTCTGGGCTCTCGACTCCCGCACCGTGTCGTCCCGGGCGAGCGCCGGCGGGCAGGTCGCCCTTGTGGTGCGGCCGGAGGACGTCCACATCGTCACCGACGGTGGCGCGGCGCCGGCCGGGGCGAACTCGGTGGCCGCGACCATCCGGGACATCGGCTACATGGGTTCCTACCGCACGGCCGCGCTTTCGCTGGGCCGCGGCGGGACGGTGGGGCGCGCGAGGTTCGACGCCATGCAGACGGACCTGAGCGTCGGCCAGCCGATCGTCGCCTGGTGGCGGATCGAGAAGCAACGTGTCGTAGCCGTCTGATCGTTCACTACGTGAACAAGAGTCGACGTATTCCAAACATCGTGCCTGAACGGCCCTTGCACAGCCACGTCACCCTCGCTTAGCGTTCATATTACGAAGTCATGAACCGCACTTTGAACAATCAGGCTCGCGTACGGACCTATACCGAAGGAAGTGACGATGGTGACCAGAACTAGTCGCGGTCTCGCGACCATCAGCGCGATCACCGCCGTGGCCCTGCTGGCCGCCTGTGGCGGCGAGACGGCCTCTGCGACAGACCCGGACGGCCCGGTCAAACTGACGTTCGTCGCGTACGGCGGGGTCGGCCAGGAGGCGATGATCCAGCACTACCAGAAGCCCTACACGGCCGCGAACCCCAACGTCACATTCGTCAATTCCTCACCGCCGGACGTCGCCCAGGTGAAGGCCCAGGTGCAGAGCAACTCCGTGCTGTGGGACGTGGTGGCGGTCGCCCCGGCGGCCGCCACCCAGAACTGCGGGACCCTCTTCGAGAAGCTCGACTTCTCCGCTGTCGACAAGAAGGACCTCGTCGAGGGCACCATCGGCGAGTGCTACATCGGCAACTTCATCAACGCGTCACCGTTCGCCTATCGCACCGAGGCGTTCCCGGACGCCAGCAAGGCGCCGAAGACGATCGCTGACTTCTTCGACATCCAGAAGTTCCCCGGCCGGCGCGGCATCCTCACCAACATCCAGAACGGCATCCTTGAATATCCGCTGCTGGCCGACGGCGTGGCCCCGAAGGACCTCTACCCGCTAGACGTCGACCGCTCGCTCAAGAAGCTCGACAGCATCCGCGACGTCACGACGTTCGCCCCGAACGTCGGCGCGCTGCAACAGGCGGTCGGATCGAAGCAGGTCGACATGTTTCTCCTTGCGGACTCGCGACTCGTACCGCTGATGGACGAGGGCACCGACGTCACGGTCGTCTGGGACGTGACGGTCGCCTCCATCAACGCCTTCGCGGTCCCGAAGGGCTCGGCGAACGTCCAGGCCGCACAACGGTTCCTGCCGACGGTGGTGAGCCCCGAAGCCGTCGCCGGCATCTCCGAGGCCCTCGGCACCGCGCCGGTGAACCTCGCCGCCAAGTCGAACCTCTCGCAGAACGCCAAGAAGGTAGAGGTCTACGGCCCCGCCAATACCGGCGAAACGGTCCTTCAGGACGTCGGCTGGTACGCCACCAACTTCAACGAGGTGACGACGAAGCTCACCAATTGGTTGGCCGGATGACGCCACTCCCCCACGGGTCACACTGAAACCTGAACGTTCCCTCTGTGAACTACGATTCAGCGATGGCGAACTTTGACCCGACCGAGGCTTCGAGCTCCGACATCCGGGCCGTTGCGCGCGTCGGCCAGATCCTAGCGCTGTTCGGCCCTCGGGTCCTCGAGCTCACAGCGGCGGACGTTGCCGAACGCACCGGCCTGAACCGCACAACGGCCTACCGGTACTGCGCATCGATGGTGGCCGCAGGCATCCTCGAACGAGGCACCCGTCGGGGAACGTTCGCGCTCGGCGGACTGATGCTGGAGCTGGGCATCCAGGCCCTGGGACGCCAACGCATCGTCGAGATCGCCGGCCCCCACCTGCGGAAGCTGCGCACCGCCGTCCGCATGACGGCGGTGCTCAGCATCCGCGGCGCCACGGAGCCGGTGGTCGCCCTCGTCGAGGAGGACACGAGTCGAATGGTCGTAGTGACCGTGCACGCCGGCTCGAAGCTCGACATGACCGCGGCCCAGACCCACTTGTTCCTCGCGTACGCCGATCCGTCAGCGCTTGACGCCGCCACGGAGGGAATGTCGGCGGTTGACAAGGCCCGGCTGGAGTCCGAGATCTACTCCGCCCGCCGGCAGGGGTTCAGCATCGCCCGGCACAGCGGCGGCCTGTTCGCCATGGCGGCGCCGGTCTTCGACGAGCAGGGAATGTGCGCCACCGTGGCGATCCTCGGCGCCGGGGAACTCGACCTTGCCACCGCACTCGACCAACTCCTGGCAACCGCCACCGCGCTCAGCGACGAACTGAAGGCTCCAGGTGAAGGGCCACATGCCGACCTATGACGAACTCTCCTCCGCGGACCCGCCCCACTCGAGCTGGGACGTCTTCGGCCGCGACGACGAACTGGGCACCATCAACCTCCTGACGCCCGAGCGGGTGGCGGCGGCCGCGCGACTCGTCCGCAGCGGCCGCAGGTTCAACCTCGACTACCCCGTCAACGCCTTCGACCCGTACCCGACCGGCACCCGCCCGGCCACGGCGCACCACGTGTTCGCCAACAACGAGTTCCACCGCGACGACTGGCTCGACTCGTTCTATCTCCAGTCCACGTCGCAGCTGGACGCGCTGCGCCACATCGGCCATCCGCGACACGGTTTCTACAACGGGCTCGCGGCCTCCGACAACACGAGCGACTCGATGCGGTTGGGCATCCACAACTGGGCCGAGTCGGGCATCGCGGGCCGGGGCGTGCTGCTGGACGTAGCTCGCTTCTTCGCGACGCACGGCCGCGAGTACGACTGCGAGACGACAGTGGTCCTCGACGCGCCGACGCTTGACGCCATAGCCGCCGACCAGGGCGTCCAGTGGCGGGGCGGCGACATCCTGCTGCTGCGCACCGGCTGGGCCGAGAACTACGTGTCGAAGTCACGCCCGGAGCGCATCGAGTTCAACACCCGCAACCGGTCCCCCGGGCTGGCCCAACGCGAGCAGACACTGCGGTGGCTGTGGGACCACGAGATCGCGCTCGTCGCCAGTGACACACCCGCCGTCGAGGCCGACCCCGTCATCGACTCGGACTTCCGGGTGACAGGCGAACGCGCGCCCGAGCGCGGCGTGAACCACAGCGGCATGCTGCACCGACCGCTGATCGCCCTGCTCGGCATGGCAATGGGCGAGCTGTGGAGGCTCGACCAGCTCGCCGCGAGCTGCGCGCAGGACGGCCGCTACGACTTCTTCCTGACCTGCAAACCACTGAACATCCCGGGTGGGGTCGGCTCCCCGCCCAACGCGCTCGCCATCAAGTGAGCGCCCACCGCTTCTGAGGCCACGTCGGCGACGAGCGCCGGGCCGGACGCCTGCTGACGTCCGGCCCGGCGTTACGGTGCCGGCTACCTACAGCCGGGCGGCGCCCGCCGCGCTGGCTGCCCGCTCGGCCGAGGTACGGCGAACCTCAGCCCGCTGCTCGCCGGCCTCCTCCCGATCCGGGCCGGCCACCCGGGCGGCCCGGTTGGCGGTCGCGTCCGCCTGGTCACCCGTCACGCCGCCGCGGATCCGGTTGTTCTCGGCCACCTGGGCGGCCGGGTCGTTCGACGTCACCGTCAACTGGCCGTTGATGATGTTGTCGTCCACGGTGACGCCACCTGTGGTGCTGGTGATGCTGACGTCCGCACCCCAGTAGCCGCCGGAGGCGCAGCTGTCGAGGACCCCGTTCGGGCCGAGCTGCACCCCGCCCAGATTGCCGGCGAAGGTGGCCCGGCCCCGGACCGCACTGCCGCACACCACGCTGCCCGTGGAGCTGTTCAGCACCGACAGGGTGCCGTCGACGAACGAGTCGTGCACATCGGTGTAGTAGGTGCCGGTGCTGCTCAGGTTGCGCTGCACCTGGGTTCCACTGTCGAGCCGGACCTCACCGGCGCTCGCGTTGACGTGCCCGACGATCGTCGACTCCTCCACGAACAGGAAGCTGTCGATGGTCGCGGTGCCCTTCGGCCGCACCGTCACGGTGCCGGTCTGGGCGGCCTTGAGGAAGACGCCGTACCCTCCGGCGGCCAGCACCACCTGGCCGTCGACGCTCGTGTCGGTGGCGTCGAGGTAGCCGTCCGCGGCGACGCGTACCTCACCGCTGATGCGACCACCGGTGACCACCAGGTTGCCGCCGGCCGCGACTGTGACATTGCCGGTGATCGTGGTGCCGGTCAGCGAGCAGGACTTGCCGGCCGGCACGAGTAGGTCGTTGGGGACGGTCACCGCGCCGCCGGTGCCGATGCAGTGGGTGACCAGGTCGGCGTGTGCGGAGGGCGCCACCGCCAGCACCGAGGCGGCGACGACGGCGCTCACGGTGGCCAGCTTGACGACGGTACGTCCGGGCATCGTTGTACTCCCTGTCGGTGAGATTCGAGGACTCATGCGCCGACGTCCGATCGGGCCGCGGCCCGGACGATGGCGCCCTGCTGCCGCCGGTCGAGCGTGCCGGCGGTCACGAGCGCGGTGGTGACCGCCTCGACGTGCCTGACGAACTCGGCGTGGCCGGGGTGGTCGGCGTGTTCGTCGATCAGATCGTTGATGGTGCAGCCGTCGCCGGTGTCGACGTTTGCCACACCTGTGTCGTCGCCGTCGATGATCACCGTGGGCCGGGTGTCGGACTCGGGGCAGGCGTCGGTGCCGTCGGCCACCACCGTGAACGTCGTCGACTGCTCCGTGGAGGTGTTTCCGGCGGTGTCGGTCGCCCGGTACCGCACTGTGTGCGCGCCGACGGCACGGACGGTGACCGGCCCGGAGTACGTGGTCCAGGCTCCGGTGTCGAGCGCGTACTCGACCTTCGCCACGCCCGATTCGTCGTCGGTGGCGGTGACTGTGACCGTCGCACCTCCGACGTACGCGCCGTCGTCGTTGCGGTCACCGGCCACCGTGGCGGAGACCGTGGGTGGGGTGATGTCCTCGGCCGGCGGTGCGACGACTGTGAAGTGCGCCATCTGCTCGGCCGACGTGTTTCCGGCGACGTCCGTCGCCCGGTAGTGCAGCATGTGCATCCCCACCGTGTTCACGACGACCGGATTCGCGTACGCGGTGAAGGCGCCCCCGTCGAGGGAGTACTCGATGGTGGCGACACCGGACCCCTCGTCGGTGGCGGTGAGCGTGGCGGTGGCCGTACCGACGTAGTTGCCGTCGCCGTCGCGGTCGCCGGTCAGCGCGGCCGTCACCACCGGCGGGGTGGTGTCCTCCTGGGTCGGTTCGACGATCCGGAACGACACCGAGCCGACAGCGCTGGTGTTGCCGGCCTGGTCGGTGGCGCGGAACTGCACCGAGTGGTCGCCGATCGCCGTGACGCGCACCGGCTGCGTGTACGGCTGGAAGCTCGTGTCGTCGACCTGGTATTCGACGGTGTCCACGCCGGAGCCCGCGTCGGTGGCCGTCACTGTCACCGTTGCGGCGGCGACGTAGTTGCCGTCCTGGTCGCGGTCACCCGACACGGCGCCGGTCACCGTCGGCGGTGTGGTGTCGTCGCCGCCACCGCCGTCGGTGACCACCAGTTCGCCGACCATCTGGCTGTGGCCGGGGATGGTGCAGAAGTAGCGGTAGCGGCCCGGGGTCAGCGTCACTGTCGCCTCGTGGCGCCCGTTGTTGACGTCGAACGGGTTGGCAAGGATGTTCAGCGTGACGTCGTGGTTGTAGCCCTCGGTGCTGGTGTCGAAGGTCAGTGTGTGCGGCATCCCTGTGGTGTTTCCGGTGGCCGCGCTGTTCTCCCAGATGATCGTTGTCGCACCGGCCACCGCCTGGGTGGGAGCGGACTTGTAGCGGGTGATGTCGTCGTCGGCGGTCCAGGTCAGCACCTGGTCCGCGGCGCGTGGGGCGGCGGAGGCGGGCGTCGCTGCCCACGGGGTCACCGTGAGCAGGAGCGCCGCCAGCGCTGCCGTCAGTCGTCGGGGCATCGTCTCTCCTAGAGTTCCCGCACGCGGATGTTGCGGAACTCGGTCAGGTCGTTGTCACCGTGGTTCTGCAGGCCGATGAAGCCGCGCAGGAACTGCCGCAGGTCCGTCGGTGGGTCGCCGGCGCGGGAGGACTGTTTGCCCGGCGTGTTGTCGAACTCGTTGATCACCACACCGTTGCGGATCATGGTGTAGTGCTGGCCGACCACGCGGATCTCGTAGTCGTTCCACTGGTTCTTCGGGGTGACGCCGGCCTGGGCCAGCGGCACGGGGTCGAAGTTGTAGACCGAGCCGGTCTTCTGCGGCTCACCGGTCTCACCGTCGTAGATCTGGATCTCGTGTCCGCAGTAGATGGCCATCCACGCCTGCGAGGTCCGGGCCGATCCGACGGTGCCGCAGCTGCCCGGCGGGCGTTGCTCCAGCGGGGTCCGCAGGTCGGGGAACCTGATGAAGACGCCGGTGTTGGCCCGATTGTCGCCGGGCGCGATGTCGCGGAACTGCACCCTCAGGGAGAAGTCCCCGAGTTCCTTTGTGTGCCAGAGCATTCCCAGACCACCGCTGGACCGCAACGACCCGTCCGGCTGGATCGCGAACGACCCGGTCGGCGCCTGCTGCCAGCCGCGAAGCGACTCGGCGGTGCCGTCGAAGAGCGGCTCGTAGCCGGTGCGTCCGTCCCGACCGATCTCCGACGCGGCGGCCAGACGGGTGAGCGTGCCGGCCTCACGGGCGTTGAGCAGGTCGTCGTCCCGCAACGCGTCGGTCACCGCTGTCACGTGCCGCACGAAGCTGTTGTGGTCGGGCCAGGCGCTCTCGTCGTCGAGCAGGTCGTTGATGGTGCACCCCTGCCCCACAGTGCGGTTCGGCACCGTGCTGTCCGTGTCATCGAGCCACACGGTCTGCCGGGCATCGGGCACCGCACAGCCCACAGTGACAGTGGACTGCACCGTCGCCGTCTCACCGTCGGCGTACGTGACTGTCAGCTTCGCCGTGTAGGTGCCGACAGTGGCGTACGTGTGCCGGGGGTTCGCCTCGGTCGACGTGGCGCCATCGCCGAACTCCCAGCGGTGGCTGACGCCGCCGGAGCGGGAACCGTCGAAGGCGATGGTCAGCGGCTTGTTCTGCACGGCCACCGAGTTCGCCGACGGTACGGGAGTGGGCGCCCCGCCGGTGTAGGTGATCCGGATCAGCTTCTGGTTGGGGTGCAGGCTGAAGAAACCGCCTCCGTAGTCCAGCAGGTAGAGCGCGCCGTCCGGGCCGAACTTGGCGTCCATCCAGCTCTGCAGCCGGGTGTCGCCGTTGCCGCTGGGGATGATGGCCCGCAGCGTCTCGGCGTACACCGGCGGGGTTGCCTGCGGCACGCCGGCCGGGTCGACGGTGACGGCGACACGGTTGTTGGCGTTCGACTGGTCGCCGATGAACCACTTCTCGTCCCAGTACGCCGGCCAGGCCACGCCGCTGTCGGTGTCGACGCGGTCGCGGTGGTAGGTCGGACCGGACATGACGGCCTGTCCGCCGCCGCGCAGGTAGGGCTGGGTGTATGTGGCGTCGGCCGCGACGTACGTCGGCAGGCCACTGCCGTCGGTGCGCTTCGGGAAGACCGGTCCCCCGCCGTCGGGCGAATACCAGATCATGTTGTCCCGGGCCGCCGGGATGTCCACCAGACCGGTGTTGCGAGGTGAGGTGTTCTTCAGGTTGTCGCAGTCGTACCAGCCGGTCAGCACGCTCGCGTCGGTGTTGCTGCGGTCCCGGTACGGCTGCCGGTTGCCCATGCAGTACGGCCAACCGTGGTTGCCGGCCTCGGTGATGATCGTGGCGGTCTCGTACTTGGCCGGACCGAGGGTGGGGCTGGGCGACGAGGCGTCCGGACCGACCCAGCCGGCGGTCAGCCACTGGTGCTCCGGGTCGACCTGGAGTCGGGCGATGTTGCGCACGCCCATCACGTAGATCTCCGGACGGGTCTTCTCGGTGCCCGGTGGGAACAGGTTGCCCTCCGGGATGGTGTACGTGCCGTCCGCCTCCGGGTGGATTCGGATGATCTTTCCGGCGAGGTCGTTCGTGTTACCCGACGTACGGCGGGCGTCCTGGAACGAGATCCCCTGGTACTCCTGGGTCCAGTTGTTGCCGGAGTAGCCCTGCGACCCCTCGGAGGAGTTGTTGTCGCCGGAGCCGACGTACAGGTTGCCCTTGGCGTCGAACGCCATGCCGCCACCGGCGTGGCAGCAGCTGTGGATCTGCACCGGGAACTCCAGCAGATCCTTGCGGGTGGCCTGGTCGATCCTCTGCGCCTCGCGGTCGTAGGTGAACCGCGAGATGGTCCGCTGCCCGACCCGCTTCACCCTGTCGATCGACTCGTGCGGCATCCAGTAGACGTAGAGCCACCCGTTCTCGGCGAACTTCGGGTCGGGCACGATGCCGAGCAGGCCCTCCTCGTTCTTCACCAGCTCCGAGCCGCTGCCCCGGTTGCCCATCACCTCGAGGGTGGTGAGCAGCTTTGCCTGTTTGGTACGCGGGTCCCACGAGTGGATGGTGCCGCAGCCCTTACCGACGTTCGGGTCGTTCCAGTCCGCGATCGGGCCGGTCGGGCAGGCCGCCTTGCCGACGTAGAAGACGGTGCCGTCGGGGGCGATGGTCAGCCCGTGCGGCTCGCCGATCTGGTCCAGCTGACCGGTCTGGTTGGCAGCGGTGAGTCGCTCCACCTTGTAGTTGGACGCGATAGTGGCCTGGCAGTCGCCGCGGACGCGACCGGTGGTCCAGTTGAGGGCGCCGGCCAGGTGCGTGCGGAACGCCTCCTCGCCGTAGCTGCCCTCGGTGTGGCCCATGCCCGTGTAGAACGACCGGCCGCCGTCGTAGTCCCGGCACCAGGACACCGGGTGGAACGGCCCGTTGGCGCCCGGCCCGGGGTTGTAGTGCCGCTCCTCGACCTGGGCGAGGGTGTGCACGGTGCCGATCGGGTTCGGGTCCCAGTTGTCCCAGCGGTCCGACCGCGTGATCGTCATCGGCAGGGACTCGGTGGCCGGGTGGTGGCGGTCCAGGATGTTGACCACCGCCCGGTTCACCGGTGGGATCTGCGGCGCGCTTGTGTCGCCGGTGAACAGCCGCAGGTCGGCGAGCTGGATCAGAGGCTCCCCGCTGTTCGCTGTGATGTTCAGCCGGAAGTGCGTGAACTCCCGCGGGGTGGTGATGTCGAAGCGGCGGGTTTGGAAGCGCTCGGGGAAGACCTGACCGGTGCGCCGGTCAAGGTCGGTCCAGCTCTGGCCGTCCGCCGAGCCCTGGAGCGTCCAGTCCTTCGGATCGCGGCCGGTGAAGTCGTTCGCCGACGTCAGCGCGTACCCGGTGACCTGCTTCGGCGCGCTCAGTTCGTAGGCGACCCAGCCGGTTGCGGTGCGGACCAGCCACTTGGTGTTGGCGTCGCCATCGGTGAGCTTCTCCTTGGTCTCGTCCGGCGGGTTCTCGCCGCTGGCGGTCACCCGGGCGACCGGCTCGGCCACCGGGATGGCGCCCGCCGGGCGGGCGCCGATCAGGCCTGTGAACCAGGCGGAGTCGACCTGCGCGCGGGCGGCGTCGGCGATGCCGACGAAGCCGCCGCCGGCCTTCATGTAGTTCTGCAGCGCCGACTCCTGGTCGCGGTTGAGCGCGGCGCCCGTCGCGGAGAGAAAGACCACGCTGCGGTACGCGGACAGCCCGGACGCTGTGAACACGCTGGGGTCACTGGTGGTGATGACATCGATGTCATGACCGGCGCCAAGTTGCCGGATGGTGTCCGCGGCGCGCGCCACCGGGTCCTGCTGCTCGGCCACCGGGCCGTGGAACACCAGGACCGCCGTCTTCTGCGGCTGCGCCGCCTGTGGTGCCGCTGCCGGTCGCGGCGCGGCTGCCGCCGACGTCGCCGGGATGAGTGTCGCGAGAGCCGCTATCGCGGCGAGTGCTCGTCGTACGTTTCTGGTCATGCCCGTCCCCACTCTCGGTTTCGGTCAGCTGCCATGCGTGTGGGTGTGGCCCTGGAACCTGTGGACCGCTTCCTCGGCGCCCGGCGGCATGCTGCCGTCGGCGTTGCGGACCAGGAAGATGCCGGCCATGCCACCGTCGGAGTGGAACTGCACGTGGCAGTGGTACATCCAGGCGCCGGGTCCGACGCCCTCTCCGGCGAGGACCTGGAAGCCGAAGGAGCTGCCCGGGTTGAGGTCCTTGTTGTCGATCACGAGGCTCGGGTCGGCCGGGCCCTCCAGCATGCCGGTGCGGTTGTCCGCCCAGCGGTGTGCGTGCAGGTGGAAGGTGTGGAAGGTGCCGCCGTGCCCGATGGCGATCCACTCCACCCGCTCGCCGAGGTTCGCCTCGAACATCGGGGTGTCCGGGGCCATCTTGTTGTTGATCATCATGTCGTTGAACACGACTGTGAACTGCTTGTCCGGCAGGATGTCCCCGCGCCGTCGGACGATCAGCGCCCCGTACAGGCCCTTGGCTATCCCGCCGGTGCCGTGGTCGGTGCCCATGGCGTGATCGTGGTAGTGCCAGTAGCCGGCGCTGCCCGGCATGTACCGCCGGCCCGAGGCGGCGAACATCTCCCGCGAGCGCCAGACGTACGTGCGCGTCTCACCGGGATTGTTGAACGAGGCGTTGAGCGGGCTGCCGTCGGAGTCGGTGCTGTAGTCCACCCCGTGCGGATGGATCGACAGCCGCTGGTTCGTGGTGTTGACGAGGGTGATCTCCAGGGTGTCACCCTCGTAGATCTCCAGCACCGGTCCGGGCACTGTGGCCTGGCCGGGCGCCAGCCCGTACCCGAACAGGCCGCCGGGTAACTGCTCGGCGTAGAGGGTGATCTTCTTCGTGACGCCGGCGGCGGCCTGTGCGGGGCTGCCGCCGAAGGCGGTGCCGATCGCCGGGGCGGACGCGCCGAGCGCGCCGGCGGCCAGTGCTCCGGTGGCGATCAGCGATCTGCGGGAGAGCTGGCGGTGAGGGCCAGCAGCATGATCGTCCATGGGTCTCCGTTCCCGACCGGGCGAAGACGCGACGAAGGGCAGGGTGCATCAACCGCCGAGCACGGGGCGGAAGCACGACTGAGGTGAGGCTCGTCGCGGGCTTTGCTCGGAAGACTCATAACTTTCGGTGGATGACAGCAACTTATGTAATCCATCGACGAAAGTACAGGTCTGATTGCAAGAAGATTACCTTGACATCACGGCAACGGTCGATTGACAAGATCGAGCGGCGCAGGCCGTCCCCTCCGGACGGCGCCCGCAGAGCGCCCAGCCCGTGCCGCGGAAACCGCCCGCGATCAGTGGTTGAGTAACCGCCCAACCTGGAACGAGTAAGCCAGCGGTGCCCGACGACGAGGCGCTCCGGCATCGACTGCGAGAAGATCACATCAGGGCCACAGCCACGCCGAATCCGATCGAGTGCCGTACGCCGAGCACCACAGCACCGAGGGGGCACCTCCGATGACGGACACTACTCCCACGACGCCGCAGATGGCGTTCGCACAGTTCGTTCGCCAGACCGTCGAGGACGCACGGGAACAGCACGGCTGGACGGTCGGCGACATCGCGCGACACACGGGCATCAGCCGATCGACGCTGTTCCGCTGGCTCGCCGGCGACTGGCAGCGCTACCCGGAACTGTCGAAGGTCCGCAGCCTCTGCGCCACACTCGGACTTCCCATCGCTGCCGCGATCCGGCCTCTCGCGATGGCCGGCACCCCCGCCCCGGCCAGTCCTCCGGCGCTCACGCAGGTCGAGGCGGACATGGGCAGCATCCGCGAACGGCTGCTCGACGAGACCGTCCCAGCCTCGGACAAGCGCCAGATCCGCGCCCTGCTGCACCGCCTGGCCCGCCGCGACGTCCCGGTGAACGCCCGGCCGTCATCGATGCCGCAGGTCGCCCACCGCAACGCTCCACCCCAGCCGAGGGCGTCGCGCCTGTAACGCCGACGGTCCACCTCGGTTAGCGCCGTCCCCTTCCTCCCTCATCCCCGCGGCGTAGGACTCCGACCACGGTCGCCGCAACCCACCGCCGTGGATCCGCCTGAGCGCCGAGGTCGACCGCTCCCTGTGCCGCCCCATCGTCAGGTCGCCCATACCCATGCGAGTCCTGTGTAGCTCCCCATGCGAGTCCTGTGGAGCTGCCCCACCGGTGGGGCAGGCGGCGGCGCCCCACCCTTGTCCGGATGTCGCTCAATCCGATACGAGCTGCGTCGCGCGCGCCCCAGATTTGGGGCAGCTCTACAGCGCGCCACTACACGTACCGAGGAGGCGGCCAGAGCGGCCGGAGCGGGCAGGGCGGCCAGAGCGGGCAGGGACGGCCCCGCCTCAGCGCGCGGCGCCGCCGGCCTGAGCGGTGCCCCCGCCGGACGGCCGGTGCGCGATGCGGGGCGCCCGCACCGCGGAGGCGGTGCCCGACGCCGGGCGGAAGTCCCGCGCCGCCGAGGCCACCATCTCGTCCGGGTCGCGCTCAAGTGCCTTGCGGATGTGCGGCGGGACGATCTCGGACGTCGCCATCGCCAGTCGCACCTGCACCGAACGGTCCTCGACGAGGCGTTCCAGGTCCGCCTCGTCCAGCTCGACCGAGCGGACCAGCGCCGCACGGACGTCCACCACCGGGTCGTCGGCCAGCGCGCTGCGCTGCGCGGCGGTGGTCCGCCGGTTGCGGGCGAGCCCCTTGCGGACGCGGCCGGTGCGGTCAGCCATCAGAGCGTTGATCACGTCGGGGTCGTGGGTGTGGGTGGCGAGTCGTTCCCGCACCTCGGGTGAGACGTCGTTGACAAGCCGGGCAGCCAGGTCCGGCTCCAGCTCGCGGGTCTCGGCGACGAGGCCACGAAGTTCCTTGTCGGGCGCCTCGACCATGGCCTGGCGTACCGACTCGTCGCAGGCCGGGTTGCCGGCCACCGCCCAGCGGACCCACCGGTCGGCGTCCTTGACCAGACGCAGCAGGTTGCCGACCGACGTCGACGGGTTCCTCGCCACGGCCTCGCGGACCTGGCGGTCGTGATCCCGGGCCAGGGGTCGCAGCGCCTGCGCGGGCGCGTCGCCGCGGCTCGCGACGGCCTTACGGACCGCCGGCGACGGGTCGGACGCCAGATCGATGAGGGTCATCTGCGACGTCGTCGGGTCCTGCGCCGCGGCGAGGCGTGCGTCACCGTCTGTCGCGTCGTGGCCGGTAGTGTCCGATCCGCTGTGCCGGTCGGATCCGCCGACGTGCTGCTGCTTGCCCATGCGGGCAATCATGGCACGAGCTGTTCGAGGTGCCTGCGTTCAGTGATCCTGGCGGCTTTTCCCGCCGCCGAACAGCCCAGGATGGCCGAAGAGCCCCGGCAGGCCCCCGGTGTGCAGGAAGACCACGTTGGCGCCGCGCGGGAAGCTGCCGGCCAGCAGCGCCGCCATGGCCCGGCCGGTGTACGTCGGGTCCAGGAAGATCCCCTCCTCGCGGGCGGTCGTTGTCAGCGCCTCCCGCACCCCGTCGGTGAGGGTGGCGTAGCTCGCGCCCACCTGTGACCCGTCGATCCGCAGCGCGGCCGGCTCGACCTCGCCGGGCAGTAGGCCGGCGACTGTCGAACGGGGATCGGGCAGGGCGCCGACGTCCACCCCGACGACCCGCTCGGCGCCGAGTTCGCGTACCAGCCCGGCCATCGTCCCGCCGGAGCCGAGCGCCACCACGACCTCCGTCGCGTCGATGTCCGGCACCTGGTCGCGCAGTTCCCGAGCGCAGTCCACATAGCCCTGGACCGACGCCTGTGAGGTGCCGCCGAAGGGGATGGCGTACGCCGACCGCCGCGTCGCCTCGACCGCCACCACCTCGGCCAGCGGGGCGTCTCCGGCCCAGACGACCTCCGCGCCCGCCAGTTCGTCGAGCAGCAGGTTCCCGCGCCGATCCGGCGGGCGTGGGCCGGCGAGCACCAGCACGCAGCCGAGGCCGAGTCGCGCGGCCGCCGCTGCGGTCAGCCGGGCGTGGTTGCTCTGTGGCGCCCCTGAGGTGATGAGCGTGGTGGCGCCGGCCGCGATCGCCTCGGCGCAGGTGTAGCGCAGCTTGCGGATCTTGTTGCCGCCGCCGCCGAGCCCGCCGAGGTCGTCACGCTTGAACCACAGCTCCGCCAGCCCGAGCCGGGCCGCGAGCCGGGGCGCGGCCTCCAGCGGAGTCGGCCACGTGCCGAGGGGAACAGGTGCGATCATTCCGACAGCTAATCACGGCGCTCGCCACGCCTGGCCGCACTGCTGTCGGTCACCTCAGCGTGGGCGCGGCACGACCAGGCCGCACTCGTACGCGATGACCACGAGTTGGGCGCGGTCCCGCGCGTGCAACTTGGCCATGGCCCGGTTGACGTGTGTCTTCGCGGTCAGCGGGCTGATCACCAGGCGGTCGGCGATCTCGTCGTTGGAGAGCCCACGCGCGACCAGTGCGACGGTCTCCCGTTCCCGGTTGGTGAGCCCGGCCAGGCCGGCGTGGGCACGCAGGTGGGGCGGCTCGGTGACGTACCTGTCGATGAGTCTGCGGGTGATCGACGGTGCGAGCAGCGCGTCGCCGCGTGCCGCGACGCGGACGGCGTGCAGGAAGTCCTCCGGCTCGATGTCCTTGACGAGGAAGCCGGCGGCACCGGCGCGCAGTGCGTGGAAGACGTGTTCGTCGAGGCCGTAGTTGGTAAGGATGACGACGTGCACCCCGGCCAGGGTCGGGTCCGCGGCGATGAGCCGTGTCGCCTCGATGCCGTCCATGATCGGCATCTGGATGTCGACGAGCGCGATGTCGGGCAGGTGTTGCCGGGCGAGGGCAACTCCCTGCCTCCCGTCGGCGGCCTCGCCCACCACCTCGATGTCGTCTTCGGCGTCGAGGAGCGCGCGGAAGCCGCTGCGAAGGAGCGGCTGGTCGTCGACAAGCAGGACGCGGATCATGGTGTCGGGCCGACGGGAAGCTCGGCGTGGACGCTGAAGCCGCCCTCGTCGCGGGGCTCGGCACGGAGCCGACCGCCGAGGGCGGTGACCCGTTCACGCATGCCGAGCAACCCCACACCGGGCGTCGGTGTCGTGCCCAGCCGGGCCGTGCCGTCGTCGTCGACGCGGATGGCGAGGGCACCCGGGCGGTAGTCGACGCGGACCGACGCCGTCGCGGCGGCGGCGTGCCGGGCGACGTTGGTGAGGGACTCCTGGACGATCCGGTAGGCGGTCCGGTCCACAGCTGCCGGCACCTCGTGTCGCTGTCCCTCGATCGTCAACGTCGCGTCCAGGCCAGCCATTCGCGCCCGCTCCACAAGCTCCGAGAGGTGATCGAGCCCGCGCTGCGGGTTGCCGCCGTCCTCGCGCAGCGCCTCAAGGGTGGCGCGCAGCTCGCGGCTCGCCTCACGGCCGGCCTCCCGGATCGCCAGCAGCGCCTCCGGCACCGCCTCGCCGCGCCTGTGGGCCAGGTGGACGGCCACCTCGGCCTGCACCTTGATGATCGAGATCTGGTGGGTGAGCGAGTCGTGCAGCTCGCGCGCGATGTGCAGCCGTTCCTCGTCGGCACGGCGACGCGCGACCTGTTCCCGGGTGCGCTCGGCTTCGTCAGCCCGCCGCTCGGCCTGCCGCAACGCCTCGCCCGCGGCCGCGGCGGCGACAAGCCACGCCACCTCGAGCGCGCCGCGGGCACGTGTGAGCGCCTCGCCCACCGGAAGGTCCAACGGCGGGGCCAGGGCCGTGAGCGGCAGTGCGAGCAACATGAGTACGGCGGCGATGATCGTGACGGCGCGATGCCCTGCCCGCACGGCGGCGTACACGGCGAACAGGAAGGCGACGGCGGGTACGTCGAACCCCACCGCCTGGTAGCCGACGCCGCACAACCCGCTGACCGCGAGGACGGCGACGGGCGCCTGCCGGCGCGCTGCCAGAGCCAGACCGCTGGCCGCCAGGAGCGCGAGGCCGAGCAGGTCCAGGGAAATGTGGGCGCGGTCCTCGGCGAGCCCTGCGGCGAGCAGCGCCGCTGTCACGCACACGGCGATTCCGATGTCTCGGACACCCACCCGTCCCGTGCTCATGCCGGAACCGTAGCCCCGCGTACGCCGCCTGCGACTCCCCCTGGCGGACGAGCCACCACTACCGCGCCCGCTGTAGCGCACGCCGCGCCTGCCCCGACCGTGGCAGGCGGGTACGCCCTCGACGGCAGGCGAGGAGGCGTCCCGCCGCCGGACGACCGGCAGCCCGCCCGACGCCAGGATCAGAGCACAACGATTGACGACGAAGGAGTGGACACATGAACGCGTCAGGGAATCCGTCAACCGCCCGGCTGGTGGTCGCCGTCGTCGCGTCCACGCTTGCCGGCGGGCTCACCGCTCCGGCGGCCGCGTACGCGGCGACTCAGCCGGTCGCCGCCAGCGTCAGCATGAGTGCCGGGCGGCTCGGGGCCTCAGTGGCAGCCGTGGTGGCACTGGTCGGCGTCATCATCGGCGCGTTGTCCCTGGCCCGTCCCGCAAGTCGCGTCGGCACCGGCACCGGTCGGCTCGGCGCGGCCGTGGCGCTGGCGACGGGGCTGGTCGGCGTGGCGCTCGGCGCGCTTGTGGTGGTTACCTCGGACAGCGGGATCGGCACGGGCAACGGCCGTGGCGGCGCGTACGTGGCCCTGGTGTTGGGCGTGGCCGCGCTGGGTCTCGGTTCGATCGCGCTGAGCCGCTCCCGGCGCACCGTCTGACGTGGCCGGGCGCGGCTGTGCTCATCGACTGTTCTGGTTCTGCCGCAGGGCCTCCTCGAGTTGGTCCTCAAGGATGATGATGCGACAGGCGGCTTCCAGCGCCGTCCCCTGGTCGACCATCTCCCGGGCCCTCGCCGCGAGCCGCAGCTGGTAGCGGGAGTAGCGGCGGTGCCCGCCCGCCGAGCGTTGCGGGTGGATCAGCTTGGCCTCGTCCAGCCTGCGCAGGAACTCCTGGGTGGTGCCGACGATCTCCGCGGCACGACCGATCGTGTACGCGGGGAAGTCCTCGTCGCCGAACATGTCCTCGGGTCCTTGGCCCATCTCACCTCCACGTCGAGGGCCCCGGCGCTGACGCGCCGGGGCCCAGGGTTACAGGGTCTGAAACACCATCTACCGACGAGTTCGTCGGCTTGTCCTTTCCGCACCGGCCTGCTGTGCAGACGTCGGTTGCGAGGATCGCGTAAGCGTGACCGGAGACCACCTCTCGTTCGATGGAAACTGCGGTGTCCGCCCGGCCCGAACAGCGACCGGCAGCGGGCGATCCAACGGTGTAGAACCCTCCCTTTCCTCTGCTTCCATTGCCTGAACTGCTCGCTGGCGTCGAGACCCCACGCAACTTCATGGCCTCGCGCCCGTGCGACGAACTGTCAGCTGGAGCCCTGAACGTGCCTCGGCCCCACCTGCGACCCTCCGTCATGTCGACCGGAGCTTGCATACCTGCACTGCCATGCGGGCGGAAGCGGTGCTGTGCGCCGGCTTCCCGCCCTCTGCCCGTCGCGACCTCGCAACGGGTCAGGTCGTCCGCGTCTTTACGTTCCTCTGCTGTCAACGAGAGATACATTAACCGGCCCGGTCGAGAATATCTACGACAACGGGCACAAGTTTTCTGGCCGCGAGGTGTCAGGCATCAGCCCGGCCGGCTGCTGCTGGCGATGCCCCGGATCGCCAGCAGCAGCCGGGCTCACTGCCGCTCGGCCTCGTCCGACGCACCGGTGATCATCGAGACGATCTCGTTGCGGCTGGTCTCCTCGATGTTGCGGACACCGACCTGGCGGCCGCGGCGCAGCACTGCCACCCGGTCGGCGATCCGGAACACCTGGTCGAGGTTGTGGCTGACGACGAGGACTGCCGCGCCCCGCTCCCGCAGCTTCATGATCAGCTGCTCCACCTTGGCGGTCTCGGCCACCCCCAGCGCGGCGGTCGGCTCGTCCATCAACACCAGGCCGCTCGCCCAGTGGGTGGCTCGGCAGATCGCCACCGCCTGACGCTGCCCGCCGGAGAGGTCCCTGATCGTCGCCTTCGCGCTGGGGATGCGGACGTCCAGGGCGTCCACAAGTTCCTGGGTCTCCCGCGCCATCCGGCGGCGGTCCAGCAGCCGCAGCGGGCCGCGGGTCAACTCCCGGCCGAGGAACATGTTCATGTAGACCGGCTGCGAGTCGGCGAGGGCCAGGTCCTGGTAGACCACCTCGACGCCCTGCCGGCGGGCGTCGGAGGCGTCCCGGAACGTCACCGGTCGGCCGTGCATCCGCAGTTCGCCCTCGGTCGGCTGGTACACCCCGGAAATGATCTTCACGAGGGTGGACTTGCCGGCGCCGTTGTCGCCGACCAGCGCGGTGATCTGACCGGCGGCCAGTTCGAGGTCGAACCGCTCGATCGCGACGACCCCGCCGAACTGCTTGCGGATGTCGCGCAGCTGCAACGGTGGGGCGGCCGTGCCGGCCGCGTCGCCGGCCGGGACGGTGTTCTGGGTGACAGTGCTCATGATGCCCTCCCTGTGCTGCCGGTCGCGTGGGTGCGCGGGTCGGTGTCGTCGAGCCGGATCGGCGTAGACCCGTCGGCGGCGTAGACGCCGGTGACAGCCGGAACGCCGGAACGCACGCCGGTCACGCCTGCGGTCAGTGCCCGGGTGACGAAGACCTGCGGGCGGAATCCGAACAGGACGGTGTCACCGGGCGCGACGGACGGCACCGCGCTGACGTCGGCCATCGCGTAGTAGTCGATCGCCTCCGGCGCGGGCATCTCCACGTCGACCAGGTGCGCGTCGTCGAGACCACCGCCCCGGGGCACGATCAGGGCGCGGGTGCCGCCCAGACCCAGTACGGGGTCGACGTAGAGCCCGCCACCGAAGACGTACGCCCGACCGTCCCACAGGTGGGACACCTCGCTGACGTAGAGCACGGCGGGCTCCTCGACCAGGTCGGTGACAGCGTGCCAGGGCGTCGTGCCGGTCAGCCCGTGACCGGGCTCGACCTGCGTGGCACCAGCCTCGGCGAGCATGCCCAGGATTGCGGCGGACGTCGTACCCGGGGCGTTGATCTCGACGTGGGACCGCCCGGCGGCGCGCAACGCGGCGGCGGCGGTCCGCAGGGTGTCGAGGTTCGCAGTCGGCACCACGCGGCCGGCGGCCGGATCGAACAGTTGGGTTGGGAAGCTCGTGACACCGGCGAACCGTGCCCCGGGAAGGGCGTCGAGCCGGTCGGCGACCGCGACGATCTCGTCGGCCGGGTAGCCGCCCTCGTGACCGCGATAGAAGCGGTCGCCGGGGGCGCTGATCCGGGCGAGCAGCGCCTGCTCCCGGCCGGCGGCGGCGCTGGCGGCCGCCGCCTCACCGGCCTTTGTGTCGTTGAAGACCGTCCAGAATCGCGGGGCGAGCGCGGCCGCGGTGGCTGCCTCGTGCCGGGGAATCTGCACCAGGTGACCAAGGTGACCGATGCCGAGCCCGCCGCGCCGGTCGGCCAGGGCGCACTGCAGGTCCACGCCGACGGCCTCGGTGATGCCGGCGTCGCGGATCGTCCGGCAGAAGTCGGGGTTGCGCCCGACCTGCTTGGTCATCGCGTACGCGGAGAGCCCGTGGCGGTCGGCCTCACGCCGGATGGCGGCAGCGTTCGTCGCCACGGTGTCCAGGTCCAGCGCGTAGCAGTTGGTTGGCAGCTCACCAGTGCCGTGCAGGTCCGCGGCAGCGGCCAGGAGGCCCGGGTTGCGGCGTCGCAGCAGATCCAGAAACATGCGTCAGCTTCCTTCCGGGTCAGCTGCGCCGCTCGCGCAGCGAGACGGAGACGGCAACGAGGATGATCGCGCCGCGCGCCATCATCTGCTGGGACACGGACAGCCCGGCCAGGATCAGGCCGTTGTTGAGCATGCCCATGAGCAGGCTGCCCAGCAGCGCTCCGACGATGGAGCCCTTGCCGCCGAACAGGCTGGTCCCGCCGACGATCACCGCGGCGATCACGGTCATCAGGTCGGCCTCGCCGAGGGTGTACCGGGCGCCCTGCAAGCGGCCGGCGTAGAGCAGACCGGCCATTGCGGCGCACATGGCGCTGCCCATCATCACCATGATCTTGACGCGGACCACGTTGATGCCGCTGACCCGGGCCGCGCCCACGTTGTCGCCGATCGCGAGGGTGTGCGCGCCGTACCGGGTCTGGCGCAGCACGAGGTAGCCGACGACCGCTGCCGCCACCGACCAGAGCACCAGGCCGGGGATGCCGAAGATCTCGCCCTGGCCGAAGATCGCAAGGAAGGCTTCGTTGCCGACCGGCACCGACTGGAGGCCGGTGACCTCGCGGGCCAGACCGGCCACCGCACCCATCGTGGCGAGGGTGACAAGGAAGGACGGCAGGCGCACGAGGGTGACGAAGACCCCGTTGACAAGGCCGACCGCCGCGCCGGCGAGCAACCCGGCCGCCGCGCCGAGCAGCATGCTGTCGGTCTCCCGCAACGTCACCGCGCCGACCAGCGCGGAGAGCGCGACGACCGAGCCGATGGACAGGTCGATCTCACCGGCTGCCAGCACGAAGACCAGGCCGACCGCCATGACCGTGATCGGCGCGGTCTGGATGATGATGTTCGTGAGGTTGCTTGTGGTGAGGAAGCCATTGCTGCCCTGCGTGATGGCAAAGAACAGGAACACGACGGCGAAGCCGATGTAGACCACGTAGTCGCGCCAGTTGAACCTGCTCCAGGCCGGCCCGCTTCTGGCCTTCACCGCAGCATCGGTCTGGGTCATCTATCGTCCCTCCGCTGTTTCCAAAGAGGCGGTCCAGCCGGGCTGGGTCGCAACGGGCCGCGCCGCCGAACCGAGGTGGGCGGGCAGGTCGTGGTGGGTCGGCGGACCGCTGTGGACGCCGGCCTCGGTACGGGCGACAGCGATGGCGCCGAGCAGGCCGGCGCGGTCGCCGAGCAGACTGGTCTTGATCTCCGGGGCGTCCGCGCTCAACGCGGCGACCCAGCGCCGGACCGGATCGACAAGCTCGACCCGGGATCCGATCCCGCCGCCGAGGACGACCGCCTCCGGGTCGAGGACGGCGGTGACCGCGACGATTGCCAACGCGATGAAGCGGGCCTCCTCGTCGATGGCCGTCCGGGCGACCTCGTCGCCGGCCGCGGCCCTGTCGAAGACATCGGGCACGCTTGCCTGCTCGCCGCTCACCGCCCGGTAGCGGGCGGCCAGGGCCGCGCCGGCCACCGCCTGCTCCAACGCGCCGTGGACCTGGTTCGCGGGGTCGAACGGGTCGGTACCCAGTGGCAGGTAGGAGATCTCCCCCGCCGCGCCCCGGGCGCCGTGGACCAGTTCGCCGTTGAGCACGATGCCCATGCCGATCCCGGTGCCGACTGCCACGAAGACGAAATGCCGATGGGTACGTCCGCTGCCCAGCCACCGCTCTCCGGCGGCTGCCATGTTGACGTCGTTGTCCAGCACGACCCTGTGACCCAGCCGGCTTGTCAGCTCGGCCCGGATGTCGAAGGACCCGAGTTCGGAGACGTTCGGGGAGAGGTCGACGGTGCCGGTGGCCGGGTCCGGGGCACCGGGCAGGCCGATAGCGCTGACCCGGACGTCGGACCACGGAACGCCACCCCGGACGGCGAGGTCGCGCAGCAGCGCGTCGATCTGCGCGGCGACGGCCAGCCCTCCGCGCGGGTCGGTGGCCAGCACGTCCTCGGCCACGATGTGACCGGTGAGATCCGCGATCGCGGCCCGGAGCTTGGTGCCGCCGAGGTCCACACCGGCGACGTACCCGGTCGAGTCGGACCGCGGGTTCGGGTGGCCGGCCATCAGCCGACCGTCAGGAGTCGGGCCGGGTTGGCCACCAGCATCGCGTCGAGCGCCTCCGGCGGCACACCGAGCCGGGCGAGACCCGGCACGATCTCCTGACCGAGGTACGAGTAGCCGAGGCGGCCGTGCGTGCCCGGATTCAGGTACGCCTCCGCGCCGGTCAGGTCCATCGAGAGCAGGATCCGGTCGGCGTACCCGTCGCGGACCAGCCCCGCGAGCATGTCCAGGCGGGCGCGGTCGGGCCTGTGGTACGCCCGCTTGCCGAACTCGCCCTCGGGCGGGTTGTCCGGCAGCGGGGCGAGCACGAAGTCCCAGAACTGCTTGCCGAGGGTGTCGAAGGCGATGTTGACGCCGGTCGCGAGCACCGCCCGCAGGTAGTCCGGGTCGGGGTTGATGTCCAGGTGGCCGATGACGATGCGGGAGAGGTCGGCTTTCTCCTCGCGCAGAATCTCGACCTGCTCCAGCGCCATCGTGCCGTGCGTCGTGTGGGTGTTCACCGACAGCCCGGTGGCCACGTGGGCGCGGGCGGCGGCACGTAGGCACTTCTCCTCGTGCGGGGTGATCTCGTTGAGCCCGGTGGCCTGCTCGCCGAAGATGCCGACCTTGACTCCGGTGTCGCCCACCCCGATCGTGGCGTCGGCGACGAACCGCTCCCGCATCTCGTCCACGCTGGCGTTCAGCGCCCAGCCCGGCGAGTACGGCTCCAGGTAGATCGCCGATCCGGCGACGACGTGCAGGCCGGTGCGTTCGGCCACCTCGCGCAGCAGTGTGACGTCGTGGCCCACCACCTCGTACGGGGACAGGTCCACGATCGTGCCGAAGCCCAGTTCCGGCAGGCCACGGACGGCGTCGACGGCGAGGTCCGCGCGGTCGTCGCCGGCGCCGCCGGACAGCCACGGCCCGGGCACCAGCGCGCCGAGGTGCTCGTGGCTCAGCACCCGGCCGAGCGACTCGGGGGCCACTGGCCCGAGGACTGTCTGGACGTACCCCATCTGGCTTTTCCTTCCATCGCGCTTCGCAGAGGGCTCGCGGACCCGGCCGTGTCGCGTGGCCGGAGTGAGGCCCGGGGTCCCGTCGGGGAGAGACCCCGGGCCTCGCGTCACCTGCAGTTAGTTGGCGCGCACCTCGGCCGGCGGCTCCTGGCCGTAGTCGTCGCGCCAGGCCTCGGCGATGTTCTCCTTGGTGGCGGCCATCGGCGATCCGACGACCAACTCGGGAGCCTTCTTGCCGAGCAGCCCGTAGGCGCCGACGATGCCCAGGTTCTGGCCGAGGCGGGTGGAGCCGTTGGCGACGACGCCGACGATGTTGCCGCCCTTGACCATGTCGGCGGCGAGGTTCGCCTCCAGGTCGTTCGTGACGATCTTGACGTCGGTGCGACCCTGCTGCCGGGTCGCGGCGAGCACGCCCTCGGCGGCGGTCGCCCAGGCGACGTAGACGCCGTTCAGGTCGGAGTGGCGGGTCAGCATCGCGGTCGCGATGTCCTCGGTCCGCGCCGGGTCGGAGAACCCGGCCTCCTCGACGATCTTGATGTCGGGGTAGAGGAAGTTCAGCCAGTCCTTGAACGCCTTGTCCCGCTGGTTGGTGAACCAGAAGTCGGCGTCGTGGTAGATGTAGCCGACCTTGCCCTTGCCGCCGAGCGCCTTGCCGAGCATTTCCGCGTTGGCCTTACCGAACGCGGTCAGGTCGGCGGTGACGATGCCGACGATCTGCTCCCCGGCCTTGTAGCCCTTCGGCGGGGTGGTCATCACGACGAGCTTGACGCCGGCGTCGACAGCGGGCTTGAACGCCGCCGCGGCAGCGGTGGGGTCGACAGCGATGGTGACGATCAGGTCGGGCTTGAGCGCCAGGACGGTCTGCAGGTTGTTGGCCTGCCGGGCGGCGTCGAACTCGGCGCTGGTGCTGGCCAGCACCTTGATGCCGAGCTGGTCGAACTCCTTGCGGACGCCGGACTCCACAGCCTTGGTCAGCGCGGAACCCTCGTGCCAGACGAAGGCGGCCGAGAAGTTGCCGTCCTTGACCTTCTGCTGCTCCTCGGGGGTCAGCGAGAGCTGGTCGGCGGCGGTCGGCGTCTCCCCGCCGGGGCCGACGAACGACAGGCTCGGTTCGGTCCGGGGGCCGCTCGACGCGCCGCCGTCATCACCGGACGTCTCGTTCGAGCAGGCGCTGACCATGAGCGCCAGGGCGCAGATCGCGCCCAGAACTGCCCCACGCCTACGGGTGAGATTCATAGCTCTTCCCTCCACAGCAACGGGCCCGGAGCCGGTGGCTCCGGACTGAGACGGGGTTCCGACGTGACCAGCACGGCACGTGACAAGGGACCCGTGCCGTCACCCCGGCTCCGGTCCGTACCGGCGGGGCGGCGGCCTCTATTTCCGTTCAGGGTGAAAGTATTAACGTCCCTGCTCACACCCGTCAAGAGGCCCGCTCGGAGATTTCGGCCACGCGGTTCGACCGCAAAGATGGGTATCTGTCCGGCTACGACGGAAATGCAGCCGACAGCGCGGGCTACCGGCGGTATCCCTGGAGCCGGGCGAACCGACACGCGCTCGGGTGTTGCGGCGGCCAGGGCGCAGCCTTAACATTCGGTCGGAAAGAAATAGGGGAGGTGGACGTGGAAGCACAGGCGCCGCGACGCGCGAACCGGTCGACGGTGCTGACGCACGTCCTCACCCACGGCCCGGTGACCCGCACCGCCATCGGCCAGGAGACCGACCTCTCCCCCGCCACGGTGTCACGCATCGTCGAACAACTCCTCGACGAAGGGCTGCTGACCGAGACCGACGGCACCCCGAGCACCACCCGGGGCCGGCGGGCGACACGGGTGGCGATCGCCGCCGGACGGGGCGTGGTCTGCGGAGTCGACGTCGGCGGTTCCAACGTCCGCCTGGTGGTGGCCGACCTCGCCGCCACGCCGCTTGTGGGCCGCACGGTCCCCACCCCGGCCGACTACGACGCCCCCCGGCTGGCCCACTGGCTGGCCGACCTCATCCGGCAGACCGTCGGCGATCATCTCGACCGGCTCGACTGCGTGGCGGTGGGGCTGCCCGGTGCCGTCCGGCAGCACGACCGCACCGTCCGTAACGCGCCGAACCTTCCCCAGGTCGAGGATCCGGAGTTCCTCCGCCTGCTGGAGAAGCGGCTGGCCACCGGCATCGAGGTGGACAACGACTCCAACTACGCGCTGCTGGGTGAGCTGCGCTTCGGCGCGGCGCGCGACACGCAGACAGCTGTGATGTTCACGATCGGGGCCGGGCTCGGTGCCGGCGTCGCCATCGAACGGCGGCTGTTCCGGGGCCGCAGCGGCATGGTGGGCGAGTTCGGGCACCTGCCGGCCGGCCCGCTGGGCGGCGCACTCGAACAGATCATCACCGGGCCCGGAATCCTCGCCCGCGCCCGCGACCTCGGCCTACCGTTCGACAACGCGGCAGACGTCTTCCACTCCACCGATCCCCGCCTGGTGCCGGTCAAGCAGTACGTCGAGCAGGCACTGCTGATCATCCTCACCGCCGCCGTGGTGGCCTACGAACCCGAGGTGATCGTCCTCGGCGGCGGCATCTCCCACGCGCTCACACCCGATCTCGGCCGATTGGGCAGTCGGCTGAGGGAGATCGTGCCCTCCGCCCCGGCGGTCGTCCAGAGCGCCGAACTCGGGGACCTCTCCGGCGCGTTGGGCGCCGTGGTGGCGGCGCTGCACAACGCGTACGGCCGGCTCGGGCTCGCCGAGGCCGACCTCGCCCACGTACCCCAGTCGGACGCGCTCGCCGGCTGCGACCTGCGCGCGTTGGCCGCCACGGCGGACGCCTGATCGTCAGACGCCGCCGGGCCGTGCCCCGACTCGGGGCTCCGGCCGGACGGCGCCGCTGATGGTGGGCCGACGACAGTGCGATCGCCGGCCCACCATGCCGAAGGGCTACCGCACCCGCAGCTGCTGATGAACGGCCGCGGTGGAGGCGTAGGTCGTGTCGCCGGAGTAGGCGACGTGGACCGGGTATCCCCCGGCCGACAGGCCGCTGGTCGGCAGGTTGACGACGGCCGCGCCATCGGTGAGCGACACCACCTGCGTGCTGCCACCGAAGGTCACGGCGATCTCACCTGTCACCTGCGGCGCCTTCTTGTGCTGGGTCTGCGCCCGCAGGTCGACGTCCAGTGTGAACGTGCCACCCCTGACGATCGACGCGGGCGCGGCCTTCGCCTTCACCACGACCCGTGCCGCGCCCGGGGGCGTCAGGGTGACCCCTGCCGTGCCCGCCTTGGTCGGGTCGACCACCGACGTCGCCACGACGGTGAGCGCCGAAGCGGTCTCGTTCGCCGCCACCGAGAGCCGACCGTCCGCGGAGATGGTCGTACCCGCCGACGTCGCTCCCGTGACCGACCACGTGACCGCCGGGCTCACCCCGTCGTTGGTGGTGACCTGGGCGGCGAACTGCCGGGTCCAGTTCCAGCCCCGCGTCAGGGTCTCGGTCGCGGGGGTCACCGACACCGAGTCGACCCCCGACCACAGGAAGTCCCGCGCGAAGATCGTGAACAGTTGGCCGGCGGTCATCCCGTCGTGCGCACCGGGCACCTGGGTGGTGTAGGCGTCGTACCCGCGGGCCCGGAAGTTGTTCGCGATGCCGTTATGGGCGTTGAGGTTGCCCTCGAAGACGCCGTTGCCGAGAAACACGAAGAGATCGTCGTCGCCGACCGCCGCGGCGATGTTGTCGTAGTCCTGCGGGGTGAGGGACGGGTTGCCGGAGAAGTGCCCGTAGAAGCCGAACGTGGTCGGGTAGTTACGGATGACGAAGCCGCCGGTCGACCCGCCGTAGGAGAACCCGCCGTAGGCACGCCCCTCCCGCTCGGTGGAGACGTTGTAGGTGGACTCGATCAGCGGCAGGATCGTCTGGACCAGGTTGTTCGCGGCGTTGGTCTGGTTGTACGAGGCGAACCCGAGGCTCGTACCCGTGAAGTGGTTGCCCATGGTGACGACCACCGTCGGCTCGATCTCGCCCTTGGCCGTCATGTTGTCGAGGATGTTCGGGACGTTCGCGGGGACCATGAAGTCGGTCTCGTCGCCGAAGATGCCGTGGGCGAGATACGCGACCTTGTACGGCTGGGCGCGGTTCGGGTCGTAGTTCGGCGGCAGGTAGACACCGAGGTAGTGGCCGCTGTCGCCGAGGATCGTGGTGTAGGGGATGTACCGGACGGTGCCCCGCCGCGACGGGTCCGCCACTGGCAGCTCGTACTCCGCGCGCTCCTTCAGCACCGGGTCGTTCTGCTTGTCGGCGTACGGCACGTACACGGCGTCGAGCACGTCGTTGTTGCGGACCCGGAACGAGGATTCGCCCGGGGGCCGGGGGTTCGTCGAGGCCGGGTCCCAGATGCGCTTGTTGACCCAATCCTGGGTGGGGTCCCAGACCCGGTACCAGTAGCTGAGGCTGCCGGCGTGCAGCGGGAGCGAGACCGACCAGCGTCCCGTGGAATCCCTGGTCATGTCCCTGAGGAACTCGGTGCCTCCGGAGTGGTACCGACCCGGCTGCCAGGCTTCCGGCTGGTACCGCGTGGTGCCGGTGCCGACGTCGAGCAGCGTCAGGTCGCCGGCCAGGCGGACCTGCGTGGCGTTGGGGTTGTGGTAGACGAACCTGACGGTGTAGCCGGTCGGTGAGGCGCTGTCCGCAGTGACGGTCGCACCTTCCACAAGCGCGGTCGTGGCGGCGGCGGCAGCCGGCGCGGAGACGATCGCGCTGGCACCGAGTGACGCGAACGCGAGCAACGCGACCGCACGCGCGAACCCGCGCCTTCCGATCGCCTTCCTCATCTGAGCACACACCTTTGTAGTCTCATATCACGGCCTTTCAGACCCACGGTTCTATTCGGACACTGTCGACTGAGGGCAGCACTGATCGAGCCCCAACCGGGGGCGCAGCGCTTGATTCGGCTCACTACCGGAGGAGCCACCGGAGCTGAAGGCGTCTGGGGACGGGACGCGGGTTGGTGGTGGTGGGACGTGAAGAGCCTCCTCCTGGGCCACCCGGGCTCGCGCCCGTCGATAACGACCCGTTCCGGCACTCTCTGGACCTGATGCTGCGCTAAATCGAATTAGCAAAATTAGTGTGGCCGCGCACACCTTCCGCTGTCAAGGGATCTAGCGCCCGCGCGCGGGCCCGACCGCCGGATGGCCGACGAAGGTGCGACCGTCGCGCGGGGCGAGCTCCACCGCCACGGCGAGGGTGCTCGGGCTGGCTGCCCTCGTGGCGAGGGCGCCGATGTCGACCCTCCGGCCGGCGCCGTCGGTGACGAAGCCGGCCTCCAGCCGCAGATCGCCGAGGGGTACGTCGAACATTGTCGACGCGGCCCTCAGGAGCCGTTGTCGGGCGATGGCAGCGGCGACCCGGATCGGCGCATAGGACGGCCCGCCGGCAGCCGGGGTGCCCGCACGTTCCGGCCGGGCGTCGGCAAGTGCGACGCGGATCCGTCCGCGCGGTACAGAGAGTTCCTCGGCGATCAGGGCGGCGGTCGAGGTGGTGGCCGTCTGCCCCATCAGGGCTCGCGGCACCGCGATCGAGACGGTTCCGTCCTCACTGACCTCGACGGCGATCAGTGCCGATGTGGTCAGCGCCACGGCGGTCATGATGTCGTTGAGGCCGAGCAGCTCCATCGGGTCCGACGACGGCAGCGCGGCAGCACCGGGGGTCGTCACCAGTTCCGCAGCGGTCACCAGCACCGGCGCGGCCAGCACGTACCCGGGGAAGCGTCCCCGGGAATTGCGCTCCACCATGGCCGTTCTCACTGCTGATCGGTGTGCTGTCTCGCGAACTGGGTGCGGTGCGTCGGCAGGGGTCGGGGACGCGACACCGGCCGCGTCCCCGACTGCGACGTGCACGATCAGGATGGACGGTTGCCGAGCGGGATCTCGATGTTGATCTGCTGCCCCTCGGACAGGAAGAGCAGGGCCAGCTTGCGCAGGAACTCGTCGAAGAGCCAGTACGACGGCGGCGCGAGGGGAAGCGGAAGCAGCGCCTCCCGGACGGCGATGAACGGCCCCCAGGCCGTCTGCAACAAGGTGTCCCAGAGCGGTTCCCGGGGGATCTGCAACCAGTTGGCGATCTGGTTGCCGAGCAGGAACCTCGTGAACGAGCCGAGGATGGGCTTGCTCAGGATGCCGGCGTCGATCTCCTTGCCGAGGTCGAGCAGGATGTCCGCGAGCGCGATGCCCTCGGGGGTCGGTGCCAGCACCGGGTCGAGGACCTGGTCGGCCTGGGCGTTGGCCTCACTCCACGTGGCAGGGATGTACTCGTCCTTGATGCCCAGCATGTGTGCGGCCACCTGCCACAGGTGGAGGAATGCTGTCGACTCCCGGGTGGGGATCGGAACCCGCCACGCATTCAGCTGGCGCATGACAGTGGTCGGCAGGCTGTGCCACGTGACCATCATGTCCCGCTGACTGATCGGGATGTCCTCCGGGGCGACGGCCACCCACCTCGGCGACTGCGGCAGGAGATGACGTACGCCGGCGTGGGCCAGCCGGGTCTTGACGGCCGTCACGATCATCGAGCCGGTGGGCTGGTAGGCGTTGGCCGTGCCGATGTCGTACCCGAGCTTTGCCGTTTTGGAGATGCGGTCCTTCATGTCCGCGCCGCCCTCGGAGTAGTAGACGGCGCGGGCCTCCTTCGGAATGACAGTGCTCATCATGCCGCTGGCCAGACCGTACAGGACGCCGAGGTAGAGCCCCCGCTTCTCGTTGAACTGCACCGCGGTGGCGAGCTTGCCCTGGTCGACCCAGGACGGAAGCTGACGGGCACGTTGGATGAACTGGTGTACGTCAGCGGGCAGACCGTCCGGCAGCGGCTGCCCGTTCCTGGTCCAGGTCCGCAGCACCCGGTTGACCAACGGCGCGTCGCCCCTGTCGAGCAGCGAGGCGACCAGAGGGTCGGCCTCCTCGTCCCACACCCATCGCGGATCGGTGCCCGCCCCGGCGCCCGCGACCGAGCCCATTGGGGACCAGGACCATGGTGCGGCCTGCGCTGACGTGGTGGCACTCAACGCGCCGAGCGCGCCCAAGGCCCCACCGACCTGCAACATCCTGCGTCTGCTGACTGGTTCCACGTTCACTCCTCGGGGTCGAGGCCATTGATACGGTGAAACAAATGTTGCGACTGTGTATCAGATGAGAGCACACTGTGCCGAGGATCACAAGGCCGAATGCGATGACGGTCGATGTTCGGCCCAACCTGAACTGCACGGACGCCACGCCGTCCGCAATCCCCACTGTGGCAAGGGGTTGCGGTGTTCCGTCGCGATCGGACGGTCCATGACCGAAGAGGCGCCCCGCGGAAATGGCCGGGCGGCAGAGGCGCTTGTGCACATGGGACAGCGCGTGGTCGACGGCGGGGCGTCGCGACGCTGGCTCGTGACGGACACCGTCGAGGAGAGGAAACGAGATGAGCGTGGTCGACGGGCAGCTTCAGGGCAAGGTCGCCTGGGTGACGGGCGCCGGCCAGGGCGTGGGGGCGGCGATCGCCGAAGGGCTGGCGGAGGCGGGCGCTTCCGTGATCCTCCAGTCGCGCCGGTTGGACGCGTTGGAGGCGGTGCGCGACAAGATAGTCGCCAACGGTGGCACGGCGGACATCGTGGCCGGCGACGTCACCGACGAGGCTGTTGCCGAAGCCGTCGTGACGTTGGCCCGGCGACGATGGGATCGCCTGGACATCCTGGTGAACAACGCCGGCATCAGCCCGGCGCTGCACCGCAGCGAGCAACTGAGCGTCGCGGACTGGCAGCAGGTGATCGACACCAACCTGTCCGGGGTGTTCATCTGCGCCCGCGCCGCCGGCGCGATCATGATCGAGCAGGGCGCGGGCAGCATCGTCAACATGTCCTCGGTGCACGGCCAGGTCGGTCTTCCGCGGCTGGCCGCCTACAGCGCCAGCAAGGGCGGGGTCGAGCAGCTCACCCGGACGCTGGCACTGGAGTGGGCGGCCGCCGGCGTCCGGGTGAACGCGGTCGCGCCCGGCTACCTGGAGACACCGATGACGGCAGGGCTGCGCAGCCACGACCAGTGGTCGAGGCGGTTGCGCGAGCGGATTCCGATGGGCCGCTTCGGGCTGCCGCACGAGGTCGTCGGCGCCGTCGCCTTCCTGGCGTCGGACGCCGCCAGCTATGTCACCGGCAGCGTCCTGCACGTCGACGGCGGGTGGACCGCGCAGTAACACCGGTCCTGTCCCGACGAGCGCCGCTGCGGCCGCCCCTGCCCGGGGGCGGCCGTTTGGTTAGGCGAAGTTCTAGCGCGGGTCACGACTGCGATCCAGATTAGCCCGTGCGGATAGTCGGTCCTTCCCAGAAAGTTAGCCCTCGTTTACAGTGCTGTCACAGGCTGCGGCACCCTCGCCACCACCACGATGAGGGGTACACCGGCCTCACCCCACCAGGCCCGGTTACGGCTGAAGGAGTAACCCCATGGACCCCGCCGACGCTCTTGCCGACCAATGCGCCAAGACGGCCGCCAATCTGACTGTTCCCGTCCTGCTGCACCGCAACGCCACAGACTTCGCCGACCTGCCGGCGCTGACCACGCTCGACCGCGACGACACCCGCACGTGGGCGCAACTGCACGGCGAGGTCGCCGAGCTCGCCGGCGGCCTGGCCGACATCGGCCTGGAGCCGGGCGGCCACATGCTGATCATGATGTCGAGTCGGCCGGAGCACTGGCTTGTCGACCTCGCCGCAGTCCACCTGGGCGCGGTGCCCTCCACGATCTATCCGACGCTGAGCACCGACCAGATGCGATACGTGGCACTACACAGCAGCGCCCAGGTGCTCGTGCTGGAGAACGCCGCCGCGCTGGCCCGCTGGCGTCCGGTCCTGCCGGACCTTCCGCACCTGCGCCGGATCGTGGTGGTCGACGCGGCCGAGCCCGACGATCTGTCCCCGAAGACCGTGCCGCTGTCGCAGGTGCGTTCCGTCGGTCAGGCCGCGCACCGGGCCGACCCCGCCGCCTTCGAGCGACGCTGGCGCGCGATCCGACCTGAGCAGCCGGTGACGTTGCTCTACACGTCGGGGACGACCGGTGACCCGAAGGGGGTCGTGCTCAGCCACCACAACGTGATCTACCAGGCCGTGGCCCTGGAGGCCAACGTGTTCGTCCCCGACCACGCGCCGTCGGTGGCCTACCTGCCGCTGGCCCACATCGCGGAGCGGTTCCTGGGCATCTACAACCCCATCTACCGCGCCGGCCACGTGACCATCTGCCCGGACCCCACCCAGCTCGTCAAGGCCCTGCGCACTGTCGCTCCGTTCTCGTTCTTCGGCGTCCCGCGAATCTGGGAGAAGATGGCCGCAGGCGTCCAGGCCCATCTGGCCGCCGCGGAGCCCGCCGTGCAGGCCGCCTTCAGCGCCGCGAGCGCCGTCGCCCTCCAGGCGTACGAACTGCGCGCGGCGGGCGAGGCCGTGCCCGACGATCTGGCTGCTCAGTTGGCGCAGGCCGAGGCCACGGTGCTGCGCCCGATCCAGTCCACACTGGGCCTGCAGAACATGGTCTGGGCCGGCAGCGGCGCCGCCCCGATCCCGGTCGACGTTCTGCGGTTCCTGGCCGGGCTCGGCGTCGACGTGCTGGAGGTGTGGGGCATGACCGAGACCACCGGCACCGCCACCATCAACCTGCCGGAGCGTTTCCGTACCGGCAGCGTCGGCCGGCCTCATCTGGGCATGCAGGTACGCCTCGCCGACGACGGTGAGATCTTCGTACGCGGACCGTTGGTGTGCTCCGGATACCTGCGCGCCGACGGCAGCGTCGAGCCGGTCGTCGACGCGGACGGTTGGCTGGCCACCGGTGATGTCGGCACGATCGACGACGACGGCTTCCTCACCATCACCGACCGCAAGAAGGAAATCATCATCACCTCCAGCGGCAAGAACATCTCGCCGGCGTACATCGAAGGACTGCTTCGGGCACATCCGCTCATCGGTCAGGCCGTCGCGATCGGCGACCGGCGACCGTACGTGACAGCGCTGATCGTGCTCGACGACGAGGTCGCTCCCCAGTGGGCGCGGGCACGTGGCATCAGCGACGCGCAGCTGCCCCACCTGGCCTCGGACCCCCTGCTGCTCGCCGAGATCCAGGCCGCCGTCGACGCCGCGAACGCCAGGCTCGCGCGACCGGAGCAGGTGAAGACCTTCGAGGTGTTGCCGTCGAGTTGGACGCCGGAGTCGGGCGAGCTGACTCCGACGCTGAAGCTGCGCCGCCGGGTCATCGTCGACCGGTACGGCGACAGCATCGACGGCCTCTACCAGTCGACTGTCCCGGCGGCCGAGTCCACCACCGGATAGCCGTACACCACTGTCAGCGATCGGTCGGCGGCTCCGGTCCGGTGCTCGGCGGCGGCACCGGGCGGGCCAGCCACTTCGGGTCGAGGTCGGGCGGCGGTGGCGGTGCGCCCAGGTCGGAGGGCTCGTACCCGTGCGGGTAGCCGGGGTAGGTGCGGTTGTCCGGCGCGATTGTCAGCCTGCTGGTGCCGCGCGGCGGCATCAGGCGTACCGCCGCAGCCCGGCCGCGCAGCCCGTAGGTGACCACGGCGGACACCCAGCGCGGCGCGGCCGGGAGCCCGAAGGCGGCGCGCAGCTCGGCGGGCAGCAGTGCGAGCACGCCGAGCCGCGCGGCGCGGCGCAGCGGGCGCGGGTACCAGGAGGCGAACAGATCCAGGGTGTGTGCGGCGATGCGCTGGTTGCTCGGGTCGTAGCGGAACGTGGCCCGTTCGTACTCGCGCTTGAAGTCGAGGAACGCGTCGAAGTCGTCCGGCACGTCGCGGATACCCATGCGCGCGCCGACAGCCCGGTAGTAGTGGAACGCGGCCAGCCGCTCGTGCTCGTGCAGCCGGCGCCAGCCGAACCGGTCCAGCCAGTCGATCGGCTCGTACACGAACGTGGACAGGACGTAGCGCATGTCGTCGTTGGAGATGGCGTACCGATGATGTGCCCGGTTGATGGCCTTGAGCGCCTGCCGGCCGCGCGGCGAGTCGTAGCCGTGCTCGGCCATCTCGGCCATCAGCAGCGCGGTGTCGTCGTACCGCCGCTGGGCGCGGAGCCGGAACTCGCCGGTGGCATCGAGCAGCGCCGAGATGCTCGGCACGCAGTACGTGCGCAGCAGTGCCAGCTCCAGCGCCCGCTGGTAGTCGAAGGGAAACTCGTAGCCGATCGAAATGCGGTAGATCTCGTGATGGTCGCGGACCGGATCGAGTGCCTCGATACGGCGCAACCAGCGGTGTCGGCCGCCATCAGCCATCGCGATCACCTCCCCAGCAGGTTCGGCGACGGCGCGGCCCGATGTCAAGGCCGCGTGCGGCATCCGGCCGGGTGCCAACGACCTTCACAAACGGCGAGAGGAAGCCACGATGAACACGAGCACGGCCCGAACCAGCTTCTCCGAGCTGCGCCGACAGGGCGGCCGGGTATCCGCCGCCGAACTCGACGACATCTGGGCCGCGTTGGACACGGTTCGCCCCGAGGAGATTCTCGGCGAGTGGAAGGGCAGCGCGCTCGACACGGGGCACCCCCTCAACGGGCAGCTGGACCGGGTCCGGTGGTACGGCAAGCGCTTCGTCTCCCGCACCGACGTCAAGCCGTTGATCTGCCGCGACGACAGGGGCGAGTTGTACTCCAACACCGTGCTCGGCAAGGGCGAGGCCAGCCTGTGGACCGTCGAGTTCCGTGGCGAGTCGACCGCCACCATGGTCTACGACGGGCAGCCGGTCTTCGATCACTTCAAGCGAGCTGACGAGAACACCCTCATGGGGATCATGAACGGCAAGAACGTCCCCGCCGACGGTCCCTTCTTCTATTTCGTCCTCGAGCGCGCGGCCTGAGGCTGACCGCTCGCGAAGGAGTCCGCCATGCGAATCCGAGCTGCCGTCACCGACACCCCAGGCGGGCCGTTCGTCGTCCAGGCCGTGGATCTCGAGGCCCCACGGCCGTACGAGGTGCTGGTCCGAATGGCAGCTGCCGGCCTGTGTCACACCGACCTCAGCATGCAGGCGAGCTGGCCCCGCCGGCTGACTCCCATGGTCTTCGGCCATGAGGGTGCCGGCGTGGTCGAGGAGGTCGGCGCGGCAGTGACCACTCTCGCGCCGGGTGACCGTGTCTGCCTGACCTTCAACAGTTGCGGTGCGTGTGAGCAGTGCGTGGCTGGTCATCCGGCGTACTGCCGTCGCCAAGGGGCCCTGAACACCTCCGGCGGGCGGGGCGACGGCACCACCCCGTTGTCCCGCGACGGCGCACCCGTACACGCGGGGTTCTTCGGCCAGTCCAGCTTCGCCACGTTCGCGCTCGCCCACGAGCGCAACGCCATCCGGGTCCCTGACGACCTGCCGGCCGTCGTCGCCGCGCCGCTTGGCTGCGGTGCGCAGACCGGGGCGGGTACGGTACTCAACCGCCTGCGCCCCGAGCCGGGGAGTTCCCTGGTCGTCATCGGTGCCGGCGGGGTCGGACTCACCGCGCTCATGGCCGCGCTCGTGCGCGGCTGCGCCCCTGTCATCGTCATCGAGCCGGTCGCCTCGCGACGCGCCCTGGCCGTCGAGCTCGGCGCCACGGCGGGCCTGGACCCGGGAGCGGCCGACCTCGTCACCAACGTGCGTGACCTCACCGGCGGCGGCGCACACCACATCGTGGACACCACCGGCCGTCCGGAGATGCTTCAACAGGCCGTCGCCTTCCTGCGTCCCCGGGGCGACCTCGCCCTCGTCGGTGTCGGTGCCACAGTCGCCTTCGACGTCATGAGCCTGCTCACCAAGGGGATCCGGGTCCACGGCGTGATCGAGGGCGACGCGGACCCGACGCGCTTCATCCCCGTACTGGCCGATCTTCACCAACGCGGCCTCTTTCCGCTGGACCGGCTCATCGCCGCCTTTGCCTTCGACAACATCGGTGACGCCGTGGCCGGCATGCGCGACGGCTCCGCGATCAAGCCTGTGCTCACCTTCGGTTGACCCGGGTCGCTACCCCTTGCCGACCGAGTTACGGTCCTCTATGTTAATAGAAAATCACACGCCCGGATAACTTGAAACCTGCTTGTAGCACCCACCTCAAGCTGGTGTTCAGGGCGATGTCCGGCTAGCCCGGAAAGCGGTGGCTAATGGAAAATCTCAGCAGACGAAGCGCCCTGACCCTCGGCGCGGCGCTGGGTCTGGTAGCCGTGACTGACGTGCCCAAGGCGTGGGCGTGGTCGTCGACCAACTCGATCGCCGGGACCAACGCGGTCACGGACCCGTGGGACGTGTGGGACGACGACACCGACCCGCTCGTCGCCTCCATGCTCGACAATGGCCAGATCCCGGCCGTCAACAACGCGTTCAAATCGTTCATCAAGAACGGCGACCCGGTGCCCAGCGGTCTGCCCCCCGCACTCACCACCTACCTCAGGCAGTTCAACAAGCTGCCGTCGTGGGCCGACCAGGCCAAGCTGGACCGTGCCGCCCAGTTCAACAAGCGCATGAGCATGTACCTGTTCCTGCTGTACGGGCTGGGCAGCGGCATCATGAGCACTGTCATCCCCCGCGAGGCCCGTAACGTCTACTGGTCCGAGGGCGGCGCCGACATGAAGTCACGCGCGGCGAAGACCTTCACCTACGGCTACGACCTGAACACCCCCGACGCCTTCAAGCCGACGGGCAACTTCATCACCACCTCCACCAAGACCCGCCTGACGCACGCCGCGGTGCGGCATCTGCTGCCGCAGTCAGCGGCGTGGCGGGAGGTCACCGACCATCCGATTCCGATCAGCAACGGCGACATCCTGATCACCTTCCACAGCCTGGGCACCTACGTCCACAGCAAGTTGGTGGAGTGGCGTCGCTACGGCCTGCGGGTCTCGGCGGCGGAGGAGGAGGCGTACCTGCACATGTGGCAGGTCGCGCTGCACCTGCTGGGCGTACGGGACGAGTTCATCCCCGCCACCTGGGCCGCCGCCCACGAGCAGTCGCAGTACGCGCTGACGCCGATCCTCGCGCCGACTCGGGAGGGGATCGACCTGGCCGACATCCTGTTGAACCTGACCTCGTCGCTCGACCTGGGCATCACCAAGGGATTCCAACGCGAGTTCGCGCGCTACGTGCTCAGCGACCAGATCGGCAACTGGCTGCGGTTGCCGCGCGACCTCATCTCGCGAGGCGTGATCGAAGCCGGATGGCCGACGTACATCATGTTCCGCGAAGGGCTGTCCCCGGTCATGCCGCGCACCTTCTCCACCTTCGACCACTTCGTGCGCGGCCTGGCGATGCTCTTCCTCAACAACGGCACCTCGGCGTCGCACACCCCCATCACCATCCCGGTGATGAACCGGCCCGGCAGCTGAGTCGGCCTGTGCTCACCGCGTCAGGGCACCGGTGACCAGAGCGGTGACCGCGTCCCGGTGGCCGGGCGCGTCCTGCCAGCGCAGGGCGCGCCCGGCCTCGACGACCACACCGAAGCCGGCGTGAACCAGCAGTCGGGCCTGTCGTGGGTCCAGTTCCGGGCGGACCATTCGTACCTGTTGCTCCCAGACGGCGATGTGCTCACGCTGCGCGAGGATCAGGGGCCGCCGGAGCTCGGCCGGCAGGCCGGCGACCTCGGCCTCGGCGACGCTGTTGAGCGCGTTGTGCTCGAAACAGTAGGCCACGTACGCCGCCGCCAACGCGACGACGGCCTGATGTGGATCGGTCGCCCGGTGCAGGCTCCGCTCCACCGCCTGGGCCAGCAGGCCCGCCGCCTGCAGGCAGGCGGCCACCAGAATGTCGACCTTGCCGGGGTAGTGCCGGTAGATCGCGGACGGGGCCAACCCCACCGCCTGGGCGATCTGCGCGTTCGTGACATTGGCGAAGCCGTCGCGCGCGAAGAGGGGGACGGCCGCCGCCAGGATCTCGGCACGTCGAGTGCGCGGGACGGGCTGGGCGGGCAGTTCGACAAGGCGCGCACTGCCCTCCGCCGTCGCCGGATCGGTGGCCACCACGCCCAGGGCGGACGCCAGCAACAGATCCTCGATCCGGCGTTGGGCGATCGAGGTGCGGTGCATGGTGATGGACCCGATCACGCCGAGGGCCGCCATCGCCCGCAGGCGCTCGTCGGGCAGCGGGTACTCGCGCCGTACCGTGTCGGTGACCCGCTCCACGACGTGCGCGAACTTCGTCCGCAGCAGTTGGCGGTCCGCGCGCTTGAGGTAGCGGGCCTCCCACCGGTAGAGGCCGCCGGACGCGCGGTGGGACACCGTGACCCGGGTGAGGGCGGCGAGCACGTCGGTCAGGGCCGCCTCCGGCGGCCACTCGTCGACGACCGCGACAAGCTTGTCGACGATGACGTTGGCGCACTCGGCGAACAACGCGTACTTGTTCGGGAAGTGCCGGTAGAGGGCTGCGGCGCTGATGCCGACGACGGCGGCGATCTCCTCCATGGACGCCGCGTGGTAGCCGCGCTCGCTGAAGACCTGACCGGCTGCCTCGAGGATGACCTGCCTGCGGTTGCGAGGTCGGGTGGCCGCGGTCGGCCCGGTGGTCACCGGATCAGTCGATCAGGCGTCGGAGGAGACAGGAGCACGCCTGCTAGTCAATCACAGCGCTGTCGCGACCCGTGCTCACCGCCGGGCCGGCGTACCTGGGCGCCACCGGGCGATCGGCCCTGAGGTGTCCGGCCCGGATGCCTGCTGGTCAGGCGTACAGGACGGCGAGGGCCAGGTGGGCCGTCTGGGTGTCGTAACCCTCGGCACTGTCGAAGCGGCCGAGCCGGCCGATGTCGGTGATGACGTTGAGAGCGGCGTGGACGAGCACGCGGGCGTCGGTCGCCGGCAGGTCCGGTCGCACCGCGCGGACGAGTCGTACCCACTCCTCGACGTGCAGGCGCTGCGCCCCGCGCAACTGGTGGCGGTCCTTGTCCGGCAGGTTGTTGTTCTCCGCGAGGTAGACCGCGACGAGGTTGCTCTGGCCGAAGGCGAAGGCGACGTAGGCCCGCACAACTCGGCGCAGGGCGTCGGCCGGGTCACTCGCCTCGGTGATCGCCTCGCTGGTGGCTCCGGCGAGGCGGTCCGTGGCGCGGTAGTAGGCGGCTGCGAGCAGGTCGGCCTTGCTGGGAAAGTACCGGTACACGCTGGATGCCTGCATGCCGGCGGCGCGTCCGATGTCCTCGACGGCTACGGCGTGGTAGCCGTGGCGGCGGAAGAGGCGGATAGCCTCGATGAGCAGCAGTTCCCGGCGCGCCGCCGGGCGCACCGGCGCGGTGCCCGGCGTGCCGCGCGGCGGTGGCGGCAACTGCGGCGCGTCGCCGCGCAGCAGGGTCCAGGCGACCCGGGTGAGCAGTCGCTCGGTGCCGGTGCCGGTGGTCGCCGCGCGGTAGGTGGTCACACTGCCGAAGGCGCTGAGAGCCGCGTTGACGAGCAACTCGGCCTGCTCGGCGGTCAGTTCGGGTCGCAGCTCGCGCAGTGGCCCGGCGAGGCGGCCGACAAGCGTGGTCAGAGTCGCGGCGAACTCCTGCCGATGCTCCGGGGTGAGGTAGCGGCCCTCCCACTGGTACAGCCCCGCGACGCGCCGCTTGCTCACCGCGACGTCGGCGAGCCTGCCCAGCAGCACGTCGAGGACGCCCTCGGCGGTGACCGCCGGTGGGTCGGCGGTCGCGGCGAGCAGCGCGCCGACCATCTCCCGCGTGGCGTGCACGAGGATGGCGTACTTGTTCGGGAAGTGCCGGTAGACCGCCGGGCCGCTGATGCCGACGACGGCGGCGATCTCGTCGACGGAGACGCCGTGATAGCCCCGCTCGCAGAACAGCTCGGCTCCGGCCAGCGCGATGCGGTCCTTGCGATCCTTGGGACGCTTCGTCGCTGCGGGACCGGTGCCGCTGGCTGCTGTTCGCACCCCTACACGTTAGCGCCACCTCGCAGGATTGCGGCGATGGCCCTCAGCCGCCTCGCTTGCCGACATCGACCCAGGCCGAATGCGGCCAGCGGGCATGAGGGGCGGATGTTGCTTGACAAGCGGCCGCGAGCTCAACGAAAGTTAGGCGGGATTCGCATTGAGGTGAGTAGCGAGGAGCTTGGCTATGACAACCGAGGCGTTCATCTACGACGCACTGCGCACACCGCGTGGTCGGGGCAAACCGAGCGGATCGCTACACGGGGTTAAGCCGGTTTCGCTCGTCACCGGCCTGATCGAGGAGACCCTGCGGCGGATGCCCGGTCTGGATCCGGCGCTGATCGACGACATCGTGCTCGGAGTGGTGTCCCCGCTTGGTGACCAGGGCGCCGACATCGCCAGGACGGCCGCCGTCGTCGCCGGCCTGCCCGACACCGTGGCCGGCGTCCAGCTCAACCGCTTCTGCGCCTCGGGCCTGGAGGCGGTGAACATCGCCGCGCAGAAGGTGCGTTCGGGCTGGGAGGATCTCGTCCTCGCCGGCGGCGTCGAATCGATGTCCCGTATCCCGATGGGTTCCGACGGTGGAGCCTGGGCACTGGACCCGGAAACCAACTACACCACCGGTTTCGTGCCCCAGGGCATCAGCGCGGACCTCATCGCGACCATCGCAGGCTACGACCGCGACGTGGTCGACGGCTACGCGCTGCAGTCGCAGGTCCGGGCCGCCAAGGCATGGGCCAACGGCTACTTCACCCGCTCGGTCGTCCCGGTGCGGGACCGCAACGGGTTGACAATCCTCGACCGCGACGAGCACATCCGGCTGGACTCGACAGCCGAGAGCCTCGCCTCGCTTCGTCCATCCTTCGCCGGCATCGGGGAGCAGGCCGGCTTCGACGCGGTCGCGCTCCAGAAATACCACTGGGTCGAACGCATCAACCACGTCCACACGGCGGGCAACTCCTCCGGCATCGTCGACGGCGCCTCGTTGGTGGCCGTCGGCAGCGAGGCCGTCGGCGCGGCCGCCGGCCTCGTCCCGCGGGCACGCATCGTCGCCACCGCGATCAGTGGCGCCGAACCGACGATCATGCTCACCGGCCCGGCGCCGGCCGCGCGCAAGGCGCTGAGCAAGGCGGGTCTCGGCGTCGACGACCTCGACCTGGTCGAGATCAACGAGGCGTTCGCGGCAGTGGTCCTGCGGTTCGTCGCCGACATGGGCCTGAGCCTGGACAGGGTCAACGTCAACGGCGGCGCGATAGCGATGGGGCACCCCCTGGGAGCGACCGGAGCCATGATCCTCGGCACCCTCGTCGACGAGTTGGAGCGACGCGGTGGCCGCTACGGGCTCGCCACCCTCTGCGCCGGCGGCGGCATGGGCATCGCGACAGTCATCGAACGAGTCTGAGGAGTCACGAATGGTCAACACGATCCGGTGGGAACGCGACGACGACGTCGTCCTGCTCACCCTCGACCACCCCGGCCGTTCGGCGAACGTGATGAACAGCGAGTTCGGTGCGAGCCTCACGGCGACAGTCGACCGGCTCGAGGCCGAACGCGACCACATCGCCGGCGTGATCATCACCTCGGCCAAGAAGACCTTCTTCGCCGGCGGCGACCTGGACGCGCTGCTGCGGCTGACGCCCGCCGACGCCGAGGCGTCGGAAGCGGAAACCCGCCTGCTCAAGGACACCGTACGCCGCTTGGAGACACTCGGCCGTCCGGTCGTTGCCGCCATCAACGGCTCGGCCCTCGGTGGTGGGCTCGAACTCGCCCTGGGCTGCCACCACCGCATCGTCCTCGACAACCCGGCCATCGAGACCGGCTTCCCGGAGGTCACCCTCGGCCTGCTGCCGGGCTGTGGTGGCGTCGTGCGCAGCGTCCGCCTGCTGGGCGTGACCGACGCGCTTAGCAACTGGCTGCTCCGCGGTCAGCGGCGCCGACCGCAGGACGCGCTCTCGCACGGGCTGGTCGACGCGATCGCCGCCGACGAGGCCGACATGATGGATGCCGCCCGCGCCTGGATCGCCGCCAACCCCGACGCGATGCAGCCGTACGACCGCAAGGGCTACAAGATTCCCGGCGGCACCCCGTCCACTCCGGCGCTCGCCGCCCAGTTGCCGGCCGTGCCGGCCATTCTGCGCAAGCAACTCAAGGGCGCCCCCTACCCGGCTCCCCTCAACATCGTCGCCGCCGCCGTCGAAGGCGCACAGGTCGACCTGGACACCGCCCTCACCATCGAGGGGCGGTACTTCACCGAACTCGCCACCGGCCAGATCGCCAAGAACATGATCAAGGCGCTCTTCTTCGACGTACAGGCCGCCGGCTCGCGGGACATCGGTGCGGACCATCCACCGCTGGGGCGGGTGGCGGTCATCGGCGCGGGCATGATGGGCGCCGCCATCGCGTACGTGTGCGCGCGGGCCGGGATGCGGGTCGTTCTCAAGGACGTGACCGTCGAGGGGGCGTTGCGCGGAAAGGCGTACTCGGTGGGCGTCCTTGACAAGGCTGTCGCCCGGGGCACGTCCACGCCGGACGAGCGCGACGCGATCCTGGCCCGGATCGAGCCCACCGAGGACATCGCCGACCTCGCCGGCGTCGACCTCGCCATCGAGGCGGTCTTCGAGGACCCCGCGCTCAAGCAGAAGGTGTACGCCGAGATCGAGCAGGTCGCACCGGAGGCGCTGATCGCCTCCAACACGTCCACACTGCCCATCACACTGCTCGCCGAGGGCGTCAGCAAGCCGGAGGAGTTCATCGGGCTGCACTTCTTCTCGCCGGTGGACAAGATGCCGCTTGTCGAGGTGATCCGCGGCGAGCGCACCGACGAGGCCACGCTCCAGCGGGCACTGGGTCTGGTACGTCGGATACGCAAGACGCCCATCGTCGTCAACGACAGCCGCGGTTTCTTCACCAGTCGGGTCATCGGGACGTTCACCAACGAGGGCGTGGCGATGCTGGCCGAGGGGATCCCGGCGGCCACCATCGAGCAGGCCAGCAGCCAGGCCGGATATCCCGCGCCGGTCCTCGCGCTGATGGACGAACTCACCCTCACATTGCCCCGCAGGATCCGGCAGGAGACGGCCGCGGCGACGGTCGCCGCCGGTGGCACCTGGCAGCCACACGCCGCCGACGCGGTCATCGACCGGATGATCGACGACTTCGGTCGACCGGGACGCTCGGGTGGCGCGGGCTTCTACGACTACCGCGACGGCAAACGGGTCGGTCTCTGGCCGGGCCTGCGGGACAACTTCGGCGGAACCAATCTCGACACACCCTTCGAGGACCTGAAGGAGCGGATGCTCTTCATCGAGGCGGTCGAGTCGGTGCGGTGCCTCGAAGAGGGGGTGCTCACCTCGGTGGTCGACGCCAACGTCGGTTCGATACTGGGCATCGGCTACCCGAGCTGGACCGGCGGCGTCCTGCAGTACATCAACCAGTACGAGGGCGGGCTGCCGGGCTTCGTGGCCCGCGCGCGGGTGCTCGCGGAGCGCTACGGTGACCGGTTCAGCCCGCCCCCACTGCTGTTGGCAATGGCCGACCGGGGCGAGCGGTTCGAATAGGCGGTCAGATCCCGGCGGCGAGTCGTTGGGCGTTCATGTACGCGATGGCCTCGACGGAGATCATCGGGTTGACGCCCAACGACGCCGGGAAGGTGGACGCGTCGGCGAGGACCAGGTTCGGGACCTCCCACGTGGCACCGTCGGGCCCGGCGACCGACGTGGCCCTGCTGCCGCCCATGCGGGCCGCGCCCATGATGTGCAGGGCGGCCATGGCGACCTGACCGGGCGCGGTGCCCAAGGTGTCCGTCTGGCGGATGAAGTCCTCGATGGATCCCTTGCCGCGTTCCCAGATCCTGCCGCGCTGATGGCCGGAGAACAGCTTGCGGGCACCGGCCGCCTCGACGATACGAGCCGCACCGGCGATCCCGGCCCGCATGTGGGCGGCGTCGTAGGCGGAGAGGCGGTAGTGCACCACCGGCTCGCCGTCGCTGCCGACCTTGACCTGTCCACTGTCGCGGTCGCGGGTGATGATGCCGACCCCGCTGAGGTTCGGCAGCGACCGCATCTGGTCCAGGTGGTTCCGGGCGCCCGTCCAGCTCATGAAGGACACGGCGGTGGCCGGGTTGGTGGCGGCGGTCTCGTAGATGACGCCGTAGCCGAGGCCGTCGAGATCGGCGTGTTCGGTGGAGTACCGGGTCTGCATTCCGCCCTCCCACGGGCGGACCTCCTCGGCGAACACGCCCCAGACGCCGGTGGCCGGGTGCAGATGGAGGTGCCGACCGATGTTCGGGTTCGTGAGGCCGGAGCGGCGCAACAGGGCCGGCGTCTGCACGCTGCCGGCCGCGGCGACCACCGCGCGGGCACGAATGGTCACCGGGTGACCGTCGGCGGTGTGGCCGGCGACGCCGGTCGCCCTGCCGGCCGTGATGGTGACCGTGCGGACGTCGACGTCGACGAGGAGGCGCGCACCCGCGCGCTGGGCGTCGACGAGCCAGGTCTTTGTCGCGGATTTCTTGGCGCCGATGCGGCAGCCCAGACCACACCGCCCGCACTCGACGCCGGTGTCGCAGCCGTCGACGTTGCGGGGCATCTCGTCGACATGCCAGCCGAGCGCTGTCAGTCCGCGCTCCATGAGCGCGTCACGAGACGAGATCCTGCCGTGGTCGCTGTTGACGCCGAGCCGGGACCACACCGCGTCGAGGCAACGCTCGTACTCGTCAGTGGCGAACTGTGGCACGCCCAGCGCGGCCCACTCGTCGCGAACCCGCGGCGGGGTGCGGAACGACGTGGTGTAGTTGACGACGGTGCCGCCACCGAGGCACTGTCCCTGGAGGATGCTCAGCTGGCCCTCCGCGGTGGCCGAGGGGCCTGGGGCGTAGAGCCGCGACAATCCGGACAGCTCTCCGCCGTCGAAGTCCCTGTCGTCGTAGTACCCGCCCTTCTCCACGACGATCACGTCGAGGCCGTGGCCGGCGAGGACGGCCGCGGCGGTGCCGCCGCCAGCGCCCGACCCGACGACGACGACGTCGCAGTCCAGGGTGGTCGGCGCGGACGGGCGGATCGGCGCCAGGGCGGGCTCGGGGGCGTCGGTCCTGGTGCCGAGCGGGCCGGGGTAGCCGATGGCGGGCCACACCGGCGATCGGCCGGTCGGCCCGGGCGCCATGTAGTAGGACAGGGTGGCCGCGCCCTTGAGCGCCTGGAAGAGCGCCCGCTTGCGGGTGACGTTCGACTCGGCCAGGGCGAGCAGCATCCGCTCGCGGCGCTGCTGGGTCTGCCGGGAGAAGCGCCGTGCGCCGCCGCCGAGGATCAACTGGGTGGCGCGGGAGTCCCACAGTTCCAGCAGTTGGAGGAACTGCTTGACCTCGGCGGCGCGAGGGTTGTGCAGAACCAGCGCGGCCATGATGTCGACCGCGCCGAGCTGACTGGCCGGCGGGAGGTCAGCCCCGTCGCCCGGTGTGAAGGTGTCGCAGATGCTCGCCAGGGCGGCGCGCTGTTTGGCAGATAATTCCATTATCTTTCCCGTTCAGAGCGGTGGGCGGGATCCCGCGTGGCCGGCGCCAGGCGCGGGGGCGGTGCCGAAGTAGGCCTCGGCGACGGCGCGCCGGTCGGCGCGGAGTTCGGCGGCGGACCCGGTGAGCACGACTCGGCCGTGATGAAGCACCATCGCCCGGTCGGACCGGCGGTACCGGCGGTGACAGGCGATCGGCCCGCGATCGTTGGCGCGGGCACCCTCTTCGTGCTTACGGCACTGTAAATCACACGTAACTTCTTGGGAAGAGTTCTGGGCCTCGCACTGATCGGCATAAGTGCGTGCGCGGCCCCCTGCCCACCGAAAGGTGGGGACGACGAGCGGGTGATGTCGAACCATGCCTAACAAAACACCCCGGCCGGCGAGTGTTCGGCACACTCGTCGGCCGGGGTGTCCGCCGATGGACGTGCCATCGGCGGCGTATCGCTTGAGCCTTACCGCATGTGGTCGGACAACCCGTACGTCTTCGCGATGATCTCGCGCTGGATCTCGCTGGTGCCGCCGTAGACGGTGGAGACGACCGAGGATCGGACCAGGCGTTCCATGTCGAACTCGGTCGCGTACCCGTAGCCGCCCATCATCTGCATGGCATCCAGGGCGACGCGACGGGCCGTCTCGGTGGCCTTGAGTTTCGCCATCGAACTCTCCCGGGGCAGCACCTTCTCCGGGGCCCTGTCGACCTGGGCCGCGGTGTTGTAGATCAGCAGCCGGGCGCACTCGATCTCGGTGGCCAGGTCGGCGAGGCGGTGCCGGATCACCTGGAACGACCCGATGGGCCGGCGGAACTGCTGCCGGTTCTTGACGTATTCCATGACGTCGTCGAACGCCCGCTGCGCGGTGCCGAGCATGACGCTGGCCAGGATGAGTCGCTCCATGTTGAGCCCGGCCATCAGTTGCCGCCAGCCGTTGTCGACCTGACCGACCACGGCGTCGGCGGGCAGCACGCAGTCGGCGAAGTAGAGGTCGTTGACCTCCCGGCCGCCCATTGTGTCGATGCCGGAGATGGTCAGTCCGGGCGCGTTGGCCGGGACCAGGAACATGGTGAGGCCGTGGTGGTCACCGGCGCTTCCCGACGTCCGGGCGACAAGCAGGATGTGCTCGGCGAGATGGGCGTTGGAGCACCACGTCTTCTGGCCGTTGATGACGAAAACGTCGCCCCGGTGCTCGGCGCGGCAACTCAGGTTGGCCACGTCCGAGCCGGCCTCCGGCTCGGACATCGCGACCGCCTCGACGACGCCACGGGCCACCCCGCTGAGGATGCGCTTCTTCTGCTCGGACGAGCCGAAGCGCTCGTAGGTGGCGGCCACGATGATCGACGTGGTGAAGCCGCCGATCGGCGCCATCGCCTTGGCCGTCTCCTCCAGGAAGAGGCACAACTCCACCATGCCGGCCCCACCGCCGTCGAACTCCTCCGGCAGCGACAGGCCCAGCCAGCCGAGGTCGGCCATCTTGCGGTACAGCTCGGGACTGTGGGGCTCCCGTCCGCCGTTCGTGAGGTGCTGCCGCTGCTCACGAGTACCTGCCTCGCGACGACAGAAATCCTGCACGGCGGCGACCAGTGATCGTTGCTCGTCGCTCCATTCCACAGCTGTACCTCCAGCGTCGCAAAGGGATTGACAGCAAGGCTAAACTATCGAATATCAAATGTCAGGAGCTGCGGATGACATCCCTCGTTGAGCAACCTCGCCGGTTGCACCTCGTCGACCCGATCACCGGCGAGTCCCGCACCGACTACGACATAGCTGACGCAGCTGTCGTACGCGCCGCCGTCGACAGGGCACGCGAGGCGGCAGGCTGGTGGGCCGGCCTGGACGCGCGGCAACGCCGGCAGCACCTGCTCACCTACAAGGCGGCAATCGCGAACCGCATCGACGAGCTGGCCGAGCTGATCCGCAGCGAGACAGGCAAGTCGATCGCCGGGGCTCAGCTTGAGGTGATGCTCGCCGTCGAGCACCTGGACTGGGCCGCCCGGCACGCCCGACGCGTGCTGAGGCGACGCGGGGTCTCCTCGGGCCTGCTCGCGTTCAACCAGGCCAGCTCCGTGGAGTACGTGCCGTACGGCGTCGTCGGCGTGATCGGGCCGTGGAACTACCCGGTCTACACGCCGATGGGAGCCATCTCGCACGCGCTGGCCGCCGGCAACGCGGTGGTCTTCAAGCCCAGCGAGTTCACCACCGGCGTCGGCGTGTGGCTCGCCGAGCGTTGGAGTGAGCTGCTCCCCGATCGGCCGGTCCTGCAGGTCGTCACGGGTGACGGCACGACCGGGGCAGCACTGTGCCGCGCAGGGGTCGACAAGATCGCGTTCACCGGGTCGGCGGCGACAGGCCGGACGGTCATGGCCGCCTGCGCCGAGAACCTGATCCCCGTCGTGATCGAGGGCGGCGGCAAGGACGCGCTCATCGTCACGGCCGACGCCGACCTCGACGCCGCCGCCCAGGCGGCGGTCTTCGGCGGCCTGGGCAACGCCGGGCAGACGTGTGCCGGTGTCGAGCGCGTCTACGTGGAGCAGGCCGTTTACGAGCCGTTCGTGGCCAAGCTGGCCGAGCTGGTGCGGCAGGTCCAGCCGGGCGCCGAGCCGGACGCGCCGTACGGGCCGATGAGCACGCCGGCCCAGCCCGGCATCGTGCTGCGCCACATCACCGACGCCATCGACCGGGGTGCCCGCGCCGTGGTCGGTGACGCGAGTTCGGTGCGGCCACCGTTCGTCGAGCCGGTCGTGCTCACCGACGTCCCCGAGGACAGCGCGGCGGTCACCGACGAGACGTTCGGCCCGGTGCTGGTGGTCAACCCGGTGCCCGACGTCGACGAGGCGCTACGTCGGACGAACGCGACACGGTACGGCCTCTCCGGCTCCATCTTCACGCGGCATCGCCGCCAGGGGCTGGCACTCGCGGCCCGGCTGCGGGTGGGAGCCGTGTCGGTCAACTCGGTGCTCGGGTACGCCGGGGTGCCGTCGCTGCCCTTCGGCGGCGTGGGCGACTCGGGTTTCGGACGGGTCCACGGCGCGGACGGCCTGCGCGAGTTCAGCCGACCGCGCTCGGTCACCTGGCAGCGGTTCCGGCCGCCGATCGACGTGATGGCGCTGCAACCCGCCGCTTCCGCCATGCGGACCTCGCTGGCGATGTTCAAGTGGCGTCATGGTCGCCACTGACTCACTCGCTCCACACCCCCAGACCGTCCAGGTGCTTGACCAGCCGCTCAGCGCCGTCGGTGAAGTGGCGGGCCATGACCGGCCGCACGGCGACCGGGTCGTGGGCCTCGAGGGCGTCCAGCAGAGCCTCGTGGTCGGCGATCATGCCCGCCCGCCACTCGGCGTCGGTGGCGTAGAACCGCGACGGCGTGTAGCGCGTCGCGGTCCGCAGCAGCCAGGACAGCTTGCGTGCGCCGGCCAGCCGGTTGATGCCGCGGTGGAACTCGAACTCGAGCTGCTCGACCCGGCCGACCTGCCGGGCCTGGGCGGCCCGGCGCAGCCGCTCGTGCTGCTGCCGCAGGTCGTCGAGCTGGGCCTGGGTGATGCTGACGGCGACCCGGGCGGCGAGCTCGCCGGCGATGTCGCCCTGCAACGCGAACACGTCCACGATGTCCTGACGGAACAGCGGCGCGACCACGTGGCCACGACGTGGTTGCAGCTCGACCATGTCCTCGGCGCGCAGCATCAGCAGGGCCTCGCGCACCGGCGTGATGCTCAGCCCGGTCTCCTTGGCGACTTCCTCGAGGCGGATCCGCTCACCGGGGCGCAGCTGGCCGGACATGATCCGGTCGCGCAGCAGGCTCGCCACTGTCTCGGAGAGCTGGGGATGAGATACGTCTTGGACCTTGCTCCGGGTTGCCACCCAACAACAGTATCAAATATCAGATATCACAAGGGACGCGCCGATGTTCTCCGTGCTTGAGGCCGAGCCGGCCGGTTGTGGTCTGCGGGCCGCGACCCACGCCGGCGTACGCACGATCTGGTTCGACCGGCCCGCTGAGCGGAACACGATGACGCTCGACATGTTCCGCGACTACTACGCGGCGCTGCTGGCAGCCGACGGCGATCCTGAGGTGCGGGCCATCGTGGTGACAGGTGCCGGCGACTGGTTCTGCGCGGGCGCCGATCCGGGGGCGCTGCAGGCGCTGCTCGACGAGCGTCACCGCGACCAACTGACCAAAGAGTTCGGCTTCGAGCCACATCTGCCGATCACGCTGGGAACGCCTATCGTCGCGGCGGTCAACGGCGGCGCCGCCGGCCTCGGGCTGGTCCACGCCCTGTACGCCGATGTGCGGTTCATGGCGACGCAGGCGCGCCTGGCCACGGCCTTCAGCCGGCTCGGTCTCATCGCCGAGTACGGCAGCGCCTGGCTGCTCCCCCGGCTGGTCGGCGTCGGCAACGCGCTGGACCTACTGATTTCCGGTCGCAAGATCGACGCGGCGGAGGCGCTCCGGATCGGACTCGTGCAACGCGTACTCCCCCGCGACGAGGTGCTGGCCGAGGCGCAAGCCTACGCCGCCGACCTTGCCGCACACTGCTCGCCGGCCTCCATGGCGGTGATCCGGCGGCAGGTGTTCGCGGGCCTGGAGTCCGGGATCGCCGAGGCGGCCGCCGACGCCGGTCGACTCATGGCCGCCTCCCTGGGCGGTGCCGACTTCGGTGAGGCCCTGGCCAGCCAGGTCCAGAGGCGTACGCCCCGCTTCGCGCCCCGGGCCGGCGCGTGAGCGGGCCACTGGCCGGGGTCCGGGTCCTGGAACTCGCCGGGATCGGCCCCGGCCCGTTCGCCGCGATGCTGCTGGCCGACCTCGGCGCCGACGTCGTCCGGGTCGACCGACCGGGGCCGGGCGCGCTGCCGGCCGGCGACCCGAAGCGCGACCTGCTCAACCGTGGCAAGCGCTCGGTCGTCGTGGACCTGAAGCATCCCGACGGGGCCGAGGTGGTCCTCGGACTGGCCGACCGGGCCGCGATCGTCATCGAGGGCTGGCGTCCCGGGGTGGCCGAACGACTCGGCGTCGGCCCGCAGGCCGCGCTGGAGCGCAACCCCAGCCTCGTCTACGGACGGATGACCGGATGGGGGCAGCACGGGCCGCTGGCCCACGCCGCCGGCCACGACATCGGCTACATCGCCGTCGCCGGGGCTCTGCACCCGATCGGCCGCTCCGGTGGGCCGCCGCAGATCCCGCTCAACCTCGTCGGCGACTTCGGTGGCGGCGCGCTGTACCTCGTCGTCGGCTGCCTGGCCGCGCTGCACACGGCCCGCAGCACCGGCCGCGGGCAGGTCGTCGACGCCGCGATCGTCGACGGCACTGCCCACCTCACCACGCTGTTCGCCGGACTGCTCGCCGACGGCGCCTGGCAACCCGAGCGCGGCCGCAACCTGCTCGACGGGGGCGCACCGTTCTACGACGTCTACGCGACAGCCGACGACGGGCACATGGCGGTCGGTGCACTGGAACCCCAGTTCTACGCCGAGCTGCTGCGAGGGCTCGGGCTGGCCGACGCGGACCTGCCGGCCCAGCACGACGTCACCGGATGGCCGGTGCTGCGCGCGCGCTTCGCGGAGGTCTTCGCGGGCCGTACCCGTGCCGAGTGGACCGAACTCTTCGAGGGTGGCGACGCCTGCGTGGCGCCGGTGCTGTCGCTCGCCGAGACGCAGCACCATCCGCACCTGGTGGCACGCGCGACGTTCGAGGAGCACTTCGGCATTCGCCAGCCCGCTGTGGCACCCCGCCTGTCGCGGACACCCGGGGCGATCGGCGGCAGCCCGCCGGAGCCGGGCGCGGACACCGCGACAGCCCTCACCGACTGGGGCCTCGGCGCCGACCTGCCGCGGTGGCTCGACAACGGCGCCGTCAGCCAGAGACAAGGAGACCACTGATGCGTATCGCGACACCCCTGGCCTACGCCACGGACCCCAGAAGCGGGGCGGACGCCGTGGCCACCTGGGAGCAGGATGGCCTCGACGTGGTCTGGGTGTCGGAGGCCTACGGGTTCGACGCGCCGACCATCATGGGCTACCTCGCCGCGAAGACCACACGGTTGCAGATCGGCTCGGCCATCCTGCCCATCTACTCCCGTACCCCGGCGCTGCTGGCCCAGACCGCGGCGGGGCTGGACGCGGTATCGGGTGGTCGTGCCATCCTCGGCCTGGGCGCGTCCGGGCCGCAGGTGATCGAGGGATGGCACGGCGTCGCCTACGACCGGCCGCTCAACCGCACGCGCGAGGTGATCCGGATCTGCCGGCAGGTGTGGCGACGCGAGACGCTTGTCAACGAGGGCATCTACCGGCTGCCGCTGCCCGCCGAGGAAGGCACCGGCCTCGGCAAGCCGCTGAAGATCCTCACCCGTCCGGTCCGCGACCGCATACCGATCTACGTGGCGAGCCTGGGCGACAAGAACGTACGGATGACCGCCGAAGTGGCCGACGGGTGGCTCCCGTTCCTCTACGACCCGGAGCGCGCGGCCGACATCTGGGGCGCGGCGTTGGCCGCCGGGCAGCGCAAGCGATCCGCCGATCTCCCGCCGCTGGAGGTCGTGGCAGGTGGTCCACTGGCCATCGGCGCCGACGTGACAGGCCTGCGCGACCTCGCCCGACCGCTGATCGCCCTGTACGTCGGCGGTATGGGCGCAAAGGGTCGCAACTTCTACCACGACCTGCTGTGCCGCTACGGGTACGCCGACGACGCCGACCGTATCCAGGAGCTGTACCTGGCGGGGCGCAAGACGGAGGCCGCCGCCGCCGTCCCGGCCGAGCTGCTGGAGCGCACCAGCCTGATCGGGCCGGAGAGCTACGTACGGGATCGCGTCCAGGCCTACCGCGACGCCGGAGTCACGATCCTCAACGTCACACCGCTGGGACCCGACCCGCGGCGTCTGATCGCCACAGTGAAGGACATGGCCCGGTAGGGCCCGTGCGGCAAGGAGCTGACACCAATGGTGAACCGTCCCATCCTCACCGCCGACCACCTCGCGTTCGCCGAACTGGTGCGCGCCTTCATCGACAAGGAGATCGCACCGCACCACGACCGCTGGGAGGCCGACGGCATCGTCGACCGCGGCCTGTGGCGGGCCGCCGGCGCGACAGGCCTGCTGGGCTTCTCCGTCGACGAACGGTACGGCGGAGGCGGCGTGACGGACCGGCTGTTCAGCGCCGTCCTGACCGAGGAACTTGCCCGGGCGGGCGCGAGTGGCCCGGCGTTCGGCCTGCACAACGACATCATCGGGCCGTACCTCACCGACCTGACAAACGACGAGCAGAAGCAGCGCTGGTTGCCGGGCTTCTGCTCCGGGGACATCATCACCGCGATCGCCATGTCCGAACCCGGCGCGGGCAGCGACCTCCAGGGCATCACGACCACCGCCGTACGCGACGGAGACTGCTACGTCCTCAACGGTCAGAAGACCTTCATCAGCAACGGCATCCTGGCCGACCTGGTCATCGTCGTGGCCCGCACCGACCCGGCAGCGGGGCACCGGGGCATCAGCCTGCTGGTGGTCGAACGGGGCATGGCCGGCTTCGAGCGGGGCCGCAACCTCGACAAGATCGGGCAGAAGGCGCAGGACACCGCCGAGCTGTTCTTCGCCGACGTACGGGTGCCTGCGGCAAATCTCCTCGGCGAGGAGGGCAAGGGCTTCGGCTACCTGATGCGCAACCTCCCCTTCGAACGGCTGTCGATCGCCGTGGCGGCGCTCGCCGGCGCCGAGACGGTGTTCGAGCAGACCCTCGCGTACTGCAAGGAACGCCAGGCATTCGGCCGCCCCATCGGCAGCTTCCAGCACAACCGGTTCCTGCTTGCCGAACTCGCCACCGAACTGCGCCTCGGCCGGGTCTTCATCGACCAGTGCCTTGTCGCGCCGGATCTCACGGCGGAGACGGCGGCGATGGCGAAGTGGTGGTGCACCGAGCTACAGCACCGCACCGTCGACCGCTGCCTCCAGTTGCACGGCGGTTACGGCTACATGCGCGAATACCCGGTGGCCCGGGCGTACCTGGACGCTCGCGTGCAGACCATCTACGGCGGCACCACGGAGATCATGAAGGAGGTGATCGGCCGGTCACTCGGCCTGTGAACCGTGCTCCAGCATCGGTACGAGGAACCGCCGGGCCACGGCGCGCAGCTCTTCGGTGTCATCGAGGTCGATGACGTGGCTGGGGATGAGCAGGAAGGAGCAGGACAGCCGGGTCATCAGCTCGGCGACGACCTCGACGTCCACCGCGTCGGAGATGGTGCCGGCGCGCTGTTCGCGACGGAGCTGGCCGGCGACGAACCGCTGCACAGTGGCCAACGTCCGCCCGCCGTCGCTGATCATCGAAGGGACGAGCATGTCCGGTTCGGCGTCCATCAGCCCCCCGATCAGCGGGTTGCTGCGGATGGCCTGCAAGGCGCTGACGAAGCCCAGCACCACCCGGTCGCCGACGGTCGCGGCCCGCTGGATATCGACGAGGAACTGGTCGAAGTAGCGCCGGAACTCCCGGCGGACCACCTGCTCCACCAGCCGGTCCTTCGTGGCGAACCGGCGGTACGCGGTGATCCGGGAGACGCCGGCCCGCCGCGCCACATCTTCCATTGTGGACCGACGGACGCCCATGCGGCGGAACTGCTCGTAGGCGGCGTCGAGAAGCCGCGTGGTGGTCTCGTCGTTGTCCTCGGAGGGCTCGAGCGCCTCGGTGAAGGCGCGTTCCAGCAGCGACTCCGAGCGGGGCGCGGCCCCCGGCGGTGCCGCTACAGGCCGGTCGTGGGCCGCCTCGGACATACCGGGGATTGCTGCGTTCGCGGAAACGGTCCGGGCCATCGTTGCCCTCTCGTGAGATACGTTGACGCGCGCCTTGCATCACGGTAGCAATCAGGGACCCGAAGTTCCGAGACGGTGATGGCGACGCGGTGGGACCGCTGGTGTCGGACGCCCGCTACGGCCCGGCCACTACTCCACCAGGGCGGCCCGCAGGGCGTCGAGGTCGTCGGCGCCGAAGCCCTGCGACGCCAGCCAGGCGGCGACGCCGCCGTGACGCTCCTGCACAAGCGTCAGGAAATGCTCCATGCTGGCTGGTTCCGCGGTGTGCGCCTCCTCGGGCAGGCTCGCGATCCGCTTCTCCCACTCCGGCAGGAGCCGCGCCTGGTTCCAGATCGCCACCAGGTGCTCACGGGTCCGCGCGTAGTCCTCGACCACGTTGCGCGCGGGGACGCCGAGCGCGGCGAGCAGCACGGCGACGACAACGCCGGTGCGGTCCTTGCCCGCTGTGCAGTGCACGAGAAGAGGGTTCTCGCGGGCGTCCACAGCGTGCCGCACCGCCGTGGTGATCGTCGCGGCGGACACGACGAGCATGTCGGCGTAGTGCTCGGCCAGGCGCACACCGGGGTCCGGATGCACCGGTCGCAGGGTCGATCGGCCGAACGGCAGGTGCATGATCCGCAGACCGCCTGTGAGCCGGTCCCGTTCGCTGGTCTCGGCGATCTCCCGGCGGCCCCGCAGGTCGACACGGACCCGGATGCCTGTCACCTCGCGGAAGGTCTCCGCCTCGTCCGGGTCGAGGAACACGGGGGTGGCGCTGCGGTACACCGCGCCGGGGCGCACCCGCCCGCCGTCCACGGTCGGCAGGCCACCGAGGTCCCGGAAGTTCAGCGGCGCGTGGACGCTCATCGGGCGGCGAGCAGGTGGTCGATGAGTTCCTCCCGCTGCGTCGCCGGCCCGTCGAACAGCAGCTCGCTGCTCTTGGCCCGCTTGAAGTAGAGGCCGATCGGATGCTCCCAGGTGAAACCGATGCCGCCGTGCACCTGGACAGCCGTGGCGGTGACCCGGAAGTACGCCTCGGAGCAGAACGACCGCACGGTCCGGGCCTGGACCGCGAAGGCGTCGTCGTCGAGGGTGTCGTCGACCGCGTGGACGAGCGACCGCATCGACTCCACGTCGAGCAGACGTTCGGCACACAGGTGCTTGATCGCCTGGAAGCCGCCCACCGGGCGGCCGAACTGCTCCCGGGTCAGCGCGTGCTCGACCATCAACTCCAGCGCGCGGGCCGCGCCGCCGGTCTGCTCCGCGGCGAGCGCGACCATCGCCTGGTCCCGCACGCGGGCCACCACCGCCGCGGCCTGGCCGGGTCGTCCGAGCCGCCGTGCCGGGGCTGACCCGAAGCGCACCACCGCCTGGCGGCGGGTCGGGTCCAGCACTGGCGACGGCTGCACTGTCACCCCCTCCTCGGCCGGGTCCACCGCCAGGACGTCGACACCGTCCACGGTTTCGGCGACCACGAGCAGGAGCGTCGCCGCCTCGGCGTCGACGACGTGCGTCGCTGTGCCGTCGACCACCCAGGTCCCGTCCTCGCCGGCCCGCGCACGCAGGTCGCCCCGCAGCGAGACGGCAGTCCGCACGGACCCGTCGGCGATCCGGGGCAACACGTCGGCGCGTGCCTGCTCGTCGTCGAGCCGCAGCAGCAGCTCGGCCCCGAGGGCCACGGTAGCGAAGTACGGGCCGCCGTAGAGGACCCGGCCGAGTTCCTCGACCACGAGCCGCAGCTCCGCTCCCCCGAAGCCCTGCCCGCCGTACGCCTCGGGGATGGCCACGCCGGGCAGCCCCAGCTCGACCGCCATCCGTTGCCAGACTGCGGGATCGAAGCCGGCCGGGGCCTCCATGAGCCGCCGTACCTCGGATTCCGGTGACGCCTTCGCCAGGAAGCCGCGCAGCGACTGGCGGAAGTCGGCTTGGTCGTCGCTCACCGGGTCGCCTCCCAGGTGTCCCAGTAGACGACCGACTCCAGCGGACGTCTGCGGGCCTCGCCCCAGCGGCCAGTCGGGACGCCGACCGGGATCAGCGCCCAGGTGATCGCGTCCGGTGGCAGGCCGAGCACCTCCCGCACCTCGTCGGCGGCGTGCCGGTGCGTGGTGGTCAGCGTCGTGCCCAGGCCCAGCGCCCGCGCCGCCAGCATGAGGTTCTGCACCGCCGGGAACACCGACGACGGCTCGTCCACGGTCGTCACCGGAACGATGAGGACCGGCGCCTCACCCATGTGCTCGGCCAGGTGGTCCGCCGACCGCAGCATCCGGGCCTGCTTCTCGGCCGCCTCCGGGTCGGTGGGCACGCGGTCGTCGTAGCGCCGGCGGACCGGCGCCCAGCAGGCCCGGTAAATCTCGCCGAGTCGGGCGCGTCGTTCGGCGTCGGTGACCACCACCCAGCGCAGCCACTGCGCGTTGCCGCCGGAGGGCGCGCAGTGGGCCGCGCCCAGGATGGTCCACAGTTGTTCGTCGGTGACCGGCACCGTGGGATCCAGCCGCCGCATCGCGCGCGTCGTCCGGATCGCCTCGAAGACGTCCATTGCTCAGGCTCCTTCGGCGGAATGCATCAGGCGACGTTCCAGGCTGGGGGTCGCCGCGATCAGGGCGCGGGTGTAGTCCGACTCGGGTCGGGTGAGCACCTGCTCGGTCGGCCCGTGTTCCATCACCTTTCCGTTGCTCAGCACCAGTACCCGGTCGGCCAGATGGCTCACGACGGCGATGTCGTGCGAGATGAAGATCATCGCGATGCCGAAGTCCACGCGGACCCGGTTGAGCAGGTTGAGGACCGTGGCGCGTACCGAGACGTCGAGCGAGGACACCGCCTCGTCGCAGACCAGCACGGCGGGCTTGGCGGCGAGCGCCCGGGCGATCGAGACGCGCTGGCGCTGACCGCCGGACAGTTGCGTCGGACGACGGTCGGCGTCGGCGTCGCTGAGCCCGACGTACCGGACGTACTCCATCGACGGCTCACGGAACCGGCGGGTCAGCCGCCGGTTGACGGCCGTGACCTCGGCCATCGAACGCCAGACCGGCAGCCGGGGGTTCAACGCCCCGGCCGACTCCTGGACGATCATCTGCACCGACCGTGGCCCGCCGGCGAGGTGCTCGACGCTGCCTCCGCTCGGCGGCAGGAAGCCGGCGACGATTCGGCCCAGCGTCGACTTGCCCGAGCCGGACTCACCGACGACGCCGAGCACCTCGCCGCGCGCCAGCTCCAGGCTGACGTCGGAGAGCACGCGGTGGACGCGGCCGCGGGAGCCGTAGTCCTTCGACACCTTCGACACCCGCAGGACGTCGCTCACCGCAGCACCTCCGTTCGGCCGGCACTGCCGGCGGGAGCCGCCTCACCCAGCGGATGCCGGCAGCGCACCAGGCTCTCCTGGACAACCCGCAGGTCGGGATGCTCCCGACAGTCGTCGGCGGCACGGGGGCAGCGGGCCGCGTAGTTGCACCCACCGCCGGTCCAACCGCCCGCCTGGTCGGCGGCGATCTCCGGGAAGGTCCGCAGCCGGTCGCCCCCGAGCCGCGGCACGCAGTCCAGCAGCGCCTGCGAATAGGGGTGCTGCGGCCGGCTCAGCATCGCGTCCACCGCACCGACCTCCTTCACCTCGCCGCGGTAGAGCACCATCACCCGGTCGCTCACGTCGCCGAGAACACCCAGGTCGTGGCTGATGAACACGGCACTCAGGCCGCGCGAGGCGACCAGTTCCCGCAGCAGGACGAGGATGTCCTTCTGCAACGAGACGTCAAGCGCCGTGGTGGGCTCGTCGGCGAGGACCACGTCGGCCTCGCAGCTGAGCGCCATCGCGATCATCACTCGCTGGCACATGCCGCCGGAGAGCTGGTGCGGGTAGCTGCCCATGACCCGATCAGGGTCGAGCCGGACGTCGTGCAGCGCCGCCACCGCGCGCGCACCGGCCTCGGCCCGACTGCCGGGCAGGTGCGCCCGGATCACCCGGACGATCTGGTCACCCACCCGGCGCATCGGATGCAGCGCCGAAACGCTCTCCTGGAAGATCATAGCGATCCTCCGACCGCGAATCGCGCGGAGCCGGCGGCCCCGGAGCCCGACCAGCTCCTGGTCGCCGAGGCGGATGCTTCCGGTCACCTCGGCGTCCGGCGGCAGCAGTCCCAGCGCGGCGAGGGCGATAGAGGATTTGCCGCTGCCGGACTCCCCCGCCACGCCGAGGACCTCACCGCGTCCGACAGTGAACGAGACGTTCCGCACCGCGGGCTCGGGGCTCCCCGCGAACCTGATTCCCAGGTCGCGGATCTCCAGGGCCGCCTGCTCCGCGCTTGTCACTTCCGGGCCACCGTCGACATGTCCGGCCGGCCGCTGGCGTTCGGCTCGTAGCCGTCGACCTGGTCGGACAGACCGACGATCATCGGTACGGTGAACAGCGGCGCGAACGGCGCGACCTCGGCCACCTTCTTGGCGAGGTCGGTGGCCGCCGCCTTGCGCGGCGCGAAGTCGTACGTGGTCAGCAGCTTGTCCTGCAGTTGCGCGGTGCCGAAGTCGGTCTTGCCGGCGTTGTAGAAGGAGTCCGGGTTGAGCAACCGGCCGTAGGTGATCGCCGGGTCGGCGTGGCCGGTCCAGCCGGACAGGAAGCAGGGCGCCTGACTCTTGGCCCAGAACGCCTCGGTGGCCGCGGCGGCGGTCTCGGACTGGATGGTGACGTCGATGCCGATCTTCTTCAGCGAGTCGATGATGATCGGGCCGCTGGTCTCGTAGTTGAGGCCCGGGAAGGTCAGGCACTTCATGGCGACCCGCTTGCCACCGGTGGCCTGGGCGACGAGCGCCTTGGCCTTCGCCTCGTCGTACGCGTAGGTGGGTGTGATCGACGCGTCGTGGTACGGGTGCGTCGGCGGCAGCGCCGTCCAGGTCACCTCGGCGGCGTCACCGCTTGCCGCCTTACGGATGACCTCGCGGTCTAGCGCGTAGTTGATGGCCTGCCGGATCTCCACCTTGTCGGTGGGCGCCAGCTTCGCGTTAAAGTTGATCATGGTCTCGGAGTACGCGGGACCGACCACCACCTGCTTGCCCGGCACCGTCTTGAGCTTCTCGACACTCAGCGGCGGCACCGAGATCGCCACATCGACGACGTTGCTCTGGAACGCCGTCACCATGGCCTGCGGGTCCTTGAACACCTGCCAGTTGAGGGTGGGCGCCTTGCCCTTGTCACCCCAGTACGCGTCGTTGCGCTTGTAGTTGACGGCAGCCCCGGTCTGCAGGCTCTCCAGCGTGTACTTCCCGGTGCCGACCGGACGGGCGGCGAAGTCCTTGCCCCCCTTCTCGACAGCGGCCGGCGAGACGATCATCCCGGCCCGGTCACTCAACGCCGTCGGGATCGAGGAGTCCGGCTTGCTCATCGTGAGCACCACGGTGTTGGCGCCCTCGGCGGTGATCGCGGAGACACTGGCGATGTCCTGGCCGTTCGCGGACGCCTTGAACCGGTCCATGCTGGCCTTCACGGCGGCGGCGTCCATCGTCGTACCGTCGGAGAACTTGACGCCCTCGCGCAGTTCCAGGGTGATCGAGGAGCCGTCGTCGGCGACCTTCCACGAGGTGGCCAGACCGGGGCCGAGCTCACCGGTCTTGGGATCGCCGACCAGGAGGCGGTCGTAGACCAGGTTGAGGTGCGGGTAGTCGTACCCCGAGGAACTCACTGTCGGGTCCAGCGAGGTCGGGAAGTTCACCGTGCCGATCTTCAGGGGTGCGGCGGCTGTCGAGTCGGTTCCGGAGTCGCCGGATCCGCAGGCGGAGCCGGTCGCGAGAACGAGGATGCTGACGGCGAGGGCGGTGGTGGGTAGGCGGCGTGGGCCGAAGGTGGACATTGCTGCTCCTCATCGAGGGAATTGGTGAGAAGAAAGGAGCGGATGACGGGACGGCTCATCCGATCCGTAGGCGGTCGCGCAGGCCGTCACCGACCTGGCTGATCGCGAACGCGGTTGCGGTGATCAGCAGGCCGGGGGCGACGGTGAGCAACGGGTTGACGTAGAAGTCGGCGTAGGCGCGGGCCAAGTCCGGGCCCCAGCTGGGTGCCGGCGGTTGCACGCCCAGGCCGAGGAATCCGAGCGCGGCCTCGATGATCAGCGCGGTGCTGGCCAGGCCGCAGAGCTGGACGACGACAGGTCCCATGGCATTGGGCAGCACGTGCCGCAACGCGATCCGCCAGCCGCGTACGCCGAGCGAGCGGGCCACAAGCACGAACTCCGCCTGCCGCAGCGCCAGCACCTGGGCGCGCAGCAGCCGGGCGACGATCGGGGCGAAGACGACACCGACGGAGAGCATCGCGGTGAGCAGGCTCGGGCCGAGCGCGCCGGTGATCGCGATGGCCAGCACGATGCCCGGGAAGGAGATCACGGCGTCGGCGAGGCGCATCAACACCTCGTCGACGGGCCCGCCGATATAGCCGGCGACGAGGCCCCACAGGCTGCCGAACACGCCGGCCACACCGACGGTGATGGCGATTCCGCGGAAGCTGGAGGCCGAACCGTGCATCAGTCGGGACAGCACGTCGCGGCCGTTCGCGTCGGTGCCGAGCCAGTGCGCGGCGGACGGCCCGGCGTACGGGTCGGCCGGGTCGATGGCCAGCGGGTCGTACGGCGCCAGCCAGGGCGCGAGCAGACCGGCCAGCAGCACCAGCACGACGACCGCGGAACCGATCCAGAAGGCGACCGCGCGCGGGCCGCTTGCCGACCGTGGCCGTCGGGCGCCCAGCCCGACACGGACGCGCAGCGGCGTGGCCGCGGTGCGGGGGTCCATCGACGTGGTCATCGGTCTTCCTCCTGCGATCGCGCTACCGGGGCGGCCGGCCCGCGCTCGGCCGGGTCCTGCTGCTGGTGCGGGGCGAGCCCGAGTTCGGTGAGGATTTCCGCCGTGTGTTCGCCGGTCCGCGGCACGGTGAGCGCGCCCGGGCGGTCGGTGAGGCCCACGCGCACCGGCCGGCCGGGCACCCGCACCGGGCGGCCGTCGGGGCCGTCCACCGTCAGCACCATGCCCGTTCCGGCCATCGCCGCGACGGCCTCCCCGACCGGGCGCATCGGTCCCGCCGCCACGCCCGCGGCGTGCATCGCGCCGAGCACCTCCGCGACGGTGCGGCTGGAGGTCCAGTCGCCGACCACCTGTTCCAGGCGCTCCCGCGCCTCTCCGGTGGACTCGTCGTAGCTGACGTCGGTGCCGCCCAGCACCGCCCAGAACCGCTGCCAGGCGGCGTCGCCCAAGGGTGCCAGGAAGACCTGCCCGTCCCGCGCCGCAAAGACGTTCGCGAAGGCGGTCTGGACCTGGTTGCCCCAGCGTCCACGGGGGACGCCGGCGGCCGCCAGGCCGACCTCGTGGGCCAGCATGGCGGTGTACGAGTCGAGCATGCTCACGTCGACGGACGTTCCGACGCCAGTGATCTCGCGCTCGCGCAGCGCCATGAGCACGGCGATCGTCGCGTGGTACGCGGCCACGTGGTCGGCCACGAAGGCGCCGACGAACGTCGGCTCTCCGCCGGGTTGCCCGGTGAGGTCGGCGATCCCGCTCATCGCCTGGATGACGCCGTCGTACGCGGCCCGGGGCGCGTCGGACGCTCCGGAGCCGAAGCCTGTGACGTGCACCATCACCAGCCGCGGATTGCGGGCCCGGAGCACGTCGTAGGACCAGCCCAGTCGCTGCGGCACGTCGGCGCCGTAGTTGGTGAGCACGACGTCCGCGGTGTCGCACAGCCGGAGCAGCAGCTCCAGACCGTGTGGGGTCTTGAGGTCCAGGCAGACGCTGCGCTTGCCGCGGTTGTGCGAGGCGAAGTAGACGCTCACACCGTCCACGACGGGCAGGGCGTCGCGGGACATCTCCCCCACCGGCGGCTCGACCTTGACGACGTCCGCGCCGTGGTCGGCGAGCATCTGCGCGCAGTGCGGGCCGGCGATCGCGTGGCCGAGCTCGATCACCCGGATGCCGGCCAACGCACCGGCTGCCGCGCTCACGCCGCTGCCACCACCGGCTGCCGTGCTCACGCCGCCGCCACCACCGGCTGCCGTGCTCATGCCGCCACCCGCCGATCGAGCCGGGCGAGCACGAGGTCGGCGACAAAGTTGAGGATGAGCACCAGCAGCGCCATCAGCAGCACAGTGCCCTGCAACGTCGCGTAGTCCCGGTTGTCCACCGACTGCACGATGAGACCGCCCAGGCCGGGGATCGCGAACACGTTCTCGACGACCACGGAGGCGCCCACAAGTGTGGCCACGAGCAGCGGCAACAGGGTCACCACGGCGGGTGCCGCCGAGCGCAGCGCGTCGCCGAGGTACACCTGCCGGGGCGTGAGGCCCATGGCCCAGGCCGTCCGGATGTGCGGGCTGTCCAGCGCCTGACCGACGGCGCTGCGTACGTGCCGGCAGACGAGCGCGCCGGTGGCGAAGGAGAGCACCAGGACGGGGAGGATGATCGAGCGGATCGTCTGCACCCAGTCGTCGGCGAGCGGCGTGTAGCCGACAGCCGGCAACAGTGCCAGGTCGAGGCCGATGAAGCCGGCCGCGATCGTCGCCAGCCAGAAGTCCGGAACGGCCAGGCCGATGCCGGACACCGCGAGCACCGAGCGGCCGTCCAGGTGGCGACGGCGGGCCGCCGCCCACAGTCCGGCCCCGCCGCCGATCACCAGGGCCAGCACAAGGGCCGACACCACGATCAGCACTGTCGGTTCGAGCCGGCGGGCGAGCAGCGTGTCCACCGGCTCCCGGCTGAAGTACGACGTGCCGAGATCGCCGCGTACCAGGTTGCCGATCCAGGAGGTGTACTGCTCGATCAGCGGGCGGTCCAGCCCGAGCTGCCTGTTGATCTCGTCGATCGACTCCTGGGTCGATCCCGCGCCGGCGATCGCCTCGGCGGGGCCGCCCGGCACGATCTGTTGCAGCCCGAACACCATCAGGGTGATCAGCAGCAGCGTGGGCACGAAGGTGGCCAGTCTGCGAATCAGGAAGGCACGCATCCCGTCACCTCTCTCGCGTTAATCCTGGGAGACCCGCGACGCGCGTCCAGCAGGGGAGTTAGGGTTGACTCTGACGTCGGGGTCAGATTCGCTGCACAGGACGGTAAGACGAGGCACTACCCGGTGTCCAGGATTTTCTATGATTCGGTTCACACGGCCGGTCGACAGCGACCGACCGGGCGACACGAGATCGAATGGGGCGACGAGTGACAAACAGGACCACCACGCCGGCGCGTCCGGACGGCGCGGCGACGCAGTCGAAGCGCTATCTCGAGCGTCGCGCCAAGCTGGTGGAGGGCGCCCACCGGGTCTTCGAGCGGGACGGGTTCATCGATGCCCGGATCACCGACATCGCGAAGGAGGTCGGCCTCGCGCACGGCTCGTTCTACACGTACTTCTCCTCCAAAGAGGAGATCTTCCGGGTCGTCGCGGAGCAGATCCAGGCCGAGATGTTCGACGGCCAGCGCGGCGGGTCGGCCGACCTCACCCCGTACCAACGGATCGAGGCCGCCAACCGCCGCTACCTGGAGTCCTACCGCCGGCACAGCCGGATCATGGCGATCATCGAGCAGGTGTCCACGTTCAACGACGACATCCACAAGATCCGTGAGTCCCGGGCGCAGCAGACCATGAGCCGGACCGAACGCTCGATCCGCAGGCTCCAGGCCGACGGCTTCGCCGACCCGGACCTCGACCCGCACCTGAGCGCCGTGGCCCTCACCTCGATGCTCAGCCGCTTCGCGTACCTGTGGATGGGCGCCGACGCCGGCCCCGACTACGAGTTCGACCTCGACGCCGCCGTCGACGGCCTGACCCGCCTGTGGGCCAACGCGATCGGGCTCAAGAAGGACTGACCTCAGCCGGGGCCTGCCGGTCGCACCTCCTTCGGCATCCCGAGTAGGCGCTCGGCCACCACGTTGCGCAGCACCTGGGTGGTGCCGGCGTAGATGGTTCCGGGTCGCGCGTTGTAGAAGATGTCGACCCAGGAGGCCGAGCTGATCGGCGCGCCGGCCGCGTCCGGGCCGCCGTAGCCCAGCTCCAGCACACGCCCGGTCGGCGTGGTGGCCTCCGGCCCGAGGATCTCCAGGGCCAGCTCGGTCACCGCCTGGTGGTGCGCGCTCCACTGCAACTTGAACAGGGCGGCGTCCCCCGCCGCGTCGGCACCGGTGAGGCCGCCGCCGGCCAGCCGCCGGCCGAGCGCGTCCATCACCTCGATCCGGACGTACGCGGCGGCAAGGCCGTCGCGTACCCAGGCCCGCTCCAGCATGCCGTGCTCCCGGGCGGTACGGACCAGCCGCTCCCACTCCGCGCGGTACCGGATCGCCTGGGTCGTGGCGGACTGCCCACGCTCGTGGCCGAGCAGCGCCATGGCGACCGCCCAGCCCTCGCCGACGGCGCCCACCACGTCGGCGGCCACCGCGTCGGTGAAGAACACCTCGTTGAAGTGGGAGGCGCCGGAGAGCTGCCGGATCGGGCGTACCTCGACGCCCGGCTGGTCCAGCGGCACGAGCAGGAAGGTCAGGCCACGGTGCCGTTCGGCGCGGGTGCCGGTACGGGCCAGCACGAAGATCCAGGACGCCAGGTGCGCGTTCGACGTCCAGATCTTCTGCCCGGTGAGCCGCCAGCGCCCGTCGGCGCCGAGCACCGCACGGGTCTGCACCGCTGCCAGGTCGGATCCGGCACCCGGCTCGGAGAAGCCCTGGCACCACACGTCGGTGCCGTCGAGGATCCGGGGCAGGTAGTGGGCCTGCTGTTCGGGCGTACCGAGGGCGAGCAGGGTGTTGCCCAGCATGTCGATGCCGAACGGGTCGTTGCCGCTGCCGCTTGGCACTCCGGCCCTTGCGAACTCCTCCTGGAGCACCACCTGCTGGTCCGGGGCGAGACCGAGCCCGCCGTGCTCGACCGGCCAGCCGGGGGCGAGCAGGCGGTGCCGGGCCAGCACCGCTCGCCAGCGCGCTATCCACTTGTGCAGTTCGTCCTCCCCGAGCGCCCCGAGCCCGCTCCAGCCGGGCGGAAGTTCCCTTTCCAACAGCGCGCGTACGGAGGCCCGGAACTCCTGCGGCCCGGCGGTCGTGTCCAGGGTGCGGGCCGGCAGGTACCGCTCCCGCAGGCGGTTCTTGGCGAGCTTGCCGGTGGGCAGTCGCGGCAGGGCCTCCACCACGAACACCGACCGCGGAATCTTGTGCCGGGCCAGCCGACCGGCCAGGTACGCGAGCAGCCCGGCCACGAGCTCGTCCCGGTCGGCGGCCGGGTCGACGGGCTGGATGACCGCCACGACCTGCTCGCCGAGTTCCTCGTCCGGAACGCCGAACACGGCGACGTCGACCACCGGCTCGTAGCCGATCACCGCGTTCTCGATCTCCTGGGGCGAGATGTTGACGCCCCCCGAGATGATCAGATAGTCCCGTCGGTCGGTGAGGTAGAGGTAGCCCTCGTCGTCGAGGTGGCCGATATCGCCGAGCGTGGACCAGTCCGGGCGTATCGGGTGGCGGGCCGCCGAGCTGTCGGCCCCACCGACGTACTCGAAGTCGGACCGACCGCCCTCGGCCTCGAAGTACACAAGGCCGTCCTGCCCGGCCGGCAGCTCGTCCCCCTCGGGGCCGCAGATGTGCACGCGGCAGCCGGCGATGGCGCGGCCCACCGACCCCGGGTGCGTCAGCCACTCCTGCGAATCGATGAATGTGGTGCCGTTGTCCTCGCTGCCGGCGTAGTACTCCAGCAGGATCGGCCCCAGCCAGTCGATCATCTGGCGTTTGACGTCGACGGCGCACGGTCCGGCACCGTGGATCACGACGGACAGCGAGTCGAGCACAGCGGCCTTACGCCGCTCGGCGGGCAGCCGCAGCAGCCGGACGAACATCGTGGGCACCATCAGCGCGTGGGTGATGCCGTACCGCTCGATCGCCGTGAGCGCCGCGTCCGCGTCGAACCTGCGCATCAGCACGACGGTGCCGCCGGCCGCCGTGACGGTGCTGGAGAACGACAGGGGCGCGGCGTGGTACAGCGGGGCCGGAGTCAGGAACACCGAGTCGTCGGTGAACTTCCACAGCTCCCTGAGCCAGCGCAGGAAATGCGGGTGTCCCTCCTGCACGGTGCGGCCGGACAACTCGCGGCGTACCCCCTTGGGCCGCCCGGTGCTGCCGGAGCTGTAGACCATCGCGACGCCCAGCGGCTCGTGCTCCAGCGGCTCGGCCGACGACGCCGCGAGCGTCTCGGCGTAGTCGTCGAAGCCCGCCAGCGGGCCACCGACGGCAAGCCTCAACGCCATTGCGGGTACGGCGGCGAGGGCGCCCGCAGCGGGTGCCGCCGCGTCCACCACAAGGGCTCTGGCCCCGCAACTGTCGACGATCCAGGCCGCCTCGTCGGCGGTCAGCGAGGTGCCGATCGGGGTGAGGACCAGCCCGGACCGCATGGCCGCCCAGTACACCTCCAGGAAGCTCAGGTGGTTGGCCATCATCAGTGCGACGTGGTCTCCGGGGCGCAGGCCGGCGTTCCACATCGCCCGCGCCAGTCGGCGGGAGGCGTCGTCCAGCTGACCGTAGGTGAGGGTTTCGCCGGTCTCGGCGATCACCACCGCCGGCCGGTCCGGCCACCGGAGCGCGTGCGCCGTGGGGTACGTCATCGCGTCACGCCATCCGCTCGACAGCCATGGCCATCCCCTGCCCACCGCCGACGCACATGGTCTCGACGCCGACCGTACCGCCGGTGGCCTCCAGCCCGTTGAGCAGCGTCGTCATGATCCGGGCGCCGGTCATGCCGAAGGGGTGACCGAGGGCGATCCCGCCGCCGTGCGGGTTGAGCTGGTCCTCCACCGAGATCTTCAGGGCGTCCACGACCGCCAGCACCTGCGCCGCGAACGCCTCGTTGAGTTCCAGCACGTCGACGTCTCTGATGGCCAGCCCGGTGCGGTCGAGCAGCCGGCGTACCGCCTCGATCGGCCCGACCCCCATGATCTCCGGTGCCAGGCCGGTGGTGGCGCAGCCCAGGATCCGCGCCAGGGGTTGGATCCCCAGGTCGCGGGCGCGCTCGGCGGACATCACGACGACCGCGGCCGCGCCGTCGTTGAGTGGGCAGGAGTTGCCGGGTGTGACCCGTCCGTCGACCTTGAACGGGGTGGGAAGCCCGGCCAGCACGTCGAGGTCGACGTTGGCGCGCGGGCAGTCGTCCTGTTCCACGAGCGTGCCGTCGTCCAGCCGGTACGGGCTGATCTCCCGGGCGAAGAAACCACGGTCCCGGGCGGCGACGGCTCGGTCCTGGGAGAGCTTGGCGTACTCGTCCATCCGGGCGCGGGAGATGTCGAACTGGTCGGCCACGTTCTCGGCCGTGCGCCCCATGGTGATGTAGGCGTCCGGCAGGGGGTCGGTGCCGAACCGCGGGTTCATGGCGGCGTCGTCGATGTGTGCGCTTGAGGTCCGGGAGACGCTCTCGACGCCGCCCGCGACGTACACGTCGCCCTCGCCGGCCACGATGGCGTTCGCCGCGATCCGGATCGCGTCGAGCGAGGAGGCGCATCCCCGGCTGACTGTGGTCCCGGTGACGGTGTCGGGCAGCCCGGCCAGCAGCGCGGCCAGCCGTCCGACGTTCAGGCCCTGCTCCCCCGCCGGATTCGCGGTACCGACGATCACGTCGCCGATCTGGTCAGGGGTGACAGCGGGGACCTTTCCCAGGGCCTGCGCGATGGCGAATCCGGCCAGATCGTCGGGCCGCGCCTGGCGGAGCGACCCCTTGTGCGCACGACCGATCGGCGTCCGTGCGGTGGCCACGATGACTGCTTCGCGGGCTGGCGCCACGTCGTCTCCATTCGTCGCGAAAAGGTCCACCAACGGACCTGTCCGATTTCTTGACGCCGACGTCGACGTCGGCTCTAATTTGAGCACCGGTACCGGGCCGACGCAACCATCCGGATCGTCGGAGACCCGGACTCACCTCCGCTTCCGACCCCGGTCCGATCGACGACGCTTGGAGCTCTCCGTGGACTTCGCCTACTCGCCCACCTCCGCCGCCCTGCGCGAAACCCTGCTGACGTTCATGGACGAGTGCGTCTACCCGGCCGAGCCGGTCTATCGGCAGCAACTCGCCGACAGCGGTGACCCGCACTTCTTTCCTCCGGTGATGGAGGAGCTCAAGCGCGAGGCACGCGCCCGTGGCCTCTGGAACCTGTTCCTGCCGCACAAGACCCAGTGGACCGAGGGCCTGTCCAACCTCGACTACGCGCCGCTTGCCGAGATCCTGGGCCGCTCGCACATCGCCTCCCAGGCGCTGAACTGCTCCGCCCCGGACACCGGGAACATGGAACTGCTCACCATGTTCGGCACCGAGGAGCAGCAGAAGCAGTGGCTCCAGCCCCTGCTGGAAGGCGAGATCCGTTCCTGCTTCGCGATGACCGAGCCGGCGGTGGCCAGCTCCGACGCCCGCAACATCCAGTGCTCGATCGTCCGCGACGGCGACGAGTACGTCATCAACGGCCACAAGTGGTGGATCTCCGGTGCCGGCGACGCCCGGTGCAAGATCGCCATCGTGATGGGCAAGACCGACCCCGACGGCCCCACCTACCGGCAGCAGAGCATGGTCCTCGTGCCGCTGGACACCCCGGGCGTCACGCTCGTCCGCAGCCTCACCGTCATGGGCTACCAGGACCAGGAGGGGCACTGCGAGATCACGTTCGAGAACGTCCGGGTGCCGGTGACGAACCTGCTGGGCGAGGAGGGCGGCGGCTTCGCGATCGCCCAGGCGCGGCTCGGACCGGGCCGGATCCACCACTGCATGCGGTCCCTCGGGGCGGCCGAGCGCGCCCTGGAGCTGCTCTGCCAGCGGGTGACGTCCCGCGTGGCGTTCGGCGGCCCGCTGTCCGAGCAGGGTCAGATCCAGCGCTGGATCGCCGACGCGCGGATCGAGATCGACCAGGCGCGGCTCTACACGCTCTACACCGCCTGGCTGATGGACACCCAGGGCAACAAGGCCGCCCGGACCCAGATCTCCGGGATCAAGGTCATCGCCCCCAACGTCGCGCTCCGCGTGCTCGACCACGCCATCCAGGCGTTCGGCGCCGCCGGCCTCGGACCGGACACCCCACTGCCCAGCATGTACGCCCACCAGCGCACGCTGCGCTTCGCCGACGGCCCGGACGAGGTGCACCGGCGCTCGATCGCCCGTGCGGAGCTGAACGCTCAGACATCAGCCTGACCGGAACGATGGCGGCGTGGGCGACAAGGCAGAGGAGCTGACCGTGGGGATCTACCCGGACCGCGTGCTGGTGGCCAACCGGGGCGAGGTGGCCGTCCGTGTGCTGCGGACGCTCGCCGACCTCGCCGTGCCGTCGGTGACGGTGTACGCCGCCGACGACGACCGCTGCCTGCACGTACGCCGGGCGGACCAGGCGGTGCCGCTGCCCGGCGCCGGAGTCGGGGCGTACCTCGATCAGAACGCGTTGATCGAGGCCGCCCACGCGGCCGGAGCCACGGCCGTGCATCCCGGCTGGGGGTTCCTGAGCGAGAACGCCGAGTTCGCGCGCCGCTGCGCCGAGGCCGGGTTGGTGTTCGTCGGTCCGGCGCCGCAGGTGCTGCGGGTGCTTGGCGACAAGACCGCAGCCCGCGCGGCGGCGGAGTCGGCAGGTATCCCTGTGGTGCCGGCGACCGGGCCGGCGACGTTCGACGAAGCGGCGAAGTTCCTGGCCGGCGCGCCGGAGGGCATCATGCTCAAGGCCGTTGCCGGTGGCGGCGGGCGCGGGATGCGGCCGGTCACCGACCCGGCCGACCTGGCCGCCGCGTTCGAGCGCTGCCGGTCCGAGGCGCTCGGCGCGTTCGGCGACGGCACCCTCTACGCCGAGCAGCTGCTCACCGGCCGCCGGCACATCGAGGTGCAGATCGTCGGCGACGGCACCGGCGCGGCCGTCGCCCTCGGCGACCGGGACTGCAGCCTCCAGCGGCGCCGGCAGAAGGTGGTGGAACTCGCCCCGGCGCCCGGACTGACCGCTGGACTACGCGACGCGGTGCACGACGCGGCGGTACGCCTGGCCGCCGGACTCGGCTACCGCGGGGTCGGCACCGTCGAGTTCCTCGTCGGCACTGACGACTTCGTCTTCCTGGAGGCCAACCCGCGCCTGCAGGTCGAGCACACGGTCACCGAGCAGGTGTTCGACGTCGACCTCGTGGAGATCCAGCTGCGCCTGGCAGCTGGAGCGAGCCTCGCCGACATCGGTCTGGACGGGCCCGCGCCGAAGCCTGCCGGAACGGCGATCCAGCTGCGGGTCACCACCGAGACGGTCCGCCCCGACGGCGGCAGCCTGCCCGCCACCGGCGTACTCACCGCCTTCGACCCGCCCGCTGGCCGGGGCGTACGCACCGACACCCACGGCTACGCCGGCTACCGGGTCGGCACCGGGTACGACTCGCTGCTGGCCAAGGTGGTCGTGCACGAGCCCGGCGGTGACCCGTCGGTGCTGCGGCGCAAGGCGTCCCGGGCGCTCGCGGAGTTCCGCGTCGAGGGCGTGGACACGAATCTGGGCGTACTGGGGCGGCTTCTGGAGCACCCCGAGGTGACCGACGGGACCGCGACGACCGCCTTCCTCGACGAGCACGCCGCCGGCCTGGCCACCGCGCCGGCCCGGGAGCCGCTGTGGTTCCCCGGCGCCGACGTCGATCCGGCCGCCGCACCCGAGCCGGAGCAGGCCACGGACGGCATCGCGGTCCGGGCACCCATGGAGGCCACTGTCATCGCGGTCCCGGCTGCCGAGGGCGACCAGGTGACAGCGACGTCCGTCCTGGTGGTGCTCGAGGCGATGAAGATGGAACACCAGGTCGTGGCTGGCGCGAGCGGCGTGGTGGACCGGCTGCCGGTGGCCGTCGGCCAGACCGTGCACCCCGGCACGCTGCTCGCCTCACTGCTGGCCGGCGAGGTCGCGGCGACGACTGTCGACACGGTGGCCGAGGCCGACCCGGACCTGATCCGCCCCGACCTGCGGCGCGTCCTGGACCGGCAGCACAAGACCCGGGACGAGGCGCGGCCGGACGCCGTGGCGAAGCGGCACGGCCGAGGGCACCGCACCGCCCGGGAGAACCTCGACGACCTCTGCGACGCGGGCACCTTCTCCGAGTACGGCTCGCTGGTCCTTGCCGGCCAGCGGGCGCGGCGCAGCCTCGACGACCTGATCGACCGGACCCCCGCCGACGGCCTGGTGGCCGGTGTCGGCCAGATCAACCGCACCGGCTGCGTGGCGATGGCCTACGACTACACGGTGCTGGCCGGCACCCAGGGCTACAACGGGCACCGCAAGAAGGACAGGCTCTTCGAGCTTGCCGAACGCAACAGGTGGCCGGTCGTCATGTTCGCCGAGGGCGGCGGCGGGCGCCCCGGCGACACCGAGAACCCGGGCGTGGCCAACCTGGACACCCGCGCGTTCGCCCTGCTCGCCCGGCTCAGCGGGCTCGTGCCGACGGTGTCGGTGGTGACCGGCAAGTGTTTCGCCGGCAACGCCGCCCTCGTCGCGTGCAGCGACTTCATCGTGGCCACCCCGGACGCCAACATCGGGATGGCCGGACCTGCGATGATCGAGGGCGGCGGCCTCGGCGTGTACCGCCCGGAGGAGATCGGGCCGACAGCGGTACACGCCGTCAACGGCGTTGTCGACCTTGTGGTCCCCGACGACGCGGCGGCTGTGCGCGCCACCCGTCAGTACCTCTCCTACTTCCAGGGTCGGCTCGACACCTGGGAGGAGCCGGACCAGCGGGCGCTGCGCCACGCGGTGCCGGAGAACCGGCGGCGCACGTACGACGTGCGTACCGTGATCGACACGCTGGCCGACCGGGACTCGGTGCTGGAACTCCGGCGCGAGCACGGCGTCGGCATGATCACCGCGCTGATCCGGGTGGCGGGCCGCCCGGTGGGGCTCATCGCCAACAATCCGCGCCACCTCGGCGGTGCCATCGACGCCGAGGGCGGCAGCAAGGCGGCCCGGTTCATGGAGCTGTGCGACGCGTTCGATCTGCCGATCGTCTCGCTGTGCGACACACCGGGCTTCATGGTCGGCCCGGCGGCCGAGGAGAGCGCGCAGGTGCGGCACTTCGGCCGGATGTTCCTGGCCGGCGCCAGCCTGACCGTGCCGATGGTGACGGTGGTGCTGCGCAAGGGGTACGGGCTGGGCGCGCAGGCAATGGCTCGCGGCGGCTTCTACGAGCCGGAGCTGACAGTGTCCTGGCCTACCGGCGAGTTCGGCGGAATGGGCCTGGAGGGCGCGGTACGGCTCGGCTACCGCAAGGAGCTGGACGCGGTCACCGACCCGGACGAGCGCGAGGCGCTCTACCAGCGGCTGGTGGCGCAGATGTACGAGCGCGGCAGCGCGCTCAACATCGCGAGCGTGTTCGAGGTGGACGACGTGATCGACCCGGCGCAGACCCGCAACCGGATCGTCGGCGTGCTGGACGCGGCTCCGCCGCCAGCACCCCGGTCCGGGAAGAAGCGACCCCTGGTCCCCGCATGGTGACCGGGCCGGCACGACGAGGAGGAGGTCGGATGAAGGCGTGGCAGGTGACCCGGTTGGGCGAGCCCACGGACGTTCTGGAGTGGACCGACGTGCCGCAGCCCCCGGCACCCGACGGCGCCCTCCGGGTCGCTGTCGAGGCGGTGGCGCTGAACTTCCCCGACGTGTTGCTGTGTCGGGGCGAGTACCAGGACAAGCCGGCGCTCCCGTTCACGCCCGGCGCTGAGGTGTGCGGGCGCATCGTGGACGGGCCGCGGGCCGGCGAACGGGTGCTCGCCGCGCCCGAGTTGCCGTACGGCGGGCTCGCCGAGCAGGTGGTCGTCGCGCCGCACCGGGTGTTCGCCATCCCTGACGACATGCCCGCCGAGAAGGCGGCCTCCATGCTGATCACCTACCAGACGGGGTACGTCGGCCTGCACACGCGCGCCCGCCTGCAACCCGGCGAGTGGCTGCTTGTGCATGCCGGGGCTGGCGGCGTCGGGTCGGCGGCGATCCAGATCGGCAGGGCCGCCGGCGCCCGGGTGATCGCCACGGCGGGCGGACCGGACAAGGTGAAGGTGTGCCGGGACCTCGGCGCGGAGGTGGTCGTCGACTACCTGTCGGAGGACTTCGTGCCGGTGGTCAAGGAGGTCACCGGCGGGGCAGGGGCGGACGTCATCTACGACTCGGTAGGCGGCGACGTCTTCGACAAGAGCCGCCGGTGCGTCGCCTTCGAGGGCCGGATCGTCGTTGTCGGCTTCGCGGGCGGCCGGATCGCCCAGGCGCCCACGAACCACGCCCTGATCAAGAACTACAGCGTTGTCGGCCTGTACTGGGGGCTGTACCACGTCAAGAACCCGGCAGTGATCGCCAGCACCCACGAGCGGCTTGTCGAGCTGTGGCACCAGGGCCTCGTCGACCCCCTGGTCAGTGAGGTGCTCCCGATGAGCGCCGCCCCGTCCGCCCTGGCCAACCTCGGCGACCGCCGCACCGTCGGCAAGGTCGTGCTCGTCAACAACCCCATCTGAGGACGTACCCATGAGTGAACAGGATCTGGTCCGCGACCGGTGCGTGGTGGTCACCGGCGGCGGCAACGGTATCGGCCGGGCGATCGCCCGGAAAATGGCAGCCCAGGGTGCCCGCGTCGTCGTCGGCGACCTGGACTCCGCCGCAGCCGAGCGGGTCGCGGCCGAGGTCGGCGGCGTCGCCGTGGGCGGCGACGTGTCGACCGACGAGGGCGTGGGGCGGTTGCTGAGCGCCGCCGCCGGACGCGTCGACATCTTCTTCGCCAACGCCGGAGTGGGTGTCGGAAAGGGCATCGACACCCCCGACGCCGACTGGCACACCGCCATCGAGGTGAACGTCCTGGCGCACGTCCGTGCGGCCCGCGCGCTGATCCCCGACTGGCTGGAGTCCGGCGGCGGCCGGTTCGTGGTGACCGCCTCCGCGGCGGGACTGCTCACCATGCTCGGCAGCGCGCCGTACTCGGTGTCGAAGCACGCGGCCGTCGCGTTCGCGGAGTGGCTCTCGGTCACCTACGGGCATCGCGGCATCACCGTCCAGGCGCTCTGCCCGCAGGGGGTACGGACGAAGATGCTCGACGACTCGGGCGAGTTCCGGGATCTGCTGAGCCATGACGTCGCGTTGGAGCCCGAGCAGGTCGCCGAGGTGGTCTGGGAGGCGCTGCACGACGACCGGTTCCTGATCCTGCCGCACCCCGAGGTGCAGCGGTACTACGAGACCCGCGCGGGCCGGACCGACGCCTGGCTGACCGGCATGCGCAAGCTCCAGAAGCGCTTCGACGACGCGGCGGTGACCCACAATGGCTGAGCGCAAGGTAGCTGTCGTGACCGGCGCGGCACGCGGAATCGGGGCGGCGGTGGCCACCCGGCTCGGCGCTGACGGTTTCGCCGTGGCCGTGTGGGACCTGGACGCCGACGGGTGCGACAAGATGGTGGCCGACCTGGGCGAGAAGGGCGTTCCGGCGTACGCGGTGGTCGCCGACGTGTCCGACGAGGCGGCAGTCGTGGCCGGTGTCGAGCAGATCGCGCAGCGGCTGGGCCCGCCGGTGGCGCTTGTGAACAACGCTGGCGTCCTGCGTGACAACCTGCTGTTCAAGATGTCCTCAGCGGACTGGGACACGGTTCTCGGAGTGCACGTCCGGGGCGCCTTCCTCATGAGCCGGGCGGTGCAGGCACACATGGTCCAGCAGCGGTGGGGACGGATCGTGTCGTTGTCCAGCACCTCGGCGTACGGCAACCGTGGCCAGGCGAACTACTCGGCGGCGAAGGCGGCGCTTCAGGGCCTGACCAAGACGCTCGCCGTCGAGCTGGGCCCGTTCGGCATCACCGCGAACGCGGTGGCGCCCGGCTTCGTGCAGACCGAGATGACCGCCGCTACCGCGCGGCGGATCGGCCGCCCGTTCGACGAGCTGATCGCCGAGGCGGCCGCCGGGATTCCGGTACGCCGGGTGGGGCAGCCGGAGGACATCGCCGAGGCGGTCTCGTTCTTCCTGGGGGAACGGGCCGGCTACATCAGCGGTCAGGTGCTCGACGTGGCGGGCGGGCCGCAGCGATGAGGGTCTTCACGGGCATCGAGGAGTTGCGCGCGGCCGTCGGCGAGCACCTGGGGCACAGCGACTGGCACCTCGTCACGCAGCAGCAGGTGGACACGTTCGCCGAGGCCACCGGCGACCACCAGTGGATCCACGTCGATCCGGAGCGGGCAGCCACCGGGCCGTTCGGTGCGACGATCGCGCACGGTTTCCTCACCCTCTCCCTGATTCCGACGCTGGCCGCACAGGTGTACCGGGTGGACGGTATGAGCATGGGCGTGAACTACGGCTCGGACCGGCTGCGGTTCCCCGCGCCGGTGCCCGTCGGGTCGCGGATCCGTGCCGGGATCACCCTCACCGGTGTGCACGAGGCCCGTCGCGGTTTCCAGGTCACCTCGGACATCCAGATCGACCTGGAGACGGGCGGACCGCCAGCATGTGTGGTCGCCGCCATCTCGCTGCTCGTCCCCTGATCCGCAACTCAGAAACAGGAGCGAATCGCGTGCAGAATTCTTTCGAGGGCCGGACCGCTGTGGTCACCGGCGCGTCGCGCGGGATCGGTCTCGCCGTGGCCCGCCACTGGCACGAGCAGGGCGGGAACGTGGTGCTCACAGCCCGCACCGCCGAGGCCGCCGAAGCCGCCGCCGCGACGCTCGGCGAGCGGGCGCTCGGCTTCGGCGCGCACGTCACCAACCAGGACCGCGCCCAGGCGTGCCTGGAGACCACACTGGAACGCTTCGGACGCATCGACCTGCTGGTGAACAACGCCGGCACCAACCCGGCGTTCGGGCCGGTGGTCGAACAGGACCACGGGCGCTTCGCGAAGCTGATGGACGTCAACCTGTGGGGTCCGGTGCTGTGGACCTCGCTGGCCTGGCGGCTGTGGATGCGGGACAACGGTGGCGCGGTCGTCAACGTGGCGTCGCTGGGCGGGCTGGCGGTGAGCCCCGATCTCGGTCTGTACCACGTCTCCAAGGCGGCACTGATCCACCTGACCCGGCAGTTGGCTCTGGAACTGGCACCCGGGGTACGGGTCAACGCCGTCGCGCCGGGAGTGGTCCGGACCCGGCTGGCCGAGGCGCTGTGGAAGGAGAACGAGGCCGACGTGAACGCTGTGACACCGCTGGGGCGGATCGGCGAGCCCCTCGACGTGGCGGAGCTGGTGGTCTTCCTGGCCTCCCGCTCGGCGTCCTGGATCACCGGTGAGACGGTCCTCGTCGACGGTGGGCAACTGCTCACCGGCTCCGCTGTCGAGCCGGTCGGCGCCTGAGATGGCAGTGGATGTCGTTGCGCTCGGGCGCTGGCTACGGCAGTCGGGGCAGCCCGTGGTCGAGCCGCTGACCGCGACCCGGATCGGCCTCGGCCAGTCCAACCTCACCTATCTGCTGACCGACGCGGCGGGCTGGCGTGCCGTGGCCCGCCGGCCGCCGCTCGGGCACCTCCTCGCCTCGGCGCACGACGTCGCCCGCGAGCACCGCATCCTCGCCGCGCTGGGCCGGACCGACGTGCCGGTCCCCCGCGTCCTGGGTCTGTGCCGCGACGAGCAGGTGGCCGATGTCCCGGTGCTGATCGTCGAGCACGTCGAGGGCCTCGTCGTGGACAGGGTGGAGACCGCGGCGGCCATGACGCCCGAGTTGCGCAGCGCCGTCGGCCTGGAACTGGGCCGGGTGCTCGCCGACCTGCACGCCGTCGACCCGGCCGAGGTGGGCCTGCACGACCTGGCCAGCCACTCCCCGTACGCGCCACGGCAGTTGAAACGGTGGTCCCGGCAGTGGGCCGCCAGCCGTACCCGTGAACTGCCCGAAGTGGAGAAGCTGACAGCCCTGCTGCACGATCGGATTCCCGAGCCCGGCGACCTGGTGCTCGTGCACGGCGACTTCCACCTGGTCAACCAGATCGTCGATCCGTCGTCCGGTGCCGTCCGCGCGGTGCTGGACTGGGAACTCTCCACTCTCGGCGACCCGCTGGCCGACCTCGGCAGCCTGCTCGCCTACTGGCAGGAGCCGGACGACCCGCCCCTGGGCCTGTTCAACGCCTCCCGCCTGCCCGGGTTCCCGTCAAGAGCCGAGGTGAGCGCCGCGTACGCCGAACGGTCCGGCCGTGACCTGGCCGCGCTGCCGTTCTGGCACGTGCTCGGCCTGTGGAAGGTCGCCATCATCCTGGAGGGCGTGTACCGCCGCGCGCTCGACGAACCGGCGAACGCCGCGCTGCCGGGCTCCCTGCCGGACCGTGCCGTCGTCGACCGTCTCGTCGCTCAGGCCTGGTCGGTGGCGTACGAGACGGGGCTGGCCGACTGAACGGGGCGATCCCGCACGCAGGCCGGGTCAAACGTCGCAGGATGGTGTCATGTTTCACCGTGGTCTTCTCCGGTAGGCCGCTGTGACCACCCGGTAGTCTTGATCGGGTCCAGACTGTACGTATATGTCCCGCACCGGAGGGGTGACCATGCCCGATCGCATCGACGTCACACGCCTGCAGGAGACGCTCGACGGGCCGTGGGCAAAGGTCCGCCACGCGCATCGGGAGCACCTCGACGAGCGCTTCCTTCCGGTGTACGGCGAGACAGGCGATCAGGCACGTGAGCGGATCACCCGGCTACTCGGCGAACTCCCCGTCGAGTTGGGCATCGCGTCGGCCTTTCCCGCCGAGTACGGCGGCGGATCCGACGTGGGCGGCTCGATCGTCGCCACCGAGATGCTGGCCCAGGTCGACCTGTCGCTGATGGTCAAGGCCGGCGTGCAGTGGGGCCTGTTCGGCGGCGCGGTCGCCGCCCTGGGCACCCGTCGGCACCACGACGCCTACCTCCGGGACATCATCTCGGGCACGATCTTCGGCTGCTTCGCGATGACCGAGACCGGTCACGGCTCCGACGTCCAGCAGCTGCGCACCACCTGCACGTACGACCCGCAGACGCAGACCTTCGACCTGCACACCCCGCACGAGGCGGCCCGCAAGGACTACATCGGCAACGCCGCCCGCGACGGACGGATGGCTGTGGTCTTCGCACAGCTGATCACGAACGGTGAGGGGCACGGCGTACACGCGTGGCTGGTCCCGATCCGCGACGCCGAGGGCAACCCGCTGCCCGGCGTGACGATCGGCGACGCCGGCCCCAAGGCCGGTCTGCTCGGTGTCGACAACGGCCGGTTGAGCTTCGACCACGTGCGGGTGCCCCGCGACATGCTGCTGGACCGCTACGGTCAGGTCGCCGAGGACGGGACGTACTCCAGCCCCATCGAGAACGACTCCCGCCGTTTCTTCACGATGCTCGGCACCCTGGTCCGTGGACGGGTCAGCGTGGGCGGTGCCGCGGCGGCGGCCACCAAGTCGGCGCTTGCCATCGCGGTGCGCTACGGCGACATCCGCCGCCAGTTCGGCACGCCCGACTCCGACCGCGAGGTGCTGCTCAACGACTACCTTGCCCACCAGCGCAAACTGCTGCCCGCCCTGGCCACCACGTACGCGCTGCACTTCGCGCAGGCCGAGCTGGTAGCCGCGTTGCACGAGGTGCAGGGCAGCGACGGGCCTGTCGACGAGCACCGGCAACGGGAGCTGGAGTCCCGGGCGGCGGGTCTCAAGGCCGCACAGACCTGGCACGCGACCCGCACGATCCAGACGTGTCGCGAGGCGTGCGGCGGCGCCGGCTACCTGGCCGAGAACCGGCTGCCCAGCCTGAAGGCCGACACCGACGTCTTCACGACGTTCGAGGGCGACAACACGGTGCTGCTGCAACTGGTCGCCAAGGGGCTGCTCACCGGCTACCGGGACGAGTTCGGCTCGCTGGACGGCTGGGGGCGCGCCTCGTTCGTCGCCGAGCAGGTCCGCGAGATGGTGCTGGAGCGCACCGCCGCGCGGTCGCTCATCGAACGGCTCATCGGCGCCGTGCCCGGCCGCGACGAGGAGGTCGCCGTCACCGACCGGGGCTGGCAACTCAAGGCGTTCGAGGACCGCGAGAAGCACCTCCTGGACGGCGCGGTCCGCCGCCTGCGCGGTGGCGCGACCACGAAGAAGGACCGCCCCTTCGACATCTTCAACGACGTCCAGGACCACGTCCTCACCGTCGCCGCCGCGCACATCGACCGCGTCACCCTGGAGGCGTTCGTCGCCGGCATCGAGGACACCGCGGACCCGGCGGTCCAGGCGCTGCTCTCCCGGGTCTGCGACCTGTACGCCCTCAGCGTCATCGAGGCCAACAAGGGCTGGTTCCTGGAGCACGGCCGGCTCACCCCGGCCCGCGCCAAGGCGATCACCGCGGTGGTGAACAGTCTGCTCAAGGATTTGCGCCCGTACATGCGCACGCTCGTGGACGGTTTCGCCATCCCGGACGCGTGGCTGCACTGCACGATGCTGCGCGAGGAACCACGCCGGCAGGACACCATGGCAGCGCATGACGCCGCCGGCGATCCCCACGCGGCCGCGGCGTAGGGGCGGCGTCACCGAGTCGGAGATCGGACGCACAGCGCGTCGATCGCAACCTCTGTGGACCGGTGGACGTGTTGTGGGAAATCGCCGCCCCTGCCGATCCCGGAGGAACAATGACCCCGACCGCGCTCCGCGCCCTCGCGCCCGTCGCCCTACTGGCGGGCCTGGCCGGCCTGGCGGCCTGCACCAGCGCCTCCTCCCCCACTGCCGGGGCGAGCGCCACACCCACCTCTGGTGTGGCGCTGCCCTCGGCCACCGGCGACGCGGCACCGACCCGCAGCGCCGCGTCGCCTACGCCCGCCGCCGCGTCGCCTGGTGCCGGCACGAAGATCTGTCCGGTCAGCGCGGCGACCCTGCAGCGGGCGTCGGGGCTTGCGAGCACCACCCACCGGATCGACCCCGATCACATCAGGTGCGCCGGGCAGTGGGCCACGGCCGGCGTGATCGCCGTCGACCCCACGCAACAGGGCGACGGGGTGCTGCTCTTCACGTACGCCGACGGCGAGTGGAAGAAGCTCGGTGAGGGCAGCGCGCTGGAGTGCAGCCCCTTCGGCATCCCGCCGGAACTCGGCGACCAGCTCGGCTGTCTCGACCGCTGAGAGGCCGGTGCCACCGCTCGTGGGGCTCGTCAGCCACCCACGCCACGGACCGCGTCGATGATCGTCTCGGCGACCTCGCTCGGTTGGGACACCGCCATCGCGTGGGAGGCGCCGGCGACCTCACGCTGACCCCGAGCTGCCGCGCGTTCGGCCATGAACCGGTGCGCGGCGACCGGGATGTTCATGTCGGCGTCGCCGAACACGAACCAACTGGGCAGCGATCGCCAGGCGGGGTCGCCGGAGAGCGCGTCGCCCAGTGCCTGCTCGGTGATCGGCCGCTGGGTCCGGGCCCATCAGCGCGGCCATGTCGTCCGACACGTCCGCAGCGAACTGCGCATGGTAGCGGTCCTGGCCGATCGCCACCTCGTTACCGCCAGTGGACACCGGATACTGCACGAGCGTGTCGGCAAGCGTGCTGCCGGGGAACTTCCCGGACAGCGACAGCGCCGAATCGCCGGTGTCCGGTGCGAGGGCGTTGACGTACACGAGGGCTCGCACCGACGGATCGTCGGCCGCGGCCTGCGTGATCACCATGCCGCCGTAGGAGTGACCGACGAGGATGACCGGGCCGCCGATCCAGCCCATCACGTCCCGCAGGTACGCGGCGTCGGACGGGACGCTCCGCAGCGGGTTGGCGAGGGCCACCACGTCGTACGCGGCACCTAGGTGATCGATCACGCCGTTCCAGCTCGCCGACTCGGCGAACGCGCCGTGGACGAGGACAATTGTGGGCTGCGGATCGGTCATGGCGTGCGCTCCTCACGTCGTGGCTGGTCCACCCGCCGGCCGCGGCGGTCCGCATGAATACCCAGGACGCGAAAGTGAAACCTCCCCTCCACCTGTGGCCGTCAGCCGTGCCCTGCGGGCAGGACGCCGGTCAGGGACCGGCCGGCCGGCCGCCCTCGGGGTCGCGTCGGGCCGGATCCTCCGGGACCGGAACGGCCCGCCTGCCCGCCTCCGTCGATCGCGCCGCGTGCTGGGTCGGCAGCCGTGGCCCCTCGCCTGCCTCGGCGGCCAGCCGCTCGGTTTCCTGCACCAGGTAGTGCGGTCGGCGCTTGGTCTCGTAGTAGATCCGGCCGATGTACTCACCGATCACACCCAGGATCATCATCTGGATGCCGCCGAGCCCGATCACGCTGACGATGATCGTGGTGTAGCCCGGAACGTCGATGCCCTTCTCGATGGCGTCGGCGACCACCCAGGCCATGTAGGCCACCGCGATGAGGGTGAGGAACAGGCCGCCGTAGATCGCCAGGCGCAGCGGCCGGTTGTTGAACGACAGCAGGCCGTCGAACGCGTAGTTGAACAGCTTGCTGAGCGTCCACCTGCTCTTTCCCGTCTGACGGGTCTCGTTCTGATGCGCCACCACCACCGTCCGGAACCCGATCCAGGAGAACAGGCCCTTGGAGAACCTGTTGTATTCCGGCATCGCCAGGATCGCGTCCACCGCGAGCCGCGACAGCAGCCGGAAGTCACCCGCGCCGTCCTGGAGGCGTACGTCGATCCACCAGTTGACCACCCGGTAGAAGGACCGGGAGGCGACCATCCGGATGAACCGGTCACCACGCCGGTCCCGGCGGGCGATCACCTGGTCGAAGCCCTGCCGGTACAGCGCGACCATCTCGGGCAGCAGCCGGGGCGGGTGTTGGAGGTCGGCGTCCATGATGACGACCGCGTCGCCGGTGGCCCGTTGCAGGCCGGCGAGCATCGCCGCCTCCTTGCCGAAGTTGCGGCTCAGCGACGTGTAGCAGACGGTGGGGTCGGCGGCGGCGAGCCGGCGCAGCGCCGCGAGGGTGCCGTCCTCGCTGCCGTCGTCGACGTACACCACCTCGATCTCCACGTCGGACAGGTCGGCGAGCGCGGCGGTCACGCTCTCGTGCAGCCGCTCCACCGACTCTTCCTCGTTGAAGCAGGGCACCACCACTGACAGACGCATCGTCGTCACCCCGCCCGGCCCGCGCGCGGGCCTCCGTCGGCACGCGGTCGGTCAGAGGCGGTAGACAAGCGCACCATCATGATCCTCCCGGGTGATGCCGAGCCCGTCCACGGGCCGGGCCTCGATACCCTCCCACGGCGTCCCCGCGGCGCGGCTCGGCACGGCCAGCACCGACCGGACGCCGATCCCCCGCAGGTACGCCACACTGCCCGCGTCGGGGAACGACGCCACAGCGATCCGGGTCTGCGCCTGGGTGACCGGCTCGAAGCCCCCCAGCCCGTTCGTCACCCGGGGAAACCCGTCGGTCGTCCACAGCATGACCGTCAGGTCGCCCACACCGCCGGCAGGGAGCACGAGCATCGGCTCCGGCGCCGCCTGCATCGCGGCCGGCGGCCGTGGCACCGTCGGGTGAGGTGTCCGGTTGACGCCCTCCAGGGTGACAAGGGCCAGCGGCACCAGCAGGAGCACCGGCATGAGCATCCGCGTCCAGCGCCGGGGCGACGACTGGTCCGGCAGCGGGTCCGATGGCGGGGCTGACGACTGGTCCGAGGGCTGCTCCGACGCCTTGTCCGACGCCTTGTCCGACGACGGGGCCAGCGCGGTCACCAGCCCGGCGGCCAGCACCGCCAGCAGCAGGCTCGTCCAGTGCATCATCCGGCCCGGCGTACGCAGCGCGTCCCAGCCGGGCAGGAGCGTGGACAGCGTCAGGTAGCCGGGATCCCCGTCGCCGCCGAGGGTCGCGCCCAGGCCCAGCAGCACGGTGCCGAGCACGCCGAGCCCCAGCGCGATCCGGTGCCGGAACGGGAACGCCGAGACGAACAGCCCCGCCGCCGCCAACCCGATGACGGTCATCCCCGGCAGCAGCGCCATCTCCGGTGGCCAGGACAGCTGCTCCCGCGCGGCGGCGTGGCGCTCGCCCCACAGCCACGAGTCCGCTGGCGCGGTGACGAAACCGATGAGCGGAGGCGAGAACATCTTCGTCCAGTCCAGCGTTCGCTCGGCCTGGGGATTGAGGTCGACCACCCGCAGGTAGACGAGGCCGAGCAGCAGCGTCACCGCGCCGAAGACGGCCCCACCGCCCAGGTCCGCGAGCAGCAGTCGCCGGCCGAACGGCGGGCGTTCCCGCTTGCGCCACCACGACCAGCCGTAGCAGCCGGCCGCCACGAGCACGGCGGCCAGCAGGAAGTAGACGAGCGGCAGCCCGATGCCGAAGCCGAGGCTGATCTGCCAGGCGGCGACGAGCCACCCGGCAAGTGCCCAGCCGGGGCGTCGTCGCTCCGGCCGGTATCCGTGGCGCAGCGACCAACCGTGGCCACGGGCCAGCATCGCCAGGGCCAGCGCGATCCCCCCGCTGGACAGGATGTTCAGGTGGCCGGAGTGCGCCAGCCGCCACGGCGCGTACGCCCACGCGATGCCCGCGAACGCCCCGCCCCACCGGTTGGCCCCGAGCTGCCGGGCCAGCGCGTACGCCCCGAGGAAGGCAAGCGCGTGCAGCAGCACGTAGAGCACGTTGTACCTGATGACGGCGGCCTCGAAGCCGGAGCCGAGCATCCCGAACGGGGCGTACCCGAGCAGGGTGTCGCTGTAGGCGTACGTGTATCTCTCCGGATAGAACGTGTTGGAGTTCCAGAGGTTGGTGGGGTCGCTGAGCAGAGCGTGCCCGGACCAGGCGACCTGCCAGGCCTGCAATGTCGGGTCGCCGAGGTCGCCGGGGATCGTGGTCGCCGGGTGTCGCAGCGTCGGCCAGGTCAGCACCACCGCCAACAGCAGACTGCCAAGCGTCGCCACTGTCCACTCCAGGCGGGGCCAGCGCCATCGACCCCGATCGCCAGGTCTCCGGTCATCGGAGGCCTGCTCGGGTTTCGCGTGCTCGTCTGTTGGTGGGGCGCCGGTCGACCGGGTTGTCATGAAATAGATGATCCGCAATCCTCTCGACCTTGTCCATCGGCTGTCCGAGTCGTGGATCCACGCACGGTAGGCGGTCGGCACGATATCGGTCGAGGAGCACCCTCGGTGCGGCGAACGGCGGTCCACGGAGACCGACCCCGGCCAGATCCCCACAAACCCGGCCGGGGTCAGCTCCACCCCCTGAGAAACGCCACGCGGCGTACGGCTGCGCTCGCGACCGCCGCTACGAGGTGATGAAGTCCAGCAGGTCGGCGTGGAACCTCGCCTGGTAGGGGCTGCCGACGATGCCGTGCGGCGCACCCTCGTACACCTTCAGGGTCGCGTCCTTGAGCAGTTCGGCGGTCTTCACGCCGGAGATGGCGACCGGCACGATCTGGTCGTCGTCGCCGTGCACCACCAGGACCGGGATGTCGATCGTGGGGAGGTCGGAGCGGAAGTCGCTCTCCGAGAACGCGGCGACGCAGTCGTACGCGGCCTTCAGGCCCACCTGCATGCCGGCCAGCCAGAAGGCGTCGCGCGTGCCGTCCGAGATCGTGACGCCCTCGCGATTGGCGTTGTAGAACGCGGTGGGCAGGTCCTTGTAAAACTGCGAGCGGTCGCTCTCCACGCCGTTCCGGATGCTGTCGAAGGTCTCGATGGGCGCGCCCTCCGGGTTGTCAGCGGTTTGCAGGAGGAACGGCGGCACCGCACCCAGCAGCACGGCCTTTGACACTCGGCCGGTACCGTGCCGACCGAGGTACCGGACCACCTCGCCACCGCCTGTCGAGTGACCCACGAGCACGGCATCCCTGAGGTCGAGCTCCTGGATCAGCGCCGCGAGGTCGTCGGCGTACGTGTCCATGTCGTTGCCGTTCCAGGGCTGCCCGGACCGGCCGTGACCACGGCGGTCGTGGGCGATGCCGCGGAAGCCGTTGTCCGCGACGAGCCGGAGTTGAGCGTCCCAGGCGTCGGCGTTCAACGGCCAGCCGTGGCTGAACACGACCGGCCGGCCCGATCCCCAGTCCTTGTAGAAAATCGGCGTGCCGTCGAAAGCGTCGATCGTGGCCATCGGACCTCCTCAGTCGGATCTTTCCGACGAGACTGCCGGCCGAGGACGCCAGCGGGCATCTGCCATTTGACTGCTGACCCTTGTCGCGTCACCGCAGCCGCCGGCGCGGAGAGCGCGCCCTCCGCGCCGGCGGCCGGCGCGCTCGCGCGGGATCCGCACGCATAAGGTGCGGCCGGGTGGGGAAGTGCCGACGGGTCCTGATCACGAACCGGGGAGCTGCCATGGAGTACGCCGTTCACCACGTACGCCGGCCCGGTCTGACCCGGGACCTGCCGTACGGCCCGCAGGACCTTCTGTGGGTCAGCAACGCCGCCACGCTCGTGCTGGGTGCCAGCGACGCGGTGCTGATCGACACCTACGTCACGGTGGAGCAGAACCAGCAGTTGATTGACTGGATACGGTCGTTTGACCGTAGGCTCACCCACGTCTACGTCACTCACGGCCACGGCGACCACTTCTTCGGCCTGAGCCAGATAGCTGAAGCGTTCCCGGGTGTGCGGGCCGTGGCCACCGAGGCGACCGCTGCCGCGGCGGAGGTCCAGGCCGGGACCGACATGGTGGGTTCGTTCTGGGAACGGCTGTTCCCCGGTCAGATCCCGGCCCGGCTGACCACTCCGCAACCACTTGCCGACGATCACCTCGAACTCGACGGTCAGCGGTTGGAGATCGTCGAGACCGGCTTCACCGACACGCCGGGCAGCACTGTCGTCTGGGTGCCCGAGCTTCGGTTGATTGCGGCCGGCGACGTCGCCTACAACGACACCCACCCGTACCAGTCCGAATCCACTGCCGCGACACGGCGGGAGTGGGCCGCGACGCTCGATCGGCTGCGTGACCTCGACCCGGCCGCAGTGGTGGCCGGGCACGGGAATCCGGACCTGCCCGACGACCCGGGAATTCTCGCCGAGACGGCAGCCTATCTGCGCGAGTTCGACGCGCTCGACGCCCGCACCGCGACGGCCGAGGAGTTGTACGCCGCGATGCTCGACAGGTATCCACGGCGGCTCAACCCCGGCTCGCTCTGGGGCGCCGCGAAGCGGGCGAAGCAGCCCTCCTAGCCGGGGCGGCGGTGGTCCCGTTCGAATCGGCGGGGCGTCACGTCAGGTGCTGCTCGAACACACTGCTGTAGGCGTTTATGGCCGGCTGTCCGCCGAGGTGCGCGTACAGGACGTTCGAGTTCCGGGGGATGTCGCCGTTGCGGACGAGGTCGATCAGCCCGGCCATCGACTTCCCCTCGTACACCGGGTCGATGATCACGCCTTCGAGCTGGCCGGTGAGCCGGATGGCATCCAGAGTGGACTGCACGGGGATGCCGTAAAGGTCGCCGGCCCAGCCCTCCAGCACGGTGATCTCGTCGTCGCGCAGGTCACGGCCGAGTCCGATGAGTTCGGCGGTGTTGCGGGCGATCTTCGCCACCTGGGACCGGGTCTCGTCGATCGTGGCGGAGGCGTCGATGCCGAGCACCCGCCTCGGCCGGTCCTGACCGGCGAACCCGGCGATCATGCCGGCGTGGGTGCTGCCGGTCACGCTGCACACGATGATCGTGTCGAAGAAGACGCCGAGCTCACGCTCCTGCTGCTGCACCTCGTAGGCCCAGTTCGCGAAACCGAGGCCGCCGAGCGGATGGTCGGACGCGCCGGCCGGGATCGCGTACGGTGTGCCGCCTGCGACACGGACGTCGTCGAGAGCCTCGTGCCAGCTCTGCTTGAAGCCGATGCCGAAACCGGCCGGCGCGAGGCGTACGTCGGCGCCCATGATCCGTGACAGCAGGATGTTGCCGACCTTGTCGTTTACCGGGTCCGGCCAGTCCACCCACCTCTCCTGGACGAGGACGGCATTGAGCCCCGCCCGGGCGGCGACAGCGGCCACCTGACGGGTGTGGTTGGACTGCACTCCACCGATGCTGACGAGCGTGTCGGCACCCTGCTTCAGCGCGTCCGGAAGCAGGTACTCCAGCTTGCGGGTCTTGTTGCCACCGAAGGCAAGGCCACTGTTGCAGTCCTCGCGCTTCGCCCAGATCCGCGCGCCACCAAGGTGCGCGCTGAGCCGGTCCAGCGGGTGGATGGGGCTGGGGCCGAACAGCAGCGGGTAACGCTCGAACGCGTCGAGGGGCATGTCGTTCCTTCCACAGGATCCGGAGCTGGAGCGGCTCACGAGACGGAGAGTCAGATCAGGCGAGACGACGCGGATTGGCCGCCGCTCCGCCAGCGTCACGGGCGCTCCGGCATGCAATATATTGCGTGCCACTCGGGGCCTGTCAAGGATCCGGGAGAGACAACGATGAACCACTGGCCCTCCGTGGCGTCAGGTAGGTGGAAGTTGACCCACGGAAGGACCAGGATGGAAAAGAATCTTCAGCGGCGCGCCGTGCTTGCCGCGATGGCGGGCACCACTGTCGGTATCGCGGCGTCGACACCGGCCGGCGCGAACGCCACCCCGGCGACGCCCGAGCGACTGAAGGGCTACACCTATCCGCTGAGCCCGCGTGGCGTGGCCAACCTTGCCGGCAAGCCACCGTGGCACTACGTTGGCGACGCCGTCGGCGTGGAGTTCTGGACCAGCCCGGAGGCGGCCGCCGCATCCCTGCCCACCGGCCTCGACCCGGATCCGGCCAACCCCGGCCACGGTTACGCCGTGTTCATCGACTGGCAGTTCAACGGTGCCACCGACGACTACCTCGACCCGCCGTTCAGCCAGTACTCGGAGTTCCTGGTGCTGCTCGACGCGCAGTGGCAGGGCACCCCGGTGGCCTGGTGCCCCTTCATCTGGGTGGACAACGACGCCTCGCTCGCGCGCGGCTGGGTGCAGGGATTCCCCAAGAAGATGGGCTCCATCCGTCAGACCCGAGCCTTCGCCATCGACAGTCCTGCCGCGCCCACGGTCGGTAAGGGTGGCCGCTTCGCGGCGGTCATGTCCGCCGGTGGCCGGCGTCTGGCCGAGACCACAGTGACTCTCGACCGGACCACGGACCGGCTGCCCGCGCTGACGCGCCCCCTTGTCAACCTGCGTCACTTCCCGCGACTCTCCGCCGGGCAGCACGACAACCCGGCCGTACACGAGCTGACCATGTCGGTGCTCGCCAACCTGAAGTTCGCGAACACCTGGATCGGCACAGGCGAACTGCGATTCCTGCCGGCGCCCCGGGAAGAACTCGCGGACCTCACGCCGAGGCGGGTCGGCGTGGGATTCCGCGGCTCGCTGTCCTACACCGTCAACGACCTCCGCATCCTGTGAGGACAGCCCGGGACTGACGGCACCGCGGCCGAGTCTGTTCCGCCCCTTCCAGGGGCGGAACAGACGACGGGCCCGATGCGCTCACTGCGCGGGCGGGTCGTCCGGGCACTCGACATCGAAGAGCGGATCCAGGCTCAACCAGTTGTCGCGGGCGGCCAACGCTGCCCGCTCGGCGTCGCCGGCCGCACAGAAATCGATGATGCGGTCGTGCAGGGCAACCGAGTCGCGCGCGTTCAGCGAGGAGAATCGGAGCCGTTCGAGCCGGCGCAGAATCGGCGTGAACTGCTCCAGCACCGAGGAGATCGCCGAATTGGCGGAGGCCGTCACCGTGACGCAGTGGAATTCGTCGTCCGAGGCGATCGCCGCGTCGACATCGCCCGTGTGCAGTGCTTCCGCGAACCGCCGGTTGGCCGCCCGCATCGTCTCGATCTCCTCGGGCGACAGATTGGGCACCGACTGACGTACGGCAAGCTCGTGCATCGCCGCGGTGACCGACTGCGCCGCCCGGGCGGCCTGGACGTCCAGTGGAGTGACCATCGTGTAGCGGCCGGGCTTGGTCTGGACCAGGCCTGCCTCCTCCAGCCGGGCCAGCGCCTCGCGCACCGGGGTGCGGCTCACCCCGAGCCACTGCGCCAACTCCGCGTCGTTGAGCCGCTCCCCCGGCGCCAGGGTGCCGTCGACTATCGCGTCACGGATGGTCCGGAACGCATTTTCCCGCAGTAGGGCACGCGGGATGACACCCTGACGCTCGGGGATCGGCATGCAACATATTCCACACCGCGTGGAACCAACCGTCAACGAGGGGATCGCCACTACTCAACAGCGTCAATCAAGCGGCGCGACTTGGTTTCGCCGTCCCGACGGCGCGTACACCATTTCGCTGGCCCCTTCAGGCGCCGGGAAAGTCAGCGTTCCGGGCGAGCGTTTCGGAGGCGCGGACGTCGGCGAGGGCGCTCTCGAGCGTGGTGACGACCGCGTCGAATCCGGCGCTGCCGAGGACGAGCCGGTGCGGAGGCGCGTCCTGGGCCATGACGGCCAGCACCGCTCGTACGCCACGCTGCGGGTCACCGGGCTGCTTACCGTCCTCGTCGATCATGGCCTTGCGGACGTTGTCGAGCATCGGCAGGTACTCCGTGATGGTCTCCTGAAGGGCATCGTCGGCGAAGCCGGCGTAGGCGCGGGTGCGGAAGGCGCCGGGCTCCACCGCCAGCACCCGGATGCCCAGCGGCGCGACCTCCGCGCGAAGGACCTCGGTGACGGCTTCGAGCGCGAACTTGGAGGCGCTGTAGTACCCGAACCCGTCGATGCCGCACAGCCCCGCCACCGAGGACATGTTGATGATCCAGCCGCTGCCTCGGGCACGCATCCCGGGAAGGACGGCCCGGATGACCGACAGTACGGCGAAGAAGTTCAGCTCGAACATGCGTCGGACGTCGGCGTCGGCCATGCCCTCGATCGACCCGTACCAGCCTCGGCCCGCGTTGTTCACCAGCACGTCGATGCCGCCGAAGTGCTCCTCGGCCGCACCCACGGCCTGCTCGACGGCCGTCGGATCGGTGACGTCCAGGGGCAGGATCAGGACGCGCTCGCCGTACCGCTGCGCCCACTGACGCAGCTCTTCGGGCCGGCGCACCGTCAACGCCACACGGTCACCGTTGTCCAGCGCGGCCTCGGCGTACGCCATGCCGAACCCGCCCGGGGTGCCGCCAGTGATGAACCAGGTCTTCATTCTTGGTGTGTTCCTCGCCTGAGAAGAGGCACCGGTGGCCGGCTGACCAGCCCGCGGCACCCACGAATCGTCGACCCTCTCCTCGGGAGAGGGTCAAGGGAAGGTTGCGGCGTCGCCGCTACGGTTCGATCACCAGCCGGCGGATCAGGGCGCCCTCCAGGTCGAACCGGTAGTGCAGGTCGGCCGACCCACCCGGGAAGTCCCCCTCCAGGTGCTGCAGCACGTCGACATGCCCCTCCCCCGTCCGGGAAGCGCCGACGAACTCCGTGGTGTACGTGTACTCGCTGGCCCCGTTGTCCAGCCAGAACCGGATCTCGTCGCGGCCCCGGTGGGTGCGGCCCTCGTCGGTCACCTCGGCGTCGGCGGCGAAGGCGCTGATCGCGGTCTCCGTGTCACGGGCCTGGTGCGCCGGAAGGTACGCCGCGATCGGGGCCGGAAGTTCGTCCCAGGAGATGACGCTGCCTCGGCCTGCGTTCGTTTCCATGTCCCCACCGTCAGGTCTCCCCCAGCGGGAGAGTCAAGGGCGTGAGCCGCTTCACTCTCCTGGTCGAGGTCGTCCAGAAGCACCAGCCGGGCACCCGTGCGGCCAGCCGCGGTCGTACGCTCGACCGGCAGGCCACGCTGCCGGGCAAGGTCCGCCGCCGCGTCGCCGAGCACGGATTTCCCCGACCCGGGAGGTCCCACCACGATCAGGCGACCCCCCGCACCGGCGACCGCGCGGTCCAGCATCCGGTGCACGGCGGCGAGTTCACGCCGGCGTCCGATCACGCTTCGAGCGTAGGTGCTACCGCCGCGCCACCCTGTCGACTCGGCCCGTCAGGCGTCAGGCGGGGTTACGCGGAAGACCGGCCAGCCCAGTTCGGTGCGCCACCGCGTGGGGTCGCCGGTGTCCCGGGGGCCGGCGAGGTACGTCTCGTGGACCGGCCCGGCGACGCCCAGCGCGTGGGAGACCACCCACGCGCCGAGGCGGCCGTAGGTGACGTCGATGTCGTCATGTGACCCCGGGTGGACGGTCACGGCGAGATCGACCGACGGCAGCTCGACCACCTCGATCCGGCCCCCACCGCAGGGCTCGCGCACCGGCCGGAAGACCGTCATGACGCCGACTCCGTCGGTGAACAGTTCGTTTGTGTACTGCCCGCCGGGAGGCCCGCTGCGCTCGGCGGGCGGGAACGCCTCGTCCAGCTCGTCCATTGCCGTGTCGAACCAGGCGAGCGCGTCCTCCTGCCGAACCTGCTCGCGGATGGCGGCCACGGTCCGGGCGGGCACGGACCGCAGGTCGACGTCGAGCGCCGCGGCGTCGGGGTGCAGCAGTTGGCGCAGCGACACGACGGCGGCGCGGGTGCGGTCGAGTTCGGCCTCGAGTCGCCGCAGGTGACCCGATATGAGCTCGGCGCGCTGTGCGGTGTCGTCCGTCGCGAGGATCGACCTGACCTCGGCCAGCGGCACATCGAGCTGGCGGAGCCGGTGGATGACCTGTGCGGTCGCGATCTGGTCGGGCAGGTAGTACCGGTAGTTCGTGTGCGGGTCCACCGTCGCGGGCTCCAACAGGCCCGCCTCGTGGTAGCGGCGCAGGGTCCGCACGCTGAGGTGGCTCACGGTGGCGAACTCGCCGATGGTCAGGCCCTTTCGCATCGTCACAGTGTCCATCCTCGGGCCGGCACGACCGCAACGGCATCCTTTCCGTACTCCGAGTGACGATGGCTTCGCGGGTTGGACCGATGCCGTGATACTGGCCGTAGTCAAGCCGGTGACGGTGTGAATTCTCTTACCTATGCCGAGATGCCTCCTGAATTGCTGTCCGCGCTGAGTTGCCTGTCGAAGAACGTTCTCAGGCCCGCGGTGCGCGTCATCACCACCTTTGCTCGCGCAACTGTCATGGACAACGGTATGGAGTGTGACCAGATAGACAGAACCCTATTCGGTTCGATTGGGCTTCGCGGCCCGGCATCCGCAGCCATCACGGCGCGGTCCGCGCTCCGACTGGTTATCAGGGCGCTGCCTGTGAGGCCAGCGCCATCGGCTCGATCTGGCGCGGCGGCGACGGGCGCCCCAGCACAAGCTGAGGGCCGGCCGAACAGCCGGGAGCGGCACCTACGATGACACCGTTGTGGACGATCTCGTCGAGCAGAGCGTCCGGCGGTGGCATCCCACCGGCGCTGAGATGGGCGGCCTTCCGACCGCCGTCCGCACCGAGCCGGCCCTGCTCGACGCCCTGCTGCCCACGCTCGCGGGCGACCTCACCGCGGGCTGCGGCCGGGCGGCGCGACGCGGCGAGCGTATGCGAGCATTACGCCACGACTCATTACCACGTGACGTGTCGCGCCGAGCTCACGGCACCGCGCGCAGGTTCGACGACGCGCCGCGCATGTCTATTCCGACGACACGCCCATGCCCTCGTCAGCCAAGCCGACGACGACCAGAGCTGCAGGGGCACCGACCGATTTCCCGTGCACGAGCAGGCCTTGGCTTGATTCAATTGACTTAACAAATAGGCGAATCCGGATGGTAGTGTCGCGATAACAGGCTGCTATCCAACCTGCCACCTAGACTCTTCCAGTACGCCGAACACCGAAGGGGGCTGCATGACGGTCAGGCAGCCGCACCACATCCGATGACCCGTGGAACTTCACTGGACGACGCTACGCGCCAGAGTAGGCCCAGGGGTGACCAGCCCGCCCCGAGTGACGGCGAGGACAGCGGCCGCGCGATGGCGCGCCGCACCCCGAGAGCACGGAAGCGGGCACCCGCAGGATCCCCAGCGTTGTACGTCGCCTGGCCGGCCGAGTCACCGCCCTCGTCGCCAGAGCCGGAGGACGGCAGGGTCGCGCTCGTCAGCGGAGGCAACCGCGGGCTGGGGCTTCAGGTCGTCCGAATGCTCGCCGAGCGCGGCATGCGCGTGGTGCTGGGCAGCCGCTCGGTGGAGAGCGGCCGTCACGCGATCGAGTCCCTGGGTGACCTCGCGGACCGGGTCGCGGTCCGCCAGCTGGACATCACCAACCCGGACAGTGTCGCGGCGCTCACGTCCTGGTTGGACCGGCGGCTCGGTCGCTGCGACGTGCTTGTCAACAACGCTGCAGTGCTCCTCGACGACGACGACATCGACGCCACCGCCGTCGACCTGGACGTGGTGGTCAGCACCCTGAACACCAACCTGCTCGGCACGTGGCGACTCACCCAGGCCGTCGTGCCCCTGATGCGGGCCTGTGGGTACGGCCGGATCGTCAACATGTCCAGCGACGGTGACGGCGTTCCACCGCCGGGGCGCGGTCTGCCGGCGTACCGACTGTCAAAGGCCGCGGTCAACACGTTGACCCGCATGCTCGCCGCCGAGCTCGCCGACGACGGCATCCTGGTCAACGCCTGCACTCCGGAACGGGCGGGCATCCTGACCGGGCGGGCTGTTCCCCCCACGCCACTCGCCTCGGCGGCGGTGTGGCTGGCAACCCTCCCCGACGGCGGGCCCACCGGCGGCTTCTTCAGGGGATTCTCGGCCGTCGAGAGGTAGCCGCCACCGGCCGGAGCCGGTGGCGGCCCACCGCGCCTATCCCGCCGGGCCCTGCTCGACGACGTCGAAGACCAGGCCACTCGAACCCTCGCCGCGCCCCGGCCGCTTCCGGCGGCCGATCCAGGTGTGCGTCGACCCGTCCGACCAGCGTGCCCGCTGGTGTACGCGTGTGACGTGCAGCCCTTCGCGCGGCACCTCCTCCGAGTGGATCGTCAGGTCGCGCCCCGGTTCCAGCAGTTCGCCCCGCGGCCGGGGGTCGACGGTGTGGCCCGCGTCGTGTCGGGGGACGCTGCCCCGGCGCAACAGGTAGGCGCCCCGCACCGGTTCCACAGGCAGCAGCGGGAACCAGTGCTCCGGCACGCTGGTGGCCAGCCGGTAGTGGTCGGCTCCCGCCGCGCCGGGCCCCACCGCTGAGCCGCCGGAGCCCGTCGGAGCGCCGGCGCCTGTCAGTTCCGTCGTCTCGTGCCGGCGTACCCGGCGGCCGGTCGCCCCCGCCACAATGGTCTCCACCGCCCACGCGACGTTCGCCATCTCGTCCCGGAAGAGCCGGACCTCCTCCACCGGCTCGGCCTCCAGGCTGTCGGCGATCGCCGGTGCCACCAGGAAGCGGTCCGACCGCGCACCTGCCGCCGCCCGCGGGCCGGTGACGGTGTGCCGGAACAGGCTCCAGTCCTGGCCGTCGCCGGGCAGCGCACCGGCGGGGCGGATCAGGGTCCGGAACCCGAAGGTGTCGGTGACCACGAGCGACCCGATCCGCACCACGGAGGCCACCGGCAGGGTCAGCGGCAGCAGGTACCAGTCGTTGCTGTAGACGGTGGCGTACTCCATGAGCAGCAGCCGGGACAGGTCGGTCGGCTCCGCCTCGACCCGCCCGTAGTCCACCCGCGCGTCCTCGAACTCCCACCAGCGCGCCGCCGGCATACCCGGGTAGCCGGCCGGAGCCGGTAGGACGGTCCGGACGATCTCCTCGACCGGCTCCTCAATCGGATCGGCCGCCGGCAGTGTGGCACCGGTGTCCACGCTGAACGAGTACCAGTCGAGCCTGCCGCCGTCGTACTCGGGTGCGGAGAACACCGTGTCGACACCGCCGGAGTGGGCCGCCACCTCGAACCGGTACTCCATCCTGGACGGGTCCCAGGCCGGCGGCGCCGTGTCCGTGCCGTCCGGGGTGAGCCCGAGCGAGTCCAGCCAGGTGAGCCAGGACCGGGCCCTGGACCGCATCGCGCGCTGGTCCGCGAAGGCCACCGTCACTCGGGTCGGTGGCGTGCCGTTGTCGGCCAGGGCGCGCAGATCCGGCAGCAGTTGGGCACCGCTCGGCGTCCTCGGCCCCAGCACCGACAGCCAGCGCCGGCTCTGCGGGTCGAGCGGGCCGTCACCGCCGTCGTCGAGGTTCAGCGGGTACGCCGCCGCGAAGCGGTCACGGTAGGCGGCCAGCGCCGGGTCTCCCCCGAGCAGCCGCAGGAAGTGCTGCCCGGCCCGGGCCGCGATCCGCAGGTCGGTGAGGCGACCGGAGGAGCCCGCCTCCACGGCCGTCTCCAGTGGACGGTTTCGGTCGTAGGGCCGCGCGGTCCCGCCGTGCGGGCGGTAGCGGGCCACCGGCGCGACTTCCGCCCGCAGGCGTACCGACACCGGGGAGCCGGCGTCCTCGCCGGTGAACTCCCCCAGCTGCCACTGCCGGGCCAGCATCCAGAGCGGGTCGTGGATCCGGGCCTGTAGGCCGGGGGCGAGATCGTCGCTACGAGCGCCCGGTTCGAGCCGGGTCCATGAGGTGACAGAAGACATCGTGAGTCCTTAGCCGGCGGGAACGGTGCGGGTGAAGTCGGTCGCGGCGGTCTCCCCGTCGGTGTTGAACGGGAAGTAGAGCGCGGGCAGGAACTGGCCGACCTCGCCGAGGGTCGCCACGTCGATGGCGCGCAGCGGGGCGAGTTCGAGGGTTTCCACGAGGGTGCGTTCCAGGGCGTCCCGCGTCCACAGCGCCGCGTCGTCCGCCGGCACGGCGAGCAGGATGGCCTGCGGTGCCGCCTGACCGGGCGTCTCGGCGTGGAACGCGACCCCGGTGGTCTCGGCCTCGTTCGGCACCACCTCGACCCACTCGTCGACGAGCAGGCCACACAGCGGCACGGCCGGATCGACAGTGGCCGGGGCGTCGACGACCATCGACAGCCGGGACCCGGCGGGCCGGTCGGCACCGAAGCGAAGCCCCACCCACCGGTCGCCGGGCGCGTACGGCAGCTGCGCCACCCGCAGGTCCTGGTACCGGTCGGGGCGGACCGCCTGGGCGTAGCCGCGTACCGTCTCCAGCCGGTCGGCGCCGGCCCGGACCGGCGCCGAATCGGCAAGCCAGTCGCCGGCCTCGTGCGGCGACCCGCCCTGCAGGTCGGTGCTCGCGGCCAGCGCCGCGGTCAGGCCCGCCGGGTCGGCGAGGGTGAACGCCGGCAGGACCCGGAAGTCCGCCCCGAAGACCGCCTGCAACCGGGCCACGTCGTGGTCCCGGCGCTGCTCGGCGGTCGCCCTGGCCCGGTCGAACCCGGTGGTCAACCCGAGCAGGGCCGCGTGCCGGGCGCCGACTTCCGCGCCGACCGCGCGGGCGCGGGCCAGCAGCGCCGGCGGCGTCGCGTCCGGACCGACGTACGCGCCCAGCACGCCGATGCCGGCGGCGGTCGCCAGCGCCGGACCGAGTACGGCCGGGTCCTCGCTGGCCAGGTCGGTGACGAGCCGTCCCAGCAGGTCCGCCGCGTCGTCGGCGCGGTCGGGCAGAGTCGGGTCCGCGTCCGGTCCGGTGCCTTCCGTGTCCGCCTCGGCACCGCCGGGGGTGAGGTCGGCGGCGGTCAGCGGGCGGGCCGAGGCGACCAGGGTACGGACGGCGCGGGCGACCTCGACGAACTCGTCCAGCGCCAGCACGTCGGCCGCCCAGTCCTCGCCCCGGCCCGGCAGCACCCGCTGCGGCCGGGACCCGGTCGCGCCTGCGGGCGGGGTCGCGGCGTCCAGGACCCGGGCCACCAGCTCGCCGTCGACGGAGATCTCCTCGGCGTCGGTGAGCGCGAGCAGGTCCAGTGGCGACCGGCCGATCCGGTCGAGGCTGACCTCTCCGATGAGCGGGGCGCCCGGCCCGGCCCACTCCACCCGGGCACGCACCGACGCCGGACGGGGCAGCAGCCCGCCGACCAGCGCGTCGAGCCGGGGCTCGGCCGCCGCCCGGGGGGTGGGTCCCGTGGTCGGCCAGTCCGGCGTCGCCGCCGGCCAGTCGTTGCCGAGCAGCACCACCCGGTGGGTGATCGCGAGGCCGGTACGCGGGGTCCGGGCGAACTCCAACTCGCTGGCGGGTACGTCGCCCCGGGACGCGGCGTCCAGAGTCGCCCCGGTCCGCATCGGGTTGCCCTGCGCCGCCTGGTGCACGCTCTCGGCCATCAACGCGTCGGCCACCGCGTCGATCGCCTCGCCCAGCGAGGTCAGCACCTCGGCGAGGGCCACCTGGTCGGCGTGGCCGGCGTTGGGCAACTCCGGGTCGCCGTTCCAGTCGACCCCGCCGTCGCGCCACCGCTGGTACAGGTCGAGGCCGTCCACGACTGCGGCGGAGGCGACGACCGGCTCGACGTCGGCGTCGTGCTGCACCCGCAGTGCCCGGATCGGCGCGATCTCCCGCAGCCGGGGCAGGTACTGCTCCAGCACCCGGGGGTGGTCCTGCAGTTGGCGTTCGAACCGGTAGCCGAGCAGTTCGGTGAGCGGCTGCCCCTGACGTACCCCGTCGAGGAGCCAGTTGGCCAGCCGGACCCGGTCGGAGCTGAGGTCCACGGCCAGCGGGTTGTCACCGCTGGAACGGTGGGCGCGGTAGCCGGCGCGCAGGACCGCGGCCGTGGCCGCCTGGCCGAGTGAGGGGGCGTGCACGTATCCGGCGTCGGCGGCGCCCTCCCGCAGCGGACCCGGCTCGCCGGGCGGCGGGAAGAGCACGGGCGCGGTGGCGGTGCGGCTGCGACGCAGGTTCTCCACCCAGCCGTACCCGCCCAGGTGCACCCCGGTCGGCTGGGTCTTGCGCACGGTGGCGAGTCGTTTGGTCGCGAACGAGGTGATCCAGGCGTCGAGCCGGTACGCGCAGAGGTCCAACGACTCGGCGAGCAACCGTTCCAGGTCGGCGGCCGGGTACGCGGCCAGCGCCAGCGCGCTCTCCCGGAACGCGAACAGGTCCGTGCCGGGGGCGGTACGCAGGTGCTCGCCGACCTCGGCGGTCGACCCACCCGGCAGCGGGATCTGGCGGGCCAGCTGACGCCAGAGCGTCCAGCTCGTCCGGTCGGGGCGGATGTCGATCAGTTCCGCCTCCCGGTACGCCTCGGCGGGCAGCGGCGCCACCGTCTGCTGGAGTCGGCGAGCGGCGGTGGCGTACTCAGCCAGGGCGGACTGGCGCAGCAGCCGGTAGAGCAGCGGAGTTTGCGTGCCGTCGGTTTCCGCCTGGTCCCGCAGGTTGGTCCAGGTGCGCTCCAGGGCGGCGAACCAGGGCAGGTAGTCCGCCGGTCCCGCGCCCTCGGGCGGCGCGACCAGGGGTCCACCGATCGTGAAGGCCCGTTTCGCGTAGGTGGCCTGGGAGAGGCGGGTCTCCCAGTCGAGTTCGAGCAACGTCATCAACTGGCTGGGTTCGAAGGCCTGCCACACCCGCCAGTTCTCGTCCATGTCCAGTCGCATGAACCGCCACAGGTGCGTCAGGTAGTCCATGCCGAGCAGACTGCGGGCCTGCCACTGCGACCCCAGCGGCCCCTGGGCCAGGATCCGCAGCAGCACCTGCCGCTGGTCACCGGCACCACCGAGCCGGGGTACGCCCGGCAGGCCGGTTTCCGGCTCGATCTCGGTGGCCGACGGACGCCAGACCCGGTCACGCAGCAGCCGAAGGAATCCGACCAGGGCGTTGTCCCGGGCGTTGGTGCTGGTCCACGTGTCCAGCGCGGTCACCGGCAGCACGCCGTACGGTTGCTCCGCCACCCGTAGCGCCGGCACCGGCCCGGCGGCCCGCACATGGTCGATGTAGTGCCGCCGCCCGTGCCGGATGTCGTCCTCGGTGACCACCCCGGTCATCATGTCGCTGAGGAGGTATCCCCAGGTAGCGGCCCAGGTGACGGTGTTCATGTGGCGGGCGCCGGCGGATTGGGACACCGCGGCGCGCTCCGAGGTGTCGGATGGCCCCTGTCCTCCCAGCGCGGCGCGGGCCAGCGCCCGGGGTGACCCGGTGGCTGCGCCGCCTCGGACGAGGTGCAGCGGGTCGCCCGGCTGCGCGACGAGCGGGACGCCCAGCGCCCGGGCGGTGACCGGCGCGTCGCCGTCCACCCCGGTCGGCGGTTCCTGGCCGGGCAGGATCCGCAGCCTGTCGATCCGCTCGGGGTCGTCGGGGTCGTGGCCGGAACGGGCCCCGGCCGTGTTGTTGGTCGGGGTGCCCGGCGGCACAAAACCGAGGCCGTGGGTGTGGAAGTGGGCGTCGAAGAGTTCACCGAGGATCCGGGCGCCCCGCCCGGCCGGGGTTTCCGGCGCGACCGTCTCGTCGGTGTCCACGCCGAACACCACCAGCCGGTCGATGCCACCCTGGGCCATCTGCAGGGGCAGCGGAATTCGCATCGCCATACCGGCGTCGACGGCGGCCTGGAAGTCGACCAGCCACCGGCTCGCCTCGTCGACCGGCGGCTGGTCGTCGCCGAGGGAGGTCAGGTCGGCCACGGGTGACGGGCCGACGACCAGCGGGCGGCGTACCGGCGCGGACTGTGCGTACACCGGTGCGACGCCGGCCCGCCACAGGGTGGCGTGCCATTGGCTCGGCAGTGCGCGGGCGACCGGCGCACGGTCCCAGGCCTCGGCGCCGCCGGTAACCGGCGGGAAGTTCGGCTCCCGGAGCAGTGGCCGGCCGGGTGGGACCGGCTTGCCGGGGCGGCCGTCCGGCGCCGGCTCCAGCGCTCGGGCGATCCAGGCGGCCCGTTGCGGGTCGACGAGCTGGCAGAGCCGTCGCCAGGCGATGACCTCGTCGGCGGAGACCCGCCCGGCCCGCCACACGTCGATCCAGTACTGCTTGCCCCAGGCCACCTCGTCGTCGGTCAGCGCGGGCTGGTGGGTGTCGACGTGCAGCACGTCCGGCAGCACCCGCAGCCACAGCTCGGTGCCGGTCGGTCCGGTGTCGACGAATCGGGTTTCCACGCGCACCGGCAGCAGGGCCACCGGCCACTGGGTGGGCAGGTGCCACGGCGGGTTGGGTGTACTCATCACGCGTCCTCGGCCAGTTCGGGCAGGAATAGCAGGTTGTTGGGCAGGTCGCCGTCGGCCTCGGTGGTGAGGTACGGCCGACCGGTGGCGGTCCGGGACACCAGCACCTGGACCTGGTCGCCGACGGGGCGTTCGACGAAGAACCGTTCGTGCCGGCCGATCGCGGCGATCACCTCCTCGGTACTCATCCGCCACGGCGTGCCGTCGGCACGGCGCCCGCCGACGGCGACGATCCGGTGCTGGGGCACCCCGGCGGCGTGCCGGGCGACGGCCTCGATCTGCCAGGTGTCGTCGATGGCTGGGATCATGTCGCTGGCATGGATCGCCACCAGGACCGGCCGTTGGAGAGTGATCTGCGCCTGGTGGGCGCTGTTGTAGCCCCACTCCAGGCCACCGAGCCGCAGGCTGCTCAGCCGTCCGGAGGCCTGGGCGTGCCGCAGTCGTTCCTCCTCGGACGCGTCGCCCATGAGGTGCCGCCAGTGCACGTCCGACCAGTGCGTCGGGGCGCCGCCGTGGCTCGCCCCGTCGGGCGGGGCGTCCAACCCGAACCGGGCGTCGGTCGGCGGCTGCCGCAGCACGATGAACCAGCCGGCATCGGTGTCGCTGCCCCGGGCCTCGGACACCCCCAGCGGCAGACCGAAGAACTGGATGTCGGGGTCGAGCCTGCCGGCGAACTGCGGCTCGCGCGTCTCGTCGGCCAGTTGCCGGCTGCCGTCCTCGGCGAAGAAGGCCCTCTGCACGTAGATCGCCGTGCCCGGGTAGCGGCGCAGCAGCTCGCCGCGGACCAGCACCACCAGCAGGTCGCCGGCACCCACGGCGGTGGCGTTCTCGCCCAGCCCGTTGCCGGGCTTCCAGCCCTGGATCGGTGGGATGTCGGAGAGCGGGCCGACGGACGGCTGCGCGGACCGCACGTCCCAGAACTGGGAGAAGAAGGTGGCACCCAGGTCCGTCGGGTAGCGCCGCCACAGCATCTCCCGGCCCAACTCGGAGTTGAGACCCACCATGAACGCCTCCACGAAGGACGCGTTGACACGCAACAGGGTGACCGTCTCCGGCGGGATCGCGGACACCCCGGGGAAGAGCAACTCCTGGGACAGGTCCCGCAGCGCCTCGTACATCGGGCGGGTGAACCGGGGTACCACCACCAGTTCGCGCAGCTCCTGCACCGACTCGACGCCCGCCAACTTCATCCGACCGGCGGTCTGGTCGGTGATCCCGCCGACCGGCTCCAGGGCGGTGGTCATCCGGGCCGCCAGGGTGGCGGTGTCGACCGAAACCCGGCGCTTCGTGTCGACCAGCTCCTGGGCCGCCAGGACCCGGTCCTGGTGGCGGCCGGCGGCGGCGGTGAACCGGTCACCCATCGCGGTGCGGGTGGCGGTCAACGCCGAGTCGAGGTCGGCGAGGGCGATCGCCGCCCCCTGCCCCTCCCATCCGAACCATCCGGGGACCTCGGCGTCGGCGCTCCAGCGCCGGGCCACCCCGTGCCGGTCCAGGTCCCAGCCGACCCGGTAGTAGCCGCGGTTGGACTGGGCCGGGTTGGCCACGTGGAACAGCACCAGGTCGGCCCGACGGGTGCCGGTGACGTCCATGACGGCGATGCCGGCCCCCTGGTGCGCCGCCGGCAGCGGGTCGCCGCCGACCACTCTGGCCGGCGTCCAGCCGGCGCTGACCCGGCCCCGGGCGTTGAACTGCCATCCGATCCGGTAGACCGCCCGGTTGGTGTCGCCGGCCGGCTCGATGGTGAGCACGATGATGTCCGGGACCAGGTTGTCGTCGAGGTCGGCGACCGCCACTCCGACGCCCTGTACCGGTCCTGGCGTCCAGGGCACCGACACCGAGTCGGACCATCCCCGGCTGATCGCCCCCTGGGCATCCAGCCGCCAGCCGACCCGGTAATACAGTCCTGGTGTGGCGCCGCCGGTGGCGTACGCCAGGATCAGCTCGGGATGGCCGTCGCCGTCGAGGTCCGCCACGGCGAGGTCGGCGCCCTGGATCTCGGCGGCGACCTCGTCGGGCAGCCGGTGCACCGGGCTCCATCCGCCGGTCACCTCGCCGTTGGCGTCGAGATTCCAGCCGATCTGGTAGGAGACGGCGTTGGCGCCAGCCGGGTTGTCCACCCACATCAGGATCAGGTCGGGTTGGCCGTTGCCGTTGACGTCGGCGACCGCGATACCCAGACCCTGGGTCTCCCAGCCGATCGGACCCGGCTTGTCGATCTGCGCGGTCCAGCCGCCCCGTACCTCGGCCTCGAACCCGAGGTCGCGGCCCACCCGGTGGTAGACGACGTTGTCGGTCGCGCCGTTGTCGACGTGTGCGGCGACCAGATTGGACATGAAGCCCAGCGGCAGTTGCCACCGGGCGTCACTGGCCGCGAACGCGCCGATCGGGCCGGCGCCCCGGGAGTCCACCGGCAGGCCGTTGTCGGTCCAGCTCCATCCGCTGCTGGTGCGGCTCACCGTGAAGAGGCGGCCGTCGCTGCCGGTCACGAAGATCGCCAGTCGGCTCTGCATAGCCGCGCCGGGCACCTGCATGACCCTCGTATCGGGCGGGAACCCCAGGTTCTGCCACGACCAGGCCGAACCATTCCACAGCCGGATGTACAGCCGCCCGTCGGCGGCCCCGCAGAAGATCATTACTTCGTTGCCGCTGACGATGATGTCGCCGGGGGCGTTGGTGAGCACGGTCCCCGGCGGGGTGCCGTGGTCGCCCCAGGTGCTGTTGGCCAGGACCCGTTCGATCAACCGCCCGTCATAGGACACGGCAAATACGCTGGCCGGGGCGGTCCGCGGCGCGACGTGCCGCAGCGGGGCGCCGGTCGGGTGCCCGTGCCAGCGCCACTGCCAGCGGCTGCCGGTCCAGTAGCGCTCCCAGAGCCGGCCGGCGCTGCTGGTAACGAAGAAGCTCGTGTTGCCCCGAGCGCTGCCCGGGGTGCTGACGATCCTCTCGCCACTGTAGTGGCTGGGGTTGCCGTGGTCGACCCAACTCCACTGGTTGCCGTCGCGGCGCCGTTCCCAGAGCCGGTTGCCGTTGTCGTTGGTGGCGGTGGTCAGGAAGATGCTCTGGTTGTTGAGCACCAGGAACGGTGAGCTGCCGAGCCCGTAGCTGCCGGGGGGGTCCGGGTGCTGGCGCCAGTACCAGCGATCCTCCTCGCGGTAGTGCTCGAAGAGTCTGCCGTGCACGGAGGCGATGAAGATTCGCCGGCCGCCGTCCATGATCCCGCCGGGCTCGACCCCGGCGGCCTGGGTGCTGGTCGGTGCGCCGTGGTCGAGCCAGAGCCACCGGGTGCCGTCGTAGGAGCGTTCGAACAACCGGCCGTCGCTGGTGGTGACGAAGGCCTGCCGGTCGTTGAACGCCCAGCCGGGCGGGCTGAGCACCATGCCTGGCTGGCCGGTCGGGGCAGCGGGGTAGCCCACTCTCAGCGGGCCGGCGTCCGGGTACACCACCGGCGACGGCTGTGGCGGTTCCGGGGTCGGCTCCGGATCGGGCTCCGGGTAGGGGTCCCGCGGCGGCCAGTTCGGGTCGTCCGGAGGCAGCCTCGGCTCGATGGGTCGCATCGGCGCCGGTATCCACGTCTCGCCGAACTGCTCGGCGGTGGCCTTGCCGACCGGGGTGTCGAGGGGGCCAGGCAGCGCCGCGGCGCTGCCGTCCGTCGGCGCAGCCAGCGTGACCTCCGGCAGCGCAGTCGGCCGGGCGTCATCCGGCACCGGGGCCGGCGCATCCCCTGCTGCGGTCGGCACCGGGGCGGGGCTCGCCCCGGTGGCTGCGGCTGCGGTGCGGCCCCGCCACCAGGGGTCGACGCGGTCGATGCGGGTCCGGTTGATCAGGTGGAAGGCGATGTCGTCGCCCGCGACGTCGTCGAACAGCACCGTGCCCGCCGGCGGCTGCTCCGGCGGCGTCGCGGTCACCTCGTTGCTCGCCGCCGCCTCGACCACCGAATCCAGCGCGTCGGCGCCGGCTCGCCGGGCCAGCGGACCGTCCGGCCGGGTCATCCGGCGGAACGCCGCCGACAGGGCCGCCGTCGCGGTCGGGTTGCGGAGCAGCTCGCCGCTGATCAGCCGCTTGGCGCGGGGGGTGACCGTCACGGCGTCCAGCACCGCCCCGGAGACCTGCAACAGCCGGCCGGGCGGCAGCGGGCCGCCGAGGGCGAGCCGGCCGGCGGACGCCGCGTCCGTGCCGGACCGGGCGAGGGCGGCCGCCGCCGGACCGGCGATTCGGCGCTCGTACGTCGAGCGGCTGACCTCGGCGGCGAGCTGGGCCTGGCGGATCGCCTCGTTTGCCCGCTGCACCTCGGCCGCCTGCTCCCAGGCCGCCGCCATCAGCTCCTCCTGCTGCTCGCGCACCACGCGGGTGCCCAGCGCGGCGGCGATCCGGTGCCGGGGGTCGAGGTTCAGCTCCCGCAGCCAGTGCGGGTGGGCCGCGTCGCCGGGTACCCGGTCGACCCCGGCGTACCGGCCGCCGTAGAGCGGCGGGCCGAGGCGGGTGCCGGTGTCGGCGATCAGCGCGCGCAGCAGCTCCTCGAACGCCTCCCGGGACTGCGCGGGCCAGAGGGTCGGCATGGTGAGCGCCCCGCGCAACGCGCCCTCGGCGCCCAGGGTCACGGTGGGCACCGACAGGTCGAGCCCGGGAACGCCGGACGGGCCGAGCAGCATCGGGCGCAGCCCCGCGTCGGCGGGCAGAGCCCGGGCCTGCAGCCGCCGGACCAGGGACTCGAAGTCGCCGTCGGCGCCGGTGGAGAACTCCCAGCTGTGGTAGACGGGCAGCGGCGGCGTGGCGCCCAGACCGGGCGCCCAGGCCGGCGCGAGGGCTGAGTCGTCGTGGACGGGCAGCCCCAACCCGGCCCGCCGGCCGGCCTCGAACGCCGGCACCAGGCAGGCCCGGTAGGTGATGCCGGCGGCCAGCCGGCGCGGGCTGATCAGCCGGGACAGGGTGCGTCGCGGGTCACCGGCCAGCACGTCGGCGACCGGCTCGCCCGTCCCGGTGGTGGCGACCTGGGCATGTGCCCAGGCCCACGACTCGGCGAGGTCGGGCAGGTCCGACAGCGCGCACTGCAACACCGGCAGCGGGGCGCCCGTGTCGGTACGCAGCTCGGAGTTCGCCACCGGCACCACGACGAGGAACAGCCAGGGGCGCAGCCGCTGCCGGCTGCCGGGCGCGGCCGGGGTGAACAGCCACGGGAAGTCCGGCCGATCGAACTCGATGGTGACCAGGTTGTTCGGCTCGAAGTCACTGGCCCGCTCCGGCGGGTCGGTGCGGATGACCTGCCGGGTGTCGATGCCCCGGATGTCGCCCGGCCCGTACAGGCGGATGTCGAACGTGCGCTCGGTGCGACCGGCCAGCCGGACGCCCACCGTGACCGGCTGCCGGGCGGGGATGTCCGTCTCCAGCGGGTCGGCCACGGCTCCGGCGGCGGCCAGCCCTTGCCGGACGTACGCCAGGAAATGCAGTTGCGCCGTCACCGGCGTGCCTCCTCGGGGGTGCGCGAACCGGCGACCGGCTCGGTGAACCGCACCAGGGGGGTCAGCCCGGCGCGGTAGGCGGCCGGGCCGGCGGCCCGGGCGGGGGCCAGCGCGGCCGCGCTGGATCGGGTCAATCGCTTCAGGGTCGCTCCGTCCATCGGACGCATGGCCGGTGCCGGGTCGACCGCCCACCTCTTCGCCCGCCCGGCACCGCGGGGGGTACGGGCGGCGACGTCCGGCTCGTCGATGATCAGCACTTCGTAGCCGAGCGCCACCGGTGGCGGGGCGACCAGGTCGTACTCCACCTCCGGGGAGGAGAAGCTGCGGCCCGCCTCCATCCGCTCGAACGAGGGGGTGGAGAGCAACTGGTCGTCGGTCATTTTCTGGAACTGGGCCCGCGCGAAATGCTCGTAGGTGACCGCGCCGGCGTCGGTGGCGTCGACACCGCCGAACCGCACCGAGGCGATCGAGTACCCGGTCTTCTGGGTCACCGGCGCGCTGCCGAACCGCTCGATGGTCAGGCCCAGCGGAGCGACCTGCTGGGTGACCGCTATCGCGCCCAGTGGGTGGGCCAGGAGCTGCCCGGGCGCCGCGTCGATCTTGCGGAGGGTGACAAGGGCCTCCCCGTGCGGCGGCAGTTGCGCCGTCCAGTTGCGGGGGTCGGCGAACGCCGCGTCGAGCTTCCCGCCCACGTCGACCGGGCTGGGCAGCGGCGGCGGCGTACGCGACCCGATCGTCAGGTCGAAGGAGACCGAGGCGCTGACGAACAGCACCTTGAACTTTGCCTTGCCGCGCGCCCGCCACGGCCGGGGACCGCTGAGCGTCACGCTGAGCGCGACGGCCATCAGCTCCCGCTTGCCCCGGCGCAGCGCCACCGCCGCCCCGATGTCGGCGACGAAGCTCAACGGCGCCAACTGCACAAGGGTGTCGAAGGAGAGCATCCCGGAGACGTTGAAGCCGGCCGCCTCGGCGTAGACCTCCAGCCGGGCGCCGAACTGCACGGTGTTCGAGGTCAGCGCGAGGTACGACTCCAGCCGCAACCGGGGATTGTTCTTCTCGGACAGGGCGATCGCGAGCCGACGCAGTTGCGGGAAGTTCGGCGGCGGCTGGAATCGCGGGTTGAACCCGCCGGCCGCGAGCGCGAACGTCGGTTTCGCGCCCCAGGACATCCGCATCGCCATGTCCCCGCTGATCGGGAAGCCGGCGATCTGCGAGTCGTAGAGCGAGGCGTCGATGGAGGCCTGTTCGGCGCCGAAGTCGACGATGCCCAGGACGTCCATGTTGATCTTCACGATCGGGTTCTTCTCGTCGGGCAGGGCCATCCGCAGCCGGCCCAGCACCACCAGCCGCAGCGGCGCCGGCAACTCCAGCACCAGACCGAGGTCGAAGGTGAGCAGGGTGGGCGTGCCCCAGCCGATCCGGGCCATCGGGCCGAAGACGTACCTGCCGACGGCCACCGGGAAGATCGTGCCGACCGTCGCCACCGTCTCCGCGGCGCGACCCACCGGGTCCGTGGGGAACATCAGCGAATTCAGCGACCCGTTGCGCACCCCGGACCGCAACGCCTCGACGTTGACCGTCCGGTGCACGCCGAGCATGCCGCCGACACCGTTGAGGGTGAAGCCGAAGCCGAGCTGGATCGGGGTGAACTCGCCCGCGATGATGACCAGCAGGGAGAATCCGTCGCTGCCGTCCGGCATCCGGATCGGCGTCCCGTCCGGGTTCTTCGTGGCGAGCAGGCCGACCGCGCTCACCGCGATCGACTCGAACTGGAGGTGCAGTGCACCGGCGTACTGGCCGGCTTCGGCATCCACGAAGAGGTAGCCGCCGCCGACAAGCGGCCCGGCGGCGAGCGACAGCCCGATGCCCGACGGCGGTTTGAACGCCAGCGCCGTCTCGGCCGGGCCGAGGTTGCCGCCTCCCGGCGGGAAGGTCAGGCCCGCCTCGACACCGATCCGCTCGGCCACCGCGCGCAGTGGCCCCAACCGCAGGGTCGCCGAGGCGGCCAGCGCGGCGAAGAGCCCTTCCCCGCGTACGCCGAGCGCCGCGTGCAGCCCGAAGATCTCGACGGGGCCGGCCGAGATGTGCAGCGGCAGGTCCGCGTCGAGCCCGGCGGCGCCCCGGAACGTCAGGCCCTTGCGCAACGACCAGGTCAGCGCGAGGTCGAACTCGGCGCGCAACCCCTCCGGCGGCAGCACCTGGGCGAGGAACCCGTCGCCGTCGCCGGCCGCGACGACAAGCGCCGCGCGGGCCGCCGAGATCGACAGCTCGATGTCGTCCACCCCGCCGCCCAGCGCCGCGCCGGCGGCCAGCCGCAGGCCCTGGACCTCCAGCCGGGTGCCGGTGGCGCTGCCGATGCGCAGGGCCATCCCGGTCCCGTCCGGCACCCGGTCGGCGGTGAGTGCGATCCGCACCATTGAATCCAGGCCGGCCGGCAGGGTGAGCCCGTCCGGTCCGATCGCGAATCCGGCACCGGCGCCCTGGACCGCCAACCGCAACGCCCAGCCGGCGACGATCCGGTCGAGTTCCAGGGCGCCCCGCAGCGCCAGGACCAGGCCGAGCCCGCCCCGGTCGGTGGCGGACAGCGCCGCGCTCGCCCCCACGGTGACCTGGGCGTCACCGATTCGGACCGGGGCGGCCACGGTGAGCATCCGGGCGGCCAGTGCGGTGCCGACGGCACCCAGGTCCGGCCCGTCGGCCGGGTTCAGGCCGTACAGCGCCGGCACGCCGAGTTCCTTGAGTACGGCGGCGATGCGGGGAAAGAGCTTCGCCGCCGCCGCGTCCGCCGCCGCCGTGGCGGCCAGCCCGTCCGGGAAGTACTCGGCCCGGAGCGTGCCGACCGGATCGGTTAGCAGGTCACCGAGCCGATCCAGGTGCAGTTGCGGTCGGGACCGGGGCAGCCGTACCGGGGCGCCGGTCGTCGGCATCGGCGCGCTCACCGGCGGCTCACCGGCCGGGGTGAGCAGCGTCAACAGGATCGCCACCTGGTACGCCACCGGGTGCTGGCGTTGCAGGTAGTTGACCGTGAGGAAGGTGATCAGGTCCTCGGCCAGCACCTCGGCGGGCGGCAGGTTCGCCGCACCGGCGTTCAGCGCCGGCGGCAGCCCGCTGACCGCCGCGACCGCCGACGACACCGTGTCCAGCGCGGCGGTCAGGTCGTCGAGCGTCTCTGGTGGCCCGTGCTCGATGATCTGGCGGACGCCGTCGACCGCCTCGGCGCAGTCGGTCAACCACTTCTCGAACTCCTCGGGCGGCATCCCGGCCAGCGCGGCGAGGTCCCACCCGAGCGAGTCGAGGATGCCGGAGCGACGCCACTGGCTGGTGGCGGCCATGGTGATCGGCGACAGCAGCGCCTCGATCTCGCCGAGCAGTTGTGTCTGGAAGTTGCCGTCGTCGGTCATGCCGTCTCCGGTCCGTAGTGAGCCGCGGTGAAGGCAGCCGGCCGGTTGTAGACCGTGTTGATCCCGTCGGCGACGTTCGGGCGACCCGCGGCGTCGGTGTAGTAGGTGATGGCCGGGACGCCGGCGTGGGCCAGGACCTGGTTCGGGTAGCGCAGGTTGCGGTTAGGGCCGGAGGCCGGGTCGTCCGCCGTCCGATACTGCAGACTCGGCTGGATCTCCCAGGTGGTGCCGCTCCATTGGAACTCCCGGCCGCCGTTGTAGCGGCGGATCGTCTCCCGCTGGAAGACCGCGCGGGTGCGCTGGTCGATCGGGTTGGGCATGTGGCCGCTGATCAGTTGGTAGGCATCACCACCGCAGTTTGCGAAAAGTAGGCGCACGGCGGTGCGGACGTTCTCCACCCAGTTCCACACTTCGTTGGGGTTCGCGCCCACCCGCGGCCGAGGGCCCCAGTTGTCGAGCTGGCCGATCCCGTAGCCGTGGGGCGGCCCCATCAGCGGCATGTCCTTCTCATGGCCGTACCAGTGGTTCCTGTACGTCACGGTCGACGCGCCGTCCTCGCGGAACTGGTTGTAGCCACCGCGTAGCCCACTCTCATGCGTGAAGATCAACATGGCGGTCCGCCGCCAGCACTCCTGGCTCAGGATGTTGACCTGAGGAAGCGTGTCGTTGTCCTGGTAGTACGTCTGAACGAATTCCTCGATCAACTCCTCGATGTCGGCATCGGGCGTGGGATTCACGCCGCAGACCCGGAAGGCGGGCAACGCCAGCAGCGGGACACCCTGCGGCGGCGGCCCGAGCACTCCCTGCGTGCCAGGGATCAGTCCCGGGTCCAGCGACCGCTCATCGAAGGAGACGGCCGACACACCCAACTCCCCGTCGCCGCCCCGGATCACCTCCTGCCCGTTCTCGGTCACCGATGGTTGGAACTCCAGTACCAGCGCCGGCCGGTCCTGGGCGCCGGCGCGCCGCCCCCACGGCCGCTGCTGCCCGCTGACCAGCACGGCGGGCAGCCGCCGGTTCGCCACCGGGAACGGAATCGCAGTCGGTGCGGGCGTAAACGCCGCCGGTACCCTCCCCTGGCCGTCCACGACGAGATCCCGCCCCTTCGCGTCGGTGAACTGGCCGGTGGCGCCGTAGTGCAGCACCACCGTCGGGTTGCCGGTGAGGGCCAGTTGGTAGTTGTGGCCAAGGTGCGCGTTCTGCATCGGGGCGGTCACGGCATCGGCGTTGTCGTCCGGGCCGTCCCAGCTCAGCCGCAGGTTCCAGGTCCAGTCGATGCGCAGCTTCCGAGGCGGGGCCGGGTTGGCCGCCGGGTCCGGCGGGTCGGACACCGCCGACCGGGCGTACCGACGGCGCAGCAGGTCGCGCAGTTGGTCGTCGGTGACGCCGACGAACTGCACCTCCCCCATCCACATCGGCATCTGCGGTCGCAGCCGGTCCGGCCCACCGGCAACCAGTGGCCGCCGCTCGTTGCGCAAGTGGTACGGCACCATCCGCCGGACCCTCGTCTCGGCGTGGAGAAGTGGTTCGGTGTCCTGTGGTGAGCGGAGGAAGTCCACGACCTGGAGTTCGTCCGCCTCGCCGCGCAGCGGGCCGCGATCCTGCGCGGTCGGGTCGTCGACAAGCGCGGTCTGCATGCCGCACAGGTGCATGGTGAACGACTCGACGTGTGGCACCGCCGGGCCGTCGGCGACGACCAGGACCTCCACCGGGCCGAACGCCGCCGCCGCGTCGGCCAGGAACACGGTCGCGGTGAACGTCCGCACCCCGCCGTCCGCCGGTGCCAGCGTCGCGGTCACCTCGGCTGCGGTGGGCGCGTCGACCGCGATCCCGGTCCGCAGTAGCAGCGCGACGCCGGCTGAGGTCTGCAGCCGTAGCCGTACCCGGGTCGCCGCACCGTCGACCTGCCCCTCGATGCGCAGGCCCCGCTCCACCGGCCGGTGCGGCGCCACCGCGGCCGGGGCCGGTGTGCCGTCCACAGGGTCCGTCGCCGTCCACACCTCGGCCCCCGGCGGGAGTTCCCCCGTGGCGTAGGTGTCCGGCACATGCCACAGCACCGGCCAGAGCGCCAGTTCCTCGGGACTGACCAGGTTCAGCAGACGGGCGGGCAGGGTGATCGCGACCGGCTCACGTTCCCCGTCGACGGGCGATGGCACGGGTGGCACGGTGCGCTGCTGGAACAGGCCCGCGGTGCCGAGCAGCGCGTCCGGCAGAGGCCGGGCCCCGGTGCTGTAGGCGACCTCGGCGACCGTGCCGGCGGCCGGCTTGAACGCCTCGGTGTAGTCCCATGGCTCGGTCGAACCGGCGACGGCGCTGGCGTACAGGTAGCCATCGGTGCCGGCGCGCAGCCGGCGGACAGCGCCGCCCGTACGCCAGTAGACCCAGGTGTCCTCCGCGGGTTGGCTTGTCGCGGCGACCGCGCCGGCGGCGGGCCGTTCGGTCATCAGCACGAGGTGATCGGGGTCGTGCGGCGCGGTGGCCGCCCGGGTGGAGAGGCTCACCGCGCAGCGGGTCAACGGTGCGGCGGTTTCCTGGCCGGGCAGCCGCCACCACAGGGTCTGGATCGCCTTTTTGGCGTTGCCCGGCTGCCACGAGAGGCTGACCTCGCCGATGTTCGCGTAACCCACCACCTCCTTGCCGTCGCCCCACTTGCCCAGGTAGTCGTCGTGGTTCTCGGTGGCCGCCAGGTACTGCCCGAGGGCCGCCGAGCGGTCGCCGGTCGGCGGGTAGACCGGTCGCGGCGAGCCGGGTCGGGGCGGGATCGTCGGATCGGCGGCGTCGTGCTTGGCGAAGCTCAGGTCGTAGGACCAATCCGGGGTACGCGTGACAGTGCGCAGCGGCCCGGTCTCCGCCACGGCGGGGGTGCCGCTCACCGTCCACGGCACGCTCCGCAGGTGCCCGGTGATCGTGTCGACCAGCTCGGTGCCGACGGTGAGGCTCCCGCCGTCCGGGTTCGCCCAGCCGACCCGGGTGCTGCGGGGCAGCACGTCGGCTGTCACGTCGAAGCCGGTGCCGTGCAGGAACCGGGTCAGCCCGTCCTCGTTGCGCGCCGCGCTGGCCACGAACTGCGCGACAACTCCCCGGGTGGGCACCGGATCGGTCGCCCGGAACGGTGCCGTGCCCTCGTAGCGCAGCCGCGCGGCGAAGCCGTAGCCGACCTCGCCGGAGAGCAGGATGAGTCGCTGCCCGCGGGTGCCGTCCGGTCGTACGGCCCCCCGGTTGAACAGCCGGGACAGCAGCTTCTCGTACCCGGCGCGTTGCAGCCCCCACGCCTCGCCGTCCACGGTGGCCCGACCCCGGTAGCGCTTGCCGAGCAGTTGTTGCACGAAGTCGGAGACGAACGGGTAACCGACCACCGGCGTCGCGGAGACCACGAAGGTGGCCGCGTCCGGGCCGAGGTCCGGCGGGTCCAGCACCTCATCCTTCAGGACGGCGTCGCCGTAGAGCAGGGCGGGCGGGTCGTCCGGCCCGCCCACGAAGACCCGGGTGGTCCGGGTGTCCAGCACGATGAGCTGATGCTGCGCCCACTCGACGTGGTAGTGCCAGCTCAGCGCCCCGGCGGGACGCAGCGGTACGCCGCTGTTGAAGCCGGTGGGCAGGCCGACGCAGGCACGGATGGCCGCCGAGGTGTCGTTCTCGGTGCCGTCCCAGCCCGCGACGGCCGCCAGCAGCCGTTGGCCGGGCTCACCGGCCGGGCCGGCGGGAGCGAACCGCTCCGGCGTGTTCCCCCAGCCCTGGCAGAGGGCGTACGCGGTGAGCGCGTTCTGGATCACCCGGCGGCCCAGCCCGCTGGCGTCGCCGGTGGTGGCCAGTGCCTTCTCCGCCCAACCCTGCGTCGAGAACCAGTCCTCGCTGACCTCGTGCTCGCCGAGCACCAGGTAGGTCGGGGTGTTCGCCAACACCCGGCGGACCGCGCCGACACTGGACCGGAACTCCAGCACCGCCGCGCGCTCGTCGGCGAAGGTGTCCCGCCGCTGCTTGGCCGGCCCGTATCGAGCCACGGACGCCCACGCGTCGGAGAGCCCCGAGTCGGTGAGCGAGCGTTCCAGCAGCGCGTGCTCGTCCGGGTGCACGTCGGCGAACTCCGGCAGCTTCTCCGGCCAGAGCACGTCGGACCAGACGAGCAGGTACATCGCCCAGAACTCGGCAAGCGACAGCAGGTGGCTCTTCGCCGCCGTGGCGGTCAGCCCGGCCGCCCCGGACACCAGCTCCTGGCGGTATCCGGGGCGCAGTCGGAGGTCCGCGTCGACGACTCCGGGCAGCGCCTCGGGGCCGGCCTTGAGGGTCTGCCCAAGCCCGGTGACGACTGCCAGCAGCGGATCGGCGACGTCGTCGGCGTAGATCTGGCTGCCACTGAGCACCAGTTGCTGCGGCCGGGCGAGCGGGTCGGCGACATCGGCCCGCAGGATCTCGTCGAGCACGGCGAGCGCGTCGTCGCCACCGCCGTGCGGCTTGCGGCAGGAGGTGTGCACCACGCGCAGCCGGTTGAGGTCCTCCGGCGGGGTGGCGAAGCTCGGCAGGCTTGGCGCGCCCGGCCCGGCGTAGGTGAGGGCCGAGCGGGCGGCGGCCGCCGTGGTGGCGACCACGTTCGGGGAGTACAGCCGGGGCTCGGTGGCCGGCACCGGCACGGACTCGTCGCCGACGGCGGCGAAGAACACGTCGTACCGGTAGAGGGTTCCGGCGGCCAGCGGCGCCGCGGCGGTGGCGGTGACCGCTACCAGGTGGCAGTTGGCGGCCACCTTTACCGTGTTGCGGCTGCCCTCGCCGACCTGGGTCACCCCGACGCCGTCGGCGTCCGACGAGTAGACCCGCAGGGTGACCTTGCGGGGTTCGCGCAGCGCCAGCCACACGGTGACCGACGTGCCGTCCACCCGTCGCAGCAGAGGACCGGCGAGCACCAGCGGGAGGCTGGCGAGCGGGCGGGGTTGCCAGGTCACGCCGACCTCCACGAGCCCGAGTCTGCGGCATCGAGCCGACCATTACCGTCCACTTTGGACATAGCTACTGCACTGGATCCCTTCACGCGCCACCCATTCCACGCTCGCCGACGTCCGGAGCATTCAGTTAACGCGCGGTGACCACTGAGTAACATCGCTCGATTGCCGATCAACTCGTAACCCTTCGTTTGCCAACCGGGGGCCTTTCGCGGGCGACCGACCTACCGATCGGTCGCTCGTGCCTCAACCTGTTCGGCCCACCTACTGCAAGGAAGTTGACTCTCCCTTGTGGACGGAGATTTTCGGGATTCAGGCTGGTGGCGACCGCGGTGACCGGGATGGTTCGTCTCCCGTACCGCCGCCGCGACCCGACCCCTGAGAGGACGACATGGACCGGGGACCTGGCATCGACTACCCCGACATCACCCATTACGACGAGGACGACGACCCGGGCAGCCTGATCGGCGAGGAGATCGAGTACGACCTCGGACCGGACGACGACCCGGGCATCGACCCCGGTTGGGAGGAACCGGACGACGACGAGGAGGGACCGCCCAGCCTGCGCCCACCGGTCCGGCTCGCCCCGGTGCTCGTGTGCCTGCGAAACGAGATCAACGCCCGCTGGCCGAACCGGGATCGCGCCTCGGACGGCTGGATCGGCGACACCGCCCACCAGGCCACGAAATCCGACCACAACCCCGACCAGGACAACTCCGTCAACGCGCTGGACGTCGACCGGGACGGCATCGATCCGCAGCTGGTGGTACGCCGGGCCATCGCCCACCCGTCCACCCAGTACGTGATCTTCGACCGGACCATCTGGAGCCGTACGCGGGGATTCACGCCGTCGCGCTACACCGGGTCGAACCCGCACACCAAGCATCTGCACGTCAGCGTGAGTCACGCCACCGACCTGGAGAACAGCCGCCGGCCGTGGGGCATCGCCACCGCCGCACCGACAGTGGCGCTGAAACTCGGCGAACGGGTCCTGCGCAAGGGTTCCACGGGCGGTGACGTCCGCGAACTCCAGACCCTGGCGAACACGCTCGGCGCGAAGCCGCCGCTCGCCGTGGACGGCGACTTCGGCAGCCGGACCGAGGCGTGGGTGCGCGACTTCCAGAAGGCGAAGAAGCTCACCGTCGACGGCCTGGTCGGGCCGAAGACCGTGGCGGCCCTCCGGGCGGCAAACAAGCCGGAACCGGCGAAGCCGTCGACTCCCCCCAAGCCGTCGACTCCCGCGAAGCCGGCCACGCCCGCGAAGCCGCAGAGCAAGCCGCCGGCTCAGCCGCGACGGACGCCCGGTAGCCGTACGCTGCGCCGGGACGCGACGGGCGACGACGTCGGCTTCGTCCAGCGGTTCATCGGCGAGCGGCAGTGCGGCAAGGCGGACGGGAAGTTCGGCGCCCGGACCGAGGCCGGGGTGCGCTGGTACCAGAAGATGCAGGGCCTCGCCGCCGACGGCGTGGTCGGCCCGCGCACCTGGCGCAAGATGGGAGTGAAGGTCACGTACTGACGACTGGTGTCGGCTGACCGAGGGCTGCCGGTCGTCGTGACGGCACCGGGTCACGAGGCAGCCCCGGGCACCGGCCGCACGACCTGCTCCGGTCGGCCCGCCGGCACGCCGAGGGCCGCCGACAGGTCGGCCCCGCCCTGGTCGATCCCGTCGACCGTCGACAGGGCGAACACGAACCGGTCCGGCCGCAGCACCACCAGGTCGGTGTGGTGACGCCGGAGCCATTCGCCGAGCACGCCGTCGACGTCGACGACATCGACCCGGTCCGGCTGGCCGTCCTCCGGCAGGTCGGCCACCGGCGTGCCGGCCGGGTGGACGGCGACGAACCGCACCGGCAGCCCCCGCCACCCCGGGCCGAGCGGACCGCCCGCCGTGGCAGGGCTGAGCGGTCTGACCGCTGCGGCGGGGCCGAGCACCGCGAAGCCGTCGCCGAGCGCGTCGTCGAGCAGTCGCGCGTCCGGCGACCCCGCGACGACGATCCGGGGCTGGGGGAACATCGTCCCGACCACGCCGTCGCGCCGGCCGCCGGCCATCAGACCCCGCCGGTACGCCGGGACCGGCTTGAACTCGAACCGCTCCACGAACCGCCGTACCCGGGGGATCGCCTGGACCGCCCGGAGCACTGTGTCCCGCATCCAGGCGGCGGCCCGGTTGCGGGTCAGGAAGACGCGCCCGAGCCGGACGCTCGTCTGCGCCATCTCCACGGTGTGCGGGCGCCGCTCGGTCTCGTACGTGTCAAGCACTGCGGCGTCGGCGGCGCCGGACAGCACCAGAGCCAGCTTCCACGACAGGTTCGCCGCGTCGCGCAGACCGCTGCACAGGCCCTGGCCCAGGAACGGGGGCATCTGGTGGGCCGCGTCGCCCAGCAGGAACACCCGGCCTTCTCGCCACCGTTGCGCAATGAGGTGGTGGAAGCTGTAGACCACCGCCCGGGTGACGTCGAACCGGTCCGGGTCGACGTACGGCGAGACGAGCGCGGCGATCATGTCCGGGCGCCGCATCTCGGCTTCGGTCTCCCCCGGGCGCAGCATGAACTCCAGCCGGTAGCTGCCGGCCGCGCCGGGAGACACGAACGCCGGGCGCCGCCAGTCGCAGACGAACCGGGTGTCCCTGACCCGCACCGCGTCGGGCGGCACATCGCCGGAGACCGCCAACCACGGCTCGGCGTAGCTCGCACCGCCCAGCGGGATCCGGACGGCGGCGCGGGTGGCGCTGCGGGCGCCGTCGCATCCGAGCACGTACTTCGCGCGGACTGCACGCCGCTGGCCGGTGCCCACCTCGGACAGGAGCACTGTCACCCCGTCCTGGTCCTGCTGGAGACCGACCAGCTCGGTGCCGAGTGAGAGCTGGACGTGCGGGAAGCGGTCCAGCCCGGTCCGCAGCGTCTGCTCCAGCCGTGGCTGGTCGAAGAAGCGCAGCGGGGCGTGTCCGTACCCGAAGTCCGTCTCGGACAGCGCCATCCGGGCGAAGACCCGGCCCGCGTGGTTGACGTACTCGACGAGCGGCGGGGCGATCGTCTCTCCGCGGATCTCGTCGAGCAGGCCGGCCTGCTGGTAGATGCGCAGCGCCTCGTCGTCGCAGGAGAAGGCCCGCGGCTGGCCGTGCGGGGCGACGCTGCGCTCCACGACGAGCGTGGTGACGCCGCGGGCGCCGAGCAGGTTGGCGGTGAGCGCACCTACCGGCCCGCAGCCGATGACGGCCACGTCGACATCCTGGACCGGGTGGTGGGCCGACGACTGAACTGGACGCATGGCGGTGCCCTCTCGGAACACGTTCCCGTGGGGACGGCTCCGAGCCGTCCTCCTCCGACGTCAACCAGGGCACCAGGCAGGCGTGGAGAAGGTGTGGAGACGGCGTGGAGGCGGGCCTCCACGCCGGTCAGAAACCGGCGAACCGGGGCAGCAACAGCCCGGCTCCCTGCTCGGCGGCGATCCGGGCGCCGAGGTCCCACTCCGTGCGGTCGCGGCGGGCGACACCGCGGATCCGGTGCAGTTCCGCGGCGAACACCAGCTCGCCCAACCGCTCGGCCACTGCCAGGCCCTCGTCGGCGAGCGTCGCCGCGGTCTCCGGGCGACCGGCGGTCAGGTACGCCTCGGCCATCGCGCAGATCGTGATGGTCCGGGTGGACCGCAGCCCGGGACGATAGATCTCCTGGCCTGCTGCGCGCATCGCTTCGAGCCGGCCGTGGTCGCCGCCACGCGCGGCAGACCACTCGATGAAGAACGCGCCCGTGGCCATCATGTGCGGCAGGCCGGTGGCCTGGCCGATGTCCCGACACCGCCGCCCGGCGGCGTCGGCCGCGTCGACGTCGTGTTCCTGCATCGCCAGCCAGGCGGCATAGAGTGCCGCGTTCGCCCGGCCGTACGGGTCGTCCAGCTCCTCGGCGAGCGCCGCGGCGTCGGCGATGTCCGCCCAGGCGCCGGAGGGGTTGCCGCGCACCGAGCGGACAAGCGCCCGGAAGTTGTGGCAGCCCAGGACCGGACGCCTGCCGACCTCGCGGCGCAGCAGCCCACGATCGACGGTACGCAGCCGGTCGATCGCGGCGGTGAGCCGGCGTTCACCGTCGGCCGGCCGGCCGGTGAAGTAGCCGACAACGCCCAGCAGGTACTCGCCGGCCACGGCGATCAGCCGGCTGCCGTCGTCCTCGGCCCGTACCAGCCGCTCGGCGAGGTCGGTGCAGATCGCGAACTCGGCCCGGTTGGCGGCCAGCTCGCCCAGTGCCCAGAGCGCGGAACGGATGTCGGCGTCCGGCCCCACGAGCGTCAACAACTCGCGGGCACGGGCGCAGACCTGGTCGACCGCGTCGCTGCCGACGCCCACAGTCATCTGCAACAGCGACGCGCGGTGCAAATGGACTGTCAACTCGATGAACGCCCTGTCGGGCGACACCTGCGCGGTCGGGGCCAGCCGGTGCGCGGCGCGTTCGAGGTGACCGAGCGCGTCCTCGTAGGCGACCCGCCTGGTCGCGTCGTCGGCGGCGAGCAGCGACCACCGCAGGTGGTCCTCGCCGTGACCGAGCCCGATGGCCTGACCGAAGTGGTGGGCCAGCTCTGCCGGTGCGACGTCGGCTGCCCGTTCGTAGGCAACCGCCAGTCGGGCGTGCAGCGCGGCCCGGTGCGGCGGGGGCAGCTCGGCGTAGGTGACCTCGGCGATGAGCGGATGGCGGAAGGTGACCGCGCCCGGCCCGGCCTCGGTCACCAGTGCGGCCGTGTACGCCGGGACGAGCCGCTCGGCGACCGCCGGCGCCGTGGTGTCCAGCGCCGCCGCCAGCACCTGAAGGTCCAGGTCGTGTCCGGCGACACTGAGCAGGTCGAGGCAGCGCCGGACAGGGTCGGGCAGCCCGCCGAGCCGCAGCCGTAGGGTGTCCCGGACACTCGGCGGCAGCTCCCCGGCATCCGCCGGGTCGGCCCGGGACCGGAGCAGCTCCGTGATGAAGAACGGATTCCCTCCGGTACGGGTGACGAGTCGGGCCACGGCCGGCTCCGGTGGTGCCACCCCGGTCCGCTCCCGGATGAGGTCGGCAACCGAGGAGGCGTCCAGCCCGGCGAGCCGCAACTGACCGAAACCCCAGCCGCGAGCCAGCTCGGCGACTGTCGCCACCAGGACGGGGTCATGCTCGTACGGTCGGAGGGTGGCGACCACGAGCGCCCGCGACGCCGACAGGTCGGCCGAGAGGAACCGCAGCAACAGCAGCGAGTCCGGATCGGCGGCGTGCAGGTCGTCAAGCACGACAAGCAGACCCCGCCGCCGGGCCACAGCGTGGACCAGTTCCGAAACGGCCTCGTACACCTGGAACCGCGCCGTCGGGTCGAGTCCGCCGCTGTCGGCGGAGCCGGGCAGCGATCCGGCGGCGAACCCGTCCAGGCGGCTCGCCGAGCCGGTGGCGCTGGCCTCCGGCATCGCCACGAGCGCGCGGACGACCTGGCTCCAGAGCCAGAACGGCGGCGCCTGCCCGACATCGGGGCAGCGACCCCAGACCACCGGAACGCCGCTCTCGGCGGCCTGCGCGCCGAGTGCCGCGGCGAGGCTGGTCTTGCCGATGCCGGCCTCCCCCACCAGGGCCAGCATCCGCCCGCCGTGCCGGTTGGCCGCGTGCAGTGTCTCCCGTAGCCGCTCCAGCTCCGCGTCCCGGCCCACAAGCGGACCCGCACCCCGGTCGGGCGACACGTCGGCCACCGCCTGTTCCCGCCCGGACGGCTCAGCCCCACGCTCCCCCGCCTGCGCTTCGGGCTCGGTTGGCTGCGTTCCGGGCTCGGTCGCCTGCGCTTCGGGCTCGGTTGGCTGTGCTCCCGGCTCGGCGGCGGGCGGTGGGGTCTCGGCCACCCGCACGGTCTGCCGACCGGCGGCCGCGACAGGGTCGGCCTGCGCCGGTACGGCCTGCTCAAGGATCAGCCGGTACGCCGCCCGGACCTGTTCGCCGGGGTCGATCCCGTACTCGCTGGCCAGGATCCGACGCCCCTCGTCGAAGACCGCAAGCGCCTCGCTCTGCCGGCCGGACCGGTACAGCGCCACCATCAACTGCGCCCGCGCCCCCTCGCGCAACGGGTTCGCCGCCACGAACCGGCGCAGCTCCGCCAGGAGCGTCGCGTGCCTGCCGGCCACGACGGCAGCGGTCAGCCGCCCTTCCTCGGCGCTCAACCGCAGCTCAGCCAGGCGTGCCGCCTCCGGGCGCACCGCAGCCAGCTCGGCGACGCCCGCGAGTGGTTCGCCCCGCCACAGGGCCAACGCCTCGGCGTAGCCGGACTCGGCGGTCGCCGGCTCCCCGGCCGCGAGCGCGTCCGCCGCCCGATCCACAAGGCTGCCGAACCGGATCGCGTCGATGGCTTCGATCTTCACCCGCAGCTCGTACCCTTTGGGGCGGCTACGAAGGAAGCGCGCCGGCTCGCGGTGGGACCGCTCCGGCTCCAGGACCCGACGCAACCCTGCCACGTACGTACGCAACGTCATGTGGGCGCTGGCCGGCGGCCGTCCGTCCCACAGCGCCTCGACAAGCCAGTCGGCGGCGACGAACCGGTTCGGTCGCAGCAGAAACAGGGCCAGCAGCGCCTGCTGCTTCGGGCTTCCGAGGGGCACCACCTGCCCGTCCCGGACGACCTCCGGCGGACCTAGCACCCGGAACTGCACGCCATCACCACAACGACGATCCCCACCTGTCCAGTGCCGAGTATGGCAGCGGTGGGTCGCGTCGGACATCCGCGACCCACCGTCCAGTGTGTCCTGTCATGGCGGCGGTCAGGTCAGGCTTTCGGTCCGGCCCGGCCGCATGGAAGTGCCGGAAGCTACCCGTGGGCTCCCCGGGCACTGACGTGGAAGTTGAATACTGCGCCGTTGCGGACGAGGGTGAAGTTCCACTTCCCGCCCGTCTTGAGCACGTTCGGCTTGGATCCCGGATACCGCTTCCGGAACCACTCCTCGAGCCGCTCCGCCTCGGCGAGGGACAGCTCTCCGACGTCATCCACCTTCGCCGCAACGCCCCGATCGTCGTTACAGCCGGCGTTGAACCGGTAGCTGGTGTCCCGGTTCCACCGGCCGTTGCCGAACATGGTGACAGTGACCGGGCCGGACCGCTTGGACTCCAGCTGCGGGATGGGAGGGTCGGCGACGACCACGCCGGGTGGCGTCTCCAGCGAGGGGAACGGCACCGCCACCGTCTCGATGATCGCCTGTGAGGCCCAGTTGAAATCAACGTTGAACGGCATGCCCATCCCCCTGCCCGGAGTTCCACGCCCGCCGGCCCGTCGTGGCGGCACGTCGACGTGGTCCATCATCGGGCCGTGCCGAGGTCAGACGGCGCGCACTGTCCGTGCTCGGACAGTGCCGCGCAACCGACAGCGCCGACGATTCGCGCCGGCCCTCATCGGGCCGAGCGCCGGTTCTGAGCGATGGGTGTCGGTCAGGCCGACGCGTGGCAGCGGATCAGGGCGTCCAGCGCACGCCGGGGTTCACCCTCCCGGACCAGTCGAAGACGGCCATGTTGTCCCACTGGTTTCCGGTGCCGTTGATGTTGGCTGGGTCCCAGCCGTTGCCGTTGACGGCGTACCAGGTCGGTTCCCAGTAGAAGACCCCGACGGCTCCCGCGTTACGGGCGGTGTTCTGGACCCAGTCGAACTCCTGGGCCTGCCCGGCCCAGGTCGCGCTGATCCCGTCACATGTCGCGTCGCCGATGGCGTTCGGCTCGCTGTCCGCGTTGTTCCGGGTGAACGGGTACGCGGTCTCCACGATCACCACCGGCTTCCCGTAACGCCCGCGAACGTCGACGATGTTGTTGTAGAGATTCGACAGGCTGCCGTGCCACATGCAGTAGTACGACAGCGCCGTGATGTCCCACTGCACGCCCTGCGCGCGGATGCCGTCGTAGAACCAACGGGCGTTGGCGTTGCTGTCGGCGTTCGCGGTGTGGATCATCACGGGGATGCCGCTGCCGCACGCCTTGGTGGCGTTGTAGCCCTGCTTCAGCAGCCCGGCCAGCGGGGCGAAGTCGTTGTTGACGACCTTCCCCTCGTTCCACAGCATCCCGACGTTGATCTCGTTGCCGATCTGCACGCTGTCCGGCGTGGTGCCCTGCCCCCTGAGGCTGGCGCAGACGTCGTAGGTGAAGGCGTACACGTCGCTGCGCAGTTGGCTCAGGCTGTGACCGGCCCAGGCAGCCGGCTTGTACTGCTTGCCCGGGTCGGCCCAGGTGTCGGAGTAGTGGAAGTCGATGAGGACCTTGAGGCCCTTCGCCTTGGCCGCCCTCGCCTGCCCCAACACCCTGCTCTTGTTGTTGTAGCCGCTGATCGGGTTGTTCCAGACGCGGAGCCGTACGTAGTTGACGCCGACGGACTTCAGGATGTCCAGAGGGTCGCGGGCGGCGCCGCCGGCGTCGTAGTACTTCGCGCCCAGGTCGAGGCTGCGCTGCAACGATGAGACGTCGGCGCCCCGCATGCTCAGCGTGTTCGCGGCGGAGGCGGGCGTGCCACCGAGCGTGGTGGAGGCCACGAGGATGCCGGCCGTGACGGCGCCGATCAGGGCCCTGCGAAGGCGATGAGGTGTGGCCGGATGCGTGCTCACGAGACTCCTTCGCAGAAGGGGGACGGGGTCACGCTCAACCCACGGTGCAGGGCGCGCCGTTCAGCGAGAATCCGGCCGGCGGGGCGTTGCTGGCGCTCCACCGCCCCTGGATGCCGAAGGACGCGGAGCCGCTCGGCGCGATGACGCGGTTCCAGTCGACGTTGCGGGCGGTCACCGTGGCACCCGTCTGGGCGATCGTGGCGTTCCATCCCGAGGTGACCTGCTGGTCTCCCGGGAAGCCGAAGGTGACCGTCCAACCGTCGATCGGCGTCGCCCCGGAATTCTGGATCGTCACGGTGGCCACGAAACCGCCCTGCCACTGGGACTGGTTCCGGTAGGTCACCTGGCAGGTAGAGGGCGGCGGAGGCGGAGGCGGCGAGGACGGCGGAGGCGACGTCGGATCGGACGTCGTGGGCAGCTCGACCGTGTTGGAGGCGATCGACACGTTGCCCACCGCGTCCCGGGCACGCACGTAGTACAGGTTGTGCAGCGGCGTCGAGGCGGGCAGAGATACCGTGTACGTCGTTGCGCTCACGGTGGCGACCAGCCTTGAGGTGAACCAGCCGTCGAACCGGTAGACGTCGTACCCGAGGACGCCGACGTTGTCCGTCGACGGCGACCAGGACAGCGTGGCGGTCGAGGCGGTCACCGCGCCGACGGTCAGGTTCTGCGGGGCGCTCGGCGGGGTGGTGTCCGGGCCGGTGTCCGCCACCGGGGTGACGACTGTCAACACGTCCCCGTAGCTCGATCGGTGGCCGAGGGAGTCCCGGGCGGACACCCGGAACGAGTACTGCCAGCCCGGCCGGATGTAGTTGGTGATCGTGGTGGTGGTGACGGGCCCGACGCTGGCGCTGTAGATGACATCGCTGAACGCCTCGTAGTACATGATGTCGTAGCCCTCGATGGCGCAACAGCCGCGCGTGGAAGCTGTCCAGGTGAGGGTGACCGAGCCGGTGCGGACCTGGCTGGCAGCCAGGTTGGTGGGCACGCTCGGCGGGAAGGGTGAGGTGCTCGGCGTGCTGGGCGCCGAGGTCGGCGACGCGGGCCCGGTCGGGTCGGCCGCCCCAGCGGGGGCCGGTGCGACCCCGGGATAAGCGGCGGCGGCCGGTGCCGTGCCGGCGTCGGCCGCCGGTGCGACGCTCAGAGCGGACGCGAGTACCGCCGTCGACAGCGCGGCCGCAGCCAGCAGGCCCGGCCGGAGGCGGCGGAACAGCGAGGACGAGAAGACGCCTGTCATACCTCGACGATGACGCAGTGCATCGATGATCGCCAATGCATCTCACGCCTCGGTCGATGCTCTTAATGGGCTACCCGTCAGACGACGGTGCGCGACCACTGCTGATTGTCGCCGGTGTTGCACGTGTACTGCTTGAGGATCACCCCGTCCGCTGTCGACGCGGCCGGTACGTCCACGCACTTGCCGCTGTGGCGCGCCCGGAGCTGGAAGTAGCCGCCGCTGGTGACCATCTGGAACTGCTGGTTGGCGCCGGCGCCACAGGTGTACTGGACGAGTTCGGCACCGTCGGCGGTCGAGGCGCTCACCACGTCGAGGCACTTCCCGCTGTGCCTGCTGATGATGCGCCAGTAGCCGCTGCCGGCATCCTGGAACTGCCACTGCTGCCAGGCGCTGCCGCCGTACGTGTACTGGCCGACGCGCGCGCCGTTGTCGGTGTTCGGTTGCTGGACGTCCATGGCCTTGCCGCTGTGCCGCACGGTGATCCGGTAGTACGTACCCGTCGAAGGCGGGGGCGTCGTGGGACCGCCACCGATGGTGTCGCCCCACGCGTACCGGATCTGGTCGGCGCCGGAGGTGTTGCGCACGGTGAGGTTGAGGTCGGTGCCGGTACCGCTCAGGGAGAACATCGAGTACCAGTCGTAGCCGATGGTGCCGGGCTTGCCGCCGAGGGCGGGCCAGTAGGTGCCGCCCATCTGGTTGTCGCGCATGACCTGGGCCATGGCGCGGATGTGCCGCACGAAGTTGTCGCTGCTGCCCGCGTCGGCGTAGTTGCGGCCGTCGTTCATGGGCGCGCCGAACTCGGTCGCCACCGCGCGGGAGGCGCAGTTGCCGAGGCGGGTCTGGATGTGGCTCCGGAAGGCGTCATAGGTCATCGCGCCGTAGAAGAAGGCATAGTGGTGGAAGGACAGCAGCGTCGAGGCGAAGCGGCTGTCGTTGCAGATGTCCCGCAGGTCCTGGCTGAAGCCGGTGCCGCCGATGAGCACCCGGCCGGGCACCGCCGAGTAGTGGTAGCTGAGCCAGTTCGCCGCGACGTTGCGCCACTCCGCCGAGCTGTAACCGTGCGGCTCGTTCATCGGCTCGAAGTAGACGCTCGTGTTCGCCCCGTACGTGTTCGTCACAGTGGACCACATGGCGTTCCACGCGGCGAGGTTCGTGATCCGTCCGCCGGAGGCGGCGCCGTCCTCCCAGTACGCGAGGATGACCTTGAAGCCGCGCGCGGTGGCAGCGTCGATGGCGCCTCGGTACGCCTCCCACCACGCCGTCCCGACCGTGTGGGTGTTGATGGGCAGCCGGACGGTGTTGACTCCCATTGTGGAGGCCATGTCGTCGTAGAGGGCGTTCGCCTTGGCCCGCACCGTCGCATTGCTGTCGGAGGCACTCAGGCCCTGCACGACGAGCGGGCCGGTGCTGAAGTTGTCACCCAGCACCGCCCAGTTCATGCCTCGGAACTGGTTGGTGGCGGCGGTGGCGGGCGACGACGTGACGACGATGGCGCCGACAAGCACTGTCAACGCGGTCACCAGAGTGATCGCCAGCCGACGTGCCGACCTGATCCGTGTCATGACATGTCCAATCGGTGTGGGCTCAGACGACGTTCAGCTCGTCACGCGGAAGGTGGCGTCGGCGCGGCTCTGCGCGTCGGTGACCGGATCGAGCCGGAGCAGGTAGTTGTAGTGCCTGATGTAGCGGTCGGGGTGGCTGTAGGACTGGAACGACGTCCACGACGAGTTGGCGAGGCCGGCGACCTGCCGGAACGTGGCGTCGGCAGCGAAGGTGGTGGTGCCGTCGTTGGCTTCCAGCCGGAAGTCGAACCCGTAGTGGCGCAGGTAGTAGCCGGGGTAGTTGACCGACTGGATGGAGACCGTGCCGGAGCCGGCGAGGCCGGGCACCAACCGCCACTGGCCGTCCTGGGCGGGGCTGACGTTCGCGTCGACGCGGGCGTCGTAGTTGGCGTGCCGCACGTACCGGTCCTGGAGGTTGTACGACTGGATCCGGTTGACCGCTGTGGCGGGCCAGCGGGCGAGCACGCGGCTCTGTTCGGCGGCGGTCAGGTTGAGGATCGATCCGTGGCGTTTCTTGGTGCCACCCAGGGAGTACGAGCCGGAGGCCGGCAGCCGGAAGCCACCCGGGCTCGACGGATCGGTTGTCAGCACGGGCAGGTAACCGCGCCCGCTGGCGTACTGGTCGAGGTAGAGAACCCACTCGTTGCGGGTGTTGAACTTCAGCCACATCGGGCCTTCGACCTGGGCGCCGGTCAGCCCGATGCCGGACAGGTTTCCGAGGGTCGTCCAGGTGCCGAGGATCGAGTTGCTGCCTTCGAGTGTGATCTGACCGTCCCGGGACGCCCGGACGTAGCGGTAGGCACCGACGCCGGCCGGAACCTCGACGATCTGGGTGTCGATGATCTCCTGGTTGCCGGGTCGGCTGATGTAGAGCTGCGGTGTGGTGATGCTGCGGAAGTTCGTCGTCCGCGCGTAGTAGATGCGGTGTTTGGTGACCCCGTTGAGCGGGACGTTCGTCGCCCAGTAGAGGACGTAGTCGCCGGTGGCCGGGTTCCAGATCGCCTCGGGCGCCCAGGCGTTGCGCCCGTCCGGGATGGCGCCAGCGACGTTCAGCAGCCACGGCGCCGACCAGGTGACCAGGTCGGTGGACTCCCACACGACGAAGTTGCGGCTGCCGTTGTTGATCGCTGTCGACCAGTCCTGGCCGCAGCCGATGCAGAGGTCCGTGGCGATGATCCAGTACCTGTCGCCGCCGGGCGAGCGGACCAGGACAGGGTCGCGGACACCGCGGGTGCCGATGGGGGAACGCAGGACGAGGCCACCGTTGTTGAGGTCCGTCCAGCGAAGGCCGTCGGCGCTGTGGGCGAGGTAGATCTGTTGGTCGGTCGACGACTCTCCGGTGAAGTGCGCCATCAGGTATCCGACGGTCGGGTCGAGCGCGGACGCCTCCTTCGGGGTCGCCGCCGACCATGTGGTGAACAGCAGACACGCGGCGACCGCCACCGCACACAGCCGGGAGAGGGCTCTCGACATGGTGTTTCTCCTTCGCGGATGGCCATACGAGTCAGCTGGAGGAGCGCACGAGCATCCCGTCTCGGATGATCATCAATGTTAGCGTTAACAAGATCAACCTGTTCGAGGTCGAGGACCATCGGGATCTGGAACCATGACGACCGATGCGGAGCGGTTGCCGTTTCGCACATCACGCGAAATGCGGCGCAATGTTTTGTGCTTGTTACCCTCGCGTTGCGAACAGTGTTAGCGATCGCATCGGTGAGTGTCAAGGAATCGACATGCCGGCATGGAGCAGGGCCGCGAGGCCGCTGCTGGAGGCCACCGACACCCCTCGGCCGCATCGCCCCGGGGCACCGAGCGCGCCGGGACGCATCGACCCGCAACCCGCCGGACACAGCATTGACACACTTCTCTGCCTGATCTAGCGTCTGGCCGAACCGATTCGACCACCGACTGGTCCCGCGTGGGCGGCGAGACCGGTGGCGGGATCTGGTGCCGATGAGCCGGCCGGACGCCGTGCACAACGCGTCTTCTCGGGCTCCGCTGCGGCGAGTGGTCAGCGGGGGCACCCGGACGCGACGCCGCGCGGTCGCCGCGCTTCTTCTACCTGTGGATCGATCCGTGCCGAGTGGCGGGAGCCCCATCATGACAAAACGTAGACCCCTCCTTCGTTCTCTCGCGACGGCCGCGGCTGTCGTCGTGGCCGTGGGCGCGACCGCACTGGCCGGCGGTGTGGGCGGCACCGCGTCGGCCGCGAACGTCGCGGTGGCCGCCGCCACCGCCGGGTGCGGCAAGGCACCCACGTTGACAAGCGGGCAACGGTCCATCCAGAGCAGCGGCCAGAACCGCAGTTTCATCCTGAGGATCCCCGACAACTACGACCGCAACCACGCCTACCGATTGATCTTCGGATTCCACTGGAACGGCGGCACCGCCAACGACGTCGATTCCGGTGGGTCGGACGGGGCTGCCTGGTCCTACTACGGGCTGCGGCAGCAGGCGAACAACAGCACCATTTTCGTCGCCCCCCAGGGCAACGGCAACGGCTGGGCCAACCCCGGAGGCCAGGACGTCACCTTCGTCGACGACATGATCAGGCTGATCGACGCAGACCTCTGTGTCGACACGACGCAGCGCTTCGCGCTCGGCTTCAGCTACGGCGGAGGCATGAGCTTCTCGCTCGCCTGTTCCCGAGCCGGTGTCTTCCGCGCTGTCGCGGTCTACTCGGGCGGGCAGCTCAGCGGGTGCAGCGGCGGCACCGAGCCGATCGCGTACATGGGAATCCACGGCCTTGGGGACTCGGTGCTCAACATCTCCGCCGGACGTTCTCTCCGGGACAGGTTCGTGCGGAACAACGGGTGCACCGCACAGAACCCACCCGAGCCGAGGGCGGGCAGCCTGACCCACATCACCACCACCTACTCCGGTTGCCGGGCCGGCTATCCGGTGGTGTGGGCCGCCTTCGACGGCGGGCACACCCCCGGCCCGGTGGACGGCGGTGGGGACAGCGGAGCCAGGACCTGGACCAAGGGCGAGGTGTGGAGGTTCTTCACCCAGTTCGGCAGCACCGACCCCACGCCGGGCCCGACCACCCCGCCCCCGACCACCCCGCCCCCGAGCGGCACGTCGATCCTGCGCAACACGTCCTCCGGACGGTGCCTGGACGTCAACGGCGCCTCGCAGACCAACGGGACCACGGCGATCATCTGGGACTGCCACGGCCAGACCAACCAGAGCTGGACCTCGACCGCCTCGCAGGAGCTGCGGGTCTTCGGCGGCAAGTGCCTCGACGTCAGCGGCGCCGGCACCGCGAACGGCAGCCCGGTGATCATCTGGGACTGCAACGGCCAGTCCAACCAGAAGTGGCGGCTCAATGCTGACGGCTCAATCACCGGAGTTGGTTCGGGCCGGTGCCTGGACGTCGTCAGCGGCGGCACTGCCAACGGGACACGAATCCAGATCTGGGACTGCACCGGCGCGGCCAGCCAACGATGGAGCCGAGGCTGACCCCTGCCGAGCGCCTCGGTAGGGCAACGATCCCGCGGAGTTTTCTTCGCCCCATAGGGAGGCTCAACTGTGTTAGTTCGCAAACTCTCCACCCCCTGGATAGGGGCAGCACTGGCGCTCATGACGCTGGTCGCCGTCGGAGCGTACGTCCTCACGACCGCCGCGTCGGCGGCCGCGGCCACCACTGCCGGCTGCGGCAGGGCGCCCGGGCTGAACAGCGGCACCCACACCATCCAGAGCAGTGGGAAGAGCCGCAGCTTCATCCTTCGGCTGCCCGACAACTACAACAACACCTATGCCCACCGGCTGGCCTTCGGGTTCCACTGGTTGGGAGGCACGGCCGAGCAGGTGGCGTCGGGCGGAACCGACGGAGCAGCGTGGGCCTACTACGGCATGCAGTCGCAGGCGAACAACACCACGATCTTCGTCGCCCCGCAGGGCATCGGTAACGGCTGGGGCAATTCCAATGGTGAGGACGTGACCTTCACCGACGACATGATCCGCCTGATCGACAACGCGCTCTGCGTCGATACCACACAACGTTTCTCGGTCGGTTTCAGCTACGGCGGCGCGATGAGCTACTCGTTGGCGTGTTCCCGACCCACTGTGTTCCGGGCGGTCGCGGCAATCGCGGCTCCCGGGCCGATCAGCGGGTGCAGCGGCGGCACGCAGCCGGTGGCGTACCTGGGGATCCACGGCATCAACGACAACATCTCCAGCGGACGGGCTCTGCGCGACAGGTTCGTCCGGAACAACGGCTGCGCCGCGCAGAACCCACCCGAGCCCGCACCGGGCAGCCGGACCCACATCACCACCGCCTACTCGTGCCAGAGCGGTTATCCGGTGGTCTGGGCCGCGTTCGACGGCGGCCACCAGCAGGGCCCGGTGGACGGGTGCGCCGGCTGTGAGAGCGGCGCGCGGAGCTGGGTCAAGCAGGAGGTGTGGCGGTTCTTCACCCAGTTCGGGTCCACTCCGCCGCCCACCACTCCCCCGCCGTCGACCCCGCCATCGAGCCCGCCACCAGCCCGGCAGAACGTGCTGATCGCGGGCAGCCAGTCCGGCCGGTGCATCGACATCCCCAATTCCAGCACCAGCAACGGCGCGCGGGCGCAGTTGTGGGACTGTCACGGCGGGACCAACCAGCGCTGGACCCATACCGCCAACCGCACCCTTACCGTGTACGGCAACAAATGCCTGGACGCCAGCGGAGCCGGCAGCGCCAACGGCACCGCGGTCATCATCTGGGACTGCAACGGCCAGGCGAACCAGCAGTGGAACCTGAACTCCAACGGCACCATCACCGCGGCGCAGTCGGGGCTCTGCCTCGATGCCGTCGGCGCCGGCACTGCCAACGGGACGCAACTTCACCTCTGGGCCTGCCACGGTGGCGCCAACCAGCAGTGGAGCACGCGCACCTAGCACCGCATCAGGCAGCGCCGACCACGCGCTGCCCGGCCTCTGTGCTGGGCGGCGCGTGGTCGTCAGGCCACGTCGTCGATCGCGAACTGCCACCCCGGCCGCCGCCCGTCGACCGGGATGAGGAATTCGGTAGTGCGTTGCCTCAGAACGGAGGCGCGTCCTCGCCCATCAGCGCCAGCACGGTGCCGCCCTTGCCCTGTTTGAGGCTCTGGACCACGACAGTGCCGGTGCTGCCGTCGGGCAACTCCAGACTGAAGGTCTTTCCGACTGCGTTCTTGGGGCCGTTACCGGCGCTGTTGGCAGGCCGGAAGTCGCCTGCCCACGGCGCGATCCCACCCCTGCGGGCAGGCTCGGCGAAGAGCGCGACGGTGCCGGGGGTCCTGGTGCCGTCCGACGAGAGAAGCACTGAGGTGCTGCGATAGGTAGCCATATACGGTAAGGCTATCCCGGACTGCGCTCGTTTGCGCCATGACATCCGCGCCGCCGTGCGGACGGCAGCGGAGAGCGGCCCCGCGGCGCCATCCGCCGACAGCCCGTCACCACTCGGGATGCCGGCGTCAGGTAACGAGGGCCGTGCTCCGCGGAGGGGCGGCACCCCTGACCAGGCACAACCGGCCAGGGGTGCCACCTGCGGTCAGTGCGGGCAGAGGCTGGGTACGCACCTCTGCCCGACCTGGCGCAGGACGGGCGTCACCGTCTCGCCGGCGCTTTGCCTGCGCGTCGCGAACTGACGTGCTGGTGTGTCGACCGGTTGCTCGACTCCCCCACCTGCTCGGCCTCGTGATGTGAGGTGTCCGGAGCGGTCATCCGGGCAGCGTCGCTTGTCGTTCCCCGCGACCGGTGTGACCCCGACGGCTCTGGTGCGGACGTCTCGTGCGACCCGCGCTCGCCGCCGACGTCGGTGGGCGTGGCCGCAGCTCTCCGATTCTCCATACCGGCCAGATAGGAACCTGCCCCGTACGCGGCAACGGACGTAAAGTTCAGGTAGCCCGCCGCTCGGATATTGGGCCTGTTGATCGCCAGGTAGTCGTCCGTTGACGCTTGCCGGTTCACACCCGAGACCACTGTGTAACCGGCCGCGACTCCGGCGGCGAGACCGGCGATGTCGGCGACGTCTCGGCCCAGTCGCGGAAGGTTGACCGGTGGGTTGGTGAGGTTCTCGTAGATGCTCTGCCCTCTGTTGTAGATGTCGGCACCGAGAATCGTCGCGTTGCCTGTCGCGATGGCCATCGAGACCGCAGCGGTCCGCCCGATCCCCTCGAGTGTGCTGCCGAGCGCATACAAGATCCGGGTCCGGATCTCCTCGTCTCGGCCGACCTCCCGCCAACCACCACCGGTGTTCTGCGCGACCCCCAGTTCCCCTCGATCCGTCTCGGTGATCCGGAACGAATCCGCCCGCCCCGGCTCCCGGCCGTCCCCGTCGCGGATCGAACCGGTCGGGGAACCGCCCCGGGAGTGGCCGGGGCTGGCGAGCGGGGAGCCGTTGGAGACGATCAGTTCGCTCGGGATCCCCTGGTGGGTTCCGAGCTGGAACTCCGCCCCCGACGCGGCATCGTTGACACCGCGGAGGATCTCCTCAGCGGCGCTCTGCCACGCGGCCGTGCTCTCGTCCATCTCGCCGAAGGTAGGCGGCGGCGCCACCGGGACCGCCGCGGACGCCCAGTAATCAGCGGCCGACGAGGCGAACGCGTCCTGCGCCTCCAGCACGTCCTGCTGGAGGGGGCCGTAGTCGTCGGAGAGGTGCTGACGCTGCATCAGAGTGGTGAGGTCATCGACCTCACCACTCTGCGCCCACTCGGTCGGGTGGGAGTAACTCACCGGCATCGAGGAGGACGCAACAGCCGCGAGCGGCTGCGGTGCGACGTCGACACCGCTGTTCGCATACTGCGAGGTGTTCGCGTAGTACAGCGATGTGTCCGCGTAGTACTGCGACGTGTCTGGGACGGGGGCGGTTTCCGCCCACGGGCTTACGTCGTACGTCGAGCCGTTGTCGTAGGCGTAGGGATAGGGGTTGTCGTAGGTGTAGGCGTTGTCGTCGCCCTGGTCGCTGGCGCTGCGGCTGGAGCCCTGGTAGCCGCTTCCGTGGTCGTAGGGTTGTCTGGAGTTCTGACTACGTTCCATTTCATCGTCTCCTGACGACGGCGGACGTGGATTCCCGCTCTACGCGGCACCCGGCGCGCCGGTTCAGTCCGGATCGGAGATCTTTTTTGGATGGCCCGCCGACCGTGACCAGCCGTACCCAGAACAGACCACGGCCTGCACGCGAGCGCGGCGGCACCGTGCTCGTCGCACGCCCTCTGTCGCCAGCACTACTGTGGAGGACAGTGCGCGGTGCACCTCGTAACGGGAGATTTGATCGCGTCCCGATGAGGCTGCCGAATCCCTACGACCACCCCGTGCCGAGCTTGGCGGTGGCCCGCTCGGTAATGGCCGCGACCTCCTGCTTGGCGAGCGCCGAGATCCGTCCCGCGTCCGGCTCCTTGTACCAGGGGCGCAATTTGATCACCGCCGGTCGGACGCCGGTGGCCAGCAACAGGGCTGTCCCCTTCGGCAGGGCGCGGATCCGGTCGGCAGGCAGGACGTGCTCCTGCCGGTACGAGACCGACCGCGACGAGCCGTCCCGGCTGCGCGAGACGCTGACGGTGCTCACGTCGTGCTGACCGACCAGCTTGGAGATCTTCTCCACGAAGTCGGCGTCGTCGAGCCCCGCGCCGAGCAGCTTGATTGTGGCCGCGCCCCACATCGCGTCCATGCCCGCCTCGCCCCAGACCCGGGACCCCTGCCGATAGCTCTGCAACAGGGTCACCACGTTGATCCCGCGCGAGCCGAGGTGCGAGTAGAGGTCGGGCAGGTCCGAGATCCGGCACACGTTCGCCGCCTCGTCGAGCACCGCCGTCATCGGCGGGTCCAACCGCCCGCCCATCCGCTCGGCGGCGACCACCCCGGCCCGCAGCGTCGCGTCGGCGAGTCCGGCGATCACCCCTGCGGCGGAGCCGCCGCCGTCCTTGGAGAGCAGGTAGAGGGTGTCCCGGCCGAGCACGTGCCGGTCCGGACGGAACTGCGGCAGGTACGGGTCCGGGCTTACCCACGCCAGGATGTCCGGGTCGAGCAGGCACGCCACACACTGCCGGGCGGTCTCGTAGATGCCGTCGCGGGTCTCCACGGCCCCGCGTACGGTGCCCTGCAACTGCTCGGCCATCGCCTGCATGTTCGCGTCGCGCAGCAGGTCGATCGGAGTGCGGTCGGCCGGGTCGGCCAGCCAGCCGAGCAGATCGGTGACCGAGGCCCGCCCCCGGGCGGCGGCCAGGAAGAGCGCGGTCAGGGTGTTCTGCGCCGCCGAGATCCAGAAGTCCTTCTTCGAGCTGTCGTCGTTGACCGAGGCGACGAAGTGCCCGGCCAGTCGCCGCGCGCCCTCGATCGTGACGCAGTCGGCGAGGATGTCCCACCACATCTCCCGAGGCGCGTGCGCGATGCCCTGCGGGTCGAACGTCCAGACGGTGCCGACGCGTTCCCGTTCGGCGCGGGTCACCGCGTACACGTCGGACTTGTTTGACGTCAGCAGGACCGCGCCGCGGGCACGCAGCACCCGGGGTATGGCGATGCCCGTGGATTTGCCGGCCCGGGGCGCCATCAGGTCCAGCTCCACGTCCTCGTAGGAGGAGCGCAGCTCCGGGCCGTTCGGGGACAGGTCGCCGAGCAGGTTGCCGGTCTCGTCCGGCGGCAGGTGCTTCATCCCGGCCAGCGAGGGACGCAGTTCCCGGGCGCGGGCGGCGATGCCGGCCGGGGCCAACGACGCGAGGTCGCTGCGGCGGGCCAGCCCGACGCCCTGGTTGCGCCTGTCGAGCAGCCAGCGCCCGGCCACCACTACCGGCACGACGAGGAGCGCGGCCACCACGACCATCCCGCCGTAGACCGCGTACGGGGACGCGCCGGGCCAGAGCGTGTCGAGGTCGCCGGAGACCAGGGCAAAGTACGAGCCCATTGTGAACGGCGGCGGCCGCCAGCCGTGCCCGGTCACGCCGGCGCCGAGCGTGCCGCCGGTCCAGGCGACGATGAAGAGCCCGAGGTTGGCGAGGACCACCAGGCTGAAGGCCCAGAAGAACAGGTCCGCCCCGCGTGGCGGACCGGAGGACATCTTTCCGCTCACGCCTGAAACCTCCGGCCGGCTTCGTCGCTCACCTGGGCGTACTCCGGTCGGGTGGCCAGGTTGCCCAACTCGGCCTCGGCCTCGAATACCGCCTTGCGGGCAGCCGCCCGCTCGGCGGCCTGCTGTTCGGCGTACCCGTTCTGCACCCAGCGCAGGTTGGTGTCGTGCAGGCGGCGCTCGGTGTCGGTGATGGACACCCGGATCGGGATGCCGGGCCGACCACCCACCTTGATCAGGAACCGGCCCCGGCCGGGTGGCTCCTCGTTGCTGCCGCTGCTCGCCCAGCCCGGCGGGGACGACCAGGAGGAGACCAGCTCGATCTCTCGCCGGGACAGGCCGATCACCCGGCCCAGCTCGGTCATCTCGGCGGCCGGCAGTCCGGCGCAGGCGACGATCCCGGCCCGCTCCACGAAACCGCGCGCCTTGGCCCGGTCGGCATCGGTGCCGAGTGCCTCGGCGTCCTTGAGGGTGTGGGTGATCTTCGCGTCGCCGAGGCCGAGTGAACGGTTGAGCCGGGTCAGCGCGTCGATCCGGTCGACGATGCCGGAGGCCGCCCGCAGCGGGCGCCACAACTCGTCAAGGATCGTGAAGAACCAGCGGCGCGGTGCCATGCCGGCGTCGGCCAGGGCGTGCGCGGCTGCGACCGTACCCAGCCCGTCAGACCAGGCGGCGAGCATCGCCGCCGCGGTGAGCTGGGTGTCCGACTCGCCGATCCGGGAGATGTCGATGCAGACGGCGGGGGCGTCCAGGTTGATCCGGGTCGAGGTGGCCGAGCCGAACGTGTCACCGAGCGCGCCGTCGAGGATGCCGAGCAGCGAGCGGTGCAGCGGGTCCACCGCGTCGCGGTACCGGGTCTCCTGCCCCCGGTCCAGGGTCACCGCCCGGACCCGGTCCGGGCCCTCCTCCAACACCCGCAGCAGATCCGGAAGGACCGGGGCACGACCGTTCGGGGTACGTTCCCGCAGGTGCCGCAGGCAGGCGGAGAGCACCGCCTGCTCGTGATCGTCCAGGGGCCGGCCCCGCACGATTGTCAGCAGCGCCGCCACCATGTTGAGCACCCGGCCGTGGGTCTCGGCCGCCAGCGCCTGACCGGCCTTGCCACCGATCCGTTCGGCGGCAAGCCCCATCGCTCCCGGGTCCAGCACGTTTATGCCACCGACCCCGCGACCGATCGAGATGACCTGCCCACCGAGGGCGCGGACCGTGTCTGCGTAGTCAGGCTTCAGGTCGCCGAGGACCAGCGGCACCACACCGGTGGCGGCCAGCCCCACCGCCATCCGGTTGATCAGGGTCGACTTGCCCAGGCCGGGCATGCCGAGCATGAACAGCGACGGGTTGGAGATGTACTTCGCCCGGGTGAACCACGAGATCGGGTCGCCGCACACCGTCGCGCCGGTGAAGAGATGCTGACCGAGCGGCACCCCCGACATCGGCGCGCCGGAGCCCGCCGAAAATGGCCAGAGCCCGCACGCCTGCACGGTGGTGGCCCGCCACATCGTCGGGGCGTCGAGGTAGCCGACCTTGCCGCCGCCCGGTCCGTCCCAGCCCCGTGCCGAGACCGGGACATCCCGGCGGGGCTTCGGTGGCGTGGCCTTGGCCGGCTTCGGGGCCTCGTCGTCCGGCTCACCGACCAGGCCCGTGAGCGCCGTGGACGCCCCGGCGTGCCCGACCGGCCAGCCGGCCCCGAGTTGGGTACTCACATCGCCTCCTGGAGTTCGTGCGGCAGCATGGTCTGTTCCCAGGGCAGAATTCCGGTCGGCAGGGTGCAGCTGAACGCGGCGGCCTGCATCCGGTTGGCCGGCCGCATGGAGATCCGGGCGGCACCGGTCAGGTTGCGCACCACCACCGACGCGTCGTCGAGCTGGTCGGGGCGGTCGACGGTGATGGTGAGCATCAGGGAGAACTCGACGAGCCCGGCGCCGGTGGCCTCCTCGGAGGCGGCCTGTTCGGCGGCGCGTACCTCGGCGGCGGCCCGCGCCTGCACCATGCCGCGACCCGAGGTCGCCATGAACTGGGCGGTCCGCCGGTCCGCCTCGACGATCCGGGCGGAGGTGGCCGGGTCGATCGGCCGGTAGAGCAGCGCCACGCGCTTGCGGCGGGTGCCGGCGGAGGCGTCAAGCATGGTCCGCAGCACACTGGAGCGGACCGTGCCCCGAGGTGCCAGGGTGAGCAGCCAGGTCCGCGACACCCCGGAGTCATGCTGGTACGCGTCGACCGTCTCCATGGCCGCCACCGGCCCCGCGTCGATCCACTCCAACCCGGTGCGGCCGTGCTCCGCGCGCACGCTGAGCACGTCGGCGGCGCACGCCGGGTCGTACGCGACTCGGACCACCTCGGCGATCTGCTCGACGTCGAGCGGCTCGGCCACCCCACCGCCTGCGCTGACAAGCCCGGTCAGCAGGCTCGGCACCCGGATGGCCAGGTCGGTGACGACGTCCTCCGGGTCGCGGCGAGGTCCACCCACAGGCGCGTACGTCAGGGTGATGTACGAGTTCATCTCCGACGACGCCGACGGGTAGTCGTCGACCACCTCCTGCATCACCGCGCGGGCGGCGGGCGGGGCGTCGGCGTCGAGCCGGGGAAGCACCTCGGTCGCCAGTCGAGTGCCCGGGTCGGGCGCGGTCTCCACCACCACCGACGCCCCGCGCAGCCCCGGCTCGTGGGCGAGGCGGGACAGCCACTCGCCCCAGAGCGCCACCCAGGTGTCGACCTGGTCCGGGTCGACAAGCGACCCGCCGTCGGGCTCACAGCGCAGCACGATCGTGTAGAGGTTGCGACGGCGGTGGTGCAGCACCCCGAACGGCCTGTCGTAGGCGTCCCGCCCTTCCAGGGCAACCACCCCGCTGAGCATGCCGGGCGGGGCGAACCGACCCTCGGGACGGGCCGACAGCGGCCCCGAGACGTACAGGTGCTCGCCGCGGGCCCGGCGCCGGGACCAGCCGATCCGCAGCGTCACGAGCTGATACAGGTTGCGGCCGTCCGGGGTGCGCACGGCCATGGGAACAAGGCCCAGCACGAACGGCGTACCGATCACCATCGCCGCCTGGAGCGATGCCAGGGACGCCAGCAGCACCACCACCAGCCCGCCGAAGACCCCGACAGTGCCGAGCAGGCCGAACGGTCCCAGCCCGGCGCGGCGTGGCCGGCGCCAGTTCCCGTACGTCGGTTCGATGGCGGCTTCCGTCGACATGGACCTCTCCCTCGTCTCTTCTGGTCGGCGGTCGACCGCCGACCCACTGTCAGTTGTGGCCCGCGTCGCCGTCAGCGCGCTCCACCGCGCCGGACACCATGCGCCGGCCGACCTGAGCCGCCTGGTACGTCGCGCCGATCACGGCGGCGGCGGGCCCGGCGGCGGCCGCTGCTGCGCCGGAGGCGCTCGTCGCGGCACCGGCCTGGCTCGGGGCGGGCCGTGCGCCAGCGCCGTCGCGGCCAGGCGCACCGTCGCGGCCTCCACTCCCGGAACCCCCTCCCTGGCCGTCTCTGCCGGCAGGGCCGGAGGCACCGCTGGGTGCCCGTGACCCGGACGGCCCGACACTGCCGCCGGACGACGACGCGGCGGAACTGACGACCTTCTTCGCACCTGAGGCGATCGCGCCACCGGCCGCGGAGATGGCGGTGCCGGCCGGGTCACCGGTGCCTAGCGCCGCCGTGGCCGGGACCACGAGCTTGAGCAGGGCGGGGAGCGCGATCGCCGACAGCAGCAGTACGCCGACCCCGGCTATTCGGCTGTGGATGCCGTTCTCGTAGTTGTTCCCCTGGGCGATCATCTGCGAGCCGGCGTACATGATCAGGCCGACCGCCGGTTTGTAGAGCAGCCAGGCGACCGTCCAGCCGATGTGCTTGCGCCACCAGCCGGCACCCCAGCTCGTCATGGATGCGGCGGCGGCCAGCGGAAGGGTGCCGAGCAGGAGGATCATCACGCCGAGGCGGACGTAGAGCAGCAGGACGTGCACGATGGCCGAGATCAGCAGCAGGAAGGCCAGGACCAGGAGGAGGAACGCCTCCATCCCGGAGCCGTCGTCGATGCACGGCACGCTCTTGATGATGTTCAGGGAAGCCGTGGAGAAGAGGTGCCGGGTGTAGTCGTCCGAGATGGCGGCGGCCTTGATCGCTATCCACGAGCCAGCCCCGGCCACCAGGATCACCCGGAGGAAACCGCGCAGCGCCACCTTGCCGGCCTCGGCGCGCCGATCCATCGCCATCTTGGCGGCGGCGAAGAGGATCGAGCCGATCGCCAGGTAGACGATGAGCCACTCGATCTGGTCGCTGATCATCCCGGGGACGGCCATGGAGGGCTCGCCGTCCGCCTCCGCCGAGAGGGTGGGCACCTCGTCGGTCAACTCACCGAAGATCGAGATCGCCCCGGCGAGGATCAGGTTGGCGATGATCCGGACGAACATTCCGACCGGGTTGATGATGAGCTCGAAGATGTCCTTCAGGCTGTTCAGCGGATTCGTGTCACACACGTCTCACTGCCTCCACACACTGAAGCCACGGCTGCTGGCGATCGTGCCGATCGACTCGAACACCACGCCGACCCGCGACGGCGCGAGCTTCCAGTCGCCGTCGTCCCAGCGCAGCTCGATCCGGCTCGCCATGTACGACCCGGCGCCGTGCACGAGCAGCTGCACGGTGGCAGCCTCCGGCGTGTACGCGTCGACCGCGTAGCCGGCGTAGTTGCCCCCGCCCCGGCGGTTGTTGTTGACCACCCGGTCGAGCCGGGCGGTCAACACCTCCCGGCCCTGGCCTGGCAGAACCTGGAGGTCGGCCACGGTCCGCCAGTCGGGACCGTCCAACTTCACAGGGATGATGTGCGCCGCCAGCACCGCACCGATCGGAGTGTGCGCGAAGCAACGCAGCACACCGCCCTCGATGCGCAGCGGTCCCTGGCTGGCCGAAACCGGCACCTGGTAGCCGATGTCGACGGCCCGCCAGGACACGTCAGTGGGTGGTTTCGTCGGGGCCGACGCCACAGTGGAGGTTCCCGGGCAGGGCGTGACCGGTTGCCTCGCGGACTCCGCTGCCGCCCGATCGCTCCGGCTGGACCTGTCGTCCCCACCCAGCCCGGCGATCCAGACCATCCCGGAGAGCAGTACCGCTCCGGCGAGGAAGACCGCCGAGACGATCCACCCCCGTTCCGTCCAGAAGGGCGGTTTGCCGCCCTCGGACCACCCTCGGTCGGCGCCGGTCACTGGGCTCCACCCTGGGTGGCGCCCCCACCGCCGCCGCTGCCGAGGAAGTAGTTCGCGACCGGACCGGCGACGGCGATGAGGATGCATCCGCCGAGGACGAGGCCGAGCCGGGACATGTGCTCGGAACTCTCGCCGCGCTTCACCGAGATCGCCATCATCGTGCCGGTGATCAGCACTCCGGCCACCCCGGCGGCGGTACCGCCCCAGGCGATCAACCCGAGCAGCTTGTTGACCAGGTTGGAGAGTGCGGTGGGGGCGGCAGGCGTCGGGTTGACCACGCCACCGCCTCCGGGCGCCGGCTCCATCGGCAGCCGGGTGAGCACGTGAACGGCGACGGACTGGGCGAGGCTGGTGATCGACATCGGAACAACTCCTTGTGGAGAACTAGCGGATCAGGACGATCGGCGATCCGGGAACTCCCGGTCGACCGGCGGCGACTGGTCAGAGACCGAGGTCGCCGAAGAACGAGACGAGCGGACCGGCCGAGGCGCCGAGTACGCAGGCGAGCGCGACGACGGCCAGGCCACGGAAGTGCTCGGCGCCTTCGCCCGGCGTACCCCGGTTGAGCTGCAAGGCCATCTGGATGCCGACGATGATGAGACCTGCGATCGCGGCCGCCGTCACACACCAGGCGAGCAGGCCGAGCAGGTCGTTCGCCTCGGTGACCGGGGTGTAGCCGGGCGGCGGCACGAACGGGCTCGGATCCGCCGCGCGGATAGATTCGAAATCGAGGTTCACGACGGTCTCCCCCGCGTGTCCGAACGGAGACCGGCCGCCGCGGCCAGCCGCAGCACCGCCTTCGGCGTCGTACGCGCCTGGCGGCCCAGACGCCATTCCGGCACCCACGGCACCCTGTGCACCGGGGCGACCGAGCGCAGCACCCGGATTCGGCGGGACAGCGCCATCGGAAGCCGGCCCGGGGCGTCGGCGAGCAGCACCAGGCCCGTCAACCGCATGCCCGGTGGGTGCCGACCCTCGCGCAGCGCGTTGAGGGCCCGCGAGAGGGCCCGGATCCCCTCCGCGTTGGTCCTGCCGACGAGCATGACCGTGGCGGGTTCGGCCAACGCCGCGTCCGGCCATCGACAGCCGAGGTCGGTGCCACCGAGGAGCCGGGCCAGTGTCGTCGTGCCGGCGCCTCCGTGCGCCGCGATCCAGCCGATCCCCTCGTCGGACAGGTAGCGGCGGGGCTGCGGCTCGGGGCTGTGACCGGGTGTGCGCGCGGACACCGATCCCGGTGGCACACGCGATGCCGGCCCGGCCATCGTCGCGGGCATCATGCCATCCACCTCCTCCTCGTGAATCCCGATCTGATCTGTCGCGACCGGGGTTGAACCGATCAGCCCTCGGCCCCGTTGTGCGGCCGTCCGGCTCGTTGACGGACGCCTCTACGGGGCGCCCGACGCCCCGGTTCAAGAGGAGTTCCAGATTTTTCAAGCGATCCGAGGACGGGAGGCGACGTGAGTGGTTCCAGTGCGGGTGGGGAGAGCAGCGGCACCCGGATCGCCCTGATCAGCGCGGCAATCGGTGGCGGCATGGCGTTGATGTCCAGCCCGATCGCGCTGGCCCTCGGCGGCGCCCTGGTCGTCGTGGTCGGCGCGCTCTACATCCTGCTGCTCCCGTTGATCCTGCTCATCTGGCTCTTCGGTGGGTTCAGCGGAAGCGGCGGCGGGCCGGACATCGACGTCCAGGACGCCGCCCGACAGTCCATCGAGGCGGGACGGGGAGACGGCAAGGGCGAACTGGACACTGAGCAGGTGCCGGCGTCCCTGTCGGAGACCATCGAGGACGCCGGCAAGGAGTGCACCCAGATCGGTCCGGTGGTCATCGCCGCCCAGATCCAGGTGGGTTCCGGGTGGTACACGGCGAAGGTCGGCGAGGACGGGAAGGTGGGCATCTCCCAGCTCGACCCCGAGATCTTCGAGAAGTACGGCGAGGACACCGACGACAACGACAAGGCCCGCCCGGAGGACCCGAAAGACTCGATCATGGCGCAGGCGAAGTACATGTGCGCGCTCGCCAAGGAGGTGCAGACCCTGCTGGACGAGGGGAAGGTGATCGGCAACATTCTCGACCTGACCCTGTCCGCGTACCAGGACGGAATCGACGCGGTACGCGAGGCCGGCGGGGTCAGCCCGAGCACGAACACCCGGGCCTACGTCGCCAAGGTACGAGCGTACTTCGGCCAGTACATGGGGCTCCTCGGCGAGCCGTACAGCACGCCGCAGACCACCGGCCCCAGTCCGGAGGCGACCACCGACGAGGACGACGACTCAGGCGACGCGGACGACGACGCCGATGACGACTCCGACGGTGCGGGCGGTGGCGACAGCGCCGCCGCCGCGGGCCGGGTCCTCGAACTCGTCAACGCCCGGCGGGCAGAGGCCGGCTGCGCGCCGGTCCAGAGCGATCCGGAGCTGACAACCGCGGCGCAGCGGCACAGCCAGGACCAGGCCGAGCACCGGAGCATGTCGCACACCGGCAGCGACGGCAGCGACGTGGGCCAGCGGCTGGACCGGGCCGGCTACGCGTGGCGCACCTACGGGGAGAACGTCGCGTACAACCAGTCGACGCCGGAGGCGGTGATGACTGCCTGGATGGACAGCCCGGGCCACCGGGCGAACATCCTCAACTGCGCGTTCACCGAGATCGGGATCGGTCGGGCCGACACCGGGGACGGCCCGTACTGGACGCAGAACTTCGCCGCGCCGAGCTGACAGTGAGCACACCGACCAACCGAGAAGGAGAGGACATGCTGTCACCACAGGAGCAGCAGCGGGTCGCCGAGCCCGCGCAGCCGGCCGGGCAACCGGGTCCGCCGGACACTGACACGTCAGGCCCACCCGCGCCGAGGAAGCCGCCGTTCATCCTCTACCTGGAAGGGGACGAGTACGCCGAGGCGCTGCGCATGCTGACGATGTGGGTACGGCACCTGCTCGTGCCGGTCTACGCCCGGGAGGTCGCCTCCACAGCACCTTGGTGTTCCCGGTGGTGGCTGCACCCCGAGGCGATCGCCCAGCTGTACGGGTTGTGGTTGGCGTGGCAGGAACTCACCGGCCCGAACGCCGGGCTGAGTGGGCCGGCGAACTGGCACCGGGACCACCTCGGTCCGGTGATGAGCACGCTGCGCGACCCGTCCGGCCCGTTCGCCGGGTGTAAGCCGGGCGCCCACCGGGCCAAGGAGATCCCGCACGTCGAGCCGTACTGAGTCCCGCCGGTGGCCTCCCGGCCGAGGGGGACGGGAGGCCGCAGGACGGCGTGGGCAGTGCCCCGACAAGAGCGTGTCAACAAACACCGTGCACGGTTGTGGTCAGGCACTAGATCATGCGGCGCCGTACCCGCCACACCACCACGCCGATCAGGACCGCCGCGACGGCGACGAACAGGGCCGTCTCGATGAGCTGGAACGTCCAGAACCTGTCGGCCGGGTGGTAGACCCCGAACTGCTGGATGCCCCGCGCATGCAGGAACTGGTTGACGTTGGTGCCGGCCCGGTTGGCAGCGTCCTCCAGCTCGTAGTACTCGGTCCCGCTCAGCCTGCGCCCGGTGGCGTCCGCGTAGCCGCGTTCGATCACCCAGTCGGCGAAGCTGTGCACGGGCCGGTGCCCCGCCTGGTCCGTCGAGCCGCCGACGGGGACCGGCTCCATTGTGGTGAGCGGCGTGGCATACGCGGGACGGGCCAACAACGCCACCGACATCCGGGCGGCGAGGAACGCCCCGAACGCGACGCCGAACGCGGGCAGGCTGCGCCGCAGGATCGCCCCGGCCACGGTGGCGACGCCGAACGCGAACAGCGCGTACGCCACCGGAACAAGTCCCTCCAGGTCGAAGGCGTCGTACTGGAACCGCCCTTCCCACGCGTCGAATGGCTGACGGAACCAGGTGAGCACAGCGGTGAACATCCCGGTGAGCGTGACGGTGACGCCGGCCAGTGCCGCGAGCTTGGCCGCCAGCCAGCGCATCCGCGGCACGGCCTGCGTCCAGGCGAGCTGCCAGGTGCCGTCCTCCAGTTCGCGCGCGAGCAGCGGCGCACCGAGGAACGCACCGATGACGACGGGGACCAGATAGAAGGCCGCCAGGAGGTTCTCGACGTACCCGTACTCCTCGTCGAGACGTCGGAAGGAGGCCGCGCAGGCCTCGTTGATGCCGGCCTCTCCCGCACACCGGGCGGGACCGCCGGGGAACAGGTCGTGGGCCTGCGTCCCGAGCACGAGCAGGACAATGCCGAACATGCCGACGAGCAGACCCAGGACGCAGACCTCGGTCCGGTGCTGGCGCCAGATCAACCACGTCATACCGCCACCCCCGACTTGACCGCGACGCTCGGCTCGGACGGCCGGCGCAGGTACGCCAACACCAGGTCCTCCAGCGCGACCGGCTGGGCCTGCCACCCGGGCGCGGCCGGTAGCGCGCCGTCGCGTACCAGCACTGTTGTGTGCCGGTCGCTGTGGACGGCCTGGACGACGGTGCCGGCCCGGTCGAGGTCGGTGGCCGTGCGCGGGCCGACGAGCAGCCGATGCTCGGCGAGGAGGGTGTCGATGTCACCGGTGAGTGTGACCCGGCCCTGGTTCAGCACGACCAGGTGGTCGCAGACGCGCTCCAACTCGTGCACGACGTGGGAAGAAAACAGGACCGTCACCCCGCCTTCGGCCACCGCGCCCATGAGGACCTGCATGAACTCGTGCCGGGCCAGCGGGTCGAGGCTGGCCACCGGCTCGTCGAGGACAAGCAGGTCCGGCCGCTTCGCCAGGGCCAGCGCCAGCGCGACCTGGGCCTGCTGCCCGCCGGAGAGCGTGCCGACCCTGCTGTCGAGCGGGATGCCCAGCTTCGCCAGCCGGCGCTCGGCCAGCCCCTTGTCGAACCGCAGGTTGCAGGCCCGGCCGAAGCGGAGCATCTCGGCGACTGTGAAGCGCTTGTACAGCGGGTGGTCCTGGGCCAGGAACCCGACCCGGGACAACGTTTGCGGGGTGCTGGCGGTGACGTCGTGGCCGAGGACCTCCACCGTGCCGGTGCTCGGTGCCAGCAACCCGACGGCCAGGCGCAGCAGCGTGGTCTTGCCCGCGCCATTGGGCCCGACCAGGGCGATCACGCCGCCCGCCGGCAGGGACAGCGTGCAGTCGCGCAGCGCCCAGCCCTTCCGGTACCGCTTGCCCACACCGTCGGTGCGCAGCGCGAACTCGGTCTCTGTCACGCCACGTCCTCGTTCCTCGTCTGCTGGTGGACGGAGGTAAACAGCGCGTTGACCGCCTGCTCGTCGAGGCCTGCCGCGTAGGCGCGGCGCAGCCACGTCGCCAGGCCGCGGCGCAGCGACGTGTACGTCGATGCCGACATCGCGGCCGACTGCTGTTCGTTGACGAACGTGCCCTGGCCGGGCCGCCCGGTGACGAGGTTCTCCTGCTCCATCTGCCGGTACGCCTTGGCGACGGTGTTCGGATTGATCGCCAGGTCCTCGACCACCTCGCGGATGAGCGGGAGGCGATCACCGGGTTGGAGGAAGCCCAGCAGCACCGCCTGGCGGACCTGCTGGACGAGTTGCAGGTACGGCGGCACGCCGGAGTGGGTGTCGAGCCGGAAGACGAACACGGTTGCCCCTTACTGCTTTACTAGGACCCTAGTAAAGCAGTAATTTGCCGGTCAAGGGAGCCGCGACGTCCGCAGGTATCGGTACAGCGTGTCAACGAACAGCCTGCACGTTCGCGGTCAGGGCACTAGCCACGCGCCAGGCGCCGGCCCGGCGTGGCGATGCTCGGCTGCCGGCTGCTCGGCGAGACCGCAGGCGTTGCCCGCGTGATGTCCGGGGACGACCGGAGAGAGGCCACACTCGCGACCGACACCTCCGACCCACTCCGGGAGGAGTGCGACCGGCCGAGGTTCGGGCTGGTGAGCGCTGCCATGTCGGCGACCGTCGGCTCGGCCGGCGTCCGGTCGAGCCCTGTCTCGGCCCGCTCCGGCGTCGCCTCGACCCCGTCCGCGCGGCCCTTGAGGAGTTGGGACACAGTGGGCAGGTCGACCCGGTCGTACAGCTCGCGCAGCGCGGGGCTCTCCTTCAGCATCGAGTCGACCGCTTCGGTGAGCTGGCTGCGCAGCATCGCCTCGTCGAGTTCGGACGTGAGTTGCCCGCCGATCGGCGAATCGTGCAGAGGCAGTCCGTACGGCGTAGCGGTCGGGACCGGAGCCGGTGCCGCCTGCCACGGCCCCGGTGCCGCCTGCCATGGTCCGGGGGTCGCCTGTGGTGGACCCTGCCACGCCGGCTGGGTCGCCGTCCGGTCCACTGACGACCCGTCGATCAGCTGCCACAGCTCCCGTATGAGCCTTCCGAAGCTGCTCTCCACGCCCTGGTGGTGGGCGGGCTCCGGCTGCCACTGCGCCTGCGACGGGTCCAGGTCGTCATCCGGTGCCGGCTCCCGGTCGCGCCGCCTCCCCCCGCCGGGCGGGAGCGGGCCTCCACGGTCGAGCTTGCGCTGTTTGTCGTCGACGAAGATCCTCGCGTCGCTCCACTTGTCGGCCAGGTGGGGCGAGCGGGCGTGAGCCTCCCGCGCGATCCGGTTCAGGTCCTGTTCGACGATCTTCAGCGCCAGCCGCTCGACGTGTGGGTTGGTCGCTCGCTTCTGCTCGGGCACGGACACCTCCGGTGGGCCTCGGTCATCGCCGTCGGAGGCCCTACGGCTGCCACCGGCGTTCGGTTCAGCCCGATCCGTGGAGCCGCCCCGAACGCCGGTCAGCGGGAGATCGGGGCGGTGACGATCGCCGTGCCGTCGGCAAGCCCCACCGTGACGAACGCGAGGTCGTTCACGGGCAGCGACAGCTCGGCGCTCACCTCCTGCGGCCCGGACGACGCCGTCCAGTCACGTATCACGTGGGTGGCGCCGTCCCGGGTCACGCCGAAGAGGCGGTACCGCAGACCCTGACGCAGACCGATGGCGGTGACCTTGATGCTCGACCTGTCCTCGTCGGTGGTGATCGTGACGGCGAGACTCACACCCTGGGCGGGCGCCTCCCCGTTCGCGGTGAGCACCACGTCGCTGTTCGTGAGGCCCAGGCCGGCCACGACACCACCGCCGGCAAGGACGACGGCCAGCACCGCGGCGGCCACCCCGGCCCAGAGCTTGAGCCGGCGACGCCGTGGGTCGCCCGGCGGCCGACCCGGGCGGCTGTCGGACCCCGCCGGCGGCCCCGGTCGGCTCCCGGACGGCCGGTCCGATCCGACGGTACGTGGACCGGCGCCGCCGCGGTTGCCCCTACGGCGGGCCACGTCAGCCCCGCCGCTGGCCTGCGTCGAAACTGTCACCCCTGCCGGAGGGCCGTCCGAAGGCGGCTCAGCCGGGACGGCTGGGGCCTCGACCGGGTCGACGACGGCGCGGGCCGAGTCGGCTGCGGCATCGGCCGGGTCAGCTGCGGCGCCGACCGGGTCAGCTCCGGCGCCGACCGCTAGGCCATCGGGCGGCAGGGCCGAACCGGTGGCCGGCGGCACGACCATTGACGTAGCGGGCTCGGTCGGGAGCACGGCCTCCGGCGGCAGGGCAGCGAACGCCTCCCAGTCGGCGGCATCCAACTCGGGGAGGGCGCTGGTCACGCTCCCCATGTCCCCCGCCGCGGACAGACACTCCCAGCAGCCCGCGAGGTGCGCCTCGAACGCGACGCGCTCGGGCTCGTCCAGGGCACCGAGCAGATAGCGGGCAAGCGTGGCGTGCTCGGCGGTCGGGTTCTCCTCGCCGGTTCGCATCACGCCCCCCATCTCGGACCCAGAGCACCGCGAACGGCGGAATGCCACACGCGACAACCTCCGTGCCGGAGGTCTGGCGAGGACACGGGGCGACGAGGCATCAGGAGAGATGACATCAGGACGACTCGATCGGACCAATTGCCGCGTGCAGCGCGCGCACCGCATAGTACGTCCTGGACTTTACCGTACCCTCCGGAATTCCTAGTCTCTCCGCGGCTTCGGCGACCGAAGCGCCCTTGTAGTACATCTCGATCAGCACCGCGCGATGCTCCGGGGAGATCCGCTGTATCGCCAGCCGGACGGTGTGTGCGGACGCCACCCGGTCCATGTCGTCGGTCGCGACGGAGAGCCGGTTCAGGTCGGGGATGGCGACCTCGGGCGGACGGGCCTGCCGGGCACGCATCGCGTCGATCGCCACGTGTCGGGCGACGGTGTAGAGCCACGGGGCGATCCGCCGCGGATCGGCGGCCAGCGTCTCCAAATTGCGCCAGGTGCGCAGAAATGTCTCCTGCACCAGATCCTCGGCCAGCTCGTGCTGGCCGAGGACGAGCCGGGTGAGAAACCGCAGCAAGGGCGCCCGGTACTGCTCGTGGATCCACCGCATCAGGGCATCCGGAGAGGTCTGCCCGCTCACGGTGTCGCTGACGACCTCAGATCCCAGCGCTTCGTTGGGCACCGCCGACACAGAACGCCTCCCCCTCACGTACGGGGTGTGCCCGTACGGTCGCGCCGACGTGTCAACGTCGATCACAGCCTGAGGGGAAGGATAGCCGGATGCCGGAGACGCCCACTGTGGACGCCGTCCGACGGGCTCACGCGGTCGTGGATCGACACTGCCGATTGCGGGCCGCCGCCCGCCGCCGGTGCGCTCGTCTGTCCGGTCGGCGTCGATGAGGGCGGTGGCGCTCACGTGCCGAACCGCAGCCAGCGGACGTTCGCGTACTCCTGCGGTTGTCCACTGACGAACGCCAGGTAGACGTCGTGTGTGCCGGTGACCGGGGCGAGGGTGCCGGGCACCGTCGTCCAGCTCTGCCAGCCGCCGGTGTCTGCCACCGCGATCGAGCCCACCGGCGGACCGTCCGGGGCGTCGAGGCGTACCTCGATCAGGCCGGAGACGCCGTGCGGCGCCCCGGAGGCGACCCGCACCTGGAACTGCGTGACCGGCTTACCGCCGAACTCGACCCCTCGGTAGCCGGCCCAGTCACCGTTGGCGAGGAAGCCGATGTGCTCGCCACCCTCGCTGGACGCCTCGGTCTGGACCCCGTGCTGCCGATCGAAGCTCGCGGCGGCGATTTCCTTGCCCACCTCCCTGGCGCCCTGCGTGGCGCCCGCGGCCGCCACCACCGGCGGTACGACGATCGTCTCGTTGACCTGCGGCTGCGGCTGCGGCACGTTCACCTGTCCTCCGCCGAACGGAGTGAGCGTGATGGTCATCTCCTGGGGCGAGGTGTCCTGGATGTAGGAAGCGTCATCGATCACGTCATCGAACGGAAACCCGTACGCCTTACCGTCGGCGGCGTTCCGGTGCAGGATCCGCGAGTAGTGGTTGGTGATCGGATGCTGGTAGAAGGCGCTGCGGTTGGTGGTGGGATGGTCGCTCTGGCCCAGGCTGGAGCGGTTGAAGCCGGCACCGAGGACTCGCGCCACCTGGTTGGATGCCTCGTCACCCGTCATCCCGAGAGCACCGGCACAGTAGAAGACATCAAGCGTCGAGGGCCTGTCGAACGCTCGGATGCCGCCGTCGAATGCAAATCGCCCGTCGACCACGCGGCCTCGGCGGGTGCCCGACGGCGTGTGCACCCGCAGCTCGGTACGGCTGTAGCGGTCCCACACCTCGTTGACGTAGCTGTCGTAGTAGCGCGGGTCGAACCGGCCTGTCTCGATGCCCTTGCCCGGCCCGATGATCCGCAGCCCGTCGCCGATGACGAGGCGCTCGTAGCCGGGCTGGCGGGACAACTCCGCGAAGATCGCCTCGCGTCCACCGTCGACGAGTTTGCCGGTGACCTGCTCGTCGTTGCCGCGCAGCCGGATCGCCATCGGGATGCTGAACATGTCCACTGTCGTGGTGTTGCAGGCCAGCACGGAGGAGTTGTAGGTGAACTCGCAGCAGTCGTGCAGCACTCCGAACGCCGGGTCGCCCTCCGCCCAGCCCACCGGGTACTGCAACCCCGGCTGGCCGTCACCGCCGCCGGTCACAGTGAACGGCAGTCGTCCGTCGATCGCGAAGTAGATCCGTCCGGACATCCTGGGCAGCACGAACCGGGTCGTGCCGGAGGCGTCAAGCCGTACCCCGATGTCGGCGAAGCCGTCCGGGCCGTTGTGCGCAGGGTTGGCGGGGGTGAACCGGCCGCTCTCGCGGACGTACCCCAGCCGGCCTGTCGCCTGGTCGGTGCCGACGACGTACATGGTGATCGCGGCGCTGTCGAAACGGCCGGTGCTGTTCACAATTGTCAACGGCAGCCCGTCCGCGGCGTGTGCCCGGGAGATCAGCGGTGCGGCCGCCAGGGGTGCCCCGACCACGGCAGCCCCGGCAAGTCCGATCCGGAGCATCCTGCGCCGAGTCAGCATTCATCAACTCCGATCAAAGGTTCTGACGGTCAGCCGTCGGCGGTGTTGCGGTGTGACACACAACGCGGGCCGGCGGTTGCTGCGTTGACGGCTCGGCATGCCCCTCGGTTCAATACCCCAGCAGAAAAAAGATTTTCGTTAGATCCGCACACGAGCCGGTGAACCGAGGGCATCGCCCGCCCGTCGAGACAGCGATGCCAACACCGGAAGGGATACCCCGTGGAATCCGATCAGCCCTCCCCCCTGCGCCGACTGGGCCCGATCTCGCGACGCGCGGCCGCCGGTGTGGTCGCCGGCCTGGCGGTGCTGTCCGCGGTCGTCGCCACCGTCAGCTGGGGAGTCGCCTCGGCTCAGGACGACGACTTCGTCGGCCGTGCCGTGACCGACGAGCAGCTGACCACGATCCGATCCGCCGCCCGGTCCTGCCCGGCCCTGACACCGGCCCGGCTCGCCGGCCAGCTCATGGCCGAGTCAGGGCTCGACGGTCGCGCCCGGAAGACCGCCTCCGGCGGCCGGGGCATCGCCGGCCTGGACGACGCCGCATGGGAAGCCTGGGTGCCGTGGCCAGGTGCGCGACGCTCGGACAGCGCGGCGAACATCCTCGCCCTGGCTCACAAGATGTGCGATCTGAGCGGCCAGGTCCGGGTGACCAAGATCGACGGCGACCCGTGGCGGCTCTCGCTGGCGGCGTTCAACGCCGGCATCGACGAGGTACGCAAGGCCAAGGGGGTCCCGTCCAGCGCCGTCGACTATGTCGACCACGCCAGCGGGTACGCCGCCTTCTACGCGGACCTTGTGCCGTTCGGTGGGGCCGGCGAGCCCCGACCGAACAACAAGCCGCAGCAGCCCAGGGCGGTCCCGGAGGAGTACGTCCCGCTCGTCGTCCGCGCCGGGGCGGCCTGTCCCGAGGTCCCGCCCGCGGCGGTCGCCGGCCAGGTGATGGCGCTGTCCGGCTTCGACCCGAACATGCTCGGCGACGAGGGGCAGCGCGGGATCGCGCAGTTCCTGCCCGAGGTGTGGCAGGAACACGGCCCGGCCCGAGGGTCGGTCTGGGACCCGCAGGTGGCCGTACCTGCTGTCGGCACCGTGATGTGCGCGCTGCGCAACGAGCTGAGCGGCATCGAAGGTGACCCCTACCTGCTGGCGCTTGCCGCGTTCCGCAACGGGCCCACCACAGTGCGGCAGACCGGCGGGGAGTTCGACGGCCCGACCCAGGTGTTCCTGCGCACCGTCCGGGAGAACACCGAGTTCTACGCCCTCGACTCCCGACTGAAGCCGACGGCACCCACCAAGCCGGTCGTGCCGCCGAAGCCCAGCGGTTCACCGTCCCTGTCACCCTCCCCCACCGCCACCGCTGCCAACCCCCGGCCCCCGGTGCCGCCCGCGCAGCCGGAGCGGCCCGACGAGCCCACCAAGGCACCGGCACCGCCGGTCCGACCCGCCGGTGCCAAGCAGATCGTCGGCAAGGAGACCGGACTCTGCCTCAGCGGCGGCGAGGGCGACGGCGTTCGGGCCACTGTGCGCAAGTGCCAGGAGGTACGGAACCAGTGGTGGTCCTTCTCGTCCGACGGCACCATCCGGGCGAACGGCCTCTGCCTGGACGTCGCCTGGGGCGAGAAGCGCGACGGCGCTCCCGTGCAGTCGGCCCACTGCACGGCCGTGCCCGCCCAGAAGTGGGAGTGGATCGAGAACAATGGACGCCGCTCACTCTTCAACCGGGCGACCGACAAGTGCCTGGACGTCGACGGCCACGCGCCGGGCGCACCCATGATGATCTGGATCTGCGTGTTCAACCCGAAGCAGACGTTCAGCCAGAGGTAGCCCCGCCCCAGCAGGGGTTGTTCGTAACAGCCGGTGCCCGGCGGTCCGTCCCGAAAGGGCGGCCGCCGGGCACCGGCGTCTGCGGCGAGACGATCAGCCGGCGAAGCGTCGTCGGCGCATCCGAAGGCCGAAGACCACACCAACTCCGCACACCAGCGCCAGGCCCAGCAGGACGATGATCGCCGCGCCTGAGCCTCGCCCCTCCTGCCCGGTGGACACCGGGCCCTTGTTGTCCAGAGCTCCCGCCACCGACGTCGCCAGGTTGATCATCCCGGCGCCGAACGCGGGGTGCGGGTCCTGTCCACCGAGCGGGTCGGCGGTGCCGAGAATCCGCTCCTTGACCTGGGCCGCCGTGAGGTCGGGCTCGGCCGCCCGGATCAGTGCCGCCTGCCCCGCCACGAAGGCGACAGCGAGTCCGGTACCGGTCCGGCCGGTCACCCTGCCACCGGTGCCGAGGCTCGCCACGTCGACACCAGGTGCGACGACCTCGACGGTCCCCTCCAGATATTCGTCGGCGAACTGGTCGGCCGGTCCCACCCCGCCGGTGAGCAGCAGCGCGCCACCGGCGGCCCCAGTGCCCGGGGACGGCAGCGGCGCCGGTTTGGTAGGTGCGCCCGCCACCACGAGCACGTCGTGGTTGAGGGCCGTGGTCAGCGAGGCCGCCACTGCGGGAGCGGCCAGGTCCACGTGGGAGCCGAGCGCGACGACTGACGCACCGGCGCTCACCGCCACCTCGATGGCGGTCGCCGCGTCGGCCGCCCGGGCAGCCCCGGAACCCACCATCCGGACCGGCAGGATCGTGGCGTCCGGGGCGATCCCGACCGGGCTGCCGTCGACACTGCTGTCAGCGGCGATGATGCCCGCCATCGCGGTGCCGGAACCGACGCAGTCGGTGTCGCCGCGACCGTTGCCGACGGTCACGTCCGCCCCGACGGCGACCCGGCCGCTCAACTGCTGGAGGCTCGCGTCGACGCCGGTGTCGACCACCGCGATCTTCACCCCGTTGCCCCGGGTAAGGGTCCACGCGCTGTCGGCGGCCATCCGCAGCTGCGCCCAGTCCGAGCGGCTGCTGGACCCGGCGGCGGCGGTGCACTTCTGGGTGCCGCCAGTGGCTCCGGGTCCGGGGCTGCCCCTGGTCGGGCTCGCCGCGGGCGACGGGCTGCCGCTGGGCTTCGGAGTGCCACCGGGCTTCGTGGTGCCTCCGGGACGTGCCGTCCGTGTCGGCGCCGGTGCGGGCGGAAGCTGGCCGTACTTGACCCCCTCACCGGCGGCGTCCCAGGGCAGCACCAGATACCAGCCGGCGGTCAGGACTCCCGGGTCGGTCAGCCGGAGACCGTCCGGCTGCACCCGTCCGGTGTTGAGGTGATAAATCTCATCGGATCGTTCGCCGCTGCCGAGCAGCCGCCACGCGATGTCGGTCAGATTCTCCGGCTGGCCCTGAAACTGGGCCGCGACCACGTAGTACTTCACGTACGGCCGGTTGTCGGGTGTGGGGTTCGCCGCCGACAGCCGGGGTACGGCCAACAGCACGCAACCGGTCATCACCACCACGAGCAGGCGGGCAAGGATGGGGTGCTTCGCCAGCACTGGGTGTCCTCCTTCAGTCACCACGGCCATGAACGTCGCCGCGTTCCACCGTCTATTGCGGATTCGCGCCGCGTTAGTTCAAATCAATTTGAACCAGGCCCCGACGAACCTCGTCATGAGGTCGGCCGAGCGTACCGGCGAGGGCTGAGAGACGATCTTCTCAGGACTTGCGTTGACGGCGCGTTTCGCCGGGTGTGCACAGTGGTCACATCACGACGATGATCCAGTGGGGACGAAGGCGGGGCGGCGGTGACAGCACTCGGACGGACCGCCAGGGCGGTGGCGAGCAGGGATATCGACCGGGTTCCGGCGACCCGGCGTTTCGACCCGCGCCGGCACCGGCGGGTCGCCGGACTCTTCGACCTGTGGCTCGCCCCAGGTCCGAAGGGCCGTCTCATGGTGCCCACCGATCCCAACCGGTTGCTCGACGCCCGATCCATCGCCGACCTCGTACGGCGCACCGGTGACGCCGCCGACGACGTCCGGATCCTCACCGACGACGGCGCCCGACACGCCGACCTCTTCACCGAGGTGGCCGGGCTGCTCGGTCACGACGTGCTGGTCAGCCCGGAGGGCACCGACATCCGGCACACCGCCCACCGGGTCAACGGCGCCGACACCGCGAGCGCGAGCAGCGCCGGTCCCCTGCACGCCGTGCCGCTGCACCGGGTCACCCGACAGCCGATGGACTGGCTCGTACTCCAGCCACCCGACCTCGCCACCCACCTGCCCGGCTGGTTCGCCCTCGACGAGGGCCTGGTTCGCCCCCGCACCGGCGTCGTACGCCTGCCGCTCGCCGACGGGCTCGCCCTGGCGACCCGGGCCGACTTCGTGGCCCGTCGGGCCACCGCGCACCGGCTCGGCCTGGTCTCCGAGGGCATCGTCACCATCGCCGTCACGGCCCGCGCCGACGGCTTCCTGGTGGGCAACTACAGCGGTACCCAGGGCGTGCACAGCGGCCGGCAGCTCGCCGCCCTCGTGGGCGACCTTCCCCTCTACGGTGCCGACCTGCGGCTCTGGCTGACCTGGCCCTCCGATGCCGGCGAGCAGGCCCGGCTCGCCGAGCAGGCGATCGAGCTGGCCGAGACGACCGGCGCCACGGTCTGGACCCCGCCGCCGGGAGGGCGCGCGGAGCTGATCGACGACCACCGGGACCTGCGTGCGCTCGACGCGGCGGGCGCCGTCGCGCCGTGGCGGGCGTACCGGCCCAGGTACGCCGACGGCCCGGCGACCCTCGACGCCACCCCCGACGGGCTGCTGGTGTCCCGGCTCAGCCGGGAGCGGGTCACGCTGACCGTCGCGAATGGTGTCGCCGCTGGTTTGGCCGTCACCGCGCCGAACGACCCGGCGTCCGGCGTGGTCGGCTCGGCGTCGCCGGGCGTCGGCGGGTCGCCGGCAGACGTCGACAGGTCGGCGCAGGACCCCGGCGGGTCGCCGGCGGGCGTCGACGGCTCGCCGGAGGCGGGCCGGAAGGCTGCGGACGGAACGCCGGCGAACGGCCGCGTGACGGACGCGGCACCGACGAAACAGACGACGATCGGCACGTCGAAGGAACCGACTGCGCCAGATCCGCCCGCCGTCGCACCCACCGCGGTGCTGACCCCGCCGCTGTCCCGCCCCGCGCTCGTCACCGAGCGGAGGCGCGCGTCGGACTACGGTCCGCCGTGGCTGCGCCGTGGCCAGCAGGTCAACGCGGAGACGTTCGAGGCGTTCGTCCGGACACCGGGCGACCCCGCCGAGGTGGTCGCCGACGGCATGCCCAGCACCGAACTGTTCCTGATCGCCTTCCTCGACCCCCGGTCCGCGCCCGAGGGCTGCGACCTGCTGCGGGTACGGATCGAGCCGGGCGGCGCGATAGCGGTCGCCACGCTGCGATCACACGTGCCGGCCCGCTTGCAGTACCTCCTCGGCACCTCGGACACCTACCTGCTGCCGGCGGCCCGACTGGATCGGGTACGCGCCGTCGGAGGGTTCCGCACGGAGGGCATCGGCTGGCTCCTGCCGCTCGGCGACGCGTACGACGCGACGGTGCGGATCCGGTCAGCGCCCACCGCCCGCTCGACAGCCGGCCTGCCCAACGACGTACGCCGCTGGCCCGAATTCGGCACTCGGAAGGCGTACGCCCTCCTGCCGGTGCGGTCACGCGGTCTCCCCAAGGGCTGGCTGCGGCTGTACCGGCAACCACCACCGGCGCGACAGGGCCGACTGCTTGTCGACGTGCGGGTGCCCCGGAGCCGCACCGTCGACGTCGGCGCCACCGCCGCGATGCTCGCCCCGCTCACCTCGGTGCGGACCCGGGCGGACGCGCTGCACCGGGCCGGGGTGGAGCTGATCCTGGGCAGCCGCTCCTACGACCGGATCCAGGTACGGCGCGTCCACCACGCCCGCGACGGCGCCTGGCAGCGCAGCCCAGGCGTAGCCCTCGGGCCGCTGCCAGCCACGCTGCGCCGGCTTCAGTCCGGCGCCACCACCCCGGCATCCGACCCGACCTGAATCGACCACCGGCCGCCGGGGACCGGGCCGATCACCACGGGGACGCACCGTCCGCCCGTCGTGGCGGCGAGGCTCCGCGCGCCGGCCGCGTCACCGGCGGCCAACCCGGCGGTGAACACGACGTACGGCTTCGGCAACTCCTCCTCCGGCGTGGGCGGCTGCGGCAGGGCGTCCAGGACCCGGCTGCCGCCGGGGGCCTGCGTGCCGAGCGCCGCGCCGACCACCGCCACACCGATCCCGGCGGCATGCAGCCTCCGGGCGAGGAGCACCGCCGCACGCCGGCAGGCGCCGACAGGCCCCACGAGAGTGAGTACGTCCGGAGCACGACCGAGGTCGACGTGCAGCCGCCACGGACCCTTGTGGCCCAACACCAGCGGGAGGATGGCCGGTGGGGCGGGCTCCCGCTCGCCGAGCCAGGCGTACGCGGGCGCTGCACCACGGCCCGTCGCCACCCCTGCCAACCGGACCCGCATCGGACCGGCCTCGCTGTCCAGATCGGCGCTCAGGTAGGGAACGTCGTCGCCACTCGGCACCGTCGGTCGTGGCACCTCCGGCACCGGTGCCTGCGTTGGCCTCTGCTCGTTCGATGGCCCCACCGCCACGGGGCCCGGCACCTGACGCTCGGGATTCGTCGCCGGCGCTGGAGTGGACGGTGACACGGAAGCTTCACCTGGTCGCGTACCGCTCTGGATCGGGGTCGGGGGCGCGGACGGCGTCGGCGTCGTGATGACGGGCACCGTGGTCTCGGAACGCTCCTGTTCCGTGGACGCCGAGACGGCAGACGACGAGGGCTGGGCGACGGGAGACAGCGGAGCGCCAGCGGACGGCCGCGAGGCGGCGGACGACGGCGCTGCGGTGGACGGCGCTGTGGTGGACGACTGTTGGGCGCCGGGCGGCGGGGAGTGACCGTTGCCCGAATCGGTGGCGAGCTCGGCGGGGGTCGGGGTGTGGTGCCGCTGCGGCGGCCACGGCCCGTCGTCGGTGAGGGCGAGCGCACCCCGGCGTGATCCCGCACGGCGTAGCAGCATCAGCGCCACCACCGCGAAGATAACCGCCAGTACGCCTGCACCACCTCGCACCAGCAGCGGGTTGACGGGATCAGTGGTGACCTCCCGCTCGTCCCACGGCCGGGCAATCGTTTCGGTGTCCGTGGCCGCCACCGCAGGGGCCGAGGGTGGCGGCGGGGCAGCCGTGGACGGGGCAGCCGTCGAAGGGGCCGGTGTGGACGGCGCGACCGACCGGGGAGCCGGCCTCGACGGAACGGCGCTCGGCGTCAGCGTGCTCGGCGACGGTCGCGGCGATCGAGCGGCGATCGTCGGCATCCGGCCGATGCGTACCCCTTGGCCCTTAGCGTCCGCGGGCAGCACCAACATCCAGCCTGGTTCGAGCACCAGGCCGTCGGTGAACGTCGCGCCGTCAGGCTGTTTCCGCCCCACGTTGAGTTCGACGATCTCCCGGTACCGGTTGCCGTTACCGAGGGTGCGCAGGGCAATCGCGTACAGGTACTCCTTCTGGCCGTCGACCGCCGGCCCCACCACGTAGTACCGGCCGGTCTCAGCGGGGGCCGCACGCGCCTGCCCCGCTGGGGCACCCACGACGAGCCCGACCAGCACCAGTGCCGCCGCCACGGCTCGCCGTATCAGCACCATCGCCTCCGTACCCTCGGTCCATCCCTATCCTGCCGTTCCGGTCCTGTAATACGAGCCGGGGTCACGACGGTTCAACGCGACAGTGATCGGTTCTGGAGCACTGCAACTGGCGGTCGTCGTTCCCTGCCGCCATGTCGACTACCGCGGGTCCGTGAACCTCGTGCGCCCGCCTGCGTCGTCTAACTCGTGGACGATGAAGAATTCACTGTTCTCCGACCTGGGCAGTTCCTGTCGCTGGGGACGCTCGTGTCCGCCAACGAGGCGTTCGCGCTGGAGCACCGCCATACCGGCGGCCTCGTTCTGCGCGATCGGACGCGCGCCGAGAACGTCTGGACGATCGGCGGCGGCGTTGGCGGGCCCGGCCGGTTGGAGCTGACGCCCGAAGGTTACCTGTGGCTGGTGGATGGAAACGGCCGGCCGCTCTGGCGCTCGGGCGACGTCGACCGTCGGGTGGATGCCGCAGTGGTCACCAACGACGGCCGGTTGGTCCTGACGGATCCGGACGGCTTTCAGCGCTGGAGCAGGGATCTCCTCTCGGACGCCGCGCTGGCGGATTTCCTGCCGGCCTCCGGCGACCGCCTGACCCGCGGGCAGCGCCTGACCAAGCCCCTCGTCTCACCGAATGGCAGGTACGAGCTCGCACACCGCACGACAGAGGCGGAAACTGTGCTCTTCCGCGACCAGACCGCTCAGCTGTGGTCACGGAAGGCCGGCGTTCCCGGCGAGGAGCTGGCCCTCGGGCACGACGGAATCCTGCGGACCGGCGCCGACTCCACGGTGCTGTCCAAGTGGACCGGATTGCGCCTGGATCCGATGGCCCACACGGTGTCGGCGCTGGTCGTCGACGATGACGGTGACGTCGTGTTGATGGCGGAGGACGGCTCGGCGGTCTATCGCAGCGGCAGCGCCGCCGAGGCAGCCAGGCTCGACAAGCTACAGCGAGAATGGACCCTGCGCGAGCGTGCCGACCTCGCGAAACCCGTGCGGCCGCACGGGAGCGGGTTGCCCGCCGACTGGTTCAACCTCGTCTACGCCGACGACGAAGACTCGCCGCCCTACTCCATCACGCTGGTGCGGGGAATCTCGGCCGGTGAAGCGTTGTCGCGGCTGGAGGTCGAGGACGACCGTGTCGCGCCGATGACGCTCCGGGAACTCGGTGACACGTCGACAGGCGAGCAACAGCGGATTTTCACGGCGCAGATCGACGACTGGGTGATGGTCGTCGGACTCGATGCGATGGTCGGCGCCGACCAGTTGGTACCGATGTCGCGCGGCACCCAGGCGGTGGTTTGCGGACGAGATCACGACGGCGAGAGCTACCTCGGCTGGGCCGTCGACGGCATCCCGTCGGCGATCTACTGGGATGACGAGGCGCTGGAGCGCGGCGAACCGGCAGCGGAGGGAGAGCAGCCCGACGCCGTCGTTCCGTTCATGCGGACAATCGGGCTCGGACGCTACCGCGACACCGACGATGACAGGCATTTCCTGCCGCCACCGGTCGAGATCGCCTGCCTGATCGCGGGCGTACGTCCCCGGCCCGAGCACTTCGCGGGCAAACACCTCAGCTCCATCAGCAGCTGGTGACCCTTCATCGGGACGGAGCAGATCATCATGACCGGCGCCGCTGACAGCCGCCTACTGGAACTCCACTACCTGTTGCTGCGCGTGGCGGGCTGGATGCCCGACGCGGCCGTCGCCGCAGCGCGCAGCCACCTCGCCGGGCGACGGCTCGCCGAGGCGGCCGACGCGGTGCTGACGAGCACGGCTACCCCTCGAATGTCGTTGCGCGAGACGGACCTGGACCTGCTGTCCACGCTCGTGCCTGACGACCGGGTTGCGGCGTGGCGTGCCGCCGCTGCGCCGAACGCCGGCACGGCACCGCCGGAGCCCGAATTCGCCCCGGAACGGTCCGATCCGATAGGCGTCACACCGCTGGTCCTCGACCTGACCGGGGCCGTCGAGCGTATGGACGAGCCGGATTCGGCCGCCGTCGATGCCGCGCGCGGGGTCGCCGACGGGGTTGCCCTCTGGCGGGCATGGCGTCGGGACTCACCGGATCAGGACCAGCAGGTCCCGATCTATCTGCTGCTCGTCGGCGGCGATCCCAACGGCCTACCGGCAGCCTGCGCACAGGTGCAGGACGCCGTCGCCCGCAGCGGAGTCGCCCATCCTCAGGTCGAGGCGTTCCACAATCGGACGGTCCTACCGCGCTACCAGCAACTCGCCCGGGGCCGGTCAGCGCTTCTCTGGGCCGCGGCAGACGCCCAGCCGGTCTCGACCGCCCGGGTCTTCGACGCCTACCACCCCACCACCGGCGGGCAGTTCTCCGCCGACCGCCCGACGATCACCGACGGCGACGAGATGCGGCGCGTGCTGGACTACCTGGAGGGCGGGGCCGTGCTGCTCGCCACCGAGGCGCGCGAGACCGACCCCTTCGACGAGAGCGCCGGCCCGGTGGTGCCGCTGAGCTTCCGCACCGACGGACGGTGGATCTGGACGGACGCGGTCGCGTACTTCCTGCGTACCTACGCGGTGAGCCCCGACGACAAGCTGCTGACTCACATCCGCGCCCGCGACTATCTGGTGCCCGAATCAGACCCGGTCGCCGAACACCGCGCCCTGTCCAGCCTCCTGTCCTGAGCGTCCGGCCGGAGGATCCGCACCGGCCTCATTGCGCGCGAGCCCTCAGATCAAACCCGCGCGCACCGCGTACGCGACCGCATGTGACCGGCTACGGAGCTCGTACCGGTCCATCACCCCGTAGATGATCGTCTTGACTGTCCGTACGGAGTACCGGATCTCCTCGGCGATCTCGGTGGTGTCCAATCCGTCGGCCATCAGCCGCAGCACCTCGATCTCGCGGGAGGTCAGCCCGGTGAGGGTCAGGCCGTTGGGCAGCAGCACCTCCCGCTGCAGCCGCCGGAAGTGCTCGAGCAGGCTGCCGATGAGGTGCGGCGGCATGATCCCACCGCCGGCCTCGGCGGCATGAACACTCCGGACGAGGCGTTCCTGGTTGACCGAAGCACGGGGAAGGATGGCAACCACCCCGCATTCCACCGCCGTGATCAGCTGCAGATCGTCGATGTCGGGGATGACGAGCACCACGGGCCGCGCCGCAGTCACTGCCGTCAGGCGAAGCATCCTGATCGTCGCGGCCGTGAAGCCCTCGGCCCCCACGACAGCAACATCGAACGAGTCCGGGTCATTCGCCTCCACCACTGTGATGTCGGGATGCATCGCCAGGTAGCTCGACAGCCCGACCGCCAGAAGCGGGTCGGTCGCCTGTACCAGAACACGCGTCTCCGCCACGACCAGCAACCCCCAACGGGAAGATAGGTTCCATCCCCTCTGAGGACGCTCGTACGCGGCCAAAGTTCAGCGACATCCGCCCACGGCCGCGAACCCGACACCGCCGAGCGAGCACCGGGGCCCTCGCGGCCCTGCTGGCCTGACCGTCAGGTCGCCGACGCCCGCTCCAGCGCGGCCGCCATCATGGTGTCCAGGACCAGCCGGCGGCCGGCCTCGAAGGCGGAGCGGAGCGCCTCCGCAAAGGCCGCCTCCAGGGCGGTCACGTCCTCAAGGTCCAGCGCGCGCGGCTCCACGCGCACGGCACGGACGTCGCCGAGGCCGCCCACCACGATGGTGACCAGGCCGTCCGCCGACCGGCCGGTGGCCGTCGCGCCGGCCAGCCGCGCCTCCATCGCGGTGGCGTTCTGATCGAGCCGAGGTTGCATGGTGATCTCCTTCGTCAGGTCAGCCGACCGCGGACAGGCCGCCGGACATCGACGCAGGCGCGGAGCCGGTGAGGTCGGCCGGCGCGAGGGTCCGCGATGCGGCGGTGCGGGTCAGGGCGTACGAGAATCGGTGGGCCGCGTGGACCGTCTGTGCGGGCAGATTCGTTGCCAGCTCGACGATGGCGGCCCGCACGTCGTCGGGGACGATGTGCCCGCGACGCAGCAGGTGCCGTACCGCGATCTCGCCGAGTTCGGCCGGGGAGTAGGCGGGCACGGACCACTCCTGGCCGAACGTCTCCGGGATGCCGGGTACCGCGGAGTGAAGTGCGGCCAGGCCGGCGGGTTCGCCGACAAGGACGACGACGGGTCCCCCCGGGGCGGCCCGGACCTGCTCGACAAGCGCGTGGACGACCTCCGCGTCCTGTTCCTCCCCGGTGGCCTCCACGACCAGGCCCCCGCCGGTTGCCTCCTGGAGCGCTGCCCGGATCAGGTCGTCGGCCTGCCCGGCCCACTGCGGCGCGAGCTGGTCCCGGGTGGACATCCGTACCTGCTGGCCGATGGGGATCAGATTCAGCTCCGACAGGAGCATCACGTACAGCCGGGCGAACTCGCTGCGGCCAGTGCCCCGCTGGCCGGAGATGATGATGTTCCCGGCTCGTCCGAACGCCCGGCGGCGACCGTGTAGATCGCAGAGTCCCACCACGGCCTGCCCGAGGGCCTCGCGTACGGACGGGGCACCGACCAGGTTGGCGACACGCGCCCACGTCCGGGAGGCTGCTACGGCCTCTCGCGGGTGGGTGGCGACATCCAGCTGTGCGGTCTGCTCCATCGGCAGCTCGGCGAGGGAGGCCAGCTCCGGCTCGATGTCGGCGGCGGTGAGCCGGTTGAGCTGGATCTCCGTGGACGGCGGTTCGGCGGCGAGGCGGGACGCCTGATTGTTGATCATCGCCTCGAAGAGTTTGCGCGCCACCCGGCCGTTGCCGAACGTCGAGTTCTTCGGGATGCGCTCGAAGTACGTGGTGAGGGCTCCCACCGCGTCGTCGGTCAGCTCGTAGTAATGCTTCCCGCACAGGTTGGAGGTGATTGTGACAAGTTCCTCGACGGAGTAGTTGGGGAACTCGACGGTGCGCGTGAAGCGGGAGGCCAGACCGGGGTTCGAGGCGAGGAACTGCTCCATCAACTCGGAGTACCCGGCGACGATGACGACCAGTTCGTCGCGGTGGTCCTCCATCATCTTCATCAACGCGTCGATGGCCTCCTGGCCGAAATCCGGCCCCGAGCCGCCGGAGCCGGCCGACAGCGTGTACGCCTCGTCGATGAAGAGCACCCCGCCGAGCGCCTTGGTGACCAGCTCGGTGGTCTTGATCGCGGTCGACCCGATGTACTGCCCCACCAGGTCGGCGCGCGCCGCCTCGACCATGTGCCCCTTCGACAGGATGCCGAGTTCGGCCAGCACCGAGCCGTACAGGCGTGCGACGGTGGTCTTGCCGGTACCCGGCGGTCCGGCGAAGACCAGGTGCCGGCTCATCGGCGGCATCGGCAGCCCCCGCTGCTGTCGCACCTGCGCCATCTTCATCAGGTTGATCAGCGCGGTCACCTCCTGCTTGACGCCGCGCAGACCGATCAGGCTGTTGAGCTCCTGCAGCGGGCCGCTCAGTTCGTCGGATCCCTGATCCTGCTGCGGCTCCGCATCGGTGTCGTCCCGGACAGCCTGTTCCCGCACGGGCTGACCGACCGGCGGCCCGCCACTGGTGAGCGACTCCACCGTCAGGTGGGAGCCCTCGGCCCGGCGCAGGTCGCTCTTGCCGCTGTTGCGGACGACCGATCGCACCAGCGACACCGGTTCGGCGGTGTCCACGTTGAAGCCGGTGACAGCGCTGTCAAGGATCTCGCAGTCGGTGAAGTCACCGCCGCCGCCGCTTGTCAACCGGACACCGTCGCTGCCGGCCCGTCGCACCCGCAGCCGGGTCGCGGTGACCGTGGCCCGGTCCTGCACCAGCAGACCGTCCCGCGCCGCCTCGCGGATCTCGGTGTCGGTCACCTCCAACTCGGCGTTGTCCACCCGCAGGCCCCCGCCCGTCAGCACCGCCGACCGCAGATCCAGGCGGGAACTGCCGGTAGCTGTCACCGCGTCCGGCCCGGCGGCGGTCACCTGGACATCGCGCAGGACTGCCCGGGACCCGTCCGCGAGCGTCAGCACCGGCATGGCGACGCCGTCCAGGACCAGGTCGACGCCGTCGACGGTGGCTCCGTCCCGCACCGCGACGCCGCCCGTCGAATTCGCTCGCAGGCGCCGCAGCCTGACGGCGCTCTCCCCGGTCACGATGACGGCGTGCTCGCTCGTGCCGCGCACTGTCACGCCGTTCAGGTGCGGGCTGGCGTTCTCCGCGTGAACTCCCACCGGGGTGTCGGTGACGGTGCACTCGGTGAACTCCGGCCGCGCCCCGCCGCCGACGTGGATCGCGGTGTGACCGGCTTCGCTGAACGCGCAGCGGGTGAATCGAGGGGCGGCGCCGTCGGTGATGTGCGCCGACTGCACCGCGGCCCCGCTGAATGTGGAATCGCTTATCGTCACGTCGATCGCGCCACGAAGGAACAGGTCCACGTTGGCGCTGCCGGTCACCGTCAGGTGCCGGATCTGGGCTGTGGCACGCTGCTCGACGACGATCGCCGGCTTCGCCGAGGCGTCGACCTCGCACTGCTCCATGACAAGTCGAGCATCACCGTTGGCGCACACGCCGTTCGCCGCAGCACCTCGGACGACGCAGCGCCGCAGGGTCAGGGACCCGTGCTCGCTTACCACCACGCCGGAGGTGCCAACGTCGTGCACAAGCGTGTCCTCGACGGTGCTGACGCCCGCGGACATCACCACGATCCCCGCGCCCGACGGGGCTCGGACGTCACAGCCGCGCAGGGCCAGGGAGCCGTCCATCCGGGCGAGCAACGCCGTCCACGCCGCGCCGGTCACCCGGCAGTCGTCGAGCGCCACCTCGCCTGCGTAGACGTCCAGGGCTGCCAGCTGCGAGTCTTCGCTGATCAACGTGACGCCCCGCAATTGGGCACCCTGGCCACGTACGACCAGCACGCTGCCCTCTTCGACGTGCACCTCCACGGGGCCGCCCGGCGCCGCACTGATCGTCACCCTCTTGTCGAGCACCAACCGTTCCGCGTACCGGCCGGGATGCACAATGATCGTCGCGTCGGGATCGGCCCGTGCGACGGCGGCACCGATCGTCGCGAAGGCACCCGGCTCCGCCCCTCCCACTGTCAACACCTGTCGGCTCATCGGCCCTCACCTTCTCCGTCCAAGCCGGGCAGGACCCGGAAACAGCCACGTGTCGTGGCGGTGACCGGCGACGGCGACGGCGTCGGCGTCGGCGTCGGCGTCCCCCAGCGTTCCAGGCTGCGGTGCAGCGCGGTGTTCGCCAACTCGTCCAGGGACGCACCGTTCTGGTGGAGCCGGCCGTCCGCGTCGATCTCGTTGGTGCCGATCTCGCGCAGCAGAATCGCTCCGCGTTGACCGTCAGCAGGCGGCCGCGCCTCGAGAATCTTGAAACTCGTTCCCGGCAGGAACAGCACGCGGTCCTCGATCCGGTCCTCGCCCTCCGGTTCGAGCAGCGCCGTACGTCGGGCCGTCATCGACCAGATCAGCAGGTCGGTGTCACCCTCCTGGCCCTCGTGCGGACGCGTCAGCGCGTTGACCAGCGACCAGTCCGTGACCAGCTTGCGGCCGCGGTACAACGCCCACTCCCGTTCGTCCGGCGAGATGCGGAACATCGTGCTCCCGCGAAACGACGGAAGCCGCGACAGACCGGCAACCACGCACCGGGCGAACGGCACGTGCGGGCCGGCCACGCCGGTCCGCAGGGCCGCGTTGACGCGTTCGCCACGGCGGGTGAGGTACAGCCGTACGGCGACCGAGTCGGCGAGCAGGTCGCCGGCCGGGGTGCCGCCGGCCTGCAAACCGGGGTGCTCGGAGATGATCCGCGACACCGAGGACGCCATGTGGTCGAATTCCCGGCTCAGCGTACGGCGCAGCCAGCCGCGTTCCTCGTCCAGCGGCCGGGAGGGCAGCAGCGCGCTCGCCGACGCGGTGGGAACCGGCTGCACCCGCACGATGCCGGCGGTAGTGCGAGGTGGGGTTTCCTCGGATGCCGCCTCGGTGGGTGGTTTCGTCGCCTCGGCTGACCGCGCCGGCACCGGGGTGTCAGCCGCCGTTTCGACGTCGACGGGCAGGACGACCCCGGTCGGCATGGATGGCGGGGCCACCGCCGGCGCGGGGTCCACCGCAGGCGACGGCAACGCAGGCGGCACAACCGCCGGCGCGGGCGGCACGAACGCCGCAGGTGGCGGCAGCGCAGGCGGCTCGACGTCCGGGGTCGGCGCCTCGAGCGCCGCAGGTGGCGGCAGCGCAGGCGGCATGACGTCCGGGGTCGGCGGCGCGTCGGACGCAGCGGGTGGCGGCGGCGCAGGCGGCACGACGGGCGGCACGGGCAGCATGAACGCCGCAGGTGGCGGCGGCACGGACGCCGCAGGCCGCAAAAACGCTGTGGGCGGAGGCGGCACCGGTTGATCAACACGGTCGATCGAGGCCACACCTCGGGCGGGCCGGGGCTCGCCGATCGGCGGCGACGCGGCGGGCATACGGAGCGCGAGCGTCCGCTCGGAGAGGGGCTCCACGGCCGGTGACTCGACCACCGCTGCCACCGCCACGGCCGGCGGCGCCTCGACGGCCGGTGCTGCCTTGATCTCCACCGGAACACCGTTCAGGGCGGCGATCGGGGTGACGTCGAGGGTAGCGTCCGCCCGGCCTGCCGACTTGCTACCCGGAGTGAGCACCGACGCGGCCATCAGGGTCCCGCCCTCGCGCTCCGGCAGCCGGGCCGCCAGGTCCGCGGCCAGCCCCCGCAGGCGGTCGACGCGCTTGGGCTCCGAGTCGTCGAAGATCAGCGTCACCCCTGAGGTGTCCAGTGTCGCCGCGCGCACCCGCTCGGCGTTGCCCGGCTCGTCCACCGCACGCACCCACAGGCCCGCCTCGACCACCTCGACGACGGCGTCGGGGGCGTACCAGTAGACGCGGGGGTCGATCTCCTCGGTCCAGCGCAGCGGCGGCCGGTGGCTGAGGATGACCGGCCGGGCGGCGCGGGAGTTCTCGTGCGCCCGCGGGGTGTAGCCGAGTTCGATGGCGAACGGCGGCCACCCGCGGGTTCCGTCCGCGCGTACCGTGCGGACCTGCCGTTCCCGTTGGGTGCCGACCGGCACGCCGGTGTAACAGATCACCGAGGTGCCGAACAGGTCCGCCAGTGCCTGCCCCAGCGCCTCGCCCTCGGGGAGCCGGACCTCGCCGTACTGCACGAAACGGGCCCGCGCCTGCACGTCCGGCTCCAGCTCACGCCAGAACCGCACCACGTCGTCCAGCGACAACGGCGGCGTTCCCGGGCATCCCAGCAGCACCGTCATCGTCTCCGGGTCGCACGGGACGTCGTCGGTCAGCTGCCGCCGGTGCTGGGCGATGATCTGCGGGGACTGGCTGTCGTGGATCCACACACCACCGGGCAGCGGCTGGATGCCGGCGGTGGCGCTGGTCGCCCGGTTCTCGATGACCGCGCCGTCCCACACCGGCGCGGGGTACCGCTTGGCGTCCCAGCTCGGCGGCCGACCGGGCCGGAAACGCACCCAGCCGCTTCGCCGGTTGGAGTGCACCAGGAGCGCACCGCCGGCTCCGCGCACCAGGTCGCCGTCGGGTGCGATGACAGTACGGTTCAGCCGCTCGGACAGCCACTGCCCGGCCATCGCCGCGGAGTCCCGGTGCCGGCCGCACGCCATCAGCCGGATGCCGCGGCGGCGCCGGGGCAGCACGTTGGCCATCGACTCCCACGAGTCGATGGCGAGGCCCTCGACCAGGTCGAGTACCACCACGTCGTTGTCGGCGTCCTCGGTGACCGCCAGGGCGAGCGACTGCGCCTCCGCGCTGATCGAGTCGGGGGCGTGCAGAACCATCGCGTTGCCCACCATGTGCTGGACGATGGGCTCGTCGTCCCGGCGGCGGCGCCGTTTCTGCCAGATCGCGGATGCCATGTCGGCCTACCCTTCTGCGAGAAAAGTGACGGCCTCGCGGCTCAGCGTCGGTCCCTGCCGGAGGGTGGCCAGCAGTTCGCGGGGGAACGGGACCGGTCGTACCTGGTTGATCTTCAGTGCCGCCGCGGCCTGCGCGTCCTTCAGCGCGAAGGCGACCCCGCCGGAGGAGACGAAGACGACCGGCGGTGTGGTGCCGGGGGCGACCGGTACGCCGTACACGGCCATCCCGCCGCCGGCTGGACCGAACACCACGCCCCGGCCGTTCGCGTCGACGGCCATCGTCCGGGGCGCCTCGACCAGGACGCTGTAGACAGCGTTCGCCGCAGTGGGTGTCTGGCGCAGGCAGAGGATCCGGTCGTCGAGCCGGTGCTCCGCCGCACCGGCCAGGTCGGGCAGCCGGTCGAGCAGCGTCCGGTCCGCCGACCGGGGCGCGTCCAGCAGATCGGCGCCGGCCAGCGTGACCGGCGCGGACCGGCTGCGTACGCCGGCGAAGAGGAACTCGGTCTCGCTCAGCGCCGCCAGCCCGTCCTTGCGCAGCACGAAGAACTGCTCGCCGGCGGCGCCGGCGTTCTGCCGGAACAGGGTCCCGACGTCGTAGGACCGGCCGGCGATCCGCGGCCCGTCGCGGCCCTCGCCGTCGATCCCGGCGGGGGCCAGGTCCGGTCCGGCGGGAAGCTGGCTCAGCCAGGGCTCGGTGGCCGGGATCGCGTCGCCCGCGCTGATGCCGAGCGCGACCAGAACGGCGTCGTCGGTCACCCGGAACCGGCTGCCCTGAGCGATCAGGTGGATCTTGCCGTCCGGGTCCCGCACCACGATGAGCCGTTCCGGCGGGATCGGGGTGGCCGGTGCGCGGGGGTCGAGATTCATGCCCAGCCCGCCCCGACCCGAGTCGCCCGGCCGTCCAGACAGGCAGGCCAGCCACGGACCGGCCACGAAGGACTGCGGCGCCGGGATCTCCCGCGGCCCGTCCGGGATGCCCAGCACGTCACCTCGCGGCACATCGGCCAGAGAGGCCTGCGAGATCAGCTTCACCTTCGCCGACGGGCCCTGCCAGAGCATCGCCGCAGGCCGGTCGATCACCGGATGCAGCAGGCCGTCGGCGTAGACGTAACGGCTGCCGGTCTCCTTTTCCACCAGGATCAGGCCGGGCTGCCGGTAGGCCGTGCTGCCGCCGGGGACGATCCAGCCGTACACCCCGAAACCGGCCACCACCAGCACCGCGATGAGTACGCCGAACACCAGGCCGGTGAGGGCCCGGCGGCCGGGCACCTCGGCGCCGGACGGGTCGCCGAGCACCAGGGCCGAGCTGAGCCGGCCCATCATGAACTGGTGGGCGTGGACGTGGTCGCGCTGAGTCTGCACGGCGCGCCTACCCGAACAGTCCGCGGGCCCAGCCGTACAGGCCGAGCACCTGGGCGAGCACCGGCAGCACGGCCAGCGCGGTCACCACGTCGAAGAACGTCGCGGCGTACTCCCAGAACGGGAGCATCCGCCGCGGCCAGGGCCGCACCGCCGCCATCACCAACGGCACCAGCAGCGCGACCAGACCGGCGAGCAGGACGTAACGCCCTCCGATCGACAGGGAGCCGGAGAGCTGCGCGACCACCAGCAGGCAGCCCGTGGTCCCGGCGGTCACCAGCGCGATCCGGTGCCAGACCCCGAAGTACGAGCGGGCCCGCAGCAGGACCGCCGCGGAGATCAGGGCGACCAGCGTCGAGCCCGACCAGCCGGGCGTACGCATGGTGAAGGCGAACAGGAACGGCAGCAGCAGCGCGGCCGAGCCGAGCCCGGCGGTCAGGTAGGTGTCCGCGTCAGCGGTCCGCTCCCGGACCAGGCCGGAGTCCGTCGGCTCGATGTCGTACTGCAGGTCGGCGCCGGTCTTGGGCAGCTGCGGGCCGCGCAGCCGGGCGAACTTCACCGCGGCGCGGGGGGCGAGCACCACGATCGCCAGGATCACCGCGGCGGCGACGGCCGAGACCTGGGCGGCTGTCATCCCGGCGAGCTGACCGGACACCAGCACGAGCACCACCGTCGCGGCGCTGACCCCGACCAGCAGCAACGGGGTGAACGGCAGCCGCGGCGTGACAGTACGCTGGCAGACCAGCAGGACCCCGGTCACGACGACGACCGCGGACGCCGCGGCCAGCGTCGCCAGCCCGGTCCAGGACATGCCGTCCGGGTCACCGTCCACCGCGCTGACCGCGGCCATCCCCGCGAAGAGGGCCGCAGCACCGCCGAACAGCAGGCCGAACGCCTCGTCGGTCAGCTTGCGGGCGGCGACAAGCGCCGCGACCAGCATCGCGGCGGCGAGCACGCCGGCCGACAGGATCTGCCCGGCCACCGGGCCACGGTCGGTGATCACCAACGCGACGGTGGTCATCGCCACCGCCGACAGCACCAGGAACAACACCCGGCGGTACTCCGGCTGCCAACGGTCGGACCGCCGGTTGACGGACGTCGCCACGCCCTCAGCCAGGTCGTCGAAGTCCAGCTCGGGCAGCGGGTCCTCGGCCCGGCGCAGGTGGATCTCCTCGCCGTCCAGCCACTCCAGCGTCTCCGGGGTGCCGGTCAGCTCGAACGGCGCACCACCCAGCCGTTGCAGCACCCAGCCGCTGCCGGTGGCGTCGTCCTGCTGGTGTGCCGGTACGGCGTGGCCGACCAGGACCGGCAGCAGACCGGCGACCGTGGTGGTGACCGGGACCGCCAGGTCGATCCGACGCTCCGGCCCGACCACTGTGATGCGGCACTTGTCCGCCTGAACAACGGCGCTCATCCGCGTCGTCCTCTCCTCTGCCGGTCCCGCCTCATCCGGCGGCCCGGCCCAGCGCGTTGCCTGTCTGCATCAGCCGCACCCCGCGGCGAGTGACCAGTTGAGCCCGTCCGGCGGGCAGCCGGCGCGGCGCGGCCTCGCCGAGGAACTTGCCCTCCTCCTTGGGGTAGGAGAACAACATCGCCGGGGTGCCCAGCTCCCACATCCGGCGGATGACCGGGTCCATCATCGCCCGCATCGCGCCGGAGGTGCTCCGGGCCACGATCACGTGCAGACCGATGTACACGCCTTGGGCCAGAAGCGGCAACAGTGGCTCCAACGTGGAGCCGACGCCGGTGCCGCGGGTCAGCAGGTCGTAGTCGTCGACCACCACGAACAGTTCTGGACCCTCCCACCAGTCCCGGCGGCGCATCCGCTCGGACGAGATGTCCGCGCCCGGCACCCGGCGGTTGACCGACACCGACGCCTTGCCTGCCAGCTCGAACAGCCCGTCGCCGGTGAAGCTGGATCCGACCTGGTACTCCTGGCCGATCGCGGTGTCCAGGTCCCGCCGCGAGTCGCCGAGCACCACCTTCGCCTGCTCCGGCGTGTACCGCCGCTGAATGGCGCGCAGGATCAGGGTCAGCATGTTCGTCTTGCCGGTCTCGTTGTCGCCGAAAACCAGCAGGTGCGGCGTGACCATGAAGTCGTGCCACACGGGCGCCAGCCGCTGCTCGTCGAGACCGAGGCAGATCCGCAGCTCCGGCTCCGGGTCGGGCAGGTACGCCGCGGGCAGCTGGGTGGGCAGCAGGCGCACCGGCGGTGCGGGCGGGCCGCTCCAGAACGTCGCGGCCTCCTCGGTGACCGACTTGGTGGCCTCGGCCAGGTCGGCGGTCGCCGCATGGCCGTCGATCCGGGGCAGCGCGCCGAGGAAGTGCAGCCCGTCCGGGGTGAGGCCGCGGCCCGGCTGGTTGGGCACTGTCGCCGCCTTGCGGGAGCCGAACTCCGACTCCATCGAGTCGGCCAGCCGCAGCTCCAGCTTCGTGCCCAGCAGGTCGCGCAGCCAGGTGCGCAGCTCCGACCAGCGGGTGGTGGTCACCACGATGTGTACGCCGAACGACAGCCCGCGCGAGGCGATCTCCTGGACGCGGCTCTCCAGGTCGGGGAAGTCCTGCTTCATCGTGTACCAGCCGTCGACGACCAGGAACACGTGGCCGTGCGGGTCCTCGAGTTCACCCCGACTGCGGGCCGCCAGGTACGACGTCATGGAGTCCAGCCCACGCTCGGTGAACTCGACCTCCCGCCGCTCCATGACCTGGCTGATCTCCTCAAGCGTGCGCACCACCCGGTCACGCTCCAGCCGGGTGGCGATCGAGCCGACGTGCGGCAGACCGGCGACCGAGGTGAGCCCACCGCCGCCGAAGTCCAGGCCGTAGAACTGCACCTCGGCCGGCGTGTTGGTCAGCGCCAGGGCGAGCATCATCGACCGCAGCAGGGTCGACTTGCCGCTCTGCGGCGCACCGGCGATGCCCACGTGGCCGTCGGCCGTCGCCAGGTCCACGACCAGCAGTTCCCGCAGCTGATCCTGCGGCTTGTCGACCACGCCCACCGGCACCCGCAGCCGCCCGCGGACCGACAGGTCCTCGACGGACATGCCGAAGACCGGATGGGGTACGACACTGGGCAGCAGCGAGTCCAGGGTGGGCGCCGTGGACAGCGGCGGCAGCCAGATCTGCCGCGCCGGCGGCCCGGCCCCGGTCAGTCGCTTGAGCAGCACCTCGACCAGGGTGGGACCGCTCGCCTCGGCCGGCGCGTCGTCCGCCGGTGCGGCGGCGCCCTCAGCCGGTGCCGTCAGGCGCTCGACCGGCTCGGGCAACGGGACGTTCCGGGTGGTGAACGGCACCACGTCGGCGGCCACCACGTCGACGTCCGTGCCCGCCTCCAGGCGCGCCCCAGTGCCGGTGTACGGCCCGGAGACGTACGCCGACTTGAACCGCACCAGGTTGGTGGTGTCCACCTTGAGGTAGCCGTTGCCCGGCTCGGACGGCAGCTCGTAGGCGGCGCCGACGCCGATCACCGCACGCGACTCCATCGAGGAGAACGTGCGCAGTGCCAGTCGGTACGACAGGTGGCCCTCGACCCGGTTGATCCGGCCCTCGTCCAGCCGCTGCGAGGCGAGCAGCAGGTGGACGCCGAGGCTGCGGCCCAGCCGGCCGATGGACACGAACAGGTCCATGAACTCGGACTTGCTGGACAGCAGCTCGGAGAACTCGTCCACGACGATCAGCAGCGTCGGGAACGGCACCAGCTGCGCACCGGACGCGCGCGCCTTCTCGTAGTCGAACAGGGACGCGTACCCGCTGGCCCGCAGCATCTCCTGGCGCCGGGTCATCTCGCCGTTGAGCGCGTCCTGCATCCGGTCGACCAGTGGAAGCTCGTCGGCCAGGTTGGTGATCACCGCGGAGGTGTGCGGCAGGTGTTCCATGCCGATGAACGTGGCGCCGCCCTTGAAGTCCACCAGCACCAGGTTGAGGATCTCCGAGGAGTGCGTCGCGGCGAGCGCGACGACGAGCGTACGCAGCAGCTCGCTCTTGCCCGACCCGGTCGCACCGATGAGCAGGCCGTGCGGACCCATGCCGCCCTGGGCCGACTCCTTCAGGTCGAGCTCGATCACCTCGCCGTCCTCGGTGACCCCGATCGGCACCTGCAGCCGGTTGCGCTGCGGCTGCCGGGTCCGCCACAGGGCCGGCACGTCGAAGGTGTTCGCATCCCGGATGCCGAGCAGCGCGGTCAGCTCGAAGCTGGTCTCCAGCGGCTCCTCGACGATGTCCAAGGTGCCGCTGGTCCGCTTCGGAGCGATGATCCGGGCCAGCGCGAGCGCCTGCGCCTCGGCCAACTCGTCACGCACCGCCGAACCGGTGACCTCGCCGGCCGGGTAGCGCACCTCGGCGCCGTCCGCGGTCAGCCGCAGCACCTTCGGCCCGCCCGGCATCGCCCCGGTCAGGTCGAGCAGCACCACGTTGCGCAGGCCGGCGCCGAGCAGCCGGGAGTGGTCCGGCAGTTCGGTCAGGTGAGCGACGATCACCAGGAACGGCTCGGTCGACGAGGGACGGGCCGTCCGGTCGTGGTCACCGCGGTCGGTGACGTCGGTGCCGAGCAGGTCCATCAGCGCGTCGTGCGTGCCGGCGAAGAGCCGGGCCGGCCCGGCGGCGTCGGCACTACCCGCGTGCGCGTTGTGCGGCAGCCATTTGACCCACTCCCACGGCCCCCGGTGCACCTCCGGCGCCAGGACCGCGACCCGCAGCTCGTCCGGCGCGTGCAGCGTGACCAGCTGGGCGACCATGGCCCTGGCCAGCGCGACCGCCGGCCCGGCCGCGCCCTCGAACTCGATGCTTGTGAAACTGCGCAGGTTCACCGAGATCGGAATTCCGGAGACCGTCCGGTACGCCTCGGCGAACCGGCGCAACGCGATCGACGACAGCGGTTCCAGGTCTTCCACCGGTTTGGTGGTCGGCGGGGTGAAGGCACGCATCGCGTTCTGCCGTCCGAGGCCGATGCGTACCCGGGCGAAGTCGTCGTGGGTCGGCCGGCGCTCCCACAGTCGGCTGCTCATCGCGACCGACCACAGCCAGTCCGGTTGCGGGTTGTCCCACAGCACGTGCCGGCGCTGCTCGTCGGCCGAGGCGCGGGCCTCCTTGCGCAGCTGGGCGATGTAGCGCAGGAAGTCGCGTCGCTCACCGAGCATCTTGCGCTTACGCTCGGCGGCGCCCCGGCCCACCTGTACCACGCCCATCAGGAGCATACCGGCGGCCATCGCGCCGCCCATCACGTACATGATCGGGGCCCGGCTGTAGAGGCCGAACATCGCCATCATGGCGCCCATGCCGAGGCCCATCGGCACAACCATCGCGAAGGACCGGAAGTCGAGCGGGGCCTCCTCCGCCATCAGCGGGGGCTCCTGCAGGTTCACCTCGCCCTCGGGCGCGTCGGGACCGGTGGCGCGCGGCGGACGCTTGACGGTGACCGTACTCATCCGAGAGTCCCCGACAGGGAGGGCCCGTCACCCCAGGCGGTGGTGTCCTGGCGCAGCAGCTTGACCGCGTACCGGTCGTTGCGGAACCGATCGACGGCGGCCTGGTCGTCCGCGTCGTCCTTCTTCTTGTCCGTACGCTCCGATTCGGCTTCGGCCTTCTGCCGTTCGCGCTCTTCGTCCCACTGCCGCTTGCGCTCGCGCATCTCCTCGAAGATCTCGTCGACGGTGCGATCCGGCCCGCCGCAGAACAGCTTCGGCTCGTCGGCGGGGGCGGCGGCCCGTTCGGTGGATCGCCGCCACACCCGCAGGGGCGCCTCGTCCGTGCCGTTCCGATCAGCCATCGGTGTCTCTCCCTTCGCCCGGCTCGTCGGCCAGCAGCCAACTCCCGTCCGTGTCGTCCCAAGCCGCCACGTCCGCGTCGGCGTCGTCGAGGCGGAGCAGTGGCACCACCTCGTCGGCCGGAACCTCCGGTGCGGTGGCGCCCCAGGCGCCGGCCGCCTCGACCAGCAACGCGGCGGCCTCGGGCCGGACGGCGGCCGCCGCCTCCAACACGCCGGCGCCCGGGACGTGCGGCAGCGCGCCCACCGTCCGTTCCCGCTCCCGTTCGCTGGTCGGCGGGTCGATCACGCCGAAGACCGGCATCGGCACGGAGACCGGCCCGCCCGTGGTCGGCCCGATCCCGCCGGCCGGGATTTCGCCTGGCTGGCCGTCGATGCCGGCCGCCGGGGTGGTCGGCGTCCACTCGGTGTCCTCCCCTGCGACCAGGCTGGACGCGTCCGGGCGGTCCGGCACCGCACCAGCGCCTCCAGCCGGGGAGCCGGACGGTCCGCCTGGCATGCCTGGCATCATCGGCATCATCGGCATCCCGGCCGGCCCGGCCTGAGCGAGCTGCGGGCCGCGGTCGCCCGCCATTGCCGGATCCGAGTCGATGGCGTCCAGGCCGAGACCGATGCCCTGGGCCGCACCGGCCGGCGCCTCCGGTCCGTCCACAGCATCGACAGCGCCGGCCGCCCAGTCGGCGGCGTCACCCTCGACCAGCCCGGCAGCGTCCGGCCGGTCCGGCACACCAGCGCCGTTGCCACCGGGGGCCCCGGGGGACGGGCTGCCCGGCATCGTCGGCATGCCGCCCGGAGCGGCGGCGCCCGAGGCCGGCTTGCTCGTCTGCAGGCCGGCGCCGCCCGGTGGGGTGAACGAGCCGACGTCCGGCGGACGCGGCGCCGGGTCGCCGACCGGTTTCCATGCCTCCGCGTCGCCCTCCAGCAGGCCGCTGGCATCCGGGCGGTCGGGCACACCCGAGCCGCTGCCGGCGCCACCCGGCGAGCCGGGCGGGGCGCCCGGCGGGATCCCGCCGGCGTTGTTGCCTGAGGTTCCGGTCAGCCCGGGAACGTTGACCCCGCTGCCGATGGCACCGGCGTTCGGCAGTGCCGGCGGACGCACTGCGGGGGCCACCGGCGCCGGCGGAGCGACCGGAGCCCTCGGCGCTGTCGGCGACGTGATCCCGGATCCGATGCCCCCGCCCGACCCGCCGGGTCGACCGATGCCGGGCGCGTTCACCCCGGCGCCGTTGGGCCGCGGCAGGACCGGCGGCACCGGCAGGTTCAGGTTCGGAACGTTCGGCCTCGGGACGTTCGGATTCGGCACGTTCAGGTTCGGCGCGTTCGGGTTCGGGACGGTCGGCCTCGGGACGTTCGGGTTCGGCACGTTCGGCAGATTGAGGGCGGGTCCGTTCGGGCCGGTCGTCGCGTTGCCGTTCGGCCGGGGAGTGGGGGGCGGATTCGGCAACGACAGGTTCGGGCCGTTCGACCCGTTGCCGTTGGAGGCATTGTTGAAGTTCGGGGGCCGGACGTTCGGTCCACCGGGCGGAGGCGGGGCGGACGGAGGCGGGGCGGACGGAGGCGGGGCGGACGGAGGCGGGGCGGACGGAGGCGCAGGCGGTGCGGGCGGAGGCGCAGGCGGGGGCGGGGACACCGTGCTCGGGTTGTCGCGGCGGACCGGCACCACCGCTTCGTGCGTGAAACCTTCGTACTGATTTGCCAGTACGTCGATCACGCCCTCCATGCGCTGGGCCATCGGGGTCTCCAGCGGCGACCCGGTGATCGACACCAGACCGTCGCCTCCCACCGCGTTGCCGGCCTGGCGGGCAAGGTTGGCGAACGCGTGGTCGTAGTACTCCATCGCATACTGCGCGTAGGCGAGGGCGTTGGCGTCGTTGTAGAGCTGCTGAGGGATGGACCGGCTGCCGCCGGTCCCGGGAGGACCCGTGATCCGTTCACTCTGGGCGTCGAGAATCTTGGCGAGATACTCCATCTGACCGAGGAACGCGTCGGCGGCCGGACCCTGCCACGGCTTGCCCTCACCCGCGATCGCCCGTGCATGGGTCAGCAAGTAGGGCCCCAGCTCACCGAAAGTGCGGCCGGCCAGATCGAAGGCAGCGCCGGCATCCATCACCGACTGCGCGTTGACGAGTGTTTCCGCGTGCTGCCGGCCCTCGTCGGTTGACATGGCCGCACCACCGGTGACCGCGGTGCGGAGCTTCCGCCACCCCCCTCTCTCCCGCGCCCACTTCTTGTAGTCGTCCGGGTCGGAGGGCGAGATGGTCACCGGCGGGAAAGTGGCGCCCTCCTCGATCGGGTGGTTCCACTGTTCCTCGGGGCCGGAGGACTTCTCGTTCTCGTCAGGCATGACTGGACCTCGGGTGGGGCGAAGGAGCGGTTATCGAGGGTTCGGAGGGGTGCCCCTGCCGCCCTAGGTCTTCTCCTTGGTCGCCGGTGCACCCAGCGCATCGATGCGGGTGTTGCTCCCGGTCATCACGTCGCCGAATTGCTTGACGGTGAGGCCGTTCAGCTCCTCGGCAGTGTCGTACTCCTTGACCAGCGCCCGCAGTTCGGTCTGAGTCACCGCGAAAACGGCCTGAAGGTCGACCACCGTCTTGGTCGTCTCGCCCTGCAGGCCGGACGATTCCTCCGCGGGCACCAGAATCCTGCGATACACCTCGGCCTTCGCGAAGGCGCCTGGGCGCGGATTGATCTCATTGAGAACGTTGACAACGGTCTGCAACGGCCCGTTCCCGCCGGCTATCGGAGCGATCGATTCCAGCACGTTCGCGAAGTAGAGGATCGCTTCGGTGCTGACCGCGACCGCACCCGCACGCCCGCCCTGCCCGTCGAACGGCTTGCGGTTCAGACCTTCGACGGCGTGCATCGGCTTCTCGCGGTAATTCCGGTCCGGATTGAATTCCTCGGGCGGTTCGACCTGCTCCCGCGCGTCCTTCTGCCGGTGTTCGAAGACCAGTTCCTTCCAGCGGCCCGGCTCGGTCTGCGACCTGTACCAGTCGTAGGCGGCAAGCTCCTCCGCTGTGTACTTGCTCCGGTCGATCCCACCGAGCATCTGCAGATCGGAGCTGCGGGCGCCGGTGTGGCGGTGAGCCTGATCCTCGATGATCTTCGTGACCACCGCGCGAGTCCAGCTGTCTCCCTCGGCGGGATGGCCTTTCTGCGCGTCGTAGGTCCGGAACAGGTCGATCTCGTCGGCAGCCTCGATGCTTGGGCGGTCCAGGTCGATGCTCATGTTTCCCGATCTCTACGTGCGGTGTCGTGGCCCTCGCCGAGGAGCCTGCGGAACGGTGCGGCGAAGGCCAACGTCAGGACCAGCGGGCGGCGTTGCTGCGCTCCGTCGCCCCGTAGTTGTCGGAGACGCTGGTCAGGGTCAGCCGCGCGCGCTCCAGGAAGGCGTTCATCTGCTTGGCGGACTGGTCCCAGCGTCGCTTCGTGTCCTGATAGATCGTCTTGACCTCTTCGCTCTCCCAGGCGTCCAGGTTGCGCTCGACGTTGTTCTCCAGCTCGTCGAGAGCCTGGTTGATCCGCTGGTTGATCCGGGCCACGTCGTCAAGAACGGCGTCGGCTTGGGCGAAGTTGAAGGTGAAGTTGGACAAGGTGATGACCTCTCTGCGAGGTAGGGATCAGAAACCGGGCAGCGCGGAGTTGAGGGAGCTGGTGTACGTCGACGCCTCGTCCTCGCCCCGGGAATAGCCCGCGAGGGTCGCCTCCATCTGGGTCTGCATTTCCTGCAACGCGCGGATCACCTCGTTGAACGACTGGCCCCACGAGTCCATCGCGCTCTGGAAGCCCATCGCCGCCTGGCCCGTCCACGAGGCCATCAGGATGTCGACCTGACCATCGACGTTCTGGTTGGCCGAGCTGAACTCACTGGCTTTCGCCGCGAACTCCTGCGCCGCGGCACGCATGCCCTCTTCGGTGGTGGAGATGTTCCTCGATGCCACAGTCATGCTCCTCGGTAGACAGACGTCAGCAGCGTCGCCGGGACCGGTCAGCGACGCAGCGGCAAGTGTGCGGCGACGCGTCGATGGTCTGCCAACTCCCCGCGCAAGGCATGCACCAACGTCCGTCGAAATTGCACGCGGATCCGTCCGAGCCGTTGCGGCACACGAAAGCGCATGCAGAGCCGCTGCACGAACGGCCCTTCCTGCGGCCGGTCCCTTCCGTCCGGGCCAAGCCCGGCATTCACTTGGCGCCGCAGGAAGGGAGCCGCCGGCGATGGACTTCACCACCCGAATCGAGAGCCTGTTCCAGGAGTACGAGCGCCAGCGCAGCAGCCTCGGCGAGATGCAGCAGAAGATGCGTGCCATCTCGGCGACCGCGACGTCGCAGCGCCGTGAGGTCGCCGTCACCGTCGGGCAGAACGGTGTGCTGACCGACGTCCAGTTCCCTACCAGCGCCTACAAGCGGATGACGCCCGCCGAGCTCCGGTCGGCCCTGCTGGCCGCCTACGGCGACGCCAAGGAGCAGGCCATGGCTCAGGCCACGGACGTGCTCAAGCCCCTCCTCCCGGACGGAATGGATGCGGGTGCGCTGGTCCGCGGCACCGCCGGACCCGAGGCTTACTTCCCGGCCGAGCCGCGCATGACCACCAGCGTGCGAGAGATGCTCGGCATCCGCCGGGAACAGCGATGACCCAATTCAACACCGAGATCTACGTCGATCCGGACGGCGTGACCTCGACCGGCGCCAGGTATGGCGAGCACGCCCGGACCTACGAAAGCTATCTGGCGTACGTCCAGAATCTGCGCGTGCAGTACGGCGGCAGCTGGGGCGACGACGAGATAGGCAAGGAGTTCGGTGCCAGCTTCAACGGGGGCATGGACGCCGTGGAGCAGATCGTCAAGGCTGCCATCAGTCTGATCCGGTACACGTCCGACGGCCTCCTAACCGGCGGCCGGGAGTACCGGACCGCCGACGAGAATGCCCGTGAGGCCGGCCTGCTGCTGGCCCGCCAGGCAGACCAGCACCTGACCACCGAGGGCACGCCGGCCGGCACGGTGGCCTCCAGCCTGCCGTCCGGATCGTTTGCGATGCCGCCGACCCCGGCCCTGCCCGCGACACTCGCCGCCACCCTGCCTTCCGGAGCCGCCGCCACCGAGCAGACCCCGGCCCTGCCCGCGACACTCGCCGTCGACGAATCCGGCCGGCCGATCCCCGCCCCCGCGACGTCACCCGTCGAGCCGGCCACCTGGCACCTCACCGCGTCCACCCCGGGTTTCTCCGCCTACGACGCGAGCGACCTGTCCAGCGCGAAGGTCGACGGACGACCAATGTCGGAGGGAGAGCGCCTCGTCGCCTTCGTCCCGCTGCCCGACGGCACCGTGCAGGTCGACGCAAACCTCTACGAGACCCTCACGCCAGTCACCAGCGGGGTGGTGACCGGTCCCGACGGACAGCCGATCGACCCCGACGGACGGTGCTTCTTCGTCGTCCGCGACGCCTCCGAGGTGGATCCCTCCGCCCCCGGATACCGGCCGCTGCACGTCTCGTTCCCGGCCGGTGGCAACCGGCCGGCCGCCTGACCCGCCGAGGTCGGAAGCGCCGTGCCCGATTTCCACATTCCCAACGATCCCGAGTGGCAGTGGGTCTACGACCTGATCCTCTACACCGTCGGTGAGGAGTTCCCGGAGGCCGATCCGACAGCGCTGCGGGCGATGTCGCAGGAACTGCTGACCGCCGGCGGCCTTCTGCTGAGCAAGGTGGACTCGACCGCCTCGCTGAGCACGGCCCTGCAGAGCAGCCTGGACGGGCCGGCCGCGGAGGCGTTCGCCGGATTCGCCGTGAACATCACCAACGGCCTGCCGATGGGTGGCGACATCACCACGATGCTCGCCGGCGCGGCCGACGACTTCGCCCTCGACTCCGAGGCTACACAGTACGGCATCGTCATCGCCGCCTTCACCATCGTGGTGGAGATCGCGTTCGCCATGGCCACCGGCTTCGGCGCCGCGGCCGTCCCGGGCCTCATCAAGATCGGTCAGCAGATCGTCCGGCAGCTGCTCGACCTGTTCAAGGACCGGCTGCGCAACCGGCTCGTCCGAATCGGCATCGACGCCATCCAAGAGGGCGTCCAGGAGATGCTGGAGCAGACTCTCGCTCACGTCGTGCAGATCGTCGAGAACAAACGCACCTCGGTCGACGGCAAGGAAGTCCTGATGGCCGGCGCCGCCGGCGCTGCGATCGGCGGTTTCGTCTCCGCCGGCATGGGCCTGATCAACAAGTGGTTCCCGAACCTCAACCACCACCTGTTCACCCGGGAAGTCCTCGCGGCCAAGCTGGAGATGGTCGGCGAGGGTCTCCTCATGCTGGCGCTGACCGGCAACTTCAACCCGTTCGCCACCTTCGTCTCGAGCCTGGTGACCGGTTACTCGATCACGAGGATGGACCTCTGGGCCGACGGCGTGGTGGCGGACATGCAGCGCCGGCATCGGGAGGCAGGAGGCGCAGACATTCCGCCGCCGTACAGCCCGGTGGATCCCTTACGCGACAGCTCGGCGGACCCGCCGCCGCCGTACAGCCCCACCGACCCCTTGGCCGGCCGCCCGGCCGGTGCGCCGCCGTCCGACGGCCCCGCCACCGGCAACGCCGGCTCCCCGGCTGCAGCGCCCGCCATCGGCTCCCCTTCGCCGGCCCCCGATACCAGCGGCTCCGCCACGCCGGCAACCGGCGGCTCCGCCACGCCGGCAACCAGCGGCTCGACCGCCCCCGCTGGCGGAGGCTCTACTGCCCCCACCGCCGGCGGGCCGACGTCGACGGACGCGCCGGTCGCCGCGGCGCCTCCCCGCGGCAATGACAGCACGCCGGCCTCGACCACCCCGTCCGCTCCGGCCACCGGCAGTCCCGCGCCCACGGCCTCCACCTCGAGCAACATCGCACCATCAGGGCCTACCTCGAACAACAGCACCTCGCCCACGACGAGCGGCCCGAACCCCACCACGGGCACACCAGCCCTTGCCGCCGACAGCGGTACACCCGCATCCGACCGGAACACACCAACCGGCACCGGTTCGACCAGCCCGAACGCCGACGATCACGCCGGCCGCTCCGCCCCCACTGCACCGAGCTCTGGCGTGGCCGGACGCAGCGAGTTCGCGGCAGGGCTGTCCGCACCGACAGTTCACGCGGTGGGCCTGCCAGACCTGGACACCGCGCACCGTCAACCCGCCGAAACCGCCTCCACCCCGCAGGCCGGGATACCACCCCTGTCCGCCGCTCCCCCCACGACCACAAGCGGCGCGGCCGGCGGCCCCACCCTGACCACAAGCAGCGCCGTCAACCCGACAACGCCCGCCAGCACGACTTCGAACAGCACGGCAGCCACCGACCAGACGGCCACCACCGTCGGGACAAGCCGTCGGAGCGGCCGCGCCCCGACACCCACACCACCACCGGCGACGCAGGCGCTACTGCCCGACGGCCTCACGCTGATGACGAACCCGCCCCAGCCGACAGTTTCTCCAGCGGCGGCCACAATGGGCGGACTGCCGGGCCTGGAGCCCGTCGAGCTCTCTGCCGCCCTGGACGGGTCAAGCCCTGACCGACCGGATCCACGCGTGGCAACGGCCGCCTTCCGCGTCGAGACCGTCGTTGCGGATGCCGTCGATCAGCCCCAAGAGTCCACAGTCCTCGACGGTATGCGCCACGCCCCAGAGCCTGCTGGGAGGGCAAGGAGCCGCGCAGATCTCCTTGTCGCCCTGAAGGAGGTGGTTGATGCGGTCTCCGATCGCCACCGTGCGGACGACCCGGAGATCTGCCTGATCTTGTTGGATGGGCTACGGGAGAAGCTGCATTCCCGTGGTGTGCGGGCGACCGGGACGCGCGACGACCTGGAGATCGGGACCCGACGCGGCCGGGAACGCTTCGGAGGCGTGGACGGGTGGACCCGCGTCGGCTCCTGGCGGCAGGTACTCGACCAGGTACGCCGGGCGGGCCCGGGAGCGACGGCCTACCTGCACCTGCGGCGGTTGCGGGGGCCGGGACACGCGTTCGCGATTCACCTGCTTGACGACGGCGAGCTCGTCTTCGTCGATCTGCGGGCGGATCCGTCGATGAAGCCGGAACAGTGGCTCACCACGGTGGTGGACGACGAGGTCGATCTCGTCGGTCGACGGGTTGGTCCGGCCGAGTCCCCGTTCGACACCTCCGCGCTGGTGGTGGCCGGAGACGGGCAGGTACGGCCGTTCACGCCCACGCTCGACTCCGGATCGACGGCGCTGGCGATGGTCGACCCGCCCACGAGCAGGCGGTACGGCCGCGGCGGCGCCGAATTCGAGCTGCACAGCGGTTATCTCCGGTTCCCACACAACGTCGACCCGGACTCTCTGGAGTGGATCGCCCGGCATGACGCGCAGGGCCTCGCCGTGACGCTGGACGCCGGTCTGTTCCGAGAAATGGCAGACGGATCACGGCAGCAGAATCGCATCGACTTTCCCGTCTCTCAGGCTGTTCGTTCAATCCAGAAGGACATCCTGGAGGTCGTCAACGATCGGGATCCGTTTGCCGTACTGCCCGGCGAGACCGGCCCGTCGTCGCAGGCTGCCTTCGACGTGGTACGCCACCTGCTCAATCGCATCGAACTGCGATCGGCAGCGATACCCGGCACGGGTGACCGACTTCGCACGGTGCCGCTGCGGGACATCTTCACCGATCGGCATGGTTGGAGGTTGAATGCGGCGGCATTGAATGCGGAATACGTTCCTACGTACCCCGGTGGGATTCCCGATCTTCAGATGCACTACACGTTCGGCGTTCCACTGCGGGCGCTGAAGCCCTTCATTGCCGGTGTCGCCGCCGGCACGTTCGTCACTGCCCAGCAGAGCATGATGGTACGCGAGTACGCCGAGGATGCCGTCGCCTTCTCCGAGGCCGTCGCGGACCGGCTGTCGCAGCGCCACCGGTTCTCCGCAGCGGACCGTGCGGAGATCGAGGGTGTCCTCGCGCTTGCCTACGTCCAGGTGGCCGCCGTGGCCATGACAACCACCATGAGAATTTCCGGGAAGTCGTACGCCGCAGTGGTCTCGCGGACGCCTATGCACGTGGTACGCCAAGGGCTGAGCGATCGGGCTCGTGCTCTCCTGGGCCGCAACGCGGCCGACATCCACTACATGTTCGAAACAGTCTTCCTGGCACGCTTCCCGGACTTCGCCGCCGCTTACGAGGATTACACCGGAATTCGGCAGGACGTGCGGCCGCTGGGCGTCGCCGGCGCCCGCAACTATCTCGACAACGTGTTGCTCGATGCCTCCGCTGTAACTCCGGTCAACCAAGGAAGCATGCTCGGCGTCAACTCGCAGATTCCGAACCTTGACCGCTCCCGCCCGGGCCGGCCGCCGCTGGTGCCGATCGAGGTACGGGCCTTCGGCCAGTACATGATGACGATGCTGCAGGCGGAGGACGGGTACCGGCGTCTGGAGAGTTTGGTCCGGCAGGCCGTCGCGGAGGCCGAGGGTATGACAGTGCCGGTGGTCCGGTTCCCGCCGGGCGGCACGCCGCCGTCAGCTGGTCCATCGGGGCGCCATCCCATCGGCCATGTGCCTTACTTCGGCGGCACTCCGCCATACGGCAGCCCGCCGTGGTACGTCAGCGGCACCGAGTCCACCTCGGCCGACAAGAACGTCGGCCTGGCGTACTGGTCCGGCACGCCGGAGGAATTCGACGTCCGGTACGGCTGGCTGACGACCGTCAACGATGGCGGCCGAAGCCAGGCCTCGGGCACCACGGACGTCGGCTGGCTCCGCAACTGCTTGCTGACCGCTATCGCCACTCACATGGGCGTACAGGATCCCGACAACCGGTACGAGGCGCCGCCAGTGGAGCTGCCCGCCGACGTACCGGGAATGCCCACCAACGACCTCGTCACCTACGCCAACGACACCCGGGCAGAGACAGTCGAACGCCAGCAACCACGGCGATTGGCCGAGGTGACGTCGCTCGACGAGGTGGCGGAGGCGATCGATGCCGCCGGACCGGGCGCGCACGGGTTCGTCGTGGTCAGTCCGGGCCACGTGTTCAACGTCTTCCGAGACGAATTTGGCGTGATCTTCGCCGACGGTCAGACAGGGCGGCCTGCGGCGTTGCCCAACGGAAGCACAGGGCTCTTCTTTATCCCGGTCGGCCCGGTTGAGGTTCCACCGGTGGGCAGAACGGTATCTTCCGACAGCGTCGAAGGAGCGCCACACGACTCAGAGACGTCCTCTTCGCCAGTCCTGTGGTCGGAAGAGGTACGTGATGAGGACGCTTTCGAAGTCCTGGCTAAACGGCTCAGTCCGTTGGCGGACTTTCTGCGGGGATTGGAGCCGGCAGCAGGGGCGGACATCGACCTGGTGATCGTGGCGGCCTCGACGCCCGAGCGGGTCTGGTTGGCGGTCCGTGTCCCGGGTCGGGACGAGCCGGTGAACCTGGGGCCGGCTCACGCCGGGAGGTCCGTTCTCGACCCGTCGCTGGCCGTCGTGGCCGTGCTCCGGGCCCGATCGAAGGACCATCTGAACGACGCTGTCGCCTTCGCACAGTTGCATGCGGAGCTGTGGGCCCACTCGCTGCGTGCTGGCAACTCGGAGTTCGTCAGGAGGTTCGCCAAGTTTGCTGTCGGGCACCAGATCACCGACGCGCCGATGACAGCGAGCGTCCCGCAATTCGTCGAGGCGATGGCGGCCCATTCGAGTCGGACCTGGGCTGAGGCAGCAGACCCGGTGACCGACCTGGATCCTGAGATCGACATGCTCGATCTGTCGGACGCCGACGAATATCTACACGCCGTCTCGGACAGCGCGCTCAAGGACTCGGCGATGACCTGGGCGCACTACCAGGTGGCCCTGGATCACCAGCGCCCGCTGTCAACCGGCGGGACGTCTGGTCCCACCCAGCAACGGCAGTTGCGGTTCATGGAGGACCTGGCCACCCTGATCGCGGCGAGCAGCCTCCGCGACGGCCGGGGTACCGCCGCTGAGCTCTCATTGACTTTGGGTCGCACCTACGGCACGCTTCGCAACTTCACTCCCTACACCCCGGCGGCATCCGAGCGCGTCAACACCGACGTGTCGCTGGACAGGATCGTCGAGCTCATCAGGCCACTGCAGAAATATGCCGAGGCGGCACAGGGTATTTCGGCACGCGACATCGAACTCGTACTGATGGCAGCACCGTCCCGTATCGCAGCTGCCGATACCCCCTTCAGCGCGGGACACGTCGTCGTGGCCTTCAGACTCCCCAACGGCGAACGGGTCACCCTCGGGTTCTACCCCGACAAGGGCCTGCTGGGCGCTCCCGGCACCATCAAGGACGACAGCGCCTACATCGCGGCCCCCAAGACACGGGTTCTCGGCAGGTACGACACCGACGTGGAAGGCCTAACCGCGGCATACCTATACGCCCTTGAACGGTCCCAGACCGACTACCACCTACTGACGGACAACTGTGTGGTCTTCGCCGTCGAACTGGTCTCAAGAGCGGTAAAGCAGAGCCTCCTCGACGCGCCAGTCACCACACCGGACAGCTTGATCGCGACGCTCGGCAGGAACACCGACTGGTCCTGGGCTGACGGCACGACCGGCACCATAGACCTGGACCAGCGGCACCAGGATGGGCTCCTCGCTGCGAGGCGACACCTCGACCTCCTCGGCTCGCGAACCTCGGCCTTTGCCGACGCGTTGGCCTGGGCGCAGTTCCAGATCGCCATCGACCACCAGCGCCCCATAATCACCCACACCCCCACCCCTCACCAGGCTCGGCAACTCACGTTGCTCGACGCCTTCCTGACAATGGTGGCGGCCGCCTACGACACCGATGGCAGAACAGCGGCGACCACCCTGTCCCGCCAACTCGGCACCGTACATCGCACCCTGCGCGATCCTGGCCTCGCCGACCGGCTTCTGGTGACCGAGCCACCGACCTCCCCCCAACCAACCGACGAAGACAGCACCTCGACCTCCACAGCAGGTCAAGAGCCACTCCCCCTGGCCGAAACAACCGACCAGACCACCACGGGTGAAGTCCTCTTCGACGCGGGCACCGCATTCGACGACCCAACTGCCGCGGACCTGCGCCGAAACTTGTGGCCGTTCACGACGCCCGCACAGCCCCTGGACCGTGCTGCCCTCGGCACGGCCGTCGAACTGATCACAGCAACGTCACCCGGCAACGACCCCAACGCCTGCCTCAACCGTCTCATCGTCCTCCGCGACGAGCTATTTCCCTTCATCCGTCGCACCAGCACCCGTGACGACTCCGCAATTGGCACTGAGAAGGCCGACAACCCGTTCGGCGCCAGCACAGCGTGGGCCCGGACCGAGAACTGGAAGTCGTTGCTGCCGGCGATGAGCGAGCTACCCGCCGGCTCGATCGCTTTCGTTCTCCTGCACACCCTCAACACGGGCAAGCGTCGCGCCGGCGCTGACCTGGGACATGCCGTCGCGTTGTACAACCTTGCCGCGGACCCGACCGCTGCGAGTCCTGTCACCACTGTGCTTGTCGACCTCAATCCGGAAGGTGATGGCGCGTATATCACCGACGTCGACAGTGCGGCCGACCGGCCGGACGGCCCCCTGGCCGGGCCGACGAGGCCGGCGATCGAGACCCGCGCACTCATCGTCGACAACACCGGGACCGTCCGCGACGTTGTCCCCGCAGTCGAAGCCTCCGCGTCCCAGGTCCAAGCCCTCATCGACCCACCGACAAGCCGGAGGTACGGCGGCTCGGGCATCGAGGCCGAATTCACCGAAATCATGCACCTGTTCGGCGTCCCCGACCCCGCCAGACAACGCGGTCGAGACCTGGTTGTCTGGAAGACGCCCGACAAGGCGACCGGATTCAAGATCACGGTCGAGACGAAGGTCTACTATCCGGGCGCCGACGGCATGCTCTACCGCACTAAAGAGCAGGCGATCGCTGCGGGCGGCACTGGCGAGGGGGAGACCACAGCCATCCCGGAGTTCGTCAGCGGCGTGCTGGCCGACCACCCGCTCGAGAACGGCCGGCTGCGGCCCAGCCCGGTCTGGGACCACCTGGAGCGGTTGGAGCGACAGCTCGCAGATCTTCCCGGCGATCAGGGATCGGACAATCCCGAGACCGACCTCGAAGACCTCTTCACCGCCGAGGGCTTCCACGTTACCGAACTCGGTAAGGCCACGACGATCGGCAAGCGTCCGATCGGCGACTGGAACGGTGCCCATTTCCACACGACGATCGGCGTCGTCCAGAGCGGCCTTTACGACCTACTCGACCATGTTGCCAAAAGGACGTGGCGGAACGTCGGATTGGGATACAACACCCAGGCACACCTGCTCGACGCTCTGACACTGGGCAGGGAGACAGCGGCGCGGTACTTCGCCGTCCGCGAGCTGGGCAAGGAGACGCTGTGGGGCATATCCGACGACGTCAGCGCGTCGCTGCCCGTCCCTTTCCACGACCGGTCGGTAGCCATCGTCGCCGGCCACGTCGCACTGCTCGCATCGAACGCCGCAGCCCTCGCGGAGATGCAGGTGCACGACGGACTAGGAAAGGAACTCCTGGCGGTTGCCTCCCGGGTGACCCTGCACGACGCCTTGCTCAACATAGATACGGACATACAAGAATATCTCAGGAGCGACGTCGAATTCATCTGGCGGCGGTTCGAGCAGCTATTTCGCAACCGGGTTTCCGGTTTCGATAGCCGCCTACGCTCCACACGCAATCTCCCTGGCGACCAGGCCATCAACCTCAGGACCGTCAGGTACACGCCATCTCGGATCGGAGGCGAAAGCGCTGCGGAAACCGAAAAGCACGCCCGGTCAATTTATTTCTATCTCCAAAGCGGCCTGATCCGAAGTGCCGAAAGAATCGATCAGTACCGCAGCGTCAATGTCGGGACCACGCTTGAGGATCTGGACTGGGAGATCGCCGAGGCTCTGGTGGTGTTGGAGATCCGCTCGTACGGACAGCGGCATGCGTCGGTCCGAACCGCCCGAGAGGATCACGAGCGTCTCGTCGGTGTGGCCGTCAACGCCTACGACCGCGAGCAGTCCTGGCCCGGCGGACCGGAAGTCGAAAGAGAGACGACGCAGGCCAAGCACCGCGCCGAGGAGGTACTGAACGCACAGCGCAGACCGAGGCTCAGGCGTCCCGGAGGAGTCCTGCCGCCAGCAGCCCCGCCGCCGTCAGCCTCGCTGCCACCACCCCCGGCTGGAGAGACGGCACCACGACGCCAGCTAGCGCAACCCCCGGCTGCGCCGGAACCGCCCGTGGTGCCGCAGGATCGGCACACCGGACAGGACGCGACGCTCGGGAACACTCAGGGGCCGGCCGTACTGACCGACGAGGACCGTGCAGCGGCCGACAGCTTCGACAGGTGGCTGGAGAAACGACCTGAGGATTCCGATGCGCCTGCCCATTTGCTGGCTGCCATCAGAATTGTTCGCGATGTCGGGTTGCCTCTCCGACCTCCTCTTGAGGACGGCACTGCCTCGCACGGGTCGCGGGTGGTCTCCGTTGTCGCTCACCATCTGAGCAACCACCCTGACGACACGGAGGGCGCGCGCGGCATCGCGATCAGGTTGGCCGTCGGCCATCCACGCACCGGCAGCCTGGGCGGCGGCAGCAGTCGTCGCGACGTCCGGCCGCCAGGGACATTGGTGAATCCTCGCGACGAGCTTTCCACAACCGCGACGGACATCACCGCCAGCATGGACTTCCAGCGTCCCTCCACGTCGGCAAGCGCTGCGGGTATGTCCGGCGCGCCGTTCACGACGGCGATGGTCACCTCGGACTACGTCGATATGTATCTCGGCTCCCTCCGACCTCTATCCGCCGGTGTCGTGGAGCAGCCGATGTCGGTGGCCTTCGCAAGAAGGCAGAAGGCTCTGACCGCGAATGCGCGGCAGCACGTAGGTGCACTGGCGCACCAAATCGTTCGGAACGCGGCGCGGGCCTGGTTCGCCCGTGGGGTCCGCACCCGCGTGGTGGTCGAAGGTGGCGGCAACAACGCACAGTCAGCGGCCAGCGGCCAGCGCGCGCAGGTGGTGTCGGAGGCCCTGGAGGACGCCACCAGAAAGCTCGTGAACGACGTCCAAGAGCTTCGGCCGAACGATGCCACCTTGCCGGACGATCTCATTGAACTGAAGCAGCGGGACAGAGGCAGCAACCGCTTCTCCGGGCACCCCGGTATGGCCGGTCACTATCTCGACACCGCGCAGCGCAGGCAGGTCTTGATCTGGACGGTCGACGCCACGCTGCCCGGCTCCCAGGCTCAGGCCGTGATCGACCGACCGACGAGCCGAGAGTACGGCGACTCCCGCATCGAGGGCGACACTGTTGCGTCCCCGCCGCCCGGCCACCCCAGCGGCGGCATCCGACCGGAACAGTCTCACGTGACCGTGCCCCGGCACCACAATCCCGCAGCCGAGCCACTGCTGGAAGCGCTACATCGTGCTCAGCAGGACCCCGCGCCGACGCATCCCGACGATCAGCATTACGGACCGGACCTGTTCGGCCTCCTGGAGGGGGCACCACCGCCGGACTTCCTGAAGGACGTCTCGTATCAGGACCTGCACACCGAGCAACTGCATGCCTTCTTCTCACAACTCGACCTGGCCGTGCCGGCGGTACCTCGTCCCAACGCCTTGCATCCGGACCGGCTAGCGTCCTATCCCGATACCGTCTGGGTCGACGAGCGCGACGAGGACCGCCAGGACTGGTCACCGGACAGTTCAGCGGTGCCCGAGCACCGACAGCGCCTCCATCCCTCGACGGAGATGCCGAAACTGCTACACAGCATCTGGCTCGGCGGCCCACTTGCCGGCCAGGGCGCGCCCGACGAGTTCCGGCGAAATGTGCAGAAGATGGCAGACCAGGCCCAAGAGCAGGGCTTCAAGGTCAACCTCTGGACCGACGTCAGCCGCGAGGAGTTCGCTGCGGCGGAACGGTCCGGGTCCGTTCAGTCGACAGATGATCCGGAGGGTGCTCGCCTCGATCAGGTCCGCGACATGCTCCGCTGGGCACGAAAGCACCATGTTCGGCTGCTCAACGTTGACGAGATGTTCCACGCCGATCTGGACATGCCGCTGATCCGCGAGTCCCGCATGGAGCGGAACAAACAACAGGGCCGGGGCTACGCGGCGGCGAGCGACAACCTGCGGGTAGTGATTCTGGCCCTGTTCGGCGGCGTCTACACCGACGGCGACAACTCGTTCGGGCGCCACAGGCCGGGCCGTGAACCTCAGTGGTTAGCGGACTTCACACGGCACTTCCACGATCGAGGCTTTGCCTTTCACCACGGCGGCGGCGGTAACGTCGGCAACTCAGCGATTCTCGCCGCGCGAAACCATCCTGCCCTATGGCTTCTCGTGGACCAGTTGCAGGGAAACTACGCCAAGACGCAGTTCCAGCTCCTGGGTCGCCCAGGCGACCGGACTCGCGAGTTTAGCGAGATTTTGACCAAGAACCCTGTCCTGCGTGCCCGGCGGCACTCGGTGATGGGCCGTACTGGTCCGGATAATTTGGTGCCCTTTGCCAAATCTGCTGGCTTCGCCGGAGGGGTCGCCAGCCTGCCCAGGCTGTCGGGGATCAGGATGGGGCACGCGAACAGTTGGCTGAGCTGGGAGCCGTTCGCGGCACACCGGCAGTACAACAAGGACGAGACCGAGCGGATCGTGCTGCCACGGGTCGCTGCGACCCTGGTCCGCAGCTTGTACAACCGGGACGGAGACCTCCATCTGACGGCGGTGGCGTCGGTGATCGACGGAACGCCAGACCCGGAGGCCTCCTGGGAGGCGGTGGTCGAGTTCATTCTTCAGCAACCAGACCTCGCGGCTCGACTACGGACAGTGACATACCGGACAATGGTGCCGGCGACGCTCGGCGGAGAAGTCGCCGAAGTTGAGGTCCCGCTACCGGCCATCGTGAAGCTCTGGCTCGGCATGAACGACCAGGTCAACGACGAGACGTGGTGGCTGGGCGAACTGATGCGCCCGACGCGAGGCAAGGGCTATGCCACGCCCTCCTCTGAGGCGAGGGCGCCGGCCCCGGCCGCCTCCGAAACCTCCCCCCGGGCCGTTCGATCCCATCAGGGATCTGCCGATCGGGGCCGCTTCGATTCTGGGTACTCCGGCGCGATCGATCCGGAACGACGATTTGTCCCGGCGGACTCGACACGACTGCGAGAGGAGGCGGATGCTGCTGCCTACCCGCCCACCGCCGCACTCACCGTCTCCCCGTCCCGGGCGGTTGCCGCTGTTGTCGGAACACTCCCGGCTTGGGACGGTGTGACGCCGGACTGCGTGCCGCGGGTCGTATCCGCCCTGATCCACCTGGGCGGCAACGCACGCACCCGCGACGACGGTGCCACCGATGCCTCGGCGATCGCCGCCGCGCTGGGCGCGGAACAGTTCCAGCCGGCTTCCCTCGGCACGCTGACGCATCTGCAGCCGGGCGCCATCACCGCCGTCCGGGTCCACCGACCGAACGACCCCATGCACGTCGTGCTGGTCGAGCGTCTGACGAACGGCGACCTCGTCCTGATCGAGACCCAGGAGAGCGACAGCCGACGGTACGCCCGCATCGACCCGACGCTCCGCGAGGTCAACCCAGCCCTCACCGGCCCGATCCTGATGCCGGTGACTGCCACGGGGCAGCTCGCCCAACTGGATCCCGACCGAGGGTTGGTGCCCCACGGCGCTGTCACCGCCGACGGGACGCTTGATGCGCTGCTCGACCCGTCCGCGTCCCCGCGTCCCGGTATGCGTCGGTCGGAAAGGGCCACGAGGAACTGGAGGCAGGCGCAACCAGAGTCGGGCCAGCGGTACAAAGGGCTGGACGAGGCCCAGCAGCCCACCGAGTTCACCCTGAGATCCGTGGCGGCCAATCCCCTCTGGGATCGTTCGGGCCGACGCTACGGCGTTTCATTCGCCACCAACCTGTCGACCGAATTCCTTGCTCCGTGGTTCAGGCGCGGCTCCCCCCGCGACATGACCATGTGGGAGGTGGGCGCCGGGACCAGCGGGCTGGACGGCCGTTCGATGAGTGTGACGCCGCCGTGGGTCTCGGACGGCGAGACGGTCGTAGTCGCGGTGCATGGCGATTCGACCGAAGCGGAGCTGGAGCGGCAGGGCGGCGAGACTGTGCTGATCAACGGGCGGACCCTGGCCGATGTGGTGATCGAGGAGGGCTTCCTCGTCGGCCGCTACGAGGCGGGCGTCCGGTCGGTCACCCTCATCTCGTGTGACTTTGGCGCGTTGACACGGCGAGGCGGCGGTGCCCATGACTTCTGGGCCCGGCTGCGCGAGCGCGGTTACGATGTCCGGGTCTACGCGACCTCGACGGCGTCGTACGTGACACGCGATGAGGTCGATAGCGACGATGCCAGCGACGTCTTGATCGACCCGCCTGACCTGGGGGTGCACCACGGCGGGCATTGGAACGTCTTCGGCGGCTTGCTTCCCGCGCACGAGGACGCGATCGTCAAAGAACTGACCGCGGCCTACCACCAGAACTGGGCCTACGCGCCGGCGAGAGCCACGAGCACCCCGATCCCGCTGTCCGATCGCCGCGAGACACTCGCTCGGGTGCGGGCCGCTGTCGATACGCTCGCCGCAGCGCTTGACCGCGATGGCGTCCTGGATCTGGCGGCTGTCGAGCCGGCGGTCCGCAGCCACGCACGGCCCGACCTGATCTGGCGGGCCGCGCTGCAGGGCCTGACCGAGTCGGAGGTGGACGACCGTATCCGATTCGTCCGCGACCTGTACGAGGCGCCGGACGGCTGGCGGGCCATCCACCTGCCCGCACCGGCGCGGCGTGCGTTCACGGTCGTCGGGCACGCCACGTCTCACGGCTCTGTGGTGGTCAGACCAGCCCACCGCAACGAACTCGACGGGGACCAGGTCTTGCACAGCGGCGCGGCGCGGCGTGAGCCGCCTCCCGTGACGGTCACGTTCGCACACCGGCACTCCTCGGCGGCCGACGTGCCCCGTTCGCAGGATCTGATGGCGCTCGCGCAGTGGCTGATAGACGTGGCTGCGGTAGCCCGGGCGTCGAACGGGCCACTGCCGACCGTGGCAATCACCGGGTACGGCAACGGAAGCTTCGGGTTCCGCCGCGAGGAGACGGCTCAACGGACCGGGCTCGCTCGGGCCGAGGCAGTCCACGCGGTCCTCAGCGGGGAGTTGGTGGCTGCCGGCCTCGACCCCGAAACGGTCACCAACATGCTGCCTCCAGCCATGATGTCGGGCGAGTTGAGCGAGCACAGAGGACAGGGCAGCCGCAACGTCGTGGTCACCGTCCTCCCGGCAGAGCCGGCTCGCCAGGAGTCCGGATCGGTGCACCCCGCCACCAGGCCAGGTGCCGATGGACCTCGGGGCGGTGCCGGCTCGGGCGGCGATCAGCGGCGCGGCGGCGCTCGTGACAGCTCAGGCAGGGGCGACCGGAGCCCATCGGTGGTGGACGGGTCGGATGGTCACCGCAGCCAGGCCGGGCGGGGTGGCGTCCAGCTCGCCGCGGCGGGTACCCGTGCGGTGCCGCTGTGGCCGGTGTCGCCGCCGGCACGTCGGCCCGGTGCCGTGCGGCGTGGGCGGCTGGTGCTGCCTCGGATCGGCGCGCGACCGCAGGACAGCGGTCCGGTGCCGGTGCAGCGGCGGATGTCGGCCGAGCGTGCGCGCTGGCGTCGCAATGCCCGCGTCGGTCGGGCAGGGCGCCTGGGCACGTCGTACCGCCTCGGCGGTCAGGACCCGGCGACGCAGCAGCTGTGGGGCCCGGTGCCGCGCCAGATCATCCAGGTTTACATGTACCGGTCGGGCGGGCAGCCGGCCGGGGTGCAGGGATCCGCGGGACCGACGCTGGAGCAGCGGTCGGCGGCCCTTGCCGCACGGTTGCGGTCCTCGGCGGACCGGGTCGCCCTGTCGCGGCGTTCGCCGGTCGGCCCGCCTCATCCGTTGATCGGGCCGGATCTGTTCAATACGCGGCGACCGCCGGCCCCATGGCCGGGCATGCCTTCGATTGACGTTCGCCAGGTGCGGACGTCGCAGGTTCAGGCGCTCTTCGAGCAATTCGACCTGCGTAACGTCTGGCCGCCGCATGCCGGCCTGACGGTCGACCATCTGGAGTCCCGGGGGCAGAGCGTGTGGAGCGAGCCGCCTCAGCCAGGCCGGCAGTATCCGCACCTACCGGGTCAGTTGGCACAGTGGCGGCAGAATCTCGACAACCAGAACGCTCCGATGGAGTTGTCGACGACCGCGTTCGCAATCTGGTTGGGCGGTCCGTTCGCTGGGCCCCGCGTTCAGGCGCGGCGAATCAACCTGGCCGACCTCGCCCGTCAGGTCGGCCCGCAAGGCTGGCGTGTCGCGCTCTTCACCGATGTGCCACGGGTCCTGTTCGAGCAGGCCCGCCAGCGGCCCGACGATTTTCCGCATATCCACGAGATGCTGGGATGGGCGACACAAGCGAACGTGACGCTCCTCAACGTGTACGAGATCTTCGGCCACGGCTCCTCGCTCTGGGACACCGAGTTCTTCATGCTGGAGATGAACAGGCAGACGACGCTCGGCTACGTGGCGGCCAGCGATATCCTTCGCCTTCACCTGCTGTGGAACTTCGGCGGCATCTACATCGATTCGGACAATCGTCTCCTCCACCTCGGCCCATTCCACGCCCTGTTCACCTCGTCCGGATTCGGAATGCGGACGAACAACGATCTGATGATGGCCGCCCGGGCTCACCCCTTCGCGAGCAACTACATCACCAGCGTCGGCGAAGGTTACTCGTTGACCCAGCCGCAGCTGTACCAGCGGGAGGCAACCAACTACGACAACGTCTGGGCGCAGACGTCCGCGCAGCACAGTCGTGAGCTGGTCCTGGGGCACCGGGCACATCGCCGGTACTCGGTGCACGCCCGCACCGGCCCACAGAACCTCGTGCCGGTCACCCGGCGGATGGGGTATGGCCTCGACCGGCCGGTCGCGGCGATCGGGCCGAGCATCGTCACCGCCGGCGCCGAGAACACCTGGCTCCACCCCGGCCGCTCACCTCTGCTTCCCCAGCGCCGGTACGGGGCTGCCGAGGTCGACGTGGTGCTGCAACGGGTCGTCGCGACCCTGTTGCGCGAGTTGCGCAACCGCGAGGGGGATCTGCACCTGACCGCTGTGGCGTCGGTGATCGCAGGGCTACCGGATCCGGACGCGGCCTGGCACGCCATCCTGACCTTCATCCTCGAGCGTCCCGAGGTGAGAGGAACGATCCGCACCGTCACCCACCGGACGATGTATGCGACCGGGCGGCCGGCGGAGACCGCCGTGGATCAGGTGCCTCCTGCCGTCGTGCACAGATTGGGCGTGTACACCGACGGCGGCGGGCACTGGCGCCTGGCCGAGTTCACCAGCCCGGTGCCCGACCCCACCGCCTCGCAAGGCCCGGGCGCTCCGAGTGGCTGGGGCGGCTCGGGCGGTAATGGCTCCTGGGACGTCGTGGGGCAGTCGTCCGCCACGTGGTCCACCGCCGGCGGTGCCACGCTCGGCGCGCCGGTCGCGGGATACACCCCGGATGGCCATCCTCTGCCGCCGGGTTGGCACGCCGGGAGGCAGACGTGATGGAGTTCGATGACGCCGCCGAGACAGCCTGCGAGATCCTGATCGTGCGGTCCGGCGCCGACAGTCTGTCCGCGGTACGCGCGACAGCCGCTATCCTGCGCAGCCAACCGGAACGCACGACCGTGCTGACCACCTCGGCAGCCACTCCCGCTGCCCGTCCCGGGGCTCCCCCACCACCGGGTAGCGGACTGGCGCAGGGCTGGCCGGGGCCGCGGAGGCGGGCAGCGGAGGACGGCCCTGCCCGAGTAGCAGGTTCAACCCACGACGGCGCCCGGGCGATCACATGCCTCCGCCTGTGGGGCGGCCAGGCTGATGGCGACGATCACCGGAGGTCGGAGCGGTGATCGCCCGGGCGTCACACCCCCGGTCAGTACGCCCGGAAGGACTGGAACCTCTCAGGCGTGAAGGTCCGGCGCTCTCTTGCTCATGGTGATGCCTCCTGTGGTCTGCTGTGGGGACGGTCGGTCCGGAGCCTGGACGACCCGACCAGGCACGCCGTAACTTTCGCTCGGTGGGTTTTCGCAGACCACCCAGATCAGCCGTGATGATGTAGGCAGATTTCGATGGCCAGCGCGCTGAACTCCGGGGTTCGGCATCCGTTATGCGGTTCCCCACCCACGTCGCCGCACCGCGACGAGCCGCCTGACAGTGCCCGGCGTCGCCGACGACTCCGGCCGTCACTGCGACGGCCAACCCATCCCGCGGAGCTTCGGCATCTCGACGATGCCGGTTGCGAGCGCCTCGCTGATCTCCCTCAGGGCCACTTGTTGATCTCGGGTAAGGCGGTCGAACAGCAGTGATCGCACCTGCTCGACGTGACCGCCGGCGGCCTGCCGGACCTTGTCCATGCCCTCGTCGGTGAGTTCCGCGAGCTGACCTCGGGCATCCGAGGTGGAGGGTGCCCGGCGGACCCAGCCGCTGCGCACCAGTCGGTCGACCGCGTGACTCAGCCGACTGCGGTCGAACACACACGCGGCTGCGAGGTCGGCCATCCGCATCGAGCGCCCTGGGGCCTGGGAGAGCCGGGTGAGGATCTCGTAATAGGCGAACGAGAGATCCGCGTCCTGCTTCAGGTCCCGCTCCAACCGGTCAAACAGCAGACGACTGGCCAGCAGGAAGCTGCGCCACGTCCGCTGCTCCTCCTCGTCCAGCCACCGGATCTCCGTCATGAAGTGCCCTCACAAAGTAGTTGAAGTTTCAGCGACTCATGCTACCGTAAACCTCGATGATGAAATTTCAACTACTTGTGAGAGGGGCTCTCAATGGGTCGTCTGGAAGGCAAGGTTGCCGTCGTCACCGGTGCGGCCGGTGTCCTCGGCTTCGCAGGAGTGCGCGCCATGGCGGCAGAGGGTGCGCGGGTCGTGATGATGGACCTGTCTCCGACCGTTCACGAGCGAGCAAAGGAGCTCACCGAAAACGGCTTCGACGTCACGCCGTACACCGGTGACGTGAGCGTCGAGGCGCACATCGCCGCCGCCGTCGCGCTCGCCACCGAGACCTATGGGCGGCTCGACGTGCTGTGGAGTAACGCCGGGTTGGTGAGCGCCGACTGGGTTCTCCAGGACTCCGACGTGCTGGGCATCAGCCGTGACTACCTGTTGCGGACCATCGAGGTGAACACCGGCAGCGTCTTCCTCGGCAGCAAGTACGCCGTTCCCGCGATGGCCGAGTCCGGTGGCGGATCGATCATCAACACATCATCGATCCAGGCCGCAGGTGGTGACCTGGCGTTGATCGCCTACGGCACGAGCAAAGCGGCGATCAACTACCTGACCCAGTCGGTAGCCACGTCCTTCGGTCATCTCGGCATCCGCAGCAACGCGTTGGCTCCTGGGCTGATCCCGCCCATGCCGCCGAGCGCCGGCGGGAACCACCGGCTCGAGGAGGTGTCGCCGACCCAACTGATCCTGAACTCCCAGATGCTCAAGGACTTCGGGGAACCAGCTGACGTCGCCAACGCGGTCGTGTTCCTCGCATCGGACGAGTCGAAGTTCATCACAGGCCAGCTGATCTACGTCGACGGCGGAGTGACCGGTCACCTGCCGACGCTCTCCGATCGTCGCCGGCTGGCCGACGTCTGAGTAGGCAATCCATCACAGTAGGGAGACCGTTCCCTGCGGTGCTGCCGCTGCCGAACGGATTCTCGCCCGAGGGCATCGCGATCTCCGGCAAGGAGGCGTGGTAGCGATTCACCTGCCGTAGGGCCGGCGTCCCCTTCCGTGACAGCGGCTGGTTGGCCGCTGCCGCGGGCCAGCAGTGCTCGACCAACGGTTGGCTGCCGCCCGCTGTCCGCTCCATCCATGGACAGCCGGCGACACCGCCGGAGCCATCTCCTCAGGAAAGAGAGCCACCATGTCCCACAACGTCAATCTCGCCATCGTCTACTACTCCTCGACGGGCACCGGCACAGCGATCGCCACCGAAATGGCTCATGCGGCGGAGGCAGCCGGCGCGGAGGTTCGAATCCGTAAGGCCGCCGAGCTGGCACCCCAGGCCGCGATCGACTCAAACCCAATCTGGGCCGCCCACCACGCCGCGACGGCCGACGTGCCGGCTCCCAGCGCCGACGATCTGATCTGGGCGGACGCGGTCATCTTCGGATCACCCACCCGGTTCGGGAACATCACCGCCCAGCTGAAGCAGTTCATCGACACGCTGTCGGGGCCGTGGCAGGCGAACCATCTGTCGGACAAGGTCTACAGCGGCTTCACCTCTACCGGCACCCGGCACGGCGGACACGAAACCACGCTGCTCGCCCTCTACAACAGCATCCACCACTTCGGCGGCATCATCGTCCCGCCCGGATACACCGACCCGATCAAGTACGTCGACGGCAACCCCTACGGCACCTCACACCACGCCGTGTTCGGCCCCGACCTCGGCTCCATCGACGACGACACCCGCAACGCCGCCCGCCACCAGGCCGAGCGGGTCGTGCGTATCGCCGGCGCCCTCAAGCGGGGCAATGCGGTCTGACATACGGCACCGCCAACCGCCAAACCCCACCAGCAGGTGGCAGGCCGTGCCTACGCCCTCACTGAACACCGTGAGCATGGATACGGCTACCTTGCCGATCTGGTCGACCCGGTGGGGCCAGCAAACACCCGGGTAGAGCCCATGCGGGAGGGCTCTACCCGGGTGTTGTATCCGGAAGCGGGTGTTCGTTCAGCGCGCCGGGGATGCCCCTGTCGGCGGCCACCCGGCGGCGGGCGCCTCAGCGGTGCTGCCTGTCGCGTATCTCGCGGCCACAGCGTCAGGCTCGGTATGTGATGCGCAACAGGCGGTCGTCGGTGCCGTTGGACGTGGTGATGTAGAGGGCGCCGTCCGGGCCGGTGCGTACGCCGCGCAGGCGGCCGTAGGCGTCGTTGAGCTCGGTGGGCAGCGCCAGGTCGACAACCTTCTCGCCAGCGTCGTCGAGCTGGAACAGCAGTGTCTTCTGTCCGCGCAGCGCGACCACGGCCAGCCGGCCGTTCAACGGGCCCCACTGCGTACCGTCGAGAAACGCGGCCCCGGACGGCGCCTCGGTCGAGGTCGCTCCGGAGGTCCACAGCGGGAGAACGGCGTCGGGAAAGCGGTCGCGGTCGGTCATCGGGACACTTTCGTCGTACGTCTGGACGGTACCGCCACGTGCGGGATCCCAGCCGTAGTTACCGCCGGGCTGGATGCGGTTCATCTCGTCGAAGCCGCTGGGCCCGTGCTCGGCGGTGAACACCTGGCCGGAGCCGGGACGCACGGCGACGCCCTGAATGTTGCGATGGCCGTAGCTGTAGATGCGCCGCTCGTTGGCGTCGGACGATGACGCGAACGGGTTGTCCGGCAGGCCCTCACCGGTGTGCAGGTCGAGACGCAGCACCTTGCCGCCCAGGCTACGTCGGTCCTGGGGGTGCGAGGGCCGGGCCACGTCGCCGGTGCCGACCAGGAGCGCCCCGTCTGCGGCGATCGTCGGGCGGCAGCCGGAGTGCCGGCCGGTGCTGATCGGGAGCCCGGTGAGCAGGTCGCGTACCCGGGTGGCGCTTGTCGCGTCCGGCGACAGGCGCCAGGTGACCAGGCGTACGTCCACCGGCTGACCACCGTCCTGGTGTGTCTGGCAGGTGGTGAACTCACGGGTCCGGTCGAAGTCGGGATGAATCACCAGGCCCATCAGGCCGCCCTCGCCGCTGACGAACACATCGGTGAGGTCGGCCCGCACGTCGCCGGCCGTGCCGCCGTCGACGATGCGGAAACTGGCGGGCCGTTCGGTGAGCAGGATGCGGCCGTCGGGCAGAAAGCCGATGTCCCATGGGTGTTCCAGGCCGGCCACGACGTTCTCCACGGCCAGGCCAGCGGCTCGGGGCTGGGGCTTCACATCGGCGGCTTCCGGCGTGCCGCTCGAACATCCGGCCACGAGGCCGGCGGCCAGGAACGCGGTCAGTGACCGACGCCAATGCGTGATCGTCACGGTTTCCTCCGAACGTCGAGACCGGGGCCTGAACCATTGTCGGCACGGCGGGCGGTGTGGTGCATGCGGCAGCGCGTTGCCACCGGTGCTGTCAGATCATCGCCTGCCGAGCGGCGAGTCATGGAATCACTGCGGGAACGACATCATGTGGTAGTGCGCGACCGTCTTGGCGCCCATGCGCCGGTAGACGGGCTCACCCTGGGCGGTGGCCTGCAGGGTGGCAACGCGCATGCCCAGGTCGTATCCGGCGCGCAGGGCGGCAAGAGTCATGGCTGTCGCGATTCCCCGCCTCTGATACGTGGCCTGGGTGGCGACGGTATAGATCCCAGCAACGCCGTGGCCGACCGACAGCATCGATGTGGCGACCGGGCGATCGTCGATCCAGCCGATGAAACGGATCTCGGCGTCCGACCGGCTGGCGCGCGCGAACTCGTTCTCGGTGGTGGCCTGCAGCCCTTCCTGCGGCACCCCCAGGGCGGGCCCGTACGCCCGGACGAACGTCGCGATGCCCTGCGGCGTCGCTTCGGCCACGCTGATACGCAGGCCGGTCGTACCGGGAACGTCGGGCAGGGCGGTGAGGTCGAACGCCATCACCGGCATGGTCAGCGCCTCGACGGCACCGGCCTCGACGAGGGCCTCTCGCACACCGGCGTCGCTGTCCGGGGCGACCCGCCAGTACCAGGGGCAGCCGTCGAAGTATCGCCGAACCTCGTCGACGACCGATGCGACGTCGGTGTTCCGGCTTCGCATGACCCCGTTCAGCAACGGGTCGGGCAGGTCACTGCGGTACATGGCGAGGTCGTCGTCCTCGCCGTCACCCCAACCCAACCAATACTCGCGGCTGTTGGCCAGCTGCGGCGCGAGATCGTCGATCGAGCGGACTACAGCTGTCGTACGGTCCATACCCGGGACGACGCGCAGGATCTCCGAAAGTTCAAAGGCCGTCGCGGACTCGTCACAGGCCACACTCGGTTGGCGCTTTCCGAGCCCGACCTACGGCGGGACCGGCCGACGCGCCGTCACCCACCCGTGAACCGGGCAACCTTCTGACCGGGCAAACCCTCGGCGATGCCGATCTCAGGCGCTCACGCCCGCGAACAACGCCTCCACAAGCGCCTGGAGCGAGGCCGGTCGAACCGCTCCGGCGATCAGGATGACGGGATCGGTACGGCGCTGTCCGGCCGTACCAGGGATGGGTTGTGTTGCCTGATTTTTGGGTGGGCAGGCTGCGGACGATAATGCGCGGCATGCGGAGTGCCTCGGGCCGGGAGCGGCCGATCGGGTCGCCGGGTTTCGGGGCTGGGGCCGGCAGCGCGGGCCGGCGCCCGGTGGTGCGGGTGGTCAAAGGTGTGGGGCTGGCGTTTTCGGTAGTCCTGGCGCTGCTGGCCGTCGACGGGCTCACCGGAACGGTTTACCGCACCGGTACGGCGGCGACCGTGCACGTCACAGCCAGCAGGGCTGGGGCGGCTCGGCAGGCTGTGGTCGTGTTTCCCGGGTACATCATGTCGGGTGCCCAGCTCAGCCGGGCCTTCGCGCCGTTTCTCGGGCCGGGCGACGCCATGGTGGTGGCCGACTACGCCGAGCGGGCAGTGGATGTAGACGGGCTCTACCGGCAGGTCATGGCGGCCCTGGAGGTGATCCGGCCAGGCAACGTCCGGGTGTACGGCGCTTCAATGGGTGGGCTCTGTGCCAGGCAGTTCCTCGACCGGTACGCCGAGGATGGGTCGCCGTACGGGCAGGCGGTGCTCGTGCTGGACACGGCGCCCGACAGCGCGGCACGCATCAAGCGGCCGGACTGGCTGTTCGGGCTCGCCTCCTGGTATCGGGGTGGGCCGCTGACCAGCCTCGGCTGGGCACTGCTGAACCAGTTCGGGGATCAGCCGGAACCGGAACCGGGCGCAGATCCACGCATTGTCAAAGCCGGACGGCGGCACTCCACGTGGGTGGGGATGCCGGCGCTGACCAGTCAGGCCGAGTTCATCGCCTCCTCCCCTGCCCTGCGCGACGGGGAACTGACCGGGCGTGCCGCGCGGGTCGTCTACCTTCAAGCGCGGGAACCGGCGGATGATCCGCTCGTGTTGGTCGCCGACTCGGTCGATCAGTGGCGGCGGGCGTTTCCAGGGCTCGTCGAGGTCACCATCGACGGACGGGCGGGCGTCTGGCACATTCCGCTGATCGAGCGTCCGCAGGAGACCTTGCGGGCCATTCTGGCCGCCTGACGGCCGGCTCTCAGTCGGACCAGAATCTGGTACGACTACTTGCCGCGTACCTCGCCGCCACGGTGTCCCGGAGCAGGGCGTGGCGGAACTCGTAGAACGCGCCCCGCTGGCGGAGCAGACCTCGCTCCTGGGCGTCCTCCAGGAACCTCCACACCTTCCGGAACGGGAGACGGCCGGTCAGCGGCAGCCAGACCCGGCCGATGATGAGCCAGCGTCCCCAGGCGTGCGCGCCGACGCCGAAGGCGGCACCGATGGCGCAGCCGAACACGAAGCCGTTCACGATGCCGGTGAAGATGCCGATCGCCAGACCGAACGTGATCGTCACCATGATCGTCTGGAGGACGGCGTAGCGGCGGTTGGACCGCAACAGTGCGGTGGGGGTGACGGCGACCTCGACCTCGGGTTCGGCCAGGAGTCCGGCGCCGGGCGTGAAGGCCACTCCGACGATGAGGCCGGCCAGCAGCCACAGGGGCAGATTCTGGCCGGTAGGCGCGTGGGAGAGCGCGCCGATCGCGCCCACCGTGGACGCGCCTGCAGCGCCGCCGCAGGCTCCCAGGCCCACCTCCTTGAGGATCGGCTTCGCGCTGTCGTTCCAGGCCCGGTGCCGGGCCCAGCCGGTGAGGCCGCCGCCCACCGCGTTGCCGAGCGCGCCGGCGACGCCCAGCGTCCACCAACCCCACTGCCCGACCAGGAAGAACCCGACGATCCCGACGATCAGGCCGCCGACCACCCCGGGCACCACCTGCGCCAGGGCGTGCTTCGCCCTACCCGAGAGCTTGAGGTCCATACGCTCCGGTTCGGGGCCCTGCGACCAGCCGATCAGCGCGCCCAACACCCCGACGATCAACGCGCCCAGGACCAGGCCGGTCCACCCCAGCCGGAGTCCCCCGGCGGCCGCACCGAGAACGGCGCCCAGCACGAGGAACGCACCAACCCGATGGCGGCGGGGCACCGAGTCGACGAGCTTCCACCAGGCGAAGTCGCCAGGACCGTTCGTCCGGGCCAGGTAGCCCAGCCAGCGCTCGGCGTTCTCCGGCCGCCACGGCGACTGCCGGCGGTAGACGGTGGAGACGAACCTGGCCAGCAGTCGGGATTTCAACTCCTCCGCATCCCGGAGACGCCGGCCGGAGGACTCCAGCATGTCGGCCGGGTTCTCGCCGGGCTCTTCGTAGACCGCGCGGGCGAGACTGACCATCAGCGGGCTCGCCAACGCCGAGACACCGCCGGCATCACCGGATTCGCTCAGCGGGTCGAGGACCACGTCCCACTTCGCCCTACCGGCCTCCGTCCGCGTGTCGGTGGGCAGAGCCCTGCGGAGATCCCGCAGGGTGAGGTCATCCAGAGCGATGACGTCGGCACGGCGCAGGGCGACTCCCTCCTTGACCAATTCGGCGTACGTCTCCGTGCGACTGAGAAGGACGAGCGGCATCGGCGCGTGATTCAGTTCGCGGAGGGCGTCCCTGAGCCTTCGTTGCGGGATCTCGTCGAAGCGGTCGAGAATCGGCAGGATGTGCCCGTGCTCGACGAGCGCGGCGGCAACATTCGTCCCGCCCGGACCTTCCCGCTTCAGACCGTTGAAGTCGCGCATGAGGCACTGCGCCAGCCACTGTTCGAACTCGACGTCCGGATCCCAGGTGTGCACGGGGAACACCACGGGAATCCGTACCTCGTCCGGCTTGCGCGTCTCCATCAGGCGGACGACCAGGTGCCGGGCGAGGACGGACTTGCCAGCCCCCGGCCCGCCGAGCACCACCAGCCATCCGGTGGACTGCCGGTACACGTCGGCGATGTCGTCGAGCCGGCCGTCCAGCTTTGTCGTCGGAAAGGCGCCGGCGTAGGCCGAGACGCGCACGTTCGGCAACTGACCGACAACCTTTGCGGGCGCCAGGCGGAACCGCAGTTGCAGGAGCGAGCTGCCGTACCGGGCCCGCTGCGCGCTCCCCCTGCGCTCCACCTCGGAAGCCAACCGGGCGGCTTCCGCCTCGACCGTGTTGTCCCAGTCCGCCAGCGAGCCGGAATCCGTCTGAAAGTAGGTGACAGCCACCAGCACAACGAGAAGAACCACGGCGGCGACGGTCAGCCACCATTTCCGGTCGGCCACGTCGAACCCGCTGGTGGCCAGGTTCACCACGGCCCCGAAAATGCCGGTTAGGACGACGCCGACCACCGCGTACCAACGCTGGCTCCGACCCACCCGGCCCCCCATCGCGCGCATCGCCGGAGGGATCGTCGCACGCACTGACCGTGAATGGATAGACACAAGGACAGCCGCTGCGTCTGCTGTGGATGGTCGACAGCCGGCAGGGTGTGGTCGGCAACTCCATGACCGCCGGTGCCGCCCCCGAACAACGGACGTGCGCAACCGCGACAAGCATGCAGTGGTAACGCGTCTGAGGCAGCACTCTGCGGTCTGGAAGCCGGTGTAGGCGTACCTTCCGCGACCACGGCGGTCGCGGAAGGTACGCCTCGGTCGGCAACGCCCCGGCCGCCTCCCGGTGGCTGGGTGGGCGCGCTGTCGGCGAGGGCCTGCGCCCGGTGAGAGCACGCGGTGGAACGCGACGAACGACGTCAGCAGCCGAGCCGCTTGGTGGAGAGAGCGATGTCGTCGATCCAGATGTCGAACTCGCCCGGCGTGGTGCCGCCCTGGTAGAGCTGCCAGCCGATCTTCACGGTGTTCACCGTCGGCAGGATGAACGGCACGTCGTTGCCGCCGTGTTGCGTGGTGGAGGCGGTCAGCTCCGGGTTTGCCACCCCGTCGATCCACACCACGACGCGGTTGTCTTTCGGGTCGAGTTGCCACTCGAAGCACTGCCAGGTGTCCTCGACCACGGGCGCCGACTCCCGCCAGTTGGTCCAGTCGCCGGTCGGGCCGCCGTCGGCGCCCACGCCCCAGAAGATGCCGGGGACTGTGGGCGCGTACTGGCCGCCGATCGGACGGACGACCTCCGGGCTGCCGGTGCCTGTCGCCTCCACAAGCGTGAAGTGCGCCCAGTCGGGGGCGGTGGGGAACGCGTCGACGCGCAGGCGCATCCGGCCGTAGAAGCGGTTGCCCGGCGCGGCGAAATCGTCGACGCGCAGGAAGGCCCTGCCGTTGTCGACGGTGTGCACGTGCAACACCTGGTTGCCGTGGCGGGCGCGCTCGACGGTGAGTGTGCCGTTGCGGGTGTCGATGCCCCAGTCCAACGTGCTGGCGCCGCCTCGCGGCAAACGTTCGAAGTCTTCACAGAAGAGCAGGTCGCGGGTGCACGTGCGGTGGGAGGCACCCGACGCCCCGGCGGGGACGCTGCCGGCTGTGGTGCCGAGGATCAGGGCGGCGGTGAACACCGCGAGGGAACGGCGCATGGTCATCCTTCATGACGTTGGGCCCCTACCGTGGCAGGGACCGGATCAGTGCTCCGGGCATCGCGATCGCTGCTCACCTCGTCACCGGTTCAGGTGCGTCGACGTGACGCATCGGACGCCTCCGGCGTGCCAGAGGTCGAGCGATGTGGTGTCGTGGGAACACGAGACGTACGGCGGACACCTGCACGTCGTCGTGGAGATGGTGTGGCGGTGCGGCGCGCGTCCGCCGAAGCGGCGCTGTGCCAACACTGCGATGCTCCCGCGCTGACCGTTCCCAGCGCGGTTGCCTCCGCGCTGCAGCGATGTTCGCCATTCCAGCACACCCGCGACCGTTCGGGCAACATCGACGTGCATCAGTGGCCGAGGTGCCGAGTACGCCGTGGGCGCCGCTGGCGGTCAGTGCGAGAGCGCCACTGCGTGCTGCGGACCTGCTGCGGCAGTCAGTGACCTCGGTTCTGACCGAGGAAGCACGACAGCAGTTGCCGGAACTCGTGCGGGTGCTCGATCGCCGGCACGTGCCCGCACCGGCCGAACACGTGCAGACGGACATCGGCCAGGTGGTCGAGCAAGGGCTGGGCTGCCGTCCCGAGCGGGGTGACCCGGTCCTGGGCACCGTGAACGAGCAGTACGGGCGCGCGGATCGCTGCCAGCGTCTGCGCCGAGAGGGTGAGGTCGTCGGCCCATCGTGCCCTGGGCGCAGGGAACAACGACGCGAACGCGGTCGCCCCCGCTCGCATCGCAGTCGCTCGGGCATCGACTGCCGAATCGGTCACGAGCGTCTTGTCGAAGACAAGGCGACTCAGCATGTCTCGCGCTCCGAGCAGGCCAGCGGGGACGGCCCAGATCGCGTCGAGATCGGCGGACAGCGGCGCCCCGGGGGCGCCCATCGTCGAGACCGCAACGACACGGGTGACCTGCTGAGGGCGCGCGGCCGCCAGCGCCAGCGCCACGGCGCCGCCCATCGAGTGGCCCACCACTGCGTAGTTGTCGATGCCGAGGGCATCCATCAGGCCGGCGGCCTGCTCCGTCCACAGCTGGAGCCCACCCGTGGAGCCTGCCGGGAGCGGTGTACGGCCGAACCCGGCCTGGTCAGGAGCCACCACGCGCCAGGACTCGCCCAGCGCCTGCGCCGTCGTTGCCCAGGCTCCGGACCCGGTCGTGCCGGGTCCGGAGCCGTGCAGCATCAGCACCGCGGGTCCGGTGCCGCTCTCCAGGACGCGGACGGGGGAACCGTCGACCGCGACCGTCCGAAGTGGTGTCATCGGGGCAGGCCAGGTGCGCTCACGCCGCCCCGGAGCTGACGGACTTCGAGAAGACGTCCATCATCGCCCTGCCGAATTGCGGCATGTCTGGCCATCCCCGGCAGGAGACGAGGTTGCCGTCCACGACATCCGGGGCGTCGATGACCGTCGCGCCCGCGTTCTCCATGTCACCGGTGATGGGCGGGAAGCACGCTGTCTTGCGACCCTTCAGCAGCCCGTACACCGCTGGGACCTGCGCGCCGTGGCACACCAGCGCGATGGGGAGGTTGCGGGCGAAGAAGTGCTCGGTGATTCGCCTGACGTCGGCGTCGACCCGGATCCATTCGGGGGCACGGCCCCCGGGGATGATGAGGGCGTCGTAGCGCTCGACGTCGACCTCGGCCCAGGGCACGTCGACAGGCAGCTTCCGGCCGTTCTTCTCCACATAGGCGTCGGAGTTGGGGTCGAACTCGTGGATGACCAGTTGCACGTCACGCATCGTCCGGGACGAGACGTCGACGTCCCAACCGCCCTCCTGCACGCGGTAGTAGGGATACATGGTGTCGAGTTCCTCGGCGGCGTCGCCGGTCAGGAGCAGTGCTCTGGGCATCTGCTTCTCCTCGCATCTGGTGGTGGGTGAGGTAGATCCAATCCGATCCGATCCGGTTGAGCAAGCATTCCCCGGCCCATCTGCACCCGTCAAGCCTCTGCCGCCATCGCCTCCGCATCCTTGACCTCGTCGAACAATCGACGGAAACGCTCGCCGGACCGCAGGATGTGCCGTCGCATCGCGTACGCGGCGGCGTCGGGATCGCGCGCGGCGATCGCGGCCACGATGTCCTCGTGCTCGGCCATTGCCAGGTGGGTGACCTGGGCGTCGCGGTGCAGCCGGAAGAGATGCACGTGGCTGTGCAGGCGGGCGAGCGCTTCGCGGATGACCTGGTTCTCCGCGCTCAGGGCGACGAGATCGTGGAAAGCGGCGTCGCGCAGCCCGAAGGCGCCATAGGCGCTGGGCCCGCTGCCTCCCTCCAACTCCGCCATCTCCTCCAGCATCCGTCGCAGACCGGCCACCTGCTCCGACGATGCGCGCTCGGCGGATCGGCGCGCCGCCGCAGGCTCAAGGAGCAGGCGGACCTCGAGCATGTCCTCGAATCGGTGGCGGGTGATCTGGGGCGGAATCCGGTAGCCGGCATGCGGCACGCGGACGACCAGACCCTCGGCCTCCATGCGGTTCAGAGCGTCTCGGATCGGCGTCTGCGATACGCCCAGCTCTCGCGCCAGGACATCGATCGTGACGCGGGAGCCAGGCTCGATCCGTAGCGACATCAGCTGTTCGAGCAGCGTGTCGTACACCTCGTCAGCAAGCCGGCCGCGCGCTCTTCCCGGCGGCATTCCGCCCGTCGCGGCCCTACGGCCCCGCACGATCATCGCTTCGTCGTCCATCGTGACCTGAGGTCCTCTCGTGCGCCTTCGGGAACCTATTGACATCAGTTACAACGCTGCGACATGCTGACGCCCCCAACCGGATCGTATAGGAAAAGTGGCGGATGATCTTCCTCCACATCGCGGCGTACTCGTGACGCCGGGCCGCAGGTCGGCCCCCGCGACCGCCCGGCAACGCGCGCCTTGGCAACCCAGCAACTGCTCGGCGAAGCACATAGCGAGGCCCTAGAAGTTCCCATCCAGAAAGCAGGCCGGAAGATGCGATACCCGAAGCGAATAGGACGATCGTCCACTCCCGGACGAAAGGTGCAGTTGGCGACGGCGGCCATGCTGCTGGTGGCCACGACAGTGGCGGCGTGCGGCGGTGGCGAGGACGACGGCGGGAAGGCGAGCGCCCCCAAGGCGCCGGCGACCATCCCGGAACTCACGAAGGACCCGCTGACCCTCAGCTTCATCTGGTTCGACTGGCCCCCCGCGCACGCCCTGGAGGACTTCGCGAACGCGGAGTACAAGAAGGAGCGGCCGAACGCGACCATCAAGGTCAACACCGTGCCGAACGCGAACTGGCACGACGCGATGTTCACCCAGTTCGCCGCGCGCAAGACCGACTTCGACATCGCGATCCTGGACTCGCAACACATCGGTGAGGCCGTGACGAACGGCAACATCCTCGACCTCACCGACTTCGTCAAGAACAACATCGACGTCAACGCCTACAACCCGTACCTCCTGGCGGCCTACGGCCAGTTCCCCCAGGCGGAGACCGGTAAGCGCGACGAGAACGCCAGCCTGTACGGGCTACCGCTGCTCGGCGACACCTGGACGATGATCTACCGCAAGGATCTGATCGGCGACAAGCCACCGCAGACCTGGGACCAGATGATCTCAGCCGCCGAGAAGTGCCAGGCGGACAACCCCGGCGTCAGCGGGCTGGCTTTCCACCAGGCAAACGGCTCCGACGCCGCGGCAGTCACCTACAACACCGTCAACGGCGTCTACGGCGGCAACCTCTGGGACGCCAAGACCCGCAAGATCGACGGCGTCCTCAACGACGCTGCGGGCCAGGAGGCGATGGACGTCCTGGTCAACAAGATGAAGCCGCTGACCGCCAAGGGCTCCGGCAACTGGTTCATCGACGAGGTGAACGCGGCGGTCGCCCAGGGCAAGGCCTGCATCGCGTTCAACTGGATCGCCGCGAGCGGCGGCCTGCTCGATCCGAAGCAGTCGACGCTGGGCACTTCGCGTGAGCAGATTCTCGACAAGCTCGGTTTCGCCACCCTCCCTAGCCAGAAGACGAACCTGGTCCCTCTCGGCGGCATGGGAATGCACGTGTCGGCCTACTCCCCCACGGCGAACCAGGCCGAGGCCCTGAACTTCATGAAGTGGTTCCAGCGGGCCGACGTCCAGAAGAAGTGGGCCGCGGCTGGTGGCGTGCCATCGCGTACGGACGCCCTGCAGTCGCCCGAGTTCATCAACGCCGGGCCGTTCAACCAGGTGTACGCCGACTCGGTTCCGCGGATGCGGGACATGTGGAACGTGCCTGAGTACGCGCGCCTCGTCGACATCGAGAACACCAACGTCAACGCGGCTCTCAACGGCGCGAAGGACCCGAAGACCGCGCTGAACGACATCGCCAAGGAGCAGCAGGGCGTGCTCGACTCCAGTGGCCGCAAGGGTGGCGGCGGACTGTGAGCGATCCCGTCCCTCTGACGACCGACCAGCCCGGGCAGGTGGCGTCCGCGACGCCGCCTGCACCGGGCCGGTCCCGCCGGCTGAGCGACCGCGGGCTCGCCGTGGCCTTCATCTCCCCCGCGCTGCTGCTGTTGCTCGCCATGTCGGTGTTCCCGCTGCTGTGGGCGTTGTACCTGTCCTTCACCGACTACTCGGCCACCCGCGGAGGGCCCGCCCATTTCGTCGGGTTCGGGAACTACACGGCCATCCTGACGTCGGCACAGGTCCACCAGAGGGCCCTCACGACGTTGATCTACGTGGTCGGCGCTGTCGGCCTGCAGACCGTGCTCGGTTTCGGCATCGCGTACCTGATCTCACGGCGCACGCACGGACGAGGGGCGCTGACCACCCTGTTCCTGGTTCCGATGATGCTGTCGCCGGTCGTGGTCGGCCTGTTCTGGCGATTCATGCTCGACGCGCAGTTCGGCGTGGTCAACAGCATGCTCGGCTCGCTCGGCCTGGGGCAGGTGGAGTGGCTCACCCGGCAGCGGACGGCATTGGTCTCCCTGATCGTGGTCGACACCTGGCAGTGGACGCCGTTCATCATGCTCATCGCACTCGCGGGCCTCACCGCGGTGCCGAAGTACCTGTACGAAGCCGCCTCGATCGACCGGGCGTCCGAGTGGTTCAAGTTCCGCACCATCACTCTTCCGCTGGTGTGGCCGCTGCTCCTCATCGCCGTGTTGTTCCGGGCCATCGAAGCCTTCCGGCTGTTCGACCTCGTCTACATCCTCACCAGCGGAGGCCCGGGTGTCTCCACCGAGACGTTGTCGTTCCACGTCTACAAGGTCGCGTTCCTCGGCTTCAACACCGGCACCGCCTCGGCGTACGGGATCCTCATGGTCCTCGTCGTCATCGTCCTCACGCAGCTCTACCTGCGCTACCTGAACAAGCTCAAGGAGGACTGATGGCAGTCTCCGTCGACGAGGCAGTGTCAGCGGGTCCTGCCCCGGGTCACACGCCGCCCGCGCGCCGCAGTGGCGGCCGGGGCCGCTCCGCGCTGGAGATCGTGCTGCTGATCGTCCTGGCCGTCGTGATGCTCTTTCCGGTGCTCTGGATGATCGAGACGTCAATCAAGGAGAACCGGGACGTGTACGCCATCCCGGCCAAGTTCTTCGGCTTCACGGTCACCATGGACCACTTCAAGGACGTGTTCGTCGCCCCCGGCGGCGGCCGCTCGGCGCTGTCCGTCGCGTTCCTCAACTCCGTAGTGGTCGCCGGGGTCTCCACGGTGCTGGCCACGGTGCTGGGGGTTCCGGCGGCCTGGGCCTACTCACGCTTCGGCGTGAAGGCCAAGAAGGACCAACTGTTCTTCATCCTGTCCACCCGCTTCATGCCGCCCGTGGTGGTCGTGGTTCCGATCTTCCTCATGTACCGGCAGGTCGGACTCATCGACTCCAAGCTCGGCCTGATCCTGATCTACACCGCGTTCAACGTCCCGTTCACGATCTGGATGATGAAGGGATTCGTCGACGAGGTGCCCGCGGAGTACGAGGACGCCGCCATGCTCGACGGCTACACCCGCTTGCAGGCGTTCTGGAAATACACACTCCCCCTGCTCCTACCCGGCATCGCCGCGACAGCGGTGTTCGCACTCATCTTCTCGTGGAACGAGTTCGTGTTCGCCATCTTCCTCACCTCCAGCGACGACGTACGGACGGCCCCACCCGCCATCGCCGGCCTCATCGGCGGCACCACAGTCGACTGGGGTCTCGTGGCCGCCGCCTCCGTGGTGTTCGCCCTGCCGGTGCTCGTCTTCGCGTACCTGGTGCGCAAGCACCTCGTCGCCGGCGTGACGCTCGGGGCGGTGCGACGCTGATGGCGGGAATCGAGGTCACCGCCCTGCACAAGCGCTACCCGGACGGAACGGTCGCGGTCGACCGCGTGGACCTGTCCATCGACGATGGCGAGCTGTTCGTGATGCTCGGCCCCTCGGGTTGCGGCAAGACGACGACGTTGCGGGCCATAGCCGGTCTGGAGAGGCAGACGACGGGCGACATCCGCATCGGCGACACCCTCGTCAACGACCTGCCGCCCGCCGAGCGCGACATCGCCATGGTGTTCCAGTTCTACGCCCTCTACCCGCATCTGAGGACCCGCGACAATCTGGCGTTCCCGCTGCGGGCCGAGGGACTGCCCAAGTCGGAGGTACACAAGCGGGTCGAGGAAGCCGCCCGACTGATGCGGCTCGGACCGCTGCTGAACCGGCGACCTCGCCAGCTGTCCGGCGGGGAGCAGCAGCGCGTCGCGCTCGCTCGTGCCCTGGTACGACGGCCGCGAGCCTTCCTCATGGACGAACCTCTCACCAATCTGGACGCGGAGCTGAGGGCGGACATGCGCACGGAGATCAAGCACCTACAGGGGGAGCTGGGGGCGACGATGGTCTACGTCACCCACGACCAGGTCGAGGCGATGTCGCTCGGTCACCGGATCGCCATCCTCAACAAGGGCCGCGTCGAGCAGATCGGCACGCCGCTTGAGGTCTACGACCGTCCGGCGAGTCTCTTCTGCGCCGCGTTCATCGGCTCTCCGCCAATGAATCTGATCGAGGTGGAGGTGGAGGACGGGAAGCTGCGCGGTCAGGGCGGACTGGCCCTCACGCCACCGGCAGGCCTGCCGCGCGACCGTCGTCTGGTGGCAGGCGTCCGGCCGGAGGCGCTGGAGGTCACCGAGCCGGGGGCGGACGGTTCGGTGCCGGCCCGCGTGGTCTCGGCGGAATGGCTGGGCGACGAAATCATCTATGTGGTCGACCACAGCGGCCAGCGTGACGTACGGGTCCGGATGCCAACGACCGTCCGTTTCGACGCTGACGCACTGGTCGGGCTGCGCCACACCGGCGGGACCCCGGCAGTCTACGACGTGCGCACGGAAGAGTTGGTGGCCTGATGGGAACCGTGGCAGCGCACGGGCTGCGCAAGTCCTTCGGCAAGGTCCAGGCCCTGGACGGGGTGACGCTGGACGTACCGGACGGCGCGTTCTTCGTCGTGCTCGGACCCTCCGGGGCGGGCAAGACGACGACCCTGCGGGCGATCGCCGGCCTGGAGAAGCTCGACGCAGGGACGGTTCATCTTGATGGCAGGGACGCGACAGGTGACGCCCCGGCCGCACGCGACCTGGCAATGGTCTTCCAGAGCTACGCCCTCTACCCGCGACACACTGTGTACGAGAACATCGCCTCGCCGCTGCGGGCACGCCGCTGTTCTTCGAGCGAGATCGCTGCTGCCGTCGAGCAGATGTCGAGCCTGCTGCACATCGAACGTCTGCTGCAGCGTCGTCCCGCGCAGTTGTCGGGCGGCGAGATGCAGCGTGTCGCCCTGGCCCGGGCGCTGGTCCGTCGCCCGCGCGCGTTCCTCATGGACGAGCCGCTGACGAACCTCGACCTCAAGCTCCGCGTCGAGATGCGTACCGAACTCACCCGCATCCACCGGAGCCTCGGAGCAACCTTCATCTACGTGACGAACGACCAGGTCGAGGCCCTGTCCATGGCCGACCAGGTAGCGGTCCTCAAGGAGGGCAAGGTGCAGCAGGTCGGAACGCCGACCGAGGTGTACGAGCGTCCCGCCAACAAGTGGGTCGCGGGGTTCGTCGGGAGCCCACCGATCAGCCTGCTCCCCTGCCACGCCGAGGGGGATCGCCTGGTCGGCGCGGGCGGCTGGACGCTGCCACGGCCCCGCTGGACCACTGCCGAGGACGGTCGTGCGCTGCTGCTGGGCCTGCGCGCGGAGGACCTGTCCGTCGAGCAGCGTGGGAGCGCGTCGTTGTCGGGGGAACTCTACGGGCTCGAACCGCTCGGCGACCGAACGGTGGTCGACGTCCGAGTGGGGACGGCGATCCTCAAGGTCAAGGCGCGACCTACCGTCGCCGGTACGCCGGGCGAGCGGCTGTCCGTGACTGTCGACCTGGACCGCGCGCACCTGTTCGATGCGGACACCGGGCTGTCGGTGTCCGAGGCCGGGCGGTAGCCGCGCCGGGCAGCGACGGCGCCATTGCGCCCGCACATGGCAGTCCGGCCCGCGAACCGTCACCGGTCAGAAGGCGATCGGTGGCGCGGTGCGTCGCCCTGCACATCACCACGAAGAGCACAGGAGGCGGCGCAATGAGTGACCCGATGAACGTCCTGGCCCCCGAGCACCGACGGCTCCGGATCGGCGACGCCTGGCGTGACGCCGCAAGCGGAGCCACATTCGCCGTCGAGGACCCGGCCACCGGCAAGACCATCGCCGAGGTGGCGGACGCCGGCGTCGCCGACGGGCTCGCCGCTCTGGACGCGGCGACCAGGGCGATGGCGCAGTGGGCTGCGACCCCGCCGCGGAAGCGGTCGGAGTTGTTGACAGCGACGTACCGGGCATTGACCGGGCGATCCGAGGAGGTCGCCCGGCTGATAACGCTCGAGATGGGCAAGCCGCTCGCCGAGGCTCGGGCAGAGGTGGCCTACGGCGCCGAGTTCTTCCGGTGGTTCGCCGAGGAGGCGGTGCGCGTCGAGGGGCGCTACAGCACCGCTCCCGCAGGTGGATACCGCATCCTCACCGTGCCGAAGCCGGTCGGACCGTGCGTCTTCGTGACTCCCTGGAACTTCCCGTTGGCGATGGGTGCCCGCAAGATCGCTCCCGCGTTGGCCGCGGGCTGTACGACGATCACCAAGCCGGCAGCCCAGACGCCACTCACCCTGCTGTTGCTGGCCCGCATCATGGAGGAGGTCGGCGTACCCCCGGGCGTCGTCAACGTGATCACCACCAAGCGTTCCGGCGAGGTGGTCTCCGCACTGCTTGCCGACAGGCGTACCCGCAAGCTGTCGTTCACCGGCTCGACCGAGGTCGGGCGCGTGCTGCTCCGGCAGGCCGCTGACAACGTACTGCGTACCTCGATGGAACTGGGCGGCAACGCGGCCCTGATCGTGTGCGCGGACGCCGACCTGGACGTCGCCGTCGACGGCGCCATGGTGGCCAAGATGCGCAACATCGGTGAGTCGTGCATCGCGGCCAACCGGATCTACGTCGAGGAGCCCGTGCGCGAGGAGTTCACGGCGCGCTTCGCAGAGCGGATGGGCGCGCTGTCGGTGGGCCACGGTCTCGACGACGGCGTGGACGTCGGAGCGTTGATCGACGACCCCTCGGTCACCAAGATCGACGAACTCGTGGCCGACGCTGTCGACCGTGGCGCCCGGGTCCTGGTGGGCGGCGAACGGCCGGACGGGCCGGGCCACTTCTACCCGCCCACGGTCCTCGTCGACGTGCCCGACGACGCGCGGATGTTGCAGGAGGAGATCTTCGGCCCGGTGGCGCCGATCATCTCGTTCACCTCCGACGACGAGGTGCTGGCGAAGGCCAACGACACCGAGTACGGCCTGGTCGGATACGTCTTCACCCGTGACCTCCAGCGGGCGCTCCGGTTCGCCGAAGGGCTGGAGACGGGAATGATCGGCGTCAACCGCGGTCTGATATCGGACCCGTCGGCTCCGTTCGGAGGCGTGAAGCAGTCCGGCATCGGCAAGGAGGGGTCGCACGAGGGGATCCTCGAGTACCTCGACCTCACCTACGCGGCGATCGACCTGCCATGACCGGCCTGCTGCTCCGGCCTCCCGGCGCGCGCGCCACCTGGGCGGCCGGCCTTGCCGACGCCGTCGGGGTCCCGCAGGTGACCCGGACGTCCGCCCCGCACATCGCCGCCGAGGTTCCGGAGAGGCACCGACATGCTTGAGACCGTCCGCGGACCACGCCAACTCATAGTGGGCGAAGGGGTCGCGCAGAACATCCCACGAGTGGTGGCCGAGAGCGGCTCACGAGTCCTCATAGTGACCGACAAGGTTCTTCTGGGGCAGCCGGGCGTGGCCGAGATCGTGGCCGCCGTTCGGGAGAAGGTCCAGGTCGTCGAGGTGTTCTCCGACGCGACTCCGGACGTACCACTCGCCGACGTCGCACTGGCCGTCGCGGCCGCCGCCGCTGTGGACGCCGACGTGATCCTCGCCATCGGGGGTGGCACGGTGATCGACCTCGCCAAGATCGTCGGTGTCATCCGTCGCCACGGCGGGACGCCGCGCGACTTCTACGGCGAGTCGAAGGTGCCAGGGCCGACGATTCCTCTCGTCGCCGTCCCGACGACGTCAGGCACCGGCTCCGAGCTCACACCCGTCTCGGTATTGACCGACCCGGACCGCGAGCTGAAGGTGGGCGTTTCCAGCGTCCACATCGTGCCCGACTTCGCCATCGTCGACCCCGAACTCACCTACACCTGCCCTGCGACCGTCACCGCCCACTCCGGCATCGACGCGTTCTGTCACGCGGTGGAGAGCTACACCGCGCGACGTCGGCCCCACGGGCCGCGCGACCCGGTGGAGCAGGTCTTCCTCGGCCGCAACCCCATCACCGACCACTACGCGCTCCTGGCGGCGGAACGCATCGCCCGTAGCCTGCGTCGTGCTGTCCGGGACGGAGGCGACACGGACGCGCGCGCCGACATGTCCTATGGGGCGGTGCTCGCCGGGCTCGCGTTCTCCCACGCGGGCAACGCAGCCCCGCACGCTCTCCAGTACCCCATCGGCGCCGCCACGCACACGCCGCACGGCCTGGGCGTCGGGCTGCTCCTGCCCTACGCGCTGGACGCCGCCAAGGACGCGATCAGCGACAGGTTGGCCACCCTCGCCAGGGTGTGCGGGCTCGACGTGGCCGGTGCGTCGGATGGCGAGGCCGCAGATGTGTTCCTCACCTGGCTCGACGGGCTCCTTGCCGACATCGGCATCCCTCCCACCTTGGCGGACGTCGGCGTGGCACGCGCCGACCTCCCGCGCTTCGCGGAAATGGCCGGTGGCGTCACCCGCCTGATCCAGAACCATCCGGGACCGACCGACACCGCCAGCCTGACCGCGATCCTCGACGCGGCCTGGACCGGGGACCGGACCCGAAACGCCTGATTCCGATCGGCGATCATAAAAGCCCTGGCCAGCGGAAATTCAGTACCCATAGTCAGCACTCGCGCGCATTCTGGATCGGGTACGCGACCAATCGGGGGTCTTGCCTCCCCCGATGCCGACGGTGAACCTTAATCCACGGGCGGGCGAACGCCAGTCGTCCGCGCCGCACGGCCAGGAGGAGCGCGGTGCATCCGTTGCGGGCAGGCCATCAGCGGGGGGTCTACTGCGTCGTGGCCGCCGCCGGTTATGGCAAGACCACCGCGCTGCACCGTTGGTTTCCCCGAGCGGGCGCCCGTTGGTGCCGGGGGGAGGACGCACCAGTGCGCCAACTCGTCGCCGACGCCGTCGCGGCCGGCGACCGCCTGGTCGTGGTCGACGACCTGCCGCCGACCTCGGCGGAGCAGCTGCACCTACTGCTCAAGGAGGTCGGCCGGTGGGAGGACGACGTCACAGTCGTCCTCGCCTCGCGGTCGCCGCTGTCGGCACCGGCCACTCGCCTGCTGGGCAGCGGCCTCTGGACCGAGCTGGGCCCGGCCGACCTGGCGCTCTCCCCGGAACGGATCGCCGACCTGATCGCCGAGGAGTACGGCCTCTCCATGCCGGACCTTGCCGACCGGGTGTACGCGGCGACCGGTGGCTGGCCGGCGCTCGTCCATCTGTCCGCCGAGACTCTGCGGCTGGGTGGGGTGCCGTCCGGGCCGCTCGCCCCGATCCTCAGCGAGCCCGGTGGGCCGATCGCGCGGTACGTCGCCGACGAGGTGCTGGCCGCGCTGCCGGCGGACGCGAACCGGCTGCTGCGGCAGGTCGGTGCGCTGACGCCGGTGAGTGTGGGGCTGTGCCGTGCGCTCGGCCATCGCGGCGCCCCGCGCATCGTCGACCGGCTACGCCGCACCGGCCTACTGACCCGGCCGGCCTGGGCCGCAGCCGGGCCAGGTGCACCGGCGCCCGAGGAGCATGTCGTGCCGATCATCGTCGAAACCGCCCGGCACGGGCGCCAAGCCCCGACCGCCGATCAGATCCGCGACACGGCCGCCGCCGCAGCAAGCTGGTACGACGAACACGGGCCGCCGGTCGCCGCGGCCCGGGAGTATCTGCGGGCCGGAGACCATGCCGCGGGTGCCCGGGTGCTCGAAGCGTACGGCGATCGGATGATCGCGGCGGGCCGCTCCGTGGCGGTGGCCGAGCTGGTCCGCTTGCTGCCGGAGCGGCATCGCAGGCGGCGGCTGCGCCTGCTGCTCGGCGACGCCCTACGCACCCTCGGCGACCTCGGTGCGGCCACCCACGAGTACGACGCCGCCGCCGAGGAGGCCTGGGACGCCGGCCTGGCCTGGCGGCTGGGTCGAATCCACTACCAGCGAGGTGACGCCCGGACGGCCCTGGCGATCCTCGACCGGCCGCTCCCCCGGTCCGCCCCGCTCGCCGATCAGGCGCTGCTGCTCGCCTGGACCGCACACACGCACCTGCTGACCGGCGACACCAAGGCCGCCATTGCGTACGCGCGGCAGGCGCTCGCCGCCGCGACAAGCGCCGGGCAGGACGACGTACTGGCCTCGACCCACCTCAGCGTCGCCCTGTGCCTCAGCGTGGCCGGTGACATCGCGGGCAGCCAGGAGCACTTCGCCCTGGCGTTGCCGATTGCCGAACGCATCGGTGACGTCCTGCTGCTCACCCGGATCCACACGAACCGCACCCACCAGTTCCTGCGTACCGGCCGGTTCGCCGAGGCGCTGGCGACGGCCGAGCGGTCGGCCCGCTATGCCGCGCTGGCCGGCGCCCCGAGCCTGCGCGCCATCGCGACGAGCAACGAGGCGGAAGCGCTGGCGATGCTCGGCCGTTACGACGAGGCGGTGCAGCGGTACGAGGCGGCGCTGGGGTTCTACCAGCAGAAGGGTTCCCGCCGGTTCATCCATGCGCTGCTCGGACTGGGTGAGCTGTACCGTCGGCGAGGCTGGCGTGAGCAGGCACGCGCCGCCTACGAGGAGACGATCCGGGTCACCGAGGAGACCGGTAACGTGCACGTCCTGGTGTCCGCGCTCGCTGGGCTGGCGCTGGTACGACTGGACGACGACGTGCCGGCCGCCGCGGGGCACGCCGACCGGGCCGCTCGGGACGTCGGGGACGAGATCGTCGTACCGGCACTGCTGGCCCAGGGCTGGGTCGCGCTCCGGATGGCCGCGCCCGACCGGGCCACAGTGCTCGCCGACGAGGCGGCCCGCATCGCCCGCGTTCAGGGCGACCTGGCCGGAATGGCCGACGCGCTCGAGCTGCGGGCCGCCGCCGAGCAGGACCTCGAACGGGCCCGCGAGGCGCTGCGCGAGGGGTACGCCATCTGGACCCGGGCCGGTGCGGCGGTCGAGGCGGCTCGGCTGCTCGTCCTCCTCGGACGGTTGCCCGGGGCCGACATCGACGATCGGCTGGCCGGTCTCCTCGCGGGCGAGCAGGTTGCCCTCGCAGGCGCCCTTGTGGATCGGACGGCGAGCAGCTTCGGCGGGTGGGCGCCGGGCACCGGGCCGGTCTACCAGCGGGTCGTGATTCGGGCCCTCGGCCGCTTCGAGGTGCACCTGGACGGCCACCCGGTTCCGGCCTCGCAGTGGCAGTCCCGCAAGGCGCGTGACCTGGTGCGTGTCCTCGTCGCTCGGCGTGGCCGGCCGGTGCCACGAGGCGAGCTGTGCGAACTGCTCTGGCCGGACGACGACCCGGATCGCACCGGCCACCGGCTGTCGGTCCTGCTCTCGATCGTCCGCGGGGTGTTCGACCCGACGAAGTCGTTCGCGCCCGACCACTTCCTCATCGCCGATCAGGCGTGCATCGCGCTCGACGTCAGCCGGTTGCGGGTGGACGTCGAGGAGTTCCTCGCGCACGTCGCGCACGCGCGACGCCTGCTGGAACGAGGGGCGCTGGCGGAGGCGCGCACGGTGCTGCTGTCCGCCGACCGGCAGTACCGCGCAGACGCGTTCGAAGATGAGCCGTACGCCGACTGGTCCGGCCCACTGCGCGAGGAGGCACGGGCGGCGTACCTCGGCCTGCTGCGCATGCTGGCCCAGGTCAGCCGGGCCACGGCGGGCCCGGCGGCGGCGGTGACGTACCTGCTGCGGCTCCTCGAACGCGACCCGTACGACCAGCCGGCGCACCGGGCGTTGGTTCGCGCGCTGGTCGCCGGCGGCCAGCACGGCGAAGCGCGCCGGGCACTCGCCCGGTACCGCGAGGCGATGCGGGCAATCGGGGTGCACCCGCCGGACGAGCTCATCCTCGCGCCGGCCGGGCCAGGCCCACAACCACAGGCCGCCGTTCGCCAGGTCCCGCCGACCGCTGGCAACGGCCGGCGGGACCCGGCGCCCGATCGCGGGCGTTGACCTGCCGCGGAATGCCGGCGCCCGACCGGTGTCGCCGGCCCGCGAATGGCGACCGGTCAGTGGAAGACGGCCGACTCCAGAGCGGCTACGGCGAGCGAGCCTTCACCGTCGCCTTCGGCATCGTCCCGGGCGGCGGGCGACCCCGGCAACTGGCTCGCACGAACGGCCTCGGCGCCCGCCTGACGCAGGTTCGGGCTGGGAACAAGTGCGCTGAGGAAGAAGGGTCCCGCGCCCGTCACGCGGGCGCCGACGCCGTACACGTGGACGTCCGGACCGGCTTCCGCGGTGACGACAGTCTTCGGCCACGTGCCGTCGTACTCGGTGACGGCCTCGACGCGTTCGCCGGGCGGCCCGGTCGGTTGGGTGGGTTCCTTGCAGATTCCGACGGCGGTGAGACTTTCCGGCTCGGCGCCGCCCGCATGCACCCGCACCGTCCGCAGTCCGGGGCCGAAGCCAACCTCGTCGACGTACGTCTGGTCCACCGGTCCTTCGAAGCGGAAGCCGGTGCCGAACAACCGTGTGCTGCCCGGGCAGCTCACCTCCACAGTTGACGCCGATTCGACGGTGGACGTCGCCCGCACCGGTGGGCTCGTCGACAAGTCGCACGTGGCATACGCCACCACCGACCACGCGCTCGCGTATCCCGTGCGGGCTGTCGCGGTGACTGTCACCGTGTTCAGTTCCGCGTCAGGCTCCATCGCGGTCAGCACGACCCCGCCGTTCCCATCCACGATCCGGGCGCCCGCCGCGAAGACGGATCGCGCCCCCGGGCAGGTCGCGGTGACGACCTTCGTCCCGCTCCCGTCGCTCTCGCTGGCCTCCACGACCCGTACCGGTGCGAACCCTCCCGCGTGGGCCTGCCGGTCCGGTGCGGCCGCACCGGCCGCCGTACCCAGCACGACAACGACCGCGCCTGCCGCGGTCCGCCGCGCCATGTCCATTGTGCGCATCGTGCTCCTTCACTTCTGCCGACCCGTCCGGGTCAGGCGATGGCCGGTTTCGCCGGCTCACTCGGGCCGGGCGATGGTCGATCTCGCCGGCCCACTCGGGCCGGGCAGCACCCATGGTCCGGTCGGACCTCAGGGTGGCGTCATGGTTCGCCCGCCCGAGCCGCCACCCGGAGCGGATCGTGACGTGACCCTGACGTCCCTGCCGAGACTCGATGACGAACGCCGCGCAAAGGCCGCGGCGCGATCGAGGAGGAAAGACATGCGATTCAGCAAAACGGCGACCCGGCTCCTGATGTTGCCCATGGTGTGCGCACTCGCGCTGATCGGGGCGAGCCCGGCGCAGGCCGCGGTGCAGCGGACCGACCGGTTCTCCATCACCCAGCCGCACTTCGACTTCGGCGACGGCGACCTGGGCAACATCTCCGGAGATCCCAAGGCTGACGGGCGGCTGGAGTGGGATCTGGTCAACGGCGCCTGGGAGCCCCGGCTGCTCGGACGTATCTACATCAACAACGCGTCCGGCGAGTGTGTCCGGGTCCAGATGGTCATCACCTACCAGAACGGCGTGGTGGTGCCCTACACCGACAGCGCGTCGGACTTCTGCGCCCCGAACGGGAGGACCTGGTACAGCGACGTTGATTTCAGCCCGGTCAGCTCGCCCTACGTCGCGAACGTCGTCGTCAGGCTGCAGAGCGCGCCGGCGGGCGGGTGGTCCTTCTCGAACGAGGGAGCGTCGGCGCCGTACTTCGCACCGTGGTGGCTGCCGTAGGCGTACCCCGACACCCGGGTGGTCCGGTGGTCAGCGACCAAGGCGAGGGAGTGCCCCTGCATCCAGGATGGAAGCAGGGGCACTCCCCGTCGTCAGCGTCGAACGAGTCCGTGCCGGTATCGACCCGTTCGTTGTACAGGTGGAACGGTTCGTCGGCTGTTTCGCACCGGGTGGGGCGGGGCGGCGCGTCAGCACCAGCCGTTGACCGGGTTGGCCGCTCCGGTGTAGTGGTACGCGTCGGGGATCCAGGTGCCGTCGGTGAGCTGGTTCCACAGGGCGGTGGTGCCCCAGCGGCCGGTGTGGGTGGTGCCGTTCGCCGAGCAGGCCACGGCCGCCGTGGCGCCGTCCGCGATCGTGCCGACGACGCCGTACCCGGTGCCTGGCCCGGACCGCCGGCTGATCGACGTGCCGCCGTTGCTGTCGACGATGCCCTCGGTGAAGCCGAGCGCGCCGTAGTTGTAGAGCGTGCCCTTGACGTTCACGCGCGTCGAGCCGTGCAGCGCGTAGCCCTCGTAGGCCGTGCTGCCCTCTCGCGGCACCCACTTGCCGAGGTTGTGGGTGGCGACCGCGACGTACGCGCTGTTCTGCCGCAGCCCGAGGTGCACGTGCCGGCTGCTGGCGGAGCCGCCGCAGGTGATGTCGGTGCCGGTGTTGCCGAGGAAGGTGCCCGCCGAGACGGAGGCACCGTCGACGTTGATGTTGTTCCAGAGGTGGTAGTAGTCCGTGGCGTACCCCCGGTCGTGGACCACCCGGATCCAGCCCTTGCACATCGTGTACGCGGTGCCGGCGCGCACGGCCAGCACCCGCTCGTCACCGCCGTAGAGGTCGATGGAGCTGAACGGTCGCGGGGAGCCGGACCAGCCGTGTGGGCCGCCCCGGAGGATCCAGGACTGGCCAACGGTGAACGGCAGGCGCATGCCGGTGCGGAAGTCCCCGTTGGCGGACATCGTCTTCGGGGCGGTGAAGGTGTCCCTCTCCTGCTCAGCGACGACGGAGGCGGGCGCGGCCGCAGTCAGTTCGGCGAAGGTGGCTTCGCCTTCGAAGGCGACCTGCCAGCCGCCGCGCTGCTGACGGGCGACGAAGAGCCAACCGGACGGGTGGAGATCCTCTCCCTGCGGGGCGACGAGCACGGCGGTGCCGAAGGCCCAGGCCCGGCCGTCCTTGCGGGTGACGTTCACCCGGGTGTCCGCCACATCGGCGGTCCGGAACGCCTGGTCCGCCGCGACTGCGGCCTCCGCGAGCAGCTTCTGCTGTACGGCGGTGGTGACGTCGTTGGCCGGCGCGGCGTGGGCGCCGCTCGGCACGGTGCTGGTCATGGTGGCAACGAGCAGGACCGCCGTGGCGGTACCGAGCCAGCGTCGCGTACTCATCATGTCCGCTCCAGAGAGGGCTGAGAGGCTGACATATACCCGAAGGACGATATACCAGAGATCGATACACGTATATGAAAAGTCGATCGTCGTGCCGTCGGAACGGCCATGCTCGGGCTCCCACCAGGACGTTCGCCACGGGCGGGATCTCCGAACGGGGTCGGGATCGCGGCGGCCAGGGCGGGACGTGCGTGCGACGGTGGATCAATGGCTGCGGAACGCCTCCTCCAGCCACCGATACTGGCCAGGCGATGGTCCTCGCCCAGCGCACTGCCGGACTTCTCCGGTGGCCTCGCACCGCCAGCTGGCCAACCAGGTCACGCGTACCGTGACTTGCGGTCGGGTGGCGGCAGGGTCAGCGGCGGCCGTGTTCGGTGTGGTGGCGGGCGCGGGCGCGGGCGGCGGCGGCCGGGGTCGAGCCGGTGGCGCGGGCGGTGCGCAGGATGTCGGTGAGGGTGTCGGCGATGCCGTGGACCCGAACGGTGGCCTGGGCGGACGTTTCCCGGTGCAGTTCGACGGCGGTGGCGTGGACGATGCCGCCGGCGCTGACGATGATGTCCGGTGCCCAGAGGATGCCGTGCTGGTGCAGCAGGTCGGCGGTGGCCGGGGTGTCGAGTTGGTGCAGGCACGGGACTCCATCGGTCACGAAGCGTAAAGACTCCGCTGATCAATGGACCCGTGCCTGCTTGCTACCTCGGGGTCCCCTCCGTCCAGACGCCCTACCTACTGCCGGTCGCTCTTAGTTCAAGCTTGCGGTGCAGGTGGCGGTGGCGCCGTTGCCGTTTCCGGTGCCCTGGAATCCGAAACTGGTGGTCTGGCCTGCGGCCAGCCGTCCGTTGTAGCTCTGGTTCGCGACGGTGATCGTCCCGCTGGTGCCGCTGGTGACAGCGTTCCAGAGCGAGGTGACCGAGGCGCCGCCCGGCAGGTTGAGGGTAACCCGCCAGCCGGTGAGCGGGGTGGCTCCTGCCGTGACGTTGACGTTGGCGACGAACCCACCGTTCCACTGGTCCTGTACGGAGTAGACGGCGGTGCAGGCGGGGCTCCCACCGGGGGGCGGGGTGGTGGGCGGCGGTGTGGTGGGCGGCGGCGTCGTTGGAGGCGGTGTGGTGGGGGGAGGCGTCGTCGGCGGTGGCGTGGTGGGCGGTGGCGTGGTGGGGGGAGGCGTCGTCGGCGGCGGCGTGGTGGGCGGTGGCGTCGTGCCGCCGTCGAGGGTCAGCTTCCAGCCTTCGAACATGCCTTCATAGTCGGCGACGTTCTCGACCCGCAGTTTCCAGGTGCCGGCTGTGGGCTTGCTCGACAGATCGGTGATGAAGGTTTCGCGGACGTTTGCTCGGTACGACCCCACGTAGGCATCCTTGAGCAGGATTGCCTGCCCGTCCGGCGCGATGAGGGAGACTCGAAGGTCTCGGCCGTACTGGTGACGGATGTTGGGCTCGATGTAGCTCTTGGTCGACGGCGCCAGGCCGCAGGCGGCCACGCTGATTGACGATTCGACAGTGCCGGCGGCCGGTATCCGTAGGTTGGTGGTGGTGCGGCCACCACATGCTGGTGCCGGCAGGTCGGCGCCCGCGAGGTTGATCCGCCACGAGTCGAGGAACCCGGTGCCCGAGTGCAGGAGGTCGTTGAGCCACAGCATCCAGGTGCCGTTCGCGGTCTCGGACGACAGGTCGTGGGTGAAGGTGTAGTCGATGTCGTCGCTGTCGCCGCCGGTGCGGTCCAGCAGGTAATACCAGGTGCCGTCGGGTGAGAGCAGCCGTATGTCGAGGTCACCGATGCCGGAATGGTCGATGTGCAGCTCGATGGTGCTGTTGCGAGCGGCGGCGCCGGGACAGTCGGTGATCGTGATGGGGACCAGAGGGCTATCGCCCTGGGTGATCGCCGTGTCGGTGCCGTTCGAGCCGACGCAACCGGCCGGGTCGTTGACGTGTAGCTGGAATGCCGTCGCGCGGGTCGCACCCGTTCCGGTGCCAATCACTGTGATGGTGTAGTCGCCGGCCATGGTTGTCGACGCTGTGTTGATGGTGAGAGTCGTGCTGCCGTTGGAAGAGACGGTCGCGGGCTGGAACGTGGCGGTGGCGCCGTCGGGTAGGCCGCGGGCCACCAGGGAGACCGGTTGGGCCGCGCCGTTTGTGACGGTCGCGGCGATGGTGGTGGAGATGGTGCCGCCGGCGGTGACGGTGCCGCTGGCGGGAGTAGCGGTCAGTGCGAAGTCGTTGGCCGGGGTGGTGGCGCTGACGTGGAGCAGCCGGTTCGGCGAGCCGACGCCCGGATTGGTCACCACGCCGGGGGTGCTGTCGGCCAGGAGTGCCTGGGTCACCTGCGCCGGGGTGTAGGTGGGGTTGTTTGCCAGGATCAACGCCGCCGCTCCGGTGACGTGCGGGGTGGCCATCGAGGTTCCGGAGGCGGTGCGGGTTGCGGTGTTGCTGCCGATGTAGGCAGAGGTGATGTCGGCGCCCGGCGCGAACAGGTCCACGCACGTACCGATGTTGGAAAACGATGCGCGGGCGTCGGCGGCGTCGGTGGCGGCGACGGTGATCGCCTCCGGGACGGAGGCCGGGGTGTAGGAGCACGCGTCGGCGCCGCTCTCGTTGCCCGCGGCCACCACGTAGGTGACGCCGTCCGCGATCGACCGTCGCACGGCGTCGACCATTGGTGCGTACGGCGGGCCGCCGAGGCTCATGTTCGCCACGGCCAACTCACCCGGATCATGGTCGCCGGTCACCCAGTCGACGCCGGCAAGAACGTTCGAGGTGGTGCCGCGGCCGTCGCAGTTGAAGACGCGTACGGCCACCAGTTGGACGTTCTTGGCCACCCCGTAGGTGGTGCCGCCGACCGTGCCGGCGACGTGGGTGCCGTGCCCCATACAGTCGGTGGCGTCGGCGTCGTTGTCGATGAAGTCCCAGCCGGACACCGCCCGCCCGGCGAACTCGGTGTGGGTCAGGTTGATCCCGGAGTCGATGACGTACGCCCGCACGCCCGGTGACACGCGCGGGTAGGTGAACGAGTTGTCCAGCGGCAACGCGCGCTGGTCGATCCGGTCCAGGCCCCAGGACGGTGTCGGGCTCTGCACGCCTGCCACGTTCACCGTGTGGTTCTGCGTCACGGAGGCGACGGCCGGATGGGCGGCGAGGCGACGGGCGCCGCGCTCGGAGAGTCGGGCCTCGAAGCCGCGCAGGGCGTGCCGGTAGACCCGGCCGACGCCGCCGCCCTGCTGTGCGGCGAGGTCACGGGCGGTGGTGTCCACGGCGGTGGCTCTGACGGCGGAGTCCCGCAACACGACGATGTAGGAGCCGGCCACGGCGGTCGGGCCGCCTGTGGCGAGGATGTCACCTTCGGCAGGGGCGGCCATCACGGACACGGTGCTCGCGGCAAGAGTCAGCGCGGTTGCTGCGGCCGCGATGCCGGACCGGAGCAGGGCGGGCCTGCGTGGTCCCGTCGGTGTCATGAGTACCTCCCTGTCGAGAGCGACGCGCCCGGGACCGGCCGACCCCGTCGAGCACGTCATCCGACAGGGCGGGCGGATCTCCGGGCAGCCGTACCGCCAACATCATGAACACACGACTACTCCCAATGCCAGAGATGAACGTCGAATTTTTGACTCAGCAACAAAAATCTCCGTACGTCGCAAGGCCTCGAGGTGGCCCGCCTCGAATCCAAGGGCAGGAGGGCCGCTCTCGGCCCGCTCAACCCCGGGGAGGACGGCCGGCGAACCCGCGACCGGCAGTGCAAACCTGATGGCGCGTGGCCATACGGCTCTGGCACCCTGCCGAACATGCCCGACACCACCTCCTCGCCGCGCAGCCTGCCCGAGCTGCGGGCGTTCGCCGCTGCGGGCGGGCGGGTCAAGTACCTGTTCTTCTGGGGGCACCAGCCCCAACCGGACGGCAGCGTCGGACCGGGTTGCCTGAGCCAATGGTGGCCGGCCCCGTTCGTCGTGGACGGGATCCTGTACGCCACCGCCGAGCACTACATGATGATCGGCAAGGCTCGCCTGTTCGGCGACGAAGCGATCGCCGCGCAAATGCTCACGGCGCCGCACCCGGGCGCGGTTAAGGCCCTGGGCCGGCAGGTCCGCGACTTCGACCAGGCCACCTGGGATGCGTACAGCTTCGACCTGGTCGCCGCCGGCAATGTGGCCAAGTTCAGCCAGCACCCTGACCTCGGGCGGTACCTGTCCCGCACGGGCAATCGGGTACTGGTGGAAGCCAGCCCGATGGATCGGGTCTGGGGCATCGGTCTTTCCGCGACGGACCCACGCGCCCACGATCCGGCCCAATGGCGCGGCCGCAACCTCCTCGGGTTCGCGCTGATGCACGCCCGCGCGCAGCTCGCCACCGCATGAACCTCAGGATCCGCGTACATCAGGGACGGCTCGGCGCCGATCAGTACCGCCTCGTCCGCCGGCCGAACCGGTGACCGGCGCGGTGCTGATCGACAACAATCCCTGGTTCGTCTTGGAACTCAACGCCGAGGCCGCGTTCACCATCACGGGCCTGTGGATGCTGGCAGCCCGGTCGCGCCGCACACTGATCCATCTGCCGCTACGGGCAAGCCGCCACCGGAGCCCTCCCTCGCCACCGTGCCCGTCGGTGAGCTCGATCTGGTACTCAGTCACTACGACCTGCAGTTCGCCCCGAATCGGTGGAAGCAGCTACGCCACCGCCTGGGAGCCGGGGCTCCGCACACCATCTCCTGGAACCTGAACGACGTTCCCGCCTGGGACGAGGTCCACGAACTCAATCGCCAAGCCCGTCGGCGTTCCTTTAACAGGGACAGGTTCCACCAACGCCTGCACGCTCACACCCTGTTCATGGCCGGCAACGCGGTCGCGTTCCGGCGCACAGCCCGGTACGTCCTCGACATGGCGCTTCAGCGACCCGTGCGGCGGAAGGGATGGCGGCGGTTTCCGGCGGAGCATCGGGGCGCGTACCTGGTGGATGTGGCGCGGGCCTACCTGCGCGTGGGTGATGTGCGTGCGGCGGCGCGGGCGTTGGTGGACGCGGACAGTGTCGCGCCGGCTGAGGCTCGGTGCCGGCCGTGGCGCGTACTGAAACTACCTCAATCGTCATCAGACTCAGGCGGACGCCAGCTTCCGAGTGACCCGCCCGGACTACGTCGCTTCAGGTGCTTGACCTGTCAATTTTCCGCCGGTAGGTTAAATTCGCAACGATAAGCATCTATCTGTGAAAGGGTGAACCGTGCTGTTGAAATCCATCGCCATCGCCATCGCCGCGTCCGTCGCAGGCCTGCTGGCCACCGCCCCCGCCGCCTCGGCGGCAGCACCCGGAGTGTCGATACAAGGCTGGGGGTCCGGGAACTGCCCGCAGGGCATGCTCTGCATCTGGCCCAACTGGAATCACCCGCCGCAGGGTCCCGTCGAGACGCCGTCTCTGACGACCAACAGCGAGTGGACCGGCAGCATCCAGGGATTCAACTTCTACAACGGCACAGGCCGCGACGCCGTGATATCCGGGTTCACTTTCGGCTCGTCGATTCCCTTCAAGAACTGCGCTCCTGCCGGCGGGACCGGGGGCGACCTGTATATACCGGTCAACGTGACGAAGGTGACTTGGCAGCTGACCCCCTGCTGATCCTCCACTGGGCCTTTCCGAGTAAGCGGCACGGTCGCCCTGGTGTCCCAGCTACGGGGATCACCGTCAGAACAGGCCACGGGAGTAGCCGCTGGTCGAGCCTTGCGCCGCCACGGTCAGGGCGTTGAGCTGCGACTGCGCCGTCGCCTTCGACGGGATCCCGGGAGGTGCGGCCGAGGCGGGCTGCCCGCTGATGCCGACGTGTGGATCTCGGGTTTACGGCGCGCTGGCGGACGCGCGGCCCCGGACCGGTGGGGGCCCAGGACCGTGCGCGGCGGAGCCGCCGATGCCTACCCGTTGCAGGGCCGCGACGAGTGGCTCCTGCTTCTTTCCGCCACCCGGCGCGAGCCCCCGTGACGCGGGTGCCGGACCGTCACTTCTTGCGGACGTTCGGCTTTTGTCCGGCCACGTACGTCATCCAGGACGGACGCTGGCTGCTGCCGCCCCTGTTACGGGGCTGACGCTCGCGCTCCTGCGGTTCGACCGCCGTATACGAGGCTGCCGCCGCTACGGAGGTGTTGTTGCCGCTGGACGCCTGCGAGCCGGTGGGACCAGACGGTGGCGTGGTGGGAAGGTCCGGAGCCGCACTCGAGCTGCCGTAATTGCCGTAGCTCATGCCGCTGACGACTGGCCCTGGAGCGACGTTGTGCACCGGCGCGGGAGTCACGGCGTACGGCAATGCGGGCGCCGTGGAGACGTAGGGCATCGGAGGCTCCGTAGCGGCGAACTCTCCCTCCGCGTAGTCCAGCGGTTGATCGCCGTAGCTGTACGGGCGCGGGCCGATGGTCAGGCCGTCCATTTGCTCGTCGAGCGAGCGCGTGGGCGAGGAGTTCGTCGTCTGACCCGGTGCTGGCCTCGGGTATACACCCGACGGAATGGACGGATCGCTGAGGTCGGGCATGCGGGTCATGTCGTAGGCGGTGACGAACTGCTTCTCAGCGTCCGATACCCGGTCACGCCAGCTGTTGCGGGAGTGGTGGAGCAGGTTTCCGCCGACTTGCCAGTTCGAGGCTCCGCTGACCTGGCCCGGGCCGGTATACGCCTCGTTTACCGGAACCGTCGTGTCGGCGAGGGTCTTCGGCGCCACGCTGTAACTCAAGGGGTTGCCCGGCGTATACCCGGACTGCGCCGGCGGCGCGTAATTCTGGATGTACGCCTCGGCGATCGCATGCATGATGGTGCCGCCGATGAGCTGCTGCCGCCTGTCGTTGTGCTCGCGGTGATCGAGCCAGTGCGCGGTGGGGAAGTCGTTGTTGTTCGGGTCGATTGCCTCGAGAGCGAAGGGCTCATTGGCGCGCAGGCGGATGTTGCCGGCGTCCAGGTCCTTCTGCACGACGCTGTGAGCGTAGCCCAGCTGGTTGGCGGTGACCTCGGCGAAGAACGCGCGCCCTCGGCTGCCCTTGGACCCCATGACGAAGGCGTCCAGATGAGGGGCTGAGACGTGGCCAGGCTGCGCGTGGTCGAATCGGTGCGGGCTCGACTCGCCTGGCACGTGGCTGATCCGTCGGTGGACGAAGTTGGGCAGCAGGATGCCTGTGGATTTCTTGATGTGCAGGTCTGCCTGGATGCCTCGGGGGCCGATGACGCGGTTGATCGCGCTGTTGAGGAAGGCGTTGTCGCTGCGGCGCTGCGGTGCGCCGGGGATCACGTCCGCGCCGAGGTCGAAGTAGACCATCTTTTCGGCGAAATCCTTGTGGCCGCTGCTCAGGATGCCGGTCGCGGCGATGTCCTTCACCGCGCTGTAGTTTCTGTTCTCCATATGCATCCGCACGTAGCCCGCAAACCAGCTGGCGTCGTAGCTGGAACCCACTGCCGCCATCTCCCGGCCGGCCAGCTCAGCGACGCGCGTGCTCACCCGCATGGTGTCGATGTCGAGCTTCTCCGCCTCGGCGAGTGCCTCGGACCAGTCCTTGGAGATGCCGGGTCGCATCTGGTCCTTACCGTCGCGGTACCAGATGGTCCGCGGCTCATACATGAAGTGCAGATCGTAGTGGCTGCCGAAGTTCTTCTGCAGGTTCTTGTAGCCCTCCTTGCCCCACTCGGGCGGCGCGTCCCCAGCCCAGATGAAGAAGAGATCGTGTTTGGGCATCCGCTGCTCCTTACCGTGGTGGTCCCGTCTCAACGGGGGTACACCAGAGCAGGTTCACCAAAGTGGGCTGCGTCACATGGCGCGTCACGTGTTTGGCGTGCGATCAGCGACGACGACTCGTGGCTTCGCCGTCCACACCGGACCCACTCGTAGCCGCGCTGCCCGTAACCCGCGGCCGCAGACCGGTTCGGCTTCGGCCTCGGCGGACTCAGTCGTCGCGCAGCACACTCCTCCGCTCGACTTCGCCGTCTCGAAGGATCGCGCGACGGCTGCCTCCCATCTGCGCAATTAGTCCATCACGGGCAAGTCGCACACCACCTCCACGGAGTCAACCCGTGACCCGATGCATGGCAGTTATTAATATCGATATAGATCGTCGCTTAACTGTTCCCGGCGAGCCGATGTTGACCCCTTGACGAGGGGCTTCTGCCGCAGTCTAATTTGGTGTCCATATAGGGGAGGCCGACTTGCGGGAGAGTTCCAGTTCGCCGTTCCGACGTTCATGCGTCGGCCCGCGCGGCAGTCGGGATCCCGAACAAAGCCAACAACATTCGCTGCTTGATAAAGGCGGCAGGATTGCGCCCCCGCCCGCTGGAGATCGACCCTTCGGAAGGAATCGGAGATGAGTATGAGTTTCTTGAGTCGGCGGGATTTACTGCGTCGAGTGGGAGGCACCTTTATTGCCGGCGCAGGCATCGCCTTGTTTCCGGCCGGGTTCGCCTCGGCATCGCCCAAGGCCGGCCTGACATCAACCCCCGGCAGTACAGCCGGCGGACCGGCGTATCCGGGAGACCCCGGTTTTGTCGCCAGGACGCCGGGGGAACTGGGTGCTGCCAAAGCCAGTTGGGAGACGCCGGAGTATGGCTACTACACCGGCCACAATCCTGCCAACCCTGGCACAGCGATCGACTCCCCATGGCAGCTCGTCGCGGTAAACGCGTCCACCGCCTTCGCCCTCGGGTACCGCGGGCAGGGCGTCGCGCTGGGCATGATGGACTCGGGCTACCGGCCTACCCACGAAGGATTCCAGACCGGGTTGATCGTTCCGGTGAGAGCGGAGGGTATCTACGGCACCTCCGGCTTCGGGTACCGGAACTCAGCAACCCCGGCGAACCCGTTTGTTGCGGGCCAGCGCTTCACTGTGGCCGGTGACCAGCCGAGGACAAGTGACTGGAGTCACGGGACCGGCATGCTTGGCGTCACCTCTGGCATTCGCGATGGCAAACAGCAGCACGGCATCGCTTTTGGCTCGACGATGTACGTCGCCATGACCGGCGGTTCCGACACCCAGTCCCACGGTCCCTTCCACGATTACGTGTACTGGCGCACGGCGAACCAGGCACTGGTCGACGCGGGCGCCCAGGTCATCAACAGCAGTTGGGGCTCTTATGTCCAGACACTTGACAGGAGCCGCTTTGACGGCCTGGGTAACGACCTTGGGGTCGGTGGAAACCTCGCCAACGCTTACCAACTGCGCGGCAAAGACAGCGCCAGCGCCACGGCGATGGCGATCATCCTCCCCAACGAGCACCTGAAGGATCTGGAGTACCAGTTCTTCCTCTTCAAGAAGAGCTATTCGGAAGACGGTATTCAGTACAACCCGAACCACCCCGGACGCTCCTTCATGGATGCCATCTGGGACGCCATCAAGGACAGCGGCACCGTAAACGTCCGGTCGGCCGGCAACAACGACTGGAGCAACCCGTTCTTCCGCCCGGCGTACCCCTTCTTCAATCCCGCGGCGGAAGCGCAGTGGGTATGCGTCGGCGGGGTGCAGCCTCCCACCGCGGACAACCCCGAATACACGAAGCAGTTCGGGTACAACGAGGCGGGGCTCGCCAAATGGTGGACCGTGTCCACCCCGTCGAACAGTGTTCGGACCACGAACAGCGGTGGCGACACCAACTATTCGAACTCGAGCGGAACGTCTCCGGCGACGCCCGTTGCGACTGCGGTGATGGGGGTTCTGCTCTCCCGCTATCCGAACATGGACGCCAAGCAGGTCCGTGATCTGATGTTCACCACGGCGAACAACAAGATGTCCGACGGGGTGCGGTTCCTCGGCACCGGGCAGACCTCCCCCTCCGGGGCATCCATCGCGTGGACCGCTCCCGACGGAGTTCCGGACGCGCGCTGGGGCTGGGGCATCCCCAATCTGGACAAGGGCATGTACGGCCCCGGCCAGTTCCTGCGCCCCATGACCTACAACATGGACAAGGCGCCCCTGGACGTCTGGTCGAACGACATCAGCCAGATCGCGATCAAGGCAAGGGAGCGGGAGGATCGGGAGTGGCTGGCGGCCTACAAGAAGCAGGGCACTGCCTTCGCCGGTGAATTCAGCCCCAACGTACTGAGCCCGGACGGCACGCTCAGCGAGAACGCCTTCATGCTTCAGGGCATTTTGGCTGATCCTTACGTCCAAGCCATCACCAACGGCCGCCCGGAACTGTACGACAAGATCAGCTATGGGGACGCTACCAACTGGCGCAAGGAATGGATGGACGCGCGCGCGGCCTACATTCAGAACAACATCGACAACAACCTCTACACGGCGTCTCTGACCAAGCAGGGCTCCGGGATGCTGATCATGTCGGGCCGCGCCACCTACGAGGGCGGCACGACGGTTGAAGGCGGCAAGCTTTCGATCGCCGGCTCGCACGCGAGCTCGGTCGCCGTGAAGGGCGGCACGCTCGGCGGCAGCGGTTTCGTGGGAGGCAGCATCCGCGTCACCAGCGGCGTGCTGCAGCCCGGCCTGTCGGCCGCGGAAGCGGCGTCCGCTCTGTCCGTCAGTCTCACCGATGTCGCACAGGGCAACGTCCTGAAGGTCGGCGGCGACGTGACCATCAGCCGAGCGGGTCGCGTCGCCATCACCATTTCCGGCGACCGTGACTACACGAGCGTGCGGGCCACGGGTGCCCTGGTGCTGGACGGCGAACTCACCCTCGACGTTCGCGCGCCCATCACTCCGGGCACGGTTCTGACGATCATGAGCGGGGCCTCGATCAAGGGCAACTTCCACTCCATGCCGGAACGGCGGGTCCTGAACGTGGGCGGCCACATGTTCCGGGTGTCCTACAAGGGCGGCGCCATGACGCTGACCGCCGAGCGGACGCTGCCGAAGGCACGGTCCGGCAACGCCTAGCCACACGTGGCCTGGTCAGCCAGGCTCAGGTTCGCCTGAGCCTGGCTGGCCAGGCCCTTGCCCGACCTGGCCGCGTTGACGAAGCTGCCACCACTGAGCAAGCGCAAGTGGCTCGCGCCCTTCTGGGCTTGACCCGTTTCGACGGACAGGGTCGATGTGTTGATCTTAGTCAGGCTGCCTGGACCGGGTCTGCTGCACCGATAGGTGACATCTGAGATGGCTTGCCCTGACGGCGAGTTGGAAGGATGTCGCTGTGCCCAAGCCCTACCCCCGAGAGTTCCGCGATGACGTCGTGCGTGTGGCTCGTGACCGCGAGCCAGGCGTGACCGTCGAGCAGATCGCCAAGGACTTCGGAGTCCACCCGATGACCTTGTTCAAGTGGCTGCGCCAAGCCGACATCGACGCCGGCGCCACCCCCGCGACGACCGGCACCGAGTCGGCCGAGCTGCGCGAGGCCCGCAAGCGGATCCGGTTGTTGGAGCAGGAGAACGAGGTTCTGCGCCGGGCGGCGGCGTACTTGTCGCAGGCGCATCTGCCGGGAAAAGGCTCTACCCGCTCGTGAGCGAGCTGGCCGCCGACGGAATCCCCGTCGCGGTGACGTGCCGGGTATTGAACATCGCTGGAGCAGGAGGTCGACAAGGCCGGCGGTCCGCGCCTGGGTGAGGTCGTGCATCGAGCCTGGCCGAGTCTCGCCGCAGAACAACAGCCGACCAGCCGGATCGCAGATCACCAGCGCTTTCATCGTGTTCAGCCGGGCCTTGCCAGATACGAACCGGTCCCTACCCGCCCGCCCCTCGACCGGGCGGCGGACCCGCACCTCGGTGGCGTCCATCAACGCTCGCGGGTGCTGACCCAGGTATCCGACCACGTCGGCGAGAGTGCGCAGCCGGACGCCGTTATGCACCCGGCAACCCCGCTCGGCCAGCAGCGGCCGCACTTCGGCGATGCTGCGGGAGACCGTCGAACGGTGCACTCCGAACCAGGCTGCCACCACGTCATGGGTCAACCCGTGCCGCAGGTGCACCAGCGTGGCCAGCAGCCGGTCGGCGAACCCGAATCGGTGCTTCGCACCCGCGCCGACGCGGCGACGGCGCGTTCGCGTCGTGAGCCGATCACGGTGGCGGGCCTGCCACCGTGGTCCCAGTTCCGCGACCAGGCCCGCTATCACCTGCCGGGACAGACCTGTCATCCGAGGGTTCATCATGATCGCAGCACCAACCATGACGCCAACAACGATCATCGATGCTCAAGGACTCGCAACCGTGCACGAGGTCGTTAGTGCCTCGTCATGCGGCCTTGAACGGGTAATCGGGATGGCGGATCTTGGAGTTGATCGCGTATCCGGTTTTGGGTTGGGCGTGTTGGTTGCGCCAGCGGATGTAGGCGCCGATGGCGGTGTCTTGCTCGGCGTGGGTGCGGTGGTCGGTGCCGTTGAGGGCGAAGTAGCGTACGGCGGCGAATTCGGCCTCGATCCAGTTCAGCCAGGAGGCGTAGGTCGGTAGGAACACCAGGTCGATCTGGTTGGCGGTGCACCAGGCGCGGACCTCGGGGTGCTTGTGTGGGGAGAAGTTGTCCAGGATCAGGTAGAGCCGGTCATCGGGCCACCGGGCGCGCAGTGTCTTGAGGAAGCTGAGGAACTCCCGCCATCGTTTCCGGTCGCGGATGCGGTAGTGCAGCTTGCCGGTGGTCAGGTCCAGGGCGGCGATCATGTGTCGTACGCCCTGGTCGCGGGTGTAGGTGGCCCGCAGTCGCACCGGGTGTGCGACGGGCCGCCAGGCCCGTCCGGGTCGGGGTTGCAGGTTCAGCGGCCCGAACTCGTCGACGGACAACACCCGACCATCTGCTGGTGGGTGGTCGTAGAGGTCCAGGATCCGGCGCATCTTCGTGGTGAAGTCGGGGTCGGTGCTGGCCTTCCACGTCTTGGTGGCCTGCCACGTCACGCCGCGTTCGTGCAGGATCCGGCGGACGGTCTCGACGCTGATGGTCGTGACGTGGCCGGCGGCGATGAGGTAGTCGCGCAGCTTGGTCAGGGACCAGCAGGAGAAGGGTCGGCCGAGGAAACGGGGGTCGCACCGGGCGATGACGCAGATCCAGTCGCGGGTCTGCTCATCGATCCGTCTCGGTGCGCCCCCGCTCCATTTTGGGTCCAGGGCGTCGAACCCCCGATCGTTGAACGCGTGGATCACGTCGCGGACGTAGTCCTCGCTGGCCTTGAGCAGATGAGCGATGTCCGGGGCCGGCTGTCCCTGGGCGGACATCAGCACCACGATCGCCCGCCGCAGCTTCACCGGGTCCTTCGCCGTCCGAGTGATCCGCTGCAACCGTTGACCCTCGACCATCGACACCTGCCGGACGAACACCTCCGGGCGCCTACCCACGCCACCACCTCCCAGACCAGAAACGATGGGAGACAGCCTGCCCGACACATCCTCAGAACCCACGGATTACACGATCAACGTTCAAAGACGAGGCACTAGTTAGTCGTGCGGCCCTGGCCAGTAGAGATCCTCAGCTGCTAGTACGAGGACTGGCGCTGTCGTCATGGACCGTCTGAAGTACGCCGAGCAGCGACGGTCCGGTCCCGCGCGCCCCCTGTGGCGGGGAGCCACCGGGGGCAAGGTCGATCAGCCGCCGGGACGCAGCACCCGGCCGGGGCCGGCGGCGTTGTCACTGGCGGCCTGGGTCCGCTGCGATCCGGTGACGCAGACGTCGTCCCCGATGAACGCCTCCCGCCACACGTAGCCGGCGACGCAGGTGTGCGGGCCGTACGGGCCGCTGACCCAGCGACTCGCGGCGACCGCGTTGTCGGCGAGCACCTGGGACCGGGTGGTGCCGGTCACGCAGACGTAGTCGGACTGGTCGGCGTCGCGCCAGACGTACCCGCTGACGCAGGTGTTCGGGCCGGTGACCAGCCGGGCCGGGTTACGCCGGGACGCGGCAGCGGCGTTGTCGCTGGCGGCCTGGGTGCGTTGCGCGCCGGTGACGCAGACGTCGTCCCCCGCGTACGCCTCCCGCCACACATAGCCGGCGACGCAGGTGTGCGGGCCGTACGGGCCGTTCACCCAGCGACTCGCCGCCGCCGCGTTGTCCGCCCACACCTGGCTGCGGGTGGCGCCGGTGACGCAGACCAGGTCGCCCGCGCGGGCCTCGCGCCAGACGTACCCTTGCAGGCAGCGGTTGACCACGTCGGTGGTCACGGTCACCGAGGCGGCGTTGCCGGAGAGCCAGTTCACGCCGATCTGCACGCCGTTGGCGTTGACTGACTGGGCCGGACCGCCACCGGGGCCGGTACGCAGCAGGGTGGGGGTGCCGTTGCGGACCTCGTGCAGTAGCACCGTGTCCGCCGGGATGCCGGCGCTCCAGCCGGTCTTGCGGCGGAACTCGACCGTGTAGTAGTGGAACAGGTCGGCCGGGTCGAACGGAATCCGGATCAGCTGCGGGCCGCTGGCGGCGGGCACCTCAAGCGGGGCCAGGGTGAGGGTACGCGAGGCGACCCCGTCGGCGGCCATCGTGAAGATCCGGTTCTTCGGCAGCCAGCCCAACTCGTCACGGTTGGGGCCGTTGAGCCCGACCGCGCTGGTGCCGTAGTTCGCGGTGCCGAAGGCGTAGATGTGCATCGCGCTCATCTCGTCCCACGGGTCGTCGTACTCGCCCGGCTGCGACCACGGCGCGTTCTGGTAGGTGGTGTCGTTGGAGAACGAGTGGCCCAGGTTGTAGCCGTGCAGCATCTCGTGCGCGGCGAAGCCGACGTTCCACGCGCCCGGGTCGAGCAACACCCGACCGCCGGCCGCGCCGGAGTCCACCCAGTCATTGAGCATGACCGCGACCCGGTTGCCGGCGGGCACCGTGTACCCGGCGGACGCCGCGGTGTCCACACAGCGTTGGGTCCGGGTCCACCGGTCGATCGACTGGAACTGCGCCAGCGTGTACGGCATCGGGTACCAGCCCCGGACCACCGAGCCGGCCAGCGACACCCGTCAGCCGGACTGGTCGGCCAGGTAGTCCGCCACCCCGCCGGTGCCGACGCCCGCCGCGGTGAGGAAGTTGGCGAAATGCGACGGTGGCTGTGGCTCTGCCGGCTTGTCGCTGAACTTGCACAGCAGCACCGACCACGGGGTGGCGTTGCGAATCGGGCTGGCGGCCGCCGGAGCGGCCGGCAACGCCACCGCGCCGAGCACGGCGCAGGCGAGCGCCACGGCCGACGCGGCGATCCAACGGAGGACTCTGGGTTTCACGCGTGCGCTCCCCTCGCTGCGGCCCACCGGGCGCGGGCCCTGCGGCCCACATCGGAGCACCGATCGTGACCGGGTGAACGCGTTCAGTCGCGTTGGCGACGGGCTGGAATCCGACTGCGCTGGTCAGCGCGACTGTCGACCGGATGCGCGCCGAGGCCCCGCGCTCCCCGACCAGCACCCGGTCGGCCAGACGATCCGAAGGCGCTGCCTACGCGATCCGGCCGCCGCGTCCCCGGTGGCGGTCCTGGTGGTCGCGCTGAACGCCTTCCTGCTCTGCCAGCCGCCGGGTGGGTAGGCCGATCACGCGTGCACGCCTCGCAGAAGGGCGATGATGTCTCCGGCCGTCCGACGGCCCTCAGGAGTCGGCATGATCGGCCAGTCATGAATCATCCCCTCGCCGGTGTGCAGGTGGAGATCGGTCCCGGCCATTTGTCGGCCCGGTCCCGGAGCAGAACGGCATCGGGGAAGAGGACATCGCGTGTGCCCGCGTACACGTGGACGAGTCCGAGGTGGTCCAGGTGGCCGTTCAGCGGGCTGGTCCGCGGGTGCGAAGGATCGGCTGGGGCTGCCCAAAGGCCCGCGAGAACTCGGATGTGCTCGAGATTCAGCAACGGTGCCGGTGAACCGCTGGCGCAACGCGGCGTGCGCGGGAGCGGTGATGGCCCAGGGCTTCCCCGGTTCGGCGCGCCCGTAGAGCAGCCCGTAGAACGACGGGTGCTCCAGCCCGAACCGCACGTGCTTGTCCCAGCCCTCGCGCAGGTCCTCCAGCGGGTCGCCGGAGCTCTCGACTGCCGTGTACTGGGTGAAGCCATGGTTCACCGCGGCGCTGCTCTCGGCGAGCGGCACCCTCCCACAGTTCCACCGCGAGATCCCCTGGACGTCACCGGTGATCAGCCGAGCCAAGGACCTCGAGCGCGGCGACTGGGGCGCCGAGGCCGCCGCAGCAGCCGTGACCCGCACCGTGACGGCCACCGTAGTCGTGATCGTGATCGCGATCGCGCATCGGGTCAGCAGCGCGTGGTGGTGCGCCAGTGAGTAGCCGCAGGTCGTACCGGTGCTGTCGCAGCCCTTGCAGCAGTCCCCGAACGCGGAGTGAAATACATGAGTGACGGTCGATCGATCAACCGTCACCTCTCCCCACGTTGCGACGCGGACGCGATTCGCCTAACACGGGAATCGCACCTCGCTATGCGGCGATCGGGGCGGCGTTGGGTTGGTCGTTGTCGTGTTGGGCGGGCTGGACGAGGATGAGCCGGGCTTTGGCCAGTAGTTCCCGGCCAATCCAGCAGCGATCTTCGATCTATTCGTCGGTATGCTCGCCGGGACCACGCCGACGAGACGGATTGTCGACGGGCGGTCGGGAGAGATCCCGGCGGCGTCGGTGCAGCCTCAGCCGGGCGCGCATCAGCGGGGAGGTCTCCCGCAGCCGGCCACAGCCCGGCCACGTCGTTCGCCGGCAGTGGCTGCTCGAGGACCGTGACATCGTACTCGGCGAGCCGGCGGGCCATCCGCCGCGCGGCGTCGGCGGTGCAGGCATGCCCGGTACTGCCCATTGTCATTTCCGGTTCAGGCGCAACGATCCGTCATTTCCGGTTCAGGCGCAACGATCCGCGATCAGCCGGTCGAGCATTGTCAGTGCACCGCCGTGGGTGGTGACGTCCAAAGTGCGGTCGCAGCAGAGAATTGCCTGGTGGAGTCGTTCCAATTTGATTGAGGGCTCCAAGCCGAGTTCCTCTGCCAGAGCGGTGCGGAGTCTTCGGTAAGATGCGAGAGCAGACGACCTTCGCCCGGCGCGGTAAAGGGCGAGCATCAATTGCGCATGCAGATTCTCATGGAGGTGATGTTCTGCGGTGAGCTCGATGAGCTCAGGGAGTATTTCGTGGTGGCGACCCATTCGCACATCCGCCTCGATGCGCTGTTCGAGCGCGCTCAGCCGCGATTCCTGTAGGCGCATGATCTGCACTTCGAGCAGACGGCCCGGCTTGATATCCACCAATGGGGCGTCTCGCCAGAGGTCGAGGGCCTCACGCAGGAGCGTCGCGGCCCCCTCGTTGTCGCCGGCCGCGAGCGTGGTCCGCCCCTCGGCCAGAAGCGACTCGTACCGGTGCAGGTCCAGCGCGCCCGGCGGCACGTGCCACTGGTAGCCACCGGGCTTGGTGATGAGCACGTCACGGGCGACGCGGCTCGACGAGGTGCCCAGCGCGGAGGCGAGCGTCTTGCGGATCTGCAGGATGTAGGTCTGCAGGGTGGTGGCGACACTCTGCGGCGGATTATCGCTCCACAACTCCCGGGTCAGCGACTGCACACTGACGACCCGGTTGGCGTTCAACAACAGCAGGGCGACGATCTGACGGGGCTTGGGAGCCGACGGTATTGCGGATTCGCCATTCTCCTGCACCAGCAGAGACCCTATCACCTTGAATTCCATTCCTCCCCCTTTGTTTCACAGTGGAACCCGTGCGGAAATATGCACCACCTACTCACGGGCCCACTGCGGCTTCTCTTTCACAGAGGGCTGAATGACAGGAGGTCAACCTCAATTTACCGTCCCCCCATGAAGCTGAATGCCTGCTTCACGTAATCATATTTATCGGCGTGTGTCAACTACGCTACAAAGAGTCACTAGCGCCTCGACTTTGAAGGTTGGCCGTGTAATCCGTCGGTTCTGAGGATCTAACGGGCACGCTGCCACCCCGACACTCGTGGTGGGAGGTCGTGGCTGGTGGGCAGACGGCCGGAGGTGTTCCTCCGGCGGGTGCCGATGGTCGAGGGCCAGCGGTTGCGGGAGCTCGCCCGGACCGCGAAGGGCCAGGTCAGGCTACGCGATAGGGGTGCCGACGTCCGCCGGGGACAGCCGGCCCCGGAAATTGACCCCGGGAGCGGGCCGCGGACTATTCACGGACGTGATTCACACATTCAACAATCGGGTTCGACCCGCTGGACCCAAAATGGCGCGGGGACACACCGAGACGGATCGAGGAGCAGATTCTCCTGCTGGTGCGCGAGCGTGAGGTGTCCTGGCAGGCCACCAAGACCCGAAGGCCAGCACGCACCTCGACCTGACGGTCAGGACGCGCCGGGTCCACGCGGGTTCACGCCCCCTGATGGGTGAGACCGATGGCGTTAGGTGGCGGAGCGGGTTCCGATCGCGGAGCAACGCATGCTGTATCAGCTCGCCGGCAACATGTGCGCGTTCGCGCGTGCCGTCGGGAGCTGACAGCCGCAACTACCGAGCAGCACGGGTTCGTGGGCTTCAGCCAAGTGACGCTTCGTTGCCGACAGCCTGCAAGAAAGATGTGGTTCTCCGCGCAATCATCAACGGTGGCGGTCGCGTCGGCCTCCCGGGCGATCAGCACGGGGTGATGATCGCGTGCAGGTTGCGGAACTGCCGGCGCAGGTCCAGGCGGGGCCCGAGGCGGCCTGCCCGAGTTCCGCTCCGAGATCCTGGAACACGACCGCGTCGTCGTGATCCTGCGCCACGGCCTGCGGCGGGTCCTCGCGTCGGTCGGCACCATGCTCATCGTGAGCCGCAGCCACGCCGTCCTGACCGCGCCGGAGGCCGCTCGTCACGACACCGACGCCGCCCACGCCTGGCTGCACGCCCAGGTCCGTCCGATCGCCGGTTCCGGTTGGGAACCGGGCGCGGCCCAGCCGCGCGAGGCTGGCCGGGCCGCGCGGTGCAAATGTCCGGTCAGAGGCGAACGGTCCAGATCTCGCCGTTCAGCGTGACGATGTAGGCGGTGTTGCCGACGATCTGGAGCGCGGTCGGCTGGTTCAGGCCGGTGGCGACGACGGCGAACGTGCCGTCACGCTCGGCCCGCAGCAGCTCTCCGGTGTTGGGCAGGGCCGGCGACCCGTGCGGGTTGCCGGGCGGGAAGAAGCCCTGGGCCAGTGCGTAGAGGTCGTTGCGGCCGTACCGGACGTCGACCAGCAGGCGCCCGCCCGACGCGACCTCGTGCGGTCGCGGCGACCGGGGGTCGAACGCCACGATCTTGCCATCCTCGGGCAGGTTCGGGGCCGGACCGGCCTGGGCCAGGACCACCGTGTCGCGTCGGATGTCCATGCCGGTCGGGACGATGTTGGGGAACGCGACCACGATCGAGATCTGCCCGGTACGGGTCACGCGCAGCACCCGGTTGTGGTGGGCGTCGGTGACCAGGAAGTCGCCGCCGTACGGGATCATCGCGTACTGCATCCCGCTCGGCACCACCCATTCGGTGTCCGACGGATGCGCGATGGTCCAGGCGCCGATGTCGGCCACGACGGTGAACGTGCTCGGGCCGTCCATCCGGTAGAGGCCGACGACGCTGGTGCCGCCGATGTCGGAGCCGACGAGCGTCACGAGGACGTACGCCTTCCCGCCGAGGAACTCGATGTCCATCGAGCCGCCCGGTTCGCCCAGCGGGAGCGGCAGGCCGGTGGCATAGGTGGTGACGGCGCCCGTGTGGCGGTCCACCCGCGAGATCTCGCCGGACAGCCGCTCGGTGACGTAGAGCGCCCCGTCCGGGCCGATGGTGCTGCCGGCGCCGCCGGACAGACCGATGGCGAGCCGCTGGGGCCCGCTGTGCCGATCGGGCGGGGCCGCGCCGGCCACCGTCGGGGTGACGAGCAAGAGCAGGGCGGCGACCGCCGCCAAGAACAGCTTCCGATGCAGGTTCAACTTAGCCCTCCATGGCATGGATTTTCTATAGTGGACAACCACACACGGGCCGGTCAGCGGGGCGCGACGTAGGCGGCGACGTGCCCGGCCAGCTCGGGCGTGACCGGGCCGGCCGGTTGTGGCGACGGCAGCGCCACGATGTCGTACGCGGTGCGGTCGAGGCCCTTGACCTCGACGGTCGACGGCGAGTCGGACAGCACCGTCACCGCCGCCCGCCCGCCGGTCCGCCCGACCTCGACGTCGTTGCGGCAGGCCAGCAGGAACGCAAGCCAGCCGCGGTACCACACGAGCAGGTCGCCGAACGCGCCCATCGCGTCGGTGAGGTCCCGGCCGGCGGCCAGCCCGCTCATCTCGTCCCGGAAGATCTGCTCGATCTCGGCGACCACCAGCTCGGGATCCGCGTCGAGATCGGGGCACGGCCGGGCCGTCCGGCCGAACTTGCCGGCATATTCGGCGAACTTGCCGGCCACGAGCTCATCGTCCGGCCAGGCCGGCTGCAGCAGCACGGCGGTGACCGGGCGGTCGGCCGCCAACAGGTCCGCGACCCGCAGGGCGAGCGCCGAGGCGCTGCAGTGCCCGACGACAAACATGTGCCCGTGGTCGGCGCCGGACTTCCGGAACTGCTCGGCACAGGTCTCGGCCAGCTCCGGCAGCGACGCGTAGCGACACTCCCCCATGAGCACGCTGATCGGGTCGATCTGGAACACCGGCCTGTCCCCGACGCTCTCACTGAGCATTTCGCTCATGCGCGGGGCCAGCGACAGCGCCTGGAAGTCGGCGACCAGGATGGGGTCGGAGTCGCCGGCGCTGAGCCGTCGGAGGATCAGTTCGTCGAGATCTGAAGTGGTCATGTTGCCCCTGTCCTCTCACGCCGGCGCTGCTGACCATCGTGGCCCGGCGGCCTGGCGAAGTCTTATCTGCGCGTGCCGTCCAGCATGGACAGCTGGGCGAGCAGCTCGCGGGTGTAGAGCTCGTCCGGCGGTCGGATCCCCGCGACCACGCCCAGGTAGCGGTCGGTGAGGTCGGGCGAGTCCTGCACGACGCGCAGCGTGGCGATCCGATCGGGGGGCGAGTCGAGGCGCGCGGTGAGCAGGTTGGTTCGGTAGTTCGGCGTCATCAGCGCGTCACGGGCGGCGGCGAAGCGGGCGAGGGCGGCGTCCACCCGGGCACCGTCACCGAGATTCCCGCGGAGGTCGCCGCCGAGTTCGCCCGCCAGCAGTTCGGCCTGGACGAACGAGTCGGTGATGCCATGGGCGTTGATGGAGTCCTTGTGGTGCCCGGCGTCGCCGACCAGGGCCCAGCCCGGCCCGTACGCCTGCCGGAAGAAGTTGCGTTGGTCGCCGGTACCGTACAACCGTTCGGCGGGGGTCGCATCGGTCAGCTGCTGCCACAGGGCGGGCGCGGTGGTGGCGACCGTGGCCCGGTAGGCGGCAGGAGCGTCCCGCCGGACCCGGTCGAACTGGTCCTGCGGCAGGTAGGCGGCGACCAGCATGAGGTCGTCGTGGCTCCGCAGCCCGGCCACCCAGCCTCCCGGGCGCTCGTAGATCTGGAAGTCGGCCCCGGTCACACCGGCCCAGAACGTGTAGTAGACGCACGTGAGGTTGGGGTGGTGGGCGTAGCGCGGCGCGTCGACCAGCCTGGCCACGGTGGAGCGCATCCCGTCGGCACCGATGACGAGGCGGGCCTTCTCGGTCACTTCGGTGCCGCCGTTCGCGCGCAGGCGCACGCCGGTGACCCGGCCGTCGTCGTCAGTGGTCAGCCCGGTGACGGACGTGCGATCGCGTAGGTCGGCGCCGCCCGCCGCGGCCGCCTCGGCCAGAATCGTGTCCAGCACGTACCGGCGGGGCGCATAGGCGCCGTCCACGCCGGGCAGCGTCGGCGCGGGACCGCTCACGCGGACGTCAGCCACGTGGTAGCTGACGGTTCGCAGCGGCGGGCAGCCGGACGCGCGGATCCGGTCGAGCAGGCCCCAGCGGGCGAGCCGCTCGACGCCGGGCTGGTGGATGTACAGGCCGGACAGGGTGTCGCTCGGGATCGGGGCGCGGTCCACCAGGAGCACCCGGTGGCCGGCCCTGGCCAGCAGTAGTGCCGTGGGCGCGCCAGCGCATCGCGCCCCCACTACGACAACGTCATACGTCACCGCCTCATGGTTGGTCCGCGGGCATTGCCCGAGCCAACTTCCATCGTGCCCAAGACCGGATCCCGGCGCACAGGCCGCAAGTTCCGAGAGGCACCGCACTCCCCGCCGCGTCAACGATGGCCTTGGTCAGCACTAAGGAGATCGAGACGATGAGTACGCCCGGAGTTCTTCCGCGAACGGCCCCGGACGGAGGGTGCCCAGGATGAAGATGAGCCTTCAGCCCCTGCAAGAACTCGTCGGCGCCGACCCTCGCTACCAGTGGGACTACTCGCGCCGGGGAACGCCGAACCCGCTGCGCCGGGTCGGCTCGGTCTGGTATTTCGGGCTGCCGCTCACGTCCGCGCACCGCGACGCCCACAATGCCGGCGACGCCATGGCCGCGGATGTGACCGCCGAGCAGCGCTACCGCAACGAGGGATCGGTGTATCCGCACGCCAGCCTGGTCGAGATGATCACCTATCAGCAGGCGTGGTTCCCGGACGCCGACTGGCGCTACATCGACATGACGCACGTGCCGTGGCCGGAGGTCCGGGCCGCGATCAACGAGAACCCGCCGGACGTGGCGGCCTTCACGGTCTACACCGCCACCACGCTGTGGGCGATGATCGTGGCGGCCGAGATCAAGCGGGTGAACCCGAAGGCCGTCGTCGTGTTCGGCAACGACCACGCCGGCATCCTGTACAAGGAGACGCTGACCGGCAAGTACGGCAGCCGCCTGGTCGACTTCGTCAGCACCGGAAACAACGGCCCGTTCACGCTCATGGGTCTGCTGACCCACCTCGAGGGCGGCGTCGACCTGACGAAGGTGCCGTCGCTGGCCTACCGGACGAACACCGGCGAGGTCGTCAACCAGGAGGCGAGCACATTCCCGCTGAACCGGCGGATCCTGCCGGACTACCGGCTGATCCTGGACAAGCTCGAGCAGCACTACGACCCGGCGTTCAGCGTCTGGTACGCCAGGCACTACGACCTCAAGCGCATGGTCACGGTCCCGCTCGACGGCGGCTGCACGTGGGGCAAACGGCCGGGCCGCCGGTGCATGCACTGCTCGATCCAGGGTCTGACGCCCAAGACAGTCGACGTCCCATCGGCGATCCCGGTGCTCGAGACCATCGTCGGGGACATCGGTGCGAACGTGTACGCGTGCGGCGACTCGACGCTCGGCTTCTCGCGCGAGCAGTGGGACGGCAGCATCTCGTACCTCAACGACATGGCCGAAGCGTGCGCCGCGTCGCCGATCCTGCGGAAGCAGCGCTTCATGCTCGCGTACGGGCTGGTGTACGAGTTCCTCGACTCCGCCGAGTTGTGCAAGGGCTTCGTGCGTACGTGGAACGTGGGGCTCGAGGCGTTCGACCCGAAGCTGCTCAAGGCCGACTCCAAGGGCATCAACAAGGGCCCGGAACGGATCGGGGAGGCGCTGGAGCTGGCCCGGTCGCTCGACTACAAGCTGTTCGCCTCGGGCATCATGGGCCTGCCCGGCACGACGTTGAAGAACCTGCGCGGCGAGGTGGACAGCTGGCTGGCCATGGCCGCCGAGTACAAGGACCTGATCACCAGCATCTCGGTCGCGGCGCCCGGCATCATCCCCGGCTCGCGCATGTACTGGGACAGCTACAACACCCATTCCCAGGTACGCGCCTGGCACGGCGAGATCCTGCCGGCGCGCCGGCTCACCGAGCTCTACATCCGCGAAAACACCGAGGTCCAACTCGAGGACGTCGAGGCCGCGATCTCCGACCTGCGCAACGGCATCATCGAGCTGAATGGGCCCATGGAGCACATGAAGTTCGGCTACTACATGCTCGGCGGCCGGGACGAGGACGAAGCTCTGGAATACCGCATCCTCGACGAGATCTGCGACCAGCTCGACTAGGAGGTACCGATCATGTCGGTCACGCCGGACCTGCGACACGTGGTCAGGGCGCCCGCGAACATTCCGGCCGGCGAGTCGGTGATCCGCGGGATGACGCGCGCCTGCCTGGCCGCGAACGCCGTCAACCTGTCCCAGGGGATCCCGAGCTATCCGCTGCCTTTGGCCTTGGAGGAGGCCGCCGTCGCCGCCATCCGATCGCACGACAACCAGTACACCTCGCCGCGCGGCAGCCAGCCGTTCCTGCAGGCGATCAGCGCGTTCGAGCAGCACCGCTGGGGCCTGCCGGAGCCGTACGACCCGGAGACGCAGATCTGTGTGACATGCGGGGCGACCGAGGGCATGCTGGCCGCGCTGATGGCCGTGGCCGAGCCCGGGTCCAACGTCGTCGTCATCGAGCCCGCGTACGAGTCGTACGCGATCAACCTCCGGCTGATCGGCGTGGAGCCCCGCTACGTGCGGCTGAGCGGCCCCGACTGGCAGCTCGATCCGGCCGCCGTGGCCGCCGTCGCCGACCGCGACACCCGCGCGGTCGTCCTGAACTCGCCGCACAACCCCACCGGCCGGGTGTTCTCGGCCGCGGAGATGCACGGCCTGGCCGACGTGTGCCTGCGCCTCGGCATCGTCGCGATCCACGACGCCATCTACGACGAGCTCTACTTCACGGCCGAGCGGCCGGTCCGGATCGCCGACGTGCCGGGCATGGAACAGCAGTCCATCACGGTCAACGCGCTGTCGAAGATGTTCTCCGTCACCGGCTGGCGGGTCGGCTGGGTGACCGGGCCGGTGCACCTCATGGAGCGCGTCGCCCGGGTGCACGACTTCCTGACGATCGCCGCCCCGACACCGTTCCAGGCGGCCGGGGCGGCGGCGCTCTCGCTGCCGGCGGGCTACTTCGAGGAACTGCGTTCCGTCTACGCGCGGCGCCGGGATATCCTGGTGACCGGGCTCGAGAAGTGCGGCGTCGCGTTCGAGCAGCCGGCCGGCGCCTACTACGTCATGTGCGACGCCTCGTCGTTCGCGCGTCCCGGCGAGAGCGAGGACGACATCGCGAGCCGCCTGCTGCACGAGGGCGGCGTCGGCGTCGTACCCGGCCACTGCTTCTACGGCTCCGCCGGCCGGGCCGGCGCGCCGCAGATCCGGATCGCGTTCGCGAAGGACGACGAGACCGTGGCCGAGGGCGTCCGCCGCCTCGGCGCGTACCTCGGCACGGCCTGACGCCACAGAGCCGGGGCTGGGTGGCCCGTACGGGCGGCCCAACCCCGGCTCTTCGCGTGCCGTGACAGCGACGAGGGGCACGTCCCGTACGGGACGTGCCCCTCGCCAGCTCCGGGAGACCTATCCGGCCAGGACCGCCTGGCGGAGGACCCCGTTGACGCTGGGGTTGGTGAGGAACGTTCTGAGGGTCACCTTGATGTCGTGTTGATCCTCCAGCCGGGCCAGCAGGATCGCGGCGAGCAACGAGTGCCCACCGAGGTCGAAGAAGTTGTCATCGACCCCGACCCGCTCGACGCCGAGCGCCGACGCGAACAGCTCACAGAGCACAACCTCGCGAGGCGTGACCGGATCCTGGCCGCCGGTCGCGGCGCCGTAGTCCGGAGCCGGCAGCGCCCTGCGGTCGAGCTTGCCGTTGACCGTCAACGGCAGCGCGTCGACCACCATCACGGCCGCCGGCACCATGAAGTCCGGCAGGGCGTCGGTGGCCGCCTGTCGCATCGCCACCGGGTCGACCCGGCCGCCCGGCTCCGGCACCACGTAGGCGACCAGGCGGCGGTCGCCGGGCCGGTCCTCCCGGGCCAGCACCGCGACCTGGCCGACGCCGGGCTGCGCGATCAGCAGCGCCTCGATCTCGCCGAGCTCGACCCGGAAGCCCCGGATCTTCACCTGGTGGTCGGTGCGGCCCACGAAGACGAGAACGCCGTCCGCGGTCCACTGCACCAGGTCGCCCGTGCGGTACATGCGTTCCCCGGTCTGGAACGGGCACGCCACGAACCGCTCGGCCGTCAGGCCGCGCCGGTTCAGGTAGCCCCGGGCCAGTCCCGAGCCGGCGATGTAGAGCTCGCCCGTGGCCCCGACCGGGACCGGCTGCAGGGCGGTGTCGAGCACGTACACCTGCATGTTGGCCATCGGGCCGCCGATCGGCACCGGACGCGCCGCCTGTTCCTCGGTGAACTCGGGCATCATGTGCAGCGTCGAGTACGTCGTGGCCTCGCTCGGCCCGTACCCGTTGACCATCAGCAGGCCGGGGCAGCGTTCGACGACCCGCCGAAGGGCCACACCGGACACCGCGTCCCCGCCCACCACCGCGAAACGTAGCCCGCTCAGCGCCGCCGGCGCCTCGACCGACACGGCGTCGAACAGCGCCGACGTGAGCCAGGCGGCACTCGGCCGGGTGCGGGCGATCGTCTCGGCCAGGCCGGCGATGCTCGTCTCCTCGGCCGGCGCGGCCACGCACGTGCCGCCACGCAGCAGCGCAATCCACAGCTCGTAGGTCGAGATGTCGTAGGAGTGCGGCGAGTACACGAGCATCCGCTGGTGGGCGTCCTCGGGCCAGGCCGGGTCGAGGATCATGTCGACCACGTCGCGGTGGGCCACGGCCACGCCCTTGGGCACCCCGGTCGACCCGGACGTGAAGATCACGTAGGCCAGTCGTTCCGGGTGGATGGGCGTACGGGGAAACGCCTGTGGGGTTGATTCGAGGGCGTCCCCGGCCGTGGCCAGCACCGCCGGCGTGTCCGGGCTGACCTCGGCGGCGAGCTCTTGCAGATCGTGGTCGCACACAGTGGCCACGACGTTCGTGTCCTCCGCCACGAACGCGATCCGGGACGTCGGCCAGCTCACGTTGACGGGCACGTAGACCCCGCCCGCCTTCAACACCCCGAGCAGCGCGACCCACAGCTGCGCCGACCGTCTCATGACGACGAGGACCCTCGACTCCGCGCCGACGCCGGTGGCCGTCAGCACCGCCGCGAGCCGGTCGGACCGCTCGTCCAGCTCCCGGTAGGTCAGGCTGGTCCGGTTGTCCTCGACGGCGACCGCGTCCGGGGTCCGGGCCACCTGCGCCGCGAACGCCTCGGGAATCGTACGGGCTGGCGCGGGATGGGCGGTGTCGTTCCAGCGGTTCAGGATGAGGTCCCGTTCCGCGGGCGTGAGCAGGTCGAGGCGGCTGACCGGACGCGCCGGGTCGGCGGCGGCCCGGTCCAACAGGCGCGTGAGCCGCCCACCGAGCGTGCGCGCGGTCGACGGGTCGAACAGGTCGAGGGCATGCTCGATCGAGCAGCGGATCCCGGCGGGCGAGCCGTCGTCGCCGTACTCGGGGCGGAAGAACAGGCTGAGGTCGAACTTGGCGGTCGCGCCGGCCAGCGGTTCGGTGCGCGCCCGCAGCCCCGGCACCTGCCAGGCGGCGCTCGTGTCGTCGTCGGACGTGAGCATCACCTGGAAGAGCGGGTGCCGCGACGCCGACCGGGCCGGGTTGAGCTCCTCGACCAGGCGCTCGAACGGTACGTCCTGGTGGGCGAACGCGGACAGGTCGAGCTCACGCACCCGGTCCAGCAGCTCACCGAAGCCCGGATCCCCGGACAGGTCGGTGCGCAGCACGAGCGTGTTGCCGAAGAACCCGACCAGGTCGTGCATCACCTCGTCGGTGCGGCCGGCCACCATCGTGCCGATCGGGATGTCGACGCCCGCCCCGGACCGCGACAGCAGCACGGCGAGCCCGGCCTGCACCACCATGAACAGCGTCACGCGGTGCTCACGGGCCAGCTCCTCGAGCCGGGCGTGCGTCGCCGCGTCCACGTCGAACCGCACGAGACCACCGCGGTGGGTCGGCTGCGGTGGCCGCGGCCGGTCGGCCGGCAGCTCGAGCTGGTCGGGCAGGCCCGCCAGCGACGAGCGCCAGAACTCGAGCTGCCTGGTCAGCAGGCGGTCGTCCGCCAGCAGGCCGCGCTGCCACAGGGTGTAGTCGGCGTACTGCACCGGCAGCTCGGCCCAGTCCGGCGCCCGGCCCGCGAGCCGCGCCCGGTAGGCCGTGCTCAGGTCCCGGATCAGCACCTCGACCGACCAGCCGTCGGTCGAGGTGTGGTGCATCACGAGCGTCAGCACGTGTTCCGCGGGACCGAGCCGGAACAGCCCGGCCCGCACCGGCAGCTCGTCCGCCAGGTCGAACACGTGCCGTGCGGCCTGGGCGAGCAGCACCGGCAGACCGGCCGGATCGGCTACCACCATCGTCATCGTCGGCGCCGCCGCCGACCCGTCCACCACCTGCTGGTACGGCTGCCCGTCGGCGACCACGAACACGGTGCGCAGCGCCTCGTGCCTGACCACCACGTCACGCAGCGCCGCCGTCAGGGCTACCGCGTCGAGCTCACCGAACAGCCGCCAGGCGTACGGGACGTTGAAGATCGCGCTCGGGCCGTCGTACTCGTTCATGAACCACAACCGCTGCTGGGCGAACGACAGCGGCAGCCGCTCGGGCCGGTCGGTCACGCGGACCAGCGGCGGCCGCGCGCTGCCGGCCCCGGCCAGCGACCGGGCCAGCGACCGCACGGTCGGGTTCTCGAACACCGCCCGCAGGCCGAGCTCCACGCCGAGCGCCGCCCGGACCCGGCTGATCAGCCGCGTGGCCAGCAGCGAGTGCCCGCCGAGGTCGAAGAAGCTGGTGTCGACGCCGACCCGGTCGACCCCCAGCACCTGGGCGAACAGGTCGGCCAGCACGGCCTCGTGCGGGGTTGCGGGCTCGGGGTCGCCGGCCGCGGCGCCGAAGGTCGGGGCCGGGAGCGCCCGCCGGTCCAGTTTGCCGTTGGGCGACAGCGGCAGCGCGTCCAGCACGGTCACCGCCGCCGGCACCATGTGGTCCGGCAGCGTGCGAGCGGCCTGCCGGCGTACCTCGGCCGGGTCGACCGAGGCGCCGGGCCCGGCCACCACGTAGGCGATCAGCCGCGGGTCGCCCGGGCGGTCCTCGCGCATCACGACCACCGCGCGGTCCACCCCCGGCTGCGCGGTCAGCACCGACTCGATCTCGCCGGGCTCGATCCGCAGTCCCCGGATCTTCACCTGGTCGTCCGCCCGGCCCAGGAACTCCAGGCGGCCGTCCTCGGTCCACCGGACCACGTCGCCGGTGCGGTACATGCGCGCGCCCGCGTCGAACGGGCAAGCCACGAAACGCTCGGCGGTCAGCCCGGACCGGTTCAGATAGCCGCGGGCCAGTCCCGCGCCCGCGAGGTAGAGCTCGCCCGCGACCCCGGCGGGCACCGGACGCAACTGCGCGTCCAGCACGAACACCCGGGCACCGGGGAGCGGCTGGCCGATGGTGAGCGGGTCGTCGCCGGTCGCGTCGCCCGCCGTGGCGTACACCGTGGCCTCGGTCGGCCCGTACGCGTTGACCACCCGTGCACCGGGCACGGCGGCGTGCACGGCGCGCAGCACCGGCCCGGTCAGCGCCTCACCCGCCAGCACCACCGTGGACGCGGCCACCGTTCCGTCGGCCTCGGCCAGCACCGCCGCCATCGCCGACGGCGCCGTGCTGATCAGGCTTCCGGACCAGTCACCGCGGGCCAGCACCAGCACGTCGCGCACCAGCTCGATGCAACCGCCGCAGGCCAGCGGCCCGAACACCTCGAACACCGACACGTCGAAGCTGAGCGACGTCGACGCCAGCACGTGCCGGAACTGGTGCGGGCCGAACTCGGCGGCCGCCCACGAGGCCAGCCAGGCCGCCGAGCGCTGCTCCACGACGACACCCTTAGGCCGCCCGGTCGAGCCGGACGTGTAGATCACATACGCGGGATGCGCGGGCCGCAGCGGCGCGGTGCGCTCCGCGTCGGACAGGCCGGTGCCCGGCATCGCCGCCACCGCCGCCTCGACGGCCGGGTCGTCCAGCGCGATCACCCGTCCGGCGTCCGCGCCGAGCCCGATCGTGGCCCCGTCGCCGGCGGTCAGGACGGCCACCGGGGTGGCGTCGGCGAGCATGAAGGCGATCCGGTCGGCCGGGTAGGCGAGGTCGATCGGCAGGTAGGCGGCGCCCGACTTGAGCACCGCGAGCACGGCGACGATGAGGTCGGCCGAGCGTTCCAGGGCCACCGCGATCAGACCCTGCGGGCCGGCGCCCTGACCCACCAGGTAGCGGGCCAGGCGGTTGGCCCGCGCGTCCAGGTCCGCGTACGACAACGAGACGTCCCCGCACACCACCGCTATCGCGTCCGGGGTGCGGGCCGCCTGCGCCGCGAAGAGGTCGCCGAGGGTCAACTGTTCACTGCTGTGCGTCGTCACGATTCCCTCGCTCAGCCGCGTTCGGCGTCGATCAGGCTCTGGGGCCGCATGTCGGTCCAGTGCTCCTCCACGTACTGCAGGCAGCCGGCACGGGAGCTTTCCCCGTACGCCGTGGCCCAGCCCTGGGGCACGGCGATGGTCGCCGGCCACAGGCTGTACTGACCCTCGTCGTTCACGAGCACGAGGTACTGCGCGTCGGTGTCCTCGAACGGGTTCGTCATGGCATCTCTTTCCGCTCGTCGGTGCGAAAGGGGGATCAGCGGACGACGCTCTTGGCGAGCTCGCGCATGGCGATCGTCGGCAGCAGGATCGACAGGCCGGCGTGGGTACGCAACGTGGACAGGTCCCGCCACACGCGCTCCAGGCGCTCGCCGTGGCGGATCGCACTCGACCCGGCGGTGGGCAGGATGATCCCCTCCACCGCCGTCCAGGCCGTCGTGGCGACGTGCCGGCTGATGGCCGAGAGGCGCAGGTCCAGTTCCGGGGTCACCGCGGACGGCCCTCGGACGGCCGCGTCATGCCACTGCTGGACGGCGTTCATCAGCGCGGCCTCGGCGGTGCCGATCATTCCCACGGCTTCGCCGTACCAGACCTGATAGTCCGGGTCCAGATAGCGGGGCACCACCGGCGGGACCAGCGTCGTGCGCTCGCGCAGCAGATGCTCGTACGCGTCGAGCGCTCCCCTCGCCATGCCCACCATGATGGAGCAGTTGAGGAAGTTGATGAACGCGAGCGGGCCGCCGCCGTACTCCGGATTGCCGTGCAGGGTCCGCCCCGGGGTGCCCGCCGTCGCGTCGTACTGGACCAGCTGCACGCCGGGCAGTCCCATGTGCGGCGGGATGTGGACGTTCTCCATCGTGATGCCGTGCGAGCCGCTGCCCCGCATGCCCAGCTGCTGTCCCCAGTCGTCCAGCCGCTTCCACTGGCTGCGCGGGGCGACGAACAGCAGCTGGGTGGGGGGCTTCCCGTCCTCCGCGGGCAGCATCGAGTGCCCCATGAAGTGCGTCCCGTACGGCGATCCGGAGCAGTAGGACCAGGTGCCGTTGACCGTCCAGCCGCCGCCGGCCGCGGGCACCGCCGTACCCCTGGGGATGGCGGTGCCGGGGCAGATGAAGTCGCCGCCGGCGAACATCTCCTCCTGTGCCCGTTCGCCGAAGATGGAGGCGGCGACCTGCCCGTGCGAGGTCCCGAGGCCGAACATCCAGCCGGTCGAGCCGCAGCCGCGTGCCAGGGTGACGCAGACCCGGAAGAAGGTATCGATCCCGAGCTCGTAACCGCCGTACCGGCGCGGCACCAGAATGCGGTAGAAGCCGTTGCGGGCGAAGCGCTCGTGGGTGTCCTCCGCGTAGAAGCCGCGGGCCTCCGTCTCGGCCTGCCGCTCGATGAGCTCGTCGACCATCGCCTCGGCACGCGCGATCATCTGGTCCCCGGTGATGCCGGCTTCGGAGGAGGCGGAGGCGTGCCGTTCGACGGTGTCTGTGTTCGCGGTCATTGATGATCCATCCCTGCGTAGGTGGTGACCAGGTCACGGAGCGAGTCTCACCGTCACCCGGCCGGGCCAAGCCTGCCCACTTCGACCTTGCCTACCCCGGCCGCGCGTCAGCCCGTCCCGGCGACCGCGGACGCCAGGAGCGACCAGTCCATCGCCGCGCCGGGGTCCAGGGCCAGCAGGACGAGATCAGCGTCCCGCCACTCGCGAAGCAGCTCGCGGTCGCGGCTGATGATCCCCTTTGGACGGCGATCCGGTCGGGGCGGTCCCGTCGGCTCCACCGCCAGCACCCTCGGCGCGACGCCGATGCGCTCACGCAGTTCGTGGGCCGCCTCGACCGCCACCGCCACCAGATCGCCCCAGGCCAGCACCACGGCGGCGCCCGGCGCTTCGAGGGTGGCCAGCCGAGCGGCCACGTCCCGCGCGTTACCACCGGAGCCGTCGAGAATCGCCACCCGGAACCAGCGCTCGAACTCGGCCACGGCCTCGGTCGGCCAGGCCTCGTCGCCACGCAGCAACGCCAGCACGGGCCGGTCCTCGCGGCCGGTCCAGCGCAGCGGCCGGACGTCGGCGGCGAGCGGTTCCCGCATGAGCGGCGGGGCCTCGCGGTCCGCCGCGGCGCCGTTCGGCCGCGGGGGCCGAATCCGGGCCAGGGCCGCCCGGTCGACCTTGCCGGTGCTGGTCAGCGGCATCGCGCCCATCAGCGCGTACGAGGACGGCATCATGTATGCCGGTAGCGCCTGCCGGGCGTGCGCGGAGACCCGGGTCACCAGGTCCGGGCCGGGCTCCGGTTGCCGGGGCTGGAGGAACGCCACGATGCGTTTGCTGCCGCTGTCGTGGCCGGTCACCACGATCGCGGCGTACGCGATCTCGGGGTGACGGCCGAGGACGCTCTCGATCTCGTCCGGCTCGATCCGATGTCCGCGGATCTTGACCTGGCGATCGTTGCGCCCCCGCAGTTCCAGCCGGCCGTCGGCGCGCCACCGGGCCAGGTCGCCGGTGCGGTAGAGCCGGCCGCCCGCGCAGGTGGGGTCGGGCACGAAGCGCTCGGCGGTCGGCCCGGGCGCGCCGACATAGCCCCGCGCGACGCCGACGCCGCCGATGTGCAGCTCACCGATGACGCCCGGCGGCACCTGCCGCCCCGCGGCGTCGCAGATCCGCAGCCACACGCCGGGCAGCGGGCGGCCGACCGGCACGATCGACGTCTGCGGTTCCCGTGGCAGCCGCTCGCACACGGCGTACATGGAGGCCTCGGTGGGCCCGTACGTGTGCCAGAACTCCCTGGTGCAGGCGGTCAGGCGGCTGGCCAGTTCGGGTGAGACGACGTCGCCGCCGCACGACACGGTCAGACCTGGATCCCCCGGCCAGCCCGTGGCGAACAGGATGTGCCACGTCATCGGCGTGGCCTGCATGATGTCGGGCCGATGACGGGCCAGCACGGCCTGCAACTGCGGGCCGCTCCGGGCTTGGGCGGTGGTGGCCAGGATCGTCCGCCCGCCGCTGGTCAGCGCGAGATACAACTCCAGCATCGCGATGTCGAAGGAGATCGTGGTCACCGCCAGCAACGACCGTCCGGGCCGGAAGTCGAGCAGTTCCCGGGTGGCCACCAGGCAGTTGGCCAGGCCGCGGTGGGTCACTCCGACGCCCTTGGGACGGCCGGTCGACCCCGAGGTGTAGAGCACGTACGCGAGCGAGTCCGGGCGCGGCCGTCCTGCGTCCGGCTCGGGGTCGGCCGCCAGCAGGCCGGACAACGGGATCACGGGAGCACCGAGCGCGCTCACCTGATCGTCGGGCAGCGCACCGTCGCCGATCACCGCCCCGCATCCGCTGTCGCCGACGATGTGGGCCAGACGCTCGACCGGGTGGCTCGGATCCATCGGCACGGCGGCCCGGCCGGCTCGGGCGACGCCGAGCAGGATCGCCGGCAGCTCGACCCGGCGAGCCACGAGGATACCGACCGGCGACGCGGGCGGGAGCGCCAGCGCTCGCAACGCGGCGGCGATCCGGCTCGCCGCGTCGTCCAGCTCCCGGTAGGTGTGGACGGCGTCGGCCAGGATCACCGCCGGCTCGCCGGGCGTCCGGCCGATCCACTCGCCGACCAGGTCGACCACCGTGCGGCCACCGCTGACGGACGGGGTCGGCGCCTCCCACGCCGCCAGTCGCGCCTGGTCGTCCGGGTGGATCACGTCAAGGTCGCCGATCGGCCCGGCCGGGTTCCTGACAAGCTCCCGGATCAGGGTGGTGTAGCTGCGTCCCATCCGCTCCAGGGTCTGCTCGTCGAACAGCCCGGCCGCACCGCGCCACGCCCCGGCGATCAGGTCGCCCCGCAGGGCGACCTCGAGCTCGAGCTCGTACGGCGAGTGCGCGGCCGGCAGATCGACGTCGCATGCCACCCGGCCGGCCCAGGTCGCCGGCCCGGTGCCCGTGTCGCGGAAGCCGACCTGAAGTTCGGCCCCGGCGTGCCGTTCCGGCCGCGATGCTCGGGACAGCAACAGGTCCAGTGCGTCGGGGTGGTGGATCGGGTGGGCCGTCGCCGCGTGTTCGGCCCGGACCGCCTCGGCACCCGGAATCCGCGGGCCGAGGGCGTGCGGGAGGATCTGGATGTCCTCGGGTGTGACGGCGGCCTCGCCGATGTGGCCGGGCCGGGGCGAGCCGATCAGGATGTCGCGCTCGCCGGTCTCGCGGAAGAGCAGCACGCGCAGGGCACACCGCAGGACGGAGGCGACCGGAACGCCCACGTCGGCGGCGAACCGTTGCAGGAGCACGGTGTCGCCGTCCCCCAACGACCACGCCGTCGTGATCGATCGACCACGGCTGCGTCCGCGTCCGCGGCTGGTGGGCCAGGCGATCGGCTGACGCGCCTCGCTGGCGGTCGTGCCGTCGTGCGACACGGCGAGGGGCGGCGCCGGCTGCCCGCCCAGCTCCCAGAGCAGCCGTGCGGCCGCGGATCGGCCACCCACCGCGGCGTGCAGGGTCAGGACCACCAGCGTCCGGTCCCCCTCCACCGGGTACACACCGACCCGGAACCCGGGTCGCTCGCGCAGCTCGAAAGCAGAACTCGCGTCGGCCGCGGCCTCGGCGAGCGCGGTGACCAGCGATCGCGTGGCACCGGCGACGACCTCCGGTGGCCCGCCGTCGTCCGGGACAAGCCGCGGCTCTCCGCCGGTGTCGTCGAAACGCTGCCGCAGCGCGGCGTGGCGACGGCGCAGGCCGGCACACGCCGCGGCCACCGTGGCCGGATCGATCGCACCCTCGACCAGGACGGCCCGGCTGTGCTGCAGGCCGCCGGCCCAGAAAGCGGTCTGCTCGGCCCGGTAGAGCGCGAGCCGGTTGACCCGGATCTGCTCGCTCATCGGCGGTTCCCGGGCAGCGCGCCGACGAAGCCAACCAGCCGGGCGGCGCCGTCGACGATCTCCGTGTGCTCCAGAGCGGAACAGGACAGCCGGATCCGGCGTTCCCCGCCCGCGCCGAGGTAGAAGCCACGCATCGGGGTCCAGAGCACACCGAACGTCTCCGCGGAGTAGCGCAACAGCGCGTCGTCGGCCTCGACTGGGAGCTCCATCTGCACGAAGTAGCCACCCTCGGGCGCCTGCCAGCGAACTCGGGCGTCGGGCCGGTCCGGCTCGCCGAAATGGTGGACGAGCCGTTCGAGCAGGACGGCCCGGTTGCTCCGCAGCTGCTCCGCCTTGTGCCGGCCGAGCGCGGCGAGGGAACCGCCGTGCTCGATCAGGAGCCCGCCGATCACCGCCTGGGCCAGCGGGGAGGTGTTGAGGGTGACCGCGTTCTTGCCGGCTGCGATCATGGCGGCCAGGCGCACCGGCGGACCGAGGCGCGACTCGACCCACTGGTCGGCGACCACGTAACCCACCCGGGCGCCCGGCACCGCGACCTTCGAGAAGGTTCCGGTGTGCACGACGCGGCCCTCGCGGTCGAGCGACTTGAGGCTGGGAAGCCGATCATCTGCGGCGGCCGTGAACGCGTACGGGTTGTCCTCGATCACGATCAGGTCGAGGTCCGCGGCCGTCTCCAGCAGCCGGTGCCGGGCGGCCAGGGTGAGCCGGCTGCCGGACGGGTTGGCGAAGTCGGGCGAGACATACAGCGCGCGGAGGCGACGGCCGGCCGTCCTCTCCCGCGCCGCCGCCGCGCGGAGAGCGACCAGGTCCGGGCCGGCGCCGTCGTCGGGCACCGGGTGGACCGGGATGTTCAGCGCGTCGGCGGCGGCGGTCACACCGACGTACGACGGATCGGGAACCGCCAGGACGGAGCCCGGCGGGTGCAGCGTGAGCAGGGTAAGGAACAACGCCTCCTGACAGCCGACAGTCATGACGATCGCGTCGGGCTGGACGTCCATCGCCTCGTCGGCCCGCAGCGCGGCGGCGACCAGATCGTTGATGATTCCCTTGCTCGGGCCGTACTGGAACAGGTGCCGGCGCACCGTCTCCGGGCTGAGCCCGGCGGCCCGCCGGGCCGCGGCGAAGGTGTCCAGCAGCGGACCGACCTCGATGTCGGCGAAGAAGGGCTCGTACGGGGCGCCCGGTGCGAACGAGATCGCCGCGGGGAACTCGGCCACGATCTCGTTGAGGAAGGTCATGGCCGCGACCTGCCGGCTCGACACGCTGCGATGCAGGTCGTCGACGTGCAGGCGGGCTCCGGAGGTCAGTGTTGCCGTTTCGTCCACTGCTGCTCCAACCGATGCAGTACGTCCGGGCTGTACAGGCGCCGCGCCTGCACCTCGGCGAACTCGGCGACATAGCTCCGGAACTGGTCCTCGGGTTCCTCGGAGGCCGTGAGCATGTGCCGGTTGGCCACCACGGCCGGGCTGTCCAGGGCGCGGACCGCCCGCTCGACCGCGCCGTCGACGGCGTCCTCGCCCACCACGGCGTCGCAGAGCAGTGTCGCCAGCGGGTCGCGGGCGTCGATCCGCCGGCCGCCCAGCAGCATCTGCCGAGCCAGGCGGGCGCCGAGGGCGCGACCGAGCCGGAGGTTGGCGGCGCCGGGCACGATGCCCTCGCGCGCCGCCGGCAACGTGAAGTAGGCCGTGTCCGAGCTGATCACGTAGTCGAACGTCAGCATCAGCTGCAGGCCGCCGCCGATGGCGAACTCGTCGATCACCGCCACCCACGGTTTGCCTCCCCGGGCCGCTGGGTCGTCCGCCTGCCCGGGATCCCACAGGCCACGCCGGATCTTGCTCAGATAGCCGACCTCGCGCTGCAGGACGAAACCCAGGAACGGGATCTGCCCGGCGCACAGCAGGGTCAGGTTGATGCCCGGGCAGAAGACCCGCCGGCCGGCGTAGCGCGGGTGCTTCATGACGCCGCCGCGCACCAGGCCCACGCGCACGCCCGGATCGAGCAGGGCCAGGTCCACCGCGACTTCCAGCTCATGGCCGAGCACCGCGTCCTCGGCGTTGAGGTAACGCTCGTTGGCCACGGTTATCTCGGCCACCCCGTCCGTCCGCCGCACCGACACCACCGACATCTCCAGGACGGCGGTCCGCTGGAACTCGGGCAGTCGCGCGCACGCGTCGGCCGTCGGGCTCCGCTGGGAGCGCAGCAGGTCGACGCCTACGCTCGATCCGAACAGGGCGGAGTAGACGATGCCCTGATCGACCTCGAGGCCCTCCTTGGCGCTCTGGCGGCGGCCACGCTCGACCTCCATCTCCGCCCGGCTCGGAGCCAGGCCGGGAACGATGTCGGCCAGGTCGTAGGCCATGTCGGTCAGGGACCGGTACCGGCCCGGCCCCACCACCTCCCGGCCGAGCCGGTCCGCCTGAACGGCCAGCAGCCGGCGCCTCGCCGCCCGCGCGCGCTCATGGGCCTCGGCAGCCAGGGCCCGCTGGTCCGGGCCGCGCTCGGCTGGCGCGGGCAGGGCCGCCACCAGGTCTTCCAGGCGCGCGGCGGCGTCTCGGACCTCGGCCCGCAACCGGTCGGGGACGACGGGGATCGCGGGGGTGACGGGTGCGCTCACGGTCAGTCCCGCGGGCAGTTCTGGTAGACCGCAAGCTGCCACCGGCCCTCGCGCTTGACGAGAATCCACGAGGCCCGGATGGCCGCCTCGTCCGACAGCTCGGTCTCGCCGGGCGCCAGCACGCCGCCCTCGGTGAGCACCGCGACCGCGCCGTCCCCGAGCACCTTGACGTCGATCGGCGATCCGGTGACGCGCGTGCCCCGGTACCGCCCCGCGTACGCCGTGGCCATGAACTCCCGGATCTGGTCGCGCCCCTTCTGGTAGACGCCCGGCAGGATCAGCGTCCCGTCCGGTGCGAACAGGTCGGCGAAGGCATCGGCGTCGTGGGCGGCCCACGCCGCTACCATGCGCGCGGGAACCGCCGTGATATCGGCCCTGTCGGTGCCGGGAATGGCCGGTGCGGTGGACATGGGCTCACCTCTCGTCCTAGGGCTGGAGACCTTCGCCCGAGACGTTGGCATAGCCCGCGGGGCCCCACATCTTGCGAAGTGCTGCCGCCCGCCTGACAGGCGCCGCCCGGCCGGCTGAGCAAGCCCGGAGTCGCCGCCGGACGCGCCGTCCTGTGACGGTGGCGGGAACTGCGCCACTTCGCCGCTGGAGGTCTCGCATGGCAGTTCAATCCCGTTCCGGTGCCGGTCCGGACGACCCGCGGAAGAGGAGAATCGATGTCTGGCTGACGGATCCGACCAAATGGGCGACGGACGCGGTGGACGTCGCCCTGTCGGCGGCGGACGAGTTCAACCAGGCGCACCCGGAATATCACGTCGTCATCACGCGGTTCGACTTCCAGCAGATGCCGGCCGAGGTGGCCCGGGCGGTCGAGCAGGGCGCCACCCCGCACGTCGTCGAATACCACGACGCCGTCACCCGGGTCGCGCTCGACACCCTCGGGCCGGACGGATCGCCGCTGTTCACGGCCATCGGCCCAGCCATCGCCGGACGCGCCGAGATACTCGGCGAGCCCGTGGTGCTGGGCGACATGATGCCGGCGATCCGCGACTACTTCGGCTACGCCGGCGAGCAGATGTCGCTGCCCCGCACGGCCTCCACCATGGTGCTCTTCGCCAACATGGACCTGCTGGCCAGGGCTCGCGTGGCCGAGCCGCCGCGCACTTGGCGCGAGGTCACCGCGGCCTGTCAGGCGCTCGCGAAGGTTCCCGGCGGCCCTGCGCACGGCATCGCCTGGCCCAACTTCTACTGGCCCTTCCTGCAGGCGGCCGCGCAGCAGGGCGCGCTGATCGCCGATCACGACAACGGCCGGTCGGGCCGGGCCGAGCGGGTCGACCTGGCCTCGACCGCGATGCTCGCCTTCGTCGAGTGGTGGCGGCGCCTGCACCGCGACGGTCACTTCCGCTACTCGGGTGAGCTGCGGGATTTCCCGGACTGCTTCGCCGCGTTCGAGAATCAGGAGGTGGCATTCATGCTCAGCTCCTCCGTCGACGCCTCGCACATGCTACGGCGAGGAGAGCGGAACGGATTCACCGTCGGGTTGGGCCCGCTGCCGCACAACGACGAGGTGCCGCTGGCCGGGAACGTCCTGGGTGGCATGTCGCTCTGGCTTGCCGCCGGCCTCGACCCGATCGAGCAGGACGGCGCGCTGGCCTTCATGCAGCACCTGGAGAACCCGCGCAACGCCGCTGTCTGGGCCCGCGAACACTACCGCATCCCGGTCACCCGGACGGCCGCCGACCTGCTCGACCGGGAGGGCCGGCCCCCGCACCTGCGGGTGGCCGGCGACCAGCTCGAATCGGCGGACGGCTCCCCGGCGGCGCTCGGGCCCCTGCTCGGTGGGCACGCCGAGATCATGAGCGAGCTGACCGGCGCGATGCATGATGTCCTGACCGGCGGGGCCGAGCCGGTTGCCCGGTTCCGCGAGGCGAACACGCGGGCACAGAAGATCCTCGACGCCTACAACGCGTACTGCGCCGGGCCGCCGCGGCGCAGCCCCGACCTGCTGGCCGTCAGCATCTGAGCGCCGGGTGCGCCGTCCCGGCCCGAAGCCGGGACGGCGCACCGGCGGCTCAGCGTGCGTACGGCTTACGGGCGGACACGATGACGTACCCGACCTGGTCGCTGCGCGCCGCGAAGAAGCCTATGGTGTTGCGCGAGAAGCTGGCGACCGCGTCCTCGCCGAACTTCGCGACCACCTCGGCCCGCCGCGCCGTCGCGGCCTCCAGGAACTTCGCCTTCCGGCCGTAGACCCGGGGACCGCACTGGGTGTACTCCTCCACCTCGAAGCCGGCCGCCCGCACCCGCTCGGTCCACTCGGCCAGCGACGGCAGGGCGGTCAGCTTTATGCTGGCCATGAACGTGGCCAGCCGCCGCGGGTCGCTGTCCGACTCGCGGCTGAAGTCGGACAGGGTGAGCCGGCCGCCCGGGCGCAGCACCCGGTACAGCTCGCGCAGCACCTGGTCGAGGTCCGTCGCGTTCTGCAGCGACTCCAGCGCCAGCACCGCGTCGAACGTGCCATCCGGGTAACTCAGCCGCATGAAGTCGCCGAGCTCGAAGCGGGCAAGGCCGCCGACGCCGTTCGCCTCGGCCCGCTGGTTCGCCTTCTCGACCTCGAACGCGCTGACCGTGACGCCGGTTACCCGGACGCCGAGCTGCCGGGCCAGGGCCACCCCCGTCTTGCCGGGACCGCAGCCCGCGTCCAGCAGGTGCTCACCGGCCCGCAGGCCGAGCGTGTCGGTCACCTTGCGGCTGATCCGCTCGATCGCCTCGGGAAGCGTCGCCTGGTCCTCCCGGTCGTACCAGTAGTACATGTGGACCTGGCCGTCGCGGAACTCTGCCTCGATCGGCGACCGCTCGTCGTAGTGCCGGCCCATGTCGACGGGGTTCATCGCGTCACCCCCTTCAGCGAGCGGGCGAACCGGCGGATGTCACCGACCAGCAGCTCGGGCTGTTCCAGGGCCGGGAAGTGCCCGCCGCGGTCGAACTCGGTCCACTGGCTGAGCGTCGGCAGGATCAACTCGGCGAACCGACGGACCGGCCGCACCGCGTCCCGCGGGAACGACGCGACGGCGACCGGCATGGTCAACGGCCACGGACCGCCCCAGGTGCGGGCGAACTCGGCGTCCCCGTGGGACGACTCGTAGTAGAACTGGGCGCTGGAGCCGGCCGTGGCGGTCAGCCAGTAGATGGTGACTGCGGTGAGGATGTGGTCACGGCTCACCGCGTCCTCCGGCACCTTGGCCGAGTCGGTCCACTCCTTGTATTTCTCGGCGATCCAGGCCAACTGCCCGACCGGCGAGTCGGTCAGCGCGTAGGCCAGGGTCTGCGGCCGCGTCGACTGGATCTTCTGCCATCCCATGCCGTCCTGGATGAACCGCAGGCCGAAGTCGAGCCGGGCAAGGTCGGCGTCGTCCAGGCCGGCCATCGCCGCCGGGTCGGGCGGCGGGAGCGTCACGCACATGTTGATGTGCACGCCTGCGACGTGTTCGGGGTCGGCCAGGCCGAGCCTCAGCGAGATCGGTGAGCCCCAGTCCCCGCCCTGCACGGCGTAGCGCTCGTAGCCGAGTCGGCGCATCAGCTCCTTCCAGGCGCCGGCCACCCGGCCGGTGTCCCAGCCGGTCTCCCCGGTCGGGCCCGAGAAGCCGTAGCCGGGGATCGACGGGATGACAAGGTGGAACGCGTCAGCCGGGTCACCACCGTGCGCGACCGGATCGATCAGCGGGCCGATGATGTCGAGGAACTCGGCCACCGTCCCGGGCCAGCCGTGGGTCAGGATGAGCGGCATGGCCCCGGCCTCGGCCGACCGGATGTGCATGAAGTGCACGGTCGCGCCGTCGATCTCGGTGAGATGGTGCGGGTACTCGTTCAGCCGGGCCTCGACCGCCCGCCAGTCGAACTGGGTCCGCCAGTAGCCGGCGAGCTCCTTCACGTAGTCCAGTGGCGCACCGCGGTCCCAGCCGACGCCGGGAATCTCGTCCGGCCAGCGGGTGTGGTCGAGACGACGGGCCAGATCGTCGAGGTCGGACTGCGGGAAATTGATGCGGAACGGGCGCATCCGGCAACCTCCGGAATCAGTCGTGAGCCGCTACGAGCGGCGCGGGGGCGGGGGCGGGACGGCCGGATCGCCGCAACGTGCGCAGGATCCGGCCGGGGCGGAGCAGGGCCGTCGGCTCGTCGATGAGACCGGCGACCCGCATCAGGGCGTTCGTGAGGCTGGGGTCGTGCACCGCGGCCCGCTGCACGCGGGTGACGTACGCGTTGATGAAGCGGACCTTCGCGCTGCGGGGGCCCGGCACGCCGGCGTAGCCGAGGTCGGCCGTCGCCGCGAAGTCCCACGGCGAGTCGATCTCGCGGGCGATGTCGCGGAAGAACGCCACAGGCGACGGCACCGCGGACTTCGTGAGCTGCTCGGCCAGGGCGCGCGACTGGATGGCGGCGACGGCCATGCCCTGGGCGTAGACGGGGTTGAAGCTGCACACCGCGTCCCCCATCACCAGCAGGCCGTCCGGGAACCGGGTTAGGCGCTCGTAGCGGCGGCGGACGCTGGCCGGGAAGCGGAACATCACCGCGTCGTCGATCGGCTCGGCCACCCGGACGGATTCGTAGATCTCCGGCACCGGCACCGAGCGTACGAACTCGAGGAAGCCGTCGGGGTCGGTCGGCGGATGGTCGCCGAGCACGCCGGTGAGCGACAGCTCGACCAGTCCGTCGTCGCCGGGAAGCCGGTAGTAGAACGCGCCGCGCGGGTGCGAGGGCGTGGCCGCCGCGATGATGGCGATGTCGCGGCCGAACGGGTCGCGCGGCACCCGGAAGTGCCGCGTGGTGTACGCGAGGTCCACCTTCACCTTGTCCTCGGCGGGCCGGGCGTAGCCGAGCTCCTCGAGCCAGGCCGGGGTCCGCGATCCCCGGCCGGTGGTGTCGACGACCAGGTCGGCCGTCAGCAGCTCGACGCCGGAGCGACCGTCGCGGGGCTGCACGCGGACACCGGTGACCCGGCCGGCGCCGGGTGTCGTGGCCAGCCCGACGATGTCGTGCTGCTCGAGGAAGCGGATGCTGCGCACCTTCTCGACTCGGTTGCGCACGACCCGCTCGATGACCGGCCGGGTGCACGGCACCGACAGCAGGCCGGTGCGGGCCGGGCTGAGCAGCATGCCGTTGAAGTACCAGCGGATGTCGCCGCTGAAGTCGCCGGGCCGGATGCCGGCCGCCTCCATGTCGCCGAGGAGGCCGGGGAACTGCTTCTCCAGGATCTGCTGGCCGCGGGCGACCAGGCCGTGGGCATGGCGGCCGTGCGGAACGCCGCGGCGGGGACCGGCCACCCCCGCCAGCTCGTCGCGGTCCACCACCAGGACTTCCGGGTAGACGTCGGCGAGCACGTGGGCGGCGAGTAGGCCGGCCAGGCTGCCGCCGAGCACGACAGCGCGGGGTACGTGCTGCTCAGGCATAGCGATCTCGTCCTCACTGTGCGGACCGTGAACCCCGTGCCGAGCCAGGGGCCAAAGCCAGCATCGGAGAACGCGACGGGCCGGGCACCTTCCGCTGTGCTGCCGAAACGTGACGGGACGGCAGGAACACGACCGTGGCCGGGCTTGAGCGAGGCTCGACCAGGGCTCGATCCGTGTCCCCCTCGGGATGCGAGCCCGTCCGGGCAAGGTGTTATCTGCAAGTGTTCAAGCAATCACTGGGGGTGTCACATTGAACGGCGCCATCAAGTCCGCCATCGCGCGTATCTGGACAGATTACAGCGGGCCGTTATCGCTGGACGAGATCGCCCGAAGCGCTATCCTCAGCCGGTTCCACTTCTCCCGGGTCTTCCGCACGGCCACCCGGGTCTCGCCCGGGCGCTATCTGTCCGCCGTCCGCATCTACCAGGCCAAGCGCCTGCTCGCCACGACCACGCTGAGCGTCACCGACATCTCCTTGGCCGTCGGCTACAACAGTCTGGGCTCGTTCACCAATTACTTCACCGACAGCGTGGGCACCTCGCCCAGCCGGTTCCGTCGCATGTGGGTCGAGGGCATGCGCGGGACGCCGCAGCCCGACCGCCAGACGCAGGGCACCGGTGGCACCATCGTCGGAACGGTGACCCTGCCCTCCGGGTTCGCCACCGCCCAGGTCTACATCGGCGCCTTCGAGACGCCAATCATCCAGCGCCGGCCGGCGGCGTCGACCGTCGTCGAGGCGGAGGCCGGTCGGCACGCCCGCTACTGTCTCGCGGACGTTCCCCCGGGGCAGTGGTACATCCGGGCCGTGGCCACCGCCGACAGCGCCGACCCGGAACCATGGACGCGCCGGTCGATGCTGCTCGGCGACGTCGATCCGGTCGCCGTGTCCGACAAGTCGACAAGCGTGGTCGGCATCGCGCTGCGCCCCAGGCGGGTGACCGACCTGCCCGTCCTCTACGCGATCCCCGACCTGGAGACCGAGAGCCTGGGTCGGCCCACCCGGACCAGACGGAGCGCATGAGGCCACGGAGATGGGTCCGCCGCCACGAGCATCTCGTGGCGGCGGACCCTACTCCGGGTGTGTCACCGGGCGAACTGACCGGGCCGGCGCCCGGCCCCGGCAGGCCCGCGGTAGGCCTGGGCGACGTCCAGCCAGCGGTCGGCCTCCGCGCCCTTGGCGATCAGGGCCAGGTCGGCGCGGTGCCGGCGACGACTGACGAGCAGCGCGAAGTCGGCGGCGGGCCCGGTCACCCGCTCGGTCGCGTCGGCCGGCCCGAACTCCCAGACCACCCCGGACGGACCGGTCAGCTCGACCCGGAACTCCTCCTGCGGCGGCGTCAGGCCGTGCGCGTGGTAGCCGAAGTCGCGGGTGCGGACGCCGAACCACGCCAGGTGGCCGATCCGGTCGGTCAGCCGGCGGGTGCGCCCGAGCGCGTCGGCGATGTCCTGGCCGTGGCCGAACAGCTCCATCATGCCGGCCGCGGCCAGCACGCTCGGCGGCAGCGGCGTGACCAACCAGGGCACCGTGGCAGTGGGCTCCACGGCCGCGAGCGCCTCGGCCGCCGCGGTGCGCTCCTGCCGCCACCGGTCCACGAGCTCGTCCGGGGACAGCTCGAGATAGGGGGGAAGGGCCGCCTCCACCGCGCCCTGGAAGTTCCGCTTGGCGTCGGCCACGTGGGCGGCGAACGTGTCCGGCTCCCGGGCCGACAGCGCGGCCAGCCGGGACACGAAGGCCAGGTGGGCGATCTGGTGTTTGACCGTCCACCCCGGAGCGGGCGTGGGCGTCGACCACTCGGCGTCGCTCAGGCCGAGCACCAGCGCCTCGACGTCGTTGCCGTCGGCGGTCAGGTCGTCGTAGACGGTTGTCGGACTCGACATGGTTCCTCCAGGTGATTCGCCTATACCGAGGGGACGACCACGGGCCGTCCGGCCCGGGCCGCCGGCGGGAGTGACCCGAGATAGCGGACGTCGACGCCGCGGGCCCGGGCGGCCCGGACGATGCCGGGGACGGCCCGCTCGGCCAGGGCGGCGATGGTGAACGCGGGATTGACGGTCAGCGCTCCGGGCACGGCCGAGCCGTCGGTCACGAAGATGCCGGGGTGCTCGCGCAGCTCGTTCATGTCGTTCAGGGCCGAGGTCGCGGGGTCGTCGCCCATCCGGCACGACGCCAGCGGATGCACCGTGTACGCCCCGATGACGTCGTTGGTCCACGGCATCACCCGGGCCAGGCCGTCCCGCTCCAGGATGTCGCGGATGTCGGCGTCGGCCAGGGCCCATCCGTGCCGCGTGTTTGCCGTCGGTTCGTACCGCAGGTTGCCCCGGCTGAGCATCTGCATCGAGATGCGGTCGGCGTTGCCGGTCAACGGCGGCGGCCCGAAGACGCCTTCGTTGTCGTCCTCGGACATGATGAAGATGGTCAGCCACGACTGCCAGCGCCGCAGGATCTCCTTCTTGTCGGGCCCGAACCAGGTCGGTCCGACCGCGTCGGGTGCCTGCGCGAGAATCGTGCCGAAGCCCGGCGGGAAGTAGAGCTGCTCGAGCGAGTAGCGGCTGAACTCGGGCAGCGAGCCGTCGAGCCGGTCCCAGCTTGCCGCGGAGGGACCCCTGCCGATCTGGTTGGCCGCGTAGGCCAGGCCGTCGCCACGGTCGAGGCCGAGCACCTCGCGCACCCGGTCCTCGTTGAGCACGGCCGTGTTGAGCCGTTCCCCGTTGCCGGAGAAATAGCGCCCCACCGCGGCCGGCATGGCCCCCAGCTGCTCCTCGGAGCGCTGCAGGATGACCGGCGTCGCGGCTGCGCCGGCCGCGACCACGACCACCTTCGCCTCGATGACTCCGGCGGCTACCTGCACCCGGTAGTCGACCGGGTCGACCACCGTGTAGTGCACGCGGAAATCGCCGCCGGTGGTGCGCTCGATCCGCTGCACCTCGTGCAGGGGCAGGATCCGGGCGCCGTGTCCGACGGCGGCCGGCAGGTAGTTGAGCAGCAACGAGCGCTTCGCGTCGAACTTGCAACCGGACATCATCCAGTTGCAGTTCGTGCAAAGATCGGTGTCGATCGCCGCGGCGACCGGATTGGCCGTACGGCCGGCGTGGTCGCAGGCCGCGGCGAACACGCCGCCGGAATAGGTGACGTCGTCCCAGCTGCTGCAGGTGATCGGCAGGGCCTGGGCGACCCGGTCGTACCAGGGATCGAGCGTCTCCCGCGTGACGGCGGTAGGCCACATCCGACGCCCCAGGCTGCCCTGGCGCTCGAACACGAAACGGGGCGCGCGGGGCATGGCCGCGAAGTAGACGACGCTGCCGCCGCCGACGCAGTTGCCGCCCAGCACGTTCATGCCCTCGCCCATCGTGAACTCGAACACCCGGGTCGATGACGAACCGAACTTGAAGTCGTGCTCGAACTCGTCGGCGGCCAGCCACGGCCCTCGCTCCAGGACCGTGACCGAGGCGCCACCGGCGGCCAGGTGATAGGCGGGGATCGCACCGCCGAAGCCGCTCCCGACGACCACGACATCGGTCTGCCTGAACGCTGTCACTCGGGATCACCTCTCGGGGTCGTCCGCGGATGGATCGCGGCGAGGGGGCGGCCGTACGAGAATCGGGGGAACCGCCAGGCGCCGTCCGGATCGGGCGGCATGAAACCCATGGCGGTCAGGCCCGGGTGGCCCGCCGCCAGCGCCTCGGTCGTGTGCATGTGCGCGCCGGTGTCCCAGGCCATGGCGCTGAACATGGCCAGCGCCACCCACAGCTCCTGCTCCGGGTGTCCCGGGCTCAGCAGTTCCCGGGCCAGCGCGATCCGGTCGGCGAACGCCAGCGCCACGAACGGCGTCACCGCCGGCTCCGGAGTGAGGCCGACGCGGGCCGCATAGTCGCGCGCGTGCTCGTTCAGACCGTCGGCGAGGTCGTCCAGGGTGTCGGCCAGGCCGCCCTCCGGGGAGAGCATCAGCTCGATCGCCCCGGAGGCGACGGCCCCCCCGCCGGTCGCGGCGCCGGCGATCGCCCGGTCCTCCGGGCCCCGCTTCTCGCCGGGAATGATGGTGTCGGCGAACGCCTCCAGCGTGAGCACCTGGTCGGTCGTCAAAGTCGTGTCCATGGCCCCTCCCTCACGTCCGGGGCGTGTCGAAGAACGCCGGGAAGCGCGTGGTCAGGCCCAGATCGCCGCGGGCCTTCATCCGCCCTCGCAGGAACAGCATCCTCGGGCTCGCGTTGCCGGTGACCATCTTCAGGAAGTCGACCGGTCCGAGCGTGAGGGTCAGCCGGGGCGTACGGACCGGTTCCGCCGACACCGCGAGCGTTCCCCTCGAGATCACCAGTTCCAGCACGTCGGCGCCGCCGTCGGGCCGCCCGGTCACCCTCCAGTGCACGACCGCATCGAGATCGCCGGCACGCTCGGCCACGAAGACCGCAGGCAGGTCGGCGGCGATGTCGGCGACGAGCGGCGCGCGACGCGGCGATCGCATCAGTTCCAGCAGTTGCTCGTCGGTGGCCGCCTTGACCTGCCGGGCGAAGGCCAGGCGGTCGGCCAGTGGACTCGTGTCGATCGGGCTCATCCGTCGCCCCGCGTGCCGGGCGACACGTCGTAGCCGGTGGTGGCGATCAGCTTGGCCATCGCGGCGTACTGGCTGCTGTCCTGGCCGGGCCGCGTGCCCAGCCCGTCGACGTAACGGTTGAACATGCAGAACGCCGCGGCGATCAGCACCGTGTCATGGATCTCGACGTCGGTCGCCCCGGCCGCCTTGGCCCGGCTCACCAGGGACGGGGTCACCTCACGCCCGCCCTGCTGCACGGCGGCGGCGATCGGCAGCAGGGCCTTCATCAGCGTCGAGATCGGGGCTGAAGCGGGGTCCGCGTGCACGTCGGCCACCAGGCCTGAACCGCCCTCGAGCTGTTCCGCCGCGAAGGCCGAGTGCGAGTCACGGCAGAACTCGCACCGGTTCAGGCCGGACACGTACGCGGCGATCAGCTCGCGGTCGCCCCGCGACAGCGAGTTCGGCTCGACGAGCAGCGCGTTGGCCAGCTGTTGCAGGGGGCCTCCGGTCTGCGGCCGGTAGGCGAGGAGACCCATGATCCCGGGGAGTATGGTCTCGTCGATTCCAAGTTCGATGTGCGCCACGGATTTCACCGTCTTTCGTAGGCGTCGACGGGACGACGCGGTTGTCTTGACCGTGGCACGGCTGCCGCGACCGTTCAGCTTCCACCGTGCCGTTCCGCCGTGGCCGCGAACGCGTCCCGGCCGTCGAGCTCGATGACGCGTACGGGCCGCGCGGTGAGCACCGCGACCGCGCCGAGATAGCCCGGCTCGGCCCGCAGGTCGACGATCCGGGTCGTCCCCGGCAGCTCCGGCCGGCCAGGGAATCCGATCAGCCGGGCCGGGCCGTACGGCGTCCCGACCGTCACCTCCCGCATCGGAATCCGCAGCCCGTCCCCGGTCGCCTTGAGCACCGCCTCCTTCCGCGTCCAGCAGCGAAAGAACGCCTCGACACGAGCCTGTCGACTGCGCACCGCGCGGAACGCCGGCTGCTCCGACGCGCCGAGCACGAACGGCACCATGGCGTCGACGTCGATGCCGGCGTCGACCTGCTCGACGTCGACCCCGACGGGCGCGTCGGCGCACAGCGCCACCGCCACCCGGTCACCCGAGTGCGAGAGCGAGACGTACGGCGCGCCCCCGGCCAGCACGGGACGACCGTGCAGTCGCCGGCAGTCCGGGCAGGCGCGGCGGATCTCGACCCCGCCCGGACTGCCTCCGGACGTCACGGCCACCGCGACCTTGAGCAGCGCGGTGGCCGTGGTGAACCGCCGTCGCGCGGCACGGCGGTGGATCGACTCGGCGCGGGCCCGTTCCGGCTCGCTCAGCAGCTCCTCGCACCACCGGGGAGCGTGCGCCGGGTCGATCCACCACACCCGACAGTCGACGACGGCCGGCTTCACACCGGTTGCGGGGCGGGCGCCTGGCGGCGCTCCCGCAGCCACTTGATCCACCACATCAGGCCCCGGCCGAGACAGACCAGCGTCGTCGCGAAGAACAGCGTGTACACGACGTCGAAGATCATCAGGACGCCGTAGACGGTGCCGACACTCGCGCCGAACATGAACTGCGCCCGCGGCTTGCTCGGGGTCGTGCCGGGGTCGGTCACCATGTAGTTGGTGAACAACAGGAACGCCACGCCGGTCATCGGCACCAGGGCCGCGTACAGGGCGATGTCCCAGCCCCACCAGCGGATCAGCGCCTGGATCACGAACGAGCCGAGCCAGCCCAGGATCAACGGCACCTTCTTGGTCAGGACGGAGTTGAGGACCGTGCCGGCGGTCAGCAGGATGACCGGGATCATGATCCGGAACACGTCGGGCACGTGCTCGGTGAAGTGGTACGGCGGGGCGATGTTGACCCACGAGAAGAGGACCAGCGTCGCGGTAATGCCGAAGTTGGACGGGTTCATGAAGTGCCGCCAGCGCCCGTTGATCGGCGCGATGAGGACCGCCTTCTGGCCGACGCCGATCACGACGGCCAGGGCGATCGGCCAGAAGCGGTCGTTCGCGTACAGCAGCATGTTGACCGCGAGCGTGGTGATGTAGGCCGGGAGCAGATAGGTGTAGACCCCCCACGCCCCGTGCCCGGCGAACGCGGGGACTGTCCTGCTGGCCCACGCCGCGATCAGCCCGATCACGATCTCCAGGCCGAGGCCGATCGCCAGCGCGAAGAACGGCCACGACCACGGTTGCTCGAAGCCGAGAATCGTGTAGCCGAGAATATTGAAGATGCTCATCGAGATGGCGAAGTTGCGCAAGGCCAGGTAGCGCGGGTCACGACTGTCCACGCGGGGTGGCCGCGTGGCCCGCTTGTCCGCCGCCGCCTGCAGCACCGGCGGAATCGGGGCCGGTGAGACGGGGATGGTGGTCGTGACGCTCTCGGTCGTCGTCATTTCGCTGCTACCTCCTCGGCCTTGTCGGTCAGCATCAGGTTGTGCCAGCCGGGGGCCAAGCTGATCGTCTGCGTGTGGGCAACGCCGTCCAGGTCGCGCCAGCTGATCTCGGCCGACACCGGCTGCGCGCCCGCGTCGCCGAGGCCGAAGAACACGTCGAAGCTCCGCTTGCCGGAGTGACCGCCGCCGCCGTCGAGCTGGGCGATCTGCCGGCTGCCGTCGGTCCTGGTCAGGACGACCTTGGCGCCGTAGGCGGGCGTGCCGATCGCCGCCGCGCCGGACGTCACCGGGCGGTACAGGCGCAGGCCCAGGAAGTCACCGCGGTCGGCGGCGGTGTTGCGGTAGAAGGCCGGCGGTCCGAACTGGCGGGCGACCGCGAACTCCTGCCCGCCGTCACCGTCCGTGTCGCTCACCGCCACGCCCCGGGTCGGGGTAGTGTCGGCGTCCAGACCGAGGTCGGCGCTGAGGTTGGCGTACCGGCCGTTGCCGTCGCGGACCCAGAACGCCATGGGTTCGTGCCCGGCGATGTCGTCGCCCGGCTCGGCCTTGGGCCACATGTCCGGGTTCTCGAGCAGCAGGTCGTTGCTCATGGCCAGCTCCTGCAGCCAGTTGAACCGGTTGGTCGTGCCGCGCACGAACCCGCAGGCCTGCACGACGGCCAGCTGGCCACTGTTGTCGAAGTCGGCCATCTTGGCGTCCCAGCCCCAGCCGGTCCACGCCATGTCGAGGTCGGCGGCGTCGTTGCGGAACGGCGCCCGGCCGTCGGAGAGGTTCTCCCGGGCGGCGGCCGCGCTGCCCGCGGTGTTGACCCAGACGAAGTTGCTCTCCTCCAGGCCCCACGACGTGGTGATGTTGCTGACGAACGCGTCGAACCGCCCGGTCCCGCTCAGGTCGCCGAACTCGATGGACATGCCCTTGAACGAGTCGTGCCCAAGAACCAAGGACTTCGGGGTGAACGCGTCCCGCTTGCCCTCCACCAGCTCGAACCTGATGTTCCCGGGCGTCGACCGGTTGTGGAACATGCGGTCCTGACCGAAGTCGTTGGCCAGGTAGAGCTCGGGCAGGAGGTCGCCGTCGAGGTCCGCCGAGCTGGCACCGAGCGTCCAGCCGGTGGAGTAGCGGGGATCGATGGCCGGCTGCTCCTGGTAGGAGACCGAGGTCGCGGTGGCCCGGGTGAACCGCAGGAGGTGCGCGCCGCCGGCGTTGGTGGCCCGCGACATCGAGTGGTTCATCTGTACGTTGGGGTGCCCGTCGGGATCGAGAACGCCGCTCTCCGGGAAGTAGTTGAACACGCCGAGGTCCGGGTGCCCGTCACCGTCGAAGTCGGCCACCGCAACGGCGTTGGTGTTCCACTGCTTGCCCTGGTAGGTGCCGTCGGATCCGGTGGACGGCGCGATCAGCTCGATGGGCAGGTATTTCGCCAGGCTCGGCGGTCCCGCCTCGCCGCGGTGTAGGAACACCACCGGCGTACGGCCCCAGTAGTAGACCAGCAGGTCGGCCCAGCCGTCGCCGTTGTAGTCGCCGGGGACGCAGCCCATCGGCGCGATCGCGTCGTTCATGGGCAGCGGGGCCGGGTCGAGCACGAACGGCTGGTAGGTCTCGCCGCCTGCCGGGGCCGGGGTGACGATCGCCGCGTCGGACCGGGTGTCCACGAGGCACAGGTCGTTGGCCACGCCCTGACTGTCGAGGTCGTTGACCGAGATGGCCGCGCCGACCGACGAGATCCACGACCGGATGTGCTGGTACCGCGGGTTGACCACCCGAATCGACTTGTTCGGGAGGTTGTCCGGCAGCGCGATCGGCATCTCGGCGAACCGGAACTTCGAGCTCAGGGCGGCCCTCTCGGCCGCCGAGGCCGTGGGCCGCTGCGCCACCACGAACAACGTGGCGGCCAGGGCGAGGACGAAGAGCGCGGGAGCGAGTTTGCGGACCACCGCGACGGGGCTTGATCGCATTGGATCCTCTCATCTCTACGGAATTGGCGTCACCCGACGCCGGGCGGGGCAGCGAACACTGCCGTACGAATCGTGGATTCTGCGCGGGCCTGCTTTCTTCTCGCGCAATGCTCGATAGCGGCCGCGATCAGGCGGCGTGCCGCAGTTCGCCGTTCAGGAAGAGCAGTGCGTCATCCCCGGGCCGGCGCCACAGGGAGAGAAGCCGCCCGATGTAGATAGTGTGATCGCCGGCCTCGTGGGTCCGTTCCAACGCGCATTCCAGGTGAGCCAGCGAGCCGTCGATAAGGGGCGCGCCGCTGCACGCCCCGGACGACCACGGCACGGCGTCGAACTGGTCCCGCCCGATCGGCCGGCGCTTGTCGGCGAAGTAGCGCGCCACCCCGGTCTGGTCGGCGGCCAGGATCGACACCGCGAACGCGGTCCGCTGCCCGAGGACCTCGTGCATGAGCGCGTCGTGCCCGACACAGACCAGGATCAGCGGCGGATCAAGAGACACCGCGGTGAACGAGTTGGCGGTCATGCCGTGCGGGAACTCGCCACCCACCGTCACCACGGTGACCCCGGTCGCGAAGGCGCCGAAGACCCGGCGCAGGGATGTCTTCTCGAAGACGGTCTCCTGGAGCTTTTCCATGTTTGCCTCCACCGACCCCCTAGGCATAGGGCAGCAGCGCCTTGGCCAGCGTCTCCGGCACCCGAGCCGGAACCGTCCGGGTGTTGGGCCCGCGCATGCAGGCGACTCGCTGGCTACCGCGCGCGACAAGCGTCTCGCCGTCCCCGTCGCGCCGCACGTAGTCGAATCCGAACTGCACCTGGGTCTGGGCCAGCTCGGTCAGCCGCATCCGGATCAGCAGCTCGTCGAACGCGGCCAGCTCCGCGAAGAACTCGCAGTCGACCTTGAGCGTGAACAGTTTCAGATCGTTCCGCAGATCGTCGAGGACCGCCGGCGCCCTATCCTTCAGGAACATTTCCCGACACCGGCCCTGCCACCGCAGATAATTGACGTAATAAACGTTGCCCACCATGTTGGTTTCCTCGAACCCCACGGTGTGGCGGTATTCGTAGTATTTCTCCACGGCCATTCACGCCTCTCCGCTCGCCATAGCCACGGCGACCGTTTCCGGCCCCCCGGACAGTCGCGTGACCAGGGTGGCGACCCGCTTGTCGCCGTGGCCGAGCACGACCCAGCCGGCCGGCCCGGCCGCGATCACCCGCCAGTCCCCCGCCCCGGCCGCCTCGACCCGCGTCGCAGCGGTGTCCAGAGGCTCGCCGGTCGCCTCGGCCACCCGCTGGGCCGCCTCGAACCGCGAGCCGAGCCGATCGGCCCACTCCCGCGCAGTCCGGCCGATCATCGGCACGGGTTCCGCCCTGGCCACGACCGGCGACCCCAGCAGGTCCCCGGCCGCGCGTTCCACATAGCAGCCGAGCAGCACCGGGTGCCAGGGGCCGGAGCCGTCACCCTTGCGCACCGCGCGCAGGCGCAGCCCCTCCCACCGTTCGACGACCCGGCCGCCCTCATCCCGCAGCGCGACGTCGTAGACGTAGGTGTCGCCGTCGCGCGACCGTTCGGTGGCCTGGAACCGCAGCGCCGCGGCGTCGTGCATGGCCGCGCCGGCCGGCACGATCCGGTCGATCCCCTGCGGCAGCAGCGTGGCGTCGGGCACGCAGACCTGGTTGCCGTGCATCATCGCGTCCCGGACGCCCGGATCGCCGAGCAGCAGCGTCGACGGCAGGTAGGACGCGAACCAATCGGTCGCGAGGTCGGCGGTCACGTCGACGTCGACGTCACGGGCCTCGGCCCGGTGGTAGGTTCGCAGCCGCTGGAACCTGCGGCCCTGAAACAGGATCGGGCCGTAGAGGTCGGTCGCCGGGTCGAGCGGGACGGCGGGCCCGCCGGGCTCGACGGGCTCCGGCGACCCGGCCGCCGGGATCGTCGCGTCGAAGCGCAACCGGGCCCGGAAGTGGTCGGCTCCGAACGCGGTCTCCTCGCTGCGCAGCGCGACCTCGACGACCGGCCCGGTGTCCACGGCCGCGATCCGGATGCGGGTGCTGCCGTGCGGCGGCACGACGATCGGCCGCAGGAACTCGGCGTCGTCGACGACCGGCGCGCCGGTGTGGCCCGTGACGGCCGCCGCCACCTGGGCCATGGCCTCCATGCCGAAGACCGCCGGGAAGAGCTGGTTGCCGTCGAGCAGGTGGTCGGCCAGGTAGAGATCGGTGCCCGCGCTCAGCTCAACCTCGCAGACGAGCTCCACGCCCGGATAGCGTACGAGCGGGCGGTCGACGAACCGCAGCAGCGGCAGGTCGGGCTCGGCGTAGCGCATCGTGCCGATCCCGTGGGTCCGGCCGCTGATCACCACCGTCCCCGGGCTGTCCGGGTCGGACAACAGCCGCCGGAGCACGGCGAGGCCCTGATCGGGCGTAATGGCGCTGACCCCGTCGCGGTCGAGCGCGTCGACCACGTCCAGCTTCTCGCCCATGCCGACGCCCGACCACACCGACCACTCGAGGCAGAGCGTGCGGCAGTGCGGATGCAGCCGACCGAACTCGGCGGTGGCGTCGTCCAGCCACTCGTTCGCCGTGGCGTAGTGCGCCTCGCCGGGCAGCCCGGCGTGGCCGATGATGCTGCCCAGGGAGACCAGCAGCCGCAACTGCTGCGGATCGACCGCGGCCAGCACCGCGTGCAGGCCGTCGACCTTGGGCGCGAGCGTACGAGCGAACGCGTCCCGGTCCAGGGTGACCAGCGACGCCGGCTCGTTGCGGCCCGCCCCGTGCAGCACCGCGGTGATCGGGCCGAGGGCGGCGCTGAGCGCGCCCACCGCGCGCTGGACCGACGCACGGTCGGTGACGTCGGCCTGCGCGTACTCGACCACGATGCCGGCCTCGGTCATCCGCTGCAGATTGGCCGCCAGCTCGGTGTCGCGGGCTGGGTCGGAACGGCCCAGCAGAGCCAGCCTGGCCCCGCTGTCGCAGGCCATGGCCAGCGCGCACTCGGCGGTGATGCCCTTACCGCCGCCGGTCGCCAGCAGCACGTCCGCGGACGTGAGTGCCGGAACCGTCCGGGCCGGTTCGAACGGCAGCACCCGCAGCCGCGGGGTCCGGCGGGTGCCGTCGGCGTCGTAGAACACCTCGGCGAACGACTCCGTCGCCGCGGTCTCGGCCGTCACGCGGGCCACCGCGTCGTCGCCGGTGGCCAGGTGCACCACCGTGACCCGGGTCGGCGGCGACTCCAGGTGCAACGTCTTGGCCAGGCCGGCCGCGCCCCGGCCGTGCTGCACGAGCACGAACCGCCGGTCCGGCGCGCCCGCCAGCACCACCTTGGCTCCGCGCAGGGCCAGGTCGAGGTCGTCCGGGCCGCAGTCCGGCGGCAGGCAGACCAGGACGCCCGCGCCCACCCCGGCCCGGGCCAGGCTGTCGCTCAAGTCGCCGGCGAACGGGTGGTCGCCGGGCGAGAAGACCTGCCAGGCGCCGTCTGTCTCGGGTGCGACGCGCGGTGGGACCGGGGCGACGTCGAGGTCGACCGACCACGGCCGGACCCAGGGCGCCGCCCCTTCCGGCGCTGCCGAACGGGCTGGCGCGTCGGTCCCGGCGGTGTCCGACAGGGCCTCGTACGCTTTCGCGAGCTCCTGCACTGTCGACGTCGCGAAGTTCGGCGGCACCTGCCCGGCCGGCACGCCGAGTCGGCTGGCGACCTGGTTGACGATCTGGCCGACGGTGATCGAGCTCAGGTGCAGGTCGTCGAGCAGCCGGCTTTCCGGGCGCACCAGGTCGAGCGGCAGCTCAGCCCGTTCGGCGGCCAGCTGCCGCAGCAGTTCCAGGCCCGAAGCCGCAGGCTCGGCGGTCGTGACCGCCGGGGTGTCGGCCGGAGCCACGGGGGCCGGCGCGGCCGCCAGGGCCGCCGCGCCGATGCTGTCGGCTGGGGCCGCCTCGCACGGGCTGGCGAAGAACGACTGCTCGGCCCCGACCTTGAGGGGCCGGATCAGGCGGCCGTGGAACAGGCGCGAGTCGACCGCGGCCGCGCCGACCACGAACGCGGCCCCGACCACCCGCAGCACGCCGGTCAGCGACTCGTCGTCGGTGTCGAGCGCCACCGCGCGCAGGTCTGCCGAGGCGGCCAGTCCCGAGAGCACCTGACCCGGGCCAACCTCGATCAGCAGGTCGACCTCCTTGGCGGCCAGCGCGATCGCCTGCTGGAACAGCACCGGATCGGTGATCTGGTCGCGCAGCAGCCCGGTCAGGTCGGCGTCGGCCGGCACCGGTTCGCCGGTCACGGTGGAAATCACCCGCCCGGTCAGCGGCGCCCAGACGTGGTCGTCAATCGCGCCGCCGAACACCACGGCCGCCTTGGCGACCAGGGGCGAGTGAAACGCGTGCGACACGGGCAGCCGGCCGGCGTCGTACCCGGCGTTGCGAGCCCGGTCGCAGGCCGCCTCGACCGCCTCGACCGGCCCGGCGACGACGGTCTGCCGGGGTCCGTTGGCCGCGGCGATCACCACCCCCGCGCCGCGGATCAGCTCCTCGACGTCCGCGGCGGGCGCACTGATCCGGGCCATCCCGCCGGTCATTCCGTGCTCGCCCATGGCCCGGCCGCGCTGCACGGCCAGGCGCAGCAGCGCGTCCTCGTCCATGGCCCCGGCCCAGTGCAGGGCCGTGAGCTCACCGAGACTGTGGCCGACGGCCACCGTGGCGTGCACGCCGAGCGCGGTGAGGACCTGCAGGCCGGCGAGCGAGCCGGCGACGATCCGCGGCTGGGCCACCTCGGTCGCCACCATGTCGCCGTCGGTGGGCAGCGCGGCCTTGGCGAACACGGCGTCCGCCTCGGCGAACCGGCGCCGCATCGCGCCGCCGCTGGTGCCCCGGCCCGAGCCCTGGCCCGGGAACAGGAAGCCGAGCTGGCCGCACTTGGGGAAGTGGCCGAGCATGGTCCGGCCGTCCGCGCTGAACGCGGTGGTCTCCCCCGCCTCGACCTTGTCGAGCAGGCTGCGCAGGCGCTCCGTGGCGTCCTCGGGCGACCGGGCCACCACCGCCGCGCGGTAGGGCAGGTCGCGCAGCTGCCGGTGCAGGGTGGCGGCCAGGTCACCGAGCTGGGCGTACGACAGCACGGGCACGAACTCGGTCAGCTGCCGCAGGCGGTCAGCCAGCTCGGCGGCCGAGCCGGCGTCGACCAGCAACAGCTCGCAGTCCTGGATGGCCGCCGCGATCGCCCGGCTGCGGGCGTCGAATCCGTTGCGCCGCCGCGTGTTCTCGAGCACGACGTGGGTGTTGATGCCGCCGAAGCCCATGGCGGTCACGCCGGCCCGCACCGGGACGTCGGCCGGCCACGCCTCGGCCTGCCGCAGCACCCGCAGCGTCGCGTCCGGAGCGGTCAGCACGTCGTGGGGGTCGTTGCAGCCCAGCGCGGGCGGCAGCACCTGGTGACGCACGGCCATCGCGGCCCGGATCAGGCCCGCCACGCCGGCGGCGGCCTTGGTGTGGCCGATCATCGCCTTGGCCGAGCCGATCACGGCCGGCGTCCCGGTGGCCCCGGCCGAGCGCCGCGCCTCCGACAACGCCCGCAGCTCGGTCGCGTCGCCGACCGGGGTGCCGGTTCCGTGTCCCTCGAACAGGGCCACCGTCTCGAGGCCGAACCCGGCCCGCTCGTACGCCCGCCGCATCGCCAGCTGGTAGCCGCTGAGCTCGGGCCGGGTCATGCCGCCCTTGCCGTCCGACGACATACCCCAGCCGGCCACCGTGGCGATCACGCGGCGGCTGTCGCGCGCATCCTCCTCGCGCATCAGCACGACCATGCCGCAGCCCTCACCGGGCCAGAACCCATTGGCGCCGCGGTCGTAGACCTTCATCTCGCCACGGGCCAGCGCCCCGGTCTTGGCGAAGCCGATCATCTCGAACGGGTCGATCGACAGGTCGACGCCGCCGGCCACGGCCACATCGACCGTGCCGTCGACCAGGGCGTTGCAGGCCGTCGCGACGGACAGCAGCGACGACGAGCAGGCGCCGTCGACGGTGAAGCCGCCGCCGTTGAGGTCGAAGTAGTTGCAGATGCGACCGGCGATCGTGTTGGACAGGCCACCGGCCAGGGTGTCCTCGTCGACGCCAGGGAACGGTGCCTTGTACGTCTGTTCGAGCTCGGCCAGGAAGGTGCCGAGCCGGTCGTCGTCCCAGCCCTCCCGCCGCAGCGCCGCGGCCACCGTACGCCGGACGAACGGCCAGCGCAGGCGCATCTGCCCGGCCCGCGAGAACTCGCCGGTGAGGCTGTTGCCCACCACCACGGCCGTACGCTCCCGGGGCAGGCCCGCGCCGTCCGGGAAGCCGGCGTCGGTCAGCGCCTGCGCGGCGACGTCGAGGGCCAGCCAGTGGGTCAGGTCGGTCGACCGGTAGGTGCTGCCGGCCACCTTGAACGCCACCCTGTCGAATCGGTAGCCCTCGATGACGGCGGCCGTCCGGGCGTAAAAGCGGTCGGGCGCGGCCGGGTCGGCGGCCCAGTAGTCGTCGAGGTTCATCCGTTCCGACGGCAGCCGCCGGAAGGCGCGGCGCCCGGCGAGGGCGTTCTCCCACAGCTCGCGTGGGCTGTCGGCGTCCGGATAGCGGCAGGCCATCCCGACTATTGCGATGCGGGTCACGTTCTACTCCGTCGCGGTCAGTTCGAGGTGGCCGGATCGCACAAAGGCCTCCGAGACCCGCCGGCGCCAGACTTCGTACGCCGGCATCGGGCCGTCGGCCGGAAGACCCGTCATTGCCTCGTCGGTCACCTTCTGGGCCAGCGCCACCGGCTGGCCGCAGAAGATCTGGGTGGCCGTCTCGTTGTGCGGGCAGATCAGGTTCGCCCGGGCTCGCGCGCCGGCGGCGAAGGCCGCGCCCTGGGCCAGCTGCGCCCGGTAGTCGCGGCCGTGCTCCCAGAGCGCGGTCAGCTCCGCCTCGGTGGCGCCGCCGGCGTACGTGGCGGCCAGCCCGACCCCGCTCCAGAGGTCGGCCCGGCGGCGGCTCGGGAACCGCTCGACCAGGCCGGCCACGACGGCGGGGTCGGTGCCGCCGATGAACCACAGCGCCCGGCCGATGCCCTGGTCGACGGCGCGGGGCGCGTAGTCCCGCGACGTCGTTTCCTGCCACGGCGGCGAGCCGTTCTCGTACTGGTCGAAGACGTAGCGCCCGGTGCGGAAGTAGGCCTGGTGAAACCCGTAGCCGTCGAGCACCAGCCATCGCAGCAGCGGATCGGGGGCGTGCAGGGACGGCCACCGCATGCGGGGCACCCGCGCCATCGCCCATCCGACGCCGACGTAGGCCATGTAGACGTGGTCGGCGCCGGCGCCGTCCAGGAACCGCTCGACGTTGCGCCCGCCTGGGCGCAGCGCGTCGCGGACGGCGAAGGCCATGGCCGCGCCCTCGTGCGCGAAGCCGCGGAACCGGGTCGGCACGGCCGCCAGCGGCGCCTCGGCCTCGGCCGGCGTGCGCGCCTCGGCCGCGATCGCGTAGCCGTCGAGGAACGTGCCACCGATGGACTCCAGAAGCGTGCGGGCCTCAGTGCTCTTGACGTAGAAGCCGCGGACATCCAGCCCGGTGGCGGATCGGCTGGGTGTCATCACCTTACGGCGAATTGCTCGAAGAGCTTTCATCGGTGGGCTACTCCTGTGCCGCTAGTCGACAGATAAGGATCTCGATGCGAGTCGGCCAAGTGCCCCGAGCCTGACAAGGCGCCGGTGGAGTGTCTTCTTTGGTGTTGCCGGGAGCTACCGCGACGCCGGCCCGTCCCGCTACTGCCGCGCGAGTGATCGCCGGCCGCCAAGCAATCCGTGAGATGCGCCGGTCTCGATCACGTCACCATCGTGTATGCGGGTTGGCTGGCCGCATCGCATTCCTGACATCGCCGGACGGAACCAGTGACAGCTTGGGCCGACACCTCAGCACCACGCTCGCCATCAGAGGAGAATGCGCCATGTCCGAACACACTCGACGTCAGGTTCTGCGTACCGCCGCGGTGGCGGCCGGTCTGGCCGCCGCGCAGACCGTCGTGGCGCCGGCAGCCGCGGCCGGCGGCTTCCCGGCCGGCGGTGCCGCTGGCGGCTGCCCGCCCCCCATCGGGCCGGTGACCGTGCGCCCGGCCGACGTCCGCTACGAGGAACTGGTCCAGGGGCGCAACAAACGGTATGCGGCCAGTCCGGACTACGTGCGCGTGGTCGGCTCGACACAGCAGGTCGTCCAGGCGGTACACGACGCGGTCCGGGCCGGACAGCGGGTGGTGGTCCGTAGCGGTGGGCACTGCCTGTCCGACTTCGTCGACAACCCGGCTGTTCAAGTCATCATCGACCTGGCCGGGATGACGCAGGTCTACTTCGACCCGGCCCGCAATGCCTTCGCCGTCGAGGCCGGCGCGACCTTGGCCGAGCTGCACCGCCGGCTGTTCTTCGGCTGGGGCGTCACCGTTCCGGCCGGCTGGTGCCCGATGGTAGGCGTCGGCGGGCACATCGCCGGCGGCGGATACGGCGTGCTGTCCCGCGAATACGGCCTCGTCGCCGATCACCTCGACGCCGTGGAAGTGGTGGTGACCGACCGACGCGGCCGGGTCAGGTCCGTGGTAGCCACTCGGGATCCGGCCGATCCCCACCACGACCTGTGGTGGGCACACACCGGCGGCGGCGGCGGGAACTTCGGGATCGTCACCCGGTACTGGCTGCGCACACCCGGCGTCACCGGCACCGATCCCGGCACCCTGCTGCCGCCGGCGCCGGCCAAGATCCTCGACTACTCCTGCACGTGGCCGTGGGAGGGGATGGACGAGCAGAAGTTCGCCCGGTTGGTGCGCAACCACAGCCAGTGGTGCGAGGAGAATGCCGCACCGGGACTGGCCAGCAGCCGGCTCTACGGTGCGCTGGACCTCAACCGTCGGCAGACCGGTGCGCACATGCTGATCGGCCAGGTCTTCGGTCCGGACGCCGAGCAGCTGCTGGACGACTTCATCGCCGCGCTCAGCGACGGCGTCGGCGCGCCGCAGGACGTCCGCAAGGAGTGGAAGCCGTGGATGACCGCTGTGCTGGGCGGCGCGGACGACTCCCAGAGCGTCCGGTTCCGGATGAAGTCCGGCTACCTGCGGTCCCGGTTCACCGAGACCCAGGTATCGACGATCTACCGACTGCTCACCCAGCCGGGTGACGAGGGCCTGCTGGTCGGCACCGTCGGCCTGAGCACCTATGGCGGAAAGATCAACACCGTGCCGCCGACGGCTACGGCCACGTCCCACCGCGACGCCGTCATCGGACTGATTTACCTGGCGGCGTGGACCGATCCGGCGTTGGACGCGGCGCACGACGCCTGGATCCGCGACTTCTACCACCAGGTGTACGCCGACACCGGCGGTGTGCCTCACCCGCTGGACGGCGCCTACATCAACTACCCGGACAACGACCTCGCCGACCCGGCCGTCAACCGATCAGGCATCCCCTGGTCCACCCTGTACTACCAGGACAACTACCCCCGCCTGCAGCGGGTCAAGGCCCACTACGACCCCTTGGACGTGTTCCACCACGCTCTCGCCGTGCGGCCCGCCTGACAGCGGCCGGCCTGGCGTCGCGGGGATCAGCATCCGAGGACGTCCTGCGGTCCCCTGTCCCGCGCCGACCGGGGACGCCGTCAGCTCTTGCTGAGCACAGACCTCGGATCGGAGGCCCGGCGCGTTCCCGCCCGGCCCGGAAGGCGAAAAGGGCGACGTTCCCGCTTTGGGCGGACCCCGACCGGACCGGACGGGAAGGCCATTTATTACGTCGATGTTAATAGATGGTATTTAGCCGGCAGAACGGTCAGCCGGGCCTCGTGATTGCACCGATCGAAGCGACATTTTCCGGGACGAGCCGGACTTCAGCCGGTCGGCCTTCCCGACCAGGGCGACGGAGGCTCGGCACGGAGACGGCCGAACCGCTCGGCAAAAGATCTTCGCGAGCGCGCTGACCTGGCAACTCTGCCTCAATCAAAGGCTCACGTGCCGGAACGCGTGATCGCCAGGACTCGACGCGCCATCACGACGTGCACTACTATAGATTGATTCCTATCAATGAGGGAATTCAGTGCTGCACGGGGGGAGTCAATTAGTGCGTGCGGTTCCGACCGATCGTACGGCACACCGAAAAATCAGTCCGATCGGCTGAAAAATGATCTTGCATTGAGCGCTCCAGGCCGATCGAATAATCTCGCATATCCGACGTCGAACTAGGTGGAAAACGTATCACGACACCGGCTTGGGTATCAATCACTGGGAATCAGTTGAATCGGTTCCACCGACGGCCTAACACGCGGATTCACCTGTCTTACGGGCCACCTGATCTTCCTCGAACACCTGTTTCGGGAGTTTCCGCATGACCGCACCGGTGCGCGACATCGACCTGCCCCGCGCGGACGGCCTGTCGGCGGCGGCCCAGCTTCGCACCGAGCTGCCGGAGTGCCGCACCCTCATCCTCACGAACCTGGGCCGGTCCGGCACGGTCAGCCGCGGCGCAGGTGTCGGGTCTTCTGCTCAAAGACTCGCCGCCGGAGGAACTGGCCAACGCCATCCGCGCGATCGCCGGGGGCCGCCGGATGATCGACCCGGAGCTGGCCCTGTCCGCCTGGGACCGCCGTCAGAATCCCCTGTCCACCCCGCAATCGCGTCGATGCGGTCAAGACGGCGTACGACTCGGGCTGGCCACCCTGACCGCTGCCCGACAGAAACACCGCATCCTGTGCCGATGAGCAATGCCCGAGATGGACAGCGGCACGGATCCCGTCATCGTAGGACTTAGACAACGTGCCGAACACCTGCGTGAATGACGCTGACGGAGGCGGCCCTGTGAGAAAGCAGTATTTCGAGTACCGGCACGTCGTCGGCTTCGACGAGACCAACCTCTTGGGAACCGTCTACGACGTGAACTACATACGCTGGCAGGGCCAGTGCCGGGAGATGTTCCTGCTAAAGCACGCACCGGACGTGCTCGACGAGCTGAGCGGCGACCTGGTGCTGCGCTGCGTCGAGTCCGAGGCCGAACTCCTGGCCGACGTCTCCGCGTTCGACGAGGTCGCGATCCGGATGCGTCTGGAGGAGCTGACCCTGACCCAGATCCGCGTCGCCTTCGACGTGGTGCGCATGCGCGAGGGCCGGGAGGACGTGGTCGCCCGCAGCCGTCAGCGGGTGATGTGCCTGCGGGTTGCCGGGGGTGACACCACCCCGGCTCAGGTGCCGCCGCAGCTCGGTTCGGCCCTGGAGGCGTACGCGGTCGCTTCGGTCGGCTACCCCGTGGGCAGCGGCACCGGGGGCCGGGCATGAACCCGGCCGCCCCGGCAGTGCGCGGCCGGCGGTCCTACCCCGGGCCGCCGCCGTGGGCGACCCCCGGACTGTTGCGCAAGCTGTGGGGTGACCGGCTGAGGTTGCTGTCCGACGCGGCCGGCGAGTACGGCGATGTGGTCCGCTTCGCGATGGGGCCGAAGACCCTCTACTTCTTCAACCATCCGGATCACGCCCGGCACGTGCTCGCCGACAACGCCGACAACTATCACAAGGGGATGGGCCTGGCCGAGGCCCGGCGCCGGATCCTCGGCGACGGCCTGCTCACCAGTGAGGGCGAGGCGTGGCGGGGTCAGCGCCGCGCCATCTCGCCGGCGTTCCGCCGCGAGCGCATCGCGGGTTTCGCGGGTGTCGTGGCTGCGGCGGGCGACCACCTGACCGCGCGGCTTCACGCACGGACCGGCGACGTCGTCGACCTGTCCGAGGAGATGACGGCGCTCACGATGGACGTGCTCGGCCGGACCCTGCTCGACGCCGACCTGAGTCCGCTGAGCTTCCTCGGGCCGGCCTTCGAGGCCGCACAGGACCAGGCCATGTTCGAGATGGTCACGCTGGGCGTGCTTCCGCTGTGGCTGCCGTTGCCGCGTCACCGCCGCTTCCGGGCCGCCCGGCGCAGGATCGAGGGGGCGGTGCGCACGATCGTCAGCACCCGCGCGCCCGGGTCCGGCACGGACGGGTCCGACCTGATGTCGGTGCTGCTGCGCGTGGCCGGGAGCGAGCGGGACGCCGACATCCGCTGGCGCGGGCTGCGCGACCAGATCGTCACGATGCTCCTGGCCGGGCACGAGACCACGGCGAGCACGCTCTCCTGGGCTTGGTACCTGCTCAGCAGCCATCCGGAAGCAGCCGAGCGGGTGCGCGCCGAGGCCATCGACGTGCTCGGCGACCGCACGCCCGGGTTCGCCGACCTGATCCGCCTGCCGTACACCACGACGGTCATCCAGGAGACAATGCGGCTCTACCCGGCGGTGTGGGGACTGCCGCGCCGGGCGGTGGCCGCCGACGAGATCGGCGGTTACCCGATCCCGGCCGGCGCCGACGTCATGATCAGCCCTTATACGCTGCACCGGCACCCCGGCTTCTGGGACGCCCCGGATCAGTTCCGGCCGGAGCGGTTCGCGGCCGACGCCCCGCCCGTCGCGCACCGGTACGCCTACATTCCGTTCGGGGCGGGCCCGCGGGTCTGCGTCGGAAGCCATCTCGGCATGCTGGAGGCGGTCCTCGTGGCGGCCATGGTCGCCCGCCGCTTCCGGTTCGAGTTACCGGGGCCAGCCGCGCCGCAGCCCGAGGCCATGCTGTCGCTCCGGGTCCGCGGCGGCCTGCCGCTGCGGGTGCTCGCGGTCTGAGCGCCGGCCGTGAGCCGGTTCGGCACGATCCACGCCGGCTGATGACAAGTGACCGCCCGGCGTCAAACCGGAAGGTGGGCCAATGCCAACTGTCCTCGGCTCGGTGCGCAGGCTCGTGCTCTCGCCCAAGCTCATCGACGTGACCTTCGCCAGACGAGGCTTTCCGGCCCGGTCGACCCCGGCCGCACGGCGTCTGGAGGCCGTGCCCCAGGCCGTCATCTGCGGGTTCGAGTGGGGAATCGACGCCCGCGACCAGTGGGAGGTCGAGCGCCGGCTCGACCTGGTGGGCGCGGAGATGCGCGGCTTCGCGTACGAGGGGGCGACGATGGCGTTCACCGTCCTCGACGCGATGGGCGGCGGTCACCGGACCCGCGATCTGCTGCTCGGGCCGGGTCGGCGGCACATCTTCCTCGCCTACATCGGCATCGGCTTCGCCATGGCCCGGCTGCCCCGTCCGCTGTGGAGAAAGGTGGTCCCCGACCTGAGCGGCGACCCCTATCACCCGACGATGAGCTGGCTGGCAGTCGACGGCTACGGCTTCGACCGCGCGTATTTCCAGACCAAGCGCTGGGTCGACGAGCAGAAAATCCCTGCGGCGTACGGATGGGACGGCGCACCCGACTACTTCCTCCGCGCGATCGATCAGGGCATCGGCCGGGCCCTGTGGTTCATCGGCGGCGGCCACGCGCCCGACGTCGCCGCCGCGGTCGGACGGTTCGCCGGGCATCGCCGGCCCGACCTGTGGAGCGGCGTGGGGCTGGCCGCGACCTTCGCCGGCGGAAGCGACGTGGACGCCCTGGGTACGCTGCGGCGGGCCGCCGGCGACGATCAGGGGCAGCTGGCCCTGGGCGCGGTCTTCGCGGTGAAGGCGCGGTCCTACGCCGGCCTGGTGCCGGACTACACCGCCGCCGCCTGTCAGGCCCTCACCGGCCTGTCCGTCGACAAGGCGGTGGCCCTCGCCGACGACACCGCGGTAACCTCCGCGGCGGCCGAGCCCGCGTACGAGTTGTGGCGGCAACGGATTCGCGCGCATTTCGACGACGCCTGACCGGCCGCACCGAGCCGGTCGGCTGTTCGCTCAGCCGGCCGGCCGGTACGTCATCCGGCCGTGGTCGATGACAACGGTCCCGTCCTCCTTGGCCGTCCGGAAGACGGCCGTGCCGCCGGGCCCGCGCCAGATCGAGACGACCAGCGCCTCACCGGGAACGACCGGGGCGGTGAACCGGCCCGACATGGCGAGGAACCGGGCCGGGTCGGAGTCGCACAGCTCGTGCAGCAGCACCCTCCCGGTGAAGCCGTAGGTGCAGGGGCCGTGCAGGATGGGCCGGGTGAAGCCGCCCCGCGCCGCGCACCGGGGATCGGCGTGCAGCGGATTGCGGTCGCCGGAGAGCCGGTAGAGCAGCGCCTGCTCGGGGCGGGTCGGCTCGACGACCCGGTGGTCCGGATCGCGGGCGGGCGGCGCCCACGGCACGGAAACGCCCCGGGGGCCGCCGAATCCGCCCTCGCCGCGGACGAACATGCCGTACCGGGCGGTGACGAGGGGCTCGCCGCCCACCGAGTCCACCGCCACGCTCTCGAACTCGACCAGCGCGCCGGAACCCTTGTCATAGATCGCGGTGACGCTCGTCGAGGTGCGGACAGTGCCCGACACCGGCAGCGGCCGATGCAGCTCGATGGACTGCCCGGCCTGCACCAGCCGCGCGCGATCGAAGTCGCCGAGGCTGCGTGCCGTCCGGGCGCGGGCCAGCAGGACACCGTACGTGGGAAGGACCTTCTGCTCGATGCCTTCGCTGTTCTCGGTGGTGAACTCGAGTTCACGCAGCGGGTCACCGAACCCGGCCCCGACGCCGAGGGCGTAGAGCAGCGCGTCGGTGGAGGCCCAGGAGCGCTCCTGCGGGCGTCCGGGCACACCGATCAGGCTGTGATCGAGCGCCATCGCGGACTCGCGGATCGTGCCCGCCCGGGACCCGACACCTCACGGCGCCTTCGGGGCCGAGCGCCGCAGGGCCCGGTCGCAGGCGGCGAGGTGACGGCCGAGGGCCTCGTCGAAGCTGGTAGTAGCGGCATCGGCCATCAGCCGGCGGCGGACGGCCAGCTCCGAGCCGGTCAGGGCCGCCGCCCGCGCGGTCACCGCGGCCAGTGCCGTGGCCGGGTCGTCGGTCACCTCGTCGATCAGGCCCAGGTCGACGCCCTCGGATGCCTCGACGGGCGTGCCGAAGAGGATCGCCCGCCGCAGACGCATCCCGCCGGCCTGCTGGACGAGCCGGAAGACAGCCATGCCGGGCCAGGTGGCCTCCCCGTCGACCGGCAGCGTCAGGCGGACGTCGGGCGTCGCGATGCGAAAGTCGGTGGCCAGCAACACGTCCAGGGCCATGCCGCCGCAATCACCGGAGGCGATCGCGACGGTCGTCGCACCGAGCCGCTCGAGCCGGCGCACAAGACGCTCCCACTTGGACACCAGAGCCACATCCATGCCGCTCGTCCAAGCGGCGCCGGGCGTGCCGGACACGTACACGGGCAGGACAGCTCCGGCCCGACCGGCCTCAACCGCGGCGCAGGCCGTCTCCACGGCGGAGATGTGGGCGACGGTGAGGGGTTTCGAGCCATCGACGCGCAGCTCGATGTCGCCCTCCGGATTGCGTACGGCGAAGACGGTATCCGCTGTCACCACTGGATCAGCGCCGTCTCGATCGTGGAACCGGGACCCATGGTCATGAACACTCCGTAATCGCCCGAGGCAGTGACTTTCTCTCGCAGAAGACGTTCGTACGAGAAGAGGAACGAGCCGCTCGACAGATTGCCGAAGTCGCGCAGGACCCCGGTGGTGTGGCGGACGTCGTATCGGCTGAGGCCCAGATTCACCATCACGGCGTCGATCACCTTCTTGCCGCCAGAATGCACCAGCCAGTGCCTGATGTCGTTGCGGCACAGCCCCGTCCCGGCCAACAGGCGATCCGTCGCGAGTTCCGCGTGCGCGCCAACGACATAGGGCACCTGCGGATCGAGGAAGAAGCTGAAGCGGTTCTGTGCTCCGTCCCAGTCGTAGCGCATGGCGTCGATCGCCTCGGGAATGAGGCAGCTGGCGAACTTGAGGACGCGGGGGTGGTCGCTCGCGTCGGCGGCGCTGGGACTGCCGCCGCCGACCACCGCGAGCGCCGCCGCGCCGTCGCCGAACAGGCTGTTCACCACGGCGGTGCGCATCGTCGCGTCCAGGGTGTACGCGGCCGAGCAGGCCTCCGCGCACACCAGCACCGCCAGCTCACCCGGGTTGACCGCGGCCCAGCTGGACGCCGTGTTCAACCCGTTGAGGCCGGCGTTGCAGCCCATTCCGACGACGTCCGCGCGGGCACAGTGCCGGTCGATTCCCAGCTCCCGGATGAGCAGGGCGGTGAGGCCCGGCGTCAGGAACCCGGTCGACGTGACGCAGCACAGATAGCGGATGTCGGCGAGCGTCGCGCCCACGTCGTCCAGGCAGGCCCGCAGCGCGCGCACACCCATGTCGAGAGCCAACCTCTTGTGCTTGTCGAGCAGATCCGCCTGCGTCTCCGACGACGGTGTGCCGTCGTCGGCCATCGGCGGAAGCGAGAGGTGACGACGCTGGATGGCACTGTTGAGAAAGACCGAACGGATGCGGGGATCGGCGATGCCGAAGGTGTCCAGCACGTCCTGCTGTGAGTAGGACTCGGGCGACACCGCCGTGCCCACTCCGGCGATCGACGGGGCCGGCGCCCGGGCGACGTCGGCGCTCATCGGCATGTGCATGCTGCTCCCCCATCTCGGCCGGCCACGAGAACCATCGTCCGGGCCTGCGCCACAGCCGGCCATCTCCCGCTGTGCTGCGCCACCGACCGGCGTCGGCCGAGTCGCGCGTCAGGCCGGCGCATCGACGACCTTCGCGCCGGCGGTGTCCGGAACGGTCGGCCGAGTCCGCTCGCCCCACCGGGCCACGGCCGGCATCAACAGGCTGGTCAGGGCAAAGAACGCGCCCAGGACGGTCAGGCCGGTCCGGCCGCCCTCGAGGATCGGACCGAGCAGCAGGACCGGGGCCACCGCCGCTCCGATGCCGCCCAGGATGCTGCTGAAGCCGTCGTACTGACCCTGGGCGTGGGCCGGGGGCAGGCCCATGCCCAGGGCGAACCCGCCGGCCAGGTGCCAGATCTCGCCGACCGTGTGCACGCTGACGGCGGCAATGATCATCAGCAGCGCGGCCCAGCCCGGCAGACCCGCGGTGAAGCCCAACAGGACGCAGCTGCCCAGGAAGGCCAACCCGGCCCGCCGCCACGCTAGCCCGCCCTGCCGCAGCGTCTGCACCTTGCCGCCCAGCCGAACCTGGAATGCGACGACCAGGACGGTGTTGATCACCAAGGAGGCCGAGATGGCCCAGCCCGGCGCGTTCGTCTTCTCGGCCACCCAGACCGGCAGCAGCAACAGGAGCACGCTGAACTGCAGGCTGAAGGCGGCGCCGACCACCGAGAAGGCCACGAACGCCTTGTCGCGCAGCACGCCCCAGCGCAGCGACTCGTGCGGAACGGGCAGCGGATCGTAGCGCGGCATCGCGCGGTGCAGGACGATCCAGGCGCCGATGAAGGTCAGCGCGTTCACGACGATCACCGCCTGGAAGGCGGCCGGCGTGCCGATCTGGATCGCGATGCCGGAGCCGGCGAAGCCGAGCGAGAAGCCCACATTGGTGATCGCGTGGGTCAACGAGCGGAAACCGGCCGCGCTGTCGTCGGCCACGCGCCGCAGCAGCGCCCCTTCGGCGTTGACGATCGCCCGTCCCGCCACCATCTCGACGGTGACCACGACGACGAAGGTGGCGAAGTTGGTGATGAAGAGCAGGCCGATCGTCGCCGCGCACTGCACCAGCAGCATCGCCTTGGTCATCCCGAGCGGGCCGCGCCGGTCCGCCAGGTCACCGAGCGGCATGCCGGCCACCAGGGTGATCGTCGCGGCGATGGTCAGGCCAAGGCCGACCTCCATGGCCGACAGCTCGACGACACGGATCAGGTACAAGGGCAGGCTGACCATCAGCAGGCCAGTGCCGAAGGTGTTGATGAGCAGGGACAACGCGTATACGCGTCGGGGGCCGGGCTCCGGCATCGTGGAGCCGAGCACTCGGACCAGGTTCAACCGCGGCACGGGTCCACCTCCGATCTTCTCGTTGTTCTCGATGGGACCCGATGGAACGGGGTCACGCCCGGTCGCATCTGCGTCGATGCGACCGGGCGTGATGGTGCTTCGCCGGCTGCTAGATGTAGTGCGTGTTGGGCTCCAGACCGCAGATGATCCGGCCGTACAGCTCGAAGTTGGTGCTGGGGTGCAGGATGGCGTGCAGGTTGAGTGCCTGGACGTCACGCTGGACGCGCTGGATCGCGACGTCGCGGTAGATGGACGAGCCGCCGCTCGCGCCGGCCAGCACGTCGACCGCCTCCTTGGCCCGCAGGCAGGCGGCGCCCAGGTCGAGCCGGATGCGAGCCCGCTCCTGCAACGTCCACTGCTCGCCGGCCCGGCCCTTGGCGTCGATCAGGTCGGCCGCCCGGTGCGCGTGGAACCCGACCTCGTCGATCTTCACGATCGCGTCGGCCACCTCGAGGTGGGTGATCGGCGCCTCGGCCTGGTTCTCGTACGCGGTATAGGTGATCTTCCGGCCAGGCAGCCGCTCCAGGAACACGTCCTTCGCCCCCAGCGCAAGGCCGAGGGCGGGTGCGCTGATCGTCGAGCATGCCGTCGGCATGAACGGCGCCTGGAAGATCGGGGAGCCCGCGTTCAACCTGGAGTTGTGCTGCCCTTGCAGCACCGGCCCCATCTGCAGCACCCGCTCGTGCGGCACGAACACGTCCTGCGCGATGGTGGTGATGCTGCCGGAGCCGCGCAGGCCCGACGTGTGCCAGTCGTCGACGATCTGCAGGTCGGCGATCGGCACCAGAATCATGATCGGCGCGAACCCGCCGTCGCCGGTCGGGGTGACCGCCGCGTTCGTGTTCCACGCGCTCTGCTGGGCGCCGGAGTTGAACGACCACTTGCCGTTGACGAGATAGCCGCCGTCGGCGGGCACGGCCATCGCGCCCGGGCTGAGGATGCCGCTGATCCGCACGTCCGGCGTCGCGAACACCTCGTCCTGCACCTCGTCCGGGAACAGGCCCGTCATCCAGGTGCTGATCTGCCACACCGCGACCGTCCAGGCCGTCGAGCCGTCGCCCCGGCCGAGTTCGGCCAGCACGTCGACCACCGTACGCATGTCGGACTCGAAGCCGCCGTAGCGGACCGGAACCCGCATCTTCAGCAGACCGGACCCGGCGAGAGCTTCCAGCACGTCGTCGTGGATGAGCCGGTTTTCCTCCATCCACTGTGCCTTGTCCCGCAGCAGCGGAACGAGTTCCGAGGCGCGACGAACCAGCTCCGACCGGGGCGGCGCTTGGGTGATTTCCATTGTGCCTTCTCCTTAGACGCCGTCCTGACCGAATTGCATGCCGTAGACGCTATTGACCACGGCAGATCAGCTCTTCTCCCATCGTGCCGGCCCTGGCAGCGACGTCACGCCGGTCGCACGTCCCGGGCGATCCGGACGAACTCCTCGGCCATCGACGCGATGGTGTCCTCGCGGAAGAGATTCCGCTTGTAGGCGATGGCGCCGATACCGTCGCCGGACGACGGGTCGATGTTGACGTCCCAGAGCGCGCCGTCCGGTATCGCCGACGCCAGTTCCTGCGATCTCAGCAGCCGGGTGACGCGCACGAACCTCAGATCGCCAGGCCCGTCGATCACCGAATCCGTCGGGACACTCTCGAACACCATCGCGGTCGCGTTGTCGGTCATGACCGTCTCCATCAGCTGCGGCGCCTCGGCGAAGATCTGCATGGCCGGGATGTCGTGCGAGAAGGCCTCGAGACAGGTCTGCCGGACCCGCTGGAGCACGTCCAGGTACGACGTGCACCCGGTGAGGTCCGTCCGCAGCGGCACGAAGTTGTAGAGCGTGCCGACGGTCTCGTCGAACAGCCCGCCGCCCCGGCCGGGGGTGAAGGTCGCCATCACCACGTCCGTTGCGCCGGTCAGCCGCTGCACGAGCAGCTGGTAGACCGCGGCGAGGGCCATGAAACGGGTGGCGCGGTTCGACCGGGCCACCCGGTCGAGGGCGGCCATGACATCACCCGGGATCAGAAAGCGGTGCCGGGCCGACGACTCGGCGAGGCCGGCCGAGCGCGGCATGTCGGTGGGGATCGCGGTGAATCGGGCGCCGTCGAGCCGGCGGCGCCAGAACTCGCGGGCCTCGTCCGACGCGGCGGCCTCGCGCTCCCAGATGCCGTACTCGCGGTACTGCGGAGCAACCGGTAGGTCCGCACCCTCGTGCCCGGTGCGGGCGGCGTAGCAGTGGGCCAGGTCGCGAATGATCAGCGCCATCGACTGTCCGTCCACGCTGAGGTGATGGACCATCAGCACCAGCACGGCGTCCTGGCAGTCGAAACGGGCCAGCACGGCCCGCAGGAACGGCGCTTCCTGTGTGCTGATCGTCCCCGTCTCGACCTCGTGGATCAGCGTCTCCGCCCGTTCCGCACGCGATGCCATCGCGACGGCCGGGAAGTCGCGGACGTCCAGCCGGACCGGACTCGGCGGCAGGATCTCCTGGTGCCGATCGCCGTCCGGCCCGGCGATGCGCGTCCGGAGCGCCTCGTGTCGCCGCACGACATCGAGCAGCGCCTCGCGCAGCGCGTCGACGTCGATCGGGCGTTTCCCGGTGACGCGCCACCCGACGACCACATGGTTGCGGCAACCGAAGGGGCCGTCGTCGCCGCCGGCGTCGAAGAGGCTGTTGAAGGTCTGATTCAGGGACAGCGGAGCCCTATCGGTCGTCCTCATGCTTGTCTCCCGCAGATGCTCAGTCTCGGAGGTACTCGTCCAGCTCGGCGACGGTCGGGTAGTCGAACAGCTCGTCGATCGACAGCTCCCGTCCCAGCTCCTTGGTGATGAGGCTGATCAGCCGGACGCCGTTGAGCGACTGGCCGCCGAGGTCGAAGAAGCTGTCGTCCAGCCCCACCCGGTCCACGCCGAGAGCCTCGGCGAACAACAGGCACAGGGTCTCCTGCCGGCGTGTTCCGGGCGCGCGGTAGGCGGTGGGGCCGGTGAAGACCGGCTGTTGCTGGGCAGGACCAGGACCCATGGCTGTTCTCCGTTCGCGGGCGCGGGCTACAGCTCCCAACGTGGTCGGTGGCCCGTCGCGCCGCATCTCCGCAATTGCGGCCGCGTCTCGTGGCAACGCGAGATGCGCGACTCCGGCCGAGCCCGGACGATCCTCGGCTCCTGGCCAACCTCCGGGGACTGAGACATGACGCAGCAGGGACCCGGAGCACCATCGGCCGTGCGCTCAACGGCGCCGAGAAGGTGAATGCGCGCGACCTGCGGCGCCCCGGACACGAGTCCGCCGTCCGTCTTGCCGGTGAACCGCACATCGAGCGGCTTGACCGGCGAACAGGTGGGGCCCGCGCCCCGCCAGGCGGGGGTGAACCACCATCTCGTACTCGTCTGAGCTCGGGACGACGTACTTCTTCGCCTTGTCGATCGTCTGGCGAAGAATGTCGTCTCCTCCGGGAGCGATCCTGGATTCGTCGCCAAGCGGTTCGTCGGGCGTCGGCTTGTCGATCAGAAGCGGTACGTAGTGTGACCGTACGGGTCGCCCTTGGCGTGCCCGTGGGCCTTGACCGGCGTCACCTCGAAGAACCTCAGGTCGGTGCCGGGGACCCCGGAGATCACCTCGCCGTCCACGATCTCGAGGCGCCAGCGGCCGTCCCAGCGGTCGCGGAGGACGGCGGCGAGCCGGCGGAGCAGGGCGTCGTCGCCCACCATGGCGGCGGTGCCCTCGACGGCGACGTCGAGGCCGTCGTCCCAGGCAGTGTCACCGGCCAGCACGAGCACGTGGGGACTGGCCTGGAGGTTGGCGAATTTCACCTCCTCGGTGCCGGTGTGGAAGTAGATCTTTCCGTCCACGGTAGCCGGAACCACCGGCGTCGCGTGGGGACGGCCGTCGGGCCGCACGGTCACCACCCAGGCGACCTCCGCCGCCGCCAGCCTCGCCTCGGCGTCGTCCCAGGCGACCGGGTCGGCCTTCTCGTCGCTGTAGCGCCGGGCGACCCGCTCGCTGATCGGCCTCACTGTCTCCCCCACACTGATTGCGGACTAAAAGCGGTCCGAGGACGTTAACACGGCCCACCGCGAAGTGCCCCAAACCTGATGAATGCCGAACAAGAGAAGATCCGGTACAGCCTGATCAGCGCCAGCGTGGACCTGGTGCCGGTGATGGCGGCGCTCGGCACCTGGGGCCGGCAGCACATGCCCGCCGCCCACGAGCACCCGCGCGACCACCACCGGCGACACCCCGCAGGCACGCACGCGGCTCGCCCCCGGCGCCGGTCCGCTGCAGGCGCTGCTGAACCGGGCCGCCGCGGCTCAAGTCGTCGTCGACCGCCCGCCGCTGTCGGTCTATGACCAGATCGCCGGCACCAGCCCGTTCACCACCGCACGCCGCTACCCGAAGGGCACGACCTCGTGAGTGACCTCGTCGCCGACCGCATCCGCGCCACCGCCACCCGCCTCGGACTGCCGCACCTGGCCCGCACCTTGGCGGACCTGACCGCCCGCGCGGACACCGAAGCCATGGGCTACCTGGACTTCCTCGACCTGGTCCTCGAAGAAGAACAGGCCGTCCGCGACGAACGTCGCTTTCGCTCAGCGTTGCGCCTGTCGAAGCTGCCCCACCACAAGACCCTCGACGAATACGACTTCGCTTTCCAACCCGAGCTGGACCCCCGCAAGATCCGGGACCTGGCCACCCCTGCGTTCGTGCAGGCCAAAGCCAACGTCGCCCTGCTCGGACCGCCCGGCGTCGGGAAAACCCACATCGCCGTGGCCCTCGCCGTCGCCGCCTGCCGAGCCGGGTTCACCGTCTACTTCACCAGCCTCGACGACATGGTCCGCCACCTCACCGCCGCCGACGACATCGGACGCCTCGCCCGGAAACTGCACACCTACCTACGACCGAACATCCTCGTGATCGATGAGGTCGGCTACCAGCCCCTCGAACGCGCCCAGGCCAACCTCGTCTTCCAGGTCATCTCCAAGCGCTACGAGAAAGGCTCCACCCTCCTCACCTCGAACAAGAGCTTCGGCGAATGGGGCCAGGTCTTCGGCGACGAAGTCCTCGCCACCGCCATCCTCGACCGGCTCCTGCACCACTGCGACGTCGTCGCGATCAACGGACCCAGCTACCGACTCAAGAACCGCCTCACCGCCATCGACGGCCACGCCAACGTCGCCTGACCTGGCCACGTTCATCCGTACCTACCTGGGGACGCACACCCGTACGCCGACAGGCCTGAGCTGGAGCCGACCGGAGGCCAGGGGCCTCCTCGGCATTCCGTTCCCGTGGCTCATCAGCTCCGAATGGCTCCACTACGGATACGCCATAGTGATGCTGGCCGGGTTCGCCCTGCTCCGGCCCGGCTTCACCGGCCGCGCCCGCACCTGGTGGACCGCAGCGCTGATCATCCAGTTCTGGCACCACATCGAGCACCTACTGCTCCTGATCCAGGCGCTCACCGGTCAATATCTGCTCGGCAGGCCGGTGCCGACGAGCATCGCGCAGCTGGTCTTCGCCCGTGTCGAACTGCACCTGTTCTACAACGCGGTGGTCTTCCTGCCGATGGTCGTCGCGATGTACCTGCACCTGCGCCCCACCGCCGAGGAGCGGATGGCGGCGGCGTGCAACTGCGGCGGGTCTGAGCAGCGAATTCCGGCGACCGCCTGATGGCGGCCCCTGCCGTCGTGATCCGGCGCACGATGGCCATCGTCATCCTGACGGTGGCCGTCGGCGTGCTGGCCGCTCCCCTGTTCCGTGCCCCCGCCCGCATCGACGTCGCCACCTGGCCGGCCGACGGCGCGTCGCTATCGGCCGGGCCGGCTGCGGTGAGGCTGAGCGCCCCCGCCCCGGTCCGGCCCGGCGAGGTCCACATCACCGTGGTTAACGCCGCCGGCCAGATCATGTCCGTGGGCGCGCCGCGAGTCTCGGGGGCCGAGGTGTCGCAGCCGATAGGCAGGTTGCCGACCGGCAGCTACCGCGTCGCGTACCACCTCGAGCTGGAGAATCTCACCCAGGTCTCCGGCAGCACCGCGTTCGGTGTCGGAACGGCGGCGCAGCCGGCCGGGTGGGACGAGGCGGAGGCCCGCGATCGGTCCGGGGCGCCTGCGGCGGGCGGTCACCAGCACGTCGCCGACGGCCTCGACCCGCTCACCGCGCTGGCGCTCGGGGCGAACGTGATCGTCCTGGCGGGCATCGCGGTCCTCGAGGTCCGCCGACGCCGCGCGGTGTGACCGCCGTCAGCCCCGGGCCCCGGGTAGGGCCACGTCATGCCCGGCCCGCGTCGCCGGGCACCGGGCCGCGCGCCGATCGGCCGCCAGCCCGGAGCACGGCCCGGTGCCACGGCCGGACGCGGCAACCGGGCCGGCTCGTCGACCAGGTTCAGCACGCGGAGAAAAGCGTTTCCCTGCGCCGGATCATCTCGGTCAGCTCCGGCACGCCGAGCGACTCGGCGAACCGGGCATAGCCCTCGTCGTCGCCGGGCGGCTGCTCACCGAGCACCCCGCGCATCCGATAGCCGAACCGGTGAACCTCCGCGTTGAGGTCGACCAACGGGGCGCCGGCGCGGGTGAGGTCGTCCGAGAACCCGGGGAAGATCTCGTCGAGCGCCAGGCGCCCGCGGGCCAGCAGGACATGCAGCTCCCGGGACTGCGGCACGCCGCGGCGGGGGCAGCACGGCGTCCGGCGGGGTATCCCGGTCGACGACCGTCACGGTGTCGTAGAGGTCGCTGAGCACCTGGGCGGTGATCAGGCCGGCGACGCTGGACGGCGGCGAACGCCGAGGGCGATCAGCTCCCGCTCACCGGCGGCAGCGAGTGGGCGCGCGCAGCAGCACCTCGGCCAGCTCATTCAGCGGCGCCACGGTCTCCGGGCGGTAGTGCACCGGTCTCTTCCCGTGCGGTGCCGGGTTACGCCTCTCCCGGCACACATCAAGCCGCTCCTCCCCTGCGGAGAGAAGCGGCACCGATGTGCTGCTCGGAGAGTGGACCTCGATGATTCAGCGTGCGCGGCGGTAGTGCATGGACATCACGCCGTTGCTCATCGGCTCGGCCGAGAGCAGCTCGAGCCGGCGAGTGGCCGGCAGCCCGCCCTGATACAGCGTCGGGCCGTCGCCGGCGATCATGGGATGAACAAGCAGCTTGTACTCGTCGATCAGGTCCAGCCGGTCGAGCTCGGTCGCGAGCTTGCCGCTTCCGAGCAGGACCCCCTCCGGGGTCGCGTCCTTGAGCTTCTCCACGCCCTCGCGCAGATCGCCAGCGATGTGGTAGCTGTTGGACCAGGGGAATTCCGTGCGCGTCGACGACACCACGTACTTCGGTTGAGCGTCCAGCTTGGCCGCCCAATCACGCTGGGCCTGCGGCGCCTCCACGTCCCCGCGGGCGACGGCCGGCCAGTGGCTCTCCATCATCTCGTAGGTGACGCGGCCCCACAGCATCGCCCCGCTCTCCTCCAAGAGACGGGTGAAGAAGGCGTGCGTCTCGTCGTCGGCGATCCCCTTCTCATGGTCGATGCAACCATCCACAGTGACGTTGATGCTGAAGGTGAGCAATCCCATGGCCGTGGAGTCTAGCGTCACCACGACGTCAAGACCACCATCCGTAACCCCTCAGCTACAGCCGGCCGAGGAACCGGATCGAACATCACACGATGGGGTGACACGGCGTTCTCGGTTAAGAGCCGTCAGGCCAGTTCCGGAATCACCTTGTTGGCGAACAGGTCGATGCTGGTCCGGTCGAAGGCCGCGTCGACGAATCGGACGATCAGATACCCGAGGCCGGACTTTCCGGCCTTCGCCAGCCGCTCGACGATCTGTTCGGGCGTGCCGACCAGGTTGGGCGCGGAGTAACGCATGAGGAGCTCGAGCTCCTCGGCCCGCAGCAGCGGCTCGTAGTGGGCCCGGGTCCAGGCCACCTTGTCGGCGACATCCTTTTCGGTCTCACCGATGGCCACGTTGAGGGTGATCGACCGGACAATCGCGTCGAAGTCGGTGCCCACATCCTTGCAGTGCTCGGCCAGGACCTTGGACTTGTGTGCGAACTCGTCAAGCAACACGCCGAAGTGCGAGTACTGCGCGTACTTGGCCGCGATCCGCAGCGTCTTCTTCTCACCGCCGCCTCCGACCCACAACGGGATCCCGCCCTCCTGCGCGGGCAGCGGCCGGCAGGACGCACCGTCGACCTGGTAGTGCTTTCCCATGAGGGTGGCGGTGCCGGTCGTCCACATCTGCCGCATGATCTGCACCCCCTCGTCGAGCATGCCGAGCCGATCGGCGGTACTGGGAAAGCCGTAGCCGAAAGCACGCCATTCGTGCTCGAACCAACCGGCGCCGACGCCCACCTGCAGCCGGCCGCCGGACATGACGTCGATGCCGGCGGCCATCTTGGCCAGGTAGGCCGGATTGCGGTAACCCACGCATGTGCAGAGCTGCCCCAGCCGCACCCGCGACGTGCAGACGGCGAATGCCGCCATCATCGACCACACTTCGAACACTGATTCGGCCGACGGCGGATAGGTGACGAAGTGGTCGTCCACCCAGATCGAATCGAACGGCCCGGCGTCGGCGGCCTGGGCGAGATCACGTATCGCATCCCACTGCTCGGCCGCCGGGATGCCGACGAGCTCGAACCCGCTGCCCTGGGGTACGGAAAGACCAAATCGCATGTCTCGGAGGCTATTGGCCACCAGGTACGTCATCTTCTCCCATCGTGCCGGGCACCCCAGCTCCGACGCCGGGGTAGCAACTCGGGAGGTGCGTGGCCGGCGGGGTGGGGTGATCCTCGGGCTCTGGCCGGTGCGGTTCGCCAGCCCCTTTCCCGTCATTCCCGAGGAGTGGACATGAGGCAGCAAGAGGCTTCGGAGACCGTCGGCACCGACGTGTCCGATGTTTCCCCCCAGGACCGCCCGCGCGGTGACACGGAGGTCATGGTCGAGCGGGTCTTCGCCGAGCTGCTCGAGGTCGCCGGGCTGCCGCGTACGACGTCGGTCTTCGATCTCGGGCTCAACTCGGTGTGGGTGACGGTGGCCTGTGCCCGGCTGGAGCAGCTCACCGGGGTGCGGGTCAGGTTCACCCAGATCTTCCGGACCCCCACTGTGGCGCAGCTCGCCGCGTGGATCGACACCGCCCGCGGCGGGTCAGCCGGCGACCGGCCCCTTCCCGGCAGGTCGTCGGCCGCCGAGGGTGACCAGCTGGTGGCGATCACTCCGGTGCAGGCCGAAACGGTTCCGCAGAAGATTGTGGCCGAGTTCTCCTGGTGGTTCGACGGCCCGATCGACGCGGTGGCGCTGGAGCGCGCCGCCACCGATGCGCACCGCCGTCATCAGGCGCTGCACGCCCGGTATCTCGACGGGCCGGAGCTCGGGCTGGCGGAGGTGCCGGCCGATCCCGGACAGGCGGAGTTTCATCACCTGAGCGAGCAGGCCGGTGACGAGGCGGCGATCGAGGCGCTCCGGCAGACCCTGCGGATGCCGCTGCCGATCGAGCAGGGCAAGGTGTGGCGGTGTGCGCTCGCCCGTAGCGGGCGGCGCACCCTGTTCGGGGTGGCCCTGGACCACTCCGGGTTCGACGGCCGCTCGTGGGGCATCCTGACCGCGGAGCTGTCCGCGGCCTACGCGGCGCGGCTGGCCGGCAATCCACCGCAGTGGCCGGGCCGCACCGCATCACTGGCCGAGATGGCGTGCGACTTCCGGCACCAGCTCGCATCGGCCGACATCGAGAAACAACGCCAATACTGGCACGACGAACTGCGTGACCTACCGGCCTGCCGGCTTCCCGCCCGCAGCGACGGGTCAGCACAGATCCCTCCGATGCCCGACAATTCCCGGTACTCGCTTCCCGGCCCGGCCGTCATGCGCAGCTTCCTCGTGTCACAGAAGCAACTGCAACCCTGGGACGAGTACGCCCGGGTCCACGGCATGCCACCATCGGTTGGTATCGCGGCGGTCTACCAGGAGTCCCTCATCCGGGCCGGCGCAGCACCGGACTTCGCGGTGATGGTCCCCATCGCGAACAACTCCGGCGACGTGATCGACCGAACCATCACCAACCGGGTCGGCACCATCCTGCTCCGCCCCAACGGCCCATCCCACTCAGGTCCCCACCTGCTGGAGCGAACCCGCGAAGCATACCGGCAGGCCATGGCTGCCCGCGACGTGCTCATCGTCCCCGAAGAGCTGGGAGCCGCGCTCAGCGGGCCCGAGAAATTGATCCAGCTCGACCGGGTGGTGTCACTCAACTACAACGCCACACCCGAGCTCAAGCTCGGCGACATCACCGGAACACTCATCGCCGAAGGCGCCGCACTCGCCACCAAATGCTCCTTCCCCGTCATGCTGATCATCTCGCCCACCCCTGAAGGCCAGGACATCGGCCTGCAAGTGCGCACCGACATGCACGACGCCACCCTCGCCGACGACATCGAAGAACACTTCGTGAACATCATCGACAACGGCCCCGAAGGACTCGAACAACAGACCACGTGAAACGGGAACGACGGGAGTGTGTCGATTTCCGTGTTTGGGCCTGTGGTGTGATCGAGATTCTTAGATGGTGATCCGGTCGCCGTAGGCGAGGATCAGGGCGTTGAGGGCCTTGGCCCAACCGTAGACCCGGCCGGTGATACTCCCGCCACCCCGGCGTTTCTGCTGGACGACGAGGTAGAGGACCTTCATCGCGGCCTGCTCGGTCGGGAAGTGCCCGCGCCGACGGGCCGCTTGCCGGAACCGGGCGTTCAAACTCTCGATGATGTTGGTCGTGTAGAGGACCTTGCGGACTTCGTGGTCGTAGTCGAGGAACGGCACGAACTGCGGCCAGGAGGTGCGCCACAGCCGGATCACGGCCGGGTACTGGTCACCGAACTCGGCGGCGAACGCCTCGAAGCGTGCCTCCGCCGCGGCGACGGTGGGGGCGGTGTAGATCTCCCGCAGGGCGGGGGTGATCTTCTGCCAGTCCTTGCGGTTGGTGTACCGCAGCGACGCCCGGACGAGGTGCACGACGCACTGCTGGTGCACCGCCTGCGGCCAGACCTGCTCGATAGCGTCGGTCATGCCTTTCAAGCCGTCGGAGCAGACCATGAACACGTCCTCGACGCCCCGGTTACGCAGTTCGGTGAGGTAGCCGGCCCACTGCTTGGCGCCTTCCCCGCCGGTGCCGGCCCACATACCAAGCACGTCGCGTTCCCCGTCGAGGCTGATGCCGACAACGACGTAGACAGGCCGGTTCGCGACCTGCCCTTGGCGGATCTTCATCACCAGCGCGTCGATGAACACCACCGGATAGATCCTGTCGAGGGGCCGCTGCCGCCAGGCTTCCATCTCGTCCACGACGCTGTCGGTGACCCGGCTGATCAGCTCCCGGGACACCTCGGCGTCGTACACGTCCGCCAGATGCGCGGAGATCTCACCGGTCGTCAATCCTTTCGCGTACAGCGACAGGATCGCCTCGTTGAACCCGTCCAGGCGGCGGGCGTGCTTCGGCACGATCCGCGGCGTGAACGACCCTGCCCGGTCCCGCGGGACCTGGATCCGCACCGGCCCGACCTCGGTCTGCACCGTCTTCGCCCCGCGACCGTTACGGACGTTGGCCCGCCGGCCGGTGGCCTCGTCGACACCGGCCTCGTCGAGGTGCGCGTCCAGCTCCGCATCGAGCGCTGACTCGAGAACCGTGCGGGTGATCCCCGCGAGGAGCCCACCCGGCCCGACCAACGACACGCCGTCGGCCTTCGCCCGCTCGACCAGTTGCTGCGCGAACTCCACCTCCACCGCGGTCGGTTCAGGAAGCCGAGCAGCGTTCTTCTTGTCTGCCATGACGTGGTCCTTTCCGGACAGGATCAACGTCCTGTCCAACGGACCACACCCAGGTCAAACACGGAAATCTACGCAGTCCCCCCCCGCCCGGCCCGGGTGAACAACGGAGTACCGGCCGCGCGCTCGAGCGCCTTCATCTGTTGGGTGATCGCGGGCTGGGTATAGCCCAAGGTCCGTGCTGCCGTCGTATATGACTGAGTACGCACCACTTCTTGAAACGTCCTAATATGGCGAGAGTCAAACACGGTCAGGATTCCGTCCAGTTCCTGGAGTAGCCGATATGAGGAGAACGTCGGCCTCGGATTTCACATCCGGATGCTCGCATTGTAGCACAGCGCCCACTCCTCTACCTGGGAGAACGTACGATCCCCCTGGCCGTTCAACGGTCACCTCAGAAGCCAGACGACCTCGTGGGGGCCCTACGCGCTGGACGCGTTCCGCACCTCGTCGCGGGTGACGGCGTTACCGAGGTGCGGCCAGTCGAGGACCGCGCGAGCGGCATGCCGGTCGAATGTCGCGAGTACGTCGATGACGTTGCCGAACGGCTGGGCAGGGCCCCGCAGGAGAGCGACGACGCCCCGCAGAGCGGTCGTGTCGGCCGACTCCCACAGCCGGCGCGCGAGGATCTGCAGTCCGAATTGGAACCAGACATAGTTTGTGCCGTCGCCTGCCAGCGAATCCGCCATACAGTGGAGATCACGCACCGGCCAGGGACCGGGCCCCGTCTCCCAGATCACGTCGTAGACGGTTTCCAGCACGGGCATCGATTCCGGCTCGACCTCCGCGACGTACCCGTGCAGACACAGATTCGCCGCAAGCTCGCGCAGCCAGAAGCCGACCGAATGGCCTGGCCAGCCCTCGCCGTGGGTCACGTGGCCCAGTTCGTGCACTACCAGTAAATCCGCGAAGGTGCCGAGATCCGGTGGCTCGCCGTAGACCGCGGCAAGCCGTTGCCGCGACTCGGCAGGCAGACCGGGAGCGGCAGCGTCGAGAAGGGTCTGCCAGAAAGGCCCCGGACGCTGCCCGACCACGATGCGCCCGTCCTCGACGTGCGGCATGCCGTACGGCAGACCGAGGGCGATCCCATCCCACTCCTCGGGGCCCACCACGAACAGCGCCGGAACCGACGGCGTGCCCACTTGTCCGTCGAGCCACGCCACAGCGCGTTCCATCCGCTGCGCTACCGCACGAGCACGCGTCTCACCGCCTGCGGTGCAGGAGACCGGAAACGCGAAGCCGTCGAGACCGGAAAGCCGGTGCTCTTCGCCACGTTGGGACACGAGATCTCCGTTCGACGTTGTGGAGAAGGCCGCTAATGGACACCAACGGACTTCGAGTTGGATGATTCAACCCGGCTGTCGGCAGCAGGGCGGGTGGCGGCCTGTGGGGATGGCCGCCACCCGATCTCTACAACGTCACCACGACCGGTGTCTTCAGTCAGGCGCCACGAGACGTCTATGAACGAGGTCACAGCCGCCGCGGTGCCGAGTGTTGGAGGTCAACGACCCCACGAGGGTCCCCAGCGTGGCGTTCGAAGCCACGTAGTCGAGGTTGAAAACAACCAGTCCTGCACTCAGGCACCGACGCACAAGCTCGCGAAGCACCCTGCGTCCGAGGCCACGTTGCTGCCACGCGTCGGCAACCATGACGGCCAAAGCCGGTGACTGCGGGTTTGCTGGATCCCAGCCGCACTCCGCGAGCGCGACCAGCCGATCTCCATCGACCGCCACCTGCCCCATCCAACGGCGCCCGCGCGCGGACATCTGCCCCGACACCCTGAGATGGAGCGGCCGCAAGCGACGATCACCAGCAAGGAAGCGCCGAGGGTACGTCTCGGGCGAGAAGATCGACTCGGACGCCTGCAAAAGGTCCAGGTCACCGTGCCGCCACGGCCGTGTCTTCAGATTGTCAGCCCTATCGATACAGAAGGATGGCAACGGCCCGAGCTCAGTCTGACCACCGAAAATGGAGGTCGACGTGTCCGGCGTCACGCCTTCCCGGGCTCGTCACCGATGGCGATCGGTACGCCGATGAGCGAACCGTACTCGGTCCACGAACCGTCATAGTTCTTCACATTGGCGTGGCCAAGGAGTTCCTTGAGCACGAACCACGTGTGCGAGGAACGCTCACCGATCCGGCAGTACGCGATGGTGGCCCTGCTACCGTCCAGGCCGGCGGCGCCGTAGATCTCGGCGAGCTCATCGTCGGACTTGAACGTGCCGTCCTCGTTGGCCGCCTTGCTCCACGGCACACTGATCGCGGTCGGGATGTGCCCACCGCGCTGCGACTGCTCCTGCGGCAAATGCGCCGGCGCGAGCAGCCGCCCGGCGAACTCGTCCGGGCTGCGTACGTCGACCAGATTCTTCACCCCGATGGACTGCACGACCTCGTCGCGGAACGCGCGGATCGACAGATCCGGCACCGATGCCTGGTACCGCGTCGCCGGCCGGCCCGCGACGTCCGTGGAATACGGGTGGGCGTCGAGTTCCCACTTCTTGCGGCCACCGTCGATCAGCCTCACGTCGCGGTGGCCGTAGAGCTTGAAGTACCAGTACGCGTACGCCGCGAACCAGTTGTTGTTACCGCCGTACAGGATCACGGTGTCGTCGTTGGCGATCCCCTTCTCCGACAGGAGCTGGGCGAACTGCTCCTGGTCGACGAAGTCACGCCGGACCGGATCCTGCAGGTCAGACTTCCAATCGATCTTGATCGCGCCCGGAATATGGCCACCGTCGTAGGCGGTCGTGTCCTCATCGACCTCGATGAAGACGACCCCGGGAGTATCGAGATTCTTCTCGGCCCATTCGGCAGAGACGAGTACGGTGTCGCGGCTCATCAAATTCCTCCTCAGCGGTCCCTACCGTGAGAAGACGTAAGGATGAAGCCAAGCTTCACCGGCGCCGCACGGCACGACCGATCATCCGGTCCAGCGGTGCGGACCCAATGCGATCGTGTCGACGTCTCGTCCCGGCTTCGCTCCTCATTCTGGCCATCCGAGCCGGTACAGCCATCGAAAGATTGCCCGGCCACCCGCCGCGTGCGGCGATACCACGGCCGCTTTCGGACTGGTGCCGACCGGGCTCCGGCGCAGGCGCTGGTGGCCCCCGGAAAGGGGCGTGTTCGGGGTCGACATCCGTCGGACGCCGGTCCGCTTCCCGGCGCCTCGGGCGGCGCCGGGAAGCAGCCGGAAGGGGCCTTTCAGTGACGGCTGGTCAGGAAGACGTTGCGGGGAAGCTCGGCACGCTGCACGTCGGTGTTGAGCACGATGAGATCGGCCAGCGTCCTGCGATAATCGATCCCGTACGCCCGCCGGATCTTGGTGAGCGTGGGGTCGTTCAGGTAGAAGAACCGGTCGCCGTCACGTGTCGCCTCGAACTGCCGCTTCCAGATCGCCAGCTGCAGCTCACCCAGCTCGGTGCCGGGCACGTGCGGTTCCGAGACCATGCCGGTGACGGCGTCCAGGTCGGCCGTCGTGTCGTAGATGGCGGCGAGCCGGGCGGCAAGGGTTGTACGCCGTACCCCGGCCACCGCACGCTCGCTGCCGGGCGGCACCGCGTTGCCCTCGCGGTCGAGGACACGAAGGAAGTCGAGACTGTCCGGATCGTTGATCTCATCGCCGGGACTCAACTCCGGGTCCGCGGGGAACGTCTCACTCGCCTCGCCGGTGATCGACCGGAACGTCGGCTTCGGCGCCAGTCCGTACGCTCGGCGCAGCTCGTTGTAGGACGGCATGCCGTGATCCCGTCCCCGGGCGATGTCGATCGCGGAGATGTCGAAGATCAAGATCTGGCAGCCCGCCGACGGCAATTCGCACCCGACCGGGTTGTGTACCCGGATGTTGCGGGTGATGTCGCCGATCTGCTCGTCGTTCTTGCCCTGCGGCCGCTCTCCCAGGCCCTGCAACAGCGGGCCGAGGCCGAGCTCACCGACGAACTCGGGATTGAACGCGGCGGCCTGCGGCGGCACGGTCACCGTCACCGTGCCGTGGTCGGCGGTGACGACCAGGCCGCGTGCGCGGAAGGCGTCGAGTTGCGCCGCCGAGTAGCGCTTCTCGGCGACCCGAACCGCGAAGTCGCCACGGACCATGCTGTGTGCCCGGAATCCCACCGTGGCGAACTCGTTGCCGAGCCCTGCGTTGACCTGTGGCCGGTAGCCGCGGTACTCGGCCGGCCGCACGCCCATCGCCGGAAGGAAATCCTGGTACGTGATGTACTGCTCGGTCGCGATCACCACGCGGCGGGCGATCTGGAACTTCTCCTCCTCGCTCAGCGTGGACGGCAGCTCGGCGACGATCCGGTTGTGCTCCCGGGCGAACAGGGTCTGCACCGCGGTGAGCCCGACGTTCTCGCCGGCCCGGATGTCGCCGGCCACCACACCCTTCTCGAGGAGGAGGGCGCCAGGCGAGTCCACAATGGGCGCTGCGCCGGCATCGCCCCGCGCGTCCCGTCTGGGCAGCAGGTTGCCCGGCATCAGCAGCCGGGCGCCGTTGTTGCCCAGGTCACCGTCGACCGGGCCCTCCCGCATCCACTCCAGCCGCTCCGCGGTGCCGCCGTAGACCGCAAAGGCGTCGAGGTATGAACTGTTGAAGTTCACCGCCTCCCGCGGACCGGTGACGCCCGTGCCGGGAACGACCTTACTGCGGCCGGCCGGGACGAACGGGATGTTGGTCTCGGCGGTCTCCAGCGGATCCGTGACGTCCAACGGAATGTTCAGGGCTTCGTCGCTGTCCTCCCGCAGGCCGACGGTGTGCAGGACGTACTGCCCCCAGACCTGGGCCCACTGACTCACGCCGCGCTCGGAGTACAACTGCTGCCCGGTGTCGTTGAAGATGCGGTTGCTCACGTACCGGGGTGACGGCCCGCCGACCGGCTCCCCCACACCGTCGACGTAGCGAGCCGGCGCCACCCGCGGATACTCGGTCCCCACCCGTCCCCAGCCGGTGTGCGCCCGGTTGTTGCCGCTGCCGTCCAGGGTCTGCAGTTCTACCCCGTCAAGCGGGCTCCGGCGGCCGGCGTTGTCGTCCGCCGCGGCCGGCGAGCCAGGCACCGAACACAGCAATGCCGCCACGCTCACCGCGGCCGTCCATCGTCGTCTCGTCATGGACACGAGATCCCCTTCCATCGAAGTACGTTGCCCACTACGACGCACAACTCCGCAGCCCCTTCAACAGCTTGATGGTCAACCTGCGGAGCAGGTCTCGCGGCCCGCTCAGTCACGGGTTCACAAGTCCATCTCTACTCGCAGTGGGTGGGGCCCAGTGACCGGAGCCGTGGCGAACCTCCTCGCGGCCCACGCCGACCATGACGAGTAATTCAGCCCCGCCCGGCCCCTGGCGACGTCTCCGACGTTCTCGGCACGCTCGAACCGAGGGTCAGCCGGGCCATCCTGAAGTGGCCCAACCTCGCCCGGTGACATGAATCTCGGCCCGCTCGGCACGTCTGTATCGATGCCCCCCACCGTGCGGAGATCCACGATGATCAGCAACGATCCGGCAGCCGGAGCCCAAGGCGGCAGACGCTGGACGGCCCTGCTGATGGAGCCGACGTCGCGTCCGATCAGGTCGGCAGCCAGGCCGGCCCTCGCGCCGGACAACAAGGAGAACACCTCATGACCAGGCTTGCCCGGTACCGATTCGACGGCCGCACCGCCGTGCTCACCGGCGCCGCGAGTGGCATCGGTGAGCAACTCGCCTATCTTCTGGCCACCCGCGGCAGCGACCTCGTGCTGGTGGACATCGACGAGAGCCGGCTGGCGGCCGTCACCCGGCGGATCCGCGCGGACCACCCCGAGCGCAACGTCGAAGCGATCGTCGCCGACCTCTCCGACCACGCCGAGGTCGACCGCGTCGCCGTCACGGTCCTCGCCCAGTACCCGTCCGTAGGGCTGTTGATCAACAACGCCGGCATCGCCCTCAGCGGCCGGTTCGACCAGGTGACAGTCGAGGAATTCGACAGGGTGATGAACGTCAACTTCCGGGCGCCGATGCTGCTCACCCACCAACTCCTGCCCGCGCTCACCGCCACACCCGGCAGTCACCTGGTCAACGTCTCCAGCCTGTTCGGACTGATCGCCCCGGCCGGGCAGAGCGCGTACAGCGCCAGCAAGTTCGCCCTTCGCGGGCTCAGCCAGGTGCTGCACAGCGAACTCACGGACAACGGCGTCGGCGTCACCACCGTGCACCCGGGCGGCATCCGGACCCGCATCGCCCGCAACGCGCGCATCGGCAGCGGCGTACCGACGGCAGAGATCGAGGCACACGGCCGGCGCGCAGCCGCGCTGCTCACCTATCCCCCGGAAAAGGCCGCGTGGCAAATCCTCGACGCCGTCGCCAGACGCAAGGCCCGCCTGCTCATCGCCGGCGGCGCGAAAATGCCCGATGCCCTCGCCCGTCTGATGCCGGTCGGTCACATCTCGCTGATGCGGGCGGTCACCTCCACCTTCAGCCGGACCAGCAAGTCGGACACCCTCACTGGATGAGCCTGCGGGTGGCCCCTTCCACGATGCCTACGACACGTTGTTGTTACACAAAACCAGTGGCCCATCACAGAATGCAACGTCACTCATTCATCACAAAAAGGTGTGTGCGTCCTCCCTAGCGTCTTCGGCGAGCCGCATTCCGTCGGCCGTTCACCAACGACAGGAAGCACCTTCGATGTCTTGTTTGGCAGCAGTTCAACTCGATCCCGATACCCGGATACGGCACATGCTGGCCGAGCACGGCACGCCATTGACCCGGTTCGTCTACGGCTTGACGCGGGGGCATCGTCAGACGACCGAAGACGTCGTGCAGGAGACGATGGTTCGCGCGTGGCGAAACCTCGACACGTTCCCGCCCGACGAAAACGGCAGCCGACGGTGGCTCTTCACGGTGGCTCGCCGTCTGCTCATCGATGAGGTACGCAAGCGCCAGGCTCGGCCCGCAGAGGTCGCATCACTGGAGAACGACCTCGCCGGCACGGGCGACGGGACGGCCTCGGCGGCGCTGGCGAACCACGCCCTTCGCGAAGCAGTCGCGAACCTGAGCGAGGCGCATCGCGACGTGTTGCGCGAGGTGTTCTTCGAGAATCGCACGATTCCCGATGTCGCGGTCCGACTGGGCGTGCCGGTCGGCACCGTACGGTCGCGAATTCACTACGCTCTCCGGTCCCTGCGGGAAGCCGTATTGGCCTGAGCACCGAACGTGGCGACTTGCGATACGTCGCCACCCGAGCGTTACATAAGAGATAGGACTAGCAATGCCCAGCTGGCGCGACACCCTGATGACGCCCGTCCGATTCATGACGGTGAAGACACTGCGTACGACATTCGGCATGCTCGAACGTCTCGCCCCGACAATCGGCGCGGCGCTGGCCGAGCGCCTGTGGAGCACCGTCCCTCAGGGGCCGGTCCGGCCGGCCGATCCGCCTGGTCACCGTTTCGAGATCCTGGTGAACGGCCACTCGGTGTCCGCCCAGAGCTGGGGCGACGGACCGGCGGTGTACTTGATGCACGGTTGGGGCGGCTGGAGCGGTCAGCTGGACGTATTCGTACCCCCGCTCGTCGGTGCCGGCTTCAAGGTGGTCGCCCTCGATGCGCCGAGTCATGGCGCGTCGGGGCCCGGAGTCCTCGGGCGCCGACGGGCGCTGCAGTCCGAGTTCGGCGACGCGCTCACCGCAGCCGTCCGGGCGCTGGGACCCGCGTACGCGATCGTCGGGCATTCGGCCGGTTCAGCCGCGACGGCCGTGGCGGTGCTCGACGGCCTGCCCACCGAGCGTCTGGTACTCGTCGCCCCGGTGGCGGATCCACGGACCTACACCCGACAATTCGCACACCTGATGGGCTTCCGCGACCGCGTTCACGATGGCCTGGTACGGCGGCTCGAGGAGCGGTCGGGTCGCCAAATGTCGCACTTCGACCTTGTTGCCCGGGCGACGGGCCGGACCGACCTGCCGCCCCTGCTTGTCGTGCACGACAGGAAGGACAAGGAGGTCCGGTACAGCGATGGAGAGGCGATCAGCGGCGCGTGGCCCCGTGCGGAGCTAAGGACCACCTCGGGGCTGGGCCACCGGCGCATCCTCCGCGATCCCGCCACGGTGACGGCTGTCGTGGACTACCTGTCCAAGGCGCCGGTCACCAACACCGCTGTTGCCGAGAGTGTCTCGTAACCCGCTGGCGGTCCGGCGCGCTGATTGAACGGGACGGGTTGCGGTACGTCGTCCCCAAGGGGATGCACCTCTACCGCACCACGGACCGGACGGAGCAGATCGTCGTGACCGACGTTGCCGGCAGCCTGCCGCTACACCTTCATGAGCTGCTGCTGCGGGTCGCCGGCTGGGCGTCCGACGCGGTTCTCACCACGGCGCGTGACCACCTCGCCGAGGGGCGGCTCGCGGAGGCGGCCGGCGCGGTGCTGACGGCCGCCGGCCGTGACCGGATGCCGATGAGCGAGTCGGACCTCGAGCTACTGGCCGCGCTCGTCCCCGATGAGCGCACCACGATGTGGCCCGAAGCCGCGCCTCCGGGCGCCACCCCCGAGGCCGACTTCGCGCCACAGCTGGCCGGGTCGGCGGGCACCGCGCCGCTGGTGCTCGACCTGACCGGCGACGCGGACCGGCTGGACGGACCGGACCGGGCCGCGGTCGCCGCCGTACGCGAGGTTGCCGGCGGGGTCGCGCTCTGGCGAACCTGGCGCAGGGCTTCCCCCGGACCGGACCTGGACCGTCCAGTTCGCGTCTACCTGCTGTTGGCCGGCGGCGACCCGGGCGGCCTGCCGGTCGCCTGCGCAAGGGTGCAGCGTGCCCTCGCCGACGCCGGCATCGATCATCCGCAGGTGGAGGCGTTCCACCACCGGACGGCCCTGCCGCCCTACCAACGGCTGGCCCGCGGCCGCTCCGCGCTGCTCTGGGCCGCCACCGAAGCCCAGCCCATCACGGTCGCCCGGGTCTTCGACGCCTACCACCCCGCGACCGGCGGGCAGTTCTCCGCCGACCGCCCGGCCCTGTCGCACGGCGACACGTTGCAGCGGACACTGCACTACCTGGACAGCGGCGCCGTGCTGCTCGCCACCGAGGCACGGGAGGCCGACCCGTTCGACGAGGACGCCGGCCCGGTGGTGCCGCTGAGCTTCCGCACCGACGGGTCGTGGATCTGGACGGACGCGGTGTCGTACTTTCTGCGTACCTATGCTCTCAGCCCCGATGACGCGCTGCTGGCGCACATCCGTACGCGCGAGTACCGGGTCCCCGAGGTGGACCCGGTCGCCGAACATCGCGCTCTCGCCGCCCTGCTGACCTGAACGTCAGGTGGCCGACGCCTTCTCCACCGCCGCCGCCATGATGGTGTCCAAGACAAGCTGGCGGCCGGACTCGAAGGCCGCGCGGAGCGCCTCCGAGAAGGCCGCCTCCAAGGCTGTCACCTCGCTGAGATGCAGCGCCCGGGGGTCGACGCGCACGGCACGCACGTCGCCGAGTCCGCCGACCACGATGGTGACCAGGCCGTCCGCGGACCGGCCGGTGGCCGTCGCACCGGCCAGCCGCTCCTCGAGTTCTGCCGCGTTCTGGTCGAGTTGGGTTGCATGATGTTCTCCTTCGTGGGGGTCAGCCGACCGCCGACAGGCCACCGAACATCGAGGCCGGAGCGGATCCGGTGAGGTCGGCCAAGGCCAGCGTCCGAGACGCGGCGGTGCGGGTCAGGGCGTACGAAAACTGGTGAGCAGCGCGGACCGTCGGCTCGGGCAGGTTCGCCGCCAGGTCGACGATGGCTGCCCGCACATCCTCGGGGACGAGGTGCCCGCGGCGCAGCAGGTGTCGCACCGCGATCTCGCCGAGTTCCGGTGCGGAGTAGAACGGAACGGTCCACTCCCGAGCGAACGCTTCCGCGATGCTCGGCACCGCGGAACGCAGAACGGCCACGTCGGCGGGCTCCCCGACCAGCACGACAACCGGGCCGCCCGAATCCGCCCGGATCTGCTCGACGAGCGCGCCGACGACTTCGACACCCTGGTCATCACCGGCGACCTCGACAACAAGAATCCCGCCCGCCGCGTCCTGCAACGCCGCCCGGACCAGGGCCCCGGACTGCCCGCCCCACTGCGGCGCGAGCTCGTCGCGGGTGGACACCCGGACCTGGTGGCCGACCGGAACCAGGTTCAGCTCCGACAGGGCCATCGCGTAGAGACGGGCGAATTCGGTGCGTCCGGTGCCCGGCCGACCGGCGATGACGACGTTGCCGACCCGGCCGTACGCCCGGCGGCGGCCGTGCAGCTCACAGAGCTCCAAGACGGTGTCAGCGACGGCCTCCCGGACGGACGGGGCGCCGACCAGACCGGCGATACGCGCCCACGAACTGGAGGCCGCCACGGCTCCGCGCGGGTCGGTGGCGGCGTCCGGCTGCGCCGTCTGCTCGACCGGCAGCTCGGCGAGGGTGGCGAGCTCCGGCTCGACGTCGGCGGCGGTAAGCCGGTTGAGCTGGGTCTCCGTGGACGCCGGCGCGGCGGCCAGGCGGGACGCCTGGTTGTTGATCATGGCCTCGAAGAGCTTGCGCGCCACCCGGCCGTTGCCGAACGTCGCGTTCTTCGGGATGCGTTCGAAGTACGTGGTGAGTGCTTCCACCGCGTCGTCGGTCAGCTCGTAGTAGTGCTTCCCGCACAGATTTGAGGTGATGGTGACCAGTTCCTCGACGGAATAGTTCGGGAACTCGACGGTGCGCGTGAAGCGGGAAGCCAGACCGGGGTTCGAGGCAAGAGACTGCTCCATCAACTCGGAGTACCCGGCGACGATGACGACCAGCTCGTCACGGTGGTCTTCCATCATCTTGTGCGGACGGTGAGCGTGGTCGTCACTGCGGATCCCTTCATGTCGTGACCGATCGGACCCGGTTGACCGTCACCGACCAGCGGGCGCGGATCACCTCGCCGATCAGCACCGGCACTGCCCGGTGCCGGGTCCGTGCCGCCAGCCCGCGGGCCGCGGCGAGCTGTGCACCACGCAGGCCGCCGCAGACGATCACGACGGGCCCGGGGAGCTGGTCGACGACTGCCGAAGCCGACGCGAAGTCCGCTGTCGCCGTGGTGCCGGCGGGTGCGTCGCCGCCCAGTACGTCGCCGACCACGACCACCGTCACGCCGGCCCGGCTCACCTGCTCGACCAGGTCGATCGCCTGCGGCCGAGCCAGCGCCGGCCTGCCGGTGATCGTGAGGACGTCCGGCACGGCGGCCAGGTCCAGCACCAGGAGCCGTCCCGTACGGCGGCCGAACACGACCGGCAGTTGCGCTTCCGGCGGAGGGTCGCCCTCCATCACCCAGCGGTACGGGATCGCCCTCGTCTCCTGGTCCGCGCCGAGCAGCCGTACGTCGAGCCGATAGCCCGGCTCCGCCGTCAGCGACTCGAGGACCGTGGTGAAGTTGACGGGCCCGGCCGGTGGCGTCTCCGGGGCCACCGCGACGGGCGGAGCCGCCGGTGCGGTGCGGCGGGAGCGGCGGAACAGACCCACTGCGACCACCACGGCCGCCACGCCGGTGGCCGGGAGCAGATAGGCGAGGGCGCCGCCGCGGCCGGTCGAGGCGTTCGCGCCGCCGCGATCCGGCATCGGCGGGACACCGATCCGCACTCCCGGACCTCGGGCGTCCGGCGGCAGTTTCAGGATCCAGCCGGGCCGCAGCGGTGTCAGCGCATCGGTGAGCCGGCCGCCGTCCGGCTGGGGCCGGTCCCGGTTGAGGGCGAGAATCTCGGGGTAGCGATTTCCGTCGCCGAGGGTATGCATGGCGATCTCGTACAGATATTCACGCTGGCCGTCCCGTGGCTCACCCACGACCCAGTAGTGGACCGGCGCCGGGCTGGCCGGTCCCCCGGACGCGGGCATCAGCGCGACGCCCTGCCCGAACAGCAGGGCAATACCGAGCACGACCAGGAGCCGGACCAGCCTCATTCGTCGAAGCCTCAGATCAGCCCGGCGCGCACCGCGTACGCGACCGCATGCGACCGGTTGCGAAGCTTGTGCCGGTCCATGACGCCGTAGATGACCGACTTCACCGTACGGACGGAGTACCGCATCTCTTCGGCGATCTCCGCGGTGTCCAGCCCGTCGGCCATCAGGCGCAGCACCTCGATCTCGCGCGAGGTCAGCCCGGACAGGGTCAGGCCGTTGGGCAGCAGCACCTCCTGCTGCATCTGCCGGAAGTGTGCGAGCAGTCTGCCGATGAGTTGCGGTGGCATGATCCCACCGCCGGCTGCGACCGCCAGGACGCTGCGCACGAGCCGGTCGCGGTCCACCGATGCTCGGGGCAGGATGGCTACCACCTGGCACTCCACCGCGGTGATCAACTGCGACTCGTCGATGTCCGGGATCACCAACACCACCGGCCGGTCGGCGGTCGCGGCCATCAGGCGGAGCGTCGTGACCACTTCGGCGGTGAAGCGCTCGGCCTGCACGACGATCACGTCGCAGTCCCCCGCGGTCACCACCACGATGTCAGGATGCGTGGCAAGATGGCTGGACAGTCCCGCTCCCACCAGCGCATCGGCCGCCTGCACCAGAACGCGCGTCTCGGCCACGACAACCTCTCCCGACGGTGGATGCCCGGCGCACCCCTCACCTGTGCTGACGCAGAGAGGATCGCGTTCTTCAGATGGCTCTCGAAATTCGGTCAGCCGGGAACCCATCGAGGGCCACTACCGCAGGCTGAGTCGCTTGCACCGACCAGCACTCTTCAGGCGTGAAACCGCCCGCGGGCCGATAGCCCGCGCGACACAGGAAGGCGCCCTCCCGTCCAGGTCCCCCAACCAAGCCCGGTTCCCCAGCCGACCGGACTCCCCAACCCGGTAGAGGACGGGAGGGCACCGGTTGCGTCCGATCGGAGCGATCAGAGGCAGCCACATAGGTACGACGTGCGGCTGCGCGGCTGGTTCAAGCGAAGACGTCGACTTCTTTACCCGTCGACCGGGTTGTCCCGTCCGGGGGCAGGAGCTGGACGCAGCCCGGTGGCAGCCCAGAGTCCGCCTCGGGTGTGCCGAATCTGACCCGTAGGCCCTGGCTCGTGCAGCATTCCTTCAGGTAGTCGAGGACTCGGCGTCCTTCGTCGCTGTCGGGTGCCACGGCGATGGGTTCGTTGGCCTGGTTGATGACGGCCGGCGCGAAGCCCACGGCGCCCACGCCATCTCGACCGGCACGGACTATGGCTACGCCGGTGAGCCGGCCGTCGGGATGGAACGGCAGCAGCGGATAGCCGGCGCGATGACCGAGCCGGTAGCTGCCCGAATACCGGTCCAACCCGGCGTCGTCGGCCGGCCCGATCGGGGGAATGGCGTCACCGTCTGCGGCTATCCGCTTCTCGATGTCGGGCAGGTCGAACAGGTGGTGCCCGAGGCCGTACCAGATCGGCTTGCCTCGATAGAACTCCATGCCGCGCCACATGTGGTGGTGGTGCCCGAGCACGACATCGGCGCCGGCGTCGATCACGAGCCGCGCGATCCGCCGCTCGTGGTCCCGCAGCACGAACGGCTTGTACATGTCGCCCCAGTGCACGCTCACCACGACCACGTCGGCCCGTTCGCGGGTGGCCGTGATGTCGTCGATCAGGGCCTCGGCGTCCTCGGGGACCTCCTCGGTGGTGATGCTCGGCGCGGCGCCCGGGTCCCAGAGATTGTCGGTCGGCGGGTTGTAGTGGGTGTAGGAGCGGATCGGAGCCAGCCCCGGCACCGATCCCCGCGCCTCGTAGCCGTAGGGGAACACGCTGGCGTAGGCGAGGAAGCCGACCCGGATCCCGTCCCGTTCGACGATGGCCGGGCTGCGCGCCTCGGCGATGTCACCGCCGGCCCCCACAGTTGCTATGCCCAGGCCGTTGAGCGCTCGGATGGTGTCCCGCAGACCCCTGTGGCCGCCGTCGCCGATGTGGTTGTTGGCCAGGGACAGCACATCGAATCCGGCCCGCGCCAGCGGGTCCGCGTTGGCGGCAGGTGCTACCACCGGCGGTCCCGAGCTGGGCGCGCGATCCCAGTCGTCGCTGAACACCCCTTCGCAATTGCCGAACAGGATGTCGCCCCGTCGCAGATATCGGGCACCGTCGCGGTACGCCTGTTCAGGATCGGGACGGTCGATGAATACGTCACCGACCGCGAAGAGGGAGATGCTCATGTCCGGGTGCTCCTTGCCGCGCGGGAGGGTACGCACCATACGACGTACCAGCCTTCCGCCGGTTCATCCGATCGCGGCACTCGCAGCACCCGACCATCTCCCGGGACCGGTGGCGGGCGGCCGCCGGGACCGTCAGCGGAGCCGGACCGGGAGGCTGCGCGGGCCGCGCATGATCCCCGCCGGGATCCACGGCACCTCGTCGAGCGGTACGGCCGGGCGCAGCTCGGGGAACCGCCGAAGCAGGGAGGCGATCGCGATGCGGGCCTCGAGCCGGGCGAGCGGCGCACCCAGGCAGTGATGGATGCCGTAGCCGAACGCCAGGTGCCGGGCGCCCTCCCGGGCCACGTCCAGGACATCCGGGTCGCCACCGTCCCGCTGGACGACGTCGCGGCTCGCCGAGCCGAGCATGACCACCACGACGTCGCCCCGGCGGATCCGGGTGCCGCCGAGATCGAGGTCCTCCGCGGCGTAACGCATGGTGGTCTGCTCCACCGAGGGGTCGAACCGCAGGAACTCCTCCACCGCCCCGGGCATGAGCTCCGGCCGGGCGCGCAGCAGGTCGGCCTGGTCCGGCCGGCGGAGGAGGCTGACCATGATGGTGCCGAGCAGGTTGACCGTGGTCTCGTGGCCCGCGACCACGAGCAGTACGGCCGTGCCGAGGAGTTCCTCGTCCGACAGCGCCTCGTCGCCCCGGAGCCGCGCCCCGACCAGCGCGCTGAGCAGGTCGTCGCCCCGTTCGGCGCGCCGTCGTTCGAGGTCGGGACTCGGCTCGGTGAGGCGCAGCTGGATCTAGTCGCTCATGTATCGGTTGAGGCTGAGCGCGCCGGCCCGCTGCGCGTCGGAAGGCGGGCTCAGCGCCGCGGCGGTCCACTCCCGGAAGTGGTGACGGTCGTGTTCCGGCACGCCCAGCAACTCACTGATCACGGCGATCGGTAGCGGCGCGTTGTACGCCTCGACCAGGTCCACCTCGTCCCCCATCGCGTCGAGCAGCTCGTCGGCGATCTGCTGGATGCGCGGGGCGAGCTGCCGGGTACGCGCGGGGCTGAACGCGCCAGCCACCAGCCGCCGCAGCCGCGTGTGCGCGGGCGGGTCCGACTCCAGCATGTTGCCGCCCAGCCCGACTCCGGGCCGGTTGGTGGTGAAGCCGACGGCGGCGAGCGCTTCCTCGGCCGGGGACGCGTCCTTGCGCAGCGCCGAATGCGTCAGCGCCCGCCGGGCCTCCTGCTCACTGAGCACCATCCAGGCCTGTAACCCGCTCGCGAACTGGGCGCGGTGCACCGGGCCGAGCGCCCGCAGCTCGGCCAGCCGGCGGGGCGAGTGGGCCTTGAACTCGGGCGTGAAGGTCAGCACCGGCGTGGATGTCACGTCACCCGACATGGGGTCTCCTTCGATCAGGCGGGGTCGTCCGTCATCGGGCTGACGGGACGCGGCCGCCGGAATTCGCCGCCGTGGCGGGTGTCACACGAGCCGATCCGCGCTCGAGATGCTGCGACGGTTGCCGCTGCCGCTGCCGCTGCCGCAGACCGCGGACGTCGATGCAAAACTGGCGCGGCTGCTCCCGCTCGACCCCCCGCCGGCCCGCGCCGCGGACAGCAGTTCGTCGATGGGCGAGAGCAACCACCCGCCGGAGCCCAACTCGACGTAGATCCGCCGCGCCTCCTGCCAGGCCCGGATCGCCTCGAGCGGCCGGCCGGCCCGCAGATACAGGTCCCCGAGCGCGCGTTCGTTGTTCGCGACGTCCCACTCGTTGCGCGCCTCGCCGAGCCGGCGGCGGGCCCGGTGGCGCCACTCGATGGCCTCGTCGAGGCGGCCCATGTCTTCCAGGGCCTTGCCGATCAACATGGCGCAGACACCGACGCCGTTGGGGTTGTCGATCTCCGTGAAGATGCCCGCCGCCCGGTGGAGTCGCTCGACAGCCTCCTGTGCGTCGCCCGCACGGGCGAAGCAGTCGCCGATCCCGCGGAGCGTCATTGCCTGGCCGGGCCGATCACCCTCACGCGCGAAGAACTCCCACGCGAGCTCGTAGTAGCGCAGGGCATTGGCGGTCGATCCGTGGGTGAGCCAGGCATAGGCCAGATTGCAGAGGACGAACGCCCGCTCGAACGGCTTGCCGAGCTCGTCGAAGATCGCCAGGGCGCGCTCGAAGTGGTTGATCGCCGACGAGCCGCGTCCCTGCAACACCTTCGCCCCGGCGATCATCCGGTGCATGTGCGCCAAGCCCTCGCGGTCGTGGCAGGAGCGCGCCGTGCGCAGCGCGGACGCGGCCACGATCTCCAGCGCCCGGAACATCCCCGAGCGCTGATAGAACGGCAACATGCTCTCCACGATCCGCCACGCCGGGAAGTCCGCGACCGGGTTCTCCGCCACGACCGCCTCCAGCACGGCTCGCTCGGTGGCGAACCACGTCATCGCCTCGGCGATGCCGGTGATCGGCTCGGGCGTGACCCCGTCCCGCGGATCCGGCGGCCGGGAGTGCAGTTGCGGCATCAGCAGACAACCGGCCACGTACGCCGTCTGCCGCAGGTGGTCCAGCAACCGGGCGAGGGCGGCCTGACGCTCCGCCGCGCCGTCGACCTGCTCGCCCAGCTCAACGGCGTACAGATGGATCAGGTCGTGGAAGACGTACCGGCGCGCCTGGTGGCGGATCAGCAGCCGGGTCCGGGTCAGCTCCTCGATCAGCGCCTGCGCCTCCCGCGGCGGAACACCGGCGAGGGCGGCCGCGGTCGCGGGGCCGAAGCTCGGGCCGGGGTGCAGCGCCAGCAGCCGGAACAGGCGCGCCGCCGGCCCGGTCAGCATGCGGTACGACCAGGAGAACACACTGCGCACGTCGCTGCGGGGGTCATCACCGTCGAAGACATCCAGCGACCGGGCGTCGCGCAGCTCCCGTGCGATCTCGCCGAGCCGCCAGTCGGGGTACGCCGCCGCCCGCGCGGCCACGACCGCGATCGCCAGCGGCAGGCGGCCGCAACCCTCGATGATCTCGTCCAGGGCGGCGGGATCGTCGGCGTCACGGCCGGCCCCCAGCCGGGTGCGCAGCCCGGCGCGCGATTCGTCCAGAGTGGGCAGTTCCAGCGCCAGCCGGTGGGCGCCCTGGTGCACCACCAGGCCGGTGAGCGGGTTGCGGCTGGTCACGACGACGAAGCAGCCGGGTGCGGTCGGCAGGAGCGGACGGACCTGCTCGGCGTCCCGCGCGTTGTCGAGGATCACGAGCATCCGGCGGCCGGCCGTCAGCGTCCGGTAGAGCGCGGCCTGCGCCTCCACCGTTGCCGGAATCTCCGCGCGAGGGCCCGCGAGCGCGCTGAGGAAGTAGGTCAGCGCCTGCTCGGTGTCCACCGCTTCCTTGGCGTCGTAGCCCTGTAGGTCGATGAAGAGCCGGCCGTCCGGGAAGCTCTCCGCGACGGTGTGCGCCCAGTGCACCACCAGGCTGGTCTTGCCGATGCCGGGCAGGCCGTCGACGGCCACCATGACCGGGCCGGCCGGCGCCCGGCAGGCGGCTGAGAGCACGTCGGACAACCAGCCGATCTCGCGTTCCCGCCCGCTGAAGAACCGGGTGCTCAACGGCACCTGGGCCGGAGGCGTGCGGGGAACCGGCTCTTGCGGGGTTGCCGGCCCGGCTGTCGCCTGTTGCTGGCGGAGCACCTGGTCGTAGGCCGCCCGCAGCTCCGCGCCGGGAGTCACGCCCAGCTGCCCGGAGAGACCGAGCCGCACCTTCTCGAAGGCCGTGACCGCCTCCGCCTGCTTGCCGTCCGCCGCGAGCACCAGCAGCAGCCGCGCCTGCAACGCCTCGTCGAACGGATGCCGGTCGGCGATCGGCCGCAGGAGCGGCACCAGCTCGGTCACCCGCCCACCGGCCAGGGCGACGTCCGCGGCCGCGCACGCGGTGGCGGACCTCTCGTGGTCGAGCGCCACGAACTCGGGCAACAACGCCGGCGCGGGATCCAGGCCCGCGGCGCAGTGCCCGTGCCACGTACGCAACGCGGCGAGGTAGTGGGCCCCGGCGGCGTCCCGGTCACCGGCCCGGGCGGCCTGCCGGGCCGCGTCGGCCCGCGCGCGGAACCGCATCACATCCGAGGACTCCGCGTCCACGTGCAGGCGGTAGTCGCCGCCCCGCCCGTCCACCCACCGGCCGGGCGCGCGCGGCGCGAGGCCGGGCTCCAGGATCCGCCGCAGCGCCCCGATGTGGCGGTGGACGATGTTCACGGCCCGGGCAGGCGGGTCCTCGTCCCACAGCAGCGCCACGAAATCCGCGACCGCGACCGGGCGGCCCGCGCGCACCAGCAACAGGGCCAGCATGAGGCGGAGCTGCCGGGGCCGAAGGTCGAGCTCTTCCGTCGCGCGCCAGGCGCGGACCGGTCCGAGCACGGCGAAGCGCACCCTCGCTCCTCACTACTGGCCGACGGATGATCCTGCCCCAAAGTACCGGTCGGCGCGGGTTGAACCCCGGAACCGGATCTCCGTTGGACGGTGGTGTGGAACACGCATCGAACGATCCGGCCACGTCCGGATGATGCGGGCGTCCACTTCCGTGTTCCCCAGGACCCGGACATCGGACCGCGCGGATCACGCACAAAGACCGAGACATCCCTTAGGCGACACTCGTACGGCGCCGGCCCGGGAAGAGGTCACTCCCGGCGGCATATCTGCGATGAGTCACGCGCCAATTCGCGGACAGGCTTCTGAGAAGCGTCCACAGACCCACGCATGCTGTCCCCGTCGTGCAGGTAGGGCGAGAGCGACGGGGCCGCGTGAGGTTGACGCGCGGCCCCGTCTGCGGTCAGCGGTTCGGTGGCCGCGTGACCTGCAGTGTCCGTGTCGGCCGGCGCCACGACAGGTGCGGAGGCAGCCCGGTCGTCGCTCGGCGTGCTGGTGTGTACGGCCTGCGGCAGGAGTAGACGAACGCGGGTGGCACGTTTGCCCGCTCCGTGCGGCCGCGTACCACTTCCTCGAACCGTTCACCGAGGCTGTGCCGGAGCCGCCTGGCCGGCGGCATCCAGCGCGTGTGGGCGTACGCGAAGGTGGTGAAGGCGCCGTGCGGGGCGAGTACCGCGGTGACCGCGGCGAGCAGATCGTCCTGTCGCCCTGGTGTGAAGGCCGCCCACGGGAGCCCGCTGACGATGACGTCAGCGTGATCGAGCCCCCGTACCGTCAGTATCTCGCGAAGGTTGCGGGCGTCGGCGATGGCGAGGTCGACGCACGGGAAGCGCCCAGCGAGCAGATCAGCGAACCGTTCGTTGATCTCGATGGCCACGTGGTGGCCTCGGCCGGCCAGCCGCCGCTGGATGGCCTGCGTGAACGCTCCGGTGCCAGGCCCAAGCTCCACCACGACGGGGTCGCCGGTGAGTGGAACCGGTGCGACGACCGCGTTGGCGAGTGCCTGGCTGCTCGGCGCGACCGCGGCAACCGTGAACGGATCGCGGAGGAACTCGCGGAGAAACTGGCGACGGTGGTCAACGGTCATTGCCTGCCCCCTCGTTCGACGGACATGCCGTCCAATGTGCGGGTCAGCCATTCGATACGGGCCCGTCGGGCGATGGCGCCGATGCGCGTCTCTGGGAACCCTAAGTCGAACCCGTGCACGCCACCCGCCCAGACGTGCAGTTCGGCCTGGCCGCCGGCAGCCCAGATCCGGCTGGCGTAGTCGACATCTTCGTCGCGGAAGACCTCGGCGGTGCCGACGTCGATGTAGGTGGTCGGCAGGTTGGACAGATCCTCGGCGAGCGCCGGCGAGATGTACGCCGAAACGTCCTCGGGCTGGTCGCCGAGGACCAACCGCCATGCGAACTCGTTTGTCTCCCCCGTCCAGACAGCGGGTACGCCGGTGAACTGGCGGCTGGAGGTCGTGCTGTTGCGATGGTCGAGCATCGGGCAGATCAAGATCTGCGCGGCGATCGGGACGGTGCCCCGGTCGCGGGCCAGCAGCGTCACCCCGGCCGCCAGCCCGCCGCCCGCACTGGCACCGGCGACGATGATGCGGCTCGGATCGATGCCGAGCGCGTCGGCATGCTCGGCCGTCCACAACAGGCCCCGGTAGCAGTCCTCGACCAGCGTCGGGCCGTGCGCCTCGGGCGCCAACCGGTACTCGACGGAGACGACCACGGCGCCGAACCGGTCGAGCCATTCCAGCGGGATGTCGATGTTGGCGACCCGGTCACCCATGATCATGCCGCCGCCGTGAATCCAGTAAATGCATGGCGCGAGTGCGGTACGGTCACCGGTCGGGCGGAAGACCGACAGCGCGATCTCCGCGCCGTCGTCAGCGCGGGTGATGAACTCACTGCGGTCGATGAGACGGCCGGCCAGCAGTGGCTCGACGGGAGCCGAGGAGAACGGGCGCATGTGAGCGAGGGCGTCGGCGTTCAGGATGGATGTCAGCGGCATCTCGGCGAGCAGCGCCGCCAGTTGGGGATCGACGCCGGGACGCGATGCAGTGGTGATCACGATGGTTCGTCCTCTCAGAAGGTGGCCTTGCCACCGACGGGATCTCGTCGGTGGAGGTCGACTCACCGGCCAGCAGTGTCTGGAGCCGGGTGACCAGGGTCTGCGCGGGCTCACTGGTGACTAAGCCGCTGTGGGCTTCGGGGCTGGTCCAGCCCTCCGCGTGGAAACCGTGTCCGATGGTCATGGTGTGCCCTTTGGTGGATCTTGCTCGTTCAGGACCAGAACCAATCTCGTCCCAGCGACAGGGGCGGCACATCTGTCATACGACCTCATGGTCATCGCCTGGCAGTGGCCGGGTTACCTAGCCGTCGATGATGAAAATGGCAGGCGCGGCCCTTCTGGGCGGAGCCCGCGCGGCGACCGGGTAACGCGGTGGCCGGGCCACGCCTCAATGGCGTCCGTTAGGTCAGTTGACAGATGTGCCCGGGCGGGCGGCTGACAGACCATGGGTGTGTGCCAGGAGAACCGGGGTTGCGCAGACGCGAGGTACGCGACCGTGCGGTGTGGGACCCGGACGACGGGCCGATCACGCCGTCGAACCGGGCCGACCTGAGCGCGGTGGCACGGCTGCTCAACGTCTTGCTGTCGAGCGTGATCGTGTCGTCGCTGCAGTACGAACACCACGCCCTGTTGGTGCGGGGTCTGTCGGCGCAGCCGGTCGCCGCTTATCTGCGCACCTGCGCCGACGACGACCGAGTCGAGGCCCGTGCGCTGGCAGCCCGCATCCGTGACCTCGGGTTCGCCGCCGACCACGATCCACAGCACATTGCCGGACGGTCACGGATCAGCTTTCAGAGCTTCGCCGCTGGCGACCTCACCGGGATCGTGGCGCAGAATCTCGTGGCTGCCCGGATCCTCGTCCAGACGCTGCAGGAGGCCGTGCGCTGGGTGGGCGACGCGGACCCGACCACCCGCCGCCTGCTGGAACGGCTGCTTGAAGCGAAGGAGGCGCAGGCTTGGGTGCTTGCCGCCGAGTCTGCTCCGGACCGTCCGGCCGAGCAGATCACTGGGGCTTAGGAGGTGACGAGAGGGCATCCCTGAGACCGGCCCGGGTCGTCACACCGAGTTTGGGAAAGATCCGATACAGGTGCGCGCCGACCGTGCGGTGCGAAAGGAACAGACGGTGGGCAATCTCCTTGTTGGTCAGGCCGCTGGCGGCCAGCTGAGCGATCTGCGTCTCCTGCGGCGTCAATGCGACCGCGCCGGGGGCGCGGCCGTCGGCCAGCGGGTACTTCGCGGCGCGCAGCTCGCCAACCACACGGTCGAGCCACGGCCCGGCTGTCATCGCGGCGAACCCCTCGCGCGCGGCGAGCAGGTGAACGCGGGCTTGCGTGACATGTCCGGCTCGCCGGAGCTTCTCGCCATACGCCAGCCGTACGCGCGATGCGTCGAACAGCCACCGGTCGACAGCGGTGTCGCCGAGCAACTGCTCAAGCTTTTCCGCGGACTCGGGGTCGTCGGAAACCAGGGCCTCGGCACCCGCCTGGATCAACGCCATCCGGCTGGACAGCCGCGACAGTCGGGCCGCGCGCATCGCCTCGACGTGTGCCCGCGCCTCCACCGTCCGCCCAGTCCGTACAGCCGCCTCGACCAGGTCGAATGCGACCCAGGTGCAGTGCGGCACGAACGGGGCGAGCGTACCCGGCGGGCTCATCGCAGCGGCGTGGGCATATGCGGCGTCGAAGTCCCCAGCCGCGGCGGCGGCGAGGGTACGCGGATGGTGGGCGAACAGGACTGCAGCCGATACCCCGCGAGGATGCGCCCAGTTGGTGATCTCGTCGGCCAGCTTGTACGCCTCGTCGGCCTGGCCTCGCCCGGCGGCGACGATCGCCCTGTTGTACCAGAAATACCACGAAAAGAAGGGGAAGCCGCCGGTGTCGCAGGTCTGCTGCCCCTCCCATGCCAGCTCTTGCGCTTCGTCCCATCGACCGATGAGGAAGTCGTCCAGGCACAGGTGCATCAGCGCTCCGATGTGCCGGCGAGCCGCCGCTCCGTCGCGTCCCTGATGCACCAGCCGCCACGACCCTTCGCGGAGTTCACCGAGCCGGTCCAGATACACGGAGGCGGTGCCGATCCGCATGACGCGCGTGGGGTCGGTCTCCTCGGCGAGGGCGCCTAGAATCGTTTCCGCCTCGGTGAGGGCGGACACGCCGGTGCGTACGGGGTCGGGAAAGGCCTTGCTGGCCATGGCGAGGATCTGCGGCGGTTCAGGCCGCAGCCGCCGCAGCGCGCGGAAGAACGGCTCCCAATACTGCGGTGCGCTGCCGTACCAGCTCACCAGCAGCAGGGCGTGCATTGCCTCGATCAACGCCGAATCGTCGGCGCGGTACCCGTGATCGCCGGTCTCGATGGCGCCGACGAGCAGGCGATGGGCCGTGTTCACATCGCCCTCGCCGTCGAGCATCAGGAACGCGGCGGCGTTGGCCGCGTGCAGCGACCCCGTCGAGTCCGGCGCCGCCCGGCGGGCATCGGCCAGCAGAGTGCGCGCGTCCGCGGTCGATCCGTCCGCCTCCGCGCCGATGTAGGCGGCCTCGGCAAGCCGCCGGCCCCGGTCGGCGCTGGTCACGCTCAGTTCAGCGGCGCGTACCAGGGTTGCGATCGCGGCGATGGCGTCGCCGCGCAGCATGACACGACGCGCGGAGGTTTCGAGCAGTTGCGCGACGGCCTCGTCCGGAGCCACCGCGGCTGCGGCCAGGTGCCACGCCCGGCGCTCCTCGTCGTGGACCAGCACCTCGGCCAGGGTGACGTGCGCGGTACGCCGCTCCTCGTGTGTCGACATCGCCACGATCGCCGATCGGATGAGCGGATGCCGGAATGCGATCCGGGCGGTCGCGTCATCCACATACACCAACTGCGTCCGCTCAGCGGGAGCCAGGTCGGCCAACCCGCCACGGTCGGCACAAGCGGCATGCAGCACCCGCACGTCACCGGTGCCCTCATACGCGGCCAGCAGTAGCAGTCGGCGGGTCGGCTCTGGTAGCTCCGCGATGCGGGTCGCGAACAACGCCTGCAGCCGCTCGTTGAGCGGAACAACCTCGGGCTGAGCCGCCACCCGCTGGACGGCACCTGACAACGTGGACGGCAACTCCATCAATGCCAACGGATTGCCTTGGGCAAGATCCAGCAGCCGCCGCCGGACACGGGACGGCAACTGGCAAAAGGAAGCCTCCACCAATTGCTCCGCAGCGGCCTCGTCCAACGGTGCCACCACGACCTCGGCCAGCCCGCGCCGGTCGAGGTAACTGGCCGCACCTGTTCGCGTCGACACCAGCAGACCGGCTCGGGAGCCCGCCAGGCGGCGAGCCACGAAGCCGAGAACGACAGCGCTGGCACGATCGATCCAATGAACGTCGTCGACCAGAAGCACCACCGGCGCCTCGGCGGCAAGATCTTGCACGAGCAGAAGGGTGGCGTTGCATACCAACAGGGCGTCTGGTGGCATACCGACACCGAATCCCAGTGCCACCTCCAACGCTTCCCGCGGGCCGGCGGGCAGCCGCGAAATGCCACCCTGAGCGGACAGCAGCAACTGGTTGAGTGCCGAGTAGCTGACATCGGCCTCGAACTCGGACCCCGAGGCCCGCAGCACCTGCATGCCCTCCGCGAGGGCACGTTCCGCCGCGGCGGCCATGAGCGAGGACTTGCCCACACCGGGCTCACCCGTCAGCAGCCGCGCGGCGCCTTCGCGCCTCGCCTGGCCCAGAAACGTTGAAAGCTGCTCTAGCTCGGCAGCTCGACCGAAAAGCCGGATATCCCCCACGTACACCTCACGTTGCCTGCCCCTCAGCCAACACGAGCACGTATGCGAGGCGGAAGGGGCAATGCTCTCGCGTTCTTGCCTGATCCTCTTGCGCCCCCCGGACGGTGGCAGGAGATGTTCTGCTGAACCGCCCCAGCCGGATTCGGGACGGTTCAGCCGGAAAGTGCCGCCGGCGCGGGCTGCTGCAGGCGCATTGCGTCGAGTCTCGGCGGCGCCCCGAACTGGCGACGATACTCGCGACTGAACTGCGACGGGCTGTCGTAACCCACAAGGCGGCCGGTCCCGGCGATGTCCGTGGCGTCGCAGGCGAGCAGAAGCCGAGCCTGATGAAGCCGGATCTGCTTCTGATACTGGATCGGGCTCAGCGACGTGAGCGCCTGGAAGTTGCGGTGAAAAGCCGAGACGCTCATTCCCGCCTGCCGCGCCGCCATCTCTACCCGGAACGGCTCGCGGTAGTTGTCGCGTATCCAACGGACAGCGCGGGAGATGTGGCTCAAAATGCCGTCAGGTTGCCCGAGCTGCCGGATGATCGGGCCCTGTTCGCTGGTAATCAGCCGCCAGAGAATCTCGCGCTTGATCATCGGCGCCAGCACGGGAATGTCGCGTGGGGTGTCGAGCAGCCGCAACAGCCGTAACACCGCGTCGAGCAAGTCGGCGCCGGCCGTGCTGATCGCCAGCCCGGCAGGCGCACCCTCGTCGCTGTCCGGCAAGATGTCGGCCGGCGCCTGCAGCAGCAGATCAGCGATGACGGTGGGATCGGGCGTCAACCCCACCCCGAGCCCTGGCTGGTCCGGGCTCGCGCCGCTGAAGTGCGCCGTGACTGGCAGATCCACCGACACGACGAGGTACTGCCCTGCCCGGTACTCGTAGATCTGGTCGCCGAGCCCGAAGCGCTTCGTCCCTTGAGCGACGAATGCGAAAACCTTCCCATACGTTGTTGGCCTGGGGGGAAACGGCTTGTCGGCTTTGAAGATCAGCACGTCATCTATGGCCGTACGAAGATCGGGCCTGACGTGCCGGGCGATCAGGTCGCGCACCTCGTCAAGGGACATGAGCCGATTGTTCCAAAGGCCCAGCGCCAACGCCAAAACAGTTGATCATGGCCGGGGTGGGCTGAGCAAGGCGGGATTAGCCGGCAGCTTCCGCAGGCTCGCCGGAGCCCGGCCCCTGCGCCAGCCCGGATCTGGCGACAAAGCAAGGATTGGGAAAGAAGTCGCGAGGACTTCCCTAACAACCTCGTGAGACCTTCGGGTTGGCTGGAGAGGTGAACACGCAGACAGCCAGCCGAGCAGTAACGGTGGTGAGCCCTTTCATCGTGGGTTTCGGCTGGTCTGGACGATCGTGCTGGCGCGTCGGGGCAGCGGAGCTTGGTCAGGACTTTCCAGCCGTTGAGGGTGGCGACGGCGCGTTCACCGACGGCTCGGATCTTGGCGTGGTGGTGGTTGACGGTCTTCTGCCGTCGGGACAGTCGGGACAGTCGGGGCCGGTGCGGACGGCGTTTGAACGGCGTGCGAAGGGTGCCGCCGGCGCCTTGGTATGCCGTGTCGGCGAAGGTCATGACGTTCGCGCTGCTCAGCGCGTTGGTCAGGCCGTGGGTGCGGGCGAGGCCCAGATCAGGCGACTCGGTCGATGGGGATCAGGGTGCCGTCGAGAATCGCGTAGGCGAGCCGGCCCACGCGCCGTATGGCCGCGTTCAGGGTCTCGGCGTGTACGGCGGGTAGGTCGATGGCTTCCCGGGCGTACCGCCAGGCCGTGGTGACGCTGACCGCGCAGCCGCAGGCCAGACGGGTGATGGTGTCACCGATGCGGAGCTGGGCCAGGGCGAGCAGGGCCTGCCGGCCGGCGTCGAGGCGCCGCCACCGACCTCGGCGCCGCGCGCGTTCGGCGCGGATGAGGTCGGCCAGGTGGTTCAGGGCGCGGCTGGACAGCGCGATCGCGGACGGGTAACACAGCACAGCGAGGCTCCCGGTTGGGCATCGGACTGCTGTCTCACCGGGTGTCCCGTCCTATGTCGACACCAACAATTCTCTGCGCCTACCGTGACCCGGCACATCACGATGAAAAGGGCTCATGGTTGAGCGTCCGGGGTCATCCGTCGGACGACAAACGCGTCGAGGGCAGGCGGGCGCGGACGACCACCTGCCCCCGTCGTCGTGAGTCAGAAGGCGCGGAAGCTGAGCCATCTCCCGGCTTCGTAGGTGCGGAGCGTCCCCACGCCGGTCGCTTGACCGGTGCAGTCTGTGGTGCGGTAGAAGATGACGTCGCGGAAGCCGCTCCAACCGATGTGGCTGTCCGCCGTCAGAGGCAGCGCCGCACAGGCGATGGGGGCTGCCGGGAAGTTTGCGACTTCGGTGGTGAAGGCTCCGCTGTAGAAGGTGAGGCCCGACGGCTGAGCCGAGGCGGGCGAGGCTGCCAAACTGAGCCCGGTGACGGCGAGGACGGACGCGATCAGCGCCGACCCGATCCTCATTGACGCCCTGGTCATAGATAACCTCCACTACATCCATACGCAGACGGGTTCGCGCCACGTGCAGTTGATTGTGCAATCTTCTGGATGCAAAGACACAGCTGCGGTGAAATGCGGCAGGAACGGGCAAGGGACCGCCACTCTTGAGCAAGTGGCTCATTCATGTGACTGATACGTAGCACGCGTGCGCCCGGCGACCCGACCGACGCCTTCGCTGCCACGCCACGGTTCTGGTCGAGATTGAACGTCGCCGCATAGTGCTCGACCCACTGTGAAGCGACCCGGGATCGCAGGTCCCGGGCGTCGGTCCGAAGCGGCTGCGGTTGCACCCGATGCCGGTGGCGCTGGCCGACCTGCCCCGGCTGGACGCGATCATCATCTCGCACGACCACTACGGCCACCTCGGCATGCCGACGATCCGGGCACTCAACCACTCAGGAGGCGATACTCGCGGCTCACCCTCGCCGCCACCGAGTCTCGCCACTCAGGTCGCGCGTTCATTGGCAGCAACGAAACCCTGTGGAGTTCGTGAATGATCGCCGGCAGCATCGGCTGGTCTTCTACACCGGCGATTCCGGTTCCTTCGACGGCTCGCCGACGTCGGCGAGCGGCATGGTCTTTTCGACGTGACGCTGATGCAGATCGGCCCGTCGATGCCGGCACCCCAACCGAAGTAGCCCCCCTGGTGGCAGGCCCTGTCCTGACGCCGCACCAGCTTCGGAGCCTGGGAAGCTGCGGAAGCCTCGCGAACGCCGGCGGTCAGACGACCGCCGGCACCTCGGCCCGGGTGATGCCGTGCAGGCGGGCGGCGTCTTGGCTGGGACGCACGCCGAACTGGCGACGTTCGATCAGGGGCGCGAGCACCCTGACGTCCCGGGGCCGGTCCAGCAGCCGCAGCAATCGGATCACCACATCACTGGATTCGTCGGGAGCGTCGCTGACCACCATCCCCGACCGCGTCGTGCCGGCCAGGGGCGGCAGGTCGCCCGGCGCGGCCTGCAGCAGCATCTCCGCGATCGTGGGCGGGCGCGACGAGGACGTCGCGTACGCGACCCGACCCTGGGCCGCCGGTGGCCAGGCGGAGCTGCACCTGTGGGGCTTCCACAGCATCTCGGCGCTGCTCCCGCACATCCGCGTCTCGGCCGCGGCACGGCGTACTCAGGCCGACTGGCTCGCCCGCGTCCTGAAAGCCAGCCCCCGAGCACAAGGACTGAGCCGGGTCCGTCGGCGAGGATGGTGACCTTCTTCAGCCCGACCGGTGGAACGTCCAGACAGGTCCGGACGATGTTGTCAGCCGACGGCAGGGCCGGCCAGTCCGGCCCCTGCGCGGCGCACGTCGGCCGCGGGTTACGCCAGCTTCTCGGCGCTCTCGGCTCCGTTGAACACAGCGTGCGTGAACCAGATCAGGCTGCCGGCGTCCGGACTGCAGCGGCAACGATTGTGCCCTCGCGGGCGGCGCGCCGGGCGTGCTCATCGAAGTCGGGGGCCATGCAAATGAACAGGGTCCGTCCGGTCTCGCCGCCGAGGGCGCAGGCGTAGGCGTTCGCGCCTGGCCGGATCTCGTCGGTGATCTGCCCGCCCTCGATGACCCGGATCACACGTCCACCGATGGCGTCAGCCACCCACAGGCCTCCGTCTGCGTCCAGGCACGAGCCGTCCGGGGCGACGTCGAGTTGTTCCAGCGCACCGGCGACCGCACGGTCGGTGGGTACCGGTCCGAACTGGGCCCACACCCGCTGGTTGGTGAGCTGACCATCCTCCGTGAGATCGAACGCGGTGATCCGATTGCCGAAAGTCTCGTTGACCAGCACGACACCGCCTGAGGTGAGGGAGATGGCGTTCGGGAACCAGAGCCCGGAGGCCACTTCGGTCACCGTGCCATCGGGATCGGCGCGATGAAGGGCCGCCGTTTCGAGCGGCGCCCCGTTCATCAGGTCGAACCCGAAGTTGCCGACATAGGCGCGGCCTTCGGCGTCCACCGACATGTCGTTGAGATGGCCGGTCGCGTGCTGACTCAGGTCAGCGTGAGCGACAAGGCTTCCATCGGCCTCGCGGCGCAGGATCCGCCGGTCATGCATGGATACGACGAGCAGCCGCCCGTCCGGCAGCCAACCGATGCCGGACGGCTGCCGCTCCACGACGGCCTCGACCCGGCGATCGGTGCCGTCCGCACGAACGGACATCACCCGGCAGGTGTAGAAGTCGGAGAACCAGAGCCGGCCGTCATGCCAGCGAGGCGCTTCGGTGAACGTAAATCCGTCGAGGATGGTTGTGACACGGTGCGACATTCTCAGACCTCCTGCCGCCTCTCGAGCGACGTCAGTGTAGGGCCGGGCTGGCGGTTCCACACCCAGGGCTTCGACGGTGGCTGGGTCGATCGCTTCAAACCGCGGGTACGGGTGGGCCGGGCGACATGCTGTTCACCTGGAGCGGCACGGGGCCAGCTCCTTGGCCAGGTATTGGGTCCTCGTGATCAGGCCGCCCTTCACACTGACGTACACGGAGTAGCCCGCAGTCAGGCCGGTCGGGAGGGCGGAGTTACTCGTCGTGTTGACGATCGCCCCGTCGTCGGCGATGAGCGGGAGGAACGTCTGCGCCAGGAAGTACGGGCCGCGCATGATCACCCGGAAGGAGGCCTCGAACAGGTCCTGCGTGACGTCGGGAAAGAAGTCCTGCTTCGCCATGCCGGCGTTGTTGACCAGGTAGTCGAACGAGTCGCGCTGCCATCGGTCGCGCAGCTCCCTGCGCACTTGCTCCGCGAACTCGGGAAACGTCTCCGTGAGGCCGACGTCCAGCCTCACCGCGATCGCCGACCCTCCGTCTGCCTTGATGGGTGGCCACCGTCTCCTTGACGCCCTGGGGTTTGGTGTTGTAGGTCAGGATCACGCCGATGCCGCGCTCGGTGATACGGATGGCTGGAGCCTGTCCGATGCCGAGCTTCCCCTGTCAGAACCGCGATACCCATTGCGTTCAACGTCGGGCGGGTCGTCCGGCGATTTCACAGAACTACCTGGGTCTTGTCTATTCACTCCGAGCCAGGTGAGGACCATTTGGTCCTCACCCGGCTCGAGTTCCGCCGCGCGACGGCGGCCGGACGACCGTGCTACGAGGGAATGGCGCCGATCTGCTGCATGATGGTCATCCGGTCCGGCGACACCCAGAACTCGGCGATCTTGCCATCCGCTACGCGCATGACGCCGATCCCGACCGCGGACACCTGTCGCCCGGTCGCCGGCACGCCCATGAGCTCCCCGTCGTGCGTGCCCTCATACCGGCAGCGCAGCGCCACGAGGTCACCGTCGGCGATCAGCTCATCAAGCGGGTGCTGCAGGTCGGTCATGCCGGTGAAGAACGCGTCGCCGAACACCTTCACGCCGTCGATGTCCAATGTTGGCAGTCCGGCCGGGTGGAACCGGAAGTCCTCGGTGCACAGGTGCACCGGAGTGGTCCGGCCGCCGTCGAGCTCCTCGAAGTAGTTGCGGACGATCCGCTTGTTCGCCTCGGACATGGCGGTGTTCCTCTCACTTGGCCTGGTCGAGCTGGACCGCGTCGGGTCCGGCGGGGAATCGCAGCTGGCCGGTCGTGTCGTGCACGGCCCGCCACACCGTCTCGGCGACGTCGCTCTCCCGCGTGAACAGGTCCTGCTCGACGAACCGGCCGAGGGCCCGCTTCGCGAACGGCTCGTAAAACGGGGGGACCAACTTGTCCAGCGGGCCGCTCAGGTCGGTGTTGTCGGTCGCCCTGGCAGCGAAGCTGGTCGTGAGGCAGGTGCCCGGCTCGACGGTCTTGGCGCGTACGCCGAACTCGGCGAGCTCGAGGGCGAGCGACGAAGTGAATCCCTCGATGGCCATTTTACTGGCCTTGTACACGGCTGATAGCGGCATGTGCCCGAGCACGACGCTGGAGGTCACGTTGATCACGACGCCGGAGCCACGCTCACGGAACTGGGTCAGCACCGCTTGAGTGGTGGCCATGACGCCGAAGGTGTTGGTCTCGAAGATCTCCCGCACCCGGCTCATGGGGGTGCCTTCATACACGCCGATCAGCCCAATTCCCGCGTTGTTGACCAAGGCGTCGATGGGGCCCGCCGCAGCGAACGCGGCAGCGATGGAGTCGGAGTCGGTGACGTCGAGTTGGAGGATGCGGAGCCGGTCCGACTCGGGCAGGACATCCGGGCGGGGGGTCCGCATGGTGGCGATGACGTTCCACCCTTGCGCGAGGAAATGCCGTGCGGTCTCCCGTCCGTAGCCGGAAGCGGTGCCGGTGATCAGTACGGTGTTCATGGTGGAAAGGTGCTCCTGTAGCTCGTTCGGATGTGTGCTGAATCCACAATGCGTGGCCACCGACGTCAGACACATCTGTCATCTGACTCCCCAGCTCGAGCCAATTCGAGCGCCTATGACTTAAGCCGCCTCGACCTGGCCACCGCGCACCTGCACGCCACCAACCCAGACCTCCAGGAAGCAAGCGCGCTTGCGGTGGAGGCGCTTACCCTCACCGCGGACCAGCGTTTCGAATCGAGGGACTGCCCCGGGTTTGGTTGACTCGCGGGGTTGAGTGGTTCAGGCCGCGTGTGCGTGCCTGTTGATTGTCTCAAACTCGATGGGAGTGAGCCGTCCGAGGCGTCGTTGCCGTCGGCGGCGGCGGTAGGTCCGTTCGATCCAGGTCACGATCGCCAGGCGTAGCTCCTGGCGGGTTGCCCAGCGCTGCCGGTCCAGGACGTTCTTCTGCAGCAGCGCGAAGAACGACTCCATCGCGGCGTTGTCGCCGCAGGCGTCGACCCGGCCCATCGACCCGACCAATCCGTTGCGGCGCAACGCTTTCACGAACTTCCGGGACCGGAACTGACTGCCTCTATCCGAGTGCACCACCGTCCCGGCCGGGTCCCGTAGTCGGATCGCGTTACGCAGCGCCGCGACAGCCAGGGAGGCTTTCATGCGGTGGTCAATGGAGGTAGCCGACGATCCGGCCGGAGTACACGTCCTTGATCGCGCAGAGGTAGAGCGTGCCCTCGGCGGTGGGGTGCTCAGTGATGTCGGTCAGCCACACCGCGTTCGGTGCGTCGGCGGTGAAGACCTTCTTCACGTGGTCGTCGTGCACCGGCGGTCCGGCCCGGCGGGTCAGGCCCCGTTTCTTCGCGAAGACCGACCAGATGCGCTGCTGTGAGCAGAGTCTGGCCACCCGGTTGGCGCCGGCGGTGATGCCGTGCGCTGGCAGTTCGTCGGCGATGAACCGGTAGCCGAACGCCGGATCGTCGCGGTGGATGTCCAGCGCGGCGTTGATCAGATGCGCGTCGTTCCAGTCCCGCTGCGACACCGGATTCTTCCGCCAGGCGTGGAAGGCCTGCGGTGTGAAGCCCAGGACCCGGCAGGTCACCGCGACGGGGATGCCGTCCACGGCCAGGTCGAGGACCAGCGGGTAAGTCATTTTGGGGCGATCTCCCGGGCGAAGAACGCCGCCGCCCGGCGCAGGATCTCGTTCTCCTGCTCCAACAGCTTGGACCGCTTGCGCAGCTCCCGCAGCTCCGCGGACTCGCTGCTGGTCGTGCCGGGGCGGACCCCGTCGTCGACGTCGGCGATCTTCAGCCAGCGGTGCAGACACGACTCGGAGATCCCGAAGTCGCGCCCGATCTGCGACAGCGGCGCCTCACCCTTGCGGGCGACCGCGACCACGTCACGGCGCAACTCCGGCGGGAACGCTTCCGGCATGGCAGACATCCTTCCAGCGAGGAACGCATCCTCACAGGTCAGGAGTCAAGCGAACCGGGTGCAGTCCCCTTCTACTCGTGTACGGGACAACCCGCTCGGCTTCGACGGACCGGCGCATTCCGGCTTACTTGCAACGGATAGGGACCATGTCAGTTCATTGCCTGCGCGGTGCGACTTCTCACCCCGATCGGCATTCGTGGAGGCTAGCTGTCGACTGCTCCTACGACTACCGTCTTGGAGGAAATTTGCCGGTCCACTGTCGGCGCATTCTCTGCTAGGGGGAGTCTCGTGAGCCTTTCAATGTCCGCAGTTGACCTAAATCCACGCGGTGCCGCCGGTGGCTTGCATGTGGCTGCCGGGCACGGAGTGACCAAATGGTTTTCCGGCGACGTCTACACCATGCGCCTTCAGGCAGCCCAGACTGGCGGGTCCATCGGAATCGTAGAGGCCAGTGTGCCGCCGGGCGGTGGCCCCGTCCCGCATACCCACGCTGAGCAGGAGGAGACGTTCTATCTACTGTCGGGTGAGTTGGAGTTCCTGGACGGCGAACGGACTTTTACTGCGGTGACTGGCGATATCGTTCATATTCCGCGTATGGTCCGTCACAGGTTCAAGAACGTCGGTATGCATACCACGAGGTTGCTTTTTATCTACACGCCGGGCGGCGCGGAGGGACTCTTTGTAGAAGGGGGAGATGAACCCCGACCTGGTGTGCAGGTAGACAACTGGGGGCCCGAGCGTTTCGACGAGCGGATGTTGGGATTGTTCCACAAGTACGGTGTGCAGGCTGTGTAGCTTCTCCGGCATCGAATGTGCGGACAATCCGCCGTGAGGGTTCGCCTGGCCTTGCCACAAGCAAGGCGAGGCGACCGCGCGGTGACCCGCAGCCCGACGAAGCGGCGGTCGCTTGCGTCGTACGGTCGCTGACTGCGTGGGCGGATGTCACCAGGTGCTGATGGCGCTGAACTGTTCGTCCGCGAAGTGCTCGGGCCTAGTGCCTCGTCATGCGGCCTTGAACGGGTAATCGGGATGGCGGATCTTGGAGTTGATCGCGTATCCGGTTTTGGGTTGGGCGTGTTGGTTGCGCCAGCGGATGTAGGCGCCGATGGCGGTGTCTTGCTCGGCGTGGGTGCGGTGGTCGGTGCCGTTGAGGGCGAAGTAGCGTACGGCGGCGAATTCGGCCTCGATCCAGTTCAGCCAGGAGGCGTAGGTCGGTAGGAACACCAGGTCGATCTGGTTGGCGGTGCACCAGGCGCGGACCTCGGGGTGCTTGTGTGGGGAGAAGTTGTCCAGGATCAGGTAGAGCCGGTCATCGGGCCACCGGGCGCGCAGTGTCTTGAGGAAGCTGAGGAACTCCCGCCATCGTTTCCGGTCGCGGATGCGGTAGTGCAGCTTGCCGGTGGTCAGGTCCAGGGCGGCGATCATGTGTCGTACGCCCTGGTCGCGGGTGTAGGTGGCCCGCAGTCGCACCGGGTGTGCGACGGGCCGCCAGGCCCGTCCGGGTCGGGGTTGCAGGTTCAGCGGCCCGAACTCGTCGACGGACAACACCCGACCATCTGCTGGTGGGTGGTCGTAGAGGTCCAGGATCCGGCGCATCTTCGTGGTGAAGTCGGGGTCGGTGCTGGCCTTCCACGTCTTGGTGGCCTGCCACGTCACGCCGCGTTCGTGCAGGATCCGGCGGACGGTCTCGACGCTGATGGTCGTGACGTGGCCGGCGGCGATGAGGTAGTCGCGCAGCTTGGTCAGGGACCAGCAGGAGAAGGGTCGGCCGAGGAAACGGGGGTCGCACCGGGCGATGACGCAGATCCAGTCGCGGGTCTGCTCATCGATCCGTCTCGGTGCGCCCCCGCTCCATTTTGGGTCCAGGGCGTCGAACCCCCGATCGTTGAACGCGTGGATCACGTCGCGGACGTAGTCCTCGCTGGCCTTGAGCAGATGAGCGATGTCCGGGGCCGGCTGTCCCTGGGCGGACATCAGCACCACGATCGCCCGCCGCAGCTTCACCGGGTCCTTCGCCGTCCGAGTGATCCGCTGCAACCGTTGACCCTCGACCATCGACACCTGCCGGACGAACACCTCCGGGCGCCTACCCACGCCACCACCTCCCAGACCAGAAACGATGGGAGACAGCCTGCCCGACACATCCTCAGAACCCACGGATTACACGATCAACGTTCAAAGACGAGGCACTAGGTGTTCTGTCCAGAGAAGTTGGGGACGCGGCTGGCGGGTGGGCCGCCGAGTGCGGTGTGGTGCCGGTGATTGTTGTAGGTGTGGAGCCAGGCGGGCAAGGCCGCGCGTCGTGCGGTCTCTGAGCGGTAGGGCTTGGCGTAGGCCCATTCGTCGGTCATGGTCCGGTGGAAGCGCTCGACTTTGCCGTTCGTTTGTGGCGGGTAGGGGCGGGTCTTCTTGACGGTGACACCGAGTTTGGTGCAGGTGTCGTGCCAGAGGTGGGACTTGTAGCAGGAGCCGTTGTCGGTCAACACCCGGGCGATGGTGATGCCGTGGTCGGTGAACCAAGCGTGGGCGCGTTGCCAGAACGCGGCTGCGGTTTCTTGACGTTCGTCGGGAAGGATTTCGGTGTAGGCCAGCCTGGAGTGGTTCTCGATCGCGGTATGCAGGTAGGCGTAGCCGACGACCAAGCAACCCACGACCTACGCGCACTCGTCCGGGCGGACATGCTCGAACAGCACGGCGAGACCCGAGGCAGGTTCTACCTCACCTCGCCGACGCTGCGCGACCTCGCCGCCCCCGCGCTGCGCCCAAAGGAAATCATCGACCCGTACCGACGGTGAGGCGCCGGCCCCGGCACTGCCAATCTCCGACGGTCAGCGCGCCGCGAACGGACGCCATTTCCTGTCTACCGAATTGGACCCATGCGGCCGGTCATACCAGTAGGCATTCCAGACTCACAGTATTTGGGCGTAGATATGCCCAAATGGACAGTCAACCTGTCCCATTTATCGTGATTTTCACGAAATTTGGTGTCCGAGGGGCGACACGACCCTTTGCCCCACCGTCGATGACGCTCAGCGCAACTCTGAAACTCACGCAAGTCTAGCTGTGCTGGTGACCTCTTCGGTTCCGCCGAGGTCACCAGCCTGAAAGACTCTCAGGACGTTGCCTGCGGGATCGTCGCCTCAGCTGGCGGATCCGCAGCGCACTTCCGCCCGCTCACCTGCAACGCTTACGTCGATCTACAGCACTTCTGCAGGCGTGGTGTGAGGCGACCCGAGGCGCCGGCCGGCGCCAGCCATCCCGCAGCTCAGACCTGTACGTGGCCATAAGATCCACGTCTATGGTCCGCACCACGCCCCCACGTCCTCTGGACATCACGGCGCTCTTCCCTGAACTGCGGGAACATTCCATCACCGCTACCCGTCTGCATCCCCGACCCGGCGATCCGACCGTTGCGGACAGTCCGGTGGGCGGACCGCTGTTGTGGCCGGCCGACGAGGAATGGCCGGTCTGCGACGACGCCGGGGCGCACGAGCCATGGAACCTGACGACCCCGGCCGCCCTGCACCGCGGGCGGGAGATCCTCGCGACGGCGGAAGCCCGGGAGCCGCTGCCGGGCGGGGACTTCTTGACTGCGAAGGAGCGGACCGAACTCGATGCGGCCGACGCTCTGGACCTGGACGACCTGATCGAGGATCCCATCCCGTTGGTTCCAGTCGCGCAGCTGTACCGACGAGATATCCCGGACTACGTCGGTCCGGACGCCACCGACCTGCTCCAGATGCTGTGGTGCCCGGTGGACCACTCGGACCGGCACCACAGCCCTCGCGTCTTCCTCTACTGGCGCAACAGTTCCGCCGTCGGCCCGCTACTCGAAGCGCCTCCCGAACCGCCAGTGATCAGCGACATGTACCTGCCGCTTCCGTGCGTGGTGCACCCCGAGCAGGTCCGCGAGTACCAATACGCCGACCTGCTCCCCGATGACCTACGCGAACGGCTCCACGACTGGGATGACTGGGATGACGACGAAGACGAGAGCCGTCCCCACTCAGCCTTTTTCATTCTGAGTAGGCCGGGTTCTCGATGTGGGTGCAGGACGAGGATGGCCTACACGATTGGGGTTGTCCGGTGAGGGCTGCAGCGGAGTTTAGTCAGGATCTTCCAGGTCTAGAGGGTGGCGTTGGCGCGTTCGCCGATGGCACGAATCCGGGCGTGGGCCCGGTTGACCTTCTTCTGCCAGGCGGCGAGTTTTGGCCGGTAGCGGTGCCGTTTGAACAGGGTTCGGATGCTGCCGCGGGCCGCCGGAGCATCCATCACGGGCGGCTATCGTGTCATCCGGTTGAGGGCCAGGTCCGCGGTCAGTAGCGGGCCGGCCAGGTCGGCGAGGGCCGGCAGCCGCCCGACGATCCGGGCAGCCAGATGCAGCGCCGCCGCGACCGGGCGGTCCGGACCCCCGTCGTTGGCGTCGGCGTCGAGCGGCAGCCCGACCGCCGCCATGCTGGCGGCCAGCCGGTCGGCGTCGTCGCCCTGCCGCCGCCACACCGCCTCCGGCGGGAACTCGGTGATCAGAGCGCCGTCGACCGCGTAGGAGAACGAGTGTGACGCCGCATAGTCGTGCCGCATGACGCCCACGGCCCGGCACCCGCGGGAGACGGCTACTACCCGGTCATCCTCGGCGACCTCGTAGGTGCCCACCACCATCGTCCACCCCGCCAGGGCCGTGGCGAACGCGATCGGTCGCGTATCCCAATGACCGACGATCTCACAGGCCAGGTCGAGGAACTCGTCGAGGCTGCGCTGCTTCACCGTCTCCGGCCGGGCCGCGAACCGGGTCAGCGCGGTGGCCGGGTCGACGCCCTCCACGAACACCATCCCGACGATCTCGCCGAGCAGCTCCTCATCGACGACAGCGGCGACGAACTCGGCTTCGGCCGTACCGATTTCATCCATGGCTTCTGACCCCCGCGTCGGTGAAGCGTCAGACTGTAGCGTCTTCACCGGGCCTTCGTGACCCCCACCGCGGCGATCTGGCCCGCCCTTGCGACCGAGCCTGGAACGCTGCGGTCAAGCACCCGACCGGCGCGGCTGTACTCACTGCCGCGATCGACGTCCGGTGATTCGGCATCCGCCGGCCATTGGTCCTTTTTCATGGAGCCATTCTCATCCTGCGTAGCGGTTCGTTTCGACGTCGTGCAGGACGAGGATGGCTTGGACGGTCGCGGTGGCTCGGCGTGGGCAGCAGCGCAGCTTGGCCAGGATCTTCCAGGTCTTGAGTGTGGCGATCGCTCGTTCTCCGCGGGCGCGGATCTTCGCGTGGGCCCGGTTCACGGCCTTCTGCCTGCGTGAGAGCTTCGGCCGGAAGCGGCGCCGCTTGAGCGGCGTGCGCAGGCTGCCGTAGGCGCCCTGGTAGCCGTTGTCGGCGAAGGTCATCACGTCCGCGCTGGTCAGGGCATCGATGATGCCGTGACTGCGTGCGGCGCCCAGGTCGTGTGCCGAGCCGGGCAGTGCCGGTGATGCCCACACGATCCGGCCGGCGGCGTCGGAGATGACTTGCACGTTCACGCCGTGGCGTTTGTGCTTGCCGCTGTAGTAGGGCTTCTGCTCGGCGATTCGGTCGATCGGGATCAGCGTGCCGTCCAGGATCGCGTATGCCAGCAGCCGGATGTCGCATCGCGGTGTCCAGGTCGTCGACTGCCGAGCTGAGCAGGGTTATCGCTTCCTGGACGTAGCGCCAGGCGGTGGCGACGCCGATGGCGAAGCCGGCAGCGAGTCGGGTGTAGGTGTCGCTGTTACGCAGGTGGGCCAGGGCGAGCAGCGCCTGCCGGCCGGGCGCAGGGCGCCGCCACCGGGACCGGCGCTGCCTAGGGGTGACCGCGGATACGTTCGGCGAGGTGGTTCAGGGTCCGGCTGGACAACGGAATCGTGGCGGGGTAGGACAGCATGGCGAGGCTCCCGGTCGGGGCTTCGAGTCTTGGTCGACAGCTGTCCTACCTGGAGCCTCGTACCCATCGACCATCGGGCCTGCCGCACACGCCCGAACTGCAAGATCAGCCTGGAAAAGGCTCACTGATCGTGAGCTGACACCCCGCGCATGCTGTTACCAGCGGTGGCTTCCGCAGCCACATCGGTCGCTTGGAGCACCGTCACGGACGCATTGCCTCATCGGCGGCAGAGGAATGAACCGAGCACTTCGTTCGCGAGAACGGGTTCCGTCACTGGAAGTGTGACCGTCGCCTCGGCTTTGGCGCGAGGTCGCTAGCCTCGCCGACGCCGTAACGCCAGATCTGCGGCCGCGGCCCGCCACTGCGGATAGCCGAATGTGAATCCGGCATCAGAGAGCCGTCCCGGGGTGACTCGCCGGCTCTTCAGCAGCAGTTCGGTGTCCGACCGCATCGCGAACGCGCCGACCTCAGCCATTCGTCTGGTGGCAGGCAGGCCGACCGGCATCCGCCAAGCCGAACGCAACTCCCGCATGAATTCTCGCTGTGGCAACGGGCCGGGTGCGGCTAGGTTCACAGCCCCGGTGAGGTCGTCGCGTTCGATCAGGAATCGGATAGCGCGGGCGAAGTCCTGGTCGTGGATCCACGAGACATACTGCCTGCCGCCCGCGACCGGTCCACCGAGTCCGAGCCGCGCTAGCCAGCTCAGCACGTCGAACACGCCGCCACGGTCGGGGCTCATCACCATGGCCGACCGCAGCGCAACCTTGCGGGTATCCGGAGTTGCCGCCTGCTCCTGCGCAACTTCCCAATTCTGAGCGATCTTGACGCTGTACGCCCAGTACCCGGGCACGCCGCGCTCACCACCGCCGATCAGACCCCTGTACTCATCGTTGGCCGCATCAAAGCGGTGCGCATAGATCGTCGCGGTGCTCATCTGCATCCACACCTTGGGTGGCCGGGTCGCCTCGGCGATGGCCTCGCCGACAACCCGCGCCGACTCCACACGTGAACTCATCATGGCTTCGAGGTTCTCCGCGGTGTACCGGCAGCTCACACTGCGCCCCGCTAGATTGATGACCACATCGCTGCCGTTGATCTGCTTGGCCCAATCGCCAAGCGTGGAGCCGTCCCAGTGAACCTGACGCTCACCCTTAGGCGAGCGGGTCAACAGCACAACGTCGTGACCCTCCGCAGTCAACGCCCGATCCAAAATCGTGCCGATCTGCCCAGTCCCACCGGGAATGACGACCTTCACAGCCCCTCCTCATCCGCCGCCTCATTCTGAACATGTTCAACCATGCTGTGGGCGTACGGCTATGGCGGGCCACCAATCTCACGCGTCGCCAAGGCGATCCAGAACGCTGCCTACGGGACGACTGGGGAGATCAAAATCAGCGGGAAGATCTCGGCCCTCCATACCCATCCCCTACCTGGAATCAGGTGATGCCGAGCAGTGCCAGCGGGCGGTGCTGTCGGAGCGTGATGTCGGTTGGCGGCGATGTTGGCGACTCCGGCGGTGCGCAGGGCGCCGATGGCGGCGTTACTGAGCGCGACCATGACCTGGGGCCCGGTCTCGGTGCGGCTTCCGCTCCGCACCCCGACGAGGTCGCGGCCGCCGCCTGACTCGCAGAGCTCGTCGCCCGCACGTCCTGCGGAGCCATCAACCATCTGCAGGTGATCCGGGACTCCGTGTCACGCGTCGGGCAGATGGTCCGGGGTGGTGGGCTCGGGGTTGCGGCGCAGCAGCTGCTGCCACTCGGCCTCGCGACGGTCATGCAGTTCGGCGATGGTGCGCATCAGGGACTCGGCATCCTTCCTGCTGTACCCATGGAGGTCAGTGACCGTGCGGTCGCTGACCTCCACCCGGACTCGCCTGCCCACGTGTCGGCCGATGAACGCACCCACGGCCCCGCCCGTGGCCACCCAGACCTCCGGGGTGCTCACCGCGACGGAGATCAGTTCCATCGCGGCGCTGCCGGCAGAGAATCCCAGCGCAATGCTGTTGTCGACGTCGGCCTCTGTGAGCAGACTCTGCAACTGCTCACGGTAACCAGGAGTGATGCGGATCTTCGCGTACCCGGTGCCCGCCCACGGCTCGATCCGGACCACGACGTCGGCATCCTGTTGGACAGTTGGCATGCGCTCCAATGTGGCACGCCGGTGCAACAACATCCGCGCGGCTACCCTGCCCAGTGACGGCCCGAGTTCGATGTCCGGGCCGCGGTCGTGAACTGGATCGAACGGACCTGCCACCGCCGCCGACGACAGCGATCCCTGTCCCGGTTGACCCCTATCGAGTACGAGACCATCATGACCCGACCGATCAGTCAGACCGCGTGACTGAAACTTCGCGCTTTCCGGCGTCGTACTGGTTGGAGACATACGCGGTGGCCTGATCGTTGAGCCACCACGGCGGCGAACCCATCGCCTCCGCCACGTTGCGCGCTTCCTTCAAGACGATGCCATGCAGTAGGAATGTGGCATCCACGTCTCGCGTCACCCGGTCAGTGTCGTAGGCGAGCGCGCCCACAGTGCTGGAAGGTCGACTGCGCGATCAGGCCGGGGCGGGCTGTTTGCTGGTCACGTCGGGACAGGCGTCGAGGAGGCGTCGGCAGGCGGCACGCCTCCCCCGGAACCGGCGAAGTTCACCCTGGCGTCCACGCTCGGACGCAGTCACACTACAAGAAGCGGCCACCTTGTCCTCCCTTGAGAAGATTCACCGTCTCCTCACAGAGTGGCCAGGTGGCCGCCTCATGCCATTCCCTCAAACGACCGACTGATCTCCTACCGGACGTTAAACGCGAAGCTTAGATCTGGGCGACGTGCAGGACCTGGTCGAAGCCCATCCGCCGGACGAAGTCGGTGCGGGCGGACAGCACCGCGGCGTTGGCCTCCTCGACCATCGAGTTGGTCAGGTCCACGACGCTGCGGAAGGGCCGTTCGCCGAAGGGCAGCGCCAGGATCCTGGTGATCTCCTCGGCGACCACGATCGGGTCGGCCGAGGTGCCCGGGGTGAACAGGCTCTCGGTGGCCTCCTCGTTGCGGGCAGCCAGCGGGTCCAGTGCCCGGTAGCCGGCGGCGACCCCGGTGGTGTCCTCAGGGCGCCCGGCCTTGGGGAAGTGGTCGGTGCCCTGGGTGAAGGGGCCAGGCATGACGATCACGGTCTCGATGCCGAGCGGCGCCACCTCGTAGGAGGTCACCAGCGCGAGCGAGTCCATGGCCGCTTTCGAGACCACGTACGGGCCAAGAAAGGGTGGTGTGGTGACCGGGATGGTGCTGCCCACGTAGAGCAGGGTGCCGCGGCCCTGTGCGCGTAGGTGCGGCAGGGCCGCCCGGTTGAGCCGCTGGACGCCGAGCGTGTTCACGTCGATCAGGTGCGCGATCTCATCCGCGGTGAACGCCTCGACGTAGCCGGTGAGCAGGTGCCCGGCGTTGTGGATGACCACGTCGAGCGCCCCTGCGTCCTCGATCACGGCCGCCACCGCCCGGTCCGCGGAGTCCTGCGAGGCGACGTCGAGTTCGACCACGTGCAGGTCGAGGCGCTCGGTCACGGCGAGATCGCGCAGGTCGCTCGCATGGGCGGCGTTGCGGGTCTCGGGAGCCCGCATCGAGGCGTAGACGCGGTGGCCGGCGCGGGCGAGTGCCTGCGCGGTGAGCTTGCCGATGCCGGTGCCGGCACCGGTGATGAGCACGGTAGACATGATGGTTCTCCGATCACGAGGGGGTTATGCGATGCCGCCGTTGCTGAACAGGACCTGGCCGTTGACCCAGCGGCCGCCGGGCCCGGTCAGGAAGGCGACGGCCTCGGCGATGTCCTCGGGCGTGCCGAGACGTTCCAGGGGCGCGGCCCCGGCGATCCGGGCGATCAGCTCCTCGCTCTTGCCGTCGAGGAAGAGCGGGGTCGCGGTCGGCCCGGGCGCCACCGCGTTGACGGTGACGTCGCGGCCGCGCAGTTCGCGGGCCAGGATCAGGGTCATCGCCTCGACCGCGCCCTTGGTCGCCGCGTAGCCGCCGTACGTGGGCTGCTGGAGCCGGGTCACCGAGGTGGAGAAATTGATCAGCGCGCCCCCGGCGCACAGGCGCCGGGCGGCGAGCTGCGAGACCACGAAAGTGCCGCGTACATTCACCCGGTGCATCCGGTCGAAGTCGTCGAGGTCCATCTCCGCGATCGGGGTGAGCAGCATGATCCCGGCGGTGTTGATCACGGCGTCGACACCGCCGAAGCGCTCCTGCACGGTGTCGAAGAGCCGGGTCATCTCCTCCGGCTCGGCGACGTCGCCGGGGAGCGCCACCGCCGCCCCCCCCGCCCGCGGTGATCGAGGCCGCGACCTCCTCGGCCGGTGCCGCACGGCCCGCATAGTGCACGACCACGGCCATGCCGTCCGCGGCCAGCCGCCTCGCGACCGCCCTGCCGATGCCGCCCGAGCCGCCGATCACCACGGCCACCCTGTTCTGATTCATGACTGCTCCTGACTCGCCGTGTTTCCCGAACGAGATCCAGCGTCATTCACCAGCTATTATTTGTCCAATGCATGAAAAATATATACCGTATGCGCGTGGCACATATTGAACGCGTCGACCTCAACCTGCTGGCCCCGCTGGCCGCCCTATTGGCGGAGCGACACGTCTCCCGCGCCGCCGAGGTCGCCCGCCTGAGCCAGCCGGCGATGAGCCGCGCACTGCAACGGCTCCGTGACACCCTCGACGACGAGTTGCTGGTCCGCACACCGCGCGGCTACCGCCTCACCCCACGGGCCGAACGCATCCAGCGGCAGCTGCAGACCGTCCTCCCCGGGCTGGAGAGCATGTTCGCCCCGGAGCAGTTCGACCCCGCCGAGGCCGCCGAGTCCTTCCGCATCGCGGGCACCGACTACGCCCGGGTCTTCGCCCCCGCGGTCTTCCAGCGCGTCTTCCGCGAGTCACCCCGCTCCACGCTGCACTTCCGCCCCTGGCACGACAGCATCTACGACGAACTCGACCGGGGCCTGGTCGACCTGGTCTTCTACGCCAAGTCGGAGCACCTCTCCCCGCTGCACACCGCGGAGCTGTTCGAGGACCGCTTCGTCTGCGTCCTCTCCGCCGACCATCCCCTGGCCGCCACCACGGCGATCACCCTCGACGCCTACCTGGCGGCAGACCACATCATCATCGGCACCATCGACGAACGCCAGACCGCCATCGACTGCCGCCTCGACGACCTCGGCAGCCGCCGCCGCGCCGCACTGACCGTGCCCTACCACTCCATGGCCGCCGACGCCGTCCCCGGCACCCCGCTGATCCTCACCGTCCCCGAACGCCTGCTCGACCACCACGCCGACCCCGGCATCCACATCCTGCCCGCCCCACCCGAGATCCACCCGCTCCGCTACCACATGACCTGGCACCCCCGCCTCGACGGCGACCTAGGCCACCGCTGGCTGCGAGACGTCGTCCGCACGGTCACCGCCGACATGCCCGGGCGCGCTGGCCGACAGGCTCCATCGATGTGAGCGACCTCGATGACGTGGATGATCCGCGCCGGGATACCGACCCGACAGATATCACCGGGTGCGAGGCGCAGGGCAGGCGGGTCGGTTACGTACAGCTCGTCCGGATCGGCACGGCCCAGGGCCACCACGCCGTTCCAGCACGAGCCCTCCGCGTCCGGGTCGATCTCCCACCAGGGCCAGCGGACGCTGACGTACGCCTCGTCGACGCCGATGACAACCGTTGGCGTGAACGGGCAGGAGATGCGCAGCACGTCCCCGACGCGGTAAACCATGCGCGGCAGGTTAGCGCGGTGCCGGGCAGGACGCCGGCCGTGGAAGGGGCCAGGGACCAGCGGTCGGTGACTGCACGAAGCGCTTCGCCCGGCCGTACGGACGGCGCCGCCGTGTTGCCCGACGAGCACGCTGTCCGCGGCCAGGTCGGGATATCCGATCGCGGCCCGCAATGTAGCCAGGACGGCATCTATCGTGCGTGCATGTCGATCACCGACCGAGAACTGGTCATCAAAGCCGCGGAAGCCGGCGCAGCGATCGTGCGCTCGCACTACGGGTCATCGCTGACACGCTTCGAGAAGTCTGCCGGAGACTTCGCCACGACGGCCGACATCGAAGCAGAGCGCGCCATCCTCGACGTCTTGCACGCTGCCCGGCCGGACGACCTCGTGGTGGGAGAGGAAAGCGGACGCACGGGAACCGGCGGGAACGGACGCATTTGGCTAGTCGACCCGTTGTGCGGGACGCTGAACTACGCCGTACACAACATGCTCGTCTCGGTCAACGTAGCTCTGCGAACCGGAACGCAGGTCGGCGTGGCAGCCTCGGCGGACCCGTTCACCGATGAGGTGTTCTGGACCGACGGTGCTGGGGCACACGTGCGTCACGGCGGCGCGGACGAGCGACTTGCCCCGTCGGCCGCGTCGAGGCTGGTGGACGTCAATCTCGATCCACCGTTCCCCAATGAGCGCGTCTTCCGGGCCGCGCGGTTACTTGCCGATCAAGGGTTCATCCGGCAGTTCCGCCCACGTGTCGTCTCCACCACCCTGGCGGTGGCTTGGGTCGCTGCCGGCCGACGAGCCGCTTACGTAACCGATGGCCACCTGAGCGACAGTGTCCACTTCGCGGCCGGCATCGCCCTCTGTCAGGCAGCCGGCTGTGTGGTGACCGGGATCGACGGCCAACCTCTTCACACTGGCGCGGGCGGTCTCGTCGTGGCGGCCGACGAGCAAACACACGCAGCCCTGCTGACCCTGGTCGGAAACCAGCGTGCAAGAAGGGATTGATCGCCTATCCGCTTCTCGGCAAAGCCGTGAGCGGCTGATCATGTTCCGGGGGCCATGTACGCGGCGAGGATGTAGTTGGGGTGCCGGTCGAGGTTCTTGCGGGCCCGGTCATAGCGCATGGTGGTCCGTGGGTCGGCGTGGCGGGCGGCGATTTGCACGTCGCGGAGGCTGACGCCGGGGTCGAGCATGGTCGTCACGAACGTGTGCCGCAACATTTGGGATGCATCCTCGGCATGCACCACGGCGGCGGCCGGTGCGGAACAGCGCCTCTGCGCATCGCCCTGGTACGCAAGGGGTGCTACCAGCACACTACGGAGACCGTCCGGCCAAGGTCAGTCACCTGCTCTCAGGGCATTGAGCACGGCCGTCACCTCGGGGCGTGACGCGGCCGGTCGCCGGACCCCGGCAGTGATGCGCCGGGTCAGCGGCGGGCTCAGTGGTCGGGTCACCACCCGGTATCGCGGGTCCACCGCCAGCTTCGGCAGCATGGTGATCGAGCGGCCGTTCTCCACGTGCTGGAGGGCCAGCATGTAGTTGTTGAACCGACAGATCACCACGGGCTCGAAGCCGGCCTCCCGGCACAGTCGGGTGGATAGCTCGGACATGTACGAGCCGGCGACGTCGAACGTCCAGCGCTGCTGCGCGCACGCCTCCAGTGCGACCGACTCGGCGCTGGTCAGCGGATGCCCCGGGGGCAGCACGAGCACGACCGGGTCGGTGGCGAGCGGCACTAAATGGATCTCCGGGGAGAGCTCGGCGCCGGCGAAGTCGGCCGTCGTGATGATCAGGTCGACGTCGCCGCGACGCAGCGCCGGCATGCTCTCGTGTGGCTCCAACTCCAGCAACACCACGCTCACATCCGGGTGTCGGGCCGCGAGACGGACAAGTGCGGGTTCGGCGAGGGCTTGCACCGCACTCTGGAACGCGGCCACGGTGACCGTGCCAGCCGGCTCGTCGGCGAGGCGGCGCAGCTCCGCCTCGGCCGCGTCCATGGCCGCGAGGATCTCCCGAGCCCGGGCGGCAAGCAACATTCCGGCCGCAGTGAGTCGCACCCGCCGCCCGGTGCGTTCCAGCAGCGCGGTCCGGGTCTCCCGTTCCAGCGTGGTCAGCTGCTGCGACACCGCCGACGGGCTCAGGTTGCCGCGCTGCGCAACGGCCCGGACGGTGCCGTAGGTCGCCAGGTCGGCGAGCAGGCGCAGCCGCCACGGATTCAGCGTCATGACCGCCGACTGTACGGCTTTGCTTAACAGCGACAGCGGAAATGTGCGATGGACGTGTCTGTTCGGGCTGCCTAGCGTCGGTCCGTGGCTGATTCGTTCTGGTCCGACGCCGATCGTCACCTGGTCCGCTACATCGGCGCGGGCAGCTTCGTACGTGAAATCATCGAACGCGCCGAGGGCAGTTTCGTCTTCACCGCCGACGGCCGCCGCCTGCTCGACTTCACGTCGGGGCAGATGAGCGCGATCCTTGGCCACTCTCACCCGGCCGTAGTAGCAACGATCCAGCGGCAGGCAGCCACTCTCGACCACCTGTTCAGTGGCATGCTGAGCCGGCCCGTGGTCGAGCTGGCACGCCGCCTCGCCGGCTCGCTGCCTGCGCCGCTGGATAAGGTCCTGCTGCTCACCACCGGCGCGGAGTCCAACGAGGCGGCAATTCGGATGGCGAAGCTGGTCACCGGCCGACACGAAATCATCTCGTTCGCCCGGTCCTGGCATGGAATGACGCAGGCTGCGGCGAGCGCCACCTACAGCTCGGGGCGCAAGGGGTACGGGCCCGCGGCGCCCGGCAACTTCGCCATCCCCACGCCGAACGCGTACCGGCCCGACTTCACCCTTCCGAGCGGCGAACTGGACTGGCGGCACCAGCTGGAGTTCGCGTTCGAGCTGTTCGACGCCCAGTCGGTGGGCAGCCTGGCGGCGTGCGTCGTCGAACCGATCCTCAGCTCCGGCGGGGTGATCGACCTGCCGCCGGGATACCTCGCGGCGCTGCGCGACAAGGTGCACGAGCGGGGCGGGCTGTTGATCCTCGACGAGGCGCAGACCGGTCTGTGCCGCACCGGAGAGTGGTACGCGTTCCAGCGGGACGGCATCGTGCCGGACATCCTGACCCTGTCCAAGACACTCGGCGCCGGCCTGCCGCTGGCCGCTGTGGTGACCAGCCCGGAGATCGAGCAGACCGCGCACGAGCGCGGCTTCCTCTTCTTCACCACGCACGTCTCGGACCCGCTGGTGGCTGCGGTCGGTAACACGGTCCTGGACGTGCTGGAGGCCGACCGGCTCGATGAACAGGCTGCGCAACTGGGCTCGTACCTGCGGAAGGGCCTTCAGGAGATCAGCCAACGGCACCCTGTGGTCGGCGACGTACGGGGCCGCGGGCTGCTGGTCGGGCTCGAGCTGGTCAGCGACCGCGAGTCGAAACGACCGGCCGACGCGCTGGGCGCGGCAGTGACAGGGCGTTGCCTGGAACTGGGCCTGCACATGAACGTGGTGCAGCTGCCGGGCATGGGCGGCGTCTTCCGCATCGCACCAGCGCTCACCTCCAGTCACGCGGAGCTGGACCTGGGCCTGGAAATCCTCGACCATGCACTCGCCGACGTGGTGCCGCAGTTCATACCTTGATACGCCAGCCAGGGGTCATGATCATGGAAGTCTTGGGGGCGTTCAGCCTGCGGCATGGGGGAATCGATAAGGGCGCGGCTGCCGGCGTCGTGGAACAGGTCGGTCAGCGGGCGGGTGACACCAGAACCCCACAGATAGGGCGGCTCCTCACCCGGGCCGACCCGTGCAGGGCAGACTTCCACGCCTCAAAGGGCGGTACGAACCTCGGGCTGCGCCAAGGTCCGGGGCGGCGAGGCGGCGTCCGGGTGTCTCGGATTCGACGAGCAGCCGTTTTCGTCAGCAGCGCCGAGCCGAGGTCGGCCAGTTGCCGGTCGTCCCAACCGTTTTAGCGCAATAGGTTCTGCTCGGTCGGGTCTGGCAGCACCATGACTTGCAGATGCAGCGACGCTTCGGGTCGGTTCAAACCGAGCCGGGCAGCGATCCGTTCGACGGTATCCGGCGCGGACAGCAAAGCGTTTCTGGCCGTACGCGCCAGCGGGCAAACCACTCGTCAACTCACCGATACTCGTCGTCAACCGGCAGTCCTCACGTCACGACCACGTGCATCCATCGTCTGCATTATGAGTTGCCCTGCCGACATCTGCAGACGCGCTCATCTGCCCGAAACGGTCGCGCGCCCGTGGTGCCCATCTCCTCGAATGGAAGTCGTACTTTTGCGATGAGCTATCCAACCCCTCGTGCGCAGGTGATCGGCCATCGCCCAGCCCACGACGGCGGGAGTAGGTGTCTACCACGACCGCGAGGTAGCTGATCAGCTCACGCGGTCTCTCTCGCGCAGACCCGCGCCGCTATGAGCGCTGAGCGACGTGGGGGTTCGAGTCGCCGGCCAGCGACTCGCCGTCAATGTCTGCCTGACCTGCGGTGTGGGGCCTGGGGCAATTCGGGGGGCGACACGACCCTTTACCCCACCGCCGATGATGCTCAGCGCAACCCTGAGGCTCGCGCAAGCCTAGCTGCGGTGGTGACCTTTTGGCTCTGTGGGGTGATGCACGGTTCGTGTCAGTCCAGGGGGTCTGCTGCACCGATAGGTGACATCTGAGATGGCTTGCCCTGGTGGCGGGCTGGAAGGATGTCGCTGTGCCCAAGCCCTACCCCCGAGAGTTCCGCGATGACGTCGTGCGGGTGGCCCGTGACCGTGATCCGGGCGTGACGATCGAGCAGATCGCGAAGGACTTCGGAGTTCATCCGATGACGTTGTTCAAGTGGCTGCGCCAGGCCGACGTAGACGCCGGGACCAGACCGGGTGTCAGTGGCAGCGAGTCAGCCGAGTTGCGGGAGGCCCGTAAGCGGATCAAGCTGCTGGAGCAGGAGAACGAGGTCCTGCGCCGGGCCGCGGCGTACTTGTCGCAGGCGAACCTGCCGGGAAAAAGCTCTACCCGCTCGTGAGCGAGCTGGCCGCCGACGGGATCCCCGTGGCGGTGACGTGCCGGGTATTGAACATCGCTCGTCAGCCCTACTACCGGTGGCTCGCCCAGCCGGTCGCCGACGCTGAACTGGCTGCGGCGTATCGGGCGGACGCGTTGTTCGACGCCCATCGCGATGACCCGGAGTTCGGCTACCGGTTCCTGGCCGATGAGGCCCGCGCTGCCGGCCAGCCGATGGTCGAGCGCACCGCCTGGAGAATCTGCTCTGGCATGGGCTGGTTCAGCGCGTTCAGCAAGCGCAAGCGTCGGGGCAAGGGCGGCAAGGTCGGTCCGCCAGTGCACGACGATCTGGTGCGCCGCGACTTCACCGCCGACGGCCCGAATCGGTTGTGGTTGGCCGACATCACTGAACACCGCACCGCCGAAGGCAAGCTCTACCTGTGCGCGATCAAGGACGTGTGGTCCAACCGGATCGTCGGCTACTCCATCGACTCACGGATGAAGTCCCGCCTGGCCGTCAACGCCCTGCACAACGCCGTAGCCCGCCGTGGTGACGTGGCCGGCTGCGTGCTGCACACCGACCGCGGGTCGCAATTCCGAAGCCGGACATTCGTCCACGCCCTCAACCAGCACCACGTGACCGGGTCGATGGGCAGAGTCGGCGCCGCCGGCGACAACGCCGCCATGGAATCGTTCTTCGGCCTGCTACAAAACAACGTCCTCGACCGCCGAACCTGGACGACCCGGCAACAGCTCAGGACCGCGATCGTGACCTGGATCGAGCGGACCTACCACCGCCGTCGACGCCAACGAACCCTGACCCGGTTGACCCCTATCGAGTACGAGACCATCATGACCCCACCGGCCAGTCAGGCTGCGTGACTGAAACTGTCACCTATCGGTGCAGCAGACCCGGTCGCCGCAAAACTGAGCGACGCGTTCACACGATGCGTGCGAGACGCCAAGTCGGCTATGCCGGCTGGATGCCCCGAATGGAGTCCGCCGTCGGGCGCCGAGAAGATCAAATGGTCTTCTACGGGCGATCCACTCCTGACCGCTCGCGCTACCTTCGATCCGAAGTTCGCGATCTACCGCGTCAAGGGCACGTACGAGTTGGCCGTGCGCTACACCTGGCTTGGTACCACGAAGACCGACACTCGCAATCCCACCTACGAGGCTTGGATCGCTCCAACAGCGGCAGGGCCCGTGGTACTCCAGATCAAGGACACGACCACGGTCTAGGTCTCATCGTCATTTTTGCGCTTGAACGACGACCTGGTCGATGCCCGGCCGAGTCGATGCTGTGCAGGCGGGCTTGTCCGATCCCGCAGCACGATGGGACGCAGGTAGTCCTGCTCGACCAACCGACAGCCTCGGCCGTGCCGGCGCCACAACTCAGAAGCGAAGCTGCTCTTACCCCAGCAGGAGTTACCCCGAACGCAGACGAGAATCGTGCGCGCTGCCGGTCGGGACGGAGTCGCGGCCCCGGCGCTCCCTCGCAGTCGGCGGGCGTGCAGGGTCATGGGCGAAGTACCGCAGCCTGCGGGCGGACACCCTGGCATGAACCCATGCCCGCACTACGGACACCGCAACGCCACACGCGGCCGAGTGCTGTGCACCGCTGACCAGGTCAGGTCGCAGCCGATGTCGGGCAAGTTGGCATCGATGCGGCGAGCCTCGGGATGGATCGCCGCGAAGGCCCTCTCATCGCTGCCGTCGAACCTTGCCGCTTACAACCGGGCCGCTGTTGGTGGCCATGCGGGTCTCGCCCACGCGGACCTCTCACCGATGATTATGGAAACGCGTGTACGTCGAGCACGGCGGAGCGGTGCGACAACACCACTGCTCGTACGTGTCCTCCAGCGGTCAGTTGAAGACCTGGTTGACCGTGATTCGGATGCGGTCAGGGTTGCTGTCGACGATGAGCCACCAGTGGTCGTCGCAGGGCACTTCTAGGACCACGGGAGTGAGGTCGTAGAAGCCGCCGAAGAACTCGTACTCGTCGCCGTCGACGTACGCCTGGTACTCGTCGTCGTCCATGAGGCAGACCCTGGCGGTCGAGCCGCGCAGCCCGATCTCGAACAACGCGCCGGTGGCGCACTCACCAAGGTCCCAGTAGAGGTGATTCACACACCCTGTGTAAGAGCGCGTTTCACATTGCTGTCAGTCGGGTGTGTTGAAGGTGAGCCGTTGTTGGCGGGTGGCGGGTTCGCCTCGGGTGAGGCGGCGGAGCATGCCACCGAGGGCGGCCCATCGGATCATGGCCTCTGACGTTGTGCGGTGGGTTTCGTAGTCGCGGGCCAGGCGGCGGTGCGCGGTGATCCAGGCCAGGGTCCGCTCCACGACCCAGCGGCGCGGGTGTACGACGAAGCCTTTCTGGTCGGCGGGTTTGCGGACGATCTCGACGGTGGTGCGCAGCAGGTCGCGGGCCCAGTCGACGAGGCGACCGGCGAAACCGGAGTCGGCGAAGACATGCCGGATCGGCGTGGCTGCGTAGGTGGCGAGCAGGGCGCCTTTGGCGCCGTCGCGGTCCTGCCAGGACGCGGCCAGGACCCAGACGGTGACCAGCAGACCGAGGGTGTCGGTGACGATGAACCGCTTCCGGCCGTTGATCTTCTTCCCGGCGTCGTAGCCGCGGGTAGCGCGGGGCACGGTGTCGGCGCCCTTCACGCTCTGCGAATCGATGACCCCCGCCGTCGGCTCCGGGTCACGGCCGTGAGCCACCCGGATCTGTTCACGTAGTTCGGTCAGGATCCGCTCGGTCGCGCCGCGGCTGTTCAGCCGGGTGAAGTACGCGTACACGGTCTGCCACGGCGGGAAGTCGACCGGCAGGTACCGCCACGCGCAACCGGTGCGCACCACGTACAAGATGGCGTCGATGACGGCCCGGCGGGAATGCTTCTCTGGTCTGCCCATCCACTGCGGGGAGGGCAGCATCGGCTCGATGATCTCCCACTCCGCGTCGGTCAGGTCAGACGGGTACCGCCGCACTCGATCCATACCTGTCTACCGACCGAGTTCCATCCATCGACCGGACCCACTGTGCGACACACCCGACCGACTCACAAACCAAACGCGCTCTAACGGATAGGGACGCCCCGTAGAAAGTCCTCCCAAGCGTGGCCTTGTCCACTCCGCAAACCACGGCCGCTCGGGCCCCGCTGACCGACGGAACCCGACGCACGGTGAGGCGGGCGATGACTGGGCGGTGTCAGCCGGGAGGAGAGACAAGCCTTCTGAGCAGACCGTCCATCGACTAACCGCTCGGTGCCTCGACCAGGCTGGCCGCGAGTAGCAGCGGAGGGAACAGGGCTTGCTCGAAGCCGAACACCGACATCAGTGCCCCGGCGCCGGCGAGTCGCCGCGAGAAATTCTCCTGTGGATGCAACCGGTCACGGTGATCCCTCGCGATCAAGGGGGTGTCCCAGCACCGCCGTCCGATACGGTCGATTCATTGATCAAAGAATGGGGTGACGTCAGAACCTTAAGCCTCCCGGCCCAGGACGGGCAGCCTCTCAATCCCTGCAACAGCGGAGCTAAAGGCTGCCTGTCGCATCCCAGTCCGCATCCAACCGCTCGTTGGCCAACCGGCGCTCCTCCTCAATAACCTCTTGCCGCCGCTTCCAGTCCTCCACGACGTCATCGCTCGGCAGGAGCCGGACCGGCTCCTGCTCACCGTTGCGGCGCCAGCGAGCCCTGCGGTATCGGTAAACACGAACTCAAGGTCGAGGTGGCAGGGGTGACCAGGACAACCAGGGCCGATGTGCATCACGTGCCAAAGCTCTGGGGCATCAAGCCAGCCGTTGCGCTTCGACTTGCCGGGTCCGATCGTCCCGAAATGCAGGGGCAATCCTCGTTCTGGAAGGTTGCGTCCAGGGAAGTGGTGTACGACTTGCCCGTGATGGGCGTGTTGCGTAGATGAGAGACGGCCATCGCGTCGATCCTTCAAGACGACCAAGTCAGAGAAGGAAGAGAGAACGCGATGGCCGCATCTGAGAGTGTGAACCCTGTTGACCTGCTGCGCGAGCAGATCGAGGGCGCGTCGCCGGACGTGTTGCAGGCGATGATCAAGACGTTCGTGCAGGCGGTGATGTCCGCGGAAGCGGACGCGATCTGCGGCGCCGGCTATGGGCAGCGCAGCGACGAGCGGGTCAACTCCCGCAACGGTTATCGGCCGAGAGAGTGGGACACCAGGGCCGGCACGATCGACCTGGCCATCCCGAAGCTGCGGCAAGGCAGCTACTTTCCGGACTGGTTGCTGACGCACCGCCGTCGGGCCGAACAGGCGTTGGTCTCCGTGGTGGCCACGAGTTACCTGCTCGGGGTGTCGACCCGCCGGGTGGAGAAGCTGGTGGAGCAACTCGGCGTCAAACAGTTGTCGAAGTCGCAGGTGTCGGAGATGGCCACGCACCTCGACGCCCAGGTCGAGGCGTTTCGTAACCGGCCGCTGGACGCCGCGCATTACCCGTTCGTGTGGATGGACGCGTTGACGATGAAGGTCCGCGAACACGGACGGACGGTCAACGTCCACGCGCTTGTCGCGGTCGGAGTCAACGCCGACGGTCAACGCGAAGTCCTCGGCGTGGATGTCGCCTCGGATGAGGACGGCGCCGGCTGGTTGGCGTTCCTACGGTCGTTGACCGCCCGCGGCCTGTCCGGCGTTCAGCTGGTCATCTCCGACGCCCACCGCGGTCTTGTTGGCGCGATCGGCGCCGCCCTGCCCGGCGCCGCCTGGCAACGCTGCCGCACCCACTACCTGCGCAACCTGCTCACGAAGGTTCCGAAGTCGGCCCAGCCATGGATCGCCACCCTTGTTCGGACGATCTTCGACCAGCCCGACGCCGACGCTGCCCGAGCCCAGTTCGACCGGGTCGTCGCCACGATCGAGGCGAAGTTCCCCGCCGCCGCCGAACACCTCGACCACGCCCGCGACGACCTCCTCGCGTTCACCGGCTTCCCTCGCGAGATCTGGCGCCAAATCTGGTCGAACAATCCGCAGGAACGGCTGAACAAGGAGATCCGCCGGCGCACCGACGTCGTCGGGATCTTCCCAAACCGGGCGGCGATCATCCGCCTCGTCGGCGCCGTCCTCGCCGAACAAACCGACGAATGGACCGAAGGACGCCGCTACATGGGCCTGGAACTCCTCGCCAAAGCCCGCCTCGTCATCGTCGAGCCAGACCAACACGACACCGACCAGACCGATCCCAGCCCAATCGCCGCCTAACATCAAACCGGATCCCGCGATGGCCGTCTCCTACACCACCAGCGCGGACGTGACCTTCTGGAAGAAAGACCATCACGGATGAGATTGGCTCGCCGCTGTGGTTGTCCACCTGAACGATCACCTGGTCATACTCGCGAGGCGGGGCGTTGGCAGGGCGTGGCAGATGGTCGTTGTCCCAGTGCACATTCGGCTCAGAGACGATGTCTGCGGTCACAAGCCGGGCAACCTGCCGCTGTGTCTCCTCCGCCTCCGCCCGAGCCCGATCACGGGCACGCAAAGCCGCCACCCCCGACACGACCACTGCGGCGAGACCCGCCGCGCCGGCAAGTATCGACCCGATCGAATCATTGATGTCCCAAAATCCCATGCACCGAGGATGCCACCATCATGTTGATCTCCAGCAGTGCCCGGTGAAGGCCAGCTCAGATGAGATTGGTGACGGGCCGAGCCGTCGGGTCATGTTCGGAAAATCTTTTCGGAACGCGGCGAGGTCGCCGTTGTCGACAACAGACTGCTGTCGCACGACAGGCCCTGACCGCCCGCGGCGAGCAAGCCGTCTCCGTCCGCGGGCACCATCCCGGGTAGATCATCCCTGGAACTCGAAGGTAGGCGGCGCGCCCGGCGCGAGTTCGCGCAGACCGTCGGCCCATCCCCTCATCACGAAGCGTCGGTCGGGTCCACACCGTCTAGCGCTCCCACGTATACCCCCGTAAGTCACCTTGCCAAGAAAGCACCGATCGTCGCCTTGCACAGCTACGGCGGACAAGCCGAATGCGCGCCCTCGACGCGCCTATTAGTGATCGCCTTCGCCGGCCACGCGGGGGATCTGGGGTTGGTCGCTGTTGGCGGTGGGGAGAGTGGGTGCGTGGCGGGCCCGGTGTCGTCGGAGGGCGTTGCGCATGCTCGAGATGCAGGTTCCGCGGGCGGCATCGACCTGGTTTCGGGGGTAGCGGACCTGCAGGTTCATGTCGGCGTCGGTGGTGAGGACGGGCTGCTGCCATGCTTGCCGCATCTGCCCGCCGGCTTGGATCTTGGTGGCGCGGACGAGTGCGGCGTAGCTGGCGGCGACCTCGGGTGCCTCGATCTGCAGGAGGGCCTGGTGGTAGGCAAGCCGGGACTGGATCTTGCTGACCTCGTCGGTGAGGTCGTAGCGGGCTTCGGGAGTGTCACGGCGGCGGCGGATCCGGTACGGCATCTCGGCGTAGTCCTCGACCGCGTTGAGGGCCTCGGCGAACGTCTTGGCCTGCCGCTCCCGGCGGGTCGCGCGCTGGTTCAGCGTGTAGGTGACCGAGGCGGAGACGACGCCGCCGAGGATCGCGATCACGGCGACGACGACGACCGCCGTCTGCGCGGCCGTCCAGCCGCTCTGCGCGGCTTGGGCGTCGACCATGTGCTGTCACCTCCCTGGGTTCGAGGAAGTCCGTGGGGTGCGTCCTCGAGCAGCCACACTCCGTCGTTCTGTCGCCAGTAGTTCTCGAGGAACAGGTGCTGGCGGGTCAGCTCGATGAGTTCGAGCAGCCCCTTGTCGTGGGTCCACCGCCGCTGCGGCGGGTCCAGCGGCATCCACATGCACAAGGCCCCGTCGGGCATGCGGTGCTTGGAAGTGGCGCCCCGCTTGGCAAAAACCCGAGGATAGTCCTGCGGAGGCAGTCCGTACGTGTCGTACGGCGGCAACTTGTGGAAGCGAATCGTCACGTCGACCGGCTCTGGGTCGCCGACGACCTCTAGCGCCGCGATGTGGTAGGCGAGGATCTCGCACTGGCCGGTATAGCAAGCCGGGTCGAGAATGTGCTGGTGCGACAGGGTGGGCCCCAGTCGGCGTTGGGCGGCAGCTTCCAGCGGGACCCACCACGACGCTCGCCGGCCATACCAGTCGGTCACCGGGGCGACCACGCCCGCGCCGGGGTGTCCGGCCGGGGGACGAAAAGGCTGGCAGACGACGCGCCGGTGGTCAGTAGCGCCTGCTCGGCCATCTGCGCGCGCTGGTCGCTGTCGGCGACCACGTGCGGCAGCACGCTGTGCAAGGCGTGCTGGGCGAGAGCGCTCCGGCCGGCCTGCTCGTGGTCGATGGCCACGGCCACCTTGTCCCGTGCCAACCCGAGCCGCCAGGCCGCGCCCTCGCGCGTCATCCCGGACGGCAGCTTGATCGTGCCCGCGACGTCCGCAGGGTCGTCGGTGAGCCCGGCGTCCATCTCGTCGGCGGCATACGTGAAGAAAACTTGCAGCGCCTGCAGCAGGGGCCGCTCCTTGTCCGCGATGCAGCCGAGCGCCAATGCCTTGATGTTCCACGAGCACAGCGGCTTGCCGTGGTGAGCACGCCAGTGCTTGAGCAGCCGCACGGTACGGGCGAACACGTTGTCAGTGTCCTCGTTGGCCTGCAGCACCAACTCGGTGTGCTTCTCCGGGTGCGCCCGGTCCCACCCAACCTTGATCGTGGTGTTCGGGATCCACAACCCCTCATCGGGATGGTCCAACGCCACGATCACGTCGGCGGTGAAGTCCCTCTCGCCCGCCGTCACCGGGGCGCCGAACCGCACCAGCACGGACCGCTTCTGACCCTCGACGGTGACCGTCAGGTTGTCGAACTCATCGTTGAGATGCTCGCGGATCGCATCGCGGGCCTGCTCCAGCAGCGGCAACGGTCCCCCGGCGTCCGGCCCGTACCCGGCCACGTCGACCACGACGCCGAGGTCGACGTCGGTCAGCGGCGTGTTCGCGTCGCCGTGCGCGACGGACCCGTTGATGTAGGTGCGGGCCCCGGGAAACGCGTCGAGCAACGCGGCACCCAGCAACCCTCGCCGTCGGCGGGCCTCACGCAGTTCGTCCAGCGTGACCTCAAGGGTCTTACGGCCCTCATCGAGCTGGTCATCCAACGACATCGCGGTCCTCCTCTCGGCCGGAATCCGGCCGTGGCGGTACCTCGCAGGCACAGCACAAGGAGGCGCGGGTAAGCAAGTTTGACCGTCGCGACATCATCTGCCGCCGAGGACCTTCACCGGGTATGTTCCTGGGTGCGAATCAAGGAACGGCCCCGTAGCCCGTCGCCCCCGTGCGCGAGTAGCTGCGGGGCTTCTTGTGACCGTCAGCCTAACCAGCACCCCCGACACTTCCCCGCTGCTGCGACCCGGGCGGTCATCGCATACCACGGGGGGTTGTGCCGTGAGCCGGACGCAGAGCACCGGGCCCCCATCCGTCGGCGCTTCACGACCCGTCTAGCGGCGGGTTCCACCGCGGTATGCGGCCGCTCCTATCCTCCACATCCTGGGCGGGGAACCGCTGCTCGCTCTCAGCTACAGCCAGCGGGTGTGGCTGACCGGTGAGGGCTGCCAGCGCGACGGCGACGGCGTGCAGGTCAGCCTTGATGTAGGTGGTGGTGGCGGGTCCGCGGCTGTCGGTATGTCCGGCGTAGGCGCGGGCCACACCGTAGCCGGAGTGGCGTTCGACCCAGGTCAGGGTGGTGTGGCGCAGCCAATGGATGGAGATGCCTTGGACGGCGACCCACGGCAACTGCCGGCCGATGCGTTTCCACATCAGGTCGTAGCGCCGATAAGTAGCGGGTTGGCCGTTGCGGTAGCGCAGCAGCGCATCGGTCGGGACGACGGCGCCGCGAGCTCGGGCGTGGTCGTTCAGTCGGCTGGCGAGCATCGGTGTGATGGGCTGCCAGCGTTGCGTGCCGCCCTTCTCGCGCAGCCGGATGAGAGCGTGGTCGGTATCGAGGTCGGTCAGGCGTAGCGCGAGGGCGCCGGCGCGTCGGCAGGCCGTTTCGGTGTGCAGGCGCAGCAGTAGAGCGTCGAGCACGATGTCTTTGCCGCCGCTGCGGGCCGCAGCGTTGATATCGGACAGTTCGTCGGGGGTGAGGGCACGGCGGGTGTTGGGCAGTCGGCGGGGTTTGGGGACTTTGTGGGCGGGGCTGTCCACGATGGTCAGGTATCCGTCGGCGATGGCGCGGTTGTAGAAGGCGCGGGCTGCGGCGATGAGGTGCTCGCCGGCGTGTCGACCATGGCGCGAGTTTCGGCGAGGGCGGGCGCTGGCGGCGGCCTGTCGCATGAGGGCTTCGATGTCGCTGGCCCGCACTGCGTCGATGCGCCGATCGCCGTAGGCGGCGGCCATTCGTCGCCAAGAGCTGCCGTAGGTGCGTCGGGTGGCCGGGCTCGCCGCCGCGACAACAGCAGGAAGGTACTCGGCGACTGTCGGCACGGCGGGCCGGTTACTGTCGGTGAGGTCGGCGGCAGTAACGCCCAGGTGCTTGAGCAGCGCCCGGGCGGTGGCGACACGATCGGGATCCATGGTCATGAGGGCTCTCCGAGGATGCGGACGTGCAGGTCGGACAGGACCGCCGCGATGGTGTTTGAGGGGTGCGCGACAATGCGGTTCTGGCGGGGCAGGGCAGCCAGAAGCACGGGTTCGCCGGGAGCGATGCCGCACAGGTGTCGGGCGGCGGCCGGTAGGGGCAGTTCCTCGCGGGCGCCCACGGCGTGCGCGCCTTCGGCGGCCGGGGTGATCAGGATTGCGCCGGTCACGACGTCGACGTGCAGGGTGAGGCCCGGTGTCCAGCCCAACGCCCGCAGCAGCGCACGAGCGGTGACGCGGCCGGCGGCGTCGGGGCGCGCCACGTCGAACAGCAGGCGGCCATCGCCACTGCGGGCGACGGGCGCGGGCAATGTCGGCAGCGGTGCCGGCTCCGGTACCGCGACGGGCAGCGGGGTTGGCACGAGGGCCTCGACGAGCTGCTCGTCGGGCTGACGGGGACGCGGGCGGCCGGAACTCACCTAGGCCCCCGCCAGGGCGGACGCAGCGGTGTCAGCGCAGGGAGAAGCCACTCCCGGCGTTTGAATGCACGTATGCCACGTACCGGTTCTCGTCCCCACGCGAGGGGAGTTGATCTCGCGTGGATCTCCACGAAAACTGGTGTCCGAGGGGGGACTTGAACCCCCACGCCCTATACGGGCACTAGCACCTCAAGCTAGCGCGTCTGCCATTCCGCCACCCGGACCTGCTCGTTCAGCCTACCTTGCCACCCCGGATGATCTTCCATCGGAGGTCGGCACAGCGGGCCGCACGGGGAGTTACTGTACACGGCACTCGTGGATCATGCACATCGCGTACCAGCGGCTGCCTCGTGGCCTTCCCAGCGCTGCTCGGGTCGGCTCGCCGACGGTCAACAAAGCCGTGTCGGAGGCGCGTCCGGGTAGCGTCGGCGGCTCTCTGCCGGCAGCATTGCCACGTGTCCCATCCCTCTCCTCTGGCTGCCGTCCAACGTCGGGCTCTCGCCCTGCGCACCGCGGGCGACCTCAGTTCAGCCCGGCAGCTGCTCGCGGGGGCCGTCGAGTCCGCCCGCCCGCCGTGTGGCGAGGACCACCCCGAGATGCTGCACACGGCGCACCTGCTTGCCCGTTTGCACCGCGAGGCGGACGACCCGCTTGCCGCCCGCCGGGTTCTGGAGGTGGCGTTCGCGGCCGGTGAGCGGCGCTGGGATCATGGCGAGCCGACGATGCTCGCGCTCGCCCTGGAGCTGGCCGAGGTCGCCGAGGAGTTGGGCAACCGGCACGAGGCCCGCCGCAACTACACCCGCGTCGCCACCGCCGGGCCCGCCGTGCTCGGGGAGCACCACCCGGCGGTACGCGCCGCCCGCCAGTACCTCGGCGCGGCCAGCCCCAGCCCCGGCGGCCCAGCCCACCCTGTCTCGACCCCTCCCAGCCCCAACCTGGCCCAGCCGCACGACACACCGCCGACGTACACCCCAGCCCCAGTCCCAGCCCCGACGCCGGCCCCGAGCCCGACAAGCGGGACCGACTCCGGCGCCCGCGCGGCGTTGTCCGGCCCGACGCTGTCGCTGGCGACCCTGGCCGCGATGCGCCCGGCGGCCGACGGCTCTCCCCCGCCCACGTCGCCTTGGGCGCCCGTACCACCGACGCCTCCGCAGGACCCCCCGACGGTACGCATACCCCCCACCTCGGCAGCGCCAGCCGTCGGTGAGGGTCAGCCAGCGCCGACACACGCCACGCCGACATCCTCTGCCCGACTCGCCCCGCCCGAGTCCCACGCTCGACGTGCGTCGACGTCTGCCGCACCGGTCCCACCGCCGCGTACTCCATCCCAGCCCTCGGTGCCTTCCACGTTGCCGGCGCCAACCCGGTCCCCCGCTACCTCGACTCCTGCGGCATCAGCCGCGTCTGTCCCGCCCAGCACCACGCATCCGGTACCGCCGCGCCAGCGCGCCGCACAGCAACCGTCCGGGTCGCAACGGCCACCGGCGGGGATCCCTGCCGACGAACAGCCGACGCCGCAAGCACAACAACGGCCCACGGCCGTACCGCCGCGCCAGCGGTCCGGAAGCCAACCGGCCCATCCTGACGCCGAAGCGCCGACGGCACGGCTGCCGGCCGCACCGCCTCCGCCCACGCCGTCGGTAGCGCCGCGATGGGACAACCCGACGATCCAGGTACGGCAGATCGAACCGCTGCTGGCCGAGGAGGCTGCCCGGGTGGCCGCCTCCGGCGCTGGTGGGCCCGGCAACGCCGTCGACAGTTCGGGGCCATCGGGGGCGATCCCGGTGAGCACCGGTTCTGCGATCACCAACGTGATGGGCGGGTCAGCCGCAAACCAGCCGGTCAGCGCCATGCCTCCTCGGCCCGTCTCGGCACCTCCCGGGGGTTCCCGACCGGTCTCCGGCCCGCCTGGCCGTCATTCCTCTCCGACGGAGGCTTCACCTCACCACGGCCAGCCCGTCTCCAGCCCGCCCGACCACACCCATCCGAGCCCCGGACCACCAGCGCACGTCCACCCGGTATCCGGACCACCCGGACACGCCTACCCCGTGTCCGCGCCACCCGGGCACGTCCACCCCGTATCCGCGCCACCCGGACACACCAACCCCGTGTCCGGGCCACCGGTGAGCGCGCCGTCGTGGGGGCCGGCCGCCCCGGCGTGGAGCAGCAGCGCCCCGCCGCAACCGACGCCCTCCAGCGAACCGACCGCCCCGCTCGCCGCAGACCCGGAGGCGACAATGGTTCGCGGCGAAATGACGCCGGAAGCGGGGCGTCCGGACGGGTACGAACCGGCACCGGGCAGCGCTTCCGCGCCGACCGAGGTCTTCCCGACCGTCCAGCCGACGACCGAGGCCGGGCCGTTGTCCCCGGCCCCGGTCCCGTCGCCCCGCCGTGAGGCGGCGACACCGGCCTGGGCGCCGCGCTCCGATGCGGGCCCGAGCCCCGAACAACAGGCACACCAGCGGGGGTACGCGCCCCAGCCGCACCCGCCGGCCCCGATCCCCCACGCGGCACCGGGCCAGTGCCCGACCCGCCAGCCGTACCCGGGTCAGCAGCCGTACCCGGGTCAGCAGTACCACCAGGGCCAGGAGGCGTACCCGGGCCAGGGGTACCCCCAGGGCGGGTACCCCTCGACGTACGCCCAGGATGGCGGCACTTCGGGACGTCACCGGGGGGTACTTATCGGCGCGGTGGTGGCGGTCGGGGTGGCCGTGGCGGCCGTGGCCGGGCTGGGCGTCGTGCTGCTGAACCGCGCCGATGCGCCGCCGCCTTCCGGGGCTGCGACGACGTCGGCCGCTCCGACGGCGGCCGGGCCCGCACCCGGTGACCTGAACCTGCGGGACGACTCGGCCACGATCACGCTGACCTGGACGGATCCGTCGGGAGGTGCGGTGCCGTTCATGGTGGCCGGCGGTCGGGCGGGGCAGGCGCTGGGGGTGCTGGCGACTGTGGATCCGGGTCGAACGAGCTACACGGTGAGCGGGCTCAGTTCGCGAGTGGACTACTGCTTCACGGTGCTGGCTGTCTACTCCACTGACAGCTTTGCGACCTCCGGGCAGGTCTGCACCGAGCGGGAGCGGTCCACCCCGCCGACCTGAGCGGCATCCGCCTCCGCTCGGTCGGGCTTGACGAGGTCGGAACAGCCGCACTCGCATCTGCCGTCGTGCTGAGCTGGGCGTCCACAACGCACACGCTCGGTATCCACAGGGGTGACGGTGCGGGTTCCCCCGCCAGCGACCGGGCCATATGATGGCACCCGGCTCTGGGGAGGGGTCGCCGCGAGGCGGACGCCACCTGCCATGACTCAGGAGAGGCAGCCGGCTGTGGCCAGCATCGACGACGCCGAGCGGACCGACGCCCCCCGTTCCCGCTCCCGTCTGCGGGGTGGGCTGGTGACCGTCGGCACGGTGACAGCGCTGCTAGCCGCCATGGGGCTGACAGTCCTCGGGTTGGGTGCGGCGGACAACGCGGTGGCCAACTATGACGCGAGTTCCTGGCTGTGGAGCGCGGCGCGCAGCGAGCTGGCCCGGGTCAACGGGGTGACGGCCCGGGTGGACACCCGCACCGAGCTTCCTGGTGCCCGTCGGCATCCGATGCAGGTCACCCAGACCGATCGGCTGTTGATCCTGCGTGATCTTCAGACCGGGCAGGTCAGCTCACTGGACCTGGCCACCCTGCAACTCACCGCGACCACCCCTACCACCCCTGGGCTGGGTGTGAGCGTCGCCCTGCACGAGGACGCGGCGTTCATCGTCGACGCGGTGCAGGGTGTCGTGCGTCAACTCGACCCACGGTCGTTGAGTCCGGTCGGCGAGCCGGTGCGCTATCCCCCGGGCATCACCGGCGGCACGTTCGACGGTAAGGGTCGGCTCTGGATCGCGGTGCCCAGCGAGGGCACCGTCTCGGCGGTCACCGCCGCGAAGTTGCCGTCGGCGCCGGCTTCGGCCGCGCCCGCGAACGGCGGGCTCAGCCCGGAGCGGGTCGAGACGTACGACGTGGCCGAAGCCAGTCACGAGCTTGTGGTCTCCACCCTGGACGACGGGGTGGCGGTGCTGGACCGTACGGCCGGGCGGCTGGTGCGGGTGCAGGGCGGTGAGGTCCGGCGGACGTCGTTGACGCTGTCCGGCCCGGCGGCGCTGCCGGCGCGCACCTCGGGGCCGCGCGTGCCGGTGACGGTGCCCGCCGAGCGGCGGGTGCTGGTGGTGGGTGACGCCGGTGCGGAGCAGTCGTTCACGGTGCCGGGCGGCGGCGATCGGCTGAGCCCGGCGGTGGCCTGGGCGGACCGGTTCTACTGCGCGGACGAGGCCACCGGCACGATCTACTCGTTCGACGCTGGCGGTCAACTGGTCGGCACCGTGCAGGGCAAGACGCCCGGGCCGCTGGAGCTTGAGGTGCGGGAGAACCACCTCTTCATCAACTCGCCCGACTCGGCGACCGCCCGGGTGGTGGACGACAAGCACCAGATGCGCGAGGTCGACAAGTACGCGAACGACGTGCTGGGTGGTGACCCGTCGCCGGCTCCCCCGCCGCCGCCTCCGCCGAAGAAGCCGCAGGTGGGCAAGCCGAGCGCGCCGCGCAGCGTCACCGCCGCCGCCGGCAACGCCCAGGTCCGGGTGAGCTGGCGGCCGGCCGCCGCGAACGGCGCCGAGATCATCAGGTACGTGGTGGAGGGCGCCGGTCAGCGCCTCCAGGTGGGCGCCAACCAGCGTTCGGTGGAGGTCAAGGGCCTGACCAACGGCGAGACGTACCGGTTCGCGGTGCACGCCGAGAACGCCAAGGGCAAGGGTCCGGCGCGCAACAGCAACCCGGTGACGCCGACCGCCTCGGTGCCCGATCCGCCGGCGAGCGTCACCGCGCAGGAGCGGCCGGACGGCACGGTGCTGGTCAAGTGGCCGGCCGCGAACGGGCAGGGCAACAAGATCGCCAGGTACGCGGTGACTGCCAGTTCGGCGGGGACGAACGCGCCGGCCGGTGAGTCGACGAAGACGGAGCTGGTGGTGCCCGCCGGGGAGTTGGAGTTCGGCACGCAGTACGCGTTCACCGTGGTGGCGGTAAACGACAAGGGCGCCGGCTCGGCGGCGTCGCCGGTGAGCAACACAGTGGTGCCGTACGCGGCGCCCGGTCGGCCGCTGGACCTGCGCGCTGCCACTGTCGCCGACCAGCCGGGTGCGGTAACTGTGCAGTGGTCGCCGGCGGACGCGAACGGCCGCGCGGTGACGAAGTACCTGGTGGACGTCGGCGGCAAGGTCCGTGAGGTGACCGATACCCGCGCGACGGTCACCGGCCTGGGTGATGGTCAGAACGTCGCGGTGAAGGTGAAGGCCGTCAACGAGGCGGGTCCCGGCCCGGAGGCGACGGCCACGGCACGGACTGTCGCCGTGCCCCGGGTCACTGTGACCGGCTCGTCGGCGACCGCCACGTCGGCGACTGTGACGTTCACAGTGGACGCTGGCGGTGGGAAGGCCACCTGCTCGGTGAGTACGCCCGGTGAGCCGGCCAAGGCGGGCGCGTGTTCCAGCATCACGATGCCGGGGTTGACGCCGGGTACGGCGTACACGTTCACGGTGACCGCGAGCAACGCGGCCGGCAAGAACACCGCGACGAGGGCTCAGCGGACCGACGCGCTGTACGGCATCGCGACGTGCCGCAACGGCGCCTCCGGCCCGGAGTCGACCTACTGCGACAAGGATGTCGACGGCCGCAACGGCAACGAGATCTTCTCGGTTCCCCGCCAGGACAACGACAAGCAGGTGGGCTGGGCGAAGCCGGGCAAACGACTCCAGGCGTACTGCAAGAAGTCCGGCGAAGAGGTGTACGCCTACATCTACAACAACGACAAGCGCAGCACCTGGTGGGTGCAGGTTGACTACGAGGGGAAGAACTACATTCCCTGGGCCTGGCTCAACCTTGAGGGCGGCGACAACATCAACGTCCTGCCCACCTGCTAGACCTGCCAGGCAAGGAGCACCGCGACCGTGAACACCCACGAGCCGCTCACCCAGCCGGAGGTGCAGGGTTTCGCCGCCCTGGCCGCCCGGCTGGCCGAGAACGTCAACGCGGTGGTGCTCGGCAAGCCGCAGGTGGTCCGGCTGGCGTTGACAGCGCTGTTCGCCCAGGGCCATGTGCTCCTGGAGGACGTTCCGGGGGTCGGTAAGACGACGCTGGCGCGGGCCATCGCCGCGACCGTGAAGGGTGAGTGGCGGCGGATCCAGTTCACCCCCGACCTGCTCCCCTCGGACGTGTCCGGTGTGACGATCTTCAACCAGGCGAGCAGGGACTTCGAGTTCCATCCGGGGCCGGTCTTCGCCAACATCGTCATCGCCGACGAGATCAACCGGGCGTCGCCGAAGACCCAGTCGGCGCTGCTTGAGGTGATGGAGGAACGCACCGTCACAGTGGACGGTGTGCGCCATCCGGTGCCGGCGCCGTTCCTTGTGGTGGCGACCCAGAACCCTGTGGAGATGGACGGCACCTACCGGCTGCCGGAGGCGCAACTGGACCGGTTCCTGGTGAAGCTCTCCGTCGGCTACCCGGACGAGGCGGTCGAGGTGGAGGTGCTGCGCGGGGCGACAGTACGCTCCCCCGAGGCGCTCGCCCCGGTCACCGACACCGCCACCGTCGGGGAGATGGTCCGGATGGCCCGGCGGGTGCACATCGCCGAGCCGCTGTATGCGTACGCGGTCCGGCTTGCCGCCGCCACCCGTACCCACCCGCAGGTACGGGTCGGGGTGAGCCCCCGGGGCGTGATCGCGTTGACGCGCGCGGCGTGTGCGTACGCGCTGATCGACGGTCGAGGGTGGATCATGCCGGAGGACCTGAAGGCTCTCGCCGAGTCGGTGTTCGCGCACCGGCTGCTGCTCACCCCGGAAGCCCAGGTACGCGGGATGACCGCCCCGGAGGTGCTGCGCCAGGCCATCGCCTCGGTGCCCGTGCCGCTGCCGTCGGGGCAGCCCGCCCCGGTGCAGGGCTGACCGGCAGCAGGTCATGGGGATCACCGCCCGCGGGGTCGGTCTGCTCGTCGCCGCCGTCGTCCTGCTCGGCGTGGGCTTCCGGTTCGCGTACCCCGAGTTGACGGTGTTGGGCGCGGCAGCCGGCGCGGCCGTCGGCTACGCGGCGCTGACCGCGGCCTGGCGGCCCCGGCTGCTGGTGACCCGCCATGCCGATCCGGACCGGGTGGCGCGCGGCGAGCCGGCCAGCATGACGTTGACAGTCCGCAACGGCGGGCGGCTGCGCTCGGCGAACCTGCTGGCCGAGGACCGGTGCGGTGAGCGCTCGGTGCCGGTGCCGCTGCTGCGGTTGCGACCCGGGCGGGACACCGAGGTCCGCTACGACGTGCCGACCCACCGTCGTGGGGTGGTGCCGGTGGGGCCGCTGCGGGTGACCCGGCGCGATCCGCTGGGGTTGGTGGCGCTGGCCCGCCCGTACGGCGAGACGACGCCGGTCTGGGTGCACCCCCGGATCCATCCGTTGACGGCGGTGCCCACCGGCGCGGGGCGCAGCCTCGACGGCCGGGTCGACGGGGTGCCACACGGGTCGATCACGTTCAACTCATTGCGGGAGTACGTGGTCGGTGACGAGTTGCGGCGGGTGCACTGGCGCACCAGCGCCCGGGTCGGCGAGCTGATGGTCCGCGAGAACGTGGACACTAGCCTGCCCCGCCTTGTCGTACTCCTTGACAACCGTGCCGTGGCGCACCCGGATCGGGTGGACGGGGTGGCCGAGTCTTTCGAGGCGGCGTGCGAGGCGGCGGCGTCGGTCGTCACCGCGGCGCACCACGCGGACCTGCCGGTGCTGCTGCTCATGGTCGGTCCAGAGACGGCCGGCACGGAGGCGAGCAACCCGGAGGCCATCGAGCCGCGCAGGTCGGCCGGACCGCTGGACCGGCTCGCCGCCGCCGAGTTGTCCGGCGACGGCGACGCGCTGCGGGCAACCACCACCCGGCTGCGCCAGGACCGGCTCGGCGACACACTGATCTTCCTGACCGGTCCGGCTGGTCGGGGCGAGCTGGGGCATGTCGGGGCGCTGCGCGGCGCGTACCCGTCGGTGGTGGTGGGTGTTTTCGGCGCGGCCGAGCCGACGCCGGCGGGCGCGACGGGCCTGGTGGTGATCGACGCGGCGGACGGCGCGGCGTTCGCCGCCGAGTGGGACGGGGTGCGCCGGTGGTGACGGACCTCGGCCAACAGCGGCAGGGCGGTCCGGGCACCGGCGGCGCGGCCTCGCCGCCGGACGGTTCGACATTCCGGGGCATCGGCATGGTCGTGCGGGCGGCCGTCGTGCCGTTGGCGCTGATCGGATTGACCGCGCTCGCCGGAGTGGTGCTCGGCCGGGTGTACGCGGACGACCTGCTGACCTGGCTTGTCGTCGGCGCGGCGGCGGGGTCGGTGCTGGTGAGCGTGGCCGCTCGGCGGCTGCCGTCCTGGCTCGTCGCGCCGGTGTCGGTGGCCGCGATGGCCGGTTGGACGCTCTGGTCGCTGCGGCTGGCCGCTGCCCGCGCCGACCTTCCCGGCGACCTGTTGACGGTGGGCGCGGACGCGGCGCGCAACGGCATCCCGCGGCTGCTCACCGCGATGATTCCGGTGGAGCCCACGCCGGACACGGTGCTGGTGCCGGTGGTGGCGGCCTGGCTGGCCGGCCTTGCCGGTGCGGAGGTGGCGTTGCGCACCGGCCGGGTGCTGCTGGGTTACCTGCCGGCGGCGGGGCTCTACGCTGCCGCCCTCTACGTGGTCGGTCCGAACGCCGAGCCGGCGATCGGCGCGACGCTCGCGTTCGTCGCTGTCGCGGCGGTCGGCCTGGCAGCACCGTCGGGCCCGCCGCCGGCCGCCGGCGATCCGGTCGCCGGCCTTCCCCGAGGGGTACGCGCAGCGGTGCGACTCCGGTTGACGGCCACGGCGGCGCTCGGTGTGGCGCTTGTGGTCGGGCTTGTTGCGCTACTCAGTCCCATGATCGCCGGGCAGGTCGACGGCCGTCCTGTGGATCCGCGGCGGTACGTGGAGCCTCCGCAGGTGGAGACCCTCGACGAGAACCCGCTGATCCGGATCTCCGGTTGGGCGCTGCACCCGGAGCAGAAGCTCCTCGACGTGAGCACGGTCCGCGACGGCACGCCGACCGGCGGGAGTTCACCGATCCCGGGCGGCATCGCGCCGGACGGCGACGATGCATCCGGCGGCCCGGACGCCTCCGGCAGCAGCGTGCGGATCCGGTTGGCGGTGCTCAGCGACTACGACGGGGTGACGTGGCGGGTCGGCGCGACGTACCGCAACGCGGGCCGGATCCTGCCGGCCACGGCACCGGCACGGGACAGCACTGTGGAGACCATCCGGCAGGAGATCACCGTCGCCGAGCTGAGCGGCGGGTTGCTGCCGGCCGTGGCGACGCCCCGGGAGGTAAGCGGCGCGCGGGTGGCGTACGACCCGGAGACCGGGACGCTGATCCGGCCGGAAGGGCTCACGCCGGGGTTGCGGTACACGGTGACGTCGGCCCGGGAGCGCCCGGACAACAACCTGCTGGCGACGGCGAACGTGCCCGCCGGCGAGGAGGTGGCCCGGGTGCTGCGGGTCGCCGACGGAGCACCCGACCAGCTGCGCCGGCTGGCCACGCAGCTCGCCGAGGACAACGGCGCACCGTACGCGCGGGCCACGGCGATCGAGCAGTTCCTTGCCGAGCACTACCGGGTGGCGGCGGACGCGCCGAGCGGTCACGCGTACCCGAATCTGGGTTTCTTTCTCTTCGGACCGCGCAACGGCGGCGGGCAGGAGGGCACGTCGGAGCAGTTCGCTGCGGCGTTCGCGGTGCTCGGGCGACTCTCCGGGCTGCCGACCCGCGTGGTGGTGGGCTTCGAGTCCAGCGGGCAGGGGCCGGTGCGGGCCGGCGACGCGTACGCCTGGCCGGAGGTGCTGTTCGACGGTCTGGGGTGGGTGGCGTTCGACCCGCTGCCCCGCCCGGACAACGAGCCGAGGCCTGTGGAGGAGGACTTCCGCCCGACGCCGGATGATCCCCCGCCCTCGGAGGCGCCGGCGCCCACTGTCGAGCCGACCGCGTCGCCGGAGCCGGTGACAGCCGCCGACGGGCCGGACGGGTCCGGCGTGTCCACCCCGGTGCTCGTCGCCGGTGGCAGTGGCGGCCTTCTGTTACTGGTCGGCGGCGTGCTGCTCGCTCTGCTGGCGATGCGCCGTTCGCTGACCCGCGCCCGGCTCAGCCGGGGCGACCCCGGTGAGCGCATCGCTGGCGCCTGGCGGGAGGTCACCGACGCGCTTGGGCTGGCCGGGCGCCCGGTCGGCGACGACCTGGCGGCGACCGAGGTGGCGAACCAGGCTCGGCAGGCGCTCGCCGACGCCCGCAGCGGACGGTCCGGCGGTGGTGTTGCCGATGTCGACGACCTGGCCGCCCTGCTCAACCAGGTGGCTTTCGCGCCCGGTGCCGCCACCGCCGCCCAGGCCGACCGTGCCGGTGCGGCGGCCACCGGCTACGTGGCTGGGTTGCGCGCCGCCCGCCCCTGGTGGCGACGACTGCTCTGGTCCATCCACCCCGGCCCGCTGCGCCGCCGCTGACCGGCCGTCGCCGCCCACGAATCCGGCACGATACGCCAGGCCAGGTCAGGCGGTCAGGCGGCGGACGAGCTTGCGGAGCCCGGCCTGCCAGCCGTCCGGGTCCTCGGCGCGGCGGCGCGCGTAGTCGGCGACCTCCGGGTGCGGCAGGATCAGGAAGCGCTCCTCGGCGAGCCCGGCGATGGCGGCGTCGGCGACCTGGTCGGGGGTGAGGACCGCGCCGGACGCCTCGATCACGCGGGCGCCCAGGTGGCCCTCGCGGATGCCGTCGGCGAGCATCGGGGTGTCGACGCCCTGCGGGCAGAGCGCGCTGACCCGGATGCCCCGATCCCGGTAGGTGATGGACAGCCACTCGGCGAAGCCCACCGACGCGTGCTTCGTCGCGGTGTACGCGGCGTCGCCGACTGCGGTCAGCACTCCCGCCGCCGAGCAGGTGTGCAGCAGGTGCCCGCCGCCCCGGGAGAGCATCCCGGGCAGCACCGCGCGTGCCGAGTAGACGTGAGCGAGGACGTTTACCCGCCACGCCCGGTCCCAGCCGGCGTCGTCGACCTCCACTCCCCCGCCGGTGGTCACGCCCGCGTTGGCGCAGAACAGGTCGATGCGGCCGAAGCGTCGTTCGGTGTCGTCGACGATCGCGCGGACCTGCTCCTCGTCGGTGACGTCGAGGCCGGTGGCGTGGGCGACCGGGCCGATGCTCTCGGCGACCGCCCGGGCGGCGTCGGCGTCCAGGTCGGCGACGACCACGGCGGCGGCACCCTCGGCGGCGAACCGGCGGGACAACGCGGCACCGATGCCGCCGGCACCGCCGGTGACGACCACGATCCGGTCGGTGAGGTTCACGCGGACGCTCCCGAGGGCTCGGTGCCCAGTTGGGCGATGAGGGTGGTCAACGCGGCGGCGCCCCCGGCGGTCACCTCGGGCGTGGGCAGCAGGGCGATGATGGGTACGGCCACTCCGGCGTCGGCGTAGCGGCGCACCTGGGCGCGGCAGTGCTCCGGTGAGCCGTGCAGCACCAGCGCGTCGACCACCTCGTCGGGCACCGCCGCGCTGGCCCCGCGCCGGTCACCGGCGGCCCACGCGTCCCACATCGGCGCCAACACCTTGTCGCGGCCGAGCCAGCGGTGGAACTCGGCGTACGCGGGGACTGTGAGGTAGCTGGTGATCAGCCGCCGGCCGAGCGTACGGGCGTAGGTGGCGTCCTCGGTGGGGCAGACGAAGATGCGGGCGGCGATTTCGAAGCCGGGTCGGCGTTCGCCCAGTTCGGCGAGGGTGCGGGGCACGTCGTCGGCGCTGAGCCAGTTGAGGATGACTCCGTCGGCCTCGGCGCCGGCCAGCCGGAGCATTCCGGGGCGCAGCGCGGCGAGCACGATGGGCGGCGGCACGGCCGGCGGCCGTTCGAGTGTGAACCGGCGCACGGTGAAGGTGTCGTAGACCTCGTCGACGGTCTCCCCGCGCAACGCGGCGCGCAGGAAACGCAGGACGTCGCGCGTACGCCGGAACGGCTCGTCGAACCGCACCGCGTTCCAGTCCCGCACGAGCACCGGCGAGGACGCGCCGATGCCGAGCGAGAACCGGCCCGGTGCGGCCTCGGCGAGCGCCGAGGCGCTCATCGCGAGCAGCCCGGGCCCCCGGGTGAAGACGGGGGTGATCGCGGTGCCCAGCCGCAGGCGGGGCTGCCAGGCCGCCGCGAGCGCCAGCGGGGTGAACGCGTCGGCCCCGGCGACCTCGGAAGACCAGACGTCCGTGAATCCGGCGTGGTCGAGCGTCGCGTAGACGGCCGCGTGGTCGGCCAGCGGGACTCCGTTCAACGGCACTGTCATGCCCCATCGATTCGTCACCGATCGATCGTGCCCGCTGACGGGGTGCGCGAGCAAGATCCCCGTCCTGGGCAGAATCGCCGGTTCCGCCTGCGCGGCGGTCGCGTCGAGCGCCCTGTTCGCGGCATCTGCGCGGGCCGATGTGCTGTCCGCCGCGCAGGCTAATCTCGGCTGGTGACCTTCTCCCTCGTCGCCCGCTCCGCCGACGGCCGCCTGCACGGCGTGGTCGTGGCCAGCAAGTTCCTGGCGGCCGGGGCGCTCGTACCGGCCGCGGAGGCCGAGATCGGCGCGCTTGCCACCCAGGCACACGTCAATCTCGCCTACCGGCCGCAGGGGTTGGCCCTGCTGCGTACCGGGATTGCCGCCGCCGATGTGGTGGCCGGTCTGGTCGCCGCCGACGGCGACCGCGCGCACCGCCAGCTCGGTGTGGTGGGGGCCACCGGTCCGGGCGCGACCTGGACGGGCCCGGCCTGTCATCCGTGGGCCGGGGGCCGAGTCGGCGATGGCTGGGCCGCGCAGGGCAACATCCTCGCCGGCCCGGAGGTCGTCGACGCGCTGGCCGATGCGTGGCTCGCCGGGTCGGCGCTGCCGTTCGCCGAGCGGCTCGTGGCCGCGCTGCGCGCCGGTGACGAGGCCGGCGGCGATCGGCGCGGCCGGCAGAGCGCCGGCCTGCTCGTGGTCGAGCGCGGCGGTGGGTACGCCGGCACCAGCGACGTGCTTGTCGACCTGCGGGTGGACGACCACCCGGACCCGGTGGCGGAGCTGGAGAGGCTGCTCGCCGTACACAGACTGCTGTTCAGCCGGCCCGACCCGGCGACCCTGCTCGACCTGAGCGGCGCGGTCGCCGACGAGGTGGCGGCGCTGCTCGCCGCGCTGGGTCATCAGGTTGCCGCCGACGGCCCGGAGGAGGCGTTGTTCTCCTGGGCCGCTCTGGAAAACCTGGAGGAGCGGCTGGTGCCGGGGCGCATCGACCCGGTGGTGTTGACGCACCTGCGCAGCGTCGCGCCGCACGTGCCCGCCCCTCGACAGGCGAGCTGACCCGCGCCCGGGTTGGCGAGCTGACTCCCCCGGCCAGCTCAGCCCTTGACGCGGGGCACCAGCCGGTGCACGACGGTGAGCACCAACGCCATGACCACCGCCATCGTGCCGGCGATGCCGGCGGCGCTGCCCGCGTACGCGACGAAGAGGGGCCGACGGCTCAGCTCGGTCGGCCAGGTGTCGCGCAGGCCCACCAGCCACGCCAGGGCGAGCCCGCAGACGATCAGGGCCAGCACGCCGGCCACGCCGAGCACCGCGCTGGCGACCCGGTGCGCGTCGCCGGGGGCGACCTCGGCCTGTTCCCGCTGGGTGACCAGCAGCACCAGCCCGGCCAGCGCCGCCCAGACGCCCACCACCAGGTACGCGGCGACGGCGTCGCTGGGTCGGTGCCAGCCGGCCGAGAGGGTGGCGACCCCGGCGGCAGCGGCGTAGGTCGCGCCGATGAACGCGCCTGCGGCCCGTACCTTGCGGGGCAGGACGAGCATCAGCGCGAGGGCCACCGAGGCGGCCACTGCGGTGTGCCCACTGGGGAGGCTGTTGCCGACCCCGGCGCGCTCCGGGTCGATGCCGTAGTCCGGGCGGGCCAGCCCGTACTTGAGCAGTTGGGTGGTGACGTTCGCGCCGGCGATGAGCAGGGTGGCGGTGACGGCAAGGGCGATGCGGCCCCGGATGAGCGCGATGAAGCCGATCATCGCGGTGGCGGCCAGCAGGGACACCACCGACATCGCGTTGAGGAGCCGGTCCACCGGACCGTCGATGCGATCCTGACCGATCTGGTTGCCGGTAAGGGCGACCGTGTCGACCCACTGGCCGATCCCGGTGTGTACGGCCACCCGCCAGACGGCGAGGAAGGCGGCCGCCTGAACGAGGGCCAGTACGACCAACCAGACCGCGGTCCAACCCCTTGCCGTCGCGCGCATCCGCACACCGTAGCGGCCGTCGCGGACCGGCCGGTTGGTGGCCCACCGCCTGTCGACGGTTAGGTTGAACCAGGGTGGAGGAGGTTGCTGTGGACGGCACACCGGAGCGGAAGTCCGGCCAGGTCAGGCCCGCCTCCGAGCGGCGGGAGGCGGCGGAGCCCGGTGGGCAGGTGCGCGGCGAGTCGTTGGCGGACCTGCTGGGCGGCCGGCGCGGGGCCATCGACGCCACGCTTCCTCCGGTGGCGTTCGCGGCGGGCTGGCTGATCGGCGGCGAGTCGCTGTGGGCAGGGGTCGGCGCGGCGCTTGTCGTCGGCGCGGCGGTGGCGGGCGTACGGCTGCGGCGGGGTGACCGGCCACGTTCGGTGCTGATCGGCCTGCTCGCGGTCTGCGTCGCGGCGCTCGTCGCGGTCCGGACCGGCCGGGCCGAGAACTTCTTTCTGATCCAGTTGCTGTCGAACGCGGCGAGCGCGCTGGCCTGGGCGGTGAGCATCGTGGTGCGCTGGCCGCTGCTCGGGGTGGTGGTCGGCACGGCGCTGGGTCAGCGTGGCCGGTGGCGGCGCGACCCGGCGCTGCTGCGCGGGTACGGCCGCGCCAGTTGGGTGTGGACGGCCACCTATGTGCTGCGGGTGGCGGTGTTCGTTCCGCTGTACCTGGGCGGGCAGGTGCTCGCGCTCGTGGTGGCCCGCGTCGCGTTGACCTGGCCGCTGGTGGCGGCGGCGCTGGCGGTGAGCTGGGTGGTGCTGCGTCGGTCCTTGCCGGCCGGGCACCCCGGTCTGCGGCATCCGGTCCCGCCCGACGCCGCCACCGAGGCACCCGACGCGCCGAGCGGCACCCCTGCGCACGAACCGGAGCCAGGGCAAGCGCCGGGGCCGGGCTGAAAGTCGGCGGGCGGCAGCGCTCATCGGGCAGAAAAGTGGAGAGGCCGCCACGGGGGGAGCGGCCTCTCCGATCAGGTACGTTACTCCGTCGTACTCGTCGGCGTGATCCCACGAGAGCCCGAATTTCTGGGCTTTTTCGCGACTGTCTCCACTCCGGGCGGTGGGGTGGGCCGGTCGACCCGCTGCGTTGGCCGGATGACCGGCCCACCCCGGCCTGACCGTGGGTGTCAGGCCGTTCCGCCGGCCGGGTCCCTCAGTTCCCCCGAACCCGGCCGAACCCCGAGGTGGGCGGGGGCACGCTCGCCCACCCCGGGTCGTTGTCAGCCGTTCGGGAACAGCGTCCCGTAGTCGGCGTACGCCATGGCCACGTCGGCCTGCGCCCAGAAACGGTGGTAGTTGAAGCTGGGCTCCGGACCGCCGTCCAGGTACGCCTGGACCTTGGGCCAGTCCGGGTCGTTCTTGTAGAAGGACCGGATGTCGATGAAGCTCTTGCCGGCGGCGATGGCGTCGCCGTTTGGCATCTTCCCGGTCCAGCCCGGCGGGACGTAGAGGCCCTGCCCGCTGGACGCGTCGTAGGTGTCGTCGAAGCGCCGGTAGTCGCCACGCTTCTCGGTGGTGGAGACACCCTTGGCGTCAGCGGCTGCGGAGAGGGCGTCGAGCAGCCCCTTGGCGGTGTCCTTGGCCGCCACGTTGCCGGACTTGGCCGCGTACGCGATGAGGGTCCGGGCGTAGGCGGCGGCGACGCCGACGTCCTGGCCCTTGACGGTGACCTCGACGTGCAGGTTGGTGTTGGGCTGTGGGTTGCTCGGGTTCCAGGTGGTCGGCTGGCCGGTCCACTTCATGTCCGACGGGATCGACCAGTTGGTGCCGACAGTGGTGTTGGCGATCGCCCAGGGCACCCACTTGTCCAGCAGGGCCTTGGCCTTCGCGTTGCCGGTCTGGAGGTACAGCTCGGCGATCCGCTGCATCGACCAGGCCTGCATGCCGAACCACTGGTTGGACGGCGGGTCGTTGTAGACCGGGTCGACGTCGTAGAACATGCCGTAGAAGGTGCTGGTGCCGGCCGGCGGCTGGGCGTAGCTACCGTCCCAGCTGTTGGTGGCGCCACCGGCGATGCCGCCCTCGGCGGACTGGAGCCAGGTGTAGAACTCCAGCTGCCGCTCGAAGCTCTTGGTCCAGTCGGCGACAGCCGTCGACGACTGCGGCTTGAGCTCCGGGGTGTTGGTCAGCGCCCAGGCCGCGAACGGGTTCTGGTAGCCGAAGTGGTTGTGGCTGGAGCCGATCCGCCAGGACCAGTTCTGGCTGGCGTCGTACGCGCCACCCCAGGCGTAGTACCAGGAGAGCAGGTAGTGCGCCGAGTCCTTGCCGCTGCCCGCGGGGCAGGTGCTGGCACCGACGCAGTTGCCGATCTTCTTGAAGTACTTGTCGAACATCGCGTACCGCAGGTAGTCGCCCATCTTGGCGGCCTTGGCCACGGTGGCCGCGACGTCGGCCTGCTTACCCTGCGCCTTGGACCAGGTCAGCGCCCAGTACGCGGCCTGCACTGCGCGGGCGTCGGCGTCCGGGGCGTTCGTGTACTTCCACTGCTTGGCGGGAGCGCCGCTGTCCTTGACGAACAGGTCGAGGTAGCCGTACTGGCCGCCGTGCTTGAAGGTGTCGCAGGACGGCTGCGGGATGGTCTCCCACACCGACTCCTGGGTGCCCCGCTGGAAGGTGTTGATGTAGGCCGGCTTGGTGGTGCCGTCGCCGCAGTGGCCGAAGCCGTAGGTGTTGTCGACGTCCAGCAGCCAGTGCATGCCGTAGATGTCGCCGGTGCCGTAGGTGGACTGCAGCTCCGAGCGCAGCGGGTCCTGTCCGACGGCGACGTTCGGGTTCAACGCCGAGGGGTACTGGCTGGGCAGGTTGTATTCCGCGGCGTACTGCGGGGTGCCCGCGGAGCCCGCGGTCGGCTGGTCGGCGTGCGAGGGGATGATGTACTTCTCCATCACCGTCCAGGCGTTGTTGAACGGTGCCCAGTTCTGGGTGACCTGGCCGTAGTAGGCCTCAAGCCAGAGCCAGAAGCTGAACGCCTCCGAGGTGGTCTCGTGCCCGTGGTCGGGCGCCTCGACGATCAGCGTCTCCACCGAGTGGTACGGCACGCCCTCGGGGCTGAAGTAGCCCGAGTTCTTGATCTTGCCGTACTGCTCGAGGAACTTCTTGATGTAGGCGTTGTCGCCGCCCGGTGTGTCGTTGTCGATCTCGGTGGCGGCGACCGCCAGCGAGGCGATGCCGGTGGCGGCGGCGGCGGTGATGGTGGCGCTACCGCCGACGGTGTCGGTGTCCTCCGCCGCGGCGACCGTGATGGTGACCCCGGTGTTCCAGTTGGCCGGCGTCAGCGTGACGGTGGCCGGCGTGACAGTGATGTCGGTGTCGCCCGTGCGGGTGAGAGTGACCGGCACGTTCGCCGTCGGCGCGGCGCTGAGCTTGAGGTTGAAGGTGCTGCTGCCGCCCTCGTTGACGCTCACCGCGGACGGGGTGGCGACAAGCGTCGGGCCGGTGGCGGCGCCGACGGTGAACGCCTTCTCGGCGACACCGATGCCGTTGGCGTTGTCGTACGCCTTGGCCTGGACGGTGTAGCTGCCGGCCGGCAGGTCCTCCTGCGTGTACGCGTACGGCGCGGTGGTGTCGGTGTTGATCAGCAGGCCGTTGCGGTAGAACTCGACCTTGCTGATCGTGCCGTCCGGGTCGCTCGCGGTGGCGGTCAGCGGCACGTCGGCCGGCGCGGTGAACGGCCCGGCCGGCAGGTCGAGGGAGACCGTCGGCGGCTGGTTGGCCGGGGTGCCGTTGCACGGGGTGCCGTTGAGGGTGAACGAGGTCGGCTTCGGGTTGCTGCCCGTGTGGGAGCCGTTGAATCCGATGGTGGTGGAGGCCCCGGTGCCGAGATTGCCGTTGTACGACTCGTTCGTCGCGGTGACCTCGCTGCCGGACTGGCTGAACCTCGCCGACCACCCCTGGGTGACCCGCTGGCCACTGTTCGGGAAGGTCCACTTGAGCGTCCAGTTGCTGACCGGGTCGCCCAGGTTCTTGATGGTGACGTTGGCGGTGAAGCCGGTGTTCCAGTCGTTGGTCGCGTAGACCACGTCGCAGGCCGGTGCGGCCTGCGCAGCGCCGGCCGGCAGGGTCACCCCGCCGACGGCGAGCGCGGCGGCGGCGAGGATCGCCACTCGGCGGCGTCGTGCCAGTTGTCTCATGTGCGCGGTGTCTCCTCGGACCAGGCCGGGACGGACCCGGCGAGGCGCCTGCCCGCAGGTGTGGTGGTGTGCGGGGGATTCGAGGCGCCGGAATGGTGGTCGCCCCGGGCCCGGCCGGGGGTGCGGCGGTGCGGCCCGCGCGGGAGGGGGTCCCGTCGGCTGCGATCGGGTGCCGCGACCGGCGATGATGCTGCCGGCTGCCCTCGGCGGACCCACGCCACGCGATCTGGCTCTGTCGCGTTGAATCGACAGTGTGCCATGGAAGCGCTCCCACGACAAGCGCACAGGAGCCTGAATCAGACACTTGTTTCGATCTCGTTTTGGGTCTTTCACAAAGGCGTGACGGGCGTTACAGTCGCAACATCGGTCGATGGGAGCGCTTCCATCGACAAAGGTTCCAACTAGAAGATCACCGAGGTTGTCCTCGCGACGACTTCGGGGAACCAGCCCGAAGGCTGACGGCGGGCCAGCCCGGACGCCGCCGTCAGCCATCGTCCCATCACTGGGAGGGAGGTGGAACCAGAGCCACTCGCGTGGCCCGGCTCCCGCGCGACACGCACGGCAGGACCCAAATTCCGCCCGTGCGTGTGCAGTTACAGTGGGGACGGGGGTTGCCCTCCCCCGTCCCCACACACTAAACCCCCGTACACGATGGGAAAAGAGGCCGACGGACAGGCGCGACGCGCCGCCCGGTCGGCCTCGTTCGCTGTCCGGGGCCCCCACCCGCCTCGACCTGGTAGCCCGAGCCGCCAAGCGGCCGGCTGACTGGGCGGGGCGCTCCTGACCTATCCTGGGAGCGCTCCCGAATCTCGGCGGTGGCCCCGTACCCACGAGGAGAATCCATGTCGATACCCACCGGGCCCACCGGCCCGCTGCGCTTCCCCAGCGACTTCGGCTGGGGTGCCGCCACCTCCGCGTACCAGATCGAGGGCGCCACCAAAGAGGACGGCCGCGGCGAATCGGTCTGGGACACGTTCAGCCGCGTCCCCGGGCGCACCCGAAACGGCGACACCGGCGATGTGGCCGCCGACCACTACCACCGGTACGCCGAAGACCTCGACCTGATGCGCGACCTCGGGCTGCGCAGCTACCGCTTCTCCATCTCCTGGCCGCGCATCCAGCCCGACGGCACCGGCGCGCCCAACCAGCGCGGACTGGACTTCTACCGCCGGCTGATCGACGGCCTGCACGAGCGTGGCATCGAGCCGATGGCGACCCTCTTCCACTGGGACCTGCCGCAGGCGTTGCAGGACGCCGACGGCTGGGAGTCCCGCGACACCGCCCACCGCTTCGCCGACTACGCCGACTCCGTCTTCTCCGCCCTCGGCGACCGGGTGTCCGTCTGGCTCACCATCAACGAACCCAAGACCGTCGTGCAGAACGGCTACCTCATCGGCCACCACGCACCCGGCCGGCAGGACCCGGACGCCGCCTACCTCGTCGCCCACCACCTGCAACTCGCCCACGGTCTCGCGGTCCGCGCGCTACGCGCCGCCAACAGCACCAGCCGGATCGGCCCCGCGCTCAACCTGCACCCCTGCTACCCCGCCGACGACTCGCCCGAGGCGACCGCCGCCGCCCAGCTCTACGACGGCTACGAGAACCGCCTCTACCTCGACTCCCTGCTCAAGGGCAGCTACCCGCAGGACGTGCTCGCCGACCTGGGCTCGCGCAGCCGGATGGTCCGCGGCATCCGCGACGGCGACCTGGCGGTGATCTCCTCGCCGGTCGACCTGCTCGCCGTGCAGTACTACACGCCGATCTACGTCACCGCCGACGGCCGCAGCGAGCAGCGCTGGCCGACCTCCGAGGCCGAATGGCAGCAGATCTACCCCGACGGGATGTACGACATCCTGACCCGGGTCACCCGCGACTACGGTCCGATCCCGCTCACGGTCACCGAGAACGGCCTGCCCACCCCCGACACCCTGGGTACCGACGGCACCGTCGACGACGCCGGCCGGATCACCTTCCTGCGCGACCACCTCGCCGCCGCGCACCGCGCCATCGCCGCCGGAGTGCCGCTGGAGAGCTTCCACGTCTGGTCACTGCTCGACAACTTCGAGTGGGCCGAGGGCTACGACCAGCGCTGGGGTCTGGTCTATGTGGACTACGCGACCCAGCGACGCGTGCTCAAGCGCAGCGCCCACTGGTACCGCTCCGTGATCGCCGAGGGCGGTTTCTGAACGGGGCGCCCGGACAGCCGGGCCCGGACGGCTCGGCTCCGGTGAGCCGGTGACCGTCCGGGTCACGCCCGGACCACTCAGCGAGGCAACGCCTGCTGCAACTCCGCCCGCAGCGCAGGGGTGAGCATCTCCCCCGCCTGCTTCGCGAGCCGCGCCATCTCGTAACCCACCACGCCGATGTCCGCGTCACCAGCGGCCAGCGTGGCCAGGATCGAGCCGTCACGCACCTGCATCACCAGGAAGTAGCCCCGGCCCATCTCGACCACCGTCTGCTTGACGATGTCACCGTCGAACATCTGCGCCGCGCCGGCCGTGATGCTCATCAACCCCGAGGTCACCGCGGCGAGCTTGTCGGCGTGGTCCCGCGGCAGGTGATCGGAGATCGCGACCAGCAGCCCGTCCGAGGAGACCACCACCGCGTGCGCCACACCGGGCACCCGCTCCGCGAACGCGCTCACCAGCCAGCTCAGATCCCGTGCCTCCTGGCTCAACGTCGTCACTGTCGTCGTCCCCCTTCGTCGTGCCCCCACGAGGATGACACGGGTATCTCGGTGGTGTCCTCGGCCTCCGCACGCCGTACCCCGCTGTAGAGCCGGGAAAGCATGCCCCCCACCGCCGCCGGGTCCAGATCGACACGTGTCGGCGTCGAGCCCGGCTGCGCCGGGCGGGTGACCGCGGAAAGCTGCGCCATCGGCACCCGTACCGGCAGGCCCCGCTCGTTCGTTCCCGCGGTCACCGGCGTCGCGGGCGGCACGGCCGGACCGGTGACCGCCGGGCCGGCCGGTCCCTCACGGGACCACCAGCCGCTGCCGTCGGACGCAGCGGCCGGCGCGGCCAGCACATCCTCGGCGCGCACCGGCACCGGGCGAGCCTGCTGCGGCGCAGCCGCCGGCGGACGACCGGCGAACGGCAACTCCATCGGCGCGGCGGCCGGCGCGGCCACTCGGGAAGCCCTGGCCATCCGCTGCGCTCCAATGCCGCGCGCCGCGCCAGCCGCCAGCATCCGGGCCGGCATCGGCGGATCCAGCTCCACAGTGCCCGCCGGAGCCAGCAGAGAGGCGGGCAGCACCAGCCGGGCGACCAGGCCGCCGCTCTGCCCACCGTCGAGCCGCACGAGTACGCCCAGCCGGGCGGCCAGGTGGCTGACCACGAACAGGCCCATCCGCTCGACCGCCGCGACGTTCGCAGCCGGCGGGCTCGCCAGCACCGCGTTCGCCTCGGCGAGCGCGGCCTGGGTCATGCCGAGGCCGTTGTCGGCGATGTCGATCTGCACGGCCGACGCCTCGACCCGGGCGGTCACCACGACCGCCGTGTCCGGGCGGGAGAACGCCGTAGCGTTCTCCAGCAACTCGGCCAGCATGTGCACCAACTCGCCCACCGCGTGCCCGACCACGTTGACGTCGCCCGCCGGTTCCAGGCGGACCCGCTGGTACTGCTCGATCTCGGCGGCCGCGGCAAGCAGCACGCTGCCGAGACCGACCGGGCGGTTCCGCCGGCGGGTGGATTCCGAGCCCGCCAGCACCAACAGGCTCTCGTCGTTGCGGCGCATCCGGGCGGCCAGGTGGTCGAGCTTGAACAGGTTCTCCAACTGGTCCGGGTCGCTCTCCTCGCGCTCCAGATCGTCAAGCAGCTCCAGTTGGCGCTCCACAAGCACCTGGCTGCGTCGGGCCAGGTTGACGAACATGCTGTTGACGTTGCGGCGCATCCGCGCCTGCTCGACGGCGACGCTGACCGCGCTGCGGTGCACCGCGACGAACGCCTCGGCCAGCTCGCCGATCTCGTCGAGCGAGCGCACCACCGGCGGCGCGACGTCGATGTCGGTCACCCCGCTGTTCACCGTACGTAGCCGGTCCAGCGCGTCCGGCAGCTCGATCTGCGCGATCCGCAGCGCCTGACTGCGCAACAGGCGCATCGACCGGGCAACCGACCGGCCGACGAGCAGCGAGATGAGCAGGGCTGCCAGCAGCACCGTGACGATCCCACCGACGACAAGCAGGGTGTCCCGCAGCTGGCTGGAGCTGACGTCGTCGGCCTGCCGCACAGCGTCGTCGAGCACCCCCGCTTCGAGCTGACGCAGCAACTCCTGACGCTGCTGGCTCGCCGACCACCACTGCTCCGAGGGCAGCACCTCCGGCGTCGCGTCACCAGTGGGCAGGCTGCGTTCCTCCAACTGGGTGGCGACCTGGAACATCGGGTTCACCGAAGCCGCGTCGTACCGGCGGATCTGGTCGATGGTGGCGGCCACCCGGAACGCCCCCAGCGCGGTGAGCTGCTGAGCGCGCAGGTCGGAGAGCAGGACCCGGTCGTCGGTGCCGTACCGGCCGGCGCGGGAGGCGGCGTAGAGCTGGGCGCGGATCCGGGAGGACAGCTCCTTGACCCGGGCCAGCTGGACGTAGCGCAGCACCGCGTCGCTCAACGCCGGTCGTTCCTGACCCGGCGTCGGCTCGTCGAGCAGATCGAGCAGCGCGTCGATGGCCCGGTGGTAGTTGCTCAGGATGGTGTCGTTGCTCAGCACCGCCGGCGGGACAGCCGCCCGGATGTCGACCACCTTGTCGTACGCCTCCAACGCATCGGAGTAGGCGACCCGCCAGGATGCGTCGGCGTTGGCGAGCGGTTTCGCGGCCCGACGCAGGTCGTCGATGGCCCGGTCGGTGGCCGACTGCAACGGCCTCAGGTCGCTGGCCGCGGCCTGCCGGTCACCACCCCGGCGCAGTTCGCCGAGCTCACCTGCCGACCGGTCGCGCTCCTGCTGGAGGTGGTGCACCACGGCGGTGATCTGCCTGCCGATGCCGACCTGCCGGGCGAAGTCGTTAAGCTCGGTCGTCCGCCCGACGAGAGCGCTGGTCTGCACGCTGGCCAGCACCAGGAATGCCACCGACGGCACCACCAGGACGGTGGCCAGCTTGGTGCTCATCCGCCAGTCGCGCAGCCGGAACGGCGAGCGGCGCCGGTGCGGAACGACCCGGACGTCGAAGCGACGCCGACGATGGTTCGACACCGAACCGCTCGTCGGATCGGGACCTGCCGCCACCCTGCATCCTCCGTCCTGCCGCGTCCACCGCGACCCGGGGAGCGCAGTCCATCCAACCAGGCCCGGAAGCCCTGTCAACGGTCCGGTCAGACCGAAAGTTCAGGAAGGATACTGCGGGTGCGGCCGACCTGTCGTCGTCGGTGGAACCAGCTCATCCGTCCGGCCGATGTCGGCGAGCTCGGTCGCGTCGCAACAGCGGCCCATCGCCACCAGCGCGGCACCTGTGGCACCGACCTCCGGGTTGCGTTGGTGCGACACCGGTCGCGGCGCGAGCGTGGAGGCGAACGCCTGACGCCACCACACCGAGGCGGCCACCGCGCCACCGCCCAGCACCACATCGACAGGACTGTCGATGGTGGACTCCAACACCGCGAGGTCGTCGGCGACGAGCCCACAGAGACCCTGCATGAGGCCGGCCAGGATGTCCACGGCCGTCGTGCCGAAGCTCAGCCCACGCAACTCGCCAGTGCCCGCCGGCGCGACCCCGGGCGCCCGGTCACCGCCGAATCGGGGATCCGCCGGCTGGCCACCGCCGGGCGGCACCAGCGCCAACGCCGCGTCCAGCTCGTCGCCGGCAGGCAACCGCAACTCCCGCTGAGCCCAGGCGAACAGGTTGCCGCCACTGGAGTACGCCGCCCCGGTCACCACATGCTCGTGGTCGACCCGGTAACGCCAGAGCCGTTCGGGCAGCCGGGGCATCGGCTCGCCGGCCGGGATCCGCTGCATCAGGCGTACGGCGGCGGAGGTGCCGACAGTGATCGCGGCCCGGCTCGGGTCGACGCAGCCCGACCCCACGTTGGACGCCCCACCGTCGCCGACCGGCGGCGCCCAGCGCGCCTCGGCCAACTGGGGCCAGCGTCGCGCCCAGTCGGACCGGAGCCGACCGTGCCAGTTCAACTCCCACAGCGGCGGCAGCTCACCGGGACGTGCCCCGGCCAGCACCAGCGCCTCCTCGTCCCAGCGCAGGCTGCCCAGGTCCAGCAGGCCGGTGCCGGACGCCTGGGAGATCGACATGGGCGCCGCCTCCAGCAGCTCACCCAGGACGTACTCGGGCAGGCCGACGAACCGGGCGATCGAGGTACCGGACTGCGCACGCAGCCAGGGCAGGCGCATCGACCAGTAGGAACGGTGCCACCAGCAGCCGGTGCGCTGGTGGAAGTCGTCCGGGTCGACCGGGCCCGCAGCGCCCTTGGCCGCCGTGGGCCGGGTGTCCAGCCAGGTCACCACCGGACCGAGCGGAGCGCCGTCGCGGCCCAGCGGGAGCACCGAGTGCCACTGCGCGGAGATCGCCACCAGGCCGATGTCCCGCAGCTGTCCCGACTCGGCCAACTCGTCCAGGCACTCGACGAGCAGCGTGCGGTAGTCGGGCCCGGACAGCGTGCCGGTGCCGTCGTCGCCGCTGGCGAGGTTGACCTTCCGTCGGGCCAGCACGCCGGGCATTGGCTGGGCGTCACCGCTCAGCACCAGCCCGCGTACCGAGGATGTGCCCAGGTCGAGCGCGAGAATGTTCATCGCCGGTCAAGTTACCCGGTGCCGGCCGGACAGCAACGGCGGTCACGCCCAGCACACCCGTACACCTGAACAGGTTCCGGACCCGAGCACGGACGCGTAGGGTGGTCGCATGCTCGCGCACCTGACCTGCTGGTGGCCCGCCAACCTGGCGGCCACCCCCCGCGCGTAGCTTCACTCACGCGGCCGCCATCGAGGCGGCCGCCGGATCTCCCGGCCCGGATGGCCGCCCCCGCTGGCGGCGCCCGGCCTACGGAGACTCCGATGACCCACCTGACCGATCTGCTCGCCGCCGTCGCCGACGGTGTCGACCCCGGCCCTTTCGCGCTGGTGCGCCGCGAGGGCGCCGACGAGCTTGAGCTGTTCACCGGCCCCGTCGACACCGTCGAACGGCTGGCGGACATCCCTCTGCCGCCCGGCACGCCTGGAGCGCGGACGCTCGCCGTGGTGCCGTACCGGCAGATCGCCGAGCGCGGCTTCGCCTGCGTCGACGACGGCGCGCCGCTGGAGTGTCTCCAGGTCCGCGAGCACCGGCGGATCCCCCTGGCCGAGGCTCTGGCCGCGCTGCCCGACCAACCGGTCCGTACTGAGGGTGCCGCGTTCGACGTCACCGACGAGGAGTACGCCCGGATCGTGCAGCGGGTGCTCGCCGAGGAGATCGGCCGGGGCGAGGGTGCCAACTTCGTCATCCACCGCGTCCTGAACGCCACCGTGCAGGGTGCGCCGCTGCTTGCCGCGCTCGCCGCGCTGCGCCGGCTGCTGGTCGCCGAGCGTGGCGCGTACTGGACGTTCGTGGTGCACACCGGCACCCGGATCCTGGTCGGCGCGAGCCCGGAGCGGCACGTGAGCGTCGACGACGGCCTCGTCATGATGAACCCGATCAGCGGCACCTTCCGATCCTCCGGCGAGGCACCGGACACCGCCGCGCTGTTGCGGTTCCTCGCCGATCCCAAGGAGGTCGAGGAGCTGTACATGGTGCTCGACGAGGAGCTGAAGATGATGGCCACCGTCGCAGAGCACGGCGGCCAGGTGATCGGCCCGTACCTCAAGGAGATGTCGCACCTGGCGCACACCGAGTACCTGCTCGCCGGGCGGGGCACCCGCGACGTGCGGGAGGTGCTGCGCGAGACGATGTTCGCGCCGACCGTCACGGGCAGCCCCATGGAGAACGCCTGCCGTGTGATCGCCCGGCACGAGGGGCGCGGCCGGGGCTACTACGCGGGGGTGCTGGCCCTGCTCGGCCACGACGAGGCGGGCCGGCAGACCCTGGACGCCCCGATCCTGATCCGGACCGCCGAGATCTCACCCACCGGCCAGCTGCGGGTGCCGGTCGGCGCGACACTGGTCCGACACTCGACGGCTGCCGGCGAGGTGGCCGAGACGCACGCCAAGGCGGCCGGTGTGCTGGCCGCGCTGGGTCTCGGCCCGGCGGCGCCCGCCGGCGCGGGCGGGCAGGTCGCGCGGCTGGCCGACGACCCGGCGGTACGCGCCGCGCTCGCCGCGCGCAACGCCCCGCTGGCCCGGTTCTGGCTGGACCAGCGGGCACCGGACGCGCCGGGCCTGCCCGGTCTGGTGGGCCGGCGGGCGTTGATCGTGGACGCCGAGGACACCTTCACCGGCATGCTGGCCCACCAACTGGGCGCGTTGGGGCTCGCGGTCACGCTGCGGCCGTGGCACGCCTGCGAGCCGGTCGACGGGTACGACCTGGTGGTGGCCGGGCCGGGACCGGGCGACCCGGGAAGCCCGGACGAGCCGAAGATGGTGGCGTTGCGAAGGCTGCTGACCGGGCTGCTGGCGGCCGGACGGCCGACTCTCGCGGTCTGCCTCGGGCACCAGGTGCTGGCCGGGCTGCTGGGGCTGCCGATGCACCGCCGTCAGGCGCCCTATCAGGGGTTGCAGCGGGAGGTGCCGCTGTTCGGCCGGACCCGCCGGGTGGGGTTCTACTCGACGTTCACCGCGCTCGCCGACGGGGACCGTCTGGAAACCGCGTACGGGACTGTGGAGCTGGCCCGGGACGTCAGCGACGGCGCCGTGCACGCGCTGCGCGGGCGCGGCTTCGCCGGCGTGCAGTTCCACCCGGAGTCGGTGCTCAGCCCGGACGGACTCGCCGTGCTGTCCGAGCTCCTGGCCGACCTGTTGCCGGCCGCGCCGGCGGGCATAGCGGCCACCGTGCGGGGGTAGGGCTGGTGTGGCCGGTGGCGCGGGCGGGCCGAGAGCCCCCGCCCGCGCCACCGGTACCCAGGCGTATCGGAGGTCCGGTGCGGCTGCGGGTCAGCCGGCCATGCCCTGCTTCAGCGCGGCACCGATCAGCACGGCCCGGCGGGCGGTGAGGGCGCAGGCGCCAAGCGCCACGGCGTCCGGGGCGATCTCACCGTTGTTGCTGACGTGTGAGGCCCCGTACGGGTTGCCGGCGATGAACTGGCTGGAGTCGGTGTAGCCGGGGGTGACCACGATCCCGCCCCAGTGGTAGAAGACGTTGAAGAGCGCGGTAAGCGTGGTCTCCTGCCCGCCGTGCAAGGTCGCCGTCGAGGTGAACGCGGAATAGACCTTGTTGGCCAGCGCGCCCTTGGCCCAGAGCGGGCCTGTGGTGTCGATGAACTGCTTCAGCTGGGCGGCGACCATGCCGTACCGGGTCGGCGCACCCATGATCACCACGTCGGCCCAGGACAGGTCGTCGACCATCGCCTCGGGGACGTCCTGGGTCTCCAGGTGATGCGCCTGCCAACCGGAGTTGGAGCGGATCGCCTCGTCCGGCGCCAACTCCCGCACCTTGCGGAGGCGTACGTCGGCGCCGGCTTCGCCCGCGGCCTCGCAGACGGCCTGCGCCATCTGGTACGTGATGCCTGTGGCGCTGTAGTAGATCACCGCCACCTTGGTCTGAGCAGCCATAAGTCGTGTCCCCTCTTGATTCGGCTCAAGCTCTCGCGACTACCCTCCCGATCGCACGACAAACGACAGCCGGGCTGCAGGGCTGTTCTGGCGCTCGTCAGAGGGCCCGTGGTCACGCCGTCAGCGGACCAGCGCCGCCATCAGCCGGTCCACCTCGGCCGCCGGGTCGGCAGTGAGCCCGGTGTGCACCGGGCCGGCCTGGATCATCGTGCTGCGCGGTGCTGCCAGCCAGTGGAACCGTTCACCGAGCCGCATCCGGGTCGCCGGTCCGTCACCGGCGCAGGTCCGGTCCCAGGAATCGAGGACCGCTGCCACGGCCGGCAGGTCGACGTCGGGGGCCAGCGCGCGGACCCGGTCGGCATCCAGGTGTGTCCGCGCGGCCAGGAAGTCGCGCTGCTGGCAGTAGAGCAGCACACCGACGTTGATCTGCTCGCCGCGCTCGATGCGGGGCACCAGCCGGATGATGGCGTACTCGAAGGGGTGTCTCACGCGGCGTCCCCCGCCGGTAGCCAGTCCACCGACCGGGCGACCCGCTGCGACAGGTGCGCCACGTACGCCTCCCGGGCCGCGTCGGCCGAGTCGAAGTCGGCAGCGGTCAGCCACTCCGGGGGCACCAGCGCCAGCACCTCGGCGAGCAGCTCCGGGGTGATCCGGGGCGCCAACTCGGCGTCGGCTTCGGCCATCCGGTCGGCGTACGGCGCCAGCACGTGATCCTCGGCCCGGTAGGGCCGATGCACCGCGGCTTCGGCGCGGGGCCAGTTGTGGTGGAAGTACAGGGCAGCGCCATGGTCGATCAGCCACAGGTCCCGGTGCCAGATCAGCAGGTTCGGGTTGCGCCAGCTCCGGTCGACGTTCTGCACGTACGCGTCGAACCAGAGCACCCGGGACGCCATCGTCGGGTCCACGGGGTGCGCGACCGGGTCGAAGCCCAGCGCCGCCGGCAGGAAGTCCATCCCCAGGTTGGCGCCGCCGCTGTTGCGGAGCAGCTCCTGCACCTCCTGGTCGGGCTCGGCCCGCCCGATCACCGGGTCGACGTCCAGGACCACGAGTGACGGCACCCGCAGCTCCAACCGGCGGGCCAGCTCGCCGCAGATCACCTCGGCGACGAGCGCCTTCGGCCCCTGCCCGGCGCCCCGGAACTTCGCCACGTACGTGCCGAGGTCGTCGGCCTCCACCACGCCCGGAAGCGAGCCACCCTCGCGCAGCGGGGTGACGTAACGGATCGCGGTGACCTGGCGGAGCACGCCGACCACCCTACTGTGGCGGCCGTTCAGTCATCCCGTTCGGCCGGCCACCCGGTGCGCGTGCCTCGACGTGCCGTCAGTCGAGCTTGTCGCGCAGGTCGTCGACCTGCTGCTGGAGGCGGTCCACCGCGCTGTCGTTGTTGACGAAGGTGGTGATGCCAGCGGCCAGACCCAAGCCGATCAGCACGGCCAGGATGCTCAGCACGAGGCCGCCGATGGCCACCCCACGGCCGGTCACTCCGGGCCGCCGGCTCATCTTCAGCCCGAAGATGCCGAGGATGACGCCGATGATGCCGAGGATCAGCCCGATCCAGGCGAGGATCGCGGTCAGCACGCTGAGCAGGCCAGCCACGCCGAAGACGAGGGCGAAGGTGGCGGCCGCGCTGGTCTTGGCGTTGACGGACGCCCGATGGGTCCGGGACCCGGCCGGTTCACCGGCGCCCCGTGCCGGCTCGCTTGCGGCAGTCATGGCACTCCCTTCCGTACGCGCGGTACGCGTACTTCCGGCGGCGCATTCCCACTCCGGCGACCGTTAAGCCTGCTGTCGTACGGCGAGCCTAGGCTGCGCGACGACGACCGGGAAGGGTGCCATGAATGCTGACCTCGGCGCGGCCGACGCGCTGGCGCTACGGATGACAAGCCTGCTGCTGCGCCCGCATCCGAGCACCCGCCCCGGGAGCGTCGCCGCTGTGGTCGAGTGGTTCGGCGCGATGCAGGCACAGGATCTGGCCAGCGGGCTCTGGTCGCTGGGGGCGCGGCTGCCCGGCCGGAGCATGGCCGACGTGCAGGCGGCGTTGGAGCGTCGCGAAGCCCTGCGCACCTGGCCGATGCGCGGCACCGTGCACCTCGTCCCGCCCGCCGACGCCCGCTGGATGCTGGAGCTCACCGGCGTCCGCTCGCTGGCTGGCCTGGCGACCCGTCGAGCCCGCCTGGGGCTCACCGACGACGACGCGGAGCGGGCCGTGGACGTCCTGGGCGCCGCGCTGGCCGGCGGCGGCCGACTCACCCGGGCACAGTGCCTGGCGACCCTCCGCGCGGCAGGGGTGGCGACCGACGGCCAGCGGGGTTACCACCTGCTCTGGTATTCGAGCGTGCGCGGGGTGACCTGCGTGGCACCGAACGTCGGCACCGAGCAGACGTTCGCGCTGCTCGACGAGTGGGCACCGGCGCCACGACGGCCCGAGCGGGACGAGGCGCTGGCGATGCTCGCCCACCGCTACGTGCGCGGGCACGGCCCGGTCACGGCCCGCGAGTTCGCCGGCTGGAGCGGCCTCACACTCACCGACGCGCGGCGCGGCCTGGCCGCCGCCGAAGGTCTGAGCACGGTACGCGTCGACGGCGAGCCGATGCACGTGGACGCGGCGCTCGTCGACGCCGCGCTGGCCGGCCCGGTGGCAGCCGACGAGGCAGGCTCGTCGCTTGACGACGTGCTCGTGTTGCCGGGCTTCGACGAGTACCTGCTCGGCTACCGGGACCGCACGCTGATGCTCGACCCCGCGCACCAGCCGGCAGTGGTGCCGGGCAACAACGGCATCTTCCAGGCCACAGTGGTCCGCGCCGGCCGGGTGGTCGGCGTGTGGAAACGCAAGATCGGCCGGACCGCGGTGACCGTGACGATCCAGCCGCTGGCGACGCTCGACGCCGCCGCCCGGGCAGGCGTGGAGCGGGCTCTCGGGCGGTACGCGGACTTCCTCGGTCTGCCTCCCCGCTTCGACTGGCGTACGTGACCGCTCGCCGCGAGCGCCCGGCCAGCGTCACCACCGACCGGGCACCCGGATGAGGCGTCAGTCGTCGGCGGGACGCGCCGACCCGGTGGCCGGCTGCACGGCGGCCGACCGCGCGGAACCCGAGCGCGGGCGGGCAGCGGTGAGCAGATCGGCGACCCGGGCAACCCGGGGATCCTCGCGGATCTGCGCCACGGTGGCCGGCAGCGGCAGCCGCCAGTTCGGATACTCGTCCACAGTGCCCGGCATGTTGGGTTGGCGCACCTCGCCCAGCACGTCGTAGAGCGAGACGCCGAGCAGGCGGGCCGGGCTGGCCGCGAGCGCGGCGTGCATCGCGACCACCACGTCGCCGTCGTCGGGTCGGGCCGGCCCATCGGTCGACGCCGGGTCGGCCGACTCGACCGGCGACGGCAGCAGCGCTTCGTCGCGCAGCATCGCCACCAGCCGATCCCGGTCGGTGGCGGCCCGGGCCCGTTCCACAGCCACGTCGGTGCCGAGCAGCTTCAACTCGTCGCGTACCCGGACGTGCTCGCCGGTCAGGAAGCCTGGCGCGGTCGGCAGGTCGTGGGTGGAGATCGTGGCCAGCGCGTTGCGTGGCCAGCGCGACGGCCTGACGAAGTCGCCGTCGTCGTCGCGGGCGAACCACAGCACCGTCGAGCCGAGCATGTTGCGCCCCCGCAGCCCCCGTGTCACGGCGGGTTGGACGGTGCCGAGATCCTCACCGACCACCACCGCGCCGGCCCGGTGCGCCTCCAGCGCGAGGATGCCGAGCATCGCCTCCGCGTCGTAGCGCACGTAGGTGCCCTCGGCGGCACCGGCGCCCGGTGGGACCCACCACAGTCGCCACAGCCCGGCGACGTGGTCGACACGCAGGCCGTCGGCGTGCCGCAGGGTCCGCCGCAGCATGTCGCGGTACGCCGCGTACCCGGTCTCGGCAAGCCGGTCCGGCCGCCACGCGGCGAGCCCCCAGTCCTGGCCGAGCTGGTTGAAGTCGTCCGGTGGGGCGCCGACCCGCACGCCCTGCGCCAGCACGTCGGCGAGTTGCCAGCCGTCCGCGCCGCCCGGGTCGATGCCGACGGCCAGGTCGTGCACGACGCCGACTGGCATCCCCGCCGCGCGGGCCGCCGCCGTGACGGCGTCGAGTTGCTCGTCGCAGAGGTGTTGCAGCCAGGCGTGCAGGGCCACCCGGTCGGCGAGCTGCCGGCGCTGCTCGGCGACCGCGGGCGCGTCGGGGTGGTGCAGCTCCGCGGGCCACGCCCGCCAGTCGTTGCCGTGCCGCTCGGCGAGCGCGCACCAGGTGGCGAAGGTGGTAAGCGCCGGGTCCGCGGCGAGGTCCGCCCGCTGGGCGTACGGGTACAGCAGCTCCAGGGCGTGCCGCTTGGCGGCCCACACCTCGTCGTAGTCGATCAGATCGCCACGGTCGGGGCGCAGCGCGTCGACAACGGCACGGGTCGCCGGGTCAGCCGCCCGGTACGCGGCGGTGTCGCTGACCCGCAGGTAGAGCGGGTTGACGAAGCGCCGGCTGGCCGGTGAGTACGGTGAGGTGGCCACCGGATGTGCCGGGCCGACCGCGTGCAGAGGGTTGAGCAGCACCAGCCCGGCGCCGTTGTCGCCGGCCCAGCCGGTGAACTCGGCGAGGTCGCCGAAGTCGCCCATGCCCCACGACCGCTGCGAACTGAGCGCGTAGAGCTGGAGCATCCAGCCCCAGGTGCGCGGCGGCACGGGCAGCCGGCGGGGCACCACGACGAGCGTCACGTCCCGGCCAGCGCAGGCCAGCCGGTGCCAGCCCAGCGGCAGGTCGCCCGGCAGCTCACCGTCGACCGCGCGGCGACCACCGTCCTCCAGGCTCACCACACCCGGGCCGGGAAGTGGCCGGGAGGTGCCGTGGGCCAGCACCACGGTCGCCGGCAGGGCGGCACCGTCGACAGCGCGGGCGGCGGCGAGCGCGTCGGCCACCGCTGCCGGGCTGGTGGCGTCCACCCCGAGAAGGCCGAGCACGCCCACCACTGTCTCCGGCGCGACCTCGACGCGGCGGTGCCGCCAGTCCTCGTACCAGGTGGACACCCCGTGCGCGTTGGCCAGCGCGGCCAGTCGTCGATTCATCCGTCCCCCGCCTCACGACGCGACCTGCGACCACCTTGCCACGGTCGGACGCTCCACGCAGGACAGGACAGGGCCGGCGGGTCTCCCCGTCGGCCCCGTCACGATGGACGCTGTCAGTCGGCGAGCGCGCCGGCCGCCCGGCCCTCGTGCAACGTGAGGTTGCGACCGTTGGACGGATCGAACAGGTGGATCTTCTCCAGGTTGAACCAGACCCGGCGCGACTCCCCCTCGGTGACCGGTGACTCCGCGGACAGCCGGGTCACCAGGTTGCCGCCAGCGCCGGCGAAGTCGGACGCGCCGGCCTCGGCGGCCAACTCCTCCAGCTCGGCGGCGCTCGCCTTCTCGCCCTCGACAGTGAAGTAGACGTACTTGTCCGAGCCCATCGACTCGACGATGTCCACCGGCGCCTCGAACTCGATGCCCCGGCGACGGGTGTCGTCGTCGACAAGTTCGGCGTCCTCGAAGTGCTCGGGACGGATACCGAGGATCAACTCGCGGGGCGCGTCGGCGGCCTCCAGTTCGCGGCGTACCCGGTCGCCGAGTGGGACGTCGCCCAGCGCGGTGTGCAGCCCGCCGTCCTGCACGGCGGCGTGCAGGAAGTTCATCGACGGTGAGCCGATGAAGCCAGCCACGAACAGGTTGCGCGGGTGGTCGTACAGCTCCTGCGGCGGGCCGACCTGCTGGATCGCCCCACCCCTCATGATCACCACGCGGTCGCCTAGGGTCATCGCCTCGGTCTGGTCGTGGGTGACGTAGACGGTGGTGGTGCCGAGTTGCTTCTGCAGACGGGACACCACAGTCCGCATCTGCACCCGCAGTTTGGCGTCGAGGTTGGACAGCGGCTCGTCCATCAGGAACGCCTTGGGCTTGCGTACGATCGCCCGGCCCATCGCCACCCGCTGCCGCTGGCCACCGGAGAGGTTGGCCGGCTTGCGGTCCAGCAGCGAGGTCAGCTCCAGCACCTTCGCCGCCTCGTCGACCTTCGAGTTGATGGTCTCCTTGTCGAGCTTGGCCAACCGCAGCGGGAAGGCCATGTTCTCCCGCACCGTCATGTTCGGATACAGCGCGTACGACTGGAACACCATGGCGATGTCCCGGTCCCGGGGAGCCTTGTCGTTGACCCGTTGGCCGCCGATGCGCAGCTCACCGGAGCTGATGTCCTCCAACCCGGCGATCATGTTGAGGGTGGTGGACTTGCCGCAGCCAGACGGGCCGACCAGGATCACGAACTCGCCGTCGGCGATCTCCAGGTCGACGTCCTGCACGGCGACGGTCCCGTCCGGGAAACTCTTGCTCACCTTGTCGAGCACGATGTCAGCCATGACTTTCCACCTATCCCTTGACTGCGCCGGAGGTCAGACCGGACACGATGCGGCGCTGGAAGAAGAGAACGAACAGGATGATCGGAACGGTGATCACCACGGCGGCGGCGCAGATCGCCCCGGTGGGGTCCTCGAACTGCGACTCGCCGGTGAAGAACGACAGGGCGACCGGCACCGTACGGGCGCGTTCGGTGGAGGTCAGCGTGATGGCGAACAGGAAGTCGTTCCAGCAGAAGATGAAGACCAGGATCGCCGTGGTGAACAGGCCGGGCGCGGCCAGCGGGGCGATCACGCGCCGGAACGCCTGCGCCTGCGTGGCGCCGTCCATCTTCGCCGCCTTCTCCAGGTCCCACGGGATCTGCTTGAAGAACGCCGACAGCGTGTAGATCGCCAGCGGCAGCGCGAAGGTGATGTACGGCAGGATCAGCCCGGGCCAGGTGTCGAAGAGGCCGAGCTGACGCTCGATCTCGAACAGCGGCGACACCAGTGACACCTGCGGGAACATCGCGATCAGCAGGGACACCCCGACCAGCAGGCGCTTGCCGGGAAAATCCAGCCGACTGATCGCGTACGCGGCCATCGCGCCGAGCACCACGGCGATCAGCGTGGCGATCAGGGCGATACCGATGGAGTTGATCAGCGCCCGGACGAACTGGTCGGTGTTGAAGATCGACTTGTAGTTGTCGAGCGTCCACTCGCGGGGGATGAACTTCCCGTCGGTGAGAGTGGCAGGCGTCTTGAACGACAGCGACGCGATCCACAGCACCGGGACCAGCGCGAAGACGATCACCAGGATGTCGAGCAGGCCCCAACGCACCTTCGCCCGGGTGGTGGTTTCGACGGCCATGTCAGCGCCTCTCCCCGTCGTCGCTGCCCGGGGCAGCGGTGCCGAACAGCTTCACGAAGACGAACGCGATGATCGCCACGGTGATGAAGATCAGCACCGACATCGTCGAGCCGATGCCGAGGTTCAGACCCCGGATCAGGTTGTTGTAGGCGAGCATCGACACCGACGACGTCTCGTTGCCGCCGGCCGTCAGCACGAAGATGTTGTCGAAGACCCGGAACGCGTCCAGGGTGCGGAACAGCAGCGCGACAAGGATCGCCGGCTTCATCACCGGCAGCATCACCTTGGTGAACCGCTGCCACGCGGTGGCGCCGTCGGTGGAGGCGGCCTTGAGCAGGTCCTCCGGCACCAGCGCCAGCCCGGCCATCAGCAGCAACGCCATGAACGGGGTGGTCTTCCAGATCTCGGCGAGCATGATGATCGCCAGGGAGCTGGCCCGCTCGGTAAGCGGCGCGCCGTCGCTGAACAGGTTGGCCAGGTAGCCGGTGCCGGGCGTCCACGCGTACCGCCAGGAGAACGCGGCGACGACAGTGACGATCCCGTACGGGATCAGTGCCGAGGTCCGCACCAGGCCGCGACCGACAAGGGTGCGGTGCATGATGATCGCCAAGCCCATGCCGAGCACCAGCTCGACGGCCACGGTGACCACCGTGATCAGCATTGTCACCCCGAACGCTGTCCACCAGAACTCGTTGGTGAGCACCGTGATGTAGTTCTCCAGCCCGATGAACTCGCGCTGGTCGGGGAAGCGCAGGTCGTAGCGCTGCAACGACAGCCATACCGAATAGATGATCGGGTACGCGGTAACCGCGACCATTACCAGCGCGGCGGGCGCGCAGAGCAGCCAGCCGAGCTTGCGTTCGGCCTTCTTGTTCTCGCTCAACGGCGGCTTGCGGCGACCGCCCCGCTGGGCGGGGACTGTGGCTGGCTTGGTCTCCTCGGCGACGGTGTCAGTGCCGGCAGGTGTGGCGTTGACGCTCACGGCGTCACCTTCCTTCGCGACTGCGGGGCTCGCAAACCCGGCTCACTCCTCGCGCTCACGGCGTCACCTTCCTTCGCGACTGCGGGGCTCGCAAACCCGGCTCACTCCTCGCGCTCACGGCAGCACCCCCTTCGATTCGAGGGCGTCGGCGATGGCGCCGCGCAGCTCGTCGGCGGTCTGCTGCGGGCGGATCGCCGACGGCGGCGACAGGATCGCCGACGTCACTGTGGAGATGCTCTGGTAGGCCGGGGTCAGCGGGCGGGTCGCCGGGTCCTTCAGCTGCTCCAGGATGGTGTCCTTCATCGGGTACGCCTCGGCCATCTCCGGGTCGTTGAAGACCGCCTCGATGGTCGGCGGCACGCCGTCGTTGATGGCGGAGAACTTCTGGTGCTCGGCGCTGCGCAGACACCGCGCCGCCTCGAAGGACAGCTCCGGGTGCTTGGAGTACGAGCTGACGGCCAGGTTCACCCCGCCGATCGTGACCTTGCTGGGCGTGCCCTCGTCGACGCCGGGCACGCGCGCCCAGCCGACCTGCTTGGCAAGCTCCGGGTTCGCCTCCTGAAGCGCCGGGTAGACGAACGGCCAGTTCACCTGGAACGCGCCCGAACCGCCCTGGAACTCCAGCCGCACCGGGTCCTCGGTGGCGTTGCTCAGCGACGGCGAGGTCACGCCGGACGTGGCGAAGCGCTGCAACTGCTCCAGCGCCCGGACCGCGCCCTCGTCCATCACCGCCTGCTTGCCGTCATCGGAAAGGATCTTGCCGCCGGCGCTCGCGGCGAGGGTGTTGTAGAGCACCACGAGACCCTCGTACTGGGCGCCCATCGTGAGCACCTGGTGGGGCTTGCCCTGGTCCTTGAGCTCCCGGGCCATCGTGATCATCTGGTCCCAGGTGGTCGGCGGCTGCGGCACGAGGTCCTTGCGATACCAGAGCAGCTGCACATTCGTGTTCTTCGGCGCGGCGTACAGCTTGCCCTCGTAACGGGCGGTGTCCAGCGGCCCGGACAGGGTGCCCTGCTCGGCCTCGGCCTTGTCCTGGCCGGTCCACTCACGGATCCACTTGGCGCTTGCGAACTCCTGCGTCCAGGTGACGTCCAGACCGAGCACGTCCATGCCGCTGTCCTCGGCGGCGAGCCGGCGCACCATCTGCACCCGCTGGTCGTCGGCCTGCCGCGGCAGCACCCGGTAGGCGATCTTGTAGCGCCCCTGGGCCTGCGCGTTGCAGTCGTCGACGACCTTCTGGAGGTTCTGCTCGGGCGGGTAGTACAGGTTGATCGTCGGCGTACCGCCGTCACCGCCGCCGCTGCCGCACGCGGCAAGCGGCGCGGCCAGTGCGAGCGCAGCAGCCGCCGCCCCCAGCCGGACGGCCGGCCGACGCCGGTGTCGAGCCGTTTCGGGGTCCGTCATCGCCCTCCCCCTCTCTTCGGCGAAAGACCGGGGAGGCATCCGCGCCCCGGTGCGCGGCGAGCCGCTTCCAAGCCGACAAGCTGCGGAAAAGGCCGACTCGGGATGCTCTGTGCGGCTACACTGCCCCACCCGCGAAGCCACGAAACCTGCCCGCCGGTCGACGCGGCGGAGGCTCACAACGCCTGGACGATCGCCGGTCCATCGGTGACGGTTGGGAATCTTGGACACTTTCCGTTCGATACGAACGGAAAGTGTCCAAGATCTACCGCCGTCGGCGCGGCGACCCGTCGGCACCGGGCAGTACTGACGGGGTACGTCCGGAGCAGGCATGCTGGGGCCGTGATCGCGAGATTCAAGGACCTGTGTCTGGACGCCGCCGACCCGCACCGCCTGGGCGCCTTCTGGGCGGCGACACTCGACGCCGAGGTCGTGGATCTCGGCGACGGCGACACGCGCGTCGACCCCCGCTCGGCGGGCTCGGACGCCGAGTCGATCTGGGTGAACCGGGTGCCCGAGCCACGGGCCGGCAGGACGCGCGTACACCTGGATCTGCGGCTGGCCGGCGCGGACCCGGCGGCGCTGCTCGCGGCCGGCGCCCGATTGGTGGGCGAACCGGCCGGCGACGCCGGCTGGTGGGTGCTGAACGACCCGGAGGGTAATTCGTTCTGCGCGTTCCCGGTCGGCGCGGGCACCCAGCCGGGCCCGTCCGCGCTGGTCGTGGCCTCGGCCGACCCTGCCGCCCAGGCGGCCTGGTGGGCCCGCGTGGTCGGCGGCGCTGTCGAGCACGGGCCGGGCAACGCCTCGGTGGTCGGCGCGGCCGGGTTCCCCTGGGACCGCTGGAGATTCGACGGTGTGCCCGAGCCCAAGACGGTGAAGAACCGGCTGCACTGGGATGTCGACCTGGTTGCCCCGGAGCCGATGGCACTGATAGCGGCCGGCGCGACGCTGCTGCGCGAACCGCTCGACGAGGCGCACTGGTGGTGGGTGCTGGCCGACCCGGAAGGCAACGAGTTCTGCGCCTTCGCACCCCGCCCTACCGGGTGAACGACCGACTACCGGGAGCGGGCCGCATCGACTAGCGTTTTCCCAGCGCCGCAGCCAGCGCGTTCGCCGCCGCCGTCGACACGCCTCCGGCCGACCCCGCCTGCCCGATCGGTTGGTAATCGCGGGAACGTCGCACCGCCGCTTCCCCGGTTCGGCAGGATCCTTCCAACGAGGAGGTGCCGTCGTGCAGGACACCCGCGCTCTCGCCCTGACATTCGAGGTGAGCGGCCTGCCACCGGTCAAGACCGAAGCGCTGTCCATCTTCGCCGCCGGGCACCGGCAGGCGACGAGGGTCCGCGCCCTACTTCAGGCCGCCCTGCAGGCGGCTCAGCGCACCGGCTGGACGCCGCTGCCCGGGCCGATCGCTGTCGACCTGGTCCTGCGCTGCCCACCCGGGCACCGTACGTCCGACGCCAGCACCCTGCTCGGCGGCGTCTGCGCCGTGTTGCAGGACAAGAAGCGGGTGTCCAACATCGGCCTGGCGCACCTGGGCGTCCTGGTGGACGTCGCCCTCTACGACGACGACAGGCAGATCCGCCGTTTGTCGTACCAGGAGGAGCCCGCGGAGGAATTCTCGTACCAGGTGCGGGTTGCCGCCGTACCCACTGGCGTTTGACCGACGGCCGCGGTGGGGTATCGCGGACGCCGACGAAGGGAGCACCGATGTCGGAACCACATGTCACGCTCGACCCGCGCGGGCTCGACGCTGTGCAGCAGAAGTTGCGCGGTCCTCTGGAGGACCAGCTGACCTCGGCGCTCCAGGCGGCCACCGACCGGGTCCGTGCCAACTACGGCGGCGAGCCGGTGGAGCAGGTCTGTCAGCGTTTGCTGGATGAGACCCGCTCCGGGTTGCACCCCGACATCGCGGCCGGCTTCAACCCGGACATGGACGAGTTCTGCCGCGTGGCGGTGGCCATCGTCCGCGGCGGCGAGGCGTCCTGAGCGCGAAAACGGTGTCGATGCCGGCCGCCAGCGCGGCCGGCATCGTCCGGTCGGCCGTGTCCGCATCGAGGGGAGCGTGGTCAGGGCCGGGTCCGCAACTACCCGGCCCTGACCCCCGGCGGACCGGCAGGGAGCGGACAGCTCCGGCACCCCGTCATGCCCGGACGTGGCACGACGCCGCGCAGCTCGACGGAGAGAGCCGGCCGCTTCAGCACTCAGCTCCACGGTGCCCACCCGCCGGACGCCGGTACGCCCCCGGCACACCCCGAAGGACCGTGAGCGCCGGCCCAGGCTAGGCCGGCCGCGACGGACCGACAAGCCGCGACGGACCGTCGGCGGGCGTGACTGATCTCAAAGGGGAAAAGCGGCACGTCGGCGTAACGCACCCATCGCCGCCAGCGCTGTTCAGATTCCTGGGGCGCTCAGAAGTGCCGCAGCAGATCGCGGAACTCGGCAAGCCGCAGGATGCCCGCGTCGGTCGGATCCAGTTCGTCGTGCTCCAGCACCCAGGTGTTCTCGTTCGGAATGAACACGGCGTTCAGTCCGGCCGCCCGGGCCGGCAGGATGTCCGACTTCGGGGAGTTGCCGATCATCCACGCGCCAGCCGGGTCGAAGCCGTGCTCCCCGATCAGCCACCGGTACGTGTCGACCTTCTTCTCGGCGACGATGTGCGCGGCCCGGAAGTGGTGCAGCAGCCCGCAGGCGTCCAGCTTGCGCTGCTGTTCCTCCCGCTCGCCCTTGGTGAGCAGCAACAGCTCGTGCCGACCGGCCAGCTCGTCGAGCGCCTCGGCGACGCCGGGCATCAGCTCCACCCGGTGCTCCACGAGCGCCAGGGCCAGCCGGTCGATCTCCTGCCGTTCGGCATCGGTGGCCGGTCGTTCGCGCAGCCGTTCCAGGCAGTCCGCCAGGCTGCGCAGGAAGACCTTGCTGCCGTACCCGTGCGCGACGGCGTTGGCCCGCTCGATGTCATCGAGGATGGCCCGGATCTCCGTCCGGTCCAGGGTGGGATGGTCGAGCCACCCGAGGAAGTCGTCGATCACCCGCTCGAAGACGACGTTGTTCTCCCAGAGCGTGTCGTCCGCATCGAAGATCAACACCTGTGCACCCCGCCGAGCCGCCGCGTCCACCGTCATACCGCCACCTCTCGCGCTGACTCCGTCGACGATCCGAGACTCTAGGGCGTGCCCGGCACCGGACCCAGCGAGTTTCCGCCAGCCGTCACGGCCACCGCAGCAGCCTCTCCGCGATCATCGCTTCCCGCTCCTCCTGCCCCTCGGGCCGTAGTCGGCCACCCCTGGTAAGCATGACGACGCCGTGCAGCAGGCTCCAGCCCACCTCGGCGAGGGTGTCCGGGTCCCGGCCCCCGGCAAGCGGGGCGAGGGCAGCCCGCAGCTCGGCGAAGACCGCCCGCGGCGCGGCCGGAACACCATCAACACCGAGGGCGAGGTCCGGGGTCATCGCGAGCATCGCGTCGTAGACCTCCGGATTGGCGTACGCGAAATCGAGGTACGCGCTCGCGACGGCCGGCCAGGCGCCCTCGGCGCTGCCGGCGGCCTCCGCGTGCGCCTCCGCCAGATCGGCGGCCAGGTCGACGAGGGCGCACGCGGCGACGGCGGCGAGCAGCGCCTCCAGATCCGCGAAGTGTCGGTAGAGGTCACCGAGGTCGACGGCGGCCCGCTCGGCGAGACGCCTGGTGCTCACCTCCGGCCAACCCTCCGCCTCGGCGAACTCTCGTGCGAACGCGACGATGCGGTCGCGCCGCTCCTCTTCGGTGGCCTTTTCGGTGGGTCCGGGCACGCACCCGAGCGTACGGCCGAACACCTTAGGTAGTCGCTTGGTGACGGATTGGTGACTAGCGTCAGGGCGTGCCCCCAGGGGCCGGGGCGGCGTGCTCAGCGGCCCTGCTCACCTGCTCCCAGCCGGCCCAGGTGTCCATGCGGCGGCGCGAGATGTCGAACGCCAGGTCGTAGACCATGCTGCCGAGCAGGAGCCGCAGCGGCGGTTCGTCGCTGTCGACGAGTGTCAGCAGCGCCTCGGCGGCCAGCCGGGGCTCACTGTCGATCGAGCCTTCGGCCCACTGCCGCTCCAGTTCGGCGCGCAGTGGCCCGTACTCCTCCATCGGGCCTGCGGAGGTCGCGCTTGTGTACAGGTCGGTCCAGTAGCCGCCGGGCTGCACGATGCTGACCTTGACCCCGAAGGTCGCAGCCTCCATGGCCAGCGCCTCACTCATGCCCTCCAGCGCGAACTTGCTCGCGCTGTACATCCCGGTGCTCGGGAAGCCGCCCAGTGCGGCGATGCTGGAGATCTGCACGATGTGGCCGGCCCGTCGGGCCCGCAGGTGCGGCAGCGCGGCCTGGCTGACCCAGAGCGCGCCGAACACGTTGACCTCGAACTGTGCCCGCGCCTGCGCCTCGGTGAACTCTTCGAGCATGCCCAGCGACATGGTGCCGGCGTTGTTGACGACGATGTCGAGCCCTCCGAAGTGCTCGGCCGCGGTGGCGACGGCGGCGAAGACCGCCGCCCGGTCGGTCACGTCGAGTGGCAGGGCGAGCAGACGGTCGCCGTGACGCTCGTCGAAGTCGTCCCGGGCTATGGTCCGGGCAGCGCCGACCACCCGATCGCCGCGTTCGAGAGCGGCGATGGCGAACGCGCGACCCAGGCCGCGGCTGGCGCCGGTGATGAACCAGGTACGCGATGTGGTGCCGGGCGGGGTGCGCACAGTCGATCTCCATTCGATCACCGAGACGAGACGGACCGTCTCGTCTGCGTCCGACGGTAGGTCTCGCCTACCCCGCCCGTCAAGACGAGACGGTCCGTCTCGCACCTGGTATCTTTCGGCCCATGGCGACGCAACACCGGGCCGCGCCCAACGCCGCCCGCCGGAAGGAGACCTCGCGCCAGGCCATCCTCGCGGCGGCGTTCGACCTGCTCCGGGAGGTCGGCTACGCCAAACTCAGCATCGAGGGCATCGCCGCGCGCGCCGGCGTGGGCAAACAGACCATCTACCGCTGGTGGCCGTCCAAGGGCGCTGTCATCTTCGATGCCTTCCTCCTGCTCAGCGCCAGCGAGGGCGAGCCCCCGGTGCTGCCCGACACCGGCGACTTGGAAACCGACCTGCGCCTGGTGCTCCGCGCCACTGTCGAGGAGTTGAACGATCCCCGCTACGACCAGCCGATGCGGGCGTTGGCCACCGAGATCGCGCACGATCCGGACCTGGCTGCCGTCTACGCCGAACGGCTGGACGGGCCGCTGAAGGAAGCCAAGCGCCAACGGCTGCGCAGCGCCCAGCAGGCGGGGCAACTCGCCGAGGACCTCGACCTCGACGTGGCCGTGGAGATGATCTGGAGTCCCCTGCTCAAGAGGTGGCTGCACCACAGTGGCCCCCTCACCGCCGAGTACGCCGACCGTGTCCTCACCACGGCCCTCAACGGCCTGCGCCCACGCCAGCCCGACAACTGACTAGCGCGTCCCGGGCGTCAGCCGCGCTGCCCCGCGATCAGCGCGACGGTGTCCGACCTCCCTACCCAGGATCGAGCACGATCATGGGCGCGGAGGTGCGGGCACAGGCCCGCAAGATCCGCGCACTTTCGGTGATACTGCTGTCTCACGCTGGCCGGAGGCAGCAGCATCCCTGATGTTGCTCGGATCTTGCGGGCGGGGCGGGGCGGCACGGTCGGGGCGAGGGCGGGGTGGGTCAGCGGCGCAGGGTGAGGATCAGGTCGGCGACAAGCGCCGTCCAGCCGGTCTGGTGCCAGGCGCCCAGGCCGGCGCCGTTGTCACCGTGGAAGTACTCCGGGAACGCGATCAGGTCCCGCCAGTCCGGGTGGGTCTGGAACAGGCGCGCCGCGCCGTAGATCGGGCGGCGGCCCCAGTCGTCCTGGGTGAACAGCGAGATCAGCCGGGCCGAGAGGTCGTCGGCGATCTCGTCCAGGGTGCGCTTCACCCCGGAGCGGGTCGGATACTCCACCTGGAGGTCGTCGCCGAAGAACGCCGCGTAGTCGCGCAACGCGCTGATCAGCAGGAAGTTCGTCGGCATCCAGATCGGGCCGCGCCAGTTCGAGTTGCCGCCGAACAGCCCGCTTGTCGACTCGGCCGGCTCGTAGCCGACGGAGAACTCCTGTCCGCCGAGGGTGACCGAGAACGGCTTGTCCAGGTGCGCGCGGGACAGCGTACGAAGGCCGAAGTCGGAGAGGAACTCGTCGGAGTCGAGCATCCGGGCGAGCAGCCGGATCACCTGCTCCGGGCCGACCATGGACAGCAGCCGCTGCTGGCGTCCGTCCGGGCCGAGGCGGCGGGTGCCGATCACCTGCGCGTACTCCGGGCGGTTGGTGAGGAACCAGCGCAGCCGGGCGCCCAACTCCGGCAGCCGGTGCAGGGTCTTGGCGGTCAGCCTGGTGGTGGCGGCCAGCGGCAGCAGCCCGACCACCGAGCGGACCTTCAACGGCACCTTCGTGCCGTCGGCGAGGCGCAGCACGTCGTAGAAGAAGGCGTCCTCGTCGTCCCAGAGCCCCTGCTCGTACGCGGCGGCGGCGATGTACGCGAAGTGTTCGAAGAACTTGGTGGCGGTGTCCACCCAGGTGCGGTCGTGTTCGGCGAGCACTATCGCGATGTCCAGCAGGTTGAGGGCGTACATGGCCATCCAGCCGGTGCCGTCGGACTGCTCCAGCACACCCGCCACCGGCAGCGCCGCCGAACGGTCGAACGGCCCGACGTTGTCCAGCCCGAGGAAGCCGCCCTCGAAGACGTTGTTGCCGCCGGTGTCCTTGCGGTTGACCCACCAGGTGAAGTTCAGCAGCAGCTTGTGCATCACCCGGGCCAGGAATTCGAAGTCCCGGCCACCGTCGATCTCGAACACCTTCAGCGCCGCCCAGGCGTGCACCGGTGGGTTCACGTCGCCGAACGCCCACTCGTACGCGGGGATCTGCCCGTTGGGGTGCAGGTACCACTCGCGCAGCAGGAGCAGCAGTTGGTCCTTGGCGAAGCCGGGGTCGACGCGGGCGATGCTCACGCAGTGGAAGGCCAGGTCCCAGGCCGCGTACCAGGGATACTCCCACGGGTCGGGCATGGAGATCACGTCGAAGCTGGTCATGTGCCACCAGGCGCTGTTGCGTCCGTGGCGGCGCCCGGCCGGCGGCGTCGAGCCCGGGTCGCCTTCGAGCCAGCGCTTGACGTCGAAGTGGTAGAACTGCTTGCCCCACATGAGCCCGGCGATGGCCTGCCGGGCGACCAGTGCCTCGTCCGCTGTGGCGGCCTCGGGGATCACGCTTGCGAAGAACCGGTTCGCCTCGGCCCGCCGCGCCCACACCACCGCCTCGAAGCCGTCGCGAAGGTCGGCCGGGGGCGGCGGGGCCGACGCCGGAGGCGACGCGGTACGGGTCAGCCGCAACCGGATCTGGCGCTGCCCGCCGGCCGGCACGTCGAGGACGTAGTGCAGCGCGCCCTTGGTGCCCTCCCGGGCCGGGTTGACGGTGGGCGCGCCGTTGACCACGTGGTCGTTGATGCCGTCCTTCGGGTACTTCGAGCGGCCCGGCAGGCCCCAGAGCCGCTCGGCGTTCGTGTCGTTGTCGCAGAGCAGCGGCACCGGGCCGCCGTCGCCCTCCAGCAGCAGTTGGCCGAGGACCCGGTGCTCACCGACGAGCCGGGTGCCGTCGCCGGTCAGCCGGGGAATCCGGTCGCCCCCGGGCAGACCCCACGCCCACGTGTTGCGGAACCACAGCGTGGGCAGCACGTGCAGGGTCGCCGCCCGGTCACCCCGGTTGGCGACCGTCACCACCATGCACATGTCGGTCGGGGACGCCTTGGCGTAGTCGACTGTCACCGCCCAGTACCGGTCCTCGTCGAAGATGCCGGTGTCCACCAGCTCGTACTCGGTGTCGTCCCGGCCGCGCAGCGCGTTCACTGCGACGAGTTCGTCGTACGGGAAGGCAGCCTGCGGGTAGTGGTAGCGCCAGCGCATCCAGGAGTGGGTGGGCGTGGAGTCCTCGTACCACCAGTACTCCTTGACGTCCTCGCCGTGGTTGCCGCTGTCGCCGCCCAGGCCGAACATCCGCTCCTTGAGGATCGGGTCCTTGCCGTTCCACAGCGCGAGAGCGAAGGCGAAGGTCTGCCGGTCGTCGCAGACGCCTGCCATCCCGTCTTCATTCCACCGGTAGGCTCTGGACCGCGCGTGGTCATGCGGGAAGTAGTCCCAGGCCGTACCGTGCTCGCTGTAGTCCTCCCGTACCGTCCCCCACGCCCGTTCGGACAGATAGGGACCCCATGCGCGCCAGTCCTGCTCCCCCGAGTCGGCCTGGGCGAGCCGGAGCCGCTCAGCGTCGGGTGGCGAGGCGTCGGAGGACGATCGGTCAGTGATCACGTACACATCCTTGACGCCGTCTCCGTACTTGACCACAGCAGCCATTGTCGTCGTGGCGTGTTACACCTTGCCGTCGGTGGAGGAAAGTTGATCGACATTCACTTCGGCCCGCAGGTCTGTGGCGATCTGGCGAGCGCGTCCAGCCGGGAGTGGCTGGTGCCTGACGGTGTCGGCGGGTACGCGATGGGCACGGTCTCCGGACTGCGCACCCGCCGGTACCACGGTCTGCTGGTGGTCCCGGGCGAAACTCCGGCGTCCCGTCAGGTGGGACTGGCAAGTCTCGATCCGGCGGTCACCCTGCCCTCGGGCGCGCGGGTCCGGCTCGGCGCGCACGAGTGGGCCTCCGGTGACGTCGACCCGCGCGGCTTCGAACTGCTCGAACGCTTCGACCTGGTCGACGGGCTGCCCCGGTGGCGGTGGCGGATCGGCGGCGTCGTGATCGAGCGGGAGCTGGCCATGCTGCCTGGCCGGTCCTGCGTGGCGGTGGTGCACCGGCTGATCGCCGGCGGCCCGGTCCGGCTGGAGCTGTCGGCCGCCTGCACCTGGCGCGACGCGCACGGCGAGCGGCGGGCCGACGGCCCCACGCCGCAGGTCGAGACGGTCGGCGACGGCGCTGTGGTCGAGGGCGCGTACCGGCTCGCCGGCCCGGGCTGGACCCCCGAGGGGCAGTGGTGGCTGGGCGTGCACCACCGGGAGGAGGCAGTCCGAGGGCTACACCCGGACGAGGACGTCTGGTACGCGGGACGCTTCGTCGGTGAGCTGGAGCGCCCCGGCGACACGGTGTCGGTGCGGGCGTGGGCGGGCCGGCTGGACGAGGAACCGCCGCCGGCCGCGCAGATCGTGGAGACCGCCCGGCGACGCAACCGTCAGGTGGTGGCGGCCGCGAACCCGACGGATGACGTGGAGGCGACGCTCACGCTTGCCGCCGACGCGTTCGTGGTGCGCCCGGGCGGCGGGGCTGTCGACGTGGTCGCCGGGTACCCGTGGTTCGGCGCGTGGTCGCGGGACACGATGATCTCGTACGAGGGTCTCTTCCTCTGCACCAACCGCGCCGCCGAGGGCCGGGAGCTGCTGCGGGCGTACGCGGCGACGCTGTCCGAGGGGATGCTCGCCAACACGGCCGACACCGGGCGGGTGGAGTACAACACCGTCGACGGCACGCTGTGGTTCCTGCACGCGGTGAGCCGACACGTCACCGTCACGGGTGACACCGACCTCGGCGACGAGCTGCTGCCCGCGCTGCGGACAGTCGTCGACGCCCACGTGGCGGGCACCCGCTACGGCATCGGCGTCGACCCGGCCGACGGGCTGCTCGCCCAGGGCGCCCCGGGCACGGCCCTGACCTGGATGGACGCCCGCGTGTACGGGGTGCCTGTCACTCCGCGTACCGGCAAGCCCGTCGAGGTCAACGCGCTGTGGATCAACGGGCTGGCCGGGCTCGCCGAGCTGACCGAGCTGGCCGGTCAGGACGCGGACGAGCTGTGGCGGCGGCACGGGCAGGCGGCCACCTCGTTCCGGGACCGCTATCCGGCCCCGGCCGGCTGGCTGTACGACGTGCTCGACGCGCCCGCGCCCGCGTACCCGCTTGGTGGCGCGGCCCTGCACGACGACGACGCGCTGCGGCCCAACCAGCTGCTGGCCTGGTCGTTGCCGTTCGCGCCGTTGGAGCCGGACGAGCCGACGTTGCGGCGGGTCGCGGCCGGGCTGCTCACCCCGCTCGGGCCGCGCAGTCTCGCCCCGGATTCGCCGGAGTTCGTGGGCCGGCACCGGGGTGGTCCGGCGGAGCGGGACGGCGGCTACCACCAGGGCACTGTGTGGCCGTGGCTTGTCGGCCCGTACGTCGACGCGTGCCGCAGGGGCAAGATGTCGGTCGATGACGTATTGGTCGGCATTGAGGCACATCTGACCGAATATGGGTTAGGCTCGGTGAGCGAGACAGCCGACGGCCTCGCGCCGCACGCCGCGACCGGATGCCCTTTCCAGGCATGGTCGGTCGCCGAGCTGCTGCGGGTGCGCCGAAAGGGCCAGTAGCGCTTTACATGACCGCAACGGCGGTGTCTCCGCTGGTTATCTCGGCCCCGGCAGGATGGGGCCCGATCCAGACGCGACGGCGGCACCGATTCGGTGCCGGTCGGCGCGCGCCCGGGGACAACTCAAAGGGGGCCGCAATGTCACCCGACGCCCACGTGATCGACATCCACTCCGCCCGGCACCTGCGGGTGCTGATGCTGTCCTGGGAATATCCGCCGGTGCTCGTCGGTGGCCTCGGCCGACACGTCCACGCCCTCTCCGTCGCACTGGCCGCCGCCGGCCACGAAGTCACAGTCGTCACCCGCCACGCCGACGGCGCACCCCTTGAGGAATACGCCGACGGCGTCCGCATCCTGCGCGCCCCCGAAGACCCCGTCACCTTCCCCCTCGCCACCGGCAGCCTGCTGGCCTGGACCATGGCGTTCAACCACACCCTCACCCGCACCGCCCTGCGCGCCACCGAAGCCGGCACCTACGACGTCATCCACGCCCACGACTGGCTCGTCGCCCACACCGCCATGACCCTCTCCGACCACCTGGACCTGCCGCTCGTCACGACCATGCACGCCACCGAGGCGGGCCGGCACCAGGGCTGGCTGCCCGAGGAGATGAACCGCACCATCCACGGCGTCGAACACTGGCTCACCGGGGCCTCCACCCGCGTGATCACCTGTTCGGGTTACATGCGCGACCAGGTGGGCGCGCTCTTCGACGTACCCGCCGAGCAGGTCGACGTGGTGCCCAACGGCGTCGACGACCGGGCCTGGCGGGCCCGGCCCCGCGCGGTCGCGTCTGCCCGTGCCCGGTTCGCCGCCGACGGCCCCCTCGTCGGGTACGCCGGACGGCTCGTCTACGAGAAGGGCGTGCAGCACCTCGTGCACGCCGTACCCCGGCTGCGCGAGCAGCACCCCGGGCTGCGCGTCGTGATCGCAGGCGACGGCCCGTACCGCCCCGAGTTGGAGGCCGAGGCCCGCCGCCTGGCGCTCGGCTCGACAGTCAGCTTCACGGGCTTCCTCGACGCCACCCAACTCCCGGCGGTGCTGGGCGCCACCGACGCGACAGTGGTTCCCAGCCTCTACGAGCCGTTCGGCATGGTGGCGCTGGAGGCGGCGGCTGCCGGTGCGCCCCTGGCCGTGGCCCGCACCGGCGGCCTCGCCGAGATCGTCGAACCCGGCGTGACAGGCGTGACGTTCCCGCACAGCGACCCGGCCGCCCTCGCCGGCGCTGTCGGTCAACTCCTCGGCGACGAGATCTTCGCCAGGCGGGTCGCCCGACGTGCCCGCGCCATGGTCGGCGAGCGGTACGGCTGGGCCACCATCGCGGCCCGCACCGCCGCCAGTTACGCCAGCGCTCGCCGTGAGCACGGCCCCCTCCAGGCCCGACGCGCCGCTGCCCAACTGGCCGGCGGCCGTACCCGGATCGCCGTCCCGGAGGGCAACCTGCTCGCTGCCGCCGACCACGCCGCCTGCTGAGGTAGGTCGGACGACCGATAGGTGACTTCCGATCCGCTGGATAGGGTGTACCCCGGACAGCGGCTGAGGAGGAGCGTGCGCAGGTGCTGATTGCCGGTCGATACCGGCTGCTCGACCTGGTGGGTCGCGGGGGCATGGGTCGGGTGTGGCGAGCCCACGACGAGATGCTGCACCGCGAAGTCGCCGTCAAGGAGGTCGTACCGCCGAACTGGCTGACCGACCACGACCGGGCCGAGTTGCGCTCGCGCACCCTGCGGGAGGCCCGCGCCGCGGCCCGACTCAACCACCCCGCCGTGGTCCGGCTCTACGACGTCGTCCCGGTCGAGGGCAGCCCGTGGATCGTGATGGAGTACGTCCCCTCACGCACCCTTCAGGACGTCCTCGACGACGAGGGGCCGTTGGCGCCGATCCGGGCCGCCCGGATCGGCCTTGCCCTGCTCGACGCGCTGCGGGCCGCGCACGCGGTGGGGGTGCTGCACCGCGACGTCAAACCGCAGAACGTGCTCATGGCCAACGACGGGCGGGTGATGCTCACCGACTTCGGGCTGGCCACCTTCGACGGCGGCGACGGCGCGATGACCCGTCCCGGGATGGTCCTCGGCTCCCCGCAGTACGTCGCCCCGGAGCGCGCCGCCGAGGGTGTGTCCTCAGTGGCCGCCGACCTGTGGTCGCTCGGCGCCACCCTGCACACCGCTGTGGAGGGCCGCTCCCCGTACGCCCGCAGCACCGCGATGGCCACCCTCAGCGCGTTGGCCGCCGGCCCGCCGGACCCGGCCCCGCACGCCGGGCCGCTCGCGCCGGTGCTCGCCGGACTGCTGTGCCGCGATCCACGGCGGCGCCTCGGCCACGACGAGGCCCACCGGTTGCTCGACGCCGCCGCGACCAGCGACGCCGCAGCGCCGGCCGACAGCTCGGGTGCCGGGAGCCCGGGCGTCGCCGGTCCGGCTGACGCAGGCTCCGGTGCCACCGGCCGGGGTGATGGCGGCCGGGGTGATGGCGGCCGGGGTGATGGCGATCGGGGCGACACCGGCCCGGTCTCGCCCAGCGCCGGTGACGGCGGGCCCGACCGTCGGCCGTCGGCGGAGGTGGCGGTCGGCGCGGCGGCGACAGCCGCCCGATCGGGACGGCGACCGACGGGACGCCAGGCGGCGCTTGTCGGCACGGCGCTGCTGGTGGCGGTCGCCGCCGGCATCGGCACCGCGCTGGCGTTCGCCGGCGATGGCCCGAGCGACACCGCCGCCCGCCCCACAGCGTCGACGGATCAACTGCCTGACGGCGACCCGGACGGGCAGTACGGCGATGACGGCCCGAACGACGGTGGCGGGCCGGGCAGGCCGCCCGGCGACGGCCGTGGCCGACCCGCCCCGCCCCTGGGCGGACAGAACATCGCCCCTCCCCCGTTTCCCTGCGTACGCCCGGACATCGTCGGTACGCCGGTGCCGGCCTGGTCGCCGCCGCCGGGCGAGCGGCTGCGACTTCCACCCGGCTGGGTGTGGCACGCGGACACCGCAGGTTTCCGGATCTCGGTGCCGGCTACCTGGCGCTACTCCCGCGACGGGGCAGTGACCTGCTTCCAGGACCCGGCGACCGGCCGGGCCCTCAGCGTCACCGAGGGCGGCGCGCCCGACCCGCTGACCCGGCTGCGCGCGCTCCGGGACGCGGCCGCCGCGGCCGGCGCTCTCGTGGGGTACGACGAGGTGCGCCTCGCCGACACCGGCGCGGGCGCGGAGTGGGAGTCCCGATGGCGGACACCGCACGGCGGAGTGCTGCACGCGCGGCAGGACGTCGTCGGGGGCGGGCGCTGGACGCTTGGCTGGATCACCCACGACGAGGACTGGACGGCCGCCGATGCCGACTGGCCGGTGATCCGAAGTAGTTTCCGACCACCCCCCTGACCTGCGCCGTACGGCCGTGGTTGACCCCTCTGTCCGTCGTGGATCGAGGCCGCTCAGCGGATGAGAAAACCCGCATCGGTGGTTATCGTGTAACTCGGGGTGACCGAGGGGGAGCGACCGTGCAGCAGTTGCTGATCGCGGGTCGGTACCGGCTGCTCGACCTGGTCGGCACCGGCGGGATGGGCCGGGTCTGGTTGGCTCGCGACGAGATGTTGCACCGCGACGTCGCGGTGAAGGAGGTCGTGCCGCCGTCCTGGCTGGCCGAGCCCGACCGCGCCGAACTCCGGTTCCGGACGCTGCGCGAGGCGCGTACGGCCGCCCGGCTCAACCACCCCAACGTGGTGCGCATCTACGACGTCGTGCACGACCGGGACAGCCCGTGGATCGTGATGGAGTACGTGCCGTCCCGATCGGTGCAACAGATCCTCAGCGCCGAGGGCCCACTGAGCCCGCAACGTACGGCCCGGATCGGGTTGGCGGTGCTCGCCGCGTTGCGGGCCGCGCACACCGCCGGCGTACTGCACCGTGACGTGAAGCCGCACAACGTGCTCGTCGCCGACGATGGGAGGGTGGTGCTCACCGACTTCGGGTTGGCGACGTTCGACGGCGGCGACGGGACGATGACCGGCCCGGGCACTGTGCTCGGCTCACCGCAGTTCGTCGCCCCGGAGCGGGCCCGCGAAGGTGTCTCCGATCCGCGTACCGACCTGTGGTCGCTGGGCGCGACGCTCTACGCGACGGTCGAGGGGCAGTCCCCGTACGCCCGGTCCAGCGCGATGGCAACGCTCAGCGCGCTGGCCGTCGAACCGCCGGACCCGATGCGCCGCGCCGGGCCGCTGCGTCCGGTGCTCACCGGGCTGTTGCAGCGCGACCCGTGGCGGCGGTTGACAGCTGCCGAGGCCGAGCCACTGCTGCGCGCCGCTGCTGTTGCGGCCCACGACCAGCCCGCCGGACCGGCCCGCTCGGCGGCGGTGGCGGCGCTGCGTCACGCCGGCCGGTCGACGTCGCCTCCCGCTGAGCTGCCCGTCGACCTGTCCCCGGCGCAGCCGGCCGACCTGTCCCCGGCGCAGCCGGTCGAGCCGCCCGTGCCGCCCGCCCGGTCGGCGGGCCGCCGGGCCGTACGGCGCGGGCGGTTGATCGCTGCGGCTGGGGCGGTCACCGCTGTGGCGCTGCTGGTCGCCGGAGGCGTCACGGCGGTGCTGATGAGCCGCCACGACCAGCGGGCGACACCGTCCGGCGTCGGCGGCGGCGCGACCGCCGCCCGACCGGCGGCGTTCGCCTGCGCGACGCCCCCGCCACCCGTGGCCACGCCGGTGCCGTCGATGTCCCCGCCGGCCGACTCACGCTACCGGCTGCGGACCGGCTGGACCTGGCACGACGACCCCGCCGGCTTCCGGATCGCGGCGCCGGTGGGCTGGGCGCACTGGACCGAGGAGGCGGTGACCTGCTTCCGGGAGCCCAGCGGGGCCCGGGTTCTCAGCGTCGAGGTCGGGCCGCGACGGGCCGACCCGGTGGCGCACTGGAAGGCCGAGGAGACCCGGCTCGTCGCTGGCGCGGCACTTCCTGGCTACCGGAAGGTGGACATCTCGGGGCTTGATTTCTTCGACGGCGCCGCGCTCTGGGAGTGCAGTTGGGAGAACGCCGCCGGGGAGCGGGTGCACAGCATCCGGCTGCTCGCCAACACCTCTGCCGGGCAGGCGTTCACCGTCTCGTGGTTGACAAAAGAGTTCGACTGGCAGGTCAACGCGGCATACTTCGTGATGATCCGGCAGAGCTTCACACCCACCCTCTGACACCGTCCGTTGTAGACGGTTTGGCTGATGCCCCTGGGGCGCGGCCGCTGACTACAGTGGCGTAGTTTTGGCGCTCAAGATCCCTGGGGAGGGTGAGCCGAGATGATGGGACCGTCGCACGCGCTGTCCGGCGCGGCGGTATGGCTGGCCGGGTCCTGGGCGCTGGACCAGTTCGCCGACTACCAGCAGTCACCACTCGCGTTGGCAGTGGGCACCGCGGTGTGCGCGGGCGGGGCGCTCTTTCCCGACCTCGACCTGTCCGGCAAGGTGACCCGCAACCAGGGCGGCGCCACAGTGGCCCGCACCTTCGGGGTCTTCTCCCTCTTCGTCGCCGAGGTCATGGAGAAGATCTCCCTCGGGGTCTACTACGCGACGAAACTCAGCAAGGATCCACGCCGCAACAACGGGCACCGGACGCTGACCCACACCATCCCGTTCACGCTGCTTGTCGGCTGGGGCACCACCGCGCTCTGCGCCGCGTACGGCAAGTGGGCGGTGATCACGATCCTGTTCTTCATGTTCGGCCTCGCCCTGCGAGGGCTCTTCGACAGGTGGGCCGAGCGGGCAGGCTGGGTGATCGTGACCCTCGCGTCGGCCGGCGCGGCCTGGTTCACCTTCGCCAACCTGCCCGGCGGGCGGGGCTATCCGCTGATCGGCACGGCCGTGGGGGTGGGCTGCTTCGTGCACATCCTCGGCGACATGATCACCAGAGCCGGGGTGCCGATCCTGTGGCCGATCCCGATCAAACGTCGGATGTGGACGATGATCGGCCTGCCGAACAGCATCGCGCTGCGCACCGGCAGCAAGACCGAGGTGGTCGTGCTGCGCACCGTACTCACGGTGGTGTCGGCGCTCGCCACCGCCGGCCTGATCGCCCCGTCGGTGCTGCAACGGTTCAACATCGAGATATAAGCGGCCCGACCGCGGCCATCACCGCGACCGTCGTCATCACCGCCGCCGCCCCCGGGCGGTCGGCCGGGCCAGACCGCCGCCGTCAGCAGGGCGGGTCGCCGCGCCAGTGAAGGGCGCGGATCGGCGCCGGCGAAGGGCGCGGGCCCGGACCGCCGGAGTACTCCGACTTCATTTCGACATCGGCTATTGACGACGCCGTAACAGGTGCCCTAGCGTCTGTCGAAACGCTTAGTCGAAACGCTTCGACGCTCACCTCGGGGTGACTCCCCCACCGGGCCGAAGGAGGTACGCGGTGGCCACCATGCACGACGTCGCCCGCCTCGCGCAGGTGTCGGTAAGCACCGTGTCGTACGTGCTCACCGGCACCCGGCCGATCTCGCAGGCGACCCGGGACAAGGTCCTCGCGGCGATGGCCGAGCTCGACTACCAGCCCAACGCGATGGCCCGTGGCCTGGCCAGTCGACGCAGCCGGATCCTCGGCCTGCTGATGCCCATGGACGAGCGCGGCCTGGGTGCGACCGAGACCGCGTTCGTCACCGGGGCTGCCGCCGCGGCAAGCGTCGCCGGCTACCACCTGATGCTCTCCCCGATCGGCGGCGGCGGTGACCTCGACGACCTACGGCGGCTGGCCACCCAACGGATGCTCGACGGCGTCGTGCTGATGGAGGTGCAGCTCGCCGACGAGCGGGTCACAGTGCTCCAGGAGGCCGGCGTGCCGCTGGTGCTGATCGGCCGCACCGGCGACGCCGACGCGCTCTCCTACGTCGACATCGACTTCGAGCAGACCGTGCGGGAGGCCGTCGAGCACCTGGTCGGCCTGGGGCACCGGCACATCGTGTACGTCAACCACTCGGCCGCCACCTTGGCCAGCGGTTACGGCCCCGCGCTGCGTACCCGGGACGCGTTCGTGGCGGCGATGACCGACTACGGCCTGGACCCGGTGATGATCCCCGCCGAGGACAGCGCCGCCGGCGGCCGGGCAGCCCTTGCCGCCGCGTTCGCGCGGACGCCGGAGCTGTCCGCGGTGCTGGCCATGAACGAGACCGCGATCTTCGGCATCCTCGGGGAGTTGACCGGTCGCGGGCTGTCGGTGCCCGACGACGTCTCGGTCGTCTCGCTGGTCACCTCGCCGCAGGTCGCCGAGCTGGCCACCCCGGCGCTGACCGCCATGACGTCGCCCGGATCGGCCCTGGGCCGGATCGCGATCGAGGCGTTGGTGCGGCACCTGGACGGGCCGGGCAACGAACGCCACCAGCAACTGCTGCCGTGCGCGCTGGAGATCCGCGGATCGACGGCCCAGCGGCGGCCTGCCATTTCCGAACCACCCCGACGAGGGGACTGACCAGCTAAAACGGCCCGCCGCCGCGCTGCAACGCGACGACGGGCCCAGTGAGATACCGGGCTCGATACTCAACGAGGAGGATAGCAATGCAGCGAATCCGTCGGATCGTCGCCGCGATCGCCCTGGCGGCGACCGCGACGACCACCGTGGCCGCCTGCGGCGGTGGTGACAGCGGGGACGACAGCGGGGCCAAGACCCTGAAGCTGTGGCACTACGAGAGCGCCAACAGCGCCATGGGGGTCGCCTGGGACCGGGCGATCGAGATCTTCAAGACGGAGCATCCGGGCGTCGAGGTGCGCTTCGAGCGCAAGGCGTTCGAGCAGATCCAGCAGAACGCCGGGATGATCGTCAACTCGTCCGAGGGCCCGGACATCATGGAGTACAACAAGGGCAACGCCACGGCCGGGCTGCTCTCCTCGCAGGGTCTGCTCACCGACCTGACCGCCGAGGCCGAGAAGCGCGGCTGGGCCGACAAGCTCAGCACCAGCCTGCAGACCACCGCCCGCTACAGCGACAAGGGCGTGATGGGCTCGGGTAACTGGTTCGGTGTGCCGAACTACGGCGAGTACGTCACTGTCTACTACAACAAGGACCTGTTCCAGCAGAACGGCGTGCAGGTGCCCACCACCCTCGCCGAGATGACCGCCGCAATGGACACCTTCGTCGCCAAGGGCGTCACCCCGCTGGGCATGGCCGGTGCCGAATACCCGGCCGGGCAGCTCTTCTACCAGCTGGCGCTGGCCAAGGCCGACAGGCAGTTCGTCGACAACTACCAGCTCTACAAGAACCCCGTCGACTTCAAGGCCGACCCGCTGAAGTACGGCGCGGACACCTTCGCCGACTGGGTGAAGAAGGGCTACGTCGCCAAGAACTCCGCGAGCCTCAAGGCCGAGGACATGGGCACCGCGTTCATCGGCGGCAAGACCCCGATGATCGTCTCGGGCAGCTGGTGGTACGGCCGGTTCAAGGCCGAGATGAAGGCCAACTGGGACACGTTCCTCTTCCCGGGCAACACCCTGCAGGCCGGCTCGTCCGGCAACCTCTGGGTCGTCCCGACGTCGAGCAAGGCCAAGAGCCTGGCGTACGACTTCATCGACATCACACTGCGCCCGGAGATCCAGGACCTCATCGGCAACAACGGTGGCGTACCGGTGGCCGGTGACCCCGCGAAGATCACCGACGCGAAGGACCGCAAGCTCATCGAGGACTTCAACACCGTCAGCAAGCAGGACGGCCTGGCGTTCTACCCGGACTGGCCGGTGCCCGGCTACTACGACGTGTTGGTCGGCGGCTTCCAGGGCCTGATCAACGGGTCGAAGTCTCCCGACCAGGTGCTCGACACGATCGCCAAGCCGTACGCCGATGGCGTCAAGGAGATCACCGGCAAGTGATGCGGCGGGCGGCGGGCGCGGCCGGCGCAACCGGCGCGTCCGCCCGCCCCACCGGGAAGGATCTTCCATGGCAGTCTCCGAGACCGTCGCCGCCCCGGCCGCGACACCGACCCCTCCCGCACCCCGCCGCGCACCCCGCGGCCGAAATGCGGCGTACTGGCTCTACCTGCTCCCCGGAGCGGTCCTGTTCGTCCTGGTCATCGGCGCGCCGCTGGTCGGCACCGGTTACCTGTCACTGACCAAGTGGTCAGGGGTCGGTGACCCCACCTTCATCGGGCTGGACAACTACCGGCAACTGCTGCACGACGAGGTGTTCTGGGCGTCGTTCCGCAACACGGTGGCGATGCTCGTGGCCATGGTGGTGGCGCCGACAGTGCTCGGGTTGCTGCTCGCCTCGGTGCTCTTCGACATCATCGGCCGCCGGTTCAAGCCCCGCACCGCCGCCGCCCTCCGGGCCGCGTTCTACCTGCCGCAGGTGCTGCCCGTCGTGGTGGCCGGCATCGTCTGGGGCTGGATCCTGCGTCCCGACGGCGCGTTCAACAGCCTGCTCGACGCGGTCGGGCTCGGCGCGCTGCGCCACGACTGGCTCGGTGACCCGGGCACCGCCCTGCCCAGCGTGATGGCGGTGATGATCTGGGTGCAGATCGGCTACCCGGTGGTCGTCTTCATGGCGGCGCTGCAGCGGGTCGACCCCGAGTTGTACGAGGCGGCCGAGGTCGACGGCGCGAACTGGCTGCACCGGTTCCGGGCGATCACCCTGCCGCAGATCCGGCCGGAGACGTTCGTGGTGGCGCTGACCTGCACCATCGCCGCGTTGAAGGTGTTCGGGCCGATCTTCGCCCTGACCCGGGGCGGCCCCGAGAACGCCACGAACGTGCCGTCCTACTTCGCCTACTACACGTTCTTCAAGAAGCTCCAGGTCGGCTACGGCTCCGCGATCTCGACAGTGCTCACATTGATCATCGTGGTGGTGGCTGTGGTCTTCATCTGGATGCAGGCTCGCAGCGAGCGCCGGGACCGGGGGTTCTGACATGTCCGTCACGCTCACTCCGACACCCGCGCCGGTAGCGCCGCGCCGCCCGGTACGCGACAGGCACCATCGCGGCGCCGGCCGGTGGATCGTGCTCGTGCTTGTCACGCTCGCCGCGCTCGTCATGCTCGTGCCGTTCGCGTTCATGCTGCTCAACGCGTTCAAGTCGCCAGGCGACTACTCGTCGAGCGGGCCGCTGAGCTGGCCGAGCGAGTTCTACACGACGGGCCTGCGGACGTACTGGACCGAGGTCAACTTTCCGCTGAAGCTGTGGAACTCGGCGCTCATCGCCGGGTCCGTGGCGGTGCTCGGCGTCGCCGTCTCGCTGCTCAACGCGTACGCCCTGGGCATCGGCCGGGTTCGGGGCCGGCTCTGGATCGTGGGGCTCTTCCTGCTGGCGAACATGCTTCCGCAGGAGGCGCTGATCTACCCGCTGTACTACGTGGCGAAAGAGGTCGGGCTCTACAACACGCGGCTCGCGGTGATCATCATCTTCACCGTCATCCAGAGCGCGTTCGGCACGTACCTGCTCGCCTCGGTGATGAGCACGTTCCCGCGTTCCCTGCTGGAGGCCGCAGCGCTCGACGGCGCCGGCAAGTGGACGGTGCTCTGGCGGGTGGTCTTCCCCAACCTGCGGCCCACCCTCGCGGTGCTGCTCATCTTCTTCTTCATCTGGACCTGGAACGAGTTCCTCATCCCGCTGGTCATGCTCATCGACAACCAGACGCAGACCATCCCGGTCGCGATCGCGTCGTTGCAGGGCGACCGGCTGATGGACGCCCCGACGACGAACGCGGGCGCGTTGATCAGCCTGGTGCCGGCCATCCTCTTCTTCCTCATCTTCCAGCGCACTCTGGCGCGCGGCATCACGGCAGGAGCCGAGAAGTGAAGTTCACCGACGGGTACTGGCAACTGCGCCCGGGGGTCAGTGTCCTGCGCCCCGGCACAGTCGAATCGGTGGAGCCGGACGAGCGCGGTTTCACCGTCTTCGCGCCGTCCGGTCAGATCACCGGTCGGGGCGACACCCTCAACCGGCCGGTGGTCACGGTCCGGTTCTTCTCCCCCGCTGCCGGCATCGTCGGGGTGACCATCGGCCACCACAGCGGCGGGCTGCCCCGCGAGCCGCACTTCGGGCTGACCACCGACGACGGGTTCCCGGTCGCCGTCGACATCACCGGGATCACCGCCTCGCTCACGACCGGCGAGTTGACCGCCCGGGTCGCGCTCGTCGACGGCTGGCGGGTCGAGTTCCTGCACGGCGACCGCCTGGTCACCGCGTCCACCGCGCGTAGCGTCGGCATCGTGACCGACGGCGAGGGCCGCCGGTACGTGCACGACCGTCTCGCGCTGGGCGTCGGCGAGACGGTGTACGGGCTGGGCGAGCGGTTCGGCCCGTTCGTGAAGAACGGTCAGACCGTCGACATCTGGAACGCCGACGGTGGCACGGCCAGCGAGCAGGCGTACAAGAACGTGCCGTTCTATCTCAGCAGCGCCGGCTACGGGGTCTTCGTGGACCACCCGGAGCACGTGTCGTTCGAGGTCGGCTCGGAGGTCGTCGCGCAGACACAGTTCAGCGTCGAGGGCCAGTCCCTCACCTACTACGTCATCGACGGGCCCACCCCGAAGGACGTGCTGCGCCGCTACACGGCGCTGACCGGCCGACCGGCCAAGGTTCCCGCCTGGTCGTACGGGCTGTGGCTGTCGACGTCGTTCACCACCTCGTACGAGGAGAAGACCGTCACCGAGTTCGTCGACGGGATGGCCGAGCGTGACCTGCCGCTGTCGGTGTTCCACTTCGACTGCTTCTGGATGCGCCAGTTCCACTGGGTCGACTTCGTCTGGGACCCGGCGATGTTCCCCGACCCGGAGGGGATGCTGCGCCGGCTGCACGAGCGTGACCTGAAGGTGTGCGTCTGGATCAACCCGTACATCGCGCAGCGGTCGTACCTCTTCGAGGAGGGACGGCAGGCCGGCTACCTGGTCCGCAACCCTGACGGGTCGGTGTGGCAGTGGGACAAGTGGCAGGCCGGCATGGCCCTTGTCGACTTCACCAACCCGGACGCGGTCCGCTGGTTCACCGGCAAACTCAAGGTCCTGCTGGACATGGGCGTCGACTGTTTCAAGACCGACTTCGGTGAGCGCATCCCGACCGACGTGGTGTGGCACGACGGTTCGGACCCGCAGCGGATGCACAACTACTACTCCTACCTCTACAACAAGGCCGTCTTCGAGCTGCTGGAGGCCGAGCGCGGCAAGGGCGAGGCCGTGCTGTTCGCCCGCTCGGCGACCACCGGCGGGCAGCAGTTCCCCGTGCACTGGGGTGGCGACTGCGAGTCGACGTTCGTGGCGATGGCGGAGTCGCTTCGCGGCGGACTGTCCCTGGCCGCGTCGGGCTTCGGCTACTGGAGTCATGACATCGGCGGGTTCGAGGGCACCCCCGACCCGGCGGTGTTCAAGAGGTGGATCGCCTTCGGGCTGCTCTCCTCGCACTCCCGGCTGCACGGCTCCGGCTCGTACCGGGTGCCGTGGGCGTACGACGAGGAGGCCGTCGAGGTGCTGCGGCACTTCACCCGGCTCAAGCTCAGCCTGATGCCGTACCTCGCCGCCGCCGCGCAGGAAGCGCACCGCGACGGGATCCCGATGATGCGTCCGATGGTCGTGGAGTTCCCGGACGACCCGGCCACGGCACAGCTGGACCGCCAGTACATGCTCGGCTCCGACGTGCTCGTCGCACCGGTGCTCAGCGCCGACGGTCAGGTCACCTACTATGTGCCCGCCGGCACCTGGACGCACCTTGTCACCGGCGCGCAGGTCACCGGCCCGGCGTGGGTCACCGAGAAGCACGAGTTCGACAGCGTGCCGGTGCTCGCACGGCCGGGCGCGGTCATCCCGTTCGGGGCACGCTCCGACCGGCCGGACTACGAATGGGCGGACGGCGTGCAGTTGCGGCTCTACGCACCGGCGCCGGGGCAACGCCAGCGGGTGCGGATCCCGGCGCCCGGGGACGGGCCCGGCGCGGAGTTCGACGTGAGTTTCCGTGACGGGGTGGCCACCGCCGAGTTGGTGGCGGGCACCTCGTCGGGATACGACTGTGTGGTGGCTGGCGCGGAGGTGGTGGGGCGATGACAGAACGTAGCTTCCCGGAGAGTTTCCTCTGGGGTTCTGCGACGGCGGCGTACCAGATCGAGGGCGCCGCGACGGAGGACGGCCGTGGCCCGTCCATCTGGGACACCTACAGCCACACCCCGGGGCGGACGCTCAACGGCGACACCGGTGACGTGGCAGCCGACCACTACCACCGCTGGCCGCAGGACCTCGACCACATCGCCGAGCTGGGTCTGGGCGCGTACCGTTTCTCGATCTCCTGGCCGCGGGTGCAGCCGGGCGGTTCCGGGCGGTTCAACCAGGCCGGCCTGGACTTCTACTCCCGCCTGGTCGACGGGCTGCTGGAGCGTGGCGTCCGCCCGGTCGCCACCATGTACCACTGGGACCTGCCGCAGGAGTTGGAGGACGCCGGCGGCTGGCCGGTGCGGGACACCGCGCTTCGCTTCGAGGAGTACGCGTCGGGGATCGTCGCCGCGCTCGGCGACCGGGTGCACACCTGGACGACGCTCAACGAGCCGTGGTGCTCGGCGTACCTGGGCTACGCGTCCGGCGTGCACGCGCCGGGGCGTACCGAACCGGCGGCAGCGCTGGCGGCGGTGCACCACCTGAACCTCGCCCACGGCCTCGCCGGCCGCGTGGTCCGGGCGTTGGCCCCGAGCGCCGAACTGTCGGTGACGCTCAACCTGCACGTGGTCCGGCCGGAGTCGGACTCGGCGGCGGACGCGGACGCGGCGCGGCGCATCGACGCGCTTGCCAACGGGGCGTTCCTCGGCCCGATGCTCACCGGCGCGTACCCGGTGGATCTGCTGACCGACACCGCGAGTGTCACCGACTGGTCGTTCGTGCGGGAGGGCGACGAGAAGGTGATCGCCGTGCCACTGGACGTCCTGGGTGTCAACTACTACTCCAGCACGCTGGTCCGCGCCTGGGACGGGCATTCGGCCCGCTCGGACGCCGACGGTCACGGCGCCTCGGCGCACTCACCGTGGGTCGGCGCCGACAACGTCGACTTCCTGCCGCAGCCCGGCCCGTACACGGCGATGGGGTGGAACATCGACCCGGCGGCGCTGACCGGGCTGCTGCTGCGGCTGCACCGGGAGTACCCGAGCCAGCCCCTGATGATCACCGAGAACGGCGCGGCGTTCGAGGACGTCGTCTCGGCCGACGGCCGAATCCACGACGAGCGGCGCGTCGACTACCTGCGCCGCCACATCGGCGCGGTGGCCGACGCCCGCGCGCAGGGCGCGGACGTCCGGGGCTACTTCGTCTGGTCGCTGCTGGACAACTTCGAGTGGGGTTACGGCTACGACCGTCGCTTCGGGATCATCCGGGTCGACTACGACACCCAGGAGCGCATCTGGAAGGACAGCGCCCACTGGTACCAGCGACTCGCCGCCACCGGCGAGCTGGACCAGGCTTCGGAGTAACCGCACCACGACGCGCCGCCGACTGCCCGGGAGGGCGGCCGGCGGCGCGCCTGTGGCCGGCTGCCGGGCCGCCGGGCCAGCTGACTAGACGCCCACCCGCTGCGGCGGGACGGTGAGACCGTAGAGCGCCATCAGCTCCGGGGTGTCGACGCGGCTGCCGTCGGCGACCGAGTCACAGGCGATGTCGACGATCTGGTCCTTGTGCGCCAGGAGGTACGGCCGGGCGCCCACGTCGGCGCTGGCCAGAGTGGCGATGCCAGGCCAGTGCCGACGGCCGAACAGCATCGGATAGCCGCGCAGTCCGTCGTAGGTGGCGCAGACCAGCACGTCCGGGTACGGCAGCGCGGCCACCCGGCGGACCGCTGCGGCTGTCAGGCCCGGCATGTCGACCGGGACCACCACCACCGCCTCGATCCCCTCGTCGTCCATGGCTGCCAGGCCGGCCCGGATGGACGAGCCGACCCCGGTGCCCCACGCCTTGTTGATCACTACGGTGGCTTTGTCGAGGTCGGCGGTCTGTCGGACCTGCTCGGCGGCGGCACCCAGTACGACCACGATCTGCTCGCAGCCCGCCTCGGTCATCGTGTCGATCATCTGGTTGACCAGAGGCTTCTCCCCCTGGTGCAGCAGCGCCTCGGGACCGCCGATACGGCGGCCACCACCGGCGGCGATGATCATTCCTGCGATCCGGTTCAGCTGCGCCCCCTCAAGCACGGGACCGACCGTGACCGGCCGGCCCCTCCTACGGACACTGCAACGAGGACGGCGGGGCGAGGGTGGCGGGGCGAAAAGGAGAAATAGCGCAACCGTTACACGTCCGGCATCACCTGAAGCGGGCCGGGCGACCGGTCAGGCCGCGTCGGCGTAGCAGTCGACGATGGACAGATCCAGCGGAAACCGCACCGGAGTCTCGCCGAACAGCAGCGCGGTGGCCCGCTCGCCACTGCGCTCCACCGCGGCCGCGACCGCCTCGGCCTGCTCCGCCGGAGCATGCACGATCACCTCGTCGTGCTGGAAGAAGACCAGCTCGGCGTCGGTGCCGACCAGCGCGGTGCGCAACGTGGCAAGCAGTGTGGACGCCCACTCCGCAGCGGTGGCCTGGATGACGAAGTTGCGGGTGAACCGCCCCCGCGACCGCGCGGCGCGCGCCCGCGGGCTCTGGCGGTCGGCCGCGCCGTCCGGGTCGACCGGACCGTCGTCCGGGTCACCCAACCCGAACGAGCCGGGCGGACACGTCCGCCCCAGCCAGGAGCGCACCAACCCACCGGCCTCACCGGTGCGCGCCGCCGCCTCCACGTAGGCGAACGCCGTCGGGTAGCTGCGTTTCAGCACCGCCAACGCCGGCAACGCCGCCCCGCCGGTCTGCCCGTACATCGCGCCCAGCATCGCCAGCTTGGCCCGATCCCGGTCACCGGCGAACGAGTCCCGGGCCAGCGCGGCGTAAAGGTCGCCGGCACCGCCCGCCGCCGCGAGCCGCGCGTCGCCGGAGACCGCCGCCAGCACCCGGGGCTCCAACTGGCCGGCGTCGGCGACCACCAGACGCCAACCCGGATCGGCCACCACCGACCGGCGGATCACCTTGGGAAGTTGCAACGCGCCCCCGCCTCGGGTGGCCCAGCGGCCGGAGACCACCCCGCCCGGCACGTACTCCGGCTGGAACCGCCCGTCGCGCACCCACTGCTCACGCCAGGACCAGCCGTGCGCCGTCCAGATCCGGTAGAGCTCCTTGTATTCCAGCACCAGTGGCACCGCCGGGTGGTCCACCCCGCGCAGCACCCACGCCCGCGTGTTCGGCAGCTCCACCCCTGCCCGGGCGAACGCCTTCAGCAGTTCGGCCGGCGAATCGGCGTGCAACTGCCGGACGCCGAGCGCGTCCGCGATCTGGGTGGCCAACTCGGCGAGCCGGCGCGGCGGACCTCCCACCGGGGACGGCTCGCCCAGCAACTCGCCGAGGACCGCGTCATGCACCTCAGCCCGCCAGGGCAGCCCTGCGACACCCATCTCCACAGCGATGAGCGCTCCGGCCGACTCGGCGGCCACCAACAGCCGGAACCGGCCCGGATGTTCGGTGTCGGCGACACGGGCGAGCTGGTCGGCGTACACCTGGATCAGGGCGTCGATGCCCGGCCCCGGCGGGCCGGGCAGAGTGTCGAAGAGCGCCACCTGGCCGTGCCCGGGCGGCGCGACCGGGCGCGGCGGCGGATCCGGCGGGACCTGCGCGCCGGTGAGCCGCGCCCAGGCGGCGGCGAGGGAACGTGGCTCACCCCAGAGGCCGGCATGGCCGAGCAGCAGCGCCTCGGTCAGCTCCACGTCGTGACAGCGGTCGACGCGCACCCCGGCCCGCAGCAGCGCCGGATAGATGGTGCTGGCGGTCGGCCAGACCCAGCGCGGGCGGTCGGCGGCCTCCCGCGCGGCCACCGCGGCGGCCAGGTCGGCGACGGTCTCGGCCGGGCCGGTGGGCCGGCCAGCAGCGTCAAGAGGGCGCAGGTCGCCCCCACCGCGCTCATCGGACACCACCGCCACCAGCACGGATGTGATTCTGCCTCGCCCGTCCGACATCGACCGAGCCCACCCTACGGAAGCGGGCCGACGCAGGCGAAAACGGGTCGGTGAATGGCGTGAAGGCTCGGTAGCGTGACCAGGTGCCCCCACAGATCCCCCATCCCGAGCCCGGCATTCCGGACACGAGGGGGCCGATGCGCTACCTGTGGTGGCTGGTCCGGCGCCAGCCCGGGCGCGTGCTTCGCGGGAGCCTCCTGGGTACGGCCTGGATGGTCGCGCTGTCGCTGCGGCCGTACCTGATCGCCCGTGCTGTCGACGACGGGCTGCGCGCACGCGACATCCGCGCCCTGGCCCTCTGGGTCGTGGCGATCGTCGTCGCGGGGGTCGGGCTGTCGTACCTGGGCATCATGCGGCACCGCACCATGACGTTCATCCGGGAGGACGCCAAGGCCCGCTCGGCGGCTGTCGTGTCGCGCCAGGTGTCGCGCATCGGCGCGGCGCTACCGCGCCGGGTGGCCGCCGGCGAGGTGGCCACCATCGGCGGCTCCGACATCGACTGGTCGGCGCAGGTGCTGACGCTGACCGGGCCGGGTGTCGGCGCGGTCGTCGGGTACGCCGTCATCGCCGTGCTGCTCTGGTCGATCTCCCCGCTGCTCGCGCTCTGCGTGCTGGTGGGCGTGCCGGTGGTCGGGCTGGTCGTCGGGCCGCTGCTGCGCCGCCTGGAGCGGGCCGAGTCGGTCTACCGCAAGCAGCAGGGCGCCCTCACCGCCCGATCCGGCGACATCGTGGCCGGGCTGCGCGTGCTCGCCGGGGTGGGCGGCCGGGACCTGTTCGCGCGGCGGTACGCGGCAAGGTCGCAGAACCTGCGCGCCGAGGGATACCGGGTCGGCGCGGTAAACAGTTGGATCGACGCGGCCACCGTCGCCATCCCCGGATTGTTCCTGGCGGCGGTGGTGTGGCTGACAGCCCGGATGACGGTGAACGGTGACGTCACGGTCGGTGAGCTGGTCGCCGTCTACGGCTACGTGGCGACCCTGATCGTGCCGGTCTGGTTCCTGATGGAGGGCAGTTACCAGCTGATCCGGGGCCGGGTCGCCGCCCGGCGGATCGTCGCCCTGCTCAGGCTGACCCCCGACGATGTCGGCGGCCCCGGCCGGCGCCAGCCGGGCACCGTGCCCGACGCACGCCGACCCGACACCGTGCCCGACGCACGCCAGCCCGCCAGCGTGCCCGACGCACGCTGGCCCGGCGTGCTGGCCGCGCCGGCCGGGCCCGCCGACCTGTACGACCCGGTGACCGGGCTGACAGTGCGCGCGGGCCGGCTGACCGGTGTGGCGGCGGACGATCCTGCAGCGGCCGTCGCGCTGGCCGACCGGCTCGGCCGCTACGTCGTCAGCGAGACCACCTGGGGCGGCGTGCCGCTGACCGGGATCGCCCTGGACGAGGTCCGGGCCCGGATCCTGGTGGCCGACCACGAGTCCTACCTCTTCGCCGGAACCCTGCGGGACATCCTGCACACCGCCGACGCCGACGACGACCGGACGAACGCGGCGCTGTGGGTCGCCTCAGCCGAGGACGTCGTCGACGCCCTGCCCGCCGGGCTGGACACCCCGATCGACGCCCGGGGCCGGACGCTCTCCGGGGGCCAGCGCCAGCGGGTACGCCTTGCCCGGGCGCTGCTCGTCGAGCCGGAGGTGCTGATCCTCGTCGACCCGACGTCGGCGGTGGACGCGCACACCGAGGCGCGGATCGCCGAGCGGCTTCGTGCCGCGCGGGCAGGACGGACCACAGTGCTGATCGCCACGTCGCCACTGCTGCTCGGTCGCGCCGATCTTGTCGCGCACCTGAGCGGCGGCCGGATCACCGCCACCGGCAGCCACGCCGACCTGCTCGACCGGGATGTCGACTATCGACACCTGGTGGCCCGGGGCAGCGACGACCCCGACCTCGACAAGCCCGCCGACACCGAGGAGGCGTACCGGTGAGCCGGCTGCCGGTGGCCGACCGCGGCACCGTACGCAGTGCCCTGCGGGACATGATCAGCCGTCACCGCCGCGCCGTCGGGATCGTGCTGGCGCTGCACAGTGCCGCCGCCGTCGCCGGACTCGCCCCGCCCTGGCTGCTGGGCACCATCGTCGACCGGGTCACCGCGGGCGCGGGCGTGGCCACCGTGGACCGGCTGGCGCTGGCCATCACCGGCTGCGTCCTGGTGAGCGCGCTGCTCTCCCGCTACGCCCAGTACGCCGGTCACCGGTTCGGCGAGCGGGCCGTCGCCGAACTGCGCGAGGAGTTCGTCAACAGGACGCTCGGGCTGCCCGTCTCGGTGGTCGAGCGCGCCGGCTCCGGGGATCTGGCGACCCGCAGCTCGGTCGACGTGGCGACGGTCGGCACCACAGTGCGCGACGTGGTGCCCACAATCGTCATCGCGACGGTCCAACTGACGTTGCTGTACGGGGCGGTGTTCCTGCTGCACCCGCTGCTCGGGCTGGCCGCGCTGGCCGGGTTGCCGTCGATCGTGGCGGTGACCCGCTGGTACCTGCGCCGGGCCGCCCCCGCGTACCTCGCCGAGGGCGCGGCCTCGGCCGAGCTGACCGAGACCCTGACCACCACCGCCGAGGGCGCGCGCACTGTCGAGGCGCTCCGGCTGTCCGACGAGCGGATCAGTCACGGCAGCACACGCATCGCCCGGTTGTGGTCGGCCCGACGGGCCACACTCGCGCTACGTACGGTGTTCTTCTCGGTGGTGGAGGCGAGCTATCCGCTGCCGGTCGCCCTGGTCCTGCTCGTCGGGGGCTTCCTGCTCTTCCGGGACGCTGTCACGCTCGGCGCGGTGGTCGCCGCCGCCCTCTATCTGCAACAGGCGATCGAGCCGTTGGACCGGCTGTTGCAGTGGACGGAGCAGGCGCAGCGCGGCTTCGCGTCGTACGCCAGGGTGCTCGGTGTCGGCATGGTCCCGCCGGAGCCGCCCGGCAGGGCTGCCGCGTCGCGGGGTGAGCGGCTCGTCGTGCGGGGCGCGCGGTTCTCCTACACCGACGGGCAGGACGTGCTGCACGGCATCGACCTTCAGGTGCAGCCGGGTGAGCGGCTGGCAGTTGTCGGTCCGTCAGGGGCCGGCAAGTCGACGCTGGCCCGGCTGCTGGCCGGGATCGACGCACCCCGGCAAGGTGTGGTCAGCATCGGCGGTTGCCCCGTCACCGAGCTTGACCCGGCCGAGCGGCGTCGCCGGATCGCCCTGGTCACCCAGGAGCACCACGTGTTCATCGGCTCGGTGCGCGACAACCTCGCCTTCGCCGCACCCGACGCGTCCGACGAGCAGATGCGCGCCGCGCTGGTCACTGTCGGCGCCGACTGGTACGCCGACCTGCCTGAAGGGCTGGACACGGCGCTCGGCGACGGTGCCCGGCAACTCGGCGCGGCAGAGGCGCAGCAGTTGGCGCTGGCCCGGTTGGTGCTCGCCGATCCGCACACGCTGATCCTGGACGAGGCGACCGCCGCACTGGACCCGACCACCGCCCGGCGTACCGAACGGGCGTTGGCAGCCGTGCTCGTCGGGCGGACCGTCATCGCGATCGCGCACCGGCTCAACACCGCGCACGACGCCGACCGGGTCGCCGTACTCGCCGACGGTCGGATCACCGAGATCGGCAGTCACGACGACCTGGTCGCGGCCGGCGGGGCGTACGCGGCGCTCTGGCACTCCTGGCACACCCGGGCCGAGGAGCGCCAGCCCCCGAGGTGAAAGGAAGGGCCCCTTGTTAACACCTCGTCTGTGCACGGTGTTAACAAGGGGCCCTTCCTATACACCAGGCGTTAATAAGGTGCCCTTCCTTACTTCGCGGCGCCTTTACTACTTCACCGCACCGGAGGTGAGGCCGGCCTGGATCTGGCGCTGGAACACCGCGTACACGATGATCATCGGGAGGATGGCGATTGTCAGCGCGGCGAACAGCCCGGACCAGTCCGCCTCGTAGCCGGCGTTGACCGAGATATCGGCGATGCCCTGGGTGAGCACCCACTTGTCCTTGGCGTTGGACAGCAGCACCAGGGGAAGTTGGTACTGCGCCCACTGACCGATGATGTTGAAGATCGCCACGCTGATCAGGCCGGGCTTCGCCATCGGCATCATCACCTGGAAGAACAGCCTGGTGTGCCCGCAGCCGTCGATCATGCCGGCCTCGGCGACCGACGACGGCAGCGTCTTGAAGAACGCGGCCAGGAAGAACACGGTGAACGGCAGCGAGTAGGCGATGTAGACGAGCACCACGCCGGTGTGGGTGTCCAGCAGACCCAGGTTGCGCACCACGAAGAAGAGCGGCACCAGGGCCAGGAAGACCGGGAACGCCAACCCGGACACGAACAGGTAGTAGATGGCCCGGTTGCCCCAGAACTTGTACCGGGCCAGCACGTACGCCGCCATCGAGCCGAGCAGCATGGTGCCGAACGTGCTGAAGCCGACGACGATGACGCTGTTGAGGAAGTAGCGGCCGACGTTGGCCTTGGTCCAGGCCCGACCGAAGTTCTCCCAGCGCAGCTCCGCGGGGAGCGTCCACGGGCTGCTGAAGATCTCGCTGGTGTTCTTGAACGCGGCGAGGAACGTCCAGAGGATCGGCACGATCACGATGACCGCCCAGACGGCGAGCGCGATGTGCCCCATACCGGCCAGGAGCCGTACCTCCGAGCGTGGGCCCTTGCCCCGCCGGCCGGTCGCGTCCGGGTCGCCGGTCTTCGGCGGTAGCGCCGCAGGTGTGGGCGGCAGCGTCGACTGCGGGTTCATCAGTACTCCACGCTTTCCCGCTTGGTGAGCCGCAGCGTCAGCGCCGCGAACGTGATGGTGAGGAAGAACAGCGCCACGCCCATGGCGGAGGCGTAGCCGTACTTCGAGTAGACGAACGCGTTGCGGTAGATCTCCATGGCCAGGACGGTGGTGGCGCCGTCCGGGCCGCCGCTGTCCACCGAGAGCACTGCGACGATGGCGAACGCGTCGAACGCCGCGATGCCCAGGTAGACCCAGGCCACCTGGAGGGTGTCCCAGAGCAGCGGCAGGGTGACCCGGAAGAACAGCGTCACCTTTGTCGCGCCGTCCATCTCGGCGGCTTCGTAGATCTCGCCCGGGATGGAGGCCATCCCGGCCGAGAAGAGCACCACGTAGAAGCCGACTGCCTGCCACACCAGCACCGCGATGATCGACCAGAGGGCCAGGTTCGGCTGGACCAGGAACAGGATCGGTTCCATGCCGAACTTCATGAGTACGCCGTTGATCAGGCCGGACTCGTTGGGCCGGTACACCATCTGGAACAGCACCGCGATGATGGCCACCGCCAGGACCTGGGGGAAGAAGAACACCACCCGGTAGAACTTCGACCCCCAGACCCCCTGGCGTTGGCCGCCACTGCTCCTGCCACCCACGTTGAGCAGGAAGGAGAAGAACAGCGCGATGGCGATGGTGATCAGCGGCAGGGCAAGCAGCAGTACGCCGTGGTGTTGGACCGCCTTCAGGAAGCTGCCGTCGTCGAGCAGCCTCCGATAGTTGTCGAAGCCCACCCACTGCGGGGCCGACAGCCCCCGCCAGTTGGTCATCGAGATCTGGAACGCCTGCGCGTACGGCGCGATGACGAAGACCACGTACAGCGTGACCGGGGCGAACAGGAACCCGATCACGAATGGATACTTGCCGTGCCGCATGACCCTAGCTCCGATCGATCAGCGCTTGAACTTGGCGACGGAGCTGTCCTTCTTGATCGCGTCGGCCTTCTTCTGGATGCGCTCCACGAAGGCGTCGGCGTTGATCCGGCCGAACATCAGCTCGTTGGTGGCGGTCCGCGCCTCCGTGTCGAGCTCCTTGTACCAGCCGTCGAAGTACAGGTTGAACACGTCCTGACCGGCCGCCTTGAGCGCGGCCTGCGAGCTGGCCACACCGGGCGGGAAGGCGAAGCCCTCCGAGCCGGCGGTGACAACCGTCGGAGCCTTTACCACCTCGGTGAAGCCCTTCGCGCCCGCAGTGGACAGCATCTGGCGCATGTACTCCAGGCCGCCCTTGGGGTTCTTGCTCTTCGCCGAGACGAAGTAGCCTTCGCCTGCGGTGGCCCGCAGGGCGGTGGCCGGCATCTTGTCCGACGCGGTCAGGCTCGGCACCGGCATGAGCTGGTAGTCGAAGCCGGGCGGGGTGTCCTGCTTCTGCTCGCCCTCCAGCCAGTCACCGCTGGGGTACAGGGCAACCTTGTACTGGTTCTGCCGCAGCTGCACGTCGGTGTGCTTGAGCCCCTCGAAGCTCTTGTCGCTGAACTTCGCGCCGACCTCGGCCCACGCGGCGGCGGCCTGCTTGACGGCGTCCTGCTTCCAGGCGCCGTCCTCCAGGTTGTCGATGTTCTTGAGTACGTCCGTACCGCCGATCTTGGCGGCCTGGGTGAGGATCACGTTCCACTGGTAGTAGGCCGCGTTCGACCCGGCGTACCCGTAGGGCGTGATGCCCTTGGACTTGATGGCGGTGAGCAGGGCGATGAAGTCGTCCCAGGTCTTGGCCGGCGTCCAGCCGTTGTCCTTGAAGAGCTTGCCGGAGTACCAGATGCCGAAGACGGTGGAGACGTAGTACAGGACGTACGGCTTGCCGTTGAACGAGCCCGCCTCGACGGTGCCGGGCACCACCGTGTCGCGGACCTTCTTGGCCGGATCGTCGACCGACGGGGCGTCCCACAGCTCGGTGAGGTCCTGGAGCTGGCCGTCGGCGACAAGCGCGCCGAAGTCCATCAGCTTCTCGCCCGAGTTGTTCACGAACTCCGGCGGGTTGCCGGACGCGAAGCGCGGCTGGAGCACAGTGGAGACGGCCTGCGTGGCCTGGTGCTTGACCTCCGCCTTGGGGAACGCCTTCTTGTACAGCGGCTCGTGCACGTCGGTGGCGTACTTCTCGCCGTACCCACCGTTGAAGATGATCACCTCGATCGGGGCGTCCTCCTTGACGCCCAGCGGGTTGGTGGCGCTCTTGGTGCCCTCGGCGGCCTGCTCGTTCTTCTCGTCGCCGCCGCTTGTGGCGCAGGCGCTGAGCAGGCCGATGGCCGGAGTGGCGAGCATGCCCACGGCGGCGGCGCGACGCAGCACAGTGCGACGGTCGAGTGCTGCCGGGTGCTCGGGGGTAATCGACATCGTCGTCTCTCCTTGTGGAATTTCGGGTCAGGCGGTGCGCCGGAGACGCCCGGCGTACCGCGACTCGAGGGCGAGGTTGTGCTCGTCCCCACCGGGGACGTTGGCGGAGAGGTAGATAGGGGGTACCTCCCCGGCCTGGTGGAACCGTCGTACGACCTCCGCGGTCAGCAGCTGCGCCAGCAGCGCCGTGGTGACCGAGGAGACCGCACAGACCGCGCCGCCGCCCTCGAGCGGCAGCAGTGCATCGCCGTACGGCGCGCCGTTGTCCAGTACGACGTCGGCGAGGTCGGCGAGTCGGTGACCGGACGGGTGCCGTGGGGCGACCCGTGCGGTGTGCTCGACGGAGGTGACTGCGATCAACGGGTGACCGCGCTCGGTGACCAGCGCGGCCAGCTCGACGACCGAGCCGTTGATGCCGGACTGGGACGCCACCACGAACACGTCACGCGGCTGAGGTGCCGCGAGGTCGTAGATCTGGTGGGCGATGCAGGGGTCGCGCTCCAGCTTGGGGTCGGCGAGCACGTCGCGCGGGGCGTCGCCGTGCACCACCAGGTCCCGTACCGAGAGTCGGTTGGTGGGGACCAGCCCGCCGGCCCGGGCGACCAGTTCGGCGGCGAACCCCTCGGAGTGCCCGGCACCGAACGCCTGGAGCACACCACCGGCGCGCAGGCTGTCGGCGATCAGGTCGGCGGCCCGGGTGATCCCGTCCGCCTCGGAGTCGAGCAGCCTGTCGAGCACCGGGCGGACCGCGTCCGCGTACCCCTGGGCACTGATCATGAAGTGGCTCCCTTCGCGGCCTTGTGCCCGTCGACGGCCTGCGCGGTACGCCGGAAGGCCGCGTGGGCGCGGTCGTGGGTGCGCTGGGCAACGGCGATGTAGAGCAGGTCGAGCACCACCAACTGGGGGTGGCGGGCGGAGAGCGCGTCCGGCCGGAAGGTGGTGGCCTGGCTGGCGGTGAGCAGCACGATGTCGGCCAGTTCGGCAAGTGGTGAGCGGGGGAAGCCGGTGAGGGCGAGGGTGGTGGCGCCCCGGCTGCCGGCCTCGGCCAGCATCTCGATGGTCTCCCGCGTCTGCCCGGTGTGGGAGATGCCCAGCGCCACGTCGCCGGTACGCAGCAGCGCCGCGCTTGCCAGGCCCTCGTGCACGTCGTTCCAGGCCCACGCGGCCACGCCGATGCGGTGCAGGCTGAACTGCATCTCCTCGCCGACCAGCGCGCTGCCGCTGGCGCCGAAGATGTTCACCCGGTTGGCGCCGGCGATCGCCACCGCCGCCCGTTCCACCTCGACGAGGTCGAGCAGCGCGGCGGTGTCGTGCATGGCCCGGGTGTCGGCGGCCATGATCTGGTCGAGGACCCGCGCGAGGGGGTCGCCCGGCTGGATCTCCCGGCCGATGTCGACGGTCCAACCGGCGGAGCGGGCCCGGCCGGTTTCGGAGGCGATGCCGAGTCGCAAGTCCGCGTAGCCCTCGAAGCCCATTGCCCGGCAGAAGCGGGTGATGGTGGCCGGCGAGGTGCCGCTGCGCTCGGCGAGCTCCACGATCGTGGATCGGGCGGCAGCCTCCGGGTCGCTCAGCACGTGCTCGGCGACACGGCGCAGCGCGCCGGTCAGCTCGCCGAGGCCGCTGCGGACCCGGGCCAGCACCCCGTCCGAGGCGGACCCGAGCGTGCCGCGCCTGTCGAACACGTCGGCATCGACCACCGCGGTCCCCGCGGTGGTGTCCACCTCGTGTTCACTCATCGACGCCTCACCTTTTCGAAAAGACTGTTAACTGTTAGTGGTAAAAGTTCTTACTGAAGGGCCCTCTGTGTCAAGACCGTGGGCGAAGTTTTCAAACTGTTACCTGGCGCACTCGCCGGGTCTTGCCCCGGGCGACGGCGCCGACCAGCATGAACAGGCCCCGACACCGCGCAACGCAAGGAGGCCGTGCCGATGTCCGACACCGTCGTGATCGGGCTCGACATCGGCGGTACGTCCACCCGGGCGACCGCCCTGACCCTCACCGGTGAACGCCTCGGCACCGGCCGCGCCGGCGGTGGAAACCCCACAAGCCACGGTGCCGAACAGGCCGCCACCGAACTGCTGACCGCGCTACGCGGGGCGCTCGCCGGCACCGACCCGGCCCGGGTCGCCGCCGGCACCATCGGGCTCGCCGGAGCCGCCCGCCTGCACGCCGACCCCGCCGGCCGGGCCGCCTTCGACAGGGCCTGGCACGACGCAGGCCTCCGCTGCCCGTACGCCGTGCACGGCGACGCCCTCGTCGCGTACGCCTCCGGCACCGCCGACCCCGACGGAACGGTGCTCATCGCCGGCACCGGGGCCATCACCGCCCAGGTCCGCGACCTGCGGCTGGACCGCGTCGCCGACGGCCACGGCTGGCTGCTCGGCGACGCAGGATCGGGCTTCTGGCTCGGCCGCGAAGCCGTCCGCCGGCTCCTCGCCGACCTGGACACCGGCCGTACCCCCGGTGAGCTGACCACAGCGGTGCTCATCGAACTGATGGGCAGCGCCGACATCGCCGCCCGCCCACGGGACACAGTGGACGCCACCATCCAGGCCGTCACCCGACGACCCCCCGTCGAGCTGGCCCGACTCGCCCCGCTTGTCGTCACCGCCGCCACCGCTGGCGAGCCCGTGGCGAACGCACTGATCGCCGAGGCCGCCGCGCACCTGGCGGCCAGCGTCGGACGGATCCGCCCGGCCGGGGCCACGACACCCGTCGTGCTCGGCGGCGGTCTGCTCACCGGGGACACCCCGCTCGGCACGGCCGTCCGCGCCGAGGTCGCTCGACGTTGGCCGGACGCGCCGCTACGCACCGCCGGCGACGGCGCCGCCGCGGCGGCGTGGCTGGCCGCCCGCGACCTGGCCGAAGTGACCGACCCGGCCGCCCTGCACGCCCGCCTCTTCCCGATCCCCTGACCGCCCGCCGCCACCCCGCGCCTCCGCCCTGCGCCTCCCCCGCCCGCCGACGCCCTGCGCCGCCCCCTGCCCCTGCGTGTCCCCAAGATCCGCGCAACTTCGGCGAAGTTGCTGCCTCACCGCGTCGCGAGGCAGCAACTTCACCGAAAGCGCGCGGATCTTGGGAAGAGAAGGCAGGCCCGCCGACTGCCGTGCGCACCGCGATCGGGCGGTGATTGGGATCGGTCGGCAGTGGACAGGGCAGCAGGCACCGAGCGCCGGACAGCGGCAGCGAACAGCGAGCAGCGAGCAGCCGGGCAGCGGTGACGGGCAGCGAGCAGCCGGGCGGGTCGGGCTACTTGAGTTGGCCTGCGGTGAGGCCGGCTTGAACCTGGCGTTGGAAGGCCACGTAGACGGCGAGCACCGGCAGCACCGCGATGCTCAACCCGGCGAAGAGCCGCGCGTAGTCGCCGGCGTAGCCCTGGCTGACCGACAGCGCGAACAGCCCCTGCGCGAGCACCCACTTCGACTCGTCGCCCTGCATCAGCACCTGCGGCAACAGGAACTGGTTCCAGTGGCTGAGGAAGTTGAAGATCGCCACACTGATCAATCCCGGACGCGCCATCGGCAGCATCACCCGGAAGAAGAGCCGGAAGTGGCCGCAGCCGTCGACCATGGCGGCCTCCGCCACCGAGGTGGGCAGGGTCCGGAAGAACGCCGTAAGGAAGAACACGGTGAACGGCAGTGAGTACGCCGAGTACACGAGGATCAGGCCGGTCCAGGTGCCGAACAGCCCGGCATTGCGGACCACGAAGAACAGCGGCACCAGGGCGAGGAACACCGGAAACATCAGCCCGCCCACGAACAGGTAGTAGACGAACTGCCGGCCGCGGAACTCGTACCGGGCGAAGACGTACGCGGCGGTGGCGCCGGTCAGCATGGTCAGGCTGACCGAGCCGGCGACCACGACGAGGCTGTTGAGGAAGTACCTGCCGATGTGCGCGCCCGTCCAGGCCCGCGCCCAGTTGTCCCAGTGCAGCGCCCCGGGCAGCCCCCACGGGTCGGCGAGGATCTCGCCGTTGCTCTTGAACGAGCTGAGGAACATCCACAGCAGCGGCAGGACTGTGAGCAGACCCCAGAGCAGCAGGAAGCCGTGCGAGAGGGTGTTGGCGATGCCGAGTTCCCGCCGCACCGGGCGGTCCCGCCCGGTGGTCGGCGTCGGCGTGGAGACGGTGGGCTGATCCAGAGTGGTCACGAGTACTCGATCCGATCGCGCCGGCCGACCCGCAGCGACAGCACCGCCACCGAGAGGGTCAGGAAGAACATCACCACGCCGATCGCCGAGGCGTAGCCGAACTTGGTCTCGCTGCCGAACGCGGTGTCGTACATCCGCACGCCGATCACGTCGGTGGAGAAGTTCGGCCCGCCGTTCGTCATCAGCTGTACGAGGATGAACCCGTCCAGGGCGAAGATCGCCAGGTAGACCCAGGCGACCTGCACGGTGTCCCAGAGCAGGGGCAGGGTGACCCGGCGCAGCGTCGTGAACCGGGACGCGCCGTCGAGCAGCACCGCCTCGTAGATCTCCTTGGGCACCGCCGACATCGCGGCGCCGAACAGCACGACGTAGAAGCCGACGTTGCTCCACACCATCACCGCCAGCACGCACCAGAAGGCGGTGGCCGGGTCACCGAGCCAGGTGGGAGCGGGCAGGCCGAGCCCGTGCAGGGAAGCCGTGAGCAGGCCCTTGTTGGGGTGGTAGACCTCCTTCCACAGCAGCGCGATGATGACCACGGAGAGCACCTGCGGGAAGAAGTACACAGTGCGGTACAGCGCGCCGCCTCGTACACCCGTCACGCCGGCGCGGCCCTTGCGGCCACCAAGGGCGAGCATCGTGGCGAAGAAGAGCCCGAGCACGATTGTCAGCACGGGCACCAGGGCCAGCAGGATCGCGTTGTTCTTCAGCGCGTTCCAGACGTAGTCGTCGTGCCACAGGGCCTTGAAGTTCGCCAGACCGACCGGGTTGGCGTCGGCCGAGTAGCCGAGCCAGTCGGTGGTGGAGATCTGGAAAGCCTGAAGGTACGGCGAGACGACGAAGACGACGTAGAGCAGCACCGGCGGCACCAGGAAGGTGACGATCAGCGGCCACTTGCCATGTTTCACTGTGGACCTCTCCCGGGGTGCGGCCGGCGAGGGCTGGCGCGCCCCCGCCGGCCGGGCTGTTCAGGCCGCTCGCTTGTACTTCTTGATCGAGCTGTCCTGGGCGATGGAGTCGGCACCCTTCTGGCACTGTTCGAGGAACTCCGCCGGGCCGATCCGGCCGCTGAAGAACTCGCCGCACGCGGCGTCGACGAGGTTGCGCTCCAACTTGCGGTAGTAGTTGTTGTAGACCCAGTTGAAGCCGTTGGCGCCGGACGCGTCGAGCGCCTTGACCACGCTCGTCAGCCCGTACGGCAGCTCCACGCCCTCGGTGGCGCCGGCAACGACGGTGAGGCTGGCGACCTTCTTGGTGAAGTCCTGTGCGCCCTTGCGGGACAGCATGGTCCGGAAGTACTCCAGGCCACCGGCGACGTTGCGGGCCTTGGCGGGCACCATGAACGGCTCGCCGGCGGTGCCGCGGATCGCCTCGTACGGCAGCTTGTCGCCGCTGCCCAGGCTCGGGGTCGGCGCGATGGTCATGTTGAACCCGGCCGGGGTGACGTCCTTCTGCTCGCTCTCCAGCCAGGAGCCGCAGGAGATGAACGCGGCCTTGCCCTGGCACCAGGCGGTCTGGGACTGCTTGTGGTCGAGGCCGGGCGAGCCCTCCAGGATGAACTTGTCCTTGACGATCTGGTGCCACGCGTCGGCGGCGGTCCTCATCGGCTCGGACTTCCAGGCGTTGGGTTCCAGGTTGTCGATGGCTGTCGCCACCGACGGGCCGCCGAGCTTGATGGCGGTGGCGATCACCGGCCAGCTCATGTAGCGCGGGTGCAGGCCGGCGTACGTCCAGGGGGCGATGCCTGCGGCTTTGATCTGCTTGCACAGGGCGATGTGGTCGTCCCAGGTCTTGGCGTACTCCCACTTGCGTTCGGTGAACAGCTTGTCGGAGTACCAGATGCCGTACGCGGTGTAGGTGTAGTTGAGCACGAGGAACTTGCCGTCGTACGACCCGACCTCGACGGCGCCGGGCAGCAGGGTGTCCTTGACGGTCTTGCCGGGCACGTCGAGGCTCGGCGCGGCGAGCAGCTCGCCCAGGTCGGCGATGGCGTTCTGGCTGACCAGGCCGTTGAAGTCGATCTGGCCGGCGCCGGAGTTGTTGACCACGTCCGGTGGGGTGCCGTCGACGAAGCGCGGCTGGAGGGTCTTGCTGATCTCCTGGGTGGCGGAGTGCTTGATCTTCGCTTTCGGGTACTTCTCGGTGTACATGGCCTCGTGGGCCTTGGCGTACTCCTCGCCGAACCCGCCGCCGAAGATCACGACCTCGAGTGGCGCGTCCTCCTTGACGCCGAGCGGGTTGTCGGCGCTCTTGGTGCCCTTGTAGGTCTCGGTATCGTCCTTGTCGCCGCCGCCGGTGGCGCAGCCGGCCAGCAGGCCGGCTGCGGGGGTGGCCAGCAGGCCAGCCGCGGCGCTGCGCCGCAGAATGTCACGCCTGTTCATGAGGTCTCCTCGGGTCGGGTCGGGCGGACCACCGGTACTGGGGGAAGGGCGTCCGCCGCGCGAGGCACGTCGATTCTCTTCAGCTCACTGGTTGTTGCTGAAGAATTTCTACGACAGCCGGCCCCGGACTTCAAGTCCTGACTGTCGAACCGTTATCGCCAACTGCGGCAATTCGCCCCACGCTCAGCCGACGTCATGGTCGTTATCGGTCACCGAGGAGTGCCCGCAAACGGCGACACGCCCGCCCCGGCACCGCTTGGCGGTCTGACCGGGACGGGCGTGCGAGGGCTGTTCAGGTCGACGCATCCGGCCAGAACCGGGACGCGCGGGCGATGGTCAGGCCGGCACCTCCGCCGACGAGCGGATCGCGTCGACGAGGATGGCAAGGCCCTCACGGGCCTCCTCCTCGGTCAGCGTCAACGGCGGGCCCATCCGCAGCACGTTGCCGTACAGGCCGCCCTTGCCGGCGAGCAGGCCACCGGTACGGCACGCCTCGAAGACCCGGTTGGTCAGCGCCGGGTCCGGCTCACTCGTGCCCGGCACGACGAACTCGACGCCGAGCATCAGCCCCTTTCCGCGTACCTCGGCGACGCAGTCGAGGCCGCCCACGGCGGACCGCAGGCCGTCGGCGAGGATCGCGCCGACGCGGGCCGCGTTCGCCTGGAGATCGTGCGCGATCAGGTAGTCGAGCACCGCGTTGCCGGCCGCCGTCGAGATCGGGTTGCCGCCGAACGTGGAGAAGCTGATCCCCGGCACCGACTCCAGCACCTCGGCCCGACCGACCACCCCCGCGAGGGCGAACCCGTTGCCGACGCCCTTGGCGAAGGTGAGCAGGTCAGGCGTGATGCCGTGGGCCTGGTAGCCCCAGAAGTGCTCACCGGTACGTCCCCAGCCGGTCTGCACCTCGTCGGCGATGAACAGGATGCCGTGCTCGTCGAGGACCTTCTTCCAGCCCGCGAAGAGCCCGTCCGGCGGGTGCACGAAACCACCGACGCCCTGGATCGGCTCGGCGATCAACGCGGCCACGTCGCCAGTGGTCTGGGTGGCAAGCACCTCGCGCAGATCCTCCACCGCCGCGTCGACCTGCTCCCCCGCGCTCAGCCGGGCCAGCAGACCACGCACCCGGTCACCCGAGTGCAGCCAGGCCACCTGGAGCGGGTTGAGGCCACTCGCCGACCAGGTGCGGTTGCCGGTGACGCCCATCGCCGCGTACGACCGGCCGTGGTAGCTGTTGCGCACCGCAAGGATCTGGTGCGAGCGGCGGTAGTTGGTGGCCACCAACAGCGCCGCCTCGTTCGCCTCGGTGCCCGAGTTGGTGAAGAAGACCCGGGCGTCCGGGATGCCCGAGCGCTGCGCGATCTTCTCGGCCAACTCGACCTGCTGGCGGATCAGGTAGAGCGTCGAGGTGTGCACGATGCCTGTCGCGAGCTGGCGCTCGACCGCCTCCCGGATCTCCGGGATGTCGTAACCGACCATGTTGGTCAGCACCCCGCCGAAGAAGTCCAGATAGGTACGCCCCTGCGCGTCGGTGACCCGGCGGCCCGAACCGGAGACCAGCTCGATCGGCTCGGCGTAGTAGAGCGGCATCCAGGACGGCAGGACAGCCCTGTGCCGTGCCAGCAGGTCATCGGTCATCGGGGGCACCTTTCGAAGGCGTACGCGGATACCGCACGGTCCCACCGCCGGCCAGTATGGACAACTGCCACTGTGTAGCGCAGCGGACGCGCGCTCCTGACAGTGCGTCAGGCATCCGGTCCGCGCCGGGCAGCGCCGACGTACGCCGCGGCACCGGTACGATCCGGCGGTGCCCGAGTTGCCCGTACCGCTGCCCGGCGGGGCGCCGGGCGAGCCCACCGCCGGCATCGCCGCGTGGGTGTACGCGGACCCGCTCCGCCGGTTGGTCGCCCACTTCGGCGGCACCTGGCCCGACGGCGACCTCACCGAGGTGCTCCGCTTCCTTGACGAGTTCTCCGCCCGGCACTGGGACTTCCGCGCCGGCCGGGAGCGGCCCGACGCCCGGGAACCCGACCTCGACCCGGCCGCCGCCGCGCTTGTGCTCGCCTCGGCCGCCGCCCTAGGGCTGATCCACCCGGTGCGGCCCGTCCGCAGCGCGTACGCCCACCTGGTGGTGCTCGGCGGCCTGGCGCATGCCTGCGTGCGCCGCGTCGCCTACGCCGCGCACCTGCTGCGCGCCGGGCTGACAGTGGACGGCGAGGTGGCGGTGCTGGGCAGCTTCCGACCGCTGTCCGACTGGGAACGCGCGACACTTACCGACGCCGACCTGCCGGTCGACGACACCGAGGTGGACGTGCTGGACTCGACGGTGCGGCGGGTGTTCGGTGTGGCCGAGCCTGCGGAGCACGACGGAATCGACGCCGGGCACCCGCACCACTCCTGGTCGTCGCGGACCTACCGGCCGGCGGGTCTGCCACCGGTGCGGGTGCTCGCCGCGCCGTCGAGCGAACCGCACCGGCGGCGGGCGCACACCGCCGACACGCAGCGGTTCTGGGCCGGGCACGCGCAGCTCGCACCGGGCGACGAGGTGCTGATGGTCACCGCGCCGCTCTACGTGCCGTTCCAGCACTGCGACGCGCTGCGCACCCTGGCGATCCCGTACGGCTGCCACATCGACACCGTAGGGGTGGACCCGGCGCTGACCGACCCGGCGGCGCTACCCGAGCAGACCCTCACACCCGGGCGCTATCTCCAGGAGATCCGCTCGGCGATCCGCTCGATGCGCGCCCTGCACTCCCCGCTTCACGCGCGCTGACTGCCTGCGGTGTCGGCGACAGCCTGAGCGAAGACCTCCGAGCGGTGCTCGAAGTTACGGAACCGGCCGTAGCTCGGCGCGGCCGGCGACAGCAGCACCACCCCACCGGCCGGAGTCAGCTCCCGGGACAACCGGACCGCGTCGACCAGATCGTCGACCATCTCGGCACGCACCTTGGGCAGGCCGGCGAGCGCCTCGACGATGCGGGCGCCGCTGTCCGGGATGCCGATCACCGTCAACTCCCGCTCGGCGAGGTGCTCGGCCAGCGGCGTGTAGTCCAGACCCCGGTCGGTGCCGCCGACGATCACCGTCAACGGCCGCCCCTCGTACGCGTCGATGGCGTGCATTGCCGCGTACGGGCTGGTGGCCAGTGTGTCGTCGACGAACGTCAACCCGGACGGGTCGGCGATCTCGGTGAGCCGGTGCGCGAGCCCCTGGAACTCGGCGACGGCGATGGCGAGGCTGTCCTTCTCGGCCACCACGTCGATGCCGAGCGCGTCGAGCACGGCCAGGGCCACGCACAGGTTGCCCTCGTTGTGCCGGCCGACGAGCGGCAGCACGGCGCGCGGGAAGAGCGGCTGGTCGCCGAAGTGGAACCAGGGAGTGCCGTCCAGGCCGGCGGCGACGTGGGTGGTGTCCGGGCGACCCGCCCGTACCGCCGGCAGCTCTCCCAGCTCGGCGGCGAGCCGGGGGTCCGCGCCGTTCACCACTATCGTCTGCGGGTCGTGGGCGAGCAGGTTGAGCTTGTCCCGGTAGTACTCCCGCTCCCCACCGTGCGCGTCCAGGTGCTCGGGGAACAACGCCGTGACCACCGCAACCCGGGGCGAGTCGGTGAGGTCGCTGCACTGGTAGCTGGACAGCTCCAGCACGTACAGCTCCGACTCGGGCAGGTCGAGGGTCGGTACGCCGATGTTGCCGCCGAAGACGTTCGGCCGGCCCATCGCGGTGAGCAGGTGGCTGATCAGGCTGGAGGTGGTGCTCTTGCCCTTGCTGCCGGTGACCCCGACGGTGCGAGCGGCGTGGTCGGCCATCCAGAGCGCGGTGCCCTGGGTGACCGGAACGCCCCGTCGGCGCAGCTCGACAAGCCAGGGATGCGTCTGCGGCACACCCGGCGAGCGGACCACCACGTCGGCGGCGGCCAGGCGGACGAAGCCCGCCTCGCCGGTGACCAGCGGCGCCGCCTCGGCCAGCGGGCCGTCCCACGGCAGCGACAGGAAGTTGGCGCTGTCGTCGACGGCGACCAGCTCGGCGGGGCCGTGCGCGGCGATCGCTGTCACAGCGGCCCGGCCCTCCCGACCGGCCCCCCAGACGGCGACGGTACGTCCGCGCAGGTCAGACAGGCGCAAGGGACTCTCCTCAGGGATCGCGGCGGCGACTGGACGGGCCCGGTCCGGACACGGCCGGACGAACCAGGGCCTAGTATGGCGTGTGCCCAACGAGCAACTCCGGCGGATGGACGCCTTCACCTTCCCGTCCTACTCGATCGACTTCGTCACCGGCGAGGTGTTGTTCGACTACGCGTTGACCGGCCCAGCCGGCGAGCAACGATTCACCGAGGTGATCACCCTCCCGCTGCCGACGGAACCACCGTCGGACGAGACGGCGGCCACCCTCAGCCGGGTGTTGGAGCTGCTGCACCTGGTCGCCGGGGTCAGCTACTACAAGGCCGCCGCGCCGCCCCGCCTGGTGCTGCCGGCGCCGCTGGGCGCGGCCACCGTCGACTACGTCACTGCCGTCTACACCAAGGGCCTCGCCGAGTACGCGTACCGCAACCAGCTGCCGCACGTGCTCGACCTGCGCCCGGAGGTGCCGGCGGGTTCGCCGGAGCCGCCACGGGTGTACGACAACTCCGACCGTCGCCCGCTCTCCGCAGTCGGTGGTGGCAAGGACTCCATCGTCAGCCTGGAGGCGCTGCGCCGGGCCGAGCTGGAGCCGGTGCCGTTCTCGGTCAACCCGAACCACGTGATCGTCTCGGTGAACGAGGCGTCCGGGCTGACCCCGCTCGCCGCCCGGCGGCGCATCGACCCGGTGCTGTTCGACCTGAACGCGGCCGGCGCGCTGAACGGCCACATCCCGGTCACCGCCATCAACTCGCTCATCGCGGTCGCCACTGCCGTCCTGCACGGGCTGGGTCCGGTGGTGATGTCGAACGAGCGCTCGGCGTCCGACCCGAACCTCGTCTGGGACGGCCACGAGATCAACCACCAGTGGTCCAAGGGCGTCGAGGCCGAAGGGCTGCTGCGCTCGGCGCTTGCCGAGCACGCTGGCCTGACCGAGCCGTACTTCTCGCTGCTGCGCTCGTTGTCCGAGCTGCACATCGCCAGGTTGTTCGCCGAGTTCACCCGCTACGACGACGTGGTGACCAGCTGCAACGCCGCGTTCAAGCTGCGCGACGCGAGCGAGCGCTGGTGCCGCAACTGCCCGAAGTGCCGGTTCGTGTTCCTGGCCATGGCGCCGTTCATGCCACGCGAGCGGGTCACCCACATCTTCGGCGGTGACCTGCTGGCCGACGAGTCGCAGATCCCCGGCTACCGGGAGCTGCTGGGTGTGGACGGGCACAAGCCGTTCGAGTGCGTGGGCGAGGTCGAGGAGTCGGTGGTGGCCCTCGGCCTGCTCGCCGAGCAGGACCAGTGGCGCGACGCCCCGGTGATCCGGGCCCTGGTGGAGGCCGTCCCCGCGACAGCCTGGTCCGCGGTGGCCAACTCCGACGTCTTCACCCCCGGAGGCCCCAACCACATCCCTCCGGCCTACGCGAAGACCCTGCCCTGACGCCCTGACGCCCTGACGCCTGCCCTCAACCGATCGCGGTTGGGGGTCAGGGGGTTCGGACTGCCTCCAGGGCCAGGAGGGCCACGTGGAGGGAGAGGCAGGCTTCCACGGAGTCGAGGTCGACGTCGAGGATGCGGGCGATGCGGGCCAGGCGCTCGTAGAAGGCCGGCCTCGACAGGTGGGCGGCGGCGGCACCGGCGGTCTTGTTGCGCCCCTGCTCCAGGTACGCGCGCAGGGTGTCGAGCAGCTGCTCCCGGGGGTGCCGGGCGTCGTACTCCAGCAACGCGCCGAGTTCCCGCTCCACGAACGTCTGCAACCGGGGCTCGTCGCGCAGCAGGTGCAGCAGCCCGGCCAGGCCGACGTGCGGCAGCCGGAAGACCGGCAGGTCACGCCGGTCCCGGCGGGCCGCCTCGGCGATCTGCCGCGCCTCGACGAGCGACCGGCGTGCCTCCCGCAGGCTGCTCACCCCGGACCCGGCCGCGACGATCAACCCGTTCGGGGCGCCGCCGGCAGTCCGGGCCGGATCGACGGCGTTCGCCACCCGGGCGCCCTCGCCGCCGAACGCCGCCCGGGGCACCTCGAAGCTGGCCGCCGCCCGAGGCAGCTCCGACCCGGACACCGTCCGGGACACCTGACCGCCCGCCCGCGCGGAATCGGCGCTGGACGTCACCCGTGTCGGCTCGACGCCAGCGGTCGCGCGGACCGCGCCGGTGTCGAGGCGTACCCGACGAAGGGCACTTGCGAACGCGGACAGCGCGCGGTCCTCGGCGGCCGGGTCCGGCAGTGCCAGCAGGGCGCCCACCGAGTTGTCGTCGACGGCGCTTGTCAGCCCGGTCAGCTTCGCCTCCCGTAGCGCCTGGCCCACGGCCTCGGACAGGTCCCGCAGTCGGGCCTGCCCGTCCTCGGGGCGGCCCTCCGCGGCGGGGTCGTCGGCGCGGTGCCGGACCAGCACGCCGACGAGGTGCCGACGGTCGAGCACCACGCCGAGCGCCTTGGCGCGCAAGGCGACCTCGTCCACCGGTCGGGAGTGGTCGAGCAGGGCGGTGAGCAGGGTGCGGTGGATCTGCCGTTCCAGCCCTTCGGCGTCGCGGCGGATCAGCCGGCCCAGCGCGAGGGTGGACGCGGCCCGCTCGATCAGGATGGTGAGCCGGGTCGGAGGTCCGGCGTTCGGTGGGGTCGACTCACCGGCCGGTCGGGTGGGCAGTTCACCGCTGGCCGGCCAGCGCATCAGCAGCCGCCCCCAGTCCTGTCCCCGGGCGCCGACGACCGTCACGAGCCAGCCGCTGTCCGGGTCGTACGCGGTCCGCCCGGCAGGCCGGATCCGGCGGGAGTGCTGCTCCCAGCCGTCCAGCAGCAGCTCGGCGCTCTCCCCCGCCGGGTCGTATCCGAGGACCTGCCGGGACAGGTTCTCCAGCACCACCGGGCACCCGGACAGGTCGGCGGCCTGCCGGATCACCTCGGCGGCGTCGGCGCCCTCGACGGAGAGGTCGGTGAACCGCTGGTGGATCTCCTCGGTGGCCCGCAGTTCGGTGAGCTGCGCGTCGACGATGAGCGCGTGCACCGCCTCGGTGATCCGCACGAACGGGGTGGCCCGGCGTAGCTCGACAAGAGGCAGCCCGCGCCGCTCGGCGGCGGCGATCATCACCCGGGGCACCCCGCTGCCGTAGCGGCGGCCCAGCTCGACGACGAGCCCGGACACACCGACGTCGGCGAGGTCGCCGATGAACGCGCGCAACCCCGCGTCGTCGGCGGGCAGCCCGATCCCGGTGGTGAGCACCAGCTCACCGCCGCCGAGCAGGCTCGCGATGTCGGGCACCTCGGCGACGTGCACCCAGCGGACCCGACCGTCCAGCCCGGCCTCCCCGGCGACCACGCGCGGCGTACCGTGGCGGACCGGGTCCAGGGAGAGAACCTCACGGACGGTAGGGAACACGGCCGACACGCTACCCTCCGTGACCCCAGATCACGACACCTGACGGACGGTCGTCACCAAGGGTCGTCGCGGCTCAACTCCCAGCAGGCGACGGCGGTGGCGGCTGCGACGTTGAGCGAGTCGACGCCACGGCGCATGGGAATGACCACGCGGGCGTCGGCGGCGTCCATCGCGGCCCGGGTCAACCCGGCGCCCTCGGCGCCGAGCAGCAACGCCGAGCGGGCACGCTGGGCGGCGTCGAGGCGTTGGATCGGCACGGCGTCCGGCGCCGGCGTCATCGCCAGCACGGCGAAACCGGCCGCCCGGACCTCGGCGAGCGCGTCCGGCCAGGGGTCCAGCTTCGCGTACGGCACGGCGAACACCTCACCCATGCTGACCCGCACGCTGCGCCGGTAGAGCGGGTCGGCGCAGCTCGGTGAGAGCAGCACGGCGTCCACGCCGAGCGCCGCGACAGCCCTGAAGATGGCGCCGAGATTCGTGTGGTTGTTGACGTCCTCCAGGATCACCACCCGGCGCGCGGCGGCGAGCACCTCGGCAGCCGTCGGCAGCGGCCGGCGGTGGAACGACGCCAGCACCCCCCGGTGTACGTGGAAGCCGGTGGCCTTCTCCAGCACGTCCTGCGTTGCCGCGTAGACGGGCGCGTCGCCGGTGTCCAGGTCGGCGAGCTGGTCTATGCGTTTGGCGTCCACCAGGTACGACCGGGCCGGGTAGCCGGCGCGCAGCGCGCGGCGCAGCACCAACTCACCCTCGGCGATGAACAGGCCGTGCGGCGGTTCCCAGCGGGTGCGCAGCTCGACGTCGGTGAGCGCGCGGTAGTCGGCGATCCGGTCGTCGTCGGGGTCGGTGATCTGGTGGACGGGCACCCGACGATTCTGCCGGACGGCCACCCGGCCGCTCCGTCGCCCGCCTTTCGGGGCGTTTTGTCCGGCAGAGAACGGGAATGGCCGGCGGAGCATCGGGCCCGACGGGAAGGACCAGTCAGGTGAGCGCTGATCACCCGCCGCCGGGCGAAGCGGGCACTCTGCCACGCCGCCCGACCGTCGCGGACCACATCGTCTCCCGCCTGTTCAGCTGGGGCGTGCACCGCTACTTCGGCTACCCCGGCGACGGCATCAACGGCCTCACCTCCGCGCTGCAACGCACCAGCGGGCGTGCCCAGTTCATCCAGGTGCGGCACGAGGAGACCGCCGGGTTCGCGGCGTCCGCGCACGTCAAGTACGGCGGTGGGCCGTTGGGCTGCGCGCTTGTGACAAGCGGGCCCGGGGCCATCCATCTGCTCAACGGCCTGTACGACGCCAAACTCGACCACCAGCCGGTGGTCGCCCTGGTCGGGCACACGGCTGTCACCGCCGAGGGCGGCGGCTACTACCAGGAGGTCGACCTGCTGGCCCTCTACAAGGACGTGGCCTCGGGCTTCCTGGCGCAGCTCGACCACCCGGCGCAGGTCCGGCACCTTGTCGACAGGGCGTGCCGTACGGCGCTGGCCCGTCGTACCGTCACGGCGCTGGTGCTGCCCTCGGACCTCCAGGACGAGCCCGCCATCCCGGACCCACCGCACGCCCACGGCTACTACCACACGAGCAACGTGCCAAGCAGCACTCCGACGGTGCCGCCCGAGGCGGACCTGCGCCGGGCCGCCGAGGTGCTTCGCGGCGGGCAAAGGGTCGCGATGCTGGTCGGCCAGGGCGCGCTCGGGGCGCAGGAAGAGGTCCGGGAGATCGCCCAGCGACTCGGCGCTGGGGTCGCCACGGCGCTGCTCGGCTTCACCGCAGTGGACCACCGGGAACCGTGGGTGACCGGCGCCATCGGACTGCTCGGCACCCGGCCGAGTTGGAAGTTGATGAACGACTGCGACCGGCTGCTGATCGTGGGCAGCAACATGCCGTACTCGGAGTTCTATCCACCGCCCGGGCAGGCCCGTGCCGTGCAGATCGACCTGGACGGCTCCCAACTCGGGCTGCGGTACCCGACCGAGGTGAACCTGACCGGCGACGCCCGGCCCACCCTGCGGGCGTTGCTGCGGGAGCTGGGCCCCGGCCCCGGGCCGACCGCCTGGCGGGCGGAGATCGCCACTGCCACCTCGGCGTGGCGGCGGGCGCAGCGGGACCTGGCCGAGCAGAGAGCCGACCCGGTCAACCCCCAGTTGCTGTTCAGCGCCCTCAACGACCGGCTGCCCGACGACGTGATGCTCGCCGTGGACTGCGGCACCGCTACCGCCTGGTACGCCCGGCACGTGCAGGTCCGGCCCGGCATGTTGGCAAGCCTCTCCGGCACGTTGCTGTCAATGGGCGGCGCCATGCCGTACGCGCTGAGCGCGAAGTTCGCCCACCCGGACCGGCCCCTTGTGGCGCTTATCGGCGACGGCGCGATGCAGATGAACGGAGTAAACGAACTCATCACGGTTGCCAAGTACTGGCGCGGCTGGGCCGACCCGCGATTCGTGGTGCTGGTGCTCAACAACCGGGATCTGGCGTTCGTCAGTTGGGAGCAGCGCTCAAGCGAGGGAACGCCGATGTTCCCGGACAGCCAGCAGTTGCCGGACATCGGCTACCACCAGTGGGCGCAGGTGCTCGGGCTGCACGGCGAGTTCGTCGACGACCCCGCTCAGGTGCCGGACGTCTGGGACCGGGCGCTCGCCGCCGACCGACCGGTGGTGATCAACGCGCTTGTCGACCCGGCCGAACTGATGCTCCCGCCGCACTTCACGCTTGAGCAGGCGCGCAACACGGCGTCGGCGGTGTTGCGGGGCGACACCGACTGGGCCGGGATCATCCGGCGCGGCCTGCCATCGACGATCAGCACCTACCGTCCTCGCCGTCGGGAGCGCTGACCGGGGTCGACAGGGCTTCGCTGTCAGCCCCGACGGTCGAGCCAGCGTTGCAGGGCCGAGCGGGGGTCCTGGCTGGGCTCGCGCTCGCGGTCGGGAGTGGCCGGGGCGCGCGGCACCGGGCGGCGAGGCTCGCCGGCCAACTCACGGCTGGGAGCAGTGAACGCCTTCTCCGGCTGACCCTTGACGGCAGTGCCGATGACCCGGGCAACCGCGTCGATCACCCTGGCCTGCACGGCGGACCCCACCGAGTCGGTCGGGTCGTCCGGGTTGGCGGCGATACCGGCGACCGCCACCTGCGGAGTGAAGCCGACGAACGTCTCGGTGGCGTTCTCCTCCGAGCTACCCGTCTTGCCGGCCACCGGCCGACCGTCGAGGATGCGGTTCACGGCAGTGGCGGTGCCGCCGTTGCACTGCCCGTACGGCGACTGCTGGCCCACTGGGCAGCGGGCTGCGTCGGTGGCGGCGCGGGCCACGTCGGCGTCCAGTACCCGCTTGCAGGACGGCTCCCCGACCGGCACCTTCGCGCCTGTCGCGTCGGTCACCGAGACCACCGGCACCGGCGTGCAGTAGGTGCCTTCGGCGGCAACGGTGGCGTAGGCGTTCGCCAGGTCCAGCGGGGTGGTGGCGGCAACGCCCAGCGTGAACGAACCCCAGTTGGCGGCGTTGTTCTTGGCGAATGCGGCGTCCGACTCGGCACGGAACGTGATGCCGAGGCGCTGCGCCATCTCCACAACCTTGTCCTGGCCGACCTGCTCGGCGAGCCAGACGAAGTAGGTGTTCACCGAACGACCGAAGCCGTCCCACATCATCCGGTAGCCGTCCATCCAGTCCGGGTTGGCGTTGACCGGGCACCAGCGGCCGTCGCAACTGCCCGGCCCCTCGGCCGCGTACCGGGTGGGCAGCCTGGCGGGCGCGTCGAAGCCCGTGGACAGGGTTCGGCCCGACTCCAACGCCGCGAGCATGGTGAACAGCTTGAACGTCGAGCCTGCCTGGTACCCGTCCACGCTGGCCCCGCCGGAGATCAACGGGTTGACCGTGTTCGGGTAGTTGGCCTGCCCGTCCGGGTTGTCGGCCAGGCTGTAGTGCCTGTTGACAGCCATCGCCAGTACCTGCCCGGTGCCCGGCTGCACGGCCGCGATCGGCAGGGCGCGCTTGTTGTCGTACCCGTAGACCTTTGTGGCCTGCTGCTGCGCGGTGGCCTGGACCTCCGGGTCCAGGGAGGTGACAACTCGGTAGCCGCCCGAGCGCAGCGCCTGCTCGCGTTCCGCGGGCGTGGCGCCGAACGCCGGTTGGGTGAGCCACCACCGGCGCAGGTAGTCACAGAAGAAGCCCCAGTCGTCGTGCCCCTGCGCCACGGCGGTGCAGCCGTTGGGCTGCGCGGTGGGCTTCAAAGTCAGCGGCTCCGCCTTCGCCTGCGTGGCCTGCGCGGCGGTGATCGCCCCGGTGGCGGCCATCGAGTCCAGCACGTATTCCCGGCGGGCCAGCGCCGCGTCCTTGTCACCGTCGATCGGGCTGTACGCGTCCGGGGACTGCACAAGGCCGGCGAGCAGCGCCGCCTCGGCGAGCGTCAAACGGGCCGGAGGCTTGCCGAAGTAACGCTGGCTGGACGCCGCGATCCCGTACGCGCCGGAGCCGAAGTAGGCGATGTTCAGGTACCGGTTCAGGATCTCGTCCTTGCTGAGGCTCTGCTCCAGCGCGCTCGCGTACCGGATCTCCTGGACCTTGCGGCCGATCGTGGGGTCGGTGGCGGCGGCCCGCTCCTCGGCGCTGCGCGTGGGGTCGGTCTTGAGCACGTTACGGACGTACTGCATGGTCAGCGTCGAGCCGCCCTGCTCATTGCCACCGCCCTTGACGTTTGCCACCAACGCCCGGAGCAGACCCCGCACGTCCGCGCCGCCGTGGTCGTAGAACCGCCGGTCCTCCGATGCCACGATCGCCTGGCGCATCACAGGTGCGATGTCCGCAAGCGCGACGTCCGTGCGGTTCACGTCGTAGAACGTCGTGATCAGCGTCTTGCCGTCGTTCGCGTAGAGATACGAACGCTGCGGCGTGGCCGGGGTACGCAGAGCCTCGGGCAGCGCGGCGTACGTGCCGATCGCGGACTGGGCGGCGAACCCGAGCAGCAGGTTGCCCGGCAGGGCGGCCACGGCCAGGACGAGCCCGGCCAGCAAGCCTGCGAGCAGCACTGTGAACAGCCGCGACAGCGGCGAGCGAGAGGCGGCCATGGTCCCCAGGATTGCCACGAAAGCCGCCAACCGACCACCCTCACAACCCAACTGTCAGCAAGTTCACCGCCCCTGACCAGCGCTCGGCCAGTTGATCATGAGGTTGGCGGTGCGCCACGCCGGAACCGAGCACGCCAACCTCATGAGCACCGGGCGGGCGGCAGGCCGCCGGCGGGCGTGGGCGTCAGGGATTGGGGGTGGTTAGGCTGGCGCTTGCGGCGTCGCGGACGGTTTCGCGGGGCATCAGGCGGCCGGAGCGGTAGCCGATGCCAATGCCGGCGACCAGCACGAAGATCGCGCCGAACGTCTGCAGCGAGCCGATCAGAGCGCCGCCCAGGCCCAGCAGCGGTGCCGCGATGATCAGCATGACCCCGTCGCCGAGGCTGAACGAGCCGGAACGGGCCACCGCCCACCCGGTGAGGAACCAGCCCACGCTGTAGAAGGTGGCACCGACCAGTACCAGCGAACGCGCGGTGGTGCCGAAGACCGGCGTCTGCTCGGCCAGCCCGGCGAAGGGCAGCATGAGCACGGTGCCCGCGATGCTGACCATCAGCCCGGCCACCGCCACCCGGCGGCTGCGCGTCGCGGCCAGCAACCCGGTGAGCGCCAGCAGCGCGAGCAGGCCCAGCCAGACCGCCGCGACCCAACCGATGAGGTACGCCGCCTGGCCGTCGGCCGGATACGGATCGTTGCCCACCCCGCCGTCGCTGGCCATCGCGACCACGCCGTAGAGGATGGCGTACGCGGGCAGCAGCCACACCGCGGCCCGCGCGAACCTGCGCAGCGACCAGGCCCAACTGGCGTTTGTCGCCGGCCCGGGCGGGGTCGGTTCGCCGACGAAGGGCAGTACGCCGAAGCCGCCGCCGCTGCGCCGGGAGCCCAGTGGGGCGATCGGGTCGTGCGCGCCGGGTATCGGGGCCGAGGACCACGTTCGGTTCACGGGATCCTTCATGCGTCACCTCGCTCGTCCACGAGCGGTGCGAGACGCGCCGGGGCGCCCCGATCACCTGGTCACCACCCGTCCTAGGACCGATCGTGGCAGGCTACGGAGCGCCCCATGAGTCTTTTTCGTATTTACCCGGCCGGCTGGCCGGTGTACGGATCAGCCGCGCTCGCGCTGGTCCGCCGGGTCCTCCACGAGACTGGTCGGGGACACCGGCTCCGGGGCCGGCAACCCCTTCGGCTTGTTGCCACCGGTGGCCTGAGCCTCGGCGACGCGTACCTCGTCGTGGATCTGCTGGGCGGCGTCTGACGCGGCCTGCGCCGCCTCCGCGGCCTCCCGCTCGACCTGGCTCGCGTGCTCGGCTGCCTCCGGTGCGGGCAGGTCCCCCACCATCTGGCTCAGCCCGCCGAGCGCGCCGCCCATGCCCTCCAGGGCCTTGGTCAGCTCTGCCGGCACGATCCAGACCTTGTTGGCGCTGCCCTGGGCGATCTGTGGGAGTGCCTGCAGGTACTGGTAGGCGAGCACCTTCTGGCTCGGGTTCGCCTGGTGGATGGCGTCGAAGACGGTGCGGATAGCCTTCGCCTGACCCTCGGCCTGCAGGATCCGGGCCTGCCGGTCACCGTCGGCGCGCAGCACCGCCGACTGCTTGTCACCCTCGGCAGTGAGGATCACCGACTGCTTGTGACCCTCGGCGGTGAGGATCGCCGCCCGGCGGTCACGCTCGGCGCGCATCTGCTTCTCCATCGAGTCGCGGATGCTTGCCGGCGGCTCGATCGCCTTGATCTCGACCCGGGTCACCTTGATGCCCCAGCGGCCGGTGGTCTCGTCAAGCACCCCGGAGAGGTGCCTGTTGATCTCGTCGCGGCTGGTAAGCGCCCGCTCCAGGTCCAGCGAGCCGATCACGTTACGCAACGTGGTGACGGTCAACTGCTCGATGGCCTGAAGGAAGCTGGAGATCTCGTAGGTCGCCCGGACCGAGTCGACCACCTTGAAGTAGAGAACCGTGTCGATCGAGACAACGAGGTTGTCCGAGGTGATCACCGGCTGCGGCGGGAAGCTGACCACCTGCTCGCGCATGTCGACCTTCGTGCGCACCGCGTCGACGAACGGCACCAACAGGTTGAGGCCAGGGTTGAGGGTGCGCTTGTACTTGCCGAGCCGTTCCACCACATCCTGGCGCTGCTGCGGAACGATCCGCACCGCCTTCGCCAGCGTAATCACGGCGATCAACGCCACCGCGAGTATCAGCACACCTATAACCGTCATCCGTTTACCCTCTCGCTTCCGGCAGCTCGCCGGCGGACGAAACATCGTCCTGCCAAACCAGGGCCGTCGCGCCCCGGACCTTTATCACCCGAACCCGTTGACCGGCTTCGAAAGTCTGCGTCGTGTCGTACGCCCGCGCGGTCCACAACTCCCCGTCGATCTTGACGAGGCCCTGCTCGGCGTCCACCCGTTCCAGCACCAGCGCCGTGGACCCCTCGATCGCCTCCACACCGAACGGCTGCTCACCGCTCTCCAGCGCGGAGCGGCGGTGCCGCCTGACGACCGGCCGGGCCATCACCAGGCTCAACGCCGACACCACAGCGAAGACCAGCGCCTGCACGGAAACCGGCGCGCCAAGAGCCGCGGCGCCGGCAGCGGCGAACGCCCCGACCCCGAACATGATCAGGAAAAGCGTCGTCGTAAAGATCTCGGCGACCGCCAGAACCACACCCAATACGATCCACACCACGGCGTCCACACCACGATCGTGACACGGAAATGCACGAGCAGCCCACCCGTGATGATCAGTAGGCTCGGCGGAGGCAACCGCACGGCCCGTATCCGACCGGTCAAACGAGGAGTTTTCGTTGACGCTGCTGCCCGAGACCGCCCGGCAGATCGACACGCGGGTCGCCCGCGCTCAGGCCGACGGCCACGTCCCGTCACTGGTGCTGGGCGTCGTCCGTGACGGCACGCTGGCGCACCTCGCCACCGCAGGCGAACACCCCCGCCCCGGCGTCGACCTGCAATACCGGCTCGGCTCGATCAGCAAGACCATGACCGCCACGCTTGTCATGCAGCTGCGCGACGCCGGCCGGCTCTCGCTTGACGACCCGCTGGAGCGCCACCTGCCCGGCACCGGCGTCGGCGAACTCACAGTGCGCCAGATGCTCGCGCACGCCAGCGGTCTGCAACGCGAACCCGACGGCGACTGGTGGGAGCGGGCCGCCGGCGTCGACCTGGCCACCCTGCTCGCCGGCCTCATCGCCGACAAGATCGCTCACCCGCCGCACGCCACGTACCACTACTCCAACCTGGCGTACGCGCTGCTCGGCGGAATGCTCGAACGACTCACCGGTACACCCTGGATCGACCTCCTCGACGAGCGGATCCTCACCCCGCTCGGTATGCGCCGCACCACCTACTCGGCCTCCGAACCGTTCGCCCGCGGTTACGTCGTCCACCCCTGGCACGACACGCTGCGCGAAGAGCCCCGCACCGACACCGGTGCGATGGCCCCCGCCGGGCAACTCTGGTCGACAATCGAGGACCTGGGCCGCTGGGCCGCGTTCCTCGCCGACCCCGACCCGTCGGTACTGGCCGCCGACACCCTGACCGAGATGTGCTCCCCCGTGGTGATCAGCGACCACACGGCATGGACGCACGGGCACGGTCTCGGCCTCGAACTCCACCGGGAAGACAACCGGGTGTACGTCGGGCACGGCGGCTCCATGCCCGGCTACGTCGCCTCGCTGGCCGTGCACCGACCCAGCCGTACCGCAGTTGTCGGCTTCGCCAACTCGTACGGCTTCCGTACCGGGCACATCGGCGCGCTCGGCCGGCAACTGCTCACCCTCGTGCTGGACGCCGAGCCGGCGCCGGTCACGCCGTGGCAGCCGGCCGAGGCCGCGCCGCCCGCCGACCTCGCCGAGTTGACCGGCCGCTGGTGGTGGATGGGCACCTCCATCGAGGTGTACGCCGACAGCGCGGGCGACCTGCACGCCGGCCCTGTCGGCGCACCCGACCTGCGCTTCGTGGCCGCCGGCCCGGACCGGTGGCGGGGCCGCGCCGGCGAACAGGACGGCGAGATCCTCACCGTCCTGCGCGACGAGCGGGGCCGTGCCGTCTCGCTGGACATCGCGACGTTCGTCTACACCCGCGACCCCGACGACGAGCCCTGAGTCGCGCCTATGTCCCGGCGGCGGCTGGTCGCCTACGTCCCAGCGGCGGCGGTGGTTGTCAGGCCGGCTCGGTGACGAAGTCGATGAGGCGTTCCATCGCGTTGATCAGGGGCGTCTCCACGTCGGCGAAGCTGTTCACCCGGGACAGGATGTGCCGCCACATGTCGGCCGGCTCGGCCACACCGAGGGCAGCGCAGACGCCCTCCTTCCACGGGCGGCCCGGGGGCACCACCGGCCAGGCCGTGATACCCAGCGCCGCCGGCTTGACCGCCTGCCAGACGTCGACGTAGGGGTGCCCGGTCACCAGCACGTACGGCGAGTTGACCCGGGCCACGATCCGGCTCTCCTTGCTGCCGGGCACGAGATGGTCGACGAGCACACCGAGCCGACGGGTCGGCCCCGGGCCGAAGTCGCGCACCTCGGCGTCGAGTTCGTCGATGCCGTCCAAGGGCTCCACGACCACGCCCTCGATCCGCAGGTCGTCGCCCCAGATGCGCTCGACCAGCGCGGCGTCGTGAATGCCCTCCACCCAGATGCGGCTGGCCTTGGCGACCTGGGCGCGGACGTTCGCCACCGCCACCGAGCCGGACGCGGTCCGTCGACGGGCCGTGGGCACCGGCGCGCGGGTCGGGCGGCGCAGCGTCACCGGGCGACCGTCGAGCAGGAACGCCGCCGGTAGCAGGGGGAAGTTGCGCCGCTTGCCGTGCCGGTCCTCCAGGACGACAGCTCCGGAGTCGAAGCCCACCACCGCTCCGCAGAACCCGGAGTCGGCGTCCTCCACCACGAGATCCGGTTCGGCGTCCACCTCGGGAGTGACCTTCCGCCGCCGCCAGTCCCCCGCCAGCACGTCCTCGCCGTATCGCCCCGCCATGTCGATCACGCTAACGCCGCCAACCCCAACCCCCCACCCCAACACGCCATCACGGTCAAAAGCCCACCGCCCAACCCCGTCGATCATGGAGTTGTGGTGCCCCACGAACCATGACCAAACATCATCTTTCGGCCACCACAACCCCATGATCGACGCTGGGGGTGGGGTGAGGGCTCATGGGGCAGGGCCGGCGGGGGTGGGCGAACGGGGTAGTTCGGGGCAGGGCGGGCGGTCGGAGCGGCAGCCGAGACAGGGCCGGTCGTGACCACGTACCCTTTCGGCATGTCCACCCCCGCAACGGGCGCGGCCACACTCGCGCCGCGCCGGTCGAGCCGGTTCGTTGCCTGGGTGCGCGCGTGGCGCGCCGGGTTGGTGCCGTTCGACGAGGTCGCCGACGCCATCGCCGGCGACGAGGAGCACCTCGTTGCGGACGCCCCCGGCACCTGGACCGACGTCCCGCTCGGCGCCGCGCTGCCCACCCTGGCCAAGCTCTCCCCGGACGAGATCCGGCTGGTGCTGCCCGCGCCGGGTGACCCCCGCGGCCTGCCCGGTCCTGGGGACTTCGCCGGTGCGGCGCTGGTGACAGGCGAGGCGGTGGTGGCCGGTGGGCTCGGGTTGATCCCCCAGGTCCGCAACCACACTTCGGGCTCGGGTGACTGTTTCGAGACGGTGCTGTGGCGCGTCTACCCGCTGCCCGCAAACGCGCCCGCCGCCTCCCTCGCACTGCCCGGCGCCGCCGAGGCCGAGGCGGAGCTGGCTGCCGCGCTGGCCGAGACCACCGCCGCGCTGACCCGCCTCGACGTCGCCCAGTGGCGGCCCGAACTGGCCGGGGCGCTTGCCGCGCTGCGCCGCCCCGACGGTGCCACCGACCTGCCGCCGGGCTTCGACCCGCGGGCACGCCGGCTGTTCGCCCGCGCCGCGGTGCTCGACCGGGTGCTCGCCCTGGCCGGGCACGCCGCACCCGGCGGCGCGATCAACAACTACGAGGCGCAGCAACGCGACGCGGCGCTGCGACCACTCACCGCGGCCTGCCGGCAGGCCCTCGTCGCCGCCTGCAACGCCCCCCTGCGCCCCTGACCGCTCCGCCGCGATGCGGCACCACCGCGCGACGCCACAGGCATGATCGTGCTCGATCCAGGATGTAGTGGTGTCCACGTAGGAGCGTTACCACTACATCCTGGTTACCGCGCGATCAGCGGCAGCGACCAGCGGTCGCGATCAACGCAGCGCGGTCAACGACGCGCCACCCAAGCTGACGGTCAGACCTCGTCGAGCAGGTCGGCGACCGAGTTGACGATCCGGGACGGGCGGTACGGGTAGCGCTCCGCCTCGGTGCGGCTGCTGATTCCGGTGAGCACCAGGATGGTCTCCAGGCCGGCCTCCAGGCCACACAGGATGTCGGTGTCCATCCGGTCGCCGATCATCGCGGTGCTCTCCGAGTGCGCGTTGATGGTGTTCAACGCCGACCGCATCATCATCGGGTTGGGCTTGCCGACGAAGTACGGCTCCACCCCCGTCGCCTTGGAGATCATCGCGGCGACGGATCCGGCGGCGGGCAGGGCGCCCTCCACGGACGGGCCGGTCACGTCGGGGTTTGTGCAGATGAACCGCGCCCCGTCGTTGATCAGCCGAACCGCCTTGGTGATCGCCTCGAAGCTGTAGGTGCGGGTCTCGCCGAGCACCACGTAGTCCGGGGCGAAGTCGGTGAGCACGTAGCCGACAGCGTGCAGCGCCGTGGTCAGGCCGGCCTCACCGATGACGTACGCGGTGCCGCCCGGCCGCTGGTCGGCGAGGAACTGGCCGGTGGCCAGGGCGGAGGACCAGATCGCCTCCTCCGGGACGTCCAGCCCCATCCGGCTCAACCGGGCCGTCAGGTCACGCGGCGTGTAGATCGAGTTGTTGGTGAGCACCAGGAACGGCTTGCCCGAGGAGCGCAGCCGGTTGACGAACTCCGGCGCGCCGGGCACCGGCTGGCCCTCGTGCACCAGCACGCCGTCCATGTCGGTCAGCCAGCTCTGCACCGGCTTGCGGTCCTGCATCGATGATTCCCCGGGGTGTCGGTGGGCGGTTGGGTCGTCAGGGGCGGCGGGTCGGCACGCAGCAGACAGTGGGGCAGGTGTCCCACATCGGCAGCTCACCCAGGCGGCGGCGCAGCTGCGCACCGTCCGGGTCGGCGCGCTCGGTGACCAGCTCACGGACCATCGCCACGAAGCGCGGGTCGGTGCCCGGCGTGCCGGCCCGGACGAAGTCCAGGCCGAGCTGCTTGGCGGTCTCCAGCGCCTCGGTGTCCAGGTCCCACACCACCTCCAGGTGGTCGGAGACGAAACCGATCGGGCTGACGACCACGCTTGTCGTGCCGTTCTCGGCGAGGGTGGCGAGGTGGTCGTTGACGTCCGGCTCCAGCCACGGCACCTGCGGCGGGCCGGAGCGGCTCTGCCACACCAGGTCGTACTCCAGGTCGGGGGCGGCAGCCGCCGCGACCAGTCGGGTGGCCTCGTGCAACTGCGCCTCGTACCGGCCGCCGTGCGGGCCGGCGCTTGCCGCCATCGAGGTGGGCACCGAGTGGGCGGTGAACACCAGCCGGGTGGTGTCCCGCCGGGCCGGGTCGAGCTGGGCCAACGCGGCCCGGACCGCGTCCACGTGCGGCTCGATGAAACCGGGGTGGTCCCAGAACTGGCGCAGCTTCTCGATCACCGGGGCGTCGGGGCCGACGGCGGCCCGGGCGGCGGCGATGTCCTCCTGGTACTGCCGGCAGGACGAGTAGCCGCCGTACGCGCTGGTGACGAAGGCCAGCGCGCGGGTGACGCCGTCGTCGCGCATCTGCGTCACGGTGTCGGCGAGCATCGGGTCCCAGTTGCGGTTGCCCCAGTAGACGGGCAGGTCGACACCGTTCGCGGCGAAGTCGGCGCGGACGGCTGCCAGCAGGTCACGGCACTGCTGGTTGATCGGGGACACCCCACCGAAGTGCTGGTAGTGCTCGGCGACCTCGGCCAGCCGCTCGGGCGGCACGCCCCGGCCGCGTGTCACGTTCTGCAGGAAAGGCATCACGTCCTCGGGCCGTTCCGGCCCGCCGAAGGACACCAGCACCACCGCGTCGTACGACATGGCCCCATTGTTCCTCGCCAGCCGGCACACCATCCGGTCGGGGCGGTGACCACTGGATCGCGCCGTGTTAGGAAGGGCCCCTTCCTATGCCTGAGGCGTTAAGAAGGGGCCCTTCCTTACACCAGGTCAGGCGCCGATGGCGTGGTAGCCGCCGTCGACGTGGACGATCTCGCCGGTGGTGGCCGGGAACCAGTCCGACAGCAGCGCGAGGCAGGCCCGGGCGGCCGGCTCCTGGTCGGTGAGGCTCCAGCCCAGCGGCGCCCGCTCGGTCCAGGCGTCCTCGAACTGGTCGAAGCCCGGGATCGACTTCGCGGCGATGGTGCGCAGCGGCCCGGCGGCGACCAGGTTGCTGCGGATGCCCTGCTTGCCCAGGTGCAGCGCCAGGTAGCGGGATGCGGACTCCAGGCCGGCCTTGGCCACGCCCATCCAGTCGTAGACCGGCCACGCCTTCGTGGCGTCGAAGGTCAGGCCGACCACCGCGCCGCCGGGCGACATCAGCGGCAGCGCCGCCATGGCCAGCGACTTGTACGAGAAGGTGGAGACGTGCAGGGCGGTCGCCACGTCCTCCCAGGGCGCGTCGAGGAAACCGCCGCCGAGGCAGCTCTGCGGGGCGAAGCCGATCGAGTGCACCACGCCGTCGAGCCCGTCGACGTGCTCACGGACCCGGTCGGCGAGGCTGGCCAGGTGCTCGGCGTTTGTCACGTCCACCTCGATGACCGGCGCCGGCTCGGGCAGCCGCTTGGCGATCCGCTCGACCAGGGATAGCCGTCCGAAGCCGGTCAGCACGACCTGCGCGCCGTTCTCCTGGGCGAGCTTCGCCACCGAGAAGGCGATCGAAGCGTCGGTGATGACGCCGCTGACGAGCAGCCGCTTACCGGCGAGCAGTCCGGACATGCAGGTTTCCTCCGTAATCAAAGGGGTCAGTGGCCCATACCGAGGCCGCCGTCGACAGGGATCACGGCGCCGGAGACGTACCCGGCGCTGTCGGAGGCCAGCCAGGTCACCACGGCGGCCACCTCGTCCGGGGTGGCCATCCGGCCGGCCGGGATGGACTTGCGGATCTCCGCCTTGCGGTCCTCGGACAGACCGGCGGTCATGTCCGTGTCGATGAAGCCGGGTGCCACCACGTTCGCGGTGATGTTGCGGCTGCCCAGCTCACGGGTGATCGACCGGGCCACGCCGACCAGGCCGGCCTTGCTCGCGGCGTAGTTGACCTGCCCGGCGCCACCGGAGAGGCCGACCACCGAGGAGATGAAGATCATGCGGCCCCACTTGGCCCGGAGCATCTTGCCGGAGGCCCGCTTGGCGACCCGGTACGAGCCGGTGAGGTTGGTGTCCACCACGCCGGTGAACTGCTCCTCGGTCATCCGCAGCAGCAGCGTGTCGTCGGTGATGCCGGCGTTGGCGACGAGCACCTCGACCGGCCCCAGCTCGGCCTCGACGGCGGTGAACGCGGCGTCGACGGAGGCCGCGTCGGTGACGTCGGCGCGGACGCCGAACAGCCCGTCCGGCGCCTCGCCGCTGCGATGGGTAACCGCAACCCGGTCACCTTGCTTGGCGAAGGCCTGCGCGATGGCCAGGCCGATCCCCCGGTTACCCCCGGTCACCAGCACGGTTCGGGCCACTGTTCCTCCTTGCAAATGGTCAGCACAGACGCGTCGGAGCCTAGGCGCTACCGACAGGTAAGCGCTAACGGGGACACGTCACACCCAGCCCTGCGCGGCGGGTGACCCGCACCGGGTGGTGGAGAGGTCCCGGACCGGTCGGCCGAGTGCGTCCTGTCGACACCTCGGGTGTACGATCATCGACGTTCCGGCCCGCCCGACTTGCAGGAGGTGATCGCTGTGCGAGATAGCGATCCTCCCAGTCGTGGCCGGGCCGATGGTCAGTCCCGCTGAGCCACGACTCAGTCTGGTGAGCTGACCCAGCTCCGCTCCCTCGCCACCCCGGTTGACGCCGGGGTTGGCCGCGCGCCGTCCGATGACCGGACGGTTGCCGGGAGCCGCCCGGTCACGACTTCGCGTGCGCGTCCCCACCCCACTGCGGTCCGCCCTGCCCCGCGGACCGTCCAGCCGCCACCCGGAGTCATCAATGAGCCGCTACGTCGCCCCCCTGGGCTTCACCCTCGCCGCCGTCTGGGTGGCCGTCATCTTCGTCCTGGCCGGCGGCGGCGGCCACTGACCCGGCCGGCCAGCCACCGAGCCCTGCCCGGCGGCGGCCACTGACCACCGCCGGCCCTTCGCTCAGAGCATCCGGGACGACCAGAGCAGGCTGAGCGAGCCGGCGCAGAGCGCCAGGAGCAGCGCCAGTCCGGCGTACCACTGGGTCACCTCGCGTGGCTCGGTGCGGAAGCCGATCGAACTGCCCATGTCCTGGTAGACCTGCTTCAGCTCGCTCACCGACGCCGCCTCGTAGAAGTAGCCCTCGGTGGTCTCGGCCAGCTCCGCCAGCGCGAGCCGGTCCACTGGCACCCGCTGGAGTTGCCCGCCGATGTCGACCTGGCCCGTGTCGGTGCCGAAGGCGATGGTGGACACCGGCACGTTGGCCGCCTGCGCGGCGGCCGCCGCCTCCTCCACCGATCGACCCGAGGTGCGGAACCCGTCGGAGAGCAGCACGATCCGTGCCGGTGGGATGCCCGCCGCACCGTCGGCCGGCACCGACCTGATCGCCTCCAGGCAGGTGAACACCGCCTCACCGGTGGCTGTCGCCTCGGCCAGCACCAGCCCGTCGATCGCGGCGGTCACCGCCTCCCGGTCCTTGCCCGGCGGCACCAGCACGTTCGCCGCCTTCGCGAATGACACGAGGCCCAGGTTGTAGCTCTCCGGCAGCTCGCCGACGAACTGCTTGGCCGCCTCCTGCGCGGCCTCCAGCCGGTTCGGCCTTACGTCGTCGGCCTGCATCGACAGCGACACGTCGATGGCCAGCATCACTGTCGCCCGCTCCAGTGGCTCCTTCCGGTCCATCGCCGGGCGGGCCAGCGCGGTGGCGAGCACCAACAGGCAGAGCAGGAACGCCGTCGCCGGGACGTGCCGCCGCCAGCCCAGGCCTTTCGGCGCCACGGTCCGCAGCAGGTCCACGTTCGTGAACCGCATCGCGTAATCCCGGCGGTGCAACTGCCGCCAGACGTAGAACGCGGCGAGGGCGAGCACCGGCAGCACGGCCAGCAGCCACCACGGTTGCAGAAAACGGATCATCGTGTCGTCCCCCGGGTGCGGGCGTGCCGCTGCGCGGCAACGAAACGCACCATGTCCAGCAGCCAGTCTCGGTCGGTACGCAGACGCAGGTGGGCCGCGCCGGCGCCGCGCAGCGCGGCGGCGATCGTGGCGCGCTGGGCGGCGGCAGCCTCGGCGTACCGCTGACGCAGGCGCGGGTCGGCGGTCTGCACCTCGTGCAGCTCACCGCTTTCCGGATCGACCACCGGCAACACCCCCACGTCGGGCAACTCCAGCTCGCGCGGGTCCACCACCTCGATCGCCAGCACATCGTGGCGCACCCGCAGCTTGCGCATCGGCCGGGCCCACTGCTCGGCCGGCGCGAGGAAGTCCGAGACCACCACGGCCACCCCACGTCGTCGGGGTGGCCGGTTGAGCATCTCGATGAGGGCGCCCAGATCGCCCCGGCCGGGCTGGATCGCGGTGCCGGCCACCGTACGCAGCAGGCCCTGCGCCTCCTTGCGGCCCGAGCGGGCCGGCAGCCGGGTGAGCACCCCCGGCCCGGGCGGCGGTGGGCCACCGCGCCACCGGCGGGTCGGTGTGAGCGCGCCACCGCCGGTGCCGATCACCGCGCCGATCCGGTTACCTCCGCGCACTGTCAGGTGGGCGATGGCCGCCGCGGCGGCGACCACGACCTCCCGCTTGAGCCACTGCCCGGTGCCGAAGTCCAGGCTTGCCGACAGGTCCAACGCCAGCCAGGTCTCCAACTCCCGGTCGGCGACCGTACGCCGCACGTGCGCCGTCGTGGTCCGGGCCGTGACCGGCCAGTCCATCCGGCGTACGTCGTCGCCGGGGCGGTACTCCCGCGACTCCCCCGCCTCGCTGCCCGGCCCCGGCAGCAGGCCGGCGTAGTCGCCCTGGAGCAGGCCGTCGAGCTTGCGGGTGACGAGCAGTTGGAGGCGGGACAGCACCGCTTCGCTGCGGTCGCCGAGGAGGGCGGGACGAGGGGTGGGTGAGGTCACGGCCGCTGCCCGGGCCAGCCTGCACCCGGCGGCGCGACGGTGGGCGACGGGGTGGCCTGCTGCCGGGGTGCGACCGCCGGGAGCGGGATCGTCGACATGACCCGGTGCACGATGTGGTCGGCCGGTACGTCGTCGGCGAGCGCGTCGTAGCTGAGCACCAGCCGGTGCCGCAGGATGTCCGGGGCGATGTCCTGCACGTCCTGCGGGAGCGCGTAGTCCCGGCCGCGCAGTAGCGCCAGCGCGCGGGTGGCCCGCACCAGGCCGAGCGAGGCGCGCGGGCTGGCCCCGTACTGGATGAGCTGGGCGACGTCCGGCATGCCGTGCTCTGCCGGGGTACGGGTGGCCAGCACCAGCCGGACCGCGTAGTCGACGAGCGCGTTGTGCACGAACACCTGGTCCGCCTTGCGTTGCAGGGCGATCAGGTCGGGTGTGTCGAAGACCGCCGCCGGCTCCGGAGCGGCCACGCCCATCCGGTAGACGATCTCGCGTTCCTCGGCGTCGGTCGGGTAGCCGACCACGATCTTCATGAGGAACCGGTCCCGCTGCGCCTCCGGCAGCGGGTAGACGCCCTCCTGCTCGATCGGGTTCTGGGTGGCCATCACCAGGAACGGCTCGGGCACCCGGTGGCTCTCCCCGCCGATGGACACCTGCCGCTCGCTCATCACCTCCAGCAGCGCCGACTGCACCTTGGCCGGCGCCCTGTTGATCTCGTCGGCGAGCAGGAAGTTGACGAAGACCGGGCCCAACTCGACGTCGAACTTCTCACTCGACTGCCGGTAGATCCGGGTGCCCATGATGTCGGCCGGCACCAGGTCCGGTGTGAACTGCACCCGGGCGAACGAGCCGCCGACAACCTTGGCGAGGGTCTCCACGGCCAGGGTCTTTGCCACCCCGGGCACCCCTTCGAGCAGGCAGTGACCCCGGGCGAGCAGCGCCACGAACATCCGCTCCACCATCCGGTCCTGCCCGACGATCACCCGTTTGATCTCGAACAGCGCCTTCTCCAACAGGGTGGCATCCTGCGCGGGCGTCGTCACCGGCGCGGGCGTCTCCGGTGCCGCCCCGTTCGGCGTCGGGGCATCGGGCGTGGTCGGCTGGGCCACCGGTCCTCCACAGCGTTTGTCGGTCGTCGCGGCTGGTGCGGTATCAAGACTCGCACGCCCGGCTGAGTGTGGTGGTGGGGAGAAGCCGATTTTCGCCACGTCGTCCCCGCCAACCGAATCGCCCGTCACGGGTGGACACCGACCCGCCCGTGGTGTGTACCATTCATCCCGTCGCCGGGCGGCTCCCCCCGTGGCCGCCCGGCGCTCAAACTTCCTCTCCGGCCGCCCTAGACTGGCCGTGATGAGCATCCCCTCCCCTGCCGACGAGGCCCTGGTCTGCTCGGCCCGCGGCTGCCGTGCCACAGCCGTCTGGGCCCTGGAGTGGAACAATCCGCGCCTGCACGACGCCGAGCGACGCAAGACCTGGCTCGCGTGCGCCGACCACCGGGGCAGTCTGGGCGACTTCCTGGACGCTCGCGGCTTCCTGCGTACCGTCACTCCGGTGCCCGCATCACCTACCCTCGACATGTGATCAGCGCAGCGAGGAAACGATGAGGCACAGCAGCGTGACGTCGCGCGCCGTCCACGCACGGCGTGGAACGGCAGCGCCGTACGCGCGGAACGGGTCCCGTCGGTGAGCGCGGAGGACCGCGCCGGACCGCCGAACCCCACCTCCCCGTCCTGGCCGCCCACGCCGGCCGCCGCGCCGCCCGGTGTCCCACCGCCGCCCGGCACGTTCCCGGCGCCGGGCACGCTCGGCCCGGAGCCCACCCCGCCCGACGCATCGTCGCCGGCGCCGCTACCGCCGCAAGCGCTGCCTCCCTCCGGGGGGTACGACGCCAGCTCGCGCCCACCCGACCTGCCGCCTCCCGGCCTCCTGCCGCCACCGGGCGCCGACCCGCTTTCCGCCTCCGGCGCGCCCGGCGGACGAGGCCCGTTGGACCCGTGGCCGGACTCCGTCCAGTGGCAGCCGATCTCCACCGACCTGATCTGGGTGGAGCTGATCCGACTGGCGATCGTGGTGGCCGTCGGGCTGGCGGTGACAGCGTTCGGCTGGGCGCTGAGCGGCCATGGGCTGTTCGGGGTCGCCTTCGCCGCCGTACTCGTGTTCGGCGCGTGGCGGGCCACGGCCATCGTCCGCGCGGTCCGGGCCTGGGGGTACGCGGAACGCGACGACGACCTGCTCGTGCGGCACGGGCTGCTGGTCCGACGGCTGTCCATCGTGCCGTACTCCCGGATGCAGTTCGTCGACGTGAGCGCCGGCCCTCTGGAGCGCGCCTTCAACCTGGCCACCGTGCAGTTGCACACGGCCGCCGCCGCGAGCGACGCCCGGGTGCCGGGGCTACGCCCGGCGGAGGCGTCCCGCCTGCGTGACCGGCTCACCGCGCTCGGCGAGGACCGGGCGGAGGGGCTGTGACCGCCCGGCCGGGCACCCGTCGGCGACGCCGAGGGTCGGCCCGATGAGCGAGAGTCCCACCGAGCCGGGCACCCGCCCGTCCATGCCGTCCGGCGACGCGCCTCCCGCCGGTCCACCGCCCCAGTACCCCGCCGCAGGCCCTTACGGCGCTCCGCCGCCGGGCGCAGGGCCCTACGGCCCGCCGCCGGGACCATACGGGGCGATCCCGCCGGGCGCTGTTCAGCCGTTGCCGGGGCCGCCGGGAGACGGCGAACCGCGCCAGCGGCTGCACCCGCTCAGTCCGGTGCTGCACGGCGCCAAGTCGTTGGTCGTGGTGATCGCCGGGCTGTCCTGGTCGACGCTGTCCCGGGTCGGCTTCGGCTGGTTCGCCGCGATGGTGGTGGTGCTGGCGCTCGGCGCGACAGTGCTGTCGGTGGTCAGTTGGTACAACACCGGCTACCACGTGGTGGGCCGCGAGCTGCGCGTGTACGAGGGGCTGCTCTGGCGGCGTACCCGGGCCATCCCGCTGGAACGGTTGCAGGCAGTGGAGGTGGTCCGGCCGCTGCTCGCCCAGCTCACCGGCCTGGCCGAACTGCGTCTGGAGGTGGTCGGCGGGGGCAAGACCGAGGCCCCGCTGGCGTACCTCGGGGTGGCCGACGCGGCCCGGCTGCGCGAGCGGCTGTTGGCGCTGGCCGGACGGACGACGCCGGCCGCGCCCGGCGTCACGGTGCCGACGGCCGTCGGTGGTGCGCCACCGCAGGCGCCCGCGCCGGGCCGGCCACTGCACGCGGTACGCAACAGCAACCTGCTGATCAGCCAGCTGCTCACCCCGCAGGCGTTCCTGCTTCCGTTCGGCCTGGCGTTCGTCGTGGTGCAGTTCGTCACCGCCGAATCGTGGTCGTTCATCGCGGTGGCGAGCACGCTCACCGCGATGGCAGGTGTGCTGCTGCAACCGATCCGCCGGGTCCTCGACGACTGGAACTTCCGGCTGGCCCGCGACGACGGCACACTGCGGGTGCACAACGGGCTGCTGGAGACGCGGGCGCAGACCGTACCGCTGCACCGGGTGCAGACCGTGCGGGCCACCTGGCCGCTGCTCTGGCGGGTCAAGGGTTGGCTGCGGCTGCGCCTTGAGGTGGCCGGCTACTCCGTCGGCGAGGCCGACGACCGCAACCGTCCCGACCGGCTGCTGCCGGTCGGTGACCTGCCGACAGCGACGATGATCGTCGCCGAGGTCCTACCGGGTGTACGCCTCGACGCGCTGACGCTGCACCGCCCACCGTCTCGGGCGCGCTGGCTGCACCCGCTGGGCCGGGGCGCCCTCGGCACGGCTCTGTTCGACAAGGTCTTCGCCACCCGGTCCGGGCTGCTCACCAGGCAGTTGGCGATCGTGCCGTACGCCCGGATCCAGAGCGTCCGGGTCGTGCAGGGGCCGGTGCAGCGCCTGCTGCGGTTGGCGACAGTACACGCGGACACGGCGGGCGGATCGGGAGCGGCAGCCGAGGACCGGGACCTGGCCGAAGCGTGGATCCTGGCAGCCGAACTGACCACCCGAGCACAGTCCGCCCGCCGCGTCGCCTGATCCACCACCGAACGACGACGCCCCTGATCACCCCAGGGGTGGTGGTCAGCGGTCGGCGGGTACCGCTGGTGCCGTGGCCGGCGGTCCGGCGACGCTGTCGGGGTCGGTCGTCGGCCCCGGTGGTTCCGCGCCCGGAGGTTCCGTGTCTGCGGGTTCCGCCCGGGCCTTCGGGTGCTTGGCCCGCCACGCCGCCCACGCGCGCTCGGCCAGGCCGACCACGAGGAAGGTCAGGCCGACGTACGCCCAGCCCACCAGCACGTCGATCACGTAGTGCTCACCCGAGTAGACCAGGGTGAAGGTCATCGCCAGCGGGTACGCGAACAGCAGCGGCCACCAGCGGCGGCGGGTCGTACGCAGGAAGAACACCACAACGAACAGCGCCCACGCGGTGTGCAGCGACGGCATCGCGGCCACCGGGTTCGAGGCGATCTGGCCGGCGTTGAGCAGGTTGCCGGCGCCGTGCATACCGAACGCCTTCCAACCCCTCGTGGAGATCCGGAGCACCTCGGTGAGCAGGCCGTTCTGCGCGGCCCACCACGGTGGGGCGGCGGGGTAGATGAAGTAGGTCGCCAGGCCTGCGGCGCAGAGGAAACCCCAGCGGCGCATGTACGCGGCCCACCGGTGCCGATCACGCAGCCAGAGCACCGCGGCCGCGGCCAGGGCCACCACGAAGTGCGAGAAGTACACCCAGCTCGCCGCGATGTCCCACCACTGCACCTGCGGGCGGTAGAGGTGCTCCTGCAACCAGATGGTGGGCACCTCACCGCCGGTGGCCCAGCCGAACATGAACCGGTCGGCGACGATCAGCTCCATGGCGTGCGGGGTGGCCCCGTTGTCGGCGAACCCACGCGACAGGTTGTACGCGGCCAGTAGCAGCACCACGGGCACCCAGTCCCGGGCGAAGCGCAGGTGGCTGCGCCACGGCCGGTCGCTGTTCCAGGCGATGGTTCCGGCCCAGATCCACACGAAGGCGTACGCCGGGTCGGTGGGCAGCCCGATTCCGAGCCAGGCGGCGACGAATGCGACAGCCCAGATCGTCATGGCGACGCCGCGCCGACGGCCCCCGTCCGGGGACGCGGGCGGGTCGGTCCGGGCGGGGGGTTGGGGGTCAGTCACGACGGCCATCGCGGTCAAGGTTAACGACGGTGATGGCATCGACCGACGGCGACCACCCGGCGAAGCCGTGCACAGGTGGAAGGCGGTCATTGCCGGGTTCCTCGGGCGCGTGCTCGGCAGACACGGCGAGCACCTAGGCTTGCGACCATGCAGGAGCAGCCCGAGCCGGCCTTCGCGCCGGGTCTGACCGCCCAGGTCGAGTTGACCGTCACCGACGCGGACACCGCCCAGGCGGTGGGTTCCGGGGACGTACCGGTGCTGGGCACACCGCGGGTGCTCGCGCTCGCCGAGGCGGCGACCGTCGCGGCCACGGCGACCGGGATGCCGTCCGGGTCGACGACGGTGGGCACCCGGGTCGAGTTGGAGCACCTGGCGCCGACGGTGGTGGGCCGGACGGTACGGGCGCAGGCGGTCCTGACTGCCGTCGACGGTCGCCGGCTGTCGTTCGAGGTCACCGTCAGCGACGACACGCAGACCGTGGCGCGGGGCCGGGTCGACCGGATCATGGTGGATCGGCAGCGTTTCGTCGACCGCGCCGGGCGGACGTCGTGAGCGGCGGTTTCGTCGAGGTCGCCGACCGGGTTCACGTGTTGCGTGAGCCGCTGCTGCGGATCAACGTCACGCTCGTCGTCGGCGACGACGAGGCGCTGCTGGTGGACACTCTCTCCTCGGCGGCGCAGGCCACCGAGCTGGCCGCAGCCGTCCGGGCGGTCACCGCCCGTCCGCTGACCCTTGTCAACACCCATCACCACTACGACCACTGCTTCGGCAACGCCGTGCTCGCCGGGGACCCACAGCGCCCGGTGTACGCGCACGAGCGCGCCGCCGAGGCTCTGCGCGACGAGCCGGAGCGGCTGCGCCGGGAGGCGTACGAGGAGGTGCGCGCGGAGCATCCGGCGCTCGCCGCCGAACTGGCCGACACCGCGCTGCTCGCCCCGACGCACACTGTGCACACCGAGACGACGCTCGACCTGGGTGGCCGGCGGGTGCTGCTGCGGCATCCGGGGCGGGGGCACACCGACGCGGATCTCGTGGTGCACGTGCCCGACGCGGACGTACTGGTGGCCGGTGATCTGGTGGAGCAGAGTGGTCCGCCCGCCTTCGAGGACGCGTACCCCTTGCAGTGGCCGGACGCCGTGGCGGACCTCCTGCGGCTCACGACCCCGACCACTGTGGTGGTGCCGGGTCACGGTGACCCGGTGGATCCCGCTTTCGTCCGCGCCCAGCACGCCGAGCTGGTGCGGTTGGCGTGGCTGATCCGGGCCGCGCACACCGGCGGCGCGCCGCCGGAGCGGGTGGCCGCCGAGGCGCCCTTCGGGGCGCGCGCGGCGCTCGTCGCGGCCCGGCGCGGCTACCGCGAGCTCGACGGCGCGGCCTGACCGCCGAAGCGGCGCCCCACGTCGGCGCGGGTGGGTTTCGCTGTGGCGCCGGCGGGTGACTCGCAGACCAGGCCCGCCACCCGCAGTGCGAACGCCACCCGCTCCACCCAACCGTCGGGGCGGTCCGGTTCGCCGGAGGCGAGCAGATCGGCGATCAGCGCGGCAAGCATCGCGTCTCCGGCGCCCGTGGTGTCGACGGCGTCGACACGTGGCGTCGGGACCCGCACCGGGTCGGCGCCTGCGGCGGCCAGCACCGCGCCGGCCGCGCCGAGCGTCACGACGACGGTCGCGGCCCCGAGTTCCCGCAGGTACGCGGCGACGCCCTCGACCGGCTCGCCCGGGTAGAGCAGGCGGGCGTCGGCGGTGCTCATCGTGACCAGGTGCGCGCCGGCGGCGAACTCGGCCACCACCTCGCGCAGCCCGTCCGGCGGGCGAGGGCTGACGTCTGCGTCGAGGACCCGCAGCCCGGTGGCGAGCGACCAGGCCCGCCGGGCGGCGGCGAGGGTGCCTGGTTGCCGCAGCACGACCGAGCCGCAGCAGAGCACGTCGGCACCTTCCACCACTGCGACGTCCAGATCGTCGACGCCTGGTGAGCCGACGAACTGTGCCCTGCCGCCGAGCCGGGCCACCCCGACGGCGACGTCGAGTGGCCCCGCGCCGGCCGCCTGCCGGTAAGCCCGCTCCGCGTCACGCTCGGTGTCGAGCAGGCCGACGGGTGCGTCGCCGAGCACCACCACGTACCCCATCCTGGTCCCTTCCTGCCCCCACCGGCCGACGCCCGCCGAAACCGGCCGGCTGAGATCAGGCTGGCACAGCGCGCGGGCCGGCGGGCGGCGAAGACGCGGTACTCAAGCCGGCGGGGTCGTCGCGAAGGCGCGCATCCCGTTTGGCGCATCGAGGGCCGACTATTGCGTGGCGGCCGACGGCGTGATGGGATGACGCGTACCAGGCGGTGCGAGGGGCTGTCGCGCCGCCGGTTGCCGGGTTGTGTGACGCGAGGGCGCCGGTCCCAGGACAGGACCGTTGATGGCGCGTGCCCGCCGGCCGATCCCCTCCGCCGGGCGCATCGCCATCACCGTGATCGTCGCATCGGCTCAGTGCAGCGATGCGACAAGGCCACATCCCAGGCGGGGCGGCTAGGGCAGCACGCCTCGCGAGTCAGGAGAACCCGTGAATCGTTCCCGTACGGCCGCGTTGCTCACCGCGGCCGTGACCCTCGCGCTGGGCGCCGTCGCCCTGGCGACCACTCCGGAGCCTGCCGCCGCGCACGGCGCGGCCATGACCCCGGGCAGCCGCACCTACCTGTGCTGGCAGGACGGCCTCAGCCAGACCGGTGAGATCAGGCCGAACAACCCCGCGTGCTCCGCCGCCGTGGCGCAGAGCGGCGCGAACTCGCTCTACAACTGGTTCAGCGTGCTGCGCTCGGACGCCGGTGGTCGGACCACCGGGTTCATTCCGGACGGGCAGCTGTGCAGTGGCGGCAACACCGGTTTCCGGGGCTTCGACCTGCCCCGCACCGACTGGCCGTTGACCCACCTGACGGCCGGTGCGCGGCTGGACTTCCGGTACAGCAACTGGGCGCACCACCCGGGCACCTTCTACTTCTACGTGACGAAGAACAGCTGGAGCCCGACCCGGGCGCTGGCCTGGAGTGACCTGGAGGAGCAGCCGTTCCTCACGGTGACCAACCCGCCGCAGCGTGGCGGTGTCGGCACCAACGAGGGGCACTACTACTTCAGCGGCAACCTGCCGTCGGGCAAGAGCGGCCAGCACATCATCTACTCCCGCTGGGTGCGTTCGGACTCGCAGGAGAACTTCTTCGGCTGCTCCGACGTCGTCTTCGACGGCGGCAACGGCCAGGTGACGGGTGTCGGCCCGGGCGGCACGCCGCCGCCCACCACTCCTCCGCCGACCACGCCCCCGCCGACCACCCCTCCGCCCACGACGCCGCCTCCCACCACGCCGCCGCCGACCACCCCGCCGCCGACCACGCCGCCGCCGGCCGGCGGTGACTGCATGGCGGTCTACAAGGTCGTCAGCGCCTGGCAGGGCGGCTTCCAGGGCGAAGTCATGATCATGAACCACAGCAGTGCGCCGTACAACGGCTGGACCGCGAGTTGGACCTGGCCCAACGGGCAGTCCATCAGCCAGATCTGGGGTGCCACACAGACCTCGTCCGGCTCGTCGGTGACAGCGAGGAACGTCGACTACAACGCCACCGTCGCGCCGGAGGGCACCACGACCTTCGGCTTCCTGGCCAGCACCAACGGCACCAACGGCCTACCGACGGTCAGCTGCACAGGCCGCTGACCTCCTGAAACGACCAAGAGGTTTGCGTCACCGGAACTCCTCCGGCTGACGCAAACCTCTTGGTCGACAGGGGTCGGGTCAGCGCACCATGGACCCGACGACGGGCTTGGTGAGCAGGGCGGACTGGTTGCGCTGGATGCCCGGGTCGAGGGTCTTGGCCACGAAGATCGCGTGCCAGATGCAGAAGATCAACACCGTCCACACCTTGCGGGAGTGGTCGGCCTCCTCCCGCTTGTGCTCGTCGAGCAGCCGCAGCGCGTACGACAGGTCCAGCAGGTCACCCGCGCCCGAGGTGCTCAGCACGTGCCGCGCCCACTCGTACATCTCGCCACGCAGCCACACCCGGGTCGGAGTCGGGAAGCCCAACTTCTTGCGGTTGACGATGGCCGGCGGCACGACGCCCTGCAACGCCTGACGCATCGCGTACTTGGTGGCGTCCGAACGCGGCGGCAGCTTGAGGTCCACCGGGATCTTCGCGGCGACGTCGAAGACCTCACGGTCGAGGAACGGCACCCGCACCTCCAGCGAGTGCGACATCGAGATCCGGTCGGCCTTGACAAGGATGTCGCCGCGCAGCCAGGTGTACAGGTCGACGTACTGCATCTTGGTGACGTCGTCCAGCTCGGTGCACTCGGCGTAGATCGGGGCGGTCACGTCGGTGTAGCGCACCGAGGGGTCGTAGCGGCGCAGCAGGTGCTGCTTCTCCTCCTCGGTGAACATCCGCGCGTTGCCGTAGTAGCGCTCCTCGATCGGCGTGGTGCCGCGCTCCAGGAAGCTCTTGCCCTTGACCCCCTGCGGGATCGCCTTGGAGACCGCGCGCAGCCCCTTCTGCACACCGCCGGGCAGGCCGTTGACGGTGCCGAGCGACAGCGGCTCCCGGTAGATCGTGTAACCGCCGAAGAACTCGTCGGCGCCCTCACCGGAGAGCACCACTGTGACGTGCTCGGCGGCCTTCTTCGCCACGAAGTACAGCGGCACCAGCGCCGGGTCCGCCACCGGGTCGTCAAGGTGCCAGACGATCTTCGGCAGCGCGTCGATCATGTCCTGCGGACCGATCTTGGTGGGGATGGTGGTGACGTCCAGGTGCCGGGCCGACTCCTGCGCGACGTCGATCTCCGAATATCCCGGTACGTCGTAACCGACGGTGAAGGTGAGGATGTTCGGGTTGAACTCCCGCGCCAGCGCCACCACGGCCGTGGAGTCGATGCCGCTGGACAGGAACGAGCCGACAGGCACATCGGAGCGCATGTGCATGCGGACGCTCTCGCGCAGCGTCTCCCGGATCTCGTGGTAGAGCTTCTGCTCGTCGTCGACGGGCGCGGGCCGGAACACCGGCCGGTACCACCGGCGTACGTCGATCCGCGCGCCCGGCGACCAGGTCAGGTACTCCCCCGAGCCGATCCGGCTGATGCCCTTGTGCAGGGTGCCGGGCTCGGGGACGTACTGCAGGGTCAGGTAGTGGCTGAGGTTTGCCGTGTCGACGCCCGCGTCGCCCTGGTAGGCGCTGTGCGCGAACGGCAGCAGCGCCTTCTTCTCCGACGCCAGGTAGAGCCCGTCGGAGGTCTCCAGGTAGTGCAGGGGCTTGATGCCGAAGTAGTCACGGGCGCCGAACGCGCGCCGCTCCTGCCGGTCCCAGATGACGAAGGCGAACATGCCGCGCAGCCGGGTGAGCACCTGCTCGCCCCAGAAGTGGTAGCCGGCGACGATCACCTCGCCGTCACCGGCCGTGGCGAACTGGGCGCCGAAGTTCCGGATCAGCTCCTCGCGCAGCTCGATGTAGTTGTAGATCTCACCGTTGAAGGTGAGCAGGTAACGACCGTTCGCATACGGCAGCGGCTCGTGACTCGACGCGACGTCGATGATGGCGAGCCGCTTGTGGGCGAACACTCCGTCCGCGTACCGGCCGGATGCATCGCCGACCACCTCGACCCCTGTCTCGTCAGGGCCGCGGTGGTGCAGGCATTCCAAGGCTCCGGCGATGTGGTCGCGGTGCGCGGCGGCGTTGCCGTTCGCGCTGAAGAAGGCCAGAAGTCCGCACATGGTGGTCATCTTCCCACGCGCTCTGCCGGCCCGTAGCAGCCGTCCGTCGATCCGGAGCGCCTCCCGGGCGGCACCAACGCGAGCCGGGCGCGCGGTACCGTCGGGACCAGCAACGAAGCGGAGGGAGCGGCGCAATGACCGAGGGACGCACCGACGGTACGCCGACGGACGGTACGGAATCGCACGATCCGGATTTCCCGGAGGCGTTCCTGTCCTTCATGCGGACGGGCTGGCAGGACACCGAACTGCCTGTGACACCTCGACCGGAGGCGCCCAACTACGCCAAGCGGCGTGCCGCGCTGTCCGCCGCCTTCCCCGGCGAGACCCTGGTGATCCCGACCGGCCCCGAGAAGGTACGCGCCAACGACACTGCCTACCCGTTCCGGCCGGGCAGCGACTTCGCCTACCTGACCGGTGACCATGACCCGGACAGCGTGCTGGTGCTGCGCCCGAACGGGTCCGGGCACGACGCCACGCTGTACATGCGCCCGCGCTCCTCGCGGGAGACCGACGAGTTCTTCCGCAGCCGCCACGGCGAGCTGTGGGTGGGCCGGCGGCACACGCTCGGCGAGAAGTCCACCGAGCTGGGCCTGCCCACCGCCGACCTGACCGGCCTGGAGGCGGCGCTCGCCGACCTGGCGCCCGGCCGCACCCGGGTGCTGCGCGGGTTCGACGCCCAGGTCGACGCCACCGTACGCCCGTACGACGGGGTCCGCGTCGAGGGGCAGCCGCCCCGTGACCGGGAGCTGGCCATCGCCATCTCGGAGCAGAAGCTCGTCAAGGACGAGTGGGAGATCGCCCAGCTCCAGGACGCGATCGACGCCACCGTACGCGGCTTCGAGGACGTGGCCCGCGCCCTGCCAGCCGACCGCGCCGTCTCCGAGCGGCTGTTGGAGGGCATCTTCGCGCTGCGCGCCCGGCACGACGGCAACGACGTCGGGTACGGCTCGATCGTCGGCGCCGGTGAGCACGCCACGATCCTGCACTGGGTGCACAACCACGGCGCCACCCGTCCGGGTGACCTGCTGCTCATGGACATGGGCGTCGAGGGGCGCAACCTCTACACCGCCGACGTGACGCGGGTGCTGCCGGTCAGCGGCCGGTTCACCGCCCTGCAACGCCAGGTCTACGACATCGTGTACGCCTCGCAGCAGGCCGGCATCGACGCGATCCGCCCCGGGGTGAAGTTCAAGGACGTCCACCTGACCTGCATGCGGGTGCTCGCCGAGGGCCTGTCCGAGCTGGGCCTCCTGCCGGTGAGCGTGGACGAGGCGATGGACGAGAAGTCCTCGGTCTACCGGCGGTGGACGCTGCACGGCTTCGGCCACATGCTCGGCATCGACGTGCACGACTGCTCGAACGCCCGCAAGGAGACCTACCGCGACGGCGCCCTGGGCGAGGGCTACGTGCTCACCGTCGAGCCGGGGCTGTACTTCCAGCCGGAGGACGAGCTGGTCCCCGCCGAGCTGCGCGGCGTGGGCATCCGCATCGAGGACGACGTACTGGTCACGGCGACCGGTGCGGTGAACCTGTCGGCCGGTCTGCCGCGCACCGCCGACGAGGTGGAGACCTGGCTGGCCGAGCAGCGGGAGGCGGGTCCCCGCCTGCCCGGCTGACCGGGGAGCGCCACCGACTGACACCGCCGGGCCGGACGTATCGACGTCCGGCCCGGCTTTCGCATGGGCGGCTCCCGTACCCGGGTGATCTCCTCGGGTTCGGTGAAACGCGGTGTCCGCCGTCCGGGATACCCCGGTTTCAGGAAGCCGAGTCGATCAGCCGAGGGCGGCCAGGGTGCGCCGGGCGGTCGGCGAGACCGGGCCGCTCAGGCTCGTACGCGATCGGCACGCGCGCGGGAATCGTCATTACTGCAAAAGACCACAGGACCTCGTTCGGGTGTTTGGGCTACCGGCATCCCTTCCTACCGTCGCGCTCCGTTCACCGGCACATGGCCCAGCCTGGGCCGAATGTGGGGTTATCTCGGATACGTCCGCCTCGCGAAGATAGTTCTCATACGGTGGGCATCAGAGGCTGCAACCGATTTGTAGCTGGTCGCGACGCCTCGGGTGGTGCGACCCCGTCTGATAGCAGGAAAGGGCGGAAGGCTCTGATGTCCAACGACTTAACGAGTACCGAGGGCGGGCCCCCGACGGCATCGCCGACACGACGGCGACGTGCGCTGTGGGTCGCCGGCGTGGCCGGGCTGACCGGCGTCGTGGGCCTGGCGGCCCTCGGCGGGGTGGCCGCGCGTGACGACAAGCCCAGTTCCGGCCGCGTGTCCGACGCGCAGTCGTCGACCAACCGGCAGAACGTCAGCGACGCTGGCGAGAAGACCGACGGCGCCAAGGAGAACGACGGCCAGGACGAGTGGGGCGGTGGTGACTGGAGCGGTGGCGACGACCGGTACGCCAAGCGCGACGGCAAGGAGCACACCAGCCAGGTGCCGTGTGACTCCGACAAGCTGATCCAGGCGATCGTCTTCGCCAACAGCCAGGACGGCGGCACGCTGGAGCTGGCCAAGGGCTGCACCTACAACCTGACCCGCAACGACTACGAGGGCAACGGCCTGCCGGTGATCACCGAGCGGGTGACGCTCAAGGGTGACCACACGACCATCGGTCGCGACGCCACGGCCGACTACTTCCGCATCCTCAACGTCGGCCCGGGTGGGCATCTCACGCTCAAGGGTCTGAGCATCCGGGGCGGGCAGACCATCCAGCGGGCGATGACCCTGGACCCGGCGACGGTCTGGGCGCCGTACTCGGCCTCGGTCCGCAGCACCGTGGCGGCCGCCAAGCCGGAGGCCACCACCGCCGCGCCGGGTGCGGCAGCCAAGCCGGAGGCCACCACCAAGGCCAAGCCGGCGGCAGCGACGGCCGCCAAGCCAGCGGCGGCAGCCAAGGCGACGGCGGCAGCCAAGCCAGCAGCGGCCGAGGCCACGGCAGCAGCCACGACGGCGGCCAAGCCGGCAGCGACCGCGAAGGCCGAGCCCGCCACGGTGGCCGCCAAGCCGGCGGGGGCCGTGGTGCCGCTGGTGGAGGAGCCCGGGTTCAACGACGGAGCCGGGGTGCTGGTGCAGCCGGGCGGCCGGGCCGAGATCCTGGACAGCGAGTTGCTCTACAACCAGTCCGGTGGCAACGGTGGCGGGTTGGCCAACTTCGGCGCCGCCAAGCTCAGCAAGAGCACCGTGGCCCACAACACCGCGTTCCTGCACGGCGGCGGCATCTTCAACGCCGGCGTGCTCCAGGTCGACGAGTCGAAGGTCAAGGACAACACCGCGATCATCGGTGGTGGCGGCATCGCCAACGGCGCGGCCGGGATCTTCGGCGACGAGGTCGACGGCGGTTCGGTCTGGGTCTACAAGAGCGAGATCACCGACAACGAGACGCTCGGCTTCGGCGGTGGCGTCCTGGACGTCGAGGGCACCACGACCCTGCACGACACGACGGTCAGGAGCAACACCGCGGTTCTCGCCGGAGGCGGCGTCGCGGTGGCCGACAGCCAGCTCACCCTCAAGAACGCCACTGTGGCCAGCAACAGCACCGCTGGTGTGGGTGGCGGGTTGGCGGTTGCCTTCGACAGCACCGCGACAGTGGAGAACAGCGCGATCACTGACAACACCGCCGGGTTCTTCGGCGCGGGCCTCTTCAACGAGGACAGCGTCACCACGCTGCGTGACAGCAAGGTGGTGGGCAACCGGGCCATCGGTCCGTTCGCTCGCGGCGGCGGCATCTACAACACCGACGGGGGCGAGGTTTCCCTGAGCCGGACGACAGTGGCGCACAACTTCGCCACCCTCCCGGCCGGTGGGGTCTTCAACCAGCTCGGCAGCACCGTGACGCTTGACGACAAGTCCGCGGTGACCGCCAACCGCCCCACCAACTGCTTCAACGTTCCGGACTGCTTCGCCTGACGGGTGGGGCTGAACCACATAGAGGGCGCGCCCCTCCGAGCCGACGACGGCGCGGAGGGGCGTACCCATTTGGGCTGCTCACGGGCCGGACGGCGGCCTTGGGAGCCGTGTGCCCGGCCGGGGCGTCGCGGCCGGTCCGGACGGAACATGAACCTAATGTGGGGTTGTTTCGGATACGCCCCCGAGGCGAGGAACATTCTCATACGGTGTTTTTGGGAGCTACAACCGATTTGTAGCAGGGGAAGTCCGTCTGAGGGCGGCGACCCTGTCTGGTACGAGGAGAGGGCAGAGAGCTCCGATGTCCAACTACCTGAAGAACAACGAAGCCTCCGGGCAGGCGACGGCCAAGCGCCGCCGCAAGCTCTGGCTCGCCGGTGGCGTGGCCGGTTTGACGGGCGTGATCAGTCTCGCGGCGGTGGGCGTCGCGGGCACCGCCGGTGCGGTCAGCGGCCTGAACACCGCGCAGGTCAGCAAGGACGGCGGCGACCACGGGCGCGACTGGGACAAGGACCAGGGCAAGGACAAGGACTGGGACAAGGACCACGAGCGCGGGAAGGAGGTGCCCTGCGACACCGACAAGCTGATCCAGGCGATCGTCTCCGCCAACAGCAACCACGGCGGTGTGCTGGACCTGGCCAAGGGCTGCACCTACAACCTGACCCGCAACGACTACGAGGGCAACGGCCTGCCGGTCATCACCGAGCGGATCACGTTGAAGGGTGAGCACACCTCGATCGTTCGGGATGCCACGGCCGACTACTTCCGGATCCTCAACGTCGGCACCGGTGGGCACCTCACCATCAAGGGCCTGACCATCAAGGGCGGCCAGACCCTCGAACTGTTCGAGGCCGTCGAGCCGGCCGCCGTCTGGGCGTCCTACTCGGACTCCGAGGCGATCGCCGCCGAGGTGAAGTCCGGCGTACCGCTGGAGAAGGCGCTCACCGCGCGGCAGGCCAGCCCGAAGGCGGGCCTGAAGGCGGCCCCGAAGGCCGCTCCCAAGGCCGCGCCGAAGGCGCCGGCGGGTGCGGTCACGCCGCTTGTCGAGGAGCCGGGCGACACTGACGGCGCCGGCATCCTGGTCCAGCCGGGCGGCACCGCCGAGATCCTCGAGTCCGAGGTCGTCCTCAACCAGTCCGGCGGCAACGGCGGCGGTGTGGCCAACTTCGGCACCACGAAGATCTGGCACAGCACCGTGGCCCGCAACACCGCCTTCTTCTTCGGTGGCGGTGTCTTCAACGCCGGCCTGCTCAAGGTCGAGGAGTCGAAGGTCAAGGACAACACCGCCATCATCGGTGGTGGCGGCATCTCCAACGGCGCTGCGAGCATCTTCGCCGACGACGTCGACGGCGGCACCGTGGAGCTGAAGAAGGCCGACATCAGCGACAACGAGACGCTGGGCTTCGGCGGTGGCCTCCTCGACATCGGCGGCAACACCACCGCGTACGAGACGAAGTTCGTCTCGAACACCGCGGTCGTCGCCGGTGGCGGTCTGGCCGCTGCGGACAGCCAGCTGAACCTGCACGGCGTCACAGTGGAGAAGAACAGCACCGCCGGCGTCGGTGGTGGCCTGGCCATCGCCTTCGACAGCGCGGTCACCGCTGAGCGCACCGAGATCAAGGACAACACCGCCGGGTTCTTCGGCGGCGGGGTCTTCAACGCCTTCAGCGTCACCACGCTGCGCGACAGCGAGGTTGTCGGCAACCGGGCCATCGGCCCGATCGGGGTCGGCGGTGGCATCTTCAACATCTTCGGCGAGGTCAACCTGTCGAAGACGAACGTCGCGCACAACTTCTCCACCTTCGCCCCGGGCGGTGTCTTCAGCTTCTTCGGCGAGGTGAACGTGGACGACAAGTCGGCGATCACCGCGAACCGTCCGACGAACTGCCTGGCCATCCCGGGCGGCACCATCGAGAACTGCTTCGCCTGATCACCCTCGGGTGACAACCAGCACGACGGGCCGGCCCCCTTCCGCACCACGCGGAAGGGGGCCGGTCCGCGTCACTTCTGCACGAACACCGCCACGCTGCGCGCCGGTACGGTGAACGTGCCGCCCGCCCGGTCGAACGAGGCCGTACGCAGCACCGGGTCGGCCGAGTTCACAAGTACCGGGTGCAGTGACACGTCGGCACCGCGCAGACCGCTCACGGTCTGCGTCGCCGTCGTCGGCGTGCCGTTGAAGACCACTGTCACCGACTTCCACGCCCCGCCCAGCCCACGGGCGTCCAGCGTCATGGTCAACACACCGGGCGTCTCCTGCGGGCCCGACAGCGGGAACGCCACCCTCTGCTGCACCTGCTCGGCCGTCGGTAGGCCGAACACCGGCGACGACGCCCTGATGCGCAGCAGCTCGGCGTACCGGGCGTCGGTGGTGTTGATGGCAGCGCAGTCCGGCACCAGCGCCGGGTCCGCGAGCAGCGGCTTCGCGTACGACCACTTGTCCTCGTTGTCGGGCGCCGGCGGTAGACCGGCCCCGAACCCGTTGCCCCGCTCGCAACCCCACCGGATCTGGTTGAACCAGTCACCGGAGTTGTACGAGTTGCGGTCCAGCGACTTCGACCGCAACCGCTCGGTGCCCGTGGTGACGAACCCGGCGCCCTGTCCCAGCACCACGGTGCCCAGCGCCAGCACCTGCATCCGGGAGCGGTCCGCCGCGGTGGTGTCCTGCGGCAGCTTGTACGCCAGCGCGTCGTACAGGATCTCGTTGTCGTGCGCATCGACGTACGTGACGGCCTCCCCGGGCGCGGCGGTGTAGCCGGCCGACGAGCCGTTGTAGTCCACCTGCGCGCCGGTGACGGTGCGTCCGGCGGTGTCGGTGAACCGGTAGCCGCGCAGGTTGCCGGTGAGCCCCACCTTGATGAGGTCGTGGGCGTGCAGCAGGCGGGTCTTCTGCTCGGCGGCCGAACCGTTGACCGGGTCCCCGTTGGGGTCGGTGTAGAGCCCCGAGGCGAAGCCCTGCACACGGGGGTTGGCGTCGAACGGTCCGCCGCCGCGCACCGCGTCGCGCAGCCGGTCGTTGAAGGTGCCGATGCCGGTGCCGGCCATGTTGGCCTGGGTGGCCTGCACGAACCGGGCGTCGTCGGCGACCTCGCCGAAGTTCCAGCCCTCGCCGTAGAGCATGATCGCTTTGCCGTCGACGCCGTCGCGGGCGACGGTCAGCCGGTCCAGTGCCGCGCGGACGGCGAGGATGTTCGCCTTCGGGTGGTGACCCATCAGGTCGAACCGGAAACCGTCCACCTTGTACTGCCTCGCCCAGGTGACAAGCGAGTCGACCACCAGCTTGCCCATCATGGCGTGCTCGGGCGCGGTGTTGGCGCAGCAGGTGGAGTTGGCGACAGTGCCGTCCTCCAGCAGCCGGTGGTAGTAGCCGGGCACGATCTGGTCGAGCACCGACTTGTCGTCGGTGCCGGCCGCCGCTGTGTGGTTGTAGACGACGTCCATGACCACCCGCAGTCCGGCGCCGTTCACTCCGGCCACCATCGCGCGGAACTCGGTGGTCCGCGCCGCGCCGGCCGGGTCGACGGCGTAGCCGCCCTCTGGCACCGTGTAGTGCAGCGGGTCGTACCCCCAGTTGTATCCGTCGGTTTCGGCGACGGCCGCCACGCATTTCTGCTGCTCTGCCGAGTCCGGCGGCAGCGCCGCCAGGTCACAGGCCGGCTGACGCTGATCGGCCCGCTTCTCGGGGATCGTCGCGAAGTCGAACGCCGGCAGCAGGTGCAGGTGGGTGACACCGGCGGCGCCCAACGCCTTCAGGTGGGTCATGCCCGCGGTTTTCGGGTCGATGAAGGCGAGGAAGGTGCCTCGCCGATTCACCGGCACGGTGTCGTCGGCGATGGAGAAGTCCCGCACCGACAGCTCGGAGATCTGCGCCCGTGACGCGGGCACTGCCGCCGGTTTGCGCAACGCCTTCCAGCCCGCCGGGGCCAGCGCCGGGTCGCTCAGGTCGACAAGCTGGCTGTGCGTGGAATCGGCGGCCAGGGCCACCGAGTACGGGTCGGTCACCGACGCGGTGACCATCCGCTGCGCCGCCGGCTGCCACGCCTGCACCCGGTAGCGGTAGTACTTGCCCACCCACGAGTGGCTGCCCCGCGCCGACCACACGCCGGTGCGGTCGTCGCGACGCATCGGCACGGTCTTCGGCTGCGCGGTGGGCGAGTCGAACAGTTGCAGCTCCACCGTCCGCGCGGTCGGCGCCCACAACGCGAGGCTCGGCGTGCGGCCCGTGAAGGTCGGCCCGAGCGTCGCGTCGGCGGCCCGCGCGTACACGTCGTCGAGCACACCGGGGATCTGCACGCCTGTCGCCGCGAGCAGCGCACCCTTCGCGTCGCGCTCGGTGACGAGCACCTGCCCCCGCAGCGCCGCCGGGACCTTGGCCAGGTCCGCCCGGTCCACTGCGAAGCTCCGGTACGACCACAGGTGCGGGAACTTCGCGCGCTGGGCCTCGGTGAGCCCGTTGCGCTGCGCCCGCAACGGCATACTGGTGTACGTCCCGGTCAGCTCTCCGTCGACCACGCCGACTCCCCCGGTGGGCGCGACGACGAGCGCGTACGTCCTGCCGTCGGTCGGTGGGGTCTGCCAGGCGATGGTGGACCTGTCGATCCAGTGCGCCTTCTGTTTGCCGATGTCGGTGTCCCCGCCCGCGCTGGTCGCGGTCGTCGGCAGCAGCCGGCCCGGGGTGGCGGCGAGCAGCCACACCTCCCGTCCCGCGCTGGCGAAGTCGAGCCGCTGGTCGTCGGGCAGGTCCTTGGTGTCGCCCTTGTGGATGATGTAGTTCAGCCCGGTGGCCCCGGCCGCCAGCGGCACCCGGAACACCGCCCCGAACGCGTCGGTCGCGCTCGGCGCGAGCGGTGTGGCCCAGTCGGTCGGGTTCGCCGCCCCGTCCCACACGTGCAGGCCCCAGCCGGCGTAGTTGCCGTCGGCCCGCCGGTAGTGGATGACCGCGGTGCCCTCCTCGACCGGCGGGTCGGGTTGCCCGGTGGCCGCCTGCCGGCTCGGATAGATCGCCGGGTCGCCCTGCTTGAGCCAGACCTCCCCGGTGGAGGTGACGTCGATGCTGCGGTCCTGGGCGACGTCCTTGTTGCCGTCCTTGTCGACAACCACGAACCCGACCGACTTCGCGCCCGGCTTGAGTTTCACCCAGGCGAACCGGCCGTAGGAGTCCTCCCCGGCGAACGGCTGCCCCTTCGGCCACTCGGTGACGTACGCCGGATCGATGTCGCCCCACGCGTACAGCGCCCAGTCGTCGTACCCACCGGCGGGCCGCTTGTAGTGCACGACCGCCCACTCCCGGGACCCACCCTGCTCGGGGGTGCCGACGGTGGCTGTGGACCGGGCCGTGGCGGTACGGCCCCGGCCGTCGCGAACCACCGCCTTGTACTCGACGCGGGTGCCGCCGGCCAGGCCGGTCAGGTCGTGGTGGACGGTGTACGGCGCGTGGTCGGCGCTGCCCAGCAGCGTCCACCGGCCACCGGCGACCCGGGCCGCGACGGTGACGGTGGCCAGCGGGTCACCGGTCACCGTGGCGGTGACGGCGACCCGGGTGGCGACTGGCGCGTCCGGGGTCGTGACGGCGATCGTCGGCTTGCCACCCGGCAGCGCGACGGGGGTACCGGCCCGGTACGCCACCGCCGACAGCGGCCGCACGGTCAGGGTCACCTTGCCGTCACGACCGGCCGTGGCGCTCGCGCTGCCGCCGTAGATGCCGGTGAACGTCGCGCCGGCCGACCAGGTGTCCACCGTGACAGTCTGCGCGGTGCCGGCGTTGTTCACCGCCACCACGTACTCGATGCGGTCGGCGGGAGAGATCCGGGAGGCGGCGAAGACGCCGGGGCCGTCGGCGGCATACCTGGTGATCTGGATGCCGTCGCGCAGCCCGGGGTGTGCCTGGCGCAGCCTGCCCAGCTCGGCGATGGTCCGGTACAGCGGATGGCCGGTGTCGAACTGGTCGCTGGCGTGGGTACGGTCGGTGCCGAGCAGGTCGTCGTCGAGATAGTCGGGGACCGTCGAGGCGAACATGTCCTGCCGGGCGTCCTTGTCACCACCCGGGCCGGTGAAGCCCTGCTCGTCACCGGAATAGATCACTGGCTGGCCGCGGGTGAGGAACATCAGCTGGTGGGCGAGCTGGTCGCGGCGCAGGTGACTCGCCAGATCGGTGCCACCGCCGACGATGAACGAGCCGATCCGGCCCATGTCGTGGTTACCGAGGAACGTCGTCAGCCGCCGGGCGTCGGTGTCGCGGGCAGCGTAGAGGTCGTCACGGGCGTACACGTCGGCAAGGGCCTTCGCCGAGCCGCCACCCGCCGTGTAGCCGCGGGCGGCCTCCTGGAAGGCGAAGTCGAGGGTGGCCGGCAGACCACCCTGCCGCACGTAGCTGGAGGTGATCTCCGGGTCGGCGCTGTAGACCTCGCCGAACATGAAGAAGTCCTTCTTGCCGGCCTTCTCGGCGGCCCGCTCGATGCCACTGCTGAACTGCGGCCAGAAGTCCATGTTGACGTGCTTGACGGTGTCCAGCCGGAACCCGTCGACACCTGTCGCGCCGATCCAGTCCCCGTACGCCTTCGTCAGACCCTTGACCACCTCGGGCCGCTCGGTCCACAGGTCGTCGAGGCCGAAGAAGTCGCCGTACTCGCTGTTCTCCCCGGCGAATGTCGAGTCACCACGGTTGTGGTACATCGTGACGTCGTTCAGCCAGGCCGGGACCTTGACCTTGGCGTCCCCCGGCTCGTCGAACGTCGGCGTGTACGGGAACGACTCCCGATTCACCGGCGGGAAGGCACGGCTGCCGTCGGCGTAGTTACGGTCCTCGAAGGCCCGCCCCTGCGCGTCCGTGTACGGCGAGGTGGCCTTGTCGATGTAGGCGTACCTGTCCTCGGCGTACTTGATCACGTCGGCGGTGTGGTTGACGATCACATCGAGGTAGACCTTGATGCCGCGCTGGTGGGCGAGCTTAACCAGCCGCTTCATCTCCTCCATGGTGCCGAAGTGCGGGTCCACCTGCGTGAAGTCGGTGATCCAGTAGCCGTGGTAGCCGGCCGAGATGTCGTCGCCCTTGCCCTGGACGGGCCGGTTCTTGAAGATCGGGGCGAGCCAGATGGCGGTCGTGCCCATCCCCTGGATGTAGTCCAGCTTGTCGATGACGCCCTTGAGGTCACCGCCGTGGTAGAAGCCCTTGTCGGCCCTGTCGAACCCGGTGCGCAGCCGGTCGCCGGTGAGACCGCCACGGTCGTTGCGCCGGTCACCGTTGGCGAACCGGTCCGGCAGGACGAAGTAGAACTGCTCGGCACGGGCGGTGTTGTCGGCAGCCTTCAGCAGCGCCTCGGCGGTGGGCTCGTCGCGCCACTGGGCGGCCCCGCCGACGGCGAGGGAGGCGTCGCCGGAGGGCCGGGGGGCCGCAGCGGCGGGATGCGCGGCGACCGGAGTGCCGACGAGCGTCAGGGTGAGCAGGCAGGTGAGGGCGAGCAGGACGGTGCGCGGAAGCGGCGGGGGTTCCATCGACGGCCTTCCTCTGGTCGAGATTGGCCGCACGCTAACCCTTGCCGAAACAATCTGCAATACCTTGCAAACAAAGTCGTAACAGAGCAGATTCCTTGCAACGGACGTTGGGTCTCCATCGACGACCGTCCGATCAGAACCCGCTGCAGCGCACCCCGTCGACAGTGCACCCGCGCGGCGTACTCGACGCCCACTCCATGTGGAACCGCAACGGCACCGACCCGCCCGCCGGCACTGACACCCCGCTGACGTACGAGAAGCCGCCGTCGAACTGCCGCGCCGTCCCCTGCGGCGCGCCCTCCACCCAGCTGGTCACCAGCCGCCCACGACCGAAGTGGATCCGCACCGTCCAGCCCCGGTCCACCCGCGACGCGTTGACGATCAGCACCTCGCCGATGAAACCTCCGTCGAAGCTCTGCACCACCCGGTACCGCCCAGTCAGCGCGGGCGACTGCTGCGGTGGCGCAGGCCGTGGCGCCTGGGTCGACGGCCGAACCGACGTCGGCACCACCACCGGACGGACCGGCGGCGTCGGGGACACAGTCGGCGCGCTCGGCGGCGGCCCGCTCGCCCGCGGCGACAATCCGGGAACCACAGGCGCCGACGGACCCGACGACGGCGGCGCCTGCGTCACGTCGCTCGGCTCGACCGGCACCCGCGGCAGCGGCAACCCCACCGGCGGAATCCGGTCGTCCACCGGGCTCCGCCCCCGGTACGCGCCCAACGCCACGATGAGCAGGACCACCATCACGACGAGGCCCGCACACGCGACGATCCAAGGCGACGACGCGATAGCCACCGGGCCACGCGATGGTCGTGGGGCACGACGCATGCCGGACATGTACCTCCCTCAGCGGGCCGTCCGGGAAGCGTAGGCGATCGATGCCTCACCCGGAAACGCCGCCGCCGAGCACCCGGACGGGCGCCGACGTCAACCGATGCGGCAGGCGGCTCCGTTGATTGTGCACCGCGACGGCCGCTGCGCCGACCCGGACCAACCCAGCCGCAGGCGCAACGTGCTGGTGCCACCCGAGACGAGCGACGCACCGCCACTCACCACGTACTTTCCGCCACCCTGCGCCGACACCGAAATCCCCGCCTCCCCGCTGACCCGCAGACCCCGCACGTCGTCGGCGTACGCCAACTCGACCCGCCAGCCCACCGGCCGATCCGACTCGTTCCGCAACGACAGCACCGCGTCCGAGTCGGACGTACCAACCTGGTACCGGGCGGTCACCACCCCGTTCGCCGGCGCCAACCCCGCCGGCGGTGCGCTCGTCTTTGCCGTACCCGGCGACGGCGTCGTGGCCTGCGGCGACGGCGTCCGCGTGCTACGCGACGGCCGCGGCGACGCCGTCCGCCGCTCCACCGCAGCAGGTGTCGGCGACGCCGCCGACGACGACGCCGGCGGCACCGTCGGCAGGAACACCGGCGGCGCGGCCTGCGGCCCACCATCGCGCTCCCGGCCACGGAACGACAGCAACGCGATCACCAGCAACACCACAAGCGCGCAGACGCCGACCAGCACCACGATCCACGGCACCGACACCAGCACCCGCGCCGCACGCGAACCCTCCGCACCGTCCGGCCGCACCGCCATCAGGTCTCCCCTCGTCCCACCGACGCGCCAGCGTAGCCAGCGCCGGCCGGACCGGAAACCAGGCGGGTACGGATCAGACCGACCGGCCCACCACGACCGGAAAACGGCCCCACGCGGTGGACGGTCGCTCAGGACGCCCGGATGACAGTGCAGATGAGCGGCCCCTCAGCCGGTGTACGCAGCAGATAGCGGTACCGCTCCCCCGGCACCGCAAACCCACGGCTGTCCAGGAACTCCCACTCCACCGACACCATCGTCAGCAGGGCGGACACCGGCTGCACGTCCTCGATCCGGGCGTGTGCCGCGATCAGCTCACGATCCTGGTAGTCCGGCGCCGCCCCCACGAAGGACAACGCGACAGCCGCCAGCGAGGTGAACGAGAAGCTGTACGTGTCGGCCACCACCAACCCGGGCAGGGCGTAACAAGCGCCGAGGGCCGGCAGGTCACCGGAGGTCAGCGCGACGCCGTACCGGTCGAAGAAGCCGGTCAGGGTGTCGAGATCGGTAGAGGCGTTCACGGCGACAGCAATTGCCCTCCGCCGGGCTGGCCAAACCTCAGCGCGGCGGAACCCGCACCTCGATCTCCGAACCCAACCGCGCGCCGGCCGCCAGACCCAGGTCGTCTCCACTCCAGAACCGGCCCGGGTCGTACCAGTTAGGACGCCGGCCAGCGGGCAGCAGACCCATCGCCTCGTACGTCACCGCCACCACCTCGGCGCAGTACGCCGTCTCCAGCGCCCGATCCCGGGCAGCCGCCGAGCTGGTGTCCTTCGCCTGGTCGGCGACCCTCGCCTGGCCGGTGTCCCTTGCATGGATGGCGGGGATGGCCCGGGAGGCGAACCGGGACACGGCCTGGCCGGGGCGGGGCAGCACCGGCACCCGGCCGCGTACCCACCTCCAGGCCAGCTGGGCCGTGGACGGAAACGGCGTGCCATCCAACCGCGCGACGGTGCGCAGGACAGCCCTTTCCATCTCCGCATCCGCCGGAGGGTCGAGTTGCCGTAGCCAGGCCCGCTGCCCGTACCGGTTGGCCCAGACAGTGACCGCGTCCCGCAGGTCGTGGAGTTGCACACCCCGCTGGTGGCTGCCCGACCACAGATCCGGCAACGACTTGCCCAACTCGGCGTGCCACATCAGCGGGGGCATGTCGTCCAACACCACGGCCATTCCGACGTGGTTGACCGGGCTGTTCGTGGTGAACTGAATTGCCCGGTCCGGCACGCTGCGACCCCGGAAAACCCACACGTCGCCGGTGCGGGTCAAATCGACGGCCTCATCCAGGCTGATGCTCATGGGGGTCTAGCCTAGGCCGATGCGGCAACGAATGCGGTGGTGGAAAGTCCTCGGGCTCGCCGGTCTCGCCGGAGTTGCGGCCTCCGGCGTGGTCATCGCGCGGGCCGAACGGCGGCGTCGCGCGTACACCCCGGAGGAGATCCGGCAGCGGCTGCTGGAGCGACACGCGCAGGCCAGCGACGCGGGCAAGCCCGTCGACCCCGCCTGAGGCTCCCTGTGGACCGGCAGCGGGGCCTCCCGGCCGGCGGATGATCGATACCCTCGGGGCATGACGACGCCCGTCGCCCAGCGACCCTTCGTCCTGTCCACGCCCGCTGCGCCGGTCGAACGGCACGGCAACGTCGACCTGCACCTGCCCACCGGCGGCGGCCGAGAACCCGCAGTGGTGGTGGTGCACGGCGCCCCACTGCCGCCGGGCGTGCCCGACCCCCGCGACTGGCTGCTCTACCGCGGCTACGGCGCGCTGCTCGCCGAGAGCGGCGTGGTCACCGCGCTGGTCAGCTACCAGGTGGCCGAACTGTCGGCGCTACCCGCCACGGCCGAGGACATCGCCACGATGGTCGAACAGGTCCGCGCCGACCCACGGGTCGACCCCGATCGGGTGGTGCTCTGGTTCTTCTCCGGGGGCGGCCTGCTGGCGTCCGACTGGCTGCGCGACGCCCCGTCCTGGCTGCGCGGGATCGCGCTGACCTACCCGCTACTCATCCCCTTCCCCGACTGGGAGATCGACTCGCGGTTCCTGCCCGTCGACGCGCTCGAGGCCGGGTCGACCGTCCCACTGGTGCTGACCCGGGCTGGGCGGGACATTCCGGTGGTGCTGGCGGGCATCGACGCGTTCCTCACCGCAGCCACCGTCCACGGCCGCCCGGTCCAGGTCATCGACGTACCGGACGGCCAGCACAGCTTTGACATCCTCGACCACTCCCCGCAGTCCGAGGCGGCCGTCCTGGCAGCACGGGATGCGGTCCTGGCCTTACTCGCCAACAACTGACCACCTGTCCGGCGAGTCCGCGACGCGCGGTCCGCCCCGCGGTGCGTCCGCCGTGCGAGGGCTCCCGAGCGGGGCCACCGACAGGCCCTCGCCAGGTGCGCGAGGTGCGCGAGGTGCGCGAATCCCGCCGTACGGCACCAATCTGACAGCGAGCGCATGATCGACTCCATGTCGCAGATGTGGGGGTGTCGGCGCGCTCGGATACCCCCACATCGGCGATCCGGAGTCGATCACCGCCCGGCGTGGAGCTGGCTCGGACGGTTTGTCGGGTTTGGGGCTCGGCGTCCCGTGGTCGGCGGCACTGTGGTGGCGGAATGATGGGCCGGGCCGGGTGGTTGTACAGGGGGTAACCGACGACAGGTCGCGGCCCCCGGCCCGGCGGTCTCCGGTATCCGGGAACACCCACCCGGCCGCCACGGTTACATCCCCCGAACGACCCCGAGCAGCGCCTCTCCGAGGCTGTCGGGCAGGTCCCCCGGAGCGCGGCGGAATGACTCGCCGGCCCGGCTGGTTACATCCCCCTGGACCACCCCGAGCAGGCAGAGCCGCCGGGTGAGATCCCTGGAACTTCTTCCCCCTGCTCGCGCGCACCGTCCCCCTATTGGTGTGTTACGCGGGCCGCCCCCGAATTGCAGAGGAGCACGCCATCATGCGTACCGATCTGATTCGTAAGACCGCTCTGACCGCTGCCGGCCTCGCCGTCACCGGCGGCGCCATCGCCGGCCCCATCACCACCGCCTACGCCGCCGACGCCAAGCCCACCGGCCAGACCCAGAACAAGGGCGAGCGGCACCTCGACGTCCGCTACGAAGCCCAGCCCAACTTCTACTACTGCGGCCCCGCCGCCGCCCGCAACGCCCTGTCCGTACAGGGCAAGAACATCAGCGTCGACGCCATGGCCAAGGAAATGGGCACCACCGAAGCCGGCACCAACAGCATCAACGACATCACCCCCGTCCTGAACAAGGAAACCGGCAAGAACAACGCCTACCGCTCGGTGGAAATCAGCACCCCCGCCGCCGACGACAAGCAGACCGACAAACTCCGCACCGACATCGTCCGCACCGTCGACGACGGCCGCGCCGTAGTCGCCAACATCGCCGGCACCACCACCGACACCGACGGCAACACCCACTCCTTCGAAGGCGGCCACTACATCAGCGTCGTCGGCTACACCGACAACGGCAACACCGTCACCATCGCCGACTCCGCCGACCCCAACACCGCCTCCTACGACATCACCGTCGAGCACCTCGCCGACTGGATCGCCACCCGCGGCTACGCCACCAGCTGACCCCACCCAACACGCACCACCGAAGGGCCGGACCCCCACACAGGGCCCGGCCCTTCGTCTGGGTTGCTGGCGATGGCCGCCTTCTGCGGCCCACGGACCGGAGGCACCGCGCACGCCCCGTAGCGCGTCCTAGGAGGCTAGGGGTGAGGAGGGGCGACAGAGGCGGCCCGGGTTGCGCAACTAGCAAGACGGACGTACGGTTTTATTCGAGAGCGGATCGACTGTAAGTGTCACCTAACCTCGGCGGCACTTCGGCCGGTACGACAGACTGCTCAGGACTACTCATGGTCGCTGGTGTGAAGGAGTACGACGTGGCGAGCCTCGACACCTTCGGTGCGAAGACCCAGCTACGCGTCGGAGACGCGAGCTACGAGATTTTCCGGATCGACAAGGTGGACGGGCAAGACCGACTGCCGTACAGCCTGAAGATCCTCCTGGAGAACCTGCTGCGGACCGAGGACGGCGCGAACATCACCGCCGACCACATCCGTCAGCTCGGCGGATGGGACCCCACCGCCGCCCCGAGCGTGGAGATCCAGTTCACCCCGGCGCGGGTGCTCATGCAGGACTTCACTGGCGTGCCCTGCGTGGTCGACCTGGCCACGATGCGTGAGGCCGTACGCGACCTGGGTGGCGACGCCACGAAGGTCAACCCCCTCGCCCCGGCCGAGCTGGTCATCGACCACTCGGTGATCGCCGACCTGTTCGGCCGCGAGGACGCGTTCGCCCGCAACGTGGAGCTTGAGTACGAGCGCAACAAGGAGCGCTACCAGTTCCTGCGCTGGGGTCAGACCGCGTTCAACGAGTTCAAGGTCGTCCCGCCGGGCACCGGCATCGTGCACCAGGTCAACATCGAGTACCTGGCCCGCACCATCATGGAGCGCAACGGCCAGGCGTACCCGGACACCGTGGTGGGCACCGACTCGCACACCACGATGGTCAACGGCCTGGGTGTGCTGGGTTGGGGCGTCGGCGGCATCGAGGCCGAGGCCGCGATGCTCGGCCAGCCGGTCAGCATGCTGATCCCCCGCGTGGTGGGCTTCAAGCTGCACGGCGAGATGCCGGCCGGCACGACCGCCACCGACCTGGTGCTGACCATCACCGAGATGCTGCGCAAGCATGGCGTGGTCGGCAAGTTCGTCGAGTTCTACGGCCCCGGCGTGAGCGCCGTGCCGCTTGCCAACCGCGCCACCATCGGCAACATGTCCCCGGAGTACGGCTCCACCGTGGCGATCTTCCCGATCGACGCGGAGACGATCCGCTACCTGGAGCTGACCGGCCGTGACAAGCAGCAGGTCGCGCTCGTCGAGGCGTACGCCAAGGAGCAGGGCCTCTGGCACGACCCGGACGCCGAGCCGGCGTACTCGGAGCGCCTGGAGCTGGACCTGGGCTCCATCGAGCCGTCGCTCGCCGGCCCGAAGCGCCCGCAGGACCGGGTACCGCTGGGTGCTGCGAAGACGCTGTTCCGCTCGGCGCTTACCGACTACGTCGCCGACGACTCCGTCGGTGAGCGCGACCTCAAGCCGGGCGTGCCCCGCGAGGAGTTGCCGCGCGGCGCCAACGGCCCGGCCGACGAGGCAAGCGCCGAGTCGTTCCCGGCCAGTGACCCGCCGGCCAACGATTTCAGCGACCCGGCCGACGAGCCGCGTGACCTGGAGACCGCCGCGGTCGGCGCGGGCGGCCGGGCCACCAACCCGGTCCGCGTTACCGGCGCCGACGGCGTCGAGTACGAGCTGGACCACGGCGCTGTGGTGATCGCCGCGATCACCTCCTGCACCAACACGTCCAACCCGCAGGTGATGATCGGCGCGGCCCTGCTGGCCCGTAACGCCGTGGAGAAGGGCCTGACCCGCAAGCCGTGGGTGAAGACCACCCTGGCGCCGGGCTCCAAGGTCGTCATGGACTACTACGAGCGGGCCGGCCTGACGCCGTACCTGAACAAGCTCGGCTTCAACCTCGTCGGGTACGGCTGCACCACATGCATCGGCAACTCGGGTCCGCTGCCCGAGGAGGTGTCGGCCGCCGTCAACGAGCACGACCTGTCGGTGGTGTCGGTGCTGTCGGGCAACCGGAACTTCGAGGGCCGGATCAACCCGGACGTCAAGATGAACTACCTGGCGTCCCCGCCGCTTGTCGTCGCGTACGCCCTCGCCGGCACGATGGACATCGACCTTGCCAACGAGCCGATCGGTGAGGACACCGAGGGCAACCCGGTCTACCTGCGCGAGATCTGGCCGAACAGCGCCGAGATCCAGGACGTCATCGCCCAGGCGCTCGGCGCGACCGGCTTCAGCGCCGCGTACGCCGATGTCTTCGCCGGGGACGAGCGGTGGCAGTCGCTGCCCACCCCGACCGGCGACACGTTCGCCTGGGCCGACGACTCCACCTACGTGCGCAAGCCCCCGTACTTCGAGGGCATGCAGCGCGAGCCGCAGCCGGTCGTCGACATCTCCGGCGCCCGGGTGCTGGCCAAGCTGGGTGACTCGGTGACCACCGACCACATCTCGCCGGCCGGCTCGATCAAGGCCGACTCCCCCGCCGGGACGTACCTGGCCGAGCACGGTGTGCCGCGCCACGAGTTCAACTCGTACGGCTCGCGCCGGGGCAACCACGAGGTGATGATCCGGGGCACGTTCGCCAACATCCGGCTGCGCAACCAGCTGGTGCCCGGCGTGGAGGGCGGCTTCACAGTCAACCACCTCACCGGCGAGCAGACCTCGATCTACGACGCCTCGATGGCCTACCAGGAGGCCGGCATCCCGCTGGTGATCCTGGCCGGCAAGGAGTACGGATCGGGTTCGTCGCGGGACTGGGCGGCCAAGGGCACCATGCTGCTGGGTGTCCGGGCTGTCATCGCCGAGTCGTACGAGCGGATCCACCGTTCCAACCTGATCGGTATGGGTGTGCTGCCGCTGCAGTTCCCGGTGGACACCACCGCCGAATCGCTGGGGCTGACCGGCACCGAGATGTTCACCATCACCGGTGTGACGGCCCTGAACGACGGCGACACCCCGCGTACGGTGACGGTCACGACCGACACCGGCGTGGAGTTCGAGGCTGTGGTCCGGATCGACACCCCCGGTGAGGCGGACTACTACCGGCACGGCGGCATCCTGCAGTACGTGCTACGCCGCATGATCGCCAACTGATCGCGTACGGCTGGTCGAAGGCCGCTCCCGCTTCGGCGGGGGCGGCCTTCCCCGTTCAAACCGAGGAAGGCTTGCGGTCAGAGCGCCCGGAGCAACGGCGAACGGCACGGGCGGGATGCCAACTGGTTACGCCGGTCCGCTCCGGTCCCCCGGGAGCGCGAGGGCAGCCAGCCGTTGGTCTATCGCCGCATCCACGTCCCCGACGTCGTAGCCACGTAGCCGCCGTCGCAGGCTTGCCGCCCGAAGCACGTCTCGCGCGGCAGCCCGTGACACCGCGCTGTCAGTAGCCAGCGCCCCATCGACCTCGGCAAAGAGATTCTCGACCTGACGCATGTCATAACCGCGCAGAGCAATGGCGAATGGCAATTCCATCTGGTCACCATATCGGTGGCCGGCTGCGCCCCACAGGATGCGCGACCCGGCGGCCTGGACCCGATTCCCTGGTGCTGCCGAGCGCGGCTGACCCGGAGGATCCGGCTACCTCGCGAGGTCGTCCGCCCGGTCGAGCAGTGCACGGCGCTGGGCGGTCGGGCCGGCCATCCCGGAGGCCTCCCGGAACAGCGCGGCGGCTCGCAGCCGGTCACCCTGCCGCGCGACCAGATCGGCCCGCGCCGCCACGGCGAGCGGGTTGCCGTCCAACCCTCCCCCGGCCTGCATCGCGTCGAGCAGACCCAACCCGGCCACCGGCCCGTACGCGTAGCCGTGCGCGACCGCACGGTTGAGCGCGATCACCGGGGAGGGCCGGATGTCGGCCAGCGCGTCGTAGGCTCGCGCGATCGTCGGCCAGTCGGTGGCGTCGAACGAGGCGGCGGTGGCGTGGCAGGCGGCGATGCGGGCCTGCCACGCGTACGGCCCGTCGTGGCGTACCCGGACAAGGGCGGCCAGGCCCTCGGCGATGGCCGCGCGGTCCCACCGCGCGCGATCCTGCCGCTCCAGGGTAAGCAGGTTGCCTGCGGCGTCCCGACGGGCGTCCCGGCGGGAGTGCTGGAACAGCAGCAGCGCCAGCAGCGCGACGACCTCGGACTGCTCCGACATCAACCGGTCGAGCAGCCGGGCCAGCCGGACCGCCTCGTCGGCGAAGGCCGGCTCGCCGTCGGGGAGGTAGCCCCGGGTGAACAGCAGGTACAGCACGGCGAGCACGCCGGGCAGCCGCTCGGCGAGCGCCGGCCCGCTCGGCACCCGGTACGGGATGCCCGCCTGCGCGATGCGGGTCCGCGCACGGGTCAGCCGTCGGGTCATCGTCGATTCGCTTACCAGCAGGAGTCGGGCGATGTCGGCGGTCGGCACGCCGCAGACGGTCCGCAGTGTCAGCGCCACCCGCGCCTCGATGGCCAACGCGGGGTGACAGCAGGTGAAGATCAGTCGTAGTCGGTCGTCCACCACGTCCTCCCCCGCCTCGGGTTCGGGCTGCCCGTCGACCGGTGTGAGAACCGCCAGATCGTGCAGCTTGCGGCGCTCCACGGCGGCCCGGCGCAGCACGTCGATCGCCCGGTTGCGCGCGACAGTCATCAGCCAGCCGCCCGGGTTGGCCGGCACGCCGTCGGCGGGCCAGCGCTCCAGGGCAGCGGTGAGCGCCTCCTGGGTGCAGTCCTCCGCCAGCGCCCAGTCGCCGGTCACGCGGATCAGGGTCGCGACGATCCGGGGGTACGCGTGCACGCCGGCGGCCGCGGCGGCCTGCGCCGCCGCGGCCACACCCCCGTTGACGTGCCCGTCGGCCGGGTCGTGCGTACCCGTGCCGGTCCGGTCGTGCCCGCCGGTCGGGGCGTCGATCCCGGCCACCCGGTCAGTCGGACACGATCATGAGCGGGCGCAGTTCCAGCCGCCCCTCACGTGCCATCGAGTGCGCGCGGGCCACCTCGATGGCCTCGTCCAGGTCGGCGCATTCCAGCAGGTCGAAGCCCACGATCACCTCCGTGGTCTCGGCGAACGGCCCCTCGGTGGTGAGCAGTTCACCGTTGCGTACCCGGACGGTGGTGGCCGCCGAGACCGGCGCCAGTCGGTCGCCGGTGATGCGGCGACCCCTGGCGTCGTTGTCCGTCACCCACTTCTCGACGTCGGGTAGTTCGGTCGGGTCGGTGTCCGGTTCGCTGTCGGTGCAGACGAACATCATGTACTTCAACTGACGCTCCCTCGTGGGTCCGGGTCTCGTCAGCATGACGGTCGGCCGGGGCCGTACCGGACAGCGAGGCCGACAAAATTTCCCCGGATTCTCGGTCAGTCCCCAGCGGCGGCGCGGCGCCGGGCCTCGCGGGTCTTCATGGCGTGCTCCATCAGCGTGACGAGCACCTCCTTGCTCGACTCGCGCTGGCGGGCGTCGCAGAGCAGCACCGGCACCCCAGGGTCGAGGTTCAACGCGGCCTGCACCTCGTCGAGTCGGTAGTTCCGGGCACCCTCGAAGCAGTTCACCGCCACCACGAACGGGGTGCCCCGGCCCTCGAAGTAGTCGATCGAGGGGAAGCAGTCGGCCAGCCTGCGGGTGTCGGCCAACACGACCGCGCCGATCGCACCCAACGCCAACTCGTCCCACACGAACCAGAACCGGTCCTGCCCGGGCGTACCGAACAGGTAGAGCACCAGGTCGTCGCTGATGGTGATCCGGCCGAAGTCCATTGCCACTGTGGTGGTGGTCTTGCCCTCCACCCCGGACAGGTCGTCGATGCCGACCCCGGTCTCGGTCAACACCTCCTCGGTGCGCAACGGCCGGGTCTCGCTCACCGCACCGACCATCGTGGTCTTGCCCACGCCGAAGCCACCGGCGACAAGGATCTTGATCGCGGTGGGCAGTGGGGTCGCTCCCGCCGGCCGGTCAGAGTGCCCGTAGTCCATTGATTACCGCCTCGAAGATGCTGTTGTCGGGAAGACCGGCCGTGGTCTGTGGTTCGCGTACCTGCACCAGGCTGCGGGCCGCGAGGTCGCCGAGGAGGACCCGGATGGTGCCCACCGGCAGGTCGAGGTGGGCGGCGATCTCGGCGACTGACTGTATTCGCTGGCACAGGCCGACGATCGCCAGGTGCTCGGGTCCGAGGCCGGCCTCCGGTGTGACGTCGGCTCGGGTCGCGGTGACCAGGGAGATCAGGTCGAACGTGCCGGTGACCGGGCGGGCCCTCCCGCGCGTCACCGCGTACGGGCGGACCACCGGGCCCGCATGGTCGTCCACCCACTGGTGGTCCGCGGACTCTCCCTGCACCGTCATTGCTGTTACCTCTCGCCGGCCGGCTGGGCGGTGTCCCGCGAGGGCGAGGCAACGTACTTGCCGACCCGGGTGACAAGCATCGCCATCTCGTACGCGATCAGGCCGACGTCGGCGTCCTCGCTGGCCAGAACCGCCAGGCAGGCGTTGCGGCCGGCCGCGGTGACGAACAGGAAGGACGACTGCATCTCGATGATGGTCTGCTGCACCTGCCCGCCACCGAAGCGCTTGCCGGCGCCCCGGGCCAGGCTCTGGATGCCGGCGGCCATCGCCGCGAGGTGCTCGCCGTCATCCCGGCTCAATCCCTGCGAGGAAGCCATCAACAGCCCGTCGGAGGAGAGCGCGACCGCGTGCTCGGCCTGCTTCACCCGCCCCACAAGATCGTCCAGCAACCACGTCAGGTCGGCACTCGAAGCCGTCTTCTGGGCCACTTTCGTCGTCCTCTTCTCGCCCGGCAGTTTGCGCCGTACTCGTCTTGGGTCTGACCGTCACACCGCGCGGAAACCGCAGCGCCGACGCTCGGTCAGGTGGCTTGCGGTTCCTCGTCGGTCGGCTCGGGCGTCGCCGCAGGCGACGCGCCGGACGCTCCGCCGAGCAGTCGTGCCGCGTCGGTGCGACCACGTCGGGTGCCGCTCTGGTAGGAGCTCATCATCCGGCGCACCTGCTCCGGCGGGCGTACCACGTCCTCCTCGTCGGACTCCGTCGCCGCCGGGTCGTCGCGCAGCTCGGGCACGATGTTCGCCTGCCGGATCCGGACCGGCAGGCCGGAGTCGGTCCGGTCGGTCTCCGACCGGGCCGGCATCGGGCCGCCGTCGACTGTCGGTTCGCCGGGGCCGGTCGCCGGCTCCGTGCGGTCGATAGCGGGCAGGCCGCTGGCGACCGTGGGCCCTTCCAGGGCCGACTGGTTCAGGGGCCGCCGGGTCCGGGTGGGCAGCTCCGGCAGCCCGCCGGGTGGGGTCGTCCGTTGCCGGGTGGGGAGTACGACGTCACCGTCGGCCTGGTCGGCGGCGCTGCCGGCCGTTGCCAAGGTCACCAGCTGCGGCGCGTCCGGTGTGTTCGTGCCCGACGCGGCCGTGTCCGGTGCCGGTGTGGCCAGGGCGACCGGTGAGCCCAGGGCGGGACGGCCGGCGTCGCCCGCACCGGAGATCGGTGCCGCCGGCAGCGCGATGGGCGTCCCGGCCGGAGGTGTGCCGGTGTCCTCCGGGGCGACCCCGTTCTCGGTGACGAGCTCCAGCGGGATCAGCACGACGGCGGTGGTGCCGCCGTACGCCGATTCCTTGAGTCGGACCCGCACGCCGTGCCGTTCGGTCAGCCGGCTCACCACGTAGAGCCCGAGCCGGGCGGCGTTGGCGAGGTTCAACTCGGACTGGTCGACGATGCGGTGGTTCGCCGCGGCCAGGTCCTCCTCGCTCATGCCGAGGCCCCGGTCCTCGATCTCGATGGCGAACCCGTTGGCCACCAGCTGACCGCGGACCTCCACTGTGGTGTGCGGTGGCGAGAACGACAGGCCGTTCTCGATGAGTTCGGCGAGCAGGTGGATGATGTCGCCGACCGCCCGGCCGGCGAGGGAGACAGGGCCGAGGGGCAGCACGTTGACCCGCGTGTAGTCCTCCACCTCGGCCACCGCGCCGCGCACCACGTCGACCATGGGGACGTTGCGCCGCCAGGCCCGACCCGGAGTGGAGCCGGAGAGCACGATCAGGTTCTCGGCGTTACGCCGCATCCGGGTGGCCAGGTGGTCGACCCGGAACAGGTCCTCCAACTCCTCCGCGTCGTGTTCACGGCGCTCCATGGCGTCGAGCAGGGTGAGCTGGCGGTGCACCAGTGCCTGGGTGCGCCGGGCCAGGCTGAGGAAGACGTCACGGACGTTGCGACGCAGCTCGGCCTGCTCCACGGCGGTGCGCAGAGCGGTCTCCTGAACCGCGTTGAAGGCCTTGCCGACCTGGCCGATCTCGTCGGTGCCGAACTCCAGCGGAGGTGCCTCGGTGGCGACGTCGACCTCCTCGCCGCGACCGAGTCGTTCCACCACGCGGGGCAGCCGTTCGTCGGCGAGCTGCCAGGCCGCCTGGCGCAGCCTCTCCAACTGGCGCAGCAGGGTCCGGGCCGTGGTGATCGAGACGACGACCGAGGCGATGACGGCGAGCAGACCCAGACCGGTGGCGAGCACGAGCCGGACGACGACCATCACCGCCACGCCGGTCGCCCGGTCCACGATGCCTTCACCGCCGGCGACGACCACGTCGTTCACCTCGGCCAGCGCCGGCTCGACGGTGCCGCGCCACTGCTCGGCGCTGACCGGCAGCTGGGTCGCCGGTCGGCCCTCGCGGATGATGCTGTCCTGTACGGCGCGCAGCCTGGTGAACGCCTCACCCTCGACGAGTTGCTGGTAGCGGCGCTGGTCGGCGTCGGCGAGCCGGGAGCGGGTCTCTTCGCCGAGGAACCGCTCCGCGCCGACCAGGGAGACGTAGCGGGCGTACTCGGGCCCGCTCATCCGGCCGTTGCCGAACAGGCCGCTGAGCAGCGCGTCCTCCTGGGAGATCAGCTCCTTCATGCGGTTGAGCTGGATCAGGGCGGCCGCGTCGGCGGCGATCGCCTTGTCGTCGAGGCTGCCGGTGACGTCGTAGATCTGGAAGATCGACTCGATGGCGCCGGTGTAGGCGTCGGCCGCGGAGACCCTGTCGACCGAGCGCCCGAGCACCTCGGCGCGGGTCTGCTCGAGGGCGTCGATCTGGGCGATCGAGGCATCCAACTGGGCGTCGAGGGCCTTGCTGCCGGCCACGTCGACCTGCCAGTGACGGACCGAGTCGGCGAACTTCTCGGCGAGTTGCGTGGCCTTGCGCTGCTCGGCCTCCAGCGCCGCGCGCTGCTCGGCGCTGGGGTTGCTCAGGTACGCCTGCGTCAGGCGCCGCTCCAACTGGAGCTCCTGCAGCAGCGGCTCACTGGGCGCGTAGACCCTGCTGTTGATCACCTGGACACCGAGCAGGTTGAAGCCGTCCCGCAGGGTGATCCACGCCGAGAACATCCAGAGCGCGACCAGGGAGAGCAGCAGGGCGACAACCTTGGTGCGGATACTCGTACCGCGAGAACGCATTGAACCGTCCCAGGCCGGGCGTTGACTCAGCTCATCAACGGGTGATCATGGATGCATCGTCCCCGCCACGGCGGGGCATACGGGGCTGAGGCTCTGCGTACGCTAGCAGTGTCCCCACAACCCCTCAAGTCGATGTTTTTGTTGCCTGGTAACCACAATCCACCACCGAACGGTCGGCACCCGGGACGTGAACGGCGGCCAGCCGGCAGGCGGCGAGCACCGCCGAGCGGACGATGGCGGTAGGACAGTACAGCTCCTTGCCGTACCACAGTGGAGGGTGCTCGGGACCCGCCGGTCTGTGCAGGTAGGCATGCCCGCGGGCCACCGCGTCGGTGACCCGTGGCGCACCCGTCGGCGCCGCCAGCAACACCTGCAGGGCGTACGCGGTCTCCTCGGCGGTGCCGCCCCACCGTCCCCACGAGCCGTCGGCGCGTTGGTTGGCCAGCACCCAGCCGGCCGCCCGGTCCACGGCCTCGGCCGCCGCGCCACCCCGGCCGAACTCGGCCAGCGCCAGCACGCAGCAGGCCGTGGCGTAGTACGGGGAGGCGTGCCAGCGGTCCTGCCAGGGACCGTCGGCGAGTTGGTGGGCGGGCAGCACCGCGCTGAGTCGCTCGACCGTCCGGTGGTATCGCGCGTCGGCGTCGGGATACGCCGCCACGTGCTGGCCGAACGCGTCAAGCACGTGCGCGTTGGTGGTGACCGAGAAGCCGTCCTCGCTCCCCGGCCAGGTGCAGAAACCGTCCGTCGTCTCGTACGCCCACAGCCCGGCCGGGTCGGCGGGTCGACCGAGTCGGGCCAGCGCGTCCAGGGCCACCGAGGTGGTGTCGGCGTCGGTGGGCAGCCCTTCGCCGGTTGCCACGCCCGTCGCGGCGGTGGCGGCCGCGGTCAGGGTGTCCAACACGGCGGCCGGCGGGTTGACAGCGACGCCGGCCCGTCGCAGCCCGCTGAGCACCCAGGCCCGCTCGAACACGGTGATCGGGGTCGGGCAGGGCACCGGGCCACGGCCGTCCCGGATCAACTCCCGCAGGAACGCGTGGGCGCTGGGACCGGCGTCCGGGCCGGCCGCGCTCAACCAGGCGGCGGTCGCCGCCGGTGACGCGCCGACGGCGGTGAGGGTGGGGCCGGCGTCGGTGGGCATCGCGCCGAGCACCTCGTAGAAGTGAGCCAGCTTCGTGGGCAGTGCCGCCCCGGCGGCCACCGCCGCCCGCACCGCCCGCAGCCGGTCGACCCCGAGGCCCGGGGGCAGCGTCAGCGGCGGGGTGGGCAGTTGCTCCCAGGTCACCCGGTCCAGCCGGTCGTTGATCGACTCGACGAGCGCCGGGACGATGAGGTCCAGTGCCGGGGTGTCCGGCAGCGTCCGCGCGTCGGCGGCGAGCAGCCGGCCGCTGAGCACCACCAGCCCTCTGGCCGCCGGGGCGAGCAGGTGCGTCCTGGTCCCTCCACCGTCGGCCAACGCGGCGAGCAGCGCGTCGGTGGCGCTCAGCGTGGGCACCAGGGCGTACCCCTCGGGTGGCCCCCACGCGCCGTCCGGGCGCTGTGCGCGCAGGAGGAACCCGATCCGCTCGTCGTGGCCGGGCAGCCAGGGCGCGTCGGCGACCAGGCGGGCGCTCTCGTACACCGAGGCGGCCACCTGCCCCCACGGCCGAAGCGCCAGGCCGGCGATCAGCTCACGGGCGGCGTCGGTCGCCGGGTCGCGGCCGGTGGCGGGGTCGGCCAGGACGCGGAAGGCGCCGTCACTCATCGCGTTCCCCCCAGAAGTCCGACACCTGGTAGAAGCCGCCGGTGAAGGAGATCTGCCGGTGCAGGTAGTCCGCCTGGCGGGGGCACCGTTGCGCGAGGGCGGCCAGGTCTCCCCGGGAGCGGGTGGTCAGTTCGGCCAGTCGGGCGTGCACCTGCGCCGGGTCGTCGACAAGCAGCAGGGCGTTCAGGTCGCCCCACTCGGCGTCGCGGTCGTGGGTGGCCAGGTCGTTGACGAGCCGCAGCACCCGTTGGACGCCACGTCCGGCGTCCAACAGGTCGGTCAGCTGCGCGAGGGTCTTCTCGTCGCCGGTGGCTATCCAGTGGGTGACGTTGACGAAGGAGCTGCCAGAGTTGTCGGCGTTCTCCAGGTAGCGGTCCAGGTCCGGCAGGCGTCGCCCGGTGGTCGGGTCGGTCGGCAGGTTCTTCCAGTCCCACTCCCGAGCCGCGGCGGCGAGCATCCGGGCCAACTCGTCGCGCCAGATCGGGCGCAGCCGGGCGAACGCCGGCACGGTGGCCAGCTCGTCGCGCAGGTCCGCCAGCAGCCGGGCCAGGTGTCGCCCCGGTGGGGGCGCCGCGCCGTCGGCCACCGCCAGGCAGTCGGTCACCACCTGCCGGACGTCGTCCACGGACCGGGCGAGGTAGTCGATCTGCCAGTCGGCCGCGAAGACCCAGAGCACGGTACGGGTGGTGATCCGCAGTTCGGCGGCGGTGTGCCACGGCGCGATGAAGGCGACCACGGTGGCCACCGAGCTGAGCAGCGCCGGGTCGAACGGTGCCGCGTCGAACAGCTCCGGGTGGGCGGCGGTGACGCCCTGGAGGTCGCGGACACCGCGCACGGCGAGCGCGCACACCCGGCCCTGCTCGGCGACCGGATCGGGACCGGTCTGCACCGGCCACGGTGCGCCGGTCACGGCACGACCGTGCCGGCGACCGGGGTGAGGATCAGCTCGGCCCGCTGCTTGGGTTGCAGCGAGGCGCCCATCCGGGGAGTCAGGTCGACCGGTCCGCGCAGCCGGAAGCGGTAGCGGCTCAGCACGGTGCTGACGATGAGCTGCGCCTCCAGCAGGAACAGGTACTGCCCGAGGCACTGGTGCGGGCCCCCGCCGAACGGGAAGTAGGAGTAGCGGTAGCGCCGCCGGGGCAGCTCCGGCGCGAACCGCTCCGGGTCGAAGACCGCCGGGTCGGTCCAGAACGTCGACATCCGCTGGGTGACGTACGGGCTGACCAGCACGGTGCCACCGGCCTTGATCCGGACGCCGCCGAGCACGTCGTCGCCGACCGCGGTCCGGGGGATCATCCAGCCGGCCGGGTAGAGCCGCAACATTTCGTCGAGGACCATCCGGCCGTACCGCAGCTCGGGCAGGTGCGCGCGGCCGACCCGTTCGGTGCCGACCACCTGCTCGATCTCGTCGGTCATCCGCTCGGCCACGTCGGGTCGGGACGCCAGCACCGGCCAGAGCCAGGAGAGCAGGGCGATCGTGGTCTCGGTGGCGGTGGAGAACATGGCCACCACGTCGCCGCGGATCGCGTACTCGTCGGGTTCGCTGCCGTCGGCGCGCGGCCGGCAGAGGGTGGAGATGATGTCGTCGCCGTCGGTGGGTCGGGCCCGGGCCTCCCGGATGATCGGCAACACCACCTCGTCGATGGTCCGTACCGCCTCGTTGAAGGCGCGGTCGCGGGGCATCGGCACCGCGTACGGCACGAAGGGCACCAGCAGGCGCGGGAGCATCGCGGTGGTGAGGGTGTCCAGCGCGGCGCTGATCCGTAGCGCGTCGGGCACCGAGATCCGGTCGGCGAAGAGCACCCGCATGGTGGTTCGCAGCACGATCTTGGTTAGTTCGGCGCCGCCGTCGATCGGCCGGCCCTCCCGGGCGGGCTCCAGCCACTCGTCGACGGCCTCGTTGATCGCCTCGGCCATCTTGTCGACGAGCGTCTCGGCCCGCTTCGCGGTGAACAGCGGTTGCAGCGCCCCCCGGCTGGATTCCCACACCTCGCCCTCGGCGACCAGGATGGCGTCGCCGACGATCCGGCGGACCGGCCGCCAGAGCAGGCCGTCCCCGTCGCGGGTGTAGTTGGCAACGTTGTCCCTCAGGACGCGCTGCAAATGCTCCGGATGACTGACCAGGTAGGGGCGGAACGAGCCGAGGTTGAGCCGGACGACCTCGCCGCCGGAGTCGTCCGCGAAGCCGACCAACGCGCCGAGCGGATCGCGGATCAGCGCGGGCAGGACGCGACGGAGCGGGATCATCCGGGGCTCGGTGCTGACGGGGGCGGGGCCGGCATCGGACACCTGGGGCATGGCGTCTCCTCGTCGGTCCGGCGGCCTCCGCTGTCCACTTCGGCCGGTCGGAGCTGTGGAACTTTCACCTTCTGGGCGTCGGAAGCATCTCACCAAATCCGGGGCACCTCTAGACCTCTGACCGGTGAGATTCCACGTCCGGGCCGGGCCTACCGCGACGCGGACGGCACACAAGCGTCTAGAGTGGACGATCACTCTGGGCTCCGGCGCAGGTCGCGCCGCTTGACAGAAAACCGGAATTGTCCCCGGAGCGCGCCATGCCGGTCCGCAGCAACAACGCGTCGTCGGCACAGCCCGCTGGGGTCCCGTACCGCATCGCGGACACCGACGGCGGCGAATGGGTGCCGTGGCCATCGGGTCTCAGCGGTCGGCGGCGCCTGCGGGATCACCCGGGGGGCGAACAGCGCCGGCGCGCGTGAGCCGGGACGCACCGGTCCCTGCGAATCCGGGCGATGTCGGGCACCCTGTGCCAGGCTCTCAGCATGGACGACAAGACCATCCTGAACCGGATCTCCGAACTCGTCGACGAGGAGCACCGGCTGCGCGCGGCGGCTCAGGCCCACGAGTCGGGCACCGAGGGCGAGACCAGCGAACGGCTACGCGACCTGGAGGAGTCCCTCGACCAGTGCTGGGACCTGCTGCGCCGCCGCCGGGCCGCGCGGGAGACCCACGGCGACCCCGACGCACAGGGCGAACGCCCCAAGCCCGAGGTGGAACGCTACCTCCAGTGACCGGCGGGGCGGGTCGGGCGGCCGCTCAAGTCGCCCGACCCGCCCCGATCAGCGCAGGCCCGCCTCGCGCAGCAGATCCCCGGTCAGCACGCCGACGTCGACCTGTTCGGCGGTCAACCCCCGGGCCAGGAACCAGTTGCTGACCACCCGGACGTCGCGGGCCAGGAACTCCGGCCCCTGCGGGTTCGCCACCACGTCCACCACCTGCGGCAGGTCGATGACGATCAGCCGCCCCGAGTGCACGAGCAGGTTGTACGGCGACAGGTCGCCGTGCGCGTAGCCGGCCCGCGCCAGCACCCGCAGCGCCTCCCCCAGCTGACCCCACAGGTCGCGTAGCTCGGTCGGGCCGGGACGCAGCTGGGCCAGCCGGGGCGCGGCCTGCCCCGACGCGGCGTCGCCGACGAACTCCAGCATCAGCTCGGTGCCGCGCAACTGCACCGGGTACGGCACGGCGATCCGGTCGTGCCCGGCGCCGATCTCCCAGAGTCGGGCCAGCGCCGCGAACTCGGCCGCCGCCCACTGCCCGGCGATCATCTGCCGGCCGAACGCCGTCCGGCCGGCCATCGCACGGTTCTCCCGGGACCGGCGTACCCGGCGGCCCTCCAGGTAGCCCGCGTCGCGGTGGAACAACCGGTGCTCGGCGTCCCGGTACCGCTTCACGGCCAGCAGGCACGAGCGGTCCGTGCCCGGCACCGCCCGGCGGACGAGGTGGACGTCCGCCTCCTTGCCGGTCTTCAGCACACCCAACTCGGTGTCCTTGGCTGCCAACTCGGTGACCAACCACTGCGGGTGTGGCTCCGGCCCGTGTACGGCGTCGTCCCAGGACGACCACCGCTCGCCCGTGTCGGGGTCGGGTGCGTCGTCGGGGTCAGCGGGCAGCTCGATCGGCCGCCCGCGCTTCAGATACTGCGGTTCGTCGTCGTCGAAGCGGCTCTTGCCGCGGCTCCGGCGCTCCAGCGCCGGCAAGTCATGATCGCGCACTGTGGTGAGGTTCCCTTGGTCGAGGCTTGGTTAGGCAGCTGGAAGCGACCTGCGAAGACGGCCATGACCGACCCCCTCTCCTCGAACCGGGCCAACACCCGGGTGCACGATGCGCCGCCAATCCTCGCGGCGGCCCGAACGACAAGGCAACCGAATTACCGCACCGCACGGGCGCGGAGCGTCAGCTCGCGAGCACAGTGGCGACGGCCGCGATCAGGCCGTCCACGGTGCGGCTCGGCGCGAACCGCACGTCCGACCAGGTCCGTCCCCGGTGCAGCCAGACGCTGGGCAGCCCGACGGCTGCCGCGCCGCCGATGTCCGCCTCCGGGCTGTCGCCGACCACCCAGGCGCCACGCAGCGGCATCCGGACCCTCTGCGCGGCGAGCGCGAAGATCCGCGGGTTGGGTTTGCTGACCCCGGCCTCCTCGGAGATGACCCAGTCGGCGACGTAGCGGTCCAGCCCGGTCCGGCGGATCTTGGCGTCCTCGACGCGTACGGTGCCGTTGCAGACCACCACAGGCACCCAGCCGGCGTCGTCGGCGATGCGCAACGCGCAGGCGGTCAGCGAGTCGAGGCGGGTCTGCGCCACCACCCCGTCGTGCAACTCCTCGACCAGGTCGATCGAGGGGATGCGCAGCTCGTACCGGTCCCGGATGGCGTCGGCCAGGTCCCACCGGTCGGTCAGCCCGTCGGCGTCGAGGGAGATCAGCCAGTCGATGTCGGTGGGGGGCGCACCGATGCCGTCCAGGAAGCGCTCACCCCAGCGGCGGAACGGCCCAGCCCGGTCCAGCAGGGTGTTGTCCAGGTCCAGCAGGAGCAGTGGCACTCGGGCACCCTACGGGACCGACGTGTCCGCCAACAGATACCGCGTGTTTCGACCTGACGCCGACTTAACAGTTTATAGACACCCGTGGGCCACCCTGGCTCGGCAGCCGGTCGGCGAGCATCGAATGGGCCTCCCGGGTGGCCGCGAGGACGGCCGGGTCCAGCGTCGCCACCAGCACCGCCGTACCCTCGTCGGCACCCCTGGCCAGGGCCCGTCCCTGCGGGTCGTAGACCGCCGCGCCGCCGTTGAACCGCCAGGGGTCGTCGCCTCCGACCGCGTTGGCGAAGACCACGAACATGGTGTTGTCCAGTGCTCGCGCCGCGTAGTACAGGTCCCGGCGGTGCTCGGAGCCGGCCAGGTAGCCGCTGGGGCACAGGTAGGCGTGCGCGCCGTCGAGCGCAGCGGCGCGGCCGTGCTCGGGGAAGCAGCCGTCGTAGCAGATGCCCAACCCGAGTCGCCAGTCGTCGACGAGCAGCGTGGCGCCCCGCCCGCCCGGCGTGAACAGGTCGCGCTCGCTGCCCCACAGCTGCTGCTTGTCGTACCCGAGCCGGATGACGCCGGTCCGGTCGGCCACCAGCGCGGCGATGGTCCGCCGGCCGTCCGGGTGCCGGGCCGCGGCGCCGACCACCACTGTGGCCCCGGCCGTACGCGCCGCGTCGCGCAGCGGGTCGAGCCGGGGGTCGGCGACCGCTCCGGTGGGATCGACGGCGATGTCGGTGCCGCTCGGGTCGGCGGCGAGGGTCGGCGGGTGGTACGCGCACAGGTACAGCTCGGGCAGGACGACCACCCTGGCACCCTGCCCGGCCGCCTGCCGGACCAGATCGGCAGCGGCGCTCGCGTTGCCGGCGACATCGCCGGGGGTGGGCGTGGCCTGGACGGCGGCGACGGTCAGCGACGCGGCGGGCACTGTGGGAGTCACCGGGTGATGGTAGCGATGCCGACCACGGCGAAATACCAAGCCGTACGTACGGTTTGCACGGCGGGGTGTGACCTGCGACGATCGACCCGTGCCCAGAGTAAGCCAGGACCAGCTCGACGCGCGCCGGCAGGAGATCCTCGCCGCCGCGCGGGCGTGTTTCGCCCGGCACGGCTACGAGGGGGCGACCGTTCGCCGCCTGGAGGAAGCCACCGGGCTCTCCCGGGGCGCCATCTTCCACCACTTCCGGGACAAGGACTCGCTCTTCCTCGCCGTCGCCGAGGACGACGCCGCCGCCATGGTCGAGACTGTCGCCCGCAACGGTCTCGTGCAGGTGATGCGCGATCTGCTGGCCCGCGCCGTCTCCCCCGACACCACCGGGTGGCTCGGCAGCCAACTGGAAGTCTCCCGCCGCCTGCGCACCGACCCGGCGTTCGCCCGGCGCTGGGCGGAGCGGTCCGCCGCCATCGCCGAGGCCACCCGCGACCGGTTGGCCCGCCAGCGCGACGCCGGTGTGCTGCGCGAGGACGTACCGATCGACGTGCTGGCGCAGTTCCTGGAGCTGGCCTACGACGGCCTGGTGCTGCACCTGGCGATGGGCCGACCGGCCGGCGACCTGGGCCCGGTGCTCGACCTCGTCGAGGAGGCCGTCCGCCGCCGCTGAGCCCGTTTCGCCGCGTGGCGGCGGTGCTCCACAATGGGGCCGCCGATCCCTCCGGCGACAGGAGCAGCCGATGATCGTCCACGCCGCGTCGGGCGACACCTGGGGCATCCCCGGCCCGACCTTCCTCCGGTACTACCTGATCGCGACCGCGGTTGTCGTCGCGCTCGCGGTGTGGCACCGGGTCCGGCTGGCAGCCGGCCCCCGGAGCGCCTTCGTCGATCCGCTCGGCCCGCAGCAGGCGGCGTACCTCAACGGTGGGCCCGGTCTCGCCGTACACGCCGCGCTCGGCGGGCTGCGCGGCAGCGGTGCGATCGGTGTCGGGCCGGACCGTCGGCTGCTCACCACCGGCCCGGCGCCAGCCGGGCTCACCCCGCTGGACCAGGCCATCCACTGGGCCGCCCACCAGCGTTCCCGGGCGCGGGACCTGGGCCGGGAGCAGCGGGTACGCACCGCACTCGACCAGCTCCGCACCGGCCTGGAGGAGCGCGGGCTGTTGCCGACCCCGGCGCGGCGGGCCACCGCACGTCGGTGGGTACGGATCCTCGCCGTCCTGCTGGTGCTCGGTGTGGTGCGGTTGGCAGCCGGTCTGTTCAACGGCCGCCCGGTGGGCTACCTGGCGACCACCCTGTTCGGCGTACTGGTGGCGGTCCTGCTGCTCTGGCGCGTACCGCAGACCACCCGTGCCGGTCGGGCGGCGTTGCGCGACCTGCGTCGTCAGCACACCCACCTGGCTCCCGGCTCGGCGCCCGCCTACGCCACCTACGGTGCGGCCGGCGCGGCGATGGGCGTGGCCCTGTACGGTGCCGCGTCGCTCTGGGCGATCGACCCCGGCTTCGCCGAGCAGGCCGAGATCCAGCGCCAGGCCCTCGCCGGCGGCTGGTCGTCGGGCACCGGCTCGTCGGGCAGTTCCGGCAGCTCCTGCGGGGGTGGCAGCTCCTGCGGCGGTGGCGGAGGTGGTGGCTGCGGCGGTGGTGGGTGCGGCGGATGACCGGCCCGTACGGCGTCGGCATCGGCTGGCGCCCGGAGATCGCCGGTTTCGTGGCCGAGCTGCCGGGGCTGCGCTTCGTCGAGGTGGTGGCCGAGTCGGTGCCCGCTACCGGGCCGCTCCCGCCAGGGCTGGCGCAGCTGCGCGAGCGCGACGTCACAGTCGTACCGCACGGGGTGCGGCTCTCCCTCGGCGGCGCCGAGCCGGTCGACCCGACCCGTGTCGCCCACCTGGCGGAGGTGGCGCAGCGGTTGGAAGCGCCGCTGGTCAGCGAGCACATCGCGTTCGTCCGGGCCGGCGGGCTGGAGGCCGGGCATCTGCTGCCGTTGCCGCGCAGCCGGGAGGCGGTCGACGCGGTCTGCGCCAACGTGGCCCGCGCACAGGCCGACCTGCCGGTGCCGATCGCGCTGGAACCGATCGCCGCGCTGCTCGACTGGCCCGACGACGAGCTGGACGAGGCCGACTTCCTCACCGAGATCCTGGACCGGACCGGCGCCCTGCTGCTGCTGGACATCGCGAACGTGCACGCCAACGCGCGTAACCGCGGCACCGACCCACTCGCGCTGCTCGACCGGCTGCCGCTGGAACGGATCGGCTACGTGCACGTGGCCGGCGGGGCGGAGCACGGCGGTTTCTACCACGACACGCACACCGATCCGGTGCCGCAGGAGGTGCTGGAGCTTGTCGGCGCGCTCTGCGCCCGCAAGCGGCCACCGGCGCTGCTCCTCGAACGCGACGGCGGCTATCCGCCGGCCGACGAGCTGCGCGCCGAACTGGACGCCCTGGCCGCGGCTGCGGGCTTCCCGGCAGTGACATGACAGGCGCTCCCCCGCCCACCGACGGCGGGCAGACCGGGGGCCGCCTCGCCGAGCGGCAGGCGGAGTTGGTGGCGGCGCTTGTCGCCGGAGGCCCGCCGCCGGCCGGGTTCGCCCCGGGGCCGCTTGCCGCCACTCGAACGGCGCTGCTGCGCAAGCGTGCCGGCGACGTGGCCCGGCACTGGCCGCTTCTCGCCGCCGGCCTCGGCAACCTCTGGTGGGCGACGTTCGCCGGCTGGGCCGACGGCCGCCCCACCGCCGGTTCGCTGCGCGACGGGTGGGACCTGGCCCGGCACCTCCGCGAGCGGAACGCGCTGCCCCCGGCGGGCGCCGAGGAACTGGCCATCCGGGAGGCGGGCCAACGCTACGACGGGCGACAGACGCCGCGTCCGCGCCGGTTGCCGTCCGTGGGCCGCGCCGGCGGCGCCGTCGCGGTGCAGATCGCCGGTCGGGTACGTCTGCTACGCCCCGCCCCACGCCCACCGGCCCCCGTTGAGGATGGCGCACCGGATGCGGCAGGATCGGCCGCATGGATCTCGGACTGACCGACCGGGTGTACGTGCTCACCGGCGCCTCCCGCGGCCTTGGCTATGCGACGGCGCAGTGCCTGGTCGCCGACGGGGCGCGGGTGGTGCTGTCGGCCCGCGACGCCGACGCGGTGGCCGCTGCCGCCCAGCAGTTGGGCGGCCCGGAGCACGCTGTCGGGCTGGCCGCCGATCTGGCCGCCCCGGAAACCCCTGAGCGGCTCGTCGCGGCGGCGCGTGAGCACTTCGGTCGGCTCGACGGCGCGCTGATCTCGGTCGGCGGCCCACCGCCCGGCAACGCCGCGTCGATCACCGACGAGCAGTGGCGGCACTCCTTCGAGACGGTCTTCCTCGGCACCGTCCGCGCGGCGCGTACTGTCGCCGCCGCCCTGCCCGAGGGCGGCGCGATCGGGCTGGTGCTCTCCACCTCGGCCCGCGGCCCGGTGCCCGGCCTCGGCATCTCCAACGGCCTGCGGCCCGGCCTGGTCGGTGTCGCCAAGGACATCGCCGACGACTACGGCCCGCGCGGCGTACGCGTCGTCGGTCTGCTCCCCGGCCGGATCATGACCGACCGCAACCGGGAACTCTTCGCCGCCACCGGCGACCCCGAGCAGGCCCGCGCCGAGGCCGAGGCCAGCATCCCGCTGCGGCGCATCGGCGACCCTGCCGAGTTCGGCCGCGTGGCAGCCTTCGTGCTCTCCCCCGCCGCAAGCTACCTGACCGGCCTCACCGTGCCGGTCGACGGTGGCGCGCTGCGCGGCCTGTGACAGCGGGCGCGGGCCGGCGCTCCGACACCGCCGGCACCGAACCGCCGACGCGGGCACGGTCGTCCACCGACCGAGCCCGACCGACGAGCGCGGATCTGCCGGCCGCCGCGCACCTCCGGCCGAGCCGCGCGGATCTCGCCGCCGCCGCCGACCGGACCATCCCCGACGTGCTCACGCCCGGCCTGGCGGTGCTTTTCGTCGGGATCAACCCCGGCCTCTGGTCGGCCGCCACCGGCCGGCACTTCGCCCGACCCGGCAACCGGTTCTGGCCGGCGCTGCACACGGGCGGGTTCACCCCGCGACTGCTGCACCCGAGCGAACAGGACGAACTGCCCGCCCTCGGACTCGGCATCACCAACATGGCCGCCCGGGCCAGCGCCCGCGCCGACGAGCTCAACGCCGAGGAACTCCTCGACGGCGCCGCGATCCTCGCCGACAAGGTGACCCGCTACCGCCCGCGCTGGGTGGCGGTGGTCGGCGTGACCGCGTACCGGATCGGTTTCGGCAGGCCGAAGGCCACCTTCGGGCCGCAGCCGGAGTCGCTGGCCGGGGCACGGCTGTGGGTGCTGCCCAATCCGAGTGGCCTGAACGCCCACTTCACGCCTGTCACGCTGGGTGCCGCGTTCGCCGAGCTGCGGGTGGCCACTGGCCTGCCCGACCGCCGCCAGGCGTGAGCGTTCTGCTCACCGGCAGATGCGCGGACCCTCGGGTCAGTTGGCGGCGGCGGGCGGCATCGCTTCGTCGGCGACGTACGTGCCCAGCGGCATGACGATCGGCTCGGGGCCTGTCGCGTCGACGAACGGCCGGGGCGAGTCGGCGACGGCGAACTGGGTGCGGTACAGCTCGGCGTAGAGCCCGCCGACCGCTACCAGCTCGTCGTGGCGACCCCGCTCGACGATCCGCCCACCGTCGAGGACCAGGATCTGGTCGGCGTCGCGGACTGTGGAGAGCCGGTGCGCGATCACCAGCGCCGTACGCCCGGCCAGCGCCACCGCCAGCGCCCGCTGCACGGCCGCCTCGCTCTCGGAATCCAGGTGCGCTGTCGCCTCGTCCAGGATCACGATCGACGGGGCCTTGAGCAGCAGCCGGGCGATGGCGATGCGTTGCTTCTCGCCACCGGAGAACCGGTAGCCGCGCTCCCCCACAGTGGTGTCCAGCCCGTCGGGCAACGACCGGACCAGGTCGGCGACCTGGGCACCGGCGAGCGCGGCCCAGATCTCGTCGTCGGTGGCGTCCGGCTTGGCGTAGCGCAGATTTTCGGCGATCGTCTCGTGGAACAGGTGCGAATCCTGGGTGACGACGCCGATCTCGTCGCGCAGGGAGGCGAGCGTGGCGTCGCGGACGTCCACGCCGCCGACCAGCACCTGACCGTCGGTCACGTCGTAGATCCGGGAGATGAGCATCGACAGCGTCGACTTGCCGGCGCCGGACGGGCCGACAAGGGCGACCATCTGCCCCGGCTCGACGCTGAACGAGACGCCCCTGAGTACCGGCTCGTTGACCGTCCGGTCGAGGGTGGAGACCTCCTCCAGGGAGGCGAGGGAGATCTCGGCGGCGCTCGGGTAGCGGAACCGCACGTCGCGGAAGTCGACCCGGCCGCTGCCGCGGGGCACCGGCACGGCGTCGGGCTTCTCCACGATGCCGGGCTCGAGGTCGAGCACCTCGAAGACGCGGTCGAAGGAGACAAGCGCGCTCATCACGTCCACCCGGACGTTGGAGAGCGCGGTGAGCGGCCCGTACAGGCGGGTCAGCAGCAGCGCGAGGGTCACCACTGTGCCCGCGCTGACACCACCGGTCACGGCGAGCCAACCACCGAGGCCGTAGGTGAGCGCCTGCGCCAGCGAGGCGACAAGCAGCATCGCCACGAAGAACGTCCGCGAGTACATGGCGGACTGGATGCCGATGTCGCGCACCCGCTCGGCCCGGCCGGCGAACCGGCGGGCTTCGATGTCGGGCTGCCCGAACAGCTTCACCAGCAGCGCGCCGGCCACGCCGAACCGCTCGGTCATCGTGGCGTTCATCTTGGCGTCGAGGTTGTACGCCTCGCGGGTGATGTCGGCAAGCCGCCGGCCGACCCGACGGGCCGGAATGATGAAGATCGGCAGGAGTACCAGCGACAGGGCGGTGATCTGCCAGGAGAGGGTGAACATCACCGCGGCGGTGAGGACCAACTGGATGACGTTGCTGACCACACCGGACAGGGTGGAGGTGAACGCCCGCTGGGCGCCGAGGACGTCGTTGTTGAGCCGGCTGACCAGGGCACCGGTCTGGGTGCGGGTGAAGAACTGCAACGGCATCCGCTGCACGTGGTCGTAGACCCGGGTGCGCAGGTCGAGGATGATGCCCTCGCCGATGCGGGCCGAATACCACCGCTGGGCCAGCGAGAGCAGCGCGTCGGCGACCGCGAGCGCGGCGATGAACAGCGCCAGCCTGATCACCAGCCGGCCGGCCTCGGTGCCACCCCTGCTGATCGCGTTGATGACGTCACCGGCGAGCACCGGGGTCGCCACGCCGATGATGGCGGCCAGGACCACTGTGACCAGGAAGACGATGATGTCGCGCCGGTAGGGCTGGGCGAACGCCACGATGCGCCGGGCCACCCCGCGCTTGAGGCGGTGGGTGGAGACCTCGTCGCGGTTGCGCAGCGACCGGAGCATGCTCCACCCGGCCATGCCACCGCCGGACATCGGGTTGGACACCGCTCACCTCCGGGTCATCGGGCGCACCGCACCGTCAGGCCAATTCTCCCGACGAGTGTGACAACCTCAGTCGTAACCCGGATCTTCCCGGACGTCCCTTACTATTCGCCGCGGCCGGCGAGGTCCCGCAGTCGGCGGGTCTGCGCCTCCCGCTCGGCGCGTTGCTGATCGGCGTGCGACCGCCCGGCCGCGCCGGCGATCAGCGCCTTGATCTCCACCACCGCGTCACGGGCGCCGGCGAGCAGGCCCGCCGTGAGGTCACGGACCGCGCCGTCAAGATCACCCGGGGGTACGACGAGTGTGGCCAGCCCGATCCGGTCCGCCTCGGCGGCGTCCAACCGTCTGCCGGTCGCGCAGATCTCCAAAGCCCGGGAGTAGCCGACAAGCTCGACGAGACGCTTCGTACCGGCCAGGTCAGGCACCAGACCCAGGGTCACCTCGGCCATCGACAGCTTCGCGTCGGCGGCCAGGACGCGCAGGTCACAGGCGAGCGCGAGCTGGAATCCAGCGCCGATCGCGTGGCCCTGCACGGCCGCGACGGAGATGATGTCCGGTCGGTGCAGCCAGGTGAAGCCGGCCTGAAGCTCGGCGATCTGGGCCGCGCACTCCTGCTCGGACAGCGTGGCCAGCTCGGCGAACGAGCCAGGGCCGGACGCGCCGGCCACAGCGAGGTCGAGGCCGGCGGAGAACGCACGCCCCTCGCCACGGACCACCACGACCCGCACATCACCGGGCAGGTCGCGGGAGAAGTCGCTCATCGCTCGCCACATCGCGGGCGTCTGGGCATTGAGCACGTCGGGCCGGCACAACGTCACCGTGGCGACCGGCCCGTCGCAGGCCAGCCGAACCCCGGTCGCCTCGGCGGTCACCGGGCGGCCCGGGGCGCGGCGCTGGTGAACGACGCGGAGTGGCGGGTCACGCCTTCTTGCGGCGACGGGCGCCGCCGCGCTGGCGCAGCTGCACCCCGGACTCAGTGAGCACTCGGTGGATGAACCCGTAGGAACGGCCGGTCGAGGCCGCCAGCGCGCGGATGCTTTCCCCCGAGGTGTACCGCTTTACCAGGTCCTTGGCGAGCGTCTGACGCTCGGCTCCGACGATCCGGCGACCCTTCTCAGTGCTGGTGGCTGTGCCAGTGGCTGCCATGCTGTGTCCTCACGTCCCAGACTGTGCGGTTCGGATACGGTCCCACCTATTAGACCGCCTTGAACGATCATGCGCCAGATATCAACTCTTCGCCAACCGACACGCTATGCAATGTCAGCTTCCCGATAGAGTGATCCTCACAATCGACTCCCCGCGCGCCGGCCGGGTACGGCGACATCGAGCCGCAGACCGTAGCCTTCGGCCGTGATCGACCTGCTGGGCACCGCGGCCGGCGCCGCCGTGGTCTTCGCCGCCACAAACATCGACGACATCGTCATCCTGACGATCTTCTTTGTCGCTGCCCGCACCACCGGCCGACCACACACCTGGCAGATCGTCGCCGGCCAATACCTCGGCATCAGTGCACTAGCGCTGGCGAGCGTGGTGGTCGCCGCCGGGCTGCTGGTGGTGCCGGACCCGTGGACCGGGCTCCTCGGCCTGCTGCCTATCGCGCTCGGCGTCCGCGCGCTGCGCGGCTCCGACGACGACGCGCCGGCCACTGTCGTCACCGGAACGCTCGGTGTCGCCGGGGTCACGATCGCCAACGGCGCCGACAACGTGGCCGTCTACGTACCCGTGTTCCGGGCCCTCGGCGCCGCCGACAGCGCGGTGTTCCTGCTGGTCTTCGCGCTGCTCATCGCGGCGTGGTGCGCCGTCGCGGCATGGCTGGGCGGGCACCGGAAGGTGGTCGGCCTGGTCGAGCGCGCCGGCCACTGGCTGGTGCCGGCGATCTTCGTCGCCATCGGGGTGGTGATCCTGGTCAGCTCCGGCGTGCTCGGCGCACTCGTCGACCTGCTCGGCTGAGCCGCCGGAGACCGACCACTGACCGCCCAACCCACCTCGGTGGGGCGCGCTGTCAGTCAGCTCCGGCTCGGCGCGGTCGGACCAGCCCTCGGCTCGGCATGCGGTCGGACCAGCTCCGGTCCGGCGCGCGGTCAGGCCAGCTCGACCAGTTCGAGGAGGTCGTCGCTCCAGGCGTCCTCGTCGCCGTCGGGCAGCAGGATGGCCCGGTCCGGCTTGAGCGCCAGCACAGCGCCCGGGTCGTGCGTGACAAGCACGATCGCACCCGGGTAGTTGGCGATGGCGTCGAGCACCTGCTCCCGGCTGACCGGGTCGAGGTTGTTCGTCGGCTCGTCGAGCAGCAGCACGTTGGCGCCGGAGCAGACAAGGGTGGACAGGGCCAGCCGGGTCTTCTCTCCACCGGAGAGCACCCCGGCCGGCTTGTTCACGTCGTCGCCGGAGAACAGGAACGCGCCGAGGATCTTGCGCAGGTCGGTGTCGGACTGCTCGACGGCGGCGGCCCGCATGTTCTCCAACACCGTCCGCTCCACGTCGAGCGTCTCGTGCTCCTGCGCGTAGTAGCCCAGCCGCAGCCCGTGCCCGGCATGCACCTCGCCGGTGTCCGGGGTGAGCAGCCCGCCGAGCATCCGCAGCAGCGTCGTCTTGCCAGCGCCGTTGAGGCCCAGGATTGCCACCCGGGACCCCCTGTCGACCGCCACGTTGACGTCGGTGAAGATCTCCAACGAGCCGTACGACTTGGACAGGCCGGTCGCGGTGAGCGGCGTCTTGCCGCACGGCGCGGGGCTGGGGAAGCGCACCTTGGCCACCCGGTCGGCGACCCGCACCTCCTCCAGGCCGGAGATGAGCTTCTCGGCGCGGCGTGCCATGTTCTGCGCAGCGACGGTCTTTGTGGCCTTGGCCCGCATCTTGTCGGCCTGCGCCATCAACGCGCCGGCCTTCTTCTCGGCGTTGGCCCGCTCCCGGCGGCGGCGGCGCTCGTCGGTCTCGCGTGCCTCCAGGTACGCCTTCCAGCCCAGGTTGTACACGTCGATGACGGATCGGGTGGCGTCGAGGAACCAGACCTTGTTGACCACCGAATCCAGCAGCGCGCCGTCGTGGGAGATCACGATGAGGCCGCCCTTGTGGTTGGCGAGGAAGCCCCGCAGCCACGTGATCGAGTCGGCGTCGAGGTGGTTCGTCGGCTCGTCGAGCAGCAGGATGCCGCCGCCGTTCTCGCCGGCGTCGCGGAACAGGATCCGGGCCAGCTCGATGCGCCGCCGCTGACCGCCGGACAGGGTGCCGATCGTCTGCGCGAGCGCGCGGTCCGGCAGGCCCAGGTTGGCGCAGATCCGTGCGGCCTCGGCTTCGGCGGCGTACCCACCGAGGGCGGCGAACTGGTCCTCCAGCGCGCCGTAGCGGCGGACCAGCTTCTCGGTGGCGTCCTCGGCGAGCTGGGCCTCGATCTCCTGCATCTGTGCCATGAGCACGTCGAGGCCGCGGGCGGAGAGCACCCGGTCGCGGCCGGTCACGTCCAGGTCGCCGGTACGCGGGTCCTGCGGCAGGTAGCCGATGGCGCTGCGCTTGTCGATCTGACCGCCGTACGGCTGGCCCTCGCCGGCGAGGACCTTGAGTGTGGTGGTCTTGCCGGCGCCGTTGCGGCCGACCAGGCCGATCCGGTCACCGGGCTGCACGCGCAGCGTGGTGTCGGACAGCAGGATCCGGGAACCGGCGCGCAGTTCCAGGCCGGTGGCAGTGATCATCTGTTTGGGGCTCGCTCTCGGGGTCCGGAAGGCTGACTCGGGGCACGCGAAACGGCCGGCGGGCTCAAGGGCCCGACGGCGCGGGGCGGTTCAGCCTTCGCAGCGCAGCACCTGACAAGTGTACCGGGCGCGGCTGGATGCCCTGCCGGATTACCAATCAAGATCATCGGGTACCGGAACCGCTGTCCGGACCCCCTTCCGGACAGCCATGACAGAACGACATCAAAAAGACATTCACCGGCATACGGCGATCGGGGTCAGCATGGAACTCAACGAGCGGGCCGAACTCGACACGTCCCAGGTCAACGACCGGGGACGCGGCGGCGGAGGCGGCGGTGGCCTCGGCATTCCCCTGCCCGGCGGCGGTGGGCGCGGCGGGATCATCGGCATCGTGGTGACCGTCCTGATCGCGCTCCTCGGTGGCGGGTTCGGCCTGAACGCCATGACCAACGGCGACGAGGGCGGCGGGCAGGCCGGCGGCACCGACCTGGAACAGCTGTGCTCGCGTGACAACCCCCAGCGCTTCGACGACGTACGGTGCCGCAACGTGCTCTACGTCAACAGCATCCAGGCGTACTGGCAGAAGGCGTACCCGGAGGTGGGCAACGGAAAGTACGAGCCGACCGACACCAACTTCTTCCAGGCTGCGGTCAACACCGGCTGCGGGCAGGCCGACTCGGGTGTGGGCCCGTTCTACTGCCCAGCCGACCGGCAGGTGTACATCGACCTGAGCTTCTACGACGAGCTGGCCTCCCGGTTCGGCGCCAAGGGTGAGTTCGCCCAGCCCTACGTGCTCGCCCACGAGTACGGCCACCACGTCCAGAACCTGCTCGGCACCAACGAGAAGGCCGGCCGGGGCGACCAGAGCGGCCCCCGCTCCGCGTCCGTCCGGTTGGAGTTGCAGGCTGACTGCTACGCCGGAGCCTGGGCCAAGTACGCCACCGAGAGCAAGGACAAGACCGGCCAGGAGCCGCTGTTCAAGTCGATCACGCAGGCCGACATCAGCGAGGCCATGCAGGCCGCCGAGGCGATCGGCGACGACAGCATCCAGGAGCGCTCCGGTGGGCAGGTCAACCCCGACCAGTTCACCCACGGCACCTCCGAGCAGCGGCAGCGCTGGTTCCAGCAGGGCTACGACCGGGGCGACCCGAAGGCCTGCGACACCTTCGGCACCGACCAGCTCTGACGGGTCGACGACGCCGACGCGGGCGTCTCGACGGCCGGTCCCGGCCGTCGGGGCGCCCTTTCGCATCACCGGGCTCGGTCTCGCCGCGCAGCCGAAGCCTGGTCAGGCGGGCGGAGCGGGATCCCGGACCAGGATGCGGACCGCCCGGGCGGCCGCCACCGAGGCGACAAGCACAGCGTGTCGAGGCTCGGGAACGTCAAGCAACCGCTCGGCCCGCAGCGCGGCCAGCGGAGCCAGGCGCCGGTCGGCGAGGATGCCGTCGACAGTGCGGCGATCGCCTCCGGCCACCACGGCGTCGAGCGTGCCGACCTCGGGCAGCAGCAGCCGTACCGCGAGTTCGACAGCCTCGCCGAGCGCGGCCTTCGCCTGGTTGTCGCGCCGACGGGCGAAGCGGTGCTGGGACCAGCCGCCGGCGGCGGTACGACCCTGCACGTAGCGACTGTCCACCTTGGAGACGACCAGGCCCTCCCCCGCAGCCACGCCCATCGCCACGGCGCTCTTTCGCGCCAGCAACAGCCCGATCCGGCGTGGGGCGGCGGCAGCGGCGAGAAACCCCTGCAGGTCGCCGCCGGGGTCCGCGCCGGGCGGGGCGTGCAGCTCGGCTGTGGCCCCGTCGGGGGCGGTGAGCAGCAGCCCGTACCCCTGGATGGTCGTGGTGGGCGGGCCGTGCCGGTCGGCGAAGCCCTCGACCCAGCGCCCGACGCGGGCCGGGTCGACCTCGACCCAGCGGCCCCCTCCGGCTGCGGGTCGGCTGCTCATGTGCCCGAACCTACGGCACCGCAGTGCCTGCGGCCCGCCCGGCCACCCCATCGCCCGGCCGAGCGCCGTGGTGACGCGCTGGAGGCAGAGCGTCGGCCTGATCCGTCAGCGTCGGGACATTGACTGTCCTTAGTACGCTCCCGCCGACCGATTGCTGTATCGGACCGTTGCCGGCGGCAGTCACCGCCACCCATCGACGAGGAGACTCACGAGCAACGACGGAAAGCTGTGGGGGCACGACCCGGAGACGGGTGCGGAGCTCTTCACGATCCAGAGGAGCAACGGCCGGGTCTACGTCGGCCCGGACGGCGGCATCTTCGTGCAGAACAACGAGCAGAGCAGGTACTTCGACGCCCAGGGCTCGCTGCTGTGGGAGCGACCGATGCCCTCTCATGGATCCACCACAGACAGGGTCTTTCGCCAGGAAGTGGTCGCCATGGGCACCGGCATCGTCGTGCTGCGCGACTGCCTCCTCCCCGGCCCCGGATGCGCCTACACCGGGTACGGGACCACCGGGGGCGTGGTGTGGACGGCGACGGGCCCCCAGGGCGTCCGCGCCCCCGTGATCGGCGCCATGTCCCACCGGAAATCACTCACCACCGACGGCATCACCGTCGCCCCCACAGTCGTCGTGATGCCCGCTCAGGAGGCAGTCCGGGGATCGCGCGTGCCCGGGTCGACAGTGGTAGGCGGGGCCGACGACCAGGTGATCGGCACCACACGCGGCGACGCGAAAGCCGTCATCGGCGACACTGTGGTGCTGGACGCCGGCGACTGCCAGTTCGCCGCCGCCCGGGGAGGTCAGATCCTCTGGACCACCCGGGGCATGCCCTGCGAGGAACGCACGGGCGACCGCACCCACCCGCCGCGCTACTACAAGAGCCGTCTCTACCTGCCGACGTTCACAGACGGCGAGATGACCGACACCGCCACCGTCAACCTCGACGACGGGCAGTGGCGCATGACCGGCCCGCTCCTGACGGCCAGCTCGGACTACACACTGCCGGCGGCCACGGCAGGCGTGGCTGGCGACGACATCTGGGTCGTGCGGCGCGGTTCGCGACTCACCGCTGTGGACGCCGCCACCGGCAGGGAACTCTGGACCCACGATGCGCCCGGAAACCTTCCACCTGGCGTCGGGAACGGAACCGTCGTGGTGACCTCCGTACTGAACGCCAGGCTCACCGAACTCGCCGGGCATCCCCTGATCGGCGACAAGCGCACGGCCTACCTCGTCACAGTGCTCGACGCGCGCACCGGGCAGACGACCGCTCGTCTGATCATGACAGCCCGGGTGTGGCCTCCCGAAGGCGTCGGCGTAGCGCCCGGGCGAGCCTTCACATCCAGGGCTGGCCGCTGAGCGACGAGGACGACGCCGGCGTCGTGGGCCGGCCGAGCGCGGCTCGACAGGGACCCGACTGACAGGTGCGGGTGACGACAGCGGCGCGGACCGATCAGCCGGGCAGCATGGCGGCCACCGCCAGCGCGGCGATGAGCGCGCTGGAGACCAGACCGGTGACCAGCCGCCCGCGCGGTCCGGTCAGCGCCCGCCCGACCATCGTGCCGCCGCCCGCGACGAGCAGTTGCCAGCTCGCCGACGCCAGGAACACACCGGTCACGAACAGCGTCGCGTCGATCATGCCCACGTCGGCGGTTCCCGAACGGCCCAGCACCAGCGCGGCGAAGTACAGCACTGTCATCGGGTTCAACAGGGTCAACCCGAGCACCGCTGCGTAGGCCCGCCCCGGAGTGCTCAAACCCCGACCGCTCGGCGAGGACCTGCCCACCACCGGCGCGGACGCCTGCTCAGAGCGGTGGGCCGCCCAGGTCCGCCAGAGACCGTGTGCGGCCAGCCCCAACAGGACCACCGCGGCGAGCACCCGCAGCGGGCCGGCGACCGGCGCGATGGCACCCGCCAGGCCGGCGCCGCCGAGCACCGCGACCGCCGCGTACAGGCCGTCAGCCGTCGCCACCGCGAGCGCCGCCGCCGCACCGACCCGGAACGAGGTACGGGCACTGAGCCCGAGGATGAGGACGGCGATCGCACCGACCGGGATGGCGACGCCGTAGCCAGCCACCGTGCCGGCCAGGAAGACGCTCACCGACGTCGGTGCCGGACCGAGACGCGTGCCCGCGCCAGCCGCTGTCGCCGCACGGCAGTCGCCGCACGAACAGGGGTCTGGGTCGGGTACGCCTCAATCACAAGCGCATCCTGCATCCCCACCCCACGCCCCTGCCACCGATTTCCCCGGCGACCCGCCCTCACCTGAAGATGTTGGCGGGAAAAGTGCTGCCTGCGGGCTCAGAGGGCAGCACGTTCGGTGCTGGTGCGGCTCTGGAACGCGTCGAGCGCGACGCCCTGGTGGGGCATCGCGCTCGACGGGCAGAGCTGACCGGGTGTGGCCTGCTCAGACGTTGAAGCCGAGGGAACGGAGCTGGTCCCGACCCTCGTCGGTGATCTTGTCCGGCCCCCACGGCGGGAGCCACACCCAGTTGATCCGGATGTCGTTGACCAGGCCGCCGCCCGGGCCGGTGGTAAGCGCCTGCCGGGTCTGGTCCTCGATCACGTCGGTCAGCGGGCACGCCGCCGAGGTGAGCGTCATGTCCAGGGTGGCGACGTTCTCGTCGTCGACGTGCACGCCGTACACCAGGCCGAGGTCGACCACGTTGATGCCCAGCTCGGGGTCGACGACGTCCTTCATCGCCTCCTCGATGTCGGCGATCATGGCCTTGCTGACGCCGGCCGTCGGGGTGGCGGCGTCGCCGGCACCCGGCGTCGCGGCACCGTCGGTCGTCACGGCGTCGGTCTGCGGCGCCGCGGTGGCGTCACCAGCCTCCGGCGTCGCCGCGGTAGCGGTGTTCTCGCTCATGCCGTCCCTCCGCTTCGCTGCGTGATGCCATCCGGCACCACCGCTTTGCACCTGTGATTCCCGCGCTGCCGGTCGCTCACGCCTTCACCTCCGGGCTCGCGCCCACACCGGCGCGTGCCGCAGCGTCCTTGAACGCCATCCACGGCAGCAGCGCGCACTTGACCCGGGCGGGATAGCGGGCAACACCCGCGAAAGCCACCCCGTCACCGAGTACGTCCTCGTCCGGCGTGACCTGACCACGACCGGACATCAACTCGACGAACGCCTCGTGCACCTCGAAAGCTTCCCCGGCGTCCCGGCCGCGCAGCAACTCGTGCAGCACGCTCGCCGAGGCCTGGCTGATCGAGCACCCCATCCCGTCGTACGAGATGTCGTGCAGCACGGCGCCGTCGGTGGCCACCCGGACGGTGACCTCGTCGCCGCAGGTCGGGTTGACGTGGTGCGCCTCCGCGACCCGGTCACCCGCGTCGTCGGCGTCGCGCAGGCCACGCCCGTGCGGATGCTTGTAGTGATCCAGGATGATCTCCTGGTAGAGCTGGTCGAGCTGCACCATCAGTCGAACACCTTCCGCACCTGCTCCAGACCGGCCACCAGAGCGTCGATCTCCTCGGTGGTGGTGTAGAGGTAGAACGAGGCCCGGGTCATCGCCGGTACACCGAACCGGCTGCACACCGGCTTGGCACAGTGGTGGCCCACCCGCACCTGCACGCCGAGCGAGTCGAGCACCTGGCCCACGTCGTGCGGGTGCACGTCACCGAGCGCGAACGAGATGGTGCCGCCCCGGCCGACAGGCACTGTCGGGCCGAAGATCCGCAGGTCGCGCACCGAGCCGAGGGCTTCCAGCGCGTACGCCGTCAGTTCCTTCTCGTGCCACTGGATGGCCTGCATGCCGATCCCGGTCAGGTAGTCCACCGCCGCGCCGAGCGCGACCGCCTCGGCGATCGGCGGGGTGCCCGCCTCGAACCGGGCCGGCGGCGCGGCGAACGTCGACCGGGCCATGGTGACCGTCTCGATCATCGAGCCGCCGCCGAACACCGGCGGCATGGCCGCGAGCAGTTCCCCCCGACCCCAGAGCACACCGATGCCGGTGGGGCCGCACATCTTGTGCCCGGTGAACACGATGTAGTCGGCGTCCAGGTCGACCACGTCGATGGGCAGGTGCGGCACCGACTGCGAGCAGTCCAGCAGCAGCAGGGCGCCCACCTCGCGGACCCGCGCGGTGATCCGGGAGGTGGCGTTGACAGTGCCGAGGATGTTCGACATGTGCACCAGCGAAACGATCTTCGTCCGCTCGGTGACCAGGTCGTCCAGGCCCGACTCGTCGAGCCGGCCCTGGTCGGTGACCGGGAACCAGCGCAGGGTCGCGCCCGTCCGCTCGCAGAGCAGCTGCCACGGAACGATGTTCGAGTGGTGCTCCATCTCGGAGATCACCACCTCGTCGCCGGGACCGAGCCGGAACCGGGGGTCACCGTCGGGGCGCAGCGAGGCGTTGGAGAAGGCGTACGCCACGATGTTGATCGCCTCGGTGGAGTTCTTGGTGAACACCACCTCGTCCGGGCTCGGCGCGTTGATGAACGCGGCGATCTTGGCCCGTGCCCCCTCGTACGCCTCGGTGGCCTCGGTGCCCAGGGTGTGCACCGAGCGCGACACGTTGGCGTTGTGCCGCGCGTAGTGCTCGGCGAGCACGTCGAGCACCTGCCGCGGCTTGTGCGAGGTGTTGGCGCTGTCGAGGTAGACCAGCGGGTGACCGTTGATCTCCCGCTCCAGGATCGGGAAGTCGGCGCGCACCCGGGCCACGTCGAAACGCGGCTCGTCGTCGTACTGCGGCATCCCCTGCGGGATCGCGATGCTGGTCATCTCGGCAGCGCCTCTCTCGGTCAGGCCCGGGCCGTGCCAGCTCCGGCGGCGTACCGCTCGTAGCCCTCGGCTTCGAGCTTGTCGGCAAGCTCCGAGCCGCCCTGCTCGACGATCCGGCCGGCCACGAAGACGTGCACGAAGTCCGGCTTGATGTAGCGCAGGATCCGCGTGTAGTGGGTGATCAGCAGCACGCCGGTGTCGCCGTTGTCGCGGACCCGGTTGACGCCCTCGCTCACCACGCGCAGCGCGTCCACGTCGAGGCCGGAGTCGGTCTCGTCGAGGATCGCGATCTTCGGCTTGAGCAGCTCCAGCTGGACGATCTCGTGCCGCTTCTTCTCACCACCGGAGAAGCCCTCGTTGACGTTGCGCTGGGCGAACGCCGGGTCCATCTGCAGGCGCTCCATGGCGCCGCGCAGCTCGCCGCCCCAGGTGCGCAGCTTCGGCGCCTCGCCGTCGATGGCGGTCTTCGCGGTACGCAGGAAGTTGGCCACCGAGACGCCGGGGACCTCAACCGGGTACTGCATGGCCAGGAAGAGGCCGGCGCGCGCCCGCTCGTCGACGGTCATGGCCAGCACGTCCTCGCCGTCGAGCGTGACGGTGCCGCCGGTGATCTCGTACTTCGGGTGGCCGGCGATCGAGTACGCCAGGGTGGACTTGCCGGAACCGTTCGGGCCCATGATCGCGTGGGTTTCCCCCGACTTCACGGTCAGGTCGACGCCGGCCAGGATCGGCTTGAGCTCACCCTCGGGCAGCTTGACCGACACCTTCAGGTCGCGGATCTCCAGGGTGCTCATTATCGCGTCACTCCATTACTCGGCGTCAGGCTGAGGTAGATGTCGCCGTCGCGGACTTCGACGGGGTAGACGGGTACGGGTTCGGTGGCCGGCAGGCCGGTGGGCTGCCCGGTGCGCAGGTCGAAGCGGGAGCCGTGCAGCCAGCACTCCAGCGTGCAGCCGTCGACCTCGCCCTCGGACAGCGCGACAGCGGCGTGCGAGCACTCGTCGTACGCGGCGTAGAACTCGCCGTCCTCGCCGTGCACAAGCGCGATCGGGGTACCGTCGACGTCCGCGCTGATCGCGGTGCCCTTCGGCACGTCCTCGGTCGAACAGATCCGGATCATCAGGCGCCGGCCTTGGTGAGCCGGGCCTCGATGGCGTCACCGAGGCGCTCGCGCAGCGACTCCACAGGGATCTTGTTGATCAGCTCGGCGAAGAAGCCGCGGACCACCAGGCGGCGGGCCTCACCCTCCGGGATGCCCCGGGCCATCAGGTAGAACAGCTGCTCGTCGTCGAAGCGGCCTGTCGCGCTGGCGTGACCGGCACCGGCGATCTCGCCGGTCTCGATCTCCAGATTGGGTACGGAGTCCGCCCGCGCGCCGTCGGTGAGCAGCAGGTTCCGGTTGATCTCGTACGTGTCGGTGCCGGTCGCCTCGGCCTGGATGATCACGTCGCCCACCCAGACGGTGTGGGCGTCCGCGCCCTGCAGGGCGCCCCGGTAGCCGACGTAGCTGCGGCAGTCCGGCACGTTGTGGTCGACCAACTGCCGGTGCTCAAGGTGCTGGCCGGAGTCGGCGAAGTAGACGCCGTACAGCTCGGCCTCGCCACCTCGACCGGTGTATTCCACGCTTGTGAACTGCCGGACGAGGTTGCCGCCGAGGGTGACCTGGACGTGCACCACCCGGGCGTCCCGACCCAGCTTGATCTTGAGGTGCTGCGCCTGCACCGCGTCCTCGGCCCAGTCCGCGACGGTGACAAGGGTCAGCTTGGCGCCGTCGGCGACCGTTACCTCGACGTTGTCGGCGAGCGTGACCGAGCCCTCCTGGGAGAACACGACGGTGGCCTCCGCGAACCGGCCCACCTGCACCTGGGTGCGGGCCAGGGACAGCTCCTCGGGAAACGCGCCCAGCAGCCGCACGACCACCGGCTCGGACACGACGGCCTCGGCCGCCACCTCGACCAGCGCGACCCGTGCCGCCCCGCCGTGGGCCAGCGCGCTGACCCGGTCGACCGGCACCAGCACCGACGCGACACTGGCGTCGGACGGCTCGACGAGCCGCACCGACACTCCGGCCGGCAGGTTCGGGTGCTCCACTGTGACGCCCCGACCGGTGGCGGCCGAGGTGTCAGCCGTGGCCAGGCCGCGGAGGCGCTTGAGCGGGGTGAAACGCCACTCCTCCTCCAGGCCGGTGAGGGCCGGGAAGTCGGCGACGTCGTACGAGCGCAGCGCCTGCGACTTGGTGCTGGGCGGTGGCGCGGAAGCCTGGGTAGTCATGTCTTCCTTGGTCTGTTCTGCGATTGATCGGAGGATCGGTCGGGCTGGTCGCGGCACGGTCCGCCCAGCTGAGCTGGCTCGGGCCGGCCGCGTTTCGCCCGACGGGTCGGGCGGGGTCAGCCGGCTGGGTCAGCCGACCGCGCCCTCCATCTGGAGTTCGATCAGACGGTTGAGCTCCAGGGCGTACTCCATCGGGAGCTCCTTGGCGATCGGCTCGATGAAGCCACGCACGATCATGGCCATCGCCTCGTCCTCGCTCAGGCCGCGGCTCATCAGGTAGAAGAGCTGGTCGTCGCTGATCTTGGAGACGGTCGCCTCGTGCCCCATCGACACGTCGTCCTCGCGGATGTCGACGTACGGGTAGGTGTCCGAGCGGGAGATGGTGTCGACAAGCAGCGCGTCGCACTTGACAGTGCTCCGGCTGTGGTGCGAACCCTCCAGCACCTGCACCAGACCCCGGTACGAGGTGCGGCCGCCGCCCCGGGCGATCGACTTCGAGATGATGTTCGAGGAGGTGTGCGGCGCGGCGTGCACCATCTTGGCGCCCGCGTCCTGGTGCTGGCCCTCGCCGGCCATCGCCACCGAGAGCACCTCGCCCTTGGCGTGCTCGCCGGTCATGTAGACCGCCGGGTACTTCATTGTCACCTTGGAGCCGATGTTGCCGTCGACCCACTCCATCGTCGCGCCCTCGTGGCAGACGGCGCGCTTGGTGACCAGGTTGTAGACGTTGTTCGACCAGTTCTGGATGGTCGTGTAGCGGCAACGCGCGTTCTTCTTGACGATGATCTCCACGACCGCGCTGTGCAGCGAGTCGGAGGAGTAGAGCGGCGCGGTGCAGCCCTCGACGTAGTGCACGTACGCACCCTCGTCGACGATGATCAGCGTCCGCTCGAACTGGCCCATGTTCTCCGTGTTGATCCGGAAGTAGGCCTGCAGCGGGATCTCCACCTGCACACCCTTCGGCACGTAGATGAACGAGCCACCGGACCATACGGAGGTGTTCAACGCGGCGAACTTGTTGTCGCCGACCGGGATCACCGTGCCGAAGTACTCCTTGAAGACGTCCTCGTGCTCGCGCAGCGCGGTGTCGGTGTCCAGGAACAGGACGCCCTGCTCCTCAAGGTCCTCACGGATCTTGTGGTAGACGACCTCGGACTCGTACTGCGCCGCGACACCGGCGACCAGCCGCTGCTTCTCCGCCTCCGGGATGCCGAGCCGGTCGTAGGTGTTCTTGATGTCCTCGGGCAGGTCCTCCCAGCTGGTGGCCTGCTTCTCGGTGGACCGCACGAAGTACTTGATGTTGTCGAAGTCGATGCCGGTGAGGTCCGCGCCCCAGGCCGGCATCGGCTTGCGGCCGAACAGCCGCAGACCCTTCAGGCGCAGGTCGAGCATCCAGGCCGGCTCGTTCTTCTTGGCCGAGATGTCCCGCACCACCGCCTCGTTGATGCCGCGCTGGGCGACCGCCCCGGCGGCGTCCGGGTCGGACCAGCCGTACTCGTAGCGACCCAGGGCGGCGAGCTGCTCTTCCTGCGTCAGGGGCTGGACGATCTGCTCGGTCATCTATCTGTCCTCACAGTGGTGACGGGATTACCGGACTGTGCGCGGCTCGGTTGGGTCGGAATGTGCGTGGTGCACACCCCGTCGCCGTGCGCGATGGTTGCCAGGCGCTGCACGTGGGTGCCGACCAAGCGGGAGATCACCGCGGTCTCGGCCTCGCACAGCTGGGGAAACTCGGCGGCCACGTGCGCCACCGGGCAGTGGTGCTGACAGAGCTGGCCGCCGGAGGCGATCGTGGTCGCGTTGGCAGCGTAACCCTCGGCGGTGAGCGCTCCGGCGAGTGCCTCCGCCCGCGCGAGGGGGTCGTCGCCGGCGTCCTCCATGGCGGCGCGGCACCGCGACTCCAGGGCGGACACCTGCTCCGTGGCGAACGCCTCGACGGCGTTCGAGCCACCGCTGCGGGCGATCCAGCGCAGCGCGGCGGTGGCCATGTTGTCGTAGTGGTGGGTGCCACAGCGGCCCCGGGCCGCGTCGGTCAGCAGGAACACCTTGGCCGGGCGCCCCCGACCGCGGCTGCCCCGCACCGTCTGCTCACGGGCGACGACGTCACCGTCGGCGAGCATCGCGTCCAGGTGTCGGCGGATCGCCGCCGGGCTCAGGCCCAACGCCACGCCGAGCTGTGCGGCGGTGGTGGCGCCCCGCTCCAGCAGCAACTGGGTGACCCGGTCGCGGGTGGAGGTCTCGGTCGCCGCGAGTGCGACAGGCGTGGTCACGACGGACCCGCCGACGGCCGCAGCGGCCATCGGCTGCTGCCCCGAGAGCGCCGCCGCGTTTTTCACAACGCCAACGTTACGTAATTACCCGGAGGGTCGCAAACCCGGGTCCCGGTGATCCGAACCACCGACCCCACCGAGTCGGACGAACCTCGATCACTACGGTGCGTAGGATTTGCGCCGTGAACCGAATCGCCCGTCCGGTCTCCGGCACCCTGCTGCGCCGCCTCGCGCTCGCCTCGATCATCGCGAACGTCGGCATCGTCGTCACCGGCGGGGCCGTCCGTCTGACCGCCTCGGGCCTCGGCTGCCCCACCTGGCCCCGGTGCACCGACACGTCGTACGTCAACACGGCCGAGATGGGCGTACACGGGGTGATCGAGTTCGGCAACCGGATGCTGACCTTCGCGGTGGGCCTCATCGCGCTGGCCACCCTGCTGGCCGTGCTGGCACACCGGCCGCGCCGGCGCGGGCTCCTTCCGCTGGCCGTAGCCGTCTTCCTGGGCATCCCCGCCCAGGCCGTGATCGGTGGCATCACGGTGCTCACCAACCTCAACCCGTGGGTCGTCGGGCTGCACTTCCTCGCCTCGATGGCGGTGATCTCCGCCGCGTACGCCCTCTGGCGGCGGATCGGCGACCCGGACGGCCCCACGGTGCCCGTTGTGCCCACGCCGCTGCGCACCCTTGCCCGGATCACCACAGGCGTCAGCGTCGCCGTGCTCGTCGTCGGCACCTGGGTCACCGGCAGCGGCCCGCACGCCGGCGACCACGGCGCGGCCCGCAACGGGCTCGACCCGGAGTCGATCTCCCAGGTCCACGCCGATGTCGTCTTCCTGCTGATCGGCCTGACGGTGGCGTTGATCTTCGCGTTCCGGGCTGTCGGCGCGGCAGGGGCCACCCGGGCCGCCATCGTCCTGCTGGCGGTGGAGTTGTCCCAGGGGGTCATCGGCTTCGTGCAGTACTTCACCCACGTGCCGGCGCTCCTGGTGGGCGCGCACATGCTCGGCTCCTGCCTGGTGCTGCTGGCCACCCTCTCGATGCAGTGGTCGACACGTGAGCGCCGCCCCGCCGAAGCGCCGAGTCCGTGGGCCGCCGCCCCGGCCGCCGAAGCCGAAGCCGTCCCCGTCACCGCCTGACGGCCCCTCACCGCCGAAACGCCTTCCATCGGCTCACGTTCCTTGATATCGGGGTTTCCGGGTGAGGTGGATGCCCCGGTTTCAAGGAACCCGAGTGGATCTCCCCCGGATCGGCCGGTCTGACCGCTGGCTGTGGGTCGAGTTGCGCTCCCTGTCACCGCCGGACACGCGCAGCTCTCGGCGCACCGCACCCGCCGGCACTGCGTGGCGCACCGCCCTGCCGTCGCACCCGTCAGCACCACCCTGGCGCGCCGCACCCGGCGGGCTTCGGTGCCGGGGGTACGGCTGACGAAAAAGCGACCCGGGGTTTCCCCCGGGTCGACTGTGGTGGTCGGTCAGTTTCAGATTTCTATTTTCAGCGGGCCATCGTGCGTCGGGCCATCGACCGCCAGAGGTCGTTGCTCGGCCGCATCTGGTCCATCAGTTCACGCTCCCAGGCGTTCTCGACGGTGACTCCCGCCTGGGCGCACGCCTCACGAGCCGTGACGGTGTCTTCGGCGAACTGGTCGCCCCACGCACCGTCGGAGCCCACGAGGACGATTCGTGCGCCACGCTTGCCGACGTACTCGATGACCGCCTTCGCGCCGCCGTGTCCGGCGGCGAACGACCTGAGACCCGCAACCAAGCCCTGCGGCGCCTGCTCGCTGGTGGTCTGCTCGGCCGTCAGCGTCGTATCGGAACCATCTGCCATGACGCGAAGCCTAAGCAGAGTTCCACTCGTGCGGGCGAGAACCATGAAGCTTTTGTGATGCCAATTACCTACAGGTTTAAGGAAGAGCACAGGTCAACTGCCCGCTTATATCCGGACTTTTACTGGCGAAACGTCGCGCCAAATCAGTCCTGAGGCACCACAGGTTGAGCCGATCCGACTCATGCCGAAAGTTACTCTGATGTGACGTTAAACCTGGACAACTCATCCATGGCCATGATTAGTCACTGGATTCCGCTACCGCCGGACCGAACGGGCCACACCCGCGCCGCGCGCGTGATTGAGGAAGCGTCAGATCAGGGCGTCGAGTGCGACGGCCACGAAGACGATCGTCAGGTACGTCGTCGACCAGTGGAACAGCCGCATCGGCTTGATCGCCTCGCCCCGGGTCGCCCGCCGGCAGAGCCGGTGCGCCTCGACGATGAAGATGGCGCCCACCACGAGGGTCGGCACGCCGTAGATCGCGCTGAGCCCCAGCGGCCAGACGGCCAGGGAGGTGAGCACCGTGAGCCAGGCGAAGATCAGGATCTCGGCGTTCACCCGGCGGGTGGACGCCACCACGGGCAGCATCGGGATGCCGGCCCGCGCGTAGTCGTCCTTGTACTTCATCGCGAGGGGGTAGAAGTGCGGCATCTGCCAGAAGAAGACCACCGCGAACAGCCCCCACGCGGCAGGTGCCAGAGAGCCGGTCACCGCCGCCCACCCGATCAGCACCGGAGCCGCCCCGCAGGCGCCACCCCAGAACGTGTTGGTCGGGGTGGAGCGCTTGAGCCACAGGGTGTAGACGACGTCGTAGTAGACGATCGCGGCGAGAGTCAGCGCCGCGGCGAGCAGATTCGTGAACGCCGCCATCAACGCGATCGAGATCGCCGCCAGCACCAGACCGAAGACCAGCGCGCTGCGCGGGGACACCGTGTGCGCCGGCAACGGCCGTCGCTTGGTACGCCGCATCAACTGGTCGATGTCCCGGTCGATGTAGCAGTTGAGCACGCTTGCCGCGCCAGCCGCGAGCGAGCCGCCGATCAGCACCACCGCCATCAGCCACAGCGACGGCATGCCGCCCTCGGCGAGCATCATCGCCGGGACGGTCGTGACCAGCAGCAGCTCCACGATCCGCGGCTTGGTGAGCGACACGTACGCCGAGACGACCGCGCGCACGTCCCGCCGGGCCACCGGACGCTCGACCGAGCGCACCGGGGGTTGCCCGGCGGGGTTGCTCGCGGGGCGCTCGGTGATCATGCTCACGGATTGCCACCTTCCGGCATCGGCACGGGGATCGGTTCGGCTGGCCCGCTGCGGGCCTGCACACCGACCCACACACTACGCGTCGTCGTTTTGGCTGCCCGGCCGACCCGACAACGGTGCGGGCCGTCACACCACCGGGGTTGAACGAATCGCGCCGCGCCACGTATTGCACAGCATGCAGAGATCCCCGGGCGGGCGTTTAGGGGCGCTCGATAGGGTCATCAGTGAGGGTTCCGCCCATCTGCCGAGGAGCACAACCATCGTGGCTGCCAACCGACCCGCGCACTCCGAACTCAACTGGTCCGACCTCGATCGCCGGGCTGTCGACACCGTCCGCGTGCTGGCCATGGATGCCGTGGAGAAATCCGGCAACGGTCACCCGGGCACCGCGATGAGCCTGGCACCTGCTGCGTACCTTCTCTTCAACCGGGTGATGCGACACAACCCGGCCGACCCGAACTGGCCCGGCCGCGACCGGTTCGTGCTCTCCGCCGGGCACTCCAGCCTGACCCTCTACATCCAGCTGTTCCTGTCCGGGTACCCGCTGAGCCTTGAGGACCTGAAGTCGCTGCGGCAGTGGGGCTCGCTCACCCCGGGTCACCCCGAGCACGGCCACACGCCCGGCGTGGAGACCACCACCGGTCCGCTCGGGCAGGGCCTCGGCAACGCCGTCGGCATGGCCATGGCGGCCCGCCGCGAACGCGGCCTGTTCGACCCGGAGGCCGAGCCCGGCGCGTCGGTCTTCGACCACGACATCTGGTGCATCGTCTCCGACGGTGACATCGAGGAGGGCATCAGCCACGAGGCCAGCGCCCTGGCCGGGCACCAGCAGCTGGGCAACCTCACGGTGATCTACGACGACAACGAGATCTCGATCGAGGACGACACCCGGATCGCCAAGAGCGAGGACGTGGCCGCCCGCTACGAGGCGTACGGCTGGCACGTGCAGACCGTCGACTGGCGCAGCGGTGACGCCGACCAGGGTGAGTACCACGAGGACGCCGAGGCCCTGCACCGGGCGCTGGTGGCGGCGAAGGCCGAGACCGGGCGCCCCTCCTTCATCGCGCTGCGCACGATCATCGGCTGGCCGGCGCCCAACAAGCAGAACACCGGCAAGATCCACGGCTCGGCGCTCGGTGCCGACGAGGTGAAGGCCACCAAGGAGATCCTCGGCTTCGACGCGGAGCAGACCTTCCAGGTCGACGAGGAGGTGCTCGGCCACGCCCGGCAGGTGATGGGCCGCGGCTCCGACGCCCAGCAGGAGTGGACCACCGCGTTCGACGCCTGGAAGAAGGCCAACCCGGAGCGCGCGGCACTCTACGAGCGGATGGCCGGCCGGGTGCTGCCCGACGGCTGGACCGACGCGCTGCCCACCTTCCCCGCCGACGCCAAGGGCGTGGCCACCCGGGCGGCGTCCGGTAAGGTGCTGGAGGCCCTCGCGCCGGTGCTGCCGGAGCTCTGGGGCGGTTCGGCCGACCTGGCCGAGAGCAACAACACCACGATGAAGGGCGAGCCGTCGTTCATTCCGGCCGCGCACGCCACCAAGGACTTCCCGGGCCACGAGTACGGCCGCACGCTGCACTTCGGCATCCGTGAGCACGCCATGGGCGCGATCCTCAACGGCATCGCCCTGCACGGCGGCACCCGCCCGTACGGCGGCACGTTCCTGGTGTTCAGCGACTACATGCGGCCGTCGGTGCGGCTGGCCGCGTTGATGAAGCTGCCGGTGACCTACGTCTGGACGCACGACTCGATCGGCCTGGGCGAGGACGGCCCGACCCACCAGCCGGTGGAGCACCTGACCGCGCTGCGCGCCATCCCCGGCCTGGACGTGGTCCGCCCGGCGGACGCCAACGAGACCGCCTGGGCGTGGCGGATGGCGCTTGAGCACACCGACCGGCCGACCGCCCTGGCGCTGAGCCGCCAGCCGCTGCCGACCCTGGACCGCGACGTCCTGGGCAGCGTGGACGGCGTGGCTAAGGGCGGCTACGTGCTGGCCGAGGCGTCCAACGGCAAGCCGCAGGTGATCATCGTCGGCACCGGTTCCGAGGTGCAGCTCTGCCTGACCGCCCGGGAGCGGCTGGAGGCCGACGGCACCCCCACCCGGGTCGTGTCGATGCCCTGCCAGGAGTGGTTCTACGAGCAGGATGAGGCCTACCGGGAGTCGGTCCTCCCCCGCGGGGTAAAGGCACGGGTGAGCGTGGAGGCGGGCATCGCCATGTCCTGGCGCGGCGTCGTCGGTGACCTCGGCGAGAGCGTCAGCCTGGAGCACTACGGCGCGAGCGCCCCGCACACCGTGCTCTTCGAGCAATTCGGGTTCACCCCCGACCGGATCGTGGCGGCGGCTCACGCCTCGCTGGCCCGGGTGGGCGACATCACCGGTTTCACGACCGGCAACTGAGGGAGCGTGGACGGCATGACCGACAAATTGAGTGAACTCACCGCCGCCGGTGTGGCGGTGTGGCTCGATGATCTGTCCCGGGTACGACTCAGCTCCGGCGGGCTGGACAAGCTCCGGCGGGAGCAGCACGTCGCCGGGGTGACCACCAACCCGACGATCTTCGCGAAGGCGTTGAGCGACGCCGACGAGTACAACTGGCAGTTGCACGACCTCGCCGTCCGTGGCGTGGAGGTCGAGGAGTCGGTACGCATGCTCACCACGTACGACGTGCGGTGGGCGTGCGACGTGATGCGCCCGTCGTACGACGCGAGCGACGGTGTCGACGGCCGGGTCTCCATCGAGGTGGACCCCCGGCTGGCGCACGACAGCGACAAGACGGTCGCCGAGGCGAAGGCGCTGTGGTGGCTTGTCGACCGCCCCAACCTGTTCATCAAGATCCCTGCCACCGAGGCGGGGCTGCCGGCGATCACCGCCACGCTCGCCGAGGGCATCAGCGTCAACGTGACGCTGATCTTCGGCCTGGACCGTTACTCGGCGGTTATGGAGGCGTTCCTGGACGGTCTGGAGCAGGCCAAGGCCAACGGCCACGACCTGTCCACCATCGGCTCGGTGGCGTCGTTCTTCGTATCCCGCGTCGACTCCGAGGTCGACAAGCGGCTGGAGAAGATCGGCTCCGAGCAGGCCAAGGCCCTGCGGGGCAAGGCCGCTGTGGCGAACGCCCAACTGGCGTACGAGCGCTACACCAAGGTGTTCTCCTCCGACCGGTGGAAGGCCCTCGCGGACGCCGGCGCGCACCCGCAGCGCCCCCTGTGGGCGTCCACCTCGACGAAGAACCCGGACTACCGCGACGTCATCTACGTCGAGGAGCTGATCGCCCCCGGCACCGTCAACACCATGCCGGAGCCGGTCATCCACGCGTACGCCGATCATGGCGAGACCCGCGCGGACACCATCACCGGCGCCTACGACGCGGCCCGCGCCGTCTTCGCGGACCTGGAGTCGGTGGGGGTGGACATGGCCGACGTGATCGCCACCCTGGAGACCGAGGGCGTGGAGAAGTTCGAGGCCAGCTGGCAGGAGCTGCTCGACGGCGTCCGCAAGTCGCTGGAGGCAGCGGCCAAGGGCAAGGGCGCGCCGAACAAGGCCGCCAAGGGCAACGCCAAGGCCGCCGAGAAGGCCGGTGGGAACGCATGAGCGAGCGAATCAGCAGGCTCGGTGCAAATGTGCCTCATGACGGCACGCAGCGAAGCGGAGTGGCGGCATGAGCGACCTTCTCGATGGGCCCGTGGAGGCCGCCGGTGGTCTCGCCGTGTACGGCGCGGACGCCGTGGACAAGTCCGCCCCCGCCTCGACCCGTGACGCGCTGGTCAAGGCGGGCGTCCCGGGCAGGTTGGCGACAAAGGACGCCGGCCTGTGGGGTCCGGACGCCGAGGCCGAGGCGAAGATCCGGCTCGGTTGGGTGGACACCCACCGGCACAGCCGGGAGTTGCTGGCGCAGCTGGCCGAGCTGACCGCGGAGCTTGCCGACCTGGACCACGTGGTCCTCGCCGGCATGGGTGGCTCGTCACTGGCCCCCGAGGTGATCACCCGGACGCTGGGCCGGCCGCTGACAGTGCTCGACACCACCGACCCGGGCCAGGTCCGGGCGGCCCTCGGTGACCGCCTGGAGCGCACCGTCGTGGTGGTGGCCAGCAAGTCCGGCTCGACCGTGGAGACCGACAGCCACCGTCGTGCCTACTGGCAGGCGTTCCTGGACGCCGGGATGAGCGAGGCGGAGGCCGGCAGGCACTTCGTCATCGTCACCGACCCGGGTTCCCCGCTGGCGACCACCGCCAGCGAGATGGGCGCGTTCACGGTGCTCGCCGACCCGAACGTGGGCGGCCGGTACTCGGCGCTCACCGCGTTCGGGCTGGTCCCCTCCGCGCTGGCCGGGGTCGAGGTCGCCGAACTCCTCGACCAGGCCGACGCGCTGGCGCAGTCGCTCGACGGGGACCGCGACAACCCGGCGCTGGCGCTGGGCGCCGCGCTGGGCGCCGCGGCGACGCTGGCCCGCGACAAGGTCGCCCTGGTGTCCGACGGCACCGGCATCGACGGGCTCGGCGACTGGGCCGAGCAGCTGATCGCCGAGTCGACGGGCAAGGCCGGCGTGGGCATCCTGCCGGTGGTGGTGGAGTCGCCGCAGAGCCCCGGCGCCACCGGGCCGGACGTGCTGACGGTGAGCTACGGCGGCGCGCTTGCCGCCGGTGACATGCCCGGCGGCGGCGCCAACCCGGACGTGGCCGTCAACGGCCCGCTCGGCGCGCAGTTCCTGGCCTGGGAGTACGCCACGGCGGTGGCGGGCGTGGTGCTCGGCATCGACCCGTTCAACCAACCGAACGTCACCGAGTCCAAGGAGAACACCAACAAGATCCTGGCCTCGGGTCTGCCGGCGGAGACGCCGTCGTTCACCGAGGGCGCGATCGAGGTGTACGCGCCGCAGGGCGCCCCCGGTGACCTGGCCGGCGTGCTGCGCTGGCTGCTGGACGGGCTGGGCGAGGACGGCTACCTGGCCGTGATGGCGTACCTGGACCGCTTCGCCGACGCCGACGCGGCCCGGCTGCGGCCGCTGCTGGCCGAGGCTGCCGGCCGGCCGGTCACCTTCGGTTGGGGGCCGCGGTTCCTGCACTCCACCGGCCAGTACCACAAGGGCGGCCCGCAGGTGGGCAGCTACCTGCAGGTGACCGGCGCTGTCGCCGAGGACCTGGCGGTGCCCGGCAAGCCGTACACCTTCGGGGAGTTGCAGGCGGCGCAGGCCGCCGGCGACCGGGAGGCCCTCGCGGGCCGGGAGCGCCCGGTGCTGCGGCTACACCTGACCGACCGGGCGGCCGGCGTCGCCCAACTGCTCGACGCGGCCGGTGAGCTGCGGACGTGAGGATGGACGCTGTGACAGACGCGGAGCGAGAAGGCGGCGTGAACCCGCTGCGGGACCCGCAGGACCGCCGGTTGCCCCGGATCCCCGAGCCATGCGCTCTGGTGATCTTCGGGGTGACCGGCGACCTGGCCCGCAAGAAGCTACTTCCGGCCGTCTACGACCTCGCCAACCGGGGTCTGCTGCCGCCCGGCTTCGTGGTGCTCGGCTTCGCACGGCGCGACTGGGGTGACGGCGACTTCGAGACCCTCGCGTGCGAGGCGGCCCGCAAGCACGCCCGTACGCCGTGGCGGGACGAGGTGTGGGCGCGGCTGGCCGGCAACATCAAGTTCGTGGGCGGTTCGTTCGACGACGACGCCGCCTTCGACCAGCTGGCGTCCACGCTTGACGGTCTGCGGCAGACCCACGGCATCACCGGCAACGCGGCGTTCTACTTCTCCATCCCCCCTGCCGCGTTCCCCGTCGTGCTCAAGCAGCTGGCCCGCACCGGAATGGCCGACAACGACAAGTCCGGCGGCTGGCGCCGCGTGGTGGTGGAGAAGCCGTTCGGCAACGACCTGCCGTCGGCCAAGGCGCTCAACGACCTGGTCGACGACGTGTTCACCAGGCAGGACGTCTTCCGGATCGACCACTACCTGGGCAAGGAGACGGTCCAGAACATCCTCGCCCTGCGGTTCGCCAACAACCTGTTCGAGCCGCTGTGGAATTCCAAGTACGTCGACTCGGTGCAGATCACAATGGCCGAGGACGTCGGCATCGGCACCCGCGCCGGCTTCTACGACACCGTCGGCACCGCCCGTGACGTGCTGCAGAACCACCTGCTCCAACTTCTGGCCCTGGTGGCCATGGAGGAGCCGACGAGCTTCGACGCCGACGAGATCCGGGCCGAGAAGCTGAAGGTGCTCAAGGCGATCACCCTGCCGAAGGACGTGGCCCGGGACACCGTGCGCGGCCAGTACCTGCCGGGCTGGGTGGGCGGCGAACGCGCTGTCGGCTACCTGGAGGAGCAGGACGTCCCCAGCGACTCCACCACGGAGACGTACGTGGCGGTGCGGCTGGGCATCCAGAACCGCCGGTGGGCCGAAGTGCCGTTCTACATCCGGGCCGGCAAGCGACTGCCCCGGCGCGTCACCGAGGTCGCCATCATGTTCAAGAAGGCGCCGCACCTGCCGTTCAACGACGCCGACATGGAGTCGCTGGGCAACAACCAGCTGGTGATCCGGGTGCAGCCCGACGAGGGTGTGGTGCTCAAGTTCGGCTCGAAGGTTCCCGGCACGACGATGGAGGTCCGCGACATCGCGATGGACTTCCAGTACGGCGAGGCGTTCACCGAGTCCAGCCCCGAGGCGTACGAGCGGCTGGTGCTGGACGTGCTGATCGGCGACCGCACCCTGTTCCCGGACGCCGCCGAGGTCGAGCAGAGCTGGCAGGTCATCGACCCGCTGGAGCACGCCTGGGCGGGCACGACGCCGGAGCCGTACCGCGCTGGTGAGTGGGGGCCGCGGGCAGCCGACGAGATGTTGGCCCGCGAGGGCCGGGCATGGCGACGCGCGTGAGCGAGCAGACCAGGAGGCTCCAGTGATCGGGCTGTGGGACACCACCGGCAACGAGGTGGTCAAGGCGCTCGCCGCCGAGCGGCGCAGCGCCGGCGGTGTGGCCAGTGGTATGGCGCTCACCCTCATCGTGGTGGTCGACGAGAAGCGGGTACGGGAGGCGGAGGCGGCGGCGACGATCGCCGCCGCTGCCCACCCGTGCCGGCTGCTGGTGGTGGTCCGCTCCGACATCGAGCGGGAACGCAACCGGCTGGACGCGGAGATCGTGGTCGGCGGCCGGCTCGGCCCGTGCGAGGCTGTCGTCACCCGGATGTACGGGCGGCTCGCCCTGCACGCCGAGTCGGTGGTGATGCCCCTGCTGGTGCCTGACGTACCTGTGGTGACCTGGTGGCACGGTCCGCCTCCGGCGGAGATCGCCACCGACTTCCTCGGCGTGGTCGCCGACCGGCGGATCACCGACAGCGCACAGGCCGCGGATCCGATCGCCGCCCTGCGGCAGCGGGCCCACGACTACGCACCGGGTGACACCGACCTGGCGTGGACGCGGATCACCCCGTGGCGGACCCTCGTCGCCGGGGCGTTCGACACCACCCAGGCGAAGGTCACCGAGGCGACTGTTGTCGCGCCGCCGACCGACCCGACCGCGGAGCTGATGGCGGGCTGGCTGTCCAGCCGGCTCGGCATTCAGCCGGCCCGGGTGGACACCAACGAGTTCCCCCGGATGCGGGAGGTGCAGTTGACCTGCGCCAACGGTGACCGCCTGACGCTCACCCGCGAGGACAGCATGGCGGTGTTCCGGCGGACCGGCCAGGACGACCGGACGCTGCCTCTCGTCCGTCGGCCGCTCGGTGACGAACTGGCCGAGGAGCTGCGCCGGCTGGACGCCGACCAGGTGTACGCGGAGGCGCTGGGCGCCACTGTGGGGCTGCATGGGCTGGAGCAGCGTTCTCCGCAGCGGGTGCACGTCTGGAAGGATCCGGCCACCGCCCGGCGCGCCGAGGCCGGTGTGACCGCGCACAGCGGCACGAGCGAGCGCTGAGCCGGGTCACGTCAGCGGGGCGGGGCGTTTCCCCGGCACCCGCCGCGGCACTTCCGGGGCAGCCCGCCCCGGCACGATGCGACAGCGACCGCCGTGCGCGGTCGGGAAACGAAGGCACAACCGATGAGTGAGGCGAGTGTCGCCGTCCACGCCGACGCCGACATGCTGGCGCAGGCCGTGGCGGCCCGGCTGCTGGTGAAGCTGCTCGACGCCCAGGCCGACAGAGGTGAGGCCGCTGTGGTGCTCACCGGTGGCCGGATCGCGGCGGCCGTGTACCGGGCAGTCGGGCAGCTGCCGGCCCGCGACGCGGTCGACTGGTCACGGGTCGACGTGTGGTGGGGCGACGAGCGGTTCCTGCCGGCCGGCGACCCGGAGCGCAACGAGACGCAGGCCCGCGCCGCGCTGCTGGACGTGGTTCCGCTGGACCCGGCCCGGGTGCATCCCATGCCGGCGTCCGACGGCCCGGCCGGCAACGACCCGGAGGCCGCCGCCGCCGGGTACGCCGAGGAGCTGGCCCGCGCCGCCCGGCCGGGGCACGCCACTCTGCCGCACTTCGACGTGTTGATGCTCGGCGTCGGGGAGGACGGCCACGTCGCATCGGTCTTTCCGGGGCATCCCGTGCACTATGAGACCCGGCCGTGCAGCGCGGTGCGGGGCAGCCCGAAGCCGCCGCCGGTGCGGACCACGCTCACCCTGCCGGCGATCAACACGGCCGAGGAGGTCTGGCTGGTGGCAGGTGGCGCGGACAAGGCACGCGCGGTGGGCATGGCGCTGGCCGGCGCCGGGCCGGTGCAGCTGCCGGCCGCCGGTGTGCACGGCGTGCACCGGACCCGCTGGCTGCTCGACCGGGCGGCAGCCGCCGACGTGCCGGCCCGCCTCCGCAGCCTGCGCTAAGTGAAAGGAAGGGCCCCTTGTTAGCGCCTGGACGCTAACAAGGGGCCCTTCCTTTCACTCGCCTCGACGGCGACGCAGCGCGGCGAGGGCCTCGGCCAGCAACGCCTCACCCTCCTCGGCGGTACGCCGTTCCTTCACGTACGCCAGGTGACTCTTGTACGGCTCAGCGCGGACCCGACCGGGCGGGTTCTGTTCGTCCTGGCCGGCGGGGAGCCCACAGCGCGGGCAGTCCCACACGGGCGGCGCCGCAGCCTCCGCCGCGATCCGGATGTCGGTACGGTGATCGTTGCGGCACCAGTAGGTGACGTCCCGGCGCGGGGCGGGATGGTGTCGCTCGTCCGGGCGGATCGGTGCGGACCCGACCCGGGCTCCTCGGATGACGTTGCCATTCGGCACGGCTGCTCGCTCCTGTCGTCGGAGGGGACCCGCAGCCGTCAGGGATGGGCGGCGGGCGACGCGGTGTGCAGCGGAGAAAAGCCTGCGCGCGGCCCGTCGAGTGACGGGCCGCGCGCAGATTGTACGACTTCGCGAGCCTGCTCAGGCAACGCCGCTCATCTGAAGGCGGAGCCAGAGCCCGAGCCCGACGATGCAGGCGAACCAGATGATCCCCACCAGAACGGTGTAGCGATCAAGGTTCTTCTCGGCCACCGAGGACCCGGCGAGGCTGGAACTGACACCCCCGCCGAACATGCTCGACAGGCCGCCACCCTTGCCGCGGTGCAGCAGGATCAGCATGATTTGCAGGAAGCTGGTGATCGTCAGCAACACGATCAACACGTATGCGAACCAGGTCGGCATGACTGGGGGAAGTCCTCTCGTAGCGATCCTCGCCCGGTCTGATCGGGCACGGCGGCACCGACCGGTGGACGGGCGGTGTCCAGGATACCGAGCGATCAGCGAGCGATGTGCTCCGGGAACCTGCAGATCTGAGCGAATTCCTCGGCGTCCAGGCTGGCGCCACCCACCAGGCCCCCGTCCACGTCCGGCTGGGCCATGATCGAGGCGACGTTCGAGGCCTTGACCGAGCCACCGTAGAGGACCCGGACCTGGTCGGCGGTCTCCTGGTCGAAGCGCTCCGCCACCCGCTGACGGACCGCCGCGCAGACCTCCTGGGCGTCCTCCGGGGTCGCCGTCTTGCCGGTGCCGATCGCCCACACCGGCTCGTACGCGATCACGACCTGGCGGACCTGCTCGGCGGTGAGCCCGGCGAGGCCCCCGTCGAGCTGCTGCGAGCAGTGCGCCACGTGGGTGCCCTGCTCCCGGATGTCCAGCCCCTCCCCCACGCACAGGATCGGGGTCAGGCCGTGCGTGAGCGCCGCCTTGACCTTGGCGTTGACCACCGAGTCGTCCTCGTGGTGGTACGCCCGCCGCTCCGAGTGCCCGACCACCACGTACGTGCAGCCGAGCTTGGCGAGCATCGAGCCGGAGATGTCCCCGGTGTACGCGCCCCCGGCGTGCGGGGACAGGTCCTGCCCGCCGTAGCCGATCAGCAGCTTGTCACCGTCCACCGCGGTCTGCACGGTGCGCAGGTCGGTGAACGGCGGCAGGACCACCGTCTCGACCTCGGTGAGCTGCTTCTCGTTGAGGCTCGCGGCCAGCTTCTGCACCAGCAGGTTGGCCTCGAGGTGGTTGAGGTTCATCTTCCAGTTGCCGGCCATCAACGGCCGGCGGGTCGTGCTCGCCATTCAGTTCTCCAGGGCCGCGATGCCGGGGAGGGCCTTGCCCTCGAGATACTCCAGGGAGGCGCCGCCTCCGGTGGAGATGTGGTTGAAACTCGACTCGTCCAGCCCGAGGGCACGCACGGCCGCCGCCGAGTCACCGCCACCGACGACGCTGAAGGCGTCGGCCTTGGTGATCGCCTCGGCGATGCCCCGGGTGCCGGCCGCGAACGCCGCCATCTCGAACACGCCCATCGGGCCGTTCCAGAAGATGGTCTTCGCCTGCGACAGCGCGGCGGAGAACCCGGCCACCGTCTCCGGGCCGACGTCCAGGCCGAGCCGGTGGCTCGGGATGCCGTCGACGCGGACCGTGTCGTGCGCGGCGTCCGGCGCGAACGCGTCAGCGACAACCACGTCGACCGGAAGCATGATCTTGCCCGAGGACCGCTCCAGCAGGTTGCGGCAGGTCTCGACCATGTCCTCCTCCAGCAGCGAGGTGCCCACCTCCAGGCCCTGGGCCTTGAGGAAGGTGAAGCACATCCCGCCGCCGATGAGCAGCCGGTCGACAGTCGGCAGCAGCGCCTCGATCACCGCCAGCTTGTCGGAGACCTTCGACCCACCGAGCACCACCACGTACGGCCGCTCGGGCTCGCTGGTGAGCTTGGAGAGCACCTCGACCTCGCGCAGCACCAGTCGACCCGCGACGTGCGGCAGCCGCGCCGGCACGTCGTAGACGCTTGCGTGCTTGCGGTGCACGGCGCCGAACGCGTCGTCGACGTACGCGTCGCCGAACGCGGCGAGCTGGTCGGCGAACGCGCCCCGCTCGGCCTCGTCCTTGCTGGTCTCCCCCGCGTTGAAGCGCAGGTTCTCCAGCAGGGCGACCTGGCCGTCGGCCAGGCCCTCCACCGTGGAGCGTGCGGAGTCGCCGACCGTGTCGGTGGCGAAGTGCACTGGCGCGCCGAGCAGCTCACCGAGCCGTCCGGCGACCGGGCGGAGGCTGAACTGCGCGTCCGGCTTGCCCTTCGGGCGGCCCAGGTGCGAACAGACGACCACCTTCGCGCCGGCCTCGACAAGCGCACCGAGCGTCGGCAGCACCGCGCGGATGCGTCCATCGTCAGTGATGTCACCGGTCTGCTTGTCGAGCGGGACGTTCAGGTCGGCGCGCACGAGCACGCGCCGACCTGACACCCCCTCGGCGAGCAGGTCGTCGAGGGTCCGGATGCTCACAGCGAGCTACCGACCAACTTGACCAGGTCGACGAGCCGGTTGGAGTAGCCCCACTCGTTGTCGTACCAGCCGACGACCTTCACCTGGTTGCCGACGACCTTGGTCAGCGGCGCGTCGAAGATGCACGACGCCGGGTCGGTGACGATGTCGCTGGAGACGATCGGGTCCTCGTTGTAGACCAGGATGCCCTTGAGCGGGCCGTCCGCGGCGGCCTTCAGCGCGGCGTTGACCTCGTCCACGGTGGTCTCGCGACCCACGTTGACGGTCAGGTCGGTGACGGAGCCGGTCGGGATCGGCACCCGCAGCGCGTACCCGTCGAGCTTGCCCTTCAGGTCCGGCAGCACCAGGCCGATGGCCTTCGCGGCGCCGGTCGAGGTCGGGACGATGTTCAGCGCGGCGGCCCGGGCACGACGCAGGTCCGAGTGCGGCGCGTCCTGAAGGTTCTGGTCCTGGGTGTACGCGTGGATCGTCGTCATCAGACCGTGCTGGATGCCGAACGTGTCGTGCAGGACCTTCGCCATCGGGGCGAGGCAGTTCGTGGTGCACGAAGCGTTGGAGATGATGGTGTGCTTCGCCGGGTCGTAGGTGTCCTGGTTGACACCCATGACGACGGTGACGTCCTCGTTCTTCGCCGGAGCGGAGATGATGACCTTCTTGGCGCCGCCGTCGACGTGCGCCTTGGCCTTGGTGGCGTCGGTGAAGAAGCCTGTCGACTCGATGACGACGTCGACACCGAGGTCACCCCACGGGAGCTTCGACGGGTCCCGCTCGGCGTACGCCTTGATGGTCTTGCCACCGACGGTGATCTCGTCGGCGGTGGCCTTGACCTCGTGCGGCAGGCGACCGAGGATGCTGTCGTACTTGAGCAGGTGGGCGAGCGTGGCGTTGTCGGTCAGGTCGTTCACCGCCACGACCTCGACGTCGGCGCCCGACGCCAGTACTGCCCGGAAGAAGTTACGGCCGATCCGGCCGAAGCCGTTGATGCCAACCCGGATGGTCACAGGCCCATCTCCTCGCGTTCTGGTCCGCCGGCTGCGACAACGGGCCGGCGAAGTGGTGTGCGCCGACCGCTGGAGCCGGCCGTTGACGGTTCATCTCGGCCACCCCGCCGCGGTCTGAGGACCTGACCGCCCGAGGCGGTGAGCACGACGAGGAGTGCCTGTGTCGGCCCCCTTGCCGTACTCAGCGACCATATCCGAGCGTGCGGGACCACGCTGCGCCGGGTCGTGCTCCCGGGCGCACCGTGCGGCCCTACCGTCCTATCAGACCACGAGCATGTCGGGCGTGACGGCAGCTTCGGTATCCGGGATGCCCAGGTCGCGGGCCCGCTTGTCGGCAAGTGCCAGCAGCCGGCGGATCCGTCCGGCGATGGCGTCCTTGGTCAACGGCGGCTCGGCGAGCGCCCCCAACTCCTCCAGCGACGCCTGCCGGTGCTCCAGGCGCAGCCGGCCCGCGTCGGTCAGGTGGTTGGGCGCCTCGTCGGCGAGGATCTCCAACGCCCGCGTCACCCGGGCCGCCGCGGCAACCGCCGCCCGCGCCGAGCGGCGCAGGTTCGCGTCGTCGAAGTTGGCCAGCCGGTTGGCGGTGGCTCGCACCTCGCGGCGCACCCGACGCTCCTCCCACGCCAGCACGCTGGAGTGCGCGCCGATGCGGGTGAGCAGCGCGGCGATCGCGTCGCCGTCCTTCACCACCACCCGGTCCACACCGCGTACCTCGCGGTTCTTCGCGGTGATGCCGATCCGGCGGGCAGCCCCGACGAGAGCCAGCGCCGACTCCGGGCCGGGGCAGGTGATCTCCAGGGCGCTGGAGCGACCGGGCTCGGTGAGCGAGCCGTGCGCCATGAACGCGCCACGCCACGCGGACACCGCGCAGCAGACGTTCGCTGCCACCACGTGCGGGGGGAGCCCACGCACCGGTCGGCCACGGACGTCCAGCAGGCCGGTCTGCCGGGCGAGGGCCTCACCGTCCTTGACCACCCGGACGATGAAGTGACTGCCCTTGCGCAGCCCGCCGGAGGCCAGCACGTGGATCTCGCTGGGATAGCCGTAGACCTCGGCGACCTCCCGGCGCAACCGGCGCGCCACCGCCCCGGTGTCCAGCTCAGCCTCCACCACCACACGGCCGGAGACGATGTGCAGCCCACCGGCGAAGCGCAGCAGGGCGGCCATCTCCGCCCGCCGGCAGCAGGGCTTGGGCACGTCGACCCGACTCAGCTCGTCCTTGACCGCGGCCGTCATCGCCATTGTGCGTCCCCTCACGGACCTGTTCCGGCGTGTCGCCGGAGATTACGTACGTGTCTAACGATCGGCACCCAGGACAGGCACCAGCGCGGCGCCCAGGGCAGCCGGATCATGGCGGGGAGTGCCGTCGGTGACGGCGACGGGAGCGAGGACCAGGCGGGCACCAAGCGATTCTGCCGCACGTTCGACCGGTTCGGGGTCACCCACCGCCTTGGCGTCGGCGAGCACGAGATCCACCTTGAGCTCGGGAAGGTACCAGTGCAGCGCCGCCAGATGATCAGCGACGGACAGCCCGAGGGTCTCCTTCTCCGCCGCCAGGTTCAGGGTGACCAGCCGCCGGGCCGAGCTGGACACGATCGCATCGGCCAACTGCGGCACCAGCAGGTGCGGCAGGACACTCGTGTACCAACTGCCCGGCCCGAAGATCAACCAGTCCGCCGCGCCGATCGCCGCGAGAGCCTCGGCGCAGGCCGCCGGGGCCGCCGGGGTGAGCCGCAGCGACTCGACCCGGCCGGTGGTGACCGCCACCTGGTGCTGGCCGCGTACGGTGCACACCTCGTCCGGAGCGGACGGGTCCGCGCCGCGTACCCGCGCCTCGATGCCGACCGGCTGGCGGGACATCGGTAGCACCCGCCCGACCGCGCCGAGCATCGCTCCGGCGTGCTCCAGAGCCGCCACCGGATCCCCGAGCAGCTCCATCAGGCCGCAGAGCACCAGGTTGCCCACCGCGTGCCCGGACAGGCCGTCGGGCTCAGGGCCGTCAGTCGCCGCCGGGCTCCGGTCGGTGCCGCCCGTCTGGGGTACGCCCGCAGCCGGAGCGGCCGCGAAGCGGTGCTGGAACAGCCCGGCGCTGCGGCGGGTGGCCGGATGGTCGCCGGCCAGCGCGACAAGCGCCTGCCGCAGGTCACCCGGAGGCAGGCCGCCCCGCTCGGCGCGCAGCCGACCACTGGACCCACCGTCGTCGCCGACGGTCACCACCGCGGTGATGTCCAGGTCCAGTTCGGGGGCGCAGTGGCGCAACGCGCGCAGAGACGCGGAGAGCCCGTGACCGCCGCCGAACGCCACCACCCGGCGCGCCGTCATTCGCGCCCCAGGTCGCGGTGCTGGGCGTTCGCCGCCAGCCCGGAGTCGCGCAACCGGCTGGCCAGTTCCTCGGCGATGGCCACGCTGCGGTGCTTGCCGCCGGTGCAGCCCACCGCCACAGTGAGGTACCGCTTGCCCTCCCGCTCGAAGCCGGTGGTGGTGGCGTTGACCAGGTCGGCGTACGAGGCGACGAACGCGTCCGCGCCCTCCTGACCCAGCACGTACGCGCTGACCGCCTCCTCCCGCCCGGTGTGCTCCCGCAACTCCGGCACCCAGTACGGATTCGGCAGGAACCGGGCGTCCAACACGAAGTCGGCGTCCGGCGGCAGGCCGTACTTGAAGCCGAACGACAGCACCGTGAGCCGCAGCCGGCGGGCGTCCTCGCCGCCGAACAGCTCCTCGATGCGCCGACGGAGCTGGTTGACGTTGAGGTGGCTCGTGTCGATGATCACGTCGGCCTGGTCGCGGGCCTCCTCGAGCAGCCCACGCTCCACGGCGATGCCGTCGGCAAGCCGCCCGTCGCCCTGCAACGGGTGCGAACGCCGGACGCTCTCGAACCGCCGGATCAGCACCTCGTCGTCGGCGTCGACGAACACCACCCGGGGCGAGAAGCCGCGCTCCTTGAGCTCACGGATCGCCCCGACAAGGTCCGTGGAGAACGCCCGCGAGCGCACGTCAAGCACCATCGCGGTACGCCGGGCCGCGCCACCGGCCTTGAACGCCAACTCGGCCATGTCCAGCATCAACGCCTGCGGCAGGTTGTCCACCACGTAGTAGCCGACGTTCTCCAGCGCCCGCGCGACGGTGCTCCGGCCGCCGCCGGAGAGCCCGGTGACCACCACAAGGGTGGTTTCCGACTCGGCTGTCGACTGCTCGTCGGTGACCGCCGGGTCCTCGATCCGGTCACCGACTGTGCGCCCCTCGCTCACCCGTACCCCCAAGCCGTGGCGCCGCGGCCGCCATCGGCCGCGAATGGTCAATCAGCGACTCTATCTCCCCGGCCGGGGTCGGACGGGCACGCGCTGCCGGGTCGTGCGGTGGCACCGGGCCGCAGGTCGCCCTCCCGACAAAACCGCCCCTTGTCAACGCGGGTGATCTGGCCCGCTCGCCAAGCAGCTCACCCACGTCGTCTGCACCCAGGTGGCCGCGGAACCGCCCGCCCGACGCTCCACCGGGTGCGCCGGACGGGCGGTGTCGGGGTGGGCTCGTAGACTCCGCGGATGGCTTCCCCCACCGACGTGCGAGCCGAGGCCGCGCTGGACGCGCTGCGCCGGGTGTTCGGCTACGACGCCTTCCGCGGCTTCCAGCAGGAGGTCATCGACCATGTCGTCGCCGGCGGCGACGCGCTGGTGCTCATGCCCACCGGTGGCGGCAAGTCACTGTGCTACCAGATCCCGGCCCTGGTCCGCGACGGTGTCGCCGTCGTCGTCTCCCCGCTGATCGCGCTCATGCAGGACCAGGTGGACGCGCTCACCGCCGTCGGCGTCCGGGCCGGATTCCTCAACTCGACCCAGACCCTCGACGCCCGGCGTCGGGTCGAGGCCGCCTTCGTCAACGGCGAGTTGGACCTGCTCTACCTGGCACCCGAGGCGCTCGGCGTCCGCTCCACCCTCGCCCTGCTGGACCGGGGTCGCATCTCCCTGTTCGCGATCGACGAGGCGCACTGCGTGTCCCAGTGGGGGCACGACTTCCGGCCCGACTACCTGGCGCTGTCGATGCTGCACGAGCGTTGGCCGCAGGTCCCCCGGATCGCGCTGACCGCCACCGCGACGAGCGCCACCCGCACCGAGATCGCCACCCGGCTCAAGCTCGACGACGCCCGGCACTTCGTGGCCAGCTTCGACCGGCCCAACATCCAGTACCGGATCGTGCCGAAGCGGGAGCCCCGCAAGCAGATCCTGGCCCTGCTGCGCGACGAGCACCCCGGCGACGCCGGCATCGTCTACTGCCTGTCCCGCGCCTCGGTCGACAAGACTGCGGAGTTCCTCACCGCCAACGGCATCGCCGCCCTGCCCTACCACGCTGGGCTGGACGCGGCTACCCGCGCCACCAACCAGCAGCGTTTCCTCCGCGAGGACGGGCTGGTCATGGTGGCCACCATCGCCTTCGGCATGGGCATCGACAAGCCCGACGTCCGCTTCGTCGCCCACCTCGACCTGCCCAAGTCGGTCGAGGGCTACTACCAGGAGACCGGCCGCGCCGGCCGCGACGGTCTGCCGTCCACCGCCTGGCTGGCGTACGGGCTCCAGGACGTCGTCCAGCAACGCAAGATGATCGAGACATCCGATGGTGACCTCGCCCATCGCCGCAACCTCGCCGCACACCTGGACGCGATGCTCGCGCTCTGCGAGACGGTGCGCTGCCGGCGCGTCCAACTGCTCGAATACTTCGGCGAGACCACGACGGCCGCCTGCGGCAACTGCGACACCTGCCTCAACCCACCGGAGTCCTGGGACGGCACAGTCGCCGCCCAAAAGCTGCTCTCCACGGTCTTCCGCCTCGACCGCGAACGCAACCAGCGGTTCGGCGCCGGGCACTGCATCGACATCCTGCTCGGCAAACAGACCGACAAGATCAGCCAGTACGGTCACGACTCCCTCACCGTCTTCGGCATCGGCACCGAACTGAGCGAGGCCGAGTGGCGCGGCGTCGTCCGGCAGCTGCTCGCCGAAGGGCTGCTCGCCGTGGAGGGCGACTACGGCACGCTGGCCCTCACCGAGGCCAGCGCCGACGTACTCGGCCGCCGACGGGTCGTGACAATGCGCCGCGAGCCGGAACGTCCGACGTCGAGTCGCTCGTCGAAGCCGCGCGGCGCTGCCACCGTGGTCGCCGACCTGACGCCGGCCGCCACGTCGCTCTTCGAACGGCTGCGCGCCTGGCGGGCCGCGACCGCCAAGGAGCAGGGCGTGCCCGCGTACGTGGTCTTCCACGACGCCACCCTGCGACAGATCGCCAGCGACGCGCCCGCCTCACTGGCCGAGCTGTCACGGGTCAGCGGGGTTGGTGAGAACAAGCTCGCCAAGTACGGCGACCAGATCCTGACCGTCCTCGCCGCCGAAACCAGCCCCGCCTGATCACGCCCCGAGGCTCTCGTATCGGGACGCGCACCACTGGACCGCCGGTGGCGTGGTGAAGGGCCGGGCCCCTGGTGGGGGTCCGGCCCTTCGGTCGTGCGTGGTGCGTGGTGCGTGTTGGGTGGTGTCAGCTGGTGGCGTAGCCGCGGGTGGCGATCCAGTCGGCGAGGTGCTCGACGGTGATGTCGTAGGAGGCGGTGTTGGGGTCGGCGGAGTCGGCGATGGTGACGGTGTTGCCGTTGTCGGTGTAGCCGACGACGCTGATGTAGTGGCCGCCTTCGAAGGAGTGGGTGTTGCCGTCGGTGTCGGTGGTGGTGCCGGCGATGTTGGCGACTACGGCGCGGCCGTCGTCGACGGTGCGGACGATGTCGGTGCGGAGTTTGTCGGTCTGCTTGTCGTCGGCGGCGGGGGTGCTGATTTCCACCGAGCGGTAGGCGTTGTTCTTGCCGGTTTCCTTGTTCAGGACGGGGGTGATGTCGTTGATGCTGTTGGTGCCGGCTTCGGTGGTGCCCATTTCCTTGGCCATGGCGTCGACGCTGATGTCCTTGCCCTGTACGGACAGGGCGTTGCGGGCGGCGGCGGGGCCGCAGTAGTAGAAGTTGGGCTGGGCTTCGTAGCGGACGTCCAGGTGCCGCTCGCCCTTGTTCTGGGTCTGGCCGGTGGGCTTGGCGTCGGCGGCGTAGGCGGTGGTGATGGGGCCGGCGATGGCGCCGCCGGTGACGGCGAGTCCGGCAGCGGTCAGAGCGGTCTTACGAATCAGATCGGTACGCATGATGGCGTGCTCCTCTGCAATGTCGGGGGCGACCCGCGTAACGCACCAATAGGGGGACGGTGCGCGCGAGCGGGGGAAAGTTCGGGGGGATCTCACCCGGCGGCCCGGGGGGGGCCTGCTCGAGGTGGTCCAGGGGGATGTAACCAGCCGGGCCGGCGAGTCATTCCGCCGCGCTCCGGGGGATCTTGTCCGACAGCCTCGGGGAGGCGCTGCTCGGGGTGGTTCGGGGGATGTAACCGTGGCGGCCGGGTGGGTGTTCCCGGATACCGGAGACCGTCGGGCCGGGGGCCGGGGGGCCGCGACCTGTCGTCGGTTACCCCCTGTACAACCAGCCGGCCCGGCCCATCATTCCGCCACCACAGTGCCGCCGACCACGGGACGCCGAGCCCCAAATGACCCAACACGGACACGCGACCTGCAGGTCGTGCCCCAACCCCGAGCCCGAACCGGACAAAACGTCCGTCATGGGTCGACACTCGGCGCGCGCCGGCGATGATCGACTCGGCTTCCTTGCCAACCTCTGACGCAGCCCACCTCAACGCTCGGCGCCGCACCGCTACCAAAGGCCAACCCCGACGCCAGGCGTCACCCTCACAACCGGAGGCCCACTGTCGCCAGGCGTCACTCCGCCAGCAGAAGCCACTCCGGGAGAGGCCACCCGTCGCCGGGCGTCACCTCACAGCAGGGGCCCCGCCACCAGACGCGGCCCCGCCACCAGACGCGGCCCCGCCTCCGGGCGCCGCTTCGCTGCCGTCTGCCGGCGCGAAGCCATTTGCCGGGGCGGCGCCGTTTGCCGGAGCAGCACCGCCTGCCGGAGCAGCACCGCTTGCCGAGGCTGCGCCATCTGCCGGAGCAGCATCGCCCGCCGGAGCAGCACCATCTGCCGAGGCGGCGCCATCCGCCGGGACGGCGCCGTTGGCGGACCCCTTGCCCGTGTCGAGGGCGGCCAGGATCGCCTCGGCGGTACGTCGGCCTACCCCGGGCACCTCGGTGATCTCGTCGACGCTCGCCGTGGACAGGCGCTTGAGGGAACCGAAGTGCCGCAGCAGCGCCTTGCGGCGTACGTCTCCGAGGCCGGGAACGTTGTCCAGGGCCGACTCGGTCATCCGCTTCGAGCGACGCTGGCGGTGGAACGTGATGGCGAAGCGGTGCGCCTCGTCTCGGACCCGTTGCAGCAGGTAGAGCCCTTCCGAGGTGCGCGGCAGGATGACGGGGAACTCGTCGTCGGGGAGCCAGACCTCCTCCAGCCGCTTGGCCAGGCCGCACAGCGCGACATCGTCGATGCCCAGGTCGGCGAGGGCCTGCGCGGCAGCCGCGACCTGCGGCGCACCGCCGTCGACGACCACCAGCTGCGGCGGGTACGCGAATTTCCGGGGCCGGCCGGTGGTCGGGTCGACAAGGGTGCCGACCTGCGGTTCGGCTTCGCCGTCGGGAGCAGCGGGGTCGTCGGCGGACTCCACGCCCACCTCCCCGGTCTCGGCCCGCGCGTCGAGGTAGCGGGCGAAGCGGCGGCGCAGCACCTCGGACATCGCGGAGAGGTCGTCGGTCGCGCCGCGGACGATGAACCGTCGGTACTCGCTCTTGCGGGGCAGCCCGTCTTCGAAGACCACCATGCTGGCGACGACGTCGGTGCCCTGGATCTGCGAGATGTCGAAGCACTCGATGCGCAGCGGCGAGGTGCGCATGTCGAGCGCCTCGCTGATCTCGTCGAGCGCCTTACCTCGGGTGGTGAGGTCGCCGGCCCGCTTCAGCTTGTGCCTGGCGAGGGCGTCCTTGGCGTTGCGCTCCACAGTCTCCATCAGCGAGCGCTTGTCGCCGCGCTGCGGCACCCGCAGCGACACCCGGCTGCCCCGGTGGTTGGTGAGCCATTCGGCAAGCGCCTCGGCGTCCGCGGGCAGCTCGGGCACCAGCAACTCGCGGGGTACGTCGGTTTCGCCGTGCTCGCCGCCGTACACCTGGGTGCAGAAGTGGTGGACGAGGTCTCCGGTCGTCAGGTCCTCGGTCTTCTCCACGACCCAGCCGCGCTGGCCGCGGACGCGGCCGTCGCGGACGTGGAAGACCTGCACGGCCGCCTCAAGGGGGTCGTCGGCGAACGCCACCACGTCGGCGTCGGTGCCGTCGCCAAGCACCATTGTCTGCTTCTCCATGGCCCGGCGCAGCGCTGCCACGTCGTCGCGCAGGCGGGCGGCCCGCTCGAACTCCAGCTTCTCGCTCGCCTCGGTCATCTCACGTTCGATCTTGCGGACCATGGTGTCGGTGCGCCCGGCCATGAAGTCGCAGAACCCGTCCACTATCGCTCGGTGCTCGTCGGCGGAGACGCTGCCGACGCACGGCGCCGAGCACTTGCCGATGTAGCCGAGCAGGCAGGGACGGCCGACCTGGCCGGCGCGCTTGAACACTCCGGCGGAGCACGTCCGGGCGGGGAACACCCGTAGCAGCAGGTCGAGGGTCTCCCGGATGGCCCAGGCGTGCGAATACGGACCGAAGTAGCGCACGCCCTTGCGCTTGGCGCCGCGCATCACCTGTAGCCGGGGGTACTCCTCGTCGAGGGTGACGGCCAGGTAGGGGTACGACTTGTCGTCGCGGTAGCGGACGTTGAAGCGGGGGTCGTACTGCTTGATCTCGGTGAACTCCTGCTGGAGCGCCTCGACCTCGGTGCCGACGGTGATCCAGTCCACCGATTCGGCGGTGGTGACCATCTGCCGGGTGCGCTCGTGCAGGTTCCAGATGTCGCCGAAGTAGGAATTGAGCCGGCTGCGCAGGTTCCTCGCCTTGCCGACGTAGATCACTCGGCCGGTGCCGTCGCGGAATCGGTAGACCCCCGGCGACTCCGGAATGGTGCCGGGCGCGGGACGGTAGGTCGAGGGGTCAGCCACGCCGACAAGCCTAGTCCGCACCACCGACACCCACCGCCGGCACTAGATCCACTCGTGTCCGGGGCGTCGGGATGTCCGCAGGTCACCGGACACCCCGACGCCCCAGGCCGCGAGTCGATCAAACCCAACCCGCTGGGGTACGCGTCAACGGGGCGAGACCCGACGATCAGGCCAGCGAGATCTGATCCCCGGTGACCTTGATGTTCTTGGGCGGCAGTGGCTTGGTGGCTGGGCCGGCCTTCACCGAACCGTCCTCGATCGAGAACCTGCTGCCGTGGCAGGTGCAGTTGATGGTGCCGCCGTCGATGTTCGACACCGGGCAGTTCTGGTGCGTACAGATCGGGCTGAAGCCCTTGAACTGCCCTGCGGTCGGCTGGGTGATCACCACGCCCTCGGCGGCGAGGATCTTGCCGCCACCGACAGGGATGTCGGCGGTCGTGGCCAGCGACTGGGCGTCCTGCCGGTTGCCGCCGCCGGCGTCGCCGGTGCTCGGCACGGCCGGGCCGCCGCTGGTGGGGGCGGGGGTGGCGCCGTCGCCGGTGTCGTCGCTGCCGCAGGCAGCCAGGACGACGGCTGCGCCGGCCGCCCCGACGCCGGTGAGCAGAGCCCGTCGGGTCTGCGTACCTGGACCGGTCAGCGCCTGATCGTCACTCATGCCTCGCCTCTCTGTAGCCCGCCGGCCGGCCGAAGAGCCGGCCACACTTCTCCACACGGGCAACTGTGCCGGATGGTTCATCGCCGCATCGGTCGACTCGGGAATGGAACGGGGGCGGAGCGGACCGGCTCGCGCACGCCGCGATCGGCGTGCGCGAGCCAGCGCCGGAGCCCGCCCCCGACACGTGCGGTCAGCGCGCGGCGGCCGCCACCTTGCGGCTGGCCCGCGCCTTGGTGGTGCCGTTGGCCTTGGCGGCGCGGGTGGTGGCCGCCGCCGCGCCCTTGGCCTCGCCGTCGAGCTTGAGCACCCCGCGCAGGAACTGACCGGTGTGACTCTCGGGCACCTCGGCGACCTCCTCCGGGGTGCCGGTGGCGAGCACGGTGCCGCCGCGGTGCCCGCCCTCCGGGCCCATGTCGATCAGCCAGTCGGCCGTCTTGATCACGTCGAGGTTGTGCTCGATGGTGATCACCGTGTTGCCCTTGTCGACGAGTCCTTCCAGCACCATCAGCAGCTTGCGGATGTCCTCGAAGTGCAGGCCGGTGGTCGGCTCGTCGAGCACGTAGACCGTTCGCCCGGTGGAGCGCTTCTGAAGCTCGGAGGCCAGCTTGACCCGCTGCGCCTCACCGCCGGAGAGAGTCGGCGCGGGCTGGCCGAGGCGTACGTAGCCCAGACCGACGTCGACAAGCGTCTTGAGGTGCCGGTGGATGGCCGGGATGGCGGAGAAGAACTCGGCGGCCTCCTCGATCGGCATCTCCAGCACGTCCGAGACGGTCTTGCCCTTGTAGTGCACCTCAAGGGTCTCCCGGTTGTACCGGGCGCCCTTGCAGACCTCGCAGGGGACGTACACGTCGGGCAGGAAGTTCATCTCGATCTTGATGGTGCCGTCGCCGGAGCACGCCTCGCAGCGGCCACCCTTGACGTTGAACGAGAACCGGCCCGGCCCGTACCCCCGCACCTTGGCCTCGGTGGTCTCGGCGAAGAGCTTGCGGACGTGGTCCCAGACCCCGGTGTAGGTGGCCGGGTTGGAGCGCGGCGTGCGGCCGATCGGCGACTGGTCCACGCCGACGACCTTGTCCACGTGCTCCAGGCCGGAGACCCGGGTGTGCCGGCCGGGCACCAGCCGGGCGCCGTTGATCTGGTTGGCCAGGACCGCGTAGAGGATGTCGTTGACAAGCGTCGACTTGCCCGAGCCGCTGACCCCGGTGACCGCGATCAGCTGACCGAGCGGGAACCCGACGGTCAGGTTGCGCAGGTTGTGCTCCCGCGCGCCGTGCACCACCAGCTCGCGGTCCTTTGTCTGCGGGCGGCGCTGCTGCGGCGTCGGGATCGACCGGCGGCCCGCCAGGTACGCCCCGGTGAGCGACTCGGGGTTGTCCAGCAGCGCCGGCACCGACCCGCTGTGCACGATCTTGCCGCCGTGCTCGCCAGCGCCGGGGCCGATGTCGACGATCCAGTCGGCGGTGCGGATCGTGTCCTCGTCGTGCTCCACCACGATCAGCGTGTTGCCCAGCCCACGCAGCCGGATCAGGGTTTCGATCAGCCTGTGGTTGTCGCGTTGGTGCAGCCCGATCGACGGCTCGTCGAGCACGTAGAGCACACCCACCAGGCCGGAGCCGATCTGGGTGGCCAGCCGGATGCGCTGCGCCTCGCCGCCGGACAGGGTGCCCGCCGGCCGGTCCAGGGAGAGGTAGTCAAGGCCGACGTCGAGCAGGAACCGCAGCCGGGCGTTGATCTCCTTGAGGACGCGCTCGGCGATCATCTTCTGCCGGTCGGTCAGCTCGATGCCCGCGAGCAGGTCGGCGCACTCCCCCACGGACAGGTTGCAGACCTCGGCGATGCTCTTGCCGGCAAGCGTGACCGCCAGCACCTCGGGCTTGAGCCGCGCGCCGCCGCAGGCCGCACACGGCACGTCGCGCATGTAGCCCTCGTACTTGTCGCGGGACCACTCGGACTCGGTGTCGGAGTGCCGGCGCTCGATCCACTGCACCACGCCCTCGAACCCGGTGTAGTAGGAGCGCTCGCGGCCGTACTTGTTGCGGTAGCGCACGTGCACCTGGTCGTCGGAGCCGTGCAGGATCGTCTTCTGCGCGCGGGCCGGCAGCGCCCGCCAGGGCGTGTCGACGTCGAAGTGCTGGGCCTCGCCGAGCGCCTCCAGCAGGCGCAGGAAGTATTCCAGGTTGTGCCCTGTGGACCAGGGCTGGATGGCGCCCTCGCGGAGGCTGCGCTCCGGGTCGGGCACCAGCAGCTCCGGGTCGACCTCCTTCTTGGTGCCCAGGCCCGTGCACTCCGGGCAGGCGCCGTAGGGCGCGTTGAAGGAGAAGACCCGCGGTTCGAGATCCTCGATGGCCAGCGGGTGGTCGTTGGGGCAGGCCAGGTGCTCGGAGTAGCGACGCTCCCGCTCCGGGTCGTCCTCCGGCAGGTCGACGAAGTCGAGCAGCACCAGCCCGCTGGACAGGCCCAGCGCGGCCTCGACCGAGTCGGTAAGCCGCTGCTTGGCGCTCGGCTTGACGGTGAGCCGGTCGATCACCACCTCGATGGTGTGCTTCTCCTGCTTCTTGAGCTTCGGAGGCTCGGTCAGCGGGTGCACGACGCCGTCGACCCGGGCCCGGGCGTAGCCCTTGCCCTGGAGCTCGGCGAAGAGGTCGACGTACTCGCCCTTGCGACCGCGCACCACCGGGGCCAGCACCATGAACTTGGTGCCCTCGGCCATGGCCAGCACCCTGTCGACGATCTGCTGCGGGCTCTGCCGGGAGATCCGCTCGCCGCAGACCGGGCAGTGCGGCTCGCCGATCCGGGCGTAGAGCAGACGCAGGTAGTCGTAGACCTCGGTGATGGTGCCGACGGTCGAGCGCGGGTTGCGCGACGTCGACTTCTGGTCGATCGAGACGGCGGGGCTCAGCCCTTCGATGAAGTCGACGTCGGGCTTGTCCATCTGGCCGAGGAACTGCCGGGCGTACGACGACAGCGACTCCACGTAGCGCCGCTGGCCCTCGGCGAAGATCGTGTCGAAGGCCAGGCTCGACTTGCCCGACCCGGACAACCCGGTGAACACGATGAGTGCGTCCCGGGGCAGGTCGAGACTGACGTCACGCAGGTTGTGCTCGCGCGCGCCACGGATGATGAGTCGGTCGGCCACAGTGCGTGTACTCCCGGATGAAGGTGAAGCGGAGGGTTCTGTCCCGCTCTGCGATGATTCCGAGCGGTCGTGCGGGCGCGGAAAACGCGCCTCGGCAACTCTAGCCCCGAGGTACGACAGTTTCCCTCGCCCGCACATTCCCCCAGCTCAGCACGGTCGGCCGCATCGACCGACAGCCCGGGCCACGCGTCAGTAGCCGCCGGGTGACGGCGGGCGGACGGCCCTGCGCCGGGCCGCGCGCCAACCGCCGCGCCGTTCGGCGGCCAGCCGCGACTCCCGCCGCCGGCTCTCGTGGGCCACCTCCCCCTGCAACCGCCGCCAGCTCTCCCACCGCCGCGCGGTCAGTTCCCCGGTACGCAGCGCGTCCCGGACCGCGCAGGCCGGCTCACCGTCGTGCCCGCAGTCGGCGTACCGGCAGCCCTGCGCCAGCCCGGCGATGTCGGCGAACGCCCGGTCCAGCCCGGCCACGCCGTCGAGCAGGCCGACCGCCCGCACGCCGGGCGTGTCGATCACCGCCCCGCCGCCCGGGATCGGCACCAGGGCCCGCCAGGTAGTGGTGTGCCGGCCCTTGCCGTCGACCCGCCGGATCGCCTGTGTCGGCATCATCACGGTCCCCGCGAGGGCGTTGACCAGGCTCGACTTGCCGGCACCGGACGGACCGAGCAGGCCCAGCGTGCGGCCGGGCGCCACCTCGGCGCGCAGCGGTTCCAGCCCGACGCCGCGCTCGGCGCTTACCGGCAGCACCGGCACCCCGGGCGCCACAGTGGCGATCTGGCGGGCCAGTGCGTCGGGGTCGGCCGCGAGGTCGACCTTCGTCAGCACCACGAGCGGTCGCGCGCCGGACTCGTGGGCCAGCGAGAGCAGCCGCTCGATACGGCCGACGTCCGGCTCCGGGTGTACGGGCTCGACCACCGCGGCGGCGTCGAGGTTCGCGGCCAGCACCTGGCCGCTGGCGTCCTTGCCTGCGGTACGGCGGATCAGCGCGGCCCGCCGGGGCAGCACGCAGGCCACCGTGATCCGGCGGTCCGGCCAGTGCGTAAGCAGCACCCAGTCACCCGCGCAGGGCAGCGCGGAGGGATCCTGGGCGGCGGTGGTGAGCACCGCCGGGCCGAGGCTGGCCCGGACGGGGCCGGCGGCGGTGAGCACCGTGCAGACCCCCCGGTCCACCCGGGCGACCCGGCCCGGGTGGTGCTCGCCACGTCGTGCGGCGTACTCCGCCCGGTCGGCGTCCCAGCCGAGGGCGGTCAGATCGATTGTCATGTCATCCTCATCGGTGTCGAAGCTGGTGATGGCGGAACACGCGTGCCACGTCCGGCATGAACACCACCTCCGTTCGACGTCCGGTGCCGCGTATGGCGCCGACGGTAGGTCGCTTGCCGACGCGCCGAAAGCGATTTCCCCAGCGACGGCGCGCCAGCGGACCGCTAGGGTCGACGCGTGACCACGGATCCGCTGCTGCTGATGGGCGAGGTGGACGCGGCCACCACACGGCTGATGCGTACCGCCGCCTCGTTCGACGCCGCCGACCTGGCGGCGGCGTCGCTGCTGCCGGGCTGGTCGCGCGGGCACGTGCTGGCGCATCTGGCCCGCAACGCGGACGGCTTCGTCAACCTGCTGACGGCGGCCCGCACCGGGGAGCCGCTGCCGATGTACGCCTCGCTGGCCGCCCGTACGGCGGACATCGAGGCCGGGGCCGACCGTCCGCCCGCCGAGCACCTGGACGACCTGCGGCGCAGCGCGGACCGGTTCGCCGAGGCGGTCGAGGCGATGCCGGCGGCGGCGTGGGGCGCGACGGTACGCGCGCGTCGAGGCCCGTGGCCGGCCGCCCTGCTCGTCTGGGGCCGCCTGCGTGAGATCGAGGTGCACCACCTCGACCTGGCCGCCGACTACCGACCCGGTGACTGGTCGGAGGCGTTCGCCCACCGGCTGCTGCGCGAGGCGGCCAGCCATCACGCCGACGGGCCGACCCCGCCGTCGATGGTGCTGCGCTTCGACGGCAGCCAGCACGACCTCGTCATCGGGGACCGGGCCGGCGCGCCGACAGTAAGCGGGCCGGCCTCCGACCTGGCCGCCTGGCTGACCGGCCGGGACTCCGGCCACACGCTCACCGTCGCACCCGACGGCCCACTGCCAACTCCACCGGAATGGATATAGACACCTCATGACCTACACCGGAGACGTCACCTCAGGCGGCGCACCAGCGGTACGGGAGCTGGACGGCCTCACCATCAGCAAGCTGTCGGTGGGCCCGATGGACAACAACGCCTACCTGCTGCGCTGCAACCACACCGGCGACCAGGTGCTCATCGACGCCGCCAACGAGGCGCCGCGGTTGCTGGAGTTGATCGGCGACGGCGGGCTGACCACAGTGGTGACCACCCACCAGCACATGGACCACTGGGTGGCGCTGGAGGAGGTCGTTGCCAAGACCGGCGCGCGGGCGCTGGTGCACGCCGACGACGCCGCCGGGCTGCCGATCGAGGCCGACCATCTCACCGACGGCGACACCGTCGCTGTGGGTGACTGCGCGCTGGAGGTCATCCACATCAAGGGGCACACGCCGGGTTCGATCGCGCTGCTCTACCGCGACCCGAACGGCACCCCGCACCTGTGGACTGGCGACAGCCTCTTCCCGGGTGGCGTGGGCAACACCGACAAGGACCCGGAGCGTTTCGCCGCGCTGATCGACGACGTCGAGCACAAGCTGTTCGACAGGCTCCCGGACGAGACGTGGTTCTACCCGGGCCACGGCAGCGACAGCACCCTCGCGGCGGAGCGTCCGGCCCTGCCACAGTGGCGCGCCCGGGGCTGGTGACGCCGGACGGGCCGGCGGGACGACTCGGACCACGCGCAGCCGCCGCCGCGCGCCCAGCAGCACGACGGCGGCCAGCAGCAGCCCGACCGCCATGGTGACCAGCAGCGGGCTGGGTGACCCCGGCAGCAGCCCGGCCAGCGACCGGGAGGCGGTGCCCAGCGCCAGGTAGAGCCCGGCCCAGGCCGCCCCGCCGATGGTCGCGCAGGCGAGGAACCGCCGGTACGACATCCGCAGCCCACCTGCGGCCAGGGGCAGCAGCGCGTTGAACACCGGCAGGAACGGCGCGACCATCAACATCGCGCCGCCGCCGCGGTGCAGGATGCCCTCCGCCGCGCTCCAGCGTGACTCGCCGATCCAGGTGCCGATCCGGCTGCGCCGCAGGTGTTCGGCGTACCGGCGGCCGGCGAGGAAGCTCAGCGACCAGCCGGCCAGGCAGCCGGTCAGCACCGCCGCGAAGGTGGCCAGCCCGGTGGCCGGTCGGCCCACTCCGACGGCGGCCAGGATCGCTACGTCACCGGGGACGAGGACGCCCACCAGCGGTACGGCGTCGAAGACCATGACCAGCCCGAGGGCACCCATCAGCACACCGATGGGCAGTTCCCCGACCTGAGCCAGCCATTGCGTCATGCTGCGTACGCTATGGCCGTCAGGCCACGATGGACATCCGGTCGCAGCCCCCACGGTGCCCTGGTATCGGCCTAGGGGTCACCCCTGAGGCGGCCTCAGGCGGGGCGCAGCACCTGTACGTGGCGCAGCGACGAGTCCACCGACGGTTCGGTGGTGGGCACCGGGTAGTCGGCGAGCACCGTCAACCCGTCCGCCGGCAGGTGCCCCCGGCCGGGGTCGCCGACGAGCACGTCGGCGCCGGCGGCGGCGGCCCGTTGCAGGAACGGCAGCACCCGGGCCGTCATGGCGCGGCTGTAGAAGGCGTCCCCGGCGACCACCAGGTCCGCCTCGGTGTCGACGTCGTCGAGCAGGTCGTCGCCGCTGGCGTCGACGTCGACCCGGTTGGCGCGGGCGTTGATCGTGACGGCCGCCACGGCGTACGGGTCGATGTCGTTGGCGACGACCCGTGCCGCGCCGGCGAGCGCGGCGGCGATGGCCACCAGCCCCGAGCCGGCGGCCAGGTCGAGGACCCTGCGGCCGGCGGCGAGTTCGGGATGGTCCAGCAGGTGCCGGGCCAGGGCCTGGCCACCGGCCCAGGCGGAGGCCCAGTAGGGCGGGGGCAGTGCGTGACCGACCGCTGCCTCCATTCGGGCCCACCACACGATGGCGTCCTCGGCCAGGTGCAGGCGTACCTCGGGGACGAACGGAGTGGGCATCAACCGGAGCCGGTCCAGGCCGTCGCCGGGCGCGTCGATCTCGCGCTCCAGCTCGGACAGCGCAGCGGCTGCGGTACCTTTCATCGGCGCAAGCATGCCCCAGTGGGGGATGGCGGGGGCGGGTTTCACATGCCGCCGCGCAGAGTTCACCCGACTTCACACAAAGACCTACGGCACTTCGGCCGGCAGAACGGGGCTTCGCCCGTTACTGTCGAACAGGTACGGGCGATCATCGGCCACAGGTCGGTGGTCAGCCGCTTTGAACAGGGAGAGATGCATGGCAACCGGCACGGTTAAGTGGTTCAACTCGGAAAAGGGCTTCGGCTTCATCGAGCAGGACGGTGGAGGGCCGGACGTGTTCGTCCACTACTCCGCCATCGCTTCGAGCGGCTACCGGGAGCTCAACGAGGGCCAGAAGGTCGAGTTCGAGGTGACCCAGGGGCAAAAGGGCCCGCAGGCGGACAACGTCCGCCCGATGTAGCTCCGTGCCGGTGACGGCGGTCGGTCTCCGGCCGCCGTCGCAGCGCACTCAAGACGCCGGGGCGGCGGGCAGGTCCCGCCGCCTCCGGATTGGCCCGATCAGCAGGATCAGCGGGGTGAGCGCCAACCAGGCGGTCATCGCGCTGATTGCTGTCCCGGCGCCGTATCGAGCCCCGAGGGCACCGGCCAGCACGGCCGCCAGCGGGATCGCGCCGTAGTTGAGCAGGTGCATGCTCGCCGTCACGCGGCCGAGCAGGTGATGCGGCGTGTACGTCTGCCGGAAGCTGCCCTTGACCACATTGCCGATGGTCACACCGAGCCCGATCAGCAGGCCGCCGAGGGCCGGCCAGGCCAACCCGGTGCCGGGCCCGGCGAGTGGGATGAGCAGCGCGGGCGGGCCGGTGAGCACCGCCCCGATCAGCAGGGCCCGCGCGGTGCCGAAGCGCCGACCCACCACGGTGGCCAGCAACGCACCGATGATTCCGCCGGCGCTCATCACACCGACCAGCAGGCCCACCACGCCCGGCGCGAGCCGCAGGTCGCGTACCAGGAACACCACCAGGACCGCCTGGTAGCCGGTCAGCCCGATGTTGCTGGCCGCGCCGAAGACCGTCAGCACCCGCAGGTACGGGTCGCGGGCGACGAAGCGCAGTCCTTCGGCGACGTCCCGCCACAGCGACGGGGATGTCTTCGGCCTGTCGGGGCGTGTCTCGACGGTGCGGATGCGCAGCAGGAAGGCTGCGGAGAGCAGGAATGTGAGCGCGTCCAGCAGCAGCGCGGTGACGGCACCGGCGAGTTGGGCGATCAGGCCGGCGAGGCCGGGGCCGGCGACGTTGCTCACGGTCTGGGTGCCGTGCAGCTTCGCGTTGCCCTCGGGCAGTTGGTCGGGGCGCAGCAGCACCGGCAGGTAGACCTGGTGGGCGGTCTCGAAGAACACCCGGGCGGTGCCTGCGGTGGCCGCCACGAGCAGCAGGTGCCCGATCGTGAGCAGGTCGGCCACGGCGGCCAGCGGCACGCTGAGAAACGCCAGTGCGCAGAACACGTCACAGGCCACAAGCACCGGTCGACGTGACAGTCGATCCACCCACGCGCCGGCCGGCAGCCCGATCAACAGCCAGGGCGCCCAGGCGGCGGCGGTGAGCACCGCCACCTGGAAGGTGCCGGCGTCGAGCACTGCCACGGCGACGAGCGGCAGCGCGACAGTGGTGACGTTGCTGCCGACGCTGCTGACCGCCTGGCCGGCCCAGAGCAGCCGGAAGTCCCGGTGCCGCAGCAGCCCGCCAGGCGGCTCGCGATCGGTGCGGGTGGCAGTGGTCACGGCCGGGCCGGCACGCCGTAGGCGAACACGAACACCGGCTGCCTATCGACCCCGTCGTCGGGGATGTCACGGTCGCCCCAACGCGCCAGCAGCTCGATCATCTCGCGGCTCAACGCGGCCAGTTCGTCAGGCGTGAGGTGCAGCCAGCGGTCGGTGGAGAACGGCGCGTCGGCCCAGGCGGCCTGCGCGGACTCGTCGGCGGCGTGCCACGCCCGGGCCAGGGCGACGTGCCGGTCCAGGTTGAGCGAGGTGGCGGCGTCGGCGACCGCCCGGGCTGCCGGGTCGGCGTCGAAGTCGGTGTTGGACCAGCGCACCCCCCGTGTGACCAGTTGCCACCAGCGCTCGCGGCGGTCCCGTGCCAGCTCGGGGGCCTCGGTGACGAGATCGGCGGCGGCGAGCACCTTGAGGTGATGGCTGACGTTCGCGGGCGCCTGGTCGGTGCGGTCGGCGAGCGTGCCGACGGTGGACGGCCCGTGCACTTTGAGCACGTCCATCAGGCGGCGGCGCAGCGGGTGGGACATGGCGGCCAGCACCCGCGAGTCGGTGACCTGGCGTACGTCGGGTCTCTCCATGCCGCCAGCATCACACCCGCAACGACCATTGCGCAACGATTATTGCCCAATGGTCGTTGCGGATCTTGTGTAGAGGCCCCCTACCTCAGGCGGCCAGTCGGCGTGCCAACTCGTCGACGACCTGCTTGGCCATAGTGGGCGGGATGGCCGCGGCGATCTTCTCCGGCGTCAGCCCGGCCAGCACCCCCCTGACGATCGCCGGCTCGTCGGTGAAGTCACGCCCCGACAACGAGCTGAGCGCGGTCTGCAGCGCGGTCAACTGCAGGCCGAGGCTCTTGAGGTTCGGGTGACCGGTCACCGGAGCGCCGGTGTCGTCCCGACCCTCCGCCAGCCGCAGGTAGACCTGCCCGATCGGGTTGCGACCGTCGAGGACCGTGAGGTTCTTGTGGATGGTGGCCAGCCATTTGTGCTCTTCGGGGGTCATGTCGTCCTCCAGGAGTCCGATGGAGCTGAGATAGCGGCGGAACAGGGGCCGCTGGTCGCGACCCGCCTTGATGGCGTCACGGAAGAAGCTGAAGTGGGTGTGCCAGCGGTGCGAGTCGTCCCCCGTGGTGCGCTTGCCGAGCCGGTCCCACCGCTTCACGGTCTTGCCGTCGGGGCTGTAGATGATTTCGCGGATGTCCCGGGTGTCTGCCGCGTTCGCGGCACACTGCCCCACGCACCAGGCCGAGAAGCTGGCCAGAGTGTGCGTACGGCCGCCGGAGCGGACCTCGAAGCCGCCGACGTCAAGCGCCGCCGCGTCGAGGGTCAGGCCGGTCCGGTCCCGGGACGACTCCACCACCGAGTAGTCGTTGGTGACCACCCGGTCCGATCCGCAGTGGTAGCCACCGCGATGGGCCGGGTCACCGACGATCCCGACCTCGGCCGGCTCCAGGTCGGCGGCGCGGGAGGTCTTCGGGTCGACGTCCAGATGGGTGAGGAGCAGGCTTCGAACGGCCAAAAGGTTAGCCGGGGCCCGGGTCATGGGGTCCCCCTTTCAGTGAGCGGGGGCCGGGCACGACGTCACACCGCGTACACGGTGCGGGGCTTCGGGCGAGCCCGGCCTGCTGGTGCACGGCGCCGGGCGTTGGGCCAAACCTAGCTCGCGCTTCCGGCAAACGCCCAGCTCACAGGGGCTACAGTCAGATTCGTGACGCAGGCGCACCAGTGTGGACGATCGGCAACAGCACCGCCGAGGAGTGCTCGGGGTCGTGCAGGACCTGCCTCTTTCCGGCACGCAGCGTGACCGCCGCGCCGAGCGGTTCACCGGTGCCCGGGTTACGCGCCCACCGCGGGTGTGCACCACCGGAGACCTGCACGCGCAACCGGTGGCCGGCCGCGAACCGGTACGCGGTCGGCCAGAGGGGCACCGGAACCCGCACCGCGCCGGACGGGTCCGTCGGGAACCGCCCTGGCGCGACCCGGACCAGCCCGTCGCACACGTTCCAGGACCGCCCTCGACGGTCCACGTCACACAGTCGAACGAAGACATCCAGGTACGGCAGCTCACTGCGGACGTGGATCTCGGCGCGTACCGGGCCGATCACCTCGACCGGCCGGGCCAGCGGGGCGCTGGTGTAGGTCAACACGTCGGGCCGGGCCTCGACGCGCCTGTTGTCCACCGGGCCGGCCCGCTGCGCGACAAGCAGCGGCCCACCGAGTGACGGGGTGGGATCGGCCGGGTCGTAGCGGAACTCGTCCGGCGCCGACGGGACGGGTGGGCGCACCGCAAGCTCACCGTCCGGGTGCAGGTGCCATGCCGTGTCGACGGCCGGTGGCGGCCAGTCCGGCAGGTCCCGCCAGCCGCCGTCGGCGCCGCTCACGTACAGCCGCACCGGCGCCTCTCCGATGCGGCGCGACGGGCCGCGCGGCGGTGCGCTCAGGTGCTCGTCGAGCCAGGTCAGCCCCTCCCGCAGGGCGGCCACGAACAGGCCGGGGCTGCCGTGTGTCCACGGGCCGACCACCAGGCGCGGCCGGGCGCCGGCGGCGCGCAGGGTGGCGTGGTCGTCGAGCTGGGCGGGCAGGAAGATGTCGTGCCAGCCGGTGACCATGAGCACCGGCGCCCGCACCCGGGCCACCCGGTCGGTGAACACCCGGGTCCGCCAGTACGCGGCGTCCGGCGTGTGGTGGCGCAGCCACTCCTGGAAGAACCCGATGGTGGTGCCGGTGGCGACCCGGTCCGCGCCGGCCAGAGGCAGGTGCTCAAGCGCGGCGGCCAACCGGGGCTGCCCGCGCTTGAGCTCCCACTGCCGGGCCAGCCACGGCACGGTCTGCGCGTGCAGCAGCTCCGCCCAGGTCAGCACGGTGTCCAGGGCGAAGGACTCCCCCGCGTACGTCGAGTCCCTGGTGGCCGAGGCTGTCACCACGGCGACCATCGCGCGCAGGTCGTCGTCGGCGTCGTCGGCAAGTGCCCACTGGGCGAAGCCCTGGTAGCTGACACCGAACATGCCGAGCGCTCCGGACCACCAGGGCTGGCGGCGCAGCCAGTCGAGGGTGTCCACCCCGTCGTCGCGCTCGTGCACCAGCGGCGCGAACGTCCCGCCCGAGCCGCCGGTGCCCCGGCAGGACTGGATCACCGCGTGCTTGCCGCGCGCGGCAAGCAGCCGGCCGAGCAGCCGCAACGGCCCACCCCGCCCGTACGGGGTGCGGATGAGCACTGTGGGCGCGTTCTCGTCGGCGGGCGCGTAGTGGTCGGTACGCAGCATCACGCCGTCGCGGACCCGGACGGGGATGTGGCGGGTGACCCGTACCGGGCCGGGGTGGGTCACTGGCAGCCGCAGCGCGGCGGAGGCGAGACGTGCGACGAGCCGGCCCGGCACCGGTCAGCCCGTCGGGCGGCGGGACTGCTCGGGTCGGGCGGCGCGGACCATGTCGCGGTGTGCCCGCACCGATTCGCTCATCTCCACCATGAACCGGTGCACCACGTGTAACTCGTCATCGCTGAAGCGGTCCATCACCGTGTCGGTGCGGGCGCCCAGGGGCCGGAAGAACTCCATGGCCAGGGCGGCGCCCTGGTCGGCGTAGTGCAGCAGCACCTTGCGCCGGTCGGCGGTGTCCCGGTCGCGGCGGATGTGCCCGGCCCGTTCCAGCCGGTCGATCAGGGCGGTGATGGAGCCGGAGGAGAGGTTGAGGTGTTCGCCGAGCCGGCCGGGGGTGATCGGGTCACCGCGCAGTTCGGCGTCCATGACCGCGATCAGGGCGTTGAGGTCGGTGGGGTTCAGGCCGTGCAGGTTCGCGAAGGCGTGGCCGACCTGCTGGGCGTCCACCGCGTACCGCCGGAGGTCAGTGGTGATCTCGGCGACGAGCCGTTCTCGGGGCGTGTCCCGCCGCCGGTACATGCCGTGAGTTGCCACGTCGCGCCGCTTCCCCCATCTCGTTTCCCGAGTTGCAGCTTAGAGTAGCTCTCGTTAATCTCGCTAATCAAGATACTCGACTTTCGAAGGACCTAGAGGTCACTGATGTCTGTGTTCACCAGGGTCGCCCGCGGGCGGTTGGCCGCCTGGATCACCGTGGCCGTCGCCGTCGTCGTCGGCGTGGTCGTCTTCGCCATCCCCCAGCCGGACAACCCCAAACCGGTCTCGGCGACCGGCCTGTCGGTGGAGTGGCAGTCGACCCAGGTGGAACGCCTACAGGAGCAACTGCCCTCCAGCGAGGTCCAGCCCGCCATCGTGGTGGTGAGCCGGGACGACGGCGGCGCGCTGAGCGAGGCCGACCGGGCCGCCCTCACCGCCCGCTCCGGCGACCTGGCCCGCTTCGCCGTGGGCGGGCAGGTCAGCCCGCCGCAGATCTCCCCGGACGGCAGTGTCGCGCTGCTCGCCGTGCCCGTCACCACCGACGGTGGCCAGGAGGCGGTGACCGCGAAGGTCGACGACCTGCGCGCGACGCTCTCCGGCCTTCCGGACGGGCTGAAGGCCGAGGTCACCGGCTCCCCCGCGTTCACCGCCGACCTGTCCTCGGTCTTCGACGGCGCCGACGTCACACTGCTCGCGGTGACCGCTGCAGTGGTCGCGGTGCTGCTGCTCATCACGTACCGCAGCCCGTTCCTGTGGATCGTGCCGCTCGTGGTGGTCGCGGCCACCGAGCAGATCACCCTGCGGGCGGTGGACACGATCGTCCCGGCCTTCGGCATCAACCTCCAGTCGGGCCAGGTCACCGGCATCGCCAGCGTGCTGGTCTTCGGCGCCGCCACCAACTACGCGCTGCTGCTCATCGCCCGCTACCGGGAGGAGTTGCGCCGCGAGGAGGACCGGTTCGCCGCGATGCGTGCCGCCCTGCGGCGTACCGCCGAGCCGATCCTGGCCAGCGGCTCGACAGTGGTGCTCGGCGTGCTCACCCTGCTGCTCAGCGAGCAGGAGACCAACCGGGCGCTGGCGGTCGCCTGCGCCACCGGTGTGATCCTCGCCATGCTCTCTGCCCTGTTCGTGCTCCCCGCCGTGCTGGTGCTCTTCGGCCGCGGCCTGTTCTGGCCGTTCGTCCCCCGGGTCGGCGGCCCGGTCCGTGAGGGCAAGATCTGGGGCCGACTCGGCAGCGCCGTGGAACGCCGCCCGGCGGTCGTGGCGGTGCTCGCCATCGTGCTGCTCGGCGGCCTCGCGCTGGGTGGGCTGGGCATCCGCACCGGCCTGTCGGAGACCGAGCAGTTCCGGGCCCAGCCCGAGGCGGTCACCGGCGCGCAGACCCTGGCCCGGGCCTTCCCCGCCGGCAGCACCCAGCCGGTGGCCGTGATCACCACCCCGGCGGCGGTACGGGCCGTCACCGACGTCGCCACCGGCGTGCCCGGTGTGGCCTCGGCCCGCCCCGGCGACGCCGGTGACGCCGTCGCCCAGGTCGACGTGGTGCTGGAGGCCGAGCCGGGCACCGCCGCCTCCGACCGGGCCGTCGAGGCGCTGCGCGAGGCGGTGGCCGCCGTGCCCGACTCCGCGCCGCCGGCCGCTCCGGGCGCGGACGCGCCGTCCGGGGCGATCGTCGGTGGTTCCGTGGCCGCAACGTACGACTCCGACGAGGCCAACAGCCGCGACCTGCGGCTGATCCTGCCGATCATCCTGCTGCTGGTCGCCGCCGTGCTCGTGCTGCTGCTGCGGGGCCTGCTCGCACCGGTGCTGCTGGTCCTCACCGTGATCGCGTCGTTCTTCGCCAGCCTCGGCGCGGCGTGGCTGCTCTTCGACCACGTGCTGGACTTCCCCGCCCTGGACAGCGGGGTCCTGCTGCTCGCCTTCGTGTTCCTGGTGGCGCTCGGCGTGGACTACAACATCTTCCTCGTCACCCGAGCCCGAGAGGACGCCCGCACGGCCGGCACCCGCGCCGGGATGCTCTCCGCACTGCGGGTCACCGGCGGCGTCATCACGAGCGCCGGAGTGCTGCTCGCCGCGGTGTTCGCCGTGCTCGGTGTGCTGCCGCTGATCACGCTGACCCAGATCGGCATCATCGTCTGCATCGGCGTACTCCTGGACACCCTGCTGGTCCGCACGGTGCTGGTGCCGGCGTTGGCGTTCATGCTCGGCGACCGCTTCTGGTGGCCGGGAAGCATCGGCGCCCGCCCGGAAGGGGACGACGCCCCGGCCCCGACGGCGCCGGCGACCACACAGGACTGACCGCACACGCGACGGGGCGGGGTCGGGTTCTCCACCCGGCCCCGCCCCGTCGGCGCATTCAGTAGGTGAGGCAGACGCACTCGGTCATCAACGCCCGGACGTTGCGCACGTAGGACGGGTTGGGGATGGTCAGCGGCTCGCCCTCCCGCGCCACCGCCCCGTGCCCGTAGTTGTACGCAGCGATCACGGCGTTGAGCAGGCAGGAGTTCAGCTCGGTGGTGCACAGGTCGGCGTCGAGTCGGAAATCCGACTCGAAGTACATGTCGCCGATGTACTTGGTCAGCCAGGCCAGGTAGTTGGCGCCGAGGTACGCGTTGTCGCGGTAGTCGGCGATGTCGTAGCTCTGCTCGAACCGCTGGTTCATCCAGGTCGCGGTGCCCGGCATCACCTGCATCAGCCCGACGCCGCCGTCGCAGGCGTAGATGTTGGACTGCCAGCCGCTCTCCTGCCAGGCGGTGGCCTTGACCAGGTCGAGCGGAATCTTGATGTCCGGTGCGGAGGTCGGCCAGTAGGTGCGGGCCGCCGCATCGGTGAGCGCTGCCTTCGCCGCCGCCCGGCTGGCCTGGGTGCCCTTGTACGAGGGCTTGCAGGACGCGGGGGCGGGCTTCGGGGGCGCCGGCGGGACCTTGGTCTCGGTGGGCGGCTTGGCCACCGCGCGCGGTTTCGGCGCCGTGGCCGCGGGCCGGCTCGGCTTCTTCGACGGCGTGGGCGGGGCAGACGCGCTGCGGCTCGGCGCCGCACCCATCGCAGCCACCCCACTGGGACTCGGCTCGGCGCTCGCCTCGTCGACCGGTTCGGTGCTCGTGTCGTCGGTCGGCTCCTCGGTGGCCGACACGGGGGCGGCCTGGCCCGGTGGGCGTTCCCCCCGGTCGGCGCACCCAGCTGTCGTGCCGGCGAGCAGCAACCCGACGAGCGCCACGGCACCCACCTGAGTGATCCGTCCACGCACCGCGTTTCTCCCCCGTGTGACCATCGACGCAGGCTAGCAAGGTTCCGCCGGGCTCCGGGGCCCCTGCGGCGGCAGGACCGGGTCGACCGGCTGGTCCCGCTCCCGTACCGCCCGGTCGCGGGTGGCCCAGGCGACCATGAACACCACAGTCCACAGCACACCGAGCAGCACCGCCGCCGCCGTACCGCTCGCCGTGTCCAGTCCGAGGTAGAGCCGCGCGCCACCGATGCCCAGCACGCCCGCGGCGGCGGCCGTCCACGCGGCCACTGCCACCGGCCAGTGGGCGCTGCGCGACACCAGCCAGGCAAGGGTGCAGAAGCTCGCCGCGACCACCGCGTTCTGGGTCGGGAACCGGGCGGGCTCGTTGCCGTCCGGGCCTGTCGACTCGGCCACCACGGCAAGCACCACAAGCGGCACGAACGCGCCCACCGAGCCGACCACGCTGAGCAGGTCCGCCCGCCAGGGCCTGTTACGCCACGCCAGCACCGCGGCCACCACCGCAACCAGGACGATCAGGACCCACCCGCGAACCACCGACACCACGACCAGTGTGGCGTCGGCAGCGTCCGGCGTACGGCGGGCAGAGAACCAGTTCCCGATCGCCCCGTCCAGAGCGGCCAGACCGCTGTTGCCCACGGCGACGGCCAGCAGGCCGGCGATGGCGAACCCGGTGGCGAAGAGCAGCACCAGCCCGGCGGCGAGGTTGAGCAGCAGCGTCCAGGCCGGCCCGATCCGCATGGCCAGCAGGAAGAACAGGATCCCGTAGCGGGCGCTGAGCCAGCGCACCGGCGGCAGCGCGCCGGCCCGGGACAGCAGGGCGCGTACCGGGTCGGGGTTGCGACCGAGCCACCGGCCGGCGAGCACCACCCCCAACAGCCCGGCCAGCAACACGAGCACCGCGCCGGTGGCCCGGCCGAGCAGCCGGGAGACAGTGTCGTACGACTCACCGGCGAGGTGACCGAGCAGCACCGAGCCGCCCACCCAGGTGATGACGCCTGCCAGGTTCCACGGGGCGAAGCGCCGGTACGACATGCCGGCGGAGCCGGCCAGCCGGGGAACGAGGGTGCGGGCGAAGGCCACCCAGCGGGCAGCGAACACGCCACGTCCGCCCAGCCGGGCGAGCATGGCATCGGCCCGGCGCCACCGCTCGGGCCCGACACGGTGGCCCAGCCCGGCGCGCAGTTTCGGGCCGTACCGTCGACCGGCGCGGAACGCCAGCGTGTCGCCTGCCACTGCCGCGGCGATCATCGCAAGCAACGCCGGACCGAGCCGCAAGGTACCGTTGTAGGTGAGGAAGCCGACGAGCAGCAGGGTAGCCTCGCCCGGCACCAGCAGGCCGAAGATCACCGCGGTTTCGCCCGCCACGATGAGCGCGGCGACCAGGTAGATCCACAGGGTGGGCAGACCCTGCACCACGGTCAGCAGGTCGTGCACTCAGGCCCCCGGGACACGGGAGTCAGCATGCCAGCCGGGGGAACCACCGGCACAGCAGTTTCACCATAGATCAGGGGCACCTGGGGGTGACCCCGACGCAGCCTGCGCGAGCGCAGGCGGAAGGATAGAGGGTATGCAGCTTCGCACCGACCTCCGCAACGTCGCCATCATCGCTCACGTCGACCACGGCAAGACCACCCTGGTCGACGCCATGTTGCGGCAGGCCGGGGCGTACGGCGCCCGGGGCGAGAACACCGAGCGGGTGATGGACTCCGGAGACCTGGAGCGGGAAAAGGGCATCACGATCCTGGCCAAGAACACAGGCGTGCGCTACCTGCCGGCCGACGGCTCCGACCCGGTCACCATCAACATCATCGACACCCCTGGTCACGCCGACTTCGGTGGCGAGGTCGAGCGCGGCCTGACCATGGTCGACGGCGTGGTGCTGCTCGTCGACGCCAGCGAGGGTCCCCTGCCGCAGACCCGGTTCGTGCTGCGCAAGGCGCTGCAAGCCCGGATGCCGATCATCCTGGTGATCAACAAGGTGGACCGTCCCGACGCCCGGATCAAAGAGGTCGTGGACGACACCTACGAGCTCTTCCTCGACCTGGACGCCGACGAGGAGCAGATCGACTTCCCGATCGTCTACGCGTGCGCCCGCGACGGCATCGCCTCGCTGACCCAGCCCGCCGACGGTTCGGTGCCCGACGACAGCGACTCTCTGGAGCCGCTGTTCCGCACCCTGCTGGACACGATCCCGCCGCCCGCGTACGAGGACGGCGCGCCGTTGCAGGCCCACGTCACCAACCTCGACGCCTCGCCGTTCCTCGGCCGTCTGGCCCTGTGCCGGGTCCGCCAGGGCACGATCAACAAGGGTCAGACGGTTGCCTGGTGCCGCACCGACGGCAGCACCCAGCGGGTCCGCATCTCCGAGATGCTGATGACCGAGGGCCTGGAGCGCAAGCCGGCCGAGACCGCGGGCCCGGGCGACATCATCGCCGTTGCCGGCATCCCCGAGATCATGATCGGTGAGACCCTCGCCGACGTGGACAACCCGGTTCCGCTGCCGCTGATCACCGTCGACGAGCCGGCCATCTCGATGACCATCGGCACCAACACCTCGCCGCTCGTCGGCCGGGTCAAGGGCTCCAAGGTCACCGCTCGGATGGTCAAGGACCGGCTCGACAAGGAGCTGATCGGCAACGTGTCGCTGCGGGTGCTGCCCACCGAGCGGCCGGACGCCTGGGAGGTGCAGGGCCGCGGCGAGCTGGCGCTTGCCATCCTGGTCGAGCAGATGCGCCGGGAGAGCTACGAGCTGACCGTCGGCAAGCCGCAGGTGGTCACCAAGGTGATCGACGGCAAGACCTGCGAGCCGGTCGAGCGGCTGACGATCGACGCCCCGGACGAGTACCTGGGCGCGATCACCCAGCTCCTCGCGACCCGTAAGGGCCGGATGGAGCAGCTGGTCAACCACGGCACCGGCTGGATCCGGATGGAGTGGCTGGTCCCGGCGCGCGGCCTGATCGGCTTCCGCACCGAGTTCCTCACCGACACCCGGGGCACCGGCATCCTGCACCACGTCTTCGAGTCCTACGAGCCCTGGTTCGGTGAGCTGCGGACCCGCAACAACGGCTCGCTCGTCGCCGACCGGGCCGGCGCGGTCACCGCCTTCGCGATGATCAACCTTCAGGAGCGCGGTCAGCTCTTCGTCGACCCGACCACCGAGGTGTACGAGGGCATGATCGTCGGCGAGAACTCGCGCTCCGACGACATGGACGTCAACATCACCAAGGAGAAGAAGCTCACGAACATGCGGGCCTCGACCTCCGACGAGACCGAGAAGCTGATCCCGCCGCGCAAGCTCTCGCTGGAGCAGGCGCTGGAGTTCTGCCGCGAGGACGAGTGCGTCGAGGTCACCCCGACCGCGGTGCGCATCCGCAAGGTGGTCCTCGACCAGCAGCTGCGCGGTCGGGCCGCCGCCCGCCGCAAGCACGCCGGCTGACCCACCGCACCCGGCTTCCGGGCGCGTCGGCCGCAAGCGGTCGGCGCGCCCGTCCGCTTTCCGACGCGGGTACGCCGACCCGACCCGCCGATGATCGGCTACGGTCACCGACATGACCTGGGAGGATCTCGACGCCCACCTGGCGCGGGTGCCGGGCACCGTCTCGGCGTACGTGGGGCGGCTCGACGGGCCAGCGACCTGGACCCGGCACGCGGACGCCAGCCACTACGCGGCAAGCACCATGAAGGTGGGTGTGCTCGCCGCGCTGTACCGCGCCGCCGAGGCGGGCTCGCTGGAGCTGGACGCCGAGGTCCCGGTGGTGAACGAGTTCGACTCGGCCCAGCCCGGCGCACCACGGTTCTCCTGCGCCCCGCACTACGACAACGACGACGCGGTGTGGGACCGGCTCGGCGGCGACGCGTCGCTGCGGTGGCTCGCCGAGCGGATGATCGTCCGGTCCAGCAACCTGGCCACCAACCTGGTCATCGCGCATGTCGGCCTGGACGCCGTCGCCGAGGTGTGGTCGCTGGCCGGCGCCCGGCACAGCGTCACCGGCCGGGGCATCGAGGACTTCGCGGCCCGCGGGGCCGGCATCACCAACGCGGTCACGGCCGCCGACCTGGCCGCCCTGCTGGGCGCGCTGGCCACCGGGGCCGCGACGCCCGGCCGGCTCGCCTCGCCGGCCAGCTGCGCCGCCATGCTCGACGTGCTGCTCGCCCAGGAGCACCGCGAGGACCTGGCCGCCGGCCTGCCGGAGGGCACCCGGATCGCCCACAAGAGCGGCTGGGTACGCGGGGTGCGCCACGGCGCCGGCGTGGTGCTGCCCGACGACGCGCCGCCGTACGTGATCGCCGTGTGCACCACCACCGACCTGGCCGACGGCGGCAGCAGCGGCGAAGACGTCGAGGACGACGCCTGTCTGCTGATCGCCCACATCTCCGCCCAGGTCTGGGCCGCCCGCCACCGGCTCTGACCGGCCATCAGCCGATCCGGCTAGGCTGCTGCTCCACCCCCACCCCGGAGCCGCTGATGCCCCGCAGTCGCACCCTGCTCGTCGTCTTCCTCGTCGTGACGGCGGCGAACCTGCTCGCCAACGCCACCGACAGTGGTGTTACCGAGCTGCTCACCAAGCCGCTGTTGATGCCGCTGCTTGCCGCGTACCTCTGGCGGGCCAGCGCGGAACGCGGCATCCGCCCGGACCGGCTGGTGCTCGCCGCGCTGGCCTGCTCCACCGCCGGCGACGTGGCGCTGCTGGGCGACGGCACCGGCTGGTTCATCGCCGGCATGGTCTTCTTCCTGGCCGCCCACGTCTGCTACCTCGTGGTCTTCACCCGGCACGGCGCCGCGCGGGCGCTGCTCCGCCCGCCACTGGTCGCGGTCCCGCTGGGGTACGCGGTGCTGACCGTCGTCGCGCTTGCCTGGATGTGGGCGGGGCTTACCGACGCCGGGCTGGCCGTGCCTGTCGCCGGGTACGCGTTCGCGCTGGCCGCGATGGCCGCCACCGCCGTCACCCAGGGCTGGAGGGTCGGTCTGGGCGCCGCGCTGTTCCTCGGCTCCGACCTGTTGATCGCCACCGGGGTGGCCGAGGTGGCCCAGCCACCCGGCGCGCCGGTGCTGGTGATGGCCACGTACGCGGCGGGCCAGGCGCTGATCGTCATCGGACTGGTCGCCCGCGCGACCGCGCCGCCCGGCGCAACGGTCACTCCAGCAGTTGCGCCCGCAGCGCCGTGAGGACGTCGTCGGTGAGCCCCAGCCCGTTCCGCAGGTAGCCGTCGAACGAGCCGTGCCGCAGGCGCACCTCCTGGTAGCCGGCGTCGAGGTATTCGGGCCGAACCTCAAGCACCGGCAGCACCGCGTCGACATCCATTGTGGGCCGCCGCCGCCGCATCGCCTCGATGAGCACCGCGCGGAGGCTGTCGGTCAGCTCGTTGTTGCGCAGGTACTCGGCGCGGATGGCGGCCTCGTCCACGCCGAGCGCGCTGAGCAGGATGACGGTGAGCCAACCGGTGCGGTCCTTGCCGGCCGAGCAGTGGTAGACGAGCGGCAGGTTCTCCGGCTGGGCGGCCAGCCGTACCGCCGCGCCGAAGTTGGCGCAGGCCGCCTCCCCGGCCACGAACCACCTGTAGATGTCGGCCATCGCCCCCGCCGTGCCCTGCCGGGCCAGCTCGGCGTACGCGTCGAGGTCGTGACCGAGCAGCACCGCTGAGACGTACGTGAAGACCGGGTGGTCCGGATCGTGGACCGGGAGGTGCACGACGCGCGGTTCACCGGTCAACCGGTCCGCGGGGGCGACAGCGATCTCGGTGTGGTCGCGCAGGTCGAGCACGCATGTCGGTCCGAGCTTCGCGAGCACCGGCAGGTCCTCGTCGGTGAGCCGGCCCAGCGCCGGGGTGCGGATCAGCCGTCCGGGGCGTACCCGGCGGCCCTCGACGGTGACCAGACCGCCCAGGTCACGCGCGTTCGGCGCACCGATCAGCTCCCAGTTCCGCCCGCCCATTCGGTGTCCCCTTCCGCCGCGTACCTGCGTATAGGGTGCCCCACATGACGATCTCGGCGGTACGCACCCACCGGGTTTCCGCCCCCTTACACACACCGTTCATCACCGCGCTGCGCCGTACGACCACTGTGGAGACTCTTGTCGTCGAGGTTATCGACGCCGATGGTCGGTCCGGTTTCGGCGAGGCACCCCAGGTCTGGCAGGTCACCGGCGCGTCGGTAGCCGGATCGCAGGCCTGCGTGCAGGAGTTGCTCGGGCCGCTGCTCGCCGGCCGCGACCCGGACGATCTGGTGACCCGCTGCGGCGAGGTGCAGCGGTCGGTGGTCGGCAACGAGGCCGCGAAGGCGGCGGTGGACGTGGCGCTGCACGACCTGGCCGCGCGGCGACTGGGCGTACCCCTTGTGCGATTGCTCGGCGGCACCACCCTGCGGGTGCCGACGGACGTCACGCTGGCGGTGGGCGACGCCGTGGACCTGGCGGCGGCCGCGCGGCAGCGGCAGGCCGACGGCTTCGGCGTGCTGAAGCTCAAGGTCGGCACGGACGCGGCCGGTGACCTGGACCGGGTGCGCGCGGTCCGGGCGGCGGTCGGCCCTCAGGTGCGGATCCGGGTGGACGCCAACCAGGGCTGGACGCCCCGCGAGGCGGTCCGGGTGATCCGCGGCATGGAGGACGCCGGGTTGGACGTGGAACTGGTCGAGCAGCCGGTGGCCCGCTGGGACCTGGACGGGCTGGCCTGGGTCAGCGACCGGGTGTCGGTGCCGATCCTGGCCGACGAGGCGGTCTTCGGGGTCCGCGACCTGGTGGAGGTGATCCGCCGCCGGGCCGCCGACCTGGTGAACGTCAAGCTTGCCAAGTGCGGTGGGCTGCACCCGGCGCGCACCCTGCTGGAACTGGCCGCCGCGCACGGACTCGGCACTGTGGTCGGGTCGATGATGGAGACCCAGGTCGGCATCGGGGCGGCGGCGAGCCTGGTCGGCGCGTACGGCACCACCGCGGTCGCCGACCTGGACGCCGCCTGGTGGCTGGCCTGGTCGCCGGTGCGGGGCGGCATCCGGTACGAGGGACCGACCGTTGTGCTTCCCGACGCCCCTGGCCTGGGCATTCCTGGTCTGACTGAAGTAAAGATGCAGACCCGTGGTTGATGGCCGTTGGTTTCTTTCATAGAGTTCCAGTGAACAGCCGACACGAGCTGGGGGTTGACGTGGAGCTCCAACCGGGCCGCGAGGCCCTCGTCCGGGTCGCCGTGGCGACGCTGTGGTCCTCCCCCGAGGCCATCCGGCCGATCGACGGACCAGCGCTGACCACCGGCGCGGACATCCCGACCTGGGTCTCCGGCATGGACACCGAGCAGCAGGTGGGCGACTGCGTGCTGAGCCAGCTCCTGCTCGGCGAACGGGTGCTCGTCACCGAGCTGCGCCCGGACGGCTGGGCGCACGTGATCGCCGTCGAACAACCGGCGGCCAAGCTCGACCCGCACGGCTACCCCGGCTGGCTTCCCGCCGACCAACTGGTCGGTGTCGACCCGGCCTGCACCGGCGACCCGCTTGTGGTGGACGCCACGATCACCGCGCTGCGCGCCGACCCGGACGGGCCAGTGGTGCTGCCCGGCGTCATCGTCGGCACCCGCCTCGTTCCGGCCGGCCCGGCGTGCGACGGCTGGCGGCCGGTGCACGTCCCCGGTCAGCCCGCCCCGCTCTGGCTGCCCGACGGCCAACTCGTGCCGATACCGATCGGGCCACCCGAGGCCGCCGACGTGTTGGCCGTGGCGCAGCGGCTGCTGCACGTGGCGTACATCTGGGGTGGGCTCTCCGCGTACGGCATCGACTGCTCGGGTCTGGTCCACCTGGCCTGGCGCCGGTTCGGGGTTCTTCTGCCGCGCGACGCCGACGACCAGGCGGTGGCGACGAACCCGCTGCCGCTGGGCGCGGAACGCCCCGGCGACCTCTACTTCTTCGCCCGCCCCGGCCGCAAGATCCACCACATCGGGATCGTCACCGCCGTCGCCGGAGGTCGCGGCAGCCGGCGGATGCTGCACGCCTGCTACCGACGGCGGCGTGTGGTGGAGGAGCCGATGCCCGCCGACCGCGCCGCCACCCTCGTCGGCGTGCACCGGGTCTGACCGGCCGGAAGCCCAGGGGCTCCCGGCCGGCGACGGTTAATCCTCAGGCCCCGACCGCTGCGGCGCCGGCCCCGGGGCGGCGGTTCAACGTCGCGCTTCGGCCAGCTCCCGGCGGCGGTCCCGGGCGGACTTGATCAGGCTGGCGACGGTGGCCACGCCCAACGTGCCGACGATGACCAGCAACGAGAGCCAGATCGGGATGTGCGGCGCCCAGCCGACGTGCTCGCCACCGTTGATGAACGGCAGGGTGTTGTCGGCCAACGCCTCCAGCACCAACTTGACCCCGATGAAGCCCAGCACCACTGCCAGCCCGTAGCTCAGGTAGATCAGACGGTTGAGCAGCCCGCCGAGCAGGAAGTAGAGCTGCCGCAGGCCCATCAACGCGAAGACGTTGGCGGTGAAGACCAGGTACGGCTCCTGGGTGATGCCGAAGATCGCCGGGATCGAGTCCAGAGCGAAGATCAGGTCGGTGGTGCCGATGGCGATCATCACGATGAGCAGCGGGGTGAAGAGCCGGCGACCGCCCTCGTGCGTCGTCAGCTTCGCGCCGTCGTACGTCTTGGAGATCGGCAGCGCCTTGCGGCTCCACCGGATCAGCATGTTCTCGGAGAACTCGTCCTCGTCCGGCTCGCCCTGCCGGGCCAGGTTCACAGCCGTGTAGATGAGAAACGCACCGAAGATGTAGAACACCCAGGAGAACTGGCTGATCAGGGCCGCGCCCGCGGCGATGAAGGCGCCGCGCATCAGCAACGCCAGCACGATGCCGACGAGCAGCACCTTCTGCTGGTACTGCCGTGGCACCCCGAAGCGGGCCATGATGATCACGAAGACGAAGAGGTTGTCCACCGAGAGGCTGTATTCGGTGAGCCAGCCGGTGTAGAACTGCCCGGCCGCACTCGCTCCCGAGGTCAGCCAGACGCCGGCGCCGAAAAGCAGTGCAAGGCCGACGTAGAAGGCGACCCAGAGGCTCGACTCCCGCACGCTCGGCTCATGCGGGCGTCGACCGATGATCAGCAGATCGACGAGTAGCACCGCGATCAGTGCGACGAGAGTTCCCGCCCACACGAGCCCGGACACGTCCAACGTTTCATTCCTCCGGCAGACACGCGGCGTCGGGCAAACCGTACGCCTCAACGCGTGCCGGCGTGCCTCTGTCGCTCACTCTGGTGACTGTCGGAGGTCTCTTCCGCCGCCGTCCGCGAACGAACGGCGACCGACGAAACCGGGTCGGGCGCCGAAGATCCGGCGATCGACCGTGCTGACGACTTCGTCGCGGGGGAATACTCCCCTCCTCGCCGACCATTGTTGCCCACCACTCGCCGTGATCACACTCCGGGCAGCGGGATGGCATCTGCCCGGCTGGCGTCACGCCGTCTCCAGCTTCCTAGGCAGCTAGTGTGACTCGGATTCGACGATCGGGTCCGCCAGCGCCCAACCCGCCGAGAGCAGGGCATCGCACGCCTCGACGGCCCGCGCCAGCCGCTCGGCGTGCGACCCGGTCAGCTCCACCACCGGCACACCGCAGCCGGCCAACTCGGCACGGAACCGGCCCGTCATCCAGCTCCGCAGATGCTCGCCGTCGCGCAACCCGTCGTCGGCGAAAGGTACGCCCCGATGGTCGGTCAACAGATACAGCGCCGGACGCCGTGCCGCCGCCCGGACCTGCGGCGACGCGCTGCCGAGGTAGCGCTCCTCCCAGACCGCTGTGGCCCGCGCGTCGGTGTCGCAGAACAGCAGCGGCCCCGACGAACGGGCCGCCGCGTCCTCCGCCTCCTGCTGCTTTCGGACCACAGTACGAAAGTCGTCCCGATCCCAGCTGACGTCGAAGACAGTCGCCGACGGCGAGACCTCCCGTAGTCGAGCCAGCTTGCGGGCCGTCAACTCGCGCCCGAACTCCGGCACCCAGACCGTGCCGTAGTGAGCGGCCAACGCCGCCGCCATCGTCGTCGTGCCCGTCGACTCGGCCCCGACCACCACCACCCGCCGGACGAACCAGGCACGCACCGGCGGGCTCAGCCACCGCCAGTGGGCCGCCGGGTCCGCGCGCACCGCCGTGCCCGACACCGGCACGGTCCGCCGATCCGGATCCACCGACACGGGTACGGCGTCGAAGCGGCGCGCCAACTCCACGCCGTACGCCTCGGAGGAGAAGACGGCGTCCACCCGCCCCGGCCCGACCGCCGCGCGGAACACCGCGCAGTGCGCGTCCCAGACAGCCGGGTCGGCATAGTCCACCGGGAGGTCGTCGTAACGCCCGACGAAGCGCACCCACTGTGTGTCCGCGTGCGCCTCCCGCAGCCAGTCCAGCCGTACCGCCAGCGGGATGGACTCCCGGCGCGACGGCGCCACCACCACTGTCACCTCGGCGCAGCGCGCGGCGGCGGCCGCGATCAGCGCGTGGTGCCCGGCGTGCGGCGGGTAGAACTTCCCCACCACCATCCCGTGCCCGAACTCGGCCACCGACGCCCGTGCCGTCCGCTCCGGCGCCGACGGACCCTCCGGTGCCCGCCCGGTCACGCGCTCACCGGCGACGGGCCGGGTGCGACAGGGGTCGGCGGGTCGAGCCGGCGCAGATCGGTCCGCCAGGCACGCAGACCCAGCACGCACAGGGCGAGGAAGACCAGATACAGCACGGCGGTCAGGTGCAGCCCCTTGTACGCGTACAGCGGGATGTAGATCAGGTCGGCGGCGATCCACAACCACCAACTCTCCACCCGCTTGCGGGTCTGCCCGTACGTGGCGAGCAGCGACAGAGCCGTGGTCAAGGCGTCCGGCAACGGCACTGTCGAGTCGGTGGCCCGGTCCAGCAGGGTCCAGAGCGCGCCGGTGAGCAGCACACCGACGACGGCAAGCACCAGCCACTCCCCCCGCCCGGTCCGGCTCACCGTCAACCTGCTCCGGCGCTCGCCGCCGAAAAGCCAGTGCCACCAGCCGTAGCAGCCCAACGCGACGTAGACGACCTGGAGCCCGGCGTCGGCGTACAGGCCCGCCGTCCAGAACAGCAGCATGAGCAGCAGCACATTGGCGATGCCGACCGGCCAGTTGGCGATCCGCTGCCGGGCCACCAGCCACACGTTGAGAACACCAGTGGCGAACCCCAGCAGCTCCGCCCAGGTGGTGCCGGTCCCGGCCGCCTCGAACGCGGTGCCGGTGAGCCAGTCGATGATCACGATGCCCCTCCCGGGCACCCACCCTAGGGGCATCGACCCGGACCGCACAGACCCCGTGACACAAGGACTCCCCCAACCGTGGGAGGCTTCCCCCATGGTGCTTGAGGTCGCGCTGATCGACGTACTGCCCGGACACGAGGACGCGTTCGCCGCCGCGTACGCCCAGGGTCACCCCGTTCTCGCCGGAGCACCCGGCTGCCGGTCGGTGCGGATGACGCGGGGCGTCGAGTCCCCGACTCGGTTCGTGCTGCTTGTCGAGTGGGACTCGGTCGAGGCGCACGAGGACAACTTCCGGGCCACCGAGCGGTTCACCACGTGGCGCGACCTGATCGGGCCGCACTTCGCCGGCCCGCCGCTCGTCGAACACTTCATCGACGTCCCCGCCTGAGACGTTCCCGCCTGAGCGGAGCTGTCGTACCCCCGGTTTATCGTGCCCACCGCACGCGTCGGTCACCGGTCCCGACGGTCTCGGGGGCGCCGGGCCCGGTGGCCGCGCGGCGTGCCCCTCACTGGCCGACGCGTCGCGCCAACGCCGTGACCGTCTCCTCCGGTGACAGGGCAGCCGCCAGCAGCGCCTCGGTCATCAGCTCGTACCTGTCGACGTCGAGCACCGTCGCCAGCCGGACGTCGGTGGTCAACGCCTCAAGCATCACCGTCCGTGGGTCCGCCGGGTCGGGAAAGGAATACCAGGAGTACGGCGTGAGCGGGTGCAGCCCGTCGCCGGACGCCCCGCGTGGCAGCAGGCGCACCGTCACGTGCTCCAGCCCTGTCACTGCCACCAGGTGGCGCAGCTGCTCCCGCCACACGTCGACGGGCAGGTCACCCGGCTCGCACACCGCCTCGGTGAGCACCGCCGTGTACTCCGGAGGGTCGGCCCGATGCAGTACCTCCTGCCGCAGCGCCCTGGCGCGCACCTCCGCCTCGATGTCGACCTTCGGCGTGAGGACGGCACCCGCCGCGACCCGCGCCCGTGCGTACGCCGGTGTCTGCAGCAGCCCCGGCACGATCACCGGCTGGTATTCGACGATGTGGGCGGCACCCGCCTCCAGCTCGGCGTAGACCCGCTGGCGCTCGCTCATCTCGCCAAGCGTCTTCCACCAGCCGCGACTGGTGGCGGCATCCCTCGCGATCACGATCAACGTGTCCCGAACCGGCACCGGCACCTGGTAGACGTCGAGCAGGTCAAGCACGTCGGCGAGGTCCGGGCGGCTCTGGCCCAGCTCGATGCGGGACAGCTTCGACGTCGAGGCCCACCCCAGCCGGTCGCAGACCTGCTCCAGGGTCAGCCCCTCACGCCGGCGCAGCTGGCGCAGCTCAGCGCCGAGGCGCGCACGTCGAATGACAGGACTTGTTGGCAACGGCATCCGGCCTCCCCATCGTGGGAGCGTACGCAGCGCGGTAACCCAGTGCAATAGCTTGCTTGCACACCGCAACCGGATGCCCCGTTGCGGTGAGCGGTCGAACAGCCTTTACCTGCCGTTCGACCGCTCCCGACCACGGTTGCCAGGGTCGCAGCCGCCGGACCGCGCCCGGCCGGTCACTTCACGCCGGCGACGTCCATCCCGCGCAGCTCCTTCTTCAGGTCGGCGACCTCGTCGCGGATCCGCGCCGCCAGCTCGAACTGCAACTCGCGGGCGGCGGCCAGCATCTGGTCGTTGAGCTCCTGGATGAGCTGGGCGAGGTCGGCGCGGGCCATCCCCTCCCGTGAGGTGGTGGCGACAGCGGACCGACTGCGACTGCGGGTCTCCTTGACCGGCGCCTTGCCACGGGAGAGTTGCCGCGCCGCGCCGCCCACCCGCGAGTTTTCGGTGTCCTCCGCCTCGCGGTAGATGTCGTCAAGGATGTCGTGGATCTTCTTACGCAGCGGCTCGGGGCTGATCCCGTGTGCCTCGTTGTGCGCGATCTGCTTGGCGCGACGCCTGTCGGTCTCGTCGATCGCCGCCGCCATCGACGGAGTGATCTTGTCGGCGTACATGTGGACCTGGCCGGAGACGTTACGGGCGGCCCGACCGATGGTCTGGATCAGCGAACGACCGCTGCGCAGGAAGCCCTCCTTGTCGGCGTCGAGGATCGCCACCAGCGACACCTCGGGCAGGTCCAGACCTTCGCGGAGCAGGTTGATGCCCACCAGCACGTCGTACTCGCCCTGGCGCAGCTCGCGCAGCAACTCCACCCGGCGCAGCGTGTCCACCTCGGAGTGCAGGTAGCGCACCCGGACGCCGTTCTCCAGCAGGTAGTCCGACAGATCCTCGGCCATCTTCTTGGTGAGGGTCGTCACGAGCACCCGCTCGTCGTTGTCGGTGCGCAGCTTGATCTCGTGCATGAGGTCGTCGATCTGGCCCTTGGTCGGCTTGATCACGACCTGCGGATCGACCAGGCCGGTGGGACGGATGACCTGCTCGACGAACTCGCCCTGGGCCTGCTCCATCTCCCACGTGCCGGGCGTCGCGGAGAGGTAGACCATCTGGCCGACCCGCTCCAGGAACTCGTCGAAGCGCAACGGCCGGTTGTCGGCGGCGCTGGGCAGCCGGAAGCCGTGGTCGATGAGCATCCGCTTGCGCGACGCGTCGCCCTCGTACATGCCGCCGATCTGCGGGATCGTCACGTGCGACTCGTCGACAACGGTGAGGAAGTCGTCGGGGAAGTAGTCGAGCAGGCAGTGCGGTGGGCTGCCGGGCAGCCGCCCGTCCATGTGCATCGAGTAGTTCTCGATGCCGGAGCAGAAGCCCACCTGCCGCATCATCTCGATGTCGTAGGTGGTGCGCATCCGCAGGCGCTGCGCCTCCAGCAGCTTGCCCTGTCGCTCCAGCTCGGCGAGCCGCTCGGCCAGCTCGGCCTCGATGTCGCGGATGGCCCGCTCCATCCGCTCCGGGCCGGCCGCGTAGTGCGTCGCCGGGAAGATCACCAACTGGTTGACCTCGCGGACCACGTCACCGGTCAACGGGTTGAGGTAGTAGAGCTTCTCCACCTCGTCACCGAACAGCTCGATGCGGACGGCCAGCTCCTCGTACGCCGGGATGATCTCCAGAGTGTCGCCGCGGACCCGGAAGGTGCCCCGCTGGAATGCCATGTCGTTGCGGGTGTAGCGGATGTCGACAAGCCGCCGCAGCAACTGGTCTCGGTCGACCTCCTGGCCGACCTCGACACGGATCGCCCGGTCGAGGTATTCCTCAGGGGTGCCCAGGCCGTAGATCGCCGAGACGGTCGCCACCACGACCACGTCGCGACGGGTGAGCAGGGACATCGTCGCCGAGTGCCGCAGCCGCTCCACCTCCTCGTTGATCGAGGAGTCCTTCTCGATGTAGGTGTCGGTCTGCGGGATGTACGCCTCGGGCTGGTAGTAGTCGTAGTACGACACGAAGTATTCGACAGCGTTGTGCGGCAGCAGCTCGCCGAACTCCTTGGCCAGCTGCGCGCAGAGCGTCTTGTTAGGGGCGAGCACCAGGGTCGGGCGCTGCAACCGCTCGACCAGCCACGCGGTGGTGGCGCTCTTGCCGGTGCCGGTCGCGCCAAGCAGCACCGTGTTGCGGTCGCCGCGCCGGACCCGACGCTCAAGGTCGTCGATGGCGGCCGGCTGGTCACCGGCCGGCTGGAAGTCGCTGACGACCTGGAAGCGGCCGTCGAGCCGGGGAATGTCGAGCGCCATGACCTCAACGGTACGCCGGAGGTCCGACAGGTTCGCGCCATCGCGCAGGGTACGTGATCGGCTTCGATATTCCCATTGTGTGTCACATGTCACCGGGACTACCCTCTTCATGTAGGCCGCTCGCGGCGGCCGACCGGGCAGGTGGCCAGGCCGTCATCACGGCCGGCCCGCCCCCGGCACAGCGGTCGCAGCACCCGGCTCGTCCGGCGTGCGCACCCGTGTGGTCGCGCTCACGGCGCAGACCGGCCGCCGCGAGCGCCCCTGCACGTCACCCCACGCCGTCCCACCCGTTTCACATCCGTGGACACCTCAGCGCCCCCGACACCCGAGCCCGGCCCCGGGGACGCGTCCCGGTCCGACCACACCACCGACGCCACCGACACCGACACCGGCGGGCCGCCCCGGGCGAGCCGCCGCCGGCGTACGGTGCTGCTGGCGCTCGGCCTGACCGCTGCGACGTCCGCGACGGCGCTCGTACTCGGGCTGCTGAGCTGGGCGCCCGAGCCGCCCGAGCCGGCCCGACCGCTGACCGTCGCCGAAGCCGAGCGGCTGGCCGCGATGCGGGTCACCAACCTGCGGGACCTCCGCTCCGGTGTTCACGTCACGGCCGGCACCGGCGCCGCCCGTACCGAACTGGTGGGGTGGGTGGACTGGTCCCGGCCGCTGCTCTACCTGGACGTGGGCGGGCCGGGGGCGGGCGCCGAACGAGGTCTGTTGCAGAGCACCGGGTCGCTGCTGGTGGTCCGGCCGGACCCGACGGCGGTGCCCACCCCCGCCGCGCCGCCCCTGGTGCCGCCGCCGGACCGGTGGCGGCTGCACCGGCTGACGCCCGGAACGGCGTTGGCGCCGGTACTCGACCTGCTCCGCGACCTGGCCGCCGACCGCCCGGACCCGGGTGACGGCGACGCCCGCTGGATCGCCCGTGACGTGCTCGCGGCCGGGCCGGTGGACGTCGTGGCGGCACCGCCGCCTCCCGCGACCCCACCCCTCGCCAGCGGCACGGCCACGGCAGGCACGCCGTCCGCCGCCGCCGAGGCCGCGCCGGACGGGTCCACCCGCTACTGGCTCGACCAGGACGCGCGCCTGCACAAGCTGACGACACGACTACCCGGCGTCGGCCCCGTCACGGTGCTCCTCAACCGGGCCGACCGGCCCACGCTGCGTCCGGTGGAGGCGCTCGGTGGCCGGCCCGGTCTGCCCCGCGCCCTGACCGACGCGGAGCAGCGCCGCATGAACCGGCTACCGACCCGACTACGCGCCCTGGGTGGGGCCACGGTGACGGTCAGCGGGCCGGTCGGCACTGACACCAACCTGCGAGGTGCCGGCTGGTTGAACTGGACCACCGGCACCGCATACCTGGCGGTCGCCGACCTGGGCGTACCGGATCGCCGGACCCTGCTGCGCCGGGACGCCGCCGGCCTGTCCCGGATGAACGTGCCGGCCACCGCCGGTGGCGGCGGTACCGCGGAGGCGCCCGGTCGGCCGCCCCTGCCGGCGCCCGCAGGGGCGTGGCGGCACGCCCGGTCAGCCGGGGACGACCTGGACCTGCTCGTCGACGCGGCGGTCGCGGCCGCCGGCCCGGTACGGCAGCGGGCCGCAGCCGTGCGGATCCGTGAGGACGTCGCCGATGGCCGGATCGTGGACGTCGTGGAGCTGCGCACGACCGCCGGGCGGCTGCGCTACTGGGTGGAGCGCGACGGGTCGCTGCGCCGGGTGGAGCTGCTCACCGGCAGCAGCGCGTGGGCACAGCTGGACCTCAACCCCGCGGTGGTGCCCCGCCTCGGCGCGCCACCCCGCCCGGCTACCACCGCGCCACGGCCCGGCGCCCGCTGACCCGGCGCTGGCCGATCGCGCTGGCAGTGCTCAGGGTCGCCAGCCGGTCTGCTCGGCCCACTGCTCGGCCCGCAGGTACTCCTCGTCGAACCAGGGATCGCGCGCCGTCCCGGAGCCGTCGACGTGCGGTGCGGCCTCGACCAGATCCCGCTTGAGCATCAGGTACGCGGCCCGCTGGTCCGGGTCGGCGCGCAGGTGGTCGCGCATCAGCAGCGCATACCGCCAACCCGGGGAGTCGGCGGCCCGCACGTGCAGGCGCACCGGCCGGCCCGGATCGGCGCTGCCGTGCAGCCGCTTCTCCCACCGGCCCGGCCCGGCCGGACGCGGATCGTCCCACCAGTGCCCCGGCACCCGGGGGAACCCGGCGTTCGCCAGCCGGTCGGCAAGTGTCCCGTCGGCGTCGGCGAGCGTGGGCACGGCCACCTGCACGTCGATGACGTCGGCGGCGGCCGAGCCGGACACCGCTGTGGCGCCGATGTGGTCGATCCGGAGGTCGGCCGGGGCGAGCGCGTGGCGGATCCGGGCGGCCAGCCGGGCGTACTGCTCGGGCCAACTCGGGTCGCTCCTCGCCACCTCGCCCTGGCCCGGCGGGGCCACCCGCCGCTCCCGCAGGTTGTGCTCGTAGGGCTGCAACCTCCGCCGCCACAGCGCGTCGACGGCGGCGTGCAGCGCACCGAGGCTCGCGTCGTTTGTCAGCACCACGTCCGCCGCCGCGCGGCGGCGCGCGTCGTCGGCCTGCGCGGCGATCCGCCGCTCGGCCTCCACCCGGTCCATCCCCCGGAGACGCGTCAGCCGGTCCAGTCGGGTCGCCACAGCCGTCTGCACCACGACCACCAGGTGGTACGTCGGCGCGAGCCCCACCTCCACCAGCAGCGGTACGTCGTTGACGACTATCGCGTCCGGTGCCGCCGCGGCCATCAGCTCGGCGGTACGGGCGCGGACCCGGGGATGGGTGATCGCCTCCAGCCGGCGGCGGGCCGCCTCGTCGGCGAACACCACAGCGCCCAGTGCGGCACGGTCGAGCGCGCCGTCAGCGTCCAGCACCCGGTCGGAGAAGGCGGCGACGATCTCGGCGAGCCCTTCGGAGCCCGGCGCGACGACCTCCCGCGCGACGCGGTCGGCGTCGATGAGCACCGCACCCAACTCGACAAGCCGCGCGGCCACCGCGCTCTTGCCCGACCCGATTCCGCCGGTCAACCCCACCCTCAGCACCCGACCAGTCAACCGGATCACGTGCCCCACCACCAAACCACCTCCCGCCTGCCGGGTTCACGGCTAGCGGTGGCACGGGCTCGGCCTTGATCACGCTCGATCCAGGATGCAGTGGCATCCGAGCACAACCGAAGCCCCTGGAACCAGGATCGAGCGCGCTCAGGCGGGATGCCGGCGCAGCGGTCGTGGCGTGGGCCGCGCAGCGGGCACGGCGCGGGGCCGCGCGGCGGACAAGCGCGGGGGGCTGCGCGGGCGGGCATGGCGAAGGCCCCGCCCCCGGCGATCGGAAAGATCGCGGGGACGGGGCCTTCGTTGTTCAGCGGGTCACTTACCGCCGGCGAGCTTCTCCCGCAGTGCGGCGAGCGCCTCGTCGGTGGCCAGGGTGCCGGCCGGCTCCTCGGCCTGCCGGCTCGGGGCCGGGCTGGACGAGGAGGTGGTGCCGCCACCGCCGGCAGCGGCCGGAACGGCCGGAGTCGGGTTGGCAGCAGCCTCGGCGTCGGCGGCCCGGGAGGTCTGCACCTGCTTGGTGTGGGCCTCCCAGCGCTGACGAGCCTCCGCGTACTGGTTCTCCCAGGTCTCGCGCTGCTTGTCGTACCCCTCGAGCCACTCGCCCGTCTCCGGGTCGAAGCCCTCCGGGTAGATGTAGTTGCCCTCGGTGTCGTACGTCGCGGCCATGCCGTAGAGGGTCGGGTCGAAGTGCTCCTCGCCCTCGACGAAGCCCTCGTTGGCCTGCTTGAGCGACAGCGAGATCCGGCGGCGCTCCAGGTCGATGTCGATGACCTTGACCATGACCTCGGAGCCGACCTGCACGACCTGCTCCGGGATCTCCACGTGGCGCTCGGCCAGCTCGGAGATGTGGACGAGGCCCTCGATGCCGTCGTCCACGCGGACGAACGCACCGAACGGAACCAGCTTGGTGACCTTACCCGGCACGATCTGCTGGATCGCGTGGGTGCGGGCGAACTGCCGCCACGGGTCCTCCTGCGTCGCCTTCAGCGACAGGGAGACGCGCTCGCGGTCCAGGTCGACGTCCAGGACCTCGACCTCGACCTCCTGGCCCACCTCGACGACCTCGGACGGGTGGTCGATGTGCTTCCAGGACAGCTCGGAGACGTGCACCAGACCGTCGACGCCGCCGAGGTCCACGAAGGCGCCGAAGTTGACGATCGAGGACACGACGCCCTTGCGGACCTGGCCCTTCTGCAGCTTGTTGAGGAACTCGGTGCGCACCTCGGACTGCGTCTGCTCCAGCCAGGCACGGCGGGACAGGACCACGTTGTTGCGGTTCTTGTCCAGCTCGATGATCTTGGCTTCGAGCTCGCGCCCGACGTACGGCTGCAGGTCACGCACGCGCCGCATCTCGACCAGGGACGCGGGCAGGAAGCCACGCAGCCCGATGTCGAGGATGAGACCACCCTTGACAACCTCGATGACCGAGCCGCGGACGACACCGTCCTCGTCCTTGATCTTCTCGATCGTGCCCCAGGCCCGCTCGTACTGCGCCCGCTTCTTGGAGAGGATCAGACGACCCTCCTTGTCCTCCTTCTGGAGGACCAGGGCCTCGATGTGGTCGCCAACCGTCACAACTTCGGCGGGGTCCACGTCGTGCTTGATCGACAACTCACGAGAGGGGATGACACCCTCGGTCTTGTAGCCGATGTCGAGCAGGACCTCGTCCCGATCGACCTTGACGACGGTGCCTTCGACAATGTCGCCGTCGTTGAAGTACTTGATGGTCTCGTCGATCGCGGCGAGGAAAGCCTCCTCGGAACCGAGATCGTCGTGGGTGACCCGGGTGGCGCTCGAGGGGGCCTCGATGCTGCTCGTCATGTGGGCGGTTGCTCCGGTCGGTGGGTTGTCACAGCAGGCTGGTGTCGCAGTGACCTGTTCGCGCCAGCGGATCCGTCGCCGGACACACCGAACGATCGTCTAGTGAGATCATGGTGTGGCTCCGTCGACCGCGCACCTGCTCCCTGCCGAGACACACGATCCGCGAGCGCATCGTCTAGCCTACCGTGCGCATTACCACAGCGTGCAAGCCCTCCCGTCTCCTCGCCGTGTGGTTACCTGCGAAAGCCGAACAATCGCCCGGAAACCACCACTGCTGTCTCGTACGTCACAGGAGCCCCACGCGCCGCGCCGCCCAGCCGTCCCGGCGGCTTGATCGACTCGGCTTCCTGGAAACCGGTGTGTCCCGCCGGGGCCCGGATACCGCGATTTCACGGAAGCCGAGTCGATCAAGCAGTCAGCGCGAGGATTCGCGCAGATCATGGACGCGCCGCCGTACCCAATGGGGTGGGTGGGGCCTAGCGTGAGCGCGTGGATGACGACAGCCGGGTTACCCGGCGCCGGGTGGGTGACGCCGAGGCCCGGCGGGCCAACCGCGGCTGGTGGGACACCGACGCCGACGACTACCAGGCCGAGCACGGCGCGTTCCTCGGCGACGTGGACTTCGTCTGGTGCCCCGAAGGGCTGCGCGAGGCCGACGCCCGGCTGCTCGGCGACGTGGTCGGGCGCCGGATTCTGGAGGTGGGCTGCGGAGCGGCGGCCGCCGCCCGCTGGTTGGCCACCCAGGGCGCCCGGCCGGTCGCCTTCGACCTGTCCGCCGGCATGTTGCGGCACGCCGCGCAGGCAGCCGACCGCAGTGGGGTACGCGTGCCGCTGGTGCAGGCCGACGCGCTCGCCCTGCCGTTCGCCGACGAGTCGTTCGACACTGCCTGTACCGCGTTCGGCGCGATCCCGTTCGTGGACGACTCGGCGGCCCTGCTCGCCGAGGTGCACCGGGTGCTGCGCCCGGGCGGCCGGTGGGTGTTCTCGGTGACCCACCCGATGCGGTGGATCTTCCTGGACGACCCGGGCGAGGGCGGGCTGCGGGCCGTGCACTCGTACTTCGACCGCTCCCCCTATGTGGAACAGGACGAATCCGGCGTGGCCACCTACGTCGAACAGCACCGCACGCTCGGCGACCGGATCCGCGAACTGGTCGGCGCCGGGTTCCGACTGCTGGACCTGGTGGAGCCCGAGTGGCCGGAGGGGCACGAGGGGATCTGGGGGCAGTGGAGCCCGCTGCGCGGCAGGCTCTTCCCAGGCACCGCCATCTTCGTCACCGAAAAGCCGGAATGACGGCGTCGCACGCGCGGTCCGACCCCATCTGATCGATGGACGGTAGGCTCGCCCCATGAGCGCCGAGCCCATCCGGACACCACCTGGCCCCTGGTGTCCGGACCCGATGCGGCAGCAGCGCGCCGACTACACGGTCGAGGATCTGCTCGACCTGCCGGATGACGCCCCCCGCGTCGAACTCGTCGATGGAGTCATCCAGGTGACACCTTCCCCCACCCTGGGCCATCAGGACATCTCATTCCTGGTACGTCGGTGGCTACAAGCCCACGCGCCCAGCAACCTCCGGGTCGCCCAGGCCGTCGGCGTCGGGCTCGGTTTCAACACCAGCCGACATCCGGACGTCCTGCTGTACCGCGCCGGCGTGCCGTCTGATCAGTCAATGCTGCGTTCGGAGGACGTCGTCCTCGCCGTGGAGATCGTTTCGCCGGGCACCCGGCGGATCGACCGGTTCGCCAAACCCGGCGAGTACGCGGCCGCCGGCATCCCCTTCTACTGGCGGATCGAGCAGGATCCCCTGCACGTCTACGCGTACCGGATCGGCGACCGGGTCGGGCCGGGCGGCGAGCGGCAGTACGAGCTGGCGGCCGACGGCGCCGACGTGATCGAGCTGACCGAGCCGTTCGAGATCAAGCTGCCGATCAACGAGATCACGCCGTAGTCCGCGCAGGTCGTTTCGCCCCGGCGGGGTCGGGTAGCCGAGGGCCATGGCCGAACAGACCTTCCACGAGGGCGACCGTGTCTCGCTGGTCGGCCCACGGCAGCCGCGCGTACGGCGTGGCGCGGGAGATCAGCGAGCTGCGTCATGAGCAGGGCCGACGATCCGGGCCGGGACATCTACCGGGAGTTCACCGAGGCGGTGAACATGAAGCCCGGCGAGCTGTCCAGTTGGCTGGAGACGGACGAGTCGAAGCACGTCGGCTGGCACAAGGGCGGCCAGTCCGGTGGCGGCGAGTCAGTCGGGCACGACTCGGGACGGAAGATCGTCAACCTGTTGCGTCGCAAGCGCGCGGACCTGTCCGAGGGCGACTACAAACACATGCGCAAGGTGGTCGGCTACGTCCGTCGGCACATGGCCCAGCGCCCCTCCGGCGACGTCCGCGACACGAAGTGGCGCTGGTCCCTGATGAACTGGGGCCACGACCCCCTCAAGTAACAACCCGAAGCGTCCCGCCCCACAAAGATCAACCCCAGGAGCACAGTAGCCCAGGAGCACAGCAACGCAGGCTCAGACCACCGGGTGCAGGCTGCCGGCAAGCGACCAGGATGACCCGGTCGGGGTTCCGGGGCAGCCCGACCCGCGCAGGGATCAAGCCTGACCGCCCGGAGCGGGTCGGGCTGCCCCGGAACCCACAACCGCAACACGGGGAAAGAGCCGGACCCGCAACAGACAAGATCAGTGATCAGCGCTGTTCCAGTCCCGCCCCTCGCCCACCGAAACCTCAAGCGGCACCGACAGCGGGTACGCCTCGCCCATCTCGCGCCGGACCAGCGCCTCCAGTGCCTCGCGCTCGCCGGGGGCGACCTCGAAGACCAGTTCGTCGTGCACCTGCAGCAGCATGCGGGAGCGCAGGCCTGCGTCGTTCAGCGCGGTGTCGACGTGCAGCATCGCCACCTTGATGATGTCGGCCGCGGAGCCCTGGATCGGGGCGTTGAGGGCCATCCGCTCGGCGATGTCGCGGCGCTGCCGGTTGTCGCTGACGAGGTCGGGCAGGTAGCGGCGGCGACCGAGGATTGTCGAGGTGTAGCCGTCCTGGCGGGCGCGGGCAACGACCTGGTGCAGGTAGTCGCGCACTCCGCCGAAGCCGGCGAAGTAGTTTTCCATGAGCCCGCGCGCTTCTTCGGTGCCGATATTGAGCTGCTGGGACAGCCCGAACGCGCTCAGCCCGTACGCCAGGCCGTAGTTCATTGCCTTGATCTTGCGGCGCTGGTCGGGGGTGACCTCGTCGACCGGCACTCCGAAGACCGACGAGGCCGTGGCCGCGTGGAAGTCGGCGCCGGAGTTGAACGCGTCGATGAGCGCGTCGTCCGACGAGAGGTGCGCCATGATCCGCATTTCGATCTGGCTGTAGTCGGCGGTGAGCAGGCACTCGTAGCCCTCCCCCACGACGAAGGCGCGACGGATGCGCCGGCCCTCCTCGGTGCGGATGGGGATGTTCTGCAGGTTGGGCTCGGTGGACGAGAGCCGCCCGGTGGCCGCCACCGTCTGGTTGAAGGTGGTGTGGATCCGGCCGTCGTCGGAGACGGACTTCAGCAGGCCGTCCACTGTCGACTTGAGCTTGGCCACGTCCCGGTGGCGCAGCAGGTGGGCCAGCACCGGGTGCGGCTGCTGGGCGTAGAGCCACTGGAGCGCGTCGGCGTCGGTGGTGTAGCCCGTCTTGATCTTCTTGGTCTTGGGCAGGCCCAGCTCGGTGAAGAGGATCTCCTGCAACTGCTTGGGCGAGCCGAGGTTGAACTCCCGGCCCACCGCCTCGTACGCGCCCTGCGCGGCGGCCTTCACCTCTGCCGCGAAGTGCGCCTCCAATTCGGACAGGTAGTGGGTGTCGGCGGCGATGCCGGTGCGTTCCATGCCGGCGAGGACCCGCATCAGAGGCAGCTCCACCCCGGCCATCAGGCGGGCGGACTGCTCGCCGTCGCGGGACAGCTCGGCGTCGATCGCGTCGGCGAGGTCGAGGGTGGCCCGCGCCTGGAGCATGAGGTTCTGCTCGGCCACGCCCTCGTCGCCCAGCCCGTCGAGGGTGAGTTGGCCGGTCTCCGGCACGTCCACCCGCAGCTCACGGTGCAGGTAGCGCAGCGCCAGGTCGGTCAGGTCATAGGAGCGCTGGTCGGGACGGGCCAGGTATGCCGCGATCTGGGTGTCGCGGACGATGCCGGCCAACTCCCAGCCGTGCGCGGAGCAGGCCAGCACTGCCGGCTTGCTGTCGTGCAGCACCTTCGGTCGCTGCGGGTCGGCCAGCCAGGCGGCCAGCGCGCTCTCGTCGGCCGGGTCGAGCTGCGCCGGGTCGACCCAGGCGGCAGCGCCACCGGCGGTGGCCAACGCCAGGCCGGTGATCGAGGCGGTGTGCCGGCGGTTGGGGCCGGTGTCGAGCTTGACGGCCAACCCGACCGAGGTGCCGGCCGGGGTGTGGGTGCCCAGCCAGGCGCTCAGCGCCCCCGGCACCGTGAGCACCTCGCCGGTGAGGTCGAAGCCGGACTCGGCCTCCGGCTCGACGGCCTCGAGGTACTGGTAGAGCCGGTCACGCAGGATGCGGAACTCAAGGGTGTCGAAGACCTGGTGCACCGCCTCGCGGTCCCAACCGGTCCAGCGGGTGTCCTCCGGGCGCAGCGGCAGCTCCAGATCGGACACGAGCCGGTTGATCTCGTAGTTGCGGATCACGTCGGCGAGCCGCTCGCGCAGGCTGTCGCCGGCCTTGCCCTTGATCTCGTCGGCGCGGGCGATCACGCCCTCCACCCCGCCGTACGTGGTGATCCACTTGGCGGCGGTCTTCGGGCCGACACCGGGGATGCCGGGCAGGTTGTCGCTGGTCTCGCCGACAAGTGCGGCCAGATCCCGGTATTGCGCCGGCCCGACGCCGTACTTCGCCTCGATCGCCGCCGGGTCCATCCGGGCCAGGTCGGAGACGCCCTTGCGCGGGTAGAGGACTGTGATCTGGTCGTCGACGAGTTGGAACGCGTCCCGGTCGCCGCTGCTGATCAGCACCGACATGCCCTGGTCGCGGGCCTGGCAGGCGAGCGTGGCGATGACGTCGTCGGCCTCGAAGCCCTCCTTCTCCACCACCGGGATCTGGAGCGCGGCCAGGACCTCCTTGACGAGGCTTACCTGGCCCTTGAAGTCGGTGGGCGTCTCGCTGCGGCCGGCCTTGTACTCCGCGTACTTGTCGGTGCGGAAGGAGCGGCGGGAGACGTCGAAGGCGACGACGATGTGGGTGGGCTGCTCGTCGCGCAGCACGTTGATCAGCATCGACGTGAAGCCGTAGACCGCGTTGGTCGGCTGACCCGTCGTGGTGGAGAAGTTTTCCACGGGCAGGGCGAAGAAGGCCCGGTATGCCATGGAATGTCCGTCGACGAGGAGCAGGCGCGGCGTCGTAGCTGTCACGGCAGCGACTCTAGTCCGTCGCACCGACATCCCCGGGTGGCGGCACCGCGCGACCGCCGCGAAAACGGACAGCCGGCCCGCCAACGCCGACGGCTGACTACCTCGTGTGAGGACAGCCGGCCTTCCAACGCCGGCGGCCGGCTACCCCCGTGTGGGGACAGCCGGCCGCCAGACGGGATGGCTCAGGCCACGCCGAGGTACGCCTCCTTGATCGACGGGTCATGCAGGAGGTCCTGACCGGACCCCTCCTTCACGATCCGGCCGGTCTCCAACACGTAGCCCCGGTGCGCCCGGGAGAGCGCCTGCTGGGCGTTCTGCTCCACCAGCAGGATCGTGGTGCCCTGCTGGTTGATCTCCGTGATGATGTCGAAGATCTGCCGGATCACCAGCGGAGCCAGACCCATCGACGGCTCGTCGAGCAGCAGCAGCTTCGGCCGGCTCATCAGCGCCCGACCGACAGCGAGCATCTGCTGCTCGCCGCCGGACAGGGTGCCGCCAGCCTGCTTGCGCCGCTCGCGCAGCCGCGGGAAGAGGGTCATCACCCGGTCCAGGTCGGCGGCGATGCCGGCGGAGTCCCGCCGGGTGTACGCCCCCATGTCCAGGTTCTCCATGACCGTCATACCTGGGAAGATCTGCCGGCCCTCCGGGGACTGGCACAACCCCCGGACGACCCGCAGGTCGGCCCGGAGCTTGCTGATGTCCTCGCCGTTGAAGGTGATCTTTCCGCCGGCCAGCGCCCGGGTCCCGGAGATGGCCCGCATGGTGGTGGTCTTACCGGCGCCGTTCGCGCCGATCAGTGCCACCACCTCACCCTCGTTGACGCTCAGGCTGATGCCGTGCAGCGCCTCGATCCGGCCGTAGGCGACGGAGACATTCTCGAGATCAAGCAGCGTCATCGGCGGACTCCCCCAGGTACGCGGCGATCACCTTCGGATCGCGGCTGACCTCCGCGGGCGCACCCTCGGCGATCTTGCGGCCGAACTCCAACACCACGATCCGGTCGGTGACCCCCATGACCAGCCGCATGTCGTGCTCGATGAGCAGCACGGTCAGGCCCATGTCGCGGATCTTCCGGATCAGGGTGAGAAGCTCCTCCTTCTCCGCCGGGTTGAAGCCGGCGGCCGGCTCGTCCAGGCAGATCAGCTTCGGCTCGGTGGCCATCGCACGGGCGATCTCCAACCGACGCTGGTAGCCGTACGGGAGGTTGCGTGCCTCGTCGTTGGCCCGGTCGGCGATCCCGACGAAGCGCAGCAGCTCCAGCGCCTTGGCCTCGGCCGCCCGCTCCTCCAGGATGTGCCGGGACAGACCGAACGTCTTGGCGAACGTCCGGCGTGTCTCCTGCCACGTCCGCTGGATGCCCGACTCGGCGGTCACCTGCGGCAACTCGTGCGGCTTAGCCTTCTTCCGGGGGAACCGGAAGAGCGCCCCGGGCACGCTTGTCTTGTGCCGGGAGTCCGTGCCGACCATGACGTTCTCCAACGCCGTCATCTCCGGGAAGAGACGGATGTTCTGGAACGTCCGGGAGATGCCGAGCTGGCTGATCTGGTGCGGCTTGCGGCCGGTCACCTTCTGGCCACGGAACCGGACCGCACCGGAGGTCGGCTTGTAGACCCCCGTCATCACGTTGAAGCTGGTGGTCTTGCCGGCGCCGTTCGGCCCGATGAGACCGAGGATCTCACCCTCGTAGATCTGGAAATTGATCTTGTCGAGGGCGACCACGCCGCCGAAGCGGAGCGTGACGTCGTCAACTTCGAGAAGCACCTGCCGCGGCCCCGGTTGAGTCGGGATCTTCGGCGTCGCAGTGCTGGTGGGCTGGTCAGACATGAGCGGGCGCCTCCTCTGCCTCCGCCGCGCGATCCTTCAACTCGCGGGCTCGCCGCCGGCTGGGGATCAGACCCTGCGGACGCAGGATCATCACCAGCACCATGGCCAGGCCGAAGACCAGCCACCGGTAGTCGGCGAAGTCGCGGAACCGCTCCGGCAGGTACGCCAACAGCACGGCGCCGAGCGAGACGCCGATCATGTTGCCGGAACCGCCGACCACGACCATGGCGACGAAGAGGATGGACAGGTTCGCGTTGAACTGTGTCGGGTCGATGAACGCGTTCCGGCTGCCGAAGAGGAAGCCCGACAGGCCACCGAGCGCCGCACCCATGGCGAACGCCCAGAGCTTGAACTTGAACGGGTACACGCCCATCACCGCGGCGGCGTCCTCGTCCTCACGGACCGCCAGCCACGCCCGGCCGACCCGGCTGTGCTCCAACCGGCGGACCAGGACCACCATAAGCAGCACGAACGTGATCGCCAGCCAGTACCAGGGCTTCGCGTCGATCAGACCGAAGACCTTGTTGTCCGCCGAGGGCGGACCCTCCGGACCGGGAATGGCCGAGATACCGACCGGGCCGTTGGTGACCCCAGTGGCGTTGCGGGCCACGATCCGGATGATCTCACCGAAGCCGAGCGTCACGATGGCGAGGTAGTCACCGCGCAGCCGAAGCGTCGGCCAGCCCAGGATCACCCCGGAGATCATCGTCAGCACGATCGCGAGCAGGAGACAGATGCCCCAGGTCACCGCCCAGGTCGGCGGCAGGTCGAACTCCTGCTGGATCCACTTGACCACCGGCGAGTTCACCGAACCGAACAGCGCCACGCTGTACGCGCCGATGGCGAAGAAGCCGATGTAGCCCAGGTCGAGGAGGCCGGCGAGGCCGACCACCACGTTCAGGCCGATCGCGACGAGCACGTAGATGGCGCAGACGAAGAGCACGCCCGCCCAGTTGTTGCCGCCCTCGATCGAGTCGGTACGCAGGTTGTTCAGACCGGGGATCATGAGACCACCGGGCAGCTTGCCCAGGTACGGCAGGTGGTAGAGGAAGACCAGCAGAGCGACGACGCCCACGGCCTTCTGCCACCTCGGCAGTGCCTGCCAGCGGTCGCCGACCGAGTTCAGAATACCGACCCGGCGGCGGTCTGCGGTGCGAAGCTTGTCAATCATGCGCGGGCCCTCCCGAGCGACTCGCCCAACAGACCGGTGGGCCGGAACATCAGCACCACGATCAGCACCACGAAGGCGATGACGTCCTCCCAGTTGGACGCGAAGAGCGTGGCGCCGTAGACCTCGACGATGCCGAGGAAGAGGCCACCCAGCAGCGCGCCGCGCAGGTTACCGATGCCGCCGAGCACCGCTGCGGTGAACGCCTTGAGGCCGAGCACGAAGCCGATGCTGTTCTGCGTGAAGCCGAACCGCATGCTCCACAGCAGAGCGGCGGCGCCGGCCATGATGCCACCGATCACGAAGATCAGCATGATCACGCGCTCCTGGTTGACGCCCATCAGCGCGGCGGTTTCCGGGTTCTGCGCCACCGCCCGCACACCACGGCCGTACCGGGTGCGGTTGATGAACCAGTCCAGCAGCGCCATCATCACCACGGCCGACACGAAGACGATCAGCTGGATGTTCGTGATCGCCGTGTTGCCGATGGTGAACAGGGTTTCCTGCTGAATGATCGTCGGCATACCGATGATCTGCCGGGGCCGGCCGAACACATCCGGCAGCATGCTGCCGAACAGTTTGGGCAGCACCTGCCCGAAGAGCTCCACGAAGACCAGCGACAGACCGATGGCGGTGATCAGGAAGATCAGCGGCGGCGCGTTCTTGCGCCGCAACGGCCGGTACGCGATCCGTTCCAGCGCCAGGGCTGTGCCGCCGGAGGCGGCCGCCGCGACGACCAAACCGAGCACCAGGAGCAGGATCGCCTGGCCGATAGGTGGGTTATTTTCCACCCCGAGCTGGTTCCAGAGGATCAGCACCGCGAAGGTGCCGACCATGAAGACCTCGGAGTGCGCGAAGTTGATAAGGCGCAGGACGCCATAGACGAGGGTGTAGCCGAGGGCGATCAGGGCATAGATGGCGCCCTTGGACAGGCCATCGACCGTGTGCTGGCCGAAATGGCCGATCAGTTCATCGAAATGCACCGGGGGTCTCCTTGAATCGAGTGCGGCCGGGGTGGATAGACCCCGGCCGCACTCCAGCGCCTGGGCGTCAGCTGAGCTTGAGCTCCTGCAGCGCCTCGATGGCCTCGCCCTTGATCTGGTAAGCCCAGATGACGACCTTCGACGGGTCGACGTCACCCTTGTCGTCGAACTTGATGTACTTCGACACACCCTGCTTGTCGTACGACTTCACGTACGCCAGGATGTCGGCCCGGGTCTTCTTGCCGTCCTTGAAGGCGTCCAGGTAGACCTTCGCGCCGTCGAAGCCCTCAGCGCCGTAGGAGCCCGGCGGGATGCCGTACTCCTTCTGGTAGTCGGCGGAGAAGGTGCCGCCGGCCTTGTCGGCCGGGAGGCACGGGCAGGTGATGATGGCGCCCTCGGCGCCGCCGGAGGCACCCTTCGGGAACGCGGTGTCGTACAGACCGTCCGGGCCGACGAACTTGGCCTGGACACCGGCGGCACGCATCTGCTTCACCAGCGGAGCGGCCTCACGGGTGTAACCGCCGTAGAAGACGAAGTCCGCCTGCGACGACTTGATCTTGGAGATGGTGGCGTCGAACTGCGACTGCCGCTCCTGGATCTTGTCCTTGTTGACCACCAGCGGGCCGAGCTGCTTGCCCAGCTCGTCGGTGATACCCGCGCCGTACGCGCTGGCGTCATCGACCATGAAGACCTTCTGCGCGTTCTGCGACTTCATGTAGCTGGCCACCGCGCCGGCCTGCGTGCCGTCGTTGCCGACGACCCGGAAGAAGGACGTGTTGCCCTTCTGGGTCAGGTCGGTCCGGGTCGCCGACGGGCTGACCATCGCCAGGCCCGCGGCCTGGTAGATCGGCATCGTCGCGTCCGACTCACCGGAGAAGTGACCACCGATGACACCGAGGAACGAGTTGTCCCCCGCGATCTGGTTCGCGAACGGGGTCGCGACAGCCGGGTCACCCTGGGTGTCGAACTCCTGCATGGTGACCTTGCAGTCCGGGTTCGCCTCGTTGAACTGCTTCACGGCGAGCTTCGCGCCGTTGAGCGACGGGATCACCAGGCCCGCGTTGTCACCGGTGAACGCGCCGAAGATAGCAATCTTGCCACCGCAGTCACCGGACGCGGTTCCACCCTCGCTGCCACCGGAATCCTGGCAACCGGCCGCGACCACCAGGGACGCGGCGAGCGCGACAGTTCCCAGCGCCCGTACATAGCTTCGCCTCACGGCTTCCTGACCTCCTCCAGATGCGGACGCGGCTGACCCGCTAGTGACGGCGACAGCAGCTGACCCGCAATTCCACCCACCCCGCAAGGACTCCCCCTGCGTTACGGCTCGTGATGGCGGAGCGTACCGACATCGCGCACCGTCGTGGAAGGCCTGAACGGGGGGTCTGCGAAACCGTTACGAAGACGTGCACCATCGTGCCGATGCCCGTAACAGGCGAATCCGTCGATCGGTCCTTAAGTCTGCGTCCGGAGGGGACCGCGCCACCCCCGTCGGACCCGGCAGAAGCCGCGAAAACACTGCCTGAGCTGGGAAAATTCCCGATCGTCGGCACGACTGCGCCGCGGTGCCGCCCATTCGCCGTCCGTCAGGTGCCCGACCCGCTCGCCCACCACAGACCGGCTCGTGAACCGTCGTCCGCCGCCAACCACCACCGGTCACCCACCGCCACCAGCGCAACGTCCCGATCGGCGCCCGCCGCTACCTCCAGTGGCAGCACGGCCTCCCGCCACGACCCACCCCGGTCCGTCGAGATCCACAGCGAGTGACGGGAACCGTCGGTCACCGCCGCGACCAGGCGATCTCCCGCCGTCACCAGCGACGCCACCGTCGGCACGCCCGTCGACGACCGCCGCCCGAACGATCCCGCGGCCACCCAGCCCGACGGCTCCTGCCGCCACGCGCCGAACGTCGACCCACGCAACCCGACCGCCACCGGCACCCCGCCGACCACTGCCACCCGCTGCAACTCCTCGTACTCCGAGCCGCCCGGCAACACCGTGCGCCGCCACGACCGCCCGTCCGGCGACGACCACACCGCTGGGTCCCTGTCGATCCGACCAGCCGGCAGCAGACCGCCCACCACCAACCAACCCGACGGTACGGCCACCGCGTCGAACGCCCAGGTCACGCCCACGGCGTCACTCGCCAGCTCTGGTGCGCCCTCGATCAGCGCGAACTCCTCCGCGGCCGGCGTCGACACCCAGGAGGCCGCGCCCGCCGAGCGGTTGCCGACGATCAGCCAGCCCGACGGACCCGCCGCCAGCCGGGACACGTTCACCGCCGTCGGCCCGCCGTACGTCTCGAACGGCGCCTGCACCTCGACCAGGGCGCCGTCGGCCCGCTGCCGCCAGGTGCTGATCCGCGGATAACCGTGTGCCCCACCGACCTTCGCGCCGATCACCGCCGCCGCACCGTCGCGGCAGGCCACTGAGGACAGCACGTTCTGCCTGCCGTAGAAGGAATCCGCGCGTACCGGCAGCGACGTCCAGGTCGTACCGTCCACGCTGGTCCACGCCGCTGGACGGGTGCCGCCGGCGGCGTCCGCGACGCCACCGGCCAGGAACCACCGACCCGCACAGGCCGCCAGGTCGCGGACCAGCAACCGCCCGGCGGCGCCCGGCGGCGCCGGCAGCGTCAGCGCCTGCCAACCCGGCCGCAGCGCCGGCGCGGCAGCCGTCGTCGGCCCGGCCGACCCGTCGCCCGTCGGTGGCCCGTCACAACCCGCGAGCAGCAGCGCGAAGAGGCCGAACACCGCGACAACCCGTCGGACCGACATCTGTCGATGCTAGCCACCGACCGCCCGGCGGTGTGCCCTCCACGCGGGCCGGGCACTCAGACGGTCGGCTGAGTCGCCTCGCCGCCGGCGGTCTCCGTGAGGATCCGCTCGGCGACATCTTTCATTGTCATCCGGTGGTCCATGGCGGTGCGCTGGATCCACTTGAACGCCTGCGGCTCGGTCATCCCGTAGGTGGTCATCAGCGCGCCCTTGGCGCGCTCCACCGTCTTGCGGATCTCCAGGCGGTCGGTGAGGCTCGCGACCTCGGCCTCCAGGGCCGCGACCTCCGAGTAACGCGACAGCGCGATCTCCACCGCCGGGACCAGGTCGCTCTTCTGGAAGGGCTTCACGAGGTACGCCATCGCGCCCGCCGCCCGCGCCCGCTCCACCAGGTCACGCTGGCTGAACGCGGTCAGGATGATCACCGGGGCGATCCGGGCGCCGGCGATCCGCTCGGCGGCGGCCAGCCCGTCCATGATCGGCATCTTGATGTCGAGGATGACGAGGTCGGGCTTCAACTCCTCGGCGAGACGGACGGCGGTCTCGCCGTCGCCGGCCTCCCCCACCACCTCGTAGCCCTCTTCGACAAGCATCTCGGCGAGGTCCAGCCGGATCAGCGCCTCGTCCTCGGCGATCAGTACGCGCCTGCGCTCGGCATCCGTCGGCATCTCAGCCACCAGCCCTACCCCCACCATCGCTTCTGCACGGCTACCACCCATGCTCCCGCAGAAGCGTAGTCGGGTACAGTAAGCGGCACCCGCCGGGATGGTGGAACGGCATACACGGAAGTCTCAAACACTTCTGCCCGAAAGGGCTTGCGGGTTCGAATCCCGCTCCCGGCACCTTGTCGCACACCTGTTCGACCAGGCAGGTGTGCGCACACCGCAGATGCGGCACGCGCCCGCATTCTCCGCGCTCGCGGGCACACCATCCGCTCGACAGCGAACGCCCACACCACGCTTCGGCGAGGGCGCGTCAATCGACTCGCACCAGCGATGTCCGGCACTGGTGCCACGGTGTCGTCGTCGCCCGCTGGATGTCGACAATCCGACCGACCCGTCAGCTACCTGGTCCCTCATTTCGGTGACAGCGCCTCGTGACGACCGACCGGTGCCGGTGCTGCGCCGGCTGCTGCTCCGACGGCGCCTCAGCGACGCCGGCGACGTGGCGATGCGCAGCCCGCGCAGCGGGACGGATGCGCGGGCTGCGGGTCGTCAGGCGATCGTGTCGAGCGCGCGTGCGAGGTCGGCGCGCAGGTCCTCGGGGTCCTCCAGACCGACCGAGAGGCGCAGCAGGCCGCCTGCGGGCTTCGCGTCGCCTTCGACCGGCCGGTGGGTCAGCGAGGCGGGGTGCTGGATGAGGGTGTCGACGCCACCGAGAGACACCGCGTGGGTGATGAGCTCGCAGGCGCCGGCGACGGTGGCCGCGGCGGGTGCGCCGCCGCGTACCTCGAAGGCGAGCAGGCTGCCGGGGCCGGCCATCTGCCGGCCGACGAGCGCCGCCGGGTCGTACACCGAGGGGTGGTGCACCCGGTGTACGGCGGGGTGGTCGGCGAGCCAGCCGGCGAGCTTCTCGGCGCCGGCCTGCTGGGCGCGGACCCGCAGCGGCAGGGTCTGTAGGCCGCGGTGCAGGAGGTAGCCGCCGAGGGGATGCAGGATCGCGCCGGTGACGGCGCGGACCTGGCGCAGTCGGGTGGCCCAGTCGGCGTCGCAGGCCACGACTCCGGCCAGGACGTCGCCGTGGCCGCCGATGCTCTTGGTGGCGCTGTGCAGGACGAGGGCTGCGCCGTGGCGGGCGGGTTGTTGCAGGACGGGGGTGGCGACGGTGTTGTCGACGAGTAGCGGCACGTCGCCGGCCGCGGCCGCGAGGGCCGCGATGTCGACCAGGTCGAGGGTCGGGTTGGCGGGTGTCTCGATGACGACGAGTGCGGTGTCCGGGCGGATGGCCGCGGCGACCTGATCCGGGTCGGCCCAGGTGACTGTGGTGCCGAGCAGGCCGGTGGCCAGGACGTGGTCGGTGCCGCCGTAGAGGGGCCGGACGGCGACGATGTTGCGCTTGCCGTCCCGGGTGGCGGCGAGCATTGTCGCGGTGAGAGCGGCCATGCCGCTGGCGAAGGCGACGGCCTGGGCGGTGCCCTCCAGTTCGGCGAGGGCGGTTTCGAAGCGGGCGACGGTGGGGTTCCAGAGCCGCTGGTAGACGGCGCCGCCCTCGGCGGGGAGCGTGCCGCCGGTGGCGAGCTGCTCGTAGGCGTTGCCGCCGTCGTCGACCGAGGGCAGTGGGTTGGTGGTGGAGAAGTCGATAGGCGGTACGTGCACGCCGAGCGCGCGCAGGTCGTCGCGGCCGGCGTGTACGGCTTGGGTGTCCACCGTCATCATGGCGGTAGCGTCGAACATCTGGTGCCATGGCGGCAATAGATCGGCAGATGATTCTATGGATGACTCTAGATTTGGTCGCTGATTCGGGCAAGGATGCTCGGATGCCCCCTGAGCCGAACGATGTGCGGCCGTATCCACCGCTGGACGAGGTGGATCGCGCGATCCTCGCCGAGTTGGCCGCGGACGGCCGAATGCCGAACAACGCCCTCGCCGAGCGGGTGGGGGTGGCGCCGTCGACGTGTCTGACGCGTACGCGGGCGTTGCGCGAGCGCGGGGCGATCCGCGGGTTCCACGCCGAGGTGGACCCGGCGGCACTGGGGCTGCCGTTGCAGGCGCTGGTGTCGGTACGGTTGACCGCGCACGAACGGGCGGCGGTGGACGCGTTCCGGGCCCGTTCCGTGCGGCTGCCCGGAGTGGTGTCGGTGTTCCACGTGGCCGGCGCGGAGGACTACGTGCTGCACGTGCGGGCGGCCTCGGGTGACGCGCTGCGGGACTTCGTGCTGGACCACCTGGCGGTCGACCCGGCGGTGCAGCACACGCAGACGAGTTTGATCTTCGAACAGGTCCGTGGGCTGGGCTGAGCAGCGGGTGAGTTGCCCGACGAACACGGCGAGGCCGGAACAAAACCGGCCGGCGGCGGGTTGGCCACGCGTGTGATCACCGTACCGATGTCTGTTCTTGATCTTGCCCCGGTTGCCAAGGGAACCACCGCTGGCGCGGCGTTGCAGGCCACCACCGAGTTGGCGCGACGCACTGAGGAGCTGGGCTACCGCCGGTTCTGGGTGGCCGAGCACCACAACATGCCGGCGATCGCCAGCTCGGCTCCGGCGGTGCTCCTGGCCCACCTGGCAGCGAACACCTCGACGATCCGCCTCGGCTCGGGCGGGGTGATGCTGCCCAACCACGCGCCGCTCGTGGTGGCCGAGCAGTTCGGCACCCTGGAGGCGCTGCACCCGGGTCGGATCGACCTGGGCATCGGCCGGGCGCCGGGCACCGACCAGGTGACCGCGTTGGCGTTGCGCCGCACGATGGAGGGGCTCTCGGCGGAGGGCTTCCCGCGGGAGCTGGCCGACCTGATGGACTACTTCAGCGGGGAGCGTCCCGGGCAGATCATCGCCACCCCCGGTCAGGGTGAGCAGCCGGCGGTGTGGCTTCTCGGGTCCAGCGGGTTCAGCGCCCAGCTCGCTGGCCTGCTCGGCCTGCCGTTCTCCTTCGCGCACCACTTCAGCTCGGCGAACACGCTTCCGGCGCTGACGCTTTACCGGCAGAACTTCAGGCCGTCGCAGTGGCTGGACAAGCCGTACGCGATGGTGGCCGTCAACGCGGTGTGCGCCGAGACCGACGAACGGGCCGAGTGGCTGACCGGGCCGAGCGCCCTGTCGTTCTTGAAGCTGCGGTCCGGGCGGCCGGAGCCGCTGTCCACCCCCGACGAGGCGGCGGCGTACCCGTACACCGAGATCGAGCGGGAGTTCGTCCTGCAACGGCGCGACGGTCAGGCCATGGGCTCGCCGGAGACGGTGCGTCGGCAGTTGACAGACCTGCTGGAGCGTACGGGCGCCGACGAGCTGATGTTGACCACGCTCGTCTACGACGTGCAGGACCGGGTGCGCTCGTACGAGTTGATCGCCGAGCAGGTGGCGGGCGGTTTGCGCCGGGACGCGTGAAACACGATCTTCACGTCAGCGTCACCGCCGCGACCCGGACGGTGCCTAATGTTGGTTCCGGTGGTGGTACGGCATCCCCGGTCGGGACGGGTCGGAGGTGCCGCGGTGTGGAGCACCGGGCTGCAGCTGTGCGGATTCCGCGGCTGCGGCCCGGTGCCTGCCACCTTAGGCGAACCCGATCAGGACCGCCAGATCAACGTAGGTAGATGTTCGGGGTCGGCGGGGTGCCCATCTGGTCGCCGATGAAGAACCCCGGGTGCGGCGGCTGGTTGTAGGCGGTGTTCTGCCAGGCGACAGCCACGCGATACTGCGGGTCGTGCATCAGCGTGTAGATCCGGGTGCTGGTCGGCGTGGGCGTGCTGTAGATGCGCAGCGCCCGGCTGTCGCTGGTCCGCCAGATCACCTCTTCGCGCCAGTCGCCAAGGATGTCACCGGAGAGCGCCGGCGTGGACTTGGTGCCGTTGTTTGACGCCACGCCATTGCCGGTGAGCAGCCGGGTCTCCCCGCCCGTGCCGTACTTGTCGATCTTCGTGGCGTCGAGCAGCTCCCGCACCGGGTCGCCGTCCCACCAGGCCAGGAAGTTGGCCGACGACGGCTTGCGGCCGACGTTCTGCCCCCTGGTGTTGGCCAGCCCGTTAACCGCCGACGACCACGACTCGGCACCGGGGCTGCCCGCCCAGATGTCCGCCGAGACGCCCCGGCCGTTGTCGCCCGAGGCTGGCGTGGACCACAGGATCTGACCGGTACGCGCGTCGGCGAACCAGGAACTGGGCTTGCTGGCGTCCTCGTCGACCTTGAACACCTCCAGGCCGGCGCGGCCCGGGTCGAGGTCGCCGACGTGCAGGGCGTCACCGTGCCCATTGCCTGTGGAGTAGAGCAGCCGGCCGTTGTCGTCGATGGTGGCGGCGCCGTACACGATCTCCTGGCGGCCGTCCCCGTCGACATCGGCGACCGAGAGCTGGTGGTTGCCCTGACCGGCGGCGGCGCCGTTGCCCGAGGAGTTCGAGTCGAACGTCCAGCGCTTGGTCAGCGTGCCGTTGCGGAAGTCCCAGGCCGCGATGACCGCACGGGTGTAGTAGCCCCGCGCCATGATCAGCGAGGGGCGCTGCCCGTCCAGATAGGCGGTGCCGGCGAGGAACCGGTCGACGCGGTTGCCGTACGAGTCGCCCCAGGACGACACGGTGCCGCGCGGCGGGTCGTAGTTGACGGTGGACAGGATCGCGCCGGTCTGGCCGTTGAACATGGTCAGGTACTCCGGGCCGGAGAGCACGTAGCCGCTGGAGTTGCGGTAGTCCGCAGACGACGAACCGATGAGCTGACCGGTGCCGGACCGGGTGCCGTCGGCGGTCTTCATTGCCACCTCTGCGCGGCCGTCACCGTCGTAGTCGTACACCTGGAACTGGGTGTAGTGCGCGCCGGCCCGGATGTTGCGGCCCAGGTCGATGCGCCACAACCGGGTGCCGGTGAGGGTGTACGCGTCGACGTAGACGTTGCCGGTGTAGCCAGACTGGGAGTTGTCCTTGGCGTTGGACGGATCCCACTTCAGCACGATCTCGTAGCTGCCGTCACCGTTGAGGTCGCCGACGGAGGCGTCGTTGGCGCTGTAGGTGTAGCTCTCCCCACTGGGGGTGGTGCCCCCGGCGGGGACCTGCAACGGCACGTCCAGGTAACCGTCGCCGTACTGGAGCGCGGGTGCCGACGCCGCCTGCTCGGCGCCGCCCACCACGGCCCGCACCGTGTACGTCGAGCCGGCCGCCGCGCCGTTGTCGAGGTAGTTGGTGGCGCCGGTGATCGGGCTGGAGTTGACCCGGGTCGAGCCCCGGTAGAGGTTGAACGCCACGCCCGAGGTCTCGGTGCCGAGCAGCCGCCAGGAGACCAGGTTGCCGCTGCCGGATCGGACGCTGACGAGCCCTCGGTCCAGGTTCTCCATCTGAAGTACGCCTGAGGTCGGCGGCGGGGTCGTCGGTGGCGGCGTCGTCGGTGGCGGAGTGGTCGGCGGTGGGGTCGTCGGTGGCGGAGTGGTGGGTGGCGGCGTCGTCGGGCCATCGGTGGCCGGCGCGCCGGTGCAGGTGACACCGTTGAGCGCGAAGCTGGTCGGCACCGGATTGCTGCTGGTCCACGAGCCGTTGAAGCCGAACGAGGCGGTGCCGTTGGTGGCGATCGCGCCGTTGTAGTCGACGTTGCGCGCGGTGACCTGCGCGCCCGACTGGGTGACAGCGGCGCTCCACGCCTGCGTGACCTGCTGCCCGGCGGCGTACGACCAGGTCAGAGCCCAGCCGTTGACCGGGTCGCCGAGATTGGTGACGGTGACGTTGGCGCCGAAGCCGCCCTGCCACTGGTTGGTGACCTGGTAGTCGACCCGGCAGCCGGCGGCGGCGGCCGAGGCGACGACCGCCCCGACACTGCCGGCCACGACCGCTGTCGCCGTTGTGGCGGCCAGCAGGATCAGCCGTTGTTTGGACGGGTGCATGAACTGCCTCCGGAGATCCGGTGATGACCGCTGTAGGTCCACCGGCCCTGCCCGGGAAGCACGGTGGACGACCCGTCACGACGGCGACGGACGGCGATCTGATCGGGTGGGACGCCCTGGGGAATGCGCGGATCCGGCTCAAGGCGCATCGTAGGGCAAGCGCTTTCCGGTCCGCAATATCGATGGCCATCACGACCTGTGCCGGCCGCTCCGACCTACGGTCTTGCCCTCGGCAACCGATGCCTGATGGACTGGCTGGCCCAACTGCTGGATCTCCCCCAGCGGTTCCGCTCGACCGGCACCGGCACCGGCACCGGCGGCGGCGTCATACAGGACTCGGCCTCCTCGGCGACCCTTGTCGCCACCCTCGCAGCGCTGCACCGGGCCAGCGGAGGTCGGTGGCGCGACGTCGGCGTCGACCGGCGCTACCGCGCGTACACGTCAGTGCACGGGCACTCCTCGATCGAGAAAGCCGCACGCATCGCCGGTCTGGGCACCGACGGGATCCGGTCGATCGCTGTGGACCCGGCAACGCAGGCACTGCTACCGGACGCGCTGCGGGCCGCGATCCAGGCCGACCTGGCCGCCGGGGACGTACCCACCATCGTGGTCGCCACCATCGGCACCACCTCCACCACCGCCGTCGACCCGCTGCCCGAGATCGGGGCGATCTGCGCCGAGTACGGGATCTGGCTGCACGTGGACGCCGCCTACGCGGGGGCCGCCGCCGTCTGCCCCGAGCTGCGCTTGTCGCACGCCGGACTGGAGTACGCCGACTCGTACTGCTTCGACCCGCACAAATGGCTGCTCACCGGCTTCGACTGCGACGCGTTCTGGGTGGCCGACCGGGTTGAGTTGATCGAGGCGCTGACCGTACTGCCGGAGTTCCTGCGCAACGCGGCCTCCGATTCCGGTGCGGTGATCGACTACCGGGACTGGCAGGTCCCGCTGGGCCGCCGTTTCCGGGCGTTGAAGCTGTGGTTCGTGCTGCGCTGGTACGGCGTCGAAGGGCTGCGCGCGCACATCCGGTCCGGGGTGGCGCTGGCCGCCCGGTTCGCCGACCGGGTCCGCTCCGACGACAGGTTCGAGTTGGCAGCGGCGCACCCGTTCTCGCTCGTCTGCTTCCGGCTGCGCGCCGACGACGACGCAAACGCCGACCTGCTGGCACGGGTGAACGGCACCGGACGGGCGCACCTGACCCACACGCGGGTGGACGGCCGGTACACCCTGCGGCTCGCGGTCGGCTCGCCGCAGACCGTCGAACGACACGTCGACGAGACGTGGGCGCTGCTGGCCGGGACGGCCGACGACCTGCTCACCTGACCGGCCGAGCCCGTCAGGTAGGTGATACCTGTGAGTCATCAAGATGACTCACAGGTATCACCGATCGTGCGGCAATCCCCGACTGACATGCGCCGGGCTCAGCCGGAGCCGAGGCGCCCTCAGGTATCGCGCTCGCGCGGCAATTCCGACTGACATGCGCCCGGCTCAGCCGGAGCCGCGGTGGCGTGCCGTAGGACCGCGCCTACCGCCGCTCAGCGGACGGGCGGCCCACCACCGGGGTCCGCAGACTGCCGGCCCCGCTGGAGGTCAGTGGGCGGCTGGCGTGTCGGCGCTGCTGAGACCGGCCGAAACGACCTCGGGGGCCGGGGAGACCCCGACAGTGGCTGCGGCTGCGGCTGCGGCTGCGGCCTGGTCTCGGCGGGTGCGGCGCAGGGCCCGCACGGCCAGGACCAGCGCTGCCACCCAGCCGGCCGCCAGGAGGACGTAGAGAACGGGAGGGACCGGGCCGTCCAGCTCAGCGGCCCGGATCAGGGTCCGGGCGTTGGTCAGGACGATCACGCCGCCGACCGCCGCGCCGAGCAGTTGCGCCGGGACGATGCGCACCAGCCAGGCAGCCAGCGGGGCGGCGATGAGGCCGCCGACAAGCAACGCGCCGACGATGGGGAGCAGGAACCCCTCGGTGCCCAACCCGATCAGGAAGCCGACGCTCGCCGCGCCCGCCACCACGAACTCGGCGGTGTCCACCGAGCCGATGACCTTGCGCGGCTCCATGCGGCCGGAGACCAGCAGCGCCGGGGTGGCCACCGGACCCCAGCCTCCGCCGCCGGTGGCGTCGACGAAGCCGGCGACCAGGCCGAGGGGGCCGAGGAAGCGCCCGCGCAGTCGCCCACCGACCCGGTCGGTACGCAGGGGCCTGGCGAAGCGGACCAGGAGGAACGCGCCGAGCGTGAAGAGGATGCCGGCCATCCACGGCGCGGCCGACTCGGTCGAGATCGAGCTGAGCAGTGTGGCACCGGCGAACGCGCCGATCGCGCCGGGAAGCGCGATGCGGGTCACCACCCGCCAGTCGACGTTGCCGAACCGCCAGTGCGCCACGCCCGCGGCCAGTGTGGTGCCGATCTCGGCCAGGTGCACCGAGGCGGACGCGGCGGCGGGGGCAACCCCGACGAGCAGCAGCAGGGTGGACGAGGTCAGCCCGTACGCCATGCCGAGCGAACCATCGACGAGCTGCGCGGCAAGTCCGACCAGAGCGAGGACCAGCAGCTTGCGCACGAGCGCCCCCTAGCTTTTCGGTATCTCCTATCAACTTGGTCGACAATGCGGCACGGGGAAGCCTGGGTCAAGTGCCTGATCGGTGGATGGGACGCCGCCGAGCGGCACGGCGGGCCGGACCGGCGGAGCGGGGTCAGATCCAGGCGCGGGGGTCGGCAACCAGTTCGGTGACCCGGGGAGGCAGGGTGCCGGCAGCCACGTCGGCGACGCTCACCAGTTCCAGGATCTCCCGCTCGCTTGCCCGCAACGCGATCCAGACCTCCTGGAGGGCGCGGGCCGGACCGTGGTAGCCGAGTTGTTCCGGGCGCTGCCCGCGGACGTGCGCGAGCGGCCCGTCGATCACCCGGATCACCTCTGCGAGGGAGATCTCCTCGGCGGGGCGGGCCAGCCAGTAGCCGCCCTCGGGGCCACGCTGGGCGTGCACGATGCCGCCCCGGCGCAGCTGCAGCAGGATGCTCTCCAGGAACTTCGGCGGAATCTCCTGGGCGCGGGCGATCTGGTCGGCGGTGACCGGCCGGCCACGCCCGGGGCCACTGGCCGTCGCGGCGAGCTCGGCGGCCGCGCGGAGGGCATAGTCGACCCGGGCGGAGAGACGCATGCCGGCAAGGTTAGCCCGCTGGTCGTCCGCCCGGCCGGGCGACCCTCGGCCGATCGGTCAGGCATCGACATATATCGGGGCCGCGCCGGATTCCGCGACAAATTCGTGAGATACGTCATGATCGACGGCCTTCGGGGGCCTGGGGAGCTGATTCGGCGCGTCCCTATGCTGGGTGGAGGTACGACTGTCTGACCGTTTACGGGGGCTCGGGCAGCACATTGATAAACACCCGGGTTCTTTCAGCCTCGGGGGGAAGGCACCACCAATGACCGATGTCGCCACACGCACCTGGGATGGCATGACCATCCCGGTCGCCGGCACCTATCGCCTCGATCAGGCGCACAAAAGGATCGGTTTTCTGGCCCGCCACATGATGGTCAGCCCCGTGCGCGGCGAGTTCTCCGAGGCGACCGCCGAGATCTCCGTGGCCGAGGATCCGCTGCTGTCGGGCGTGACCGCCACCATCCAGACGGCGAGCATCACCACCGGCAGCGAGGACCGGGACACCCACCTCAAGAGTGCCGACTTTCTCGACGTCGAGCACTATCCGACGCTCGAATATCGAAGCACGGGTATCCAGTGGAAGTCCACTGAGGACCCCATTTTCTACTGGGCGCGTCTGCGAAACCACCGTTTCGGTGGGCGAGGACGAGGTCACAATCCGCCACCGCAGACGGACCCCGGTCGATTCGTGCTCAGCGGCGAATTGACGGTGAAGGGAATCACGCGAGCCGTCGACCTACAGGTGAATTTCGGTGGCGCCCGCCGCGACCCGTACGGGCAGAGCATCTTCGGCTTCAGCGCGAGCGCCGAAATCAACAGGGAAGACTACGGTCTGCTCTGGAATGTCGCGCTGGAAAGTGGCGGCGTTCTGGTCGGCCGGACCGTCCAGATCGAGATCGCCGGCGAGGCCATCCACCAGACGTGACTCCGCCCGGCGGTCGTCCCCGCCATGACGCCGCCTGCGTGCAGGGGCGTACCTGGCGGGGATGACCGCGAACGTCAGGCGCCGACGCGGCGCAGCAGACCCTCCTGCACGGCGCTGGCGATCTGCCTGCCGTCGGTGGTGAACATCCGGCCGGTGGCCAGACCGCGGGCGCCGGACGCCGACGGGCTCCAGCAGTCGTAGAGGAACCACTCGTCGGCGCGGAACGGCCTGTGGAACCAGAGCGCGTGGTCGAGGCTCGCGCCGACCACACCGCCGGGCCCCCACACCTCGCCGTGCATGGACAGCACCGAGTCCAGCAGGGTGAGGTCCGAGGCGTAGGTGAGCAGGCAGGCGTGCAGCAGCGGGTCGTCCGGCAGTTTGCCGTCGACGCGCATCCAGACCCGCTGGTGCGGGTCAGCCGGGCGGTCGCCGGGACGGACCCAACCGGGCTCGCCGACGTACCGCACATCGATCGGGCGCGGGATCTGACCCCAGATGCCCAGACGCTCCGGGTAGCGGGCGAGCCGGTCGGACATCGTCGGCACGTCCTGCGGCTCCGGCACGTCCAGCGGGGAGGTGGCCTGGTGGTCCAGCCCTTCCTCGGCCCGCTGGAAGGACGCCGACATGAAGAAGATCGGCTTGTCGTGCTGGAGAGCTACCGCGCGGCGGACCGAGAAGGACCGGCCGTCGCGGATGTTCTCCACCTGGTATTCGATCGGCTCGGCGGGGTCGCCGGGGCGGACGAAGTAGCCGTGCAGCGAGTGCACGAACCGCTCCGGGTCGACAGTGCGGCCGGCGGCGACAAGCGCCTGACCGGCCACCTGGCCGCCGTACACCCGTTGGGGGCCGACCGGAGGGCTCATCCCCCGGAAGGTCATCTCCCCGGTCGGGTCGAGGTCCAGCACCTCCAGCAGCTGGTCCACGGCGGCCTGGCCGACCGCGGCGCGGCCGTCGCTCACTGCAAAGCCCGCGCCGACGCGGCGTCGACAAGCGAGCCGAGCTGGTGGACGCGCAGCGTGTTTGTCGAGCCGGGGGTGCCGGGCGGGCTGCCCGCGACGATCACCACGTAGTCGCCGGGGTTGGCCCGGTTGAGGCCGAGCAGCGCCTGGTCGACCTGACGGAACATGTCGTCGGTGTGCTGCACGAACGGCATCAGGAAGGTCTCGACGCCCCAGCTCAATGCGAGCTGGTCGCGCACCTCGGGGACCGGGGTGAAGGCAAGCAGCGGCAGGTCGCAGTGCAGCCGGGAGAGCCGACGGACGGTGTCGCCAGTCTGCGAGAAGGCGACGAGCGCCTTGGCGTTGATGGCCCGGGCGATCGACGAGGCGGCCACTGTGAGCGCGCCGCCGTGGGTACGCGGGTCGTGCTGCAACCGGGGCACCCCGATCGAGCCGGACTCGGTGGTCGTCACGATCTTGGCCATTGTGCTGACGGTCAGCACCGGATATTTGCCGACGCTCGTCTCGCCGGAGAGCATCACCGCGTCCGCGCCGTCGAGCACGGCGTTGGCCACGTCGGAGGCCTCCGCCCGGGTGGGCCGGGAATTCTCGATCATGGAGTCGAGCATCTGGGTGGCCACGATGACCGGCTTGGCGTTCTCCCGGCACAGCTGCACGGCGCGCTTCTGCACCAGCGGCACCTCGTCCAGCGGCATCTCGACGCCGAGGTCACCGCGGGCGACCATGACGCCGTCGAAGGCCAGCACGATGGCTTCGAGATTGTCCACGGCCTCCGGCTTCTCGACCTTGGCCAGCACGGGCCGGAACACGCCCTCCTCGGCCATGATGCCGTGTACGAGCTTGATGTCCTCGGCCGAGCGGACGAAGGAGAGCGCCACCAGGTCGACGCCGAGCCCCAGGGAGAAGCGCAGGTCCTCGGCGTCCTTGTCCGACATGGCTGGCACGCTGACCGCCACGTTGGGCAGCGAGACGCCCTTGTTGTTGGAGACCGGGCCACCCTCGGTGACGAGGCAGCGGATGTCGTTGCCGGTGACGTCGGTGACCTCGACAGCCACACGGCCGTCGTCGATCAGCAGGCGGTCGCCGGCACGCACCTCCTGCGGCAGCTTCCGGTACGTGCAGGAAACCCGCTCCTTGCTGCCGACGATGTCGTCGCCGGTGATCACGACGGAGTCGCCGGTGCGCCACTCGTGCGGGCCGTCGGCGAACCGGCCGAGGCGGATCTTGGGGCCTTGCAGGTCGGCGAGGACGGCCACCGGCTTGCCGGCCGCCTCGGACGCCTCCCGGACCAGTCGATAGACCGCCTCGTGGTCGGCGTGGCTGCCGTGGCTGAAGTTGAGCCTCGCCACGTTCATGCCGGCCTCGACGAGACCCCGGATGCGCTCCGGGGACGAGGTGGCGGGACCAAGAGTGCAGACGATCTTCGCGCGGCGTGTCACGCCCATCAGGCTAGTCTCTCCTTCGGGTCGGACTCGGGGCCGACCCCTTGCAGGCAGCGGAACTTTTGTCCAACGACGCGCGGTGCGCGTCGGGCCGGCGGGCGGAACCGCACCGGGAACGTTGTGGCGACGGGCATCGGCGACCGCGCGCCCGGAATGGTACGCCTCCATCGGCGTGTCCACTCGGGGGTGCTCCCGCGCCAGCGCCCGGACCACGGCTCCAGTGCACGCCCGGACCAGACCCCCCGTGGGCGCGACCGTAGCACCGGTGGACCACACCCGCGGTCGTCCGCCCGACACCCGCCGCCGGACCGGCCGGTCAGCTCTCGGTCTTGACCAGCGGAAACTCAAGCGAGCCGGCCGGGCACAGGAAGGTCAGCACGTCGATCCGGTAGAGGCCGGCCTGCACGGCCGGGTCGGCCTCCAGCACGCTGCGTACGTCGTCGACGCTTCCGGTGCGGGCCAGCCCGAATCCGATCGGGGGTTCCGGATTGCTCGTGGTGCCGTCGATCGAGCCGGCAACCAGCACGATGCCGCGCCGCTGCAACGCCTGCATGTGCTCGGCGTGCTCGGCCTGCAACCGCTGCACCGTCTCGGCGGGCAGGGCACGGCCGGCCGCGCCGGGATAGATCACGATGCACTCGTACGTGTCGAGCGCGAAGTCGACCTGCGGCTCCCCCGCCATGGTGCTCCCTCCGCCGTCGCGCCGGCCCGCATCGGTCGGGCTGCCCGAGCCCTCCGTACCGGCACGCGCTCAGCGTCGCACGTCACCGACGGCGGTACCGGCCGCTCGGCGCAACTGCCGTGTCGCGGCGCACAATCGACGCGCCGGACGCATGGCGAGCCGGTCCCAGGGCACGATCAGTAGGTGATCGGGTGTTTCGTCCCGGTCACGACCAAGACGATTGGGGATCCGCGTATGGCGACCGACCTGAGCAAGCAGCCGGCGAAGGCGTCCGGCACGTACCGGATCGGGGGCGACGTCACTGTCAACCGGCTCGGCTACGGGGCGATGCAGCTCACCGGGCCGGGTGTCTGGGGCGACCCGAAGGACCCGGCCGAGGCGGTACGGGTGCTGCGCCGGGCCGTCGAGATGGGCGTGACGTTCATCGACACCGCCGACTCGTACGGGCCGTTCGTGTCCGAGTTGCTGATCCGTGAGGCCCTGCACCCGTACACCGATGATCTTGTCATTGCGACGAAGGCCGGGCTGAGCCGTTCCGGCCCCGGCGACTGGCGCCCGCTGGGCCGCCCGGAGTACCTGCGCCAACAGTGTGAGCTGAGCCTGCGCCACCTCGGCCTGGACAGCATCCCGCTCTATCAGCTGCACCGGATCGACGCGAAGGTGCCGCTCGCCGACCAGTTGGGCGAGCTGGCGTTGCTGCGCGAGGAGGGCAAGATCCGCCACATCGGGCTGTCCGAGGTGAGCGTGGAGCAGATCGAGCAGGCACGCGCGATCACTGAGATCGTGTCGGTGCAGAACCTCTACAACCTCGTCAACCGCAGCGCCGAGGACGTGCTGGACCACTGCGAGCGCAACGACCTCGCGTTCATCCCGTGGTTCCCGATCGCCACCGGTGAGCTGGCCCGGCCGGGCGGCCCGCTGGACGCCATCTCCACCGAGCACGGCGCGACGCCCGCGCAGCTCGCGCTGGCCTGGCTGCTGCGCCGCTCGCCGGTGATGCTGCCGATCCCCGGTACGTCCTCGGTGGCGCACCTGGAGGAGAACGTGGCTGCGGCCGAGGTGCAACTCACCGACGACGAGTTCGAGGCGCTGAGCAAGGCGAGCTGAGCACAGTCACCGGCGTGGGGTGGTCCCGAGCGGGACCACCCCACGCCGGTCAGACCGCAAGGCAGTTGGGTCGCACCGGGCCGTCGGCCAGGGCGCCACGCACGATTGTGTACGCGGTGCCGTCGAGCACCAGGCCGAGGTGCCCCACGACCCGCAGCGGACAGTACGTCTGGATCAGCACGTTCGTCGCCCCGTCGTTGACGGCGGCGTTGCCGGTGGGACGGACCAGCTCGTCCTGGAGGGTGCGGATTGTCGTGTAGCGCACCGCGCCCGGTGTGTCGTCGCCGGCGTTGAGGTCGGCGAGGAACGCCGAACCGATGCTCATCTGCTGGCAGGCCACGACGCCGGCGCAGCTGCCGAGGCCGAGGAACGCCACGATGTTCGCCACGTACGTGCCGTAGTGCGGTGTGCCGAGGCTGACGTACCGGCCGATCGTGGCGGTGCCGCCGAGCCGTTTGAGGTAGTAGCGGCTGACCAGGCCGCCTTCGGAGTGGGCGACGACGTCCACAGTGGACGCGCCGGTGCTGGCGCGTACCTGCTCGACGTAGCCGGCGAACGCGCGGGCGGAGGCCGGGATGTCGCCGAAGCCGAGGCCGGGCAGTTGGTAGACGAAGGTCCGGTAGCCGTCGGCGCGCAGCCGGTTGGCGATCGGCTCGTACGCGACGGCGATGCCGCTGAGCCCGCCGACCACGATGACGGTTCTGGCCGCCGCCACGGCTGGCGCGGAAGTGGGGGCGGCTGCGGGGGCGGCTGCCGCCGGCGCGGTGGTGGCGAGGACTGCGGCGGTGGCGAGGGTCAGGGCGAGGGCGGTCTTTCGGAGCAGCATGGTGGCACCTCTGGGTGGAGGCACCCGGCGAACCGGGCAGGTGGGTGGGGGTGTCCGGTCGACCGTGCGACGATGATGCCCGCAACAATTCGGAAACGTCAATGGCTTGTTACGCGCGGGTAACCCGTTGTTCCGCCGGAGGCGCAAACGGGCATAACCACCACGCTCCATATCGGACGCAGCTGGTGGCTGGCATGCCGTGGCCGTAGCCGCGGACGAACCTCAGGCTCGAGCGGTGGTCGACAGCGGTCACCGCTGGCCGGAGGGAACTGTCGTCGACGAGCTCGACGACGAATGGCTGTTGCTCGTCGACCGTTGAGCGGTCAGCGGGTCAGGGCCGGGGGACGCAGCCCGTCGAGAGCCACGCCGAGCACCCTGTCTCGCTGCCCGGGTGAGGGGAACTGGGCCATGGTGAGGCCGCTGATCAGCCGCAACACGTCGTCGAATCCGATGTCGTCGCGCACCACGCCGGCGGCCTGCGCGCGGCACATCAACGGCTCGCCGGCCGCGTAGATCTCCGTACGGCAGGTCCGGAAGATCTCCGAGTCGTGCAGCAACTGCTCGGCGAGCGCCCGCTTGGTGGCGGCGTACGCGACGAAGCGGTGCAGCCACGCGACGAAAGCGTCCCACGGGGGCAGTTCGGCGAAGTCCTCGGCGGAGCGGCTGAGCGCCCGGACCTCCTCGACGTAGACGGCCTCGAAGAGGTGCTGTCGGGTCGGGAAGTTGCGGTAGAGCGTGCCGATGCCCACCCCGGCACGCCGCGCCACGTCCTCCAGGGAGGCGGTCGCGCCGTTCTCGGCGAACGCGTCGCGTGCGGCGGCGATCAGGGCGTCGTAGTTCCGCCGCGCGTCGGCCCGTTTGGGTCGCCGTGCGAAGACCTCGGGCATGGGTCCGCCGCTGGACATGACGCGGGTCACCTCACTATTGCAACCGGAGGCAGCCCTCCACTAAGTTTATCGGAGGCACCCCTCCGTAATCCCGGAGGCTTGCCTCCGCTTAGCTTACCCCGGGCCCGCCCGATCCGTCTGGCCACCCGAACGCCCGGGCCCGCGACCTCCGCCCCGCGACCAGACCGCAGGCCCAGAACCTCCTTCCGTATGCAACCAGGGGAGCTCCCTTCTCGTGGCAGTAACCTCCCGACGCAGCTCGCGTCGGCTCACCTTCACCGTGCTCGCCGCTGGCGCCGGTTTCTTCTCGATGCTCCAGTCGCTGATCACGCCGGTGCTGCCGACCATCCAGCAGGATCTGCACACCTCCCAGAACACAGTGACCTGGGTCCTCACCGCGTATCTGCTCTCCGCCTCGATCTTCACGCCCATCCTCGGACGGGTCGGCGACATGGTCGGCAAGGAGCGGATGCTCGTCGTCTCGCTCGCCGCGCTCGCCCTCGGCTGTCTGGTGGCCGCCGTCGCGCCGAACATCGGCGTACTGATCGTCGCCCGGGTCGTGCAGGGCATCGGCGGCGCGGTCTTCCCACTGTCGTTCGGCATCATCCGCGACGAGTTCCCCGCCGCCCGGGTCTCCAGCGCGGTCGCCGCCATCTCGGCGATCGTCGCCGTCGGTGGTGGGCTCGGCATCGTGCTCGCCGGACCGATCGTCAACTCGCTGAGCTACCGCTGGCTGTTCTGGATCCCGATGGTCGTGGTCGGTTTGACCGCCGTGGTCGCCTACCTGTTCGTGCCCGCGTCGCCGGTGCGCAGCCCCGGCCGCATCGACTGGCGCGCCACCGTGCTGCTCTCCGGCTGGCTTGTCGCGCTGCTCCTGCCCATCAGCCAGGGCGGGGCGTGGGGCTGGACCTCCGCCTGGGTGCTCGGCCTGCTGGCGCTCGCCGTGGTGCTGCTGGTCGGCTGGCTTGTCGCCGAGGTCCGCTCACCCAACCCGCTCATCGACATGCGGATGATGCGCCTGCCCGGCGTCTGGACCACGAACCTGGTCGCCCTGCTCTACGGCGCGTCGATGTTCTCCGTGTACGCGTTCCTGCCGCAGTTCGTGCAGACCCCGACAGTGGCCGGCTACGGCTTCGGCGCCAGCATCGGCCAGTCAGGGCTGCTCCTGCTGCCGATGCTCGTCGCGATGTTCGTCGCCGGGCTCGTCGCCAGCCGCCTTCAGGCGGTGTTCAGTGCCAAGGCGCAGCTCGCCACCGGCGCCACGTTCAACGTGATCGCCGCGGCGCTGCTGACCCTCGCGCACGACGCCCGCTGGCAGGTCGCCATCGCCGGCGGTCTCATGGGCCTCGGCATCGGCCTCGCCTTCGCCTCGATGGCCAACCTGATCGTCGCCAGCGTGCCCGCCAGCCAGACCGGCGTGGCGACCGGCATGAACGCCAACATCCGTACCATCGGCGGCGCGATCGGCGCCGCCGTGATCAGCGGAGTGATCACCGCGAACCCGCAGGCCAACGGCCTTCCCCGGGAGGCCGGCTTCACTACCGGGTTTCTCGTCCTCACGGCGATCGCCCTGGCCGCCGCGCTCGCGGCCCTCGCCGTCCCGTCCGCCCGGCGGGCGTCGGCCGGTCGCCGGCCGACCACCACGACGGTCATCGAGTCGGAGCTAGCCGCCGAGTTGGCCCCCGTGCCCGCGACCCGCTGAGCGCACCGGAGCCCGCGGCGGCCCGCCGTCCCGGGCTCCGGCATTCCCCGGGGGTACGCTTGCCGCTTTCCCGCCCACCGTTCGCCGCCGTCAGGATGCGCCCATGTCCGAACCGCTGACCGCCGACCGGATCGAAGAGCTCGGCGCCCTGGGCCTTGAGAGCCCCGATCCGGCCGCGCTTGCCGCCGAGCTGGTAAGCGCCGTCGACGAGGGACGGGTCGCCGACCCCGACGACACCGGGTACGCGCTGCTTGTCGCGGCGGACATCCTGAAGCAGGCCGGCGACCTGGCCGACGCGCTCGCCCTGGCCACCCGCGCCATCGCCGAACAGCCCGACGAGAACGCGTACGCCCGCGCGGTGCGCGGCGGCCTGCTGCTGCGCCTCGACCGCGAGGACGAGGGCCTTGCCGAGCTGACCGAGCTGCGTCCCCTGCTGGAGACCAACCCCGACGCCACGTACCTCATCGACGAGCTGTCCGAATCCGGCCACGCCGAGACGGCGTTGGAGTGGATCACCGGCGCGCTTGACGCGATCATGGAACGGACGCGGAGCCAGCAGCACGCCTCCGAGGACGCGCAGGACGAGGCCGCCGCCATGATCTACGGCCTGGCCCAGCAACGACACGACCTGCGCGAGGAGATGGGTCTCCCCCACGACGAGTACGACACCCTCGCCGACCGGCTACGCGCCGCGAGCAGCCACGCCCTTGAGGCGCTCGACGACGGCCCGGCGACGCTGCTGTTCTGGCCGGAGGCCGAGTTCACCGCGTTGCTGACGCGCTGGCCCGCGCTTGTCGACAGCTACCCGAAGACGCGGGACGAGCACCGCGCCCAGATCGAACGCGCGCTCACCGAGGCGTCCGGGTTGGCCGGCGCGGACCTGGGCGTGGTCGCCGGCACCGTCGAGGGCCTGGCTGCCTTCGCCGGCGACGACCCCATCGACGAGGAAACCCTCGACGGGTACGCCGACAGCCTCGACGAGGTGGGCCTGACGTCCTGGCCGCCCGGCCGCAACGACGCCTGCTGGTGCGGCTCGGGCGCGAAGTACAAGAAGTGCTGCCTACCGCGCTCGCGCGGCTGACCTCTTTCCGTCACCAGCGGCCCGCGCCCCTTCTCCACGCCCCGCACGACGCGGCCACGCCACGCGAACCTCCACATATGATCGACAGGGCTGATCGACCGGCCCGGGTTCGATGACGGAGGGGATGGCGTGACCGCGCAGGACCAGCACGAGACGATCGAGGACAGCCCGGTCGGCTGGGTCGCCAGCCACATCCGGCGCTACGTCGAGACCGACGGCGCCGACGGGGGCACCTTCCACGGCGTACCCTCGCTGCTGCTCACCACCCGCGGACGCCGGTCGGGCAAGCTGCGCCGCACCGCGTTGATGTACGGCCGCGACGGCGACGACCACGTGCTGGTCGCGTCCAACGGGGGTTCGGCCAGGCACCCCGCCTGGTATTTGAACCTCAGCGCGGATCCGAGAGTGGACATCCAGGTGGGTGCCGAACGGTTCGCCGCTCGGGCGCGTACGGCGACCGCCGAGGAGCGGGTCCGGTTGTGGCCGGTGATGACGGAGGTCTTCCCGACGTACGCCCGCTACGAGAAGGAGACCGACCGCGAGATCCCGGTCGTCATCATCGAGCGCACGTCCACTGAACAATCCACTATCGATTGATGGATGTGAGCACCGCCGACGGCTACGGTGACCGCAGGTAAGCACCCACTCCGGACAAGGAGAACCGCCGTGCGCCGCATCACCACCACCATCGCCCTGCTCGGGTTGTCACTGTTCGCCCTGCTGACGCCGTCGCCGGCGAGCGCGGCGAGCACCATCGAGGTCACGTCCGCGACCCTCGTCGCGAAGGGCGTCGCCCTGGACATCACCCTCACCGTCACCTGCCCGGCCGGCATGTCCGGCGGCACCGAGCTGATCATCAGGCAGCGCTCGGGCAACACTGTGGCGTACGCCTCCGGCTGGGCACCCCTCTCCTGCGCCGGTGAACCGCGAACCGCGACCGGCCGGGCGTGGGTGTCGGAGGGTGGGCGCGTCCTGCACAACGGCGAGGCGCTGATCGGCGGAAACGCCGAGGTCTGCGGCGACAACGGCTGTGACTACGCGAACTTCGAACAGACCATCCGCATCACCCGCTGAGCTCTCGAAAGCTCGCCGGGGACAGGCGGACCGAGAGCCCACATGCCAGGCGCGGAGACCAACGGGGCGGCATCTCGCTCAACTAGACCGATTACATGGCCGCGCCCAACACCTGCCGATCGACTCCATGGGACGACCGAGGCAGCTTCTCTGGCAGCAATGCACCTGCCGCCGTTACGCGGCAAGGGCAGTCGCCAGGAAGCTAATCGATCTCTGTGGAGCGGATCTCCGCAGCAATTTGCGCCAACGAACCCGACCCTGGCACGAACCATCGTGTCGTTCCCTGAACGGCCTTCGGCGGCTCGCCCGGCGCCGTCTTCAGCATCTTCATGGTTAACCCTGTCGGCGAATATTGCTCGCCGTCCGCAGCCCACAGCAGCGGCCGACGTCGGTCGTTCACCCAAGTGGCCTGCCCTCGTCGCGGGTCTTCGTCGATCCATGGCAACAAGGCTTTCCGTTCCGGGCTGGTCACCGGCCGGAATTCCACCGGCGCACCGTCGGCCACGCGGCCCGAGTTGACGATGACAACGACCGCTGCCGCCTTCCGTTCGGTCTCTCTTGGCGTGGGACTGTATTCGGCAGGAAGATCCGGACGCGGCTGGCCACTTCGAAGAGATTCGAGCACCAAAGCTACTAGCTGGCGACATTTTTGTGGATGCTTGAACGTGACCAGAGCGGAGCTTGCCGGGTACTCGGCATCAAAATGATGGATCAACCATTCAAGCGCGATTTCCGATAGGTCCACGGCTCGATCCAGCACGGGTCGCCAATCAGCGTTTTGGTCATCGAAAGGTTCGTCGGCAAGTTGCTGCATAACCAGGTGAACTATCAGCAGGTCACCATGTTCAGAAACCTGAACTGCTCGCCCTTCTCGAGTCCGAGCGCCTTCGCTCAGGTGCGCTTGAACAGCCCGGAGGAGCAGGACAGATCGCCACACTCGATAAGCACTCGGCTGAGAACCAAAGAGCAGACGATAGCTTCCGTTCGTGCCGAATTCCCACAGGAGTTCCTGGTTCTGCTTTGCGCGCATCGCCAACTCTGGGTTCCGATGAGCACAGGACAGAGCGGTGGCAGCCTCAACGATGGAGCATCCAGCATCAGGCGCAGGGTCTGTGTCACCACGCTTGTACACGTAAGCCTTCTGCAGCGACAGGGCGAAGTCATCTCGCAGTTTCGACTGCCGTTCGTCAAGCGCGGCGTAATCACGGGCCTTGACCTGGTTCTGCGTGTTGGTCGCCTGCGTCACTTCGGTGGCGAAACCGTCGGGGCAATCTTCAAGCGAGATGAGGCGCACCCACACCCGACCTGAGGCTGCCACCTCGGGCGCCTGCTTAACGGCAGCATGCATCGCAGCCACTGTTTGGGCACCGTTAACCACACTGACTCCACTTAAGACGAAGTCCCCTGGACCTCCGGCAGTATTAGCGAATTTTGCAGTACGGCGAACGCTGTCGCAAAGCACGGTTATTCCATTATTGAAGTACCAGAAATGATCGGGACGCTTCACCAGCGTCTCGGTGATGCTTCGGTTAACCGCGGTGACCCCAAGCGACGTTCGAATGTTCTTAGCAAACAACCGGTCGCCGTGATCGTCGTACCAAGAAGCCACCTCGCTGGCATACATGGTTCCGTAGTAAGCCTTAAACGGCTCCGCCACTGATGCACACCCGTCGAGGCGAGCAGTGATGTCGATTTTTGGCCCATCGACACCCGAGCGGACAATATCGTGAAAATCAACCAACCCCATGACTTTCACATCCGTCATCGGCTCAGTTTCCTTGCATGCCTGATGCAGAACGTAATCGACCGCGTCAGCAAGCACTGGACGGCCCAGCAAAGCGATAACCAAGGTGATCTTCACGTCACCTTCCGCAAATGCTTTGTCGACCTCATCAGCGAGCGCCTGGAAGCGCTTATTGAATCGGGCGTACTCCTCGCGCAGCAGCAGGTCGAAACCCTGCTTGAACTTCAGGGCGCTTGCTTGGTCCAGCGTTGCATTGCCGTTGTCGCTCCACTTAGCTTGGACCAGCCACACATGTGGCGCATCCTTGCTTACCGCGACCGCATCAATTCCCCAGTCATCGAAGCCATCAATTACGGCGGCGGCTGCCTCCATCGAACCAGTACCGGCGAGGTGCTGGACCGCCATCGCCGCTAGCGCCCGAGACAGGAAAGCTTGCTCACGGTGCCGCGGTGGCGCCTTGTCATCAATGTCACTGAGGTCGACACAATCCTCGAACTGGCGCATTAATGATTCGCGGACGTGCCGCACCTGGAGGGGATTCATCATCCGGCGCCCTTCTATGCTAGCTCGATCACTGGCAACGTTGGTTAATCCAGCGATGCTGGCCGGGCGGGGGCAGCATCTCCTCCGGCTCCGGCCGCACCGAGAGCCTCAGCGATGGCGGCGAACTCACGAAGCGCCGACTCCAGGTCCTCGACGATCTCCTGCGCGATGACTTCTGGCGGCAGCAGGGCGTCGGCGTCCTCCAGGGACGCGTCCTTGAGCCAGGTGATGTCGAGGTTCACCTTGTCGCGGGCGATCAACTCCTCGTAGGAGAAGGGCCGGAACCGCTCGGTTTCGACCCGCTCGGCGCGGTCCTTGCCCGGCAGGTAGCAGTCGACGAAATCCTGGAGATGTTCACGACGTAGCGGGTTCTGCTTGAGAGTGAAGTGCTGGTTGGTGCGGAAGTCGTACACCCACAGTTTCTGCGTCCACGGCTCCTCGCGGGCGCGCTTGCGCTCGAAGAAGAGCACGTTAGCCTTAACCCCACCGGCGTAGAAGATGCCGGTGGGCAGGCGCAGCATGGTGTGCAGGTCGTACTGCTTGAGCAGTCGGCGGCGGATCGTCTCCCCCGCGCCGCCCTCGAAGAGCACGTTGTCCGGCAGGACAACCGCGGCCCGACCGTCGATCTCCAGCAGCGAGGCGATGTGCTGGACGAAGTTGAGCTGCTTGTTGGCGGTGGTGGCCCAGAAGTCGTTCCGCTCGATCTCCCGCTCTTCACGCGTGGAGCGGCCGTCCTCGCCAATCATCCGGATCGAGGAGCTACGGCCGAACGGCGGGTTCGCGAGGACCAGACTGTAGCGGCGGTCCGGCTCCTTGCCGAGCGCATCCCCGATGGTGATCAGAGAATCGCCACTGGGGGTGCCGATGCCGTGCAGCAGCATGTTCATCGCGGCCAGCCGTGCGGTGCCGTCGACCAATTCCGTGCCGGTGATCGCGCCGTTGGCGAGCCGCCGCCGCTGGTCCGGGGTCAGGTCACTGCCGTGGTGCTGCTGGATGAAATCGAACGCGGCGAGCAGGAAGCCGCCGGTACCGCACGCCGGGTCGGTGATGGTGTCATCGGGGGTGGGTTGCATGCAGTCGACCATGGCGGCAGTCAGCGCACGTGGGGTGAAGTACTGCCCGGCACCCGACTTGGCGTCCTCGGCACCCTTGGCGAGCAGCTCCTCGTAGGCATCGCCCTTGACGTCTACCCCGGTGCTGGACCACTCCTCCTTGTCGATCAGGTCGACGATGAGCCGCTTGAGCTTCGCCGGGTCCTGGATCTTGTTCTGTGCCTTGCGGAAGATCGTGCCCAGGGTGCCGCCTTCCAGGGCCAGCTCTTCGAGAACGTTCCGGTACTGGGCCTCAAGCTTCTTGCCCTCGGAATCGAGCAGCGTCTGCCAGCTCAGCTCGTCGGGCACGATCTGCTCCGGTCGGATCGATCGATTGGCCCGCTCGTCGGCCATCTTGAGGAAGAGCAGGAACGTCAACTGCTCCACGTAGTCGATGGTCGAGACACCGTCGTCACGCAGCACGTCGCAGTAGTTCCACAGCTTCTGCACCAACCGGCGAGAATCCAGAGTGCTCACAGCGGCAGTGCCTCCTGCTGGTAGTCGTCGCCGGTCACCCTGGTCGGCGGAGCCGCCAACTCTCTCTGGGTACGCCGGGAGCGCGTCTTCTGCTTTGGCAATGCGGCTGCTCGTTTGGCCTTGATGCGCGCGAGCAGCTCCGACGCCGGCACATCGTTGGAATTCTGCGACCAAAGCCGCCCCGCCAAGGTCGCCGCGAGAAGCATCCGCTTCAAGATTTCGCCCCGACTCTTAGCTTCCCGACAAGCTTTAACGACTGCATCAATCCCGCTCTCGATGGCCGCAAACTCGCTTACAAGTCGCCGTTGAATTTCGATATCCGGAACGACAACCTCAACTTGTCGCAGCTTTTCCTGAGGTAGGTGCTTAATTGTAGAGCCGGTTTCAAGATGAGCTGTGCGCTTGTTAAGCACCGCTTCTTCAAGAGCCAGCGCCAACCATTGGGGCTCCAGTCCCGGCCGCACGCGAAGTCTATGAAGAGCCTTTTGGTAGGTCATGGTCGCTACCTCCCCACTCCAAACAGCACATCGCCCCGGCTCACCGCCTTCGCACAGCAACAAGTCGCCCGGAAGTAGGTTGAAGCGCAGCCGCTCGTCAGCCGACATGGGCACGGTGGAGACCTGAGTTAGATCTATGTGGCCCCATCGGACATTTATGTTACGAAGATATGGAGTCGGCTCACCTTGATTTCTAGCTGAGTCAAGCATCTTCCCAAGCGACGTATCGGCTATCGCACCTATTCGAGTGAGTACGCCGCCGGCCGCGACTGCTCGGTCCCTAAGCTCTCGAAGGTGCGCCTTTCGCAGGATAAAAACCCGACCTTCGGCGGAGGTTACCGCATCGCGCCCCCTTTTAAGGTGGGCTAAAAAGGCACCAAGATCGGCAACGATACGGCGCTGCTCGGCGAGGGGCGGCAACAGAATTGGCACTGACTTCAGGCTTGAGCCGGAGATGCCAGCCTGGCCGGCGGTAGTGCGCGCAACCGAACGCACGAATGATCGGACTTGCGGACTTTCGAACGCGTATCCGATGTAAAACGGATCGGCAAGTTCGGCATCAACTCGAACACGGATTAGTTTATCCGGGTAGGTGAGGGCCCTCGCAGTGTCTGGCACCACAGCGCAAGCGCCAACGTAATCAATGTTCCCGTTATAGCGCGTGAAGAGGAGATCGCCAGATGCGAGCAGGGCATCAGACTGGGCGAGAGAGTCGCGATCCATGCCGGTGTAACGAACGTCGTCCAGCTGCAACGACCCTGGTCGGACAGCGCTGACCCGAAGGATTGGGACGCCGTCTGGTTGAGTCCCGGGCCTGGATACAAAGATGCCGTTCTTCACCGACAGCGCAACCTCACCGAGCGTCACCTGAGCCCAGCCCTTGGGCAGGTCGGTCACGCGGACAGCTCCTGGTTCAGCTCGTTCAGTAATGGCTCGGCGCGCTTGCCGAACGCGCCCGCGTACCCGTCGATCCCGCCCCGCTCGCTGAACGGCGCGCCCTCCAGATCGTCGGGGGTGATCTCCACGCTGACCGCTATCACGTCCTTGATCCTCTCCAGCCACCACGCCTGGTCGGCAGTGAACGTAGCGCCTGACTGTTCCTGCCGGAGCAGCCACCCACGGAAGCGCTCCTCGACAAGGCTGCGGTACGGGCGCAGCTCCTGGTCGAGCCCCAACTCATACCTGATAAGGCTGACAAGGTCGGTCACTCCCCTGCTGCCGGACGCCTCGGCGGTGCGGCCGAGCAGCACGTACGACTTCCACAAGGACTCGGGCGTCCACGCCTGCGGCGGCCGGGCGATCCGCGCCGCCAGTTCTTTGAGCTGGGCGTACCCGACTCTCCCCCGCCCTTCGTAGAAGACCTGCAAAGCGGTGATCTCGTCCCGGTGCTCCTCCAGATAGTCGTGCCAGCTCTTGACGGTGACCTGGGCGCGTTCCTCGGGCGGCACGCCGGCCGCCGAGATGAGCTTGTCGGCGTTCACCTCGTCGATGGTGATGTCGTGCGCGCGGCGGATCTCCAGGATGCGTTCGCGCAGCGCCGGGTTCGCGGCAAGCGGACGCAGCGCCCCGGCCAGCAGGTCGCGTACGGCGTCCGGGCCGGCTTCCTTGGCGGGGTTGAGCTGCTCGGGGGCGACCGCGTCGACCAAGCCCCGCACGATGCCGGTGAGCGGCTGGTCGGCGAGGGCCGCCAGCTCCGCGCGCTCGTCGTCGGTCAGCTGCTGCTCCAGCCTTGCCAGCCGGGCGGCGAGGGTGGCTACCTCGTCTGAGTCGGCGGTCAGGGTGCCTGCCTTCTTGAGCAGGTCGCGCAGTGAGATCTGCCGTTCCGTGTGCCGTTGCAGCGGCACCGCCTCGTCCAGATCGGCTTCGGTGACGCCCACCGCGTCGACGATGACGAACCGGTCCTTCACCTCGGCGTCAGGGGTGACGGCCTGGAACTCGGCGGCGTCGATGGTGCGAGCGCCACGCCCTTTCATCTGCTCGAAGTAGGTGGCGCTGCGGACCGGCCGGAGGAAGAAGACGCACTCCAATGGGCGTACGTCGGTGCCAGTGGCGATCATGTCGACGGTAACCGCGATGCGCAGCTCCGGGCTGTTGCGGAACGCCTGGATGAGGGTGTCCGGGTTGTCGCCACCCTTACGCGAGGCGTACGTGATCTTCGCGGCGAAGTCGTTGCCCCGCCCGAAGACGAGCCGCACCATCTGCACGATTTCCTCGGCGTGGTTGTCGTCCCGCGCGAAGATCAGCGTCTTGGGCACGGTCGAGCGGCCAGGGAAGATCTCCGTGAACAGCTTCTCCCGGAAGGTTTCCAGCACCAGCTTGAGCTGCCCTTTCGAGATGACCGACCGCCCGACCTGGCTGCCGCCGTACGTGAAGTCGTCTTCCAGCTCCTGGTAGCGCTCGGCCCGGGTGCGGCGGTCACGCAGCGGCACGACCGTACCAGCCTCGATGTCGGCGCCCTTCTCGGTGATCTCCGTCTTGATCCGGTACACGTCGAAGCTGACGTTCACCCCGTCGGCGACCGCCTGCTCGTAGGTGTACTCGGAGACCAGGTTCTGCTGGAAGAAACCCAGCGTCTGTTTGACCGGCGTCGCGGTCAGCCCGACCACGAAGGCATCGAAGTACTCGATGACGCCCCGCCACTTGCCGTAGATCGAGCGGTGACACTCGTCGACCACGATGAGGTCGAAAGTCTCCGGCGGGAGCTGTCGGTTGTAGGCGACCTCGGCCGGCTCGTCCAACTCGTAGTCGTCGTACGCCCGGTCGTCGAGGTCGGGGTCCGGCAGGTCGTCGCCGCGCAGCGCGCCGTAGAGCCGCTGAATGGTGGAGATGACCACGGCGGATGAGTCGAGCATGCCGGCACCGGAGAGCCGGTCGACGTTGTGCAGTTCGGTGAACTTCCGCCCGTCGTCCGGGGTCTGGTAGCCCGCGTACTCCCGAAGGGTCTGTTTGCCGAGGTTGTTGCGGTCGACGAGGAACAGAATCCGGGTGGCGCGGGCGTGCTTGAGCAGCCGGTAGCTGCTGGTGACCGCTGTGAACGTCTTGCCGGCACCTGTCGCCATCTGGATCAGCGAGCGCGGCCGATCCTCGGCGAGCGAACGTTCCAGACCGTCGATGGCGTCCACCTGAGCGGGCCGCAGGCCCAGGCGGTCCAGCGCCGGCATCCGCCGCAGCCGGGCCCGCAACGTCGGTGCCGCCGGATCGTCGTCGGCCTCCCGCATCCACCGCGCGAACGTCTCGGGCCGGTGAAAGGCAAAGACCTCACGGGTACGTGGAAACGGGTCGAGCCGGTTGACGAAAGCCGTCTCGGTGCCCGTAGCGACATAGCCGAAGGGCAGCGGGTCGTTCCGGTGCCACGCAGCGAGCTTCTGCTCGGCAGTGAGACCGTTGAGGTAGCGGTCGAGTTGCGCCTCGACGCCACGCGGCGCGGTCCCCTCCCGCTTGGCCTCGATCACGCCGACCAGCCGCTGGTTGACGTAGAGCAGATAATCGGCCCGACCAGTCGCCAGGGTCACCTCGCGGACGGCGACGCCGGTCCCCGCGTACAGATTGATCTGGGCCTCGTCCTGGACGATCCAGCCGGCGGCGCCCAACTGCCGGTCGATCTCGACCCGGGTTTGCATCTCGTTGAGCGGTTCGTGTGAGGCGCGACGCGCGCGGGCGATGAACTCCTCCCGGCGAGCGGCCGAGACTTTCGGTGTCCCCTTGCTGTCGAGCGCCGCCTGCTCCGCCTCGGCGGACGGTGCCAAGCTCGCCACCAGGGCGGCGGCCTGATCACGACGGGCATCGGCATCGCGAACGGCACGATCCGCGGCGACCATCGCATCGGCCTGGGCCTGCGCCAGCGACGCCTTGCCCTCCAGCAGGAGCTTGGTCTGTGCCAGCTCGTCCTTGTAACGCTGGATCTCCGCCTGGAGCCCGTCCGCGATGCTCTGCGACACCTGACGGGGCGGCGGAGACGGCGGCACGAAACCAAGCGCAGTCCTGTCGCCGGTCAACGCCCGGTGGAACCAGACGCCCAGCTCGAAGCAGGTGCGCAGCATGTCGAGCGCCGCACGTACCTCACCCAGATGATCGTGTACGGCCTTGTTGCCCTGATCACGAAGGCGGTCGAACGCGTGATAGGTCTCCGCGACCAGGGTGCCGTCGCTATACAGCGCTTGAACCCGGTGGTAGAAGTCGTTCTTCTGCGGCTTCGCACCGGTGCGGCGGACGAGATCCTTGGCCAACTCGTCACCGAAGGCACGGATCTTGAACATCGCGGCCTGGGCGTCGACATAAACGAGCAGCTCAGCACCCGCTCCGTACCAGACCAGTAGCGGGTGCTCCTTGAGAAACCCGAAGTTGGCGGACTGCTCTGCCAGACGTCGTACCTGTCGAGGATCCACGACACTCCACGTCGCTAGCCATCGGTGAACACGTCAGGATAGGGAAGATCACGGCGCTGCACAGCCCTCGCCACGCGCGGTGACACCTATCCGACAGCGTCAATGCGGGACCGACGGCAGCGGGGCGATGGTTCGCCGGCGGTTCTGGCACTCTGGCGGGCGTCACGACGGGGAGACGGGGACGACAGGTGGAAGGGCTCAGCCATACCCAGCGGTCGCTGGACCGCGCTCAGGTACAGCGTTATGTCGAGGCGTCCTTCGGCCCGGACCGCCGCATGGTGGACTGCGGGCGGCTCGAAGGTGGCGGCTTCGCGACGGTGTGGCGGGTGGCGCTCGACGACGGGCGCGCTGTGGTGTTGAAGGTGGCACCGCCGCCCGACGCACCGCTGCTGCGCTACGAGCGGGGCCTGTGCGGCGCCGAGGCCCGATACTTCCGCCTGGTGGCCACGTACGCGCCGCAGGTGCCGGTGCCACCGCTGCTGCACCACGGCACCGATCCGGACCTCGGCGAGTGGCTGGTCAGCGGCCTGTTGCCGGGACGGTCCCTCTGGGAGTGGTCGGAGTCGGAGCGGCACCTCGACGACGCCCCGGCCCGCTACGACTTCGGCGCCGCCATCGCCGCCCTGCACCGGGTCAGCGGCGACCGCTACGGGTACGACGGCGGCCGGGCCAGCGGTGCGACGTGGCGCCAGGCCTTCGCCGCAATGCTCGACGGCCTGCTCGCCGACGCTGTGGACTGGGACGTGCCGCTGCCCACCTCGCCGGCACGGATCCGCGAGCTGCCCGAGCGGTACGCGTCAGCCCTCGATGAGGTACGCCGGCCGTCGCTGCTGCACTTCGACGGCTGGGACGGCAACCTGCTCGCCGAACCCGAACCCGAACCCGAACCCGACGCCGACGCCGCTGGCACCCTGCGTCTGCGCGGCATTGTCGACGGCGAGCGGTTCCTCTTCGGCGATCCGCTCATGGACCTGGTGTCTCCACTGCTGTACCGGCGGGTCGAGGACGACCCCGACCATCCGTTCCTGCGTGGCTACCGCGCCGCCGCGCCCGGCCCGGTGGTCTTCGACGAGGCCGCTCTGCGGCGACTCAGCCTCTACCGCCTGCACCTGTACCTGTTGATGACAGTCGAGATGCCCAGCCGGGGAATCACCAGGGAGACTCACCTGGCGCGGTTCGAGCGACTGGCTGACCTGCTGGATCAGGAGCTGACCGAGCTGGGGCGGGCTGGGAGCGCTCAGCGCAGCGCGCGGAACAGCAGAAGGTAGGCGCAGTAGCCCAGCGGCACCAGCAGGAAGCAGATCAGGAACCCCAACGGCAGGTAGCGCGGCGGGGTGCCGGCCACCGTGTGGGGCCTCCCCCACCGGCCCAGCACCAGGTAACCGCCGAAGAACGCCAGCGCCGGCAGCCCGGCACAGATCCACGCGCCGAGCGTGAAGCCGTCGACAAGGCCGACGCCGGAGGCGAGCACAAGCGTCAGCATGAGCACCCCGGCGGCCGCCCCGCAGCCGGCGTACACGGCGACAGCCCGCGCCAGCGGCGACCACGTCGGCAGCAGCGCCGGCCGCTGGGCCAGCAACTCGGCCTGCTGCCCGTGGCGGTCCGCCTCGTCGGCCATCCGCCGCGCCAACTCAAGCTCCATCGCCGGGTCGACCGCCGCCGCGCGCTGCGCCGGCACCCCGACGCCCGCCGGGCTCGCCGCCGTCGGCAGCGCCAGCCGCGCCTCAGGCATCTGGGGGTACGCCTCGACACCCGACCGCCCCGACGGGCCGGCTACGCCGGCGGACCCGCCGTCCCCCGGTCCGGGCACCCCGGACGACCCGCTCCGGACGCCGGAGTCCCCGGCCGACAGCCCTGATCCGGGAACGTGACCCGAGGCCGCGCCAGAAACCGGCCCCGGAGCCGAGCCAGCCACCGGGCCTGGGCCGGACCCGGACACGGGGTCGGCGGCAGGGGCGGTCGCCGGCTGGTCGATGCCGATCGCGCGGCCGAGCTGGTCGAGGCGGTGCCCCTGGGCGGTCAACCGCTGGTGCAGGTAGTCGGCGGTGGCGTGCAGGTCGCGGCGGCGTTCGGACTCGGCGGCGGCGTCCCGCTCGACGGTGCGGCGCTGCTCGGCGAGCTGTCGGGCCAACGCCGCGTACTCCTCGAAGGACACCGTCACCGCTCCCCGTCCGGCTCGTGCCCGTCCCGGGCGAACGGCACGATCAATCTGGTGCGCTGGTCGTGCCTGTCGACAAGCAGCGCCCGGTCGGCGCGCGGCGTGTAGGCCAGGTCGTGCACGCCCAGGTGCAGGGCCAACTCCGGACCGGGCACGTTGAGCGCGACGAGGCAGGCGACGTCGTCGCGGTTCTGTGTGCCGCCGAGGTCGTCGGCGAGCCGGCGCAGCCCACGCCACCAGCCGAGCAGGTGCACACCCTGGGCGGGGCCGTGGCGCAGCAGGGTACGCAGGTCGTCCAGGCCGGAGCGGAAGGTCACCGGGTCGGCCGCCGCGAGGACCGGCGCGGCGGCGTCCATGCCGAACACCACAAGGTATTCGCGGCCGGACGGCTCGGCGGCCAACGCGGCGATCCGGTCGCGCAGCCCGGCGGTGTCCAGGCGGTGCACCGGGTGACCGGCTGCCCGCAGGGCCGCTTCGGTCTCGTCGACGACCGGGTCGGCGGCGCTGACCAGCGAGGCCAGCTGGAACCGTGCGTCGCCCGGGATGTGCTGGCGGGCCAGGCTGAGTGTCGCGGCACGCAGCACGTCCGCGCCGCCCGGTGTGGTGCCGACGACCGCGAGGTGCCGGCCCGGAGTGCTGTCCATGAGGAAGAGCGCTGTGGTGCCGTGCACGTCGACAGTCCGACCGACGAGTGCCATCGGGCGGCGGCCACCGGGGCGCAACCCCGCGAACGTGGGATCGTCCTCGACGCGCGCCGCCTCGTACCCCTTGAAGACCGCCGGTGCGCGCGAGCCCGGCGGGCGGGCCTGCCACAGCTCGTGGCGCAGGGCGGTGAGGTCGGCGGCGGCGGCGTGCGCGTCGGGGAAACGCAGCACCGTGTCCGCGCCTACCGCGCCGGCCGCGGTGTTGACCACGGCCGAGCCGATCGGCAGGGCCGCCGCGGCGTCGTTGAGCGGGTCGAGCACCCCACCTCCGCCGGGCAGCGCCACCCGCAACGCGAACTGCCCGAAGATCGCCTCGGCCCGCCCGTAGAGGGCCTCGATGCCGGTCATGCTCTGGCTGGCCAACACAAGGTGTACGCCGTAGGAGCGCCCCTTGCGGGCCAGCTCCTCCAGCAGGTCGACGGACTCGCGGGCCAGTGCGTCGTTGCCGGCGAGCAGTACGTGGAACTCGTCGATGACCGCCACGATGCGCGGCAGCGCGTTGGCCGGGGGCAGGTCGGCGAGTTTGGTGACGCCGTGCCGTTTGAAGGTGGTGGCCCGGCGCTGTGCCTCCCGGCGCAGTTCACGAAGGACGGCGAGGCCGTACTCGCGGTCGGACTCGATGCCGACCGCGCGGGCGTGCGGCAGCCAGGACGGGTCACGCCCGGTGGGCACGAACTCGGTGAAGCTGACACCTTCCTTGAAGTCGAGCAGGTAGAGCTGAAGCTCAGCCGGTGAGTAGCGGGCGGCCAGCCCGTAGAGGACGTCGAGGAGGAAGACGGTCTTGCCGGCGCCGGTGCGCCCGCCCACCAGCCAGTGCGGGGTGGCGTCGTCGAAGGCGACAGTCAGTGGGGTGTCGAAGGCACCCGTCAGCGGGGTGTTGGCGGCTGCGGTCAGCGGGCCGGAGCCGGCACGGCCGATGACGGTCCGCAGGCCGTTGCCTGCGGATTCGGCCCAGCGCCGCTCGGGCAGCAGGTCGGCGAAGGGCAATGCTTCGGTGCGCCGGGCGGCGGCGCCGAGGTGCTCGGCGAGCGCGCGTACCGAGGCGGGGGGCGGATCGCCGTCGAGCCGCACGGGCGCGGCGAGGCCCTGCCCGTCGACGCTGAACGGGATGCCGGGCGGGTCGCCGACGTGCGCGTACCCCTCGGTGAGCCGGATGGCGGTGGTGCCACCCAGCGGCGGGGAGGTCTCGCCGGGCAGCCGGGACGGGTGGCCGGCGAGCAGCACGCAGACGGCGGCGGCCGGGCCTGCGTGGGTGAGCGCGGCGAGCCGCGCCAACTCGCGCGGCGGTGGGGCGGCGGTAGCCACCACAAGCAGCAGTTGCCTGTTGTGCGGCTCGGCGTGCTGCGCGGCGCGGGCGTGGCGTTCGGCGGCGGCCAGCAGGGCCGTCACCTCGGCGTCGGTGCTGGCCGGCGGGTCGAGCACACCGGCGTCGAGCAGCGGACGCAACGGACCGAACGTCGCGCCCAGCGCGGCGGTGTCGATGCCGGCGACCCGGACGTGCCCGGGTGGCGCGGTGGCGACCAGCCGCAGCACCAGCGCGCGCAGCAGCGCGGCGACCCGGGGATCGCGGGCGTCGGTGTCCAGCGCCAGGTGGTGCCCGCCGCCGAGTGGCACGAGCACCGGGAAGCCGCCATCCGGAGTGGACGCCTCGCCGACCCGGACGGCGGCCGGGGCGTCGGTCACTGTGGTGGCGCCCGGTGTCGGGGTGGCGAGGGTGCCGCCGAGTCGTGCGAGGCGGGCCACCAGGTCACTTCCGCCAGCCGGTGAGGTGGGGGGCGGGGCCGCGCCGAGCGCGCCCCGGGCGGTGTCGAGGTGGACGCGGGCCGCCCGGTGGGCGGTGACCGCCTGCCCGTACGCCGACGCGAGCCTGCCCACGCTCTGCCTCCCACGCCACGGCCGTCCGGTTCGCCGAAACCCTAACGGACGGCGGTGACACCGGCACAGTACCGACGCGGCGCACACGGGTCGGGTCGGCGCGCGGCGGTCGACGGTCCGCGGTGGACCGTCGACCGCCGGGCACTGGGTACGGGTCAGCCGGTGACGGCGTTCAGCGCCGGCAGGTAGCCGTAGCGGTAGCCGTCGGCGTCCGGGTGGTACGCCTCGATGATCCCCGAGATGTCGTTGATCCACGGGTCGCCGGCGCAGACGCCGTGCCCGGAGAAGTAGCCGCGGGTATCGGCGAAGGTGGCGCCGGCCGCGCTGGCCCGGCTCGCGGTGACCGAGGCGAGCACGTCGGCCGCCTCGTTGAGGATGGTGCGCTTGTAGGTGCTCATCGCCAGCCAGCCGCAGGAGTTCGTCTCGAACAGGCGCGGATAGCCCAGGACGATCAGTCGGGCGTTGGGCGCCCGGTTGCGGATGGCGGCGTACGTGGCGTCGAGCCGGGCGGGCAGCGTCGAGGTGGCGAAGCTCTTGGCGGTGTTTACGGCGTTGGTGCAGGACGACGTGCTGCCGAACCGGCAACTGGTGATGACGTTGACGAATCCGGCGTCGTTGCCACCGATGGTGATGGTGACAAGTGTGGTGCTGGCGCTGAGCGCACTCACCTGGTCGTTGAGGACGTCGGCGGTGACCGCACCGCCGCAGGCCCGGAAGTTGAAGCTGGTCACGCCGTGGGCGGCCGCCCAGAGCGGGGCGTACGACTTCTGGCTGCGCAGGCAACCCGACGTGTCGTACGGGCCGGCGCCGACACCTGAGGAGTAGGAGTCGCCGAGCGCGACGTAGTTGACGGCGGCGGCCTGCGCGGTGCCGGGAACCAGCACGGCGCCGAGGGCGGCGGCGAAGAGGGCGACAAGCGCGGCGAGGGCGCGGGCCAGCGGGCGGTGGGGCATGACGGACCTCCACAGGACAGGGGTGGTGGGATCCTGCGACCGCGCGCGTGGCCAGGGACGGAACAGTTGTTACTAGGCGGTAATGCTAGCGAAACATGCACATCAATGGAATAGCTCGTCAGCACCGCGCGGCGGGCCAGCGACGTTCACGGTCGTCGATTAGGTTGGCCCTGCGAACACTCGATGGAGGGAGTCCACCCGGTGCGACGAATCCTCACGGCGGCCACCGCCGCCCTGACCCTCACCACCGCCGGCACCATGCTCGCCGGCACCCCCGGCCAGGCCGCGCCGACCGCCTGGGGGCGGCCCAGCGTCATGGTCGCGCCGCAACCCGGCGCGCCCGGCCTGGGCGACAGCTATTTCCCCGACTACGGCAACGGCGGCTACGACGTCTCGCACTACGACGTCCGGCTGCGCTACGAGCCGGCCACCGACCGGCTCACCGGCACCACCACGATCCTCGCCACCGCGACACAGGACCTCTCCCGTTTCAACCTGGACTTCCTGCTCGACGTCGAGTCGGTGCGGGTGAACGGCTGGGAGGCCAGCACCAGCACCGAGGGCGCGCACGAGTTGGTGGTCACCCCGGCCCGCACGATCACCCGGGGTCAGCAGCTGACGATCGTGGTGCGCTACAACGGAATCCCGTCCGAGACGCTCATCGGTGGCTACACCGGCTGGACGCGCACCGACGACGGGGCGCTCGCTGTCAACGAGCCCGAGTCGGCGTGGTGGTGGTTCCCGAGCAACGATCATCCCCTGGACAAGGCCACATTCGACATCTCGGTCTCGGTGCCCACCGGTGTCGAGGTGATCAGCAACGGCGTGCAGCCCCGGCCACCGCTGGCCGAGCCCGGCAACCGCACCCGGTGGATCTGGCGGACCACCTCCCCCACCGCCACCTACCTGGCCTTCATGGCCATCGGCCAGTACGACATCGTCACCGACACCACGCCCGGCGGCCAGCCGGTGATCAACGCGTACAGCACGTCGCTGGGCGCGCTCGGGCCGGCCGCGCGGGCGAGCATCGAGCGGACCGGCGAGATCGTCGACTGGGCGAGCGGGATCTTCGGCCCGTACCCGTTCGAGGCGCAGGGTGGCGTGGCCGGGCCCGTCGACGGCATCAGCTTCGCCCTGGAAACGCAGACCCGACCGGTGTACGGCCCGGGCTTCTGGCGGCGCGGCGCCAACACGTACGTGGTGGTCCACGAGAACGCCCACCAGTGGTTCGGTGACTCGGTGTCGGTGACCGGGTGGCGCGACATCTGGCTCAACGAGGGCTTCGCCTCGTACGCCGAGTGGCTGTGGTCGGAGGAGCAGGGCGAGGGCACCGCGCAGGAGGTCTTCGACTTCACCTACGCCAGCTACCCGGCCGATTCGGAGTTCTGGCAGGTGCTGCCTGGCGACCCGGGTGCGGCGGGGATCTTCGACGACGCTGTCTACGACAGGGGCGCGATGGCCCTGCACCAGCTCCGGCTGGCGGTCGGCGACGACGCGTTCTTCGCGATCCTGCCGGCCTGGACCGCCGAGCACCGCTACGGCAACGGCACCATCGCGCAGTTCCAGGCCCTCGCCGAGCGGATCTCCGGACTGGACCTGGACGAGTTGTTCACCACCTGGCTGTTCACCGCCGGCCGGCCGGACGTGGCCTCGGCCGCCCGCAAGGCCGGCCCGCCGGCCGAGCCGAAGTCCTGGGCCAAGATCCGCGAGGCCCACGACCTGCTGAGGCACTAGTCCCGTCCGTCGACCCGGAAGGCCCGCCGCCCCACGCGGCGGGCCTTCCGCGCGTCCAGCCTCGACCGTCGGGGACATCGGCCAGTCACCGTCGCAGCGGCGGTACCTCGACCGGCCTCAGCGCATCCGGCGGATCACCGCGCGGCGAGCGGCTGCGCGGCCGGGCCGACCGGAGCGGGCAGCGCCCCGCCAGCGCCCAGGAAGTCATGGATGGCGGCGGCCACCGCACGGCCCTCGGCGATGGCCCAGACGATCAACGAGGCGCCCCGGTGCATGTCGCCGGCCACGAACACGCCGTCGACGTCGGTCTGCCAGTCGTCCCGGGCGTCGATGGCACCCCGAGCGTTGCGGGTCACCCCGAACTGGGTCAGCAGCGGCTGCTGCTCGGTGCCCTCGAAGCCGATCGCCAACAGCACCAGATCCGCCGGCAACTCCCGCTCGGAGCCGGGCACCACGGTGACCACCCGCCGACCGTCGTGCTTCTCCACAGTCACCTCGGCGATCCGGACCGCCCGCACCTGACCGGTGCCGTCGTCCACGAACTCCTGCACCGCCACCGCGAAGACCCGCTCGCCACCCTCCTCGTGTGCCGGGTAGCTGCGCAGGAGCCACGGCCAGGTCGGCCACGGGTCCCGTGCCTCGTCGCGCTCGCTGGGCGGCTGCGGGTACAGGTCGAGCTGGTGCACGCCAGCGGCACCCTGCCGGTGCGCGACACCGAGGCAGTCAGCGGCGGTGTCACCGCCGCCGATGATCACCACGTGCTTGCCGGCAGCGTCGATAGGAGTGCCGTCCGGCAGCACCGCGCGGGCCGCCCGGCCCTCACCGGTGACAGTGGTGGCGTCAGGCTGGTCGATGGTCGCCGCGGCGACCGCACGATTGGCCGCGACCAGATGCGCCATCGCCTGGTGTACGCCCCGCAGCGCCCGCCCCGGGGTCTCCGGAGTGTCCCGGCCCTGCAACGCGCCGCAGGCCAACAGCACTGCGTCGTGCTCGGCGCGCAACTGCTCGGCGGTGACGTCGACACCGACGTTCACACCGGTGCGGAAGCGCACCCCCTCGGCGGCGAGCTGCGCCAACCGGGCGTCGATGTGCCGCTTCTCCAGCTTGAAGTCCGGAATGCCGTACCGGAGCAGACCACCGATCGCGTCGTCGCGCTCGTACACAGTCACCGCGTGACCGGCGCGGGCCAGTTGCTGGGCAGCGGCAAGGCCCGCCGGCCCGGAACCGACCACGGCGACCGACCGGCCGGACGGCGGCGGTACCGGCAGGGGCGTCAGGCCACGCGCCGCGGCGGCGTCGGCGATCTCCACCTCCACCTGCTTGATGGTCACCGGCTGCCCGCCGGCGATACCCAGCACGCAGGCCGCCTCGCAGGGCGCCGGGCAGAGCCGACCGGTGAACTCGGGGAAGTTGTTGGTGGCGTGCAGCGACTCCACGGCGGCGTCCCAGCTGCCGGTGCGGACCAGGTCGTTCCAGTCCGGGATCCGGTTGCCCAACGGGCAGCCGTCGTGGCAGAACGGGATGCCGCAGTCCATGCACCGGGTGGCCTGCTCGCGGACCAGTTCCTCGCCGGCCGGTGGGTACACCTCACGCCAGTCGCTGATCCGCACCGACACCGGGCGGCGGGCCGGCAGTCGCCGGTCGTAGCGCAGGAAACCGTTCGGGTCAGGCACGGGCCACCTCCTGGGCGACCACCCGCGAAGCGGGCGGAACGGGCGCGGCCGAGGGTGCGCTGAGCGCGCCCATCACCGCGTCGTCGACATCGCGGCCGGCGGCTTCGGCGGCCCGCATGATCTCCAGCACCCGGCGGTACTCGCGGGGCACCACAGCGGTGAACTCGGCCACCGCCTCCGGCCAGCGCTTGAGCAAATCCTCGGCGACCGACGAGCCGGTCTCGGCCACGTGCCGCTGGACCAGCTCGTGCAGCAGCGCCTGCTCCTGCTCGCCCAGCGGCGTCAGGTCGACCAGCTCCGCGTTGACCCGGGCCCGGTCCAGCCGGTGCACGTACGCCGTACCGCCGGACATGCCTGCGGCGAAGTTACGGCCTGTCGCGCCGAGCACCACCACCGTCCCGCCGGTCATGTACTCGCAGCCGTGGTCGCCCACACCCTCGACCACCGCGACCGCGCCGGAGTTGCGCACCGCGAACCGCTCACCCACCCGGCCCCGCAGGAAGACCTCGCCTGCGGTGGCCCCGTACAGGATGGTGTTGCCGGCGATGATCTGGTCCTCGGCGCGCTCGCCCGGTGCGGCGTCGGCGTCGAGGAACGGCGCGGCGGCGTCCGGGCGGACGACGATCCGCCCTCCGGAGAGGCCCTTGGCCACGTAGTCGTTGGCGTCGCCGTGCAGCCGCAGGGTCACCCCGCGCGGCAGGAACGCGCCGAACGACTGCCCAGCGGTGCCGTGCAACACGAACTCGATGGTGTCGTCGGGCAGCCCCGCGCCACCGAACCGGCGGGTCACCTCACCGCCGAGCATCGCGCCGACGCTGCGGTGCTCGTTGCGCACCGCCACCTCGACCCGCACCGGCGCGCCCGAGGTCAGGGCGGGCTGCGCGAGCGCGATCAGCTCGTTGTCCAGGGACAGCTCCAGGCCGTGGTCCTGGGCGCGTACGCCACGGCGGGCCGCGCCGGCGGGCAGCTCCGGCAGGTGCAGGACCGGCGCGAGGTCGAGCCCGTGCGCCTTCCAGTGCGTCACCGCCGGGGCCACGTCGAGCAGCTCGGTCTGCCCGATCGCTTCCTCGATCGACCGGAAGCCCAGCTCGGCCAGGTAGCCGCGGACCTCCTCGGCGAGGAACAGGAAGAAGTTCTCCACGAACTCCGGGGTGCCCGTGTACCGCTCCCGCAGCACCGGGTTCTGGGTGGCGATGCCCACCGGGCAGGTGTCCAGGTGGCAGACCCGCATCATCACGCAGCCGGAGACGATAAGCGGCGCGGTCGCGAAGCCGAACTCCTCCGCGCCGAGCAGCGCCGCGATCAGCACGTCCCGGCCGGTCTTGAGTTGACCGTCGACCTGCACTGTGACCCGGTCGCGCAGCTTGTTGAGCAGCAGCGTCTGCTGCGCCTCGGCAAGCCCCAACTCCCACGGGGTGCCGGCGTGCTTGAGCGAGTTCAGCGGGGACGCACCGGTGCCACCGTCGTGACCGGAGATCAGGATGACGTCGGCCTTGAGCTTGGCCACGCCTGCGGCGACGGTGCCGACACCGACCTCGCTGACCAGCTTGACGTGCACCCGGGCGGCCGGGTTGACGCACTTGAGGTCGTGGACGAGCTGGGCGAGGTCCTCGATGGAGTAGATGTCGTGGTGCGGCGGCGGCGAGATCAGGCCCACGCCGGGGGTGGCGTGCCGGGTCCGGGCAATCCACGGCCAGACCTTGTTGCCGGGCAGTTGGCCGCCCTCGCCGGGCTTGGCGCCCTGGGCCATCTTGATCTGGAGGTCGTCGGCGTTGACAAGGTATTCGCTCGTCACGCCGAAGCGGCCGCTGGCGATCTGCTTGACCGACGAGCGGCGCAGCGGATCGTGCAGCCGGTCGACGTCCTCGCCGCCCTCGCCGGTGTTGGACTTGCCGCCGAGGCGGTTCATCGCGATGGCGAGCGTCTCGTGCGCCTCCGCCGAGATCGACCCGTACGACATGGCGCCTGTGGCGAACCGCTTGACGATCTCGGTGGCCGGCTCGACCTCCTCGATCGGCACCGCCGGCCGGACCCCCGTACGCAGGGTGAACAGCCCACGCAGCGAGCCCGCCTGCGCGGCGAGCGCGTCGACCTTCGCCGTGTACTTGCGGAAGACGTCGTACTGCCGGCTGCGGGTGGCGTGCTGGAGCAGGAAGACCGTCTCCGGGTTGAACAGGTGCAGCTCACCTTCGCGGCGCCACTGGTATTCGCCGCCGACCTCAAGCCGGTCGGAGGCGGGGGTGCCGGCCTGCGGCCAGGCCAGGGCGTGCCGGGCGGCCACCTCGGCGTGCACACCCGCAAGGCCCACTCCGCCGATGCGGCTGGGCGTGCCCCGGAAGTAGCGCTCGATCAGCCGGGTGTCCAGCCCGACCGCCTCGAAGACCTGGGCACCGCAGTACGACGAGACCGTCGAGATACCCATCTTCGACATGATCTTCAGGACGCCCTTGCCGAGGCCCTTGGCGTAGTTGCGCACCGCGACGGCCGGCTCGACGCCGGTCAGCGCGCCGGTGGCGATCATGTCCTCGACCGACTCGAACGCCAGGTACGGGTTGACCGCCGCCGCGCCGTACCCGATCAGGACAGCCGCGTGGTGCACCTCCCGGCAGTCGCCGGACTCCACGATCAACGCCACCTGCGTACGGGTCTGCTCACGCACCAGGTGCTGGTGCACTGCGGCGGTGAGCAGCAGCGACGGGATCGGCGCGAGATCGGCGTTGGAGTCCCGGTCGGAGAGCACCAGGATGCGTACGCCGTCCTCGATGGCCTCGGAGACGTGCCGGCAGATCTCGGTCAGCCGGGCCTTGATGCCGGCGGCGCCCTCCCGGATCCGGTACAGGCCGGAGACCCGGACCGCCTTGAAGCCGGGCAGGTCACCGTCCTCGTCGATGGAGAGGATCTTCGCCAGCTCGTCGTTGTCGATGATCGGATGCGGCAGCACGATCTGCCGGCAGCTCGCCGCGTTCGGGTCGAGCAGGTTGCCCTCCGGCCCGATCGTCGACGCCAGGCTGGTCACCAGCTCCTCGCGGATGGCGTCCAACGGCGGGTTCGTCACCTGGGCGAAGAGCTGGTGGAAGTAGTCGTAGAGCAGCCGCGGCCGGGTGGACAGCGGCGAGATCGGGGTGTCCGTTCCCATCGAGCCGATCGGCTCGGCGCCGGCGCGGGCCATCGGCGCGAGGAGGATCTTCAGTTCCTCCTGCGTGTAGCCGAAGGTCTGCTGGCGGCGGCGGACCGAGTCATGGGTGTAGACGGTGTGCTCGCGGGCCGGCAGGTCGTCCAGCTCGATCAGCCCGGCGTGCAGCCACTCGCCGTACGGCTGCGCGGCGGCCAGCTCGGACTTGATCTCGTCGTCGTGCACGATCCGGCCGGCGACGGTGTCGACAAGGAACATCTTTCCCGGCTGGAGCCGCCCCTTGGCGACCACGTGGGCCGGGTCGAGGTCGAGCACGCCCGCCTCGGAGCCCAGCACGACAAGGCCGTCGTCGGTCTGCCACCAACGCCCCGGGCGCAGCCCGTTGCGGTCCAGCACCGCGCCGACGATCTGGCCGTCGGTGAACGCCACCGACGCCGGCCCGTCCCACGGCTCCATGAGGCTCGCGTGGAAGCGGTAGAAGGCCCGCTTGTCCGGCTGCATGCCGGGATCGTTCTCCCACGCCTCGGGGATCATCATGAGCACCGCGTGCGGCAGGCTCCGTCCGGCCAGGTGCAGCAGCTCCAGGACCTCGTCGAAGTTCGCCGAGTCGGAAGCGGCGGGGGTGCAGACCGGGAAGACCCGCCGAATGTTGCCCGGTAGGTTGGGCGAGCGCAGCAGCGCCTCGCGGGCCTGCATCCAGTTGCGGTTGCCGCGGATCGTGTTGATCTCGCCGTTGTGGGCGATGAACCGGTACGGGTGCGCCAGCGGCCAGGACGGGAACGTGTTCGTGGAGAACCGGGAGTGCACGAGCGCGATCGCGCTGTCCACCCGCTCGTCGCGCAGGTCCGGGTAGAACTCCGGCAGTTGGTCGGGCGTGAGCATGCCCTTGTAGACCATGGTCCGGCTGGACAGCGACGGGAAGTACGCCGGCACGCCCCGCTCGGCGCTCTCCCGCTCGGCCTGCTTACGCAGGCAGAACGCCACCCGGTCCAGGTCGATGTCGCGCAGCGGGGTGCCGGCCCTGCCGGCGGGCGAGTCGGTGAGACGACGCGCGGCGAGGAAGACCTGCCGAACCCGGGGCATCGCCGCCAGGGCGGTCTCGCCGAGTCCGGACGGCTCGACCGGTACGTCCCGCCAGCCGAGGACGTCGGCCCCCTCGACCACCGCGTACTTCTCGATGACCCGGCGGGCGCGAGCCTCGTCGTCGTCGTTGTCGGGGAGGAAGACCAGGCCGGTGGCGTACTCGCCGGCGGGCGGAAGCGCGATGTCGGCCACCGCGCGCAGGAACGCGTCCGGGACCTGGATCATGATGCCGGCCCCGTCGCCGGTGTTGGGCTCCGCGCCGCGGGCGCCGCGATGGTCCAGCCGGCAGAGCGCTCCGAGCCCGTTGGCGACGACCGAGTGTGACCGTCGGCCGTGCAGGTCCGCTACGAAGGCCACCCCGCAGGCGTCGTGCTCGTGCGCCGGGTCGTAGAGCCCCTGCGCGGACGGGCGGGGGCCGGGCGTCGGCAAAGCCTGCGGGCTCTGCGGGTACGGAAAGGCCACCGGGCCTCCTGTCGTCACTCAGGGTCTGATCATGGTGAGGGACGACGTCGGCCCGGGGTCTATTGAGTCTACGTTAGGGCGGTCAGCGCAAGGCCAGTCAAGATTGATCACACCGCCCAGAGTCTGGGACGTGTAGTCTCGCGCGGTGGATTCGCTACACAAGGACGTCTTCGACCGGTTGGAACGCTTCTACGACGCCGTGCCCCGGGACGTCGCAGCTGTGGAGGACCACGGCGCGCTTGTGCTGTTCGTCCGCGAGGGCGACGGTTGGCCGTTCTACGCCCGACCCCGGATCGACGCCAATGAGCCGCCGTCCCTGGCCGACATTACCTCGGTACGGGAGCGACAGCGGAAACTGGGCCTGCCCGAGTCCCTCGAGTGGGTGCACGAAACCACGCCTGAGCTGCTGGCTGTGGCCCGCTCGGCGGGGCTGAACGTGCTGGAGGCGCCGCTGATGGTGCTCGATCCGGCCGCGCTGCCGGACCCGGCGACGCTGTGCGACGTACCGGTGCGGGTGCTGGCGGCAGACTCACCGGACTTCGCCGCCGACGTCGCGGCCCGGCGGGCGGTGGCCGCCGTGTCGTTCAGCACCCCCGGCACCGCGCCCGGTGAGGCCGGACCGGCCGAGCGGGACGCGGCCGTCACCGAGTTGGAGCTGGCCGCGCTGGAAGAGGAGCGCGCCCGGATCGCCGACGGTCGGCGGATCTCCGCGCTGGCCGGTACGCCCACGGAGGGCGCGCTGGCAAGCGGCATGGCGATGCGTGTGGACGACGTGGCGGAGATCGCCGGGGTGGCCACCCTGCCTGCCGCCCGCCAACGCGGGATGGGCGCCGCGCTGACCGCCGCCCTCGCCCGGGTGCTGCTCGCCGCCGGCACCGACCTCGTCTTCCTGTCCGCTGGCAGCGAGGAGATCGCCCGCGTCTACCTGCGGGTCGGCTTCCGCCGGATCGGCACCGCCTGCATCGCCGAACCCGCCGCCCTGATCCCCTGAACCCGGGGAACGGTCAGGCCGGCGGACGCCACTGGACTGCGGACGCGGCGGTGCTGGAGAGCAGCCGCGAGTTGATCGTGCCGAGTGCGGCGTCCCGGGCGCGCAGCGCCAGCCGGCCCCGGGTCTGGAGCACCGCCGACATGCGCCGGGTCTGCCGGACCACTGACGCCGCCCGGGGACGGCGCACCCGGTCGTACGCCTGCACGGCGTCGGGCAGTCGAGCCTCGCGCAGCAGGGAGGCGAGTGTGGCGGCGTCCTCGAATGCCAGGCACGCGCCCTGGCCGAGGTGCGGCGGCATGGCATGCGCCGCGTCACCGAGCAGCACCACACCGCCCGGCCCGACCGGGAAGCCGTACGCGCGGGGCAACGGGCGCAACTCCCGGACCTCCTGCTGGACGAGGTCGGTCGGGTCGGTGGCGTCGAGCAGGTCGGCGATCGGCGCCGGCCAGCCCGCGTACCAGCGGCGCAGCAACGCCAGCTGGGTCTCCGGAGGCTCCGGACGGGGAGCGCCGGCTGCGGTGGCCACCCAGTAGATGCCGCCCCGGGTGGAGCCACCCGACGAGCCGCGCTCACCCAGCGAGGCGGCCACGAACCGGTAGCCCGCGCCGAGGACCTCGCCGGCGATCGGCTGGTCGGCGGGCAGCCGAGGTGCGCGGTACCAGGGGATGACGGCTCGCCAGGCCGCGCAGCCGGAGCTGACCACCCTGGACTCGGGTGCCAACTGGCGGCGAATGACGCTGTCCGTGCCGTCCGCGGCGACCACCAGGTCGGCCTCGATGGTGTGCCGCCCGTCGCTGACGCCCGGGCGCTCGCCCGGCTCGACCCGGACGTGGCGCACTGTCACACCGGTACGCAGTTCGACACGGTCACCGAGCCCGGCGATCAACGCGTCGTGCAGGTCCTCCCGGTGCACCACCACCGGCATCCGCTCGACCGAGGTCGGCCGAGGCTGCACCAGCCAGTGCCCGTCCGGGCGGCGGACCCCACCGTCGGGCAGCGGGGTGGCGATGGCGGCCAGTCCGGCGCCACGATCGAGGGCCTGCAACGCGCGTACCCCGTTGGGCCAGAGCACGACGGCGGTCGGCTCGGGGCGGACCCGCTCGGCGCGGTCCAGCAGGGTGACCTGCCAACCGGAGCGGGCCAACGCGCCAGCGACCGCGAGGCCACCGACCCCGGCACCGACCACCACCGCGCTTCGCATCGGTATCGCCCTCGCTCAGCTGTCCCGGTCGGCGGGGCGCGCGTCGGCCCGCTCGCCGTCGTGCGCGTCCCGCGTGCCGTCGGTCCGCGCGGGGTCACCGGTCGGTGCCGGCTCGTCGCTCCCGTCGTCGTCGCCGTCGGCCGGTTCGGGTGGTGCCACGCCGGTGTCCTGCCAGGTGCGGAACTGTTCCTCGCTTACCACCCGGTAGCCCTCCGGGGCGGCGGCGCGCGCCCCGGCCTCCTGCTCGGAGAGGTCGACCTGGGACACGTCGGACGTCGTGGGCGGAGTCGGAGTGGCCGCCGCGCCGAGCGGGATCAGGTACTCCCGGGGGCCACGGACCCGCACGAAGTAGAGCAACGCGCCGAGGAAGACCAGGGCTGCGGTCCATACGTTGAGCCGGACACCGAAGATCTGGTTGGCCTCGTCAGTGCGCATCAACTCGATCCAGAACCGACCGACGGTGTAGCCCATCACGTAGACGGCGAACGCCCGGCCCCGACCGAGCCGCAGCTTGCGGTCCAGCACGAGGACCAGTGCGACCACGCCGAGGTTCCACAGCGCCTCGTAGAGGAACGTCGGCTGGTAGAGGCCCGGTTCGAGAATCGGCTGGCCGGCGTCATCCCGCAACGCGTGCCCCGGGTTGTCCGGGTCCATCCGGTGGATCTCCAGGCCCCACGGCAGTGTCGTCCGGCCGCCGTACAACTCGTTGTTGAACCAGTTGCCGACCCGCCCGACCGCCTGGGCCAGCGGCAACCCGGGGGCAAGCGCGTCGGCCACCACTGAGAACGGGATGCCGAGCTGCCGGGCCGCGATCCAGGCGCCGATCGCGCCACCGGCGACGGCACCCCAGATGCCGAGACCACCCTCCCAGATGGCGAACGCCTTCATCGGGTCGCCACCGGCGCCGAAGTATTTTTCCGGCGAGGTGAGCACGTGGTAGATCCGTGCGCCGATGATGCCCGTGGGCACGGCCCACACGGCGATGTCGAGCACCGCTCCGGGCGCGACACCCCGCTGGCGCAGGCGACGCTCGGTGACCCAGCAGGCCAGCACGATGCCGACGATGATGCACAGCGCGTACGCCCGGATCGGAACCGGCCCGAGCTGCCAGACCGCGGTGCTGGGACTGGGAAGAGCCGCCTGGGGGGACAGCGAGGCGTAGGTCACGGGTGCACACGCTACCGCTGTCCACCCCCGCAGCGGCACCCCGGGCCACCGCCCGGCCATCCCGATGACTTCTGGTTTGCGCCGCCGTAGGCTCTTTGTCCATGAGCACGCTCACCTGGGCGGTCGCCGCGGTCGTCACCGACGCCGCCGGTCGGGTACTGCTCTGCCGGCAGGGTCGGGGCGAGCGCCGGTACGCGCTGCCCGGCGGCCGGTTGCGCCCGGCGGAGAGCCCGGTGCGGGCGGCGCTGCGCGACATCCGCGCCGAGACCGGCTGGGAGATCGAGCTTGTCGACCTGGTCGGCGTCTACCACCTGAGCGGCCCACCGGCGGACACTCCGGCCGGCCGGGCCGGGCCGCTGCCGGACGTCCTGGTGCATGTGTTCCGGGCCCGCGCGGCGGAGGTCGGGCCGAGCGCCGGCCCGCCGCCGGGCTGCCGGCTGTCCTGGCATGCCCCCAGCGAGCTGCCCGATGAGGTCACCCCGCTCACCCGGGCGGCCGTCGTCGACGCGGTCGCCGGCCGCTCCGGCGTTCTTCGCGAAACCACCTGGGCTACCGGCTCCGGGGATCCCGCCAGCCATGGCGGGCGGGCGGGAGCCGGGCGGCCGCCGGAGCAACGCGGCGAAGCAGCGACAGGCCCGTCGCTGCGTCCGTGACCGTGCCGGCACTGCTGTCGACCGCCCCCGGGCCGGTGCTACGTCTTCGAGCCTGATTCCTGTGAGTCATCAAAATGACTCACAGGAATCAGGCTCGGAAGGAACTGACCGCCGAGCCCGCTCACGTCCGTCGTGGGGGGCGTCACTCAGCGAACGGGGTTACGGACGCCCTCGGCGAGTTCGGCGCTGAGGGTACGCAGCGCGGCCATCCCTTCGGCCTCGGACGACGCGTCGAGCACGCAACGCACCAGAGCGCTGCCGACGATCACTCCGTCGGCGTACCCGGCGACAGTGCCTGCCTGCGCGCCGGTGCCAACACCCAGACCGACACCGACGGGCAGGTCGGTGACCTCCCGGACCCGGGAGACCAGGGTGGGCGCGGCATCGGAGGTACGTGCGCGGGCACCGGTGACGCCCATGACGGCGGTGGCGTAGACGAAGCCACGGCAGTGCTGCACGGTCATCGCCAGCCGGGCGTCCGTCGACGACGGCGACACCAGGAACGTGCGGTCAAGCCCGTGGGCTTCCGAGGCGGCCAGCCACTCGTCCGCCTCGTCGGGGATGAGGTCCGGGGTGATCAGGCCGGTGCCACCGGCGGCGGCGAGGTCGCGGGCGAACACGTCCACGCCGTACCGCTCGATGGGGTTCCAGTAGGTCATGGTGACCACCGGGGCGCCCGTGGCCGCCACCGCCTCGACGATGCGCAGCGTGTCCGCCGTGCGGACCCCGCCGGCGAGCGCGATGTCGCTGGCCTTCTGGATGACCGGCCCGTCCATCACCGGGTCGGAGTACGGGATCTCCACCTCGATGACGTCGACACCGGCCTCGACCATCGCCGTCATGGCCGCGATGCTGCCCTCGACTGTCGGGAACCCTGCCGGCATGCATCCGACCAGCAGGGCTCGTCCGTCGGCCCGGGCCTTGTCGAAGGCCACCCCGATCCGGCTCATCTCAGCTCTCCTTGTCGAGGATGCCGAAGTAGTCCCCGGCGGTGTGCACGTCCTTGTCGCCCCGCCCGGAGAGGTTCACCACGATGGTGGGCTCCCGGCCCAGCTCGGCGGCGAGCTTCGGCGCCAGTGCGACGGTGCCGGCGAGCGCGTGCGAGCTCTCGATCGCCGGAATGATGCCCTCGGTACGGCAGAGCAGCTGGAACGCGGCCATCGCCTCGTCGTCGGTGACCGGCAGGTAGTTGGCCCGACCAGTGTCGTGCAGCCAGGCGTGCTCGGGCCCGACGCCCGGGTAGTCCAACCCGGCGGAGATCGAGTGCGACTCCAGCGTCTGCCCGTCGGCGTCCTGCAACACGTACGTGCGGGCACCGTGCAGCACCCCGGCCGACCCGCCGGTGATGCTGGCCGCGTGGCGGGTGGTGGTCACGCCGTCGCCACCGGCCTCGAAGCCGTACAGCCGCACGTCCTCGTCGGGAACGAAGGCGTGGAAGATGCCCAGCGCGTTGGAGCCGCCGCCGACGCAGGCGGTGACCGCGTCCGGCAGCGCGCCGGTGAGGTCGAGGCACTGCTGGCGGGCCTCGTCGCCGATGCCACGGACGAAGTCGCGGACCATCGCCGGGAACGGGTGCGGCCCGGCGGCGGTGCCGATCAGGTAGTGCGTCTGGTCGACGTTGGCCACCCAGTCGCGCATCGCCTCGTTCATCGCGTCCTTGAGGGTGCGCGAGCCGGTGGTGACCGGGACGACCGTGGCACCGAGCATCCGCATCCGGGCCACGTTGAGGGCCTGCCGCTCGGTGTCGACCTCGCCCATGTAGACCACGCACTCCAGGTCGAACAGGGCGGCGGCGGTCGCGGTAGCCACGCCGTGCTGGCCCGCCCCGGTCTCCGCGATCACCCGGGTCTTGCCCATCCGCCTGGTGAGCAGTGCCTGACCGAGCACGTTGCGCACCTTGTGCGCCCCGGTGTGGTTCAGGTCCTCCCGCTTGAGCAGCACCCGCGCGCCGACCTTCGCGGAGAACCGCCGGGCCTCGTAGAGCAGCGACGGCGTCCCCGCGTAGTCCCGCAGCAACGCGCCGAACTCGTCCCGGAAGGAATCGTCGGTCATCGCCGTGCGCCACGCCCCGTCGAGCTCGTCCAGCGCGGCCACCAGGGCCTCGGGGACGAACCGGCCGCCGAAGCGGCCGAAGTGACCGGCGGAGTCGGGCTGCGGGCCGGCCACCGGGGCCAGCGCATCGGCGCTCATCGGAAATCCTCTCGGTGGGGCGTCACACCGGCGCGGGGTCAGCGCGCCGGTCGGGGCGTTGCCGGGTGATTACCGGCGTTGACCAGCTCTGCCACTGCCTCGCGAGGGCTCTTCTGCGTGACCAGGCCCTCGCCGACGAGGACCGCGTCGGCGCCCGCGGAGGCGTACCGGATCAGGTCGTGCGGCCCGCGGACGCCCGATTCGGCGATCTTGACGACGCTGCTGGGCAGGCCGGGCGCGATCCGCTCGAACACCGACCGGTCGACCTCCAGGGTACGCAGATCGCGGGCGTTCACCCCGATCACCTGCGCGCCGGCCTCCAGGGCACGGTCGGCCTCCTCCTCGTCGTGAACCTCGACGAGTGCCGTCATGCCCAGCGACTCGATCCGCTCCAACAGGCCCACCAGGGCGTTCTGTTCGAGCGCCGCGACGATCAGCAGGACCAGGTCGGCACCGTGGGCGCGCGCCTCGTGGATCTGGTAGCTGGAGACCACGAAGTCCTTGCGGAGCACCGGCACGGTGACCGCAGCCCGGACGGCCGCGAGGTCGTCGAGCGAGCCGCCGAACCAACGCCCCTCGGTCAGCACGCTGATCGCCCGCGCCCCGCCCGCCGCGTAGTCGACGGCCAGATCGGCCGGATCGGCGATCTCGGCAAGCCGGCCCCTCGACGGCGAGGAACGCTTCACCTCGGCGATGACCGCCACGCCGGGCTTACGCAGCGCCGCGTACGCGTCCAGCGGAGGCGGTGCCGCCGCTGCCAGTTCACGGATCCGCTCCAACGGAATCTGCTCCTGGCGTCGGGCGACATCTTCACGAACGCCAGCCAGGATCTCGTCCAGCACGCTAGCGGGCGCCGCCTGACCGGCCTCGTCCCCCTCCGCGTGCCCATGCTCAGCAGTCACCAACGGACTCCCCTCTCCGGGTGTCATGGGCCGATGCTAGGGGCAGCCGACCGACGCCGGGAGGCCGGGGTATGGCGCTGCTCACGAAAAGGCTTGCGGCATAATGGCCGACTTGCCGTGAACGGAATGTCACGCAACGCCACCTCCGCTTCGGCCACACCCTGGGACGGGAGCCCGGCGGCCCCGGTCGAACCGGGCCGACCCATCGATCATGCCATCGACGGCGGACGTCCGCCGCGCGACAACGACACCTGTCGATGCTGTGAGCGAACTCAAGGCCGAATGGCCCGTCCCAGGTCAGCACCGTGGCGAGACAGTTGACCGGGCGGTCACCCCGGCGAAACGTCAACCGGTCAGCATCGTCCTCGGGCAGACTCGATGGCGCACCTGCCCGACCGTCGCCAACTTCTCGTGCGGGGTGACCATGAGCATTGTCGAGCCGAACCAGAGCATCGGGTTGACCACCATCTCGCGGACCGTTGCGTCACTCGCCGTGAGCGTCGTGCACACCCTGGAACGGGCCGTCGTCGGCGAGGACCGGATGCGCACCGCCCGCGGCAACGCCTGGGAGGCGGTCTGCGCCGACCGGGCCCGCGCCGACCGACGCGCCGAACTGGACCGGCTGGTGGCCGAACTGGCCGCCGCCCGTGCCGCCGCCCGCCGCCAGCAAGAGCAGCGGGAGCACCAGCCCGTCGGCTGACACCCGCGCCGAAGTCGGTGTGGGCCTCGCTGACCGGCGACCCGCGACGAGGCCGCCTGACGCGCCGGTCGGTGCGTCGCGTCAGGTGGCCGTCGGATCCTCGCCCCGGTCCAGCGCGTCCCACGCCTCGGTGGTCCGCCTCCCGGCCATCGGGCCGGGACGCCCAGCCGCCTCAGGCTCACTCTCTGTAACGGTTCGCGTCGGTCGTTCGTACCGGGCACCCATCGCCGGCCAGCCTCCGCCCCGCAACGCGGTCCACCCACCGCCCACCGCGGCCAGCAGACCGCCGAGCAGACAGAGCGCCGGCCACTGCCTGCTCACCACACCACCGAGGTCGGCGACCAGCCCGTACCCACCGCCAGCAGCCACCGCCAGGCCCAGCACCCCCAGCAGGACACCCACCGCCCGGCGCAGCCAGCCCCGCGTGGCCAACACCGCGCCGCCACCCGCCAACGCGACCAGAGCCAACGCCGGCAGCCACGGCAGCAGCGCCGCCCCACTGCGGACATCACGCACCGCCGGCAACGGGGCCGGACGCGCCGTCACCTCCACCGACCAACTCCGGGTCGCCGCCCACAGCGCCAGCGCCGCGCCCACCAGACCGAACAGCACGGCGTACGTCAGCTGACGCCGACCCGTCGCCACCCCGCCCTCCGGCCCCTCACCAACATCCGCCCCACTCATCGGGCCGACCTTTCGTTCGCGACTGCGGGGCTCCGCTGCGCTGCACTCCTCGCGCTCATCGGGCCGACCTTTCGTTCGCGACTGCGGGGCTCCGCTGCGCTGCACTCCTCGCGCTCACCGGGCAGCCCGGAGCGTTTCGGCGGCGGCGATCGCCGCCAGCACTGCGGCGGCCTTCGCGCGGGTCTCCTGGTCCTCGGCGGCCGGATCCGAGTCGGCGACCACCCCAGCGCCCGCCTGCACGTACGCGCGGCCCTGGCGGATCAGCGCGGTACGGATGGCGATCGCCATGTCGAGGTCGCCGCCGAAGCCGAAGTAGCCGACAGTGCCGCCGTACACGCCACGCCGGACCGGCTCCAACTCCTCGATGATCTCCATGGCCCGCACCTTGGGAGCACCCGACAGAGTGCCGGCCGGGAAGGTCGCGGCGAGCGCGTCGAACGCCGAACGATCGTCACGCAGCGTGCCGATCACAGTCGAGACGATGTGCATCACGTGGCTGTACCGCTCGATGGTGGCGAACTCGGGCACCTCCACGCTGCCCGGCTCGCAGACCCGACCCAGGTCGTTGCGGCCCAGGTCGACGAGCATCACGTGCTCGGCCCGTTCCTTCGGGTCGGCGAGCAGTTCGGCGGCGAGCGCCGCGTCGGCGGCCGGGGTGCCACCGCGGGGCCGCGTACCGGCGATCGGGTGCAACAACGCCCGTCGTCGCCCGTCCGAGCCCGCGGTGACCTTCAGGTGCGCCTCCGGCGACGAGCCGACGATGTCGAACCCGTCGAAGCGCAGCAGGTACATGTACGGGCTGGGGTTGCTGGTGCGCAGCACCCGGTACACGTCCAGCGGATCGGCGTGCGTCTCCCGCTCGAACCGCTGCGACAGCACGATCTGGAAGCACTCACCGGCCCGGATCGCCTCCTTGGCCGCCTCCACCGCCTTCGGATAGCCACCCTCGGGCGTACGGCAGAGGACCTCGCCGGCCGGCGGACGCTCCACCGTGGAGATCATCGGCGGGATGGGTCGGGACAGTGCGGTGGTCATCGCGTCGAGCCGTCCCACCGCGTGGTGGTACGCGGCGGTGACCTGCTCGTCGCGGCCCGGAGTGCCCAGCGGTGGCAGCACCGCGTTGGCGACAAGGATCGCCGAGCCGTCGTAGTGGTCGAGCACCACCAGGTCGGTGGCGAGCATCATGCCCAACTCCGGCACACCGAGGTCGTCCTCGGTCAGCTCGGGCAGCCGCTCGAAGCGACGCACCAGGTCGTACCCCAGGTAGCCCACCATGCCCCCGGTCAGCGGCGGCATCCCGCTGGCCTCGTCGGCGACCGGGCCGGCAAGCGCCGCGACGGTCTCCCGCAGCACCCGCACCGGGTCACCCTCGGTGGGCAGCCCGGCCGGCGGCTGGCCGAGCCAGGTCGCCACGCCGTCGCGCTCGACGAGCGTGGCGCTGCTGCGCACGCCGATGAACGAGTACCGCGACCAGGCCATGCCGGCGGAGCCGACGCCCTGCTCGGCCGATTCGAGCAGGAACGTGCCGGGCCCACCGGCCAGCTTGCGGTAGACCCCGACCGGGGTCTCCGCGTCGGCCAGCAGCCGGCGCGTCACCGGCACCACCCGCCAGCGGGCCGCCAGCTCGGTGAAGGTGACCGGATCCGGGCTCACCGCGCCGTCGGTCATGGCTGAGCCTGCCTTTCGGTCGCGGCCGCGCAGCCGCGCCGCACGCGCGTGGTCACAGCTCCTCCGGGCTGGTGACGGGCAGCTCCGTGAAGAAGCAGGTCCGCTGCCCGGTGTGACAGGCGGCACCCACCTGCTCCACGGTTACCAGCAGCGCATCGCCGTCGCAGTCCAGGGCGACCGAGCGGACGTACTGGTGGTGCCCGGAGGTGGCGCCCTTGACCCAGTATTCGCGCCGGCTGCGCGACCAGTAGGTGGCCCGGCCGGTGGTGAGGGTGCGGTGCAGCGCCTCGTCGTCCATCCAGGCGACCATCAGCACATCGCCGGAGTCGTGGGCGCGGACCACCGCGGCGACGAGACCGTCGGCGTTGCGGCGCAACCGGGCCGCGATGGCCGGGTCGAGCTGGGAGGGCCGGGCCGGCACGGCAGCCGTCGGGCCGCTCGGATCGCTGGGTACGCCGGTCGCCGGCGCGTCAGGTACGGGCACAGTGACCCATTGTCCTGCACGCGGCGCGGACACTGGCGACGGCTCCCGCCCGGGGTGGGCTGGCTGGGCGAGCTGGGCGACGTAGCGGTCCAGCCGACCGTCGACCAGAGCGTCCGCCAGGTCGGTGCCGGTCGCCTCGGCGATCTCCTCGGCGTACGGGCGGATCAACGGCAGGGTGCCGGCCACCAGCCGTACGGCGGCGGTCCAGAGTTGCCCGGTGGTGCCAGGGCGCAGCCCGAGGCAGAGCAGCATGTCGTCCCGGTAGCCGGGCGGGGCGACCGGCAGTTCCAGGGCCGCCGCGAACGCCGCCCGTCGAGATGCCACCCGCACCGAGGGGTTCGCCGGGCGCAGCACCGACGGGCACAGTCGCGCCAGGTCGGCCACGGCGAGCCGGACGCCGAGGCGGTCAGCGGCGGCTCGCGCGGCGGCGGCCTTGCCGAGCATGGCGATCAGTTCCTCCAGCCGGGGCGGTTCGGCGGGTTGGCAGAGCACCGGCAGGTCGATGCGGGGCCGCCAGTGCGGGTCGGCCCAGAGCAGCCGGGCCGGCGTGGTGACCGGCAGCCCGAACGCCCAGTCGGCCGGCTCGCCGAGCCGGTGCACCCAGGAGCGGACGTCACGGGCGGCCACCGAGACGTGGGTGACGCGGCCGGCGGTCTCGGCCAGGTACGCGCGGCGGGCCGCGTACGGGGTGCCACCGACGAGCACGTCGAGGTCGACGTCGCTGTGGGCGGTGGCGGTCCGGCGGGCGTGACTGCCACGCAGCAGGATGCCGACGACCGGCCGGTCGGCGGCCTGCCGCAACCGTGCGGCCCAGTCCTCAAGGAACCCGCTGTGCGGTAACGGAGCGTGACCCACCGCGCCATCGTGCCGCACGTCCGATCGGTGCGCAATGCCCGATGGCGGACCTGGTGTCCGGTCCGGAGCGTACTGCCCGTTCTTCCGTTGGGTGCGACGGGGCGCGTTGCGCGGCCTCGATATCTCATCTAGCGTTGAGTTCATCAAGTGTTGAATTCCATCGGAGGTGCGGGATGACCGACGCGATAGCGGTCCGTGACCTGGTGGTCGACAGGGGCGGCCGGCGGGTGCTGGACGGCATCAGCTGCACCGTTCCGCGCGGCGCCGTCACCGGGCTGCTCGGCCCCAGCGGCAGCGGCAAGACCACGTTCCTGCGCGCGGTGGTCGGCGTGCAGGTGGTCACCTCCGGGACGGTGACCGTGCTGGGCCAGCCGGCTGGTGCTCCCGCGCTGCGGCACCAGGTCGGCTACCTCACCCAGGCGCCGAGCGTCTACGCCGACCTGACCGTTCGGGAGAACGCCCGCTACTTCGCGGCCCTGCACGGACGCGGTCGCGCCGAGGCCGACCAGGCGGTCACCGACGTCGGGCTGGCCGAGGCCGCCGGTCAACTGGTCGCCACCCTCTCCGGCGGCCAGCGCAGCCGGGCCTCACTGGCCTGCGCCCTGGTCGGCGACCCGGAGCTGGTCATCCTCGACGAGCCGACAGTCGGTCAGGACCCGGTGCTGCGCGCCGACCTGTGGGCACGGTTCCACGCGATGGCCGCCGCCGGCACCACACTGCTGGTGTCCAGCCACGTGATGGACGAGGCGGCGCGCTGCGACAGGCTGCTGCTGATCCGCGCGGGGCGACTGATCGCCGACGACAGCCCGGACGCGGTCCGCGCGTCCGCCGGTGTGGACGACCTCGACGAGGCGTTCCTGCGGCTGATCCGCGCCGAGGAGGCCCGCTCCGGCCCGACGGAAACCACCGGCCGTACCTCGGGCACCGGACGGGAGGCGTCGTGAACCCGCGGATCCTGGCGGCCACCACCGGTCGCATCCTGCGCCAGCTCAGGCACGACCGGCGCACGATCGCGCTGCTCCTCGTGGTTCCGACCGCCCTGCTCACCCTCGTCTATTTCATGTACGTCGACCAGCCGACCCCGCCCGGTCAACCGTCCACCTTCGACAGGGTCGCGCTGGTGATGCTTGGCATCTTCCCCTTTGTGATCATGTTCCTGGTCACCAGCATCGCCATGCTCCGGGAACGCGCCTCCGGCACCCTGGAACGCCTGCTCACCACCCCGCTGGGCAAGCTCGACCTGCTCTTCGGGTACGGCATCGCGTTCGGGCTGGCCGCCGCCGTGCAGGCCACGGTCGCCGCTGCGGTGGCGTACTGGATCTTCGATCTGGAGACGGCAGGCAGCAGCGGTCTGGTGATCGGCATCGCTGTCGTCGACGCCGTGCTCGGTGTCGCCCTCGGCCTGCTCTGCAGCGCCTTCGCCCGCACCGAGTTCCAGGCAGTACAGTTCCTGCCGGTCGTGGTGATCCCCCAACTGCTGCTGTGCGGCCTGTTCGTGGCCCGTGACCAGATGGCCGGCTGGCTCCAGGCGCTCAGTAACGCCTTCCCCCTGTCGTACGCCGTCGAGGCGTTGCAGGAGGTCGGCGCGCACGCCGAACCGACCGGCACGATGTGGCGGGACGTGGCGGTGGTGCTCGGCGCTGTGGTGTTGGCGCTGGTGCTCGCGGCGGCCACCCTGCGCCGACGTACCGGCTGAGACCTGCGCGGCCGTACCGGCTGAGACCTGCGCGGCCGTGCGGCGGCTGCGCCTGTGAAACGAACGAAGGGCGACGATGGCGCGGCGAACCGGTCGGAGACCCGGCAACCCGGACACCCGGGAGGCGATCCTCGACGCGGCGCGCACGGCGTTCGCCGAGCGTGGCTTCGACGTCGCCTCGATCCGTGCCATCGCCAGCGCGGCGGGGGTCGACCCGGCGCTTGTGCATCACTATTTCGGCAGTAAGGACCAGCTGTTCCTCGCCGCGATGAACTTCCCGGTCGACCCCGGCCAGCTGGTACCGACGGTGCTCGCCGGCGACGAGGACGGCGTCGGCGAGCGACTGGTTCGCAACTTCCTCGGCGTGTGGGACTCCCCGGCCGGCAGTGCCGCGCAGGCGCTGCTGCGCTCCGCCGTGAGCAACGAGTGGACCGCCCGCCTGCTGCGCGAGTTCGTCACCACCCAGGTGCTGCGGCGGGTGCTGGAGCAGCTCGACGTCGACAGGGACGAGCTGCCGCTGCGCGGTTCCCTGGTGGCCACCCAGATGATCGGCCTGGCCCTGATGCGGCACGTCGTCCGGATGGAGCCGGTCGCCTCGGCGGACCCGGAGACCCTTGTCGCCGCCATCGGCCCGACCATCCAGCGGTACCTGACCGGGCCGCTGCCGACCTAGACAGGTCGCGGCGGTCACGGGGCCGACCGTAGGCCGGTGCCGGCGGCTGGAGGCCGGCCCGATCAGCGGGGCGGACGGGCCTCGGCCCGGCGACGCAGCGTCGGAAGCAGCCCGTCCAGCTCCTCTGGGCCGGCCAGCGGACACGGGAAGGCCAACCGAATGCGACGCCGGGCGGCGGGACGGCCGAGGGCGACCACCAGGCCGTACCGATCGATGCGCACCACGCGCGGCGGCCCGTCCGGGGTCTGCTCGGTCAAACCGAGCTGCTGACGCAGGTAGTCGGTCATTTCGGCGGCGTCGCGGTCGGCGAGGTCGGCCAGGAGCAGCGCCTCGACCGGGTGCACCGGGTCCGGCTCCGCCTCGGCGTACTCCCCCGGGTCGATCCGCCGCACGACGCCCGCCTGCTCCCAGCGGACCTCGGCCACCTCGAAGCGGAACAGCCGGAAACGGGTCCCCACGTCGAGCAGGTCACCTGTCGGCTCGACAGCGGCGAAGTCGACGGCCGCTCGGCGTGCCTCGTCGCCGTGCAGTTCACCTGCCCAACCGGACACCCACGCCCGGCCCAACCCCGGAGCGCCGGCCGCCGGTGGCAGGTCGAGCACGTCGAGGACCACGGCGACGTCGGCGCTCCCGCCGTCTGGCTGCAACGCGGCGGCGAGGTGGCTGGCGACCGGCACCAGCAGCAGGACCCGACCGTCGGGGTCGGTCACGTGCCGAGCGTGGTGCGGGCCCGGTCGGTGGGCCAGGTGGATGAGACCGGGCAGCCGACCGGCGACGAGAGTACGCACGGTCTCGGCGGGGCTGGGCCGCATAGGGAGACCCCCTTCGAAGGTTAGGCTTACCTAAGCCGGAGCGTAGAGCACAGGGCCCACCACGTCCACCTGCCCCACGCGGGCGCCCCCGCTACCTGGTCTGCTCCAGCCACGACGCGTACAGCAGGCCGTAGACCGAATCGGCATCCCGGACCAACTCGTCATGGGAGCCGCGCTGCACGACCCGCCCCCGGTCCACCACGATCACCTCGTCGGCCGCCTGCGCCGTGGAGAGCCGGTGCGCGATCGCGAGCGTCGTACGACCCCGCGTCACGGCGTCCAGCGTCCGTTGCAGGCGCACCTCCGTCGCCGGGTCCACAGCGCTTGTCGCCTCGTCCAGCACCAGCAGATCCGGATCCGCCACGTACGCCCGGGCCAACGCCACCAACTGCCGCTCCCCGACGCTGAGCGCCTCACCACGCTCACCGACCGGGGTGTCCAGGCCCGCCGGCAGACCATCCAGCCAGTCCGCCAGGCCCAACTCGGTGAACGCCGCAGCGAGCTGCTCATCGGTCAACTCCGGCCGGGCGAACCGGACGTTGTCCCCCACCGTCGCGTCGAAGAGGAACCCGTCCTGCGGCACCATCACCACACGGGACCGCAGCGAATCGAACCGGACCTCCGACAGCGGCACCCCGGACAGCAGCACCGCACCCGACGACGGGTCCATCAACCGGGTGAGCAGCTTCGCGAACGTCGTCTTGCCGCTGCCGGTCTCCCCCACCACCGCCACGCGACTCTTCGCCGCGATCTCCAGATCGATGTCGTGCAGCACCGGCGGACCACCCGGATAGGCGAACCGCACCCCGGCGAACCGGATGTCCAACGGACCGCCCGGCAGATCCCGACCCTGCTCCCCCGGATCGGCCACGTCCGGAGCGACGTCCAGCACGTCCAACACCCGCCGCCAACCAGCGATCGCGTTCTGCGCCTCGTTCAACACCTCCGTGGCGATCTGCACCGGCTGGATGAACAACGTCACCAGGAACAGGAACGCCGTCAACTGGCCGATCGACAGCGTGCCGTCCACCCCCAGCGTCACCCCGAGCACCACCACGCCGGCCAGCGCCACACCGGCCGCCAGCTCACCCACCGAGCTGCCCACGATGCTGATCCGGATCGCCCGCTGCTGCGCCACACGCTGGCTGTCGATGGCGTCGTCCAACCGCCGCGCCGTACGCCCCGCGATGCCGTACGCCCGGATCACCGGCGCGCCCACCACACTCTCGCCGATCGCGCCCAGCAACGTGCCGGTGCGCTGACGCACCGTCGCGTACGCCGCGCCGAGGCGACGCTGCAACTGCCGGATGATGAACACCGCCGGCAGGAACGCCACCAACACCACAAGCGTCAACTGCCAGGAGTACGCCAGCATGACGGCCGTCGTGACCACCAACTGCCCCAGATTGACGAGCAGGATCACCCCGCCCCACTGGAGGAACTGGGTGATCTGGTCGACGTCACTCGTCACCCGGGACACCAACGAACCGCGCCGCTCCGACTGCTGGTGCAGCATCGACAGGTCATGCACGTGCCGGAACGCCCGCGTCCGCACGTTCGCCAACGCCGTCTCGCTGACAGTGAACAGCCGCCGCATCATCAGGTAACCGCAGAGCGTGGTAACCACCAGGATCGCCGCGGTGATCGCCACCACCGACCAGATCACGGTCAGGTTCAGGCCACCGACGATGCCCCGGTCGATGCCCTGCTGCACCGCGACAGGCACCGCCACCCGGCCCACCATGTAGACCAACGCCAGAGCCAGCGTGCCAGCCAACCCCGTCCGCAGCTCCGGCGACAACGCCAACCCACGCCGCAACGTCTGCCAGGTCGTCTCTGACCTCGCCGCCCGCTCATCCGTCTGCGCGCTCACCGGGCTGGCCTTTCGTTCGCGACTGCGGGGCTCCGCTGCGCTGCACTCCTCGCGCTCACCGGGTCGACCTCTCGTTCGCGACTGCGGGGCTCCGCTGCGCTGCACTCCTCGCGCTCACCGGGTCGACCTCTCGTTTTCGATCTCCAAGCCCGACGGCAGCGGCGCCACCTCGTCGTACGTGCGCTCCTGCGCCCGTTCGACCTCCGCCTGCTCGTACGCGGTCACCAGATCCGCGTACCCGGGGACCGTGCCCAGCAACTCGGTGTGCGTGCCCCGGGCCACCACCCGGCCCTGCTCGACGTAGATCACCTCGTCGGCCAGCGCGATGGTCGCCCGGCGGTACGCGACGACGAGGATCGACGCCATCGGCGCTCCCGGCTCGCCCGCCGACGAGCGCAGACCCGCCAGGATTGCCGCCTCCACCCGGGGGTCCACCGCGCTCGTCGCGTCGTCGAGCACCAGCAGACGTGGGCTCCCCGCCAGCGCGCGGGCCAACGTGAGCCGCTGCCGCTGCCCGCCGGACAGCGAGGTGCCGCGCTCGCCGACCATCGTGTCGAGCCCGTTGGGCAGCGCCGCGACGAAACCGTCCGCCTCGGCCAGCCGCAACGCCGCCCAGACCACCTCGTCGTCGATGCCCGGCCGGTCGAGGGCGATGTTGGCCCGTACGGTGTCGTCGAAGACGAACGGCACCTGCGCGACAAGGGCGACGGTGCTCGCCAGCGAGGCGGCGGTCAGGTCCCGCACGTCCACACCGTCCAGCTCCACGGTGCCGGAGTCCGGGTCGACGAGACGCACCGCCAGCGAGGCGATTGTGGACTTACCGGCGCCGGTCGGCCCGACCAGAGCCACCGTGCGGCCGGCCGGCACCGTGAACCCGACAGCGCCGAGCACCTTCGCGCCGGTCTGGTGCGCCTCCGCCGGCGGGTACGAGAAGTGCACATCCGTGAAGGTGAGCGTGGCCGGGCCGGAGGTGGCCGGATCGAGCACGCGGGATCCGTACGGCATCTCGCCGGTGGCGTCGAGCACCCGGCGGACCCGGTCCCAGCCGGCGACGCTGCGCGGCAGTTCGGCAAGCACCCAGCCGATGGCCCGCACCGGGAACGCCAGCACTGTGAAGAGGAAGGCAACGCTGACCAGCTCGGTCACGCTGATCGCGCCCTGGCGCAGCCGGAACGCCCCGACCACAAGCACCGCCAGGGTGCCGAGGCTGGGCAGGGTCTCCAGCAGCGGGTCGAAGACGCCCCGCAGGCGGCCGACCGCGATCAGCGCGTCCCGCAACTCTCCGGCGCGACCTGCGAACCGGGTGGTCTCCTGCGCCTCGCGGCCCATCGTCTTGACCACGAGCGCGCCGTCGAAGCTCTCGTGGGCGATCTCGCTGACCTCGGCGCGCAGCCGCTGCGCCCGGGCCTGCCGGGGCGCCATCCGGCGGGAATAGACCACGTTGAGCGCGAACAGCGCGGGAAAGACCGCGAGGCCGACCAGGGCGAGCGCCCAGTCGGTGGCGAACAGGGAGACGATCGCGCCGACCAGCATCACCAACGTGCCGACGGCGAACGGCAGTGGCGCGATCGGATACCAGGCCGCCTCCACATCGGAGTTGGCGTTGGACAGCAGGGTGCCTGTGGCGTTGCGGTGGTGCCACGACAGCGGCAGGTCCAGGTACCGGCGGGTGACCCGCCGACGGTAGGCCGCCTGGAGGCGGTACTGCATGTAGCCGGCGCCGAGCCGACGCCCGAAGATCCCCACGACCCGCAGCACGCTGATGCCGAAGAGCGCCACGGCGGCCAGCGCCAGCGTGCCGGTCGCCACCTCGCCACGGGCGATGGCCGGCACCACCACGTCACCGACAACCGCGCCCACCACGAACGCGCTGGCGATGACCATTCCGCCGAACAGCACGCTGCCGAGCACTGCCACCGCAAAAATGCGTGGCTGTTCCCGGATGGCCTGCCGGAGGACTCCCAGCCCTCGGCCGAGTACGTCCCGACTTGTTCCGCTCGCCACGCTCTCCCCCGCCGTAAGCCACAATTATCTCCCTCATCCTTACCGGTAGCCACCGACACCGACGACCCGGACCGGATATGTCGACAGTCACGCACCGGACGGCGCACCAGGCGCTGAGCTGCTCGACGGGCGGCGCACGGCATCCGGGCCTACGATCGGGCCATGCCGCGATACGCCCGAGCCGAGCGCCAGTCGCTGGCCGATCTCCTGCTGGCCCTCGGGCCGGACGCGCCGACGATCAACGAGGGCTGGGCGACCCGCGACCTCGCCGCGCACCTGGTGCTACGGGAGCGCCGACCGGACGCGGCCGGCGGGCTCCTGCTGCCGCCGCTTCGCGCGTACGCCGAGCGGGTCCGCCTCCAGATCGCGGCCCGGCCGTACCCGGAACTGGTGACGCAGGTGCGTCGACCGCCGGTGTGGAGCCCGGTCAGCAACCCGTTGACCGACGAGTTGGTCAACACGGTGGAGTTCTTCATCCACCACGAGGACGTGCGGCGGGCGGCGCCGGGGTGGCAGCCGCGCGAGTTGTCCAGTGGCCTGGAGGCCACGCTCTGGAAGCGGGCAGCCCCTCTGGCCCGCATGAGGCTGCGCCGTTTCCCCGCTGACCTGTACGTCCAAGCGCCCGGCTACGGCGAGATCTCCACCGGCCGCGGTGGCGAGCCGCTGCGGTTGGTGGGTGCCCCGGGCGAGCTGACGCTTTTCCTCTCCGGGCGGCAGCGGGTGGCCCGTGTTCAGCTGGACGGACCGGCGGCGTCGGCGCAGCAACTGCGCAACGCCAGCCTGGGTATGTGACCGTCTGTACTGAATCGGTCACGAAACTTCCACGGAATTACGCACGCGGGAGCGATGCGGAACGATACCTCCTCCCGTACGCTTCAGCGCGCCGTTCCGCGCCGGGGCGGCATGAAGTGGGGGCGGAGCATGCGCAGTTTCGCGATTTCGGCGCTACGGGAACCTTCCTTTGTGGGAGGGCGCCATAAGGCCACGGATCGGGTGGCGGACGAGAGCGTCAAGTGGGCGCGAACGTTCGGGCTGGTCGATTCCGGACATAGAGTTAGCCGATTGCAACAGGCGGATGCCGCCGGCCTAGCCGGCCGGGCCTGCCCAGACGGACCAGTGGAGGGAGTCCGACTTCTCACCGACCTGATCTCCTGGCTCTTCGTCATGGATGACGCCTGCGACGAGGACGGTCTCGGGACCGACCCGGGCCGCTTGGCGCCGGCCATCGGGGCGCTCCTCGACGTGCTGGACCAGTGCGGTGATCCGGCCGCACGACCGCCGACCGAGGCGGGCCCGCTGGGCGCTGCACTGCACGACCTGTGCCGCCGGACCCGGGCGCAGGGCCGCTCGGCGCTGCTGCTGCGGTTCGTCAGCCAGTTGCGGGAGTATCTGCTGGCGCTGCTCTGGGAGGCGACCAACCGGGAGCGCCAACGGGTCCCTGGGGTCACCGAGTACGTCCAGTTGCGGCGGCACATCGGCGGCGTCCACCCCTGCCTCACCCTTACCGACCTGGCGTCGGGGCGACCACCGGGGCCGACACGACGTGCCGATCCGGCGCTGACCGCTCTGGACCTGCTGGCGGTGGACCTGATCTGCTGGTGCAACGACCTGTTCTCCTACGGCAAGGAGAGCCGGGCCGACCCGGACGCGCACAACCTGGTGACAGTCATCGCCCAGGAGGGCGGGCTGGACGAGGCGGACGCGCTGCGGGCCGCCGCGGACCGCTTCAACCGGGGGCTGGCGGCGTACCTGGACGCGGAGGAGGCGCTGTTGGCCAGCGGTGACGACGGACTGCACGAGCCGCTCGCGTCCCGACGCAACTGGGTTCGTGCCACCTACGACTGGTCAGTCATGGCTGCCCGCTACGCCTGATCCTCGGTACCGGTTGGTGGGACGGGGGCAGCCGGATGATCTCCAGGGCTAGCCGATGCCTGGTGGAAAGCAATACTCTTCGGTAACCGTTACGACGTGACGCCCGTCACGCCACCACCCCCGAAGGCGGCTACAGCGATGGCTCTCGATGTACCGTACCGCTCCATCCCGGACATGTTCCTCAAGCGCGTGGCAGCGACCCCCGACCGCCACGCCTTCGCGTCCCCACTGCCCGACGACTCGGGCCCCAACTGGCTGACCTGGGAGCAGGTCGGTCAGCGCGCCAAGGCGGTCGCCGCCGGCCTGCACGCGCTCGGCGTCGGCCAGGAGGATCCGGTCGCGATCCTCGCCAACACCCGACTGGACTGGGTGATCGCCGACCTCGGCATCATGTGTGCCGGCGGGGCGACCACCACCGTCTATCCGACCACCGAACCGGGGGACGCGACGTTCATCATCGCGGACTCCGGCTCGCGGGTGCTGTTCGCGGAAAACCCCGACCAGGCGGCCAAGATCGCGGGTGCTGACCTGCCCGCACTGACCCACGTGGTGCTCTTCGACGGTGCCGCCGACCCGGCCGCTGCCGTACCGCAGCTCACCCTCGCCGAGTTGGAGCAGCGCGGCGCCGCCGCGCTGGCCAACGAGCCCGATCTGATCGACATGCTGGTGGCCGGCATCGGCCCGGACCACCTGGCCACCCTGATCTACACCTCCGGCACCACCGGTCAGCCCAAGGGCGTCGAGCTGCTGCACGGCGGCTGGTGCTGGGAGGCCGTGGCGCAGGCCGAGGTGGGGCTGCTGCGCGACGACGATCTTCAGTACCTGTGGCTGCCCCTTGCCCACTCGTTCGGCAAGACGCTGCTCTGCGGCGCCATCCACGTCGGGCTGCCCACCTACGTCGACGGGCGGGTGGACAAGCTGGTCGACCTGTTGGGGGTCATCCGCCCGACGCTGATGTGCGGCGCTCCCCGGGTGTTCGAGAAGGTCTACAACCGGGCGGTGACCACCGCGCAGGGCGCCGGCGGCGCGAAGGCGAAGATCTTCGCCTGGGGCGTCCGGGTCGGCAAGGAGAAGGTGGCCCTGGAGCAGGCCGGCAAGCCGGTGCCCGGCGGGCTCAAGCTGCGCTACGGGCTGGCCGAGAAGCTCGTCTTCAGCAAGCTCCAGGCCCGCCTGGGCGGCCGGATGCGGGTGCTCGTCTCCGGTGCCGCTCCGCTCAGCCCGGAGATCGCCACCTTCTTCGCCGCCGCCAACCTGCCGATCTCCGAGGGCTACGGCCTGACCGAGACCAGCGCCGGCAACTTCGTCAACCCGCCGTCGGGGCTGCGGATCGGCACTGTGGGCCGGGCGATGGGCGACCTGGAGTGCCGGATCGACACCGACGGCGAGATCCTGGTGCGTGGTCGGCCGGTGATGCGCGGCTACCACAACCTGCCGGAGGAGACCGCCGCCGCGTTCACCGAGGACGGCTTCTTCCGTACCGGCGACATCGGCACCCTCGACGAGCAGGGCTACCTGCGGATCACCGACCGCAAGAAGGACCTGGTCAAGACCTCGGGCGGCAAGTACATCGCGCCGTCGCACATCGAGGGCATGTTCAAGGCGATCTGCCCGTACACCTCGCAGGCGGTCGTCGTCGGGCAGGCCCGCAACTTCTGCACGATGCTCGTCACGCTGGACCCGGACGCGATCCAGGGCTGGGTCGCCGGCGGCCCGCTCGAGGGTCGCAGCTACACCGAGATCGTGACCTCGCAGGAGGCACAGACGATGGTCGAGGAGTACGTCGCCCAGCTCAACGCGAAGCTCAACCGCTGGGAGACGATCAAGAAGGTGGCAATCCTGCCGCGCGACCTGACAATCGAGGACGGCGAGATCACCCCGTCGCTCAAGATCAAGCGGCGTGGAGTGGAGAGCAACTTCTCCGCCGAGATCGACAAGATGTACGCCGGCACCCTCGCCGAGCTCTGATCCCACCGAGGGTCCCGTGTCCCGGCTGCCCGCCGGCACGGGGCCCTCACAGGTGGTGACGCCGCCACCTCGACTGTTCCTCCTCAGCGGCGAGCTGCTCCGCCAGCGCCACCCGCCGGACCCCTCGTCGGTGATGGGCGTCCACGATCGTCTGCGCCAACACGGCCAGCGAGGTCGCCACGGCCAGCACGGCCAACGCGACCATCTCCGGCAGCGAACCGGCCACCGGCACCAGCACGAACAGCAACGCGATTCCGCCGATCGTGGGCCAGCGGCGAGAGGCGAGCATCCGCCGGCCGAGCACGGCGAGCGCGAGCAGGTAGAGCGCGACCCCGCCGTAGAGCGCCAGCAGGTCGAAGCTCGGCAACGGAACGCCCCAGCTCGGCGTGTTGGGATCGGCGGCCTCGTGGATGAGCCCCTTGAGTCCGAGCGCGAACAGGATGATCCCGGCGATGACCGGCAGGTGCAGGTAGGTGTAGGTGTCCCGGGCGAGAGTGGCACGGGCGACCGGGTCGCGGGTCCGGTGCAGGGCCTGTTCCATACCGAGCGCCAGGGTGTCGAAGTACGCCCACCACAGCGTCGCGGCCACCGCCACGCCGAGCACCGCGGCGATCAGCGCCGGCCAGGTCAACGGCAGACCGGCGCCGCCGCCCGGAGAGAACCCGAGCGCGATGATGGCCTCGCCGAGGGCGATCAAGACGATCTGGCCGTGCCGCTCCGCCCAGTGCCCGGCGGAGACCACCGTCCACCCGCTGCCGCCCAACAACAGCCCAGCCCCGTACTCCACGCCCAGGGCCGCGAGCCAGAGCACCAGCCGGGCCGACCCCTCGCCCGCTCCGTCGAAAAGCCGCTGCGGCAGCAGCGCGGCGGCGACGATGAGCGACGTGGCCAGCAGCGGCGGCAGGACGAGCAGCAGCCAGCGTTGACGCACGTCCTGGTTCCGGCGACCGAGCCAGATGAAGATCGACGTCTCGCTCACCCGGACCAGGAAGTAGCCGGCCGCGAAGACCAGCGGGCCGTACAGCCCGCCCGAACGGTCGACGAACGCCTTCGGCAGGCTCAGCGCCAGCACGAATGCGGCGGCCATTGTGGCGAAGCCGATCAGCGGGACGATGCCCTGGTCGGTCCGGATCAGGTTTCCCAGCACGGCGAACCCCGTCCAGCACCACCAGAGCAGCGCCAGCACCACCAGGCACTGGACGAGGCCGCGGACTGTCGGATTTTCGGCGGTTACGGTGGTCACGTTCAGGAAGGCGAAGACGAAGATCAGGTCGTAGAAGAGTTCGAGGTGGGTTGCCCGGGAGCCCGGTGCGCTCCGCTGGACCCCACGCGCCCCCGCACCCACGTCCACCAGGGGATTGTGGCAGCCGCAGTCGGGCCGAAGGCACGTTCCGGCGAACCGCCGCGATGCCCGCTCACCCTGCCTCGGGCGGTCCGCGACGAGACGGGAGCGGTTCGGGACGCTGGCCCTGCGGTCGGCCGGTCGGTCGCGACAGCGGCGGCTCAGGCGATGACGGCGGGCTCCCGCCAGCGTTGTCGGCCGGCGCGGTCCAGGTCGTAGCGGACCGCAGCGAGCCGCCCCACGGCCTCCACCAGGTCGGCGGCGGGCAGTGTGAACGGCAGCCGCAGGAACCGTTCCAACGTGCCGTCGAGACCGAACCGGGGGCCCGGTGCCAACCGGACTCCGACCTCCTCGGCGGCCCGGGCCAGCGCGCTGGAGACCGGACCGTCCAGCTCGGCCCACAACGTGACGCCGCCGCGCGGAACGTTCACCCGCCAGTCCGGAAGCCGGTGCGCCAGTGCGCCGAGCAACGCGTCGCGCTGGGCGGCGAGCTGGACCCGACGCTCCGCGACGATCGTCGCCGCGTCGGCGAGCAGGTGTACGGCGACCAGTTGGTCGAGCACCGGGCTGGACATGTCCACGCCGACCCGGACGGCGGCCAGTCGCTGCACCTGCGGAGCGGAGGCGCGGACCCAGCCGATCCGCAGGCCACCCCAGTACGGCTTGCTCATCCCGCCGATGCTCACCACCCGGGAGTGCCTGTCGAACGCGGCCACCGGCGGGGGCAGCTCGGTGCCGCCCAACGGCAGGTCCACAAAGGACTCGTCGACGATCAAGTCAGTGCCGACGGCGTGGGCGACGGCAGCCACCTGCTCGCGCAGCGCGGCCGGCATCAGATGCCCGGTCGGGTTCTGGAACTCCGGGATCAGGTAGGCCAGCTTGGGCCGGGTCTGCCGCAGGCTGCCCAGCAGCAGGTCGGGCTCCCAGCCGCCGGCGTCGACGGACAGCCCGTGGGTGGTGATCCGGGCTCGCCGGCCGGACAGGGCGGCGAGCGCGTTGGGGTAGGTAGGTGACTCGACAAGCACGCTCCCGCCGGGTGGCAGGGCGAGCCGCAGCACCAGGTCCAGGGCGTGCTGGGTGCCGCTGGTGACCATGATCTGGTCGGCCGAGGTGGGCAGGCCGCGGGCGGTGTAGCCGTCGGCCACCGCCTCGCGCAGCTCGATGATCCCGGTCGGGTGGTAGCCGGCGCCGCCCAGATAGCGGGGCAGATCCTCGGTGGCGGCGCGGGCCGCGTCGAGCAGTTGCGGCGGCGCGGCGAGCGCGGCGACACCGAGGTCGATCATGTCCCGGTCGTCCACAGGTGTCCACAGCCCGGTGCTCGCGACGCGGTGGTTGGCGGGCAGCATCGTCCAGCTGCCGGCGCCCCGGCGGCTGGCCAGGTGCCCGGTCTCGCGCAACTCCCGGTACGCGGCCGTGACAGTGGTACGGCTGATCCGCAGCGCCTCGGCCAGCTCCCGTTCGGCAGGGAGGCGGACGCCCAGCGGCAGCCGGGCGTCGGCGAGCAGGCCGCGTACGGAAGCGGCCAGAGCGGCGTAGTCGGGGCAGCGGCGGCGGCCCGGCAGGGCGTGCCACTGCCCGAGCAGTCGGGCCAATTGGACGCCTCGCACCTGACCTGACATGGCCACTCCTCGAATATTGGCCTCTTCCGTCGGGAGGATTGGCCCCTAGGGTGGCATGCATGGCACTGATTGGCAATCTGCGGCATCGGCCGGTGCGGCGGCTCATCCAGCTCTACGTCGGGCTCGTCCTCTACGGGGTCAGCATGGCCCTGATGATCCGCTCGGGTCTGGGCCTCAACCCCTGGGACGTGTTCCACCAGGGGCTGTCCGAGCTGACCGGGCTCTCCTTCGGCACTGTCACCATCATCGTCGGGACCCTGGTGCTGCTGCTCTGGATCCCGCTGCGGCAGCGACCCGGCCTGGGCACGGTCAGCAACGTGGTGGTGATCGGCCTCGTCGTGGATGCCACATTGGCCCTGATGCCGGACGGTGGACCGTTGGCCTCGCGGATCGCGCTGCTGATCACCGGGATCGTCGGCAACGGCGCCGCGACCGCCCTCTACCTCGGCGCAAACCTGGGCCCTGGCCCCCGCGACGGGCTGATGACCGGGATGGTGGCCCGCCGGCCAGGTTTGTCGGTCCGGCTGGTGCGCACCGCCATCGAGGTCACTGTGCTCGCGCTGGGCTGGCTGCTCGGCGGCACTGTCGGCGTGGGCACCGTCGCCTACGCGCTGGCCATCGGGCCGCTCGCGCAACTGTTCATCCCGCTGTTCGCGGTACCCGCGCCGAGCCGGCCCGATGCCGTGCGGCCCGCTACTGAAGGTGTCGAACCTGTCGCGCCGACCGGCTGAGCCTCACCGACGGTTCACGGGCCGGCACGCCACGGTGGTGTAATAGCGCACTATCGACTGTGGGTGTTCCCTTCCGCGACGCTCGCCGTCATCATCTCTGCATGGGGGAGAACGGTTGGCGTTGGTCGGACGCCTGGATCTTCGTGTCGCTGGTGATCGCGAGCGGGGCCGGGCGCCACCGTCGGTCGGCGACCAGCCGCCGGCCCGAGGGCGTCCGGCTGGCCGATGTTCTGTCCACAGCCGATCACCTCAACCGGGCGATCCCTGAGCGGCACGAGGTGGAGGCCGCCGTCCAGCGGCTTGTGGGCTCCGGGCTGGTTACCGTGGCCGACGGCTGGTTCCGGATCACCGCCGAGGGCGAGCAACTCTGGCGTACCCGGCCGCGCGCCGGGGTGGCGACAATGGTGGACACGGTGCAGGGTGTGCTGAGCCGCCGACGCGCGCCCGGTCACGCCGACTGGAGCCTGGACGAGGCTGATCACGCGGCGGCCGTGCAGGAGTACGCCGTCCGCTCGATCCCCACGCCCCGCCGGTCACCGGAGGGGCACACCGGCGGCCACTGACCGGGCTCAGCGCACCGGGTGACCGCTGCGGCGCAGCGCGTCCTTGACCTCGGCCACCGTCAGCTCACCGAAGTGGAAGACACTGGCGGCGAGCACCGCGTCCGCACCAGCCCCGATCGCCGGCGCGAAGTGCGCCACCTCACCGGCGCCGCCACTGGCCACCACCGGCACGTCCACCACGGCCCGCACTGCGGCGATCAGTTCCAGGTCGAAGCCCGCCTTGGTGCCGTCGGCGTCCATCGAGTTGAGCAGGATCTCCCCCGCGCCCAGCTCGGCGCCCCGCCGCGCCCAGTCCACGGCGTCGATGCCGGTGCCGCGTCGACCGCCGTGCGTAGTGACCTCGAAGCCGCTGGGCGTGGCACCGGGCGAGGCGCGGCGCACGTCCAGGGAGAGCACGAGCACCTGCCGGCCGAACCGGTCGGCGATCTCGGCGATCAGCTCCGGTCGGGCGATGGCGGCGGTGTTCACGCCGACCTTGTCGGCGCCCGCGCGCAGCAGCGTGTCGACGTCGGCGACCTGCCGGACCCCGCCACCCACAGTCAGCGGGATGAAGACCGACTCGGCGGTGCGGCGGACCACGTCGAGCATGGTGCCCCGGTCGCTGGAGGACGCCGTGACGTCGAGGAAGGTCAGCTCGTCCGCGCCGGCCCGGTCATAGGCGGCAGCCAGCTCCACAGGGTCACCGGCATCGCGCAGGTCGAGGAAGTTGACCCCCTTGACCACCCGTCCGGCGTCCACGTCCAGACACGGGATCACCCGTACCGCCACCGTCATGCCGCAAGCCTATCCTCCGCCCACGCGACGGCGGCCGGCCCATTCGGGCCGGCCGCCGTTAAGAGGTCCCTGTCACAGACGAACGAGCATCTTGCCGAGGTTCTCCCCCCGCAGCAGGCCGAGGAACGCCGCCGGGGCGTTGTCGATGCCTTCGATGATCGTCTCGTCGTAGGAGAGCTGGCCCTCGCGCAGCCAGCCCGCGACGTCGCGGACGAACTCCTCGCGCAGGTGTCCGTGATCGTTCACCAGGAAGCCCCGCAGTGTGAGCCGCTTGCCGATGACCATCGCCAGGTTGCGCGGCGCGGCCGGCGGCTCGGTGTCGTTGTACTGCGCGATCATGCCGCAGATGGCGACCCGACCGTGCAGGTTCAGCGCCGAGATCGCCGCCTCCAGGTGATCGCCACCGACGTTGTCGAAGTAGACGTCGATGCCGTCCGGGGCGGCCTCGCGCAGCGATTCGCGGACCGGCCCGTCGTGGTAGTCGAACGCGGCGTCGAAGCCCAGCGCCTTCAGCCGCTGCACCTTGGCGGCCGTACCGGCGCTGCCTACCACCCGGCCGGCGCCCTTGAGCTTGGCGATCTGGCCGACCAGGCTGCCCACCGAACCGGCGGCGGCGGAGACGAAGACCGTTTCGCCGGGCTTCATCGCCGCGACCTCCAGCAGACCGGCGTACGCGGTCAGGCCTGTCATGCCCAGCACGCTGAGGTACGCGCTGACGGGCGCGAGGCTCGGGTCGACCTTGCGGGCGGAGGTGGCACCGAGCACCGCGTACTCCCGCCAGCCCAGGTTGTGCAGGACGGTGTCGCCGACGGCGACGTCGGGCGCCTCGCTTGCCACCACCTCACCGATCGCGCCGCCGTCGAGTGGCGCGTCGAGGGCGAACGGCGGCACGTACGACTTGACGTCGTTCATCCGCCCCCGCATGTACGGGTCGACGGACATGTACTGGTTGCGGACCACGATCTGGCCCGGGCCGGGCGTCGGCACGTCGGTCTCGACGAGCCGGAACGTGTCCTCGGTGGGCCAGCCCTGGGGGCGGCTGGCCAGGTGGATCTCGCGGTTGGTGGTCATCAGGCGGTGGTCCTCTCGTCCGCGGTGGGGGCCAGGAGTTCTGCGGACGTCAGGCGGCCAGGGTCTCGCGGACGGTGAGCGTGACGTCGATGTTGCCGCGGGTGGCGTCGGAATAGGGGCAGACCTGGTGGGCCTGCTCGACGATCTGCTCGGCGGTCTCGCGGGGGACGGCGGGCAGGTCGACGAGGAGCTGCACGGTGAGCCCGAACCCGCCGCTGCCGTTGGGGCCGATGCCGACCTCGGCGTTGACGACCGAGCCGTTCACGTCGGCCTTGGCCCGGCGGGCCACCACCCGCAGTGCGCTGTGGAAGCAGGCCGCGTAGCCGGCGGCGAAGAGCTGCTCGGGGTTGGCGGCACCGCCGGCGCCACCCATCTCCTTCGGCACGGCCAGGTCGACAGCAAGCGTGCCGTCGGAGGTCTCGACGTGGCCGTCGCGGCCGTCGCCCTTGGCGGTCGCCGACGCGGTGTAGAGAACCTGCATGAGAGTCACTGCTCCTTCTGTCGGTGGATGGTGTCGGTGACCCGGGTGAGGGTGTCGCGCAGCGCCACGAGCTCATCGAGGCTCAGCCCGGTGGCCTGCGCGACCCGCAGCGGTACGTCGCAGAGCTGCTCCCGCAGCGCCCGACCCTGCTCGGTGAGGCCCACCTCGACCCGTCGCTCGTCGCGCGCCGACCGCCGCCGTGCCACCAGGCCCGCCGTCTCCAACCGCTTGAGCAGCGGGGAGAGCGTGCCGGAGTCGAGCCGCAGCTCGCCGCCCAGCTCGGACACTGTGGGTGCGTCGTCGGGGCGTTCCCAGAGCACCAGCAGCACCAGGTACTGCGGGTAGGTGAGCCCGAACTCGTCGAGGATCGGCCGGTAGACGTCGGTGAGGGCGCGGGACGCGGCGTAGAGCGCGAAGCACACCTGCCGGCGCAACAGCAGATCATCGGTCACCACTGAACCGTAGCCCACAATTAAGTTGTGCACAACCGATCTGCCTGCGGGATGGCCACGGCAATGACCGCCGGGCTGGCCAGGCGGTCACCGCCCGGGCCGACCTCAGCTGTCGCCGAGGTACGCCTCCAACTCCACCTCGACCAGGTGATCCGGATCCAGCAGGGCGGCCACCACCACGAGCGTGGCGGCCGGCCGGACCGCACCGAACACCGCGTTGTGCGCCCGGCCGACCTCGTCGGCGTGCAGCCGATCGGTCACGTACATCCGGGTACGGACCACGTCACCCGGCTCCGCACCCACCTCGGCGAGCGCCGCCAACCCGATCCGCAGCGCCTGCGCGGTCTGCGCCGCGGCGTCACCAACGTGGACCACCCGACCGTCCACCGTCGCCGTGCAGCCCGCCGTCCAGGCGAACTGCCCGGCCCGGACCACCCGTGAGTAGCCGTACCGCTGCTCCCACGGGCCGCCCGAGCCCAGCCTGGTGGTCGTCACGCCTCGGCCAGCGTCCGCAGCGCCTCGGCCACCGTGAACGCGCCCGCGTAGAGCGCCTTACCGGCGATCACACCCTCCACACCGATCGACTCCAGACCAGCCAGCGCCCGCAGGTCATCCAACGTGGACACCCCACCCGAGGCGATCACCGGTCGGTCGGTACGCGCACACACCTCGCGCAGCAGATCCAGGTTCGGCCCGCGCATCGTGCCGTCCTTGGTGATGTCGGTGACCACGTAGCGCGTCGCGCCCGCCTTGTCCAACCGCTCCAGCACCTCGTACAGGTCACCGCCATCGCGGGTCCAGCCCCGCGCCGACAGGGTATGACCGCGCACGTCCAACCCGATGGCGACCCGATCGCCGTACTCCGCGACCACCCGGTCACACCACACCGGATCCTCCAGGGCGGCCGTGCCGATGTTCACCCGCGCCGCCCCCGTACCCAGCGCCGCGCGCAACGACTCGTCGTCACGGATACCACCGGACAACTCCACCTTCACGTCCAACTGACGCACCACCTCGGCAAGCAGGTGGGCGTTCGTACCCCGGCCGAACGCCGCGTCCAGGTCGACGAGGTGGATCCACTCGGCGCCGTCGCGCTGCCACGCCAGCGCCGCGTCCAACGGCTCGCCATAGATGCTCTCGCTGTCGGCGGCGCCCTGCACGAGCCGGACAGCCCGGCCGTCGGCAACATCCACGGCAGGTAACAGGGTGAGGCTCACGGTCTTCTCCTCGATCAGGTACGGCGGTCCAAGGCGATCACCACGATCGCCGGCAGTACGAGCAGCAACAACACGATCAGCGCGATACGCAACGCCAGATTGTCGACGAACGTCCAGATCATGAGCACGGCCGCCCCGGTGAGCAGCACGATCGCCGCCCGCTCACCCCGCGAGTGCCGGGCCAGACGACCCGAGCGGCCCCGCCGCACCCGAGGCGTCAACCGGCGGACCACCGCCTGACGACGCTGCCGGCGGGCCACCCGGCGCTGCCGGACCTCCCGCTCCCGGGCCAGCACAGCCTCCCGCTCCGCCCGTCGGCGGGCCCGCTCCCGGCTCACCGCGCCACCCGCGCGCCAGTGCCACGGCTGCGCCAACCCGGCCGCGCCCGGCGGCGCCGACGCTCAGTCACCGCTGGGCAGCGTGGCGAGCCAGTTGCGCAGCAGCGCGGCACCGGTGTCGGCGGACTTCTCCGGATGGAACTGGGCAGCCGAGAGCGGCCCGCGCTCCACGGCGGCCACGAAATCGGTGTCATGGTGAGCCGTGGTCACGGCAGCACCGGCAGCCGCCAGCGCAGCCGGCTCACCCATCGCGTACGAGTGGACGAAGTAGAAGCGGCTCTCGGCCGGCAGGCCGGCGAACAGCACCGAACCCCGCGCCGCCCGAACCGTGTTCCAGCCCATGTGCGGCAACCGGACAGCAGCCAGGCGGGTCACCCCACCGGGCAGCAGACCGAGCCCCTTGGTCACCACCCCATGCTCCTCGCCGTACTCGAAGAGCACCTGCATGCCCACACAGATGCCGAGCACCGGCCGGCCCGCCGCGACCCGCTCGGCGATCACCGGACCCGCGCCCAGCGCGTCGATCCCCGCCATGCACGCCGCGAACGCGCCCACGCCCGGCACCACCAGGCCATCGGCGGCAGCCGCCGCCGCGAGGTCGTCGGTCACCCGCACGGCCGCGCCGGCCGCGGCCAACGCCCGCTCCGCCGACCGCAGATTGCCCGAGCCGTAGTCGAGCACCACCACATCGGCGGTCACGTGTCCGACCCCGGGATCAGCCGCAGCACACCGGCGGCCGTGGCGAGCACCGCGAGCGCCCCGGTGATCAGCACGGCGACCTTCGGCGCACCCTGCCGGTACAGCGACCACGTGCCACCCACCAGCACCCCCGCCAGGATCAGCAGCAACGTCGGCAAAGCGCCACCCATCAGAGACACCTTCCATTCGCGACTGCGGGGCTCCGCTGCGCTGCACTCCTCGCGCTCATCAGAGCGCGCCCTTCGTGCTCGGAATCGCGCCCGCCGCCCGCGGATCGATCGCCGTGGCCTCGCGCAGCGCCCGCGACACCGCCTTGAACTGCGCCTCCACCACGTGGTGCGCGTCCGGGTGGCCACCCGGGCGGGCCGCCCGCAGCACGTCGACGTGCAGGGTGACCCGGGCCGCCTGACCGAACGACTCCCAAATGTGCCGGGTCATGCTCGTCGCGTACACGGGCCCGATGTACGGCACGAGCAGCGGCTCGTCGTGCACCACGTACGGCCGGCCGGACAGGTCCACAGCGGCCCGTACCAGCACCTCGTCCATCGGCACCGTGGCCGAACCGTACCGCCGGATGCCCGCCTTGTCGCCGAGCGCCTGGTCGAACGCTGCGCCCAGGGCGAGCGCGGTGTCCTCAATCGTGTGGTGCGCGTCGATCTCCAGGTCACCAACGGTGCGCACGGTCAGGTCGAAGCCGCCGTGCCGGGCGATCTGGTTCAGCATGTGGTCGTAGAAACCCACGCCGGTGCTGATCTCGGCCGCGCCGGTGCCGTCGAGGTCGATCTCGACGAGAACCTTGGTCTCCTTGGTGATCCGTTCCACCCGGGCGGTCCTGCTCATGTCTTGCCTTTCGGTCGCGACTGCGGGGCGCGCAAGCTCACAGTCTCCATCGCGGTAAGGAAAGCGTCGGTCTCGGCAGGGGTGCCCGCTGTCACCCGAAGCCAGCCCGGCAGGCCGACGTCGCGGACCAGCACCCCCTGCTCCAGCAGGGCGCGCCAGGCGGTGGCCTGGTCGCCGCCGGTCTCGAACAACACGAAGTTGGCGTCGCTGTCGGCCACCCGCAGCCCTCGCCCGCGCAGAGTCGCCACGATCCGGTCCCGCTGGCCCATGATCGCGCTCACCGTACCGAGCAGGGCGTCGCGGTGCGCGAGCGCCGCGCGGGCGGCGGCCTGGGTCAACGCGGACAGATGGTATGGCAACCGGACCAACTGCACCGCCTGCACCACCGCCGCGTCTGCCGCCAGATAGCCCAGCCGGCCCCCGGCGAACCCGAACGCCTTGCTCATCGTCCGGGTCACCACGAGCCGCGGGTGCCCGGGCAGCACCGCGAGGGCGCTGACAGTGCCGGGCCTGGCGAACTCGGCGTACGCCTCGTCGACCACCACAATGCCCGGTGCCGCGTCGAGGACCGCCGCGACCACCGCCGGGTCCAGCGCCGTGCCGGTGGGGTTGTTCGGCGAGCAGAGGAACACGACGTCGGGCTGGTGCTCGCGGACCTGGGCGACCGCCTCGTCGGCGGTCAACCCGAAGTCGACGCCGCGCTGCACCGGCACCCACCGGGTGCCGGTGCCCATCGCCAGCAGCGGGTGCATCGAGTACGCCGGCACGAAGCCGAGCGCACTGCGACCAGGGCCGCCGAACGCCTGGAGCAACTGCTGCTGGATCTCGTTGGAGCCGTTCGCCGCCCACACCTGATCGACGGTGAGGTCGTGCCCGAGATAGTCGGCCAGATCGGCGCGCAGCGCCACCGCGTCCCGGTCCGGATAGCGGTTGAGCTCGCGCAACTCGGCGGCGAGCGCCTTACCGATGGCGTCGACCACCGGCTCCGGCACCGGGTAGGAGTTCTCGTTGGTGTTGAGCCGCACCGGCACGTCCAGCTGCGGCGCCCCGTACGGCGTCAGCCCGCGCAGGTCGTCGCGGATCGGCAGATCCTCCAGGCTCGTCACGCTGGCCCTCCCGGGAAGCGGGCCTGGACGGCCTGGCCGTGTGCGGGCAGGTCCTCCACGTTCGCGAGGGTGACCACGTGCGGGGCAACCTCGCGCAGGGCTGCCTCCGTGTACTCGATCAGGTGCACACCGCGCAGGAACGACTGCACCGACAGACCGGAGGAGTGCCGGGCGCAGCCACCGGTGGGCAGCACGTGGTTGGAGCCGGCGCAGTAGTCGCCGAGCGACACCGGCGACCAGGCGCCCACGAAGATCGCCCCGGCGTTGCGGACCCGTAGCGCCCACTCCCGGGCGTCGGCCGTCTGGATCTCCAGGTGCTCGGCCGCGTACGCGTCGACCACCCGCAGCCCCGCCTCGAGGTCGTCGACGAGGACCACGCCGCTCTGCTCGCCGGTCAGCGCCGTGGTCACCCGCTCGGTGTGCTTGGTGGCCGGCACCTGCCGGGCCAGCTCCCGCTCGACCGCGTCGACAAGCTCCAGTGACGGGGTCACCAGCACGCTCGCGGCAAGCGGGTCGTGCTCGGCCTGGCTGATCAGGTCGGCGGCGACGTGCGCCGCGTCGGCGGTGTCGTCGGCGAGGATGGCGATCTCGGTCGGACCGGCCTCGGCGTCGATGCCGACCACACCGCGCAGCAACCGCTTGGCGGCTGTCACCCAGATGTTGCCCGGCCCGGTGATCAGGTCGACAGGCTCGCACCGCAGCTCACCGGCCGGGTCGACCGCCGAGCCGTAGGCAAGCATCGCCACCGCCTGGGCGCCGCCCACCGCGTACACCTCGTCGACGCCGAGCAGCGCGCACGCGGCGAGCACCCGGGGGTCGGGCAGGCCGCCGTTGTCCTTCTGCGGCGGGCTGACCACCACGAGCGAACGCACACCGGCCGCCTGGGCCGGCACCACGTTCATCACGACTGTCGACGGGTACATGGCCAGCCCACCTGGCACGTAGAGGCCGACCCGGTCGACAGGCAGCCACCGCTCGGTGACAGTGCCGCCCGGCACCACCTGCGTGACGTGGTCGGTGCGCCGCTGGTCGTCGTGCACCCGACGGGCACGGCTGATCGACTCCAGCAGGGCGGCGCGCACGGCCGGGTCGAGCACCCCCTCGGCCTCGGCGATCACCTCGACCGGGACGCGCAGCACCTCGGGCGAGACACCGTCGAACCGTTCACTGGCCTCCCGGATCGCCGGGTACCCATGCTCCCGGACCGCCTCCACGAGCGGCTTGATCCGCTCGACGGCCACGGAGACGTCGAGCTGGGCACGGGGCAGCAGGCGGCGCGGGTCACCGAGGCCACCGCGCAGGTCGATCCGATTCAGCACCCTTGCGAGTCTAGGCGGCGGGCCCGCCGCCCACCCGAGCCGTCCGCTCGGCGGGACGGTGAGCCGGGCCACGCCGTCGCGCGCCGGATTGGTTAGGCTCGACCACGTGACCGCACGGCTGCCGGTGTTTCCGCTCGCAACGGTGCTCTTTCCCGGGTTGGTGCTGCCACTGCACATCTTCGAGGAGCGCTACCGCGCCCTGGTTCGGCATCTGGTCGGCCTGCCCGAGGGCGCGCCGCGCGAGTTCGGGGTGGTCGCCATCCAGGCCGGCTGGGAGGTCGCGTCCACCGGTCCGGGTGGCCGACCGACGCCCGGCGTGGGCGATGTCACCCTGCACGAGGTGGGCTGCACCGCCGAACTGCGCCAGGTGACCGAGCTGGACGACGGCGGTTTCGACATCGTCACTGTCGGCCGACGCCGGTTCCGGATCGCCGACGTCGACGACGCCGCCGCGCCCTACCTCACCGCCGACGTCGAGTGGCTGCCCGAGCCGGCCGGGCCGGACGAGGTGGCCGACCTGCTGGCGGCGCGGGTGATCGCTGTGTTCCGGCAATATCTGGGGCTGATCCGGGCCGACCCCGAGGAGATCTCCGAGCAGCTGCCGGAGGACCCGACAGTGCTCTCCCACCTGGTGGCGGCCACCGCCGCACTGACGGTGGACGACCGGCAGCGGCTGCTGGCGATCGACGACACCGCCTCCCGGCTCCGCGCCGAGCTGCGGCTGCTCAACCGCGAGGCGGCTCTGCTGCGCCAGGTGCGGGCGGTTCCGGTGCCGCTGTCGGAACTGGCATCCCCGCCGACGCCCAACTGAGCGCCGCCGGGTCGGGCTCGGGCCGCAGCGACGGCCAGCGCGACCAGCCGGCCAGCAGCGTGTACGTGATGGCGGCGCCGAACGCCGGCAGCAGCAGGCTGCCGTGCGGCACCGGCAGCACGCCGAACAGCCAGTCGACACCACCGGCACGCAGGTCGGCGGGTTTGGTGAACGCCTGACCGGCGGGGGCGGTGTCCAGCAGCCGGTCGTAGGTGCTCAGGCCGATGCGGCGCCCCACCTGCCAGGCCACCGGCGCGGCGGCCAGCGCGCCAAGCACCGCGGCGAGCAGCCCGACGGGGCCACGCCAGCGCCGCAGCAGAAACCACAGGGCGAGCGCCGCCAGCACCCCGAAGCCGAGCCCGACGAGGCTGAACCAGCCGTCCGCGGCGATCGGCTGCTCCGGCTGCGGCTGGGCGTAGATGGCGCCCTCGGCGGTCTTGAGCACCGGGGTGTCCGGCGCGAGCGCCGCCCAGAGCAACCCGAGAGGCGCACCCAGCACAGCCAGCACGAGCGCGGTGCCGAGCACCGTCGCCCAGATCCGGCCCGGTCGGCGCGGCGGCCCCACCGGGAGCGGGCCGACGAGCCCGTCGTGGGGCGGCGGCGTACCGCCCGGGCTGTGCGCCGGCGCGAACGGATCCGCGGACGCCTGAGGTACGGACGGCTCACCGCCGGGCGGCGTGGGCCGCTCGGAATCGGGACTGTCGGGGTTCACCCGATGATCCTCTCAGCTCGCCGCCCGGACCGTGCACTGTCGTCGGCGCTCCCGCCCGATGACGTGACCCCGCCGCCGGCGGTCACCTGGCGAACGGCTCCGCCATGACCGCTGCGGCACGCAGCCACGCCTGCCGGGTCTCCGGCTGGAGCTGGTGGTATTCGATCGACGACCCGGTCTCCAACGCCGGGTCGTACGGCACCACTGCCACCGCCCGGGTACGGGTGGCGAAGTGCCGCTCCAGATCGTCCTGCAACGGCGACCGGCCCGGCGTCGGGCAGGAGATGAGCGTGACGGCGTTGTCGGCCAGCTCGCCCATGCCGACCTCGTGCAGCAGGTCGAGCATCCAGTCGGCGCTGAACGCCGCGTCCTCACGGGGCACGGTGGTCACCACCAGCTGGTCGGCGGCCTGCATGACGGTGCGCCAGTTGGGGCTCTCCACGTTGTTGCCGGTGTCCACGCACACCACGTCGTGGGTACGCCGCAGCAGCTCCAGCACCCGTTTGACGGTGAACTGGTCCAGCCGCTGAGCGAAGCGAGGGCTCTCCTCGCCGGCCAGCACGTCGTACGAGCCGTCGGAGGCGTGCCGCAGGTAGTCGTCCAGCCGCTCCAGCAGGGTCGAGCCTTCCAGGATCTCGATCTGGGCGAGGTCGCTGATCAGGTGCCGGATGGTGCGGGCGTGCCGGGCGCTGCCGGCGCGCAGCCCGAGGGTGCCGCGCAGCTCGTTGTCGTCCCAGGCCAGCACGCCGCGCCCGCGTACGCTGCCGACGGTGGCGGCGGCGAGCACGGTGGCAGTGGTCTTGTGCACCCCGCCCTTGGGGTTGGCGAACGCGAACACCCGGGGCGTGCCCAGGTCGCGGCGGAGCACGGCGGTGGCGCGTTCCACCTCCTGGTCGACGCCCTGCGGACGCCACTCGATGCGGGCCGGGTAGCCGCGCTCGGCGAGCGCCGAGCTGACCGGCGGCGCGGGCGGTGGGGTGATCGGTGGGGCCGGCGGCGGGGTGATCGGCGGCGCGGCGGGTGCCGGCGCGGCCGGCACTGGCGCGTAGCCGGTACCCGGCTGGTAGCCGGTATCCAGCAGCGCGTACCGGGACTCGATCGTCGGCCCGCCCTGCCGGTAGCCGTTGTCGAGCAGCGCGTAGCGCGACTCGACAGGCTCGGCCGCCCGGCGCGACTCAGGCTCGGCACGCCGTGACTCGACCGGCTCGGCGCGGCGCTGCTCGACCGGCTCGGCGCGGTAACCGGGCTCGGCGCGGTAACCAGGCTCGGCCCGATAACCGGGTTCGGCACCGTATCCCGATTCGGCACCGTATCCCGGCTCAGCGCGGTACCCCGGCTCGGGGCGGTACGCCGGCTCCGACCGATAGGCAGGCTCGGACCGGTACGTCGGCTCGGCGCGGTGATCCGGCTCCGACCGGTATCCCGGCTCGGACCGGTAGGCGGGCTCGGCACGGTAGTCCGGCTCCGACCGGTACCCCGGCTCGGAGCGGCGGGCGGGATCGACCCGGTAGGTCCCCTCGGCCCGGTAACCCGGGTCCTGGCCGTACGTCAGCTCGGCCGGATGCCCGATGGCGGGCGCGCGCCCGGCGTAGCCGTTGGGGGCCGCACGCCGCGGCAGGGGGTCCGGTGGCTGTTCGTCGGCCTGGCGGTCGGGCTCAGGCTGCTCCGCGGCGCGGCCGCCCAGCCGGGCGCGGTCCAGCAATGCCCGCCACCTCGGTGCTGGTTCGGCCGGCCGGCCCCAGCCGGTCTCACTGCCCTCCACGGCCCGCCCTCCCAGCGCCATCGATCTCCGTCTGACAGGCTACGAACGAAACCCTATTCGGACCACACCGGAGCACGCACACCACCCGGGGCGGATCACGACGGGGACGGCTCCAGCGGCCCGGCTCCGGTGACGTCCGGGGAGGTGGCGGTGCTCGTGGGGGTCGGTTCGGTGAGCGGAGCCGGAGGCAGCTCGGGTGACGGAATCGTTACGACCGGTGCGGGTTCCGACGATTCGCCCATCGGCTCCGGAGGCACCGGTGTGCTCGATGCCGACTCGCCCTTCCCCGCCGGGGTCTGCTCGGGCTCCGGGCCTGTGTCGGCCGGCGGGCGGACCACGTCGCGCTGCTCGGGCAGCGGTGCGGTGAAGACAGTGCGGTCCAGTCGGGACACCTCGGGGGCCGGGTCGACGGCCCGCACGTCCGGCCGGGTCGCCACCTGCCGCAGCGCCTGTGGCGCCGCCCGCACCACCGCCGCGTACACGCAGGCGCAGCCTGTGCGGTACGCCGAAGCCTCGGCGCTGGCCACCTGGGCACTGGTGGCGTACCACTGGCGCAGCTCGCGCTCGGCGCTGTCGCCACCCAGCGCGGCGGCCTTGGCCCGGTAGTCGGCGGCCTCGCCGTCCTTGCGGGCAGCGACCTCCGCCATCCCGACGACCACGTCGTCGGGCACCCGCAGCGCGGGGATCTTCACGATCTCCGTCTGCCTGCCGGGCAGCGGCACCCGCCCGAAGACCGCCGAGACCCCCACGTCGGCGAGCACCGCCGCCAGTCGCTGCGGCGGCAGGTACTCGTCGAGGGTGACCAGGGCGTACGTCCCGTCGCCGGTGGTCGGCGCGGCCGACGGCAGGGCGGCCAGGTCGGCCGCCGCGGATCGCAGGTAGCCGGGGACGGAATCGCCCTCGGACACCCCTACCCGGGTCACCTCGCCGACGGTCCGGTCGCCGACCGGCCGGTCGTCGGCTGCCCAGACGGCGGTGCCCAGCACCGCCCCAACGGACAGCAGGGCGACCCAGGTGAGCAGGCCGGGCCGCGCCGACCGGTCGGCAAGCCGGGTCGTCGTCCGGGTCAGCAGCGACAGCAGCCGTTGGTCCAACTGCCGCAGCAGGTCGCCGGCGCGCACGGGCGGGATCCCCTCGTCGGATAGGTGTCGGGCGGTCGCCGCTCAGTCACGCAGGATCTCAAGCGCACGCTCCAGGTCGTCAGGGTAGTCGCTGACGAACCGGACCTCGTCCCCCGTTCGGGGGTGCAGGAAGCTCAATTCGCGGGCGTGCAGCCACTGTCGGGCCAGTCCGAGACGGGCCGAGAGGGTGGGATCCGCGCCGTAGGTGAGATCACCCACGCAGGGGTGCCGCAGGGTGGAGAAGTGCACCCGGATCTGGTGGGTGCGGCCGGTCTCCAACCGGACGTCGACGAGGCTGGCGGCCGGGAACGCCTCCAGCGTGTCGTAGTGGGTGATGCTCGGCTTGCCGCCGGACACCACCGCCCACCGGTAGTCGTGGGTGGGGTGCCTGTCGATCGGGGCGTCGACGGTGCCCCGCAGCGGGTCCAGGTGACCCTGCACCACCGCGTGGTAGCCCTTGTCCACCTCGCGGTACTTGAAGGCCCGCTTCAACGCCGTGTAGGCCTGCTCGCTCTTGGCCACCACCATGATGCCTGTGGTGCCCACGTCGAGCCGGTGCACCACACCCTGCCGCTCGGCGGCGCCGCTCGTGGAGATGCGGTGCCCGATCGCCGCGAGGGCGCCGATCACCGTCGGGCCGGTCCAGCCGGGGCTGGGGTGCGCGGCCACGCCGACCGGCTTGTCCACCACGACGATGTCGTCGTCGGCGTACACCACGCGCAGTCCGGGCACCGCCTGTGGCACCACTGTCGGCGGTGCGACCGGCGCGGGCAACGTGACCTCAAGCCAGGAGCCGGCCTTGACCTTGTGCGAGTTGGGTCGGGTGGCGCCGTCGACAAGGGCGTCGCCCGCGTCGATCAGGGCCGCCGCGGCGGTCCGGGACAGGCCGAACAGCCGGGACACCGCCTGGTCCAGGCGCATCCCGTCGAGGCCGTCGGGCACGGGCAGGGAACGGTGGTCGCCGCCAGCGGCGAACGCGGAGGTCATGCCCGCTCCCGCTGGTCGGCGTTCTCGGTGGCGCCGGCATCGACGGGAGCACCGTCGCGGCCGAGCCGCCGGCCGTCGCGCTGACGGCCGGTCACCTCCAGCAACACGGCCAGCACCACGCCGCAGAACAGCGAGCTGTCCGCCACGTTGAAGACCGGGAAATACTCGCCGTACGGGCCGAAGACGCTCACCATGTCGACCACGTGCCCGTGGAACGGGGCGGGCGCCCGGAAGATCCGGTCCACCAGGTTGCCGAGCGCGCCGCCGAGCACCAGGCCCAGGGAGATCGCCCACGGCAGGGAACGCAGCCGCAGCGCCATGAAGACGATCCAGCCCACCACACCGATGGTGATCAGCGGGAACACCCAGGTGTAGTCCGAGCCGATGCTCCACGCGGCGCCGCTGTTGCGGGTCAGGCTCAGATAGACGAGCCCACCGAGGATGCGCACCGGCTCCCGGTCGGTCAGCGCGGCCAGCGCGAGGTGCTTGGTGACCAGGTCGGTCACCAGGGACACCAGGGCGATCCCGGCGAGGATCGCGACGGCCCGGCGTCGGGCTCTGCCACCACCCGGATCGGTGTGGCCGGATTCGGCGGGCGGTGCTGCGGTCATGCGCTCCCCATCGACAGTCTCGGCGGTGATCGCTCACCGTCTCATCGCAGATGGGGAACGAGCGTCAGCGCCGCTCCTCCAACTGCTTGCACGTCACGCAGAGGGTCGCCGACGGGAAAGCGGCGAGGCGCTCGACCGGGATCGGGTTGCCGCACCGCTCGCACCAGCCGTAACCACCCTCGTCGAGGCGCTCCAGAGCGCGCTCGACCTGCGTGATCCGTTCCAGGATGCTGTTGGCGAGAGAGATCTCCTGCTCCCGCTCGAACGTCTTGGTGCCCGTGTCGGCCTGGTCGTCCCCGGCCGAGTCGGTCAGCCGATCGCGCTGCAGCTCGGTGATCTCGCTCAGCGTCTGATCGTACTCGGCGCGCAGCTCGTCCCGCCGGGCCGCCAACGCCGCACGGATCTTCTCGGTCTCCGCCGCGCTGCGGGTGACCTTGGCCACCGGCTTGCGGCCGGCGGTCTTGGTGTCGGCTGGCTTCGCCATGGGTCGCTCCCTCGGCCGCGGCGCCGCGTGGACCGCGGCACCTGGTCAGGGGGCGCCGACCAAGGCGCCCCCTAGGTACGAAAAGGGGCGCACGGCCACGACGGCCGCGCACTCCGGAGGTTCGCAAGAATACGGAACGTACAGGCGTCCGACAACGTGCCGCACCGTCGCACCGCTCAAGTGCCCCTAGCCCTACTGAACTGGGGCAAAGGGAACGCTAGCAGATCAACGGGCGGCCTCATCTCCGTACTCGCCAAACCACCGGGCCAACCGACCACGCCGACTGACCGCCCGCAAGCGCTGTTCGGCGGCGTCACGCACCCCGCCGGTGGCGACGATCAGCAGGCTGTCGCCGGTCTTGAGCCGGGTGCCCGGACCCGGCACGAAACCCGCCCCGTCGCGCAGCACCAGGGTCACCGACGCACCGACCGGCAGCCGCAGCTCGTCGACGTGCACGCCGGCCAGCCGCGAGCCCGGCGGCACCTCGACCTGCAGCAGATCCGCCCGCATCCGCTCCAGCGGCGCGGTCTCCACGTGGATCTCGGTGGCCTCGCCCGGCGCGGTGGTGCCCAACCTGCGGGCCACCGGCCCCAGCGTGCTGGCCTGCACCAGAGTGAAGATCACCACCAGCACGAAGACCGCGTCGAAGAGACGGTCCGCGCCGGGCACCCGCTCGGAGAGCGGAATGGTGGCAAGCACGATCGGCACCGCGCCCCGCAACCCGGCCCAGGACAGGAACACCTGCTCACGCGGGCCGACCCGGAAGGGCAGCGCCGACACGGCCACCGACAGCGGCCGGGCCAGCAGCACCAGCGCCAGCCCGGCGACCAACGCCGGCAGCACCGCCGCGTCCAACCGGCCCGGTGTCACAAGCAGCCCGAGCAGCACGAACAGCCCGATCTGGGCCAGCCACGCCAGCCCGTCGGCGAACCCGAGGATCGCCTGCCGGTGCGGAAGCCGGGCGTTGCCCAGCAGCACCCCCGCCACGTAGACGGCGAGGAACCCCGAGGCGTGCAGCACCGCGCCTGCGGCGTACGCCAGCACCGTGATGCCCACAGCGGCGATCGGATACAGCCCGGCCGACGGCAGAGCAGCCCGGCGCAGCGCCCAGGTGCCGGCGAGACCCGCCCCCACGCCCACCGCCGCACCGACACCCAGCTCGTAGCAGACCAGCCCGACCTCGTACCACCACGGATGCGCCCAGCCGTCGTGCGACAGCAGCACCACGAGCAGCACCACCGGGGCGTCGTTCATGCCGGACTCGGCCTCCAGCGTGGCCACCAGCCGGGGCGGCAGCCGCAGCCGGCGCAGGGTGGCGAAGACGGCCGCCGCGTCGGTGGAGGAGAGCACCGCGCCGTAGAGCATCGCCAGCCGCCAATCCAGCCCCAACATCAGGTGTACGGCGAGGCCGACCACCACGATGCTGACGACCACGCCGACGGTGGAGAGCGCGGAGGCCAGACCGAGCACCGGGCGCAGCGTGCTCCACCGTGCGGTCAGGCCACCCTCGGCGATGATGACGATGAGAGCGCAGAAGCCGAGGGCCCGGGTCAGCTCGACGTCGTCGAACCGGATGCCCAGCCCGCCCTCGCCGAGCGCCACGCCCAGCGCCAGGTAGACGAGCAGACTGGGCACCCCGAGACGGCTGGAGAGCCGGACCGCGCCCACCGCCACCAGCAGCACCGCCGAACCGAGCAGCAGTGCGATATCCAACCCGGGCGTCACGGTTGCCTCGCCCGGGTGTCGCTCACCCCGCGGATCCGTCCCGCAGTCGGCGTAGCGCCTCAGTCAGCTCCGGGCCGGGCCCGTCGACGAGGAAGAGCTTGTCCCGGCTGGCCGCGCCGGCACGCAGCGACACAGTGGACTGCCGGACACCCAGAGCGGCGGCGAGGGCTCGGCGGGCCGCCTCGGTGGCGCGGCCGTCCACGGCCGGCGCGTGCACAGCGATCACCAGGGCGGGGCCGTGCGGGCCGTCGAAGCAGCCACCGACACGGTCCCGGGAGGCGCCCGGCTTGACCCGCACCGCGACCGTGAGCGCGTCCTGCGGGGGCACGGGCGCCGCTTTCAGATCGGCCGGACGTCGGCGAGCAGGGCGGTGGCCGGCGCGCAGGTCGCGCACGGCGTGAAGCCGAGCTCGACGGCCTCGGTGACCGGGAGGGTTTCGGGCAGCCGACCGACGAGATGCGGACAGTTGGCGAGGTGGTAGCGGGGGCGGCCGTCGACCACGTCGACAGGGCTGGGCAGCCGGGCCACCCGGGCCGCTTCGGCAGGGGTGATCGCCTGCTCGGCAGGCTCGTCGGCAAGCGGGTCCGCGGCCGGTACGCCGGGCACGTCGTCGGCGCGCGCCGTGAACGGCGAGGCCGGCGGGGAAGGCGCCGGGCTGACCGGCGAGGAGCGCGCGGCCGTGCCGGCCGGAGGCTCGGCCACGAACGGCGCGTCGGGGTCGAACGGCGGCTCGGGTGGTTGCCGCCACCCGGTGCCGCCGTTACCGACCGTCGAAGGAACGTGCTGGACCGGCACGTCGTGCCCGGCCAGCGGTGGACCGTACGCGACACCCGGCCCGGACTGGCCGGCCGTGCGAGGTGCCGCAGGGGTCCGTGGGCCGGCCCGGCCGACGTCCGCCATCGCGCGGTTGGCGGCAGCCTGGCGGGCGCCCACCACCAACGCCACGGCGGCCAGCAGGCTGGCCCCGATGGAGATGGTCAACAGAATGCTGGAGCCGCCGGTCAGACCGACCACCAGCAGCACCACAGCGACGAGGATGAGCAGGAGACTCGCAACTATCACGGCTCACCCCCGCCGCGTCGTATTGCGCTGGCAGGGCCGGCGATCGTCACCATCCGTGGACAGCGATCGCCGGCCGGTGCTCAGCGTCCGGATTCGAGAGCGCCGGAGCGCCCGCCGCCGTACGAACCGGCGAGACCAGCCGCGGCCAGCCCGTTGCCGCCAGCAACCCGGCCTGCTTCGGTGCGGGTCATCTCGGCTTCGAGGCCCTGGCCCCGACCGTCGAGGTCCCGCAGCTGGCTCTCCAGGTACGCCTTGAGCCGGGTGCGGTACTCGCGCTCGAACTGCTTGAGCTCCTCGATGTGCTTCTGCAGGGCCGTGCGCTTGGCGTCCAGGCCGCCCATGGCCTCCTGGTGCCGCTGGCGGGCGTCCCGCTCCAGGGCGTCGGCCTTCGCACGAGCCTCGCGGGTCACCTCCTCGGCCTTGCTGCGCGCCTCGGACAGCAGTTGGTCAGCCTCGCGGCGCGCGTCGGACACGTGGTCGTCGGCGGTGCGCTGGGCCATCATCAGCACGCGCAGGGCCTGCTGCTCACCGTCACCGGTGACAGCCGGGCCGCCGGTCGCGCGGACCTGCTCCAGCTCGGCCTGCATGGCGCGGGCGGCCTGCTCGGCAGCGGACTTGTCGCGCTGCACCCGGTCCAGCTGGGCCTTGACGTCGTTGAGCTCCGCCGCCAGTCGGGCGTCGCCGCCGGGGCCGGCGGGGGCACCGCCACGGCCGCCGCGCTCCACCTGGGCGCGCAGCTCGTTGTTCTCCTCGATGAGACGGGCGAGCTCGCGCTCGACCTCGTCCAGGAAGGCGTCGACCTCCTCCTCGTCATACCCCCGCTTGCCGATCGGCGGCTTTTTGAAGGCGACGTTGTGGACGTCGGCCGGGGTCAGCGGCATCGAAACTCCTCGGGTCAGTTGCGGCCGCGAAAGCGCGTCGGTCATCAGGCAGATGCCCTGATCGACGGCCCTAACACGAACTCCATCAGCACGAACAGGATAACCAGGAGCACAAGGGAGGCCAGGTCGATGCTCACGGTACCAATTCGCAGCGGAGGGATCACACGCCTCAACGTGTTGAGAGGGGGATCAGTGACGCTCCACACGGATTCCAGTCCTGCCGATGCGCCCCGCCCCGGCTGCCACCGGCGGCCGTATTGAAGGACAGCGCTCAACACGAACCGGGACAGAAGAACGAGCAGGAAGACATAAAGGACCAGATACAGCACTTGCAGTAAGATCGACAACACGGTCAGCGACGTCCCTCGGGTCGGGCGGGGTCAACTCAGGCTGAAAAAACCGCCCTCAGCGATCTTGGCCTTGTCCTCAGCGGTGACCTGGACATTGGCCGGTGAGAGCAGGAACACCCGATTGGTCACGCGCTCGATCGTACCGCGCAGCCCGAACGCCAGCCCGGCGGCGAAGTCAACCAGACGGCGGGCATCGGCCTCGTCCATTTCGGTGAGGTTGATGATCACCGGTACGCCGTCGCGGAAGTGCTCACCGATGGTGCGCGCCTCCCGGTAGGTGGTGGGGTGCAGCGTGGTGATCTGGTAGCGCTGCTCCTCCTCGGGCGCGGCGACACGCTCACGTGCCGTGGCCTGCGGAGCGAGGGCCAGATTGTCGCGCGTGTGGTAGGTCAGCGCGCCGGACGTCTCACCTGCCGACGACCGGGTGATCGAGCGTACGCTGGACCGCTCGACGCGCTCGGGACGCTCACCGTCGCCACGGTCGGACTCGCTGACCCGCCCGTTGGCCCGGTCGGAGAACCGAGCACGCTCGCTGGCCCTCGGCCGGGGAGCCGGCGGCTCCTCGTTGTCGTCGTCGTCCTCGTCGGTGAACTCCTCGGCGTACCGGCTCTGCCGGTAACGCGACTCACGGTAGCCACCCTTGTCGTAGCCTCCGTCGTCGTAGGCCCGCTCGTCGTCTTCCTCGACCAGACCGAGCCAGACCCCCGCCTTGCGCAGTGCACCCATCCCGCGCCCTTCCGTCCGCCGTGCGGCACTCGCCCCCGTGCCATGTCGCCAGTCGCGAGTGGACAACCATGCCCATCGGACCGGAACGGCAATCCCCTGGCACGCGATTCGCGTCGCGCGCCACAACCCCCGACAAGGGGACGCCGTCCCTGAAACAACACTGATGTAATTTGCGTGTCTCGCGTCAGGCTACCGCAGCGTGGGACGCATTCCGAGCAACGCGCTGCCGACGCGGACATGTGTCGCGCCATATCGGATCGCGATTTCCAGGTCGCCGCTCATTCCGGCGGACAACGCCGTCGCTCCCGGATGGAGCGCCCGAAACGACTCGGCCACCTCGGCGAGCCGGGCAAAGGCCCGTTCCGGCTCCCACCCGAGCGGGGCGACAGCCATCAGGCCGGCCAACCGCAGCGCCGGCGCGCCGGCCACCGCCTCGGCCACCGGCTCCAGCCCGGCGCCTGGATCGGCCGACCCGGGTAGCGCGCCACCACGATCCGGGTCGCCGTCGATGCTGACCTGCACCAGGGCGTCCAGCGGCCGTTCCCGGTCCGCCGCAGCGGACGCCAGCGCGCGGGCCAGCCGCACGCTGTCCACCGAGTGCACGACGTCGGCGTACCGGACCACCGAGCGTGCCTTGTTGCGCTGCAACTGGCCGATGAAGTGCCAGCGCGGGCTCACCCCGGCGGCGGCCACCTCGGCGGCCTTGCCGGCCGCCTCCTGGTCGCGGTTCTCCCCCACGTCGGTCACACCGAGCCCGGCCAACACCAGCACGTCGCTGGCCGGGTACGTCTTTGTCACCGCGATCATCGTGACGTCGGCGCGGTCCCGGCCGGCGTCCGCGCAGGCGTCAGCGATCCGGGCACGCACCTGGGCCAGGCCGGCCGCGATTTCGGCGCGCCGGTCCGGTCGTGCCGTGGTTGAGCTGTCAGTCATCGGCGGTGCTCAGGACCCGTTCTTGAGGAAGTCGGGCACGTCCACGTCGTCGAACAGCACCCGGCGCGGCGACTGGGTCGGGGCCGGCAGGGTCGCCGGCGCGGGCACCGGGTTGCTCTGCGGCGCCGGCTGGTTGGTGTTGGTCTTGCGGGTCGGCTCGGCCGCCTTGTACGCCGGCGTGCCGCCGTCGAAGCCCGCCGCGATGACCGTCACGCGCACCTCGTCGCCGAGCGCGTCGTCGATCACCGCGCCGAAGATGATGTTGGCGTCCGGGTGCGCCGCGTCGGTGACCAGCTGCGCCGCGTCGTTGATCTCGAACAGGCCCAGGTCGGAGCCTCCGGCGATGGAGAGCAGCACGCCGCGCGCGCCGTCCATGCTCTGCTCCAGCAGCGGGCTGGAGATGGCAGCCTCGGCCGCCTCGACCGCGCGGTTCTCGCCGCGGGCGCTGCCGATGCCCATCAACGCGCTGCCCGCGCCGCTCATCACGCTCTTGACGTCGGCGAAGTCCAGGTTGATCAGACCCGGGGTGGTGATCAGGTCGGTGATGCCCTGCACGCCGGAGAGCAGCACCTGGTCGGCGGTGCGGAACGCGTCCATCATGCTGATGTTGCGGTCACCCAGGGCCAGCAGCCTGTCGTTCGGGATCACGATCAGCGTGTCGCACTGGTTGCGGAGTTCGTCTATCCCGGTTTCGGCCTGCACCTGGCGGCGCTTGCCCTCGAAGGAGAACGGCCGGGTCACCACGCCGATGGTCAGCGCGCCGAGCTTGCGGGCGATGTTCGCCACCACCGGCGCGCCGCCGGTGCCGGTGCCGCCGCCCTCACCGCAGGTCACGAAGACCATGTCGGCGCCCTTGAGCACCTCCTCGATCTCGTCGCGGTGGTCCTCGGCGGCGTTCTTGCCCACGTCCGGGTTCGCCCCGGCGCCCAGCCCACGGGTCAGCTCCCGGCCGACGTCGAGCTTGACGTCGGCGTCGCTCATCAGCAGCGCCTGGGCATCGGTGTTGATCGCGATGAACTCGACGCCCTTGAGCCCAACCTCGATCATCCGGTTGACGGCGTTGACGCCGCCGCCCCCGATGCCGACGACCTTGATGACCGCCAGGTAGTTGTGCGGAGGTGTCATCTCCGGTCCTTTCCCTTCGAGATTGGCTTCGGCCGACCGGGTACGGCGTGGCCAGCCCAGTGGCCGACAACAGCTGTCACCAGCGAGGATCAGAGGTGAACCCTCACCCTCTACTAGAGGCTTACAGTTATGTCAACCACTGATCCTCTTCGGGGCAACGTAAGCGCCGCCGCCCGATGAGCCAAGGACCTGCCCGGCGTGTCGCAGCTGGAGCGCGACTCGTCACGTCCCCGCACCCCCGTGTCGGTCAGCGGAAGGTCACCACGTCCGGTGAACTCACGTCGATCCGGTCGGCGTCCTCGTCGAGCAGCGACGTGGCTACCCGGGCCTTGTCCGCACCCCGCGTCGCGTCGCCCCAGACCACCGTACGGTCGCCGCGCAGCCGCAGGTTGATTCGGGCCAGGCTCTCCACACTCACGTCCACCAGTTCGTCGCGCAGCTGCGGGGTCAGGGCCGCGAGCACCTCCAGCCCGGCCCGGGTGCCCGGGTCGTCGGCGGCGGGCCGGACCACCCGTACCACCGGCAGCCCGGCGGGGTGGCGGCCCACCGTCTGGAACGCCACGCCGCTGCGGTCGATCAGGGCGAACACCGCACCCTGCGGCACCGCGGCCACCGGCGTCCGTTCGGTCACCCGGACCACGAGCGACCCGGGCCAGTCCCGGGACACAGTGGCCCGCTCCACCGGCGCCAACGCACCGACCCGACGCTCGGCGGCGGCCAGGTCCACCCGGGCCAGCGGCACCCCGTCGGGCACCCCCACCGCGTCGCGCACCTCCACAGGGGTGACGAGCTGCGCGCCCTCCACGGTCACCGCTCGGACCCCGAACAGTCCGGTGCCCAACACCGTCCAGGCCACCAGCCCGAGCAGCGCCAGCACCCCGGCGGCCGCCGCCCACGGCAGCGCCGCACGCATCCGGCGCTGCCGTGCCCGCGCCATGAACCGGCGGGTCGACGGCGGCACGGCATCGCTGCCGGCCCGGACCAGCTGCCAACGCCGTACCGGGCCGCGTCGTGGTTTGCCGCCCTCGGCGCCGCTGGTCCGCCCTCGGGCGGGGCCGGGGCTCATCCGGCCGGGGGCGCCGCACCGTCCGGTGCGGCGGTGCCGCCGAGGGCCGCACCGTCACCACCGGCGGTGGACCCGCCGGGCACCGGCTGGCCGATCGCCGGGGTGGTGGCCACCGGATCGACGGTCGCGGTCGACGCGGAACCCGGGGTACGCGCGCCCAGGGCGACCAGCAACTCGTCGCCCATCAGCGAGATCGGCGGGGCACCCATGGTCACCACGACGTCCCCGGAGCGTGCCCGGCGGGCCACCTCGACAGGCGCCGCCTCCCACGAGTCGACGAACACCTTCCGTTCGGCGGGCAACGGCACCGCCTCGATCAACGCCGCCGAGCCCTCACCGGGCTGGCGCAGCTCCCCCGGCCCGAAGACCTCCAGCAGCACCACCTCGTCGGCGATGGCCAGCGCCTCGGCGATCTCCGCCTGGTTGTCGCGGGTCCGGTACATCCGGTAGGGCTGGAAGACCACTATCAGCCGCCCGTCCCCGGCCACCTCGCGCAACGTCTGCAACGCCAGCGTGATCGAGGTCGGGTGGTAGGCGTACTCGTCGTAGACAAGCACGCCGTCCGCGACGCCCTTGCGCTCGAAGCGCCGCCGCACGCCGGGAAACACCGCGAGCGCCGCCTCCGCGGCCTCCAGAGGCAGCCCCAGCAGGTACGCCGTCAGCACCGCCGAGGCGCTGTTGAGTCCCATGTGCCGACCCGGCACCGGCAGCCGGAACTCGCCGAGCGACCGCCCGTCGATGGCGGCCAGGTAGCGAACCCCCCGCGCCGACGAGACGATCTCGGTGAGTCGCAGGTCGGCGTCCTCCGCCGCGCCGTACGTGTGGACCCGCCGCCCCTCGGCGCGCAGCGTCGCCGCCAACCGCCGGCCACCCGGGTCGTCCGCGCAGGTGATGATGAACCCGTCCGGGTCGGTGAGCCGGGCGAACTCGACGAACGCCGCCTCAAGCGTCGCGTAGTCGCCGTAGGTGTTGAGGTGGTCCGCCTCGACGTTCGTGATGATCGAGACGTACGGGCGGTAGATGAGGAACGAGCGGTCGCTCTCGTCCGCCTCGACCACGAAGTGCTCACCGGTGCCGTGGTGCGCGCCCGAGCCGACCTCGGAGATCTCCCCACCGATCACGAACGACGGGTCCACACCGGCCTGCTGGAACACCATCGTCACCATCGACGTGGTGGTGGTCTTGCCGTGGGTGCCGGCCACAGCGATCGCACGACGGCCGGTCATCGCCGCGGCGAGGGCCTCCGAGCGGTGCAGCACCCGCAGGCCACGCCGGCGCGCCTCGACGATCTCCAGGTGGTCCTGCGGGATGGCCGAGGAGTAGACAACGGTGTCCACACCGTCGAGGTTCGTCGTCTCGTGGCTGAGGTAGATGGTGCCGCCGAGCGCCCGCAGCCCGGCCAGTGACGGCCACTCCCGCAGGTCGCTGCCGGAGACCCGGATGCCCCGGGTGAGCAGGAGGCGGGCCACGCCCAGCATGCCCACCCCACCCACGCCGATCAGGTGGACGGCGCCCAGGTCCTCGGCGGTGAGCGTGCCGGCCGGGGTGAACTGCGCGGTCATCGGGCCACCGCCTCGAGGACGAAGGAGCGCAGCGCCTCGTCACCGTCGCGCCGCCCGTACGCCGACGCCGCGGCGCCCATCGTGTACAGCCGCTGCGGGTCGCGGATCAGTGGGATGACGGCCCGCTCCAGCCAGTCCGGGGTGAGTTCCGCGTCGTCGACGAGCAGCCCACCACCGGCCTCCACCACCGGCAGCGCGTTGCGCTTCTGCTCCTGGTTGCTGTGCGGGTACGGCACGAAGATCGTCGGCAGCCCGATGGCGGCTACCTCGGCGACGGTCATCGCCCCGCCCCGGGCCAGCATCAGGTCGGCGGCGGCGTAACCCAGCTCCATGTCCGACAGGTACGGCAGCGTCACGTACGGCACCGGGAGGTCCGTGGGGATCGGCACCGGCTCGTTGCGGGCGCCCATCACGTGCAGCACCTGCACACCGTTGCGGGCCAACTCCTTGGCGGCGCCGGAGACGGCCAGGTTGACCGAGCGGGCACCGGACGAGCCGCCGGCGACGAACAGCACCGGCAGGTCCGGGCGGAGCCCGAAGTGGGCGCGGGCGGCATCACGCAGCGCGTGCCGGTCCAACGAGGCGATGGAGCGCCGCAGCGGCACACCGACCACGGTGGCGTGCCGCAGCGCCTCGGCCTGGCTCGGTTGGTGCGGAAAGCCCACAGCGATGTTCTTTGTGAACTTCATGCCCAGCCGGTTGGCAACCCCCGGCGGCACGTTCACCTCGTGGATCACCATTGGCAGCTCACGCCGCCACGCGGCCAGGTAGGCCGGCACCGACACGTACCCTCCGAAGCCGACGACCACGTCGGCCCGCACCTCGTCGATCACCTTGCCCGCCGCGCGGGCCGCGGTCCACATCCGACCCGGGGTACGGACCAGGTTCATGTTGACCGACCGGGGCAGCTGGTACGCCGGAATCTGCCGCAGGTCGTAGCCGTGCGGCGGGATCAGCTCGTTCTCCATGCCCTTCGGTGTGCCGAGGCAGGTGATCCGGACGCCGGGGTCGTGTCGGCGCAGGCAGTCGGCGAAGGCGAGCAGCGGGTAGATGTGCCCCCCGGTGCCACCTCCCGCGAGCACCACCGAACGCAGCGGACCCATCAGCGTCTCCTCTCGCTCGCCGACCCCGTGCGGCTCCGGCCCTGCCGGACGCCGCGCGATGCGGCCTGGTCGTCCTGTCGCCGCTCACGGGACCGGGGCACTGACCCTCGGCCAGCCGGCTGCGTCGCCGGTCGGCGACGCCGGCCGGGAAGCGGCGGCAACGGGGCCCAGAGTAGTCGGACCCACCGGGCCGGCGGACGGGCATGCAGTGCTCTGGCCGCATCGGGTTCGGCGCGGGCGAAGGACGCCAGCATGCCGATGCCGGCCAACGTCACGACCAGGGCACTTCCGCCGTCGGAGATGAACGGCAGCGGCAGACCGGTGATCGGCAGCAGCCCGACCACCCCACCGATATTGATCACCGCCTGGCTCATCAGCCAGGTGGTGACGGCTGCGGCGGCGAGCCGCCGGAACGGGTCGTCGACCCGCCGGGCGATCCGCAGCCCGGTGTACGCGAGCACCGAGAACAGGCTCAGCACCACAGCGCAGCCGATCACGCCCAGCTCCTCGGCGATGATCGCGAAGATGAAGTCGTTGTGTGCCTCGGGCAGCCAGTCCCACTTGAGGCTGCTCTTGCCCAGCCCGACGCCGAACCAGCCGCCGTGCTCGATGGCCAGTCGTCCCTGATAGAACTGGTAGCAGGGGTCGCCGCACTGGTCCGGTGGCGGCGGGTTGAGAAACAGTGTGAGCCGCGCCAGCCGGTAGTTCTCCGCGCCGCGCTCGCCGGAGCCGGCGCCCAGCGAGGCCACGGCGACGAGCAGGCCGACGCCGAGCAGGCCGACGACTGTCAGCGCGCCGAAGACGCGCATCCGCACCCCGGCCGCCCAGAGCAGACCGACCACCAGGGCCAGCAGGCAGAGCATGGTGCCCACGTCGTTGTAGCCGACAAGCACGAAGAGCAGACCCATCACCGGAAACAACGGGGTGGCCAGCTCGCGCCACCAGCCCAGCGCCGCACCCTTGCGGGCGACGATGTGCGCGCCCCACAACACGAGCGCGAACTTGGCGAACTCGGAGGGCTGCACCTGGATCCCGCCGATGAACAGCCACAGCAGCCGCGCCTCGATGGGGCCGATCGACGCCGACTCCCGGTGGGTGAGCCGGGCGTACGCGAGTAGCAGGTTGAGCACCAGCAGCAACCCGATCGAGATGATCAGCAGCGGCCGGCCCAGCGACCGGTACGTGCTGGCGGGCAGGCGCTGGCAGACCCAGAACGCGCCGATGCCGATCACCGCGAAGATGGCCTGCTTGGTCACCGAAGCCGAGGCGTTGCCGCCCACGGCGTAGTCCTTCACGCTTGTGGCCGAGAAGACCATCGTCAGCCCGATCAGCAGCAGCAGGCCGGCGCTGGACAGCAGCAGATAGTAGGAGGCCAGCGGCCGGTCCAGCAGCCCTCGCAGCGCGGCAAGCCCGCCGGCGGCGTCCAGCCCGCGCAGCGGCGCCCCGGTCGGCGTGTCCGGCCCGGCATCGCGTCGCGTGGCCCCCGGTTCCGGGCCGCGCGCGTCGTCCGGCGGCGGTGCGCCGGCCTCAGCGGTCCGCGCCCCGCCCGCTGGGCGTCGCGGTCGCCCGCCCGTCCTGTCCTCAGTGCCGAGTTCCTCCCCCACCCCGACATCATCACCGCTGGGCGCGCCCGACAGGCCCACAACGCCCCACCGGGCGTGTCGGCCCCTCTCCCCCACGCGATCTTGCACTTTCGGCCCGGACGGAAGCCGCAGACCGGGACATTCCACGGTCCGAAAGTGCAAGATCGCGGGGCGGGTGGGGTGGGGTTACGTCATGTTCGCGAGGAACTCGCTGTAGAACAGGCCCAGGGCTATGGCCACGCCGATGCCGGCGATGATCCAGAACCGGACCACGATGTTGACCTCGCTCCAGCCGGCCAGCTCGAAGTGGTGCTGCAGCGGCGACATCCGGAAGACACGTTTGCCAGTGGTGCGGAACGAGATGATCTGGATCACCACGGACATCGTGATGATCACGAAGAGGCCACCGATGATCGGCAGCAGCAGGATGGTCCGGGTGGACATCGCCATGCCGGCGATCAGGCCGCCCAGGCCCAGCGCGCCGGTGTCACCCATGAAGATCCGCGCCGGGGACGTGTTCCACCACAGGAAGCCCACACAGGCCCCGGCCGCGGCCCCGGCTATCAGCGCGATCTCCAGCGGGTCCCGCACGGCGTAGCAGTACGACTGGGTGTAGCTCGGGTCGGCGCACCAGTGCCGGTACTGCCAGAACGCGATGAGCGCGTACGCGGCCAGGACCATCACCGAGGCGCCGGTGGCCAGACCGTCCAGGCCGTCGGTGAGGTTCACGCCATTCGTCGCGCCCATCACCACGAAGATGAAGATGATCACCGCGCCGACCTTGCTGACCTCCAGGGCGTCGATGTCCCGGATGAAGCTCAGCGTGGTGCTGCCGACCGTCTCGGTGTTCGTCACCGCGCCCGAGGCGTCCGTCATGGTGCTCGGGAAGTACAGCGCCACCACGCCGAACACCGCGCCGACCAGGATCTGGCCGAGCAGCTTGCCACGCTTGTTCAGCCCGGCGCTGTTGCGCTTGCGCACCTTGAGGAAGTCGTCGAGGAAGCCGACCGCGCCGGAGAACACCATCAAGCCCAGCAGCACCAGCGCGGTGATCGTCGGCTCGACCTGGGCGATCTGCGCGTCCGGCAGGGTCGTCAGGGCCAGGTGTCCGGCCACGTACGCGATGACAGTGGCCAGGATGAAGACCACGCCGCCCATCGTGGGCGTGCCCTTCTTGCCCTGGTGCATGGCCGGGCCGTCGGAGCGGATCGGCTGACCGGCCTTGAGCCGGGTGAACACCTTGATGGCGATCGGGGTGCAGAAGAGCGAGACGAGGAAGGCCACCCCGATGGCGACGATGACCGCCCTCATCGGGTGGATTCCCCGGCGGCGTCGGCGCGCAGCGCGTCGACCACCTCCCAGGTCCGATACCGGGAGCCCTTGACCAGGACGACATCGCCCGGCCGTAACTCGCTCCGCAGCACCTCGACGGCCGCCGCCTGATCGGTGAGCAGCACCGACTCTCCTCCCCAGTTTGCTACCGCTGTCGCGCCTTCGTGGATCGGCGCGGCCGGCTCACCCACCACGAGCAGCCGGTTGACGCCCAACTCGGCCGCGAGTCGGCCGACCTCAAGGTGGCCGTCGCGCTCGAACGGGCCCAGCTCGGCCATGTAACCGAGCACCGCGACGGTACGCCGCCCCTCGCCGAGGCTGGCAAGCGCCCGCAGCGCGACAGCCATCGAGGCCGGGTTGGCGTTGTACGAGTCGTCGATGACAGTGACCCCGTCGGGCCTGTCGAAGACGTCCATCCGCCGGGTCGAGACCAACACCAGCTCGCCGAGCGCCGTGGCCAGCTCGGCGAGCGGCATGCCCAACTCCCGGGCGACCGCTGCGGCGGCGAGGGTGTTGCCGACCTGGTGGCGGCCGGTCAACCCGAGCCGTACCGGCGCGCGCCCCTCCGACGTCACAAGGGTGTACGACGGGTGCCCGCGCTCGTCGAGCGTGACGTCCTCGGCCCGTACGTCGGCGTCCGCCGCCTCGCCGTAACGCACCACCCGTGCCCGGGTGCGGCTCGCCATGGCGGACACCCGTGGGTCGTCGGCGTTGAGGACGGCCAGCCCGTCGGGCGGCAGCGCCTCGACCAGTTCGCCCTTGGCCTGCGCGATTGCGTCCTGGGAGCCGAACTCGCCGATGTGCGACGTCCCGACGTTGAGCACCACCGAGATCCGGGGCGGCACCAGCTCGCACAGGTAGCGCACGTGCCCGATCCCACGGGCGCCCTTCTCCATCACCAGGTAGCGGGTGCCCGGGTCGGCCTGCAAGGCCGTGTACGGGTGCCCAAGCTCGTTGTTGAACGAGCCGGGCGGCGCCACAGTGGCCCCGAGCCGGGTGGCGAGCTGCCCGATCAGGTCCTTCGTGGTGGTCTTGCCCGACGAGCCGGTCACGCCGATCACTGTCAGCTCGGGCAGCCGGTCGACAGCGGCACGGGCCAGCCGGCCCATCGCGGCGAGCGCGTCGTCGACAAGCACCATCGGCACGCCGGGCACCTCGCGGGTGCCGAGCACCGCCACCGCGCCCGCCGCCATCGCCGTGTCGGCGTAGTCGTGCCCGTCGACCTTCTCACCGGGGAACGCCACGAAGAGCGATCCGGCCCCCACCTTGCGCGAGTCGAACTCGACAGGGCCGGTGACTGTGGCGGTCGGGTCGGCGGCCACGAGCCGCCCCTGCACCGCCTCGGCCACCTCGGCCAGGCTCAGGGCGATCATCGCTGACCCGCCGTGTCGCCGAACCGTGCCCGCAGCGCGCCGGCCAACTCGACGCTGTCGTCGAACGGGAACACCTCGCCGGCAACCTCCTGGCCCCGCTCGTGGCCCTTGCCGAGCAGCGCGATGACGTCGCCCGGCTCGGCGAGCCGGACCGCCTCGTCGATAGCGGCCCGGCGACCTGCCACCTCGATGATCCGGGCGGGCGTGCCTGCCGCGTACGCCCCGGCGAGCACCTCGGCGCGGATCTCCGCCGGATCCTCGGTACGCGGATTGTCGTCGGTCACCAGCACCACGTCGGCCCCCTCCGCCGCGGCGGCGCCCATCACCGGCCGCTTGCCCCTGTCCCGGTCTCCGCCGGCACCGATCACACAGATCAACCGGCCGGCGCTCAGCTCGCGCAGCGCCGCCAGCGCCGCCACTATCGCGTCGGCCTTGTGCGCGTAGTCGACGACCCCGCGCACAGGCCCGGCGACGTCCACCAGTTGCAGTCGACCGGGTACGCCACCGCAGGCGGCCACGCCGGTCGCCGCGGTATTCGGGTCCACCCCCGCGCCCACGAGCGCGGCGATGGCCAGCAGCGCGTTGGCGATGTTGTGCCGGCCGGGCAGCGCCACTCCGGCGGCCAGCGCCACGCCGTCCGGGCCGTGCGCGGTGAACCGCTGCGCGTACCCCTCGCCGCCCACACTGTCGGCCCACCAGGTGGCGTCCTGGTCGCCGGCCGCCGAATAGCTGACCGTCGCCGGCTTGTAGAGCGGCTTGAGCGCCGCGTCGTCGTGGTTGAGCACCTCGACCGCGCACCGACCGTCGAAGAGCTGCGCCTTTGCCGCGAAGTAGTCGGCCGTGTCGGCGTGGAAGTCCAGGTGGTCGGAGCCGAAGTTGGTGTAGCCACCGACGGTGAACCGGACCCCGCCCACCCGGCCCATCGCCAGCGCGTGGCTGGAGACCTCCATGACGACGGCTGTCACCCCGCGCTCGCGGGCGGTGGCAAGCATGGCGTGCAGGTCCGTCGCCTCGGGCGTGGTGCGCACGCTGTCGATCACCAGGTCGCCGAGTCGGGTCTCCACGGTGCCGATCAGCCCGGTGGTGTGCCCGGCCGCCCGCAACCCCGACTCGATCAGATACGCGGTGGAGGTCTTGCCCGCCGTGCCGGTCACGCCGATCACTGTGAGCGCGGCCGTCGGATCGCCGTAGACGGCCGACGCCAGCTCGCCGAGCACCGCTCGCGGGTCCGCGACCACGAGCGTGGGCAGGCCGGCCCCCGCTGCCAACTCGGCACCGGCCGGGTCGGTCAGCAGGGCCACGGCACCCGCCTCGGCCGCCCCGGCGGCGAACTCCGCGCCGTGCCGGCGGGCACCGGGCAGGGCCGCGTACAGGTCGCCGGGGCGGACCTCCTGGCTGGCGTGGGTCGCCCCGGTGACGACCACGTCGGCGGCGTCCGCCGGAAGGTCGACAGCGATCCGGGCGGCGAGATCACCGAGCCGTAGGCCGGTCACGGTACGTGGACGTGGATTGCCGGGCACGGCGTCAGACCCTACCCGGTCGTCCGGTTCCGGCCGCACAGCCGCCCCGGTGGTTCGTCGGCACTCACCGATGATGTCCCGCCATTGCTGCTCAGCGCGGATAGACCACGAACTTGGGTGCCGAACCACTTGCCGAAGGCGGAATCCGGTTGTGACGCAGCGTGAACTGCATCATGTCCCGGAAGGCCGGTCCGGCGATCGCCGCGCCCCCACCGGAGGGCGCGTACACGAAGACGGCGATCACGTACCGCGGCTTCTCGGCGGGCGCCATGCCGATGAAGGAGGACACCTCGCCGGGCTGCTTCTTGCCGTCCACGAGCCGCCAGCCGGTGCCGGTCTTGCCGGCCACCCGGTAGCCGGGGACGGCGGCTGTGACACCGGTGGCGCCGTCGACGGTGGTGACCGCCTCCAGCATGGTGCGCAGGGCCGCCGCGTTCTGCGGGCTGAGCACCGAACGGGTCACCGGGGTGGGTCCGGGGGTGCGCTTGCCGTCCGGGTCGATGGTCTCCTTCACCAGGTGCGGCTGCACGTACGTGCCGTCGTTGGCGATGGCGGCGTACGCGGCGGCCATCTGCAGTGGCGTCGCGTCGACGCTGTGCCCGATCGGCACCGACCCGCGCGACGATTCGCTCCACTCGTCGGCGGGCAGCAGCCGCCCGCTGGCCTCGCCGGGAAGACCCTCTCGGGTGGGCTGACCCAGCCCGAACCGCTTCTGGTAGTCGATCAGCCGGTCCGGCCCGAGCCGGTCGGCGATGGTGATGGTGCCGACGTTCGACGAGTAGGCGAGCATCCCCGGAATGCTCATCTTCCGGCCGTTGGCCCGGTGGGTGTCGGAGAACCAGGTGTCGCCCTTCTTGATGCTGTTGGCGATGGGCAGCGTCGTGTCCGGGGTGATCACCCCCTCCTGGAGCGCCGCACCGAAGGTGATCGCCTTGTGCACCGAGCCGGGATCCACCACGAAACTCGTCGCGGCGTCCTCCCGGGCGACCGGGTCGCTGTCCGCGGGCTTCTTCGCGTCGTACGTGGGATGACTCGCCTGGGCCAGCACCTCACCGGTGGGCACGTCGATGATCACCGCCGCGGCGGTGCCACCACGCTGCTGGGCCATCCCCGCACTGAGGATCTGTTGCGTCTTGAACTGGAGGTCCCGGTCGATGGTCAGGCACAACGAGCTGCCCGGATTGGCCGGAGTGGTCTTGCTGTAGCCGCCGGGGATCGGCGCGGCCAGGTCGCTGCGGCCTGCCTCGTACACCCGTTTGCCGTCCTGACCGGCGAGCTGCTCGTCGTAGCGGGCCTCCAGCCCTTCCAACCCGACCATGTCCTGGCTTGTGAAACCGATGAGGTTGGCCGCCAGGTCACCGCCGGGGACCTCGCGGCGCTCGTCGCGGTGCACCCCGATGCCGGGCAGTTCCAGCGCCAGCACCTGCTTGGCTGTCGGGATCTCCACACCGCGCGCCAGGTACTCGAACCGGGACGGGTTGCCGTTCTCCAGCTTGCGGGGCTTCATGAGCGTGGTGAGCTTGGAGGCCGGGATGCCGAGCAGCGGGGAGAGCGCCTTCGCCGTGGCGGGCCCGTCCTTGATCTCGACCGGGTCGGCGAAGACGTACCGCGCCTCGACGCTGTGGGCGAGCGGCTCGCCGGTGCGGTCGTAGATCGCCCCGCGCGGCGCTGGCAGTTCCACGGTGCGGGTCCGGTCGGCGACGCCCGCCCCGGCGTACGCCGGGGCGTCGACCGCCTGTAGGAAGATCAGCCGGATCCCGATGGTGACGAACAGCGCCAGGGTGAGCACTGTGCCCAGCCGCAGCCGCAGGCGCGGGTCGGCGAGCTTCGGCGGGCGCGGCGGCTTGCGTGACGGCCGCCGGGCCGCCGGGCGGTCGGTGCGGCCGGGCGTCCTCGGCGTGGTCCGGCGACGCGGCGGCGGCTCGTCGCCGGCCGGGCGTCGCGGGGTACGCGGCGCGACGGTGCGCACCACGCCGCCACGTCCGGCGGCCGGGGCGTCGCGCCGGCCGGACCGGGCGGCGGCGCGACCGCCGTCGAGCACCTGCAACGCGGGGCGGAACGGGTCGCCGGACCTGGTGCTCCGCGGGGTACGTCGCTGCTCGGCGCCCCCGCTGCGCGCTGGCGTGCCGCGCTCCTCGCGGACCGTCCGACCCCTCGGGGTGTACGCCCGCGCGCCGGAGATGCCTCCGATGCCCGGCTCGTCGGGCCGAGGCTCCCCGTCGGCGGGGTTGGCGTCACGCGAAGAGCCGCGCCGGGCTCCCTTGGGATCCCGGCGCGGCTCGTCCGACCTTGGCGGCACCGGTCAGCCTCCCGCACCCTGACTGGTCACCGACGGCTCACCGGTCGCCGGCTTCGGCACGCCGATGGACTTTCCGTCCGGCAACCGGATGTACGCCGGCTCGACGTCCACCAGGCCCAGCCGCCGCGCCTCGGCGGTCAGGTTGCCGGGTGCCTTCGCCTCGGCGATCTGCTTGTCCAACTGCTGCTTCTCCAGGTCCAGCCGGGCCTGCTGCTGCTGCAGCTTCTCCAGCCGGAACGCGTTCTCATTGATCTTGGTGTTGACCGCCAGGATGCCCAGCACCCCGCCGACGACCAGCACCACGATCAGCGCCGCGAACGGCGCACGCGGCACCGACACCGGCGGCGGCGGTGCCACCCGCAGCCGGGGCGGGCGGGCGGTGGGCGCGGCGGTGGCCTTCTCGGCCGGTCGCAGCGCGGCGCTGCCCTGGGTGGGGAACTCGCGCGCCCCCCGGGCGCGAGCCTCCCCCTGCCGGTTGACTCGATCGATGCGTGGCGTACCGTTCTCCACGCGCGTGGCTCGCTCCGCCGCGGTCCGGCCCCCCGACCGCGGTGCGCGCTGCCCGCCGCCGGTTACGCCCCGGCGGTCGCGCTTGTCAATGCTCATGTCCCCTCCCCCTCAACGTCCGTCCCTCTGTGGGTCGACGTCTGCGGACCCCCCACGGATCACGCAGACCCCGTCCCCGGTTGGTGCATCCCCTTCACCCGTCGGCGGGACCGTTCGCGGTCGGTCCGCCCCTGCTCTGTCGCGTTCGGATCGAGTCGTTCCGCTGCCCGTAGCCGCACCGAGGCGGCACGCGGGTTCGCAGCGACCTCCGCCTCCCCGGGAAGCTCCGCGCCCCGGCTGAGCAGCCGGAACGTCGGACCTGACCCGGGAAGCTCGACCGGGAGGTCGATCGGGCCCTTGCTACGGACCCGTTCCGCGAGCGCCGCCTTGGTGAGCCGGTCCTCCAGCGAGTGGTAGGACAGGACCACCATGCGACCGCCCACGGTCAGAGCGTCGAGCGCGGACGGCAGCGCTGTCTCCAGCGCTGCCAGCTCTCTGTTTACCTCGATCCGCAAAGCCTGAAACGTTCTCTTTGCCGGGTGTCCACCCGTTCGTCGCGCTGGTGCCGGAATGGAATCCCGAACCAGCTCCGCCAGCCGCGCCGACGAGGTGATCCGGGCACGTTCCCGCTCCCGGATGATCGCCGAAGCGATCCGGCCGGCGAACTTCTCTTCGCCGTAGACCCGCAGCACACGGGCCAGATCCGGATGGCCGTAGGTGTTGACCACCTCCTCGGCGGTCACCCCCCGCGTCTGGTCCATCCGCATGTCAAGCGGGGCGTCCTGCGCGTAGGCGAACCCGCGGTCGGGCGCGTCCAACTGCAACGACGAGACACCCAGGTCGAACAGGATTCCGTCGATGCCCGGATAACCCAGCCGGGCCAGCACGTCCGGCAACTCGTCGTAGACGGCGTGCTCCAGGTGCACCCGGTCGGCGAAACGCGCCAGCCGGACCCGCGCGTGAGCGAGCGCCTCGGTGTCCCGGTCGAGCCCGATCAGGACCGTCTCCGGGTGCGCCTCCAGCACCGCCTCCGCATGCCCGGCCAGGCCGAGCGTCGCGTCGACGTGGATCGTCCGGCCGCCTCGACCCAGCGCGGGGGCCAGCAGCTCGAGGCACCGCTCAAGCAGCACCGGCACGTGCGTGCCGCGTAGCTCCCCCATGTTGACCCCCACTGGTTGAAACGTCCGTTCTTCTCCTGCGTCTGTCGTGGCGACGGCGCTGCCGTCGTACCGCCAGATCCCCATCCGCTCCCGCCGGCCACCGGACCACCCGATGACTGGATCGTGCGCCTGGCACCGGGGAAGGGATGCCAGGAACTCGAAAGCGGCTGGAGATCTCGCAGTACGTCGGGCGCCGTTCCGCCCTACAGTCCGCCGGGCAGCACCCCCTCCTCGATGTCGGCGAAGTCGTCTTCGCTCTCGGCGAGGTAGGTCTCCCAGGCGCCCTTGTCCCAGATCTCCACCCGCGTGCTCGCGCCGATCACCACAAGGTCCCGGTCGAGCGCGGCGTACTCCCGCAGGTGGGCGGGGATGGTTACCCGGCCCTGCTTGTCCGGCACCTCGTCGTGCGCGCTGGCGAAGAAGACCCGGCTGTAGGCCCGGGCCGCCTTGTGTGTCATCGGCTGCGCGCGCAACTGCTCCGCGATGCGCTGGAACTCAGGTGTCGGAAAGACATAGAGACAGCGATCCTGCCCTTTGGTGACCACGACACCCCCCGCCAGCTCATCCCGGAACTTCGCCGGAAGGATCAACCGGCCTTTGTCGTCCAGGCGCGGAGTATGGGTGCCGAGGAACATCGGCCCAACCCCCTCGCCCTGAAGCGGCGTTCGCGGCGCCGCTGACCCCCCGGGCCGGTGAGCCCTCCCGGCCTCACCATTGGGCCCCACTCTACTCCACTTCCCTCCACCTGCAACCAGAATCGCCCGCGTGGCGTGGCCGATCCCCGGGTAAAACAGCACGTCACGCGGGGTGGAGCGGAGTGGAGGGCTGGAGGGCCCACCGGGCGCGGTCCGCTTTCCGACATAGATCGACTCCGTCCGGTGGAGGTCGACCCGGCCGCCCACACACCCACCACGGCCGAACGGTTCGGCGTCGGCGGCGATCTGGCGGGGTCACCGGTCCGGTAACCTCGCTCGCGTGACGGACGCGAAAATGCCCCTACGGGCGAAGGTGGCCAGCTCCGTGTCACGGACCGCCGCAGCGCTCTCCCGGGCGGCCGGACGTGGCGACGGTTCGGTGATCGGCGGGTGGATCGGGCTGAAGATCGACCCGGATCTACTGGCGCACCTGTCGGCCGGACGCGCCATCGCGCTCGTCTCCGGCACCAACGGCAAGACAACCACCACCCGGCTGACCGCCGCCGCCGTCGGCGTGCTCGGGCGTGTCGCCACCAACTCCTTCGGCGCGAACATGCCCACCGGGCACACCTCGGCGTTGGCGAAGGCCGGCAGCACCCCGTACGCGGTGCTGGAGGTCGACGAGCACTACCTCGCCCAGGTGCTGGAGTCGACAGAGCCGCACGTGGTCGCGCTGCTGAACCTCTCCCGCGACCAGCTCGACCGCGCCAAGGAGGTCGCCATGATGGCGCAGCTCTGGCGTGCGGCGCTGGTCCGGCACACGAACGTACGGGTGGTGGCCAACGCCGACGACCCGATGGTGGTGTGGGCAGCCACCCCGCCCGCCGACCCGGCCAGCGGCATCAACCCGCCGCACGTGACCTGGTTCAGCGCCGGCCAACGCTGGCACGACGACTCCTGGGTCTGCCCCGAGTGCGGTTCCACGATCCAGCGCTCCGGTGACCAGTGGTGGTGCACCGGCTGCGCGCTGCGCCGACCGGAGCCGCAGTGGGTCGTCGAGGACGAGGGCGTGCTCGACCCCACCGGCGCCTGGCACAAGGTCTCCCTCCAGCTACCCGGCAAGGTCAACCTCGGCAACGCGGCGACCGCGCTGGCCGTGGCAGCCGAATTCGGCGTACGCCCCGTCGACGCGGTGTCCCGCCTCGGCATCGTCACGTCGGTGGCCGGCCGTTACGCCCAGGTAGAGAAGGACGGGCGCAACATCCGGCTGCTGCTGGCCAAGAACCCGGCCAGTTGGCTGGAGGCGTTCGACATGGCCGACGAGGCGCCGACGCTGCTCTCCATCAACGCGCGCGACCCCGACGGGCTGGACACCTCCTGGCTCTTCGACGTCGACTTCGCCCCGCTGCGCGGGCGGCAGGTGTTGATCACCGGCGACCGGGCGTACGACCTGGCGGTCCGGTTGGACGTCAACGACGTGCCGTTCCAGCATGTGCGTACCTTCAGCGACGCGATCCGGTCGGTCCCGCCCGGGCGGCTGGAGGTCATCGCGAACTACACCGCGTTCCAGGACATCCGAGCGGAGTTGGACCGTGTCAACTGAGAGCCTGCGCATCGTCTGGATCTACCCCGACCTGCTCTCCACCTACGGCGATCGGGGCAACGCGCTGATCCTGGCCCGGCGGGCCCGCCAGCGCGGCATGCCGGTCGAGGTGCTGGAGGTCCGCTCCGACCAGCAGTTGCCCGCGACCGCCGACATCTATCTGGTCGGCGGCGGTGAGGACGGCCCGCAGGCGCTGGGTGCGCAGCGGCTGATCGCCGACGGCGGCCTGCACCGGGCGGTCGCCCAGGGCGCCGTGGTGTTCGGCGTCTGCGCCGGCTACCAGTTGCTCGGCACGTCGTTCTTCGCGAAGGGCGTGCAGTGCCGTGGCCTGGAGTTGCTGGACCTGCAGTCCGACCGTGGCCCCAGCCGGGCCGTCGGCGAGCTGGCCGGTGAGATCGACCCTCGCCTGGGCCTGCCCGCGTTGACCGGTTTCGAGAACCACGGTGGCCGCACCCACCTCGGCCCGGAGGTCTCCCCACTGGCCCGGGTCAGCGCCGGCGTCGGCAACGACGGCACCACCGAGGGCGCCTGGCGCGGCAAGCTGCTCGGCACGTACTCGCACGGCCCCGCGCTGGCCCGCAACCCGGCCCTGGCCGACCTGCTGCTGCGCTGGGCCACCGGGGCGCACCAGCTCCCGCCGCTGGACGACACCTGGTCGGACCGGCTCCGCGCGGAGCGTCGCACCGCAGTGGCCGCCGCCCGGGCATGATCCGTGCTGTCCGACGGCTGCTCCGGCAGCCGTCGGCCGCCCGGTTCGCCCTGCTCGTACTGCTGATCGCCACCTGCGGACTGCTGCTGCTCCTGGTGCCCCGACCCGATCTGGCGGAGCTTCCCCGGCTTGCCGACCAGCTCGGTGACCTAGCCCCCGTGGCGGCGATCGTCGGCGGGGCGCTGCTGCTGGTCGCGCTGGTCCCCCGGACCTTCGTCACGCTGGCCGCCGGCGCGATCTTCGGCCCTCTCGAAGGTGCCGCCTACGCCCTGGGCGCCGCTCTGGTGGCGGCGGCCATCGGGTTCACGGTCGGCCGGCTGCTCGGTCGGGAGTTCGTCGCCGAGCGGGTCCGCGGCAGACTGGCCCGCCTCGACAGGTGGTTCGCGCGGCAGAGTGTGTTCGGGGTGGTCACCGTCCGGCTGCTGCCGGTCGCCGGCTTCGGGCTGGTCAGCTACGGCTACGGCACCACCGCCGCCCGGCTGGCGCCGTTCCTGACCGGCAGCGTGATCGCGTCCGCGCCCACCGCCTTCGGGTACGCAGCGATCGGCGCGGCCGTCAGCACCCCAGGCCAGATCAACTGGTACGCCGCCGCCCCGGCGAGCCTCGGCCTGATCGCCAGCCTCGTGCTTGTCCACCAGTGGTGGCGCGCCCAACGACGGGGTGCCCCAGGTCCGACCGGCTGACCGGCGTACGGCACCGCACACACCAGTGAGCGTGATGACTCACAGGTATATATATACCTGTGAGTCATCACGCTCGTCTCGACCACCCGCCTCGGCGGAGGTGACGCTGGCGTCAGGCGACCACGGAGACCATTCGGCCCGGGACCACGATGACCTTGCGAGGTTCCTTGCCGGCCAGGGAGGACGCCACCGCTTCCAGCGCTGCCGCGCGTACGGCCTCCTCGGGCGAGTCGGCCGGGACCTCGATGCGGCCCCGGACCTTGCCGTTGACCTGCACCGGATACGTGACGGTGTCGGCCACCAGCAGTGCCGGGTCGGCGGTCGGGAAGTCCGCGTACGTCAGCGAGGTGTCGTGGCCCAGCTTGCGCCACAGTTCCTCGGCCACGTGCGGGGCGAACGGCGCCAGCATCAGCACCAGCGGCTCGGCCACCTCACGGGGCGTCGCCGACAGCCCGGTCAGCCCGTTGGTCAGCTGGATCAGCTTCGCGATAGCCGTGTTGAACCGGATGCCGTCCATGTCGCCACGGACCCCGTCGATCACCTTGTGCAGCAGTCGGCGGGTCGCCTCGTCGGCCGGGTCGTCGGTGACCCGCACCGCGCCGGTCTGCTCGTCGACGATCGCCCGCCAGACGCGCTGCAGGAACCGGTACGAGCCGACCACTGCCCGGGTCTCCCAGGGGCGGGACACCTCCAGCGGGCCCATCGACATCTCGTACACCCGGAAGGTGTCGGCGCCGTACGCGGCGCACATGTCGTCGGGGGTCACCACGTTCTTCAGGGACTTGCCCATCTTGCCGTACTCGCGATTGACCACCAGGTCGTCCAGGTAGTACGCGCCGTCGCGCTCGACGACGTCCTCGGCCTGCACGTAACTGCCGCGCGAGTCGGTGTACGCGTACGCCTGGATCATGCCCTGGTTGAACAGCTTGCGGAACGGCTCGAACGACGACACGTGCCCCAGGTCGAACAGCACCTTGTGCCAGAACCGCGCGTACAGCAGGTGCAGCACGGCGTGCTCGGCGCCGCCGACGTACAGGTCGGTGCCCCCGCAGTCGCCCTCGCCGCGCGGGCCCATCCAGTACCGCTCGTTCTCCACGTCGACGAAACGCTCGGAGTTGGTCGGGTCCAGGTAGCGCAGCTCGTACCAGCAGGAGCCGGCCCACTGCGGCATCACGTTGGTCTCGCGGGTGTAGCGCTTCGGGCCGTCGCCCAGGTCCAGCTCCACCTCGACCCAGTCGCGGCGACGCGACAGCGGGGTCTCCGGGTTGGAGGCCGCGTCGTCCGGGTCGAACGTCTTCGGGGAGAAGTCCTCCACCTCCGGCAGCTCGACGGGCAGCATCTCCTCCGGCAGGGCGATCGCGGCGCCGGTCTCGTCGTAGACGATCGGGAACGGCTCACCCCAGTAGCGCTGCCGGGAGAACAGCCAGTCCCGCAGCCGGTAGGTCACCGCGCCCGTACCGTGGCCGTTGGCCTCCAGCCAGGCGATGGTCGCCGCCTTGGCGTCGGCGACCCCCAGGCCGTTCAGGTCCAGGCCGCGCTCGGGCGCGGCGCTGTTGATGGCCGGGCCGTCACCTGTGTACGCCTTGCCGTCGAAGCCCTCCGACGGCTGCACGGTACGGACGATGGGCAGCTCGAAGACCTCGGCGAACGCCCAGTCCCGCTCGTCCTGCGCGGGCACCGCCATGATCGCACCGGTGCCGTAGCCCGCCAGCACGTAGTCGGCGATGAAGATCGGGATCTGCCCGCCGGTGACCGGGTTGGTGGCGTACGCGCCGATGAAGACGCCCGTCTTCTCCTTGGAGTCGGACTGCCGCTCGACGTCGGTCTTGGCGGCGGCGTCCTTGCGGTACGCCTCGACGGCGGCCCGGGGGTTGGCGTGCCCGCCGGTCCAGGCGTCCCTGGTGCCCTGCGGCCAGACGGCCGGCACCAGCGCGTCGACCAGCTCGTGCTCGGGCGCCAGCACCATGTAGGTGGCACCGAAGATGGTGTCCGGTCGGGTGGTGAACACCCGCACCGGCGCCTGCGCGGTCGGGAAGTCGATGTGCGCGCCCGTGGAGCGACCGATCCAGTTGCGCTGCATCAGCTTGATCGGCTCGGGCCAGTCCAGGCTGTCCAGGTCGTCCAGCAGCCGGTCACCGTACGCGGTGATCCGCATCTTCCACTGCTTCAGGCTGCGCTTGAAGACCGGGAAGTTGCCCCGGTCGGAGCGGCCGTCGGCGGTGACCTCCTCGTTGGCCAGCACGGTGCCCAGCCCGGGGCACCAGTTCACCGGCGCCTCCGAGACGTACGCCAGCCGATGGTCGTCGACGACCTGGCGGCGCTCGGCGACGCTCAGCTCCGCCCAGGGGCGGCCGTCCGAGGTGGGCCGGTTGCCGCCTTCGAACTCGGCGATCAGCTCGGCGATGGGCCGGGCCTTCGCGGCGTCGCGGTCGTACCAGGAGTTGAAGATCTGCAGGAAGATCCACTGCGTCCAGCGGTAGAAGTCGGTGTCGATCGTCGCCACCGAACGCCGCTCGTCGTGCGCCAGACCCAGCCGACGCAGCTGCACCTTGTACCGCTCGATGTTCTGCTCGGTAGTGGTCCGCGGGTGGGTTCCGGTCTGCACCGCGTACTGCTCGGCGGGCAGGCCGAACGCGTCGAAGCCCATCGCGTGCAGCACGTTGCGCCCGGCCATCCGCTGGTAGCGGGCGTAGCAGTCGGTGCCGATGTAGCCCAGCGGGTGGCCCACGTGCAGGCCGGCACCCGACGGGTACGGGAACATGTCCAGCACGTACAGCTTCTCCGCGCCGGCTCGCGGGTGACCCGGGTCGGCCAGTGGGCCGCTCGGGTTTGGCGCGTGGAAGGTGCCCTCGCGCGCCCAGGTGTCCTGCCAACGGACTTCGATCTCGTCGGCCAGGGCCGCTGTGTACCGGAACGGGGGGATGTCGTCCGCCGGTGCGGCTGCCTCACTCATCGTCTCTCCTCGCTTCACTTCGCTTCGTCTCGGCACCGCCGGGCCGGGCCGGTCCTCTCGGCGCCACCGGCGGCGAGCCGGCGGCGGGCACGAAAAAGCCCCTCGCGCAGGAGGGGCCGCCGTGCTGTCGCGCGATCAGCGCATCAGCACGGCCCGGTAAGAAGCAGGAAGACTCCGGCCATGTCCGGCAGTGTACCCCTGTCCCGAGGCGGACAGACCGGACCCCGCACCGGCCGGATCCGATCCCCCGACTCGGCGAATATCCGTACGTAACCGACCGACTACCTGCGGGGGTCGGCGATAACGACAAACATGGTTAGCCTGAGAGGCCAGTGAGATTCCTGCGGCAAACGAGGCTCGGCGTCGCGAACCCAACGGCGGGTCCAGGTGCTCTCAACAGAGCTGCCGTGACGGCGACGAGGAGGAGGCCCGTGACACAACAGACCTGGGACGAGGTTGGCGGCCTACTGCCGCACGACGAGTTCCGCGCCGCCAGCGAGGCCATTGTGGCCAACATCGAGCAGGTCATCGAGGGCAAGACCGCCACCGTGCGGCTTGCCCTTGCCGTCCTCCTCGCCGAAGGACACCTCCTCATCGAAGACGTTCCCGGCGTCGGCAAGACCAAGCTGGCCAAGGCCCTCGCTCGGTCCATCGACTGCACGGTGCGGCGCATCCAGTTCACCCCCGACCTTCTGCCCAGCGATGTCACCGGCGTCAGCGTCTACAACCAGGAGACGCACGACTTCGAGTTCCGTCCGGGTGCCGTCTTCGCCAACCTCGTCGTTGGCGACGAGATCAACCGGGCGTCGCCGAAGACCCAGTCGGCGTTGCTCGAGTGCATGGAGGAACGCCAGGTCACCGTCGACGGCGTGACCTACCAGCTGCAGACCCCGTTCATGGTCATCGCCACCCAGAACCCGATCGAGATGGAGGGGACGTACCCGCTGCCCGAGGCGCAGCGGGACCGGTTCACCGCCCGGATCGCGATGGGCTACCCGGACGTCAGCGCCGAGCTGGCCATGCTCGACGGGCACGGTGCCACCGACCCGCTGCACGAATTGCGCCCGGTCTCCGACGCCAACATCGTCCGGCAGCTCATCTCCACCGTCCGGCAGGTGCACGTCGCGGACGCGGTCAAGCAGTACGCGATCGACCTGGTGACCGCCACCCGCGAGGCCCCCGACCTGCGCCTCGGCGCGTCCCCCCGGGCGACCCTGCAGCTGCTGCGTACCGCCCGGGCGGTCGCCGCCCTGGAGGGCCGCGACTACGTCCTCCCCGACGACCTGCAGGCCCTGGCGGTGCCGGTGCTGGCCCACCGCATCATCCCGACGGCCGACGCGCAGCTCGCCCGGCGTACCACCGACGCGATCGTCTCGGAGCTGGTGCACCGGCTGCCGCTGCCGCACGACCGGCAGCGCAACCCGTACGACACCCGGCCCGCCACCGGCAACGGTCGCGCCCCCTACGAGCCGCGGAGGCCGTGACGTGCGTGCCGGGCTGCGCGGTCTGACCACCCGCGGGCGCTCGTTCCTGGCCGCCGCGGCGGCGGCGGCCATCTCGGCCTTCATCCTGGGCGAGAAGGACCTGCTCCGGGTGGCCGTACTGCTGGCCATCCTTCCGCTGCTTGCCGCCGCCTACGTGGGGCGCAGCCGCTACAAGTTGGCCTGCAACCGGTCGCTGGACCCGCACCGGGTTCCGGTCGGGGCGAACTCGCGGGTGGTGCTGCGCCTGCAGAACCTGTCCCGTCTGCCCACCGGCACGCTGCTGCTGGAGGACCGGCTGCCCTACGCGCTGGGCAGCCGGCCACGGGTCGTGCTGGAGCGGCTCGGCGCCCACCAGGCCAGCTCCGTCGCGTACACGGTGCGCGCCGACGTGCGTGGCCGCTACGACGTGGGCCCGCTTGTGGTCCGGATGACCGACCCGTTCGGTCTGTGCGAGCTGACCCGGGCCTTCCCCAGCACCGACCACCTGACGGTCATCCCGCAGGTCACTCCCCTGCCGTCGGTCCGGCTCCCCGGGGAGTACGCGGGCAGCGGCGACAGCCGGGCCCGGTCGGTGGCGGTGCACGGCGAGGACGACGCGGCGACCCGGGAGTACCGGCGCGGCGACGACCTGCGCCGGGTGCACTGGAAGTCGACAGCGCGCACCGGTGAGCTGATGGTGCGCCGCGAGGAGCAGCCGTGGGAGAGCCGGGCCACTGTCGTCCTGGACACCCGCGCGTACGGCCACCGGGGTGACGGGCCGACGGCGAGTTTCGAGTGGGCGGTCTCCGCGGCCGCGAGCATCGCCGTGCACCTGCGCCAGTCCGGCTACAAGCTGCGCCTGGTCACCGGCTCGGGGGTGGACGTGGACGCCTCGGAGGGCGGCGGCGACGGTGTGCTGCTCGATCATCTCGCGGAGGTCCGGCTGGACCAGCGGGCCGAGCTGGCGGGCCTCGTGCAGCGGGTACGGCAGCGTGCCGACGGCGGTCTGATCATCGGGCTGTTCGGCGCGGTGAGCGTGGCCGAGGCCGAGTTGCTGGCCGGGCTGCGCGGCAACGGCGCGACGTGCGTCGGGTTCCTGTTGAACAGCTCCGGGTGGCTCAGCCTGCCGGAGAAGGCCCGCGCCGAGGCGGAGCACGCGCACGGCGCCGCCGTGCTCGCCATGGTGCAGAGCGGTTGGCGGGTGGTCGGCGTCGACCACGGTGGCCGGCTGCCGGCGCTCTGGCCGCAGGCGGGCCGGGGTTCCCAGGGCTTCGCTCTGCGCGCCGCGCTGGCCGAGACGGTCGCCGGCGGCGTGCGATGAACGGAAGGTCCCCCTCATGATCGCCAGTCGGAACATCGGTGCGGTGGCGGCCGCTGCCACGCTGCTCGCCGCCGCGCCGCTGTCGGCCATCTTCCAGAGCTGGACGTGGCTGATCCAGTCGGCCATCGCGGTCGCCGTGGTGGCCGGGGTCGCCGCCCTGACCCGGCTGGTCCGGGCACCTCTCTGGGGTCAGGTGCTCGGCATGCTGGCCGCGCTGACGCTCGCGCTGACCTGGCTGTTCCCCAGCGGTGGCGAACTGTTCGCCGTCCTGCCCACGCCGACCACGTTCGGGCACTTCGCCGACCTGCTCGGCGGCTCCATGCAGGACATGCGCTCGTACGGCGTCGAAGTTCCGGACACGGACCCGCTGCTGTTCATCACAGTGCTCGGTGTCGGCGGGGTGGCCGTGCTGGTGGACGTGCTGGCCGTGGGTATGCGCCGGCCGGCGCTGGCAGGGCTGCCGATGCTCGCCATCTACTCGGTGCCGGTCGCCGTCTACGTGGACAGCGTCCCCGCGCTGCCGTTCGTGATCGGCGCCGCCGGATACCTGTGGCTGCTGGTCAGCGACAACGTCGACCGGGTCCGGCGGTTCGGCCGCCGGTTCACCGGCGACGGCCGCGACGTCGACGTGTGGGAGGCGTCGCCGCTGGCCTCTGCCGGCCGCCGGCTCGCCGTGGTCGGGGTGGTGGTGGCGGTGGCGCTGCCACTTGCGGTGCCCGGCATGACCGGCGGGCTGCTCGACAGCCTCGGTGGCTCGGGCAACGGCTCGGGCAACGGCCGCGCGGGATCGGGAGGGTCGACGGGTCGGATCGACCTGTTCGCCTCGCTCGCCGGTCAGCTCAACCAGTCCGAGGTGGCAGACCTGGTCAAGGTGACCACCTCCGAGCCCAACCCGTTCTACCTGCGCTACGCGGTAGCCGACGAGCTGCGCCCCACTGGTTTCCAGGCTCGTAATCCGAGTGGCCGGCCGGCCAACCGGGACCTGCCGGATCCGACCGAGCGGGCCGGCCGAGGGGTGCAGCAGACCAGCTACCGGGCGACCGTCGAGGTCACCAAGAGCCTCAACATGTCGCTCATGCCGGTGTACGCCGAGCCGGTACGCACCGAGGACCTCAACAGCAACTGGCTCTACGACCCCAACCAGCAGGTCGTCTTCTCCAACCGGGAAAACTCCCGGGGCCGCAAGTACTCCTTCGACTACATCCGTTCGACGTACACGCCTGCCGCGCTGCGGGCGGCCCAGCCGTTGGCGGCCGACCACCCGGTACGCCGCCAGCTCACCGCCACCCCCGGGCCGGTGCCCGAGGTGGAGGAGCTGGTCAAGGGGCTGATCCAGGGCAAGCGCACCGACTACGACCGGGTGCTGTCGATCTACCAGCACTTCTCGTCGGACAACGGGTTCAGCTACCGGCTCAGCACCGAGAGCGGCAGCAGCGGCCAGGACATCGTCGACTTCCTGACCAACAAGGTCGGTTACTGCCAGCAGTACGCGGCGGCCATGGCCTGGCTGGTCCGCTCGGCGGGAATCCCGGCACGGGTGGCGTTCGGGTTCACCAATGGCAGCAAGCGCGACGGCGAAACGTACACGCTGACCAACCTCAACCTGCACGCCTGGACCGAGGTCTACTTCGGCGGGATCGGCTGGGTGCCGTTCGACGCCACTCCGGCGTACGGCGTACCGGGCTCGACCCGTTCGGCCTGGGCTCCGGACACGGACGCGCCGGAGCCGTCCGCGCCGCAGAGCGGTGCCACTGACACCCCGACCGACGCTGACCCGTCCGCCGGCCCGGCCGGCCCGGACAACGCCGACCGGGACACCGACTCCGGGCTCTCCCTCGCCGGTGAGGAGCCGGCCGAGCAGGCACCGGTGTGGCCGTGGTGGGCTGCCGGTCTGCTGGCCCTGATGGCGCTGCTGGCGGTGCCGGCTCTGCGCCGGATGGCGTTGCGCCGGCGGCGGGGTGCCCGGGCCGGCGCAGCGGTGACCGCCACCACCAGCGGCGAGGTCCAGCCGGCCGACGGGGCACCTGTGGTGGTGGTCGGCCCGGATGCCAACCGTGCCCGCGCGGACGCGCACGCCGCCTGGGCGGAACTGCTCGACACGATGGTCGACTTCAAGGTCCTTGTCGACCGCACCGAGACACCTCGGGCAACAGCGGACCGGCTGATCCGGGACACTCTCACCGACGACTCGGCGGCGGTCGGGGCGGCACGGCTGCTCGGCCGGGCGGAGGAGCGGGCCCGGTACGCGCGGGACCCGCTGACCGGTGAGCCGTTGCTGCCGGCGCTGCGCGCGGTGCGCGGTGCGCTTGCCACCCGGGCGGACCGGCGGACCCGTCTGCTGGCCGCCGTACTGCCGCCGTCGGTGCTGCTGCGCTGGCGGGTCGGCATGGCGGACACTTCGGGGCGTCTGGTGGCGCTGACCGGGCGGGCCCGCTATCGGCTCCTGCGCTGGAGCCCGCGTCGGATTCTGGCAGACCGCGCGGCCCGCTGAGCCCGACCGGCCGCGCGGCCCGCTGAAGTCGAGCGGCCGCGCGGCCCGTTGGAGTTCGGCCGGCCGCGCGGCCCGTTGAACTCAAGCGGCCGTGCGGCCTACGTTCGGTTGGTGCTCGGTCGTGCAGGGGGCGCGCGTCCGCTGATCGCATCAGCGCATGGTCGTCAGCCACAACGACAGGCCCGGCGGAGGACACGCCGATACGACGGCGGTCGCCGGAGCTGTTTCCGGCGACCCGCTCGTCGCGGTGTGCGGCCCGCCTCAGCGGCGGGACGGGTTCAGCGGTGGCCCTCCGGGCGCTGCCGCCACCTGTCTTCCATCCGGTCCAGAAGCGACGGCCGCCGACCTGATCGGCCACCGCGGGGACGACGACGACTCGTCGTGCCGCCCACCACGTGCAGGTCAGGTGACTGCGCCTTACGGTGCGACTGCACCGCGAACGCGGCCGACGCCAGCATGACGACAAAGCCCGCCACCGCCAGCGGTGGAGTCTTGATCACCGCGCCATAGACCAGTAGAGCCAAGCCAGCGATGATCACGCCAGCAGCGACGAGCAGGCGACGCCGCGCGTGGAAGCGCGGATCGCTGGCGCGCACGGCCGAGGCGAATTTGGGGTCCTCGGCAAGCGACCGCTCGATCTGCTCGAACAGCCGCTGCTCGTGCTCCGAGAGCGGCACGGCACTCCTCCCCGGTCACGTTGGTCGGACCCACTCGGGCCGACAGACCGTGGCAGCCATCCGGCTGCTTACCCGCAAGTCTACGAGGGGGGTCGCGCGTCGGAAAGCGGGACGACCTACGGGTGGGTGGGATTTTCCTTTTGCCGAGCGTCAGGGTCGCCTAACAGACTGGCCGGACCTATGACGGACCGCCCGAAACGGGCAGCGGCGGCGTCGGCGGCAGCTTCCGCCTCCCGCCAACCGCGCTCGGGCGCGCCGAGGGTGAGCTGCCGGGGCGCGCCCTGCGCCGAGGAGAGCCCTTCCACCCGGACACCGACGAGGCGAATCCGCTCGCCAGGGTCCAACGCGGTGTAGAGAGCCCAAACGGTGTCGAACATCTCACGGGCGGTGTCGGTGGCAGTGCCGAGGGTGCGGGATCGACTGACGGTGCGGAAGTCGGCCAACCGCACCTTGAGCGACACGGTGCGCCCCACCTGACCGGAGCCGCGCAACCGGACGCCGACCTTCGCGCTGAGCGCCAGCAGGGCACGGCGGATCTCCAGCGGGTCGGCCACGTCGGCGTCGAAGGTGACCTCGGCGCCGATCGACTTGTCGACCTGCTCGGGGCTGACCCGTCGCGGGTCACGCCCCCACGCCAGCTCGTGCAGGTGCGCGGCCGATGCGGCGCCCACCGCCCGGCGGAGCATGCCCACCGGGGCCTCGGCGAGGTCGCCGACGGTGGCCAGGCCGAGGCGGCGCAGCGTCTCGGCGGCCCGCTCCCCCACTCCCCACAGCGCGTCGACGGGCAGCGGGTGCAGAAATTCGAGGACCTGCCCGGGCGGCACGACCAGCATGCCGTCGGGTTTGGCCCGGGTGGAGCCCAGCTTGGCCACGAACTTGGTGGGCGCCACCCCCACCGAGCAGGTCAGCGCCTGCTCCTCGGCGACCCGGCGGCGGATCAGCCGGGCGATCGTCGCCGGGGAGCCGAACAGGCGGCGGGCCCCTGTCACGTCGAGGAACGCCTCGTCGAGGGAGAGCGGCTCGACCAGCGGGGTGACGTCCCGGAAGATCTGCATGACCGCGCGGGAGGCTTCCGTGTAGGCGCTGAAATCCGGAGGCAGGTAGACCGCGTGCGGGCAGCGGGCGCGGGCCTGACTGGTCGGCATCGCGCTGCGCACGCCGTAGCGGCGGGCCTCGTAGCTGGCCGAGCTGACCACGCCGCGCGGCCCGACGCCGCCGACCACCACCGGTCGTCCGCGCAGATCGGGTCGGCGGCGCACCTCGACGGCGGCGAAGAAGGCGTCCATGTCGACGTGCAGGATCGGGCTGTCGGAATCGTCGGCGTCCGGCCCGAAGCGCGGATCGCCACCTCGGGGCAACGACTGGCTGCGGCCCATCCCGGCAGGTTAACCCGGAGGTACGACAGCACCAGCCGCCGACCGGCCGGACCGTACGCCGGTCAGCCCCGCACGACAAGCAGCGGGACTGTCAGCTCGGCGGCGGTGTCCGAGCCGTGGTACGCCACGAGTCGGGACGCCATCGGCGGCTCGGTCCGGGTGGCCATGACCGCGTACGTGTCGTTGCAGATCACCACCACGTCGCCGATGCGGCCCAGATGGTCCTCGGGCACCGGCCCGAACCACCCGCCGGCCACCACCTCGTCCCGGGTCCGCACCCGTGCGGCGTCGCCAAGCACCTCGGACCAGGCGGCCACCACGTCGTCGACAGCACCCGGCTCGACGTGCAGGTACCGCACCCGGGCCTCCCCCGCCACCACCCGTACGCCGGCGCGCAGCCGCAGGTCGGTGTCCAGGTCGAAACGGTGCGCCACGGGCACGTCGAGTTGCCCGTGGTCGGCGGTCACCAGCAGGGCCGCGTCCGGGGGCAGCCCGTCGACCAGCCGGGCCAGCAGCGTGTCCACCTCGGCGGCGGCGATCCGCCAGGGCTCCGAGTCGACCCCGCTGACGTGCCCGTGCCGGTCCAGGTCGGCGTGGTAGCCGGAGACAAGTGTGGGGCCCGGGCCGGCGGCCAGCGCGGCCAGCATGGTGGCGGCCACCGCGTCGACACCTGCGGCGCCTCGGAAGTCACCGCCCCGGTTGGCGGCGAGCGTCAACCCGCTGCCGCCGAACTCCGGCCGGCTCACCACTGTCACCGCCACCCCGGCGGCGCGTGCCCGCTCGAACTGGGTGGGCACCGGCTGCCAGCGCAGCGGCGACGGATCGGCGGCCCAGACGGTGTGGGTGAGCACCCGGTCGGTGCCGGGCACCCGCACGGTGAAGCCGAGCACCCCGTGCGCGCCGGCCGCGACGCCCGTACCAAGCGTCACCAGGCTGGTCGGGGTGGTGGACGGGAAACCGGCGATGAGCGGGCGGGCCACCGTCGCGGCGAGCCCGGCGAGGGTCGGCGCGTACGGGGCGGCGGTCGGCAGCTGGTACCAGCCGAGCCCGTCGACGAGCAGCACGGCGACCCGGCGTACCCCGGCGAGGGAGGGGACCAACCCGAGCGGGTCGGCTGAGCCGGGCACGCCCAGTACGGCGAGAGCGCTGGGCAGCACGTCGGCGAGACGGCCGCCGCCGTGGTCCGGGCCGAGAACGGCCAGCGGTGCCGGAGGTGCGGTCATGCGGGCCGGCGGGCGAACAGGTGCAGCTGGGCCGCCAGATCCCGGTACGGGGGCTGGGCGGCCAACGCCAGTTCCAACTCGACCAGGCCGGCCGGCTGGCCGTCGGCGACGGTGGCCGGCAGCAGGTCGGCGAGCACGCGTACCCCGTGAATCTCCTCGACCGCGAGCCCGGCGGCGGTGAGCAGCGCGGCGGCGCCCGGGGCGTCGTAGCGTCGTCGCAGGGTGTCCCGCGCTCCGGCGGTGCCGGCCGGGTCGGCCGCCAGTGCCGCCGCGACGTCCAGGTGCCCGTTCATCGCCCGGCCCAGCACGGCGGCGGCCCGGCCGGCCACGAGCACGCTGGCCGCGCCGCCGGGGCGCAGCGCGGTGGCCAGCGCGGTCACCACAGGCGTCGGGTCGTCGACGACCTCCAGCACGGCGTGGCAGAGCACCAGGTCGACGCCGGCCGGCTCGACAAGCCCCGCGAGGGCGTCGCCGTCGCCCTGCACGGCGACGATCCGGTCGGCCACGCCGGCCTCGGCGGCCCGGCGGGTGAGCGCCGCCAACGCGTCGGGGCTGGCGTCGACCACTGTGACCCGGTGCCCGGCGCTGGCAAGCGGGACGGCGAAACCGCCGGTGCCACCGCCCACGTCCAGCACTGTCAGCTCGGCGTCGCCGCGCCGGTCCAGCTCGGCGCGGAGCACCGACCAGATCACTGCGGTACGGGGGGTCAGCGGCGGCCCGGCGAACCGGCCTCGGGTCTGCTCCACCCGGTCGAGCCTAGTCACCCGGTCCAGTCGTATCGCGGCCGTATGGCAGGTGGAACCAGCCGTCCGGCCGGTCGGGACGCGACCGCCCGGCGGGTCAGGACTCGCCGCCCTCGGCCTCGTCCTCCGCGCGGGACCGCCGCTCGTTGGCGACCGGGCCGTTCGTCACCTCGTACTCGCGAGGATCGGCGAGGTGCGACGGCATCCAACCCGCGCCGAGCCGGGTCCGTCGGGAGTTGGCGATTCCACCGGTGTACGCGTGATTCCCCAGCACTGTTCATCTCCTCATGGATCACGGGCGGCTCTGCCCGCTCAGCACGAGTGTCCCGTCCAGCGTCGCCGGAAACCGTAATGTGGATCACTGGATCAGCGAAAGTCACGGGACGCGGGGCTGACCGGCGGCTCAATGGGGTCCAGCCGGTCGGCGACCAGGTTGGTCACCCCCTCGTGCCGTTGCAGCCGCCCCCGGACCACAAGCGCGGCGCTGGTGCGGGCCACCCGCCGGTAACGCTGCCACAGCCCCGGCGAACAGGTGACATTCAACATCCCGGTCTCGTCCTCCAGGTTGAGGAACGTGACACCACCCGCGGTGGCCGGGCGCTGCCGGTGGGTGACGATGCCGCCGACCCGGATCCGCTGGCCCGGCTCCACCCGGCCGAGCCTGGCGATCGGCACCGCGCCGAGCACGTCGAGCTGCCCCCTGATGAACCGGGCCGGATGGCTCTCCGGCGACAACCCGGTCGCCCACACGTCGGCGACCAGCCGGTCCACCGCCTCCATCCCGGGCAGCGTGGGCGCCGCCGCGCCGGTCACCGTGCCGGGCAGCCGGCCCGGCCGGTCCTGGGCCGCCGCGCCTGCGGCCCAGAGCGCCTCCCGCCGGGTCAGCCCGAAACAGGCGAAGGCGTCCGCGGTGGCCAGGGCCTCCAGCTGCGGTGCGGTGAGACCGACCCGCCGGGCCAGATCGGGCATGTCCCGGTACGGCCCGTGCGCCGCCCGCTCGGCCTCGATCCGCTCGGCCACGTCAGCCCCGAGGGTACGCACGCTGGACAGCCCGAGCCGGACCGCCGGCCCGCCCAGCCCCCAGGCGTGCGGCGGCTCCCCCGGCCCGCTGCCCCACCGGGTGCCCGGGGTGGATTCCAGCACCGCCAAGGCCCCGCTGGCGTTGATGTCGGGGCGGCGGACCTCCACCCCGTGCCGGCGGGCGTCGTCGACAAGGGTCTGCGGGGAGTAGAACCCCATCGGCTGGGCGTTGAGCAGCGCGGCCAGGAACGGCGCCGGGTGGTAGCGCTTGAGCCAGGAACTGGCGTACACCAGGTAGGCGAAGCTCATCGCGTGGCTCTCCGGGAAGCCGTAGCTGGCGAACGCGGTGAGCTTGCGGTAGACGTCGTCGGCCAGCTCACCGGTGATGCCCCGCTCGGCCATCCCGGCGTAGAGCCGGTCGGCGATGCGGTTCATCCGCTCGACCGACCGCTTCGCGCCCATCGCCCGGCGCAGCTGGTCGGCCTCGGCCGCGTCGAAGCCCGCCAGGTCGATGGCGAGCTGCATCAACTGCTCCTGGAACAGCGGCACACCAAGGGTCTTCTCCAGGGCGTTGCGCATCAACGGGTGCGCGAACGTCACAGGTTCCTGGCCGTTCTTACGCCTGATGAACGGGTGCACCGAACCGCCCTGGATCGGGCCGGGCCGGATCAGCGCCACCTCCACCACCAGGTCGTAGAACTCGCGGGGCTTGAGCCGGGGCAGGGTGGCCATCTGGGCGCGGCTCTCCACCTGGAACACCCCGACCGAGTCGGCCCGGCAGAGCATGTCGTAGACCTCGGGGTCGTCGAGCGTCATGTCACCGAGATCCAGCCTGGACCCGATCATGTCGTAGCCGTAGTGCAGCGCGGAGAGCATGCCGAGGCCGAGCAGGTCGAACTTGACCAGGCCGACCGCCGCGCAGTCGTCCTTGTCCCACTGCAACACGCTGCGCCCGGGCATCCGCCCCCACTCCACAGGGCAGACCTCGATCACCGGCCGGTCGCAGATCACCATGCCTCCGGAGTGGATGCCCAGGTGCCGGGGGAACGTCTGCAACTCGTTGGCGTACTCCACCACCTGCTCCGGGATGCCCTCGACGTCGACAGTGGCCACCGAACCCCACCTGTCGATCTGCTTGCTCCAGGCGTCCTGCTGCCCCGGTGAGAAGCCGAACGCCTTGGCCACGTCCCGCACCGCCGACCGGGGCCGGTAGGAGATGACGTTGGCGACCTGGGCGGCGTGCTCCCGGCCGTAGCGGGTGTAGACGTGCTGGATCACCTCCTCCCGGCGATCGGACTCGATGTCCACGTCGATGTCCGGTGGGCCGTCCCGCTCCGGGGCGAGGAACCGCTCGAACAGCAGCCGGTGCCGAACCGCATCCACGTTGGTGATCCGCAGCGCGTAGCAGACCGCCGAGTTGGCCGCCGACCCCCGGCCCTGGCAGTAGATGTCCTGCTCACGGCAGAACGCGACGATGTCGTAGACCACAAGGAAGTAGCCGGGGAAGCCCAGCTCCTCGATCATGTTCAGCTCGTGGTCGAGCTGCGCGTACGCCGCCGGGTGCGCCTGCGGCGGGCCGTAGCGCTCCCGCGCGCCGTCGGCGGTCAGCTTCCGCAGCCAACTCATCTCGGTGTGCCCCGGCGGCACCGGGTACGCCGGCAGCCGCGGCGCGACCAGTTGGAGGTCGAAGGCCAGCTCCGCGCCGAACTCCGCGGCCCGCGCCACCGCACCCGGGTACGCGGCGAACCGGGCCGCCATCTCCGCCCCGCTGCGCAGGTGGGCGGTGGCCGCAGCGGGCAGCCACCCGTCGATCTCGTCCAGACTGCGCCGGGCCCGTACGGCGGCGACGGTGGTGGCCAGCCGACGTCGGCCCGGCGTGGCGTAGTGCACGTTGTTGCTGGCCACCGTCGGCAGCCCGGCCGCGGCGGCCAACTCGGCGAGCGCGTCGTTGCGGTCGGCGTCGACCGGGTGACCGTGGTCGGTCAGCTCCACCGCCACCGTCTCCGCGCCGAACAGCGTGGTCAGCCGGTCCAACTCGCGGGCCGCCGCGTCCACGCCCTCGCTGAGCAGCGCCGCCGGCACGTGCCCCTTGCGGCAGCCGGTCAACACCAGCACGTGGTCACGCAGCTCGGCGGCGACCTCCTCCAGCTCCCCGTAGACCGGGCGGCCCTTCTCCCCGCCGCGCAGATGCGCGCGGGCGATGGTGGTGGCCAGCCGGGCGTACCCCTCATGGCCGTGCGCGAGCACCAGCAGGTGCGTGCCGTGCGGGTCGGGTTCGCCGTTCTGCGGGCCGGGCAACCCCAGCGAGAGCTCCGCGCCGAAGATCGTCGGCAGGCCCAGCGTACGGGCCGCCTCGGCGAACCGGACCACGCCGTAGAAGCCGTCGTGGTCGGTCACGGCGAGCGCGGTGAGCCCCAGGCGGGCCGCCTCCTCGGCCAGCTCCTCGGGGTGGCTGGCGCCGTCCAGGAAGCTGAAGTTGGTGTGCGCGTGCAACTCCGCGTAGGGCACCACATCGTCGGGACGGGCCAACTCTGGCGGCTGGTACTGCTCGCGGCGGCGACTCCAGGCCGGGGAGTCCCCGCCGTCGGCGTCCACGGCGAGCGGGTCCACCACGTGCAGGTGCCGTTCACCCCGGCTCGCCCGGCCGTCCCCAGAACGGCCCCCGCCGGGACGGCCATCGCCAGACCGGCCCCCGCCGGGACGGCCGGAGAGCACCTGCTCCAGCTCCGACCAGGGCATCTTCGGGTTGTGGAAGCTCACCTGCACGCCCCCAGGGCGCCCACCGGCTTGATCCACTCGACATCATGGAAATCGGGGTGTCCGAAGGGGCGGGATACCCCGATTTCCGTGATGCCGAGTCGATCACGGCTAGGCCGGCGTCCATCTGAACGCTCAGTCATAGATCGCCTCCACCAGCCACTGCCCGGCCTCGACAGCGAGCAGCAGAGCGGTGCCATCGGCCAGGCAGACCTGGAACCGGGCCCGCCTCCGCGCCTCGGCCGGAGCCCACCATCGCTCGTCCACCGGCCACGGGCCGGCCCAGCCGACGATCTCCGCTGGCCGACCGGTGCCGACCACCAGCCGGGCAAGCGGGGCGCTCACCGCCAGCCGCGCGCTGATCACCACCGCCTCGCCAGCGGCGTCATGCACGGTCGCGGCGAGGGGGCTCGGCAGCACCACCGCTGGTGAGGGCCGCGGCAGCCGACCGGGCCACGGCGGAACTCCGCCCCCACCACGGCCAGCAGCCCGACCAACGCCAGCAGCTCGGCCAACTCCAGCTGCCCGGCCACCGCCAGCAGCTCGACCGGCACCAACGGCCCGACCAGTGCCTCCAACCTCGCCGGCGCCGGCAACCCCACCAGCGCCAGCAACGCCTGGAGCCTGGCCAGCATCCGCGGCCCGCCGAGCGCCCGCCACCCCGCCGGCGCCGGTGTCGCTGCCAGCGATGGCGGCCCGGCCAACGCCAGCCGCGCCGCTATCGCCCGCAACCCGACCGCCGCCCGCAACGCCGCTGGCGCCGGTGACACCGTCAACGCCCGCGACCCGGCCGCCGCCCGCAACGCCGCCGGCGCTGGCAGCACCCGGAAACCGGCCGTCGGTAGCGATCGGCTCGTCCGGCAGCGGTGGTGGGCCGGGACGGTCGGGGAGCCGTTCGTCGCCCCAGGGCACCAGTCGCACCTGGTCGGTCGGGGAGCGCCCGCCGCCGAGCACCGCGGTGACCACTGCTTCCGGGCCGAGGATGCCCTGCACACGGCTCAACGCCCGGTGCGCCCGTTCCCGCTCTTCACCGGTCTCCCCCCAGAGACCGACCTGGAGGCCAGCCTGGGCGATCACTCCGTCCGGGACCAGCCGCAGCCGGATGATGCCAGCCGTCGGCCGGGCCGGGCGGGCGCCGGCACGACCGTTGCTGCCGGAAAGCCAGCCGTCCAACTGCCAGCGCACTCGATCGGCGATGGCCGCTGCGGTGAGCAGACCGTCGTGCCGCCACACCCGGTGCAGTTCCTGCCCGTGCGCGGTGACCGCCTCGATGCCGAGCCGGGTGCAGGCCAGCCCGTACCCGGCGAGCCGGTCGTGCAACCGTTCCGCCAGCGCGCGGGCGGCGAACGCCGCCGCATCGACCCGGTCGATCGGCTCGTCGTGCTCGGCGGTCACCGTCAGGTCGGTCGGCGGCTGCCGGACGGCGAGCGGGCGATGATCCCGCCCGGCGGCGAGCCGGTGGGCCAGCGCGCCGTCGAACCCGAACCGGGCCAGCACGTCGCCGGCCGGCAGCGCGGCGAAGTCACCGAGGGTCCGCACTCCCAGTCGGCGCAGCAGATCGGCAAGCGCCGACCGGCCCAGCGCCTCGACCGGCAACCCGGCCAGGAACGCGGGCGTCCCACCCGGTGGCACCACCCGGCCGGCGCGGGCGGCCAACCCGGCGGCGAACACCCCGTCGGCGATGCCCACCTGGCTCTCCACAAGGCACGACTGGGCGACATGCTCGATGATCCGTTCGGCGGCCGCCTCCTCGCCGCCGAGGTAACGGCTCGGCCCCCGCGCGGCCACCGCGCAGGCGCCGGGACGAACCACTTCGACACCCGCTACCAACTCCTCCACGGCGGCGACCACCGGCTCGAACGCCCGGGCGTCCCGGCCCGGGTCGTACTCCACGACGGTGAGCTGTGGGCAACGGCTCTGCGCCTCCCGCTTGCGCAGCCCTCGACGTATCCCCTCGGCGCGGGCCTGCTCGGAGCAGGCGACCACCCGGTTGTCGTGCAGGACGGCGACCGGACTCGTGGCCGGCACCCCGTCGACGATCTCGGCGGCGAGCACCGGCCAGTCCGGACACCACAGCAGCAGGGTCCGGACCGGCGAGCCGGTCACCCGGTGCCTCCCGGACCGCACCCGGCCCGCACGACCCCGATCAACCGCACCGCCGTCGATGGTCCGGACCAGGGGTCGATCCGACCGACCACGCAGCCCGCACCTCCGGCCGGGCACACCGTCGCGGGGACACATCTGGTTGCCCCGACCACCGACGTCACGCCGGGCCGACCAGGGTGAGAGAGCCCGGTCGACCGGCTTCGGCACGGGACCTGTCACCTGCCGGCGACGCCGGACGAGGCCGCTCACCGGCCGACGACGCCGGACCAAACCGATCACCCACCGGCGACACCTGATGGGACTGCTCACCGGTCGACCGCACCGGACCAAACCGATCATCCGCGGACGGCACCGGGTGAGGTCGTCCGTCGAAGGGCACCGTCGATCGTCGGCCCACGGTGGAGGACACCGCCCGGGGAATCACCCGGGTGAGCTCGTCACCGGGGAGCCAGACCTTGATCTCCTTGGGTCGTGCGGCCGCTCCGCGTCCGCGCGCCGAGACGGTGACCTCCCGGCGACGCAACCGCCCCCGCCCCTGGCCGAGCCCTTCCCAGAGCCCACGGACCACCTGCAACGTCACGTCCGCGCCGTCCCACCGGCCGTACGGGACGAGCACACTGCCGCGCTGCCGGGCCCGGGCGGCCAGCCGGGTGGCGACCGAGGCGGAGACGGCGGCCGGTACGGCGGTGACCACGACGTCCACCCCGTCGATCAGCGCGGCGACCACAGTGGCCCATTCGGGGCCCGGGTTCGGCACCAGGGCCAGCCGGTCCAGGGCGATGCCGAGCTCGGCTGCCGCACCCGCGCCGAGCGTCGGCACTCCGACCACGGCGCACCACGAGCCGGCCCGGGATGCCTCGGCGAGCAGGGCCAGCACCAGCGAGGTGCCACCGCTGCGCTGGGGTTGACCGGCGGCGACCGCGATGGTGCTGCCTCGGCGCAGACCCCGGTTGGGCAGGAGGCCGGTCAGCTCGGGTGCCACCGGTAGCACCCGCTGGTCGGCGACCGGATCGGATGCGCTCGCCGGGCGTACCAGATCGGCCAGAGCAGCGGAACCGACCACCATGCGGCCCGCCATCGGACCAACCCCCCGTCGTTGCTGTGGAACAGGTCAGGACCGGCCAGCCGTGACGTCGACCGGCCGGCGGCCGGACGGCCGGCGTCGTGGCGGGATCAGGCGGCGAAGCCGTCCAGGGCCGGCTGGTGGGCCACGCCGAGCGCGGTCTCCACCACCGTGACGAACTGCTCGGCGGCGCGGAGCAGGTCGTCGGCCTCCCGGGCGGTGACCACCCGTGGGATGCCGGCCTCGGCAGCGGCCCGTTTGCTGGCCCCGGCGGCGAAGAAGCGGGCCCACTCGTCGAGCTCGGGGGCGACGGCGCAGAGCAGGACCCAGACGCTGGTGATCCGGTTACGCCGGCTCGGCGCAGGCCGAGCCCGGGCGGCGAGCAGGGCGGCCGCCGCGCGCAGCGCCGCCAGATGGGCGGCCGCGTAGCGCAGGCCGTCAGGTCCGGTCTGGTTGGCCTCGACAAGCCCGCGCCGGGCCAACCTGAGCAGCTGGGCGGGGGTGCGGTGCGGCAGCACGTGCGCCGGCACCGTCGGTGCCTGAGCTGAGTTGGTCGGCATGGCTGTCTCCTCCACGTGGCCGGGCGTCGACCGGCGCAGTGGTGCCGCCAGCGAAAGACGCCTAGGTCGGTGGTGCGGAGGAAGGCGCACCGTGGGTGGCCGGCCGGGTGTGGATGCTTCCCCACACCACACCCGGCCGGCGTACCGGCGGGTTCGTCGCCCGCCGCCCGGGGGTCGTGGGCGGCGGGCGACGCTCCTGCCTGTCGGGACCGGGCTCGCGACTGCCCGGAAACCCAGGTGCGGCCCGCGGAGCCGCACCGCCCGGAGCTGGCGCCGCGAAACACCGCGCTCCGGCTGGTTGGAACGAGCGTACGAGACAATCGAACACTCGTTCTAACTGCTGTTGACAGTACACCTCCCCTCCGACGAAAACGCAACGTGTGACGCGCCGACTGAACCCATCGGGCGTGGTGAGCCGCACCGACACGACGACACGACGCATGGTGAAGCGGGCTTCGGCGTGGCCGGCTGAACCGTTCGCGGGCGGACCGTGAAGAATGGCGACATGCAGCCACACCCGAACGTACGGGCGGTGCAGGACGCGCTCGACGGCGTCGGTGCGCTCGACGGCGCCGGCCGACCCAGCACAGTCCGCCTGCTGCCCGAAGCGGTGCACACCGCCGCCGCGGCCGCCGAGGCGCTCAGCGTCGAGGTCGGCCAGATCGCCAACTCGCTGATCTTCGACGCGGACGGCGCGCCACTGCTCGTCCTCACCTCCGGCGCGCACCGGGTGAACACCACAGGCCTGGCCGCGTCGATCGGAGTCACCCGGTTGCGCCGGGCCACCCCGGAGTTCGTCCGGCAGCACACCGGGCAGCCGATCGGCGGGGTCGCACCGCTCGGGCACCCGCAGGCGCTGCGCACGCTTGTGGACACGGCGCTGGCGGCGTACCCGGAGATCTGGGCCGCGGGTGGCGTGCCGCAGGCGGTCTTCCCGACCACCTACGCCGAGCTGCTGCGGGTCACCGCCGGTACGCCGGCCGAGGTGGCGTGAGCGAACGAACCAGCGGGCACACGAACGTCGTACCGGAGCTGGTCACCCTGCACGTGTGGCGGACCTCCCGCGGCGCGTTGCCCCGGGCGCTGACCAGGATGGCTGTGGACCCTCGCCGGCTGCGGGCACTGCCGGGCGTCCGGTTCGGCAAGCTGCTGGGCACCGGGACCGGCACCAGCTTCGGGCCGGGTGACGCCGACCTGACCCGGTGGGCGGCGTTGACAGTGTGGGACTCCCCCGCCGAGGCGGCCGGCTTCGACGGCTCGCCGGTGGGGCGTGCCTGGGCGCGGATCGCCCTCGCCCAGGCCCGGGTCGACCTGCGCCCGGTGAGCAGTCGGGGCGAGTGGTCCGGCCAGCAGCCGTTCGGCGATCCGCCGGGCGGCCGGGTCACCGGGCCGGTGCTGGCGCTGACCCGCGCCCGGTTGCGGGCCCGCCGGGCGGCCACCTTCTGGCGGGCGATCCCGCCGGTGGCAGCCGCCCTGCGCGACGCGCCGGGGCTGCTGGCCCGCTTCGGTGTCGGTGAGGCGCCGCTGGGGTGGCAGGGCACGGTCAGTGTGTGGCGCGACCCGACGGACCTGGTGGCGTTCGCGTACCGTCACCCGGAGCATCGGGCGGCGATCATGCGAACCCCCACCGCGGGCTGGTACGCCGAGGAGCTCTTCGCCCGATTCGAGGTACGCGACGTGGTCGGCGATCCGACGGTGCTCGGGTGGGTCGCCGACGACGACCCTGCAACGGTGAAGGGTGGACGGGCATGAGGTTGGTGCGCTGGACGCCGGACGATCTCGTCCGGCGGCTGGACGACGTGGTCGCCGTCTACGGCGAGGCGATGGGCTACCGCACCGACCTGCTGGAGGCCCGGCGCGGCTACATGGCCACCCACGTCCGCCGGCCCGGATTCCGGGCGGTGGCCAGCCTGACCAGCGAGGGACATCTCGCCGGCTTCGGCTACGGCTATCTGGGCGGCCCCGGCCAGTGGTGGCACGACCAGGTGTACCGGGCGTTGGACGCCCCGACGCGCAAGCGCTGGCTCACCCACTGCTTCGAGGTGGTCGAGCTGCACGTCCGGCCACCGGCGCAGGGCCACGGACTGGGTGCCGGCCAACTGCGGGCGCTGCTCACGATGGCCGAGGGCGACACCACGCTGCTGTCCACCCCGGAGGCCGAGGAGCAGACCTCGCGGGCCTGGCGGCTGTACCGCCGGTTCGGTTTCGTCGACGTGCTGCGTGACTTCCACTTTCCCGGTGACGAGCGGCCGTTCGGCGTCCTCGGTCGGGACCTGCCGCTCGAGCCTCCGACGTCATGACCAGGCGGATCTCCTGGACGCTGCTCGGCGTCCTGGTGCTCGCCCAGATCTGCTACCCGCTCACCACCGGCACCACCCGGGCCGGGCTGACAGTGGCCACCGTCGTGCTCGGCTGGCTGCTCTCGGTCGGCCACGCGCTGCTCAGTCGCGGGCCCCGGGTCGCGGTGGCGCTGGTCGCGGTGGCCACCGGCGGCGGGTTCGCGATCGAGGCGATCGGGGTGGCCACCGGTGTGCCGTTCGGCAGCTACGACTACTCCGGTGAGCTCGGCCCCAAGCTTGCCGGGGTGCCGCTGATCATCCCTCTGGCCTGGACCTGGATGGCCTGGCCGGCCTGGCTGGCCGCGGTCCGCCTGACCGGCGGCAACACCCCGACGGCCACCGTCAACACGGCGGAGGCCAGCGCCCCGACGACCGGCTCGACGGTCGGTCGGTGGGTGGGGCGGATCGCGCTGGCCACTGTGGGGCTGGCCGCCTGGGATCTTTTCCTCGACCCGCAGATGGTCGCCGAGGGCTACTGGGTGTGGCGCAACGCCACCCCGGCGCTGCCCGGCCTGCCCGGCATCCCGGTCAGCAACTACCTGGGCTGGCTGCTCTTCGCGGTGCTGATGATGAGCGCGTTGCGCCCGCTGGCCGGGCCGGCCGCCGAGCGCACCGACAAGCGGGACCACCCGATGTTCGCGCTCTACCTGTGGACGTACTTCTCCAGCATCCTGGCCCACGCGGTCTTCCTCGACCTGCCCGCCTCGGCGCTCTGGGGCGCGGCCGGCATGGCGGTGACAGCCGTGCCGCTGGCGGTGACCCTGCTGCGCGCCCGCCGGGCCGGCAACGCGTACGGCGACGACCGCCAGCCGACCCGCCCCGGCGTCGACGCGACCCGATGACCGTCCTGCTCGCCCTGCTGTTCGTCATCGCCGTGCTGACCGGGCACACCTGGCTCAACGCCGCCCGCTGGCTGCGCCGGCCCACCGACCGGCCGGGCGAGGTCGGTGAGCCGGTGGCAGTGCTGCTGCCGCTACGCGACGAGGCCACTCGGGTCACCCCCTGCCTGCGCGCCCTGCTCGCCCAGCGCGGCGTGCCCGGGCTGCGCATCGTGGTCCTCGACGACGGGTCCACCGACGGCACCGCCGACGTGGTCCGGGCGGTGGCCGGCGACGACCCGAGGGTCACACTGCTTAGCGGCGTCGCCCCGCCGCCGGGCTGGCTGGGCAAACCACACGCCTGCTGGCAGTTGGCCACCCGGGTCGACCCGGAGGCCACAGTGCTGGTCTTCGTCGACGCCGACGTGGTGCTCGCCCCGCACGCCGTGGCCGCCGCCGTCACCGAACTGCGCGCCGCCCGCGCGACGCTGCTGTCGCCGTACCCCCGGATCGTTGTGGCGACGGCGGCCGACCGGCTGGTGCAGCCCCTGCTCCAGTGGCTCTGGCTGACGTTCCTGCCGCTGCGCGCCATGGAACGCTCGCGGCGGCCCTCGCTGGCCGCCGCGGGCGGGCAGTTCCTGGTGCTGGATCGGGCCGGCTACACCACAGCGGGCGGGCACGCGGCGGTCGCCGACAAGATCCTGGAAGACGTCGAGCTGGCCCGTGCGGTCAAGCGGTCCGGTGGGCGGATCGCCCTGGCCGACGGTTCCCGGCTGGCCACCTGCCGGATGTACGACGACTGGCCGCAACTGCGCGACGGGTACTCGAAGTCGCTGTGGGCGTCGTTCGGGCATCCGGGAGCGGCGGCCGCCGTGGTGACGATGCTGCTGCTGCTCTACACCGCCCCGCCGCTTGTCGCGGTGGCCGGCGTGGTGGCCGGCGCGCCGATGGTGGCCGCCGTGGGCCTGGCCGGCTATCTGCTCGGGGTGGCCGGGCGGGTGCTCACCGCCCGGTCGACCGGGGGCCGGTGGTGGCCCGACGCGCTCGCACACCCCGTATCGGTCGTGGTCCTCGGTTGGCTGACCCTGCGGTCGTACCATCTGCGAAAGCGACACCGCCTGACCTGGCGGGGCCGCCCGGTCAGCTAGGAGGACGCGGCATGGCGCGGATCGTGGTCGTCGGCGCCGGGGTGGGTGGCCTGGCCACCGCCGCCCGGCTGGCCGCAACCGGGCACCAGGTGACCGTCTTCGAAGCTGCCGACACCGTCGGCGGCAAACTCGGCAGGTACGTGCACGACACCCCGGCCGGGTCGTTCCACTTCGACACCGGGCCGAGTCTGCTCACCCTGCCCGAGGTCTTCGAGGATCTGTTCGAGGCCACCGGGGCGAAGCTCGACGAGTACCTGGACCTGACGCCGCTGGACCCGATCGTCCGGCACGTCTTCGAAGGCGGCGGTCCGACGTTGGACTCCTGCGCCGACCCTGTGGAGTTCGCCGGCCGGATCGGGGCCGCCTTCGGTGACCGGGCGGCGGCCGACTGGCAGCGGCTGTGGCGGCGGGCCGCCCGGGTGTGGAACGCCTCCTCGCGGGACATCCTGCGCCGCGCCGTCGACTCCCCCCGCGACCTGGCGTCGCTGGCCTGGCGCGTCGGCGACCTGGCCGCCATCGCCCCGGGCCGCACCCTGCGTGGGCTGGGCCGCCGGCACCTCTCCGACCCGCGGCTGCGGCTGCTGCTGGACCGGTACGCCACGTACACCGGCGCCGACCCGCGCCGGGCGCCGGCGGCGCTCGTCGCGGTCCCCTATGCCGAGCTGACGTTCGGCGGCTGGTACCTGCGCGGAGGGCTGGGCACGCTCGCCGACGCGCTGCTTACCCGCTGCCTGGACCTCGGCGTGGTCGTGCAGACCGGCGCCACCGTGACGCGGATCGACGCGGCGGGCGGCCGGGTGCACGGGGTACGCCTCGCCGGCGTCGCCGCGCCGGTACCCGCCGACGTGGTGGTGGCCAACGTGGACGCACTCACCGTCTACCGCGACCTGCTGCCGCACGCTCGTCGGCTGGCCGGGCTGAGCGACCGCAGCCTGGCCGGTTTCGTGCTGCTGCTCGGCGTCTCCGGCAACACCGGGCTGGCGCACCACAACGTCTTCTTCCCGCGCGACTACGACGCCGAGTTCGACGCGGTGTTCGGCGATCCGGGGCGGGGCGTACGGGCCCGACCGGCGGCCGACCCGACGGTGTTCGTCACCGTCGCCGACGACCCGATGGTCCGCCCGGCGGGGCACGAGGCATGGTTCGTGCTGGTCAACTCCGCGCGGCAGGGCACCGCCGCTGGGGCTGTCGACTGGCGGCGCCCGGGGCTTGCCGACGCGTACGCCGACCGGATCCTGGACGTGCTGGCGCAGCGCGGCGTGGACGTGCGCGACCGGCTGCTGTTCCGCGAGGTGCGTACCCCGGCCGACCTGGACGCGGCGACCGGAGCACCCGGCGGCGTGATCTACGGCACCGCAGGTGGGCTGCTCCGCCCGGCCAACAGGGGCCCGGCGCACGGCCTGTGGCTGGTGGGCGGCTCCAGCCACCCGGGCGGTGGCCTGCCGATGGTGACCCTCTCGGCGCAGATCGTCGCGGACGAGATCGGCCCCGCCTGGTAGCCCTCGTCGGTGCGGCGGTCAGCCGGCGTCGAGCAGCGCGCGACGGACCGTGGAGAGCAACTGCCCCAGCCCGAAGGCGGCCAGCAGCACCCACACGGCGGTCGCCATGGTGATGGTGCCGGCGGCCAGGTCCGGCTCGATCAACCCGGACAACCCGGCGACAACCAACCCGGCCAGCGCGACCGAGACGCGGGTGGGTCGCTCGCCGACGGTCACGGCGCCGATCTCGCGCATGCCGGCGGAGACCGCGCGGGCACGCACGTACTCGTGCAGCCACGACAACGCGCCGCCCGCGACGACGAGCGCGCCCGGCGCGCCGACCAGCCAGAACGCGAGCAGCCAGGCCACCTCACCGAGCCGGTCAGCGAGCGAGTCGTAGACGTAGCCGAGCCGGGTGGTGCGGCTGGTGGCGACCGCCACCGCCCCGTCGACGCTGTCGGCCACCGCGGCGAACAGCACGAACAGCGCGCCGAGGAACGGCCCGTCCCCCGGCCGGGTCACCAGCAACGGTACGCAGAAGCAGAGCAGCACCCCGGCCACGGTGACCGCTGTGGGGCCGACCCGCAGCCGGCCCAGCACATATCCGACGTGGTAGGAGAACCGCAGCCAGGCGCGTACCACCGGCGCGGCCGCCCGGGGGTCGAAGCCGCCGTGCAGCCGTGCCCATGCCGTGGCGTACTCGTCCCAGTTCAGCTGTGTGCCCACCACTGATCAACCGTGGTGTCGAGCATCAGGTGTCGCACGCGCTGTGTTCACACCCGGGCGCCGACCTTGAGGTTCTGCCACACCTCGCGGGTCGCGGTGGACCGGTTGAGGGTGATGAAGTGGATTCCCGGCACACCTTCGTCCAGCAGCCGGCGGCACATCTCGCTGGCCTGCTCGATGCCGAGCCGGCGGACCGCCTCCGGGTCGTCGGCGACCCGCTCGAAGCGCTCCGCCAGAGCCGTCGGGAACGGCGCCCCGGACAGTTGCACGGACCGCTCGATGGTGCCGATCTGGGTCACCGGCATCACACCGGCCAGGATCGGGGTGTCGCAGCCGGCCGCGGCCACCCGGTCGCGCAGCCGCAGGTAGTCGTCGGCGTCGAAGAACATCTGCGTGATCGCGAACTCGGCGCCGGCCCGGCACTTGCGGACGAAGTGCGCGGTGTCGCTTGCCACGTCGACCGAACGGGGATGCTTGTACGGGAAGGCCGCCACGCCGACGCTGAAGTCACCGGCGTCGCGGACCAGGCGCACCAGGTCCTCGGCGTAGTCGACGCCCTCGGGGTGCCGGACCCACTCGCCGCCCGGGTTGCCCGGCGGGTCGCCGCGCACCGCCAGCACGTTGCGCACCCCCACCCCGGCGAGCCGGCCGATCACGTGCCGCAGCTCGGCCACGGAGTGGTTGACGGCGGTCAGGTGGGCCATCGGCAGCAGGGTGGTCTCGGTGGCGATCCGCTCGGTCACCGCGACTGTGGTGTCCCGGGTCGAGCCGCCCGCGCCGTAGGTGATCGACACGAACGACGGGCGCAGCGACTCCAACTCGCGGATCGCCTGCCAGAGCAGTCGCTCACCCGCCTCGGTCTTGGGCGGGAAGAACTCGAACGAGAAGGTCGGCTGACGGTCACGGATGAGCTCCCCGATCGCCGGCTGCGGATTGGGGAGTACCGAGGGAAGACCGAGCGCCACGACCCGACTCTAGCGGGCGACGCCGTCGGCACCCAGCCCTTCCCACACCGCCTCCCACAGTTCGGCTGGCGCGTGCCGGACCGGTGGAGGGAAGCCGTCGTACCCCCGGGGTAGGAAGGGGTGGCGCGGGAGGGGCGGCGGGGGCGGCCCGGCATCCGGCGCGGGGGTCGCACAGCCGAGAGGTGGCACCGGTCCCGTCCTTCGGGCGGGCGGGGTGCCACCGCGCCGACGCGCCGCCGGGAGGCCCCATGACCTCGCTCACATCACCGCGCCCCACACAGCTCGGGCCGCTGCTGGCCCGGTGCCGGCTGGCCCGGGGTTGGAGCCAGCAGCGCACCGCCGCCGAGTTGTGTGCCGCCGCCGGCGTGCCGACCTTGAGTAGACACGAGGTGTCCCGGTGGGAGCGGCAACGACGCGTACCGGGAGGGTTCTGGCTCGGTTGGCTCGCCGTCGTGCTGGACGTGCCGCTCGTGGTGCTCGCCGAGGCCGCCGCGAGCACCCGACGGGTCGGTCCGCCCCGCGCTGTCGGCCCAGGCCGGACCGACTCGGCGGGTACGCGTCCGGCCGGCCGGACGGGCCCCGCACGCACGCCGACGGGAGCACGTGTGGCGGTACAACGTCGGCCGCGGTGACCCGCTAGCGTCGTGGCGTGACCCACGCTGCTCCCGTGTCCCCCGTCGACCGTGCCGGCCTGCGGCAGCGGGTCGACAAGGCCCTCACCGAGTTCCTGGCCAGCCAGCGGGCCCGGCTGACCCGGGTGGACGACGCCCTCGTCCCGGTGGCGGAGGCCATCGAGGCGTTCGTGCTCGGCGGTGGCAAGCGCCTGCGGCCGGCGTTCGCGTACTGGGGGTTCCGGGGTGCCGGCGGGATGGACACCGAGGCGGTCGTCACCGCCCTCGCCGCGCTGGAGTTCGTGCAGGCCAGCGCACTGATCCACGACGACCTGATGGACCGCTCCGACACCCGGCGCGGCGAGCCCGCGGTGCACCGGCGGTTCGCCGCCCGGCACCGGGCCGCAGGCTGGGGCGGCGACGCGGACGGCTTCGGTGACTCCGCCGCGATCCTGCTCGGTGACCTCTGCCTCGTGTGGTCCGACGAGCTGCTGCACTCCGCAGGCCTGGACCTGCGGGCGGCGGCCCGGGCCCGGCCGGTCTTCGACGAGATGCGCACGGAGGTCACCGTCGGGCAGTACCTCGACGTGTTGACCCAGGTCACCGGGGACACGTCGGTGGAACGGGCCAGCAAGGTCGCCAGGTACAAGTCGGCGAAGTACACGGTCGAACGGCCGCTGCTGCTGGGTGCCGCGCTTGCCGACGCGCCGGACGACGTACGGGCCACCTACTCGGCGTACGGGCTGCCGTTGGGTGAGGCGTTCCAGTTGCGCGACGACGTGCTGGGGGTCTTCGGCGACCCGGCGCACACCGGCAAGCCGGCCGGCGACGATCTGCGCGAGGGCAAGCGCACGTACCTGGTGGCGGCGGCAGTGGAGGCCACCGACGACGCGGGCCGGGAGCTGCTGCTGAGCCGGCTCGGCGACCCGGACCTCGACGAGCAGGGGGTGACCCGGATCCGCGAGTTGATCACCGTGAGCGGTGCGCTGGCCCGCACCGAGCAACGGATCACCACGCTCACCGACACGGCGCTGGCGGCCCTCGCCGCCGTGGACCTGGACACCGAGGCCCGCCAGACCCTGGTGGACCTGGCGATAGCAGCAACCCGCCGAGCCGACTGACCCTCCCGCCCCCACTCCCTCGGTTGATCATGGGGTTGGCGGCGGCGACACGCCGGCACGGGCACGCCAACCTCATGATCAACGCCGAGGGACGGGAGGGCGCGGGGGCGGGGGCGGGGGCGCGGGTTAGAAGGCCTGGGCCTGGGCTCGGCGCTTTACCTCGCGGGCGTGGTCGCCGGAGAGGGCGGCGGCCGGGGTGCCGCCGCGCAGCGTGTCGTCGGGCTCATAGAGCCAGCGCAGCGCCGCCTCGTCGTCGTAGCCGTTGTCGGAGAGCAGGTTGAGCACGCCGGGCAGATGCTTGAGCACGACCTCGTTGGCCACCAGGTCCGCCGGCACCCGGCGGACGCCGTCGCGGCGGACCGCCAGCAACTCGCGGTCGCGGATCATCTGGTGCACCTTGCTAATCGAAACGTCGAGGCGCTCGGCGACGTCGGGCAGGGTGAGCCAGCCGGCCGGGTCGGTGGGGCCGGCAAGCTCGGGGCCGGGCACGGCCTCAGCGGGTACGGGTTCGGTCACCCGATCACCCTGCCACGCCGCCGACCCGGGCAGCCAGCGGCACCCCGAACGGCCCGCTCCGACCAGCTCGGGAACCCTGGATGAGCAGCGGATCAGGGCTGAGGCGAGGTGCCCGGCCTCGGCGGGACGGGCCAGCGGTGCCCCCGGGCTGTAGCATCCTGTTCTACCTTCACCCCCTGGACACATAGACTCCCTGCCGATGGACACACAGGTCGCCGACACGTTGCTGGGCTCGCTGATAGACGGGCGCTACCGCATTCGCGGTCGCGTGGCCCGTGGCGGCATGGCGACCGTGTACACCGCAACAGACGAGCGCCTCGAGCGCACCGTCGCTGTCAAGATCATTCATCCGACGCAGGCGCCCGAGGCCCGTACCCGGATCGCCAACTTCGTGGCCCGGTTCACCGACGAGGCCAAGACGATCGCCCGGTTGACCCACCCCAACGTGGTGGCGGTCTACGACCAGGGCACCCACGCCGGTCTGCCGTACCTGGTCATGGAGTACGTCCGCGGTCGCACGCTGCGCGACGTGCTGGCCGAGCGGCGCCGGCTCAACCCCGACGAGGCGCTGGCCATCGCCGAGCAGATGCTCGCCGCGATCGGCGCCGCGCACCGGGCCGGTCTGGTGCACCGCGACGTCAAACCGGAGAACGTGCTGGTCGCCGAGGCGCCCACCGGCGGCGTCGCCAACCTGGTGGACAGCGTCGTCAAGGTGGCCGACTTCGGGTTGGCCCGCGCCGTCGAGGCGAGCGCCGACGACGAGCAGGGCACCCAGTTGATGGCCACCGTTGCCTACGTCGCTCCGGAGCTGGTCACCGAGGGTCGGGCCGACCCGCGTACCGATGTCTATTCCGCCGGGATCGTGCTGTTCGAGATGCTCACCGGTCGGGTGCCCTACGACGGGGACCGCCCGGTGGACGTCGCCTGGCAGCACGTCGACCGGGACGTGCCGGCGCCCTCGACGCTGGTGCCCGGCCTGCCGTCGGTCCTCGACGGCCTGGTCCAGCGGGCCACCCGACGCGATCCCGCCGCCCGGCCCGCCGATGCCGGCGCGCTGCTGGCCGAGGTGCAGGTCGCACGGGACCAGTTGGGCGACATCAACAGCAGCACCGCCGTGCTGCACCGGGTGGCCGACGACACGTCGGTCTCCCAGCCGACGATGATGGTCGCCACTGTCCGTCCGGCCGAGCGTCCGACGTGGGCGCGGCTGCCGGAGGGCGGTGGTCAGGGGCCGGGCCGACGGCGGGCCGCCCCGGAGCCGTCGGAGGGTCTGGGAGCCCGGCTCGCCGGGCTGCGCAGCACGGTGATGGGCCACCCGCAGGGCCGGTTGGCCGTCGCGGCCGTGGTGGTGACGCTGGGCCTGGTGGCCGCGCTCGGCGGCTGGTGGTTCGGTGTCGGCCGGTACACGTCCGCCCCGCAGCTGGTGAGCCTGAGCAGTGCGGACGCGCAGGCGCAGGCCGACCGCGCCGGCCTGAAGCTGGCGTACGGGGAGCCGCGCTATGACGAGAAGGCCCCGAAGGACAGCGTGCTGGAGCAGAACCCGGCGTCGTCTGCCAAGATCGTCAAGGGTGGCACGATCACGCTGACCCTCTCCCTCGGCCCGGAACGCTTCCCGGTGCCGGACGTCATCGGCAAGGAGTACGAGCTGGCCGAGGCGGACCTGCTCAACGCGAAGCTGGTGGTGGCCAAGGGCACTCCCCGCTACGACGACACCCTGCCCGCCGGCGTCGTCCTGGACAGCAACCCGAAGGTCGGCGCCGAGGTCAAGCCGGGCACGAAGATCACCCTCGTTCTGAGCCGCGGCCGGGCGCCGATATCGGTGCCGAACCTGGTGGGCAAGAGCCTCACCGAGGCCCGGGCCACCCTGTCCCGGCTCGGCCTGGTGGCGGTGGAGACACCAAAGGACTCCGACAAGCCCAAGGACGAGATCCTCGGCCAGAGTCCGGCCGACGGCACCGGCGTGGAGAAGGGCACCCAGGTCAAGCTGGAGGTCAGCAAGGGTCCGCCGCTTGTCGTCGTGCCCCGCGTGGTCGACCTGCCCTGCCAGCAGGCCAAGCAGGTGCTGGAGGGCCAGGGCTTCCCGGTGGCGATCCAGTTCAACCCGAACGCCACTGTGCGCTTCCAGACGCCAGGTGAGAATTCGCAGGTACCGCCGGGCACCCAGGTCACGATCGGATGCCTCTGAGATGCCGGTGACCCCGGTCGGCGCCCACACCCCCACCTCCGGTGGACTGGCGAAGGCCGCCCTGCCGTACGTCGACGCGACAGGCGCCGAGGTGGTGCAGGTCTACGTCTCCAACTCGCGGGGCTGGGCGTTGCCTCCGGGCGACCCGACGCAGGACGCGCTGTTCCGCGACGGCTGCGCCGAGCGGGGCATCCCGGCGTTCATCCACGCCTCGCTGCTTGTGAACCTGGGTTCCCCCACGCCGGGCACCGTCGAGAAGTCGGCGCAGACGCTGGCGCACGCGCTGCGCCGGGGTGTGGCGATCGGCGCTCGGGCCGTGGTGTTCCACGCCGGCAGTTCGGTCGACGAGGGGTACGCCGAGACGGCGATGCGGCAGGTCCGTGAGGAGCTGCTGCCCCTGCTCGACTGGGCCGCCGAGGCCGGCGGGCCGATGCTGCTCGTGGAGCCGAGCGCGGGCGGCGGCCGGTCGCTCGCCTCGCGCGTGGAGCAGCTCGGCCCCTATCTCGACGCGGTGGACCGGCACCCCATGCTCGGGGTCTGCTTCGACACCTGCCACGCCTGGGCTGCCGGGCACGACCTGGCTGCCGAGGGCGGCATGACGGCGACACTCGACACGCTTGTGGCCACTGTGGGTGCGGACCGGCTGCGGCTTGTGCACGCCAACGACTCGAAGGATCTGTGCGGCTCCACGCGTGACCGGCACGAGAACATCGGCAAGGGCACCATCGGTGAGCCCGCCTTCGCGGAGCTGATGACCCACCCGGCCGTCGCCGGGGTCCCGATCGTTGTGGAGACCCCCAGCGAGCAGCAACTGGGCCACACCGCCGACATCACCACGCTGACCCGCCTGCGCCCCTGACACTCCCCCGCTGATCATGGTGGCGATGTCGCCACCATGATCAACAGTCAGGGCTGGCAGGTGAGGTCAGGCGGACAGAACGCGGGTCAGGGCCGTACTGGCCTGGGTCACCGCGTCGTCGTCGATGCCCAGGTAGGTGACCAGGCGGGCGGTGCGCGGGCCGAGCACCGAGATGAGTACGCCCTGCTCGCGGGCGGCGGCGGCCAGAGCGCGGGCATCCAACGCGTGCTTGGTGAGGTCCAGGAGGACGAGATTGGTGCGGACCGCGGTGGCGAGCACACCGAACGGCGCGACCGCCTCGGCGAGCCGGGCCGCCCGGGCGTGGTCCTCCGACAGCCGGTCGACGTGGTAGGCGAGCGCGTATCGGCCGGCGGCCGCGAGGATGCCAGCCTGACGCATGCCGCCGCCCATCCGCTTGCGGATCATCCGGGCGCGTTCGATCTTCTCGGCGCTGCCCACCACGAGCGAACCGACAGGCGCGCCGAGGCCCTTCGACAGGCAGACCGACATCGTGTCGAAGAGCCGGCCGTACTCGATCAGGGGCACCCCGTCGGCGACGTGCGCGTGCCAGATCCGGGCGCCGTCGCAGTGCAACGCCACTCCTGCCGCGTCGGCGACACCGCGCAGCTCACGCAGCGTCGCCAACGGGATCACACCGCCGCCGCCCCGGTTGTGGGTCTGCTCCACGGCGATCGCACGGGTGGGGACCGCGAAGTAGCCGTCCGCGCGGACCATCCCGGCGACCGTCTCCGGGTCGATGTCCGCGCCGACCGCCGGCCAGGTCCGCGAGGAGATGCCACCGTACGCGGCAGCGGCCCCGATCTCGTATGTCACGACGTGCGCGTCGGCGTCGCAGAGCAACTCGTCACCGGGTGGCACCAGCAGTTGCAGGGCGATCTGGTTGGCCATCGACCCGCTCGGGGCGAACAGCGCCGCCTCGTGCCCGAACAGCGCGGCGACCTCGGCCTCCAGCGCGTTGATCGTCGGGTCCTCGCCGTAGACGTCGTCACCGACCTCGGCGGTGGCCATCGCCTCCCGCATGCCGGCCGTAGGCCGGGTCAACGTGTCGGAGCGCAGGTCGACAAGATCAGCCACGGTCATTCCCTTCGGCCGCCGACTGCGGGGCTCGCAAACCCGGCTCACTCCTCGCGTCAGCCACGGAGCATCTCCGCCACGAGGAATGCCAGCTCCAGCGACTGCTGGGTGTTGAGTCGCGGGTCGCACGCGGTCTCGTACCGGTCGGGGAGGTCGAGGTCCTCGATGCCCTGGGCGCCGCCCAGGCACTCGGTGACGTCCTCGCCGGTGAGCTCGACGTGCAGGCCACCGGGGTGGGTGTCAAGCCCTCGGTGCACCTCGAAGTAGCCGAGCACCTCGTCGACGATGCGGTCGAAGTGCCGGGTCTTGTAGCCGTTTGACGACTCGTGGGTGTTGCCGTGCATCGGGTCGCACTGCCAGACCACCTTGGCGCCGGAGGCGGTGACCTTGGAAACGATCGGCGGCAGGGCGTCGCGTACCCGGTGGTTGCCCATTCGGCTGATCAGGGTGAGCCGGCCGGGGATGTTGTCCGGGTTGAGCTTCTCGCACAGCTCGATGGCCTCGTCCGGGGATGTGGTCGGGCCGAGCTTGACGCCGATCGGGTTGGCGATCCGGGAGATGAAGTCGATGTGCGCGCCGGTGATCTGCCGGGTGCGCTCGCCGATCCACAGGAAGTGCCCGGAGAGCCCGTACGCCCGCTTGTCGGAGACCCGGGTGAGCGCCCTGTCGTACTCCAGGGCGAGGGCCTCGTGGGAGCAGTAGAGGGTGACGGTCCGCAGCGCCTCGTCGTCGGTCATCCCACAGGCCCGGATGAAGGCCAGCGCGCGGTCGATCTCCCGGGCGATCGCCTCGTAGCGCTCCCCCGCCGGGGAGTTCTTCACGAAGCCCTTGTTCCAGTCGTGCACGGCGTGCAGGTCGGCCAGCCCACCGGCGAGGTACGCCCGGAGCATGTTCATGGCTGCCGCCGAGTTGGCGTACGCCCGGATCATGCGCTGCGGGTCGGCGACGCGGGCGGCCGGGTCGGCCTCCAGCGAGTTGATCATGTCACCGCGGTAGGCGGGCAGGCCACGGGCGTCGGTCGGCAGCGAGCGGGGCTTTGTGTACTGGCCGGCGACCCGGGCGACCTTGACCACCGGAAGCGACGCGCCGTAGGTGAGCACGATCGCCATCTGGAGCAGGGTGCGGGCGTTGGCAAGCAGATGGCTCTCGGTGTTGTCGACGAACGTCTCGGCGCAGTCGCCCCCCTGGAGCAGGAACGCCTTGCCCTCGCAGACCAGTGCCAGCTTCTGCCGGAGCTGGTCGACCTCGTAGGGCGCGACGACCGACGGCACGGTGTCGAGCACCTTGCAGACCTCGGCGACGGCCGCGGGGTCGGACCACGGCGGGATCTGCTCGCGGGGCAACTCCCGCCAACGGTCCAGGCCGAGCGCGGCGTCCTCGGCGGAGTCGGCTGTCGGACGACTGGTCTGCAGACCCGGGCTAACGAACCCGGGATGGCTCAACTGATGCCACTCATGGCGCATGACAGAAAGCCTACGGCGACCGGCCGGGTACCCGAGCGTCGAGGGGGACGGTTCCGTACGTTGGGAGATCGATCCCGCTGGAAAAAGGCGCGACTCAGGACACCGGCGACGGCACGGCGGTCGGCGACGCGCTCCCGGCCGGTACGCCGCCGGGTGCCTCTGCGGCGATGCACCAGTCGCCACCGTCACGGGTGACGGTGAACACCAACGGACGGGTGATCTTCTTCTTGCCCGCGGTGACCGAGACCGAGACGCTCACCTCCTGCCCGCGCGGCGAGGATCGGACGTCGGTGATGGACGCCTCGGGCACCGTGAAGTGGTCGGCGAAGTCACCGTTGGGGCCGGTGGCGGCGAGGTCGAAGCCCTCGTGCAGCAGCGCGCAGAGCTGGCTCCGGCCGGCGGCGACGTCCTTGGCGATCATCGCGTCGAGGTACGCCTGCACGCGCTCGCGGGACCGGGTGGCGGCCTCCTCGGCCGGCGCCCGCTCGGGCTTGGCGGCCGACTCCTCCTTGTCGCCGCCGATCCCGCAGCCGACCAGCGCGGCCGGGAGCAGCACGAACCCGGCGGCGGTCGCCGCCATCCTGCGGTGGATCGGGCGCATGCCACCTCCGTCGACGGGATCGAGATGTGCCGAGCCGCGAGTCTGCCATATCGCAGCGGAACCGCCCAAGGCCGGCGGCCCGGCCGACGCTTGGCGTCGACCGGGCCGCTTCGTCACGGGCGGGGAGGGACGGTGCGGGCCCCTCCCCGCCGTGTGGGTGTTGCGTCGGCGCTCGGCTCAGCCGAGACCGCCCTTGATGGCGCCGATGAGCTCGCCGTTGCTCGTGTCACCGGAGAGTTCCCAGAAGAACGCGCCACCGAGGCCCTGGTTCTTCGCGTACGTCATCTTGCCGTTGATGGTCGACGGGGTGTCGTAGCTCCACCAGTTGCTGCCGCACTTGGCGTAGGCGGTGCCGGCGATCGTGCCGGTGGCCGGGCAGGTGTTCTTGAGGACCTTGTAGTCCTCGATGCCGGCCTCGTAGGTGCCCGGCGCCGCGCCCGTGGCGCTGCCGCCCGGTGCGGCCTGGGTGACGCCCGTCCAGCCCCGGCCGTAGAAGCCGACGCCGAGCAGCAGCTTGTTGGCCGGGATCCCCTTGCTCTTGAGCTTCTGGATCGCCGCGTCGGAGTTGAAGCCCTGCTGCGGGATGCCGGTGTACGAGGTCAGCGGCGAGTGCGGGGCGGTCGGGCCCTGGGCGTTGAACGCGCCGAAGTAGTCGTACGTCATCGGCATCAGCCAGTTGAGGTTGCCGATGGCTCCGGCGTAGTCGGTGGCGTCGATCTTGCCGCCGTTGCTGCCGTCCGCGGTGATGGCGGCGGTGACCAGGGCGTTGGAGCCGAACTTCGACCGCAGCGCGCTGATCACGTTCTTGAAGGCGTTCGGGCCGCTGCTGTCACAGGTCAGGCCGCAGGCGTTGGGGTACTCCCAGTCGACGTCGATGCCGTCGAAGACGTCCGCCCAGCGGGGGTCCTCGACCAGGTTGTAGCAGCTCTCGGCGAACGCTGCCGGGTTCTGCGCGGCCTGGGTGAAGCCACCGGACCAGGTCCAGCCGCCGAACGACCAGATCACCTTGAGGTGCGGGTTCATCTGCTTGAGCTTGCGCAACTGGTTGAAGCTGCCGCGCAGCGGCTGGTCCCACGTGTCGGCGACACCGTCGACACTGTCCGCCGCCGTGTACGCCTTCTCGTAGTCGGCGTAGCTGTCACCGATCGAGCAGCGGCCGCCGGTGGTGTTGCCGAAGGCGTACAGGATGTGGGTCAGCTTGGCGGCCGAGCCGCTGGTCTGGATGTTCTTGACGTGGTAGTTGCGGGCGTAGACGCCCCACTCGGCGAAGTAGCCGACGACCTTCTTGCCACCCGTGTTCGGCGGTGGCGTGGTGGGCGGTGCGGTAGTGGGCGGTGCCGTGGTCGGCGGGGCGGTGGTGGGCGGGGCCGTCGTGGGCGCTGCCGTGGTCGGCGGGGTGGTCGGGGTGCCGCCACCGCACGGTATGCCGTTGATGGTGCAGTTCAGCGGCGCCTTGTACGCGCCGGTGCCGTTGTAGCCCCAACTGAACGAGGCGCCCGGGGCGAGGCCCCCGGCCCAGCTCTTCTTGACCGCCACGTAGTGGTTGCCGCTGCTTGTCACGTCGGCGTCCCAGGCGCTGCTGATGGTGGTGCCCGACGGCAGGTCGAACTCGATGCGCCAGGTGCTGACAGTGGCGCTGGAGCCGTTGGTGACGGTCACCTTCGTCTCGTGACCGGTCCCCCAGTCCTGCGCCTTGGCGAACGTGGCGGTGACCGTGCCGGCACCGAACGCGGTGGTCATCGGCACCGCTGCGACGGTCACGGCGACCACGGCACCGGCCCAGAGGGCTCGGCGGAGCGATCTTTTCATGAGGCGTCTCCCGAACTGTTAGGAAACTTTCCAAAATAGATTGGTGAGACGGTACTCACACCGTCATCACTTCGTCAAGATGCGCATGTGTCGATTTCCCCTGGTGCGTGACCGCCCCGCTACCCGTCGGCTACCGCGTTGCTCCACGCCCCCACCGGCCGTCGCGTCGCTCCACGTCCTCGCCGGCCGTCGCGTCGCTCCACGCCCACGACGCCGGCGGCACCGTCGACAGCCACCCCGGCCCGAACGCCTACAGGCGCGTAACCTCTGGCCATGACCGTGTTCGACACCCCCATCGATGCCCTCAACGGCGGCCCCGCCAACCTCGCCCAATACCGGGGCAAGGCGCTGCTGGTCGTCAACGTCGCCTCCCGCTGCGGCCTCACACCGCAGTACGCCGGGCTCCAGGCCCTCGCCGACTCGTACGCCGAGCGCGGCCTCGTGGTGCTCGGCGTGCCGTGCAACCAGTTCGCCGGCCAGGAGCCGGGTACCCCCGCCGAGATCAGCGACTTCTGCCAGGTCAACTACGGAGTCACCTTCCCGCTGACCGAGAAGATCCACGTCAATGGCCCGGACCGGCACCCGCTCTACGCCGCGCTTGTCGACACCCCGGACGCCGACGGCCACACCGGCGACGTCCGCTGGAACTTCGAGAAGTTCCTGGTGGCACCCGACGGAACGGTAGCGGCCCGCTTCGCCCCCACAGTCGCGCCCGACGCCGAAGAGCTACACAAAGCCCTAGAAAAAGCCCTCCCCGCCAAACCCTGACCGAGCCGGGTCGCGCCGAACCCACCCCGGCCCCGTCGATCATGGACTTGTGGTGCCTGATAGGGAATCAATTGCCGGGCTTCTCCCCCACCACAACTCCATGATCGACGCGGTGGAGGCTGGGTTGGCGCGACCGCTCGTCACCGACGGGTGGCACGTTGTCGGAGAGCCGGTCTTCGACCGGTGCGAGCAGTACGTTGTGCTGGACCGGGGTCGCTGCGCCGGCCATGCGTCCGTGCTGGCGCAGACGGTCGCCGGATTCTCGGCCAGGCAGCGCATGCCGGGAGCCGGTGGGGCCGGTCGCCAGCCGGTCGCCGGTCGGTGGGCGGTCGCCGGTCGATGGGCGGTCGCCGGTCGATGGGGTTGGTTGTCGCTCCGGCAGCCGAACGACCCACCGTGCCGGTGGCGGAATGTGTCACGGGTGGACGGAGTTGGAAACCAACATGACAACTGTGGGACTGATCGGCAGTGGCAACATCGGCGGGACCGTGGCGCGGCTGGCGGTGGCCGCCGGCTACGACGTGGTGGTCAGCAACTCGCGGGGGCCCGAGACGCTCACCGAGTTGGTCGAGGAACTGGGCGAGCACGCGAGCGCCGGCACGGCACACGACGCCGCGCAGGTCGGTGACCTGGTGGTGGTCAGCGTGCCGCTGAAGGCGTACCGGGCGGTGCCCGTGGAGCCACTGGCCGGCAAGGTCGTCATCGACACCAACAACTACTACCCGCAGCGCGACGGGACCATCCCGGAGTTGGACTCCGGCGAGACCACAAGCAGCGAGTTGCTCCAGCGGCACCTGCCGGACTCTCGGGTGGTCAAGGTCTTCAACAACATCTACTTCAAGGGCCTGGCCGACCTGCCCCGGCCCTCCGGCGCCCCGGACCGCAGCGCCCTCGCGATCGCCGGTGACGACGCCGCCGCAAAGGCGGAGGTCACCGCATTCCTGGACCGCATCGGGTACGACGCCGTCGACGTCGGCCCGCTCGCCGAGGGCTGGCGCTACCAGCCGGACACCCCCGCGTACGGCACGCTCTACTCCGCCACGCCGACAGACTGGGAGCACCCGGCGCCGGGCGACGCCGAGAAGCTGCGCGCCGCCCTGGCCGCCGCCACCCGCTGAGCACCGCCGCCGCCCTCCCCGCGACCGCCTACCGAGCGGTTGTACTCCAGGGCGGCGGCGAGTTCGTCGTCGTAGCTGGCGATCGGCCTGCCGTCCGAGGCGTACGCGACGAGCCGCCCCTGCGCCATGTTCGCCGAACGGAACGAGAACGTGCGGATTCCCTGGTACGCGGCGAGCAGCGGGATGGCGCGGGGCGCCCCGCCCGGGGCTGAGTAGTACTCCAGGCGGGTCACCTGCGGGGACACCACGCCGTTGACACGTACCTTTGTCTTCTCGGCGCGGGTGTCGAAGGTGACCGGCGCGTCGGTGCCGTAGGCGGCACACTCCGCCGGGCCTCGGCAGACGAAGAAGTAGCGCGGGTTCGCGACGTCGTCGAGGGCGTACGCCTTGAAGGTCGGGTCCGCTCCGGCGGGCAGCGGTTGCACGGCGAAGAACGCGAGCGCCACAGTGGCCGTGACACCCACCCGCAGCCAGCCCCGGCCGGCGACCCGCCGGTTGGCCCGTGTGGCGGCGACCGCGACGCCACCGAAGCCGACAAGGCACAGCAGGCACACCCCGACGGCACGGGCGTTCTCGAAGAGGAACTGAAGGCCCGGCCGCATCGACACCGGGCTGAGGACCGCGCCCAACGAGACGACCATCGTGCCGAGCAGCGCGGCACCGGCGATCCGCCGGGTGACGCCGGACGCGCCGATCAGCAGCATCGCGGCGAGCACCGGCCACACCTGGTGATGCGTCCACGACACCGGGGACGCGGCCACTGTGGCGCAGCCGACCAGCACCGCCGCGTGCCCGGGCCGGCCCTCCCGCGTCAGCTGGCGGGCGCGCAGCAGCGCCGCCGCGCAGATCACCGCCACCAGGCCGGCCCAGATCAGGGGCAACGTCGCCTCGTCCACGCCGACGCGCAGCAGCATCCCGTGCAGGGACTGGTTGCCCAGCGAGGCCAGGTTGCCGATCCGCGAGGTCTGCCGCACGGCCTTGGTCCAGTACGTCCAACTCTCGCCCGGCAGCACGATCGCGGCGATCCCGGCGCAGGCCACGAACGTGGCCACCGCGCGGGCAGCGTCGCGGTAGCGGCCCGTGGCGAGGAAGTAGACCACGAACAGCAGCGGGGTCAGTTTGATCGCTGCGGCGACCCCGACCAGCATCCCGCGCAGCCGGGGCGGCACGACGCCCATCCCGTCGAGCAGCGCCATGAGCACGATGAAGATGCTGACCTGACCGAAGCGCAGATTGCTCTGCACCGGCGCGGAGAGCATCAGCACCGTGGCCGCCACCGCCACGACGAGCGGCCGCTGGGCCTGCCGGGTGCCCAGGGCGACGCCGACCGCTCCGGCGATGGCGACGACAGCCGCGCACGTCGCCACCAGCCAGAGCCCCTGCACCACGCCCTCGCTGACAGCGGTGATCGGCCCCAGCACCAGGGCGGCGAACGGCGGATAGGTGAACGGCCCGCCATTGGCCGCCACGAACCCGTACAGCGGCCGGCCGGCGTGCAGATCGGACAGCGCGCCGTAGTAGATGTGCAGGTCGGAGAGGCGGTCCTCGCGCCGCAGCACGAGCACACAGGACACCAGCGCGACGACGACGAACGTCGCCCACACCAGCGCGACCCGACGATCCCGCATCGATCGAGAATAGGCGATGGCGGCGGTCGGCGAAGGCCCGTCATCCGCCGAGGGCCGCCGCGTCTGCTCGCCGTGAAGATCGATCCGTTGCAAGGAACGATGACAAATATTCGGCGACATCTCCTTCCACAACTTGCGGCAGAGTCCCGTTCACGGGACTCTCTGTCTCTGGGTTGCGGCCCGTTCACCGAAAGCTCCCTCGGAGGTGACATGCAGACGCTCCGTACCGTGCCCCGCCGGCTGTTGGCCGGCGCCGGCGCGCTCCTGCTCGGTACCACCCTCGCCGTCGGCACGCCGATGCCGGCCAGCGCCGCGACCGGCGCGGACACCGTGGGGTACGTCCGGCTCGCCCACCTCTCCCCCGACACCCCAGCCGTCGACGTCTACCTGGCCACCCCCGACGCCGCGAAGCCAAAGGTCTTCCCCGGCGTCGGCTACGGCGTGGTCTCCGACTACCTGGGGCTTCCTCCCGGCCGGTACGCGGTGGCGATGCGCGAGGCCGGCACCCCCGCCGGCGAACCCCCGGTGCTGACCACCGAGGTGGCCGTGACCAGCGGCAGCGCGTACACGGTGGCCGGCGTCGGTCGGCACGCCGACCTGGGCCTGCGGGTGCTCCACGACGATCTCAGCGCGCCCGCCCAGGGGCACGCCAAGGTCCGTGTCGTGCAGGCGTCGGTGCGGACCCCGGTCCTCGACGTGGCAGCCGCCGACGGCCCGATGATCGCCAACGACGTGCAGTTCGCCACCACCACCGCATACCAGCAGGTCCCGCCAGGTGCCTGGCGGCTGCGACTGACCGGAGCCGGCGGGCCGAGCACCGACGCCGAGGTCCGGCTCACCGACGGCGCCGTCTACTCGCTGCTGGTGCTCGACGACAAGCAGGGCGGGCTCACCGCCGAGCTACGCCGTGACGCCGAGGGTGGCACCGTCGTACCCGCCGGTGGCGTGGACACCGGCGCAGGAGGCGCCGCCGAGGCAGGCTTCGGCGCGTACCCCCTGGTGGCCGCCGGATTGGCCGCGGCGGCCGTCGCGGCGAGCCTGCTGCTGTGGCGCCGGCGGCAGCGCACGACCTGGTGAGCGCCGGGCGTGCCGCGACGGCGACGAACGGCCCGGTGAGTGCCGGGCGCGCGGCGCACGACGCGGTGAGCGCCGGGCCCGGCCTCGCGATCCGGCGGCACCGCGACCGGCGGGCGCCGGTGGCCGCGCTTGTCGCGGCCGGCGCGGCGGTCTGCCTGACCCTCGGCGCCGGAGTCGGGCTCGTCACCGGCGCCGGGCGGGCCGACCCCGGCCGACCGCCGGCCGCACGTTGGCACCCCGGCTGCACCGACGGATGCCCGTCAGTGGCCGCCGCGCCCGCGCCCCAGGGTCCACCCACGCGGGTACGCATGCCGCGCATCGACATCGACTCGCCGCTCACGGTGCTCGGCCTGGACAGCGCCGGCGCGCTGGTTCCGCCGGCCGACTTCGACACGGCTGGCTGGTACGGCGGCGGTCCCGCCCCCGGCGACACCGGTCCGGCGGTGCTTGCCGGCCATCTGGACTCGCGGCGCGGCCCGGCGGTCTTCGCGCGGCTCGACGAGCTGCGACCCGGCGATCTGGTGCAGGTGTGGCGTGGCCGGCAGCAACTGTCGTTCCGGGTGACCGGGTCGCTGCGCACCCGCAAGGACGATTTTCCCACCGCCCTGGTCTACGGCCCGACACCCGGTGCGGAGTTACGCCTGGTCACCTGCGGCGGCGACTTCGACCGGCGGCGCGGGCACTACCGCGACAATGTCGTCGTGTTCGCGATCAGCGTGGCCGCCGATCCGGCCCTGCCGGAGTCCAGCGCCGCCCGCCGGCCCTGATCGACGCGGGCCGCACCGCGGGCGGCGCAGCGTCAGACCGGGCGGCGACCGGCGAAGCCGCACTCGGCCCGGTGGTACCAGCGCACGTCGGAGTCGCCCTCCAGCCAGCACCAGAGCACGGCGCGGCCGGCCCGCTCGCCGGGGAAGTCGAGAAGCACCGGGGCGATGCCCTTGACCTGGATGTCGTGCTGGTGCAGCTCTTCGACGACGCCGTGCAGCCGCGCCTCAAGCCCTTTCACCTCGGCAAGCCCGCCGAGCGCGCTGACGCCGTGGTCGGCCAGGTCGACGCGCAGCTCGGCCAGGTCGGCGCGGAGCCGGATCAACTCGTCGACGCGGGGCCGGAGGGTGGCCACCAGGTGCCGGGCCTGGGCGAGTGTGAACACCGGGCCAGTATGCCCGTCACATCGCCCTGCTGGTCACCCCAAGCATAAGATCAGAAGCCCTTGGGTGGATCTTGAGCTACAGGGCTGTCGGCAAACCTCTTCGAGCATTGGCAGGCGTACGCACCGTCCCACCATTGCCAGACAGCTCCAGACGGGCATCTACAAGCAACCGTACCGGCCAGCTTGGGACATCCGACAAGCTCCAAAAACGACTTCAGCAGGGAACCACTGGGCTGCGGGTGTTGGAGCTGTGAAGAGGGGTGTCACTTGACGCTGTGCTCAGGTATACAGAGTTCTCCTCGCGGAGCAGCCTTACATTTTCGGGAATTCCGTCGGTGCAACGGAGGCTCACTGGCATGAGCGATGGTTTGTCCCCCACCACGCCCCCGGCCCTTCGGTTCTTGTTCCGCTACCGCGATCTGGTCGCTGACACACTGCCCGAGCATCGCGCCGTCCTGCAGGAGCGGGGGTGGTGCTGGTGGGGATGGTGGAAGCGACCCAACGAGCCTGGCCGGCTGGAGATATGGCAGGCCTTGGAGCAGGAGACACGCGCAGGGCAGCGGGTGCTGATTGGACTGTTCCACTCCGGTACGGGCGCCGTCCATCCGGCGTCCGTCGAGCGGGTAATCGTCCCGCAGGCCGATGAGCTAGGTAACTATGTTTCGCTCAGTCCGCCCAGCGCCGAGCAAGATGGCGTTCCCCCGTACTACCGATCGAGTCGACACAGTCGGGGCTGGTTGCGGTTGGTGGTCTTGGCCGAGGAGCCGATCGAGTTCTTCGGGAAATTCTCGTTCGCCTCGGCGCCGCCGTTGCCGCACCACCCGGCAAGCCAGTTGGAGCGGCTAGTCGGCAAGCGGATTCTGGACGCCGACGAGCTACGCGCGATGGACACCACCATCTGGGAAATCCGGGCAGCCCAGCCAGGCGATTCCCACGAACGGTTCCTGACCGCGTCGCAGCGCGAGGACGGCGCGCTGTCCGCAGAGCCGATCGCTTGCCCGGGGCCGTGGCTGCTGCACCTCACCGATCCGCACTACGCGACCGGCCGGTTCCGTTCCGAACATCAGTGGCGGCTGGAGACCGAGGACGGGGCGACACGCCCCACCATGGTTGACGCAATTTCGAACGCACTCGCTCATCACCAGCGATCAGTCGGAGCGGTCCTCGTAACGGGCGATCTCACCTACGTCGCCGCCCGCGAGGAGTTCGAAGCGGCTCGGGCCGGCCTCTTCAAGTTGACCAACGGTCTTCTCGGCCTGGGCATGGAGCATCTCGTAGTCATACCCGGCAACCATGACATCGCGTGGACCCGCAGTGACTCCTACGATTACGGGGCACCGGTTGAGGTGGCACCAGCCGAGGCCACCGCCAACTACCGGAACTTCTTCAAAGCACTCTATGGCTACCCGGCTTCGCCCCACCTCTCGATGGCTCGCCGCTTTGTCTTCCCTGGCGGCAACCTCGTCGATGTCGCCGCGGTCAACTCAAGCTCTCTGGAACAGGGTCAGTCGTTCCTGGCAGGCATGGGCCGCGTGCAGGAATCCGCCTATCGAGAGGTGACGAGTGCCCTGACCTGGTCAAGTCCCGGCTCAGCCCTACGGGTGCTCGCCCTGCACCACCATCTTGCGCTGACCGAAGACCTGGAGTCCTCCAATGAATACGCCACTGGCTTCGGGATCGCCATCGATGCGCCACGGATCCAGCGCATGGGCGCTCGCGACGGTGTGCACCTTGTCGTGCACGGGCACAAGCATCGTGCGTTCGTCTGGCGTGCCGAGGCGTACCATCTCCCCGAATACAGCAACGAGCGCTGGGAGTTGGGGCGCTTCAACATTGTGGGCGGCGGAAGCAGCGGCTCGAAATCGTCAGACGGGCGGCGTAACTTCTTCAACCTGATCAGGTTGGCCGGCCCGGTCGTGGAGTTGGAGATGTACCGGAGCCAACACGAAGGCGCGTTCGAACGCTTCATGACCTGGAGGGCACCCTTGGCCACTGACACCGACGGCCGACTGGAGATCGCTCCCTGGCAGGTCGTCTCTCCATGACCGCTCGACGCCCGCTCGTGAACGCGCTCATCCTCGACATGGACAACACGCTGTACGACTGGGTCGCTTACTTCGTACCTGCGGTCCGGGCAATGGTGACCGAGGCCGCAAAGCTCCTCGACGTGTCCGAGGATGAGCTACGTAGCGACCTCCAAGCCGTACACCGCATACACGGCAACACAGAGCACCCATTCGCGCTGCTTGAGACCACTGCCGTCGAACGCCACCTTCCCGGTATGAGCCAGCGAGCACGACACGAGTACCTGCTGCCTGCCTTCGCCGCATTCAACGAAGTCCGACGACACCGCCTTCGCCTCTACGCAGACGTTGAACGGACCCTCCAGGCCATCAAGGCAACAGGTTGCCGCATCGTGGGCCACACGGAGGCCAAGGACGTGAACATCAGCAGCCGGGCACGCGCGCTCGGGCTGGAAACGATGTTGGAAGCGGTCTACGCGCCTCAGTTCATCGGACCACCGCACCCTCTAGGTGCCGAGCGGCAATCGACCCCTGGCGCAATCGAGGTTCGTGTACTTCCGCCGACAGCACGCAAGCCCAACCCGGACATCGCCCGTCGGATTGCCGAGCAACTCGGTGTGCCGCCCACCCGCTGCCTGTACGTGGGGGACAACCTGAACAAGGACGTCGTAATGGCCAAACGAGCGGGGATGCTCGCAGCCTGGGCGCGTTACGGCACCCACCACGACCCCGGGCTTTGGCGGGACCTGGTCGCGCTGTCCCACTGGGATCCCGCAGCCGTCAGTGCCGCAGAGAACACGAGCGAGGACCTAGCCCGCTTTGGGCCTGACGTCACGCTGGACGCCTTCCACGAACTACCTGGTCATTACACATTCGCGGCTAACCCAGGATCTCGGCGAGCTCAGCTGGCGTCCAACTGTCGGGCAGGCGGGTCCGTCGAATGAGCGAACCCGCTGCCGGGCTGGGCCGCTGACGGGGACCACGCGCTTCGCCGGTTCAGATCACCAATGTTGCTTCGAAACTCGCTGAGCCACTCGCCAGTCTCCGCCTCGACCAGCTCGGCTGTGCGCAGCACAAGCGTACGGATCAAGTCCTCACGGCGTCGTACCGTCAGATCCACCTCGTCGTCATCCGTTGCGGTACTCAAGTCTGCGGTTACCCAGTCCAACCTGAACTCGGTGAGTGCCCGTTGAAGCGCCTGCACGGTGGCGATATCCCGCATCCACGCGGACGACAGCCCAAAAAAGTGGTCGAATGCCAGACAGCCACCCGCCATAGCGAGGAGGACGTACCCCCAACTGGCACCGCGGCCACCGCTAGCCGCGCTGACCAGCGGTACGACACCTCCGGCGATTCCCAGCAGTATGGCGCACCCGCGCAGCATGCGGGAAGCTGTGCGGCGGATCGCCTTGTCTCGCAGGTACCAGGCGATCGAATCCTCAGCCTGGCCCTCCGCCCACTCCCGCAGGCGCTGCAGGACAGCCTCCGGCTGCTGCTCCGCCCCCATGTCAGGGAACGGCCGGACGGTCATGTCTCGACGCGGGATGCGACGCACTTCATGGACGTGGCCGTCGCCGGTTACCACGACTCCTCCGACCGCCGCACACGGCGAGGGCCACCCACGAACGTCAGATCGAGAATCGGAAGACACTCTCGCCGCATACCGACAGCCTGCATCGCCAGGGCGCGGCGCTCAAGAGCAAATGCCGCTCCGGCAACGGGCAGGCGTCAGTCGGCTTGGGCGGCCAGTTCGCGGGCGCGGTCCCGGGCGGCTTCCAGTGCGGCGAGCAGCGCGGCCCGTACGCCGTGCTTCTCCAGCTCACGGATCGCCGAGATGGTGGTGCCGGCCGGCGAGGTGACGGCCTCGCGCAGCTTGACCGGGTGTTCGCCGGAGTCGCGCAGCATCACGGCGGAGCCGACGGCGCTCTGCACGATCAGCTCGTGCGCCACCTGGCGGGGCAGACCGAGCAGGATCCCCGCGTCGATCATGGCCTCGACCAGCAGGTAGAAGTAGGCAGGGCCGGAGCCGGAGAGCGCGGTGACGGCGTCCTGCTGTGACTCGGGCACCCGGATCGTCTTGCCGAGGGGCTTGAACATCTCCTCGGCAAGCGCCAGGTGCGCCCCCGTGGCGTGCACACCTGCCGAGATGGCAGTCATCGCCTCGTCGACGAGCGCCGGGGTGTTGGTCATGACCCGGATGACCGGGGTGCCCTCGGGCAGCCGGCGGCTGAAGAAGGCGCTGGGCAGCCCCGCGCAGAGCGAGATGACAAGCTTGTCGGCGGGCACCTTGGGGCCGATCTCGTCCAGCAGAGTGCCGGCGTCCTGCGGTTTGACCGAGATCGCGAGTACGGCGGCCTCGTCCACGGCGGTCAGGTTGTCGACCACACGTATGCCGTAGCGGGCGGTCAGTTCCTCGGCGCGGGCCGGCCGTCGGGCAGTGGCGAGCAGGCGGTCCACCGGCCATCCGGAGCGCAGCAGGCCGGAGAGCATCAGCTCGCCGATCTTGCCCGCACCGATCACGGCGACCGTGTGCACTCCGGCTGACATGTGCCGTACCCCCTCGCGTCGGGTCGCGGCGCGGCGGACCCGCTGGCCCGCCGCGCCGCCCTAGGTGTTGATCAGCTACCGAAGAAGACCTCGGCCTCGGCGTACCGCTCCAGCGGCACGGTCTTCAGCTCGCGGGTGGCGTCGGCGAGCGGCACCCGGACGATGTCGGTGCTCTGCATCGCGACCATCTTGCCCCAGTCGCCCTCGTGGACCGCGTCGATGGCCTGCAGGCCGAGGCGGGTGGCGAGGACCCGGTCGAAGGCGGTCGGGGTGCCACCGCGCTGGATGTGGCCCAGCACCACGGTGCGGGCTTCCTTGCCGGTCTTGGCCTCCAGCTGCTCGGCCAGCCACTGGCCGATGCCGCCGAGGCGGACGTGGCCGAAGGAGTCCAGCTCCTGGTTGGCGAGCACCATCTGGCCGTCCAGCGGCTGGGCGCCCTCGGCGACCACCACGATGGGGGCGTACTGGTGCTGGAAGCGCTTCTCGACGTAGCCGGCAACCTGGTCGACGTCGAACTGACGCTCGGGCAGCAGGATCACGTTGGCGCCGCCGGCCAGGCCGGCGTGCAGGGCGATCCAGCCGGCGTGCCGGCCCATCACCTCGACGACGAGGGTGCGGTGGTGGCTCTCGGCGGTGGTGTGCAGCCGGTCGATGGCCTCCATCGCGATGTTGACAGCGGTGTCGAAGCCGAAGGTGTAGTCGGTGGCGCCCAGGTCGTTGTCGATGGTCTTCGGCACGCCGATGACGTGCACGCCCAGCTCGTAGAGCTTGGTGGCCACGCCCAGGGTGTCCTCGCCGCCGATCGCGATCAGCGCGTCGACGCCCTGGCTGGCCAGGTTGTCCTTGATCCGCTCGACGCCGTTCTCGATCTTGAACGGGTTGGTCCGGGACGAGCCGAGGATGGTGCCGCCGCGGGGCAGGATGCCGCGGACGTCCGCGATCTCGAGGGGACGGGACAGACCCTCCAGCGGGCCCTTCCAACCGTCCCGGAAGCCCACGAACTCGTGACCGTAAGTGGCGACGCCCTTGCGGACCACCGCCCGGATGACCGCGTTGAGACCTGGGCAGTCGCCGCCGCCGGTGAGCACGCCGATACGCATGATCCGCTCATCCTCCTGGAGCATCAGGTAAAGCCCGATTTGCCCCAGGATATGTGTCAGATCAGACCATCGGCGCCGTTGCCGGCCCGGGGCGGGCCGTCACTGCGAACTGTAGTCGGCCTGCCTGTGCAATGACAGCGCGCCCCGGGCTGCCCGGCGCCGGTCAGTACGTCACCTCGTGGTTCTCGCCCGGCGCCGGCGGCTGGCCCGTGACGACGGCCCTGGCGAACCCGAACAGGTTGACGACGGTGCTGCTCGGCGAGTCCCAGTACTCGGCCGAGCTGGCGTGCACCTTGATCAACGTCAGCCCGGGGGTGTCCGGTCCCTGCGGGAACCACACAGTGAGCACCGGGTTCCACAGCTGCTCGGCGCGGTCCCTGTCGAACCCCTCGGTGGCGGTGCCCGCCACTGACACCCAGGCACTGCGCTTCTGATCGGAGAACGCGACGTTGACCTCCGGATTGACCCGGATCTGGCGGGCCTTCGCGGAGTCGGCGGAGGCGAAGAACCACAGGTCCCCGTCGAACTCTGCCTCCTGGAGCCCCATCGGTCGGCTCACCAACCGCCCGTCCAGGCCGATCGTCGTGAACATGCAGATCCGTGCCTCGCGGACCAGCTCGGTGACCCGGGCGCGGGCCTCGGCGACGCTGGTCGGCTCGTTGCTCATGGCACTCTCCCTCAGCTCGGCTCGTCGAACCGATGCCCGGGACAGAACCGGTCAAACCTGCAAAGGTACGACCACTCTCAGCGGGTCGTCATCGCCCGCCAGCGGGCCAGGTTGTGCCGGGCGTCGACAAGCGCGTCGTGCCGGGCGGCGTCCGCGTCGGGCAGGGCGGGCCGACCCTTGTCGTCCCAGAGTTGGCGCAGGTCCTTGGTGAACCGGGGGATCTCCCGGGGAAGCGCCGGCATCGCGCCCCAGAGCTGCGCGAGGACCACATGGTCGTACGCGGCGTACCAGGCCCACAGCTCCATCTGCTCCCCCGGCCGGTCCCGGACCGGCTCGACGAGGAACTCGTACAGGTCGTCCCGGATGCGCTCACGGGAACGCCAGGCCCGGTCGGCGGGCGAGGGCAGCCTGTCCAGTACGTTGCGCCGGACCCAGGGCACGGCACGGGAGTCGTCGAACTCGGTGGAGACCGCGTAGAACTCGCGGCCGTACTCGTCGACGACACCGATCGAGACGAGATCGACGATCCGACCGTCCTCGATGAATTCGCAGTCGTAAAAGTAGCGGTAAACCATTCCGGCCATCCTCGCCCACCGGCGCCGGGCGCGTCCCGGCAGGGCCCCGAAAACGGATCACCGCAGGTCAGCGTCGGTCCGAGCGGCCGATGACGACAAGCACACCCCTGCCGGTACGCCACAACTCGCCACGGTCACGGAAGTGCTTCGAGGGGTGTACAGCAAGCGACCGGACCGTCATGATCTGATGTGTATCGCTAGCCGGACGCCGAATCGGTGTCAGTTCACCTTGTCGGGGCCCATCAGGTTCGCCCGGTGAGCGAGTTGTGGTCCTTGACCGGGGAGGGGTTGGGCCGTGGAGGTTCGCCTGCCGGAGCCGGGTGATGCGCTCACGGGTGTCGAAATGTTCGCCGGACTGGAGCCTGAGGTGCGGCAGCGCGTGATCGCCGCCGCTGTCCCGCGCACCTACCGCAAGGGACAGTTGCTCTTCGTGGAGAACGACCCCGGTGAGTCGCTGATCGTCCTGCGCCGGGGTGCCGTGGCCGTGTTCCGCACCGCGCCCACGGGCGAGCGGGCGGTGCTGTCGGTGATCCGTCCGCCGGATGTGCTCGGCGAGGTCTCGCTGCTCGACGCCTCCACCCGGTCCGCCTCGGCCGAGGCCATCGAGGACTGCGCGGCCCTCGCGCTCTCCCGGGGCGCGTTCATGGAGCTTGTGCATTCCAATCCGCGCATCCTGGACGCGGTGATGCGCTCGCTGGGCGGGCTGATCCGCCGACTCACCGAGCAGAACGCCGACCACGTCTTCCTGGACCTGCCCGGACGGGTGGCCAAGACGCTTGTCCGGCTGGCCGGCGAGAGTCAGGCACCGATGATCACGATCGAGCTCAACCAGAGCCAGTTGGCCGAGATGGCCGGCGGCTCCCGGCAGAGCGTCAACCAGGCGATCGGCTCGTTCGCCAGTCGCGGCTGGCTGCGTACCGAGGGTCGCCGGATCGTGGTCACCGACGTGGCCGCGCTGCGCCGACGCGCCGGCATGAACGACCGCTGACCTGCCCGAGGGCTGTCAGCACACGAGACGGACGCGACGGTGCCGGGTCACCCGTGGGTGACCCGGCACCGTCGTCGTGTCGGCCGCTCGGGGTCAGACCCCGGAGCTGCCCGGCCCGGCCCACTTGTCCGGACCCTTGCCGTCGCCGCCCGGGCCGTGGGTCTGCTCGCTGACGATGCCCTCGGCCTGGAGCGTGGCGAGCGTCGCGGCGTCGACATCCACCGACTCGCCCGCGGAGTGGTTGACTCCGTTGCCGTCGGTCCAGTCGCTTTCCAACTTGACGTACACCATTGACCTGTCCCCCTCTGGTCGCTGATCGATATTGCCGACTGAATGTAGTCCGCAAACCCGCCGGTGGACTGTCCGCTAACCAACAGGCCGGTACCCGACAGCGGTCCCGGCGGTGATACTCCGTCTGACGGGACGCCGTGGGCGTCGACCGGTCCGCCAGTGGAGGGTGTCATCGCCGCGCAGTGTGAGCGCTGTGGACGCACGGCCGCCGACGGCGATCGCTTCTGCGGTGGCTGTGGCGCCGAGCTGGGCGCTGTCTGTCCACACTGCCTGCGTCCACTCGCATCGGACGTCACGTTCTGCACCTCCTGCGGGTCGCCCCGACCGGGCACCGACCGGCCGGCCGCCATCACACCTCAGGAGGACCGCCGCCGGGTAAGCGTCCTCTTCGTCGACCTGATCGACTTCACCCCGTACGTCGAGCGGACAGACCCGGAGCAGGTCCGGGGCATGCAGACGGGTTTCTTCTCCGCGGCCCGCCGGGTCGTCGGCCAGTACGGCGGGGTGGTCGAGAAGTACATCGGGGACGCGGTGATGGCGCTCTTCGGTGCGCCGATCGCCACCGAGACCGATGCGCTGCGCTGTGTGCGGGCCGGGCTGGAGTTGCAACGGGTGCTCACCCGGTTCGCGCCGACGGGCAGCACCGAAATGCGGTTCCGGGTGGGCGTGTCCACAGGCGAGGCACTTGTCGACGTGGCCGCCGCCCGCGACGGTGGGCAGGCGATCGTGGCCGGGGACGTGGTGAACACCGCCTCGCGGATGCAGTCCGTCGCGCCGCCGGGCGGAGTGCTGGTCTGCGGTGCCACGCACGCGCTGACGAAGGACGCCATCCGCTACGAGGAGCAGCCCCCGGTCACGCTGCGCGGCCGGTCGTCGCCGACCGAGGTGTGGCTCGCCCTGTCTCCGCTGCGCCGCCAACCCACCGACCGGGAGCCGGACACGACGCCGCTCGTCGATCGGGAACACGAGCTGGGCATGCTCGTCAACGCCCTGCACCGGTCGCTGCGTGACCGGCTGCCGCAGGTGGTGACGATCTTCGGTAGGGCCGGCATCGGCAAGAGCCGGCTGCTGCGGGAGCTCTACCGGCACGCCGGCCGGCTGGTCGACGAGCCGCTGACCTGGCGGACCGGGCGTTGCCCGCCGTTCGGGGAGAACGTCACGTTCGCGGCGCTCGCCGACATCGTCAAGACCGAGGCCGGCATCCTGGACACCGATCCGGCGGGCAGCGCGGCTGCGCGGTTGGCCGCCGCCGTCGGTGAGCTGATCGGGCCGGGTGAACGGGACCGGGTGGTGGACGCCCTGCGCCCGCTCGTCGGATTGCCCGGCACGCCGCTGCCGGCCGAGGAGGCGGAGTCCGCGTGGCGGCGCTTTCTACTGGCGCTGGCCGCCCGGCGCCCCACAGTGCTGGTCTTCGAGGACCTGCACTGGGCCGACGACGCGATGCTGCGCTTCGTGGAGCTGCTCGGGGCGGCCGCCAGGGAGGCGCCGCTGCTGCTGCTCTGCACCGCCCGCCCGGAGCTCGTCGACAGGGATCCGAGCTGGGCCGGCACCATCACCGGTTCGGTGACCATCACCCTGCCGCCGCTGCGCGACACCGGCATCGCCGCCCTGTACGCGCACCTCTTCGGCCAGGCGGCGTTCTCCGCCGACATGCTCACCCCGCTCATCGAGGTGGCAGGCGGCAACCCCCTCTACGCCCACGAGTACGTCCGGATGCTGATCGAGCAGGGCGCGTTGCGGCAGTCCGGGCGGGGCTGGTCGCTGGACAAGCAGCTCGAACTGACGATGCCGGAGAGCGTGCACGCGGTGATCGCCAATCGGGTGGACCTGCTGGACGCGAAGGACCGCGCGGTGCTGCTGGCCGCCTCGGTGGTCGGGGTGCAGTTCTGGCCGGGCGCTGTGGCGGCCGCGCTGGGGCAGCCTGTCGAGTCGGTCGAGCGCGCGCTGCGCCGGCTGGAGCAGCGCGACTTCGTGCACGAGCAGTCGGCGTCGACGATGGCGGGGCAGGCGGAGTTCCGGTTTCGGCACGTGCTGGTGCGCGACGTCTGCTACCAACGGCTGCCGCGTACCGAGCGGGTGGCGCGGCACGAGCGGGCCGCCGACTGGCTCGACGCCCTGTCGCAGAGCCGCGACACCGACCTGGCGGAGGTCCTCGCCCACCACCGCTGGGCGGCCCACGAGATCGCCCGCTCGCTCGGTATGCAGGTCCGCCGGTACGCGGCCCCGGCGCGGCAGGCGCTGCACCGGGCGGCCCGCCGGGCGTACGCGCTGCACGGGCTGGACGCGGCGGCGAGCCACGCGGGCCGGGCGCTCGGCCTGGCCGACGACAGCGACCCGGTGGGGCGGCTCCAGTTGGAGCTGCTCAGCACGGAGATCTCGTTCTACCGCGACGGCAACGCTTTCCTGTCCGGTGGCGGGCCGGAGCAGGTGCACGCGCTCGCCGACCGGCTGCTGGCGCACGGCGACGACGCCTGCGCCGCCCGGGCGTGGACGCTGCTCGGGCAGGCCGCCTGGCTGCGTGCCGACCGCAGTGAGGCGTTGGCCTGCCTGGACCGCGCGGTACAGCTGTTCGAGCCGCTGCCGGACAGCCCGCAGAAGGCCGACGCGTACGCGGAGCTGGGCCGGTTGCACATGCTCAACTACGAGCGGGACCTGGCGGTGGCGGCGGCGGACAGCGCGGCGGAGATCGCGGAGCGGCTGGGCCTGACCGAGACCCGCACCAACGCCCGGATCACCGCAGCCACCGCCCGCTACCAGGCCGGTGATCGGATCGGGCTGGACGAGCTGCACGCGGTCGTCGAGTTCGCCCGGGCGGGTCAGTTACTGGCGCTGCCCCGGGCCACCCAGAACCTCGCCTGGGCGATCCGCGAGGAGGGCGACTGGTTGCGGTCGGACGCCCTGCTCTCGGCGGCGCCGGCCCGGACGGCAAGCGGCCAGACGTTGACCACAAGCTATTCGGCGGAGGCGATGCGGGCCTGGTTCGAAGGTGACTTCGGCCGGCTGCTCGCGGCGGCGGAGGCGTTCGTGGACACTCCGACCGGCAGTTGGGACATGCAGGTGCGGGGGTTGCGCTGCTGCCTGCTGGTGCTGCGCGACGACGATGATCCGAGCGACCTGGCCGACGCGCTGGACACCGCGCGGCGCAGCGGGTTCCACCGCCTGCGCTGGACGATGCTGGGCATGGCGGCGCTGTGCCGGGCGTTGCAGGGCCGTGCCGTCGAGGCGGCGGAGCTGATCGACGAGTTGGACCTGTCGTGGTCGGCGGTGCCGGCTCTGGCCAGCGGGGAGTGGATCGCAGCGGCCGCGTACGCCGCAGCCCTGGCCGGGCGGGACGCCTCGGTGCGGGTCCGGGCGATGCTGGACCGGGTGGGTCATCGGACGCCCTGGTCGGAGGCGGCGTTGCGGACGGTGACGGCGGCCGTGTCCGCGGCGGACGGTGACCACAGGCGCGCGGCCGAGCTGCACCTGGCCGCCGCCGAGACGTACGGTCGGATTCCGGACGCCAGCGACCGGGTGCTGGCGCTGGCGCTGGCGGCGGCCGAGCTGACCCGTGCCGGCGATCCGGCGGCGGCCCGGGTGCCGCGTGCCGAGGTGGGCACCTTCGCGTTGCGCAACAACGCCCCGGGTCTGCTCGCGCTGGCTGGCCGGCCGATCAGCCCGACCGGGCCGGCGGTGGCCTGTTGAGCGTGGGTCAGGTGGCTGCCGGGGCGGGGGCGAGCTGCTTGAGCTTCTGGGCGTAGATGTCGACGTACTCGCGGCCGGAGAGTTCCATCAGCTCGTACATGATCTCGTCGGTGACCGCGCGCTCGACGAACCGGTCACCGGCCATCCCCTGGTAGCGGGAGAAGTCGAGTGGGGCGCCGAAGCGGATCCGCACCCGAGCGATCCTGGGGATGAGCTTGCCGGGCGGCTGGATCTGGTCGGCGTTGAGCATCGCCACGGGCACCACCACCGCGCCGCTCTCCAGGGCGAGCCGCGCCACGCCGGTCTTGCCCCGGTAGAGCCGGCCGTCCGGGGATCGGGTGCCCTCGGGGTAGATGCCTGCCACTCCCCCGGCGCGCAGCACCTGCAACTGGGTGTCCAGGGCCGCGCGGGCTGCCTGGCCGCCGGAGCGGTCCACCGGAATGGTGCCGGTGCCGACGAAGAACATCCTGGTCAGCCAGCCCTTGATCCCCTTGCCGGTGAAGTACTCGGCCTTGGCCACGAAGGTGACCTTCCGCCTGGTGATCAGCGGGGTGAAGATCGAGTCGGAGAAGGAGAGGTGGTTGCTGGCCAGGATCACCGGGCCGGTCGCCGGCACGTTGTCCAGACCCTCCACCTGCGGGCGGAAGATCAGCTTGAGCAGCGGACCGAGGAGAACGTACTTCAGCAGCCAGTAGAACACCGGCGTCCTTTCCGTGGTGTGCCCGCGACGGGACGCCCATGCGGGGCAACGCCGCCGTCGCCGACGAGCCTACGAAGCGCCAGCCCTTCCCACAACGGACGAGGCGGCATCGACGTCCCTCGGCAGGTCCAGCGGTCCCCGTTCATCTCGCTCGGCGTGTCGGGCCGCTCGGGCGCCGCCGGTCATCGAGATAGCACGTGTCGCGCAAGAACGGACAAAGAACCCTGCCGCGACCTGCGGCGGCGGCCGGGAGTTTGGAAGACGCGACGCAACGCACTCCCGGAACCGACCCCGGACGTGTCACGATTCAGAGCACGGCGTGCGGGCGGGCGTCGAGGGGGCGGGACGGCCGCGCCGAAGGGCGCGTTGAGGAGGATGTCCGGGTGTCAGCGGGTGGGGCCCGCCGGGGACGGCGGGACAACGGGCTCGACGCGAGCGAGTACGCCGTCGTCGGCGACGTCGATCCGCGCGTCGGTGAGCACCTGCTCGACGTGCTGGCCGCCGGCGGGATAGCCGCCTACCTGCAACCGTCCGCCGACCTCAACCCGGTCACCCGCACCACCACGGTGCCGGCCCGCCCGGTCGACAGGCTGTACGTCGACCGCTCACACCTGACCACTGCCCGCGACTACCTCACCCAACTCTCCGACGAGACTGCTCCGGAGCAGCCCCCGGCCCGTGACGAGCCGGACATCGACGCCGAGTGGGCTCGGATCGTGGCCGGTTTCCACACCACAGCGACCACCGACGAGCGCCCGTGGCCGGCCGCGGAGAACGTCGACGAGCGCGACGAGCCAACCACCGGTCCGCTCGCCCGCTCCGGCACCGACGAGGCCGGTCCGACCGCCACCGACGTCCGCCGATTGCCGTCGGCGACCGACATCTCCGGGATCTCGATCGGACGGGGCGCCCGGCCGGACGAGCCGTCGCTGCTGGACGGGCTGGACACGTTCGGGGCCGATCTGCCCGACGACGACGAGGACGAGGGTTACCACCCGCCGCCTCCGCCGCCGCTTCCCCGGTTCTCCAAGTACGCGGTGATCGGCACACTCGCGGTGGTCGTCGGATTCGTGCTCTTCCTCTTCCCGTGGCTGCTCCCGATCGACCGTTCAGCGGTCACCCTGTTCGGCTTCACCGGCATCCTTGCCGGTTTCGTCACGCTGATCTGGCGGCTGCGACCCGGCGACGAGGAAGACGACGACCCGGACAACGGCGCCGTCGTCTGACGCCTAGGGGTTCTCGACCGCATCCCGGGACAACGCCGACCCGCCCGGGGCGTAACAATGGTGTAACTTACGGTCAGTAGGAATACCGATGTACGTCACTTCCCCCGCTGACTGGCCGGTTTTTCCTTGCTCGTGGCGGTCAGTCCTCTGCTGATCGGAATGCCCGAGATGCGACAGAGTTCCCTCGTGGTGGTGGCCAACCGCCTCCCCATCGACGACAACCAGGCACCTGACGGGGCCTGCGAGTGGCGCCGAAGCCCCGGCGGGCTGGTGAGCGCGCTGCACCCGCTGCTGCGGCACACCCCGGCCACCTGGGTCGGGTGGGCCGGCGGCACCGGCCCGGCCCCCACGCTTCCCGACGTCGACGGCGTCCGGATGCACACCGTCCCCCTCAGCCACGAGGATCTCCGCGACCACTACGAGGGGTTCTCCAACGCCACCCTCTGGCCGCTCTACCACGACGCCGTCGAGCAGCCCGAGCACCACCGCCGATGGTGGGAGGCGTACCAGCGGGTCAACCAGCGCTTCGCCGAGGCCACCGCCGAGGTCGCCGAGCCCGGCGCTGTGGTCTGGGTGCAGGACTACCACCTGCAACTGGTCCCCGGGCAGTTGCGCGCCCTGCGACCCGACCTGCGCATCGGGTTCTTCCTGCACGTGCCGTTCCCGCCACCGGAGCTGTTCATGCAGCTGCCCCGCCGGGCCGAGCTGCTGCAGGGCATGCTCGGCGCCGATCTGGTCGGCTTCCAGCGCGCCCAGGCCGCGCACAACTTCGCGCAGCTCGTCACAAGGGTGCTGGAGCTGCCGGCCACCGACCGTCGGATCGGGATCGACGACCGGGTGGTCCGCATCGGCGCGTTCCCCGTCTCCATCGACACCACCGAGATGGAGGCCCTCGCCGCCCGCCCCGACGTGGCCGCCCGCGCCCGCCGACTCCGCCAGGACCTCGGCGACCCCCGGCAGGTCATCCTCAGCGTGGACCGGATGGACTACACAAAGGGCATCGAGCAGCGCCTCAAGGCGTACAGCGAGCTGCTCGCCAGCGGCGACGTCAAGGTCCACGACACGGTCCTCGTCCAGGTGGCCATGCCGAGCCGGGAACGCGTCGGCCAGTACCAGATCCTGCGCGAGCGGATCGAGCGTGAGGTGGGCCGGATCAACGGCGAATACGGCCGCGTCGGCGAGCCGGCCATCCACTACCTCACCCAGCCCTTCGACAGGGCCGAGTTGGCAGCGCTCTACCGGGTCGCCGACGTGATGGCGGTGACCCCGCTGCGCGACGGGATGAACCTGGTCGCCAAGGAGTACGTGGCCGCCCGGGTGGACGACACGGGTGCGCTGCTGCTCAGCGAGTTCGCCGGCACCGCCGCCGAGCTGTCCCAGGCGTACCTGGTCAACCCGCACGACCTGGAAGGGCTCAAGCAGGCGATCTGCACTGCGCTGCGGACCAGCCCGGCCGACACCACCGAGCGGATGCGGGCCATGCGCGCCCACCTGCACCAGCACGACATCCGGGCCTGGGCACGCTCCTACCTCAGCGCCCTCGACGAAAGCGGTGCCCTGGTCAGCCGCCTGACCAGGACCGACGACACCCCCGACGACACCATCCGGGTGCCACGACCCGCCGACCGCACCACCGAACGCGCCACCGGCTGACGCAGCGGCCGCCGGTCGCTCAGCGCGCCACCGGCTCCTTCTCCAGCCAGTCAAGGATCGCGTCGATCGGCTCGGCCCACCGCACGTCGAGCATCATGTCGTGCCCCATCCCGGGGAACAGCAGCGGCGCCGAGCCGTACCGGCGGGCCACCCGCGTCAACGTCGACGCCGGCACCACCCGGTCGTCCGGGCTGCCCAGCACCAGCACCGGCGGCGAGCCCACGGCCGGTTCCGCCGCCGGCTCACCCAGCAGCGACCACTGCGCCCGCCGGCCCGCCCGACCGAGCCGGCCGACGTACCGCCGGGCCTCCTCGTCGGGCAACTCACGGCTGAACAACTGCCCACGGCTGAGCCGCAGCGGCCCCCCGAACACCGCCGGCAACGTGCCGGCCGGGTTGCGGCGCAACGCCGCCCCGAACACCTTCCACCCACCGAAGACCGGCGCCACCAGCACCGCGCCGCGCGCCGGGTAGCGGGCCAGCGCGTGCGCCACCACGAGCGCCCCGGCACCGTGCCCCACAAGCACCGCCTGCCGCGGCAGGCCCGCCGCCACCTGGGCCACATCATGGGTGTACGCGCGCAGCGTCGCCTCCGGCGCCGGCTCACTGCCGCCGTGCCCCCGAAGGCTCATCGCGTACGCCGGGAAGCCCCGCGACGCGGAGTGGCCCAGCCAGTGCTCGGCGAACGCCCACGCGCCGTGACCGAACCCCGGAACGAACAGCAGCGGAGGCCGCCCCTGCTCCAACTCGGGAACGGCGCTTACCACCTCACGCCGCGCCGGCCGGACCGGGCGGGACCACTCCCGGCCCCGCATGATCCGCAGCTCACTCGTCGCGGTCACCAGACCAGCCTTTCGTTCGCGACTGCGGGGCTCGCAAGCTCACTCCTCGCGCTCACTTGCCCTCCAGGTCGTGCAGGGCGCGCTGGACGGCGCGCAGATAGTCGGCGTGACCGACCTCGAACCAGTGCCGGCTGCTGTCCTTGACCTGCCCGGAGTAGCGCTCCCCGGCCCGGTCGCGCACCCGCTGCGCGAACGCCGCGGCCCGCTCCGGCCGGTCCCGGCGGGCCCGCAACAGCCGGGCGAAGAGCACCGTCTGCCAGTGCGACAGGGCGAACAACCCGGAGTCCGGCTGCACCAGGCCGGCCACCGCGAGCGTCGGGTGCCCCGGTGTGAACGCGTTGAGCCACAGCGTGGGCCGACCCGTGCCGGCGCTGTCACCGAACACCGATGCGTCGAGGAACTCGAAACGCGGCAGGTAACCCGTGGCGAAGATGACGAGCTCGGGGTCGATCTCGCGGCCGTCGGCCAGCTCCACCGCGTACGGGTGGAACCGGGCCACGTCGGGCACCGGGCCGATCCCGCCATGGCCCACGTAGTAGACGAGCTGGCTGTTGGCGATCGGGTGCGTCTCGTACACCCGGTGGTCGGGCTTGGGCAGGCCGAAGCGGGTCAGGTCGCCAACGGTCAGCCGCAGCGTCCAGTGGTAGAGCCACTGGCGTACCCGCAGCGGCACCCGCAGCGCCAGCAGCGAGTCGTTGACCTGGTCGGCGGGGCGGCCGAGGACATACTTCGGGGCGTACCAGTAGCCGCGCCGGGTGGAGTGCCAGCAGCGCGAGGCCTGCTGGGCGGCCTCCACGGCGATGTCGCAGCCGGTGTTGCCGGCGCCCACCACGAGGACCCGCTTGCCGCGCAACTGCGCCGGGTCCTTGTAGGACGAGGCGTGCATGATCTCGCCACGGAACTGCTCAAGGCCCTCGTAGCGGGGCAGCTTCGGCGACCAGTTGTGCCCGTTGGCGATCACCACCGCGGCGTAGCGGGAGGTGCGCTCCGGGCCGTACCCGCCGGTGGAGCGGGTCGTCACGTCCCAGCGGTCCCCCTCGGCGGGCTCCACACGGACCACCTCGGTGCCGAACCAGATGTGCGACCGCAGGTCGAAATGGTCGGCGTAGCGCTCGAAGTACGAGAGCAGCTGGCTGTGGTGCGGGTAGTCCGGCCAGGAGTCCGGCATCGGGAAGTCGGGGAACTGGGTGAACGGCTTCGACGAGATCAGGTGGGTGCTCGCGTACACCGGGCTGCGATCGTGGCGCCAGTTCCAGGCGCCGCCGACTCCGGTCTCCCGTTCGTAGCAGTCCACCCCGAAGCCGTGCTCGCGCAGGTTCTTGATGGCCGTCAGGCCGCTGGCCCCGGCCCCGATGACGCAGACCGTGTCGCTCCGATCGGACAGGGGGCGGACGTCGCGGCTCTGCGCCGACGGCGTCCCCTCCGGGTCGGGCCGGCCGTGGTCGGTGGAGGTGGACACCGGGACATCTCCTTTTGTGCGGCACGGGTGCCGTTCGCCGCGAAATCCTCTCCACATCAGCGCCGGATGTCCAGTCCCGACGCGGATCGATCGGCGGGCGGGCGGGCGGCGGGTCAGCCGGAGCTGGGCAGCAGCAGGTCGACCAGGACCGGAAAATGATCGCTGGCCCGCCGGGTCTGCGGAGTGTCCACCACGTCGTAGTCGACCACTGTGACCCGCGGGTCGACGAAGAGCGCGTCGATGCGCCGACGCGGGTCCGCGCACGAGTAGGTGAGCCGGTCCGCCCGGTCGGCCGCCACGGCGGCGTCGGTGAGCCCGTCGGCCACAGTGGCCCAGGCCGGCCCGTCCGGCCCCTCGTTCAGGTCGGCACCGACCACCACCGGGCCGCCCGCCGCCGCCAGGCCGCGCTTGAGCTCGGCGGCCTGCCCGGGACGTTCGGCAGGATCGGTGGACAGGTGCGAGCCGACCAGGCTGAACCGGGCGCCGCCGACCCGGCATTCGGCGTACGCGGCGCCGCGCAGGTGCCGGCCCGGGGTCAGCGGGAAGCGCTGGCACCTGGTGCCTGTCACCTGCACGCGCAGGCTGGTCAGCAGCAGGTTGCCCAGCGCGGGCAGCCCACCGGAGGCCACCACCAGCCCGAACGACTCGGCGAGGGCGGCGGACTTCTCCCGCCACCGGAACCGGCGCGGCCCTTCCTGCACGATCACCACGTCCGGGCGCGCGGCCCGGACCACCGCCGCCAACGCGGCGGTGTCGTCGCGCTGGCTGTGGATGTTGTACGACACCACACGCAGTGGTACGCCCGAGACCTCGTCCATCCCGACCGTCTCAGATCCGCCGGGCCAGGTCGGCCGCGCCGATCACCCCTGCGCTGTTGCCCAGCTCGGCGGGGAGCACCTCGGCCACCGGCAGGCGGCCCCGCTGGGCGAGCGATTCGACGTAGGAGCGGCGGGTCGGGCCGAGCAGCAGGTCACCGGCGTCGATCACGCCACCGCCGACGACAAGGGCCTGCGGGTCGAGGATCTGCGCCATGTCGGCGAGGCTGGTGCCCAGCCAGCGGCCGATCTGCGCGAACGCCTCGGCGGAGACCATGTCGCCGCCCTGCGCGGCGGCGGTCACCATCGGGCCGGTGATCGCCTCGGCCTCGCCACCGGCCAGGTCCAGCAGCGCCGCGGCACGTTGCGGCTCCTGTCGGGCGCCGGCGCGGGCGAAGCGGACCAGGGCGCTGCCGCTGGCGTACTGCTCGATGCAGCCAAGCCGCCCGCAGCCGCACTGGTGACCGTCCGGCACGGCAAGCATGTGGCCCAGCTCCGCGGCGATGCCGTGCGCGCCGCGGACCAGGTCACCGCCGAGCACGATGCCACCGCCGACGCCGGTGCCGATCGTGAACATGACCATGGAGTCGTCGGCGGCCCGGGCTGCGCCGTAGCGGAACTCGGCCCAGGCGGCCACGTTCGCGTCGTTCTCGACGATCACCGGCACCCCGACCGCGCTGCTGACGTACTCGCGCAGCGGCTCGTCGCGCCAGGCCAGGTTGGGGGCGAAGAGGACAGTGGAGCGGTGAGCGTCGATCCAGCCGGCCGCACCGATGCCGACGCCCTCGATGACGCGCCCGGCAGCCAGCTCGCTGACCAGCTCGATGATGACGTCGCGGGTCTTGCCGACGTCATCGGCGGGAGTGTCCCGTCGGGCCTGCACGAGGACCTTGCCGGTGTCGTCCACGACACCGCCGGCCACCTTCGTGCCACCGACGTCGACTCCGATGGTCAGCGTCACCGCTGCCGCTCCCCTCTGCTGTCCGGCCCACGCGCCGACGGCACGCCGGTCCGGGTCAGGATGTCCCGCGCTCAGGCGACGTCGCCCGGTGCGTCCGCACCGGTGTCGTCGGGCACCCGCGAAGCGGGCACCACGGGCCGGCTGGTCGGTGCCGGTGCGGCCACCGACCCGGCCTCGTCGACGGGTACTGCGGTGGCCGGGGCGGGTGGGCCCGCCGTCCGGGTGGCGACCGACCAGACATCCCGCTCCGGCGCCGGCTGAGAATCATGCCCGCTGCGGGTGGCATCGCGCCACACGTGATCGTCATCGGTTGAGCCGGACCGGTCGGTCGGGTGGGGCTGCGGTGCCGGGTCGTCGCCGCTCGGGCCTGTCGTCTGCCCAGGTGCCGGCGAGGTCGGTGCCGACGACCCCGACGGGTCGGCCGCAGGCTGGTCGACCGGGGCGAACGCGCGGAGCAGGCTGGCGACACCGGCCGCGAGGTCGCCGGCTCCGGTCGCGAGGCGCTCGGCGAATTCCGGACTCGGATCGCGTAAAGCGGCGATGCCACGACAGACCGGGCAGACGCAGCATTCCGCCGAGCCGGTGGCGAAACCGCCGCCGGCACCGGAACCGCTGCCGCCGCCACCGGGCGGGGCACTGTGACCGAGGACACCGGACAGCATCCCGCCCAGCGAGCCGAACGCGCCGCCCGCCGCCTGACCGGAGGCCAGCCGGGCCCCCGCGAGCACTGTGGCAACCAGTCGTTCCGCCTCTTCCCGGGCCGAACCCGGATCCGTTCCGCCCACCGTCGGCTCCCCTACCGTGCTGCCGGACACGTCACTGCGCTGTACCGGGTGCTTCTACCCGGCGCTTGAGCTGCTTCAACGCGGTGTCCATGATCATCTTTTCGGCCTTGCGCCGGAACATGCCGAGCATTCCCACGGACAACTCGACCTCAAGCGTGTAGGTCACCGTGGTGCTGCCGTCCGGGTTGGCCGCCAGGTCGTACGAGCCGCGCTGGCTCTTCTGCATCTTCGAGGGGGCGACGAGATGCCACTCGACGCGCGACACGTCCTCGGCGTACTCGTAGGCGAGCACGTACTCGTCGGCCATCACCCCGGCGTCGATGGTGAAACGCACCTGGCTGGCGTAGCCGTCCTCGTACTCCTCGATCACCTCGGCGCGGCGCACCGCCTCGGTCCACTCCGGGTACCGCGAGAAGTCACAGATGACCGCCGCCACCCGGTCCGGTGACGCGCCGATGATGATCGACTGGGTGGAGGAGTCCGCCATGCGCGAAGGCTACCCGGAGGGCGCCTCCCCCCGCGCCGCGCCGCCCCCGCCACACGCCGAACCGGCTCCCACGAGGCCGGACAGGCATCCTGCGTGTGCCACCCGTACCACCCGCCGGGTAGGTTTCGAGCAGGCCACCGCCCTCGCGCGGCGGCCCGCCCGGCCAGTGCGAGCACGAAGGAGTGCAGGTGCGCGAGTTCTCTGTTCCGCCGATCGTCACCGTCGGCGAGGCGGCCAACCTCACCGATCCGGTGTGGGACAACGCCGAGGTCGCACCGGACACCGTCCAGTTCGCCCGCGCCACCCGGTCGGCCGACGGCACCGTCACCACCTGGGCGGAGATCACCTGCCTCCAGTTCCGCGACGAGGTCGCGGCGGTGGCCCGAGGGCTGATCGCAGCCGGCGTCCAGCAGGGCGACCGCGTCGCGCTGATGAGCCGCACCCGCTACGAGTGGACGCTGCTGGACTACGCCATCTGGGCGGCCGGCGCGGTCACCGTGCCGATCTACGAGACGTCAAGCCCCGAGCAGGCCGCGTGGATCCTCGCCGACTCCGGCGCGGTCGCCGTCGTGGTGGAGACCCCCGCGCACGCCGCCCTCGTCGACGGAATCCGCGAGCGGGTGCCGGAGCTGAACCACGTCTGGCAGATCGAGCAGGGCGCCGTCGACGAGCTGGTCACCACCGGCGCCGCCGTCGAGTTGGTCGAGGTGGAGCAGCGCCGCAAGGCGACCCGCGCCAGCGACCTGGCCACCATCATCTACACCAGTGGCACCACCGGCCGGCCCAAGGGCTGCATGCTGACCCACCGCAACATGTACGCCGACATCGCCAACGCGGTCCCGGTACTGCCGAACCTGTTCAACGCCGGCGCGGCCACCCTGCTCTTCCTGCCGCTGGCGCACGCCTTCGCCCGGCTCATCCAGATCGGCGTGGTGCAGGCCCGGGCCACGATGGCGCACTGCTCCGACACCAAGAACCTGATCGCCGAGTTGCAGGACTTCCGGCCGACCTTCGTGCTCTCCGTACCCCGGGTGTTCGAGAAGGTCTACAACGGGGCCAAGCAGAAGGCCGAGGCCAACGGCAAGGGCGGCATCTTCGCCCGCGCCGAGCAGGTCGCCATCGCGTACAGCGAGGCGTTGGAGACACCGCGCGGGCCGAGCCTGACGCTGCGGGCCCAGCACGCGGTCTTCGACAGGCTTGTCTACCGCAAGCTGCGCGCGGCGCTCGGCGGCCGGTGTCGCGACGCCATCTCCGGCGGCGCCCCGCTCGGTGCCCGGCTCGGCCACTTCTTCCGCGGCATCGGCGTGCCGATCCTTGAGGGCTACGGGCTGACCGAGACCTCGCCCGCCGCCGCCGCGAACCTGCCCACCGGCACCCGGATCGGCACTGTCGGTCGGCCGCTGCCCGGCGTGACAGTGCGCATCGAGGACGACGGCGAGATCCTGATCGCCGGTGACCTGGTCTTCCAGGGCTACTGGCACAACGAGGTGGCGACCGCCGAGGCCCTCACCGCCGACGGCTGGTTCCGCACTGGCGACCTGGGCCAGCTCGACGACGACGGCTACCTCACCATCACCGGCCGCAAGAAGGAGCTGATCGTCACCGCCGCGGGCAAGAACGTCGCCCCGGCCGTGCTGGAGGACCTGGTCCGGTCGCACCCGCTGGTCAGCCAGTGTGTCGTCGTCGGCGACCGCCAGCCGTTCATCGCGGCGCTCGTCACCATCGACGAGGAGGCGTTGCCGACGTTCCTGGAGAACGCCGGGCTGCCCGCCGACACCCCCGTCGAGCAACTGCGCGAGCACGAGGGTCTGCGGGCGGAGATCCAGTCGGCGATCGACACCGCCAACCAGTCCGTCTCCAAGGCCGAGGCGATCAAGGTCTTCCGGATCCTGCCCCAGGACTTCACCGAGACCACCGGTGAGATGACCCCGTCGATGAAGGTCAAGCGACAGGTCGTGCACAAGACGTACGCGGCTGAGATCGCCGATATCTATCGGGGCTGACTACCATCCGTCACGTGCCCGCATCCACATCAGTCGCCCCGCACCCGCATCCCCTCACCGCGGCCGCCCGCCTGGTGATGCTGGCGCTGGTCGCGATCCTGACCCTGATCGCCACCCGCGACGTCACCCAGCTGTGGTGGATCGCGCTTCTGGCGGTCGCCGGGCTGCCCGCCCTGCTGGCCCCGCAGCACGGCCTGATCGGGCCGCTGGGCCGGGTGGCCGAGGTCGTGGTGGTGGGCCTGGCCGCGAGCGAGGTGGCAGCTGTCGCGTCGATCGGCGGCACCGTCGACGGGCTCGGCGCCTCGGCGGTGCTGCCCTACCTGGCGGCGCCGGTGATCGTCACCGCGCTGCGCCGTCGCTTCGCCGAAGGCGGCGCGCTGCTCGCGGTGGCCGGCGCCACGCTGCTGATCAGCGGCGCGCTGACCGAGGTCGGCGGCGAGCGTCAGCTCAGCCAGGTCGGCTACCTCGCGGTCTGCGCGCAGTGGCTGATCCTGGCCGCGCTCGGGCTGTACGCCGCCGGCGCCCTGCACCGCATCATCGCCGTACGCGCCGAGAACAAGCCGCAGCCGTACGCCGAGGCGACCCGACTGCTGACCCAGCTGCGTACGGTGGCCCGGCAACTGCCCGGCGCGACGCTGGACCCGGGCGGCATCTCCGAGCACCTGCTGGACGAGCTGCGCACGGTCGCCCCCGCGGACCGGGGCGCGGTGCTGTCGGCCAGCGGAGGCGGACGGCTCGTGGTGCTCGCCCAGGCCGGCGTGGACCGGGTGGACTGGGAGACGACCCTCGACGCGGATTCGGCGATCGCCGACGCCTGGGCCAGCCAGCAGGCGCAGACCGCCGCGCGGTCGCAGTCGCGCTCGCACCGGGGCGGTGACGTCTCCGCGCTTATCGTCCCGCTGGTGGCAGGCGTACGCACGGTCGGGCTCGTGGTGCTGGAGGCCGACGCCGCGCAGGCGTACCCGCCCGCTGTGGTGTCCCGGGTGACCGCGCTGACCCAGCCGGCCGCGCTGCGGCTGGAGGCGGCGCTGCTCTTCGACGACGTCCGCTCGCTGGCCACGAACGAGGAGCGCCAGCGACTGGCCCGGGAGATCCACGACGGGGTGGCGCAGGAGTTGGTGATGGTCGGCTACGGCATCGACAACGCCCTGGCCACCGTCTTCGACGACGCGGACGAGACCGCCGAGGCGCTGCGTACGCTGCGTGCCGAGGTGACGCGGGTGATCACCGAGCTGCGGTTGAGTCTGTTCGAACTGCGCAGCGAGGTGGACCGCCAGGGTGGCCTGGCCGCCGCGATCGCCGAGTACGCTCGGACGGTGGGTGCCTCCGGCGGGCTGCGGGTGCACCTGTCGCTCGACGAGTCCACCGCGCGACTGCCCGCCGCTACCGAAGCCGAACTGCTGCGCATCGCGCAGGAGGCGGTGACCAACGCGCGCAAGCACGCCGGGGCGTCGAACCTCTGGGTGACGTGTGAGGTTGATCCCCCCTACGCGCAAATTGAAGTGTCGGATGACGGTCAGGGGATGGCTGACCAGCGCCCCGACGGGCGGTACGGTCTTGCAATCATGGCCGAGAGAGCGGAACGTATCCGGGGCCGGTTGGAGATCAGGCCGCGGCAGCCCAGCGGCACGACCGTGGCGGTAGTTCTCGGCACCTCGTCCCGGCGCGATAACGTGCGCGGTAGCGCAGCATCAGAAGGGGAGTAACCCGAGGATGACCACAAGTCCGACACCGGCCACCCGCACCAAGGTCCTCCTTGTCGACGATCATGACCTCATTCGTAAGGGCCTGCGGCACGCCTTCGAGCGTGACCGCCAGTTCGAGGTCGTCGGTGAGGCCGCCACGGCGGCAGAGGGCGTACGCCAGGCCGGCGCCCTGCAGCCGGACGTTGTGATCATGGACCTGCGGCTGCCCGACGGCAGTGGCCTGGAGGCCACGCGGGCGCTGCGCAAGTCCAGCGCGTCGATGGGCATCGTGGTGCTGACCATGTACGCGGGCGACGACCAGCTCTTCGGCGCCCTGGAGGCCGGCGCGAGCGCGTTCGTGCCGAAGACCGCCCCGGCCGACGAGGTGGTGGCCGCCGCGCGGCACGCCGCGTCCTCCCCCAGCGCGTTCACCGCGGCCGACCTGGCCGAGGCGATGAAGCGTCGGCTCGCCCCGTCCGGCCCGCAGCTCTCTCCCCGCGAGGGTCAGGTGCTGCGGCTGCTCGCCGACGGCATGAGCGTGGCGGGCATCGCCAAGCAGCTGTTCGTCAGCGAGTCCACGGCCAAGACGCACATCTCCAAGCTCTACGAGAAGCTCGGGGCCGCCAACCGGGCGCAGGCGCTGATGACCGCGCTGCGGCTGGGCCTGCTCGAGGCGCCGGACGCCCCGAAGTTCTGATCCGCGTCCGCTCGTCGAGCGGGACGCCCCACCCGAAGTCCGCGCCCGCACTCCGCCGGCGCGGACTTCGCGTATCGACCGCTGTCGGGGGCAACCTGGCGTCAGGCTATGGTCTGGCGGTGCCTGCGGGGGCACAATACCCGCGCGGGTGATGCCCGCATCGCGGACTCTAGGGGTGAGCGCATGCAGCGGCCGGACTGGGCACCCGACACCATCGACATCGAGCGCCCGAGCGTCGCGCGGATGTACGACTACTACCTGGGCGGCTCGCACAACTTCGCCGCCGACCGGGCCGCGGCCCAGGCCATGGTGGCCGCCGTCCCGGAAGCGCCCTTGATGGCCCAGGCCAACCGGGCGTTCCTGCGTCGGGCGGTGAGCCACCTCGCCGAGGCCGGTGTCCGGCAGTTCCTGGACATCGGCTCGGGCATCCCCACTGTCGGCAACGTCCACGAGATTGCCCAGCGGATCGACCCACTGTCGCGGGTGGTCTATGTGGACGTCGACCCGGTCGCGGTGGCGCACAGCCGGGAGATCCTGGCCGGCAAAGACCTCGCCGTGGTGGTGCAGGAGGACCTGCGGCACCCGGAGCGGATCTTGGAGCACCCGGACGTTCGCAGGCTGCTCGACCTGAGCCAGCCCGTGGCCGTGATGGTCGTGGCCGTGCTGCACTTCATCCCCGACACCGACCGGCCGGCGGAGCTGCTGCGCACCCTGCGCGACGCACTGGCCCCCGGCAGCTACCTGGTGCTGTCGCAGGCCAGCGACGACGGGCGCAGCGACGACGAGCGGGCCGAGGCGGAGCGGGTCTACCAGCGCACCGACAATCCCCTCTCGGTCCGCAGCCGGGCCGAGCTGACCGCGCTCTTCGACGGGTTCGAGCTGGTCGACCCGGGCGTGGTCTGGGTGCCGCAGTGGCGGCCGGACACCCCGGAGAGCGCGGAGGACGCCGAGCGTGCGGTCTTCATGGGCGGCGTCGGGCGACTCGGTGACTGAGCTGCCCGGGGCGGACGGCCACCCGGGCACCTTCGCCCGCGCCTGGGCGAAGGCGGTCTCCGGCACGAGCTATCTGCCGATGACCCAGGCCCAGTTGGAGGCTCTGCTGCACCGGTTCACCGGGCAGTTGGCCGGCGCGTTGCTCGCCGAGCCGTTCGACCTGCGGGCCGGGTACCGGGTCGGTGCCGAACTGGTCGCCGCGCACATCGCCTCCGCCGAAGGGCTGGGCCGTACCGTCGAGGTCATCCAGCTCCGCCTGGTGCGTGACCTGGGTCTGGTGGCCGAGGACGTCGAGGACCGGATGGCGCGGCTGCTGGCGGCCGTGGCGACCGGCTACGCGCGGGCGCTGCGGGACCGGACGCTCGACGAGCAGGAGTCGATCCGCCGGGCCGCCATGATGGCCCGCACGCAGGCCGAGCGGGCACTACGGGCCAGTGAGGCGCGGTTCCGCCACCAGGCCACCCACGATCCGCTCACCGGCCTGCCGAACCGGACGCTGTTCACCGAGCGGCTCACCGCCGCGCTCAACGAGCCGGGTCGCGGCGCGCAGCGCGTCGGTGTGTGCTTCCTCGACCTGGACCGGTTCAAGGTCGTCAACGACACCCTGGGGCACCAGGTCGGCGACCGGCTGCTGATCCTGGTGGCCGAGGAGCTGCGTCAGGCGCTCGGCGAGCACCTGGTGGCCCGGCTCGGCGGCGACGAGTTCGTCGTCCTGGTGGAGGGCAGCGGCGGCACCGACGACGTGGTGAAGGTAGCCGAGGCAGCCCTGGCGGCGGTCCGGACGCCGAGGTCCGTCGACGGGCACGAGCTTCAGGTCTCGGCGAGCGTCGGCATCGTCGAACGTCAGGTCGCCGGCGCCGATCCCAGTGACCTGATGCGGGCCGCCGACAGCACCCTGCACTGGGCGAAGTCGGCGGGTGGCGCGCGCTGGACGCTCTACGACGCCGAGCGCAACCGCCGCGAGCTGGCCCGGTACGCCCTCTCCGCGGCCATCCCGGCGGCCCTGGACCGCGGCGAGTTCTATCTCGACTACCAGCCGCTCACCTCGCTGCGCGACGGTCGGATGCTCGGCGTGGAGGCGCTGGTCCGCTGGCGTCACCCGGAGCTTGGCGTGCTGCGGCCGGACAGCTTCATCGGGCTGGCCGAGGAGACCGGCCTGATCGTGCAACTGGGCGGCTGGGTGCTGGCCGAGGCGTGCCGGGAGGCGGAGGCGTGGTCGGCCGGCGGTGTGCAGGCGCCGTTCGTGAGCGTCAACCTGGCGGTCCGGCAGGTCCACCGGCCCGGCCTGGTGCAGGAGGTACGCGCCCTGCTGCGGCAGACCGGCCTGCCGCCGGAACGACTCCAGTTGGAGATCACCGAGAGCACGATGATGAGCACCGCCGAGGAGCCGGTACGCGCCCTGCGGGTGCTGGCCGATCTCGGCGTGCGGATCGCCATCGACGACTTCGGCACGGGCTACAGCAACCTTGCGTACCTGCGGGACCTGCCCGTCACCGAGTTGAAGGTCGCCGGTGAGTTCGTGGCCGGCCTGCGGTCGCCTGCTGTGGGGCGTACCGACGAGCGGATTCTCGCGTCGCTGGTCTCGCTGGCGCACGCGCTGGATCTGACGGTCACCGCCGAAGGGGTGGAGACCGCCGGGCAGGCCGAGCGGTTGCGGGCGATCGGTTGTGACGCCGCGCAGGGTTGGCATTTCGGCCCGCCCGCCCCCGCCGATCGGATTCTCGCCCGGATCCGTTGACCTTCCCCGGGTGTGTGACATCTCCTACCCCACTTCGTAGACACTGTCTACAAGCCCTGGTAGACACAGGTCATGAGCGTGGAAGACGCCACCCTTCGCTCCCGGCTCGTGGCCGTCGGAGTCGACCTTGTGCTGCGTGAGGGCCAGTCGGCGGTGTCGTTGCGGGAGATCGCCCGCCGGGCCGGGGTGTCCCACGGCGCTCCCCGCCGCTACTTCCCCACCCACGTCGACCTGCTCTCCGCCATCGCCAGGGAGGGCTTCGCCGACCTCACCGCCCGGATCGAGCAGACGATGTGCGACGCCGGCCCCGACCCGCGTACCCGACTGGCGGCGCTGGGCCGGACGTACCTGGACTTCGCGGCCGAGCACCGCGGCATGTTCGAGCTGATGTTCCGGCACGACCTGCTGGCAAGCGGCCGTCTGCGGCTGCGCGAGACGAGCCTGCCGCTGTTCGACGACCTGGCCGACCTGGTGGCCCAGGTACGCCGACCGACGGACGCCCCCGTGCCCGTCCTGGCCGGCGCCCTCTGGGCCAACCTGCACGGCATCGCCCAACTCTGGGCGTGGGGCAGCCTGCCCCTGGCCACCGGCGCCACCGACGACGACGCCCTGCTGAACGCCGCCCTCGACTCCCACCTCGGCCCCGCCGCCAGGTGACCACCAACCACCCGGAGAACCCGTGCCCCTGCTGTACGACCTCACCAAGTTGACCGTCGGCGCCGCGCTGCGGCTGGGCTGGCAGCCCCAGGTGCACGGGCGGGAGCACCTGCCCCGACACAGCGGGGCGATCCTTGCCGGCAACCACCTGTCCGTCGCCGACGAACTGTTCCTGGTCACCGCGGCCCCCCGGCACGTCACCTTCTGGGCCAAGTCGGAGTACTTCACCGGGCGTGGTCCGAGCGGCTGGCTCAACAGGCGGATCGTCAACGGCATGGGTGCCATCCCGGTCGAGCGCGGCGGCGGCCGGGCCGCCCTCAGCGCCCTCGACGCCGCGGTGCCGGTGCTGCGTGCCGGCGGTCTCGTCGCCATCTACCCGGAGGGCACCCGCTCCCCCGACGGACGGCTCTACCGGGGCCGGACCGGCATGACCCGACTGGCCCGCGACGCCGAGGTGCCGATCATCCCGGTCGGAGTGCTCGGCACCGCCGAGGTGCTGCCCGTCGACGCGCGGCTGCCCCGCCGGCACCCGATCACCCTGCGGTTCGGCCCGCCGATCCAGGTCGCCGGCCGCATCCACGGGCCGCGCGACATCCGGACCGTCACCGACGAGGTGATGGCCGCGATCCAACAGCTCACCGGCCAGGAGTACGTCCCCCACCACGCCCCACCCCGGCCGGCCCGCACCTGAGTGGTGGCGGGTCAGCCGGCGAGCAGGGCCGCCATCCGCTGCGCCTGCGCCTCCCAGCGCCACTCCTGCTCCACCCAGGCCCGGCCCGCCGCACCCAGTTGGCGGGCCAGATCCCGGTCGGCGAGCAGTCGGGACACCCGGTCGGCGAGCTGGGCGACGTCCCGCCCCGGGACCACGAACCCGGTCTCGCCCTCACGGACGGCGTCCGGCGCTCCCCCGGAGTCGCCGGCCACCACCGGCAAGCCCGTCGCGGACGCCTCCAGGTAGACGATGCCCAGCCCCTCCACGTCCAGGCCACGGTTGCGGGTGCGGCACGGCATCGCGTACACGTCACCGGCCGCGTAGTGCGCCGGCAGTTCGGCCGACGGCACCGAGCCGGTGAAGACCACGTCCCGCTCCACCCCGGCCTGCCGGGCCAGCTTCTCCAACGTCGCCCGGTACGGCCCGCCGCCGACGATCAGCAGCGCCGCGTCGGGCACCCGGCGGCGGATCTCCGGCAACGCCCGGATCAGCATGTCCTGCCCCTTGCGCGGCACCAGCCGGGACACGCAGACCACCACCGGACGGTCGGCGAGCCCCAACCGGACCCGGATCGGCTCACCGTCCACCGACGGGTGGTAGGTGTCCACATCCACCCCCGGCGCCAACCGGCGCAGATCGGTCACGCCGTCGAGCACCCGGGCCAACCGGCTGCGGGTGTACTCGCCGAGGTAGGTCGTCACGTCGACACCCCTGCCGATCCGGCGCAACGCCGGACGCGCGGCCGGCAACGCCGCCCAGCCGACCTCGTGACCGTGGGTCTGCGCCACCACCCGGCGCACCCCGGCCCGGCGACGCAGGCCCGCGGCGAGCAGCCCGAGCGGTGCCGCCGCGCCGAACCACACGGTGTCACAGTCGTACGCGCGGGCCAGCCGGGCCGCCCGGCGCGCGATCAACGGGGTGGGCAGCAGCACCCTTGTGCGTTCCCGGATCACCTCGAACGGCTGGTCGGCGTCGAACTTCGCCGCACCGCGCCAGCTCGACGCGTACACCACCACCGAGCCGGGTGGCTGACGCACCGCAAGGTTGTGCACGAACGACTGGATCCCGCCGGGGCGCGGCGGAAAATCGTTTGTGATCAGCAGCGTGCGACTCATCGACCGCCCTCCCGGGCGTATGCGCGGGCGGCGGCCATCCGCTCCACTGTGGACGGGTGTGAGGCCGAGTAGAGGTATTCCCAGCGTGGCGGGTCGGGGTCGCCGAGGTTCACCGACCCGAGCCGGCGCTGCATCGACTCGAACGCCTCCGGATCACCTGTCAGCGCGAGCGCGTGCGCGTCCGCCCGTGCCTCCACCTGCCGCGACATCAGCGCCTGGGCCGGAGCCGCCACCAGACCGGCGACCGTGACCATTGCGACAAGCAACGGGAACGCGCGTGGATCGGCGACCGAGTCGACACCGGCCAGCCGCAGCAGCCGCCCCCACGAGCCGAGCAGGTAGAGCGTCACCACCGCCGCCGCGGCGCCCAACGCACCGGTAAGCGTGCCCACCGCCACGTCGGAGTTCTTCGCGTGGCCCAACTCGTGCGCCACGACGGCCTTCACCTCGGCCGGGGGCGCCTCGCGCAGCAGCGTGTCGTAGACGACGACCCGCCGGGTCGGCCCGAGACCGGAGACGTACGCGTTTACCGCGCTGGTGCGCCGGGACGCGTCGGCGACGAGCACGTCGCGCACGGGGACCCCGTCCCTGGCTGCCATGCTCATCAGCTCGGTGCGCAGCGGCCCCTGCTCCAGCGGGGTGAACCTGTTGTACACCGGCTCCACAAGCACCGGCAGCACGAACGACAACAGCACCACGAGCAGCGCCGCGCCGGCCGCCCCGAACGCCCACCACCAGCGCGGCGCGAGCCTGATGACCGCGTAGAAGCCGAACAGGACGAGCGCGCCGATCACCGCGCTCACCGCGTACGACCTGAGCAGGTCGACGGCCCAGCCACTCCAGCCGTTCGTGCTCAACCCGTACCGCGTCAGCACGCTCTGCCGCCAGGCGGCGAACGGGAGGGTGAGCAGGTCGGCGACGAGCACCACGGCGAGCCCGCCGAGCACCGCCTGCGCGATCCAGTGCCCACCGAACGGCCGGCCCGCCAGCTCGACCAGGCGGCTGCCCAGCGGGGTCAATCCCAGCGCGAGGGCGATCAGCAGCCCGACGGCGAGGGCGGCGTACCCGCCGGGTCGCAGCGCGGCCCGCAACTCCCGCCCCCGGGCCACCTGCTCGGCGGGCAGGTCACGCAGCGCGGCGAGCTGGTCGGCGCGGGGTACCGGCGGCCGGTGCCACGGGATGAGCAGCGCGGCGGTCAGCACCAGCGCCACTGTCAACCCGGCGAGCGTCAGCAGCGCCCATCCGCGCGGGGTCACCGGCGCACCGACGCGGCGACGCCGAGCGCGCCACGGACGGCTTCGCCGCCGTCGTGTCGTACCCCGCTCATCTCGCCGCTCCTCCCGCCGTGACCGCCCATCCTATGGCCCGCGAAATGCCCGCTCCGGGCGCGGTGTCGCGCTCAGGCGACGCGCCGGGAGGCGCGGCGAGCCGCGCCGGGACGCGCCGGGGCGGTCAGCACCTCCACGTCGAAGCCGGCCCGGGCGAACACCTCGATCGCCTGGACCTCGGCGGCGTCCAGGCCGGCCGCCGGGGACGCCTCGTCGAACAGAGCGGCAACCAGGCAGCCGAAACAGCCGTCACCCCGCTCCCTAGCGCACCCCTCGCAGTCGATGAGCATCGCGCCTCCTGATCGGCTCGCTGCACGCGGGCGGCGGTTTGTCGCCGCCCGAGCACCGTCGGTCACATCGACGCTATCCACCGGGTACGACAGAACCGCCCGCACCGGCCGTTGCGGACGAGATCCACTCCAGATCAGCGATATCGGGGTATCCCGACCCGACATCTCGGCCGCGGGGCAGGGCGACGTCAGGAGCGGGCGAGGCGGCGCAGCAGCGAGTCGGCCCCCAGCGGGTACGCGCCGTGCCGGCGTACCCCGTCGGCCACCTCGCGGTCGGACGACACCACCACGACCGGCCGGCCCGCCGGCTCGGCGCGGACCAACCGCCGGATCAGCTCGTCGGCCGTCTCGCCCTTGCGGGAGAACAGCACCCGGACGCCACGCGGCGCCGGAGGCAGCCCGTGCATCCGCTCCGCACCGTCGAACACGACTGTGACCTCGTCGCCGGTCTGCGCGGCGATGCCGCCCAGGCCGGTGATGAGGCGCTTGCGCTGCTGCTCCAGCGACATCTCGCCGAACCCGCGCTTGGTGACGTTGTAACCGTCGACCACAAGGTGCGCCCGGGGCAGGGCGAGCAGCTGGTCCAGCCGGGCCGGATCGTCGGTGTCGCGGGCGCGCGCGGCCGGACCGGCAGGGGCGGCACCCGGCTGCTCGGCGAACGCGTCGGCGACGAAGTCGGCGGGGAGTTTGTCCACCGGGTCGAGGGCCAGCTCGCGGCGCAGCCCGACGGCGGCCTGACCGATGGTCTCCAGCAGCAGCCAGAGCCGCGCGTCGTCGACCGAACGCGCCTCCTTCGCGCTGGCGCGGGCCACCCCGGCCGCGGCCTCCGCCTCGGCGAGCCGGGCACGGGCGCGGCGCAGCTCGGCGTCCACGTCGGCGCTGGCCCGCGCCGCCCGGCCACGCTCGGTGGCCAGCAGCTCGGTGGCCTTGCGCTCACGGGCCTGGGTCTCGCGCAGGGTACGCGCCAACTGGCGGGACTCCTCGCGGAGCTGGCCCAGCTCCTCACGGACGCGCGACAGCTCGTCGCGCAGCTTGTCGGCCTCGACGCGGGCCACCGCCCGGTCGTGCTCGGCTCGGGTGGCTCGCTGCTCGGCCTCGCGGACCAGCTCGGCGACGACAGCGCTGTCGGCCTCGGCGCGGACGGCCGCACCGCTGGCGTCGATCAACTCCCGCCAGCCTCGGGGCCGGCCCAGGTAGGCCAACGCGGCCACCTCGACAGGGTCGGCGGCGGCCGGCGCGGTGCCGTCGATAACGGCCGCGCCGAGGTCGCCGGCGTCGGCCAGCACCCGGGCGGTGACCCGCTGCCGGAAAAGCGGATCGGCGGCGAGCTGGGCGGCGATGGCCGGCGCGCCGAGGCGTGCCCGCCTGTTCGGCGCGAACTTGGCCACCCGGCGCAGCGGCACCGGCACCTCGTCGGAGGGCAGGGCGGGCAGCACGGCGGCGGTCAGCGCCACGATCCGTTGCCGGACGGGCTCGGGCAGCGTGGGCTCGGGTTCGATGGCCGGCTCACCACCCGGAGCCGACGCGGCGTCGGGGTCGGGGCCCAGGTCGGAGTCGGGGTCGCCCAGGGCACCGTCGCGCGCGACCAGATCCTCCTGCGGGAGGTGGTCGTCGTGCGGCTCGGCGAGGGGCATGTGGCAAGTCTCCCACCGTTGGTGGGCCCACCGCCCGGTGAGTGAGCCGATCTCTCATCCTAGCCCTATGGCGACCGGTGGGACGGCTGTGACGCGAGTGTCGGACCGTGGCGCTAGCGTGCCGCCGATGGCACAAGCGGAGTACGTCCAGGAGTCACTGGCCGGTCTCGACCCGGCGGTGGGCGGGGTGGACCCGGCGTTGCCCCTCTACGCGACCACCTTCGTGGTGGTCGACCTGGAGACCACCGGCGGGGCGCCCGACGGTGGCGGCATCACCGAGATCGGTGCGGTGAAGGTGCGCGGTGGCGAGCAGTTGGGCGTGCTGGCCACCCTTGTCAACCCGGGGCAGCCGATCCCGCCGTTCATCACCGTGCTGACGGGGATCACCCAGGCCATGCTGCTCCCTGCGCCGCCGATCGAGCAGGTGCTGCCGAGCTTCCTGGAGTTTCTCGCCGACGCGGTGCTGGTGGCCCACAACGCGCCCTACGACGTGGGCTTCCTCAAGGCCGCGTGCGCCAAGCACGGCTACCGCTGGCCCAACCCCCGCGTGCTGGACACGGCGGCGCTGGCCCGGCGGGTGCTGACCCGCGACGAGGTGCCCAACCGCAAGCTGGGCACCCTTGCCGCCTACTTCCGCACCGCCACCCAGCCCACCCACCGCGCGCTCGACGACGCGAAGGCCACCGTCGACGTGCTGCACGGGCTGATCGGCCGGCTCGGCGGTCACCGGGTGGACACCGTCGGCGACGCCATCGAGTTCGCCCGCGCGGTCACCCCGACCCAGCGTCGCAAGCGCCACCTGGCCGACGGGCTGCCCAAGGTCCCCGGCGTCTACATCTTCCGGGCCGCCGACGACCGGCCGCTCTACGTGGGCACGTCCGGCGACATCGCCACCCGGGTGCGCAGCTACTTCACCGCCGGCGAGAAGCGCGCCCGGATCTCCGAGATGCTGGCGGCGGCCGAGCGGGTCGAGGCCGTGGAGTGCGCGCACTCGCTGGAGGCGGAGGTCCGCGAGCTGCGGTTGATCGCCGCGCACGCGCCGCCGTACAACCGGCGGTCGAAATACCCGGAGCGGATGGTCTGGCTCAAGCTGACCGACGGGCCGTACCCCCGGTTGTCGATCGTGCGGGAGATCTCCCCCACGGACACCGCCTACCTCGGGCCGTTCACCTCCCGGCGGGCCGCGGAGCTGGCCGCCGCCGGCTTCCACGACGCCGTGCCGCTGCGCCAGTGCACCCACCGGCTCTCGCTGCGCACCGTCACGCCTGCCTGCGCGCTCGCCGAGCTGGGTCGCTGCCCGGCGCCCTGCGAGCACAAGATCACCCCTGAGGAGTACGACGAGCGCGCGGCGGCACCGTTTCGCACGGCCACCGCGAGTGACCCGCAGCCGGTGGTGGACGCGTTGCTCGCCCGGATCGAGGCGCTCTCGGCCGGCCAGCGCTACGAGGAGGCCGCAGTGGTGCGGTCCCGGCTGGCAGCGGTGCTGCGCGCCACAGTGCGGATGCAGCGGCTCGCCGCGCTGACCGGCATCGTCGAGTTGGCCGCCGCCCGCCCGGCCGCTCGGGGCGGCTGGGAGCTGGCCCTGGTCCGGCACGGCCGGCTGGCCGGCGCGGGAGTGTCCCCGCCGGGCGTCCACCCGCGACCGACGCTGACCACCATCCGGGCCACCGCCGAGACGGTGCCGGGTGGGCACGGTCCGGTGCCGTCGGCCACAGCGGAGGAGTCCGAACGTATCCTGTCCTGGTTGGAGCGACCGGAGACCCGGCTCGTCGAGATGTCCTCCGGTTGGGCCTCCCCGGCCGGTGGCGCGGGGCGCTTCCGTGACCTGCTGGCGAAGGCCGAGAGCGGAGCTTCCCACCAACTCTCGACCGAACGCTCATGACCAAGTGTCCGATCGGACTACGTCGACTCGCTTAGGCTGTTAGAGAAGTGCAGTCCTGCCCGTTTCGTGGGCCTGCTCCCGCCCGCCGGGTCCGGCGGTCGCGGAGCCGGGGTGAGGAGGTGTCCCTCGTGGACGTCGACGCCGGACACGGCGCCGCCCTGGGGGGCGCCCTGCCGACCCAGTCGGGTGAGCTGCCGCTGACCCGACGGCTGCGGGCGTTGCTCACCTGGCCGACCACCGACTCCGACCCGGTCACCCAGCTGGTCCGCACTCATCGGAGCATCCACGCCGGCACCGACCCGGCGGTGCTGCGCCGGGCGTACACGATCGCGGAGAACATGCACCGGGGGCAGTTCCGCAAGAGCGGGGAGCCGTACATCACCCATCCGCTCGCGGTGGCGCAGATCTGCGCCGAGCTGGGCATGGACACCACGACCCTGGTGGCGGCGCTGCTGCACGACACCGTGGAGGACACCCGCTACACGCTCCAGGCGCTGTCCGAGGATTTCGGCGGCGAGGTGGCCCACCTTGTCGACGGGGTAACAAAGTTCGACAAGGCGTTCTACGGCAAGGCCGCCGAGGCCGAGACGATCCGCAAGATGATCGTCGCGGCCGCCAAGGACGTCCGGGTGCTGATCATCAAGCTGGCCGACCGGCTGCACAACATGCGCACCCTCGGTGTGCGCTCCGCGGCCTCCCGCGAACGCATCGCCCGCAAGACCCAGGAGGTGCTGGTCCCGCTCTGCGACCGGCTGGGCATCCAGAGCCTCAAGCGCGAGCTGGACGACGTGGTGCTGCTGCACCTGGAGCCGGAGGAGCACGCCCGGCTGGCCCGGCACGTGCACGACCGGCCCGGCTGGGACGCGTACCTGGATTCGGTGGTGACACGGACCCGGGTGGCGCTGCGCCGCAGCCGGGTCACCGCCGAGGTCGCCCCGAGGCCCCGGCACCTCTACTCGATCTGGAAGGACACCGTTTCCGGCGGTCACACCGCCCCGTACGACCTGCCCCGCATCTCGGTGGTGGTCGACGGCCCGGCCACCGACTGTTACGCCGCGCTGGGGGCGATCCACGGCACCTGGCGACCGGTCCCCGGCCGATTCAAGGACTTCATCGCCTCGCCGAAGAACAACCTCTACCGCTCGCTGCACACGAGTGTCTGCGGCCCGCAGAACCGCACTGTCGAGGTGCTGATCCGCACCGAGGAGATGCACCGGTCGGCCGAGTACGGCATCGCCGCCGACTTCCGCTTTCCGCGCTCGGGCCGGGGCGACGCCGCGGCCCGCGCCGAGCAGTTGGACTGGCTGCGCCGGGTGCTGGACTGGGAGCCGGACGCCGCCGACCCGGCGCAGTTCCTCGAGTCGCTGCGCTGCGACCTCGCCGAGGGGCAGATCCAGGTGTTCGCCGACGGGCGTCAGGTGGTGCTGCCGGCCGGTGCCACACCCGTCGACGTGGCCTACGAGCTGGGCAACGAGCGCGGCGACCACTGCCTCGCGGCCCGGATCAACGGCCGGCTCGCGCCGTTGAGCTCGGAGCTGGACGAGGGCGACGTGGTGGAGATCTTCACCGAGAACGACGGCGACAACGGCTTCGAGGCCGGCGAGGCACGGCGGGGCCCGCGCCGGGAGTGGCTCGACTTCGTCAAGTCGCCGCACGCGCAGATGCAGATCAACCGCTGGTTCGCCGAGCACACCGAGCCGGGCATCACGATCAGCGACAAGGTCCGCCTGGGCCGGGCCACCATCGGACTCGCCCTGCGCCAGCACAATCGTGGCCTGGCCAGCGACCTGCCGTTGCTGCGGCTCTCGGAGGAGCTCGGCTACCCCGACCTGGAGACCCTGCTGGTCGCGGTCTTCGACCGGGTGCTCGAACCGGACACCGTGGTCCGCCAGCTCATCGACCTTGTCGACCATCGGCAGTGACCGGCACGGCCCCAGCGCATCCGAAAGGCATTCGTGACCACTAGCCTGGGGTCATGATCCCCCGTACCCGTGCCGCTGGTCGGGCCGTCTTCTACCAGGCTTTCTACCGGCTGCCGTTACCGGTGCGCCGACGCCTGGTCCGGCTGGCCGTGCCCAAGTACATCGTCGGCGCGGTCACACTGGTCCGTGACGTCGAGGCCACGGGCGCGGGCCGGTTGCTGCTGCTGCGCCAGCCGCCCGGCAGGGGTTGGTCCCTCCCCGCCGGCCTGCTCAACAAGGGTGAACCGCCGGTGGTGGGCGCTGCCCGCGAACTGTTCGAGGAGTCCGGCATCCGGCTTCCCCCGTCGCGGCTGCGTCCCGCGGTGCCGAACGCGATTGTGCACGCCAAGGGCTGGGTGGACATGGTCTTCGAGGCGGAGGTGCCGGCGTCGGAGACCGCCCTCGCTGTCGACGGCGCGGAGGTCTTCGAGGCCGCGTGGCACCCGCTTGACGACCTGCCGAAGCTGACCTGGCCCACCGCCCGGCTGCTCGCCTACTACGACATCGGGCCGCTGGCCGGGCAGTTCCCGCCGCCGATTCCCGACGACGCGCCATGACTGTGGCGGGCGGGCCGGCGGACGTCTGCGCTGTGGTGCTGGCCGCGGGCGAGGGCACCCGGCTGCGCCCGCTCACCGAACGGGTCCCCAAGGCCCTCTGCCCGGTGGGCAACGTGCCACTGCTGGACCGCGCGTTGGCCCGCTTGGCTGGGCTCGGCCTGGCCGGCCCCGACCGTGTCGCGGTGAACGCCTGCTACCTCGCCGACCAGGTGGTCGGGCACGTCGGCGAGCGGGCGTACCTGTCGGTGGAGCCCGGTGACCCGCTCGGCACCGCGGGCGGGGTGGCCAACCTGCGGGACTGGATCGCCGGGCGGCCGGTGCTGGTCGGCAACGCGGACGCGTACCTGGCCGACCCGGCCGCTCCCCCCGGCCCCGACGTGGCCGCGCTGCTGGCCGACTGGGACGGCCAGGGGGTACGCCTGCTCGGTCAGCCCGCCGCGAACCCGACGGCCCCGGGCACATTCGCCGGGCACTGCTTCACCGGCTTCTCGCTGCTGCCCTGGCGGCTGGTCCGCGACCTACCTGTCGTCTTCTCCGACCTGGTCCGAGCCGTCTGGCGGCCGGCCGAGGCGGCCGGAGCGTTGGAGGTGGTGCCCTATCCGGGCGTCTTCTACGACACCGGCACCCCCGCCGACTACCTGGCGGCGAACCTGCACGCCGCCGCCGGCGGCACCCTTGTCGACAGGTCGGCCACTGTGACCGGCCGGTGCCGGGAGTCGGTGGTCGGCGCCGGCGCGCGGGTGTACGGCGACGTGTGCCGCACTGTCGTCTGGCCGAGCGCGACGGTGCACCCGGGTGAACGGCTGCACGACGCGATCCGCTGCACCGACGGCGGCACCGTGCCGGTCACCGCGGACGGTTGAGCGGCGCGGGCTCCCGTCTCCGGGCACGATGTGAACATCTAGCATGGGCGACGACGCCGACGAACGGAGAAACGTGCCGTGATCACCGCCATTGTGCTGATCGACTGCGCCACCGATGCGATCCCCGAGGTGGCGGAGACCCTGGCCAACCTTCCCGGCGTCAGCGAGGTCTACTCGGTGGCCGGGCACGTCGACCTCATCGCCGTGGTCCGGGTACGCGAGTTCGATCAGATCGCCCAGGTCATCGCGGGCAGCATCTCCAAGGTGCCGGGTGTGCTGAACACCGAGTCGCACATCGCGTTCCGGGCGTACTCCCAGCACGACCTGGAGCAGGCGTTCGCGATCGGCCTGGCCACCGCCGACTGATCCGTTCGACTCCGCCGCAAAGCGGGTCCAGACGCACGGCGGCCGGTCCACCCACACGGATGGACCGGCCGTCTGCTGCCGCTACGTCAGCTCACGCTCGGAGCCGGCGTTTCGGTGATGCCGCCGCCCGGAGCCGGCGACTCGGTGGTGCCGCCCGGAGCCGGGGACTCGGTGCCGGTGCCGCCCGGAGCCGGCGACTCAGTGCCGGTGCCGCCCGGGCTGGGCGTACCGCTGGCGCTGGTCTGCGGGACCGGGATGCCAAGCTGGTTGGCGAGCTGGACCAGCTCGTCGTAGTGCGCCTGCAATGTCGGCAGGGCGGTCTGGGCCAACTGGACCACCGACTGCTCGGAGCCCTGCGAGATCTCCGTCTGGGTGGCCTGGATGGCCTGGACGTGGCCGGCCAGCTCACTTGTCACCCAGAGCCTGTCGAACTCGGCGCCGCTGACGTTGTTCAGCTTGTCGATGACCTTCTGCTGGTCGGTGGTGGGTTCGTTCGGCAGTTGGACGTTGAGCTGCGACGCGGTCTGCTGGACCGTCTGGTCCAGAGACGTGTGGTCGGTCTTCAGCATCGCGCCCAGGTCCTTGACCCCCTGGTCCTGGCCCTTCTGCTCAGCCAGGTCACCGGCGGTGATTTCGAACAGGTTCACCTGGTGCAGAGCCTGCAGGTACTGGGTGTCCTGCGTTGACGGCTGTGCCGCGGCCTGCGCGGCCGCGGCTGGCGCGACACCGACAAGCACCAGCGCGGCCAACAGGCCGAGGCGTTTGATACCCAACATGCTTCCCCCCCTAGAGACGTTGGACCGCACGGATACCCGGCTCACCGGGGTTATTCCTGCGATCGCCCGTCGCGTGGGGTCGACCGGTCCCACCGTGGCCATCCGACTCCTGGCGGGATGGGTGCCGCAGCGCCGGAAACGGCGTGGCGCCCGCCGGAAGTCCGGCGGGCGCCACGTCACACAGCGTTCGGGGGGTCAGCGACGGCTCTCGCCGCTGCCGATCTCCTCGCGCTCTGCTCGAGCCTCGACCGGCGGGTGCCCCGGCGAGACCGGCGCCTCGGCCGGCTTCTCGATCGGGTAGAAGAAGCCCCGGATCGCCGGGCCGAGGGCACCGAGCCGGTTCATCTTCTTCGGGACCACCCAGCCGACGTACTCCAGGCCGCCGTGGCCGTCGTCGTGACCGTTCGCCGCGCTGAGCGGCTGGTGCACCTCGACGAACCGGCCGTCCGGCAGACGCCTGATGATGCCGGTCTCCACGCCGTGCGCGAGAACCTCCCGGTCGTGCTGTTGCAGACCGAGGCAGAGCCGGTAGGTGACGTAGTACGCCACCGGCGGGATCAGCAGCAGACCGATCCGGCCGGCCCAGGTCATCGCGTTCAGGCTGATCTGGAACTTGTCGGCGATCACGTCGTTGGCGCCGGAGAGCGTCAGCACGATGTAGAACGACACCGCCATGGCACCGAGCGCGGTACGGGCCGGGACGTCGCGGGGCCGCTGGAGCAGGTTGTGGCTCTTGCGGTCCTTGAGGTGCCGTGCCTCCAGGAACGGGTACATCGTCGACAGGCCCACAAGGATGCCGGGTAGCACCACCGTCGGCCAGAACAGCGGCGGGATGACGTACCCGTCACCGATCGGGATGTTGATCTCCCAGGCGGGCATGAGTCGCGTCGAGCCGTCGAGGAACATGACGTACCAGTCGGGCTGGCTGGCGGCCGAGACCACCCACGCCTCGTACGGGCCGAACAGCCAGATCGGGTTGATCTGGAACAGACCGCCCAGCAGCGCCACGACGCCGAAGACGACCATGAAGAAGCCGCCCTGCTTCAACGCGTAGCGCGGGAACATCCGCTCGCCGACCACGTTGTTGTTGGTCCGGCCGGGGCCGGGCCACTGGGTGTGCTTCTGCTTGAAGACCAGACCCAGGTGGACGCTGATCAGGGCGACGAGCAGACCCGGGACGAGCAGGACGTGGGCGATGAAGAACCGGCTGATGATGATCGTGCCGGGGAACTCGCCGCCGAAGACCGACGAGGTGACCCAGGAGCCGATCACCGGGATGGACAGCATGATCGCCGAGGCGATCCGCAGGCCGGTGCCGGACAGGCCGTCGTCCGGGAGGGAGTAGCCGGTGAAGCCGGCCAGGAAGCCCACCCAGAACAGCAGCGAACCGATGATCCAGTTGGTCTCGCGCGGCTTGCGGAACGCGCCGGTGAAGAAGACGCGCAGCATGTGCACGACGATCGCGGCCATGAACAGCAGCGCCGACCAGTGGTGCATCTGCCGCATCACCAGGCCACCGCGGACGTCGAACGAGATGTCCAGGCTGGAGGCGTACGCGGCTGACATGGGGGTGCCCTGCAACGGGGCGTAGCTGCCGTTGTAGACCACCTCGGTCATCGCCGGCTCGTAGAAGAAGGTGAGGAACACACCTGTCAGCAGCAGCACGATGAACGAGAACAGCGCGATCTCGCCGAGCAGGAACGACCAGTGGTCCGGGAAGACCTTGTTCAGCAGCTTGCGCAGCGGGGTGGCCACCGCGAAGCGGTCGTCCACTCCCACCGCGGCCTTGCCCGGCGTCGCCTTCAGGTCAAGCTTTCGACGCTTCATGGCCGCTCCCAGAAGTCAGGCCCGACGGTCTCGGTGAAGTCGGACTTCGCCACGAAGAAACCTTCGGAGTCCACCTCGATCGGCAGCTGCGGCAGCCGCCGGCTGGCAGGGCCGAAGACGGGCTTGGCGTTGTCGGTGATCAGGAACTGGGACTGGTGGCACGGGCAGAGCAGCCGGTTGGTCTGCTGCTCGTACAGGCTGGCGGGGCAGCCGGCGTGCGTGCAGATCTTGGAGAACGCCGCGTAGTTGCCCCACATGTAGTCGCCGTGGCCGATCTTCTCGTTGGCCCGGCGGGACTCCTGCGCGTCGGAGTCGCGCAGGTGGATCAGCAACGTCGGCGAGTCGGCGTGCAGGTTGCTCACGCCGTGGTCGATGCCCGGGAAGACGGTGAGCTGGCCGCCGGCGCTGACGTCCGCCGGGCGGATCGGGCGGCCGTCCTCGCGGACGAGGCGGATCAGCTGCCCACCCTCGGCGGGAGAGAAGCCGGTGCGGAACATCTGGTTGTTCTTGTGCGGGTTGGAGATCAACCCACCGACCAGCGGCGCGGCAGCGACCGCGGCCACCGGCGCGAGACCGGCCAGCAGCGAGATGCCGAGCAGCGGACGACGCTTCACACCCAGCTCGTCAGCCATGTAGAGCATGGTCTGGCCGGTGATGGTGCGGCCTTCCTCGTCTACCTGGCCCTCGTGCCGGTCCTGGATCGACACCTCCTTGGGCAGCAACTTCTTGCCCCAGGTCAGGATGCCGAAGCCGACGGCGAGCAGCGCCACGCCGAGGGTGAGGCCGAGCAGCGGGGTGTAGAGCTTGTCGCCACCCCGGCCCGGCTCGTACTGCCACGGCCACCAGATGTAGACGACAAGGAACGCGGTGGCTGCCAGGCCGGTGATCAGGAAGAGCGCGGCGACCACACGGGTCAGCCGACGCTCGGCCTTGGTGCCGGGCTGCACCTGCGGCTCGTAGTGGACGATCTCGATGTCGTCCCGACGGGCGCCCTCGCGGACGATGTCGAACCGGGTCAGCGTGGGGTCGTTCACGTCGAGCGGCTCCCGGCCCTGCGGGGCCTGGTGCTCGGTGTGGGTGCTCATGCCGTCACCTCGCTAGGGGTGGCGCCGAGCGGCACCACGGCACTGAATCTGATGATCCGCTCGGTCACGACTTGCCCGCAATCCACAGGCTGGCGAAGACGAGCGCCACGATGCCAACCAGGAAGATCACCACACCCTCGGTGGACGGCCCGTACCGACCGAGGTTGAACCCGCCCGGGTCCTGGTCGTGCTTCAGCGTCTCCTGGATGTAGGCGATGATGTCGGCCTTCTGCTCCGGTCGGAGCTGGTTGTCACCGAACACCGGCATGTTCTGCGGCCCGCTCAGCATTGCCGCGTAGATCTGCCGGTCGGTCGCCGGGTGCAGGCTCGGGGCGAACTTGCCCGAGGAGAGCGCGCCACCACCGCCACCGAAGGCGTGGCACTGCGAGCAGTTGATCCGGAACAGCTCACCGCCGGAGGCGACGTTGGCGCCCTCGCGCAGGATGTCACCCTCCGGGACGACCGGACCGCCGCCGAGCTCCTGGATGTACTGGGCGAGCTGACGGGTCTGCTCGTCGGTGAAGAGCGGGGGCTTGCGGTGCGCCTGGGCTTCCTGCCGGGCCATCGGCATCCGGCCGGAGCTGACCTGGAACTCGACCGAGGCGGCGCCGACGCCGACCAGGCTCGGTCCGCGGCCCTCGACGCCCTGGGCGTTGCGTCCGTGGCAGGTCACACAGCTCACGTCGAACAGCGCCTTGCCCTCGGCTGCGGCGCCGGTCATCGGCGGGTTGTCCTGCGCCTGCGCACCGGGGGCGAAGACGGTGTAGGCACCGCCGGCGAGCATCAGCGCGGCGATCAGCCGGACCGCGGCGCCCAGCCGGCGGCGGCCCCTGCTGCGCGCGGCGGGCCGCTCGCGCAACCGCGCGAGCAGGCCGCGTCGGCGGTCGTTGTCAGAAGTCATGAGCTGTGTCCTTAACCGGTTGGACCTTGTCTCAGGGGACGAAGCAGCGGCGCGGTTCGTGACGCGCCAAGATCACTGAAGCCAGTAGATCATGGCGTACAGCCCGATCCACACGACGTCGACGAAGTGCCAGTAGTACGACACGACGATCGCCGAGGTCGCCTGCGCCGGGGTGAACCGTCCCATGGTCGTTCGGACCATGAAGATGATGAAGGCGACCAGACCGCCGGCCACGTGCAGGCCGTGGAAGCCGGTCGTCAGGTAGAACATCGATCCGTACCCGTCGGCGTTGATCTTGATGCCCTCGTGGACCAACTCGCGGTACTCGTTCAGCTGACCGAGCACGAAGATGAGGCCCATCACGAAGGTGACGGTGAACCAGCGCCGCAGCGCGTGCACGTCACCCTTCTCCGCCGCGAAGACGCCGAGCTGGCACGTCACCGACGAGAGGACCAGGATCACCGTGAAGGTGGTCGCGTACGGGATGTTCAGCACCTCGGTGTGCTTCTCCCACTGCTCCGGCGCAGCCGCGCGGATGGAGAAGTACATCGCGAAGAGCGCCGCGAAGAACATGAGTTCGCTGGAGAGCCACACGATCGTCCCGACGCTGACCATGTTCGGTCGCGTCAGAGAGTGGATCCGGCTCTTGTCAATGGCTGGGGCCGCAGTCACGCCGTCATTATTGCCCCTGACCGGGGCCGGCGATCAGCGGGGTGGCAAACCCACACCATCCGTGGGCCGGACGTCAGGGTCCGGTTCGCCTGGCCTAGCCTGAAAAGCGTGCTGCACGTCGATCCGATCCTCGCCGCCACCTCGGCTGTCCCGGCCGTTGTGCTCGCCGCCACCCCGGTGGGCACGTCCACGCTTGCCGTCAGCGCCGAGGCGACCCCACCACCGTTCACCGTCGGCGCGGTCCTGACCGAGACCCGGCTGGACAGCTGGTTGGCCCTCGGCCTGGTGCTCGTCGCCGGTCTCTACCTCTACGGGGTGCACCGGTTGCGCGTGCGCGGCGACCGCTGGCCGGTCGCGCGCACCGCGCTCTTCCTCGGCCCCGGCTTGGGCGGCATCGCGCTGGTCACGGTCAGCGGGCTGCACGCGTACGACACCGCGCTGCTGTCGGTGCACATGGTCCAGCACATGGTGCTGTCCATGGTGTCGCCGATCTTCCTCGCGCTGGGCGCGCCCATGACGCTCGCCCTGCGGACCCTGCCGGTCGGGCCGCGCAAGCGCCTCCTGGCGATCGTGCACAGCCGTGTTGCCCGCGTCTACAGCTTCCCGCTCGTGGCGTTCGCCATCTTCGTGGTCAACCCGTTCGTGTTGTACTTCAGCGACCTGTACCGCTACACGCTTGAGCACGCCTGGGCGCACGAGCTGGTGCACGCGCACTTCATCATGACCGGCTGCGTCTTCTTCTGGCCGCTGCTCGGGCTCGACCCGCTGCCCGGCCGCTGGCCGTACCCGGCTCGCGCGCTGCTGATGCTGCTCTCCGTGCCGTTCCACACCGTGCTCGGGCTCACGATCATGCAGAGCAGCACGCTCTTCGGCGGCGACTGGTACCCGTCGCTCAACCTCGACTGGGCCGACCCCAAGGCCGACCAGGTGCTCGCCGGCGGCATCCTCTGGGCGGGTGGCGAGTTCGTCAGCGTGACGATGATCGCGGTGCTGGTCGTGCAGTGGGTCAAGCAGTCCGAGCGGGAGGCCCGCCGGCTCGACCGCGAGCTGGACCGCCAGGAGGCACGCGAACGCGCCGCCGGCGCCGCGGCCCCCTGACCTGCGGCGACGGTACGCGGGGCCGACGGCGGCAGGCGGCGTGTCGGCTACGTCACGCGGCCCGGTACGATCGGCGCAGTTTTTCGAGGTGGAAGCAGAGTGCCGGCATGAGTGAGCACAGCGAGCGAATCATCGGGCTCAGTGCGATGGTTCCTCATGACGGCACGGAGCGAAGCGGAGTGCCGGCATGAGCGATCGACTTTGTACCGTCCTGCTCTACAGCGACGACCCGCAGGTCCGTGACCGGATGCGGCTCGCCGTCGGCACCCGGCCCGCGCCCGGGTTGCAGGTCGAGTTCGTGGACGCGTCGACCTACGCCGAGACGATCCGCCTGGTCGACGACTATGAGATCGACCTCATGCTGCTCGACGGTGAGGCGAACCCGGGCGGCGGCATCGGCATCGCCCGGCAGATCAAGGACGACCGGGAGGACGCTCCCCCGGTCTGCCTGGTGATCGCCCGCGCCGCCGACCGATGGCTCGCCGCGTACGCCGAGGTCGAGGGGACGCTCGTGCACCCGCTCGACCCGGTGACCACCGGCAACACGGTGGCCGAGCTGCTGCGGACGCACGCACCCGCCTGACGTCCCCCGCTTTCCGGCACCGACGCGGCGCCGGGGTGATTCGGCGCCGGTTCCAGCCCACCCGCACTTCGCACGCTCGGGAGGCCCGCCATGGGCGATCGGACCTGGCCGCACCTGCTCACCTCGCTGCTGCGCGGCGAGGAGCTGTCCACCGCTGACACGGCCTGGGCGATGGGCGAGATCATGGCCGGCTCGGCAGGTGCCGCGCAGGTAGCCGGTTTCGCTGTGGCGCTGCGTGCCAAGGGCGAGACCTCGGCGGAGCTGGCCGGTCTGGTGGAGACGATGCTCAGCCGGGCGGTGCCTGTCGAGCTTCCCGACGAGCTGCGCTCGACCGCCCTGGACGTGGTCGGCACCGGCGGTGATCTTGCGCACACGGTGAACATCTCCACGATGGCCGCGCTGGTGGTGGCCGGTGCGGGCGTACGGGTGGTCAAGCACGGCAACCGGGCCGCGTCCTCCTCCTGCGGCACCGCCGACCTGCTGGAGTTCCTCGGCATCCCGCTGGATCTCGACCCGGACGCGATCGTGCGTTGCGTCACCGAGGCCGGCATCGGGTTCTGCTTCGCGGCGCGGTTCCACCCCGGGATGCGGCACACCGGGCCGGTCCGCCGGGAGCTGGGCGTCCCCACCGTCTTCAACTTCCTCGGCCCGTTGACCAACCCGGCCCGACCACGCGCCGGTGCCGTCGGGTGCTTCGACGCGCGCATGGCGCCGGTGATGGCCGGCGTGTTCGCCGCTCGCGGCGACTCGGTGCTGGTGATGCGCGGCGAGGACGGGCTCGACGAGTTCACCACCGCCGCGCCGACCCGCGTCTGGGCAGCTCAGGGCGGCACCGTACGGGAGGCGCTGCTGGATGCCGCAGACCTGGGGGTACCCCGGTCCACCCTCGGTGACCTGCGGGGCGGTGACGCCGCGTACAACGCCGGCGTGGCCCGTCGCCTGCTGGCCGGCGAGACCGGTCCGGTACGCGACGCGGTGCTGCTCAACGCGGCGGCGGCCCTCGCCACGCAGGGTCCTCTGGACGGTGATCTGACCGAGGCGCTGCGCGCCGGCCTGGACCGCGCCGCCAAGTCGATCGACTCGGGTGCGGCGGCCGCCACCCTCGACAGGTGGATCGAGGTCGCCACCGCCGGCTGACCACCCGTCCCCCGGGTGCTGGTCGCCCTCGTCCGCGCAGGAATGTCGGACCAGGGTGGGAAACTACAGGTGAGTAGTTCTTCACCGCTGCCGGGTGCCACGTGTCACGCCGGAGCGGGTCGCCTGGAGTGAAGGAGACGCCCGTGTCGCACCGCGAGCTCTACTGCGACGTCTGCGTGGGCGTGGCACTGTTCGAGGCACCGCCCTGCGTCGACAGCCACGGCACCGACTGTCCCGAGCTGATCTGCATCGACTGCGGAGCCGCCGTGGTGATCGCCACGTTCCCCGCGCCGGTCACCCGGCTGGCCGACCGTCGGCATCGCCGCCAGCCCACCCGCCAGCACGCCGCCTGACCCGCCGCTGGGTCCACCGCACGCACGACGAAGGCCCGCTCCCCTCTTCAGGAAGCGGGCCTTCGTGGTGCTACGCATCGGCCGCGAGCGCGACCGGTGGATCAGTGCTCCGCGGTACGCCGGGTGCCGCTGTAGTACTCGAACAGCAGCCCGCACACGGCGAAGACGACCGACAGCATTCCCACACCGATCAGCCAGTACTGCCAGAACACCAGGCCCAGCGCGGCGATCGAGGCGGCCATCGCCAGGCCGAACGGCCAGTAGCTGCCCGGGCTGAAGAAGCCCACCTCACCGGCGCCGTCGGCGATCTCGGCGTCCGGGCGGTCCTCCGGGCGCAGGTCGATACGGCGGGAGACGAACCAGAAGAACCCACCGCACATCGTGCAGAGCAGGAAGGACAGCAGCAGGGCCACGGTGCCCACCCACTCGATGCCGCCGGCCTCACCGTTGGTCCAGGCGCCGTAGAGGACGGTGGCCCCGAGGAGGAAGCCGGCGATGATCAGGAAGATTCGCCACTCGGTCTTCATGCGGCTGCCCTCAGCTTCCCGGGAAGGCCGGAGCGTCGTCCGGGTTGAAGTTGCTCTGCGTCCGCCGTGTGTCGAACGGCCGCGTGGTCTCCGCGTACGGCTCTTCACCGATCTCGGACAGCGCATCCTGGGTGGACTTGCCGCCCTGCTTGGCCGCCAGGAACTGCTCGTACTTCTCCGGCGAGACCACACGCAGCTCGAAGTTCATGAAGGCGTGGTAGCTGCCGCACAGCTCGGCGCAGCGGCCGACGTACGCGCCCTCGGCGTCCAGGCTGGAAACCTCGAACACGTTGCGGACGTTGCCCGGGAAGACGTCCCGCTTGAACAGCAGCTCCGGCACCCAGAAGGAGTGGATGACGTCGCGGCTGGTCTCCTCGAACCGGATGGACCGGTTGGTCGGTAGCACAAGCACCGGGATGACGTCACTGGTGCCGAGCGTCGACGCCGTGGTGCGGGCGTCCGGGCCCTGCCCGTCGCGGTAGTTGAACTGCCAGTTCCACTTGAAGGCGACGACCTCGACCGTCACGTCCGGGTTCTTCGACACCTTGTCGACGTCGGTCTGCACGATCGCCGTGTAGTAGAAGAGCACGGAGACGATCAGGATCGGCGCGATGGTGTAGAGGAACTCCATCGGCAGGTTGTAGCGGGTCTGCACCGGCAGAGCGTTGCCGCGCTTGCGGTAGCGCACCACGCACCAGAAGATAAGGCCCCACACGAAGACCCCGACCGCGAGCGCGGCGATGCAGGAGGCGATCCACAGGTCGTACATCCGCCGCGACTCCGGCGTGATGCCGCCCTGCGGCCAACCGAAGCCGCCGAACGTCCGGCCCACGTCACAGCCCGTGAGCAGGACCAGCAGCGCCACGCCACCGAGACCGAGCCCGGCCAACCGACCGGCACCACGTCCCCGGCGTCCACCTGCTCCTGGGGAAGCGCTGTGCCGTACGGCCGTCGGCCGTACCTCCGAACTCCTTGCGACCACCTGGTCCTGCCTCCCTAGCGCGCCGCGGTGCGTCTTTCCTCAGCACCGGCGGCAAAGGCGTCACCGACGGTCGCAGATTACTCGACCATGACGAGCTGGGCCGTGGTGGGGTCACTCTCCGCCCCCATCGGGGGGATCCTGCCCATACCGCCGCGATACCGTTTGCGACTGTGAGCGCTTCCCCTGTCTACCTGGACGCGGCGACCGCCGCGCCGCTGCATCCGGTCGCCCGGCAGGCGTTGCTGGCGGCCCTGGAGGACGGTTGGGCCGACCCGGGAAAGCTCTACACCCAGGCCCGCCGCGCCCGGCAGCTGCTCGACGCCGCCCGGGAGGCCACCGCGCAGACGCTCGGCGTCCGCGCCGACGAGATCTCTTTCACGGCCAGCGGTACGGCGGCAGCGCACGCGGCGGTCCTCGGCGGCCTGGCCGGGCGGCGCCGGTCCGGGTCGGCGTTCGTGCACTCGGCGATCGAGCACTCCGCAGTCCTGCACGCAGCAGAGCAGCACGAGGCGGCGGGCGGGACGGCAGCGGCAGTGCCTGTCGACAGGCGAGGGCGCCTGGACCTGGCCGCGTGGTCGGACGCCGTCCGGGCTCCCGGTGTCGCGCTGGCCGCGCTGATCTCCGCGAGCCACGAGGTGGGCACCGTGCAACCGGTCGCCGAGGCTGCCGCCGCGTGCGCCGACGTCGGTGTTCCGTTGTACGTCGACGCGGCACAGTCCATCGGCCGGGTGCCGGTGCCGGCGGGCTGGTCGGTGCTCACCGGCAGCGCGCACAAGTGGGGTGGCCCGCCCGGGGTGGGGGTGCTGGCGGTGCGTAAGGGCACCCGCTGGGAGTCGCCGTGGCCTGCCGACGAGCGGGAGGGTGGGCGTACCCCTGGGGCGTTGAACCTGCCAGCGGTGGTGGCGGCGGCGGCGAGCCTGCGCGCGGCGGCGGCCGACGCGGCGACCGAGCAGGCCCGGTTGGCGCCGCTCGTGGACCGGATCCGGGCGCGGGTGTCGGCGGAGGTGCCCGACGTGGAGGTGGTAGGCGATCCGGTGCTGCGGCTACCGCATCTGGTGACGTTCTCCTGCCTGTACGTCGACGGCGAGACGCTGCTGCACGCGTTGGACCGGCGGGGTTTCGCTGTGTCGTCCGGCTCGTCCTGCACGTCGTCCACGCTGCGGCCGTCGCACGTGCTGGAGGCGATGGGCGTGCTGTCGCACGGCAACGTCCGGGTGAGCCTGCACCGGGAGACGACCGAGGCGGACGTCGAGCGGTTCCTCGCCGAGCTGCCCGGGATCGTCGCCGGGCTGCGCGCCGAGGCGGGGGTGGTGGGGCTGTGACGATGCCCAACGAGGTACTCGACTGCCGGGGCCAGCGCTGCCCGCTGCCGGTGATCGCGGCGGCTCGCCGGATGCCCGAGGTGCCGGTGGGCACCGTGGTACGGGTGCTCGCCGACGACCCGGCAGCGGCGGTGGACATCCCCGCCTGGTGCCGCATGCGCGGCCAGGAGTTCCTCGGCACCATCCCCGGCCCCGAAGGCCCCGCCTACGACATCCGCCGCACCCACTGACCCACCCACACCCCCACGCCCTCGCCCTCGCGCGCCCGCGACCTTGCAGTTGCTGCCTCGGCAAAAAGGGCATAAGACGCGCAGGGGCGTCACAAAGTGCAAGATCGCGAGGGCGAGCGGGGTGAGGGCGGGGGTTAGGGCAGGAGGTGAGGGCGGACTTCTTCGGCCGCGGTGTCGCCGTAGGACTCGGCGAGGCGCTTGACGAAGAGGTCGCGGCGGACCTCGTACTCCTGGGTGCCGACGGTCTCCAGGGCCAGCGTGGCCAGCAGCGAGCCCACCTGGGCGGCGCGTTCCAGGCCGAGGCCCCAGGACAGCGCTGTGAAGAAGCCGGCGCGGAAGCCGTCACCCACACCGGTCGGGTCGACAGCGCGGATCTCCCGGGCGATGGGTACGTGGATCCTGTCGATCCCCCGCCCGGCGATCTCCACGCCGTCCTTGCCCAGCGTGGTGACCCGCACCTTGACCAGGTCGAGCAGCTGGTCGTCGCTCAGCTTCGCCTTGCTCTGCAGCAGCGACTTCTCGTATTCGTTCGTCATCAGGTACTCGGCGCCCTCGATAAGCGCCACCACGTCCTCGCCGGGCATCCGGGCGAGCTGCTGCGAGGGGTCGGCGGCGAACGCGTACCCACGGGAGCGGCACTCGGCCGAGTGCCGCAGCATCGCCTCGGGATCGTTGGCGCTGACAAGCACCAGGTCCAGGCCGCCGAGCCGGTCGGCGACCGGGGCCAGCTCGATGTTGCGTGCCTCGCTCATCGCGCCCGCGTAGAACGAGGCGATCTGGCACATGTCGGTGTCGGTGGTGCAGACGAAGCGGGCGGTGTGCGCCACCTCGCTGATGTGCACCGAGTCGCAGTCCACGCCGTGCCGCTCCAGCCAGGAGCGGTAGTCGGCGAAGTCGGCGCCCACCGCGCCCAGCAGCACGGGGCGCAGCCCGAGCTGCGCCATGCCGAAGGAGATGTTCGCCGCCACACCGCCACGGCGGAGCACGAGGTCGTCCACCAGGAAGGAGAGCGAAACCTTGTGCAGCTGATCAGCGATGAGCTGGTCGGCGAAGCGACCGGGAAAGCTCATCAGGTGATCGGTGGCGATCGAGCCGGTCACGGCGATCTTCATGTCAACCCTCGGGGTCGGGAGCAGGGCGCGGTCAGCCTACCGGCCCGGCAACCGCGTGATGTCTTGTCGGTCGGACAACAGCAACCTGCGATAACCGGCGATGCGGGACCGCTCCCACCGGCGCACCGACACGACGACGGGGCCGCCCCGGAGGACGGCCCCGTCGTCGCGCTGGTGTGTGGCGCGACTCAGTTGAACGAGTCGCCGCAGGCGCAGGAGTTGCCCGCGTTCGGGTTGTCGATGGTGAAGCCCTGTGCGTCGATCCGGTCGGCGAAGTCGATCGTCGCGCCGGACAGGTAGGGGCTGCTCATCCGGTCGACGACGACCTCGACGCCACCGAAGTCGGTGACGACGTCGCCGTCGAGCGAACGCTCGTCGAAGAAGAGCTGGTACCGCAGGCCGGAGCAGCCACCCGGCTGCACCGCGACGCGGAGCCGCAGGTCATCGCGGCCCTCCTGCTCGATCAGAGCCTTGACCTTCTGCGCCGCGACGTCGGTGAGGACGACGGAAGTAGGGGCCTGGGCCTCGGTCGACTCGGTCTGCGCTGGCGTGGTCACGTGGAAGTCTCCCTGCGCGGTTTTAGGTCCGGACGCACTGGCCAACATCACGCGTCGTCCAGTGATTCCCGGTTGTGGTCCAGTTCTGATCGTACGCCGCTTCGGCCGGGCCCACCCGCGTGGCGGGATCGGCATCGCAGGTCGCCCCGGATGAGGCCGTGCCGACACGGGGAGTAGCGCTCAGCGGCTCCACTGCCGGGCCAGCCGCGCGCCCAGCTCGCGCAACCCGTCAGCGGGCCTGCTGAGCGCGGCGTCCAGGCCGCCGGCCTCCTCGCCGCCGAAGTGCTCGACCAGGCTGTACGCGTCGGTCACCCCCGCTGAGGCGGCCTCCCGCCGGCCGGTGCTCACCTGACCGGCCACCACCACGCACGGCACCCCCCTGTCGCGGGCCGCCCCGGCCACCCCGGCGACGACCTTGCCCCGCAGCGACTGGTGGTCGAAGGACCCCTCACCGGTGATCACCAGGTCGACGGTGTCCAGCGCGGCGTCCAGCCGGGTGGCGCTGGTGACCAGACCGATGCCCGACTCGCAGGTGCCCCCGAGCGCGAGGATCGCCGCACCGAGGCCGCCGGCGGCCCCACCACCGGGCAGCGCGCCGAGCCCTGCCGGGCAGCCGGGCAGGTCCCGTTCCAGCACCTCGGCGAAGCGCTCCAGCGCGGCGTCGAGCAGCAGTACATCGGCCCGGTCGGCGCCCTTCTGCGGGCCGAACACGTTGCTCGCGCCATGCAGCCCGAGCAGCGGGTTGTCCACGTCGGTGGCGGCGACCAGCCGGGCGCCGCGCAGCCGGGGCGCGCCGTCCAGCGCGTCGATCGCGGCCAGCGCCGCCCCGCCGTACGGAAGCGCGGCGCCGCCGGCGTCCAGTGGGGTGACGCCCAGCGCGGCCAGCATGCCGGCGCCGCCGTCGTTGGTGCCGGAGCCGCCCAGCCCGATCACCACGGTGCTCGCCCCGCTCTCCACGGCGGCGGTCACCAGCAGGCCCAGCCCGTACGACGTGGTGGTCTTCGGGTCGCGCTCGGCGGCGGTGAGCAGGTGCAGCCCGCACGCCTGGGCGCTCTCCAGGTAGGCGGTGGCGCCGTCGGCGGTGAGCAGGATCTCACCTGCCGCCGGACGGCCCAACGGGTCGACGGTCGGCACCGGCACCCGCCTGCCGTCGAGTGCCTCGGCGAGCACCTCCACGAAGCCCGGCCCGCCGTCGGCGAGGGGCCGGAGCAGCAGGTCGTCGCCGGCGGTGACGGTGCGCCACCCGGCAGCAACGGCCGCGGCGACCTCCGGGGCGGGCAGAGTGCCGGCGAACTTGTCCGGGCAGAGCAACACACGCATGCGGTGCAGTGTGGCAGCCCACATCGAGAGAAGCTGCGCCGTGCTCGCGCTGTGGGACCATGGATCTCGTGACTTCGACCTGGGTGGAACCCTCCAACACGGCGACGGCTCTGCTGCTGCTCGGCCGGGGCAGCGACCCCGACACCGAGCGCGGCGTCGAATGTCCGGGCGACCTGCCGGCGCCCAGCGACCCCGACCTGGTGGCTCGCGCCACCGCGGCGAAGGCGAAGCTGGGTAGCAAGGTGTTCGTGCTGGGGCATCACTACCAGCGCGACGAGGTGATCCAGTTCGCCGACGTGACAGGCGACTCGTTCAAGCTGGCCCGGGAGGCGGCCGCCCGCCCGGACGCGGAGTACATCGTCTTCTGCGGCGTGCACTTCATGGCCGAGAGCGCCGACATCCTCACCACCGACTCCCAGCGGGTGATCCTGCCCGATCTGGCGGCCGGCTGCTCGATGGCGGACATGGCCGTGCTGGGTCAGGTCGAGGCCGCCTGGGACACGCTCACCGAGCTGGGCATCGCCGGCGACACGGTCCCGGTGACGTACATGAACTCGTCGGCAGACATCAAGGGCTTCGTGGGCCGCAACGGCGGGGTGGTCTGCACCTCCTCCAACGCCCGGCGCGCCCTGGACTGGGCGTACGAGCAGGGGTCGAAGGTGTTCTTCCTGCCCGACCAGCACCTGGGCCGCAACACGGCGGTGCTGGAGATGGGCCTGTCGCTCGACGACTGTGTCCTCTACGACCCGCACAAGCCCGGCGGCGGGCTCACCCCGGAGCAGCTGCGCGACGCCAAGATGATCCTGTGGCGGGGGCACTGCTCGGTGCACGGCCGGTTCACGCTGGACAGCGTCAACGACGTACGGGAGCGGGTGCCCGAGGTCAACGTGCTTGTCCACCCGGAGTGCCGGCACGAGGTCGTCACGGCCTCGGACTACGTCGGCTCCACCGAGTACATCATCAAGACCATCGAGGCGGCGCCGGCGGGTTCGGCGTGGGCGCTGGGCACCGAGCTGAACCTGGTCCGCCGGCTGGCGTTGGCCCACCCGGACAAGCAGATCATGTTCCTGGACAAGGCCGTCTGCTACTGCTCGACGATGAACCGGATCGACCTGCCGCACCTGGTGTGGGCGCTGGAGGAGCTGGTCGCGGGCCGGGTGGTCAACCAGATCACTGTGGACGCCGACACCGCGCACCACGCTCGGGTGGCGCTTGACCAGATGCTCGCGCTGCCGGGCGCCGTCACCCCACCCCCGGGCGCACCCTGATCACGTTCCGTGACGCTCGTGGCACACAAAAGTGCCGGATCACCGATTAGTACCGCACACGCCGGTGTGACCGAGTCCTTTTTCGTCACCGAGGGCTATGCTGCCGGAGCGACGACGCAAGCGGGCCGTTTCGATATGCCCGCATCCGGGGTAGCGACAGTGGTCATGCTCCCCACCATCAACACAGCAGCACCGACGCGCTGGAGGTTGCGTTGACCGACGACGTCCTGGTCGTGCACGGAGGGGCTCCGCTCGAAGGGCGGATCCGCGTGCGCGGCGCGAAGAACCTGGTTTCGAAGGCGATGGTCGCCGCGTTGCTCGGCGACACCCCGAGCCGATTGTTCGACGTGCCGAAGATCCGCGACGTCGAGGTGGTCCGAGGTCTGCTCGGGCTGCACGGCGTCAAGGTGACCGACGGCGTCGAGGACGGCGAACTCGTCTTCGACCCCGCCAACGTGGAGAGCGCCAGCACCGACCAGATCAACGTGCACGCGGGTTCGAGCCGGATTCCGATCCTGTTCTGCGGGCCGCTGCTGCACCGGCTGGGGCACGCGTTCATCCCCGACCTGGGTGGGTGCCACATCGGCCCGCGCCCGATCGACTTCCACCTTCAGGCGCTGCGGGAGTTCGGCGCCACCGTCGACAAGCGGCCCGAGGGTCTGCACCTGTCCGCGCCCAACGGGCTGCACGGCACCAAGTTCGCCCTGCCGTACCCGAGCGTCGGCGCCACCGAGCAGGTGCTGCTGACCGCCGTGATGGCCGAAGGTGTCACCGAGCTGCGCAACGCCGCGGTGGAGCCGGAGATCATCGACCTGATCTGCATCCTGCAGAAGATGGGCGCGATCATCAAGGTCCACACCGACCGGGTGATCGAGATCCAGGGTGTGCCGAAGCTGCACGGCTACACGCACCGGCCGATCCCGGACCGGATCGAGGCGGCCAGCTGGGCCGCCGCCGCGCTGGCCACCCGTGGTCACGTCGAGGTGCTCGGCGCTCAGCAGGCCGACATGATGACCTTCCTGAACATCTTCCGGTCCGTCGGCGGCGAGTACGAGGTCACCGACGCCCGTCCGCCGAAGCTGGGCGACCCGGGTCAGGAGGGCGGCATCCGCTTCTGGCACCCGGGCGGCGAGCTGAACGCGGTGGCGCTGGAGACCGACGTACACCCGGGTTTCATGACCGACTGGCAGCAGCCGCTCGTGGTCGCGCTCACCCAGGCCCGGGGCCTGTCGATCGTCCACGAGACGGTCTACGAGCAGCGCCTGGGCTACACCGAGGCGCTCAACTCGATGGGCGCCAACATCCAGGTCTACCGGGACTGCCTCGGCGGCACCCCGTGCCGCTTCGGTCGACGCAACTTCAAGCACTCGGCGGTGATCGCCGGACCGAGCAAGCTGCACGCCGCGGACCTGGTCATTCCGGACCTGCGGGCCGGTTTCAGCCACCTGATCGCGGCGCTCGCCGCCGAGGGCACCTCCCGGGTGTACGGCGTCGACCTGATCAACCGCGGCTACGAGGACTTCGAGGCGAAGCTCGCCGACCTGGGCGCGCACGTCGAGCGTCCGTAACCTCGATCACCTTTCGCGCCCGGTGCACCGCGATGTGCACCGGGCGCGAACCGTTGGCTACCCTTGCCGCGTGCCGTCGCTCTTTCGCCGCAAGTCCACCGACCTCGTCGACGAGGCCGCCTCCTCGGTGACCCCTGAGGAGTCCGCCGAGCGGCCCCGGGGCTACACCCCGGCCAAGGGTCGGGAGACGCCCAAGCGGCCGACCGTCGGCCGGCGCCCCGCCGGCCCCACCCGCCCCCTGAGCAAGGAGGAGGAGCGGGAGCGCCGACGCAAGCTGCGCGCCGAGGCCGCCGCGGAGTTCCGCCGTGAGGGCGGCCCCCGCGACCGTGGCCCGGAGCGGCTGCTGGCCCGCAACGTGGTCGACTCCCGGCGTACCGTCGGCACCTGGTTCTTCGGTGGCGCGTTGATCGTGCTGATCGGCTCGAACGCGGCGATGCCACCGGTGGTCCGGCTGGTCTCCAACCTGCTGTGGGGCGCGCTGGCGCTGGGCGTGGTCATCGACTCGGTGCTCATCTGCCGCAAGATCGGCAAGTTGGTCCGGGAGCGCTTCCCGAAGACCGACCAGCGGATGGGCTCGCTCTACCTGTACGCGGTGATGCGGGCGATCACCTTCCGGCGGATGCGTGCCCCGGCCCCGCAGGTAAAACTCGGCGACAAGGTCTGATCCCGCTCACGGCACACCGAGCAGGCGTAGCACGGCGGCCGTGACCGCCGCGCCGACCACCACCAGCAGGAACGGCGCCCGACGCCAGGCGAGCAGCAGGCCGACGAGCACCCCGACCGGCCTGGCCCAGCCGGCGAACCGGCCGGCCTCGGTGATCGCCGCTGTCGCCGCCAACGCGGCGAGCAGCGCGGCCGCGGCGACCGGCAGCAGCAGTCGGGCCCACTCGGGCAGGTCGAGCCGGTCCCGCAGCAGCACACCGGCGACCCGGAAGCCGTAGGTGCCTGCGGCCAGCGTCAGGATCACCGCGATCAGCACGTCGCACTCTCCCCGGCCGCCGGCACTGTGGTGGGGCCGGCACCGCCGGTTGGCGTACGGCGGCGGCGCAGCGCGATGAGGGCCGGGCCGGCGAGTGCGAGCAGCACCGGCAGTCCGGCCGGCAGCAGCGGGGTGGCGACGACAGCGAGGGCGGCCCCGCCCAGCGCGGCGTGACGGGTGTCCCGGTCGCGCAGGGACGGCAGCAGCAACGCGATGAGCCCGGCCGGGAACGCGGCGTCCAGGCCCAACGCGGCCGGGTCGCCGACCGCGCCCCCCGCGAGCACGCCGACCAGGGTGCCCGCGTTCCAGGCGACGAAGAGCAGCGTGCCGGCCAGCCAGAACGCCCGTCGGCGGGCGACGCCGTCCGGCTGGGCGAGCGTGAAGGCGGTCGCCTCGTCGGTCAGCAGGTGACTGCCGAGCAGCCGGTGCCCCAGCCGGGGTCCGAGGCTGTTGCCGAGCGCGAGCCCGAACGGCAGGTGCCGGGCGTTGAGCAGGAGCCCGGCCAGCACGGCGGCCAGGGGGCTGCCAGCGGCCACGAGACCGACGGCCATGAACTGCGCGCCGCCGGCGTAGAGGACCGCGGACATCGTCAGTGTGGCCCACACCGGGATCCCGGCAGCCACCGCGACCGCCCCGAAGGAGGCGCCCACGGCGACCATCGCCGCGCCGAGGGCGAGCACATCTCGGAGCACCCCGGCGTCGGCTGTTCGTTGTACCGTACGCATGGTTCATTATGGTGAACAGCTCGCAGCCGTTCGTCAAACCGAACATTCATCCGATGGAGCGAACAAATGCCGCCGGAACCCTCCGCCCCGCTGGCCACCATCGCCACCGCCCTACGCCGCGAACGGGAGCGCGTCGGCATCTCGCTCACCGAACTCGCCCGCCGGGCAGGAGTGGCCAAGTCCACTCTCTCCCACCTGGAGTCCGGGACCGGCAACCCGAGCGTGGAGACGCTCTGGGCGCTCGGCGTGGCGCTCGGCGTACCGTTCGGGCGGCTCGTGGAGCCTGCCGACGACGCCATCCGGGTGATCCGCGCCGGGGAGGGGCCACGGATCCACTCCGTGCAGGCCGACTTCACCGGCACGCTGCTCAGCGCCGGTGCGGCGCACCTGCGGCGGGACGTCTACCTGATCGAGTTGGAGCCCGGCGCCGTCCGGGAGGCCGACGGGCACACTCCCCGCAGCGTCGAGCACGTGGTGGTGGCCGCCGGCCGGCTGCGCGTCGGCCCCGAGGCGAATCCCGTCGACCTCGATCCGGGCGACTACGCGACGTTTCCCGGCGACATCCCGCACCGCTACGAGGCCCTGCTCCCCGGCACCTTCGCCGTCCTGGTGATGGAACATCCCTGAGCCCGGTACGCCGATCCCGGCCGGCCCGGTCCGCTCGACGGTGGGGTATCGTCGAGGACCAGATACGGTTATCGACCCAAATGTCCGGAACCGTCGGATAACGTTTGCTCCCGTGGGCAGCGCCATAGTGGCGGTGACCGAGCCCACGCCGTTACCCTCCATCCGCAGCCACGCCCTGCCGGAACGGGCGATCTGACCGGCACGCGAGGCCCCAGCGCGACAACTTGCAACGAGGTGACAACGCCGTGAGCGAGCGGACGCGAGCCGGCCACCGAGGCGTGGCAGGCGGCGACCGGACGCCCGGCGAGGGCACACCCCCGGGCACCTCGTCGCCCCCGGGCATCGCACCGCCCTCCGGGATCGGCTTTGCGGCCGAATGTGGCGACAGGCCCAACGGATGAACGGTCGCTACACCGACCGCTGGCCGGACCCGAACGAACCGTCCTGGGTGGTCGAACCGACCACCGAGTGGCATCCCCAGTTCCCCGGCCAGCGCTACCCCGGCGACATCGGCGCATCCCACCAGCCACCTCCACCGCCGCGCGGACGCGCGACAGTGGTCGGCCGCACCGAGGTGCCACCGCTGGCACCCACCCGCCCGGACGGCACGTACCTCGGCCGTTCCTGGGCCGACGAACCCCCTGCTGAGCAGGCTCACGACCGTTCCTGGCCGGACGACGAGCCGGTCGGAAACCCTGCCTACAGTTGGCCGCGCGGTGACGACCGGCCGCTGGACCCACCGCCGCGCGGCCGGTCCGACGCCCCCCACTACGACCACGAGCCGTACCGCCGCCCACTGCCCGAGCCGCCCCGGCGCGAGGAACGCCGCTCCCCCGAGTCGGACCGGCGGACCGCCTGGTCCGACCGGCGCCCCAGCGACGAGCGAGGGCCGGCCCGGGAGGCCGCCTGGCACCGCGAGCAGCAGGCCCCTGAGCGGTACGACAGCCGCCGCCCTCAGCCGACCGACCGGGGACATCCGGCCGCCCCGCCGGTCTCCCCCGCACCCCGGTTCGACGGCGGCTGGGTCCCCGAGCCCGACGAGACGCCGCGCGGACGTGGCACATCGGAGCGACAGACCGCCGGCCACGACCGACGCACCCCCGACAGGTACGACGCCAGGCCGCCCCGCAGCCACGACGAGCGGCCTGCCAACGGCTGGGCAGCCGAAGCGCCGGGCACGTGGGCGCCCGTGGACAGCAGCCCGCGTCACCGCCCCGACCGACGGCCCGACGACGCCCGCCGCCCCGAGCGGGCCGACGACATCCGCCGACCAGATCGGCCGGAGGACGCTCGCCGCCCGGAGCGGCCCGACGACGTTCGCCGCCCGGAACGCCCGGACGACGTTCGCCGCCCGGAGCGGCCCGACGACGCCCGCCGCATGGAGCGGCCGGAAGACATCCGCCGTTCGGAGTGGGCCGCCGAAGGCGCCGGGTCGGGCGGTCGGCCCCGGCCGGACGGCAACCCTGGCGCGTCCGCCGACCGGCGGCACCGTCCGGACGAGGGGTACGGCACGCCGCCGACGCCCGACGGCGGATGGCGGCGCCGGCCCGAGCAGGAGGCACCGGAGCAGTCGCGCCGGGACGAGCGCCGCAGACCCGACACCGAGCAGCACCGGCGCGAGGCAGCGGCCCGCGCCGAGGCGTACCCCGACCGGCGTCCGCGCGAGGAGACCTCGCCGGAGGCGTACCGCGAGCCCCGCGTGCAGCCCGCCTCCCGACCGGACGGCATGCTTCCGTGGCCGCCACCGGGCCCGGTACGCCCGGACCGTACCCGGGAGCCCGGCCACCGCGACCCCGAGACGGGCGCGCCGTCGCGGCCGGCCAGCCGACCCGAGCGGGCACCAGCCGAACGTTCCCGGTACGACGACCGGCCGGCTCGCCCCGCCACGACGACACCGACCGCACCGGGCCGGGCCACGCCGGTCCCGCCTGCGCCCGTCTCCCCGGCGCGGCCGATATCGCCGGCACCTGCTTCGCCAGCACGACCGGTATCGCCGGCCCCCGGATCGCCTGCCGCGCCCGGCCGGGACCGTCCGGCGGCCTTCACCTCGGATTCGGCTGCCCCGAAGTCGCCCGTCCCGCACTCGGCCGCACCGACCTCGCCTGCCCCGACCCAATACGAGCGCCGGCCGTCCACTCCGGCTGGTCACGATCGGGATCGGCCGGTGTCGGCCGCGCCGGTTTCCCCGCCGCGCGACGTACCCGTCTCCGGCCCGCCGGCCGCCCGGCTCCGACTGGAGTTCCTCCCCGCCACGGTGGACCCTCCGATACCCGCCGACCGGGACGAACCATCACCGACCGATCGGCGCGAGCCGTCACCGCCGCCCGACCGACGCGAGCCCTCCCCGCCTCTCGATCGACGCGAGCCGTCGCCGCCGACCGACTGGCGCGAGTCGTCCGAGCGGCGGACGCCGGTCGGGCCGGCACCTACCGCCGCCGCCCAACCCACCGCACCACCGCGTTACCCCGGACCGGGCGCGGGCAGCAGGACCGGCTCGGGCAGTGGGCCGGACGAGGCGCGGCGGGACGTGGGACCTGCGGTCGCGCCACCTCCCACCTGGCAGCGCCCGGACCCGCCGGTCGCCCGCCCGCTCTCGGCGCCCACATCGCCCGCACCCGAGGTGGACCCCGATCGGGCGCTTCCGATCGCCCCCGGTGTGCCGCGCCGGTACGTGCCCCCGCCGCCCTCGGAGCCGCCCGCGTCGTCGGCTCCCCCACCGGCCGAGGTTCCGGCTCAGCGGCCGGACGCCTGGTTCAGCCCTGCCAAGCCGGCCGAGCCCGACAAGGGCGAGAGGACCGAGCGCGAGACCACCGAGCCAGTCGAAACGGTCGAGCGCGAGACGAGCGGGCCAGCCGAAACGGTCGACGCGACCGTAGCCACCGAGACAGCCGGGACGACTGACGCGACCGACCCGGTCGAGGCGACCGACGATCGGGCGATCCTCAGCAGCTCGGCCGCACCCGTGTCCGGGCCGGTGGGCGAGCACGACCGGTCGACGGTGGACGCCGAACCCACCGCCGCCGACCGGTGGACCGACGCTGCCGTCACGGCACCCGTTTCCGCACCTCCAGCCCAGCCGATCTCCGCGCCCCCGGCCACTCCAATCTCCGCACCTCCAGCCACGCCCGCCTCCTCGCCGCCTGTCGACGAGGTCGACGCGGACCACGACGTCGATGTGGACCACGACGTCGACGCGGACCACGACGTCGACGCGGACCACGACGTCAATGTGGACGCCGACTTCGACGCGGACCACGACGACCGGGCAGGTGGAAACGACGACGAGGGCCCGTACCTCGTGCATGCGGCCGAGCCACCGCCCGCCGTCGCTGTCGAGCCGGCCCCGACCGAGGCACAGCACCCAGGCCCGGCGGATACCGGAGCGCAGGCCCACAGCGAACACCTCCGCGACACCGCCACCGACACCGACGAGGGCGCGGACGCGGAGCCGTCGAGCGCAGACACCTCCGACGTACCGTCGGCAAACGCCGGCTCCGACGACCCCGCGGCCCCGGACCGGCCGACGTCCGCACCACCGGCGCCGACCGACGTGCACGAGCCGTCCCCCACGGCGGACGCGGCGACCCCTACACACCACCCAGCCGTCGAGGCGACCTCCGCGCCACCCGAGGAGGACGCCAAGACCGATGCCGAGGAGGACGCCGACACCGGCGCCGAGAAGGATGCTGAGCCGCCTGTTGCGGCACGGCCGGTGTCGGGTGTGCCTGCGGGCGTGGTTCCCGGGCCACGGACCGGATCGGCGGACGTCGACGCACCGACGTCGGCGCCGCCCGCTGCCGCGCCGGAGCCGAGAAGACCGTCCCTGGCCGACCCGGGCGATCCGGAGCAGGTGCTGGCGGCGTACCGCTGGCGGCTGGACCCGGTCACGCTGCGTGAGGAGCTGACCGAGCCGGACAGTATGCGGGCGATCCGTCGGCGGCTGACCGAGAAGCTCGGTTCGGCGATCGACAACCGGGCGCGTGCCCGGCTGCTCAGCCTGCGGGCGGTGGCGTCGCGGATCCTCGGCGACCTGGACGACGCATTGGCCGACGGCCGGCTCGCCCTCACCTACGCGGAGGCGACCGGAGAGCTGCGCCGGACCGCACTGGCTCAGGCCCGGCTGGCACACGTGTTGCGCTGGCGCGGCGACTTCGCCGAGGCCGACCAACTCTTCGCCGAGGCCAACTCGGTCGAGCTGCCCGACCGGCTGCGGGCCTCCCTGCACGAGCACGCCGGACGGACCTGCTACGACCAGGGCCGGCTCATGGAGGCCTGCCAGCACTTCGAACGCGCCCTCGACCTGCGCGGCGCCGGTGACGCCGAACTGCTGGAGCGGGTCCGGGTGGCGCTCGACGCGGTCGCCGAACGCGCGTCCGCCGACGGCTTCGGCCCGTACCCCAGGAGTCGCGACGAGGTGCTCGACCGGGACCGGCCCCCGCAGCCGGACCGGGACGGACCACTGTGGGGCTACGTCGACCAGGACGGCGACGTGGTCATTCCCGCCCGGTACGCCGAGGCGCAGCCGTTCCACGACGGGCTGGCCTGGGTACGGCGGCCGGACACCGACCGGTGGTCCCTGATCAACCTGCTCGGTACGACGGTGATCCCCCCGTCGTACCGCGTGGCGCGCCCGTTCAGCGACGGCCTGGCCTGGGTGGTCACCGACGGCGGGTGGACGGCGATCGACCCCACCGGCGCGGTGCAGGTCCCGCCGAACTTCGCAGAGGTACGTCCGTTCCGCCGCGGGCTGGCCGCGGTACGCCGTGAGGGATGGGGCGCTGTCGACCGGACCGGACGGATCGTGGTGCCCACCCGCTACCACGGCTTCGTCACCGAGCTGACCGACGGTGGGCCGGTCGACGGCTTCACCGACGAGGGCCTCGTGGTGGTCGACGTGGCCGGTCGGCGTGGTGTGGTGGACCGGACCGGCGCGGTGCTCGTGCCGCCTGCGTACCCGATGCTCGTCATCCACCCGGTGGCGTTCCTGGTCGGCAGCGGCGGCCGGTGGGGCGCGCTGGACCGGCAAGGTGAGCCGCTCATCGACCCGGTGCACCGCGACCGCGCCGAGGTGCTGGCGGAGATCGATCGGCTGCTCACCGACGCCAACCCGGTGCTCTGAACGGCAGGTCGGCGGTAATGACCGGCTGGGTCTAGGTTCAGTACATGGAATTCCGACACCTGGGCCGTTCCGGCCTGATGGTCAGCGAGGTCTCGTACGGCAACTGGATAACCCACGGTTCACAGGTCGAGGAGGACGCCGCGTTCGCGTGCGTCCGGGCCGCCCTCGACGCGGGGATCACCACCTTCGACACCGCCGACGTGTACGCCGGCACCCGGGCCGAGGACGTGCTCGGCCGGGCGCTGCAGAACGAGCGTCGCGAGGGCCTGGAGATCTTCACCAAGGTCTACTGGCCGACCGGGCCGGGCCGCAACGACCGAGGTCTGTCCCGCAAGCACATCATGGAGTCGATCAACGGCTCGCTGCGTCGGCTGCGCACCGACTACGTGGACCTCTACCAGGCCCACCGGTACGACCACAGCACGCCGCTGGAAGAGACGATGGAGGCGTTCGCCGACGTCGTGCACTCCGGCAAGGCGCACTACATCGGCGTCTCCGAGTGGACGGCCGCGCAGCTGCGCGCCGCCCACCCGCTCGCCCGTGAGCTGCGCATCCCGCTGGTCTCCAACCAGCCGCAGTACTCGATGCTGTGGCGGGTCATCGAGGCCGAGGTCGTACCGGCCAGCGAGGAGCTGGGCATCGGGCAGATCGTCTGGTCGCCGATGGGGCAGGGTGTGCTCTCCGGCAAGTACCTGCCGGGGCAGCCGCCGCCGGCCGGTTCCCGGGCCACCGACGAGAAGTCCGGCGCGAGCTTCATCTCCCGGTTCATGCGCGACGACGTGCTGACCCGGGTGCAGCAGCTCAAGCCCCTCGCCGAGCAGGCCGGGCTGAGCATGGCCCAGCTCGCCGTGGCCTGGGTCCTCCAGAACCCGAACGTCTCCTCGGCGATCATCGGCGCGTCCCGCCCCGAGCAGGTGCAGGACAACGTCAAGGCGGCCGGGGTGAAGCTCGACGCCGAGCTGCTCAAGGCGATCGACGAGATCATCGACCCGATCACCGAGCGGGACGCGGCGAAGACCGAGTCCCCCGCCCAGCGGCCCTGACGCGGCTCCGGCCCGGTCGGCAGCGCGGATCGGCGCGCCCGACCGGGCCGGAAAACCCGCTCAGCCCTGGCAGCCGCTCAGCCCTGCCAGAAGCGGATCAGGTCGAGGCCTGTGGCGTAGAGCCACGACGGCAGACCGAGCAGGTCGCCGACGGCGAAGACGGCATCGAAGAACCAGCCTCCGATGCGCGGGTTCCACAGCAGCGCGAAGAGCAGGATGAAGCCGTACGGGGCGAACAGGTCGTACATCTTGCGCCACTGCGGGTTGAGCCACGGCTGGATCATGTTGCCGCCGTCCAGGCCGGGCACCGGCAGCAGGTTCAGCACGCTCGCGGTGAGTTGCAGGAAGCCCAGCAGCGCGACAGCGGCCCAGAACTCCACAGGGCCGCCCGACTGGGTGCCGAAGCGCACAGCGGCCACCAACACCAGCGTGAACAGCACGTTCGTGGCCGGGCCGGCGAGGCTGACCAGTGTGTGCCGCAGCCGACCCGGGATGGAGTGCCGGTCCACCCACACCGCGCCGCCGGGCAGGCCGATGCCGCCGAGCAGCACCACCACCACGGGCAGCACGATCGACAGCAGCGGGTGCGTGTACTTGAACGGGTTGAGCGTCAGATAGCCCCGGTGGGCGATGTCCCGGTCGCCGGCCCGGTACGCGACCACCGCGTGGGCGTACTCGTGCAGGCAGAGCGAGACCAGCCAGCCGGTGACCACGAAGACGAACACGTTGAACCGGACATTGCCCACCCCGTTCCAGGTCAGGGCGCCGCTGACCGCGAAGAGGGCGACCAGGCCGAGGAAGACCGGGCTGGGCCGGAATGCCGCCTTGGGCACGCCGAGCACCAGCCCGTCACCGCCCGGCCGGTCGTAACCCATCACTCGGCCGTGGGCTGCAGACTCATCCGGTAGTCCAACCGGTCGTCCTCCATGAGCGCGACCGAGGTGACGCCGGACGCCGCGAGCTCACGCCAGGTCTGACCGATCCAGGATTCGGCGTCGGCCTGGCTGCCGAACGACTCCGCCGGACCCTCGACCGTCTGGCCGTCCGTGCCCTCGTACCGCCAGCTCCACGCCATGTGCGCGTCTCCCCTCGCCGCTGAAGTCCCGCCGGGACGAACCTTCGCAAGCGTAGTCGGCCGCGCTGACAGCGGCCCGTGCGGAGGTTCCACAGCGCGTGCCTGAGGGTATGCCGCCGGCATCGGCACGGACCGACGGCGTACGACGGGGGGCGGGACGATGAGCAGGCCGTTGCGGGAATGGGACACCGATGATCTGCGGAACATCGCGGTACGGGGCGGCATCGAGGGCGCGCGGGAGATGGACCGGGAGGAACTTGTCGATTCCCTGCTCGCCCGCCCCGGCGAAGGTCTCTGGCAGGAGGACCCGAAGCCGGCGGACGTGAACCCCAACGACTATCAGTACCGCGCACCCGGCGAACGGTGATCCGGGCCGGGACAGCGCTACCTGTGCTGTTGGTGCCTTCGGGCTGGCTCTAAGGTACGAGCATGTCCGTTGAGGGGTGGAAGACGATCCTGGTGCTCGGCGGGATCCGATCCGGCAAGTCCGAGTTCGCCGAGTCCCTGGTCGCCGACGCGCCGGTGGTCCGGTACATCGCCACCGCTGGAGAGGGCGACCCGGAGGACACCGAGTGGGCGACCCGGCTCGCGGCGCACCGCGCCCGGCGGCCGGGCAGCTGGACCAGCGAGGAGACCGCCGGAGAGCCGCGTCGGCTGGCGGATGTGATCTCGTCCGCCGAGCCCAACGAGACGCTGCTCGTGGACGACCTCGGTGGTTGGGTGACGGTGCTGCTCGACCCGGACCACCAGCCCGCCGACGACCTGGCTACGGTCGCCGAGCTGGCCGAGGCGATCGGCTCCTGCGCGGCGCGGGTGGTGCTGGTGAGCCCCGAGGTGGGCCTGTCGCTGGTGCCGACCACCCCGCTGGGTCGGGCGTTCACCGACGCGCTCGGCGCGGTCAACCGGGCGGTCGCCGACGCCTGCGACTCGGTGGTGCTTGTGGTCGCCGGCCAGCCGGTCCCGCTGAAGCCGGCCGCCGTGCCGCCCACCGCCGCCGCGGCTGTCGCCGCTGCCCCCTCTGTCGCCGCTGCCCCCGCGACCGGGACGGCGTCGGTCGGCTCCGGATCGAGCCCTGAGGACGTCGAGCCCACCCCCGAGGTGCAGTTGCCCGACGTCCTGACCCACACGCCTCCGGTGGCCCCGAACCAGGAGCCCGGCAACCCCTGGGCCGCGCCGACGATGGCACTGCCGATGGTGTCGACAGGGCTTGTCATCCAGCCCGGCATGGAACTGCCGATGCCCGACGAGTACGCCGGCCCGCAGGCGGTGGACCGGCTGGCCACGTTGGACGTACCCGGCGCTGGGCTGGGCGTGCTGGACCGGGTGGTCGGTTTCGCCGCCGCCACCCAGGGCACCTCGACTCCCCAAGCCTGGGGTTCGGTGCGGGTGCTGCTGCTGCACGGCGACCACGCCGGTGGGGCGTCGGCGGGCGCCGTGGCCGGCGAGTCGGCGCGCCGGGCCGCGCAGGCTCGCGCCGGTCGGGGCGCGTTGGCCCGACTGGCCGCCGAGAGCGGCGCGAGCCTCCAGGTGGTGGATACTCCGGCCGCCGCGCCGATCGAGGACGGGCCGGCGCTCACCCTCGACCAGGTGGAGTCGGCGCTGCGCTACGGCTGGCGGCTGGCCGAGCAGGCGGCCGACGCGGGCGTACAACTGCTGGTTCTGGCAGCGTGCGGCGCCGGCACCGAGGCGGCAGCGGCGGCGGTGCTGGCGGCCACTGCGGGCGCGGAACCACCGGCAGTGCTGGGCAGGGTCTTCACCGACGCCGGGGCGATCGACGACGCGGCCTGGATGATCCGCTGCGCGGCGGTGCGCGACGCACTGCACCGCACCCGACACTCGCCGCGCGGCGCGAAGGACGTGCTGTCCGAGCTGGGCGGCGGCGACGTGGCGGTGGCCACCGGCGTGCTGCTCGGCGCGACCGCCCGGCGGGTGCCGGTGCTGCTCGACGGGCCTGTCGGAATGGCCGCCGGGATGGTCAGCCGTGACCTGGCCGGGCAGGCGCGACACTGGTGCCTGCTGGCCGACCACGGCGGTCACCCGGCGGTACGGCTGGCCGCCGACGTGCTCGGCCTCAACCCGCTGCTCGACCTCCGGATGGACCTCGGTGAGGGCGCCAACGCGCTGGTGGCGCTCCCGCTGCTGCGCTCGGTGCTGGCGCTGGCCGCCGCGCTGCCGGTGCACCCGTCGCTGGCCGGCGACGAGGCCCTGGACGAGCCGGCGACGCCGGAAACCGCCCCGGTCGACACCGCCCCGGACGAGGACGACGACGACGTCGAGCCCGGGCCTACCACCGAGCCGGATCGTGACGCCGAGCCGGACTTCGTCGAACCGGAGCCGGCCGGGCCGGGCCCGACCAGCACCGAGCCGGACGCGCAGCCGGCGTCGGGCTGGCGTGCCGGCTGACTCGCGGCTCCTCGCGGGAGCCCGGCTGGCGGTCACCACCTTCAGCACGCTGCCGGTACGCGCCGGACGGATCGACCGCACGGTGGCGGGCACCGCCATGGCGCTCGCCCCGGCCGTCGGCGCGCTGCTCGGCGCGCTGCTGGCAGGTGTCCTGCTGCTGGTCGGCGCTCTCGCCCCGGCGCTTGTGGCAGCCGGTGTGACTGTGGGGGCCGCCGCCCTGCTGACCCGAGGGCTGCACCTGGACGGGCTGGCCGACACGGTGGACGCCCTCGGCTCGTACCGGCGGGGTGCCGCCGCCCTGGAAATCATGAAGAAGCCGGACGTCGGGCCGTTCGGCGTGGTGGCCCTTGTGGTCGTACTCCTGGTGCAGGCCGCGGCGCTCGCCGAGCTTGCCGGCCGGTCCTGGCCGGCGTGCCTCGCGGCGGTGGTCGCCGCAACCGCCGCCGGGCGGCTCGGCGTGACGGTGGCCTGCCGGCGGGGGGTTCCGGCCGCCCGTCCGGACGGGCTGGGCGCCCTGGTGGCCGGCACGGTCGGCCCTGTGGCGCTGACCGTCGGCGCGGTCGCCGTCGCGCTGCTGGCGGTGCCTGCGGTGCCGGGCCGTCCGTGGCAGGGGCCGCTGGCCGTCGTTGCCGCACTCGCCGTCACGGTGCCGCTGCTGACCCACGTGGTACGCCGGCTCGGCGGGATCACCGGCGACGTGCTCGGCGCGACAGTCGAGGTGGTCACCACGCTTGTCTACCTGGGTGTGGTGCTGTCCGGCTGAACAGCTCCGGGCCGGCCGGGTAGCGTTCGGCTCGACAGCGCCGGCGCCGCCACCGGGGGAACGAACATGCTCATCACTGACGACTTCCTGCCCGTACCGGTACCGGAGTCGCTCAGCGCGACCTATCTGGTGCCGATGACAGGGCTGCCGAAGGTCAGCGCAAAGACCGCGGTCGCCGCGCTGACCGGACGGCTGGCCGAGCCGGTGCACGGCCTCGCCCGGCAGATGCTGGACAGCCCGCTGATGAGCGTGGACACCCGGCCGATCACCGAGTTCCCCGAGCTGCCGCCCGATCTGCTCACCGCGTTCGGCGCCACCGAGGCGCAGCTCGCCCGACTGGCCGCGGCGACACATCTGGTGGTGGTGCAGGCCGAATACCGGCCGGGCTGGCCACCGGCGCACGAGTGGGCGGCGCGGGCGGTCGCGGCTGCCGTTGCGGAATCCGTCGACAGCGACGTGGTGGACGTCTTCGGCCTCCAGTTCCTCGACCCGGCGACCGCGCTGCGCTCGCTCCCCGACGAGCACGGCCGGATCCGGCTCGTCGACTGGGTGCTGGTGCCGTACTCCTCGGACACCGAGGGGCTCTGGTTCACCACGAAAGGGCTGCGCCGTTTCGGGCTGCTGGAGTTGCAGACCCAGGGCGTGCCCGACCATCTCACCCGCGCCTGGGGTGCGGTGCTGACCGGGGCTGCCCGGCGGCTGCTTCGGGACTGGACCGACGGCCTGTCCGGCGCGGAGGTGCCCGCGTTCGTACAGCTCCCGGTGCTGGCGACGGTGACCGGGCACGACATCGCCGTGGCGTACGGCAATCCGGAGCAGCACGGCGCTACCGCGCCGGTGCTGCTGCGCCTGGAGCTGGATCCGGCGACCGACCCGGAGGCCGACTCGTTCCTGAGCCTGCGCCCGCCGGCCGGGCATCCCGGTCCCGACGGGCGTTACTACGCCGCCGCCTGCGCGACGCTGTTCGCCGGGATCCAGCCGGACGTGCGGTACGCCCGCTCCGGCGACGCGATGAGCCGGGCGGTCGCCACCGCCCGAGCGGCGTTGGGTGATGCCCGCGCCCGGTACGTCGCCGGGCAGTTGCCGCCGGAGTCGCAGCTCGTGGTCAAGTACGGGCTGCCCGGCGACGACGGACCGGAGTACGTCTGGGCCGGCGTCACCTCGTGGGAGACGCCGGAGCGGATAGTCGGCGTGAGCGCCAGCGACGCCGCCACGGACCCGGCAGTCAAGATCGGAGCCCCAGTGGTGATCGAGGCGACCGACGTAGTCGACTGGGCAGTCCTGAACGCGACAGGCGTGATCGAAGGCGGCTGGACCCAGGCGGTGCTGGACTCCGGCGAGGCCCCCAAAACCCCCTAACCCCATGTGCGGGGCTTGCGGGGGCGGGGCTACCTCACTGAGGGGTTCACGAAGGGCGGCTTGGTGATCGTTACCGGGGCGCGGCGGTTGCGGATGTTGATCTCGATCACGTCGCCTTCGGCGAGGTTCGCGTCGGTGTCCAGCAGGGCCAGCGCGATGCCCTGCTTCCGCGTCGGGCTGAAGGTGCCGCTGGTTACCTCGCCCACCTGCTCGTCACCGACGTGCAGGGTCATCCCGGGGCGCGGGATGGCCCTGTCGACGGCCACTAGGCCGCGCAGCGTACGCCGGGGGCCGGCGGCCTTCTCGGCGAGCAGCGCGTCGCGACCCCAGAACGCCGGCTTGTCCCAGCCCACCGCCCAGCCTGAGCGTGCCTGTACCGGGGTGATGTCCAGCGAGAGGTCCTGCCCGTGCAGTGGGTAGCCCATCTCGGTGCGCAGCGTGTCCCGAGCGGCAAGTCCGCAGGCACGCAGGTCGAAGGCCGCACCGGCGGCGAACAGCGCGTCCCAGACGGTCACGGCGTCGTCCGCCGGCACCACCAGCTCGTAGCCCAGCTCGCCCGTGTAGCCGGTACGACAGACGGTCAGTTCCACGTCGGCAAGTGTGGCGGCGGAGAAGCTCATGTAGCCGTGCTCGGTGGGCAGGCCGAGGGCTGCCAGCAGCTCGGCAGAGCGGGGGCCCTGCACGGCAAGCACCGCGTACGCCTCGTGCTCGTCGGTGACGGTGACCTGAGCAGGCGCGGCGGCGCGCAACCGGCGCACCACCTCGGCGGTGTTCGCGGCGTTCGGGATGAGGAAGACGTGGTCGTCGGCGTACAGGTAGGCGATGATGTCGTCCACCACGCCGCCAGTGGCGTCGTCGCAGCAGAGCGTGTACTGCGCCCGGCCCGGCCCGATCCGGCCGAGGTCGTTGCTGAGGCAGGCGTTGACGAACTCGGCCGCGCCGGGGCCTGTCACCCGGGCCTTCCCCAGGTGCGACACGTCGAAGACCCCCACCGCGGTACGCACCGCCGTGTGCTCCTTGAGCACCCCGCCACCGGCGTACTCCAGTGGCATTTCCCAGCCCCCGAAGGGGGCGAACTTGGCGCCGGCGGCGGTGTGCCGCTCGTGCAGCGGGGATCGGCGCAGCCGGGTCGCGGCGGCGTCGGAGGTCACGTCGGTCATGGGTGGCAACTTACCGGGGGCAACACCGCTGGTTAGCATCGGCGGGACCCCGTCGGCGGCATCGACGGGACAGCCCCGATGTCCGGCGGGTAGGTTCCGTCGGAGACCTTCACCGCCGGTACGCGACGCCGCGACCGGCCCGGCCCGCCCGGAGTAGCTTCAGTGACATCCCCCCGTACGACCACCCTGAGCCTGGTCGACACCGACCCGGCGGAGCTCGCCGTCGACGCGATCGTGATCGGCGTGCACAGCCAGACCGGAGAGCAGGGCGCCACCAGCGGCCTCGCCGGCACCCTGCTGCTCGCCAGCGGCGCGGAGAGCATCGCCGCCGCTTTCGACGGCAAGCTGACCGCGACGTTGGCGCTGCTCGGCGCGACCGGCGCCCCCGGGGAGGTGATCAAGCTGGCGACGCTGGGCACTGTCACCGCCCCGCTGGTCGCCGCCGTCGGGCTGGGTCCGGAGCCGTCGGGTGCCGCACCGGCGCCGGAGGCGCTGCGCCGCGCGGCCGGCTCGGCGATCCGGGCCGTGGCCGGTGCCGCGAAGGTGGCGCTCGCCATGCCGCTGCCGGACGACGCGGACGCGCCGGCTGCGCTGCGCGCTGTCGCCGAGGGGGCGTTGCTCGGCGGGTACCGGTTCGCCGGTTACAAGACCCGGCCGCAGCCGACCCGGCGGGAGCCGGTGGCCGAGGTGCTCATCGCCGTGCCGGACGCCGCTGACGCGGGCGCCGAGGCGGAGATCACCCGGGCGCAGGCGGTGGCCGGCGCGGTCCGGCTCAGCCGGGACTGGGTGAACACCGCCCCCAACGAGTTGCGTCCCCCGTCCTTCGCCGACGCGGTGGCCGGTGCCGCCCGGGAGGCGGGGCTCGACGTCGAGGTGCTCGACGAGGCGGCGCTCGCCGCTGGCGGGTACGGCGGCATCGTGGCGGTCGGGCAGGGTTCGGAGGCTCCCCCGCGGCTGGTGAAGCTCACCTACACCCCGCAGGGCGGCGGCAACGGCAAGCGTGTCGCGCTGGTCGGCAAGGGCATCACCTTCGACACTGGTGGCATCTCGATCAAGCCGGCGCAGGGCATGTGGGAGATGAAGTCCGACATGGCGGGCGCCGCCGCGGTGGGTGCCGCCATGCTGGCGATCGCCGCGCTGAAGCCGGCGGTGGCGGTCAGCGCCTACCTGCCGATGGCGGAGAACATGCCGTCGGGCAGCAGCTACCGGCCGGGTGACGTGATCAGCATGTACAACGGCAAGAAGGTGGAGGTGCTCAACACCGACGCCGAGGGCCGGATGGTGCTGGGTGACGCCATCGCCCGCGCGTGCGAGGACGGCACGGACTACCTGTTCGAGACGTCCACGCTGACCGGCGGCCAGGTGATCGCGCTGGGCAAGCGGATGGCCGGCGTGATGGGCACCCCGGAGCTGTGCGAGCGGGTCCGGACGGTGGGCGACGCGGTCGGCGAGCCGGCGTGGCCGATGCCGCTGCCGGACGACGTCCGCAAGGGCATGGAGTCCGACGTCGCGGACATCTCGCAGGTCAACGCGGGGATGGACCGGGCCGGGCACATGCTGCAGGGCGGCGTGTTCCTGCGGGAGTTCGTGGCCGACGGCGTGGCCTGGGCGCACATCGACATCGCCGGGCCGGGCTACCACTCGGGTGAGCCGACCGGCTACTGGACCAAGGGCGGCACTGGTGTGCCGGTCCGCACCCTGGTGCAGCTGGTCGAGGACGTCGCGGCCAACGGCTGAGATGTAAGGAAGGGCCCCCTGTTAACGCCTGGCGTTAACAGGGGCCCTTCCTTACATCTGCTGGTCGGGTCGGCGCTTGCGGCGTTCGTTGAAGTCGCGCATCCGCTGCGGGTAGCCCATCAGCCGCACGTCGTACACCGGAATCCCCATCCGGTACGCGAAGCGCCGCGCCCCGTCCGGGCCGTCGATGCGACGGCGGGTCCACTCCCCGTCGTCGGCGATCAGGATGACAGTGGTCTCGGTGACCGTCGTCCGAGGTTCGATGAACGCTTCGACGCCTCGCCGGCTGCGGATGAAGGCTTCGAGATGGGCCAGGTCGCCGCTGTCGGCCGCGCGGTCGAGGCTCGACACACGCGGCTTCTTACGACGTCGGAACAACCCCACCGAACATCTCCCCCAATGCTCCGTCGTCGACAACGGTGCCAAGGGTACGTGTCGATGACGTGTCGTTGGGCACCTCACTACGCGCCCTGTGCCGCATGGTGACAAGATGACCGAGGTGGGGTGTGTCCGTGTTACCCCTCTGTGACCCCCGAAGCAGCGACGCGACCTGGGAGTTGGACGTGAGCGAGCCGAACGACGCAACCTTCGACATCGTCATCCTCGGAGGTGGTAGCGGCGGTTACGCCACCGCCCTGCGCGCCGTCCAGCTGGGCCTTAAGGTCGCGCTGGTCGAGAAGGGCAAGCTCGGCGGCACCTGCCTGCACAACGGTTGCATCCCGACCAAGGCGCTGCTGCACGCGGCCGAGATCGCCGACCAGACCCGCGAGTCGGAGCAGTTCGGTGTGAAGGCCGAACTGGTCGGCATCGACATGGCGGGGGTCAACGCGTACAAGGACGGCGTGATCTCCCGGCTTTACAAGGGCCTGCAGGGCCTGGTGAGCGGCTCGAAGGACATCACCTTCGTCGCGGGCGCCGGCAAGCTGGTCGGCAAGAACGTCGTCGAGGTCGACGGCAAGCGCTACACCGGCCGCAATGTCGTGCTGGCCTCCGGCTCGTACGCCAAGAGCCTGCCCGGCCTGGAGGTCGACGGCGAGCGGATCATCACCAGTGACCACGCGCTCACCCTGGACCGGGTGCCGTCGTCGGTGATCGTGCTGGGTGGCGGCGTGATCGGCGTCGAGTTCGCGAGCGTGTGGAAGTCCTTCGGCGTGGACGTGACGATCGTCGAGGCGCTGCCCCGGCTGGTCGCCGCCGAGGACGAGGAGTCGTCCAAGGCGCTGGAGCGGGCGTTCCGCAAGCGGAAGATCAACTTCAAGGTCGGCAAGCCGTTCGAGAAGGTCGAGAAGACCGAGAACGGCGTCAAGCTGACCATTCAGGGCGGCGAGACCGTCGAGGCCGAGCTGCTGCTGGTCGCCGTCGGTCGCGGCCCGAACACCGCCAACCTCGGGTACGAGGAGCAGGGCGTGAAGATGGACCGCGGCTACGTGCTTACCGACGAGCGGCTGCGCACGAGCGTGCCGAACGTCTACGCGGTCGGCGACATCGTGCCGGGCCTTCAGCTCGCGCACCGCGGCTTCCAGCAGGGCATCTTCGTCGCAGAGGAGATCGCCGGGCAGAACCCGGCGGTCATCGACGAGGTGGGCATCCCGCGGGTCACCTACTCCGACCCGGAGCTGGCGTCGGTGGGCCTGACCGAGGCGAAGGCCAAGGAGCAGTACGGCGCCGACAAGGTCAAGGCCTACAACTACAACCTGGGCGGCAACGGCAAGAGCCAGATCCTCAAGACCACAGGCTTCGTGAAGCTGGTCCGGGTGGAGGACGGCCCGGTGGTCGGCGTGCACATGGTCGGCGCCCGGGTGGGTGAGCTGGTCGGCGAGGCGCAGCTCATCTACAACTGGGAGGCGTACCCGGCGGAGGTCGCCCAGCTCGTGCACGCCCACCCGACCCAGAACGAGGCCCTGGGCGAGGCGCACCTGGCCCTCGCCGGCAAGCCGCTGCACGCGCACGCCTGATCACCCAAACCGCGGCGTCCGGCGACGGGCGAAGATCCCCTAGGGGAATGAAGGAGTCTGGAGAACATGCCGGTATCGGTCACCATGCCCCGGCTCGGCGAGAGCGTCACCGAGGGCACCGTCACGCGCTGGCTCAAGCAGGAGGGCGACACCGTCGAGGTCGACGAGCCCCTGCTCGAGGTCTCGACCGACAAGGTCGACACCGAGATCCCGTCGCCCGCGGCGGGCGTGCTGAGCCGGATCGTGGTCGGTGAGGACGAGACCGCCGAGGTTGGCAGCGAACTGGCCGTCATCGCCGGTGAGGGCGAGTCGACGGGTGGCGGCGAGGCCGCCCCGCAGGAGCAGCAGGAGGCTCCGGCCGAGGCTGTGGAGCCGGCCACCGAGCCGACCGCTGCCGCCGAGGGCACCGCCGACCAGGTGGCACAGGACGAGGCGCCGGCCCAGGACGAGGCGCCGGCTCCGGCCGCCGCGCCGTCGGGCGAGGGCACCGCGGTGAAGATGCCGGCCCTGGGCGAGAGCGTCACCGAGGGTACGGTCACCCGCTGGCTCAAGCAGGTCGGCGACACCGTGGAGGTGGACGAGCCGCTGCTGGAGGTCTCCACCGACAAGGTGGACACGGAGATCCCGTCCCCGGTCGCCGGCACCGTGCTGGAGATCAAGGTCGCCGAGGACGAGACCGCCGACGTCGGCGCGGAGCTCGCTGTCATCGGTGCCGCCGGCGGTGCTCCCGCCCAGGCCGAGCCCGAGTCGAAGCCCGAGCCGAAGGCGGAGGCCAAGCCCACGCCGAAGGCCGAGCCGAAGCCGGAGCCGAAGGTCGACGAGCCGACCCCGGGCACGTCCTACAACGAGCCGGCCGCGGAGACGGAGTCGTCGGCGCAGCCCGCGAAGACCGAGCAGGCCGCGCAGCCGTCCGCCCCGACGAGCGCCCCGCAGCGCCCGGCGCAGGGCGACGGCGAGGAGGTCGCGGGTTACGTCACCCCGCTGGTACGCAAGCTGGCAAGTGAGCACGGCGTCGACCTGTCCTCGCTCAGCGGCACCGGCGTTGGTGGCCGGATCCGCAAGCAGGACGTCCTCGACGCGGCGGAGAAGGCCAAGGCCGCTCCCGCCGCCGCGCAGCCGGCCGCCGCGTCGTCGGCGGCACCGGCCAAGCCGGCCGCGAAGCCGCAGCCGAGCGGCAAGCGGGGCACCACCGAGAAGCTGCCCCGCATCCGCAAGGCCATCGCCACCCGGCTGCACGAGTCGCTGCACGAGATGGCGCAGCTCACCACTGTGGTCGAGGTGGACGTCACCCGGGTCGCGAAGCTGCGCGCCCAGGCGAAGGACTCGTTCCAGCAGCGGCACGGCGTGAAGCTGTCCTTCCTGCCGTTCTTCGCGCTGGCGGCCATCGAGGCGCTGCAGACGTACCCGATCGTCAACGCCCGGATGGATCTCGAAGGCGGGACGATCACCTACCCGGAGGCGGAGCACCTCGGCATCGCCGTGGACACCGAGCGTGGGCTGTTGACGCCGGTCATCCACAACGCGGGTGACCTCAACCTGGGCGGCATCGCCAAGCGCGTCGCCGACCTGGCCGAGCGGACCCGCACCAACAAGATCAGCCCGGACGAGATCGCCGGTGCGACCTTCACGCTCACCAACACGGGCAGCCGGGGCGCGCTCTTTGACACCCCGATCGTGCCGTCGCCGCAGTCGGCGATGCTGGGCACGGGTGCCGTGGTGAAGCGTCCGGTAGTGGTCAACGACCCGGACCTGGGCGAGGTCATCGCGGTCCGGTCGATGGTCTACCTGGCCATGTCCTACGACCACCGGCTGATCGACGGCGCCGACGCGGCCCGCTTCCTGACCGCTGTCAAGGAGCGGCTGGAGGCCGGCAACTTCGAGTCGGAGCTGGGTCTGGCCTGACCCTCGCACCAACGCCGAAGGGCGCCCCGGTCGTCGACCGGGGCGCCCTTTCGTGTGAGCGGGCCGCAGCCCGCCGGTCGTGCCTCAGCCCGCTGTCTGGGCGTCAGCTCTTGAGCAGGTCGGTCGAGACCTGCCAGAGCCGTTCGGCGGCCTCCGGGTCCAGCGCGTACCCGGCGACGCCACGCCGCTCGCCTGGCTGGGCAGGGCCGGCCTCCTGGCAGTCCTCGAAGTAGCGCCCGCCCACTCCGTCGAGCAGCGGCGAGGCCGCTACCAGCACCGACGTGGCGGCACCCTGTTCGACTGTCTTCCAGGCCGCCGCGTTGCCCGCGCGCATCCGGTTCAGCTCCTCCTCGCTGACGTACCGTTGCAGGTTGGTCTTGATCGCGCCGGGCGTGAGCGAGTTGGCAAGGATTCCGTCGTCGGCCCAGCGGCGGCTCGCCTCCACCGCGAAGAGCACGTTCGCCGTCTTCGACTGCCCGTACGCCTGCCACGGCTCGTACTCCCGACTGTCGAACTGGATGTCGTCGAAGACCACAGGTGAGCGCAGGTGGGCGGCGGAGCTGACCGACACGATCCGGGCCCCGTCGGCGGCGGCGAGGGCGTTGCGCAGCCCGGCGGCGAGCGCGAAGTGCCCCAGGTGGTTGGTGGCGAACTGCATCTCCCAGCCCTGCGGGGTCCGGCTCAGGGGCGCGGCCATGATGCCGGCGTTGTCGACGAGGATGTTCAGCGGGCCGTCCCAGTTGGCCACGAAGTCGGCGATCGACGCCTGGTCGGCGAGGTCGAGCGGAGCGACCAGGACCTGGTCGTTGCCTGTGGTGGCGGTGATGTCGTCGGCGGCGCGTTGACCGGCGTCGGTGTTGCGCACGGCAAGGGTGACCTGGGCGCCGGCGCCGGCCAGGGCACGGGCGGTCTCCACACCGATGCCCGACGAACCGCCGGTGACGATCGCCCGCCGTCCGCCGAGGTCCACGCCCTGAATCACGTCCATCGCTGTGGACTCATTGGTGAACGGGGTGCTGATCGGGTTGTTCGTCGTCATTGTCCATCCTTGTCCGGGTGGGGCGGCCGCTACGACCGCGAACGACTGCCGGAGGCACGGTCGAGGGGTTTTCCCGCCCCGGGACGGAGGTAACGCCCGACGCCGTCGCCTCGGGCGCCGGCACGCGCGGAGCCGGCGACGCCGCTGCCCCGGATGGCTGCGGCACCAGGCGCAGGCTGGCCCGTTCGACCTCCGACCAGGCAATACGCTGCCAGAGTGAGACCGTGGGCGGCTTCCGGCGGCGTGGGCACCTGGGCCCCGCTGTCCCGATCGCCCCCGGTGCCCGCGTGGACCGGTTCGAGGTCTTCTTCGATCTGGTGTTCGTCTTCTCGTTCTTCATCATCACGCGGGCCACCGCCGCGAACATCTCCGGCCGGCAACTGCTGCACGCCGGTCTGGTGCTCGCCGTGCTCTGGTGGTGCTGGGTCGTGCACAGCCTCGTCGCCACCCGGGTCCGGCTCGGCGAAGGCTACGTACCGGTGCTCATGGTGATCGCCATGGCCGCCCTGTTCTCGTTCGCGCTGGGGCTGCCGCAGGCGTTCAGCGACCCGAGGGGAGGTGCCGCCGGCCCCATGCTGGTGGCCGTCAGCTACGTCGTGGTCCGGGGCGTACACATGATCCTGTACCAGCATGTGGTGCGGGACAGCCCGCAGGAGCGCCGGCAGCTACGCCGCTTCGCCCCGGAGTTGGTGGCGAGCATCGTGCTGCTGCTGGCCGCCGCGCTGATCCCGCCACAGATCGCCGACACCGACACGGCCGCGATGGTCCGGGACGGGTTGTGGATCGCCGTGGTGCTTGTCCAGTACGCCACCGGCTTCATCGTCGGCACCTGGGGCTGGGGGGTGACAAGCGCCGAGCACTGGACCGAGCGCTACGACCTCATCCTGATCATCGCGCTGGGCGAGTCGGTGATCTCCGTCGGCGTCGGCGGCAACCTGCTCGGCCAACAGGTCACCTGGCCGGCGGTGGCGGCGGCCACGCTCGGCATCGTGCTCACCGCCACCCTGTGGTGGGCGCACTTCGACTTCATCGGCCCGGCGGCCCGGATCGCCCTGCACGCCGCCGAGGGCAGCCCGCGGGTGGCGATGGCCCGGGACGCCTACGCGTACCTCTACCTGCCGATGATCGCTGGGATCATCCTCTTCTCCATCGGCAGCGAGGAGATCCTGCACCAGGTCACCGACCCGGCCGGCGGGTCCGCCCAACGGATGCACGGACCTGCCGTACCGATGCTGTTCGGCGGGTTGATCTGCTATTTCGCCGTCAACATGCTGTTCCAGATCCGCACCCTGCACACAGTCACCTGGACCCGCGTCGGCGTGATCGTGGCACTGGCGGTGGCCCTGCCGCTCGGCCACCTCCTGCCGGCGCTGGGCGCGCTCGCCCTCGCCACAGCGATCTGCGTCGGCCTGGTGGCCGTCGAGGTGCTTGTGCTGTCGGGTTCCCGGCGCGCGCTGCGGGCCGTCGTCTTCGAGGAACGGACCACTCACGAGGCCAGCGAGGCCGCCTGGCGGGCCCGCTGGCACGACAAGCACGAGCCGGAGAACCCCGCCCCCTGAGCAGCCTTCTCCCCTTGGCAGAATCGCTGGCCGTCTCCGTCCCGTGCCAGGCACGCTGAGGCGTGTGATCACCTTTTCGGTCCAGGCGAGCCCGTCCGACGCCGCCAGCTGGTGCGAACTGGCTCGGCGGGCCGAGTCCGCCGGCTACGACGCGCTGCTCGTCGGCGACCACCCGGGCGGGGTGCCCGCGCCGTTCGTCGCGCTGGCCGCCGCCGCGTCGGTCACCTCGGCCCTCGGGCTCGGCTCGTACGTCTCCAACGCCGGCGTACGCGAGCCGGTCCTGCTCGCCACCGACGTGGCCACCCTCGACCTGGTCTCCGGCGGGCGTGCCCGGCTCGGCATCGGCGCCGGCCACACCCCCTCCGAGTGGCGTGCCGTCGGCCGGGAGCGCCCCGACGTCGCCGGCCGGGTACGTCGCTGCATCGCGGTGACCGAGGCGGTACGCGCGCTGCTGGCCGGCGACGAGGTCACCGTCGACTCGGCCGACCTCGTGATGCGTGCCGCACGGCTGGATCGGCCCGACCCGGTGGAGTCCCGGATCCCGCTGACAGTCGGCACAGCGAACACTGAGCTGCTGCGCTGGGCCGGCGCGCACGCCGACGTGGTGGGGCTGACCGGCTTCGGCCGTACCCTCGCCGACGGCCACAACCACGAGGTGCGCTGGCGTGCCGCGCAGCTCGACGCGCAACTGGCAGCGGTCGCGGCCGGCGCGGCCGGACGGGACTACCCGCCGGTGTTGGAGGCGCTTGTGCAGCACGTGGCGGTGGGCGACGGTGCTCAGGCCGCCGCGGAGCAGATCGCCGAGGAGACCGGCCTGACCGTCGACGAGCTGCTGGCCACGCCGTTCGTGCTGATCGGCAGCCCGGACGAGATCGTCGCGGCGGTGGCGGCGCACCGACGGCGCTGGGGCGTCACCCGCTACGTGGTACGCGCCGACGCGCTCGATCCGCTGACCCCGCTGCTGCCCCGGCTGGCCGCCGCCGGCTGATCGTCGCGAGCCTCGTCGTCGCGCGCCGCAGCATCGTCGCGCGCCGCTTCCCCGTCGCGCAGGCCCGCGCCGGGCAGCCCTTCGTAGAAGCGGATCTTCTCCCTAAGGTGGTCGTACTGGCGTTGGAGCAGACGCATCTGCTCCTGGACCTGTGTGGCGTGCTGTTGCAGCAGCTCACGCCGCTCGTCGGTGGTGTGCTCGCCCTCGCGGGCCAGGGACGCGTAGCGGCACATCTGGGCGATCGGCATCCCGGTGTCGCGCAGGCAGCGCAACAGCACGAGCCAGCTCAGGTCGTCGTCGGTGAAGACCCTACGCCCGCCCGCCGTACGACCCACGTCGGCGAGCAGGCCGATCTTCTCGTAGTACCGCAGCGTGTCCAGGCTGAAGCCGCTGCGCCGGGCGGCCTCCGCGGGCGCGTAACGGGCGGCCTCCGCAGGCGCGTGACCGGTCATGGCCGAGATGTTAGCCCTTGACCTGGAGTGCACTCCAGGTTGGAGGCTTGGCGCATGACGACGACACGGACGCTGGGACGCAGCGGCATCGAGGTGAGTGCGATCGGGATGGGCTGCTGGGCGATCGGCGGCCCGCTCTGGGGTGACGACGGGCAGCCGTTCGGGTGGGGCGAGGTGGACGACGACGAGTCGATCCACACCATCCACCGGGCGCTGGAGCTGGGGGTGACGCTGTTCGACACGGCCAGCAACTACGGCGCCGGGCACAGCGAGCGGATCCTCGGCCGGGCCCTGGCCGGCCGACGCGACGACGCGGTGATCGCCACCAAGTTCGGCAACGTCAGCGACGAGACCACCCGGCGGGCGCTCGGTACCGACGCCAGTCCGGCGTTCGCCGTGCGCAGCCTGGAGGATTCGCTGCGTCGGCTCGGCACCGACCACGTGGACCTCTACCAACTGCACCTCAACGATCTGCCGGTGCCCGCCGCGCTCGACCTGGTCGACACCCTGGAGGCGCTTGTCGACAAGGGCAAGATCCGGGGGTACGGCTGGAGCACCGACAACCCGGCTTCGGCGGAGGCGTTCGCGGCGGCCGGCCCGCACTGCGTCGCCATCCAGCACGACGAGTCGGTGCTGAGCGACAACGCGGCGGTGCTGGCGGTCTGCGACAACTACGACCTGGCAAGCCTCAACCGGGGGCCGCTGGCGATGGGGCTACTCACGGGCTCGATCCGGGCCCTCGGCGCGGACGACGTACGCGGCCGGGCACCGGAGTGGTTGCAGTGGTTCACCGACGGCCGGCCGACGCCCCGCTGGGCGGCACGTGTCGAGCAGGTCCGGGCGGCGCTCACCGCCGACGGGCGAACCCTCGCACAGGGCGCGCTGGGCTGGCTGCTGGCGCGCAGCCCGCGTACCGTGCCGATCCCCGGCCTGCGCACTGTGGCCCAGGCGGAGGAGAACCTGACCACCCTGGAGCTCGGCCCGCTGGGCCCTGAGGCGTACGCCGAGGTGGAGCGGTTGCTGGCAGACCTACGCCCGGCCCACGCGGCCTGACCGATCCACGCCCCGGGCGCCGTCGGCGGAAGTCGTCCGCGTGCTCAGCGGCCCACTGCCGGAACGTGCACCCGGGGCGGCCGGTCACCTGCTCGACGTCCGGGGCGACCCGGGCGTTCCCGTCCAGGTGCTGGGCGTCTCTGGTCCAGTCACGGCATATCGGGCGGCGATGGTGCGGACGGCCTCGTCGACCACCTGGGTGACGCGTTCGGCGCTCACCTCCCAGCCCGGCACCAGGAGTGTCGGCCAGAAGACGTAGTTGGAGATCATGCCCAGGAACTGGGTGGCTGCGAGTTCAACATCTTCGACCCGCGCCGTTCCTGCTTCGTGCTCGGCGAGGAGGTAGCCGCGTACGGACTCGAAGTAGGGCATCTTCCCCTGCGAGAACTGCGCGTGGGCCAGCTCGGGGAAACGCGGCAGCTCGGCGATGACGATTCGGAACAGGTCGGTCATCTGGGGCTGGCTCAACAGCTCGGCGTAGCGGCGACCGATGGCGCGGAGTCCGTCGACGAGGTTGCCCGCCGGAGGCGGATCCTCTTCGTCAGCTGTTGACCAGGACTCGGTGACGATGGCGTCGAACAGTGCGGCTTTGCTCGGAAACTGCTTGAACAAGGTGGCCCGCGAAACGCCCGAGCGCTCTGCGATCTGCGCCAGCGACGTCCGGTCGTAGCCCAACTCAAGGAACAGCGCGGTCGCGGCCGCCACGATCAGCGCGCGCTTCTCCTGGGCGACGCGCTGGTGATACGTCGTCACGACCCTGCCCATGGGCAAAGCATACGAGGTGAGTGGCTTGACTCACCACTGCCGCCGGCCTAGTGTCAGGCCAGTGGTGAGTCGAGCGACTCACCATCGGCCGCCGTTCATCACTGATGATCCCGGTCAGCCGCCCACATACCGAAGGAACATCTGATGCTCCGCTTCGACAACCAGACCGTGCTCGTGACCGGTGGGACCGGCGGCCAGGGCTCCAGCCACGTACGCGCCTTTCACGCGGAGGGAGCGAACGTGGTGATCGGCGACATCGACACCGAACGCGGCGCCGCTCTCGCCGACGAACTCGGGACCCGTGCTCGCTTCACCCGCCTCGACGTCAGCGACGAAAGCTCGTGGTCCGCCGCCGTGCTAGCCGCCGAGAGCGCCTTCGGCGCCCTGAACGTGCTCGTCAACAACGCGGGCGTCCAGAACCCACCGGCGCCGATCGAGGACACGGACCAGACCACGTGGTCGCGCATCCTCGACATCAACCTCACAGGGACCTTCCTCGGCATCAAGGCCGTCGCCCCGGCTCTGCGCCGCGCAGCAGGGGGAGCCATCGTCAACATCGCCTCGACGATGGCCCTGGGCGGCACGGCGTACTACGCGCCGTACGTCGCCAGCAAGTGGGCGGTGCGTGGTCTCACACGAACGGCAGCGCTCGAGCTCGGCCGCGACCACATCCGTGTGAACACCATCCACCCCGGCGTGATCGCGACCCCCTTCATCCACGAACCAGCAGCCGGCGCCACCACGGCAATCGCCGACTTCTACTCACCCGAGCCGTTCGCCATCCCCCGGCTTGGAGAACCGACCGACGTCACCCGGCTTCTCCTGTTCCTCACGTCATCAGACGCCTCGTTCATCACGGGTTCGGAATACGTCATCGACGGTGGACTCCTCCTTGGCCCCGCCCTTCAGACCGAGACCGCATGAGCAGTCCGGGCGCGACCGGATGGAACGACCCCACACGGGACGCGTCTTTATCGCACCTGCCCGATCACATTCGACGAGCCATCGAGATCACACCCGCCGCGGGCACCAGCGAACGGATCATCGACATCACGACGCTGGGACCGGTCACCGCCCCAGCGGAACGTCAGGCCGTACTGGCGGAGATCGTCGCGGATCTCAATCAGCCCCACGACCCCGGCACCATCCGACCGACTCGGCTCGAAGATTGGGCCGACAGCCGGCTGATGCGCATCAGCTTCCTCCATCGGCCGTGATCGCGGACCCTCGACAGATCACACTGAAAGCGTGCCGCTTCGCCGGGCGCGCTCCGTAACCGGGGACGTCGGCCGCCCGACGCATTCACCGGCGGGGTTCTGGGCAAAGATGGGGGTATGCGGATCCTTCTGGCCGGCGCGTCCGGCTTTCTCGGCACCCGGTTGGCCGACCGGCTCTCGGCCGACGGGCACCAGATCACCCGGCTGGTGCGCCGGAAGGCACGCGATCCGCAGGAACGGCGGTGGGATCCGACCGCCGGGCAGCTCGACCCGGCCGTTGTCGCCGAGGTGGACGCGGTGGTCAACCTGGCCGGCGCGGGTGTCGGTGACAAGCGCTGGAACGACGACTACCGCCGGCTCATCCGCACGAGCCGGGTCGACACCAGCGGCACATTGGCGACAACGATCGCCGGGCTACCCGCCGCCGACCGTCCCCGGGCGCTGCTCAACTCGTCCGCCGTCGGCTGGTACGGCAACACCGGCGACCGGGTGGTCGAGGAGGACGCGCCGGCCGGCGAGGGCTTCCTCGCCGACGTCTGCCGGGTGTGGGAGGCCGCGACCCGGCCGGCCGAGGACGCCGGGGTACGCGTGGTGCGGCTGCGGACCGGCCTGCCACTGCACCGCGACGGTGGGCTGCTCAAGCCACAGTTGCTGCCGTTCCGGCTGGGCATCGCCGGTCGGCTGGGCAGCGGCCGGCAGTGGCTGCCGTGGATCTCCATGGTCGACTGGCTGGACGCGACAGTCTTCCTGCTGACCCACGACGAGATCGCCGGGCCGGTGAACGTGGTGGGGCCGAACCCTGTGACAAACGCCGAGTTCACACGGGAGTTGGCCCGCCAACTGCACCGGCCGGCGATCATCCCGATCCCCGCGCTGGCGCTCAAGGTGGCGCTCGGCGGCTTCTCCCACGAGGCCCTCACCAGCACCCGCGTCCTGCCGGGCGTCCTGACCCGGGCCGGCTACCAGTACCGCCACCCCGATCTCCCCGGCGCCCTGCACGCCGCCCTCACGGCGTAACCCCCGCCGATCGTGACGCCTGCCCTCCCCCGGCGGGGATGCGGCGGGAACGTCATGATCGACGGGGGTCAGCTTCAGACGTCAGCAGCCGATGACCCAGTAGTTGGCGGCGGTCTGCTTCAGGGTGCTGGTGTAGAAGGTGTTGTAGAGGCCCATCCGTTGGTTCGAGCCGTTCGCGTAGGCGTAGCCGCCGGACTGGTGCGCCCGACCGGCCACCACGTGCGCATAGTTGCTCGCCGTCACGCAGGTCGGCGCCGCCGTCGGGGACGGGGTCGGGGTCCGGGTGGGGCTCGCGGTCGGCGTGGGGCTGGCGGTCGGGGTGGGGCTGGCCGTGGGCGTGGCGGTCGGGGTCGGGGTGGTGCCGCCGCTGTTCAGGCCGAAGAAGAGCGCGTCACGGTACGTCGAGCAGATGGTGTCCAGGAAGTAGGCGGCCGCCGTGCCGCACTGGTCAGCCCCGGAGCCGGGGTCGACAGGCGTGCCGTGGCCCATTCCGGAGATCCGGTAGAGCCGTACGTCGTCGTTGCCGTACACCTCAAGGCTGGTGTTCGCGGGCAGCGACGAGGTGCTGGTCGGGGTCTGCGAGACACCTCGCACGTTCGTCCACTGGTCGCGGGACTCGGTGCCGTTGAGGGGGGTGACTGTGGTGTCCGAGGTGCCGTGCCAGATGGCCACCCGGGGGCGCGGGCCGGTGTAGCCGGCGTACGCGCCACGGACCAGGTCGCCCCACGCGGCGGGGGTCTTGTCCGCGCCCGGGTTCATGCAGCTGAACGCGTTGACCATGCTTGTGGCGCAGCGGTACGGGATGCCGGCGATGATCGACCCGGCGGCGAAGACGTCCGGGTAGGTGGCGAGCATGACCGCGCTCATCGCCCCACCGGCGGAGAGGCCGCTGACGTAGACGCGGGAGGGGTTCACCCCGAAGTTGGTCTTGGCGTGGTCGACCATCTGCTTGATGGACAGCGCCTCGCCCTGACCCCGGGCGGTGTCCCCCGCCTCGAAGAAGTTGAAGCAGGCGTTGGCGTTGTTGCCGGACTTCTGCTCCGCCACGATCAGTGCGAACTTCCACTGGTCTGCGTACTTCTGCCAGCCGGAGTTGGCGAAGTAGCCGGAGGCGTTCTGGACGCACCCGTGCAGGAGCACCACGGCCGGGGCGTTGGCCGGCAGGTTGTCCGGCCGGTAGGCGTACATGCTGAGGTTGCCGGGGTTGGAGCCGAAGCTGGCGACCTGGGTGAGGGTCGCCGCCTGGGCGGGTGCGGCGATGGCGACCGCGCCCGCTGCGGCGAGCACGAGCCCGGCGACCGCGCCGATCAGCCGGGTGAGGGTGGACGAGGAGCGGCGCACGGCGGCCTCCTGGAAGGGCAGACTGTGAACTGGGTCACCGTCGAATTGCCGGAACGTTACGACGATGTGTCGCCGCGATGACATGGGTTGCGCGCACACATTCACGACGGCCGCTGTGTACGCCGCGCCGTCGACGTGTTAGGAAGGGCCCCCTCCTCTACCTCAGGCGATAACAGGGGTCCCCTCCTTGCATGTATGACCGGCCCGTCCAGGTCCGGTTGGTAACGTCCGCTGCGTGCCGTCCTCCCCGTCGCTGGCCACCGGGCCCGCCCCCGCGTCACCGCCGCACGCCGTCCGGGACCGCCGGGCGGACCTGACCGTCGTGCTGGTGGCACTCGTGCTCGCCGTCTGGGTGACAAGTGGCCTGTGGCGGGACCCGAACGGGCGCGCCATCACCGTCAACTCCAGCGACCAGGCGCTCTTCGAGTGGCTGCTGGCCTTCGGCGGGCACGCTGTCACCCACGGGGACAACCCGCTCTTCACGAACCTGATCAACGTGCCGGACGGCGTGAACCTCGCGGTCAACACCTCGATCACCGTGTACGCGGTGGTGTTCGCACCGCTCACGTATCTGATCGGGCCACCGGCCACGTTCCTGGTGATCCTCACCCTGAACCTGCTGGCCACCGCGCTGGCCTGGTACTGGCTGTTCTCCCGGCACCTGGTGCGCAGCCGGCTGGCCGCCGCGGTCGGCGCCCTGTTCATCGCCTACTCCCCCGGCATGGTGTCGCACGCCAACGCCCACCTCAACTGGACCGCGGGCTGGCTGGTGCCGCTGCTGATCTGGCGGCTGTTCGCCCTGCGCCGGCCGGGGCACTGGCTCCGCGACGGGGCGATCCTCGGCGTGCTGGTGGCGGTGGCCTTCTCGATCGCCGCCGAGGGGCTCTTCTTCACCGCGCTGGCGCTCGGGGTGTTCGTCGCCGTCTGGGCGCTGCACCCGGCCCACCGGGCCGAGGCACGCGCCGTGCTTCCCAACTTCCTGCGCGGGCTCGGGGTGACCGCTGTGGTGGCCGGGGCGCTGCTGTCGTACCCCCTGTGGTTGCACTTCGCCGGGCCGCAACGCTTCCATGGGACCGGCTTCGACCCGGTGATCCATTCCGAGGACATCGCGGCGTTCGCCGCCTTCCCCCGCCGCTCGCTGGCCGGCGAGGTCGGTCTGGGAACCTCGCTGGCACCGAACCCGACAGAGGAGAACTCCTTCTTCGGCGTACCCCTGCTGGTGCTCACCGTGGTCTGCTTCGTGGCGCTGTGGCGGCGGGCCGACCCCGGCCGACGGGCCGTCCTCTGGGCGCTTGGCATCCTCGCGGTGATCTTCACGGTGCTCTCGTTCGGGCCGGTCGCGAAGATCGACGGACGGCGGACCGAGCTGCCGATGCCGTTCGACCTGCTCGGCCAACTGCCGGTGGTGAACGCCGCGCTGCCCGCCCGCCTCGCGCTGGTGGTCGCGCCGGTGATCGGGGTGCTGCTGGCGTACACCCTCGACCAACTGCGCGCCGCGCCTCCCCGGCACCGCTCGGCGGAGCTGGCCTGGGCGGTCGGCTTCGTGGTGGCCCTCCTGCCGCTGGTGCCCACGCCGCTGCTGACCCGTGAGCGGGAGCCGATCCCGCAGTTCATCACCTCCGGCACCTGGAAGGAGTACGTCTCCCCGGGCGGGGTGCTGACGCCGGTGCCGCTGGCCGTGGACATCTATCCGGACGGGCAGCGCTGGCAGGCGTACGCGCTGTCGCACCGGCAGGGCGAGTTCTCCATCCCGGGCGGGTTCTTCCTCGGCCCGGGCGGCCCGGACGGGCGGGGCCGGATCGGCCCGGTGCCCCGACCGCTGAGCGCGTTGATGGACCAGGCCGGCCGCACCGGACTGGTGCCGATCATCACCGACGGCACGAGGCGGGACGTTGCCGCCGACCTGCGGCACTGGCAGATCGAGGCGGTGATCCTGCCGGACGCGGTGCACGGCGCGAAGTTCGAGGTCGACGAGGAGGCGGTGCGGCGTACCGCCACCGAGCTGTTCGGCGAACCACAACGGGTCGACGACGTCTGGGTCTGGCGCATCCCGCCCGCCTGACAGTGCGGGGTGAGTCGGCTCACCAGCGATCATCGCCGGTCACGGGACTACGCTGAGGGCGTGACAACGACGACCTCCGGCCTGACGGCCGTCCGCGCCGGCCTGTTTGACTACCGGGCCGCCTGGGACGAGCAGCGTCGCCTGCACGAGTCGGTGGTGGCTGGCGAGCGCGGCGACACAGTGCTGCTGCTGGAGCACCCGAGCGTCTACACAGCGGGAAAGCGCACCGAGCCGTGGGACCGTCCGATGGACGGCACGCCGGTCGTCGACGTGGATCGCGGCGGCAAGATCACCTGGCACGGGCCGGGGCAGCTCGTCGGCTACCCGATCCTGCGGCTGCCCGACCCTGTCGACGTGGTCGCCTACGTGCGCCGTACCGAGCAACTGCTCATCGACGTGTGCGCCGAGTTCGGGCTTGCCGCCGGCCGGGTCGAGGGGCGCAGCGGCGTCTGGGTGCCCGAGGACGACAGGGGGCCGGCCCGCAAGGTGGCAGCCATCGGCATCCGGGTGGCCCGGGGCGTCACCCTGCACGGCTTCTCGATCAACTGTGACTGCGACCTGACGTACTTCGACCGGATCGTGCCGTGCGGCATCCGGGACGCGGGCGTCACCTCGCTCACCGCCGAGCTGGGCCGCCCGATCACCGTCGCCGACGTGCTGCCTGTGGTCGAGCGCCGGCTCTCCACCCTCGTCGAGGTCTGAGCGGCGGCCCCCGGCGGCGACGCCGAGGGCCGCGACGCTCACGGCGTCAGACGGTGCCTGTCGCGCGGGAACGCGGTGACCTCCCGGACGTTTGCCGCCCCGACCAGACGGGCCACGAACCGTTCCAGGCCGATGGCGAAGCCGCCGTGCGGCGGCATGCCGTGCCGGAACGCGTCCAGATATCCGGCGACCGGCTCGACCGGCTCACCCCGCGCGGCCAACGCCGCCAGGTAGTCGGCGTGCCGGTGCAGCCGCTGCCCGCCGGTGACCAACTCCACGCCACGAAAGAGCAGGTCAAACCCGTTCGAGTACGCGGGACGCGCCGGGTCGGGGTGGGTGTAGAACGGCCGCTTCGCCATCGGGTAGCCGGTGACGAAGAGGAAGTCCGAGGCGTGTTCGCGGCGGGCCCACTCCCCCCGTTGCCCGCTCGTGGGCGGGCGCGAGGTCCGGCTCGTCGGCGGGCGCGCCGGCGATCCGCAGCGCGTCGATGAAGTGCACGGCCGGGATCTCCGCCGGCACCGTGGGCGGCTCGACGCCGAGCGTGTCGAGCGCACCGGCGGCCCGCTCGCCCACAGTGGCCAACATGCCGGCCACTGTGTCGCGCAGGACCCGCATCACGTCCCGGTGGTCGGCGACGAATCCCAGCTCGGCGTCGAGCGAGGTGTACTGGGCCAGGTGCCGGACCGTGTCGTGCGGCTCGGCCCGGAAGACCGGCCCCACCTCGTAGACGCGCTCGAAGACACCGACCATCAGCTGCTTGTAGAACTGCGGTGACTGCGCCAGGTACGCGGGCCTGCCGAACCAGTCGAGCGCGAACACGTTCGCCCCGCTCTCGGTCGACGAGCTGACCACCTTCGGCGTATGGATCTCCACGAAGTCGTGGGCGTCGAGTGCGGTCCGGAAGCCGGCCACCGCCGCCGCCGAGATCCGCAGCGCCGCCGACCTCCTCGGGTGCCGCAGCGCTGTGGGTGCGTTGTCGAGCTGGGTGGGCAGGCTCGCGGTGAGCGTCGGCCGGTACAGGTCGAACGGCGGCGGCACCGCGGGCGGGCCGAGGGGACGTACCGTCGGGTCGGTCAGTTCGACCCCGGCGGGCGCTGCGGCGTTCGCGGTCACCGTCGCGGTGACCTCGACGACCGTCTCCTCGGTGAGTTTCTCCAGCTCGGCGCGGACGGCCGGGTCGGTGACGACCACCTGGGCCAGGCCTGCGGCGTCCCGCACGATCAGGAAGACCACCGACTTGAGCGTTCGGCGGCGGTGCACCCAGCCGGCGATCCGTACTGTCGCGCCGACGTGGGCGGGCAGGTGGTGGGACAGGGTTCGTTGCATGGCGATCTGCTCCTCGGTCGATCGCGACGCCGCCGCCGGGGCGACGGTGTCGCGTCAGCCCCAGGGAGGTGTGGGCGAGCGGGAACCTCGCGGTGCCACCACACCTTCGCTCCCGCCGCGGCGGGAGCCTCGTTCGTCGCCTGGTGACCGGGGCCAGCCGGGCGGGCTCTACTAGGCGTGCGCCGCCGTTCTGCCCGCAGCTCGGGAGGGTCTTCGCGCATCGGCGCCAGACCGCCTCTCAGCACCGGCGGCTCTCTGCACTGGCGGTTCGGCGCGCTACTCGGCTCCGTCGTCGCTGTTGGCTGGGACCGTAACACCCGATCCCAGCAAATGTGACGGCAATTTTTGGCAGCGCGGTGTCGGGCGTCACAACATCCGCGGCGTGACGCCGGTCGCCTGGCGTACATAGATGGCTGCCGTCGGGCGTAGGCTCGTTTTCGTGACGATCGAGCACTCCGCGCCGACGACCGGCCAGGCAGCGCGCACCGCAACGGCGGCCCCCGAGGGGCGGCGCCTGCTGCGGATCGAGGCGCGCAACGCCGAAACGCCGATCGAGCGCAAACCGCCATGGATCAAGGTCAAGGCCAAGATGGGGCCGGAGTACACCCAGCTGCGTGGGCTCGTCTCGCGCGAAGGGCTGCACACCGTCTGCCAGGAGGCCGGCTGCCCCAACATCTACGAGTGCTGGGAAGACCGTGAGGCCACATTCCTCATCGGTGGTGACCAGTGCACCCGGCGCTGCGACTTCTGCCAGATCGACACCGGAAAGCCTGCCGAGTTCGACGCCGACGAGCCGCGTCGCGTCGCCGAGTCGGTGGTCTCGATGGGCCTGCGCTACGCCACCATCACCGGTGTCGCCCGCGACGACCTGCCCGACGGCGGTGCCTGGCTGTACGCCGAGACCGTCCGGCAGATCCACGCCCTCCAGCCCGGCTGCGGCGTCGAGCTGCTGATCCCGGACTTCAACGCCGTCCCCGAGCAGCTCGCCGAGGTCTTCGGCTCCCGCCCGGAGGTGCTGGCGCACAACGTGGAGACCGTGCCGCGCATCTTCAAGCGGATCCGGCCGGCGTTCCGCTACGACCGCTCGCTGGACGTGATCCGGCAGGCGCGCGCCGACGGCCTGGTCACCAAGAGCAACCTCATCCTGGGCATGGGCGAGGAGCGGGCCGAGATCTCCCAGGCGCTGCGTGACCTGCACGAGGCGGGCTGCGAGCTGATCACCATCACGCAGTACCTGCGCCCCACCCCCCGCCACCACCCGGTCACCCGCTGGGTCAAGCCGGAGGAGTTCGTGGAGCTGCGCGAGGAGGCCGAGGAGATCGGCTTCGCCGGGGTGATGAGCGGGCCACTGGTGCGCTCGTCGTACCGGGCCGGCCGGCTCTACAAGCAGGCCCTCGACGCCCGCGCCGCCACCCCGGTCGCCGCCGGCTGACCCGCCGGCAGCGCGCCGCACCACCGCCCGGCAGCCGGATGTCATGATCGTGCGGTGACCGCCGGGGTACGCCAGCAGCCGCGTGGCGCGGGTCGACCGCGCCCAGGGCCGAGTGCGCGCCCCGGCCTGGTCGGCTGGCTCACCGCCTCGGCCCTGCTCGCCGGGATCGGTTACCGGCTCTGGCTGCTGGCCCACTCCACACCGGCCACGAACAGCGACGAGGCCACAATGGGGTTGGGCGCGTTGCACATCGCCCGGGGCGAGGGCTTCCCTGTCTGGTTCTACGGCCAGCAGTACATGGGCACCCTGGAGGCGTACCTCGCCGCGCCGATCTTCGCGCTGGCCGGTGGGCCTTCAGTGCTCGGCCTGCGGCTGCCCACCCTGGCGCTGTACGCGCTGTTCCTGCTGCTGGCGTGGCGCCTGACGCTGCGGCTGACCGGGGACCGCTGGTTCGGGTTGTTGGTGGTGGCGCTGCTGGCTCTCGGCTCCGACCGGATCGTCAAGAACCAGCTGATCGCCGGCGGCGGCTACCCGGAGATGAACGCGGCAGGAGTCGCGCTGGCACTGCTCGCCGTGGGCCTGGCCGCCGGTCGGCCGGGGCGGCGCCTCGCCCGCTGGGCGCTCTGGGGGTTCCTGGCCGGCCTGATGCTCTGGGTCGACCCGCTCGTGCTGCCGTACGTCGCGGCGACCGGGGCGGTACTCGTCGGGTTCTGCCACCGGGAGCTGCGCGGGCGGGCCGGTGCGCTGCTCGGATCCGCCGCCGTGCTGGGGGCGGCCCCGCTGCTGCTGCACAGCCTGGTGAACGAACGAAATCCCCTTCGCGCCGTGCTCGCCGCCAGTGGCGCGAACGCCTCCGCCGACTGGGCCGACCGGCTGCACGGGGGCCTGGTGCTCGGCCCCCCGCTGGGCATGGGCTTCTGCGCTCCCGGTTCGTGCGCCACCTGGCAGTTGTGGTGGGCGCTCGCGCTGCCGGTGCTGCTGGCCGTCGCCGCCGCCACGGCCTGGCGGGCGCTGCGTCGACCGGCCGACCCGGCACCTCGGGCCGCTGCCGCGACGCGGCTGGCGCTCGTGCTGGCCGCCGTGGCGACCCTCGGCGCGTACACGGTGAGCAGTGCCGCCGGGCTCACCCCGGTGGAGAGTTCCCGCTACCTGTCCTGCCTGCTCATCTCCCTGCCCGCGCTGCTGTGGCCAGTGTGGACGGCTGCCCGACGCGGCCTGGCCACGGACCGGGGCGGCGTCGGGTCGGCGCTGGTCCGGCCGGTCGCTGTGGCGGTGCTCGTCGCCACGCTGGGCACCGCCGTCCACGCCACCTGGCGGGCCGCACAGACCGTCCCGCCGACCCGGGCGGCCGAGGCCCGGCACGCCGAGCTGGTGAGCACGCTGCGTCAGCTCGGCGTACGACACGTCCGGGCCGGCTACTGGACCTGCAACAGGCTCACCTTCGCCAGCGCGGAGGACGTCGTCTGCGCCGTCGTCGACGACACTCTGCACCCCGGATTCGACCGCTATCCCGCGTACCGCCGAGAGGTCGAGCGCGCGGCGACGGCGGCGTTGGTGGCGCCGACCGGATCGCCGCTGGCGGCCCGGCTCGACGAACGTCTCCGCGCGGCTCCGGGCAGCCTGGAGCTGGTCACCGTCGACGGCTGGCGGATCTACCTGCCCCGCGCCTGAACACCCGGCCCAGTCGTCCTCCTGGGACTCCCTGCCGGTCCGCTCTGACCGACTACCGGCGGTGGGTCACCGAGCACGGCAGCGATGCGAAGCCGCGCTGGTTCGGGGAGTGCACCCGCCGGGCGTTTGCGAAGTCGATCTCATAGTCGGAGAAGACCGCGCCAGCCTCCTCCAGGGCGATCGTCATCTCGATCCGCGCCAGCGGAGCGCCCAGGCAGTGATGCGGCCCGCGACCGTAGCTGATCATCTTCGACGTGTCGCGGTCGAGGTCGAACCTGTCAGGGTCGGGGAACACCCGCTCGTCCCGGTTGGCCGACCCGAGCAGGACCGCGATCCGGGAACCGGCTTCCAGCCGGGTGCCGTGGATCACCCGGTCCTCGGTGAGGGACCGGACCGTCATCTGGTTGCCGGAGTCGTACCGGAGGGCCTCGCTGGCCCAGTCCTCGGCGCGACCGTTGAGGCCGGCCTGCGCGACGTCCGGGTGCAACGCACCATGGAGCCACGCGTTGCCGATCGTCTTGCCCGTCGACTCGTTGCCGGCGCTGACGACGAGGAACAGGAACGCGACGACCTCCGCGTCGGTGAGCTTCGCCCCGCCGACCTCCGACTGGATGACCTGGGAGGTCAGATTGTCGCGCGGTTGACGGCGCAGGTCGGTGATCAGTCCCACGAAGTACTGGGCCAGCCGCAATGCCGCCCGGACCGAGTTCTCACCTCGCTCGTCCGACCCGTCCACCCGCTGGTTGAGCTCGTCGGTGTCGGCTCGCAGCTGGTCCCAGTCCTCAGGCGGTACGCCGAGCATCTCGCACACCACGTCGTTGGGCAGCGCGGCGGCGTAGTCGGATGCGAAGTCGAAGGTGCGCTGGTCGCGCAGCGGCTCCAACCGGGCGCGGGCCAACTCGCGGATGCGTGGTTCCAGTCTGGCCACGTGACGCGGGGTGAAGGCGCTGGACGCCAGCCGGCGGTAGGCACCGTGCTCGGGTGGGTCCATGGCGTGGAACAGGATCCGGTTCGCCGCCTGCGGATCCCACAGCTCCGGCTCGAGGGAGATGCCGTTGCGGATGGAGAACAGGGCGGAGCGGCTCAGCGCCAACTCCACGTCCTCGTACCGCGACAGCGCCCAGAAGTCACGGCGCTCGTTGCGGTACAGCGGCGCGTTGGCCCGCATCCATGCGTACGTGGGATACGGGTCCTCGTGCATCCGGTAGTCGAACGGGTCGTAGGCCGGTGGCGTACCGGCACCGAGCACGGAGGCCGACGCGGTCATGTCCAGAACCTAACCGCACCGGTCCCCCGGGCGACTGCCCCTGGATCGCGTGACAGGAGGTGCCGGGCGCCCGTGCGTACGGTCCACCCGTGGGGTACCTGACGAGCACGGCGGCAGACCCGAGTTACGACCCGTTCTCCTACCGCCTGCACGCGGACCCGTACCCGGCCTATGCCTGGATGCGGGAGAACGCGCCCGTCTACCGCAACGAGGAACGGAACTTCTGGGCGCTGTCCCGCTACGACGACGTGCTTGCCGCGTTGCGCAGCCCGGCGCTGTTCTCCAACCGCCACGGCATCTCTCTTGAGCCCGACCTGTGGGGCACGGACGCGACAAAGACCAGCTTCTTCCTCGCGATGGATCCGCCCGACCACGGGCGGCTGCGCCGGCTCGTCGGGAGCGTGTTCAAGCCACGCTGGGTCGCCGGGATGGAGGCCCGGGTGCGCGAGTTGGCGCGGGCCCGGCTCGAACCGTTGCTGGACGTGGAGAGGTTCGACTTCACCGAGTTCGCCGCGGCTCTGCCCAACGACGTGATGTGCGAGATCGTCGGGATACCCGACGACGACCGCGACATGATCCGCGCCGACAACGACGTGCTGAACCACTGTGAGGACGGTGTCGACACGAGGTCGAGCGCCACCGTCGCCGCCGGGTTCCGCCTCGCGGAGTACTACGTCGAGCTGGTCGGCGACCGGCGCCGGCACCCAGGCGACGACCTCACCTCCGCGATGATCGAGGCACGGGTCGACGGCCGGCCGCTCACCGACTCCGAACTCGTCGCCTTCCTCTTCCTCCTGGTCAGCGCCACGAACGAGTCGACGGGCAAACAGATCGGGATCGCGTGGTACCACGGCTGGCGGCTGCCCGAGGTGCGATCGGCGGGCCTGGGCGGCCGTGCCGCCGACTGGTGCAACGAGTCGCTGCGGTACGACTCGGCCAGTCAGATGACGGCGCGGACCCTTACGCAGGAGTCCACGATCCACGGCACGCGGCTCCCCGCGGGCGCGCGGATCGTGCTGCTCCCCGCGTCGGGAAACCGTGACCCGCGGGCGTTCTCCGAGCCGGACCGGTTCGACCTGGATCGCGACACGAGCAAGATGATCAGCTTCGGGCACGGACCGCACTTCTGCCTGGGCGCACCGCTCGCGCAGCTGGAGATCACCGTCGCGCTTGAGGAACTGGCGGCGCTCGTGTCGGACTACGAACTCGACATGGACAGGGCGCGATGGATCCACTCCCCGCACCAGCGCGGGTTCGCGTCGTTGCCGTGCACCGTCACCCTCCGTCCCGGGCGGTCCCGCTGACCGGCACCGCCTGCCGCTCTGTCACGCCGCCAGGAACGACCTGAGGCTGCGCACCTGCTCGGCTGTCGCGCGAAAGGCATCCAGGTGGTTGCCGTGTTCGGCCACCACCAGCCGGGCTCCGGGCACGATCTCGGCCAGTCGCCGGGACCCGGCCGGGTGCGCGGTGTCGTCGTCCTCGCTGGTGATCACGAGGCAGGGCTGGTGGACGCCGGCGGCGGTCGGCCGGGAATCCCAGTGCATCGTCGCCGCGGTGAGCTTGGCGTACCGGTAGAAGAGCTCGGTCGTGGCGTACGGCCGGACCACAAGCGGCCCGATCCCCGCGGGCACCCCTGTCATCGGGCCGCTGGTGAGCTTGCCGCGCAGCCAGGCCGCGGTGTCGCGGGACTCGCCACCCAGGTCCATCAGGGCCCGCAGGTTGACCTGGTGGTCGGTCTTCTCCGCGTCGCCGCCCATCTCCAGATCGGCGTGCCAGAGGCTCAGGGAACTGACCAGGTCGGGGCGCTGCGCGGTCGCGGCCAGCGCCACCGATGCACCGGCGCAGAGCCCCATGACGTGCGCCGGGCCGAGGGCCAGCTCGTCGACCACCGCCACCAGGTCCTGCACCTGATGGCTCAGGTCGTACCCCCGCCGGTCGAAGTCCTTCTCGTCCACTATCGGCTCGGTGGTGCCGCGCGTCTGCATGATCACGCAGCGGTACGAGGAGTTGAGTGCCCGCAGCCACGGCAGCGCGATCCGGTAGCTCAGGGAACACGGCGGGGAGATCAGCACGCCCGGGGCGTCTGGCGGGCCGGACTCCACGACCGTGATCACGGTGCCGTTCGCCCGGGGTACGGTCCGTACCCGGTACCCCGCCTCCTCGTCCGCGTGCAGGCGCCGCGCCTGCGCGGCCCCGTCCTCGGGCCGCAGGCCGGCCAGTTCGGGCGCGCGCTGCGCCCGCTGGATCTCCGCGGCCAGGGCGACGACAGCGAAATCGCGATCCCGGGCGCTCGACGGTGCGTCGAAGGTGAGGGGAACGTCCAGCGCCCGGCACACGGCGGCGACCAGATCCGGTGCCCTGTCGCAGGTGTCGTCGGGAAGCGCGAACGGGCCGACCTGTCCGGTCAGACCTTCGAGCTGGCGTACGGCCTCGACAAGTGTGGCCAGCGCGCGGCTGGGGCCCTCGGTCATGGCTGATCGGCCGGCGGTCGCTGCGCCGGTGCTCGCGCGACACGGGCGAGGTTGCGTACCGTGACCGTCCCGCCCAGATCCCGCGGGTCGATGTCCAGGCCGAGCGCACGGCTCGCCTCGGCGACGATCCGGATGATCGACAGGGACGTGCCGCCGTGGTCGGCGAGCTCGTCGTCGGGAGCGACGTCGGGAGTGGACAGCACGTGGCGCGCGATGGCGAGGATCCGGTCGATCCTCTCCTCGTCGGTGCCGTCCAGGCGCAGGTCGCTGATGGCAACACCTCCGGCGCGTCCGACCTCGGTCCGGTTCACCCCGTAACGAAATCCGGTCGCCCCCCGCGCGGGTCAGTCGCCCGTTCCGGTGACTCCACCGAGCTGCCCGGCCGTACCTAGCCTGAACACACGTGCGGCAGTCACTGGGCACTCGGGCTGACCCGCGTCGCTGGGGAACTTCCGCTCTTCGCGAGGATGGTGGCGGAATGCAGGTCTCAGCAGCGCCCTCCGGTCGCCGCTTGCACGAAATCTTCCGGGATCGGGCGCGCGAGGCTCCGGAGCGCATCGCGCTGACCACGACGGACGAGTCCGTCTCCTACGGCGACCTCGACGCGCGCAGCGACCGTCTCGCCGATCACCTCGCTGAACTCGGTGTCGGGCCGGACGTCCTGGTCGGGCTGTGCGTCCGGCGCAGCCCGGAGGCCATCGTCGGCATGCTCGGCATCCTGAAGGCCGGCGGCGCGTACGTACCGATCGACCCCAGCTATCCGGCCGAGCGGATCGACTACCTGCTGTCCGACAGCGGTGCGCCGATCGTGGTGGCGGCGAGGAACACCGCCGGCGTCATCGGGGACCGCCACCCGTCGGTCGTGTGGATCGACAGCGACGAGGTGACGTCCGGCCCCGGCGCCGTCCGCCTCGATCCCAGCGGGCACCCGCCGGCGTCCGCCGACAACCTGGCGTACGTCATCTACACCTCCGGCTCGACCGGGACGCCGAAGGGCGTGACTGTCGAGCACCGCAATGTGGTGCGCCTGTTCGAGCAGACCGATCCGTGGTTCGCGTTCGACGATCGCGACACCTGGTCGTTGTTCCACTCGATCAGCTTCGACTTCTCCGTGTGGGAGATCTGGGGGGCGCTGCTGCACGGCGGGCGACTGGTCCTGATGCCCGAGGCGAGCACCCGCTCACCCTCGTTGCTGGTCTCGCTGCTGCGCTCCGAGCGGGTGACAGTCCTGAACCAGACCCCTTCGGCGTTTCACCAGTTGCTGTTCTCGGCGAGCCAGGGTGCCGACACGGCCGGCCTCTCCCTGCGACTGGTGATCTTCGGTGGGGAGCGGCTGGAGCCCCGGCAACTGGCGCCCTGGATCGAGCGGCACGGCGACGAGCGACCGCAGCTCGTCAACATGTACGGCATCACCGAGACCACTGTGCACTGCACCTACCGGCGGATCACCGGTGCCGACCTGGACACGACAGGCGTGAGTGTGATCGGCGTACCCATTCCGGATCTGCGTGTGCACGTCCTGGACGACGACGGCCGGCCGGTACCGGACGGCAAGCCGGGCGAGATGTACATCGCCGGCGGCGGGGTGGCCCGCGGCTACCTGAACCGCCCCGACCTCACCGCGCAACGGTTCGTCTCCTCGATGGCGGAACTCGGCGAGCAGCGCCTGTACCGCACCGGCGACGTCGGGGTACGCCTTCCCGGCGGCGAGCTGGCCTACCTCGGCCGGGTGGACGACCAGCTGAAGATCCGGGGCTACCGGATCGAACCAGGTGAGATCGAACAGTGCCTGGCCCAGGTGCCCGGCGTCGGTCGGGCAGTCGTCGTGGCGCGGGACTTCGGCCAGGGCGACGTGCGGCTGGTCGCGCACCTGCTGCCGGCGCGCGGAACGGACGCCGACGACGGCCTGGCCGCCGCCGCCGAGCGTCACGCCGTCCGGAGTCTGCCGAGGCACCTTCGGCCGTCCCTCTACAAGGTCGTCACGGAGATTCCGATGACGCTGCAAGGAAAGGTGGATCGCGATGCACTCGGACAGTGATCTGCCCGATGCCACGGTGAGTGACATCAGGCAGACGATCAGCAACATCACACGAACCGTGCTGGAACGCGACGTCGACCCGGCCGTCGACATGTTCGACCAGGGCGCCACGTCCCTGGCCTTCATCCGCATCGTGGCCGAGATCAACGAGCGGTACGGCATCACCGCGGATGTCGCGGAACTGGAGGAGGCGAGCGTCGACGAGATGTCCGCGCTCGTGGCACGGCAACTCAACAGTCAGCAACCCGTGACGGCGAGGGATTGACGATGACGAACACGTTGGAACGCAACTTCACGCCGAGTCCGGAAGAGGTCGCCCAGTTCCATCAACGCGGCTACCTCGGGCCGTTCAAGGTGTACGAGGAAGACGAGATGCAGCGCCTCTGGAAGCGGGAGCGGCTCCGCCTCATGGACCGCAGCCAGGCTGTCTACGACGAGGGCGACGCCCAGGCGGGCAACACGAACATCGCCAACTACGACCGGCACCTCGACTCGACGTTCCTCGCCGACCACATCTGCCGGCCGGAGATCGTGGACCGGGTCACCGCAGTGCTCGGCCCGAACGTGCTGTGCTGGCGCTCCGAGTTCTTCCCGAAGTACCCCGGCGACGAAGGCACCGACTGGCACCAGGCGGACACGTTCGCGTTCGCGTCGGGCAAGCCCCAGATCGTCTGGCCCGAGGCGGAGAGGGAGTACGGCGGCACCCTCACTGTGTGGACGGCGTTCACCGAGGCCACCGAGGAAACCGCCTGCCTGCAGTTCATCCCCGGCACACAGCGCACCATGTACTACGACGAGACAAAGGGCATGCACTACCAGCCCGACAAGATCAACGCTCAGCGCAAGGAAGACGGCGTCACCCGCGGCTTCTACGGCTACGACTACCGGGAGCTGCAGAAGGACCCCGACTGGAAGCCGCCGGTGGACCAGGCGGTCTCGATGATCATGCGCCCGGGTGAGGCCGTGATGTTCTGGTCGACAATGATGCACGCGTCCAAGCCCCACAGCGCGCCGGACAAGGGAATGCGCCTGGGCTTCGCCGGCCGGTACGTTCCGACCTGTGTGGAGGTCTACCCGGACACCGACGACGTCGACGAGTACGGCGGTCGCGTGAGCCTGCAGGAATACGGCACGGTGCTGGTGGCCGGCGTCGACACGTACACCCACAACCGCAAGGTGACCACCACGACGCGGGGCCACAAGTTCCCGGTTCGGTGAATCGCGACCGGGAACGGCCGGGCTGGTGAACGTCTCCGGCCCGGTCACCGGTCCCCGCCGTCACAGAGAGAGTCGGCCGATGGTGCAAGCGCAGGCGAGGTCGGCGGTGGCGCGGCTCGCGAGATCCGTGCTGTCGGTCCGGCCCCTGGTCGAAGGGCTGGGTGGACCGGTCAGGGTCGTTGCGGAGGGCCGCGACGCCAGCGGCGCACCGACCGGCTGGTCCGCCCGGCAGTGGCACGACGTCGAACAGGTCCTCGGACGGGTCGCCCGGCAGGCCGGCGTCCCGTCGCTCGCCCTGAGCCGCGACGTCGCCTCCGGCGACCTTCAGGTCTTCGAGCGCGTGGTGAGCGACCGCCTGGCCCTGGCGGACCTGGTCGACGCCGTCACGCCTATGCCGGACGGTCTGCTGACCGACATCGACCGGATCACCGCCGAGGCCGTCGCGAACAGCTTCGACGGGTTCTTCAGCCGGCAGAGCACACGCTCGCACGACGGACTCCCGCTCAACGTGTACAGCGCCGGGCCTCCCGGCGAGACTGTCGTCGTCGTACCCGCCTGCGGAATGCCCGCCGCGCTCGCGGAGTCGTGGATGCGCTTCCTGGCGCGGGACCGCCGGGTCCTGGCCTGGGAGAGCCGGGGTCTGTTCGGGGCCGCCGACCACAGTGACGACTACGCCGTCGACACCGCCGCGCAGGCCGCCGACCTGTTCACCGTCATGGACCACTACGGGGTGGCCGACGCGCACGTGGTGGGCCTCTGCGGCGGTGCGGTGATCGGCCTGGCCGCCGCGGCGAGCCGGCCCGAACGGATCCTGTCGCTCAGCCTGTGGCACGGCGCCTACGAGTTCGCCTGCGGCTCGCCGCGAACCCGGTTCCAGAACGACCTGATCGAGCTGATGACCATCGCCGCACACAGCCGGGCCGCCGCGCGGTCGGTCCAGGCAGCCTTCTGGCAGGTGGCGCTCACCAGCACGCCCGCCGAGGTGGCGCATCTGGTGCTGTACCCCTACACCAGCGCCGAACTCTTCTACAGGTACTGCCGGCTCAACGGCGCCCTCGCCCGTACCGACGTGGAGCAGTACCTCACTCACGTCAGACAGCCCACGCTCGTGGTCACGAGCGAGGACGACGAGACCGCGCACCCGCAGGGTTCGCGGCAGCTGGCCGAGGGCCTGCCGAACGCACGCCTGCGGATGGAACCGCACGGCGACCACGCCTCCCTGTTCCACGCCGACAGCACCGCCCTGATGCAGGCGGCCGCCGACTTCATCGCGCATCCGACCACGCGGGGGGACGTGGCCCACGCCTAGCATCGGGTGAATTCTCGTCAATGGAGGACACCATGAGCGACTTCACTGTCAAACCGCTCGGTCCGGACACGTGGGACGCGTTCGCACGGCTCGTCGAGAAGCACAACGGGGTATGGGGCGGCTGCTGGTGCATCTACTTCCACCCCTCCTGTGCCGAGCGGGGACAGGGCGCCGAGGTCAACCGCAGTCTCAAACAGCGGCTGGTCAACGAGGGACGGGCCCACGCCGCACTGGTGTTCGACGATGACGCGGCAGTCGCCTGGTGCGAGTACGGCACGCCTGACGAACTGCCGAACGTCCAGCACGGCAAGCAGTACCTTGCCGAACTCGACATCCTGCCGGACCACCGGATCACCTGCTTCTTCGTCGACCGCGACTACCGTCGCAAAGGCGTGTCCCGGGTCGCGCTCGACGGAGCCCTCAGCCTGATCGCGCAGGGCGGCGGCGGGCTCGTGGAGTCCTACCCCCAGGACACCGCCGGGAAGAAGACCTCGGCCTCCTTCCTCTACAACGCCACGCGCAGCCTGTTCGAGCAGGCGGGATTCGCCTACATCCGGCCCAAGGGCAAGAGCCACTGTGTGATGCGCAAGGAGGTTCCGGCGACGTCTCCGCCGACGAGGCGACATGAACGGTGAGCCGTCCGTCGCGTCGATCACGTGGGCCGCCGAGGTGCTGCGACCCGTGGTACGCCGTACTCCCCTCGATCCGAACGCGCGCCTGAGCGCCGCCGCCGGCGTACCCGTGTGGCTCAAGCGCGAGGATCTCCAGCTGTGCCGCTCGTACAAGGTCCGTGGCGCGTACAACGCGATCGCCTCACTCACCGCGGGCCAGCGCGCCCACGGTGTGGTCTGCGCGAGCGCGGGCAACCACGGACAGGGCGTCGCGTTCACGTGCCGGCAGCTGGCCGTTCCCGGGCGCGTGTTCCTGCCGGCCACTGTGACTCGGCAGAAGCGGGAACGCATCGCGTCGCTTGGCGACGGCGTGGTGCGCACCGTCGTCGTGGCCGGCGCCGACTTCGCCGCCACCACAACCGCCGCGCTGGAGGACTGCGAACGCACCGGTGGCGCCTACGTGCACCCGTTCGACAATCCCGCTGTCGTGGCCGGGCAGGCCACAGTCGCTGTCGAGGTGGTCGAGCAGCTCGGCGGCGGCGTCGGCACGGTGATCGTTCCGGTCGGCGGCGGCGGGCTGGTAGCGGGAATGCTGACGTGGCTCAAGCACAGGCTGCCGGGCGTGACGGTCATCGGCGCCGAACCGGCGGGCGCGGCGAGCATGCGGGCCGCACTCGACCACGGCGGGCCCACCGCGCTGCGTCCGATCGACACGTTCGTCGACGGCGCCGCCGTTCCGTCGGTAGGGCGGATCGGTTACCGGGTCGTGCGCGACCTGCTGGACGAGCTGGTGTCCGTGCCCGAGGACGCGGTCTGCGCCGAGATGGTCGACCTGTACCAGACCGACGGCATCATCGCCGAACCGGCCGGAGCGCTCGCGAGCGCCGCGTTGCGGATGCCGCTGCGCAGCCCGCTCCGCGGGCCTGTGGTGTGCGTGCTCTCCGGGGGAAACAACGACATCCACCGGTACGGCGAGATCCTCGAACGGACCGGCAGGTACGTCGGGCGCGAGGTGAACCGCCCGCAGCTGGTGACGGGCGGATAGCGCCGGGAGGTCGCCGCATTCGGTGACGTGTTCCGGTCGGGCCGGCCCTTCAGGATCAAGTGCACGAGTCGGGCCCGTACGCAGGCCAACGCGGGAGGATGGTTCACACATTGGCCCCGGACAGGGTCGCAGTCGTCATGGGAGGAAACCGCGGACTCGGCCTGGAGCTGGTCCGGCGGCTAGCCGAGCTGGACATGCGCGTGGTGCTCACCTGTCGCGTCGCCGAGGACGGTCGCGCGGCGATCGAACGGTTGGGCGGCCTCGCCGACCGGGTGGCGGTACGCCAGGTGGACGTCAGCGACGCGGACAGCGTCGCCTGGCTCGTGACCTGGGTGAACCGGCGCCTCGGCCGGTGCGATGTGCTGGTGAACAACGCCGACGCGTTGTTCGACGACGACGCGGCCGCGGCGAGCGTCGACCTGGAACTGGTCCGCCGGACGCTGGAGACCAACCTGTTCGGTCCGTGGCGGCTTGTCCAGGGGGTCCTGCCGTTGATGCGCGCCGCCGGCTACGGACGGATCGTCAACGTCTCGTCCGGGTCGGCCGCCGACCCCCGCGCAGCATGGGCGAGCCGCGTCTCGATGTCCGCCGTCAACGCGCTGACCCGCGTGTTCGCCGACGAGCTGGCCGGCGACGGGATCCTGGTCAACGCGTGCTGCCCGGAGGCAGGCGCCGACCAGGCCGGCGGTAGTGGGCCGCTGGACGCCTCGACGTCAGCCGACACCGCGGTATGGCTCGCCACCCTGCCGGACGACGGTCCGACCGGACGGCTCTGGCGCGGCCGGAGCCCGATCGACTCCTGACCGCGCCGGAGTCACCGGCCGGCCGGACCGGGCGGGGACGTGGGCAGGCGGAACGGGCGCCCGGTCGTGGTGTGCGTGGCGATGCGGTTGTGGTCGTAGCGGTTCTCGCCACTGACCAGAACGGCGCCGTACCGGTCGAGGCTCACCGTTCCCCCGTACTCCTCCACCACGTCGGTGTCCGGGTAGACGTGCACGGAGGTCGGCACGTACCGGGCTGCGAAGCCGAGCCGCATCGCGTCGGTCTTGCCGGAGTGCGGGTACGACGCGTGCATCAGCGTCGACCAGAACATCACCGCCTCGCCCGGCCGCATGACCATCGGCACGGCCTTGGACTCGTCCGGCCGGAAGTCCGGGTCGACCTGGAGCTGCCGGTAGTCGTAGCCGAAGAAGCCGCGCTTCTTGCCGCTCTTCGTCGCGTTGTTGATCGTGTCCGGCGAGTACTCCATCACCTTGGACTCGTCGTAGTTCATCCGCGTGTACGAGCCGGGGATGAACTCGAGGCAGCCGTTGTCGGTCGTGGCCTCGGTGAAGGCCGTCCAGACCGTGATGGTGCCACCGAACTCGGCGTCCTCGGGCCAGACGATCTGCGGCTTGCCGGAGGCGTTCGCGAACGTGTCGGCCTGGTGCCAGTCGGTGCCCTCGTCGCCGGGGTACTTCGGGAAGAACTCGGTACGCCAGCACAGCACGTCCGGCCCGATCACGCTTGCCACCCGGTCGGTGATCCGCGGGTCGGTGACCAGGTCGGCAAGGAAGCCGTTGTCCAGGTGCCTGTCGTAGTTGGAGATGTTGGTGTTGCCCGACACCGCCGTGTTCTCGGGGTAGACGGCGTTGCGCCGATCCAGCACGGACAGCCGCTCCGACCGCCAGGTGCGCACCATCTCGTCCTCGTCCAGGACGCGGAACGGGCCGAAGAAGCCCTGCCGCCAGAACGTCTCCTGCTGCTCGTCGGTGAGCGCGAACTGTGCGCGGGCGATGTCGGTCATGGCTGCTCGCTCATTTCGGTAGGGGGGCATCGGGCAACGAGTCCGGGTCGTACTCACCGTCGACGGTGAGCGGGAGCCGGGCGACCACGACGGTCCGCTTGGGGATCAGGTGCTCCGGCAGCCGCGTGACAAGGTGCTGGCGCAGGCGGCCGAGGTCGACGGTGCCGTCGGTGCCGACGACGTACGCGGTCGCCGATCCGTCCACCAGCGCGTCGTCCACGTCGGGCAGGTCGCGCAGGGCCGTGAGCGTCTCCAGCGGATCGGCGAACGGTGCGGACGCCGGCCCACCGCCGGCGAAGTCGAGCACGCCGTCGGGCCGCCGCCGGGCCAGCTGACCGGTGGTCAGCTCGCCGACGTGGAGTTCGCCCACCTCGCCGACGGCCGCCGGCCGCCCGGCCCGGTTGCGTACGTCCAACGCGCCGGCCAGTTCCGTGCCGATCGGTACGCGCAGCGGGGCCGTGGCCGCCGTCCATGTCGCCGGGACGGGGTAGCCGGCCAGCGGTCGGCCCGTCGGCGGTCCGCAGTAGACGCCGACCACCTGGCAGCCGGGTGCCAGCGGTCGGAGCCGCTCCACGTCCTGTGCGGTCAGGTCACCACGGTTGGCCACGAACGCGTACCGCAGGTGCGGCAGCGCCGCCTGCGCCAGGTGCGAGGTCAGCGCCCGCAGCGACGGCGGGGTGAGGTACACAGCTGTCACGGCTGTGGTCCGTAGCCAGTCCAGCAACGCATCGGGCTCGTCGTCGGCCGGCAGATGCAGCACAGCCCCGGCGGCCACCGCCGAGGACAGCGCCGACGCCGCGAGACCGGGCGGGCCGGACACGACGGCGAGCCGGTCCTCGCCCGTCAGGCCGAACCGATCGACAGCCCAGTCGGCGGGCTCGGCGGTGCCGGCCGCGTCCGTGTCGGCGGTTTGCCGGAGCGCGGCGATCAGTGCCGCCAGCCTGCTGCCGGCAGCCGGGCGATCCGGTCCGGCCGGATCGGCGACCGCGTCCGCGAGCTGCCGGTCGGTCCACTCCCGCTCCCCGTCGACAACCGCGACGCGGTCCGGCGCCCGCTCCGCCCGAGGCTCCCCGACGGTACGAGGCTCGGCGGCCACTGTCGCGGCCGGACCAACGGCGGCCGGTGAGCCGGACAGCTCGTAGTCGAGGATGCCGCCTGTCGGATCGGCGGCCACCGCAGGCAGCAACGCGGCGATCTGGTCCAGGAACGCCTGCATCGCGGCGGTGTCGTAGCGGTCGGCGTGGTAGAGCAGTTCGAGCCGGAACTCGCCGGTGCCGTCCCCGCCCTCGTGCACGTTCAGGTTGAGATCGACCTTGCCCGGCTGGGGTGGCGGTTCCACGCCCTCCACCTCGACGCCGGGCAGCCGGAACCTGCCCTCGGCCGTGTCGATCATGCTCACGAGCGTCTGGAACAACGGCGTACGCGACGGGTCGCGGACCACCGGCAGCTCCCGGAGCAGGAGGTTGATCTGCGTTTCGCCGTGGTTGACGCAGTCGTCGATGCACGCCCGGCGGACCCGGCGCAGCAGCTCGTCGAAGCCGGGAGCGCCGCCGAGGTCGATCCGCACCGGGACGGTGTTGACGAACAGGCCGAGCAGCGCGTCCACCCCGGCATCGCGGCGGGTGTTCACCGCGACGCCGATGACCAGGTCGTCCTGGCCGGACCAGCGGTGCAGCACGGTGGAGAACAGCGCGACAGTGGCCATGAACGGCGTCACCTCGTGCTCCCGGCACAGCCGCCTCAACGCCGCGGCGTCGGCGGAGCCCAGCGTTGCCCGGACCCGGCCACCGACAGCGCCCTGAGCCGGAGATCGACGGCGTGCCGTCGGCAGGTCCACCGCCGCCGGCGCCCCGGCCAGCCGGTCGCGCCAGTAGTCGACCTGGGCCGCGCGCCGCTCGGCGGTCAGCCACCGTCGCTGCCATGCGGCGTAGTCCCCGTACTGGACGCGCAGGGCTGGCAGCTCGGCGGCTGCGGTGTCCCCGCCGACCGCGTACAGGGCGGACAGCTCGCGCAGGAACAGGCCTACCGACCACGCGTCGGAGATGACGTGGTGGATCGTGATGCTCACCAGGTGATCGGTGTCGCTCTGGCGAACCAGCAGGCAGCGGAACAACGGTCCCCGAGCGAGGTCGAACGGCGTGGCCGCCTGGTCGTCCGCGAGCCGCTCGGCCACCTCCGGCCGGTCGGCGTCGGCCCGGTCGATCCGCCAGGCCGGGTCGGGCGGCGCCACGTGTGGCACGGCCTGGCCGCGGACCACCGGGAACGTCGTCCGAAGGATCTCGTGCCGGTCGACGATCGCCCGGACACTGCGCTCCAGCGCCGCGACGTCAAGCGCTCCGCGCAGCCGCAGGCGGCCGTGCACGTGGTAGGCGGCACCGGGCCGGATCTGGGATTCCAGCCACAACCGCTCCTGGTCGAACGATAGGACCGGTGGTTCGTCAGCCGGCCGTGGCGACACCTCCGGGCGGTCGGTCGGGTCCGGCGGGCCTTCCGCCGGTGCGGGCAGCGCTGCCGCCAGGTCGGACAGGCGCGAGTTCTCGAAGACCAGCCGCAGCGGCAGTGACGAGCCGGCCCGCGCGCGCAGCCGGCCGAGCACCTGACCGGCCAGCAGGGAGTCCCCGCCGAGGTCGAAGAAATCGTCGTCCCGCCCGACGCGGTCGAGTTCGAGAACCTGCTGCCACACCTCGGCGACCAGTTCCTCGTCGGCGCCGCGCGGCGGATCGCTCTGAGCACCACTTGTCGGATCGGCCGGCGGCGGCAACGCCAGACGATCGACCTTGCCATTGGGTGTGTGCGGCAGTTCGTCGAGCACCACCAGGCTGCCCGGGACCATGACGACCGGCAGCGTCCGGCGCAGGTACGCCCGCACCCCGTCCAGGTCGATGCCGTCTGCTGGGCGCGCCACCAGGTAGCCGACCAGACGGTCGCCGTACAGCGCGACCACAGCGTCGCGGACGTCGGGATGGTTCTGCAGCGTGGTCTCCACCTCGCCGAGTTCGATCCGCTGCCCCCGCACCTTGACCTGGAAGTCCTGCCGACCCAGGTAGAGCAGGGCACCGTCGGAGCGGTAGCGCACCAGGTCGCCGGTCCGGTACATGCGGTCGCCGGGCGCTGTCGCGAACGGGTCGGCGACGTACCGGGCGGCGGTCAGCCCGGACCGGTTGATGTAGCCGCGGCTCAAGCCACGCCCGGCCAGGTACAGCTCCCCGACCGCGCCGACCGGCACCTGACGCAACGCCCGGTCCAGGACGTACGCGCGCGCGTCCGGCAGCAGCGCGCCGATCGGAGGCGGCTGCTCGCCGGGCCGGAGCCGGGCGTACGTCGAGTAGGTGGTGTCCTCGGTCGGACCGTAGAGGTTGATCACGGCCTCGATGTGCCCTGTGGCGTAGAGGTCGTCCACAAGGGTCCCGGTGATCGCCTCGCCGCCCAGGCCCACCACCCGCACACTGCGGGGCAGGGCCTCCACCTCGACGAGCGCCTTCGCGGCAGACGGTACGACGCTCATCATCGTCACGTCCGGTACGTCGGCGAGCAGCGAGAGGGCGTTGTCGACGATCACCGCGGTGCCGCCCGCGCACAGCGGCGCGAAGAACTCGGGAACCGACACGTCGAAGCAGATCGACGTGGACGCGAGCACCCGGGACAGGTGGGCCGGCGCGAACGTCCGCCGGACCCAGGTCACCATCGTCACCGCGCTGTCGTGGGTGAGCAGCACGCCCTTCGGCATGCCGGTCGAACCCGACGTGTACAGCACGTACGCCGAGGCGTCGGGTGGCACCGGCGGCCCGTCCACAGCGGACACCGGCCGCTCGTCGAGCGCGGCCAGCTCGGCGGCGGTCACCACCATCCGGGCCGCGCTGTCCTGGAGCATGAAGGCCGTACGGTCGGCCGGGTAGGCGGGATCGAGCGGAAGGTACGCCGCCCCGGCCTTGAGGATGCCCAGCATCGCCACGGCCAGGTCGACGGACCGGCCGAGCCGGATGCCGACCATGTCCCCGGCGCACACCGCCCGGTCCCGCAGGTAGTGGGCCATCTGGTTGGAGCGCTCGTCGAGCTGCCGATAGGTAAGCGTTCGACGGGAGTCCTGCACGGCGACAGCGTCGGGCGTGCGGGCTACCTGCTGGGTGAACGCATCGTGCAGGGTGAGTGGCGGGTCACCGGCGGCCGGACCGCGCCCCCACCGGTCGAGCAGCGCGCGGTCCGTGTCGGTGAGCGTGTCGAGCTGGTCGACCGGCAGATCCGGTTCGGCCAGCGCCCGGGCCAGCAGGACCGGCAGCCGCTCGGCCATCCGGGCTGCCGTCACCGGGTCGAAGAGTTCTGTCCGGTAGTCCCAGCTGCCCCACAGCCGGCCCCGCGCCCGCCACAGGTGGAGGTCCACGTCGTAGCGCAGGCCGGGACGGCCGACAGTCACCCGTTCGAGGGGCGCGCCGGCCAGTGTCGGTTCGCCCGTCTCCCCGTGGAAGACCAGGCTGGCGGAGACCAGGGACCCGTCGAGGCTCCGGCCCGGCGCCAACGCCGCGACCACGTCCTCGAAGGCCACCCCGCGGTGGGCGAAGCCGGCCAGGAAGCTGTCCCGGGCACGCCGGACCAGCTCCCGGAACGATGGACGGCCGCTCAGGTCGGCCCGGAACACGACCAGGTCGGCGAGCAGACCCACAGCGCCGTGCCGGCCCCGCCCCGACCGTCCGGACTCGGGGAAACCGACAGCGAAGTCGTCCTGTCCGCTGTGCTCACCGAGCAGGAGCTGAAACGCCGCGAGCAGGACCATGAACACAGTGGCCCGCTCGGTCTGTCCCAGTCGCTCGGCTGCCGCGACGACGTCCGGTCCGATGGTCAGCGGTACCGAGTCCGCGGCGAACGTCGGCCGCGGCGGGCTCCCGTGGTCGGCCGGCAGGTCGAGTTCCGGCAGGTTGGCCAGCCGTTCCCGCCAGTAGTCAAGCGCCCCGGGGCGGGGCGGCGCGGGGTCGGGGCTGGGCACCGTGTCGTCCGGCCCGCCGGTCAGCTCGCCGCGGTACGCGCGGTCGAGCTCGGTGAGGAGCACGCGCATCGAGCCGCCGTCGCAGACCAGGTGGTGCGCGACGAACACGAGCAGGCGCTCGTTGTCGGTCAACCGGAGGACGTGTACCCGGACCAGCGGCCCGTTCGCGATGTCGAACGGTTCGGTGACGAGCCGCCGCGCATGTTCGAAGGCGGCGACCGCGCGCTGCGCCGGCTCCAGGTGGGTCAGGTCCGTCCGTTCGGCCCGCAGCGTCGTCCAGTCGTGCACGATGCGGACCGGACCACTGCCGTTCGCGTCCGCGAACGTGCTGCGCAGGGCCGGGTGCCGGCGGAGCACGACGGACAGCGCGTCGTCGAGCCGGTCCTCGTCGAGTGCGCCGGTGTGCCTGGCGACGTGCTGCAGGTTGAAGACCGCGGTGCCCGGGTAGAGCCGTTCGAAGACGAGGACGCCCCGCTGCGCTGTCGACACCGGGGCCGGGCCGGGCCGGGTCGCCGGCGCGGGATCGCCGGAGCGCCAGCGCTGGACGAGGTGCCGCCCGACCGCAGGTTCCATCACGAGACGCTCGCGTGGCTGTCGATCGCGGCGAGCCGCTCGCGGACCTGACCCGGTGTGCTGCCCTCGCTCAGCCACCGGTCCATCAGCGCGTCCGCGACGGCACGCGGTGTGGTGGCGGCGAGGACCGTTTCGAAGGGCACGTCCAGACCCACTGTGTCGCCCAGCACGTCGGCGGCCTCGCCCGCGCGCACCGAGTCCACGCCCAGGTCCACGAGGCGATCGGTCGGTCGGCACTCGTCGACGTCGCACAGTTCGGCGACGATGCCGCAGATCACGCCGGCCAGGTCCGCGACCGCGGCGTCCCGGTCCCGCCGTTGGGCCAGCGCACCGAGCAGGGCCGGGTCGGCGACCACCGAGCCGTCGTACGCTCCCGCCAGCAGGGCATCGCGGCAGTTGGCCCGGCGTACCTTGCCGCTCGACGTACGTGGGACCGATCGCGGTGGCACCAGCGCGACGGCGCCCAGCCGCAGGCCGGTCCGCGCCAACACCTCGGCCCGCACGTCCCCGACGAGGGCCGGGGCTGGCCGGCCCCGCACCTCCAGCACGAGGCAGGCGAACGGCTCGGGTTCGATGTCGACAAGGAACGCGGCGGCCGTGCCGACGGCCTTGCCAGCCGCGTCCAGGGCGGCGGCCTCCACGTCGATCGCGTGGTGGTTGACGCCGCGGAGAACGATGACGTCCTTCTTCCGCCCGGTCACGAACATCTCGCCGCCGGCCCGGTAGCCCAGGTCGCCGGTGCGCAGGTAACGGACACCGTCGAGGTCGCCGAACAGGTCGTCCTGGTCGCGGCCGGACAGGTAACCAGGTGTGATGTGGGGTCCCGCCACCCATATCTCACCCTCGTCGCCGTCGCCCACCGGGGACAGACCCTCCGGATCGACCACAGCGATCCGCTGGCCCGGCACCGGCGTCCCACAACTGACCGGACCGGGGGCCGGCCGCCAGTGACCGGCGCTTACCATCAGTGTCGCCTCGGCCAGCCCGTAGCAGGGCAGGAACGCCTCGGGACGGAACCCGACCGGGGCGAAGGTCTCGGCGAACTCGGTGAGCGTGCGGTGCCGGACCGCCTCGCCACCGTTGAAGGCCACCCGCCATCCCGACAGGTCCAGTCCGGCGAGCGCCTCCGGCCCGCGCAGGCGCGCCCGGCGTACGCACAGGGCGTACGCGAAGTCCGGCCCGCCGCTGGCCGTCGCACCGCTCTCGGTCACCTGCCGCAGCCACCACAGCGGCGACTTGAGGAAGTCACCCGGCGGCATGATGCGGATCGTGATGCCCGCCCCGACCGGGGTCAGCAGGCCGCCGATGAGGCCCATGTCGTGGTAGGGCGGTAGCCAGACCAGCCCGCGAGCGGTCTCGGTCAGCTGGAACCGGTCGGCGATGCCCGCGACGTTCGCAAGGACGCTGTCGTGCCGGACCAGCACACCGCGCGGCTTCCCGGTGCTGCCCGACGTGTACTGCACGATCGCCACATCCGTCGCAGCGCTCCGGCCCTGCCTGCTCCACGGCCCGCCGTCCGCCTCCGAACCGGGCACTGTCAGCGCCGCCGGCACCGCCGCCAGTTCCGGATGCGTCTGCTCCGCGATCACGACCGACGGGCGGGCGTCGGCCACGATGCCGTCCAGCCGGCCCCGGTCTGGCCCGCTCGACCCGGGCGGGTAGGCCGGGATCACCGAACGTCCGGCGAGGAAGGCACCGAAGACCGCCACGGGGTAGTCCAGCCCCGCCGGAACGGCCAGCAGCACCGGACCGTCGTCGCCGCACCCGGCGATCTGCTCGGCCAGGGCGGACGCGCGTGTGGCCACCTGGGCGTAGCTGAGTGCGCTCACCTCGCCGGCGGCATCGACACATTCGTAGGCGACGGCGTCCGGCGTCGATTCGGCCCGGATCAGCAGCACGTCGGCCAAGGACTGGGTGGCCATGCCCAGAACGTATCGGGCCTGCTCGCGCCGTAGCTGTCCCCTAAAGCGGGGTAGTGGTCAGGCCAGAGCCGCGTACTGTCCATCGTGGTACAGCAGGGGGCTGCCGTCGCCGATCTGGGCTTCCAACGGCTCGGCGAGGACGATCACGTGATCGCCGGCGGGGATCCGCGCCGAGACGTGACACACCAACCAGGCGAGGCTCCGGGGCAGCAGCGGCACGCCGTACGGCCCGGGGCGCCAGCCGGTCGCGGCGAAGCGGTCGATGCCGCGGGTGGCGAACGTACGCGCCAGGTCGGCCTGCCCGGCGTCCAGCACGTGCACCGCCACGTGTTCGGCCTCCCGCAGCATGGGCCAGCTCGACGAGCCTCGGTCGACGCAGAACGACATGACCGGTGGGCGCAGCGACACGGAGGTGAACGACGTCGCGGTGAACCCGAAGGGCCGACCGTCGCCGGCCGCCGTCACCACTGTCACAGTTGTGGCCCAGCGGCGGAGGAGGCGGCGCAGATGCTCCGCCCCGACCGTCTCGTGAGCCGGCGACGTCACCTGGCCGGCTGACCCGTTTGCCGGGCCAGCTCGGCCAGGTGTCGCAGGGACCCGAGCACGTCCTGGCGGGGCACGCCGAAGTCGATCAGACAGGCGATCTCGTCGACACCTATCGCCTCGAGCCGGCTCACCATGTCGGCCCCGTCGGCCACAGTGCCGAACAGGCCGCTACTGGTGAAGTAGCGGTCGAAAGCGTGCGCGATGAGGAACTCCTTGTCCCGCTCCGGCAGCCGGTTCGGGTCGAAGCCGGGCGGCAGGATGCTCGCGGCCGCCTTGACGATCAGGTCGGCGGAGCTGCGCAGGTAGTTGCTCATCGGCTCGCGGACCTGTTCGCGCACCTCGGCCCGGTCCGTGCCGATCAGCGTGTGCAGCATCAGCACGACGTGTCCCGGCGCCCCGCCCAGCTCCGACCGGTAGGTGGCGATGTTCTCGGCGAGCCGGGCGTGATCCTGACCGAGCATGTGGGTCAGCAGCCCGGCGCCGAGGCGGCCGGCGGTCCGGAACGTCTCCGGCGAGCCGGCGCTTGTCACCCACACCGGCAGTTCGGGCTGCACGGGCGCAGGGAAGATACGGACGGCACGCTTCTCCCCCGCGCCGTCGGGAAACTCGACCTCCTCGCCGCGCCACAACCGGCGTACGGTGTCCACGGTCTCGGCCGTCACGTTCTTGCGGTCGGCGTAGTTCTCCGGCCGCAGCACGAAGTCGGCCGCGTGCCAGCCGGACGCGAACGACAGCCCCACCCGGCCCTTGGACAGGTTGTCGACGACCGACCACTCCTCCGCGATGCGGGCCGGGTGGTGCAGGGGCGCCACCACGCTGCCCGCCCGGACGCCCACCCGCTCGGTCACGGCGGCCACCGCGGCCCCGGTGACCGCGGGGTTCGGGTACAGGCCGCCGAACGAGTGGAAGTGCCGCTCCGGCGTCCAGACCGCCGTGAACCCGTTGGCGTCGGCGAATCGGGCGCTCTCCAGCAGGAGGCGGTAACCGTCGTCGCCGGCGGCGCCTCCGTCGGCGAAGAAGAACAGGCTGTAGTCCACCACCACTCCCGTCGGGTCAGAGCCGGCTGAGCAGAGCGTCGAGCCGGGATTGGTCGACGCGGGCGAGCGGGAAGTCGGTCGGCGAGTGCGTGGTCTCGGCCGGTTGCCGCGCCGCCTCGATGAGCGCCTCAAGTTCGGCGAGGTAACTGTCGGCCTGGACCTGCATGGTCTGCTGGTCGTGCCGGATCTCGCTGTAGCGCCAGCGGACCACCAGGGCGCCGCCGGCCAGCGACGCCTCGACAGCGATCGGGTACGGCCGTCGCCCACGAGGGCTGGCGTCCGGGCCGACCGGAGCGGACGCCGAGGTGAAGCCGGGCGGGTCGACGTCGCCGAGGTACGTGAAGGCCAGCTCGACCGGCACTGCGGGCACCGGCTCGGGGTCGAACCGCAGCAGCGACCATCCGACACCGTCGGCGGGCACCGCGCGCAACGCCTCCTTGACCGCCTTCAGGCTCGTCTCGGGCGTGTCGTCCGGGTCGCCGGTCAGCGGCAGCGGATGGGTTTGGCTGACCCAGCCCACTGTGCGGCCCAGGTCGACGTCGTCGAACAGCGCCGCGCGGGCGGGCCGCTCGACGTCGACCAGATGCCGCCCGGCGCCGCTCCACGCGCGCAGGGTCCGGCCGAGCGCCGTGAGCAGCAACTCGTCGATCTCGCAGTTGAGCGCCTCCGGGGCTGCGAGCAGCTCGGCCGTCCGTGGGGCGTCGAGCGCCACGGTGATCGTCTGCTCGGTCGCCGCGGTGTCGGCCTCCGGCTCCGCCTGGCGGTCGGCCGGGACCGGGTCGCCGGCCGAGGCGACCAGGTCGGCCCAGAACGCACGTTGCTCCTGCACCGCGGGCGTACGCCCGTACGCGACCAGCCGCCGTACCCACGACTGCCATGACGTCGTCTTCGGCGGCAGCGCCACCGGCTCGCCGGCGGCCAGCGAGGCGAGGGCGCGGCCCAGGTCCTCGACAAGGATCCGCATCGACCAGGCGTCGGCGACCAGGCGGTGGGCGACGATGGCGAGCCGGTCCGGCTGGCCGCCACCGCAGCGGAACCACGCGAACCGGATCAGCGGCCCGACGGCCGGGTCCAGACCTGCCTGGATCTCGGCGCCCACTTCATCCATCCGGCGTCGTTGCGCCGCCTCGTCGAGATCGGTCAGGTCGTACCCGCTGAACGGTGTGAGGTCGCCGCGCGGGGCGATCCGCACGCGCATGCGGTCGGGGCCGGCCAGCAGGATCCGCTGACGCAGCCCGTCGTGGTGGCCCATCAGGTGTTCGACGGCCGTCTCGATCAGCTCCGGCTCGATGAGGGCGGGCAGATCCAGCTTCACCGACCGGTTCCAGTGCCGTGCCTCCGCGATCGCGGCGGCGCCGAACCAACGCTGGCTCGGCGCGACGGGCACCGGACCGATCACGTCGGCCTGCTCGGCGTCGATGGTGGGCGCGGCGCTGGCCGCCACGGCCAGGGTGGCGATCGTGGGGTGCGCGAAGAGGTCCTGCGGGGACAGCCGCAGGCCCGCCTCCTGCGCCCGTGCGACGACCTGGATCGCGAGGATGGAGTCGCCGCCGATCTCGAAGAAGTTGTCGTCGACGCCGACCGGGTCGACGCCGACCACCGCCGAGACGATGCCGGCGAGCGTCCGCTCGATCGGCGACTGCGGTGCCGCGTAGGCCGGGCCCACATCGGGCCGGCCCTCGTCCGGCGCCGGCAGACGGTCCCGGTCGACCTTGCCGTTGGCGGTCAGCGGGATCGCGTCGAGTTGGACGAACGCGGCGGGCACCAGGTACGCCGGCAACTCGCCGTCGAGATACCGGCGCAGCTCGCCGAGGTCGGGCATCCCGTCCGGGCCGGGCACCACGTACGCGATCAGGCGCCTGTCGCCCGGGGCCGGCTCGTGCACCGACACGACGGTCTCGGCGACCCCCGGGTGGCGGCTGAGCACCGACTCGATCTCCAGAGGTTCCACCCGGAAGCCACGGATCTTGACCTGCCGGTCGACCCGGGCGACGAACTCCAGGTTGCCGTCGACCCGCCGGCGGATCAGGTCGCCGGTGCGGTACAGCCGGCGGCCCGGCCGCGCCGGATCAGGGTCGGCGACGAAGCGGTGCGCGGTCAGGCCGGGCTGTCCCACGTAGCCGCGCCCCACGCTGACGCCGCCGATGTACAGCTCCCCGGTGCCGCCGAGCGGCACCGGACGGAGCCGGTGGTCGAGCACGCGCAGGTCCGCCGAGGGCAGCGGGGTGCCGATCGGCAGGTTGGGCCAGTCGACCACCGGCCCGGCCGGGTCCAGGCGGAAGAACGTCGAGGTGACCGTCGTCTCGGTCAGCCCGTAGCAGTTCATCAGCGGTACGTCGAGTTTCCTCCACATGGCCAGCCGGTCGGCGAGGACCGGCTCGCCACCGATGATGACCAGGCGCAGGCACCGGGGCAGCCGCCGGCCGGTCCGGTCGAGTTCACGCACCCACTCGTGCCAGTACGCGGTGGGCAGCTCGATCACTGTCAGCCACTCGCGCTCGATGAGGGCTGTGAGGTCCTCGCCACCGCTCAACAGCGACCGGGCCGGGATGACCACGCAACCGCCGGCCAGCCACGTCGGGAACAACTCCTCGGCGAGCACGTCGAAGCTGGGCGAGGCGAACTGCAGGAACCGGTCGCCGGCGCCGAGCCCGAGCCGGTCCACCACGTCGCGCGCGTACGTCACAAGGGACCGGTGCTCGATCACTGTGCCCTTGGGTCGCCCGGTCGAGCCGGACGTGAACACCACGTAGGCCGGTGCGTCGGGATCCGGTCCCGGCAGGTCGGTGTCGGGGCCGCCGGCCCCGTCGTCCACAAGCACCGTGTGGTCCACCGAGTCGGCCCCGATCGACGCCAGCCGTTCCTCGGAGACCAGCACGCGGACGCCCGCGTCGGCGAGCATGCCGGCGATGCGCTCGGCCGGATAGGCGGCGTCGATCGGCAGGTACGCGGCGCCGGCCTTGAGCACGCCGACGATCGACACGGCCAGCCGGGGTGAGCGGTCCACAAGGATGCCCACAGTGGTGTCGCGGTCGACACCGAGCGCCCGCAGCCGGTGGGCGAGTCGGTTGGCGGAGCGGTTCAGCTCGTCGTAGCTGGTCGGGACGCCGTCGTGCACCACCGCCGGAGCGAACGGGGCCTGTGCGACGCGGCGCTGGAACAGCTCGACGAAGCCCGGCGCATCGTCCCGGGCGGCGTCCGACGTCTGCTCGACCGCCGCCGGGGATGCCGGTGCGACAGCCAGCGGCAGGTCGCCCACCGTCGTGTCGGGCGCGTCGACGAACGCCCGCAGGATCCGGACGAACTGATCGGCGAGCACCTGCATGGTCTCGGCGTCGAACAGCTCGGTCATGTAGATCCACTGCAGTCGCAGCGTGTCGCCGTTCGGGTCGGCGTCCAGCGTCAGGGGCGTGGCGGCGATCAGGTCCGTCTCGATCGTCTCGGCGCTGATGCGCAGGCCCGGGACCTCAAGGTCCCGCTCCGGCGTACGCACGTCGAGCCACATGTCGAACAGGGTGGCGGACGCGGCCTCCAGACCGAGGCCGAGCCGGTCCAGCATGCCGTCCACCGGCAGATCCTGGTGGTCGTAGGCGGTCACCACCGTGTCCCGGGCCTGTCGCACCACAGCTGCGAGGGTCTGCTCGTCGGTGAGCCGCATCCGCATCGGGAGGGCCCCCACGAAGCAGCCGATGAGCGGTTCGAGTTCGGCCCGGTTGCGGCCGGCGACGTTCTCGCCGATGACGACGTCGTCGCGGCCGGTGTACCGGTGCAGCAGCACGGCGCAGGCGGCGAGCAGGAGGATTCCCGGCGATGCGCCCTCGCGCTCGCCCAGGCGGCGCAGGTCGGTGGAGACCGCGGCCGGCAGCTCGGTGAGGTGGGACGCCCCGGCGAACGTCGGGCGCGCCGGGTACGGCCGGTCGGTGGGCAGCCCCAGTCCGGCCGGGATCCCGGCAAGGGTCTCCTGCCAGTGCCGGGTCTCGTCGTCGATCCGCTCCGCCTCGACGGACCGCTGCCAGGCCGCGAAGTCGCCGTACTGGATCTCCAGCGGGTCGAGTGGGGCGCCCACGTAGAGGGTGGCGAACTCCCGGACCAGAAGGCCCACCGAGAACGCGTCGGCGGCCACGTGGTCGGCGGTGATGAAGACGACGTGGGTCTGCTCGGCCAGGCGGAACACGCGGACCCGCAGCCGCAGCGGCTCCCCGGGGTCGAACGGCATCTGGACCTCGGACTGCCAGCTCTCGCGCAGCTCGGCCCGCTGCTCGTCGTCGGCCAGGTGCGACAGATCGACGATGGGTACCGGCACCGACGTGGTCGGGTGCACCACCTGCGCCATGGTCCCGTCGGACTGCATCTCCACCGTGGACCGGAGTATCTCGTGCCGTTCCACCACCTCGGCGAGAACGCGGCGAAGCAGGTCCTCGTCCAGTTCACCCTCGACCCGGAACGCACCCGGGATGGTGATCGACTGGAACTGGGCGAAGGTCCACTCGCGCTGCTGCTGGATCGCCAGCGGTGTGGGCCGGTCGCGGTCACGCGGCTTGATGGCGGTGCTCACCCGGTGACCACGGGCGGCGGCCATCTCGGCGAGGCGTTCCTCCAACCGGGCCCGCTGCTCCGGCGAGAGGGCTGCGATGCGTCGTTGCAGATCAGTCATTGGTCATCCCGTCCCTGTGTCGTCCCGCGGCACTCGTTCCAGCGGGTCGAGTCCGGCGGTCGACGAATGCGTCCACTCCTCCGTCGCCCGCAGCCGCGCCAACGCCATCGCCAACGTATGCGGCAGCCCACGGGCCTTCCCGTCCTCGTTTCACGTGACAGATGCGGCACCACCGGGCGTCCTAGGGTCAGCGACATGAACCCCTTCGATGACCCCGACGGCACATTCCTCGTGCTCGTCAACGATGAGGATCAGCACTCGCTCTGGCTGGCGACGCTTGCCGTTCCGGCCGGGTGGCGCGTCGTGCACGGCCCGGACGGTCGTCAGGCCTGCCTCGATTACGTCGAGGCGAACTGGACCGACATCCGTCCGCGCAGCGCCCGCCGCGACACAGCCACCACGAGCTGATTCCGGTCCCCGCGATGACCCAGCTGCAGGACGTCGACCGGCGCTGGTTCAAGCGATTCGGGCGCCGCGAGCAACCGTCCGAGGTCCGGCTGCTGTGCTTCCACCACGCCGGCGGCAGCGCCGCGATGTACCGGAAGTGGCCCGGTCTCCTGCCCGCGTCCGTCGAGCCGATCGCTGTGCAGTTGCCGGGACGCGCCGACCGGTTCGGCGAACCGGCGTTCGACCGGATGGCACCACTCGTCGACGCGCTGGTGAACGCGCTGCTGCCGCTCCTGGACCGACCGTTCGCCTGCTACGGCGTGAGCATGGGGTCCCGGGTGGCCTGGGCGCTCGCACACGCCCTGCGCGAGCGCGCGATGCCGATGCCCTTCATGCTCTTCCACGCGTGCGACGTCGCACCGGTAAACGACGACGACGTCTGGCCGTGGGAAGGGCGCACGGACGGGCTCGAGGGCTACATGCGGGAGATGGGCGGAACGCCGCCCGAAGTCCTCGCCGAACCGGAGCTGGTGCGGGCGCTGGTGCCCACGTTGCGTGCCGACCTCACAGTGCTCAGCACACACGGGTTCCGTCCGCACACGCCGCTCGACGTGCGGATCCGCGCTTTCGCCGGCGCCGAAGACTGGACAGCGCCTCCCGACCAGATGGCGGGGTGGCAGGCCGAGACGACAGCCCGGTTCGACCTGGACGTCGTCCCGAGCGGGCACTTCTTCGGCCCGGAGGCCGAGCAGCAGGTCATTCGGAGAATCGGCGACGACCTCGTCCGGGCACGCTGACCCAAGGAGCAGCGGTGAGCGACAACCTTGTCGACCTGGCCACCACGGATCTCACGTCGGACCGGGTTCACCGCGCCCGCCGCCGCGGCACCACAGTGACGCGGCGAGCGCCTGACGACCTGGCCGACGCCGCCCGCGGACACGCCCAGCGCCACGGCGTTACCTGCTCCGCCCTGTGGCAGGCCGCGCTGCTGACCGTCCTGCACCGGTACACCGGAGAAACGGATCTGGCGATCAGGTCGGGCGGCGCGGTGTGGCGCGCCGACCTGAGCGGCAACCCCGGCTTCGCCGAGCTGACCGCGCGCTGCCACACCTCAGCCGGCACCGATGCGCGGTTCCAGGTTGGCCTGGCCGGGCGCGACACAGCAGCAGGAAGCCCGTTCGACCTCACGCTCACAGTGGGGTCCACGGACCTCACACTGGAATGCCCGGCGGACCAGTCGGACGAAGGCCGGGCCGGCCGGTTGCTGGATCATCTGACCGCGGCGCTGGCCGGTGGGCTGGCCGACCCGCACCGGCCGGTCGCCGCCATCGACATCCTGCCGGCGGCCGAACGGAACCTGGTCCTGCACGGCTGGAACCCGCCACCCGTCCCGCGTACCCCCGGCCTGCTGCACCACGTCACCCTCGGCCACCCCCCGGACCGCGTGGCCATCCGGTTCGCCGGCGCCGAACTGACCTACGACCGACTCGAACGCCGATCCAACCGACTGGCCCACGCCCTGCACGGGCACGGCATCGGCCCCGGCCACATCGTCGGGCTGCTCCTGGACCGCGGCATCCACCTGCCCATCGCCCAACTCGCCGTCATGAAGGCCGGCGCCGCCTGGCTGCCGCTGGACCCCCAACATCCACCGGCCCGGCTCGCCCTCCTGGCCACCGACGCTGGCACCAGGCTCGTGATGACCACCACCGACCTGGCACCGGCGGCCCCCACCGACATTCCCCACTGGAACCTCGACGACCGCGACGACAGCGGCCCGGACACCCCACCTGAGATCGACGTCCGACCGGACGATCCGGCGTACCTGCTCTACACCTCCGGGTCCACCGGCACCCCCAAGGGCGTCCTGGTGCCCCACCACAGCGCCTACTCCTTCTGCGAGACAGCTGTCCAACTGTTCCGCACCACCCCCGCCGATCGGGTCGCCCAGACCTCCAACCCGGCCTTCGACGCGAGCATCTGCGACTGCTACGCCACACTGCTCGCCGGCGCGACAATGATCAGCGCACCTCGCGAGACCATCGCCGACGCGGCCGCGTTCACGACGCTCATCCGTGCCGAACAGGTGACGCTGTCCTTCATCTCGACAGCCGTTCTGGCACTGCTCGAGCCCGACGACTTCGCCGGCACCGCGCTGCGCGCCGTCTGGAGCGCGGGCGAGGCCCTGCCGCCCGAGCAGGCCAGCCGTTGGTCGCGGCCCGGCCTCGAACTGCACAACTGCTACGGGCCCACCGAGACCACAGTGGTCGTCACCGACTACCTGTGCACCGACGAGCCGCTGACCGGACCGACCCCGATCGGCACCGCCCTGCCCAACCACCGCGCGTACGCCCTCGACGAACACCTCCGCCCCACCCCGATCGGCGTACCCGGACAGCTGTTCGTCGCCGGCACCGGCGTCACCTACGGCTACTACGGCCGGCCCGGCCTCACCGCCGAACGCTTCCTCGCCGACCCCCACGCCGACCAGCCCGGACAACGCATGTACGCCACCGGCGACCTCGTCCGCTGGCTCCCCGGCGGCATCCTCGAATTCCTCGGTCGCCGCGACCGCCAGGTCCAGATCCGCGGCCAACGCGTCGAGCTCGGCGAGATCGAACACACGCTCAGCCGCCACCCCCACGTCCGCCAGTGCGCAGTCCTCCTCCACGACGCGACCCACCTCGTCGCCTATCTCACCGGCGAACCCGACCTGGACGACGTGCGCCGGTACCTGGCGGACCGGCTGCCGACGTACATGATCCCGACCGTCCTGGTCACGGTGCCCGAGCTGCCGCTCGCCCCGAACGGCAAGCTCGACCCCACGCGACTGCCCGAGCCGACGACACCTCCGGCCACCGGGTACGTCGCGCCGCGCACCGACACCGAACGCTGGCTGGCCGCCGTCTGGCAGGAGGTCATCGGGGCGGAGGAGGTGGGTGCCACCGACAGCTTCTTCGACCTCGGCGGCGACTCGCTGCACGCCATCCAGCTCGTCGCCCGGATCCGGGACCACCGCAACGTCGACCTGCAACCGCGCCACCTCTTCGCCCACCCTGTGCTCGACCAGTTCGCCGCCCTCCTCGACGAGGCCGCTCCCCTGGCTGTCGACGAACCGATCACGCCGGTGCCGCGCACCGGGCCGCTGCCCTGCACGCGCCAGCAGGAAGGACTCTGGTTCCAGCACCAGTTCGACCCCTCGTCGGCCACGTACCACATCGGGTTGCGGCTCTGGGTGCGCGGCGAGCTGGACGTGGCGGCGCTCGGCCGGGCGGTGCACGCCCTCGTCGTACGCCACGAGGCGCTGCGGACCCGGTTCGTCGACAAGGTCGGCGTTCCGGCGCAGGTGGTCGACGATCCGCCGCCGATGACCCCGCTGCCGGTGGTGGACATCGAGCCGGCCGACGTCGAGGCGTGGGTCGCGCGGGAGATCCGCCGGCCGCTGGACCTGGCCGCCGGGCACCTGTTCCGGTGCCCGCTGGCCCGGATCGCGGCCGACGAGCATGTGCTCCTGATTGTCGTGCACCACATCGTGGCCGACGGGTGGTCGGCTCGCATCCTCGGTGCCGAGCTGTCCCGGCTCTACGCCGTCGAGGCCGGCGCCGCCGACGAGGCGCTGCCGGCGCTCGTCCTCCAGCCGGCCGATCACGCTGTCTGGCAACGTGACAAGCAGCGCAGAGCCGAACTGGAGCGCCAGGTCGCCTACTGGCGGGACACCCTTGCCGACCTCCCTACCGTGGACTTCCCGACCGACCGGCCCCGGCCGGCCCAGCGCACCGGCGCCGGCGTCACCGTGTCCCGGCGCCTGCCGGGCGACCTCGCCACCGCCGCCCGCGCGTACGGCCGGACCCACCGCGTGTCGTTCCTCGCGGTCCACCAGGCCGCGCTGCTGACAGTCCTGCACCGCCACACCGGGCAGCACGACCTGCCGATCGGGTCGATCTTCTCTGGACGCACCCGACCCGAGATCGAGCCGCTCGTCGGCTTCTTCGCCAACCCCCTCGTGCTGCGCACCGATCTCACCGGCCGCCCCACCTTCGCCGACCTTGTCCGCCGCTGCCACGACACGGTCCTCGACGCCGGCGCCCACCAGGACGCGCCGTTCGCCCTCGTGGTCGAGAGCCTGCGACCGGAGGTGACGGGCCAGACCAACCCGCTGTTCCAGATCAGCCTGTCGCTCCAGCCACCGGGCACCTCCCTGCCCGGCCTGGCACTCGCCGGGGCGACAGCCGAGGCCCTCGACGTCAGCACCGGGTACGCCCGCTTCGATGTCGCGCTGGCCGTCATCGACCTGGCCGACGGCGGGCTGGAGCTACAGGTGGAGTACTCCACCGAGCTTTTCGACGCCGACCGCATCGACCGCCTTGTCGAGCAGTTCACCACAGCCCTCGCCCGCGGGCTGGCCGAGCCGGACCGCCCGACCGACGAGATCGACGTCCTGCCGCCGGCCGAACGGGACCGGGTGCTGCGCGACTGGAGTTCCCGCGCCGCCCTCCCGCCCGGGGTGGGAGCCGCTGCCGGGACCACAGTCGTCACTGACACGCCCGGAAGGCGCGTATACGTCCTCGACGCCGCGTTGCGTCCGGCGCCCATCGGCGTCCCGGGGCAGCTGTACGTCGCGGGCACCGGCGCGGCGCAGGGCGACCCCGACCGGCCGGCGCTCACGGCGTGCCGGTTCCTCGCGGACCCGTACGCCGACCGGCCCGGCAAGCGCATGTACGACACCGGCGACATCGCGCGCTGGCGCTCCGACGGCGTGCTGGAGCACCTCGGTCGAGGCGACCGGCAGGACGAGGGAACGGCACGGCAGGACGAGGGAAGAGACCCGCAGAACGGGCACGGGGCCGGGCAGCCCCGACCCCCGATCGTCGACGCGGCCGTCGCCCCACCACCGCCGGCGCCCCGGGGCGAGCTGGACGCCGAGATCGCCGAGCTGGAACGGAGACTTGCCGAGCGGGCCCTACTGGAGCGGCTGCTCGAGGAGAAGCGGGCCGCGAGGGCGCGGCGGGACGCCGCCCGCCGGGTGGTGCCGGTGCCCCGCGACGGGTCGCTCGTGTGCACGTACCAGCAGGAAGCGATGTGGTTCGAGCATCAGCTCGACCCCGACTCGCCGGTCAACCACATCGCGTTCGCACTGCGGTTGCGCGGCGCCCTGGACGTGGCGGCGCTCGGGCGGGCACTGCACGCCCTGACGGTGCGTCACGAATCACTGCGGACCCGCTTCGTCGCCGAGGACGGCAGGCCCCGCCAGGTGATCGATCCGCCGGCGGACGCGCTGCCGCTGCCGGTGGCCGAGCTGGACGCCGGGACCGTCGAGGAGTGGGCGGCGGCCGAGATCAGCCGGCCCATGGACCTGACCGTGGGCGGGCTCCTCCGGACAGCGCTGGCCCGGCTGAGCCCCGACGAGCACGTGCTGGCGCTTGTCATCCACCACATCGTCGCCGACGGCTGGTCGGCAACCATCCTCTCCGACGAGCTGACCCGCCTCTACGCGGCCGGGACCAGCGGGGCGCAGGCACGGCTGCCGGAGCTGGCAGTGCAGCCGGCCGACTACGCGGTGTGGCAGCGCGCCCGGCTCGACGGTGGCGAGCGGGAGCGGCAGCTCGACTTCTGGCGCGAGACACTTGCCGACCTGGCCACTATCGACCTGCCCACGGACCGCCCCCGCCCACTCAGCCCGGCCGGCGACGGCGCGGACCGGTGGCGACAGGTGCCCGACGGTCTGGCGCAGGCCGCCCGGGAGTACGCCCGCGCCCGCCGGGTTTCGCTGCTCACCCTCACTCAGGCGACACTGCTCACCGTGCTGCACCGCTACACGGGGCAGACCGACCTACCCATCGGGTCCATCTTCTCCGGCCGGACCCGTGCCGACACCGAACCGATGGTCGGCTACTTCGTCAACGCGGTGGTGCTGCGCACCCGCCTCGACGGTGATCCCAGCTTCGACGGGCTCGTCGGCCGCTGTCACGAGACCGTCCTGGCCGCCACCGCCCATCAGGACGTCCCGTTCGGCCTCGTCGTCGACGCCCTGCACCCCGAGCGCGTTCCCGGGCGCAACCCGCTGTTCCAGGTCAACCTGTCGCTTCAGCCGCCTGCCGCCGCACAGGGTGACCTGACGCTGGGCACCGTCACCGCCGAGCCGATGCCGGTCTCCGGCGGCCACGCCCGCTTCGACCTCGCCATGGCGGTGATCGACTCGCCGGACGGCCGCATCGAACTGGGCGTGGAGTACGCCACCGAACTGTTCGATGCCGACCGCATCAACCGACTCCTCGACCACTTCCTCACCGCGCTCGCCAACGGACTGGACCGACCCGAGCAGCCCGCCCGCGAGGTCGAGATCATGCCGGCCGCGGAACGCCACCAGGTGCTACACGACTGGAACGACACCACCACCGGATACCACCACGAACCGCTGCACCACCTCGTCGAACGCATCGCCGAACACACCCCGAACGCCATCGCCGTGATCGACCACGACGGCACCCACCACACCTACCGCGACCTCGACACCACCGCCAACAAACTCGCCCACCGCCTCCACCACCACGGCATCACCCCCGGCGACCACGTCGGCGTCTGCCTCCCCCGCGGCATCCACCTCGTCACCACACTGCTCGCCATCTGGAAAACCGCAGCCGCCTACGTCCCCCTCGACCCCGAACTCCCCCCCGAACGCCTCACCGCCATGCTCCACGACGCCACCCCACCCCTGGTCATCACCACAAGCACCCACACCGAGGCATTCCCCACCACCCTCGACGTCACCGACACCACCAACGACGACACCGGCTGCACCCCCGACGACTGCACCCTCCACACCCACACCACCACCGCCGACGACACCGCATACCTGATCTACACGTCCGGCTCCACCGGCGCACCCAAAGGCGTCGCAGTCCCCCACCGCGGACTCCACAACCGCATCACCTGGATGCAGGACACCTACCACCTACAAACCGACGACCGAGTCCTGCAAAAAACGCCCTACGGCTTCGACGTCTCCGTGTGGGAATTCTTCTGGCCCCTCACCACCGGCGCCACCCTCGTCCTCGCCGCCCCCGGCGGCCACCGCGACCCCGACTACCTACACCAACTCATCGTCGACGAGGGCGTCACCGCACTGCACTTCGTCCCCACCATGCTCCAAACCTTCCTCGACGCCACCGCCGACCGCGGCCCCCTCGGCCAGGTCCGCCGCGTCTTCTGCAGCGGCGAAGCACTACCGGCAGACACCGCACACCGCTTCCTCACCACCTGGCCCCACATCGAACTCCACAACCTCTACGGACCCACCGAAGCATCCATCGACGTCACCGCCTGGCAATGCGAACCGAACTCCACCACCGTCCCCATCGGACAACCCATTGCCAACACCCGCGCCTACGTACTCGACAACCGACTACGCCCCACCCCCATCGGTATCGCCGGAGAACTCCACATCGCCGGCACCGGCCTCGCCCACGGCTACCACAACCGCCCCGGTCTGACCGCCGAGCGGTTCCGGACCGACCCGTACGGACCACCCGGACAACGCATGTACGCCACCGGTGACCTCGCCCGCTGGCGCTCCGACGGCACACTCGAATACCTCGGCCGGACCGACCGACAGATCAAGCTCCACGGTCAGCGCGTCGAACTCGGCGACATCGAACACGCCCTGTGCCAGCACGCCGCGGTCGACCGGAGCGCGGTAGCGGTCCGCCACGGCGTCCTGATCGGTTACATCGTCGGCGACGCGGATCCCGCCGACGTACGCCGGTTCCTCGCCGACCGACTGCCGACGTACATGGTCCCCACGACTGTTGTCGCACTCCCGGATCTGCCTGTCACACCACACGGCAAGCTGGACACCGCCCGACTGCCCGAGCCCGCGCCACCGCCGGAGGCCGGGCACGTCGAACCGCGTACCGACACCGAGCGGTGGCTGGCCGAGGTGTGGGAGAACCTTCTGCGCGTCGAGCGGGTCGGCGCCGGAGACAACTTCTTCGACCTTGGTGCCAACTCGCTGCACACCACCCAGCTCGCCGCACGGGTCCGCGACGGGCTCGGCCTCGACGTCCATCTCCGGCACGTGTTCGCCAACCCGGTCCTCGAGGACTTCGCCAGGCACCTTGACGAGAGCGCCAAAGCGCCGGCCGAGGCCAACGGCCCGCTCGTCGGGCTCCAGCCCCGTGGATCGCAGTCCCCGCTGTTCCTGGTGCACCCGGTCGGCGGGGCGGTGACCCACTACCTGACGCTGGCGACGATGCTCGGCGACGACCAGCCGGTGTACGCCATCGAGGACCCTGAGCTGCACGGCACCGCCCCCGCCGGCAGCCTCGCCGAGCGGGCCGGCCGCTACCTCGACCTGGTCCGCGGCGTCCAGCCGCACGGCCCGTACCACCTCGGTGGCTGGTCACTTGGAGGCCCCGTCGCGATGGAGATGGCCGGGCAGCTCCGGGACGCCGGAGAGGAGGTCGGCGTCGTCCTGGCGCTGGACTCGGCCCTGCCGGTCCCTGGCCAGAACCCGACCGACCTGGAGACGCTCACCTGGTTCGTCCTCGACACGGCCGGCACGGCAGGCGTGCCCCTGCCGGACGTCGACCTCGACGCGTTGCGGGGGCTCGACCGCCAGGCGCTGGACACTGTGGCCCTGGACGTGCTGGCCCAGGCCGGGCTGGCACCTCCGGACACCCACGACGACCTGCGGACCAGGATGCGGGCGTTCGCCACGAACATCGCGCACTATGCCGCGTACCGGCCACGGAACTACCTCGGCCGGCTGGTGCTCGTGACCGCAGAAGACAACAGGGCGACGGACGACGTGTCAGCGTGGCAGGCCCACGCACCCCGCCTGGAGCACCTCACGGTGCCCGGTGACCACTTCACGATGCTGCGCCCGCCCCATGTGCGGGACCTCGCGGCGGTCGTACGGAGGGTGCTGGAGCAGGGGGCCGGAGCCTGCGGCCCCCGGTTCGTGTGACGGGACACCTCCCGCGCCCGGCTCCTAGATTCGCACTGCACCGCCCGACCGTTGCCGCGCCGGTCCGACCAGCGGATTGCACCGATGAGGACCCTGCGCGGAGGCAGGAGCTTCCGTGAGCACGTCCAACGTCGACGACATCTACGAGCTGTCCCCGTTGCAGCAGGGCATGCTGCTGCACACGGTCCACGACGGCGCGACCGACATGTACCTCGGCCAGCACGTCTACATCGTCGAGGGAAGCCTGGACGTCGACGCGATGGTTCGGGCCTGGCGGCAGGTGTTCGAGTCGCACCCCGCGCTGCGGACGTCGTTCCACTGGGACGGCGACGACAAGCCGCTTCAGGTCGTGCATCGGGACGTCACGCCGCCGGCGCACCAGGACGACTGGTCCGCGCTGAGCGAGGACGAGCAACAGGAACGGCTCGACGCGATGATGGCCGAGGACCGCGCCACCGGCTTCGACGTCGCCGCAGCCCCGCTCCAGCGACTGCACCTCATCCGTCTCGGGGACGATCGGCACGCCCTGGCCTGGACCCATCACCACCTGCTCCTCGACGGCTGGTCGGTGCCGATCTTCATGAACGAGGTGATGGCCCACTACCAGTCCCTGACCGGTGGCGGCCCGCTGCCTCCGCCCGCGCCGCCTTTCCGCGACTACATCGCGTGGCTGCAACGCCAGGACATGGACGCGGCGAGGACCTTCTGGAAGGAGGTCATGGACGGTGTCACCCCGGCCACCCTGGCCGGGATGCGCCCGGTGGACCCCCACCACGGCACCGGCGGTGTCGACCGGCACGTCGTGAGCCTTCCGCCAGCCGTCGAGGAGGGCCTGCGCGACGCTGCCTCCCGTCACCGGGTCACAGTCAACACCGTCCTGCACGCGGCGTGGGCCGTCGTGCTGGGCCGCTACAGCGGGCGCTCCGACATCGTCTTCGGCTGTGTCAGCTCCGGCCGGCCCGCGGAGCTGCCCGGGGTGGACCGCATGATCGGCATGTTCGTCAACACCCTGCCGGTCCGCTTCAGCGTTCCGTCCGAGGGCGACCTGGGGCCGTGGCTACACGAGCTACAGACCCGGTACGCCGACATCCGCCGCTACGAGTTCAGCCCGCTCTCCGACATCAAGAAGTGGGCCGGCGCCCCGGGCCAGCAGTTGTTCGACAGCCTGTTCGTGCTCGACAACCACTCGTTCGGCGTCCAGGCCGGGGGCTCGCCGCAGGGACAGCTCACAGTGCGCTCGCAGGCGACCTTCGACAAGGTCAGCGTCCCGATGGCGCTGATCGTGACGCCCGCGCCGGTGTCCGAGGTGCAGCTGCTGCTCCACGAGAACCGCTTCGAACCCGGCTTCGCCGACGGCGTCCTCGACTGCCTGTTCAGCACCTTGAGGGCGATCATCGGGGCCGACCGCGTCGAGCAGGTCGTGGCCGCCGCCGGGCCCGTGATCGCGTCACCGGACAGGCACGACTCCGCGTCGTTCGTGGACGCGCCGACCGGACCAGTGGTCCCGCCCGCGACACCAGAGGAGGAGGCGATCGCGACGGTCTACCGCGACATCCTCGAGCTGGCCGAGGTCGACGTCACCACGAGCTTCTTCGACATGGGCGGCGACTCCTTCGGCGCCGTCCGGGCGGTCGGCCGCATCGAGGGCGCCTCCGTCACGCTGCTCGCGTTGAACCCGAGCGTGCGCGCGCTCGCCTCCGCTCTCGCGACCGGCGGCCAGACGAGCGAGGAGGACGAGCTCGATGCCGAGATCGCCGAGCTGGAACGACAGCTCGCCGAGACCGACGACCTCGCCGAGGAGCTGACCGCGTTCTACACGACCAGCGAGGAGGAGGAGCGGGAGGCCGCCGCCTCCGGCCACGGCCGGCTCGAGTTCGAGCGGACGCAGGAGATCCTGCTGCGGCACCTGCCGCCAGCGCCCGCTGTCATCGCCGACATCGGGGGCGGTACCGGCCGCTACGCGCTCTGGCTGGCCGAACTCGGCTACCGGGTGGTGCACCGCGACATCGTTCCCCTGTACGTCGAGCAGTTGCGAGCGGCCATCCGGCCGGGCACCGACGTGGAGACCGCCGTCGGCGACGCGCGCAGCCTCGACCTCGGCGACGAGAGCGTCGCGGCGGTGCTCCTGCTCGGACCGCTGTACCACCTCCCCCGCCTGGCCGACCGGGTGCAGGTGCTCCGGGAGGCGCGGCGCATCGTCGCGCCCGGCGGCGCCGTGTTCGCGTCCGCCATCTCGCGCTGGGCGGCGCGGATGGACGGGGTCCTGCGGGAACGGATCTACGAGCGGGGTCCGGAGATGCTTGCCCACATCGACGAGGTGGAGGAGACGGGGGTCCTTCCGCCGCTGGCCCGGGGCGGCTACACGGCCTACACGCACCGGCCGGACGAGTTGGAGTTGGAGTTCTCCTCCGCCGGCCTCGACATGACCGACCTGGTCAGCGTCGAAGGCTCTGCCTTCCTGCTGACCGACCTCACCGAACGCATGGACGACCCCCTGGGCCACGAGGCGATCCTCGCGAGCGCACGAGCGCACGAACGGGTGCCCGAACTGCTGGGCATCGGCCCGCACCTCGTGGCGACCGGGCGGCGGCCGTGACCAGCCGGACCCGGTTCCAGTGACAAGACACGTCGATGGATGACTCCTACGTTCCGAAGTGCGCGACCGACGCGGTCGCGCCGGCCTGACCTGAGCAGGAGGCACCCATGACGAATGTCGAGGCCGAACCGTCAGCGGTTCGGTCGGACGCACTACCGGCGTCTGGAATTCGTACGTACATAATTCTGTGGATCTCGCAGTGGCTGGCATGCGCCGCGGTGAGCTTCACGGTCTTCGTGATCAGCGTAAACATCTTCGTGGACTTCAGCGCGGTCTGGATCGTCGCCGCCGCGTACGCCGTCCTGTTCGTGCCCTTCCCGATCCTCTCACCGTTCGCCGGCGCCTTCGTCGATCGGTACGGCCAACGGCCGGCACTGCTGATCAGCAACATCGGCACGCTTCTCAACCTGTCGATCCTCGCCTACATGATGATCAGCGGCCTCGGCACCCCGTTCTACGCGGTCTGCGCGGTCGGCATCTCGACGATCCTGCGGACCTTGCAGCTGGCCGCCATCGAGTCGGTGGTGCCCCTGCTGGTGCCGAAGCGCCACTACGGGCGCGCCAACGGCCCACGCATGCTGCTGACCGGCACGTTCGTCCTCGCTGGACCGCTCCTCGCCTACCTGCTGCTGAGCGTTTTCGCACCATCGACGATCGTCATCGCCGAGTGCGTGCTGGTGGTCATCGCCATCATCGTCGTGTCCAGGATCCAGTTCCCTGGCGTCGACAGGCCCAGCCCCGAGGCGACCACCCAGTCGCTCGGCCGGGACGTCGCCGACGCGTACCGCACCCTGCGTGCCCGCAGGGGGCTGCTGACGATGGTGGGGTTCCTGGCCATCGTGAGCGGCGTCCTCGGCGCGCTCGAAGTCGCGGCCAGCGGTACGGTTCTGGGCTTCGCCGACGACAGCGGCGCCATCGCGGTGTCCACGTCGTGCTGGCTCGGCATGGTCGTCGCGAGCATCCTGATGGTGGTGTGGGGCGTACCCCGCAAGCTGGTGATGGGCGGCCTGCTCGGTGCCGGGCTCGTGTTCGCCGTGGCGCTCGTCGCGGCGGCGGTACGGCCGAACCTCATCCTGCTGTGCGTCGGCGGTTTCATCGCGATGGGCAGCCTCGCGGTCGTCATCGCCACCTTCCAGACCGTGATGCACCTCAAGGTCGAGCAGCGTTACCTCGGTCGCGCCGTCGGCCTCAAGAACACGGCGGTCACGTTGTCGCACATCGTCGGCGACGTCGGAACGCTGGTGCTGGGCATCAGCATCTTCGCCAACAGCGGCAAAGACTCCGGCGGCGGCGTGTGGGGATGGCGGCAGGGCCACGGTTGGGACGATGTGGACTCGCCGTTCCTCAAGGTGATCATCGGCGACGGCCCCGGGCGTGGTTGGGCCCTCTTCATGATGTTGATCGGGCTCGGCGTGGGTGCTGTCGTCGCCTACCTCAGGTACCGCAAGCCCGCGTTGCTCCACGTGGAGGACGACCTGCCGGACGTCACACCGATGGACCGGCTGTCCCGACCGACCGAGGACCTCACACCCGTCCGCGCCAGCGAGGCGACGGCGACGCCGGGAGGCCGGTCCGCATGACGTGCCGGTCGTGCGCGTACGGCTCCGGGGAACGTGCGCGCGCGACCGGTGCCGGCTTCCCATCTGGTCAGTGTCGACGCGATCCACCACGAATACGAAGGCACCGATGAACCACAGGTTCCCCATCGTCGCAACCGAACGGCTACCGCACCGACCTGACGAGAGCAGGAGGCATCAATGACAACTGTCAAGACCGGACCACCGCAGGATCAGTCGGACGCATTACCGGCGTCCGGAACCCGCACGTACGTCCGTCTCTGGGTTTCGCAGTGGCTCGCCTGCGCTGCCGTGAGCTTCACGGTCTTCGCGCTCGAGCTCAACATCTTCGTGGATTTCAATCCCATCTGGTTGATCGCCATCGCCTACGCCATCCTGTTCGTGCCCTTCCCGATCCTGTCCCCGTTCGCCGGCGCGTTCGTGGATCGTTACGGCCATCGGCGCGCGCTGCTGATCAGCAACATCGGCACGCTGCTGAACCTCCTGGTTCTCGTCGTCGTGATGGTCACCGGCGTCGGTGGGGCGCTGTACGCCGTCTCGGCGGCCGGTATCTCCACGATCTTGAGAACGCTTCAGTTGGCCGCGATCGAGTCGGTGGTGCCTCTGCTCGTACCGAAGCGTCACTACGGGCGGGCGAACGGCCCACGGATGCTGATGACCGCGACGTTCGTCCTCGCGGGGCCGCTGTTCGCCTACCTGCTGTTGAGCGTCGCCAAGCCGGTCACGATCGTCCTGGCGGAGTGCCTGTTGGTGGTGATCGCCATCTGCGTCGTGATCACCTCTAACATCCCTGTCGTCAAGAGGCCGGACGGTGACGCGCCCCGTCAGTCACTGGGCAGGGATGTCGTCGACGCATGGCAACACCTCCGCGTCCGGCGGGGTCTGCTGACGATGGTGGGTTTCCTGGCCCTCGTCAGCGGCACCCTCGGCGCCCTCGAGCCCGCCTCGAGCGGGGCCGTGCTCGGCTTCTCGCCGGATAGCGGCGCCATCGTGGTGTCCACGTCGTGCTGGCTCGGGATGGTCGTCGCGACCATCCTGATGGTGTTCTGGGGCGTACCCCGCAAGCTGGTGATGAGCGGCCTGCTCGGCGCCGGGCTCGTATTCGCCCTGGCGCTCTGCGCGGCCGCGTTCCGGCCGGATCTCATCCTGATGTCCGCCGGCGGCTTCGTCGCGATGGGCAGCCTCGCAGTCATCATCGCCAGCTTCCAGACCGTGATGCACCTCAAGATCCCGCCGCACCTGCTCGGTCGCGTGTTCGGTTTGAAGAACACCTCGGTCACGCTGTCGCACATCGTCGGGGACGTCGGAGCGATCGCGCTCGGCGTGGCATTTCTCTCGAGCGACTTCACCTACAGCGGCAGGCCTCCCGGGGAGGGCTGGGACGATGTCAGCTCGCCGATCCTCGCGGCATTCATCGGTGATGGTCCCGGCCGCGGCTGGGCCCTCGTGATTATGCTGATCGGGGTCGGGGTGGCCGCAGTGGTAGCGCTCCTCGCGACCCGCAGCCGTGGGCTGCGTGGCCTGGAGCAGGACCTGCCGGACGTGATTCCGGACGACCAGCCGCCCCGGTCCACCGAGGACCTCGCACCGGTCGGCGCCACCGAACCGGCGCCGGGACGCCAGTCCGTGTGACCCGGTAACGGCGCGCACGCCGCGCCGAGCACGAATCCGTTGACCGAACGACGAAACGAGTCCCGACCATGGACATGCTGAAGGGCGACGAGATCGCCAACGCGAAGCTCACCGACTGGCGCAAGCTCGCCCAGGGACTGCATGCCCGCTATCTGGTCGACGACTTCAGTACCGGCGCGCGGTTCGTCGCTGCGGTCGGCGAGGCCGGCGACGCGCTCGGGCACCACCCGAGCGCGTCGCTCGGCACCGGGCACGTCGACCTCAAGCTGGTCAGCGCCGACGCGATCTACCGCGACGACGAAGGCACCGAACACGTCATCGAATGGGTGACGCAGCAGGACGTCGATCTCGCCCGACGGATCACCGAGATCGCCGCCGACCACGGGCTCAAGGCCGATCCGGCCTCGGTCAGCCTCATCGAACTCGGCCTCGACACCGCGGACTCCGCGACCATCGCCCCGGTGTGGGCCGCGTTGTTGACAGGCAACCCCGGGGCCCAGGGCCACGGGACGCCCGGCGACGAGATCCGGGACGCCACGGGCCGCGTGCCGAACCTGTGGTTCGGCGACGCCGGCAACGGCGACGCCCCCGGCCAGCGCTTCCACATCGAGGTCTACGTGCCCCGCGAGGTGGCCGAACAGCGAATCGCGGCTGTCGTCGCCGCAGGTGGGACCGTCGTCGACGACAGCGGCACGCCGTCGCTCACAGTCATCGCCGACCAGGACGGCAACCGGGGGGTTCTCTGCGTCGCCGAGTCTCCCGCGACTGTCGACTGACCCGTCGACCGGACCCCGGTTCGTGTGACAAGACACCACGCAACGCCGTCGAGATCCTGACGTACGACCCGAGGCTCAACGCCGCGACGAGACGAGAGCAGGTAGCGCCGATGTCAACCGCCGACGCCGAAACCTCCACCCGTCGGCCCGACACCGGCCCGCCAGCCAGAATACGTACGTTCGTTCTCCTGTGGTGTTCCCAGTGGCTCGTGGTGTTCGCCGCGGCGCTTACCGTCCTGGTGTTCCGCCTCGACATCTTCGCGGAGTTCGACTCGCTCGCCGCGCTCATCTTCGCGTTCCTCATCCTGTTCGCACCGTTCGCGTTCCTCTCCCCGCTCGCCGGAGCGCTCGTGGACCGTTACGGGCACCGGCGGGTGCTGCTCGCCAGCAGCATCGGCTACCTCATCAACCTGGGCGCGCTCGTCGTCGTGCTGCTCCTGGACGTCCCCCTGCTGTGGCCGCTCATCGCCGTCCTGGCCATCGACGCCATCCTCAAGGCGCCGCAGTTGGCAGCACTGGAGTCGGCGGTGCCGCTGCTCGTCCCGAGGCAGCACCTCATCCGGGCCAACGCCCCGCGGATGCTGCTGACCGTCACGGGGGTGGTCCTGGGGCCGCTGGTCGTGGCCCTCGCCCTGACCGTCGTCGCACCGGTGGGCGTGATCCTGCTCGAGTGCGCGGCGGTGGTGGTCGCCATCCTCGTGGTGCTCACCCTCGACATCCCGGTCGTGCCGAAGGACGCCGACGCCGCGGCACGGCGGTCGATCGGCGCGGAGGTGCTCTCGACCTGGTCGCACCTGCGGTCCCGGCCGGGACTGCTGCCGGTGCTGGGTTTCCTGGCGGGCGTCAGCTGCGTCATCGCGATCCTCGAAGGCGCCGGGCCCGAGAACGTCTTCTCGTTCGCCGGCGAGGGCGGAACGGTGATCGTCTTCGCGTCGGGGTGGGTCGGCATGCTCATCACGAGCATCATCATGATCGTCACCGGCCGGCCCCGCCGCCTCGCCCGCGGCCTGCTGTCGGCGGGGCTCGTCTTCGCCGTGGCGCTCCTCGTGGCCGCCGCGCGACCCAACGTCGCGGTGATGGCGGTCGCCGCCTTCATCGCCCTGGGCAGCACTGCGGTCTTCATCGCCTGCGTGCAGACGGTGCTGCACTCCAAGGTGGCTTCCCAGCACCTCGGGCGGGCGATGGGCTTCAAGAACCTCATGGTCGCCGGGCCGCACATGATCGGCTCCACGATCGTGGTGACGGTCGGAGCGGGTCTCGTCACCGTCGTCGGCCGCGACGAGGTGCGGTCGCCGGGGGTCTCGGCGCTCGTCGGTGACGCGCCCGGCCGCAGCTGGGCCCTCGTCATGATGGGAGGGGCCGTCTTCGTCGCAGTCGTCGTCGCCCTCGTGTCCCGGAGCGTTCACCTGCGGCGCGTGGACGACCTTCCGGACGTCACACCCGGCGCCCAGCTGGATCCGGCGTCCGCGGGCCCATCGGCCTCCGTGGACCTGCCGGCCGCCGCCGGCCCACCGGCCTCCGTGGACCTGCCGGCCGCCGCCCCTACGCCGGCTCGGCGGTGACCGATGTCCTCCGTGATCCCACACGATTTTCGTGAGCAGGTCGCTCCCTCGCGGGCTGATCTGGAGCGGCGGCTCGCCGAGAAGCGGGCGGAGCGGGAATGGCTCGCCCAAGCCCGCCGGATCCTCCCGGTGCCGCGGGACGGCTCGCTGCCGTGCACGTACCAGCAGGAGGGCGCCTGGTTCATCCAGCAGCTGGACCCGCTGTCGTCGACGTACCACATCCCGTTCGTGCTCAAGCTGCACGGCGACCTCGACATACCGGCGCTGGAGCGGGCGTGGCACGCCCTCGTCGTTCGTCACGAGGCCCTGCGCACGCGGTTCGTGGACGAGGGCGGCGTGCCCCGGCAGGTCGTCGATCCGCCGCCGGGGATCCGGCCGCTCCCCGTTGTGGACCTGCCCGCCGACGGGATCGAGAAGTGGACGGCCGACGAGATCCATCGACCGATGGACCTGGCGACCGGGCCGCTGCTGCGTACGTCGCTGGCCCGCGTCAGCCCGCGGGAGCACGTGCTCGTGTTCGTCGTGAACCACATCGTGTGTGACGGATGGTCGATGCGCGTCCTGGCCGGCGAGCTGTCGATGCTCTACACCGCCGAGACGGGTGGTCCCGAGGCCCGGCTCCCCGACCTGCCGATCCAGCCGGCCGACCACGCGGTCTGGCAGCGCCGCTGGCTCGACGGTGACCGGCTCGACCGTCAGCGTGACTACTGGCGTAGCCGGCTGGCTGAGCTATCCACCGTGGACCTGCCAACCGATCGTCCCCGCCCTACCGAGCCCCGAGGCAGCGGCGCCTTCCAGTCGCGTAACCTGCCGAGCGAGCTGGCCGACGCGGCCCGCGCCTACGCACGCTCCAACGGCGTGTCGATCCTCGCGCTCATTCAGGCCACGGTGCTGACAGTGCTGCACCGGTACACGGGGCAGGTGGACCTGCCGGTCGGATCGGTCTTCTCCGGGCGCAACCGGGGCGATCTCGAACCCCTGGTCGGCTTCTTCGTCAACTCGATGGTGCTGCGCACCAGCCTTGAGGGCGATCCCGGCTTCGCCGATCTCGTCCGTCGCTGCCACGACACGGTGCTGGAGGCCACCAGCCACCAGGACATCCCGTTCAGCCTTGTGGTCGACGCTCTGCAGCCGGAGCGGGTCGCCGGTCGCAACCCGCTGTTCCAGGTGGCCGTCACGCTGCAACCCGCCGGAGCCGCCGTCGACGTGCCGACGCTTGGCGACATCACCACTGAGCTTTTGGACACCAGCGGCGACCACACCCGCTTCGACCTGAACGTCCTGGTGGTCGACGGTCCGGGCAGCGCGCTGGAGCTCTCCGTGATGTACGCCACGGAGCTGTTCGACAGCGACCGCATCGACCGGTTCATGTCCCACTTCACGGCCGCCCTCGCCCACGGCCTGAGGGAGCCGCACCAGCCGGTCAGCCGAATCGAGCACCTCTCCGACGGCGAACGGCACCAGCTGCTGCACGCCTGGAACGACACGTCGGTGGACTTCCCGGCCGAACCGTTGCACCGGCTCGTGGAGGCCGCCGCCGACGCCACCCCCGACGCGGTCGCTGTCGTCGACCACGACGGCACCCCGTACACCTATCGGCAGCTCGACTCGGCCGCCAACCAGCTCGCCCACCGTCTGCGCCGCGTCGGCGTCGGCCCGGACACCCGTGTCGGCGTCTGCCTGCGGCGTGGTGCCGACCTGGTCACGGCCCTGCTCGCCACGTGGAAGGCCGGCGGCGCCTACGTGCCCCTCGAGCCCGACCTGCCGCCGCAGCGCCTGGCCTTCATGCTTGAAGACGCCGCACCGGCGGTCGTGGTCACCGACGCCGCCCGTGCCTCGTCATTCCCGACGGTCATCGCGCTCGACACCGAGCGGCAGGCCCTTGCCGCCGAGCCGGCCACGGTGCCGGACGGCGGCGGCGAGCTGGACGATCCCGCCTACCTGCTCTACACCTCGGGCTCGACCGGGACTCCGAAGGCCGTGCAGGTCCCGCACCGGGGCGTGCACAACCGGATCGCCTGGATGCAGGACGCCTACCGGCTTCAGGCCGACGACCGGGTGCTCCAGAAGACGCCGTACGGCTTCGACGTGTCGGTGTGGGAGTTCTTCTGGCCCCTGGTCACCGGGGCCACCCTCGTCCTCGCCAAGCCCGGAGGCCACGGTGACCCCCGGTACCTGCACGAGTTGATCAACCGCGCGGGCGTCACCACACTGCACTTCGTACCCACGATGCTGAACAGTTTCCTCGACGCCGTCGGCTCCGACCCCCTGCCGAGCGTGCGGCGTGTCTTCAGCAGCGGTGAGGCCCTGGCCGCCGACACCGTGCGCAGGTTCATGTCCACCTGGCCGCACGTCGAGGTGCACAATCTCTACGGGCCGACCGAGGCGTCCATCGACGTCACCGCGTGGCGCTGCACGCCGGACGCGGAGACCGTCCCGATCGGACGGCCGATCGCGAACACCAGGACCTACGTCCTCGACGACCTGCTGCGGCCGGCACCGATCGGGATCGCCGGCCAGCTGTTCCTCGCCGGAGCCGGCCTGGCCCACGGGTACCACCACCAGCCGGCGCTCACCGCACAGCGGTTCCTTCCCGACCCGTACGGTCCGCCCGGGCGGCGCATGTACGCCACCGGAGACCTCGCCCGCTGGCGCGCCGACGGCGTGCTGGAGTACCTCGGCCGGCAGGACAGCCAGGTCAAGATCGGCGGCCAGCGGATCGAGCTGGGCGAGATCGAACACGTCCTCGCCCAGCACCCCGGCATCCGCCAGTGCGCCGTCGCCGTCCGCGAAGCGGGCCGTCTCGCCGCCTACGTCGTCGGCGACGCGGACCTGGGCAAGCTCCGGGCGTACGTCGCCGAACGGCTGCCCGCCTACATGACCCCGACGGCGTGGGTCGCGCTCGCCGAACTGCCGGTCACGCACAGCGGCAAGCTCGACACCGCCCGCCTGCCCGAACCCGAGCAGGTGACGGCGGAGACTGTCGGCGCCCGGACCGAGACCGAGCGCTGGCTCGCCGACACCTGGCGCGACCTCCTCGGTGTCGAGCAGGTCGGCGTCGATGACGACTTCTTCGCCCTCGGCGCGAACTCGCTGCACGCCACCCAGCTGACCGTCCGCATTCGCGACCATCTCAACATCGAACTCGCCCCGCGCCACCTGTTCACCAGCTCCAGCCTCGAGCAGCTCGCCGACCTGCTGGACAGGACCGAGCCCCTCCCAGCCGTCGATCGGATCGTGCCGGTTCCGCGCAACGGCCCGCTGGTCTGCACGTACCAGCAGGAGGCCCTGTGGCTCGTGCAGCAACTCGACCGCACGTCCGCCGCGTACCACATCGGCTTCGCGACCCGGTTGCGCGGCGCGATGCAGGTGCCGGCGTTGGAGCGGGCCCTGGGGGACCTGGTGGTGCGGCACGAGGCGCTCCGGACCCGGTTCGTGGCGGTCGACGGCCTTCCCAGGCAGGTCATCGACCCGCCGCCGGCGGCCCTGACGCTACCCGTCGTCGACCTGGCGCAGGAGCAGGTCGAGCACTGGGCCGCCGACCTCATCCGCCAACCGATGGACCTGGCGACCGGGCCCCTGCACCGCGTCGCACTGGCCCGCCTCGGTCCCGACGAGCACGTCCTCGTCGTGGTCGTCCACCACGTCATAGCCGACGGCCTGTCGGCCCGCATCCTGATCGAGGAACTTGCCGCGCTGTACGCCGCCGGAACCACCGGCGAGCAGGTGCGGCTTCCCGACCTGACAGTGCAGCCGGCCGACCACGCCGTCTGGCAGCGTGGCCAGCTCACCGGGGAAGAGCTGGAACGGCAGCTCGGCTACTGGCGGACGCGGCTCGCCGACCTGCCCACCGTCGACTTCCCGACCGACCGTCCGCGACCCGCCCGCCCCACCGGCGCGGGTGCCGGCGTCCGCCGGCGCATCCCCGACGACGTCGCGGCAGGTGCGCGGGCGTACGCACTGCACCACCACGTGTCGTTCCTGGCAGTCCTCCAGGCGGCCCTGCTTGTGGTCCTGAACCGGTACACCGGACAGAGCGACCTTCCCGTCGGCTCGGTGTTCTCCGGTCGCACCCGGACTGAGCTCGAACCGCTCGTCGGATACTTCGTCAACGCCGTCGTCCTGCGTACCGACCTCGACGGCGAGCCCACATTCGCCGAGCTGGTCCGCCGCTGCCACGACACCGTCCTGGACGCGACGGCCAACCAGGCCGTGCCCTTCAGCCTCGTTGTGGACACGCTCGAACCGGACCGTACCGCCGGGGGCAACCCGCTGTTTCAGATCGCCCTCTCGCTACTGCCCGCGCAGCGGGCCGACGAAGCCCCGCAGTTCGGTGGGTTCATCGCCGAACCGGTCGAGGCCACCACCGGGCACACGCGGTTCGACGTGGCCATCAATGTGGACGACGCCGACGACGGAGGGCTGGATCTGGAGGTGGAGTACTCCACCGAGCTGTTCCATGCCGACCGCATCGAACGACTCGTCGATCACTACACCACCGCCCTCGCGCACGGGCTCACCGAGCCCGACCTGCCCGCCACGGACGTCGAGATCATGTCCCACGCCGAGCAGCGAGAGGTCCTGCACAACTGGAACCCGGCGCGAGGCGGGCCGGTCACCGGCGTCGCGGACGCCGCCGGCGGGGAAGGCGCGTGAGGATGGACCCCACCGCTGCGGGCTCGGCATTCACGGCAGGACTGCTGCACGAGGTGGTCACCGGGCACGATCCGGACCGCGTCGCGATGCGGTACCGGGGACCGACCGCCGGTGAGCTGACGTACGGCGACCTGGATCGGCGATCCAACCAGCTCGCCCACGCGCTGAACGAGGCAGGAGTCGGCCCCGGCAACGTGGTCGGACTCCTGCTCAACCGCGGACCGCACCTGGCGACAGCCCAACTGGGGGTGATGAAGGCCGGCGCGGCCTGGACGATGCTGGACCCGCAGCTACCGCCGGCCCGGCTCGCCTTCCAGCTCGACGACGCCGAGGCATCCCTCCTGCTCACCGCCACCGCGCTGGCCCGGACGGCCGAGGAGATCAGCGGGCGGACACCGTACTGGTCCCTCGACGACCCACACGAGCACGCCCGGCTCACGATGTGCCCCGATTCCGCGCCGGACGCCGACGTACGCCCCGACGACCCTGCCTACCTGCTCTACACCTCCGGGTCCACCGGTACGCCCAAGGGCGTCCTGGTGCCCCACCGGTCGGCCCACGCGTTCTGTCGCAACGCCGTGGAAGTCCTGGCGGTCACCTCTGCCGAACGGGTCGCGCAGACAGCCAATCCGAGCTTCGACGCCAGCATCTTCGACTGCTTCGCGACGTTGCTCGCCGGCGGGACGATGGTCAGCGCTCCGCACGAGACCATCGCCGACCCGGCCGCGTTCACCGCCTTCCTCCGCGACGAGCGCGTCACGCTGACCTTCATCCCGCCGGCGATCCTCGGCCTGCTCGATCCCGACGCGGTGGCCGGGGGCGCCCTGCGGCTCGTGTTCACCGGCGGCGACGTCCTCGGCACCGAGCAGGCCAACCGCTGGGCGCGGCCGGACCTGGACCTGCGCAACGTGTACGGCCCGACCGAGACCACTGTCTTCTGCACCCAGTACGAGCTGCCCCGCACGCCCCTGGACACCCCGCCGCCCATCGGCACCGCGCTGCCCCACCAGCGGACCTACGTCCTCGACGCGCGACTGCGACCGGTCCCCGTCGGCGTACCCGGCCAACTGTTCATCGCCGGCCCGGGGATCGCGCACGGCTACCACAACCGGGCGGCGCTCACCGCGCAGCGGTTCCTTCCCGATCCGTACGACGACCAGCCGGGCCAGCGGATGTACGCCACAGGTGACCGGGTCCGTTGGCGTAGGGACGGCGTAATCGAGTACCTCGGCCGTCTCGACCGGCAGGTCAAGATCCGCGGCCTGCGGATCGAGCTCGGCGAGATCGAACACGCCCTCACCCAGCACCCCGGTGTCCGCCAGTGCGCGGTCGTCCTTCGGGACAACAGCTACCTCGCCGCCTACCTCGTCGGCGACGTGACAGTGGGCGAGGTCCGGATGCACCTCGCCCAGCGGCTGCCTGGCAACATGGTCCCCTCGGCGTACGTGACGCTGCCCGAACTGCCGCTGACGCCGAACGGCAAGCTGGACACGGCCCGGCTGCCCGATCCCGGACCGCGGACCGCGGAGTACCGCCAGCCCCGTACCGACACCGAGCAATGGCTCGCCGACACCTGGCGGGATCTCCTCGGTGTCGAACGGGTCGGTGCCGACGACACCCTCTTCGACCTGGGTGCCAACTCCCTGCACACCACGCAGCTCACTGCCCGGGTCCGGGACCGCTTCACCATCGAACTCGACCCGCGGGACCTGTTCCAGGACCCGACCCTGGAACAGCTCGCCGCACGCATCGACGAGACCACGGCCGCCGGCACGCCGGACGACGACCTTGTCGAGATCGCCGAGCTGGAGCGGATGCTTGCTGAGAAGCGGGCCGAAAAGGCGCGCCGGACCGCTTCCCAGCAAGCGATGTAGGCCCGGTCAGGCGCCGGCGGCGGGTCCGACAGGTGCGGGTGCCCGCACCACCAGGCGGTCGCCGAGTGCCAACGCGTCCATGTCGGAGCGGCGGTACGTGGCGACGGCGTCGTCCGGGGTTCGCACGATCGGTTGACCGCGCAGGTTGAACGAGGTGTTCAGGACCACGCTCATGCCCGTCCGCGCGCCGATCGCCTCCAGGAGCGAGGCGAACAGTGGCGACTGCTCACGGTCGACGACCTGCACCCGCGCCGAGCCGTCGACATGCGTGACAGCCGGCAGCTCGGTGCGGTACTTGCTGCGTACCGGGGCGGTGAGCAGCATGTGCCGGTACGCCGACAGCCAGCGGTCGGGGATGTCGAAGTAGGTGGTCGCCTCCTCCGCGAGAACCGCCGGCGCGAACGGCCGGAAGTCCTCCCGCTGCTTGATGATGCCGTTCAGGTGCTCCCGCATCGTGGGTGAGCGGGGATCGGCGAGGATGCTGCGGTTGCCGAGGGCACGCGGCCCGAACTCCATCCTCCCGTGGCACCAGGCCACGACCTCGCCCGCGACGATACGGTCGGCGACGGCCTCGATCAGCTCGTCCTGAGCCAGCTGGCTCACCTGGAAGTCGTCGGGGAGCGTGCCGATCGCGCTGGCCACCGCCTCCGGATCGCAGTCCTCTCCCCAGTACGGCATCGTCATGCGCTTCGGCGGCGCGGGACGGCGGCGGCGTGCCGCGACGAGCGCCGCGCCGAGGGCGCTACCGTCGTCGCCGGCAGCCGGCTGGACGAACAGGTCCTCGACGAGGCCGCTACGGGCGATGGCTCCGTTAGCCGTGCAGTTCAACGCCACTCCGCCAGCCAGGCACAGCCGGCGCGAGCGGGTCCGGTCGAGGTGAGCGCTCAGCACGTGCATGAGCGCATCCTCCACGCGCCGCTGCAGTGCGGCGGCGATGTCCAGATGCCGTTCCTCGATCGGCTCGCGGGGGTTGCGGGCCGGGCCGACGAGGTCGGCGACGACCTCCAGCATCGCACCGTGGGTTTCCCGGTCGGTGTGCGACTGGTCGGCGTAGATGACCGGAACCTGCACGGCCCCCTTCGGGCCCAGGCGGACCAGGCTGCGGAAGGCGGCGGCGTACCTGGCCGGGTCGCCGTACGGGGCCAGCCCCATCACCTTGTACTCGTCCATGTTGAACAGGAACCCCAGGTGGTGGGTAAGCGCGCCGTAGAGGATGCCGAGCGAGCTGCCGACCGGGTAGGACGCCTGCGGGGTCAGTTCGGTGCCCTCCCCGTGGAAGACGGTGATGGCCTCCTGCTCGCCCATCCCGTCGGCCACCAGCACGAGCGCCTCGTCGAAGCCGCTGAGGTAGTAGGCGCTCGCCGCGTGCGCCTGGTGGTGGCGCACGTGCTCCAGCGGGGTGCCGGCCAGTTGCGGGAACGCGGCGGTCAGCATGGCGCGCTGCACCTCGCGCGCGTAGACGTTCTGGTACCAGCCAGCGAGGTTCTCGTTCGCGGACCAGTCCTGGGACGGGTCGTAGTCGAAGCCGTGCGCGACCACGTCGATGTCCGCGAGGTCCGCGCCGGCTTCGCGCAGGCAGGCTTTGATCGCGTCGGCGGGGAACGCGCCGGTGCCCTTGTCGCCGTCGTGGCGTTCCTGGGCGGAGGCGACGATCCCTCCCTGGTCGTCCAGCAGTACGGCGGCGGAGTCCAGGCCCTGGCGCATCCGTTCCGTCCGCGGATCGGCACCCGGAAGGATCTTGCGCTTGTATGCGGCGCTCGCGCCGAGCCCGCTGTATCCGAGCACGATCAACTCGGACTCCTTCGCCGGTCATGGCGACCCATCGTCGCGTTCAGTCCGATGGTCGCCGACCCGACGGCACTATCACCGTCACCGAATCCTGGCACTGCACATCTTCGGGCCGACCACGCCCCCGGTTCCGGCGACACGACACCCGTGAGAGGTCGTCCCTAGATTGCGGAGGTGGGTAGAAGCATGGGTGTCGGCGGTTTTGGGGATGTCTTCGAGCCCTCGCCGCCGCAGCGTGGCACGACGGTTCACAACGGGCACGGCGGCGCCGGCCATCTGAAACTCGCCGGTTTACCCGAGCCCGCCGATCCCGCCGACACGACGGCTGAACACGACCGCGGCGACCGTACCGGTGCGGGTGACCTCGACGACGAGATCGCGGAGCTGGAGCGGCGACTCAGCCGTAAGCGGGCCGCGCTGGCCGCGAAGCGAGTCGTGCCGGTGCCGCGTGGGCAAGCGTTGGTGTGTACGCGTCAGCAGGAAGGGCTGTGGTTCGAGCATCAACTCGACCCGGCGTCGACGGTCTACCACCTCCCCGTCGCACTACGGCTGCACGGCGTGCTGGATGAACCCGCCCTGCGGCGATCGCTACACGCGCTGGTAGTGCGACACGAAGCACTGCGCACCCGCTTCGTCGAACACGACGGACTCCCCCACCAGATCATCGACCCCCCACCGGCAGACCTTCCCCTGCCCACGGTCAGCATCCCGGCCGACACCATCGACACCTGGGTCGGCAAACAAATCAACCACCGTCTGGACCTGGCGACCGGACCCGTGTTCCGCACCGCCCTGGCCCGCATAGCACCAGACGACCACGTACTCGTGCTCGTAGCCCACCACATCGTCGCCGACGGCTGGTCCGTGGGAATCCTCACCACCGAACTCACCCGCCTCTACGCCGTCGAGACCGGCACCGCCACCGCGGACCCCTTGCCTGACCTGCCCGTACAACCCGCCGACCACGCGGCCTGGCAACGCGCCCGCCTCAACGACGACGAATTCACCCGCCAACTCGACCGCTGGCGCACCACCCTCGCCGACCTACCGACGCTGGATCTGCCCACCGACCGGCCGCGCCCGGCTCACCCCACCGGCGCCGGAGCCTGGATAGGCCGACCACTGCCCGACGACGTGACGGCCGCCGCGCGCCGCTACGCCCGCGACAACCGAGTCTCCTTCCTCGCCATCCACCAAGCCGCACTCCTCACCGTCCTGCACCGCTACACCGGACAAACCGACCTACCCATCGGCTCGGTCTTCTCCGGCCGCACCCAGACCGTCATCGAATCCCTCGTCGGCTACTTCGCCAACACCGTCGTCCTGCGCACCCGTCTCGACAGCGACCCCACCTTCACCGAACTCATCCACCGCTGCCACGACACCGTCCTGGAAGCCACCGCACTCCAAGACATCCCCTTCAGCCTCATCGTCGACAGCCTCCAACCCGAGCGCGTCACCGGCCGCAACCCGCTGTTCCAGATCAGCCTCACCCTGCAACCAGCCCTCGCTCGGGGCGCGTCGGGTCTCGGCACGCTCACCGCCGAACCTGTCGACGCCACCACCGGAAACGCCCGCTTCGACATCGCGGTCAGCATCGAAGAAACACCCGACGGCCAGCTCAGCATCGCCGCCGAATACTCCACCGAACTCTTCGACGCCGACCGTGTCGACAGGCTCCTCGACCACTACATAACCGCACTCGCCAACGGACTCGCACAACCCGAGCAGCCTGTCCGCGAGGTCGAGATCATGCCGGCCGCGGAACGCCACCAGGTGCTACACGACTGGAACGACACCACCACCGGATACCACCACGAACCCCTGCACCACCTCGTCGAACGCATCGCCGAACACACCCCGAACGCCATCGCCGTGATCGACCACGACGGCACCCACCACACCTACCGCGACCTCGACACCACCGCCAACCACCTCGCCCACCGCCTCCACCACCACGGCATCACCCCCGGCGACCACGTCGGCGTCTGCCTCCCCCGCAGCATCCACCTCGTCACCACACTGCTCGCCATCTGGAAAACCGCAGCCGCCTACGTCCCCCTCGACCCCGAACTACCCCCCGAACGCCTCACCGCCATGCTCCACGACGCCACCCCACCCCTGATCATCACCACAAGCACCCACACCCAGGCGTTCCCCACCACCCTCGACGTCACCGACACCACCAACGACGACACCGGCTGCACCCCCGACGACTGCACCCTCCACACCCACACCACCGCCGACGACACCGCATACCTGATCTACACCTCCGGCTCCACCGGCGCACCCAAAGGCGTCGCAGTCCCCCACCGCGGACTCCACAACCGCATCACCTGGATGCAAGACACCTACCACCTCCAGGCCCACGACCGGGTGCTCCAGAAAACGCCCTACGGCTTCGACGTCTCCGTCTGGGAATTCTTCTGGCCCCTCACCACCGGCGCCACCCTCGTACTCGCCGCCCCCGGCGGCCACCGCGACCCCGACTACCTACACCAACTCATCGTCGACGAGGGCGTCACCACACTGCACTTCGTCCCCACCATGCTCCAAACCTTCCTCGACGCCACCGCCGACCGCGGCCCCCTCGGCCAGGTCCGCCACGTCTTCTGCAGCGGCGAAGCACTACCACCAGACACCGCACACCGCTTCCTCACCACCTGGCCCCACATCGAACTCCACAACCTCTACGGACCCACCGAAGCATCCATCGAGGTCACCGCCTGGCAATGCGAACCGGACTCCACCACGGTGCCCATCGGAGCGCCCATCGCCAACATCCGCGCCTACGTGTTGGATCGCCGGCTGCGGCCGACGCCGATCGGCGTCGCCGGGGAACTCCACATCGCTGGCACCGGTGTCGCCTACGGCTACCACAACCGGCCGGGACTGACCGCCCGTAGCTTCCTGGCCGACCCGTACGGCCCACCCGGGCACCGCATGTACGCCACCGGTGACCTCGCCCGTTGGCGCTCCGACGGGGCCATCGAGTACCTCGGCCGGACCGATCGGCAGGTCAAGCTGCGCGGCCAACGCGTCGAACTCAGCGAGATCGAACACACCATCGCCCAACACCCCGACGTACGCCAATGCACCGTCCAGCTACACAACGACACCCAACTCGTCGCCTACCTCACCGGACAACCCGACCTCAACCACCTCCGCCGCCACCTCGCCGACCGCCTCCCCACCTACATGGTCCCCACCACCCTCATCACACTTCCCGAACTACCACTGACCCCCAACGGCAAACTCGACACCACCCGCCTACCCGAACCCACACCAACGGTTACCGAACACATCGCACCCACCACCCACACCGAACAATGGCTCGCCGACACCTGGCAAAACCTGCTCAACATCGACCAGATCAGCACCACCGACAACTTCTTCGACCTCGGCGGCAACTCCCTCCTAGGCACCCAACTCGCCGCCCGCATCCGCGACCAACTCCACACCGAACTCCCCCCACGCGAACTATTCGCCAACCCCGTCCTACACCAACTCGCCAACCACCTCGACCACACCGCACCCACCACCACCAGCACACCAATCAAACCCATACCCCGCGGAGAACCCCTGGCCTGCACCCGCCAACAAGAAGGACTCTGGTTCGAACAACAACTCGACCCCAACTCGACCGTCTACCACATCCCCGTCGCACTACGACTACACGGCACCCTGAACACCACCGCCCTACACCGCGCCCTCCACACCCTCACCACCCGACACGAAGCCCTCCGCACCCGCTTCGTCGAACACAACGGCCTACCCCGCCAAATCATCGACCCCCCACCGGCCGAGCCGCCCGCGACCTCCGACAAACCCCCCACCGTCGTCGAGGTCCCCGCCGATGCCATCAACACCTGGGTCACCGAACAGGTCAGCCGGCCGTTCGACCTGGCAACCGGACCCGTGTTCCGCGCCGCCCTGGCTCGCATAGCACCCGACGACCACGTCCTCGTCCTCGTCGCGCACCACATCGTCGCCGACGGCTGGTCGGTGGGAATCCTCACCACCGAACTCACCAGCCTCTACGCCGCGGAAACCGGCTCCACCACCGACGCCCCGCTACCCAAGCTGACCGTGCAACCCGCCGACCACGCAGCCTGGCAGCGCGCCCGCCTCGACGACGACGAATTCACCCGACAACTCGACCACTGGCACACCACGCTGGCCGACCTGCCCACCATCGAGTTCCCCACCGACCGACCCCGCCCCGCTCACCCCACCGGCGCCGGAGCCTGGACCAGCCGACCCCTACCCCACGACCTCACCACAGCCGCGCACCGCTACGCCCGCACCAACCACGTATCCCTGCTCGCCATCCACCACGCCGCACTACTCACCGTGCTACACCGCTACACAGGACAAACCGACCTACCCATCGGCTCCATCCTCTCCGGCCGCACCCACACCGACATCGAACCCCTCGTCGGCTACTTCGCCAACACCGTCGTCCTCCGCACCAACCTCGACAACAACCCCACCTTCACCCAACTCATCCACCGCTGCCACGACACCATCCTCAACGCCACCACCCACCAAGACATCCCCTTCAGCCTCATCGTCGACACCCTCCAACCCGACCGCATCCCCGGCCGCAACCCCCTCTTCCAAATCAGCCTCACCCTCCAACCCGCCACCACCACAAACACCATCACCCTCGGCACCCTCACCGCCGACCCCGTCAACGCCACCACCGGCAACGCCCGCTTCGACCTCGCCATCGACATCGAAGAAACACCCGACGGCCACCACACCATCGCCACCGAATACTCCACCGAACTCTTCGACACCGACCGCATCAACCGACTCCTCGACCACTACACCACCGCACTCACCAACGGACTCACCCAACCCGAACAACCCGTCGAAGAGATCGACATCCTCACCGACGCCGAGCGGGACCACATCCTGTACTCCTTGAACCCGATGCTCAGCCAGGACGCGGACGGTCAGTCCCCGTGGGGTACCGCATGAAGGGTCTGTTGCACGGCGTACTGGCGGGTCATGACCCGGAACGGGTGGCGATCCGATTCCAGGGCGCCGAACTCAGCTACGGCGAGCTGGACCGGCGATCATCCCGGCTGGCCCAGAGGCTGCGCAGGCACGGCATCGGCCCGGGGCACATCGTCGGGCTGCTGCTCGACCGGGGCCTGCACCTGCCGGTGGCCGAACTGGCGGTGATGAAGGCCGGCGCCGCGTGGTCCATGCTGGACCCGCAGCTGCCACCGGCGAGGCTTGCGTACCAGACGAGGGACGCCGACGCCTGGCTGGTATTGACGACCACCGACCTGACTCCGCTCGCGCCGGAGGACGCGCCGCTCTGGCAACTGGACCAACCGGAGCCGCCCGCGGTCACCAGCGAACCGGACCCACCCGATGTCGACGTCCGCCCGGAGGATCCGGCGTACCTGCTCTACACCTCCGGCTCCACCGGCACACCCAAGGGCATCCTGGTCCCGCACCGCAACGCGTACGCGTACTGCCGCAACGCTGTCGCGCAGTTCGCCAGCACACCGGACGACCGGGTCGCCCAGGTGGCCAACCCGGCCTTCGACGCCAGCATCTTCGACTACTACGCGACCTGGCTCGCCGGGGCTACATTGGTCAGCGCACCGAGGGAGGTCATCGTCGACCCCGAGGCGCTCACCGGTCTGCTTGAGGACGAGCGCATCACGCTTGCCTACCTGCCGCCCGCGTTGTTGGGGCTGCTCGACCCGGCGCGTCTGGTCGGCTCCGCGCTGCGCGGAGCGTTCAGCGCCGGGGAGGCGCTACCTGTCGCGCAGGCCAACCGGTGGGTGTGGGCCGGCTTCCGGCTGCACAACTCGTACGGGCCCACCGAGACGACGGTCGTGGTCACCGACTACGTCTGCTCCGAGACGCCGGTGCGCGGTTCGACTCCGATCGGTGTTCCGATGCCGGGCCACCGCGCCTACGTGTTGGACCGTCGGCTGCGTCCGACGCCGATCGGCGTCGCCGGAGAACTCCACATCGCCGGCACCGGTGTCGCCTACGGCTATCACAACCGGCCGGGGATGACCGCGCGTAGCTTCCTGGCCGACCCGTACGGCCCACCCGGGCACCGCATGTACGCCACCGGTGACCTCGCCCGCTGGCGAACCGACGGCACCCTCGAATACCTCGGACGCCGCGACCGACAAGTCCAGCTCCGCGGCCAACGCGTCGAACTCGGCGAGATCGAACACACCATCGCCCAACACCCCGACGTACGCCAATGCACCGTCCAGGTCCACAACGACACCCAACTCGTCGCCTACCTCACCGGACAACCCGACCTCAACCACCTCCGCCGCCACCTCGCCGACCGCCTCCCCACCTACATGGTCCCCACCACCCTCATCACACTTCCCGAACTACCACTGACCCCCAACGGCAAACTCGACACCACCCGCCTACCCGAACCCACACCAACAGCCACCGAACACATCGCACCCACCACCCACACCGAACAATGGCTCGCCGACACCTGGCAAAACCTGCTCAACATCGACCAGATCAGCACCACCGACAACTTCTTCGACCTCGGCGGCAACTCCCTCCTAGGCACCCAACTCGCCGCCCGCATCCGCGACCAACTCCACACCGAACTCCCCCCACGCGAACTATTCGCCAACCCCGTCCTACACCAACTCGCCAACCACCTCGACCACACCGCACCCACCACCACCAGCACACCAATCAAACCCATACCCCGCGGAGAACCCCTGGCCTGCACCCGCCAACAAGAAGGACTCTGGTTCGAACAACAACTCGACCCCAACTCGACCGTCTACCACATCCCCGTCGCACTACGACTACACGGCACCCTGAACACCACCGCCCTACACCGCGCCCTCCACACCCTCACCACCCGACACGAAGCCCTCCGCACCCGCTTCGTCGAACACAACGGCCTACCCCGCCAAATCATCGACCCCCCACCGGCCGACCGACCGATGACAGTCGTCGACATCCCGGCCGACAGCGTCGACACGTGGGTCACCGAACAGGTCAACCGCCGACTGGGCCTGGCGACCGGGCCCGTGTTCCGCACCGCGCTGGCCCGCATAGCGCCGGACGACCACGTTCTCGTGCTCGTGGTGCACCACATCGTCGCCGACGGCTGGTCGGTGGGAATCCTCACCACCGAACTCACCAGCCTCTACGCCGCGGAAACCGGCCTCACCGCCGAGAACCCGCTACCCGAGCTGCCCGAGCCGAACATCCAGCCCGCCGACCACGCGGCCTGGCAGCGCGCCCGCCTCGACGACGACGAATTCACCCGACAACTCGACCACTGGCGCACCACACTGGCCGACCTGCCCACCATCGAGTTCCCCACCGACCGACCCCGACCGGCCCACCCCACCGGTGCCGGGGCCCGCGTCGACCGGCTTCTGCCCCACGACCTCACGTCGGCAGCGCACCGCTACGCCCGCACCAACCACGTATCCTTCCTCGCCATCCACCACGCCGCACTACTCACCGTGCTACACCGCTACACAGGACAAACCGACCTACCCATCGGCTCCATCCTCTCCGGCCGCACCCACACCGACATCGAACCCCTCGTCGGCTACTTCGCCAACACCGTCGTCCTCCGCACCAACCTCGACAACAACCCCACCTTCACCCAACTCATCCACCGCTGCCACGACACCATCCTCAACGCCACCACCCACCAAGACATCCCCTTCAGCCTCATCGTCGACACCCTCCAACCCGACCGCATCCCCGGCCGCAACCCCCTCTTCCAGATCTGTCTGACCCTGCAGCCGGCGGACATGGCCAGGGGTGAGAGCGGGGAGGACCTCAGGCTCGGCGCGGTCGGCGTGGAGCCGATCGACATCGCTGGCGATTACGCCCGGTTCGATATCAGCTTCGACGTGACCGAGCAGGCCGACGGTGGGCTGTCCATCTCGGTGGAGTACTCGACCGAGTTGTTCGACGCCGACCGGATCGACAGGCTCATCGACCACTTCACCGCGGCGCTGGCCGACGGGATCGCCGACCCCGACACCGTCGGCGCCCACGACGTCGAGCTGATGTCCCGCGAGGAACGCCGCCAGGTTCTGCAGGAGTGGAGTTCCCCGCGCCGCCCGGTCACCGCCCGGCGCGCGCCCTGTCTGCTGCACCACGTGCTGGCCGGAGCCGACCCGGACGCGGTGGCGATCCGGTTCCGTGGCCCGGCGGCGGGCCAGCTCACCTACCGGGAGCTCGACCAGCGGTCCAACCGGTTGGCCCACGCCCTTGCCGGGGCCGGGGTCCGGCCAGGCGAGGTGGTGGCGCTGCTGCTCCATCGCGGGCTCGACCTCCTGGTGGCCCAACTGGCGGTGCTGAAGGCGGGTGCCGCGTGGATGCCGCTGGACCCCCAGCATCCGGCCGCGCGGCTGGAGTTCCAGGTCGACGACACGAAGGCCGCGCTCGTCCTGACCCGTAGCGACCTGGCCGAGCTGGCACCGGCCCGCCCACCGCACTGGTGCCTGGACGATCCGCAGCGTGTCGCCGCCATCGCGGCCCGGCCGGACACGCCCCCGGCCATCGAGGTACGACCCGACGACGTCGCCTACCTCATCTACACCTCAGGTTCCACGGGGACACCCAAGGGCGTCCTCGTCTCGCACCGGTCGGCCTACGGGTACTGCGAGAACGCGGTTGCCCTCTTCGCGGTCACGCCTGCCGATCGCGTCCCGCTGGTGGCCAACCCGGCTTTCGACATGAGCGTGTTCGAGAGCTTCGCCACCCTGCTCGGCGGCGGCACCGTCGTCGGCGCGCCGCTGGACGTGATCTCCGACCCGGACGCGTTCACCACCTTCCTGTGCGAGGAGCAGGTCACCGTCGCCTATCTCCCGCCTGCGTTCCTGTCCCACCTCGATCCGCGGCGGCTGGCCGGCAGCGCACTGCGGGCGCTGGACATCGGCAGTGAGGCGCTCAGTGCCGAGCTGGTCAACCGCTGGGCCCGGCCCGGTCTCGAACTCCACAACTCCTACGGCCCGACCGAGACGACTGTGGTGTGCACGGACCACCTCTTCGACGCACCGCTGGAGGGCCGGCCCCCGATCGGCTCAGCCCTTGCCGACCACCGGACGTACGTGCTGGACAGCCGCCTGCGCCCAGCTCCGATCGGCGTACCCGGTCAGCTGTTCATCGCTGGGTTGGGCGTCGCCCACGGTTACCTCGACAGGCCCTCGTTGACCGCCGAGCGGTTCCTGGCCGACCCGTACGGCGACCGACCCGGACAGCGCATGTACGCCAGCGGCGACCTCGTCCGCTGGCGCTCCGACGGGCTCCTGGAGTACCTCGGCCGTATCGACCGGCAGGTCAAACTGCGCGGCCAGCGCATCGAGCTCGGCGAGGTCGAGCACGCTCTGGCGGGGCACCCCGCGGTGCGGCAGTGCGCGGTCGTGCTGCACGACAACGACCGTCTCGTCGGTTATCTGGTCGGGCAGGGCGCCAGCGTCACCGCCACGGACCTCGACCACGTACGCGGGTACCTGGTCGACCGCCTCCCCACCTACATGGTCCCCACCACCCTCATCACACTTCCCGAACTACCACTGACCCCCAACGGCAAACTCGACACCACCCGCCTACCCGAACCCACACCAACAACCACCGAACACATCGCACCCACCACCCCCACCGAACAGTGGCTCGCCACCACCTGGCAAAACCTCCTCAACATCGACCAGATCAGCACCACCGACAACTTCTTCGACCTCGGCGGCAACTCCCTGCACGTCACGCAGTTGGTCGCCCGCATCCGCGACCGGGCTGGCGTGACCCTTCACCCCCACGCGTTGTTCGCCGACCCCACGCTTGAACGCCTGGCCGCCGTTGTCGACCGGGCCGGGGACGCGGACACTGCCGGGTACGCCGGCAACGGCCTCGTCACGCTGCACCAGGCGACCGGGCGGCCACCGTTGTTCCTGGTGCACCCGTCCGGCGGGTCGGTGACCAGCTACGCCCAACTGGCGGGCACGCTCGGCGACGACCAGCCGGTACACGCCATCGAGGATCCCGCGCTGCGCCACGCCGAGGCGGTCGGCGACCTGGCCGCACGGGCCGCGACGTACGTGGACCTGATCCGGCAGGTGCAGCCAGACGGGCCGTACCACGTGGGCGGCTGGTCGCTCGGCGGGGTCATCGCTCTGGAGATGGCGCGACAGTTCGCCGACGCGGGCGACCCGGTCGGCGCCGTCGTCCTGCTGGACCCGGGTCTGTCGAACGACCCGCAACCACCGGACGACCTGTCCACGCTGTCGTCGTTCGTGTACGACCTGGCTGGCCTTGCCGACGTGACGCTTTCCGACGTCGACCCGCGAACGCTCGAAGGGCTGGACCGGGATGCGTTGGAAGAGGCAGCCCTCGACGTGTTGGACAAGGCCGGTCTCGTACCCGACGGGCTGCGCGACGAGGTGCGGTTGCGGATGCGGGCCTTCACCACCAACGTCGCAGCGCTGCACACCCACCGGCCGCGCCGGTACGACGGGCCGGTGACGCTGATCCGGACCGCCGACGGGGCGGACGGGTCGGACGACGACGTGACCTGGCAGGCGCTCTGCCCCCGGCTTGATCGCCGGACCGTGCCCGGCGACCACTACACGATGCTGCGGCCACCGCACCTGGCCGCGCTCGCCACAGCGGTACGCGACGCCCTCGGCGCGCCGGTCCCGACTCCCGGTGGACCGACGCCGGCCCTGCCCGACTCATAGTTCGTTGGATCCACCGACCCGAAGAGGACAGATGGCGGCACCTACCACCGGCCTACGCACCTACATGGTTCTCTGGTGCGGACAGTTCGTCTCGCTGGCCGGGTCGAGCCTGTCCGGCTTCGCCCTCGGCGTCTACGCCTACCTGCTCAGCGGGTCGGTCACGACGCTCGGCGTCATCTACGCGCTTGCCTATCTCCCGCAGATCCTGGCCTCACCGTTCACGGGTTCGCTCGTCGACCGGTGGGGACCACGGCGTGCCCTGGTCGTGAGCAACATCGCCTCCGCCGTGGTCATGTTGACCCTGGCCGCGCTGCTCGCCACCGATCGGTTCGCCATCTGGCACATCTACCCGATCGTCGCCTGCCTGTCGGTGATCGGGGCGCTGCAAACGCCCTCGTTCGAGGCTGCGGTGCCCCTGCTGGTACCGAGTCGGCACATCGGCCGGGCGAACGGGTTGCGCATGGTGGCCCTGGCGACGACTCAGGTGCTGGCGCCCATCGGTGGCGGTTACCTCCTGCTCGCCATCGACATCTCCGGCATCATCCTGCTCGACTGCGTCTCCTTCACTCTCGCCCTGATCACCCTGGCCCTCGTCCGCATTCCGCGGCCGGCCGGTGCCGCGACGACGCCCGCCCACCCGATGTCGTTGCTGCGTGAGTTCGCCGAGGCGTGGCGCTGGGTCGCTGCCCGCCACGGCCTGGTGGCCCTGATGGTCTTCCTCGGCGCGCTGAATTTCTGCGCAGGCTTCGTCGACGTACTGATCATTCCGCTGGTTCTCGCGTTCGCCGAGCCCAACGTCCTCGGCACCGTCATGTCCATCGGCGGCCTGGGCATGATCGCCGCGAGCGTGGCCATGAGCATCTGGGGCGGGCCGCGCCGCCGCATCCACGGCATCCTCGGCTTCACGCTCGTCCTCGGCGTGGCCACTGTCATCGGGGCACTGCGGCCGAATGTCCCGCTGATCACCATCGGTGCCGTCCTCTTCCTCGGCAGCCTGGCCATTGTCATGGGCAGCAACCAGGCCATCTGGCAGACCAAGGTGGAGCCCCATCTGCTCGGCCGGACGATGGCCCTGCTCGGCATGGTCGCCAACACCCCTCAGCTCATCGCCTACCTCGTGGCCGGGCCCGCCGTCGACCACGTCTTCCAGCCCCTGGTCGGTCCGGAGGACGTGCGCTCGCCGTTCGTCGCGGCAGTGGTCGGCGACGGCCCGGGGCGCGGGATCGCACTGCTGCTCATGCTGATGGGCGTGCTCACCGTCGGCTGCGCGATCGCAGGCTTCGCCTACCCCCGCCTGCGCCACCTCGATGACGAACTTCCGGACGTAAGCACAAAGGAGTCACCTATGCCCGTCGAGCCCGTACCGGCGTCTGCTGCCGTCGCCGAGGTGACGCCGTGACCACCGTGGCGACCACCGACGCGCCGGACGAGCCCGTCTTCGCGCGCTCGCCGCTACCGCCGGCCGAACGCGAACGCATCCTTCACCACCTCAACCCCTACCGCCGGCCGGACATCGGCTCCACGACAATGGCCCAGCCGTTCGAGGAGCAGGTCCGGCGCACGCCCGACGCCGAGGCGGTGGTCAGCGAGGACGCGAGCCTGACGTACGCCGCGCTCAACACCCGGGCGAACCAGCTCGCCTGGCTGCTGCGCTCGGCCGGGGCCCGTCCGGGCACGTTCGTGGCCGTGAGCATGGAACGCAGCGTGGACCTCATGGTGGCGCTGTACGCGGTGGCGAAGAGCGGGGCCGCGTACGTACCGATCGACCCCGAGCTGCCCGATGCCCGGATGGCCTTCATGCTTGAGGACTCGGCCCCGGTGGCCGTCCTCGTGGACCGTACGACCCGGCCGCGCGTGCCCGAGGGCTCCGGGCTGGTGCTGGCTGTCGACCAGGACGGCGAGCGCTGGGCCACCGAACCGACCCACGACCTTCCGCCCGAGCCCGGCAACCACCTGATCCACATGCTCTACACATCGGGTACGACGGGCCGTCCCAAGGCCGTGGCGTACCCGGTCGACGGCGCCCTTGCCGACACCTACTGGCTGCACAGCCGGTACCCGTACGGGCCGGGAGACACCGTCCTGCTCAAGACGTCGTACGGCTTCGACGTGTCGATCTGGGAGATCTTCTGGCCGCTCTACTGCGGTGCGCGGGTCGCCATCTGCCCGCCCGGGGCGCACCGGGATCCCGTACGGTTGCGCGACTTCATCGACCAGCACCAGGTGACCGGCATGTTCATGGTCCCGACGATGATGCAGCCGTTCTACGACCACACGTCGCGCGGCAGTTGCCCCTCGCTGCGCCGGGTGTTCTGCGGCGGCGAGCCGGTCACCCCGCGGGTGCGCGACGGCTTCCACGAACGCTTCGACGCCGAGCTCGTCAACTGCTGCGGGCCCACCGAGTTGGGCTGCGTGGCCGAGACCGTACTGGCGGTCGAGCCGAACGCGCCGGTCATGATCGGGTCGCCGCCGGAGCACCGGCGGGTCTACATCCTCGACGACAACCTCGAACCGACCCCGATCGGGGTGGCCGGTGAGCTTTTCGTCGGCGGCGAGGTCGGGATCGCGCAGGGCTACCACCGCCGGCCGGCGCTGAGCGCGGAGCGATTCCTGGCTGACCCGTTCACTGACCAGCCCGGCGCGCGCATGTACCGCACCGGCGACCTCTGCCGCTACCGGGAGGACGGGGTGCTCGAGCACCTCGGCCGGATCGGCCGGCAGGTGAAGGTCCGTGGCGTACGCATCGAGCTGGCCGAGATCGAGGCGGTCCTGGCCGAGCACGACGACGTCAGCCAGTGCGTGGTCACTGTCGTGCCCGACCGGGACGCCGAGATCGCCGCCTTCGTCACGGCGGCGCCGGGGCGGTCCGTCTCGGCGGCGGCCCTGCTCTCGCACGCCGCCACGCTGCTGCCCACCGCCATGCACCCGAGCACCGTGACAGTGGTGAGCCAGATCCCGACCTTCGTCCACGGCAAGGTCGACATCTCAGCGCTGCTGAGTCAGATCGACCGCACCGGCGGCGCGGACACCCTGCCGCTGGTGCCGCCGGCGAACGCGATCGAGGAGCAGGTCGCCGGGATCTTCTGCGAGATCCTGGGTCGGGACGCGGTGAGCGTCACGGAGAGCTTCTTCGCCCTCGGTGGACACTCTCTGCTGGTCTTCAAGCTCATCGAGCTGTGCACCACACAGTTCCAGGTCGACCTGTCGGTGAGGGACGTGCTCGCGAACCTGACGGTCCGCGACCTGGCCGGCACCATCGCACGTCTGAGCCCATCGGAGGCGACACCATGACCACGGACGTCGAGACGGGCGAGTCGGACGACATCCTGGACCAGGTCGTCACCGTCGACCTGGCGGATCCCAGGCTGTACGCCGGCGAGCGACCGGAGCGGCTCTGGGCGACGATGCGCCGCGCCGGCACGCCGCTGTTGATGACCGGCCTGCGCGAGCACTGGGCCGTCACCAGGTACGAGCAGGTCCGCGAGGTCTTCCGGGCCAGCCACCTGCTCTCGTCGCAGAAGGGCAACCGGCTCGGCGAGAAGCCGTCGGACATCGCGGCCGGCGAGGCCGCCGGCGGGCTGTCTATGCTCGTTGCCGACGATCCCGCGCACGCGCGGATGCGCCGCGCGCTGGAGTCCGCCTTCTCACCGAGGGCCCTGGGGCGGCTGACCGACAGCACCCACGCACTGGCCCGACGGCTGGTCTCCGACGCCGCCGCGCAGCCGTCGGTCGACTTCGTGGACTCGATCGTGACGCCTCTGCTGACCACCGTCGCCTGTGACCTGCTGGGGATCCCGCAGAGCGACCGCCCACGGCTCGCGGAACTCAGCCAGATGGCGTTCAGCGGGGCCGGTCACGTCACGGCGACCGCGCAGATGACAGCCCACGTCGAACTGCTGGCGTACTGCGATGAGCTGTTGACAAGCAAGTACCGGAGTCCGGGAGACGACCTGGCGACGACGCTGGCCCAGGCCCAGCGCGACGGCGATGCCATGAGCCGCTCGGCCGCGATCATGAACTGCCACGACTTCATCCTGGGTGGCAACGCCTCGGCCCGCTACGTGCTGACGGCGATCCCCCTGACGATGGTCAGGCATCGTCAGTTCTGGGCGTCGCTGCGCGCCGGCGACGCCGACTTCGGCGTCGCCGCCGAGGAACTGCTGCGGTACGAGGCACCGGTCAACCACGTGATGCGGTCTCTCCTGGATGACCTGGAGATCGGCGGCGTGACAATGCGCCGGGGCGAACTGGTCACGCTGTGGTTGCGCTCGGCCAACCGGGACGCGGACGTCTTCGACGACCCCGAGCACATGAGCCTGAGCCCGCGGAGCCGCCCGCACCTCAGCTTCGGCCACGGACCGCACTACTGCATCGCGGCCTACCTCGGCCGGTTGGAGATCGCGTCACTGTTGCGGGCCCTGGCCGACCTCGTCGACGACGCCGAACTCGCCGGCGAACCCCGGCGCATGGAGTCGAGCTTCCTGCGGGGCTACCGCTCGGTGCCGCTGACCCTGCACGGTAAAGGATGATCGCCGCGCCGGGCCGTCGTCACCGCCCGGCGCGCAGGCCCGAGCACAGATGGTCGAGGAGTTCCGGCGGCGCGTCGACGATGCGGTTGTGCTCCCCCGGGAGGACCCGCAGGGTGGTCTCGCCGCATTCGGCCCACCCGGTCATCTGGTCGGGCGTGACCTCCGAGTCGTCGCTCCAGCCGAACGCGGAGATCGGGCAGGACAGCGGGCCCGGGTCGGAGGCGATGTAGTGCCGGCTCATGTCGAGATCCGACCTCAGGATGTCGGCGTAGATGGCGACCAACTCCGGATGAGGGCTGCTTCCCATGTCGCGGACCGTCTTACCCAGTTCTTCCGCCAACTGCGCCTCGTTCATGGTCATCAGGCGCCCGATGACCTCGTCCTGAGGTGCCATGAGCGACGAGACGTACAGCCCCGCCGGCCGGGGCCCGCCTGAACGCTCCAGCGCGACAGTGGCCTCGTAGGCGATCAGTGCCGACCAGCAGTGGCCGAAGAAGGCGAAGGGAACGTCCAGGTACGGCGCGAGACCCTCGATCATCTCCGCGGCAAGGTCCTGGAAGGTCTTCGGCATCTGGTCGCTGAAGCGGGTGAGCCGGCCCGGCAGCTCCACGGCGAGGAACTCGACGCCGGCCCGCTCCTGCGGCCAGTTGCGAAAGACGCTGGTGCCGCAGCCGGCGTGCGGGATGCAGAACACCCGGCCTTCGACGGTCGGCGAGGGCGCACGCTGAAGCCAGACGGACTTGCGGGCCACCGGATTCACGACGCCGGCTCCTTTCGTTCGGGGTCGCGCCGCCCGAGCGGGTCGGCGTCGGCGTCGCGTGCGGCGATGTCCTCCCGCACGCGCTCCGGCGGGTACACGAACCGCAGGAACACGCCGGCCATCGCGGTGGTGACGAGGGCCATCACCACCATCAGCGAGTAGAGATCCTGGTCGAGCACCCCGATCTGCAGGCCGACGGTCAGCACGATCAGTTCGGTCAGGCCGCGGGTGTTGATGAGCAGCGCGAGAACGAGCGAGTGGCGCGGGCGCACACCGCTGATCCGGGCGCCGAAGAACGCGCCGGCGCACTTGCCACCGATCGCCACCAGCAGGATGAGGGCGAGCTCGCCGACGGCGGTGCCGCCCAGCCCGGACAGGTTCACCTTGATGCCGGCGACGATGAAGAAGACCGGGAGCAGGACCCACGTGCTGATCTTCTCGATCAGCGGCAGCACCCGCTCGCGGACCGCGACCGCGCCCTCGCGCGGCATCACCACGCCGAAGAGGAACGCGCCGAAGATGGCGTGCAGGCCCATCCACTCGGTCGCCGCCGCCGACGCCGCGAGGCCTGCGGCGACAGCGACAAGCACCGCGGTCCCGCTGAGAAGGCCACCGTCCGGGTAGCGCCGGGCCAGCCGGGCGAGCGCGGGCCGCACGACCTTGAGCATCACGGCGGCGAACGGGATCACCAGCAGGACGCGCCACGGGTCACCGCCGGCGTCGGCGAGCGCAGCGACAACGGCGAGCAGCGACCAGGCGAGGACGTCGTCCACTGCCGCGCAGGCCAGCGCGAGACCACCGATCGGCGTGTCGATGAGGCCCCGGTCGGCCAGGATCCGGGCAAGCACCGGGAACGCGGTGATCGACATCGCGGTGGCCAGGAAGAGCACGAACGCGAGACGGTTCTCCGCCGGGTGGTTGCCCAGGAGATAGAGGGCCAGCAGCGCCCCCAGGCCGAACGGCAGCGCGATGGCGCTCAGCGACACGGTTGTCGCGATGCGGCTCTGGCCGCGCAGCAGACGGTGGTCCAGGTGCAGGCCGACGAGGAACATGAACACGCAGACACCGACGCTGGCGATGGTGGCCAGGGTCGGTCGCACATCGGTCGGGAAGACGGCCGACGTGACCGCGCCGTTGAAGAGCGTGGGCCCGAGCAGGATGCCGGCGAGAATCTCGCCGATCACCGCCGGCTGGCCGAGTCGACGGGCCAGCGCCCCACCGATCCGCGCCGCAACGAAGATCACCAGGAGGGCTAGCAGAAGTGTCAACACCTGTCGTCTCCTCTACCTGAGGGCCAGGGCGAGGTCCCGGGCGCCGCCGCGGCGGACCGCGGCGCCGAGCACCCGAACCCGGTCGCCGCGGTGTTCCACCTCGAGCCGCCCGCCACGCTGCGACAACTGGAGGGCGACGAGCGCCTGGCGGTTCAGCCGCCGCGCCCAGAACGGGGTCAACTTGCAGTGCGCGGTGACACACACCTGGTCCTCGTCGACCCCCAGCGACGGGAAGAACGTCCGGGATACGAAGTCCACGCCGGAGGGTCCCGGCGCTGTCACGATGTGCCCGCGGAAGGGCAACCGGGCAAGCGCCGCGAAGTCCGGACGGACCTGGGCCACGGCCTCGGCGGAGGCGACCTCGACGAGGACGTCGTCGCTGGAGACCGCGCACCCCACGGCGTCGACGCCCAGGGCCTCGAGGAGCCCTTGCGGCGGCGGAGCGGGCATCAGCGTGGCTGCCGGCAGATCGATGGCGATCAGGTCACCGACCCGCTCGGCGTACAGGACGCCGTTGTCCGACACGAAGCGCAGCGTGTCGGACCCGAGGTCGCCAGCAGCCTCGAAGAGGTGCCGTGCGCTCGCGATAGTGGCGTGCCCGCACAGGTTGATCTCCTTGTACGGGGTGAACCAGCGCACCCCGTACTCCCCCGGCCCGGCCGGCACCACGTACGCGGTGGTGGGCAGGCCGATCCGGTGGGCGGCCTCCTGCATGCTGGCCTCGTCCGGGAACGAGTCCACTGCCACCACGGCCGCCGGGTTACCCGCGTACCGCCCGTCGGCGAACGTGTCAACGATGTGATAGCGCACCGGTGCCGGTTCCTTCCCAGGCCCGGAAGACCTGGTCGATCGCCGCGCCCATCCCCCAGACCTCCCGATACGGCGGGCCCTCCGGCCCGGTGTCGATGTCGCGTTGCCGCGCGTACGCGGCGGTCGTCCACTCCGCCGTCGAGGGATAGCGGTGGTGGTAGTCGTGGTTGGGCAGATCACCGACCACGACGAGCAGCCGGGACGGGATGTGGTAGCACAGCGTGGCCGCGATCCAGCGCGCCCACGCGACGGCCTTGGCGCCCGCCGGCAGCGAGCGCGCCGGGACCGGCGCGCCGCAGTAGCGGGCGTTGGTGTTCGCCGCCGTGTAGAAGCGGTGCCCGAACTCCGGGTTGCGCGGCGCGAGCCACTCGTGCTCGCCCAACCGGTCCAGCAACGCGCTCAGCTGCGCGAACAGGATGACCGGCAGCACGAACGCGAGCACAAGCACGAGCAGGCCGTTCGGCATCCAGAACGGCATCGAGAGCCACCAGCCGACCCAGGCGGCGAACCCGACCCGCCGCCAGGTGCCGGCCCGCAGGTTGCTGGTGACCCGGCCGAGGAAGCCGCGCGCGTAGAAGACCGGGGACAGGAAGACCTTCCACGCGCGCCGCCACTGCTCGGCGCGCGTGAGGCCCGGACGGAACCCGAGATCGAGCAGGAACTGCACGGGCGGGTCGACCTCCGTCGCGAAGATCTCGCGCCGGTGGTGGTTGTCGAAGTGTTCCTCTTTGAAGTCCCGGAAGGTGTGGAAGACGGACAGGACCGTCACCGCCTCGCCCCAGAACCGGTCGGTCGCCGCGTTGCCGGAGAACTTCCGGTGCAGGGCCTGGTGGGCGATGACGAGGACCATCATCCGTTCGCCGGTGACCGTCAGCACCCAGCCGAGCAGCAACACGACGTACCACAGTGGGAACATCACTGCCACTGCGACCGTGGAGACCGCGAGCCCGGAGAGGAACAACGTCAGCGTCACCGTCAGGTACGAGGCCCACGTGTGCCGGATCAACGGCTCCTGGCCTGGCAGAGCCTTACCGGTCTGCCAGGTCCAGAAGTGTTGCGTCCACGCCGGGAAGCGCGTGTAGGTCGCCCGGACGTCCACGGAACTCACGGGGCCTGGGTGGTCGCCCCGACGCCGGACTCCAGGGCGAGACGGTCGAAGAACGCGATCCACAGCCGCCACATCTCGTCGGCCGCCGCGATGACCGCGTCCTCCTGCTCGGCGCTGAAGTCCGCCATCAGGGCGTGGTTGGCCTCTTCCACGTGGTCCGGCTCCTGCTCGACGTGGATGGCGACCCAATCGTTGTCCGAGACGCCCGTCGTCCGCTCGATCGCCTTACCGATGCTGGAGACCATGAGCAGGTCCGTGGTCTCGGTGGCGAAGATGAAGCCGAGCGCGTCCTCGTGCTTCTCCGAGGCCTGCCGGTAGCCCTCCACGAGCGCCGCCGTCTCCGGGTACGGAGTCGTCCCGGTGACCCGGTCGCGGTCGAAGCCGCACTTCACCATCGATTCGACGTAGATGACCTCGTGCGCCAGGTCGACCCGGCCGCCGCCGGCCTCCTGGTTGAGGATCCGCGTGATGGCGGACTTGGCCGCGATGTCGGGCAGCACGGCAACGCAGCGGGCGAGGAACGTCGGGAAGTAGTGCAGCGGGTACCACCACTGCTCGATGAGCAGGGCGGCCTGCTCCTTGGTCAGCTCGGCGGTGTCGACCGCCGCGAAGAACGGGTGGTCACGGAACTTCTGGTAGACGGGGCTGGCGGCCAACCGGTCGCCGAACGTGAACGTCGCGGTCACTTCTACTCCTTCACAGGTCGTTCGGGTCTGACCGGTGGGCGGTCACATCGCCAACCGGTCGATCGGGGTAAACGGCTCCCCCCACGCGTTCTCGGACCGCACCCGGTTGTGTCCGTACTCGTCCTCGCCGGCCACCACCACGCAGCCGTGCCGGGACAGGTCGAAGTGGTGACCGAACTCGTCGAACTCGGTCATCCCGCCGTAGACCCGCACATGGGTGGGCACGACCCGGATCGCGAACCCCATCCGCTGACGGTTGCTGACGTTGGGGTTCGAACCGTGGATGCACCGGGCGGTGAAGATGAAGAACTCGCCGGCCCGCATCTCCAGGTGTTCCACGTTCTCCTGGTCCGGGTCCCACTGCTTGTCGAGCTTGATGTCGTCGTAGTTGTAGCCGAAGAACGAGTTGTCCCGGGCAGAGCCGTTCCACTCCATCGGGGCACGCTCGTCGTACTTCCACTCCCGGTGGCTGCCCGGGATGACCTTCATGCAGCCGTTCTCCCGGGTCGCGTCGGTGAAGGCGACCCAGCAGGTGAGCTCCATCGGAGCCTCCGGCGACCTGTCGGTCGCATCGAGCATTCCGGTCGTCGCCTCACCGATGGCGTACGTCTCGACCTGGTGCCACCCGGTGCCGGTGTCACCGGGGTTCTTCGGGAAGAACTCGGTACGCCAGCAGAAGATGTCCGAACCGATGATCGCCTGCATCCGTCGTACGATCTCCGGCTCGGTGATGAGCTTGCTGAGGCCGGGGATGTCGAGGTGACGGTCGTAGTTGACGGGGTTGTCGAAGACCTTGCGCGCGTTGTTGGCGGGGTCGAGCAGCTCCCTGCGCTGCGTCTTCCACCAGCGGTTCATCTCCTCCGGCTCCCAGAGGGTGAACGGGCCCATGTAGCCCCGCTCGGCGAAGGTCTTCCGGTCGTTTTCAAGATCCATTTGTCATGCTCCCTACCCGCCCCACGCGTTGCAGCGCCGAATCCAGTTCGCGCGCCGCCTCGGCGACGTGCTCTCCCCTTATGAAGCCCCAGTGGTCACCCGAGATCGGGATGACCGTCAGCGATCCGGGACACAGCCCGCGCATGGCCTCGGCCAGTCGCGCCTGACGTTCGTCATCGGATCCGGTCGCCTGGAACAGGTGGACCGGTCCGGCGTACGGGGCGGGCTCGTAGCGCATCGCCGCGTTCATGCACGAACGGGCTGTCTGCAGCGCGGTCCGCAGGTACCCGCCGGACGAGGCACCGCGGACCGGCGCGCCCATCAGCTGGGTCCAGGTCTGCCCGCTGGTCAGCTCCTCTATGTCGGCCTCGGTCGAGGCCGGGTCGTCCAGCCGGGCGAGGACGGAGTCCAGCATGTCGAGGAACGGCGTGCGGTCCATCGGCAGGCCGGTGATCGGATCGATGAGGGGGTTGGCGTCCAGCAGGGCAAGGAACTCGACATCGCCGCCGGCGGCGGTCAACTGCTGGGCCATCTCGTACGCCAGCACGCCGCCGAACGACCAGCCCGCGAGCCGGTACGGCCCGTCCCGCTCGATGGTGCGCAGCTGCTCCACGTGCACCCGGGCGATATCGGCGAGCGAGCTGCCGAACGCCGGCGGTTCGCCCTGCCAGCCGATGCCGAGCAGGCGCAGCGGCGCCCGCGAGGCGCGTGCCAGCTCGCGGTAGCCGAGCAGCTCGCCACCGAGCGGGTGGACCAGGTACAGGCTGCGCCCGGAAGGGCCGGCCCGCAGCGTGACGATCTGCGACGAGCGGGGGCGCTGCTCCGGCACCGTCGCCTCGGACCCCAGCGCGCCGGCGAGATCCTCGACGGTGCTGTAGTCCAGGAACACCGACAGCTCGACGGTCCGGCCCAGCTCCTGTTCGAGCTCGGTCACGACCCACGTCGCGAGCAGCGAGTCGCCGCCGACATCGAAGAAGTCGTCGTCGGCGTCGAACTCGTCGTGCCCGAGCACCCGCGCCCAGATCGACGTGATGAGCTCGGTGAGCGACGGCGCCTCCGCCGGGCGTGGTCCGGTCGGGTCCGGCAGGTCGAGCGCGGCCAGCGCCAGCGTGTCGACCTTCCCGCTCGCGGTGCGGGGCAGCCGCTCGACAGGGACACAACGGGTCGGGACCATGTAGGGCGGCAGTTGGCCACGCACGTGGTCGGTGATCTCCCGCTGCGTGACCTCGCCGTCGGTCTGCAGGTAGGCGACCAGGACCGGGACGCCGTCCGCGACCTCGCGCAGGCCGACCGCCGCGGCATCGACGCGGGGGTGGCTCAGCAGCGCGTTCTCCACCTCGGCCGGTTCCACCCGGAACCCGCGCACCTTGAGCTGGGTGTCCGTCCGGCCGACGAAGTCGAAATCGCCGTCGGCGCGCGCCCGCACCAGGTCGCCGGTGCGGTAGAGGCGGCTGCCCGGTGCGAGCGCGAACGGGTCCGCCACGAACCGTTCCGCGGTCAGCGCCGAATCGCCGTGGTATCCCCTGGCGAGGCCGCTGCCGCCGACGTACAGCTCGCCGATGTCCCCGTCGGCGACGTCCGCGAGCTTCTCGTCGAGGACCCGGCAGACGACCTCGTCCACGGCGGCGCCGATGGACGGCACGACCGGCCACGCGGCGGCGTCGGCCGGCAGGGTCAGGCTGGTCACCAGGTGCGCTTCGGTCGGCCCGTAGTGGTTGTCGAGCCGGCACTGCGGGATCGCCGCGAACAGCGCGCGGATGGCCGGGGTGATGATGAGGCGTTCACCGGCGGTCACGACGTGCTCCAGCGAGTCCGGCACCACCTGGCGGCGCTGGGCCGTGACGGCCATCAACTGCAGGGCCACGTACGGCAGGAACAGCCGCTGGATCCGGTGCTCGACTATCGCGTCGAGCAGCGCGGCCGGGTCGCGGCGGGTCTCCTCGGAGGCGACCACGAGGCACCCGCCGGTCGCGAGCGTCGAGAGCACCTCCTGGAGCGTCACGTCGAAGGAGGTGGCGGTGAACTGCAGCGTGCGCAGGCCCGGCCGGCCGTCGCCGACCTGCCACCGGAGCAGCCGGGCCAGCCCGCCGTGGGTCATGGCGACGCCCTTGGGCCGGCCGGTCGACCCGGACGTGTGCATGATGTACGCAAGCGCGTCGAGGTGCGGCGACACCGCCGGCAGGGGATCCACTGCCGGACCGGACGGCGGCACGATCGTGAGGCCCGGCGGCAACCGGTGCGCGTCGGCGCGTTCGGCCACTGCGACGCCGGCACCGAGCGCACCGACGACGGCGGCCAGCCTCGCGGCGGGCGCTGTCGCGTCGAGCGGGCAGTACGCCCCGCCTGCGGCCATGACGGCGAGCATGGCGATGACCGAATCGGTGGACCTGTCGAGCAGGACGGCGACCGGCTGGTCCGACGTGACGCCGCCGGCACGCAGACGTGCCGCCAGCCCGTCGACCCGGTCGACCAGCTCGGCGTAGCTCACCGGATCGCTCGACTTGTCGGCGACGACAAGCGCCGGCGACTCGGGGTGCGTGAGAGCCCACGTGCGCACGAGTTCGTACCCGAACGGTGCGATCGCCCCGGCGTCGGTAAGCGTCACGGTACCGGCCTCGCTCATTGCGGCACCCTCCCGAGTCCTGGCGTTCGTACTTCGACCCTAGGTACGCCAGGGATCGACGGGACGTCACGTGAATGGGCGACGGCTTGCGCGGGTGCGACGTCCGTACGGCGAACTGTCCGCCGAACCGGGGACACGGCGGCCGGTTGACGGGCCGGGTGGCAGGTTCGTTAACTGAGGCGGCCGAGACGACCGGCGGTAGGAGTGTTCGTGAGCGACACGACGACGCACCAGGACAGCGAGATATCGACGCCGCCGGAGTGCGTCGGTCCCGTGGCTATTCCCCAGGCGCTGACGCATGCCCTGCGCCGGCTGGCGGAGGCGGCCGCTGTGGACGACCTTGTTCCGCTGTCGGTCTGCGCGACCGAGCTGGTCCTGCGGATGCCGCTGCCGGGACCGCCCGTCCGCGCCCGGGTCATCCGCGGCCCCCTCGAATCCGTCACTCCCCTGTCGACGCGGCTCTCGGACGCGGCGGTGAGCTTCCGCGACGCGCTCGCGCGGTCGCCTGGCCGTTGCACGTCGACGGTGCCGGTCGACGTCGTCTTCCTCGTGTCGCAGGACGGCGACCGCCTGTATGTCGAGACCGTGCCGCGGTCGGCCGGAGCGCCGACAGCGGAAGGCTGGGCCCGCGCGTTCCTGCGTCTGCTGTCCAGCGCGGGCAACGAGCCCGACGCGCCCCTCGCCGGCCACGCGTTCCAGGCCCAGCGGGAGGCCGCCCAGGGCCGGGAGCGAGGGTGACGGCGCCGCGCGACGACGGCCATCCGGAGTACGACCCCTTCTCGTACGCGGTGCAGGAGGACCCGTATCCGATCTTCGCCTGGATGCGTGAGCACGCGCCGCTGTACCGCAACGAGAAGCGCGACTTCTGGGCGCTGTCCCGCTACGCCGACGTGTCCGCGGCACTGCGTGACCCGACGCGGTACTCCAGCCGCAACGGCATCGCCCTGGAGCCCGACCTGTGGGGGCCGGACGCCAGGAAGACCGCCTTCTTCCTGGCGATGGACCCGCCCGAGCACGGCCGCTACCGCAGTCTCGTGTCGTCCGCGTTGGCGCCGCGCCGGGCCGCCGCGCTGGAGCCGAGGATCCGCGAGTTGGCCCGGGAGCGACTGGAGACGCTGCGCGGCCTGCCGGCGTTCGACTTCGCCGAGGAGTACGCGGCTGCCCTGCCGAACGACGTGCTGTGCGAGTTGCTCGGCATTCCCGCCGCGGACTGGGATCAGGTCCGCGCCGACACCGACGAGCTCAACCACCGCGACGACCTGTCGGACGGTCGCAGCGCGACCTCGACGGCTGCCGCGCTCCGGCTCGCCGAGTACCTGCTCGACGTCGTCCGGACCCTGCGCCGCCGGCCCGGAGACGATCTGACTTCAGGGCTGACCCAGGCGGAGGTCGACGGCGCGAAGCTCACCGACGCGCAGATCGTCGGGTTCATGTTCATCATGCTTGTCGGCGGCAACGAGTCCACGGGCAAGACGATCGGCAACGCCTGGTACTACGGCCACCTGCACCGTGACGTGCAACGGGCGGGGCTGAACGGACGCGCCGACGACTGGGCGGGCGAGACACTGCGCTACGACTCGGCGAGCCAGATGGTCGCCCGCGTCCTCACGACTGACACGCTGATCCATGGCACCTGGGTGCCCGAGGGCGCCCGCATGGTGATCCTGCACGCCTCGGCCAACCGGGACCGGCGTGTGTTCGAGGACCCGGACCGCTTCGATCTCGACCGGGACACGGGACGGTTGATCAGCTTCGGCAACGGGCCGCACTTCTGCCTGGGTGCCGGGCTGGCCCGCCTCGAGATGCGGATCGCGCTGGAGGAGATCGGGGCGCTCGTCTCGGAGTACGACGTCGACATGACCCGGGCCCGGCGCTGCCACTCACCGCACCAGCACGGCTTCACGTCGATGCCGTGCGCCGTGCGGTGGCGTACCGGTTGAGCGCCCGCCAGGCCGTCAGGTCGGCCCCCCGGACCCACTGACGATCACCATCTCGTTGCCCTCGGGGTCGGCGACCCGCCACCGGCCCGCCGCCTCGTCGAGGAGCCGGCCACCGGCTGCGACGGTGGCGGCGAGGCGCGTCTGCGCGAGATCCGGCGGTACGGCGAGCTCGACGTGGATGCGGTTGCGTTGCCGGCGTCGCTCCACCTCCGAGGCGTCGAGCTCCTGGAACACCAGCACCGGGTTCAGCCGCCGTGGATCGTGGATGTCGGTGACGTCGGCTCGCCGGTCGTAGGTGTATCCGAGCGCGGCGGCCCAGAACGCGCGCAGCACTTCGACGTCGGCGGCGTCGAGGAAGACCTGGGCGAAACGCGGCAGCCCCGGATCCGCTGTGGCACCGAGGTCGCGGGCGGCGGCCTGGAGCTGTGCGGCGAGATCGGTGAAGTCGAGTTCCAGGCCGTGGACGTCGTCGTCCCACTGGTCCTTGCCGCTGTCCAGGATGACGAGTCCGGGGCGCATGTCGATCAGCAGCGGGAAGCCCGCGTCGTCGGCAAGCGTGGCCGCTGCGGCGGCCAGGTCCCGCTGCCCCGCCGGCGAGGTGACGCGGTAGCACGCCATGGCGCTGAACACCTCCTGCCAGTCGGCTGTGCCGGGCCCGTCGCCGAGGGCGTCGCCCGGCAGCAGGTCGACCTCGTTGCCGTCGGGATCGGCGTGGCAGGCCTCGAACGCTCCCGACGCCTCACCCAGGCCCGCCCGCTCGACCGCCGCGGCCGGCCGCGCCACGTCGAGGTGGATGCGGTTGCGCCACGGCCGCGGCTCGGACGACTGCCCTATCCGTATCGCGGGGTCGCGCCGCAACGGATCCGCCAATCCGCCGTCGCGGGCGGGCGCGTAGTCCAACGCGCGCTGCCAGAACCGCCGCACCGCTGACGGGTTCGCGGATTCGACAACGACGCTCAGGTGCTGCGACACCGCCGGGTTCGCGGTCAGCCCGAGGTCCCGCGCGGCCGCCGACACCGCCTCGGCGTGGCGGTCCGCGTCCAGGCGCACCCGCGTACCCGTCGCGCGAAGGTCGACCAGGGTCTCCGCCGACAGCTGCACGACGCGCCCGGCCAGCGCGGCCCCCTCGATGAGCGACGGCGCGTCGAACCATGCCGTCGTGACACCGTCGACCACCCGCCAGTCCGCTCCGGCCCCTGTCATAGCCGGCACTCTAGGGCTTTCCGGGCCGACCCCGGCGCGACCGCGCGTTTCTCACGGCGTGACAGGACAGCGGATCAGGCCCGCTCGACCTCGTCCAGCAGCGCCTCGAACTCGTCCAGGCCGGACTGCTCCCCCTGCGCGCGGACGACGAGCCGCGCCAGTTCGTCGACTGTCGGCGACTCGAACACGTCACGCACCGCGAGCTGGACCCCGAAGACGTCGCGTACCCGGGTGATCAGCCGGGTCGCGAGCATCGAGAAGCCGCCCAGCTCGAAGAAGCTGTCGTAGATGCCTACCCGTTCGATGCCGAGCAGTTCCGCCAGCAACTCGGCGAGCTGCCGCTCCATCGGCGTACGCGGCGCCGCGTAGTCGTCGCCGAGCCCGGCGTCGCCGCTGGGCCGGGGCAGTGCGCGCAGGTCGTACTCACCCCACGGGGTGCGCGGAAGAGCGTCAAGCACGAGCAGGTGCCGCGGCACCAGGTAGTCGGGCAGGCGCGCCTTGAGATGGCTCTGGATCGCGGCGGCACCCCGCTCCGGATCCGGCCCTGCCACATAGCCCGACAGCGTGGTCGCCCCGTCGGCGTCGGTCTGCGTCAGCACGACAGCATCCCGGACCCCTGGGACGTCGCGCAGGCCGGAGAGTGTCTCGGCAGCGTCGACGTACTCGCCGCCGGACGACACGACGGCGTACTCCACGGACCCGTCGGCACGCCGGCGACCGTGGTCACCGGTACGTTCGTCGCCGAACCAGATCTCGGCGAGTTCCCCGGTCGCGGCCGGCTGTCCGGAGGCCCGCCGCAGCGTGACAGGCATGCCGGGCAGCGGGGTGCCCAGCGGGACACGCAGCGGCGCGTTGCGCACCTCCATGTCCTGCGGCGCCTCGTAGCAGCAGAGCGGGCGGCCGTCCGCCGTCACCCGGTACACCGCCACGCAACGGCACCCCGGTGCCATCTCCCGCACCGCCTCGACGTCGTGCGGCAGCAGGTCACCGGCGTTGTCCATCAGCACGTAGCGCAGCGCCGGCAGGTCGGGCACCGGCGTCTGCGCCGTCATCGCCCGCAGGATCGGCGCGTCGACGTACGCCACAGTGACGGCCTTCTCGCGCAGCCAGGTGGTCAGCGCCCCGGCGTCGGCGCCGAACGCACGGTCCGGAACCAACAGGGTGCCGCCGGCGGCGAAGGCGGTGCGCATCGCCGACATCAGGTGACCGGGTCGGCTGGACAGCACAACGAACCGGTCGCCGGGACCGAACTCGAAGCGCTGGGCCGCCCAGTCGTCCGGCGCCGTCGCGGCGGGACCGCCGCTCGGCGCGGGGAGCGGGCCTGCGGCAGCCGGCAGGACCGTCCGCAGGTCCACAGTGCCGGCGGCCGGCGCACCTGCGGGGTTGCCGTCCAGCACCGTCGTGAGTTCGAGAGGTCCGGTCAGCGCCGGGTCGTCGGTTTCGATAACCATGCCCACCGCCCCGGCCCCGGCCGCACCGAGCAGGCTGGCGACGAATGCGGCACTCGGCCGGCGCACCACGCCGACGCGGTCGCCGGCCCGGACTCCGCGCTCGGCCAGCACCTCGGCGATCCGCTCCGCGGCCACCGACATCCACGCGTAGCTCCACTCCCCTTCGCCGTCCACCACGGCGACCAGGTCGGCGCCGTCGGGCCGACGGAGGTCGAGGGGCGCCAGGGTGTACGCCGGTTCGGCGGCGACCGGAGGCTCGGCGGGCTCGTCGAGCAGCCGAACGGTGGGGTCCTGGACAGCCCGACCCAGCAGCGTGCGCAGTTGCCGGAGCAGCACCCGGCCGGTCTCCGGGTCGCAGCGGTCGGCCGGGAAGTCGAGCTTGAACCGCAGCACCCCGCCGGACTCCTGCGCGGTGAACGTCAGGTCGTAGCGGCTGAACAGCGACGGCGTGTCCATCGGCTCGATGGCCAGGTCGGTGACCTGCTCGGCCTCCGGGCTCGCCACCACGTTGAGGACAACCTCGAACAGCGGCGTACGGCGCGGGTCGCGGACGATGTCGAGGTCGCGGACCAACTCGTCCATGGGGGCCTCGGCGTGGGCGTAGCCGTCCAGGGCTGCTCGCCGCACGCGCTGGAGCAGGTTGGCGAAGTCCGGGTCGCCGGACAGGTCGACGCGCAGCGGCAGCATGTTGACGAAGAACCCGATGAGCCGGTCGGTGACGCTGTTGGTCCGGCCCGCGACGGGGACCCCGATGACGACGTCGGTCTGCCCGGCCCACCGGCTGAAGATGGTCGCCAGGATCGCGTAGAGCACCATGAACGAGGTGACGCCGTGGGTACGGCACAGCTCGTGCAGCGCCGCCGTCTCCGCCGGCGACAGCGCGTCGACGACCTGGCCGGCCTCGGCCCGCAACGCGTTCGTCCGCCGCTGCACCGTCGGCAGCGCGAGGACCCGTGGTGCGCCCTGCAGGTGCTGCCGCCAGTGGCCGACCTGGTGCTCCAGGGCGTCGCCGGAGAGCCAGCCGCGCTGCCACACCGCGTAGTCGCGGTACTGCACGGGCAGCGCGGACAGGCCGGCCCGCTGCGGGTCGCCGCCGGCCCGGTACAGAGTTGTCAGTTCGCGGATGAACATGCCGATCGACCAGGCATCGGACACGATGTGGTGCATCGTGACGCCGAGCGCGTGCTCCCGTTCCCCGAGCTTGACGAGCAGGCAGCGGATCAGTGGGCCGGTGGTCAGGTCGAACGGCGTCGTGAGTTCCTCGTCGAGCAGGCGCCAGGCCGCCGCCTCGACGGACGCGTCACCGCCCTGCTCGCGCAGGCCTGTGAGGTCGCTGATCCGGATGTGCCAGTCGTCGTCCGGGTCGTCCACCACCTGCACCGGCTCACCGTCGGTGGCCGGGAACCGGGTGCGTAGCGTCTCGTGCCGGGCGATGATCGCGCTGATGCTGCGCTCGAGGACCTCGACGTCCAGCGACCCGAGAATGCGCCGCCGCCCGTGCACGTTGTAGATGACGCCGGGCAGCAGCTGGTTCTCCATCCACAGCCGCTGCTGGTCGAAGGACAGCACCGGCCGGGCACCGGAGGGCCGGCGCAGCAGCGCCTGCGGCCGGGTCGCCGCGCGGGCGGCGAACGACTTCGCGGCCACGACGGACGCCAGGCCGGCGACCGTACGTGACTCGATGTAGTCCGCCACCGGGATGTCCACGCCGAACGTACGCCGGATCTGCGCGACCACCCGGGGCACCTGGGCCACGTTGCCCAGCGTGAGCAGGGGGTCCTGCACGTCGACGTCGGTGCAACCGAGGACCTCGTGCAGGATGCCGACGAGCGCGTCCTCGTACGGGGTACGGGGCGGCAACGACCGCTCGCCGTCCACGCCGAACGGCTCCTCCTGGAAGTGAACGGGCTCAGCCGGGGATGTCTCCGCAATGGGACGCGCCATGCCGGAAACCTACGGTCGCCCGGCCCGGGGCGGTTGTCACGTAAACAGGTGGTCGCCGGCGGCGGTGAACCGCATCGGCAGCCGTTCGTAGCCGTGCAGGAAGTTCGACTGCATCAGCCGGGCGCCCTCGGCAGGTTCGCAGGCGGTGAACAGGTCCACTGTGTGCCGCAGCACCGCGCGCAGCTGGGCTCGGCCCAGTGCGGTGCCGGGGCAACTGTGCGGGCCAGCCGCGAAGCCGATGTGCGGGTTCGGATGCCGGCCGGCGTCGAACGTGTCCGGCTGCGCGAAGACTGCCTCGTCGCGGTTGGCGGAGCGGGGCCACACGACGACCGGGTCGCCTTCCTTGATGGCCTGGCCCGCCAGCTCGACGTCGCAGGTGGCGACCCGGGCCAGGTGCCGCACCGGGTTGCCCCACCGCACGGCCTCCTCGACAGCCGTCGGTACGGCGGACGGGTTGGCCCGCAGCGACGCGAACACGTCGGGCATCCGGGACAGCGCGTCCAGCAGGTTGGTAAGCGCCGCGCGGGTCGTCGTGGTGCCGCCGATCGCCAGGTTGAGCGCGTTGAGGACCACTTCGCCGGTGGTCAGGGCGTCCCGGTCGGCGGTGCCCGCCGCGAGCCGCTGGACGAGACCGTCGACGTCGGACCGGTGCCGGCTCGTGCGCAGCAGCCGGGAGAAGTAGCCGAGCAGTTCGCCGTTGGCCTGTTCCGCTTCCTGGCGGAGGTCCCCGCCGTCATCCGCGGCCGCCCGGGACAGGAACACCCGCGACGTCCGGCTGGTGATCCAGTCGAGGTCGGCAGGTGGCAGCCCCAGCAGCAGGCCCGCGGCGTGGGTCGGAACGCGGGAGGCGACGGCCTCGACGACGTCGACCGTCCCGCCGCGGTCGCGTACGGCGACGAGCAGCCTCCGGACGTACCTGTCGATCTCCGGCTCCAGGTCGGTGACCACGCCGTCGGCGAACAGGGCGCCGATGCTGCGCCGCAGGCGGCGGTGCTCCGGCGGGTCGGTGACCTCGACCATCATGCCGCTGGCCGGGTCCGGGCCGGGCCGTAGGCTGTCGAGCGTCATGCCGTTCGTGGCCGAGAATGTGGTCGGGTCCCGGTAGACCCGCATCGTCTCCGCGTAGCGGATCACCGCCCAGAAGCCCGGTCGGCTCTTCGGGCCGTGCCAGAAGACCGGGTGGACGGGCCGCAGGGTCGCGAGGATCCGCTCCAGGTCCGGCGTACGGGCCGGATCCGGGTCGGCGAGGTCGATGTCCGGGATCGGGTCCGTGCGGTCGAGGACCGGGCCGGGCGACGTGCTGCTCATCAGGACACCACCGGAGCGTCGGGGTTCGCGGCGACCTCCGCCAGCAGGGCCACGTAGTCGCCGGCGAGGCGGGCGACAGTTGTTTCGTCGAACAACTGGGTGGCGTACACCAGGCCGCCGTCGACGCCGCCGTCGGCACGTGCGGTGAGGTCGCAGGACAGGTCGTACCGGGATGCGGGCGGATGTGGCAGTGGAAAGCCCGCCGGGTGGGCGGGGATGCCGTGGTCGGCGAAGAAGACGTCGAACAGGGGGTTGCGGCCTTCGGCCTGCGCCGTCGTGGGCACCGCGCCGACGATGTCCTCGAACGGCAGTACGGCGTGCTCCGCGGCGGCGACAGTTGCCGCGCGCACGCGGCCGAGCAGGTCCCGGAAGCCGATGCCGCCGGCGATGTCGACGCGGATCACGGCCGTCTCCTCCAGCATGCCCACGACGTGCTCCAGTCCGGGGCGGTCGCGGCCGGCCACGGGCACGCCCACGGTCACGTCCGTCCCGCCGGTGCGACGGGCCAGGAGGGCGGACAGCCCTGCCAGCAGGGCCGTGCCCCGTGTCGCGTCCCGGTCCGCCGCGACGTCGTCGAGTGCCCGCACGACGGCCGCCGGCAGGTCGAAGCACACCCGGCCGCCGCGCCAGTCCCGCACCTCCGGCCGTGGCCGGTCGGCTGGCAGTTCGACCGCGGCGGCCCCGGACAGCGTGGCCCGCCAGAAGTCGAGGTGCCGTCGCGCGGCCGGGCCCGCCGAATGCTCGCGCTGCGACCGCGCGACGTCGGCGTAGCCGAGCAGCGGGGCGGGCACCGTGCGACCCCGGTACGCGGCCCGTACCTGATCGGCGATCAGTTCCCGGGACCGGTCGTCGGCGGCGATGCGGTGGACCACCATCAGCAGGTACGCGTACTCGTCGGCCGGCCGGCTCACCAGGCGGACCCGGACCGGGGGTGCGGCCGCGAGGTCGAAGGGGCGGTCCAGTTCCTCGGCCAGGATCGCCGCGGGGTCGCCGTCCTCGACGGCGAGGCGCTGCGGCGACGCCGGCTGAACGACCGGGACCGGCAGGCCGGACGGGTCCGGTTCGTAGCGGGTACGCAGGATCGCGTGGCGTTCCAGCAGGCCGGTCACTGCCCGCTCCAGGGCTGTGCTGTCGACCGGGCCGGGCAGCCGGACGACCACCGGTGTGTTGTCGACGGTGCTGTCCGGTGCCGCCAGCTGATGCAGCCAGAGCCGCCACTGCGCTGCGGAGAGCCGGGCGTCGCCCGCGTCGCGCGGCGCTCCGGCCGGCGTCCCGGCCGTGCGGTCGCCGTCCAGCAGCGCCGCGATTCCGTAGACGGTGCGGGCCTCGAACAGCGCGTTGATCGGCACCTCGGTCTGCAGTTCCTCGTTGAGCCGGAGCACGATCTGGACGGCGCGCAGCGAGTCGCCGCCGAGGGCGAAGAAGTCCTCGTGCGGGTCGACCTCGGGTCGTTGGAGCACCTCGGCCACGATCGCCGCGATCCGCTGCTCGGTGGTGCCGCCGGCCGGCTCGTCCGGGGACGTACGGCCGGTGGTCGCGGCCGGTCCGGTCGGCTCGGCGGGCCGGGGCAGGGCGGAGCGGTTCAGCTTGCCGTTCGGCGTACGGGGCAGCTCGTCCAGGACGACGAACTGGGCCGGTACCAGGTAGGCCGGCGCGCAGCGGGCGAGGTGCTGCCGCAGGTGCCGGGCGTCGGGCGGGTCGGCCGGATCGACAGGCCGGATGTAGGCCACCAGCCGGGCGTTCTCGTCGTTCCCGCCGAACGCCCGTACCGCGGCCTCGGCCACACCGGGATGGCCAGCCAGCAGGTGCTCTACCTCGCCGGGCTCGATCCGGAACCCACGGATCTTGATCTGGTCGTCGCTGCGGCCGAGGATCTCGATCCGCCCGTCCAGGTGTCGTCGGGCGATGTCACCGGTGCGGTAGAGCCGGGCTCCGGCGTCGTCCGGGTCGGCGACGAACCGCGTGGCGGTCAGGGCCGGGCGGCCCAGGTAGCCGGTGGCGACGCCGGCGCCACCGATGTAGAGCTCGCCCTCCTCGGCCAGCGGGACCGGCCGCAGCCCCGCGTCGAGCACCCGGAGCGAGGTCCCCCGGACCGGGTGGAACCGGGCCGGAGTGCCCCGCTCGTGGCGGGTGACGGCCGACCACACTGTCGTCTCCGTCGGCCCGTACAGGTCCCAGAGCACGACCCCCTCGCCGAGCAACCGCTCGGCGAGCTCGGCCGGCAGCCGCTCCCCGCCACACAGCACTGTGAAGCCTGGCGGCGGCGACCAGCCGGCCTCCAGCAGGAGCCGCCAGGTGATCGGTGTCGCCTGCATGACCCGTGCGCCCGTGTCGGCGAGCAGCGCCGCCAGCCGGCGCGGGTCGCTCGTCTCGCCGTGCCGGGCGACGACCACCCGGCCGCCGGTGGTCAACGGCAGGAACAGCTCCAGGCCGGCGATGTCGAAGGAGACGGTGCTCACGGCGGGAAGCACCACCGCGTCGGGCAGACCGGGGCGCTCGCGCATCGACTCGATGAAGTTGGCGAAGGCGCCGTGTGTCACCACGACGCCCTTGGGCCGGCCGGTCGAGCCGGAGGTGTAGATGACGTACGCGGTGGCGTCCGGGTGCAGCGGCGCGGGGTGCACCGGGCTGCGGCACACCGCGACGTCGGTCAGCTGGATGCGGGTCGGTACGCGCAGGCCGGGTGCGCCGGCCGCGTCGGCCGTCAACAGGATCCGCGCCCCGGAGTCCGCGATGACGTGGTTCAGCCGGTCGGCCGGGTGCTCGGGATCGAGCGGCACGTACGCCGCGCCGGCGAGCTGGACACCGAGCAGCGCCGGCACCAGGTCGACTCCGCGGGGTACCGCCACCGCGACGAGCTCGCCTGGCCCGACGCCCGCGTGGCGCAGCGCCTCGGCCACCCCGGAGGCTTCCGCTAGCAGCTGACCGTACGTGAGACGGTTGCCTGCCGACTCCACAGCCACCGCGTCCGGCAGCCTGTGCGCCACGGCCCGGATCAGGTCCGGCACGGTGGTCCCGGCGCCGGGGCCGGGACGAGCGGAATCCGGTACGGCGACGAGGCTTTTAGCGGAATCGTGGATGCCGATCACGGACGCTCCTCCGATGCGGGGCGGTCGGATCCCAAGTCAACGGAGCGGGGCCACGGCGGTCAACATGGTCTGCTGTCCCGCGTTCACCGGACATCGCGCTCCGGTCGGGTCACCGGTGCGCGGTGTCGGTCCCCGCTTCGGGCGACGGCCCGCCGGCGGCCCGCGCCGGTAGCCTCGGCGACAATCCGCCGCCGGGCACCCGGCGGCCGACGTCGCACGAGGGGGGGAATGTCGGCCATGTCCCCTGCCGGCGAGGCGAACTCCGGCGGCGCCCAGGTGTGGGTACGCGGCCCTCGCAGCGCCGACGTCGGCCGCACCGTGCTGGTGTGGCGGTCCACGGCCCCGGCGCGGACCGTCCTGCTCTGGCGCACCCGGAGCGGCACGCCGGTCGCGACCGACGCCCACTGCCCGCACCGCGCGTACCTGATGGTGGACGCGCGACTCGTGCGCGACGCCGTCGAGTGCCCGCTGCACGGTTACCGCTTCGGCGCCGACGGCCGCTGTGTCAACTTCCGGCGCTCGCCGGACGCGCAGATCATCGGTGTACGGGAGGCCGACGGGTGCCTGTGGCTGGCGCTGTGAGAGCCCGTCGCCGCTTTCCGTGACTGCCCCGGCCGCCGGCCCCGGTCCTAGCGTCGTGCTGCGAACGGCTGCTACCGCGACGACCGGAGGGCGGGATGCGACGTGCACCGCATCGACGGGGTGGAGTCGCCGGTTCGGCTCCCCGGCGCCGATCCGCTGGGGCCGTTGCGCGCGACGCTGGCCGCGGCTTTCCGCGACAAGCCGCCCGGAGGCCTGGCGCCTGAGCTGGTGGTCGGCGACGGGCCGGACTGGATCTGCGCCGGCAGCATCGCCGACGGCACCCGGCTGCCGGAACTGCTCGACGTCGTGGCGCGTCGCCGCCAGGCCACACCGCACGCCGCCGCGACACTGGCGTGGAAGGCGTACACCTACGCGGTGGCGTTGCCCGCAGTGCTCGGCTGGGCGTCGGCCCGGCGGGTTCCGCTGGTCCGTGCGACCGATGTGGTGGTACGTCTGGACTCGCCCGACTCGGTGCTCACCGTCGCCCTCCGCCCGTCGGTACGCGTGGCGGTGCTGCCGTGGGATCCGACGGCGCGCGGGGGCGGGGTCGAGGTGGCCACTGACGAGGCCGGTCTGCTCACCGCGCTACGCGGAGCCCTTGTGGACGCGCACCTCGGCCCGATGCTGACGCACATCCGGACGGTGGCCCGCGTCAGCTCCCGTTCGTTGCGCGGGTCGCTCGCCTCGGGCGTGGCGCACGCCGTGCTGAGGGCCGCCCACACGCTGCCCGGCAATGCCGTCGACCACGTCGACACGCTGCTCACCGCGCTCCGCGTACGGGATCTCGTGGACCTGCTTCCCGGGCCGGACGGCGGCGCGACAGTCCAGCGCCACACCTGCTGCCTGGCCTTCACTCTGCCGGAGGCGAAGATCTGCGCCGGTTGCTGCATCCGACTAGCCCGCCCGCCGGGCGGCTGACGGGCGCGCATCACGGGCGACACCGCAACCCTGACACCGCAGGCGGGAAGCCGGGACCGGTCGTCCCGGCTTCCCGCGACATGCGCTGCGGTGTCCGCCTGCATACCGTGGGCGGGCGACGGATCCGGTCGCCTGGTCGCACCGCGCCAGCGTCACCGATTGGGACGGACTTCGACATGGAAATCGCCGTTGCCCACCTCGAAGCCTGGATGCGCGACTACTACCACAAGGTTGACCACGACATCGGCAGCAGCGGGGTACGCGACCTGTCCATGCACGAGTTCCGCGCCCTGTGCGGGTTCGAGCTGTCCGAGCTCGACGAGATGGTGTTCCACGACAGCGAGAGCTACGGCGGCAACCGGCTGCGTGCCGCGCTGGCCGACCGGTGGACCGGCGGCGACGTCGACCGGATGATGGTCACCCACGGCTCCAGCGAGGCGATCTACCTGGTCATGCACCTGGCTCTGGATCCGGGTGACGAGATCATCGTGCTCGACCCCGCCTACCAGCAGCTGTACGACATCGCGGCGTCCCGGGGTTGCCGGGTGACCCGGTGGCAGCTGGACCCGGACGCCGGGTTCGCCGCCGACCTGTCCGTGCTGCGCGAGCTGGCGGCGCACGGGCCGCGGATGATCGTCGTGAACTTCCCGCACAACCCGACAGGTGTGTCCATCACTGCCGAGCAGCAGAAGGAACTGGTAGCGATCGCCGCCGATGCGGGTGCCTGGCTGGTGTGGGACCACGCGTTCGGCGAACTCACCTACACTGCCGACCCGCTGCCGATCCCTGTCGAGTACGAGCGGTCGATCGTGTGGGGCACGTTCTCCAAGAGCTACGGCCTGGCCGGGCTGCGAGTCGGCTGGTGTGTCGCGCCCCCGGAGCTGCTGGCCCGGATGGCGGTGCTGCGCGACTACATCGCGTTGTACGTCTCGCCGGTCCTGGAGTTCTTCGCCGAGCAGGCGGTCCGGCACGCGGACCGGATCGTGGCCATGCAGCGGGAGCACGCCCGCGCCAACCGGCAGTTGCTCATCGACTGGGCGGCGGACCGGCCGGAACTGGTGCGGCTCAGCCCGCCCGCCGGCGGGGTGGCCGCGTTCGTCGAGTTGCTCGGCCAACCGGATGTCGTCGCCTCCTGCCGCCGGCTGGCCGAGCAGCACCGGGTGCTGCTCGTACCAGGCGTGTGCTTCGGCGAGGCCTACCGCAACCACGTCCGGCTCGGATTCGGCGGTAGCACCGCCGAGCTCACCGCGGGTCTCGCGCTGCTCGACCGGGTGCTGCGGGAAGACGTTCGGCCGCCGCGCGCCTGAGGCGGTTTCCCGTCCCCGGGCGCGCGGCGGCTCCTCAGTTGGCGGCGGCCAGTTCGCGGTAGGCGCGGACGAGCGTCTGGGCGGCCGTCTGGACGGTCTCGAACGGCCGGGCCAGGGACAGCCGGATCAGGCGCAGGCCGCCATCCGGGTCGGCCCAGTGGAACGGCGCGCACGGGAGCACGTGCACGCCCCGCTCGCGCATGTCCTTGTACAGCAGCGACGAGTCAGGCCCGTTCTGCGGCAGGCCGATGCGGGCCACGCTGATCTGTGAGGTCGGGTCGGCCAGTCGCAGGCCGGCCGGCTCGATCGCCTCCCGTACCGCCGCCCGGTTGCGCTCCACGAGATCGCGCGCACGCTCGTAGCCACCGTTCACCCAGTCGGAGGCGAGCGCCTCGACCAGCTGCAACACGACAGGCGAAGCGGCGAGCAGCGACTCGGAGAAGGCCCGCTCCAGGGGCAGATCGGTCCGCTCGCTGTAGGCCAGCAGCCCGATCTTCAGCTCGTGCATCGGCCACAGTTTGCCGGTGTCCTCGATCGTGATCCAGTCCGCGCCGGCCGCGTCGAGGACCGCGTACGTGTCGTACTGCGCGTCGCGGACCTGGCCCCGGAAGCTGGCGTCGATGATGACGGTCTGCCCGTGCTCGACGGCATGCTCGGCGAGCGAGCGCAGGTGACCTTCCGGCGTGACCAGACCGGTGGGGTTGTTGGGATGGGTGAGGACGATCGCCTGCACCGGGGCGCCGGGCCAGGACTGGTCCAGCATCGCCTCCTCGCTCAGCGGCACCAGCTTGAGGCCGCGCGTGGTGAACAGGTCGGCGATGTTGTCGAACGTCGGGTGCAACACGGCGATCGTGGCGCCGGCCGGCAGCGCGCGGGCCACGATATCGGTGGCAAGCGTGGAGGAGTAGCAGCTCAGGATCCGGCCGGTACCCACCGGTGCGGTGTGCTGCCCGATCGCGTCCAGGAACGCGCGGTGGGCCGCCGTCTCGATCGACGGGAAGGACCGACGGGTCGCCGTCGTGAACATCTCGGGGAGCCGAGCCACGATCGCGGCCTGCTCGGTGGAGAGATCCAGCCGGGCGTGCCCGTCGGTCAGGTTGAGGCCACCGTCGACGTCGGACAGTGCGTCGACTTCCATCGTGGTCAGATTGGCAAGCTCGGTCATATGTCAGTCCCGAGGGTGTCGGCACGCCGGCTGACGGGCTACGGCGTGGACCCAGCAGATGATTTCTAGGACGAACCTAGGGTCGCCGGGGTCGGTGCACCTGTCCCCTCTACCGGGGACCGCAGGGCCGCAGCCCGCGACCATAGGCTGCAACGGCAGGTCGCCGTCGGCGGACCACCTCGGCCAGCGGGAGGCCACGCGTGCATCACCTGACGCTCACTCCGGCGGACAACGCGGCATTGACACCGATGCTCAGCGAGCTCGCGAGGGCGTACAAGACCATCGAGGAGCCGGGGTTGATCCGGCGGGCACCGGTTCTCGCGCGGCTTCTGCCGACGCATGTGCTGGAGTTCCTTGAGGAGTACCGCCTCGGCGAGCCGTCCGCCCTCTGCCTGATCTCGGGCCTCGAGATCGAGCTGGAGCAGCTCGGCCCGACGCCGCCGCACTGGCGCAACAGCCAGTACGACTCCCCCGCCCTGCCGCAGGAGATCTTCTTCCTGCTGTGCGGCTCCGTGCTGGGCGACGTGTTCGGCTGGGCGACCCAGCAGGACGGCCGCATCATGCACGACGTGCTCCCGATCGAGGGGCACGAGCACTACGAGATCGGCTCCAACAGTCTCCAGCACCTGTCCTGGCACACCGAGGACGCGTTCCATCCCTGCCGGGGCGACTACGTGGCGCTGATGTGCCTCAAGAACCCGGACCTGGTGGAGACCGTCGCGTGCGACGCCGGTGACCTCGACTGGTCCGCGCTGGACGTGGAGGCCCTGTTCGAGTCGGAGTTCACCCAGATGCCGGACAACTCGCACCGTCCGGAGAACGCTTCCGAGTCCACCGGCGACCCGGTCGTCGACCGGCTGCGTCGGCGCAGTTTCGCGCTCATCCAGTCGTGGAACGACGACCCGGTCAAGCGGCCGGTGCTCTTCGGCGACCGCACCGATCCGTACATGGCGCTCGATCCGTACCACATGAAGACCGACGGCTGGTCCGAGCGGTCGCTCGGCGCGTTCCAGGCGTTGTGCGACCAGATCGAGGCGCACATGCAGGACGTCCGCCTGCGCCCCGGCGACTGCCTGTTCGTCGACAACTTCCGGGCGGTGCACGGGCGCAAGTCGTTCCGGGCGCGCTACGACGGCTCCGACCGCTGGCTGAAGCGCCTCAACATCACCCGTAACCTGCGCGGTTCCCGGGCGTGGCGGCCTGCGGCGGACGACCGGATCATCTACTGACCCGACGGTTCAGCGGCCCGCGTCGGCGAACCGGCGGGCGAGGGCCGCTATCGCGTCCCGGTCGAGGTTGCCCACGCTCACCCGGACGGTGCGGCGGTCGTCCGGAAGGAAGGCAGTGCCCGGCATGACGAGCGTGTCGTGCTTGACCACCAGCTCGCGCACCACGTCGTCGGTGGAGCGGCCCGGGAACGGATGCCGCAGCCAGGCGAAGAAGCCACCGCAGGAGAGCAGCTCGAAGCCGCCGGGCCGGGCGGCCATCGTGTCGGTGAACCAGGCCCGCCGATCGGCGAGTTCCCGGGCCCGGACGGAACGCCACCCTCGGGCGTACGTCAGGCCCGCCCAGGCGGCCTCCTGCCCGATGCGCGGCGCGCAGACCGCGACGCAGTCCAGCAGCTTGCACACCTCGCGGTTGAGTTCCGGGGAGGCGACCACGGCGCCGACGCGGTAGCCGGGAATGGCCAGGTCCTTGGAGAACGAGTGCAGGCTGACGACTGTGCGTTCCCAGTGCGGGCCGGCGAACAACCGGTGCGCCGGCGCGTCGGTGTCGCGGAACGACCGGTACGTCTCGTCGAGGATCAGCGCGATGCCGTGCCGCTCGGCCACCGCGGCGAACGCCGCGATGCCGTCCGGGTCGACAGTGACCCCGCTCGGGTTGCCCGGCGTCACCAGCACGATCGCGCGGGTACGGGGCGTGACGAGCCGTTCGGCGTCGGCGGCGCGTGGCACGAGGTCCGGCCCGGGCTCCAGGTAGACAGGCCTGATGCCGTTCAGCCGCAGCCACATGTCGTGGTTGAAGTAGTACGGCAGCGGCAGCACGATCTCGTGACCGGGCCCGGCCAGGGCGGCGGCGACCAGGCTGAACGCCTGGTTGCAGCCGGCCGTGACGACCACGTTGTCGGCCCCTACGGTCCCTCCGTAGTCGCGGCTCAGCTCGGCCGCGAACGCACGACGCAGCCGGGGCAGACCGGGCACCTCGGTGTACGCGCCACCGTCCGTGGCACGTGCCGTCCGCACGATGTGCTCGACGACGACCCGCGCCGGCGGGTACTGCGGCGCCGCCTGCGCGACGTCGAGCAGTGCCCCGTCGTTCTCCCGCAGGTCCACAAGGTCGTAGGCCGCGCTGATCGGCGAGTCGATCGTGTTCCGTGTCCGGCTGTTGAATCGCACGACCGGCGCTCCTGTTCGCGACGTCGGTGTCAGCAGACCTTGTGCACCCAGTGGTGCGGATCGGGCCCTCGGCCGTACTGGATGTCCAGCAACGCGGTCCGGAGCCGGTGCGTCACCGGACCGGGCTGGCCGTCGCCGATCTGCCAGTCGCCGGTGGTGGACCGCACCGTACCCACCGGCGAGATCACTGCCGCGGTGCCACAGGCGAAGGTTTCGGTGAGCGCGCCGGACGCGCAGTCGGACTGCCACCGCGACGTGCTCATCCGGTCCTCCTCGGCGGCCATGCCCAGCTCTCCGGCCAGGGTCAGCAGCGAGTCGCGGGTGATGCCGGGCAGCAGGGCGCCGGTCAGCTTCGGTGTCACGATCCGCGGGCGGGACCCCCCGTACACGAAGAACAGGTTCATCCCGCCCATCTCCTCGACCCACCTGTGCTCGGCGGCGTCGAGCCACACCACCTGGTCGCATCCCTGTGCGGTGGCCTGCCGGGTGGCGAGGAACGCGCCGGCGTAGTTGCCCGCCGCCTTGGCGTCGCCGGTGCCGCCCGGCGCGGCGCGCACGTAGTCGTCGCACAGCCACACGGTCAGCGCCCGGGGACCGGACGGGCCGAAGTACGGCGCCGCCGGGGACGCGATAACGCAGAAGAGGTAGCTGCTCGACGGATGGGTGAAGCCCAGTCCGGGCTGCGTCGCGATCATGAAGGGCCGCAGGTAGAGGCTGTTGCCGTCGCCCGGCGGCACCCAGTCGCGGTCCTGCGTGACGAGCAGCTCGACGGCCCGCACGAAGGTGTCCACCGGCAGTTCGGGCATCGCCAGCCGACGCGCGGAGCGGTTGAACCGTTCCGCGTTCGCCATCGGCCGGAACAGGGCGATCGAGCCGCTGTCGTGCCGGTACGCCTTCATGCCCTCGAAGACCGCCTGCCCGTAGTGGAACACCGAGGTGGCCGGCGGGAGCGTGAACGGGCCGTACGGCTCCAGCCGCCCGTCGTGCCAGCCGCGTTCCTCGGTCCAGCGCACCGTGACCATGTGGTCGGTGAACTGCCGGCCGAAGCTGGGCTGGGCCAGGGCGGCGGCGCGTTGATCGTCGGACAGGCACTCGCCGTTCGGGCAGATCTCGAACTGGACCACGGCGTCTCCTCAGGTCGCCCGGAACGTACGGACCGCGCTATCCGCGTGCCCTGTCCCGTGAAGGCGGGACAGGGTTCAGGCGGCGGGCTCCACGGGCCTGGGCGGACGCCCTTCGGGAGGCGGGGGCGCGTCGCGAATCATGCCGCCGAGCAGGGCGGCCCGCGTGAGTTCGGCCTTGTTGCCGGCGCCGATCTTTGCGCGGATTCGTTTGACGTAGGTATCCACGGTGTGCGGACTGATTCCGAGCCGGGTGGCGATCTGGCTGTGGGTCAGTCCGCAGGAAATCTGCCGGAGGACCTGCTCCTCTCGCTCCGACAGGTGGTGGGCGGGCGGATCGGCCCGCCGCGCGGCCGACGGCGCGTCGGTCGCGCCGGACGACACGCAGTACCCCGATGTGACGGCCCGGATGGCCTCGACGAGTCGTTCGATCGACTCGCGCTTGCAGATCACTCCGGATGCGCCCGCCTCGAGGTAGCTCGCGCCGTCGTCCTCGTAATTGGCCAGGACCAGGACAGCCGTACTCTTCGCGGCGACGGTGATCTGATCCAATTCGTTCGGCGGCGACAATGCGTCGACGTCGATGAGTACGGCGTCGGCAAGCCAGTTCGGATCCTCGTCCGGCGACGTGCGAACTGCGACGATCTTGATTCCGGCGTTTGTCAGGGTCTGTACGAGGCCAACAAGGAAAATGGGTGAGCTGACCACTAGATCGGTGCGAATCACGCATGTCCCCGCAATCACATGGTTACCGTTTATACGGTTTTGCCATCCGGGTTGGGTTCGGTCTCCTCATTTATCGCCATAGGGCAGAATCGCGTATTCGGTCGAGCGACTGCCGCCGGAAACGGCATCGTCGGCCTGCAACAAGTGATCTATGAGGCCCTATCGACGCTAGCAATGGGCGTGTCCGGCACAGGTCCCTGCTTTGGGGGACGCGTCCTGCCGTACGCCGCCTGACCGGCCCCTCCCTTCACCGCCCGGCACTGATTTGTCCTATTTGGATATCCCCATGACGGACGACCCCCCTGGGACCGTTCGAATAGGATGTGTCGTATTTCGGCGCTGTGTGCGATCCTTGAGCGCCGGCCGGCAGACGCTACAACGGCGCGCGCACATGCTGGATACATCGGACGCACATCGCTCGACTTTCCCCGGTTTCCGGGACGGGCTATGCTCCTCGATCATCGTCAATTTGGATCTCCTCGGCCCCCTGCGGGTGTCGCGTGACGGCGTCGAGGTGCCACTCCCGTCGGTCAAGCAGCGGCTGTTGCTGGCCGGGCTGCTGCTGCGGCCGAACGAGGTGGTCGGCACCGACGAACTGCTCGCCGTCCTGTGGTCGGACGAGCCGCCCGCGTCGGCCACGGCGAACCTTCGGACGTACGTGCACGGGTTGCGGCGGGCGCTGGGCCCCAGCGGACGGGAACGGATCACCGCGACCGCCGGCGGCTACCTGATCCGGCTGTCGCCGGGTGAGCGCGACCTCGACCGGTTCGACGCGGCGGTGGCGCGCGGCCGGGCGTCGCTGGCCGCCGGCGAACCGGAACAGGCAGCCATGCACCTCGCCGACGCGCTGGACATGTGGCGCGGCGCGCCGCTGTCGGACCTGCCGCACAGCCCGCTGCTGGCGCGCAGGATCCGGCGGCTGGTGGAGCGGCGACTGCTCGCCGAGGAGGACCACGCCGCGGCACGGCTGGCCGCGGGCGCGGCGGCGGGGGTCATCGAGCGGCTCCGCGCGCTCGTCGAACAGCATCCGCTGCGGCAGCGGGCGTGGGCGCACCTGATGACCGCGCTCTACCACACGGGCGACGTGTCCGGCGCGCTGGACGCCTTCCAGCAGGCCCGGGGCGCGCTGGCCGAGCAGACCGGGCTGGATCCGGGACCGGAACTGGTCCGGCTGCGCGACGGCATCCTGCACCACCGGCTCGCCTCCGGCGCCCCCGGTCCTGCGATCGGAGGTCCGGCCGCTGGAGGCCCGGCGACCGGAGGTCCGGTCACCGGCAATCCGGCGGCCCGGCAACGGGACGACCGCAGGCCCGCCCAGCTGCCACTGGCCCTGCCCCGTTTCATCGGGCGCGAGCCGGAACTGTCCCGACTCGATCACTGGCTGGACGACGGTACGGCCGGGCCGACCACCGTGGTCATCTCCGCGGTGAGCGGCATGGCCGGCGTCGGCAAGACGGCACTGGCGCTGCGCTGGGCACACCGGGTGGCCGATCGCTTCCCCGACGGCCAGCTGTACCTGAACCTGCGCGGCTACGACGACGTCGACGCCGTGTCCGCTGCGGAGGCGCTGCGCAGTTTCCTGGAGACCCTCGGCGTGTCGGACGCCCGCATACCGACCACCACGGACGCCCGCATCGGGCTGTACCGGAGCCTGCTGGCCACCCGCCGCATGCTGATCCTGCTCGACAACGCCCGCGACTCCGACCAGGTACGCCCACTGCTGCCGGGCACCGGCTTCTGCGCGGTCGTGATCACCAGTCGTGACCAGCTCAACGGCCTGATCAGGGTGGAGGGGGCGAAGCCGCTGACACTGAACGTCCTGACCGAGCAGGAGTCGCGGAATCTCCTGGGCAACTGGCTGGGGGCCGAACGGATCGACGGAGAGCCGGACGCCGTGACCGGCATCATCGACGCCGCCGGGCGCCTGCCCCTCGCCCTGTCGATCGTGGCGGCTCGAATGGCGGCGAAACCCACACTTCCGCTGACCGCCTTCGCCACCGAGCTGCGCCGACACGAGGCGCTACTGGACGCACTCGACGACGGTGACGTCCGGCGCGTCTTCTCCTGGTCGTACCGGGCGCTCAGCGAGCAGGCGGCGGAGCTGTTCCGACTGCTCGGCCTGCATCCCGGGCCGGATCTCACAGCTGGAGTCGCGGCCGCCCTGAGCGGGCAGACGCCGGCCGCCGTCATAGCGCCACTGCGGGAGCTGACCCGGCTGCACTTGTTGACCGAGCACCAGCCAGGCCGGTACGTCCTGCATGACCTGCTCCGCACCTACGCCGCGGAACTGGCCGCGTCCCGTACGCGCGACGACCATCGCCGCGCCGCCTACCAGCGCCTCTACGACCACTACCTGCACCAGGCCTATCCGGCGGCGCGACTGCTGCAGCCGCAGTGGGCGCCGATCCCGCCGATGCCCCAGCTGCCGGACAGCCTCGCCACCCCGCTCGCCGGCCGGCAGGCCGCGCTGGACTGGTTCGCGGCCGAACGCCGGGTGCTGGTGCGCATCGTCCGGCAGGCCGCCGACACCGGTTTCGGCACCTACGCCTGGCAGCTCGCCTGGGCGCTGACCGCGTTCCTGGCACCGCATGGTCTGTGGCAGGACCAGCTCACGGTGCAGCAGATCGCGGTGGCCTCGGCGGAGACGGCCGGCGACCTGGGCGGACAGGCAATGGCCAACCGGATGCTGGCACGCGCCGCACTGCGGCTCAACCGGCACGACGTGGCCGAGCGTCGACTGGAGTGCGCGCTGAAGTTGTACGAGCGGATCGGCGACCTGACCGGCCAGGCGCAGACGCTGCACAGTCGCACGGAACTGGCGTACGAGGTCGGCAAGCCGCAGGACGCGCTCGTCTACGGCCGCCAGGCGTTGCGGCTGCACCGCCTGGCCAACAGCGCCGCCGGTGAGGGGCGCACCTTGAACGCGATCGGGTACATCTACGCCACGACGGGCGAATACGAACTCGCCATCGCCAGTTGCACCGAGGCGCTGGCCCTCCAGGAGAAGATCGACGACCGCAACGGTCAGGCAGCCACCCTGGACAGCCTCGGCTTCGCCCACGAGCGGCTCGGCGCGCACGAGCACGCCGTGGACCTCTACGAACGGTCGATCCGGCTGTTCCGGGACTCCGCCGACCGGTACCACGAGGCGGAGACGCTGGTCCGGCTCGGCGACGTCCGGGCGACGATGGGCGACCTGGCCGCGGCAGGGAAGGCGTGGCGCCGGGCCACCGAGATCTACGACAGCCTCGGCGACCCCGCCGCCGACGACACCCGGAGCCGGCTGGCCCGGCTTGACGGCAAGTGATCTCGGACCCGCGAGGCATCACACCCGGCAACCCGGCCGGCCCGGTGTACCCCTTTCCGGGGACACCTGACATCCCGGCGTACCGGGACCGCACCCTCCCCTAGCCCGGCCACGCACGCGGGCAGCCCCGGCGTCCGAGGGGACGTACGGTGCTCAGCCGACGAGCACCCGGACGCGGATCAACAGGGTCGGCGGCGCCCACTAGACTCTGCGGCATGGCAAAGCCCCAGGAGAAGGTCTCGTTCGGCCAGCGGCTGAAGCAGATCGGGATGGTGTTCAAGTTCACCGCCAAGCAGGACCGGTGGTTCACGCCTCTGGTCGCCGCCGCGGTGCTCATCCCCCTCGCCCTCACCGTGGCCGCGGTCATCCTCTGGAGCTGGATCTGGCTGCCGGTGGGCATCCTGTTCACCCTGCTCGCGGTGCTGATCGTGCTGAACCTGCGGTCCAACAAGGCGATGATGAACGCCGCCGAGGGGCAGCCCGGCGCGGCGGCGCAGATCATGGAGAACATGCGCGGCGACTGGCGGGTGACCCCGGCCGTCAGCTCCACGACCCAGATGGACATGGTGCACCTGGTGATCGGCCGGCCCGGCGTGATCCTGCTGGCCGAGGGCAACCCGCAGCGGGTACGCGGCCTGCTCGGGCAGGAGAAGCGGCGGCTGGCCAAGGTGATCGGCTCCGCTCCCCTGCACGACTACGTGATCGGGCAGGAGGAGGGCGAGCTGCCGGTCCGCAAGCTGCGCACGACCCTGCTGCGGCTGCCCCGCGCGCTCAGCGGCAAGGACGTCAACGCGCTGGACAAGCGGCTCAAGGCACTCACCGCCCGGCCACAGATGCCCAAGGGCGCGATCCCGAAGAACATGCGGCCGCAGGGCGGCGCGTTCCGCCAGTCGCGGGGGCGCTGACACCTCCGACGTACACCGTGTGAGGAGCCGGGCCCACCACGGGCCCGGCTCCCGCGCGTTGTGCCGGCGCTGTCCGGGCGCCGCGGCGGTGGTCAGTCTGCGCCGGACCCGCCCTGTGAGGTCAGGACCGGGGCGCGTCGACGATGACCGAGCCGGTGAGCCGGTCGTGCAGGCCGCGACGGTGCTCGTCCATGATCAGTGCGGGTACGACCAGGGCCAGCAGCACTCCGCGGCCCAACGCCCGGAGCAGGCCGATCCGACCGCCGTCGAGCCAGTTCACGCAGCGGATCTTCGTGATGTACATGCCTGGTGTCTGGGCGAACAGGCCGAGGAAGATGCCGTACTCCAGGATCAGCACCAGCACCGGCGCCCAGCCGTCGCGCACCGGGTCGGCGAAGATGTTTGCCACCAGCAGGCAGAGCACCCAGTCGATGATCAGCGCTCCGAACCGCCGTCCCAGGGTCGGCGGGGTGAAGGTGGGGTCGGTGGCCGGCGCTGCCGGGGCGTGCGGATTGGTCACAGTGATCAAGGGTATCCGTGTCAGAAATCAGGGCCACGAGTACCGCCAGCACCGCGTGCCGAATCGGGCTATTGGCATCAGATGTCATTACACTGCCCCAGCCGGTATCGTGGATCACGCGGTCTGAGTACGTGAACAGGAGCGTTGCTGACGCTCCGGGAGTGACGTAACACGGCAGAAACACAGGAGACATGGCCGGGCAACCCCCCGGCCATAGCGTCGCCGAAAGCCTAGCCACCCCGTTGGACGTGCCAGGAGGATGTGTGTTCGCCAACCCCGAGGAACTGCTGCGATACCTCAAGAACGAGGACGTGAAGTTCGTCGACGTTCGTTTCTGTGACCTGCCCGGCGTGATGCAGCACTTCAACCTGCCGGTCGAGTCTGTCAACGACGACCTCTTCACCGATGGCCTTGCGTTCGACGGTTCGTCGATCCGCGGATTCCAGGCGATCCACGAGTCGGACATGCTCCTGCTCCCGGACGTCGCATCCGCATTCATCGACCCCTTCCGTGCGCAGAAGACCCTCGCGCTCAACTTCTTCATCCACGACCCGTTCACCCGTGAGGCCTACACCCGCGACCCCCGCAACGTCGCGAAGAAGGCCGAGGCGTACCTGGCCGCGAGCGGCATCGCCGACACCGCCTACTTCGGCGCCGAGGCGGAGTTCTACATCTTCGACTCGATCCGCCACGAGACCTCGGCGCACCAGTCGTTCTACTACATCGACTCGGTCGAGGGCGCGTGGAACACCGGCCGCGAGGAGCCGGGCGGCAACCGCGGCTACAAGACCGCGTACAAGGGCGGCTACTTCCCGGTGCCGCCGGTCGACCACTACGCCGACCTGCGCGACTCGATCGTGCGCCGGCTCGTCGACACCGGCTTCACCGTGGAGCGCTCGCACCACGAGGTGGGCACCGCCGGCCAGTCCGAGATCAACTACCGGTTCTCGACGCTGCTGCACGCCGCCGACCAGCTCCAGCTCTTCAAGTACATCGTGAAGAACGAGGCCTGGGCCAACGGCAAGACCGCCACCTTCATGCCCAAGCCGCTGTTCGGTGACAACGGCTCCGGCATGCACACCCACCAGAGCCTCTGGCTCAACGGTGAGCCGCTCTTCTACGACGAGACCGGCTACGCGGGCCTGTCCGACACCGCCCGCTGGTACATCGGCGGTCTGCTGCACCACGCGCCGTCGCTGCTGGCCTTCACCAACCCGACGGTCAACTCGTACCGTCGCCTGGTGCCGGGCTTCGAGGCGCCGGTCAACCTGGTCTACTCGCAGCGCAACCGCTCCGCCTGCACCCGCATCCCGGTGACCGGCAGCAACCCGAAGGCCAAGCGCGTCGAGTTCCGCGTGCCGGACCCGTCGGCCAACGTCTACCTCGCCTTCTCGGCGATGATGATGGCCGGCCTGGACGGCATCAAGAGCAAGATCGAGCCGCCGACGCCGATCGACAAGGACCTCTACGACCTCCCGCCGGAGGAGTGGGGCGACGTCAAGCAGGTGCCGGGCTCGCTGCCGGCCGTGCTCGACTCGCTGGAGGCCGACCACGACTACCTGCTCGACGGTGGCGTCTTCACCCCCGACCTGATCTCCACCTGGGTCGACTGGAAGCGCGCCAACGAGGTCGACCCGGTGCGTCTGCGCCCGACCCCGCACGAGTTCGCCATGTACTACGACTGCTGAGTAGTCGCTACAGCACCGGCCGGGCCGGCTCCGCACCTCGCGGAGCCGGCCCGGCCGTTTGCAACGCCCCGCGCCGAAGATCGTGCTCGATCCTGGATGTTGCACGATCTTGGCGGCGCGCGCGTGTCACGGAGCGTGTTCGGCGGGGCGGGCGCCGGGGCGTACGCGCCGCACGACCACCACCACGAGCAGCGCCGTCATCGCCAGCGCGCCAGGGGCCTTTGTGAAGCGGGCCAGGTTGGTGCCGTCCGGCAGGGCCAGGAACGCCGCCACCGCGGCCGGCACCAGGAACCACGTCGTCCGTGTTGCGGTGAGCGCCAGCAGCGCCAGCGGCCAGGTCGCGTACCAGGGGTGGAAGACCGGGGACAGCACCACGGTGGCGACCAGCGCCAGCGCCGCACCGCTCAGCGCCACCCGGGGGCGAGCCGCCTCGATCCGGGTCACCCGCCGCCGTACGTCGTTCAACCCGCGCAGCGCCTGCCAGGCCCGCCACCACAGCACCACGAGCACTCCGGCGAGCAGCAGCAACGCGACCGCCCGGGCCACCGGCACGGCCTGGGGGTCCCGGCTGACCAGCGCGCCCGCGTAGTCAACGACCAGCCCGACGGCTGTGGGCGGCGACGTCCACTGCTCGGAGTCCCCGCTGTGGGTCAGCCCGCCCACCCAGCCGAACCCGAGGCCGGACAACGCAGACGTGACCAGCACCGCGCCGAGCAGCCCGCCGGCCAGCCAGCCACCGTCGCGCAGCAGCGCCCGCACTGTGTACCGGCCGTGCACGCCGGCCAGTACGGCGAACGGCACCACCACCACGGCGCTGGCCTTCACCGTCACGGCCAGCCCGAGCAGCACCCCGGCGAACAGCAGCGCCGACGGCCGGCCGGGTTGACGGACCACCACCAGCAGCCCGCACAGCAGCAGTCCGAGCATCACCGCGTCGTTGTGCGCGCCAGCCACCAGGTGTACGCCGACCAGCGGTCCGGCCAGCGTCAGCCAGGCCGCCCGCCGGGTCGGCACCCCGACTGCGCGCGCCAACCCGGGCAGGCAGAACGCGGCAAGCAGCAGCCCCGCCACGGCGATCACGCGTAGCAGCACGACAGTGCCGGTGAGCCCACCGCCGAGGCTGACCGCGAGCGCCGCGAGCAGCACGAACACCGGCCCGTACGGTGCCGGGGTGTCCCGCCAGATCGGCGCCACCGTGTCCACCCAGGGGCAGCCCGCCGCCGCCACCCCCACTGTGTACGGGTCGACGCCGTGCGCGTACGTCCAGCCCTGGCAGGCGTACGAGTAGACGTCCCGGCTGCCCAGCGGCGGCGCGACAAGCAGCGGCAGTGCCCACAGCCCGGCGGTGACGTACGCCCAGCGGGTCGACGGCGCACCTGCGCGCAACGACCACCACGCGCCGACCAGCAGCGCGGTGCCGGCGAGCCAGCAGATCAGCGTGGCGGGGCCGCCCGGGGCTCGCCAGATCGACGCGGGTGTGGCGCCGAGCGGGGAGTCGGGCAGCGCCCCGCCGAGATACCCGGCCACGGCGAGCAGAGCGGCACCGGCCAGCCCGCCGTACCGGACAGCCAAAGCCACCCCCGACGAAACAGACGACGGCGGATCAGGCGGCGGCCCGGAGGGCCGGTCGGACGGCGGAGGTGCACCGGGAGCGGTCACCGGCGCACCTTCCCTCAGTCGGTGGCGACCGGCTGCCGGGCCGCCCGAGCCGACCGTACCAACCAGATGACCACCACGATCACCAACAGCGTCATCAGCGGCGCACCGACCGTCTTGGTAAACCGGGGCAGCCCGATGCCGTTGGGCAGCACCAGGAACGACGCGACGAGCGCGACCACGACGAACCAGCCGGTACGCCGGGCGGTGGCAGCCAGTACGAAGAGCGGCCACGTCCAGTACCAGGGATGCACCACGGGTGAGAGTGCGACAGTGACGGCGAGCGCGAGGCCGGCGTAGTACAGCGGGTCGCGGGTTCGTGCCCGCCACCAGAGCCAGACGAGGAGGACGGCCAGCAGCACGACGGCGATCCCGCGGGTCACCGGCAGCGCGTCGACGTGGCCGCCGAACAGTGCCGCGATGTAGCCGATGGTCTGCCCGACGGCAGTCGGCGGGGACGTCCAGGCGACGGCGGCACCGCCCTGGGACAGCCCGCCGACCCAGCCGAAGTCCAGCCCGCCCGCGACTGTCACTGCCACGACGGCGGCGACCGCCCCACCGACCACCCAGCCGCCGTCGCGGATCAGCGTGCGGATCCGGTACGGTCCGGCGGTGGCCGCCAGCGCGGCGAACGGCACCACCACCACGGCGGTGCTCTTGATCGCCACGGCGACGCCGAGCAGTAGGCCGCCGACCAGCAGCATGCCGGGCCGACCCGGGTGGGACGCCACCACTGCGAGCCCACCGACAAGCGCGGCGAGCATCAGCACGTCGTTGTGTGGACCACCGATCAGGTGCGCGGCGATCAGCGGGGAGCCCAGCGCCAGCCACACGGCCCGCTTGGCCGGCACGCCGGCCCGACGCGCCAGCACCGGCAGCGCCCACGCGCTCAGCACCACGCCGACAAGCGACAACGCCCGGAACAGCACGATGCTGGCGGTAAGCGAACCGGTCGCCTTGACGACGGCGCCGGCGATGAGCACGAACAGCGGTCCGTACGGCGCCGGGGTGTCCCGCCAGATGGGGGAAACCGTCTCCAGCCAGGGGCAGGGCAGGGCGGAGACCCCCTGCTCGTACGGACTGATGCCGCCGGCGAAGCTGGCGCCCTGGCAGGTGTACGCGTACACGTCCCGGCTGCCGAAGGGCGGTGCGATCAGCAGCGGCAGCATCCACAGCCCCACCGTGATCAGAGCCCAGCGGGTCGACGGCCCCCCGTCACGCAGAGCCCACCAGGCGTACGCCATGAGGCCGGTGCCGACCAGCCAGGCGGCCAGGATCAGCGGGCCGTTGGTGCCCTGCCAGATGCTGACCGGGGTGCTGCGCAGGGGGCCGCCGGGGAACGCGCCGCCGAGGAAGGCGGACAGCGCGAGCAGCGTCGCGCCGGCCAGGCCGGTCCAGCGCGCGAGGTGGGAAGGCACGTCCGACATGCTGCCAGCACCCGGGTAGGTGCCCGACGGCAGGCACCGTCAGCAGTGGCCCGTTGGCGTGAGGCTGCTGGAGATCGTGTAGTCACCGGGGGTGCGGACGCGCACCTCGGTCCACCCGTCCGCACCGGGCCGTACGCAGCCGTCCGGGCCGGTCAGCGACAGCCAGCGGGACCACCGCACCCGTACCTCCACGTCACCGGGCGTGGCGGTGAGCCGGACCGCGCCCCGGTCGGCGGTGACGAGTTGGCCCGGCGCTCCGACCAGCGGCGTCGGATCGACAACGGCGTACATGCGCCAGGTCGAATCGCTCCAGACCTCCCGCAGGTACGGCAGACCGGTGCGGATCAGCGTTGCCTCGTCGCGCCCCCACCGGTCGGCGGGGGCGTCCGGGGCGATCGCCACGTAGGTCACCGCCTCGTCGCGCAGCCACTGCTCGTAGGTGGCCTCGTTCAGGGTGCCGTCGTAGAACAGCGCGTTGCGATCGCTGTCCACCTGGCGTTCCCAGCCCCGGGCCAGCGGCACTGTCGGTGGCACGTACGCGGATTCCCAGTGGTCACGCAGCGGCACGACCTCGACCCGCCCGATGGGCTGCCGCCGTTCCAGTTCGGCGACGAGCGGCCGGTAGAACGCCGGGGCGCTCTCCGGGGAGCCGGCACGGGTGACGTCGCTGGTCATCACCGGCGACTGCCACCAGACTGTCGCGGCGAGCAGCCCGGCCAGCCAGGGCCCCGGCAGCGCGGCGTAGCCGGCAAGCACGGGCAGCGCGAAGAGCATCGGCAGTCGCAGCGCGTTGGAACCGATAGGGCTGGGCACGTAGTAGGCCCCGACCAGAAGCAGCACGGTGAGCAACGCGCCGACGCGCAACACCCGGCGCCGCCGTGGCAGCACCACGGCCACCAGCACGGCGAGCGCGACGTTTATCCGCATCGATTCGGCCGAGTACGGCTGGGTGCCTCCGTTGCCGAAGAGGACAGCGATCGGCGCCAGGGTGACAGCGGGCGCGACAGCCAGGACGAGCCCTTCGGCGAGGGGTCGCTCTACCCGCCAACCACCCGGCAGTGGGCGCCCCGGCCCGTCCCCGCGACGCACTGCGACAAGCAGCAACGCCGCGCCCGCCAGCCCGGTGAACAGGCCGGCGACAGGGCTCGCCGCCGTGGCGAGGGCAGCGCAGGCAGCCGCGAGCGCCAGCCGAACCGGACGTGGTGGACGGTCCGCGCTTACCGCGCACAGCGCCAGCAGCCCGAACGCCAACCCGACGGCGAAGGTGATCCGGCCGCTCGCCAGGTTGCCGACAAGCACCACGGCACCGAGGAGGCCGGCCAGCAGCGGCCGCCGCGCCCGGTTCCGGATGAACAGCCAGCCCAGCGCCGCCGCACCGACCACAGCGGCGATCGCCCCCAGCGGACGCATCCCGACCAGTGCGCCCAACCTGGCCGTGAACAGGCTGTACCCGTACTGGTTGACGCCGCCGTACCAACCGAGGTCCAGCGGCGCGCCACCGTAGCTGTCGGCGAACTCGGCACGCGCCACCTGGGCGGCGAGGTCGGTGCCCATCCGTGGCGCGACGAGGAACGCGGCGGCGAGTGCCACCGCTGCCCCGGTGACCAGCGCCCAGACCGCGTGCGGTGAGCGGTCGTTTCCGGTGCGCTGCCCGGCGGGGCGGGTCACCGCATCAGGCATTGAGGACCCGTTCGGTGGCGGCGCGGGAGCGGCGGCCGACCCGCAGGTACTCGTCGAGGAACTCCCCCGGGTCGTCGCGGCCGAGCAGCCGCACCACCCCGGCCAGCTCCACCCCGTGCCGGGGCAGTTGGTCGCCGGCCCGGCCGCGGACCAGCATCAGCGCGTTGCGGACCTGCGCGGCCAGGGACCACCCGGCGGCCATCTCCGCGGCGTCCGCCGGGTCGATAAGGCCGGCCCGCTCGGCCGCCGCGAGGGCATCGAGGGTACGCGTGCCGCGCAGCTCCGGTACGTCGCCGGCGTGCCTGAGCTGGACGAGCTGTACCGCCCACTCCACGTCGGCGAGCGCACCGCGTCCCAGCTTCGTGTGGGTGGCCGGGTCGGCGCCCCGGGGCAGTCGCTCGTTCTCCACGCGGGCCTTGATCCGGCGGATCTCGACGATCTGTTCGCGGGTGAGCCCACCGGCCGGGTACCGCACCGGGTCGATCATCGCCTCGAACTCGGCGCCCAGGTCGGCGTCGCCGCACACGAACCGGGCGCGCAGCAGTGCCTGCGCCTCCCACACGCGCGACCAGCGGGCGTAGTACTGGGCGTACGCGGCGAGGCTGCGGACCAGCGGACCCTGCCGGCCCTCCGGGCGCAGGTCGGCGTCGACGCCGAGCGGCGGGTCGGGTGCGGGTACGCCGAGCAGCCGGCGCAGTTCCTCGGCGATCGTCTGTGCGGCGGTTCTGGCGGCTGCCTCGCCGGTGCCGGCGGGTTGGTCGTAGACGAAGAGCACGTCGGCGTCGGAGAGGTAGTTCGACTCGCACCCGCCGAGCCGTCCCATGCCGATCACGGCGAACCGCAGCCCTTCCGGCGTCGGCTGGCTGGCCCGGGCGGCGCGCAGCGCGGCGGCGAGGGTGGCGTCGGTGACGTCGGAAAGCGCCGTGCCGACCTCGGTGATGTCGGCGAGCCCGGCTGGTGGGCGTTTCGCGCCGTCCGGACGGGTGGGGCTGGGTGCGAGCGCGCCGGCCCGACTGAGCACGTCGGCGCAGGCCACCCGGACCAGTTCCCGCCGTCGCAGCGCCCGTACCGCTCGGGTCGCCTCGACGGGGTCGTTGTGCCGGGCCGCCGCCGCGACGAACCCCTCCCGGAGCACCTCACGGGAGCGCGGCGCCAGCTCGTTCTCTTCGGCCAGCAGCCGCAGTGCCTCCGGGTCGCGGGCGAGCAGGTCGGCGGCGTACCGGGACAGGGCCAGGACCCGGGCGAGCCGCCGGGCGACCGGGCCGCCGTCGCGCAGCAGCCGCAGATACCAGGGGGTGCTGCCCAGCTTGTCGGAGACCAGGCGGTAGTTGAGCAGCCCCCGGTCCGGTTCCGGCGCGTCGGCGAACTCGCTGAGCAGCACCGGCAGCAGGGTCCGCTGGATGGCTGCCGTACGGCTCACCCCGCCGGTGAGCGCCTGGAGGTGACGCAGCGCCCCGGCCGGGTCGGCGAAGCCGAGGATCTCCAGCCGGTTCCTCGCCGCCTCCGGGGTCAGCCGCAGCCCGTCGGCCGGCACCCGGGCCACCGACTCCAGCAGCGGCCGGTAGAGCAGTTTGGCGTGCAGCCTGCGTACCTCGGCAGCGTGGGTGACCCATTCGGCCCGGAAGCTCTCCACGGCGCTGCGCCCCGGCGTGGCCGTGAAGCCCAGCGCGGCGGCGAGCCAGCGCAGCGCGCCCGGCTCGGTGGGTACGGTGTGGGTGCGGCGCAGGGCCTGCAGTTGGAGGCGGTGCTCGACGCTGCGCAGGAAGCGGTAGCCGCGCAGCAGCGCCTCGCCGTCGGCCCGACCGACGTAGCCACCGGCGACGAGCGCGCGCAGCGCCGGGATCGTGCCGGGCGCCCGCAGCGTCTCGTCGCCGCGACCGTGTACGAGTTGCAGCAACTGGACGGCGAACTCGATGTCACGCAGCCCACCCGGGCCACGCTTGATCTCGCGTTCCAGCTCCTTCGGCGGGATGTGGTCGATGATCCGGCGGCGCATCGCGCGGACGTCCTCGACCGCCTCGGGGCGTTCGGCAGCCCGCCAGACCAGCGGCGCGAGCTGGTCGATCCACTCCTGGGCCAGCGGCAGGTCACCGGCGGCCGGACGGGCCTTGAGCAGCGCCTGGAACTCCCAGGTGCGCGCCCACCGCCGGTAGTAGGCAAGGTGGCTCGCGAGGGTACGCACCAGGGGGCCACGGTTGCCCTCGGGACGCAGCGCGGCGTCCACCGGCCAGGCGACAAGCCCACAGATGTTGATCAGCCGGGTCGCCACAAGTGTCGCGGCGGGCAGGTCGGCGTCCTCGGCGGCCACGAAGATGACGTCCACGTCGGAGACGTAGTTCAGCTCGCCGCCACCGCACTTGCCCATCGCCACCACCGCGAGGCGGGGCCGTTCGGTGCCGTCGGCCAGCTCCGTGACGGCGATCTCGTACGCCGCGGCGAGCGTCGCGTCGGCAAGCGCGGACAGCGCCGCCATCGTCTGTTCCAGGGCGCGCCCGCCGGTCAGGTCGGCCGCCGCGATCCGCAGCAGAGCCAGCCGGTACGCGGTCCGCAGCGCCGCAACGGGGTTGCCACCGTCGGTAGGCTCCAGCCGGCCCTCGGCCAGCGGTGCGAGCCCGTCCGGTGCGGTCCGCAGCGCCGCGGAGTGCTCGGGATGGGCCACCAGGTGGTCGCCGAGCGCCGACGAGGCGCCGAGCACCGCGATCAGCCGTCGCCGCAGCCCGGGGTCGGTGTGCAGCTCGGCGAGGAGTGGCGACTCGGTGCCGTCGGTGGTGCGGCCTTCGGCCTCCACGATGCGGTGCAGTTGGCGCAGCGCCAGATCCGGATCGGCGGCCCGGGACAGCGCGGCGAGCAGTTCACCGGCCCGCTCGTCGACAGGCTCCTGTTCGACCGGCAGCCACAGGCGCAGCCCGTCCGGGCCGAGCAGGTCGGCGGCGCGTGCCCCGCCGTCGCCCTCGGCGGCGCCGAAGCCGTAGCGCGCGAGCCGGCCCGGCGTCCTGGTCGGCCGGCTCATCAGTGCCCGAGCAGCGGCAGGCCGCGCCGCGTCGTGCTGTCGTCCAGCTCGCCGAGGGCCAGTGCGGCGAACCGGGCGGCGAACGGCTGCCAGACCTCCTCGACGTCGACCATCACCGCGTCGCAGGCCGCCACCACAAGCTCCGGGTCGTAGCCCAGCTCGGCGAGAAGGGCCGAGTCGGCCGCCCAGTCGGCGATCATCGCGGTGTCGCATTCGATGTGGAACTGGAGGCCCCAGGCCCGGTCACCGAGCCGGAACGCCTGATGCGGGTAGCGGGTCGACGCGGCCAGCAGGGTGGCGCCCCGGGGCAGCTCGGTGATCTCGTCGGAGTGCCACTGGAGGACGTCCGGGATCAGCGGGACGTACCGGAACAGCGGGTCACCCTCGGCGGCGTCGCGCCGGCCGACCACGCCGGGGCCGATCTCCGGCCCGGACGGACTCCGTTCGACGAGGCCTGCGTGCGCGGTGGCGAGCAGTTGCGCGCCCAGGCAGACGGCAAGGGTGGGCACCCGGTAGCGGACCGCCTTGCGCAGCAGGCCCTCCACCGCGGGAAACCAGGGTGCGCCGGGCGAGCCGTCCGCAAGCGGGTACGCCTGCTGGTCGCCGCCGAGCACCACGAGCGCCGCGTACCCCTCCAGGTCGGCGGGTAGCTCGTCACCGGCGTGCGGGCGGACCACCTCCAGTTCCAGCCCTGCCTCGGTCAGCCACTCACCCAGCCGGCGCGCGTCGTCCGTCGGGTCGTTCTCGATAACCAGCGCGGTTGCCACCCGTCGAGGCTATCCGGTGCGCCCAGTGGTGCCACTCCCCGGCACGGGCACGCGCCGTGGTCGCCGCTCGTTAGGCTCTGCGGTTGTGATCAGCGAGGACACCGCTGCCGTACGCCCGCCCGTGCTGCGCCCCGGCGACACTGTGGCGCTGGTGTCGCCGTCCGGGCCGACCTCGCCGGAGCGGGTGGCGCGTGGTGTGGAGCTGCTCACCGGTTGGGGGTTGCGGCCGGTGTTGGCGGCGAACGCGTACGCCCGGCACGGCTACCTGGCCGGCACCGACGAGCTGCGCGCGGCCGACCTGAACGCCGCGTTCACCGACCCGCAGGTACGCGGGGTCATCTGCACCCGCGGCGGGTACGGCGCGCAGCGGATCGTGGACGCGATCGACATGGCCGCCGTCCGCCGCGACCCGAAGGTGGTGGCCGGCTTCTCCGACATCACCGCGTTGCAGCTCGCGCTGTGGCGGGGCGCCCGGCTGGCCGGCGTACACGGCCCGGGCGCCGCCTGGCGGGACGAACGCACCCCGCTGCGGTCGGCCGAGTCGCTGCACGCCGCGCTGATGACCACCGAACCGGTGACGGTCACGGCGGCGCCGGAAGAGGACACCTTTGGCGTACGCGTCGCGGGCCGGGCCACCGGCACCCTGCTCGGCGGCAACCTGTGCATGATCGTCGCGTCGGTGGGCACCCCGGACCTGCCGGACCTGACCGGGGCGGTGCTGCTCATCGAGGACGTCCAGGAACCCCCGTACAAGGTCGACCGGATGCTCACCCAACTACGCCGGGCCGGCGTGCTCGACGGGCTGGCCGGGGTGGCGGTGGGACAGTTCACCGGCTGCGCCGACGGCTGGGACACCACTGTCGCCGACGTGCTCGGCGAACGGCTCGGCGACCTCGGCGTACCGGTGCTCGGCGGCCTGCCGATCGGCCACGGCCCCGGGCAGCTCACAGTGCCGGTCGGCACCGAAGCGCACCTGGACGCCGACGAGGGCACCCTGACTGTCACCTCGGCGGTGCGCTGATCCTCACCTGGTCACCCCGAGGTGGGCTACGGCTCCGATTTCCAGGGCGGCCCAGACCGCGCCGTCGGAGGTGACAGTGAGGCCGTGCGGTTCCGAGGCGGGCGTCGGCAGGTCGTGGCCGGTGATCCGGCCCTGGGCGTCGATGTGGCCGATCCGGTTGGCGCCCCACTCGGTGAACCAGCAACCGCCTCCCGGGTCGGCGACGATCGCGTGCGGGCGGGCCGCACGGTCCGGCAGCGGGAACTCGTCGATCCGACCGTCGGGCGTGATCCGGCCGAGTTGCCCGGCGACGATCTCGACGAACCAGAGCGCGCCGTCGCCGCCGGCAGTGATGCCGACCGGCCCGGCGGCCTCGGTGGGCAGCGGGTGCACAGTCACCGCACCGTCGAGATCAACCCGGGCGATGGCGTTGCCCTGGTTGAGCGTGAGCCACAGCGCGTCGTCCGGGCCGGCGGCAAGCATCGACGGGAAGCCCTTGGCGACCGGCAGCGGATACGTGGTGACCACCCCGTCGACGGTCACCCGACCGACGGTGTCGTCGCCCATGCCGGCGTACCAGAGTGCTCCGTCCGCACCGGCGGCCAGGCCGCAGGGAGCGCTGCCCGGCGGCAGCGCCACCGAGTCGACATTGCCGTCGACGGTGATCCGGCCGAGCCGGTCGTCTCCCGAGCGGGTGTACCAGAGCGCGTCGTCCGGGCCGGCGACGATGATCAGAGGACGGCTGTCCGGCGGGTCGTCCCGGTAGGTCCGTACCTCGCCGTCGAGGCCGAGCCGGGCGATGCCGCCGGAGCCGGCGAGCGTCAGCCAGAGCGCGCCGTCGGGACCAACAGTGATCGAGTACGGGCCGGAGCCCGGCCCGGTGAGCGCGACCTCGCGGATGACTGCCTGTGTCATGCGATGCCCTTTCGTCGGGTTTCGCCCAGCCTTCCGGCCGCCCCGGTGTGACGCAACCCGAATAAGACCGGCCCTTTCCCCCGGATTGCCAGCCCGCTGACAGGTTCGTCATGGGTTGCGCCCAGCTCCGGCGGTCACTGTCGGTGACGTCATCGCATCACCACCGACAGGAGATTCGCATGATCCGCAAGATGTCGAAGAAGCACCTGCTGGCCGGCGTCGCCGCCGCTGGAGTGCTCGGCGTCGGGATCGCCGCCCCGACGGTGGCTCTCGCCGACGACAAGACCCCGTCCCCGAGCGCCAGCACCACCGACCAGGGCGGCGACCGCCAGCAGCGGCACGCCGACCGGCAGGCCGAGTTCGCCGAGGCGCTCGCCAAGGAGCTGGGCGTGTCGACCGACAAGGTCACCGCCGCGCTGGAGAAGCTGCACGAGCAGCGGCAGGGCGACCGGCCGGAGCGGCCGTCGGCGCAGGACCGGCAGGACGCCTTGAAGGAGCGGCTGGACCAGGCCGTCAAGGACGGCAAGCTGACCCAGGAGCAGGCCGACGCGGTGCTCAAGGCAGCCGAAGCAGGCGTGTTCCCGGGCAAGGGTGGTCCGGACGGCAAGGGTGGTCCGCACGGCAAGGGCGGCCCGCACGGCAAGCCTGGCCAGGACGGTCCGCACGGCAAGCCCGGCCAGGACGGCCCGAAGGGCGAGCCCACTCAGGACGACGAGTCCGGCCAGACCGGCAAGTGACCGGTGGCCCCGCCGGTGCTGGCCGCACCTCCTCCTGGCTGGCACCGGCGGGCCACCACTCCGCGCCCACCGCACCCTGCGGGTTCGCGGCTGTCGTGACGGCAACGAACACTCGGCTTCCTGGAAACCGGGGCATCAACCAGGCCCGGACACCGCGATTTCCAAGAAACCGAGTCGATCAAGGCGCTGTGCTCGCCCCCCGCTCGCTGCCCGAACGCGCCGCATAACCGCACACAGGAACGGGCGCCGCACCCGGGACGTACCCGGATGCGGCGCCCGTCGTTCTGTCCCGACCCCGTGGCACCAACGCTGTCACCAGGGGCGGGACAGTCCTCAGCGAGCGGTCGCGTACGCGGCGCAGCCGATCAGCTCGAGCGAGACCTGAAGCCGCTCAAGGCTGATGTTCTTGGCGATGGTGTCCTCGGGGGTGTGGTACGGAGGCTCCAGCAGTGCCGGGCTCTCCTCGCCCCGCCAGGAGAAGTTGGCGCTGGCGATGCCGACCTCCTGGAAGGACTGGTGGTCGCTGGAGCCGCGCTGCGTCACCGGTGACATGCGCGGGTCGTAGCCGAGGCGCAGGCCAGCGGCCGTCACCTCGTCGGTGGCCCGGTTGGCCTGCCCGTCGAAGGACAGCTGCCAGTACCGGGTTGCCGGGTCCCAGCTGGTGGCGACCATGTCGTTCTGGTACACGGCGAGGAACCGGTCCCGCTCCGCCTGCGGCAGCTGCCGGACGTGGTAGCGCGAGCCGAGCAGCCCCTGCTCCTCCGAGCCCCACAGGGCGAAGCGGAGAGTGGCGTTGACCGGGATGGCCTTCATGACGCGGGCCAGCTCGAGGCAGAGCACCGTGCCGGAGCCGTCGTCGTTGGCGCCAGGAGCGCCGATGACCGTGTCGTAGTGGGCGCTGACCATCACGACCGGCCCGTTGGCGCCGGCGCGTCCGACCCGCTCGGCGATGACGTTGTGGGACGTCAGGTTGCGGTGCGCGGCGGTGGAGATGACGAGCGTGAGCCGCCGCCCGGAGGCGACGAGGGCACGCAGCCGCTCCTTCTGCGCCTGCGCGACACCGACCACCGGGATCGGCACCGGCGAGTTGGCCGAGCCCGGCAGGGTCGGCGTGAACGTCCCACTGCGCCGCGGCGGCACGCCGTCGGCGGCCAGGAACACCACGGCGGCCGCCCCACGGGCCAGCGCGGTGGCGACCAGCTGCTCACGCCGGGCCGCCACGTAGTCGATCAGCACGATCTGGCCGGCAACGCTCGCGGGGTAGTTCTCGGGTGCGCCCGCGCCCACGTCGACCACGTCGCCGCTGACCGTGGTGTCCAGCGCGGCGTGCGCCGAGGCGCCGGCCTGCCAGTTCAGGTCGGTGGGCAGTCCGGCCGGCGAGGAGAGTTGGGCGAGGAACTTGTCCGCCACCGCGAACGGCTCCAGCTCGACGCGGTAGCCGTGGTGGGCCAGTTCCTTGGCGATGTAGTCGGCGGCGCGGCGCTCGGAAGAGGTGCCGCCGATGCGCGGACCGATGTCCTCACTGAGGTAACGCAGGTGCTTCACGGCCCGCTCGGCCGAGACCTGAGCGATGATCTTGCGATCGTCCGACGTGAGGGCCGGCTTCCGGCTGGCACCGGGGCGCTTGTCGTTTGCCGCCCAGGCCGGGGCCGGAAGAGCCACGGTGGCGGCGCCACCGAGAGCAATGGTCAGCATGCGGCGTCGGTTCACATTGGAGGACGACGCTGAATCAGTAACGGGGGTAATGGGGTGACCGCCGTTGGTCAAGTGCTTCTCCTTACTTTGCCGAGCCTGCTCGATGATTGACTGAGCAGGCCCGAGGAAAGTCGAACCTATCCACCTCCGGGCCGGCCTCCAAGATCTGTTCGGACGGTCGTCGGAGAGCAGGCAGCCACCTCGTTCCACCAGGCGGACCAGCGCATACTCCCTGGTAGGGGCAGTCCCCGACGATTTGCCCGCCTTGATCACCTCTGCCGGGCCGTTTACGCCCGACACGCCGAAAAGCACTCGTGACATATTCCACTGATGTCAGGCAACCCGATATCCGCGCCATCCCACAACGCGGGCGTCGACTCCCAGAAACGCCGCGACGCGGCAGCCCGATTCGGGTGCGTTCGTCGCCGTCCGAGCCGACGACGAACGCACCTCCGTCGAGGTCAGCCGCCGGCCGGTGGCGTGAAGACGCCGAACCTGTTGCCGGACGGGTCACGCAGCCAGGCGCGCACCAGACCGGCCGGCGTTGTCACCGGCGCCACGAGCACCGTGCCGCCGGCCGACTCGGCCCGCCGGCAGGTCTCCGCCACGTCCGCCACCTCGGCGTAGAAGATCGCGTAGTTCGCCTCGTCCCCACCGAGGCCCCGGATCGCGCCGCCGATCCCCCGCCCACCGCCGGCCGTCGTCTGCCGGTACGACCCACCCGGGCCGCCCTGCTCCTCGAAACTCCAACCGAACAGGTCGGTGTAGAAGCGTTGCGCCTCGTCCGGCCGGTCGGAGCCGATCTCGAACCAGGTCACGGGCGTGCTGGACATGCTGCCTCCTCGCTGCGCCGGCCGGACGGCCGGCGTCGGAAAACAGCATCGTCGCGGCCCGCGACAGCGTCCTGTCGGTGTTTCGCAGACAATCAGACCAGGCTCAGCGGGCGTACCCGGTCGGCCGGAACGTCGAGGTCACCGGGACGCAACTCCCGGGTCACCGGCTCGGCCAGCGGGTGCACCGACCTGATCCGGTCGGTGCGGAAGCAGCGGACAGCGTCGCGCAACCGGCACCAGGCCACCAGGTACCAGTGCGTCTCGTTGCCCAGATAGCCGAGCGGTTCCACGTCGCGTGCCGAGTCGGCGCCGTCGCGGTCGGCGTACCGCAGCCGAAGCACCCGACCGGCGGCGACCGCGTCGGCCACGGCGGCCGGGACGGCAGTGCCCGGCCCGCCACCGACCAGGTGCACCCGCCCGGCGAGCCGGTGCGCCTCGGCCACCGCGGCGGGTGGCATCACGGCGACCAGTTTGCGCAGCGCGACGCCGGCGGCCGGGGCGAACGGCGAGCCGCCCAGCCGGTGCAGCGCGACGGCCATTGCCACCGCCTCGCCCGGCGTCAGGTTGACCGGGGGCAGGGTGCGCGCCCGGTCGACCACGTAGCCGCCAGCCCGGCCCGGCTCGGCCCAGATGGGCACCCCGGCGCCCTGCAACGCGGTGATGTCCCGCTCCACGGTGCGGGTGCTGACCTCGAAGTGGTGGGCCAGCCAGCGCGCGCTGCGCGGACGCGGCGATATTGCGCGCAGCTCTTCGACAAGGGCGTAGAGGCGGTCGGTACGGTTCACCCCCGGAACCTAGATCCGAGGTACGACAGCCTCAGGCGATGCAGGCGCAGACGATCAGAGCCGCGCCGAAGTGCGTGGCGGCGCTGATCCGGGCAGCCGGGTGCGGCTCGGGCGAGCAGATGACCTCACCGAGCTTGCCCGGGGTGAGCAGGTCGAGCACCACGAATGCCAACGCCATGATGGCGAGCCCGACCAGCCCGAAGACCACTGTGGAGGCGAGCCCCTTACCGAAGTCGCTGTAGCTGGTCAGGATCGCCGTGAAGACGATCCCGGCGATGCCGAGCTGGTTGGCGGCGAGCAGCAGCCCCGCGTTGGCGTTGCGGTCGACCCAGATCAGGTCCCGCAGTCGCCCGGGGGTCAGCAGGTCGACCAGGCCGAATCCGGCCGCCATGAGCCCGACACCCACGACACCGAACACGATGCTCTGCCAGGCACCGCTGAACAGATCCTCCAGCACGGACTGCCTCCCGAATCTCCGCCCGGAGGGGTACCGGCGCGGTGATCGAGACGATAGCGGCAGTGCGCCAACGCGTCATCCCCGGCTCTACAGCGCCAGGTAACGCTGCCGCTCGTACGGCGTGACCTCGCGGCGGTACTGCTCCCACTCGGCCCGCTTGTTGCGCAGGAAGAAGTCGAAGACGTGCTCCCCGAGCACCTCGGCGACCAGTTCGGACTCGGCCATCACGTCGATCGCCTCGGAGAGGTTCTCCGGCAGCGCCTCGTAGCCCATGGCACGCCGTTCGGCGCTGCTCAGCGACCAGACGTCGTCCTCGGCGCCCGGCGGCAGTTCGTAGCCCTCCTCGATGCCCTTGAGGCCGGCGCCGAGCAGCACCGCGAAGGCGAGGTACGGGTTGGCCGCCGAGTCCGGTGAACGGACCTCGACACGAGCCGAGTTGGGCTTGCCGTACGCGGGCACCCGGACCAGCGCGGACCGGTTCAGGTGACCCCAGCAGACGTACGCCGGGCTCTCGGTGATGCGGTCCGGCAGTGCCTGCGGGAACAGCCGCTTGTAGGAGTTGACCCACTGGTTGGTGACGGCCGTGTACTCCCGGGCGTGCACCAGCAGGCCGGCGATGAACGACTTCGCCACCTTGGAGAGCTTCATCGGGTCGCCACTGTCGTGGAAGGCGTTGCGTTCGCCCTCGAACAGCGACAGGTGGGTGTGCATGCCGCTGCCCGGCTGGTCGGTGAACGGCTTCGGCATGAAGCTTGCCTGCACGCCGGTGGAGAGCGCCACCTCCTTGACCACGTGCCGGAAGGTCATGATGTTGTCGGCGGTGGTGAGCGCGTCGGCGTAGCGCAGGTCGATCTCCTGCTGGCCGGGGGCGACCTCGTGGTGGCTGAACTCCACCGAGATGCCGATCCGCTCCAGCGCCAGTACGCCCTGACGGCGGAAGTCGCGGGCCACCGCGTGGGTGGTGTGCTCGAAGTAGCCGCCGGTGTCGACCGGGGTGGGCACCGAGCCGTCCTGCGGACCGTTCTCCAGCAGGAAGAACTCGATCTCGGGGTGGGTGTAGAAGGTAAAGCCCTTCTCGGCCGCCTTGGACAGCGCGCGGCGCAGCACGTGCCGCGGGTCGGCCCAGGACGGGCCGCCGTCGGGCAGCAGGATGTCGCAGAACATCCGCGCGCTCTCGCCGCTGACCCCGCCCTCGAACGGGAAGACCTGGAAGGTGGTCGGGTCGGGCATGGCCACCATGTCCGACTCGAAGACCCGGGCGAAGCCCTCGATCGCCGAGCCGTCGAAGCCGATGCCCTCCTCGAAGGCAGACTCCAGCTCCGCGGGTGCCACCGAGACGCTCTTGAGCGTGCCCAACACGTCCGTGAACCACAGCCGGACGAACCGGATGTCCCGCTCTTCCAGCGTGCGGAGGACGAACTCCTGCTGACGGTCCACTTCCCCAACCCCTCGCGACACTCTTTTTGTCCGCCTTGGTCGGGCTGTACCCGACCTGCCCGCCCAGTGTTCCCGGGCCTGGTTACGCAGACGTTACGCGAACCACAGCCGCCCGTCCCCTCGTGTCCCGTCCGCCGGGCCGTACCGTGCCGCACGCTGGCCCGGCCGCCGCCGAGGGCCGCCCGCCGGGCGCGCCGTGGCGTGGCCGCCATCTCGTCCGAGGGTACGGATTGGCCGGGCGGAGCTGGGGCAAGATGAACACATGCCCACCCTGCGTCTCGCCCTGTCCCAGGTCAACCCGAGAGTCGGCGACCTCTCCGGCAACGCCGGCCAGGTCCGCAGCTGGACCCGCCGGGCCGCCGACGCTGGCGCCCAACTGGTCCTCTTTCCCGAGATGATGCTTACCGGATATCCGGTCGAGGATCTCGTCTTCCGGCGCTCCTTCATCGCCGCGTCCCGCGCCGCCCTGGAGCGGCTCGCCGCGGACCTCGCCGCCGACGGCCTCGGTGACCTGCCGGTCGTGGTCGGCTACCTCGACGCCGACGGCCCACCACAGGTCAGCGGGGACGCCGAGCCGGGCCGGGGTGCCCGCAACGCCGCCGCGCTGCTGCACCGGGGCACTGTTGTCGCCCGCTACTTCAAGCACCACCTGCCCAACTACGGCGTCTTCGACGAGGACCGCTACTTCATCCCCGGCGACGAGCTGACAGTGGTCCGCATCGGCGGCGTCGACACCGCGCTGACCATCTGCGAGGACCTGTGGCAGGCCGGCGGTCCGTTCGCCGCCGCCCGGCAGGCCGGCGTCGGCCTCGTGGTCAACATCAACGGCTCGCCGTACGAGCTGAACAAGGACGACGTCCGGCTGCCGCTGGTCCGGCGCCGGGCCGCCGAGGCGGGTGCCACCGTCGCGTACGTCAACATGATCGGCGGCCAGGACGAGCTGGTCTTCGAGGGCGACTCGATGATCGTCACGGCCGACGGCGAACTGCTCACCCGTGCCCCGCAGTTCGTCGAGCACCTGCTCGTACACGACGTCGACCTGCCGGCCGCCACCACGGCGCCGGGCAGCCAGAGCGTCGCGGACGACATGCGGGTCGTACACAGCATCGTGGAGACGATCCCGCCCGCACCGACCGGCCCGGCCGCCTCCGGCGGGCTGATCGAGCCGGTGGCCGACGAGGCCGAGGTGTGGCAGGCGCTGGTGCTGGGCCTGCGCGACTACGTCAACAAGAACGGTTTCCCGTCCGTGGTGCTCGGCCTCTCCGGCGGCATCGACTCGGCGGTGGTGGCCGCCCTGGCCGTCGACGCGCTCGGCCCCGACCGCGTGGTGGGGGTGTCGCTGCCCAGCCAGCACTCCTCCGAGCACTCCCGCGAGGACGCCGCCGACCTGGCCAAGCGCACCGGCCTGGACTACCGCGTCGAGCCGATCCAGCCGATGGTGGACAGCTTCCTGGCCAACCTGTCGCTGTCCGGTATCGCTGTGGAGAACCTCCAGGCCCGGGTGCGCGGCGTCATCCTGATGGCGCTGTCGAACCAGGAGGGCCACCTGGTGCTGACCACCGGCAACAAGAGCGAGCTGGCCGTCGGTTACTCCACCCTGTACGGCGACTCGGTCGGTGGCTTCAACCCGATCAAGGACGTCTGGAAGACGCTGGTCTGGCGGCTGGCGAAGTGGCGCAACGCCGACGCGGCCCGCCGAGGCGAGACCGCCCCGATCCCGGAGAACTCGATCGGCAAGCCGCCGAGCGCCGAGTTGAGCCCAGGTCAGCTGGACAGCGACAGCCTGCCCGACTACGACGTACTGGACCCGATCCTCATCGGCTACGTCGACGGCGACCTCGGCCGGGACGGGCTGGTCGAGTCCGGCCACGACCCGGCGGTGGTGGACCGGGTGCTCCGGCTGGTGGATACCGCCGAGTACAAGCGACGGCAGTCCGCCCCCGGCGCGAAGATCTCGATGAAGGCGTTCGGCCGGGACCGTCGACTCCCCATCACCAACCGGTGGCGCGAGGACGGCTGAGTCGTCCAGGTGGGCGCCGGGTCACCAGCCCGGCGCCCCGTGGCCCGGTGGCCCTCGTTGGCTCGGTGGCCTCGTGGCTCCGTGAGTGACATCTTCCACTGCGCACTGCCGTCACCCCGTCCGCCGGTGCGACGATCGCGACGGAACCCGGGGACCGCGCAGGCGGCCTCGAGGAAGGAGACAACGATGGTGGAGTCCACTCCCAACGAGGTGACCGCGCTGTACGGCGGCCCGGCCACCCGTAGGGTCCGCACCCGCGACCTGATCGCCGCCAAGGAACGCGGCGAACGGTGGCCGATGCTCACGTCGTACGACCAGTACACCGCGGGGATCTTCGACCAGGCCGGCGTACCGGTGCTGCTTGTCGGCGACTCGGCGGCGAACAACGTGTTCGGCTACGAGACCACCCTGCCGGTCACCACCGACGACCTGCTCCCCCTGGTACGGGCCGTGGTGCGCTCGACCCGGCAGGCCCTGATCGTCGGTGACCTGCCCTTCGGCTCGTACGAGGAAGGTCCGACCCAGGCGCTGCGCACCGCCGTACGGTTCATGAAAGAGGGCGGCTGCCACGCGGTGAAGCTGGAGGGTGGCCGCCGCTGCGCCGCGCAGATCGCCGCGATCGTCGGTGCCGGCATTCCGGTGATGGCGCACATCGGCTTCACCCCGCAGAGTGAGCACACGCTGGGCGGCTACCGGGTGCAGGGGCGAGGCGACACAGCCGACGAGGTGCTCGCCGACGCGCGGGCGGTGGCCGATGCGGGCGCCTTCGCTGTGGTCCTGGAGATGGTGCCCGGCGAGGTGGCCAAGCAGATCACCCACGAACTGCCCATCCCCACAGTCGGCATCGGCGCCGGCCCGGACACCGACGCCCAGGTGTTGGTCTGGCAGGACATGGCCGGCCTGCGTACCGGCAAGGCCCCACGCTTCGTGAAGCGGTACGCCGACCTGGCCGGCACCCTGACCGAAGCCACCCGCCGCTTCGCCGACGAGGTCCGCGGCGGCGAGTTTCCGGCAGCGGAACACACCTTCTAGCTCTGCCAGGTGCTCCGGCGCGGTGTTCCAGCGCTGGCGCGGCACTCAGAGTGGCGGCGGGACCGCCGGCTCAGGTCCTCGGGCACCTGCCGGTCCCGCCGTCGCCAGCGCGCCCATCTGGCGGCTGGAGCGGATCGATCATGGCGACCGAGAATGTCGTACACCTGTTCTAAGATTTGCCTGTGATTGATGCGTTGGAGCAGGCCGAGGCCGCAGTGGCGGCCTGCTCTGACGCGGCAACCTGGGCAGCTTCCGAGCACGATCTCGTCGCCGCGTTGGATGCGGCGCACCGCCTCGAACAACGTGTGGCGGCGGTCAAGCTGGCGCTGGTGCGGGAGGTGGACGGTCGCGGCACGGCCCGCCGCCAGGGCGCGTCCTGCACGCCGGTGTGGCTGCGCGAGCGGCTTCGACTCACCATCCCCGCCGCCCGCCGACTGGTCGAGCTCGCCGCCACCCTCGACAACGGCCCTGCGGAGATCCGCCAAGCCCTCGCCGAGGGCGCCATCAGCGTGGAGCAGGCCCGCATCATCGGCGACACCGTCGCCACGGTCCACGCCGCCGCCGACACCTCGGCAGCCGGCAAGGCGGTCGACGTGCTCCTCGGATGGGCTGGCCAGTTCGACGCCACGTTGTTACGCCGGATGGGTGCCCGGATCCTTGACCACGTGGCGCCGGAGGTGGCTGACGCCGCCGCCGAGGCGGCGTTGAGAGCGCAGGAGGCGGCAGCGGGCAACACCCAGCGAACAGGCACCCGGCAACGGACCGCAGCCAGCGGACAGCGACGCAGCCGGACAGCGACGCAGCGGCAGCCGCCCAACAGCCAGCCGCCTCGCGCTCGTTCAGTCGGCGCGATTGAGGCAGACCGGAGACCTACGGCGAGTCCACGCGGACCGCCGCCGCAGGCCGTCTACAGGTCGGTGACGCGGATGCCGGCGTGCGCCTTGTAGCGCTTGTTGATGGCGATCAGGTTGGCGGTGAACGCCTCGATCTGGTGGGCGTTCCGCAGGCGGCCAGCGTAGATGCCGCGCATGCCGGGAATCCGGGCGGCGAGCGCGCCGACAACGCCGACCAGTTCGCGGTCTTCGGTGCAGATCAGCACGTCCAGGTCGATCCGGTCGACCTCGGGGTCGGCCAGCAGCGGGGCGCTGACGTGGTTGAACGCGGCACAGACGCGGGAGTTGGGCAGCAGCGCTGCGGCCTGCTGGACGGCGCTGCCCTCGGGAACGGTGAGCGCGTACGGGCCCTGCTTGTCGAAGCCGAGCGGGTTGACGCAGTCGACGACGATCGTGCCGGCGAGCGGCTCGGCGAGGGCGGCGATGGTCGCGGCGTGTCCGTCCCACGGCACCGCGATGATCACCACGTCGCTGCGGCGGGCCACCTCGTCGTTTGCCGCGCCGGTGATGGTGGCGTCGGCGGGCATGCCTGGCAGTGCGGCGATCTCGGCGGCGGACTCGGAGGCCCGCTCCGCTGACCGGGAGCCGATCAACACCGTCTGCCCCGCCCGCGCGAACCGGTAGGCGAGACCCCGCCCCTGATCGCCGGTGCCACCGATGATGCCGACCGTCAGCCCGGACACGTCGGGCAGCGTGCTCGCGTCGTATGCCATGGGTTCATCCTCGCAAACCGCCTGGTCCGGCAGCAGCGGCGGGCACTGTGACAATCCCCGCTACGCACGCGCCGAACGCCCCGCCAAAGGCACGCCGGACGCCCGAGCCAGAAGGCTCAGGCCAGCTCGAACAGGACGGTACGGGTCGTCGGGTCGGCGGTGACGAGGCGGACCCGGACCCGTTCGCCGAGCGGCAGTTCGCCGAGGCAGCGGGCGCGGACCGGCGGTGCGTCCAGGGCCACCGTCCCGCCGGGTGGGCGGGGGCGAGACTTACCGTTGGGAGGGGAGTCGACGTCGAGGACCGCCGCGTCGAAGGTCTCCCCCAACCGGTCCGCGAGCAGCACTGCTTCGGCAAGTTCCACGGCGCCCCGGCTGGCCGCCGAGGCGGTCCGGTCGGTGCTGGCCATCACCTCGGGCAGCCGGGGCAGCGCGGCGCGCGCCCAGTCGGGCACCGCCCGGCCCTCGTGCAGGGCCAGGCAGACCTCTGTGGCGTACCTGTCGGCCAGGCGCCGCAGCGGCGCCGTGACGTGGGCGTACGCGGCGGCGACGCCCCCGTGTTCGGGTTGTTCGGGCGTTGCCCCGTCGAATGCGGTGTACGCCGCGCCGCGCATCAACTCGGCTGCCTGGTCGATGAAGGCGGCACAGCGCGGTTCGGCCGGGTCCAGCCGCGCGATCACCTCGCCCGGGGCAGCGCCGTCGGGCCAGTGCACGCCCAGCGGCGCGGCGGCGGCCCGCAGCCGCTGCACCGCCTCCGGCTTGGGTCCGGGCATGGTGCGCAGCAGGCCGATGCCGCCGGCCAGCATGATGTCGGCAGCGGTCATCCCGGTCAGCAGGGAGATCTGCGCGTTGTGTTCCTCCATGGGCGCCGGCCCACGCAGCACCAGCCGCCAGCCGTCGCCGTCGGGCTCCACGTCCTGTTCTGGCAGCGGCAGGTTGATGGCGCCCCGACGCAGGCCTCGGGCGGTCAGCCGGTCGCCGATCTCGGGCAGCAGCGCGATCGGGTCGGGCAGCGTGCCGGCGTCGGCTGCCGCCTGCACCCCTGTGTAGTCGAGCTTGGCGCGGCTGCGGACCATGGCGCGTTCCAGCTCGACGGCCACGGTGCCGCCGTCGGCGTCCAGGTCGATGGTCCAGACCACTGCGGCCCGGTCGTCGTCGGGCAGCAGGCTCGCCGCGCCCTCGCTGAGGGTCAGCGGGTGCAGCGGTACGTGCCCGTCGGGCAGGTAGACGGTCTGCCCCCGCCGCCAGGTCTCCTCCTCCAGCGCGCCGCCGGGACGGACGTGGGCGGCGACGTCCGCTATCGCGTACCGCACGCGGTAGCCGCCGCCTGGACGGCGGGCGAGGTGCATCGCCTGGTCCAGGTCGCGGGAGGTGGCAGGGTCGACAGTGACGAACGGTACGTCGGTGCGGTCGACGGCCGGCCGGGGCGGCGCGGAGGCAGCCGCGTCGGCCTCCCGCTGGGCGTCTGCCGGAAACTCCTCGGGCAGGCCGAGCTCGCGGCGCAGCGCGCCGAAGTCGATGCGGGGGGCGAGTACGCGTCGGATCACCACGGGGTCAATCCTGACAGCGCCGCCGGTGATCCGCTTCCGGTGACCGGCCGAGATCTCCCGGCCGGTTCACTCCTCGGATCCGGCGGCGTGCGCTCAGCCGGTCGCCTTCCGGGCGGTGCTGCGCGTACTCCGGGGGGCTGTGGCTCGTGCGGCGACCGGGCGGGCCGGTGACTTACGGGCGGTCACCTTGCGGGCGGGCGCCTTGGCCGCTGTGGTCTTCTTGGCGGGTGCCTTCTTGGCTGCCGCCTTGCGGGTGGTGGCCGACGAGGTGCTTGTCGACTTCGCGGCGGGGGCCTTCTTCGCCGCGGCCTTGCGGGCGCCGCCGCTCGGGCGGGTGGACGCGGTCTTCTTCGCCGCCGTCGTCTTCTTCGCCGGGGCCTTCTTGGCGGCCGTCTTCGTGGCCGGCGCCTTCTTGGCCGCGGTCTTCACCGCCGACGAGGTGGTCTTGCGCGCGGCGGCGGTGGTCTTCTTCGCCGCCGACGACGTGGTCTTGCTCGCGGCGGCGGTGGTCTTGCGCGCCGCGGAGGCCGGGGTCCGCTTGGCCGCGGTGGTCGTCTTGCGGGTGGTGGTCTTCTTCGCCGGGGCCTTCGCGGCCGCCGTCGTGGTCTTCTTGGCCGGCGCCTTCTTGGCCGCCGCGGTGGTCTTCCGCGCCGCTGAGGTCTTCTTCGCCGTCGCGGTCTTCTTCGCCGCTGCGGTGGTCTTCGCCGTCGTGGTCTTCTTCGCCGGCGCCTTCTTGGCGGCCGTGGTGGTCTTCGTGGCCGGGGCGCGGCCCGCGCCGCCGGCTGCCTTGCGGGCTGGCGCCTTCGCCGTGGTGGACTTGCGCACGGGCGTGGTCCGGCTCGCTCCCGTGTTCCGCTCCGCCGCTGCGGTCTTCTTCGCGGTGGTGCGCCGGGCAGCCGGGCGGGTGGTGGCCTGCTGTGCTTCGGCCATCGTGGTTCCTCCTTGGGGACGTGCTCTCGCGTGCGTCCTCGCGGAGCACGAATCACCGCGACGCGGGCCGTCCCGCGCCGTCTACTTGTCCTCCCCGGCCCAACGGGCGTCCTCGGCATCCCACGCCTCGTTGCGCTCCTGCACCCGTTGCAGTGCGTTCTCCGCATCGGCCGCCGAGTTGTACGGGCCGAGAACGTGCTTCGCCGGGCACACGTCGGCGTCCGTCTCGACCCGGTGATGCCGGGTGCACCAGTAGAACTGCCCACCACGTCCGCTGTCGCTCATGGGAATCACTGTGCACCGGGAACCAACCGGCCGCCACCGGATCGCGCAAGTCGCCGACCTTCTCCACAGTAGAGCTGGTTTAAGCCTCTTGGGCCGGAACAGCGAAAGAAGCCCAAGTCGGGATACTTCCTCCCGCCAGCGGCAGTCAGCCGAACGGCCGGTTCCGCCCCACAGAAGGCTGGGGCAGCATCGGTCGCCGTGATCAATACGGTGACCGGCACGGGGGCGTGCCCGGGGTGTGGGGCAACGACGGCGTCCGTACGAGACGCGGTGCCCTGGTGTCCCCGCTGCGAGTGGAATCTGGACACGTACGACCCGGTGCGGCGCGAACGCGAGTTCGGCTGGACCTGGGTCGACCGGTGGACCTATCGGATGGCGTTCCGAACGACCGGACGGCAGTTCGCCCAGCTGGTCGGGCGACCGCTGGGCGCGAACGGCTCCGGTCGCGCCCGGGCGCTGACAGCGGTGGCGTCGCTGGTACTGGTCGCGGCGGTCCTCGCGCTCGCGATCACCGGCGTCTGGCTGATCGTGGCGTTCCCGTTTCCCAACCTGGCGATCCTGCCGGGCGTCGCGATGGTCTGCCTGGCGGTCGCGCTGCGGCCCCGGTTCGGTCGGCTCGACCCGGAGCTGGAGGTGCTCTCCCGGGACCAGGCACCGGAGTTGTTCGCGCTGATCGGCGAGGTGTCCACGGCGGTCGGAGCCCCGGTGCCGGACGTGGTCGGCGTGAGCGACGACATCAACGCGTACGCGGGTGCGGTCGGTTTGCGGCGCCGGAAGGTGCTGTGCCTCGGGCTGCCGTTGTGGGGTTCCCTCACCGCCGGCGAGCGGGTGGCGTTGCTCGGCCACGAACTCGGCCACTTCGTCAACGGTGACCCGCGCCGGGGGCTGCTCACCCAGCCCGCGTTCACCATGCTCGGATCGGCGGCCGACCTGTTCCGGCCGGTGGACACCGTCCGCGGCGGCGGGATCGTGGAGATGGTGGGCGACGCGCTGGGTCGGGCGTTTCAGTGGGTGGTGTCCCGGCTGTTGTTCGGCGCCCACCTGGTGTTGGTGAGCGTGGCGCTGCGGGACAGCCAACGTGCCGAGTACCTCGCCGACGAGCTGGCCGCGCGGGTGGCTGGCTCGACTGCCGCTACCGATCTGCTCGACGCGACGCTCGGCGCCGAGTCGATGGCGCTGGCGGTGCGTCGGGAGACCCGGGCAGGACATGGCCCGGACCGGTGGCGTTCGGCATTGGCCGAGGCCCGCGCCGCGAGCTCCGATCGGCTGCCGCTGCTGCGCCAGCTGTCGGTCCATGACGAGGTGTCGCTGTTCGCTGCCCACCCGCCGACGGGACTGCGCCGCCGGATGCTCGCCGAACGGCAGTGGCAGGATCCGACGGTGGTGCTCACCGAGGCCCGTATGGAGCGGATCGACGCGGAACTCACCAAGGAGTACGAGCGCTTCCGCCGTACCGTCAGCTGGTCGGCCTGACGCCGACGTGGCGTGACGGGACGACGCTGGCCGGTCGGGTCGTGCCTATGATCGCCGGATGGGGACACCGGACTACATCGTGGGGATGCGCAAGCACGTCGGCCACGATCTGCTCTCGCTGCCGAGCGTCAGTGCCGTCATCCGCAACGACGCCGGTGAGCTGTTGCTCGGCCAGCGCTCCGACGACGGGCGCTGGTCGGTGATCAGCGGGTTCGTCGAGCCGGGCGAGCAGCCGGCGACCGCGCTGGTCCGCGAGGTCCGCGAGGAGACCGGCCTGGACGTGGCTCCGGTGCGGATGTCCAGTGCCGTCTCGCACCCGCACACCTACCCCAACGGGGACCGGTGCGAGTACCTGAACCTGGGCTTCCTGTGCCGGGTGGTGGCCGGCACCGCACGGGTCAACGACGACGAGTCGCTGGCCGTGCGGTGGTTCCCGATGGACCGACTGCCCGCGCTGGACAAGCACGCGCTGCTTGTCATCGCGTACGCGCTGCGCGAGAACACCACGGCCGGCTACCTGCCGCCGGGCACGACGTGGGACGACGTACCCGACTGAGCCGCGCCGGGCTGCTGCATGATCCAGGTCGGCAGCGGCTCTGCCACGTACCGCACGACCTCCCAGCCGGCGCGGCGGTACAGCTCGACGTTGGCCGGTTTGCTGGTCTCCAGGATCGCCGGCAGGCCATCGGCGGCGGCCCGATCCAGCCCGGCCCGCATGACGGCGCGACCCCAACCACGCCCGGCGCTGTCGGGGTGCGTGCCCAGGACGCCGAGATACCAGTACGGGAACTCCGGCAGCGCGGCGTGCACGGCCGCGTCGTAACCCTCGACCCGGCCCAGCACATCGGCAGGGTAGTGAGCGGCGAGACTGCCCTCGGGCGCGAGGGAACCGTCGGCCGGTGGCTCCCAGATGGCGACCGACGCGCCGCCGCCGATCGTCCAGATCGACGACCTGTGCACGCGCTTGTCGAAGAGGTTCCCGAAGAAGGCGGCGGCGTACCGCGGGTAGGTCTCCTCGTCAGGGAACAGGTACCGCAGGACGGGATCCTTGACGAACGCGGCGACGAGCGAACCGACGACCGCCGGACGGTCCGCTGGGGTGGCGATCGTGATCTCTGGCGCTGTCACAGCCGCCGACACTATCGCGGCCGAGCGACGCGGGTGTCCGTGCGCGACGCGGCCCCGCAGCCCGGCGGGGTCGAGTGGCTCGGAGTTGAGCCACTCGACCGCCCCGCCCAACGGCGGCAGATGCACCCGGCCGGGCGTGGTCATCTAGCGCAGCGACCGGAAGGCGGTACGGATCTCCTCGGAGAACAGTTTCGGCTGCTCCCAGGCCGCGAAGTGCCCGCCGGTGTCGAGCTTGTTGTAGTAGATGAGGTTGGGGTACGCCTGCTCGGCCCAACTCTGCGGCGCCTCGTACAGCTCATCGGGAAAGACGCTCACGGCAACGGGGACGTTGACGCCCTTCGTGGCGAAGAACGAGAGCTTGTTCTCCGCGTACAGGCGGGACGCGGAGATCGCCGTGTTGGTCAGCCAGTAGAGCGAGATGTTGTCCAGGATGTCGTCGCGGGTGAGGCCGGCTGCGGCGCCGTCGAAGACCTGCGCGATCAGGGCCAGGCTCTTCGCGTCGTGGTCGAGCAGGAACGACGCCAGCCCCACCGGAGAGTCGGCGAGCCCGGTCAGGGTCTGTGGGCGCGTCGCCATCATGAGGGCGTACGCCACGTGCTTCCACACGTAGTCCAGCTCGGTGGCGGCGCGCATCTCGTCGTCGGACAGACCGGACGGCAGCGAACCCATGGCGTTGTTCGCCCCGGTGGTGTCGCCCTGGAACAGCAGGTCGATCTCGGGCGGCACCGCTCCCGGCATGTTCGTGTGGATGCCGAGCAGTTCCGGGGGCGCCTGGACACCCATCTGATCCACGACGACAGCCCCCCAGTCGCCGCCCTGCGCCACGAACCGGTCGTAGCCGAGGCGCTTCATCAACTCGGTCCAGGCGCTGGCGATCTTCTCCGGGCTCCAGCCCGACGAGGTGGGCTTGCCGGAGAAGCCGTGGCCGGGCAGCGACGGGATCACCAGGTGGAAGGCGTCCGATGGGCTCCCGCCGTGGGCAGTGGGGTCGGTAAGCGGCTCGATGATCTTCAGCTGCTCGATCACCGAACCGGGCCACCCGTGCGTGACGATGAGCGGCAACGCGTTCTCGTGCTTGGAACGGACGTGGATGAAGTGGATGTCCACCCCGTCGATGGTGGTCAGAAACTGCGGCACGGAGTTCAGCCTCGCCTCGACAGTGCGCCAGTCGTACTCCTTCTCCCAGTAGCGGGCGACGGCCTGGATCGTCGCGAGCGGCACGCCCTGCGACTGGTCGTCGACAGTCTCCTTGTCCGGCCAGCGGGTGGCGGCGATGCGCCTACGTAGGTCGTCAAGGTCGGCCTGGGGGATTTCCACCGTGAACGGCCGGATCTCCGTGGTGCCGGGACGTGTCTTGGTCTTGACCGCCATGCGTGCCGTCCTCTCCCGTTCGAGTTCACTGGAGGGTGCCGTCTGCTGGGCCGGGGCGGGCGGGAAAGAGGCCGCCGCGAACCTGTTCCTCAGGCCACTGCCGGGCTCCGGTGCCCGTCGAACCAGGGCACGCCCGCCGCCACATCTCGAAGCGTAAGACGGCCTGCCCGTCATCGCGGGCATACCAGCAAGGTCCGTCCGGGACCAGCGTTCGACGGCCGGCCAGGCCGTCGTCACGCCATCGGGTCGGCCGTACGCCGTTGTCGACGTTTACGACGACGACGCGCACGATTACCCATCTGAGCAGGACCGACGCTCGGTTTCCGGCGCGGTCGAGGCCAGCCGTTCGAGGGCTCCAGCACAGTGACTGCCACGAACAGGAGATAGCCGGGGAGAACCGGCACACCGACCGCCAGCGCCACCGCGAACACCCACTCGATCTCGCCGTCGGGCCACATCCACGTCGCTCCCGGACCGCTGACCCGACCGGCCACGGTAGGCCCGGGCGGCTCGTCGCCATGCATGAACAACCGGACCGAGTCGATGTGCAGATCACCCGCATTCGAGGTGAACGGGCCGGTGCAGCTCCAGCCGAGCGTCCAGAACTGCGGGTCTTCCGCCGCTGTGCTCTCTTCACACGCCACGGCGACCGAACCGGGCACACCCCAGATGGTGGCCCGGACGCCGTCCCAGGCGTCGGGCAACACGAGGTGCCACCAGGCCAGCACGATCGCGAGAGCGCACGCAACCAGGCCACCGGACACGAGACGGTCCAGCCAGTCGGCTTCCCTGATCGCCGCGGGCAGATGTTTCAGTCGCGGACGGCGGGCTCGTGACCTCCGCCCATGCCGCATGGTCGGAGGGTAGCTGCGCTCAGCAACGAACTCCTGCGCTGGCTGGGCGAGCGATGGTCGTTATCGTGCGGCGCGCAACCTGAGGATGTAGGTCGCGGTCTGCGCAACGACACGGTCGTCGTCCTGGGAAAGATCGGTGAGGGCACGTGACGCCCTCGTCCCTGGGACGTCCGCGAGCGCCTGTGTCAGCCGCCGCCGCGCGGACGGTTCAACGGTGCCGTCGGCGAGGCGGTCGACGAGTCCGATGGCGATCTCGTCCACCAGCCCGGGGTTCCCCGCCAGCGTGCACAGCGCGTCGGCTGCATCGACGTCGTTCGCCCCCTCGACGATCATGTCCATGAGCACCGGGATCGCGTCGGCCATTCCACGCGCCCCAAGCGCCAGGGCCGCACTCCTGCGGACCACGACATCGGGGTTCGTGAGTGCGTCCCGCAGCACAGGCACCGCGCCGTCCGGAATCTCGGCGATGCACTGGACGGCACGCTGCCGCACCTCGGCCACCGGCGAGGCGAGGCCGTCCGCGAGCAGTACCGGCACGCCGACGCCCGACTGCGCGAGAGCCCAACGGATTGCTCCCGCGACATTCGGGTCCGTCTCGCTGAGCGCCGCCTCGACCAGAGCATCCAGCGGTGCCGGCGCCTCGTCGACGAAGGACAGGGCCGCGCGCTGGCGCTCCCCGGCTCTGTCCGAACCCAGTGCCTGAAGGAGTGCGACGGCCTGGAGGACGTCCTCCCACCTGGCGGGCTCCACTGCGTCGATCCGACGAAGTCGCGTGAGCAGCTCCGTCTCGGCCGCAATGCGTTCCCGCGTCCGGTTGACGAGGTCGTCGACGAGCGCCGACGGCGTGAACCCGGGATCGTCCAATGCGCGCCCGACCTCACGCAGCGACAGGCCCAGCGACCGCAGCATTTCGATATGGAAGATCCGCCGGATGTCCTCGCTGGAGTACTCCCGATAGCCAGCTCTGGTGCGGCCCGTTGGCCGCACCAGGCCGAGCGACTCGTAGTGCCGGAGCATGCGGGCGCTTACTCCGGACCGTCGTGCCACGTCGCCGATCAACACCGCCGGTCACTCCTCCTGTCTGGTCGCGCCGAGCGCGACGATGCGGGTCGCCTCCCCGATCGCCAGCTCGAATCCGGCATCCGGGTCGCGCCACAGCCGTTCCGTGGCGGTCGCATGCCGACGTACGCGCGGATCGGGATCCGTCATCGCGGCGCGCAGGATCGGCATGACCACCTCGCCGAGCGCGACCAGCGCCCTGCTCAGACTCAACTGCGTCGCAGGCTCACCGCGCCCGAGCTGCGTCGCCAACACCTTGGCCAACGCATGTTCCTCCCCCTCGGGCACGAGTACGAGCGCCGCTCGCCAGGCGCTCCGCGCCACCTCGTCGTCGGCGTCGGTCAACAGCGCCCGCGTGATCGCCGGCCACGCCTGCCGATCTCCGATCTTGGACAGCGTGTGCAGGGCCTGGCTACGCGCCTGCACACGCTCCGAGCGGAGTTCGTCGACGAGCTTCGGGACCGTCAGTGACGATGGGTGGCGCGTCAGTGCCCAGGTGAGCGCTTCGCGCACAGGGAACTCCGGCTCCACCGCGCATCGTTCTATCAGCCCGTCGACGAACCGCGCATGCGGGTCCGTGCCGACCGCCAGCGCCGCCCGCAGCCGCACCGAGGGATTGCTGTTCGCCAGCGACTGAAGGGCTCGCACCGCGTTCGCGTCCTCTTCCGGCATGGTCATCGCCACCTCCTTGACCACAGTCCAGCCCTTGTCACTGTGTCAAGGTCAAGCAGAGCGGGCTGCTGTAGTCCGCGTGCGCGGACGCTGCCAGACCGAGCACCAGACCGCTGGAGACGGCAGCAGCGGCGACGATGCTGCGAACGCGAGGTCGAAGCTGCGATCCCGTCGGCGCGGCAGGTGACGGTCCGCTCGATGATCTTGCGCTGCCGCAGGGCACTGCGGCAGCATCAGGCGTCATGACGGTGCCAGACCCGGACCCCAACGACGACATCCCGGCCGGCATCAACGGCACGCGCCGGTGGCGTCGGCGGGCCAGACACTTGTTGGCCGGAGCCGGAATCACCGCCTTGGCGGCCGTACTCGGCATCACCCTCGTCGTACGTGGCGGCGCCACCCCGGCCTGCGCCGCGCCACCCACCGGAAACACCGTCCACAAGGCAAAGGCCAGCTTCTACGACGCCGGCCGCTCGGGCGGCAACTGCTCCTTCCCGGCCCCACCCGCGGACCGGCTCTACGTGGCCCTCGGCTCGTCGGCGTACTCCGGGGCCGCGGCCTGCGGCAGCTACCTGGACGTGACCGGCCCGAAGGGCACCGTCCGGGTCATGGTGATGGACCAGTGCGGCGGATGCGGGCCCGGCAAGATCGACCTCTCCGACGAGGCGTTCGCGAAGATAGCCGACCGGGCGCAGGGCATCGCGCAGGTGACGTACCGGGCGGTGGTGAACCCGCCGCTCGACGGAGGGCTCACCTTCCGGATCAAGGGCGGCGCCTCCCAGTGGTGGTTCGCGGTGCAGGTAGGCAACCACGGCAACCCGCTCCGCTCGGTCGAGGCGAAGGGGCCGGGCGGCGGCTTCCGCAAGGCCGCCCGCCAGAGCGACAACTACTGGACCGTCGAGGGCGGGCTCGGCCCCGGGCCCTACAGCATCAGGGTCACCGACGTGTACGGACTCCAGGCGACAGCCACCACCATCCGGATGGTCACGAAACAGGTCCAACGCAGCACGGCCGTGCTCGCCTCCCCCACCCCCAGCAGTTCACCTTTACCTTCAGCTCCGCCGTCCCCCAGCATCGCGCCCTCGCCGACCCCGTCCGAACCGGTCGCACCAACAGCGGCCGTCGAAGCGCTCGCCGGTGCCGCTCCCCTCAACGTCCCCCGCTGCTGACCGGCGAGGCCGTCGGGCCAGAGACAACCACCCGAGGAACCTGGCGTGCATGGCGGGCAGGTCCGGCCGCAGCCCCAGGCCGTACACATCGTCGATCGCCTCGCGCATCGACGCGGCCAGATAGAACCTCAGCGCGATCGAGTGGCCGTGGAACTCGATCATGAGGTCGAGTTGAGCCGGGCCGCACGGCCAGGGCGCGGCGCAGGTGCGGCACAACCACGCCGGGCGCATCGGCAGGTGCGGACGAGGCCGGGTCATCCGACCCGCACCGGACCCCGCCGGGCGGGCCGACGCTTCACAGACCCCGACGGTACGACGGGCAGGGCCAGCAACCGCACGCCCGCGCGCATCACGAACAACTCCCGCCGCGCCACCGCGTCGCCGGCCGCGTCCAGCTCGTAGCCCTCAACCCATACCCATCCGTCGTACGTGTGCCGCTCGGGCAGCTCACGGATGACGCGTACGAAGATCGGGCGCAGGAACTGCACGCTCGCGGCGGTGGTCAGGTAGACCACGTCGCCGGCCTTCATCGTCCCGATCACTGCTCGGGGCTTCCGGACTCATCAGTCGCGGATGTTGGTCTTCTGCTCTCATGCTCGTCGCCGGGCACAGTGCTCCCCCTGGTGCCGTTGGGAAAGGGCCGCAACCGCGAGTGCTGTGCGGCTTCGCTACGGACGCGGTCGCCGGTGTCGTGGTACCCGCCGGACGCCGCCTGGTGACACTCTGCTGTGGAGGCCACTACGCTCGGAAGGTGCTCGCGAGGTCCGGGCTGAGCTGGCAGAACAGGCACCCGACGTGTGGCGCCACGGGTAGTCGATCTCTGATTTGAGGAGCGTTGCGTGGCTGATGTCCCAGGTCCCTTGTCGGCGTTCATCGTTGGCGAGATCCGCCGCGCCCGTGGCGCTTCCGGGATGACGCAAGAGGCGTTTGGCCGCGCTGCCGGCTTCAGCGCCTCCCACGTCAGCGCCGTTGAAGGCGGCACGCGAGCGTTGACGATGGACTTCATCAAGAGCGCTGATCGAGCGTTGACCAACGGCGGACTGTTCGAACGCCTGGCGACGAAGTTCGGCGCCCCGTCGTGGTTCCTGCCCTGGTTGGACGCGGAGCGCGGGGCGACGCAGCTCCGCTACTTCGAGCCGAACCTGATCCCCGGCCTACTACAGGTGGAGCACTACGCCCGCACCGTCCTGCGAACAGTCGAAAGCCTCACCGATGACGAGGTCGAGCAGCGCGTCGAGAGCCGCATGAGCCGACAAGCGATCCTGACCGGAGAGCGCAGGCCGCAGTTCGTCGCCGTGCTGGACGAAGCCGCGATACGGCGCACCGGTGACGGACTCGGCGGGATCATGGCCCAACAGGTCGCCCACCTGGTCGCGATGGCCGAGCTACCGCACGTGCACGTCCACATCATTCCGATAGCCAGCGGCCTACACATCGGGCTGTCCGGGCCGTTCGCACTGGCCCGGTCCAGCGCGGGCGTGTGGGTCGGACACCTCGAAAACCAGCTTGGCGGGGACGTCGTCGACAAGGACGATGAGGTGGCTACGCTTCAGGCAAGGTGGGGAAGCGTACGGAACGAGGCGCTACCACGCCGGCAGTCCATCGACCTGCTGAAGGAAGTTGAGAGCCATCATGGACCTCAGTAACGCCCGGTGGCGCAAGTCCACCCGCAGCGGCGCGAGCGGTGGCAACTGCGTCGAGGTGGCGAGCAACCTGCCCGGTGTTGTGGCCGTCCGTGACTCGAAAGATGTCACCGGACCGGCACTGACCTTCGCCTCGACAGCCTGGGCCGCGTTCGTCGCCAAGGTCGCCGAGCGGCCGTAACGCCACGGGACAGGGAAGCCGGTCGGCGCTCACCTGCCACCGGTCGTCAGGACAGTCGAGGCCGGAACGGGAGCCTAGAGCCGGCTGGCCTTCACCTCGCCTGAGCCAACGTCTGCGTCAGCCAACAGCGTCAACAAAAGCCCACCTCGGAGCGTTGATCAGTCCCTGACCTGATGGGCACGCAGAAGCCGATGGCCGTCGAGCCCTACTCGTAGCCGCTCGCCATGACCAGCAGTTCGGCGAAAATCGTCCAGTTGGGCTGGTCGGGCAGACTGTCACCCCGGTTCGCGTAGAGGCTCGGCAGCGCTTCCAGCAAGGCCGACAATGCGTCGAGAACCCGGTCAAGCAGCCCGGCGATGCAGCCAACTCGCATCCAGTGACCGCGTCTACACCGACTGCTACGCGGCCTGCGCTGGCAAGGAGAACGCGGCTTCGCGATCCTGATCGGACACTGAAAGACGTTACGCCACGACGATCAACCCAAGCCGGATCGGCGACATCGTCGCCGTCGCGCTACACCTGACCCACTTAGAGTACAAATACCTGCCGAAAAGTAGCTAAGATCACTTTAGTGTCCTTGATCTGTCACACAAGCAGCGATATGCCCACGAGCAGCAAATACTCGTGGTTGCCATCTCGCTCAACCGACCTACATCGACACGCGGGCAAATTCCTCATGATAGAGGCGGTATCCTTCCTGCCGCCCCCGAATCCAGCCGGCAACCTTGAGACGCAAGGAGAAATACCCGCCAGGCTGGATTCAAATCACCCCTTAATTGGATAATGAAAGGTTGCATCATTGGCTGACCGGGTTGCAATTTGTGTCGGAATCGACGAGTATAAGCACTTTCCAGGTCACGAGTTAGATTTCTGCGCTGCGGACGCTGCCATAGTAGCTGACTACCTGGAGTTGCCGGAATACTCCTTCTCCACTTACCGGCTGATAAATGAAGAGGCAACGCGGTACAACATCCTTGAACTGCTGCAACTAATGCAGCGCGATCCCCCCAAGTTCTTCATATTCTACTTTGCAGGACACGGGATGGCAACAGATTTTGGGTCCTCCCTAGTAACTCACGATGGCAGAGAGTTCGAGCTAGGCATAGCGGTCGAAATGCTCAGCGTATATGTAGATCGCATTTCACAGTTAGTGCCGCACTGCCTTGTCGTTCTAGATTGCTGCCACTCGGGTGCCACTCCACTCATTCCTCAAGCGAGGTCAATTTCCGTTGCTGATGTCGAACGTGGAATAAGCAGCCGATCGGAATCAAAAACTCTCCTTGCGGCATGCAGGCCGGAACAGACCGCTGAAGAGAACAGCGAGCTGGGTCACGGAGTCTTCACTTTCGCCCTAGTCGAAGGGCTAGACGGCCAAGCAGCAGACATTAAGGGATCTGTGACCGTCGGCAGTCTCTCTGAGTTCGTAGGTCGGAGACTTGAGGAGCTTGACTGCGAACAGATAATGGTAAGCAAGGGTGACCACGCTGGCCGTGTAGTTCTGGCGACAGGACTGCCGCCTATCTCTAGAGCTAAGCTACCCACTGAGGAAAGGAAAGCGATCCTCGGAGAGGGCCGCCAGTTCATCGACGATTACACTTCGCAGTTGATGCTGAATCTGGATGACTGGAAATCGAAAGGGTATCGCACGGCATCACAAGCGTTGGCCCCTACCGCCGCATGGTTTGCCAAGAAAGCAGCTTCCCACAGAGACCTTGCCACTGACCCAGAATTTGCAAAGCTCCATGAGGCCGTAACGAATCGCGTGAAGCAGCTTGCGGAAGTTGATCGGGGCACGAAGATTTCTGAAGGAGTTATTTCCGAACGTCTGGGTGGCGGTGGATTCGGCACTGTCTGGAAGGTCACCAGAGACGAGCAAGGCCTACCGCCACTCGCCTACAAAATCTATCACCCCGCCGACTACGGCGTACTCGAAAAGCGGGGTCTTTTCCATCGAGGATACCGAGCCATGCAGCAGCTCGACCACCCCAGGGTGGTCAAGGTTCATGGCTATTCGGATTGCCCGGTTGGCTTTTTTATGGACTACATCGAAGGCCCCACCCTTAGGGACATGCCGGCAGTAATTGATGACCCGGCAGCGCTTCTAAGATTCATGATTCTGATTGGTGAGACCATATCTCATGCCCATAGCAGGAGGGTGATCCATAGGGACATCAAGCCGGAGAACATCCTCGCCGTTTACGACCAGGAAAAAGAGCATTGGCTACCATTTCTGACCGATTTCGATCTGGCATGGTTTAGCCAGGCAACGCAAGTAACTAAGCAGGCCTGGGGCAATCTCTCTTATGCCGCACCTGAACAATTGGGAAACCCTAGGTCGCCTGTCGCACGAAAGAAAGCCGTCGACATCTACGCCTTTGGCCAGGTCGCATTCTTTGCCGTTGCAGGCTCGGATCCAACGCCAATCGGACGTGCAGACAACTCAAGGGCGCTGCGTGAGAGATTGGAGAAGTGGCCATCCGCCGAGGCTGCAGAACGATTTCTCGCATGGTACGAAAAGTGCACGGCGGAAATTCGTGACCGATACCCAGACTTTTTAGAAGTTATGGACGAGCTGTTTTCAGTCGAATCCATTCTGCGCACCGAGGAGCAGCAGCAGCTCACTCTCTCGCAATTCACTAGAGAGCTCGCGTTCGCATTATCCGGCTTTTCCTCGATCGGACTCAAGTCGGCGGGAGCATTCTCAAGCACGTCTGGCCGAACGAGCATTGTCATCACCGCCGAGGAGACGTTCGGATCAGAAAAGTCACCCAGAACGAATATTGAGGTCGAGCTCAGGCTTCATGAGATACCAATCGAGACAAGCTCCAACGAACGCGCGCGAAGCATCCTTAACAATAGGATCAACGAGATCCTGAGCAAGTTCCCGAACACGAAAAGAATTCCGGGAACGCAGGGGATCTTCTCCACGTCGATCCACATTTCCAATGCTTCGGTGGATCGGGTAGGTGTAAAGTATGCACAGAAGGTTCTGCGACGAGTTCTAGACTCAATCGAGCGCTAATTATCTTGATAGATTAAGCACTGGCGGTGCAGGCGGGAGCGCTTACTGTCGAACTACTCTGTTTAGATCAAGGCACCGCGCTCCGGGCGGTGCAGGGGTGGCTCACCGCCTCGGCCCGCCTACAGTGCCGGGGCGGTGAGCCACCGACAGTCGCCGGACACCGCGCCCACGTCGGTGCGGAACTCAGCACAGCGCGAGTTCGTCCGGGAATCGCTCACGAAGCCCGCCGCGATCGCATGGCGCAGGCAGTAGTCAGTAGTCAGTAGTCAGGACTGTTGCCGTCGACCCTGATCGACGCATCATCGAGCCACTCGCCCGAGATCGCCACGGCCCGGGGCATTGCCTTGATCGCGGCTTCTGAGCTGGTGGGCGACGGACGAGTCGACCTGTACGCCGGATTCTGTGCGCGGCGCGTACCCCGAAGGGGTTGCGCCGGCGGCGGCCATCCATCTCGGCCTGCCGTTGCCGGCAGGCTCCAGCGGCCTACCCGCAGACATCGGGCGGGCAGCCCTCAAGCGTCTGCGCCGGGTCGTCATCTTCCGGTGACGGCCCTTACTTGGCCTTGCTCCGGGTGGGGTTTACCGAGCCACCCCGGTCACCCGGGATGCTGGTGGGCTCTTACCCCACCGTTTCACCCTTACCGACCCCCGTGGGGGTTGGCGGTCTGTTTTCTGTGGCACTGTCCCGCGGGTCGCCCCGGGTTGCCGTTAACAACCACCCTGCCCTGTGGAGTCCGGACGTTCCTCGGCGGCGGGCCGGAGCCCGCCGACGCGACCGCCCGGTCGACTCGTCCGTCGCGCTCTCATCCTAACGACGCGCGGTCGGCCAGTATTGCCGCCCCGCCTGGGCAAGATCGCGCAGCTCAGGGGCCGACGGTCCGGGGACTCGGTCGCCGGGGGCAAGGACTAGCCTCAGAGGGCTATGGATCTCCCTCACGCCGCGCTGCTGCTCGCCGCCGGTCTCGCCGCTGGCACTGTCAACGCGGTGGCCGGTGGCGGTTCTTTGATCACCTTTCCGGCGATGATCGCGGCCGGCTTGCCGCCGGTGCCGGCGAACGTCAGCAACTCGGTGGCCGTGTTCCCCGGCTACGTGGCCGCCGTGGCGGGCAGCAAGGCCGATCTGCCACGTCCTCGGGCGCTGGCGACCCTCGTACCCACCGCCCTGGTCGGCACGATCGCCGGGGCGTTGCTGCTGCTGGCCACGCCTGCCCGCGCGTTCGAGGTCGTCGTACCCTTCCTGGTCCTCGGCGCGACAGCGGTGCTGGCCTTCCAGGATCCGCTGCGCCGCCTGGTCGGTCACCCCCGCGATTTGTCGCCGCGCCGCCGGACGGTCGCGGTGCAGACGATGGTCGCTGTCGGCGCGGTGTACGGCGGGTACTTCGGCGCGGCATTGGGAGTGATGCTCGTCGCCGGCCTGGCCCTGGTGCTGGACGCGACCCTGGCACGGGTGAGCGCGATCAAGAATCTGCTCTCCGCGGTGGTCGGCCTCACGACGCTAGTGGTTTTCGCCCTGTTCGGCCCGGTGAACTGGACGGCCGTCGCGGTGGTCGCGCCAGCCACGTTGATTGGTGGGTACGTCGGCGCGCGGCTCGTCCGCCGGCTGCCGCCGGTGGTGCTCAAGACGCTGATCGTGGTGTTCGGTACGGCGATCGGCCTCTACCTGCTGTGGCGCGCCCTGAGCTGACCCGGGGCGCCTTCAGTACGCCTCGCCTACCGGCTCTTCTGGGGCGTGCTCGCTGTCGGCGGCGGCTCGGTTCCAGCGGGCCCAGAGCACCCGCTCGCCGTAGCCGGCGGCCATCACGTGCGCGAAGGCCAGGTAGACGAGCACGCCGACGGCGAGCACCCCGAAACCGACCCAGTACGGCAGCGACAGCGAGTGCTCGGCGAGCTTGCCGGAGATGATCGGCGCGGGCGCGGCGGCACCCCAGCGGACGAGGTTGAACGCGCCGGTGGCGACCCGGCGGTCGCTGGAGCCGAGGCCGAGCGCCAGGTCGGTGAGGTTGGCGTTGGCCAGGCCCATGCAGAGCCCGGAGAGCACCAGCACCACGAGCGCTTCGGCGGTGCTTGTCGAGGTGGCGAAGAGGACCATGCAGACCAGCAGCCCGACGATGGCCACGCCGACGGTCTGCACAGCCCCGATCCGGTGGGCGAGCCGGTGGCCGATCACGAGGATGCCGGCGGCCAGGCCGAGGCCCCAGCCGGTGAACGCCAACCCCAGCGGGATCACGTCGAGGCCGAGGAAGAGCGGCGTGTAGCCGAGCACCACGAAGAACACGAAGTTGTACGTGCCGGTCACCACGCAGAGCACGATGAACGCCGGACGGCGGTAGGTGGCGAAGATCTGGCCGAGCCGTACCGAGGGTTGGCGGGTGGTCGGCTCGCGCAGCTTGCGGGCTGCCACGCCGAGGGCGAGGACCATGAACACGCCGCAGACGAAGAACGGCAGCCGCCAGCTGACCTGGCCGAGCAGGCCGCCGATCAGCGGGCCGACGGCGAAGCCGAGACCGAGTGCGGTTTCGAAGAGGCTGACCGCCCATTCCCTGTCGACGGCCAGGTTGACGAGCACCACCATTGCGGTGGCGAAGAACATCGCGTTGCCGAGCCCCCAGACGCCGCGCAGCACGGAGAGCTGCACGATGTTGTCGTTGAGCGAGGCGAGGATCGCGGCGACGCCGACCACGGAGACGCCGGTGATCAGCACCGGCTTGAACCCGAACCGGCCGCTGGCGAGCGTCGCCGGGATCATGCCGAGAGCCATGACCGCGATGTACGCGGTGAACAGCAGCTCGACCTGCCAGGCGGTGACTCCGATCGCCTCGCCGATGGCCGGCAGGATCGGGTCGACGACGGCGATGCCGGCGATGGCGAGGAAGGCCACCAGTGTGGTGGCGTAGATGGCACTGCGGTTCGGTTCGGTGCGCCGATCCACTACGACTCCCCAGATAGCTGTATGATACAGACACTTATCCTGTATCGTACAGCTATGAGCGACGACGACGAGCGCACCCTCGGCCGGATCGAAACCGAGGTCGCACTCCTGATGCGGTTCGGCGAGGCGACCCGGCGGGCCACCGGCACCGCCGAGCACCGGGTGCTCGACCGGGCGGCGTACGTGATCCTGCGCCACCTGGACGCCGCCGGCCCGCAGAACGTCTCCGCGCTCGCCGCCCAGCTCAACCTGGACGGCTCGACAGTCACCCGGCAGGTGTCAGCGCTCCAGCGCGACGGGCTCATCACGCGTACCCCGGACCCGTCCGACGGCCGCGGGACCGTCATCTCCCCCACGGCCGCCGGCCTCCAACGGATGGCGGCGGTGCGGTCCGCGCGGACCCGGCTCTACGGCGAACTCCTGGCCGACTGGAGCGACGAGGACCAGGCCGCCCTGGCGACCCTGCTGGGCCGCCTCAACCAGGCCCTGGTGAACCGCAACCGCCGCCGCTAGTGAACCCCCGCCCGCCGCTGCCGCACTCCGCGCCGCCGCTCCTCAATCCCGGCGCCGCCGCCGCTCCTGCACCCGCCGCCCACTTTCGGTGCGGCTCTCGCCCCGCCTGGTGACGCTCCGCGACTGGCAGAGAGTCAGGAGAACGTCCGCCGCGCCCAGGTGCGGAAGTCGGTGGTGGGCAGCCCCAGGGCACGGGTCAGCTCCGGACGGGCGGGGCTTCCGTTCTCGTTGATCTGCTCGACCGCGTTGACCATGGCGGGCAGGAGACCGCGCTCGACGGCCTGCTGCGGGGTGAGCACGGGTGCGGCGACCTCCCGGCCGGTGACCTCACTCAGGATGGCCGCGACCTCGGTCATTGTGCGCAGGTCACCGGCCAGCTCGACGTCCAGGCCGCCGAACTTCTCCGGGTTGGTGAACGCGATCGCCGCGGCCTCCCCGATGTCGTCGACGGCGATCCACGGAAGCCGCCTGTCCTCGGCGAAGCCGGTGATGATCGTGCCGCTGGACCAGTCGCCGAACAGGTAGGACCAGCCGACGAGGTTCTCCATGAAGGTCGACGGCTTGAGAACGGTCCAGTGCGCGAAGCCACCAGAGCGCACCATCTCGTCGATTGCCGCCTTGCTCTCCCAGTAGTTCCTGTCCCACCGACCCTCGGCCCACCCGGGCTGGTTGCGGTGGAACTCTCCGGCACCCGAGACGCTGCTGTGCACGACGTGCGACACACCGGCCTTGCGTGCGGCCTCGACGACGTTGCGACCGCGGGTCACCTCGGCGTCGCCCTGCATGTTCGTCACATCGGGGTACGGGATGGAGAAGAGGCCGTCCATCCCGTCCGCTGCCGCGACGAGCGACTCCGCGTCGTCGAGGTCGCCCGTGACCAGTTCGGCGCCCAGAGCCCGCAGAGCCTGAGCGCTGTCGGTGCCGGGATCGCGGACCAGAGCACGGACCGCAACGCCACGGTCGAGCAGCGCCCGGGCTGTTGCCCCGCCCTGCTTGCCCGTCGCGCCGATGACGAGAACAGCCATGATGCCTCCTGAGAAAGCAAGTGGGGTGGCCCCCCACTTCTCGTCGGCTACGATATGGGGGACCACCCCACTTTTGCAAGGTGGACCATGAGAGCCGACGCGCAGCGCAACTACGACCGGATCATCAAGGCGGCGTCCGAGGCGATCGCCCGTGATGGCGCGTACGCCTCACTGGAGGAGATCGCCCGCGCCGCCGGGGTGGGCTCGGCGACCCTGCACCGGCACTTCCCCACCCGGTGGTCCCTGCTCCAGGCGGTCTTCCGCGGCTGCGTCCGCAACCTCGCAGCGCGCGCCGGGGATCTGCGCGACGTGCCGGACTCCCTCGACGCCCTGACGACCTGGCTGCACGAGGTCACCGCGTACGCCACGACGACCCGTGGCCTCGCGGATTCGCTCCTCAACGAGCCCGTCGAGGAGACCGACTCCTGCGGCACGATGCTCATTGATGCCGGCGAGCCACTGCTGCGCCGCGCCATCGACAACGGTTCGGTACGGCCCGACGTCACAATGGCCGACCTGATGATTCTCGCCAACGGCATCTCACTAGCGGCGCAACCAACAGGCGCAGCCAAGGCGAATCAACTGCTGACCCTAGCCCTGCAAGGAATCGGGCCAAAGGACTAACAAACGTCCAGGCCTCCGTCGATCATGGAGTTGTGGTGGGGGACGAATGGCGTGAACCACCGTCAACCAGGCACCACAACTCCATGATCGACCGGGACGGAAGGGGCGGGGACGGGGACGGGTCGGGGAGGGACGGGGAGGGACGGGCCGGGCGGGGCGGGGCGGGGTTAGGCGACTGGTTCTCGGGCTGCGTTGGCTTCGGAGGTGGGGCCTGGGGTTACTCGGGGGTCGCCCTCGTCGGCGAAGTAGTCGTCCGGGGTTGTTCCGTCGACGCCTTCGGGGGCCTTGGCAGCATGCAGGATCAGCGTCAACAGGGCCGCTACCGCCAGGTTGACAAGTACCGCCACGATGCCCACGTAGATCGTCTTGGGGGTGTCGAAGCCGAACTTCTCCAGCGGGAACGCCGAGCCGCCGAAGTGCTTCCGGGTCGGGCTGGCCACGTGGTAGAGCATCCACATGCCGAGCCCCATGCCGGCGGCCCAGCCGGCGATCAGCGCCGTCCGGTGGAACCAGCGCGTGTAGAGGCCCAGCGCCACCGCCGGCAGCGTCTGAAGGATGATCACGCCGCCGATGAGCTGGAGGTCGATGGAGAACTGCGGGTCGAGGAAGACGATGCAGGCCACAGCCCCCACCTTGACCACCAGTGAGGTGATCTTCGAGACGTTCGCCTCCTGCGCGGCGGTCGCGTCCCGCTTCAGGTACTCCTTGTAGATGTTGCGGGTGAACAGGTTCGCCGCCGCGATCGACATGATGGCCGCCGGCACCAGCGCGCCGATGCCGATGGCGGCGTAGGCGACCCCGGCGAACCAGTCCGGGAACTGCTGGTCGAACAGCAGCGGCACGATCGTGTTGTTGTCGACGCTGCCCTCGGTCGCCCCGGGCAGCGGCTTCACCCCCGCCGCGATGGCCATGTAGCCGAGCAGCGCGATCAGACCGAGCAGCAGACTGTACGCGGGCAGCGCCGACATGTTCCGCTTGATCACGTCGCGGTTCCGGCTGGCCAGCACACCGGTGATGCTGTGCGGGTAGAGGAACAGCGCCAGCGCCGAACCGAACGCCAGTGTGACGTACTGGAGCTGGTTGTTGCCGTTGAGCAGGATGCCGTCGTTCGGGTTCGGCGACGCCTGGAACTTCGCGTCCGCCGCGTCGAAGATGTCGCCCCAACCACCCAGCTTGTACGGCAGGTAGATGACCGCCACAAGAATCACGATGTAGATCAGGCTGTCCTTGACGAACGCGATGAGCGCCGGCGCGCGCAGCCCCGACTGATAGGTGTACGCGGCCAGGATGGCGAACGCGATGATGATCGGCAGGTGCCGGGCCAGGGCGCTCTCCCCCGTCACGCCCATGGTCTTGAGGACCGCCTCGATGCCGACCAGTTGCAGGGCGATGTACGGCATCGTGGCCACGATCCCGGTGATCGCGATCAGCAGCGCCAGCACCGGCGAGTCGAACCGCCTGCGGACGAAGTCGGCGGGCGTCACGAACCCGTGCCGGTGCGAGACCGACCAGAGCCGGATCAGCACCAGGAAGACAAGCGGGTAGACGACGATCGTGTACGGCACCGCGAAGAACCCGGCCGCGCCGGCTCCGAACATCAGCGCCGGCACCGCCACGAATGTGTACGCGGTGTAGAGGTCACCGCCGACCAGGAACCACGTGATCCAGCCGCCGAAGCTGCGCCCGCCCAGACCCCACTCGTCCAGGTGCGCCATGTCCTTCGGCGCCCGCCAGCGCGCTGCCACGAAGCCCATGGCGCTGACCAGGAGGAACAGCAGAGTGAAGACGATGATCTCGGTGAGATGGTCGCGCCACATCAGCGAACCTCCTTCGTTCGCGACTGCGGGACTCGCAAACCCGGCTCACTCCTCGCGCTCACCGGACCCTCCGCTTCTTCGTCATCTGGTAGACGAACGTCGTGGTGGACACGCCGAGCAGGATCCAGGTCAGTTGCAGCCAGTAGTAGCGGGGGAACCCGAAGATCCGTGGTGCGTCGCCGTTGAAGAACGCCGGGATCAGCGGCACCACGATTGGCACAAAGAGCAGCCAGTTCCAGGGGCTGTGGTCCTTCGCCCTGGACTGGGCCGTCGTGGGCGCCGTGGTGGGCGCATCCGGTTCCGGTACAGCCATCTGACACACCTCCGGGGAGTCGTGGCTCTCGATGTAACGGCCGGAGGCTACGACTCTGTGACCGTCATCACGGTCGATGAATGGACGGTGCTGCGCCGAACGGCGTCCGTAGTGCGCCCAGCGGCATCGACAGACGTACCCGGTGTCGGGCCGATCCGAGCCGCCCCGGAGACGGCGTGGGGCCCGGGTGCGAAACGCACCCGGGCCCCACGTGGGCAGGCTGTCAGCTCACCCGATCAGCCTCAACGCTGGGCTGCCCAGAGCAGCGCCCGACCGAGCTGCGACTGCAGACCCTTGGGGTGCAGGCGGAACGTCGGGTCGGTGCCGAACAGCACCACGCCGTTGCCTGCCGTGGAGACGGCCCGCACGATGCTGGCGTTGTTTGCCGCAGCGGCCTGCCCGTTGGCGCCGCTGGTGGCCCACCAGCCCGACAGCAGCGGGTCGGCGGCGTACGACTGCTCGACCTGGACGTTGGCGCCCAGGTTGGTGAACCAGACGGGCTGGCTGATGAACGAGTGCGGGATGGCCGAGGTGGTGACCGGCCCGCCGTTGTTCACGATGTTGGCCACGCCGCTGGCCAGGCTCGGTGCCGCTGTGGCGGTCACGCTCAGCAGCCCGGTGCCGTTGCCGAAGGACGCCCCGGGGGTGCCCAGGCCGACCACGCCGCCGCCGCGGGCCAGGAAGCCGTCAAGGGCAGCCCGGTTCTCGGCGGTCAGGTTCGTCAGGTTGACGTTGCTGGCGACAAGCAGCACGTCGACGTCGGACGTCAGCGTGCCGGCAAGCGTCGCGGCTGTCACCGCACGCGCCTCGAAGCCCAGGGCGGCGAGAGTGTCCCGCTCCTCGACGGTGCCGATGTAGCCGACAACGACCCGGTCCAGCCGAGTGCCCCGCCAACCCTTCGGCGCCGCTTCGAAGCGCACGCCGTGAGCCTTCACCTCGGCACGGGCCAGCTTCAGGTTGGCCGGGGTGTTCGGAACGACAACCGATCCGTCGGCGAGCCGGTGGACCGCGACGTTCTTGGCCAGCAGCGAGTTCACCACGAGCAGGTCGGCGGCGTCGCGCAGGTCCAGACGCAGGTCGGACTTGCCGGCGGGCAGGGTGCCCTCGGCACGCGCGTCGTTGATCCGCTCCAGGGGCACCTTGGGCAGGGTGTTCCACAGGGTGTCCACAGTGGCGCCCCAGGTCAGGCCCTGGCTCCAGGCGGCCGGGCCGGCGTAGAGGTCGCCCACCCGGTCGGTGATGTCCGCGCCCGGTTCGAGCAGCGAGTTGACCAGGCCACGCTTGGGCTGGTGCATGTCGACGACGTACGAGCCGGCCGGGTAGGTCTTGCCGTCGGCCTTGAACGCCTTCTTCGCCTGCCACACCCGGCCGCCGCTGCCGACCAGCAGGTCGACCAGTCGGGCCGCGGCGGGCTCGGAGCGCTGTCCGGTGCCGGCCGGGATGACGTACGACCGGGGGAACGTGGTGTTGTAGTTGTCCTCCGGACCCCAGCCCGGCACGTAGCCGTCGGGGATGTCGCGCAGCGGCTCACCGGCGAGGCCACGGCGGTAGACCTCGGCCTGGTCGTGCAGCACCTGCGCGCGGTGGTCCTGGATGTAGCGCAGCGACGTACGGATCGCCACCTCGTGCACGTCGGTGTTGATGCCGGAGCGACGGACCCGCTCGGCCGGGGTGAGGTTTGTGCCGCGCGGGTTGAGCGGCGCCTCGATGGTGTACGGGATGCTGCTCTGGAGCATGGCGAACGACGGCACGTAGATCGGCGGGAAGTCGTCCCACACGCCCGGCTCGTCGTCACGGAACGGAATCCGCGCCTGCTGGGTCTCGGGGTAGCCCAGACCGCGCAGGCCCTCCTCGATTGCCAGGGCGTTCGGCAGGCCGTGCTTGATGTACAGGTCGTACTCGTTGTTGACGTTGTGCGGCGGGGTGCTGGGGTGCAGCAGGGTCGGGTTGACGTATCCGTGCAGGTCCAGCGTGATGATCGGCTTGGTGTCGATGATCAGATCACGGATGATCCTGGTCTCGGGCTGCGAGACGATGGTGAGGTCACGGTTGAGGTCGTAACCCGCCGAGTTGGGCCGGGTCCCGGCCACCCGTCCGTCCGGGTTCGCGGTGACGATGAAGACCAGCCGGTTGCGCTTGAGCAGCGCTGCCACCTCGGGGCTGCGGTCGGTGGCGAGGTCCTCGATGACCCGCAGCGCGGCGTCCGTGCCCTCCCACTCGTTGCCGTGCAGGTTGCCGTTGACGAACAGCGGGGTCTTGTAGCCGGCGAGCAGCTTGCGGTCCCGCTGCGCCCGTGCCGGGTCGTCCTCGATGAGCCGCTTCCAGGTCTCCTGCTGCTGGGCCTCGGCGCGGCTCTCCGGCGCGGTCACGGTGACCACGTACAGGTCGTAGCCACCGGCGGACTTGCCGGCGACGTGGGCGGAGACCCGGTTGCTGGCCCGCTGGAGGGCGTTCAGCTTCGGCGCGATCTCGTCGTAGGGGACGACACCGATCGCGATCGAGGCGTCAGCCGGGTTGTCCGGCCAGACCGGGAGGGTGCTCTGCCGGGGGTAGCCCCGGACGTCGGAGTGGTTGGCACCGTGCTTCGGCGCGGGATGCCCCGGGGTCGAGTGCCCCGGTTTGGCGGACGCCGGGTTCGTCAGGGCCACGGTGGCCAGTAGCGCGGTGCTCACCACCGTCACGGTGAGGCGGGACAGACGTCTCTTGAGCAACATGGACAGATCTCCTGTCGGGAGGTACGCGCGCAGGCGGACTCGCCGCTGGGCCGGAGACCAACGGTGAAGGGGGGTACGCCTGCTGCGTGCGAGAAAGGGGTGGACCCGGCGTCAGATGGAGCGTCGACAGGCTGCGCTGGCGACGCGCAGGAGGTCGATGTGACCCCGCTTCGTCAGGTGAACGCTTCGCACAAACCGATCTTGGGGCGCAGGAGCTCCACTGTCAACGGTTTCCGCCCTGGTCGGAGCCCTGAAGCTAAAACCCTCCCGATAGGTGGGAATTAGTCGATCTTGGCGAGGTGTGCGGTGTCGTTTACCGTCCGCACCGCGATCCCACCGTCGGGCCACATGTCGAGCACCGAGATGCCGGCCGCGTCCAGAAAGAGCCGATGTAGGAAACCGTCACCGGCGGCGAGCGCATCGCGCAGCGCCAGCTTGATCGGCGAGACGTGGGAGACGACAACCACAGCCTCCGCGGGGTACGCCGTGGGAAGCGCGCCGACGACCCGCCGGATGCGCTCGGCCACCTGGGTGAACGACTCACCGCCCGGCGGAGCGATCCGGGGTGAGGCGAGCCAGGCGTCCATCTCCCCCGGCCACTGCTGACGCACCTCGGCGAAGGTACGCCCCTCCCACTGGCCGAAGTCGCACTCGATCAGGTCGTCCTCGGTGCGTACCGGCACGTCACCGAGCGCACCGGCGATCGTCGCCGCCGTGGACGTACACCGGGACAGCGGTGAGCTGAGCACGGCCGCGACGGAAGGGACCAGCTCGGCGACCCGGGCGGCGGTGGCGCGGGCCTGGGCGCGGCCGCGCGCGGAGAGCGGCACGTCGCCCCGGCCGGAGTAGCGGCCCTGCTCGGTGTACTCGGTCTCGCCGTGGCGCACCAGTACCAGCCGGGTGGCGGTGAAGCTCGGACGCGGCTCCCAGGACGCCGGTGCGGTCGCCGGGTCGCTGCCGATCACGGCACCGCCGGCGGGTGCGCTGGCCGAGGCCGGGGCGCTGGTGGCGGAGGGCGTGGGGCGGCCTGCGGCGGCGTCCATCGCGGCGTTGGCGAGCGCGTCGGCGTGCCGGTTCTGGTCGCGGGGAATCCAGGTGAACCGGACGGCGTCGAACCGGCCCACGAGCGTCGCCGCCTGTGCGGCCAGCGGACGCAGACCGGGGTGCTTGATCTGCCACCGGCCGCACATCTGCTCGACCACGAGCTTCGAGTCCATCCGGACGTCCACCTCGCTGGCACCCACCTCGGCGGCGGCCGTCAGACCGGCGATCAGCCCCTGGTACTCGGCGACGTTGTTTGTCGCCGTACCCAGGGACTCGGAGCGTTCGGCGAGCACCTCGCCGGTCTCCGCGTCGCGCACCACCGCGCCGTAGCCGGCCGGACCGGGGTTGCCCCGGGACCCGCCGTCGGCCTCGACGACTACCACGCGCGGTGCCACGACCTACAGGCCCGACTCGTTGGTGCGGACCATGATCCGTCGACAGTCCTCGCAGCGGACCACGTCGTCCGGAGCGGTCTTGCGGATCCGCGCCAGGTCGGCGCCGGACAGCTCCAGCCGGCAGCCTCCGCAGCGGCCCGCGGTGAGCAGCGCCGCACCCAGCCCGGTCTCTTCGCGGATCTTGTCGTAGAGGGTGACAAGCTCAGCCGGGAGGTCGGCCGCGAGCGGCTGACGGGCGCCCCGCTTGAACTCCTCCTCCTTGGCGATCTCGGCCAGCGCGTCGTCGCGGCGCTGCTCGGTGGCGGCCCGCTTCTCCCGGACCTCGGCCAGCCGCTTCTCCACGCCGTCCAGCACGCCCTGCGCGGTCTCCCGCTGCTCCATCAGCTCCAACTCGGCGTCCTCCAGGTCGCCCTGGCGCCGGTTGAGCGAGACCAGCTCGTGCTGCAACGCCTCCAGCTCCCGGGCCGGCCCGGTGCCGGCGGCGAGCCGGTTCTCGTCCTTCTCCTTACGCGCCCGGACCTGGTCGACGTCCTTCTCCAGGCGGGCGATGTCCCGATCCAGGTCGTCGACCGCCACCTGGGCGCGGACCCGCTCGTCCTCCAGCGACGACAACTCCCGGGCCAGCGCCTCCAGCTCGGCCCGCTCCGGCAGCGACCGACGGCGGTGCGCGAGCTGGGCGAGGTTGGTGTCGATGGCCTGAAGGTCGAGCAGGCGGCTCTGCACCTTGGGGTCAGCCTTCACGGTCGGGCTCCTTGTCGTCCACAGCGGGTGCGGCGGCGTGCACGGTCCACGGGTCGGTGTCCAGGTCGGACACCAGCGTCTCGACGCCCGGCGCCTCCCGAAGGAGGGCGGCCAGATCGTCGAGCCACGGTCGTTCGGTCGCCCAGTGGGCGGCGTCGATCAGGGCGGGACCATCGGCCGCGAGGTGCTCGCCGGCCGGATGGTGCCGCAGGTCGGCGGTCAGGAACGCGTCCACCCCGGCAGCGGTCGCGGCGCCGAGGAAACTGTCCCCCGACCCGCCGCTGACGGCGAGGGTACGAACCATACGCCCGGGATCCCCCGCAGCGCGAACTCCCCACGACGTGACAGGGAGCACGGCGGCGGCGTGCCCTGTCAACTCGGCGAGGGTCATCGGGCGGGGCAACTCGCCGATCCGGCCGAAGCCCCGGTCGTCGCCGTACGCGGGGGAACCGGGCGCTGGCTGCTGCAACGGGCGCAGCCCGGTCAGGCCGAACCGGGCGGCGAGGGCATCGGAGACGCCGGGGGACGCCACGTCGGCGTTCGTGTGTGCCACGTAGAGCGCCACCCCGGCCCGGATCAACTGGTGCACGATCCGGCCCTTGAAGGTCGTCGGGGCGACCGACGAGACGCCCCGCAGCAACAGCGGGTGATGCGAGACGATCATGTCCGCGCCGACGGCCAACGCCTCGGCTACCGTCTCGGGCACCACGTCGACCACACAGAGCACCCGGCGGACGAGGGCGGCCGGCTCACCGAGCACCAGGCCGACCCGGTCCCACTCCTCGGCCCAGACCGGCGGGTAGCGCCGCTCCAGCTCGGCGACCACGTCGGTCACCGAGGGGGTGGATACGCATACGCTCACGGCGGCCCAGCTTACCGGCGCGGCGACGGTCCGGCGGCGACGCCCGGCCGCGCCGGTCGGGCTACCTCGCGGACGCGGCCGCCGGGCGGTCAGGCCGCGCGGTACGCGACGGTACGCAGCGCGGCCAACGGCATCTGCCAGGGGAACACGTGCATGTGCTGTTCGCCTGTCCCGGGCGGGTGCAGGGGCACCACATGATCACCGAAGAGCATCGTGACGCCCCATTCCGCCAGCCGGGCCACACCGGCCCGAAATGCCGGGTGGGCGGCCATCGCGGCGTTCGTGTAGGGCACCGCCACGATGGGCAGGCCCTTGCCCTGCGCCTCCACCAGCAGCCCGAGGGCGAGAGTGTCAGCGATCCCGGCCGCCCACTTGTTGATCGTGTTCACGGTCGCCGGGCACACGATCATGGCGTCGGCCGGCGGCAGCACGTCCGGATCACCGGGGTTCTTGTAGTGCGTACGCACCGGGTGCCCGGTCTGGCGGGTCAGGGCGGGCTGGTCGACGAACTTGGCCCCGTCCGGCGTGGTGATCACGCAGACGTCCCAGTCGTCCTGCTGGGCCAGGTCGACCAGGCGCCCGACGTGACGTGCCAGCGGCGAACCGCAGGCGATGACATAGAGCACCGAACGGTGCTCGCTTGTGCGCTGTCCGCCGGTCATCAGACCGGCTCCGCGCTCATACCCCTACTCCCATGTGCTCAGCCAACTCCGCTACCGGAGAAGGCGGCGCACCACGTGTGCGACGAAGGATGTCCGACATGACCTCGTGGGCGATCGGACGGCAGCGGATCTCCGACGGCGCGAGCCGATCACCGAGCAGCAGCATCTCGCCGGCGTTGGCCACATCGCCGATCTGCGCGTACCCGCGGGCGATGTCGAGCAGGTGATGGGCACGGCGTTCGGGCAGCAACGCGTTGAACAGAGGCTCCGAGATGCGCAGCCGGTGCACCTCCACGGCCCGGCCTCCGTCACCCAACTCCACGGCGGCGGCGGCACGGTGCAACTCGACGTTCGTCGGGCCGAACGACGTCCAGTAGTGGTTCTGGTCGCTACCGAGCAGCGTGGCCGCTTCCTCCGCGCAGTTGATCAGGTCGTCGACGCTTGCCGAGTCACCGATCCGGGAAGCCGCCATCGCGCCCTGGAGCAGCAGCATGCCGTAGACCGAGAGCCGGGCCGGCGAGACGTCGTTGCTGCCGCCGGGCGCAAGCCGGTTGGCGATCTGGACGTTCAGCTCCAGCGCCGGGCGACCCCTTCCCATGGCGACAAGGGCGTTGCAGACCCGGGTGGTGGCAATGCCGGCCAGCAGCGGGTCGTCGGCCCGCTGGGCCACAGCCATCGACCGGTCCGCCGCCAGCCAGGCCAGGTCGCACTCGCCGAGCTTGCGCAGCACCGAGGAGGCGATCTGGTAGACCTGCCCGAGCAGATGGGCCGCCTCCGGCGCCTGCGCGCCGCCGTACGCGGCATCGGCCGCCTGGGCGTCGCGCAGCAGCTTCGGCAGCGCCCGGGTGAGCATCCCGTACCGGCCGTACTGGTAGGTGAGCCAGGCGTGGTTGACGGCCTTGCGCATGTCGTCAAGCGGGGGCGGACAGGGCGCCGCGTCGAAGTAGGCGCTCATCGAGTCGTACCGCTCCAGGGCCGCCCGGATCTCCTGCACCTCGACCTGGTCGATGCAGTTCAGCGCGTCGGTACGTCGCTCCGGGTCCCGGCCCAGCAACAACTGCACGTCCATCTGGAGGATGTCGGCGATCTCGTAGAGGACCGAGAATTTGTCCAGCCGGCGGACCCCGCGCTCGACCTTGTCCACCCAGCTCTTCGACTTGCCCAGCCGGTCGGCGAAGACCTGCTGCGACATCTTGCGACGGCCCCGCCAGTAGGCCACTCGCCGCCCTATGGGTAGCTCGTCCATCTCCCCATCCCCTCCCCTGCCGCCACCGTCCATCGGTCCGGGGCGATGTCCGCGGGTGCGGCGGTCCAGCGTCCTTTTCAGGTTTCCGCTGGTCGCACAGCGTGTACGTCAGCCGGATAGCCAGTCCTCGTACTTTTCGTGCAAGTTGCACGAGCCGTTCGTCAACCTCAACGATCGTGGGTTACGGCAGTGACGGCGCTCGACATGCGACCTGGCGTACGCCAGGCCCGACGAGGGGAGATGGCACATCATGTGGCGAAACGTCGGACCGCGCGTCGCTGAACTGTCGCCGTTGGAACGGGTCCGGCTGCGCCGGGTCGCCATCCGGTACGCCGTACACGGATGGGAGGTGACCCCCGGCGCCTGCCTGGCCCGCAGCCGGTTCGTGTGCGGCCGGGCCGGCTGCCCCACCGTCGGCTGCCACCCCGCGCTGGAGAACTGGGAGTTGGCCGCGAGCGCCGACCCGATCCGGGTGGCCACCTGGTGGCGGACGCGCCCGCACGGCGTACTGCTGCCCACCGGGCGGGCCTTCGACGTGCTGGAGGTGCCGGCGCACCTGGGCCGGCACGTGCTCGACGCGGTACGCACCCACCCGGCCGGCACCGGCGTACGCGGCCCGGTGCTCGTCACCCCGACCGGCAGGTGGATGTTCCTGGTCCGCCCCGGCGATCCGCTCCGGCCGGAGTTGGAGCACTGTTTCCACGTGGTCCGGCACGGACCGGGATCGTGGATCCCGGCGCCGCCCACAAGGCTGCCCGAGGGGACGGTCCGCTGGGCGGTCGCCCCGGAGCAGGCGCGGTGGCAGCTTCCTGACTCCTACCTGGTGCAGAACACGCTTATCGAGGCGCTGCGCGCCAACGGGGTGACGCTTGCCCTCGACCTGCTCCCCGGCCACCTGCCGCTCCCCCGCCGGGGCATGTGAGTCGGGCCGGGAGCGGACTCGATCCGGTGACCGACAGCGTCGCCGGGGCGCCGGTCCTCGTTGAGCAGAGGGACAGCGACAAAGCGCCAGCGCGAACGCGCGCCACGAACGGGGGAACGATGTCCACGGACGACAGAGCGCCGCATCCCGGCGGCACCGAGCCGCCCCGCCGCAGCCACCCCGGGCGCCGTTGGGCGGGCACCCGTCCCGCCGGCTCCCGCCCCGGCCGTCCCCGCCCCACCGGCACCCGCCCAGCAGGCACAAACCGCCCGGTGCGCTGACCCCATCCCGGGGCTCACCCCCGCGATCTTGCACTTTCTGCCCGGACAAACGCCTTAGTCGCGGCAAAACGGCGACCGAAACTGCAAGATCGCGGCGACGTGGAGGCGGGGTCAGGTTGTTGTGGGGAGGGCCGTCGAGTGGTACTGGCGGCCCTTGTCCGTTATCACCGCGTGGGTGTAGTCGGGGCAGCGGTCCAGCCAGCCGATGCCGGCGGTGCCCATGGCAAGGGCCGCAGTGGCGTACGCGTCGGCCACCCCGAGATCGCTGCCTACCACTGTGACCGACCGCAGGCCGCTCGCGGCAGCGCCGCGGCGCGGGTCCAGCACGTGTCGACCCCGCTCGTACACCCCGGACGTGGCCACCGCCAGATCCGTTCCGGCCAGCACCAGGCAGGTCGCCATCGCGTCCCACGGGTGCCGGATGCCGATCCGCCACGGCTCCCCCGCCGGGGAGAACCCGCGTACCCGCACGTCGCCGCCGGCGTTGACGCAGTGGTTCGGCGCCCCGGCGGCCAGCAGCCGGTCCGAGGCGACCTGCGCCGCCCAGCCCTTCACGAAACCGGACGGGTCGAGCCGCCCGGTGGCGTACGCGTCGAAGAACCCGTCGGTGGCACCCCACAGGTCGGCGCACGCCTCCAACACGAACCGTAGGTCCGCCGACGCCTCGGAGAGCAGCACCTCGCCCCTGTCGAAGCGGCACACCTCGCTGTCGTCCCGGTAGGTGCTGAACCTGGCGTCCACCTCGCGCATCCAGCCGAAGACCTCGTCGGCCAGCTCGTGCAGGCGTGCCGGCGGCAGGTCGTCGGCGAGGTCCACGGTGATCGCCGTACCCATGATCTGCTCGACCCGGCAGAGCCCGGGTCGGGACGTCGTGACCGGCACGTCAGAACGCCTGCTCGATGGCGGCCCGCAGCGACTGCTTGTAGGCGTTGCTGGTCGCGGTGGCCCCGGACACGGTGTTCAGGTTGGCGCTCTGCTTCTGCACCACCTCGCCGCCGGTGCCGTTGTACCTGTCCCGCACGTCGCCGCTGTGGATGTCGGACTCACCGCCGCTGGGCAGCGACAGGGTGGTGGCCTCGACGATGCGGTTGCCGGAGACCACGATCTGCACCTGCACGTACCCGTACGTCTCAGACCCGTCCTTGGCGTCCACCCCCGGCCCGGTGATCCGGCGGGTGGTCGGTTGGGGCGCCTTGGTGGTGGTGCGCGGCGCTGTCGGCGCCTTCGCCGTGGTGCGGGTGCCCGACGGGCGGGCGGTGGTCTTGCCCGGCTTGGGCGACGTGGCCGCGTCGGCGCTCTCGGACGGCTTCGGTGCCGCACCTGTCGGGTCTGCGCCGGGGGCGTCCGGGGCGACGCTCGGGTCGGCGCCCGGACCGGCGGGGTTGACCGGCTGGGAGGTCGGCAGGTTCTGGGCAGCCGGCGTGACACCCGGGGAGCCCTTGAGCACCACCAGCGCGGTGGTGCTGGCGGCCAGACCGGTGATCGCGAGCAACGCGCGACGCATGCGATGCCTTCCTACAACTCGAAGGTGGCCAGGTGGATCTGCCGGCGTGGTACTCCGGCCCGGCGCAACGCGCGCACCGACTGCTCGACCAGCCCGGGCGGACCGCACAGGTAGACGTCACGGCGGGCCACGTCGGGCACCAGTTGGCGCAGCCCGTCGGGGCTCATGAGCTGGCGGGGGCCGGGATCGTCGCGGGAGCCGATGACGTACCAGATGGAGGTGTCGCGTTCCTGGGCCAGCCAGTCCAGCTCGCGGCTGAGCAGCACGTCGGCGGGCGTGCGGGCCCGGTAGATGAGGGCGGCGCCCGGCGGCAACTCCTCAAGCATGGCCCGGATGGGCGTGATGCCGCTGCCGCCGGCGATCAGCAGGGCCCGTTCGCGGATCCGGTGCGCGGCGGTGAACGTGCCCGACGGACCCTGCGCCCACACGCGGGTGCCCGGTTCCAGGTCGCGCAGGTCGGCGGTGTGCGTGCCGACAACCTTGACGGTGAGGCGCAGCCAGCGGCCGTTGGCGGCGGCCGAGACGGAGAACGGGTGCGACTGCCACCAGCAGCCGCGGGTGAGGAAACGCCAGCGGAAGTGCTGCCCGCCGAGCATCTCCAACCGGCCCAGCCGCTCGCCCGTGAGATAGATGGAGATGGTGTCCGGGCTCTCCGCGACCACGTCGGCGACCCGCAGCTTGTAGCGCAGGTTGAACACCAGCGGCGCGATCACCCGTCCCCATAGCAGGGCGGCGACCACCAGCAGGTACAGGACGATCCACCCGGTTCGCACCGGGCCGGGCCGGTAGAGCTGCGCGCCGTGGGTGAACTGGTGCCCGTAGCCGAGCAGCAGAATCAGATAGCTGGACCGGTGCAGCAGGTGCCACAGCTCGTAGGGCAACGCCCGCCGGATCCCCCGCACACTGCTGAACCCGACGAGCATCATGATGCCGGTGGCGACGAACGCCGAGACCATGTCCTCGTAGTCGCCGAGCAGCGTGCCCACCTCGGCGACGATCGACTGGTTTCGCAGGTCGGCGTAGCCGACGAGGATCAGCGACATGTGCGCCAGCACGGCCACCAGCAGCGTCGCGCCGATGTCGCGGTGCCAGCGGGACAGGTGTTCGCCGCCGATCCACCGTTCCAGCACCGACAGCCGGCTCATCAGCAGCACCTGCACGAGCAGCAGGTAGCCGGCGACCAGGCCGGTGATCCGGCCCGCCGCGGTGACGGTCGACGCGGTGGTCCTCAGCGAGCCGGCCGGCGTCCCCAACCACCAGGGCAGCACGCTTGCCAGCAGCCCGAGCACGAGCAGCACGACCAGCAACCGGCGGCCGCCGGGTCCGCGCCGCTCCGGCACCTGCGGGGGTACGGGCGCAGCCGACCGGCCGCCGTGCCGGGACGAGGTCCCGGTGCGGCGGCCGGCGGCGTGGGTGTGCGGATACGTCACGCGTACAGCTTCATCGGGGCGTACTTCATGCGGGGGAACACCTTCTGCACCTCCGCGTTGGTGAGCCCGAACCGGCCCTGGGCGATGGAGCCGTAGACGTTGAACATGTTGTTGTATTCCGGCACGTCGCCGGAATCCGGCTTGTCCAGGCCGTTCCACGTGCCGAGCAGGGAACCGGCGAGCTTCTTGCCGGACAGGACAGTGATCACGCCGCCGTGGCCGTGGTCGGTGCCGCCGCCGTTGGAGCGGATGCGCCGGCCGAACTCGCTGGACACCATGATCGTCACGTCGGCGGCCTGCGGGCCGAGGTCGGTGAAGAACGCCGCCATCGCCTTGGCCAGCTCGCCCAGCCGGCGGTGCAGCTGGCCGCCCTCGCGGGTGCCCTGGTTCTCGTGGGTGTCGTAGCCACCCATGCCGACGGTGGCGACCCGGACGTTCGCGCCGCCCTTGATCAGCTGGGCGAGCTGCTGGAACGCCCGACCGACGCCCTCGTACGTGACGCCCTCGGCAGGCTGGTACGGCTTGGCGGCGAGCTTCTGCGCGGTGGCCAGCGCACCCATGCCCTCCTGCACGGCTTCCTCGACCGGGTGGTTGATCCCGGTGAACAGCCCCTTGATGGCCTTCTCGGTGGCCGCCCGGAACTTCTCGTCGCCGTTGAGCCGCAGCGAGCCCACACTGTTCAGCGAGATCGCGCCGTTGTTGCCGACCAGCGAGCGCGGCAGCGTGCTGCCGATGCCGACGCTGCGGAACGCGGTGCCCTTGCCGAGGTTGTCGACGAGGCCGTCCAACCAGCCCCGGCCGCCGGTCTCGTTGGGCAGCCCGCCCAGGTTGCAGGCGTCCGCGGCCTGGAAGTGGCTGCGGGACAGCCGCTCGTCGGAGACCGCCGGGATGAAGCCCAACTGGCCGGCCTTGAGCCACTGCTCCAGCGGCTTGAACGCACTTGTCAGCTTGAAGCCCCGGCTCAGGGCCAGCGAGTCGTTGCCCAGCAGCAGGTCGGGGCGGTCCTTGGCGAGCACCGGGTCGTTGTCCGGGGCCACCAGGCTCAGCCCGTCCAGGCCGCCGTAGAGGAAGACGTGAATCAACGTGCCCGTCTTTGTCGCCGCGAACGACGCCGACGTGGTGACGAACTGGGCGGTGGCCAGCGCGGTGGCGGTCGCCGCCGCACCGGCGACGAACGTCCGGCGGGTGACACCGCGACCGTCCTGCTGGGCCTCCTCCAGGTTCTCCAGCATGCGGTAGCGGTCCGCCTCGGCCGCGTTCTCGGCGGCGACGACGTCGGCCTCGGCGCGCAGCAGCGCCTCAGCCGGGTTGTCGGCCAGCCGCCGCAGGTCGGGGCATTCGGGGTGCAGGGGGAAAGAGTTGTACACAGTCTTCTCCATCGGGTGCCTCACCGGAGGTGGTGCTGGGGGGACGCGAGGATCGCCCGCGCGACGGCGGTGATGGCCCCGTTGAACGTGGCATCGACCTTGGCGGTCGCCGGCACACCGGCCACGCCGAGGATCAGGTTCTTCTCCCGGGTGCTCAGCTTCTGACCCACGAGCCGCAGGGACAGCGCGTCCACGTACGCCCCGGCGGTGGCCGGCGGCTTCGCGACGAGCTTCTGCGGCGGCGTGTACGTGAACACGGTGCGGTAGCCGGCCGTGATCTCGCCGGCCTCGTTCCAGCCGTTGACCATGGTGCCGGCCGAGGTCCACGCGACGTAGACGTCCGGGTAGCCGTCCGGGGTGGGTTGACCCATCGGGTACTGGCCCAACTCCCGCAGCTTGTCGTGGACCTGCCGCAGGCCCCGGGCGAAGGGGGTGCGCTTGTTGTCGCCGTTGTTGTGCGTCGGCGACGCCTCCGGGCTGACGCCGAGCGTCCGGTACGTGGCCACCAGGTACTCCATCGGCCGGCGCACCTTCTGCCCCACCGCCGCCCAGAACTCAGAGGAGCTGAACAGCGTCATCAGCATCGGCTTGATCAGGCCGTTGTTGCTGCTGTACGTCTTGGCGAGCCGGTCCACGAGGGACTTCGGCGGGGTGTCCGAGACGAACCGGGTGGCAAGGCTCTGCGCCACGTACTTGGCCGTCGACGGGTGCAGCGCGATGTAGGTGATGTACTTGTCGATCGCCGCGTCCACGGCGGCGATCTCCTTGTCCGTCGGGTTGTTGACGTCCTTGATGGAGAACGTGTTCGGGTGGGTGAAGCCGAGGATCTTCACCTTGCCCATGTAGTGCTGGTTCACCCGCAGGCGGTACTGGCCCTTGTCGTCGACGCCACGGCCGGTCTGCAGCATGGCAGCCTGGCGGACGTCGCCCTCCGTGTAGCCGCCGTCGACGCCGACCGAGTACAGCTCCAGGTTCTCCCGGGCGAGGTTCTCGTTGATCGCGTCCTTGCGGGAGTCCTTCTGGTTCAGGTAGATCAGCAGCGCGGGGTGCTTGTTGGCGGCGACAAGCATCTCGGGGTAGCTGCCCAGCGCGTGCTTGCGCACCACGTCCTTGTCGAACGAGGTGCGGTACGCCTCGCCACCGTCGAAGTCGGCGGCGACGTGCAGGAAGTCGTTCCAGAAGTCGACCATCACCTCGAACAGTTGGCGCTTCGACCAGATCTGCCGGGCGATTGTGGCGTCGACCACCTCCCGCTCCGGCTGGGCGCCCTGCTCGTTGAGCTTCTCCCGCTGCTCGCGCAGCTGCTGCACGGTGAGCTTCTGGGTGGGCAGCTCGGCGATCTTCAGCTCGGCCTTGCTCGGCTCGATCTTGTCCGGGTCGAGCTGGGCGCGGATCCAGGCGTCGATGCCCTGCTTCTTGATGTCGGAGATCACGCCGGGCGTCGGACCGAAGGTGGCCCGTCGGGCCAGGTGCAGGATCGGGTCCTTGGCCAGCACCGTCTTGACGGTCACCTGGGTCTCCGCGGCGGCTGCCGCCGGCCCGGAGAACGTCCGGCCACCGGCGGGCGCGTTCTTCTTCAGCGCCTCACCGGCCCGGGAGCCCATGTAGCTCTCGTTCTGCTCGGTGTAGGTGCGCACCGTGCTGGGCTGCTGGCCGCTGGGCCGCGCCGCGTTGCCGTCGGTGACAGTGCTGCCGGTCGCGTCGCCGGCCGCCGCCTCGTCGCCGAAGAGGCCACGGATCTGCGGGGTCATGGCGAGCGCCGCACCGCCGGCCACCACGGCGGCCGTACCGCCGAGGGCGACCATGGCCTTGCGCCGGCCGACCTTGCGGCCAGGCTCGTCGTCATCGTCCAGGGTGGGCAGTCCGCTGCCGGCCGGGCGGGCGGGGGCCGGGCGGCCCAGGCCCTCCGGTCCGACCCACTGCGGGCCGCGCGGGGCTGCGGCGGGGTGTCCGTATCCGTCGCCGTACTGGTTGCGCGGGTCGGCCTGCGCCGGGTACCCGCCCTGATGGGAGTGGGGCGAGTCGTACCCGTACGACGCGGACGCGGTGGAGTCGCCGTACCCGTCCGCACTGTGGTGCTGGCGTCCGTCCCAGCCGCGGTCGTCCCGCGGTCGACGTGGTGGCACATTCTGGTCGGCCATGTACCAATCCCGATTTCTGATGAGCGCCGAAAGCTGCGACCGAGCAGGTGCGGCAGGTGCGGCGACTGTTGCCTGAGGGGGTTGCTACGGCAAGGTAACCAAGCGCCCAGGTGCCTTCAAGGTGGCCTGAACGCCCTCGTGAGGGCACTTAAGACAGGGCTCACCAGCGCTACGGTGACGGGTCGACCGCACGAGACAGGCATCGACCTTCCCAGCAGGGCGGACGTGCCGCAGCCGGGGACGGATCGGACCACGTCGCCGTACGTGAGACATTCGGCGTCGTCCGCGACCACAGGCAAACTTAAGGTACGGCTAAGCAGGACATGAGGTGCCTTCACGCAGGAGGAAAAGTAGGGGCAGCGGGCGAGCGTGAGCCGCCACCGCAGCGGGTATGCCGCCGAACCGCTGAACGCGTGAGGGGAAGGCAGCGCCATGCTCAGCAAAGAGGATCAGCGCAGGTTCGACCAGATCACCCGTCAGCTCCGCGAGAGCGACCCGGCGTTCTTCGCCCGGCTCGATCACCGGATCCGGGGCCGCCGGGGCCGCTACCTGATGTTGTTGACGATCGTGCTGTGGGCATCGCTTCCGGCGATGGCCGTGTTCGCCGGCCGACTCGCCGGTGCGATCTGTGCGGTGGTGCTGATCGCCAACGCGGCGATCATGTGGCGGTTCCGCCGCCGATGGACATGACGGCTCACCTGTCGGCCGGGTCGAACGCCCGGTACGCGCGCCGCAGCCGTTCGAGCAGTCCCGGCCCGCCGATGGCCGGCGCTGGCGGACCGAGCTGGCGCAGCAGGAGGTCCGGCCCGGTCGCCAGCCTGGGCGGCCGGTCAGGAAGCGGCACCGGCGGCGCCCAGAACCTGTCCGTCGCCTCGGCGAGCGTGGTCGCCGACAGCCCGGCGAGCGCCCGCGCCGCACCCGCCGGCGACAGGACGTCCACATGGGACCCGTAAAGGTCCACGGTGGACGGCTCCGGGGCGGTGACCGCCGCGCCGGTGGCCTCGGCCCGGCGGGCACGCAGCCGATCGAGCAGGTCCGCGCGGGACCGCCCACGCCAGTGCAGCAGCTCGAACGGGTCCGCGTCGAACGCCTCGGCCAGTAGATAGAACGTGGCCGCGAGGTGCTTGCACGGCACCGCGAAATCGGGACAGTTGCAACGCTGGGTCAGCTCGTCCACGGTGCCCGGAAACAGCGGAGCACCGACGGCGGCGAACAGCTCCTCCAACTCGTCGGGCAGGTCCCCGGCGAGCAGTCGGGCGCTGAAGAACGCCTGCCCGGCCAGTTCCGCCTCGACCTGGGACCAGAGCGCGGGCGGAAACGCGGCAAGAGCGATGGAGACCTCGTACGGGCGCGGCCGGGAGCCCTGCACCTCGGCGGTGACCCGCCCGGGCGCGATGTCGAGCCGGAGCACCTGACCGGCCCGCGCGTACGACCTGCCGCGCGTCAGCCGGGTGCCGAGCGCGAACGACTCCAGCACCTCCAGGAAACGCCGGGACCACCAGGACCGCCCGATCGCGCCACGGGCGCTGCGGGCGCGCAGACCCCCGTCGACACGGCGGGGACGGCCGTAGTCGGCGAACCTGTCGGTGCTCACTACTCCACCACCGCGCCGGCCTCCAGGGCGAACAACTCCCGCAGCTGCCCCGTGGACAGCTCGGTGATCCACTGCTCGCCGGTGCCCACCACCCGCTGCGCGAGGGCACGCTTGTCCGCGATCATCGCGGCCACCTTCTCCTCCACGGTGCCGGCGCAGACGAACTTGCGGACCTGCACCCGCCGCCGCTGGCCGATCCGGAACGCCCGGTCGGTGGCCTGGTCCTCCACCGCCGGATTCCACCACCGGTCCACGTGCACCACGTGGTTGGCGGCGGTCAGGGTGAGCCCGGTGCCGCCGGCCTTGAGCGACAGGACGAACAACGGCGGCCCCTCGGCCGACTGGAACCGCTGCACCATGGCGTCCCGCTCGGCCTTGCCGACACCGCCGTGCAGGAACAGCACCTCCCGGCCGAACCGCGCAGACAGGTGCCCACGCAGCATCGCACCGAACTCGGCGTACTGGGTGAACAGCAGCGCCCGCTCCCCCGCCGCCAGCACCTCCTCAAGGATCTCGGTCAGCCGGGCCAGCTTGCCGGAGCGACCGTCAAGCGGCGAGCCGTCGCGCAGCAGTTGCGCCGGGTGGTTGCAGACCTGCTTGAGCCGGGTCATGGTGGCCAGCACCAACCCACGACGTTCGATGCCGTCGCTGGACTCGATCCGGGCGAGCATGTCGTCGACGACCACCCGGTAGAGGGCCGCCTGCTCGGCCGTGAGGTTGCAGAGCACCTCCATCTCCAGCTTCTCCGGCAGGTCCGAGATGATCGACGAGTCGGTCTTGAGCCGGCGCAGCACGAACGGCCCGGTGATCCGGCGCAGCCGCTCGGCGGCCTCGGCATCACCGTTGCGCTCGATCGGCTCGGCGAACCGCTTACGGAACGTCGCCGCCGGCCCGAGCAGACCCGGATTGGCGAACTGCATGATCGACCAGAGGTCGGCGAGCCGGTTCTCCACAGGCGTACCGGTCACCGCCACCCGTTGCCGCGCGGGCAGCGCCCGGACCGCCTCGGCCTGCCGGGTCGACGCGTTCTTGATCGCCTGGGCCTCGTCCACCACCACCCGGTGCCAGTCGATGCCAGCAAGGTCCACGGCATCCCGGGCCGCCACCGAGTAGGTGGTGAGGACCAGGTCCGCGCCGTGCGCGGCCGCCGTGAACTCCGGCCCCCGCACCCGCTCCGCCCCATGGTGTACGTGCACCCGCAGCCCCGGCGTGAACTTCGCCGCCTCCCGCTGCCAGTTGCCGACAAGCGACATCGGACAGACCAGCAGGGTCGGCCCGGCGTCCGGAGGGTCCCCGGCGAGCAGCGCCAGCAGTTGCACCGTCTTGCCCAGCCCCATGTCGTCGGCGAGCACGCCGCCCAACCCGAGCGAGCGCAGGAACGCCAGCCAGGCCAACCCGCGCCGCTGGTACGGCCGCAGCGTCCCCACGAAACCCGGCGGCGGATCGAGCGGGGTGAGCCGCCGCTCGACAGCACCGGCGAGCAGGTCACCCAGCGGGCCGTCGGCGGTCACCTCCAGCACCGGCAGCGCCCCGGTGTCCTCGCCGTCGGCGAGCCCGAGGCGCAGCAGGTCGGCGACGGTCAGCTCGCCCGCCGACCGGAGCAGACGCAAACCGGCGGCGAGACGCCCCGGGTCCAGTTCCACCCAGCGACCGCGCAGGCGTACCAACGGGGTCTTCAACTCGGCAAGCGCCGCCAACTCGTCGGCGGACAGCGGTTGGTCGCCGAGTGCCACCTCCCAGCGGTAGTCGACGAGCGCATCCAACCCGACGCCGGCCTCGGTGCCCGCCACCGTGCCGGGCGCGGTACGGCTGCGGGCGCGCAGCCGGGCGCCGAGCCGCGCCGACGGGCGCTGCCACCAGGACGGCAGCAGCACCCCGAAACCGGCGGCGTGCAGCACCGGCGCGCCCTCGCTGAGGAACCGGTGCGCGCCGTCGACGTCCAGGTCCATCGCCTCGGGTGCTGCGGTACGCAGTGCGGCGTCGAGATCCGGCCAGAGCCGGCTGGCCCGGCCCAGCTCGGCGAGCAGGGTCTCCTGCGGATTGGCGGTGGCGCCGGCCAACCCGCCGAAGGTGTGCGGCGCCCGCCAGATCTGCCCGGCGTCGACGTGCAGGCCGGGCTCGTCAGCGGCCTGCAAACCGAACTCCAACCGCCACCGCCCACCACCGGCAGGCCCGTCCTCGACAGGGCTGAGGGTGGTCGGGCTGGGGGCGACGCGACTGCCGTCGGCGTGGCTGTCGTCGGTCGGCGCGGGCCGGGTGGCGAGGATCGGTTCGGTGATCTCGTCGGGGGGCGGCTCCACCAGGCGGAAGCTGGCCCGGATCGCGCCGCCTGCCGCGTCCCGTTGCCAGTCGTCCAGTTCGGTGCGGAGGGTGGCCAGCGCTGTCGCGTCGATGGTGAAGTCGCGTCGCGGACCGGCGAGCGCCGCCAACCAGACCGGCGCCGGCCCACCCGGACGCAGGCCCCGGGCCAGGGTGGTGGTCGCCAGCGCGGCTCGGGCGGCGGCGTCGGTCAGCGCGTCGAGCGCGTCCGCGACGAGCGCGGCAGCGGTCAGCTCGGCATCGCTCGAATCGGTGGTCTCCGAGGTGACGGCTCGGGCCGCTGGCGGCAGGGCCAGCGCCAGGGATCGCGCCCATGCGGCGTCTGTGCCGGTCAGCAGTGGACGCCAGACGGCCAGGGCCGGGACCTCGGCGCCAGCGCCCGACCGCGCCCCTGCGGCCGTCGAGCTGACGCCGGGTAGGACGCGACCACGGGTCACCAGGTCGGCGGCGAAGTCGGCGAGTTCGGCGAGGTGGCGCAGGGTCGACCCGGGCACCACGGGGAGGTCGTCCAGGGCGCGGAGCAGCGGTAGGGCGTCGTCCGGGGCGTACACCAGGATGGGGACCCGCCACCTGGCCAGGGTGAGCCGGGCGCGGGCCGGAGGTGCGACGGCGGTCCGGATCAGCTCGGGTGAGTCGGTCGGCGTGCCCGCCCGGGTCGGCAGGGTGAGCACGGCGGTGTCCGGGTGGGCCGGCTCGGCGGCGTCGGCGAGGACTGCGGCCAGGTCGGCGTGCCCGGCGGCGAACGGGTGCTGGCGCTCCCGGGGCGGGCGGCCGGAGCGGGGTGTGGCGGCTGCCGGGGCGGCGCTGTCCTCGGCCCACACCGCGAGCCCTGCGGACGCGCCGTCGCCGGGCAGCCACAGCCCGTGGATGACAAGCACGTACTCCCCCTCGTCGCCGCCCGCGCCCAGGATAGGCGGCCCGAGTGAGCCGGCGGCGCGCCGCCGGCCATGATCGACTCGATTTCACTGAAATCGCGGTGTCCACGTCGACGGGACACCGCGATTTCCATGAACCCGTGTTGATCAATCGGTAGCGCCGCAACGGTCGTCGCGCTGCCCCGCATCCGCTGCGGGCGGGCCGCACGGCAGGCAGGATGGGCGCATGGCTTCCTCCGTGCAGATCCTCCTCGTCGGCGGCGCGGCGGACGGGCAGACCGTGACCGTCGAACTGGACAGCAACGGCCGCCCGCCGCTCACCCACCATCACCTCGGGTCCGGAGGATTGGCCGAGGCGCAGATCTACGAGTTGGAGTCCGCCCGTGAGGAAGACCGCGAGTGGCGCTACCGGTGGACCGGCCCGGCGGTGTGACGGCCGGATCAGACCCGGGTGAGGGCCTGGCTGCGCAGGCTCTCCAGCACCGCGCGGGTGACCTCCGAGGTGCCCTGGGCCTGCTCGCAGACCTCGGCCACCCGCCGCGCGGTGGCCTCGGCGCGTTCCTCGCGTTCGTCCCAGAGCCGGTCGACCTCGGCCAGTAGCGGCCCTTCGACCTCCCGCTCCACGCCCCGCAGCGCCGGCACTCCGAGCCGCTGGGCCAGGTCGAAGACCTTGCCGGCGTACGGCAGTGGCAGGAACGGCGTACCCACCATCGCCGCGAAGATCAAGAAGTGCAGGCGCATGCCGACGGCCAGGTCGAAGTGGCGCATCAGACCGAGTACCTGCTGCGGCGAGTACGTGCCGTGCAGGATCCGGCCCCGCTCGGCGGCGACCATGTGCGACAGCACGCCGTGGGAGTGCCGGATGTCGTCGCGTTCCATCGGCACGAACAGCACGTGCGCGTCGATCCGGTGCACCAGGAAGTCGCCGATCTGGGCCAACAGCCGGTGGTAGCCGTCGACGTCGAGACGTTCGGCGGCCCGTCCCGGCTCCCGCACGCTGATCCCGACAAGCGGTTTGCCCACCGGCACGCCCTCCTCGGCGAGCAGGTGGGCCGGGAAGTCCGCCGGCTTCAGCAGGAACGCCGGGTCGGCGGTGACGGTGATCGGGTTGAGCAACCCGGCCTCCTCCAGCACCATCCGGGACTCCTGGTCACGGACGGTAACCTGCACGGCGCTGGCGAGCGTTTCCCGGACCATGCCGGTGTCCACCGAGTCGCTGAGCGGCCCGACCCCCACCGCGTACGTGATCAGGGGTAGCCCGCGTTCCTGCGCGACCCGGACGACCCGCAGGTAGCGGCGGGCCTCCCGGTCGTAGAGGATGCCGCCACCGCCCAGGATGAGCAGGTCGAGCTGGGCCAGGACAAGCGCCGAGTCGGTACGGCTGACGCCCTCCCAGGGCACCGCCTCCACATCCGGGTGGGCGGCACGGGTGTGCTCGGGATTACGGGAAAAGACGATGATTCGGGCGTTCGGCTCCTGCGTACGCAGATCGGTGAGCAGGCCGGTGAGGATCGCCTCGTCACCGAGGTTCCGACCACCGTACGAGCCGAGCACACCGATTGTCAGTCCGGCGCCATGCGTCATCCGTCGCTCCTCCCCGGGTGCGGTCCGGCGCGGTTTCCCGCTGGACGGACGAACAGTCCTGCTCAGAGGACCGGCGTCGCCGCCGGCTCAGCCCACCGGGTCGATCGGCTTGGCCATCTGCTGCGCGGTGACCTCGAAACCGAGGCTCTGATAGAGCCCGATCGCCACGGTGTTCGTGCCGAAGACGTTCAACCCCACCTCGGGCACCCCGAGTCGGGCGAGTTCCGCCTCCATGAGCTGGATCATCCGCCGCGCGTACCCCCGGCCCCGCTGCGCCGGATGCACCTCGATGTTGTGAATCCAGGCCCGTTTGGCGTCGGTGGTGCCGGCCGCCCCGGGCAGGGTCACCCAGATCCAGCCGACCTCGGTGTCGCCGACCCGCGCCAGCCGCAGCAGCGCACCCTCGGTGGCCGCGCCCGCCGGTAGCAACTGCCGCAGCTGGTCCGCCGACCGCTCCTGCGCCGCCTGCAGCCTCATCCCCCCGTGCGTGGCCAAATCCTCGGCGTACGCCCGTTCCAGCGGGCCCCGGAGTCGGGCCAGCTCCTGCTCACTCATCGGCCTCAAGGTCAACTCCACCGGCTCCGCCTTTCTCTGGGTCTCGGGATCCAGCAGGAAGTGGAGCAGAACCGGCGCGACCCTGCCACCCCGTCAGCCGGCCGCCGGGACGGCTGGGCGGCTGGCCACCGCGACGGCTGCGCAGGTGACCGCCGCAGCTGGGCAGGTCACCGTGCCGTGGGAGCCGACAGCAGGCCGTCCGCCAACTGCGTCAGGTCGACCAGCCGCAGGTCGCCGTCGAGTCCCTTCAGCGCCGCGGTCATCGCGCCAGCCGCGCGGCCGGCCTGCAACCCGACCTCAGCGTCCTCGACGACAAGGCACCGCGCCGGCGGTACGTCGAGCAACGCGGCCGCACGCAGATAGCCCTCCGGGTCCGGCTTACCCGCGCGTACGTCCTCCACGGTCACCAGCACCGGCGCCTCGATGCCTGCGGCACCGAGCCGGGCCTGCGCCAGTCGGACGTCGGCGCTTGTCACCACCGCCCAGGGCAAACCCAACCGGCCGAGGACCATCAACAACTCGTGCGCGCCCGGGGTGGCCGTCACGTCCGACAGGTCGTCGTACTGCAACGCCAACTGCCGGGCCGCCGCTACGGCGACCGCCGCGTCGTCCAGCGCGGGCAGCAGCCGGCGAATGGTCTGATCGGCGGGCCTGCCGTGCGCTATGGCGAGCGCCGCCGCCGGGTCGACGGCGTACTCGGCCGACCACCGCTCCCACGCCCGCTCCACGGCGGGGTCGGAATCCACAAGCGTGCCGTCCATGTCGAACAGCACCGCGTCGATGTGCGCCAGTTCCACGATCACGCTCCCTGAATACGCTCTGCCCCGAGGGTAGGGCGCTTCGGATCGGACCGCCGGCCAGGTGGCCACCGTCGCGTCCTGGGCCACAACCGGCCCGCCACCCGGCGTACGCCGCATCGACGGGTCAGGTGGGCGTGCCGGCTCGGGGGTCAGGTGGGCGTGCCGACCTGGTGGGTGAGGAACGACAGCATCGCCGTCGGCAGGGCCGGCGCGCCGACGATGTCGTAGTGCGTGTGGCCGGGCAGCACAGCCAGTCGGGCGGCGGGCCGGTCGGTGCCGTCCCAGCCGGCGTCGCGGTGCCCGCCGCCGAGCAGCCCGTAGAACTCCGCCGCATGGCTTGTCGGGATCGAGTCGGCATCGGCGAAGACCAACATCGTCGGCATGCTCAGCCGGGCCACCTCCGCCGACCAGTCGTAGTCACGGCGTAGCAGGTCACCGCTCTTTGCCCACAGGCGTGGCCAGTCCTGCGGGCGCGGCGCGACGCGCTCGTAGAGCAGGTGTGGTGGCGTGCCGCGCATCCGCTCGCCGGTCCGCTCGTCCTGGGCGGCCATGGCGGCCAGGACCTCCGGATACCAGCCGGCGCTCCTGCACGGGGTGGAGACCAGCACCAGCCGACGTACCAGCGCCGGATGCTCGATGGCGGTACGCAACGCGACACCCCCGCCGAGTGAGTAGCCCAGCAGATCGGCAGTGGACAGGTCGAGGTGCCCGAGCAGCGCGGCGATGTCGTCGGCCATCGCCTCGTACCGCAGAGGCCTGTCGACGTCAGCGGTACGCCCGTGGCCCTGAAGGTCGACCGCGACGACCCGGCGTCGCTCGGCCAGCGCCGGCACCATCGGGGCGAACATCTCCGTCGACCCGTAGCCGCCGTGCAGCAGCACCAACGGCCTACCCGTGCCGTACGACTCGTACCAGAGCCGCAGCCCGTTGATCTGCGCGTACCCCACTCGGCCTCCCGCTCTACGGCGTCACAGGTCCCGATCCAACACGGGGCGCACAGCATCGACGAACGCAACGCGCCGATCAGTCCGTACCTCGATCGCGGCACGCCAGCGCTCCCGGTGCCGGTCGCGCAGCGGCACCACCGTTCCCCTGGCAGGCCAGGGTGAGTTGGTGGGCGGGTTGCCCGGGTCGTCTAGCTTGCGGGCATGTCCCCTCGCGTGGCGCGCCTGCTGATCTGGCCCTTCGCGGTGGCCGCGCTCGCCCTGCGGATCTGCACCGAACTGTGGTTCAAGCCGGTGACCTGGCGGATCGAACCGAGTGGTCTCGCCTTCCTGGCCTGGGTTGCCGCCCAGGGCGCATGCTTCCTCCTGCTGGCGGCCGGACACGCCCTGCTCACCAGACGGGTCCGCCAGCGGCCGGCCACCTGGGAGATCGCGGCCGGGGCGGAGAGCTTTGTCGCCTCGGCCAGCCCGCGCTGGCTCGGCCCCTGGGCGATCCTCGTCGGATGGCTGGCCGCTGGCGCGGTATTCACCGAGCGGGTTCCGGGCGAGGATCGCGTGCGGCTCGCCGAGATACCCGGGGCCCTCGCCCTGAGCATCGCCGTCCCGGCCATCGTCCTGGCAGCCATGGCGGCCGTGCTGCTGCTGGACCGACCGCGCCTGATCCTGGACCGGAACGGCATCACCAGACAGGGCCTGATCCGGCGCACCTTCATCCGCTGGGACCGGCTGCTCCCCGGCGGCCCACCGCCACCGGCCCGGCGCACCGCGAACCTCACCCTCATGCAACAGCCGGCGACGCCGGGCCACCCGCCCGTACCGTTCTCGCTGCCGATGGCGCCACTGCATGTCGATCCGACGTTCCTCGCGGAAACGATCCGCCACTACGTCGAGCACCCCGAGCGCCGCCCGGAGATCGGCAAGCGACACGAACTGGACCGGCTCCGAAGCGAGCTGAGAGCAGCGCCGCATCCCGGCACGCCGACGTGAAGACCAACCCGTGCGCCAGCCCTCATCCCGTGCGGCAGACACACGGGAAGCTCAATCAGCGAGACCGCCACGGGCTGGTCCGTCGCATGCTCGCCGACCCTCTCGCCCGCAACACCCCGGTGACGACGCGGCCCCGGCCCTGGACTACTGCACAGACTCCGCCGATCCACGGGTAGTGCATCCGACGGCTGGACGGACCCCTCCCAGATCTCCTGGCGGACTGTGAAGTCCACCTTCACCGACCTTCTCGCCGCCCTGGAGACCGTCTGGTCCACCCGCTCGGAACCACCCGCACCGCCACCAAGCAGGTAGCCCGGTTCAAGGCCCGCAGACCGGAGCCGACACGTCGCCCGTCGCTCCCCCACCGACCCGACCCGAGTCTGCGACCATCCGCGGATGGTCAACGTGGTGATTGACGACAACCGTGAGGACCCCGCTGTCGTGATGGTGATGCTGCAGGGGCCACCGTCATGGGAGTTCCACTTCTGGATCCACCTCAGTGAGCTCGCTTGCCTGCGGTCTGTCCGCGAGATCAATTGGACTGCGCGGCGCTCGGTGCAGCTCGGCGAAGACGCCGCCGGGACGCCGGTGCATTGGTCGATCAACGACGGCACCCTCACAGCTCTGATCGGCCCAGACGACGAAACCTGGCACCTCGCCATCTCCATGCCCCTCGACACGCTCGACCGCCTCACCGCCGAAGCCGCGAACCTCCTGCCTCCGCCAGGACCACCGACGCCATACCCTGGCCAACTGGAAATCTTCCAGCCGGACGTAGCGCCCACGTCCTGAGACCCGACATGCCGGCAGCCTGGCCGCCTCATGTCGGTGGCTGCGCTGCTGATGGAGTTGGGCGTCCCGCTGGTACACACCATCGCCCGGCACAGCTGGCGTGAAGCTCACGCTCAAGGTCTGCTCGCATGCCAACCTCGACCGATCAGTCGTCCTCGTCCGAGAGGCCGAACGCCTCCGGCGCGTCCTCAACGGCAGCATTCAGGTCGCCGCAGAAAGTCCAAGTCGGGAAGGTCCACGCCCGCAAGCTGGTCATCGTCGCCCTCGACGAGCACAACGTCACCGTCTACGACGCCGACAGCACCACCGACTTGAACCGAACCAAGACCAAGCACCAGCTAACTACCTCCCGGCGATGACCTCGACACGACGCCTAGTCTCGTCATCGACACCGTGCCTGCCGGCGCGTCCGCCGGCACCATGCGAGGAAGCGGGAAAGAGCGCGTGGAGAGCAGCCTGCACGTCAATGGCCTGGTGCTGCCGGCCTTGCTGACTGAACTGCTCAACGATGGCCGCTGGAGGCATCCAGGTGACGACGTTCTGCGTGATCTCATGCCCTGGTTCAGATCTCCGCTGGACTTTCTCACCAGCATCGAGGGGATGCGCCGCGAGAGCAGATCGCTCACCATGTTTGCCGACGACCCGCCCTCCTCACACCTGTTCAGGCAAACACGGGGCAGCGTCGCCACCGCCAGCGTCGAGCTGCCCTGGCTCGACGTGGAGAAGGCAGTCCTCATCGCGGTCAACCGCATCCTCGGTGATGACGTCGCGATGGCACTCGACTATCGCACCGACCCCGCCGAACCTCGGGTCGTCGCCAGCGACTTCTGGACCGACCCGAGGCAATGCTCCTGGCGGGCCGTCGCCCCGACCTTCTCTCAACTCGTAAAGGTCCTCCGGCTCGCCTAACACGACACGCGGAGCCGCGCCAGCCAAGCACGCTTCGCCGCGCGCCATACCATCGACGCCAACACCAGATCACCAGTATTCGTTTACGACGCGGCGTCAAGCGTCCTGCGACGCCGTTTCGTCAACCATCATGCGAGACCAGGCATCGCCGGCAGCCGACTGTCCTCCGTCGACTGATGTGCGACGGCCGCCCGCCAGGTGATCTGCGAGATGCCGAGCGCGGGTCGCGGCGGAAGAGGCCGGACTCGGCTCGCGTTTGCTGTCTGCCGACACGGCGGCTGCCGTGGGCGACCTGGCGGTCATCCACGTTCCACAGCCTCGCGTCACAATGATCGTGTGATGGTGGATCCCGACCTGTTGGCACGCCTTGACCGGGTAGCGACGAAACTCGCTGCAGCAGCAAGGCGGCCGGGTGAACCGGTGATGTTTGGGGCGTCGGCTCACCGCTTCAAATTGGGTCCGCCGTTGACCGACAGCGAGGTGAGTGCATTCGAGCGTGAGTACGGCGTTTCGCTGCCGGACGACTATCGAGCGTTCATCACCAGGATCGGACACGGCGGGCCGGGCCGTTGGGGAGGCGCAGGCCCGTACTACGGCCTGCACCCCCTTCAGGACTGGGACACCAGCCTGTGGGGCATGCCCAACGCAAACACGCTGGCCACGCCTTTCCCAGCTGAGCCCGGCCGGGTCTACTCGGATTGGCCGTCCGATGTTGCGCCGGGTGATGATGACGAGCCATATACCGGCACGCTGGCGCTCAGTGATCAGGGTTGCGGCGACCTGGCCATCCTTGTAGTGAGCGGACCGGCCCGCGGCCGCGTGACCGACAATAGCGGCGCTCCGACCGGACCCACCTTTACCAACGATGCTGACTTCCTCGGCTGGTACGAGCGCTGGCTTGATGCTGTCTTGGCCGGCGCAACTCACTTCCGATGATCGTCGCCCATCGGCGACCAGCGACGACGTCGGCCTGGCCGTGGAGGTCACCTGGGTCGTTCCCGCCTCGGGCAACCTCACCTCACCGTCTGCGGACAGCAGTTCTGGCTCAGTCCTGCCCGGGCCGAGCTCCCGGTCACTCTCTGGGCCGATACCACCGTTGTCCACCTGCTCATCGACGGCGTCCGGCTCAAGACCGTCCCGTCCCGGCTGACCGTCGACCATCTACGCCAACTCCTCGCCGACGACGGCCAACCCGCCGGGCCACCACCCACCCCGAACCCGGAACCGGTACGGGTCGAACGCCGCGTCAGCTACCGAGGAGCCCCTGGTCATCGCCGGCCAACGCATCCACGTCGGCATCGCCCACACCGGAGCAACCCCTCACCATCGAAGCCGACGACACCACCTTCCGCATCCACGACGGCGACCAACTCCTCACCGAAGTGCCCCGCACCACCGTCAAACCAATCGCCCGGTTCAAGGTCCGTAAGCCGGAACCTTCACGCCAGAAAACGGGCGGTCAGGTCGAGTCGGAGTACGCGAGGTGACTGCCGCAGTGCCGGCAGCGGAAGAGATAGGCGGTGACCGGGCCGTCCTTGCTCAGCGCTTGCAGATACCAGTCCTTATCATCGGCCGACCAACCAGACCCGGCCACCTTTAGCCGAAGGCGCTCCAGCGCGTCAGGAAAAGCAGCCAACTCGTTCGCCCCGACCGGGCCATGGAACTCCGCCGCGTCTCGGCAATGGTGCAACCACTGCTCCTGCTGCCACCCCACGAAGCCGGGCGTGCGGCGGAGAACCAACTCGGTCACGTCGGCAGGCACACCGTCCGAAACCCGCCAGCTCGCGTCGGTGAACTGCGCGTCGAACATCGCCGCCGCCCGGCCGTCCGCGATGCACCACGGGCACAGCACCCTGGCCAGCTCTTCCACCGCATAGACCGGGCCGACATACGTGAACGGCCGCCGCCGCCCGCAGCACGCGCACACCACCGCAGCGGCCACGACCGAACCCGTCCCCACCGGATCCGGGTGATAAGGGAACTGCGGAAGACCTTCCTCGTCAGCCGGCACCCGCCGATCCTAGGGCGTCACCAGCGGTGTCACGCAGGTCCTGAGATCCGACATCGCCGGCAGCCCGCTGTCCTCCGTCGACTGATGTGCGACACACGTCCGACAGGTGATTTGCGACAGCGGCGTGCTCGGCCAATCGGTCGGATCGGCCGCACTGATCCGGCCCAGGTCGCGGACGCCGTTGCGGTGCCCCGGCAGAGCCTCCCTCGCCGCACAAGCGACACGTACGCTCGCGGCATGAGCGACGAGATGACGTACGGGCACCTGGGGCGCTCGGGTCTCCTGGTCAGCCGGATTGGCCTCGGGACCATGAACTTCGGATACCTCGTGGACGAGCCCAGCAGCTTCGCCGTCATGGACGCCGCGATCGACGCGGGCATCACCTTCTTCGACACCGCCGACGTCTACGGCGGGCCGCAGTCGCCCGACATGAAGCAGGGGTACGGCGTCTCGGAGCAGATCGTCGGCCGGTGGTTGCAGCGCAGCGGACGCCGCGATGACATCGTCTTGGCGACGAAGGTCTACCAGCCCATGGGGCTCGGCCCGAACGACCGCCGGCTGTCCGCCTACCACATCCGCCGCGCGTGCGAGGCGAGCCTGCGGCGGCTGCGGACCGATCACATCGACCTGTACCAGATGCACCACGTCGACCGGGCCACGCCGTGGGAGGAGATCTGGCAGGCGATGGAACAGCTGGTCCGCGAGGGCAAGGTCAGCTACGTCGGAAGCAGCAACTTCGCCGGCTGGGACGTCGCCCTCGCCCAGTGCGCCGCCTCGGCACGGCACTTCCTGGGCCTGACCTCGGAGCAGAGCCTGTACAACCTCGCCGTGCGCGCCGTCGAGCAGGAGCTGATCCCCGCGCTGCGCCACCTCGGCGTCGGCCTGATCCCGTACAGCCCGCTGCACGCTGGCCTGCTCGCCGGCGCGCTGGAAGCCGCCACGGCGGGACGCGTCTCCGACGACCGCATCGAGGGCTACCGCGACCAGCTCGAAGCTTATGAGGGGCTGTGCCGGGAGGTTGGCGCGAAGCCGGAGGCTGTAGCGGTGGCGTGGCTGCTGCGCAACCCGGTCGTGTCCACGACCATCGTCGGAGCGATGACGATCGACGAGTTGCGGGCCGACCTCGGCGCGCTGTCCGTGCACTTAGACGACGAGGTCATGCAACGGCTGGATCAGATCTGGCCGGGGCCGGGCGAAGCCCCGCAGGCGTACGCATGGTGAGTAGCCTGGGTCCGCCAGGGCAAGCGACCGGGGATCGCCACCACGTTTCCTAGACCACCTGTCGCACATCAGGTGGCGGACATGTGTCGCACCTCTGTTGGCGGAGCACACGACGGACGGCTCTCGTAGACCTCGTTGCTGTCACCGTTGCTGTCGTCGCCTCGGGGAATGATCTTCTCGGGGCGGTTTTGGCTGGTGGTTGGTGGTGGGCGCGGCAGGTTTCGAACCTGCGACCCCTCGCTTGTAAGGCGAGTGCTCTCCCACTGAGCTACGCGCCCGGAACGCCCCGTGTGTGGCGGGCCGGTGGCTGGCAAGCTTACCTGCTCCCGCCCGCTCGGGGCGCGCGGCGTACCCCGGTCAGGCGGCGGCTTCCGCGATGGCCTTGCGCCAGCGGGTTTGGTCGCGGGCCTCCCCCGGGCTGTTCATCTCGGCGAAGCGGACGATGCCGGCCTTGTCGATGACGAAGGTGCCCCGGTTGGCGACGCCGGCCACGTCGTTGAAGACCCCGTACGCCTGGGCGACGGCACCGTGTGGCCAGAAGTCGGCGAGCATCGGGAACTGGTAGCCCTCCCGGTCAGCCCAGATCTTGTGGCTGTAGACCGAGTCGACGCTGATCGTCAGGACCTGGACGGCGTCGTTGACGTACTCGTCGAGGTTGTCTCGCACTTCGCTCAGCTCGCCCTGGCAGACGCCGGTGAAGGCGAGCGGGTAGAAGACCAGCAGCACGGTGCGACGCCCTCGGAAGGCCGAGAGGCGGACCTCCTGGTTGTTCTGGTCCTTCAGGAGGAAGTCCGGCGCCTCGGCGCCGACCTGGATGGGCATGAGGACTCCTCGTGTTGCTCGATGACGCCAGCCTGCCACACCCGGCGGTGTCGACCGCCGGGTGCGGGGAGCCGGTTGGGCTACTTCTTGGCCTTGGCCCCCCGGCGCAGCACCAGGCGGGCGCCGCTCCAGTCCCGGCCGGCGTTGACGGTCGAGGTCTGCTGAAGGCCGGCGGTGGGCGCGGACTCCGCGACCTCACTCGGCTCGACGTGACCCTCGCGCCCCGCCTTCGGGGTCAGCAGCCACACGACACCGTTGTCGGCCAGCGGGCCAAGGGCGTCGACGAGAAGCTCGAAGAGGTCACCGTCGCCGTCGCGGTACCACACCAGCACCGCGTCGACCACCTCGTCGGTGTCCTCGTCGACCAGGTCTCCACAGCGGTCGGTCAGGGCGTCCCGGAGATCCTGGTCGACGTCGACGTCGTACCCCATCTCCATGACGACCATCCCCGGTTCGATGCCGAACCGGTCCGCCAGGCTGCGTACCCCGTCGGCGGCCTGACCAGCGGTCGCGCTCACTGTCGCGTGCCTCCTCTTCTTGTTCCTGCTCGCGGCGTCGTGCCGACGCCGTCTGGCAAAGTCCACACAGTTGTGCGTCCCCGCGCAAGTGGCACACCGGGTGGATCGGAATTTACCGTGCCAGCAGCGTACGGGCACCCTCGGTAATGGCTTCCGCGGAGACCAGAACCTGGCGTGCTGCCGGACCTAATGGTACAAACGAGTCAACTCCGGCTACTCGACGCGCCGCACCGACATATCCGGCGTCGACAAGCGCGGCGATCACACCTTCGCCGACCCCACCGGATCGGCGTGTCTCGTCCACCACGAGCACGCGGCCGGTCGCCGAGGACTCCCTGATGATGTCGGCCACCGGCAGCGGAGCAAGCCACCGCAGGTCCACGACCCTCGTACCCACCCCCTCCTCGGCGAGGGCGGCCGCCGCTCGCAGCGACATCCGTACCCCGTTTCCGAAGGTGATGATCGTGAGGTCGTCGGCCGAACCGACCTGGTAGACCCGCGCCCGGCCGATCGGCACGTGCCCCGTCACCCACGAGCCCGGCTCGGGATAGCCGGCCAGCCACTCCCCGTCGCCATCGGCGTACAGGTCGCGGGTGTGGTAGAGCGCGATCGGCTCCAGGAAGACGCAGACGCTGCCGTCCACGGCCGCACTTGCCAGGCAGGTCCGCAGCATGGGCGCGGCATCGTCCGGCCGCGCCGGCACCGCGATCACCAGACCGGGCACATCCCGGAGTACGGACACCGAGTTGTCGTTGTGGAAGTGCCCGCCGAACCCCTCCTGGTACGCCAGCCCCGCCACCCGGACCACCATCGGGTTGCGGAACGCCCCCTGCGAGAAGAACTGCATGGTGGCGGCCTCGCCGCGCAGCTGGTCCTCGGCGTTGTGCAGGTACGCCAGGTACTGGATCTCCGGCACCGGCAGCATCCCGGCCAGCCCGGCGCCCAGCCCGAGCCCGAGCACTGACGTCTCGTCGAGCAGGGTGTCGAAGACCCGTGCCGCTCCGAAGCGGTCGCGCAGACCCTTCGTCACCCCGTACACGCCACCCTTGGCGGCCACGTCCTCACCGAAGACGGCCATCCGCGGGTGGTCGAGCATCCCGTCGGCGAGCGCCGCGTTGATGCTCTGCGCCAGGGTCAGCGGCCCGGCCAGCTCCGGCGGCTTGCCCCCGAACGCCTCCGCGCGGGCACCCGCGCCGGGCCCGCTGGCCCGCGCGGCCGCGTCGGCCACCGCCCGTGCCACCCGCACCGGGCGGCGCGGCGCCAGCGCCGACACCACCTCGGCTGCGGAGGCCAGCTTCGGCTCACCCAACACGTCCTCGGCGAGCCGGCGGATCTGCCAGCCGGTCTCGTCGTACCGGGCCAACAGCTCATCGCCCGTCGCCACGCCCGCCTCGACGAGCAGCCGGGCGGTGGCGGCCACCGGATCCCGGGCCACGTCGTCGGCGAGCTCGGCCGGGCTTCGGTACGCCGATTCGGCGTCCGCCCCTGCGTGCCCCATCAGCCGGACGGTGTGCAGGTGCAGCACTGCCGGTCGCCGGTGTCGGCGTACCCAGGCTGCCGCCTCGGCCGCCGCCGCGTACGTACCCACCGGATCTGCGCCGTCGGCGCTGAAGTAGCGGATGCCCGGCTTGGACCGCAGCGTCGCCTCCACCCAGCCCTTCGGGGAGCGGACGCTGATGCCCAGCCCGTTGTCCTCGCAGACGAAGAGCACCGGGATGCGCAGCCCCGCGTGGTCGTACCAGCCGGCTGTGTTGAAGGCGGCGGTGGCACTGGCGTGGTTGACCGACGCGTCACCAAAAGAACAGACAACGATGGCGTCCGGCGGCCACGGCGCGTTCTCGGCACCGCCCACCTGCGCCCCCGCCCCGGTACGCCGACCCGCACTGTCCATTCGGCGCAGTCGCTCCACGGCCAGCCCCATCCCGACCGCCCGGGGCAGGTGCGAGGCGATGGTGGACGTGGTCGGCACGATGGCCAGGTCGGCCCGGCCGAACACCTTGTGCCGCCCGCCGGCGATCGGCTCCTGGCTGGAGGCGACCATCCCCCGCAGTACGTCCCGGGCCGCCTCCGCGTACGCCTCGAAGCCACCGGGCGGCGTGGATCCCGCCGGCTCCCCCTCGGCGGCCTCGGCCGATTCCGCGCCGGCCGTCGGCTCCCCAGCGGTCGACGGCGCGGCGCCGGACGGCGGCTCGGTACTGGACCGCAGATCCGTGCTGGAGGCAGGCGCGACGGTGGAGGTGGGCCTGGCAGCGGAGTCGGGCCCGGCAGCAGAGGTCGCCTCTACGGTGGAGCCTGGCTCGACGGTGGACGTCGGTGGTGCGTCGGCGGCGGCCTGGGCGGCGCGCACGCAGTAGAAAGCCCCGGAGCGGTAGTGCAGCAACGCCGGGTCGGTGGGGCGTAGCGCGGCGGCGACCGCGGCGTTGCCCTCGTGCCCAGCCGAACCGATCGTGTAGAAGCCCTCTCCGAAGCTGCGTAGCCAACGACCGGCAAGGTCGAGCTGCCTGCTGGTGACCTGCGCGTCGAACAGGTCGAGCAGTTGCGCGCCGGTCAGTGGGGCGTCGTCGGTGACCGGGTCGGCGGCATCACGCCGGCGTTGCGCGGCGGGAAGTGCCGCCAGCGTCTCCCGGAAGCGGTCGTCGAGATCTTGCGGGGTGGTCACGTCGCACAGCATTACCGACGCGGGCCATCGTCGCCCACTGGGACACGACAGGCACGGGTCGACTGGCGCCGGTTCGCACGGCTGTAGGCAGCCACTGTCGGACACCTTCCACGCCAGGTCAGGCAGGGATGGACAGCTCCTGGCCGGCCAGCCCGGCCACGAGTCGGGAGTCAGACATCACCTCGATCACCCGGCAGCGGTGCCGCACCGGCGGCGAACGACGCTGCCCGGCGGCGGGCGATCGCGCCGGATCAAGATCCGCGCCGCGCGAGCGTCAGCCGGGGAGGAACGAGAAGCGGACCTGGCGGGTGGGGTTGTCACCGTTGCTGTCGACGAGGCAGATCGACTGCCAGGTGCCCAGCGTCAACCGGCCGTCGAGCACCGGGACCGTCGCGTACGGCGGGATGAACGCCGGCAGCACGTGGTCGCGTCCGTGGCCGGGCGAGCCGTGCCGGTGTCGCCAGCGGCCGTCGGTGGGCAGCAGGGCGTCGATCGCGGTGAGCAGGTCGTCGTCTGAGCCGGCGCCGGTCTCGATGATGGCCAGGCCGGCGGTGGCGTGTGGCACGAACACGTGCAGCAGCCCGTCGCCTTCGCTGGAGACGAACGCCTGTGCCTCGGCGGTGATGTCCCGGACGGTCGGCCGCGACCCGGTCTGGACGGTGATCACGTCACTGCGCATACGCCGCATTCTGCCGCAGTACGCGCTCAGGAACCGCCACCACCGCCACCACCGCCGCCGTCACCACCGGACGAGCCGCCGGACCAGCCACCCCCGGAGTCTCCGCCGCCGGACCAGCCACCGCCCGAGTCTCCGCCGCCGGACCAGCCACCACTGTCTGATCCGCCGTAGTACGTCCACGGGATGCTGGTGTCCGCGTGCCGGCCGCCCTGCCCTGGGCGCACCGGGCGGCGTGGTGCCGGAGCCCGCAGGCCGGCGCGCAGACGTACCGCGCCGAAGACAATGGCGCCGCCGCCGATGATCATTATCGGCAGCGGCGCGAGGTCACCTGTCAACAGCACCCGCGCGGCGGGAAGCACCGCGAGGACGCCGGCCCCCAGGAGAAGGACACCCACCGCCACCCGTCGCCTGTCCATGCCCGGCACGGTAGTGGTGCGGGACAAGAGAAGGGTTCGGGCGACCGTCGCACTAAGTTACCGATGGGTACCTGTGTTCAGCATCGCGTCCGGGGCACCTAGACGTGACGAGGGGTGCCACCAGGGGGCAGGATGGCGCTAGAGACCTATCCCACACACAACCGAGGGACCGCCTGTGGCTACGGAACGCAAGCGCCCGGTGATCAGCGACGGCCTACCGAGCCAGCTTCCGGACATCGACCCTGAAGAGACAAGCGAATGGGTCGAGTCGCTTGATGGTGTCATCGACGATCGCGGCGCCAAACGCGCTCGCTACGTCATGCTGCGCCTGCTGGAGCGGGCTCGGGAGCGCCAGGTCGGGGTTCCGCCCCTGACCACCACCGACTACATCAACACCATCACCCCGGAGCGCGAGCCGTGGTTCCCGGGTGACGAGCACGTCGAGCGACGGATCCGGGCGTACGTCCGGTGGAACGCCGCGATGCTTGTGCACCGGGCGCAGCGCCCGGAGATCGGCGTCGGCGGGCACATCTCCACGTTCGCCAGTTCGGCGTCGCTCTACGAGGTGGGCTTCAACCACTTCTTCCGGGGCAAGAACCACCCCGGCGGCGGCGACCAGATCTTCTACCAGGGTCACGCCTCCCCCGGCATGTACGCGCGGGCGTTCCTGGAGGGCCGCCTCAGCGAGCACCAGCTCGACGGGTTCCGCCAGGAGCTGTCGCACCCGGGCGGCGGCCTGCCGTCGTACCCGCACCCGCGGCTCATGCCGGACTTCTGGGAGTTCCCCACCGTTTCGATGGGTCTCGGCGGTCTGAACGCGATCTATCAGGCCCGGTTCAACAGGTACCTGCAGCACCGCGGCATCAAGGACACGTCCCAGCAGCACGTGTGGGCGTTCCTCGGCGACGGCGAGATGGACGAGCCGGAGACGCTCGGCGCGATCGGTGTGGCGGCCCGCGAGGAGCTGGACAACCTCACCTTCGTGATCAACTGCAACCTGCAGCGGCTGGACGGCCCGGTCCGGGGCAACGGCAAGGTCATGCAGGAGCTGGAGTCGTTCTTCCGGGGTGCCGGCTGGAACGTGATCAAGGTCGTCTGGGGTCGCGAGTGGGACCCGCTGCTCGCCGCCGACACCGACGGCGCGCTTGTCAACCTCATGAACACCACGACCGACGGTGACTACCAGACCTACAAGGCGGAGTCCGGCGCGTACGTGCGGGAGCACTTCTTCGGCCGCGACTCGCGGACCCGCAAGATGGTCGAGCCGCTGAGCGACGACGAGATCTGGAACCTCAAGCGGGGTGGGCACGACTACCGGAAGCTCTACGCGGCCTACAAGGCGGCCACCGAGCACACCGGCCAGCCGACAGTCATCCTGGCGAAGACGATCAAGGGCTGGACGCTCGGCTCGCACTTCGAGGGCCGCAACGCGACCCACCAGATGAAGAAGCTGACGCTTGAGGATCTGAAGACCTTCCGCGACCGGCTCTACCTGGACATCCCGGACTCGGCGCTGGAGGAGAACCCCTACCTGCCGCCGTACTACCACCCGGGTGAGAAGTCCGAGGAACTGGCGTACCTCAAGGAGCGGCGCGAGCAGCTCGGCGGTTACCTGCCGTCCCGGCGGACCAGCACCAAGCGGCTGGCCATCCCCGGGCCGGAGCGGTTCGCCGACATCAAGCGGGGCTCGGGCAAGCAGAAGGTGGCCACCACGCAGGCCTTCGTCCGTCTGCTCAAGGACGTGATGAAGGACAAGGAGTTCGGCAAGCGCTGGGTGCCGATCATCCCGGACGAGGCGCGCACCTTCGGCCTCGACTCGATCTTCCCGACCGCGAAGATCTACTCGCCGCACGGTCAGCGCTACACCTCTGTCGACCGGGAGCTGTTCCTGTCGTACAAGGAGTCGACGACCGGGCAGATCCTGCACGAGGGGATCAACGAGGCCGGTTCGGTCGCCTCGTTCACCGCCGCGGGCTCGGCGTACGCCACCCACGACGAGCCGATGATCCCGATGTACATCTTCTACTCGATGTTCGGGTTCCAGCGGACCGCCGACGGGCTGTGGGCCGCGGCCGACCAGATGGCGCGGGGCTTCCTGCTGGGCGCGACCGCGGGGCGGACGACGCTCAACGGTGAGGGTCTCCAGCACGAGGACGGGCACTCGCTGCTGCTGGCCGCCACCAACCCGGCGGTGGTCGCGTACGACCCGGCATTCGCGTACGAGATCGCGCACATCCTGGAGAGCGGCCTGCACCGGATGTACGGGGACGCGCAGGAGAACGTCTTCTACTACCTGACGGTCTACAACGAGCCGACCCTTCAGCCGGCCGAGCCGGCCGACGTGGACGTGGAGGGCCTGCTCAAGGGCATCTACCGCTACTCCCCGGCACCGCAGGTGGACGGCCCGAAGGCCAACGTGCTCGCCTCCGGCACTGGCATGCAGTGGGCGCTCAAGGCCCAGCAGCTGCTCGCCCAGGACTGGGGGGTGGCTGCCGAGGTGTGGTCGGTGACCTCCTGGACGGAGCTGCGCCGCGACGCGGTGCAGGTCGAGGAGTACAACCTGCTCAACCCGGGTGCGGAGGCGAAGGTCCCGTACATCGCGCAGAAGCTTGCCGACGCCGAGGGGCCGAAGGTCGCGGTGAGCGACTGGATGCGGGCCGTACCGGACCTGATCTCCCGCTGGGTACCCGGCGACTACACGTCGCTCGGCACCGACGGGTTCGGCATGTCGGACACCCGGCACGCGCTGCGCCGACACTTCCACGTCGACGCGGAGTCGATCGTGGTCGCCACGCTGCGGCAGCTCGCCCGCAGTGGCGCGGTGCCGGCCACGGTGCCGGCCGAGGCCGCCAAGAAGTACGCGATCGACGACGTCAACGCCGCCCCGGTCGGGGAGACCGGCGGGGACAGCTGATCCAGCGGTGACGAGAAGGGCCCGGCGCACCCGCGCCGGGCCCTTTTTGGTGCACCCGCACCCTCGCCCCGTACTCCCCGATCGACCGGGCGGACGGCGGGTGAGGTGGGGCGACGGCGGTCCGGAGTCCCTGGCGGGGACCCGGGGCCACCGCCGGGGGCGGGTGACGCCAGGAGGTGAAGCGGTCAGCCGACTGCGGCCAGGTCGGTGAGCCGGGCCAGCGACTCCTCCAGGTCGGCGCCCACCCGGCGCAGGCCAAGGCGCAGCAGGGCCGCCTTGACCGGGCCGGCCGGCCAGCGGACCACGATGAGCCGCACGATGGTCCCGCCCTCCTCCTCGTCCGCGGTGAGCTGGACGTAGATTTCGGTGCGCGCCTCCGCACGAGCACCGGCGCCCTTGGCCCGCTCCCGCCAGCCGATCAACGTCGGCTCCTGATAGGCGATCACCTCGGCCTCATGCGCCGAACCGCGCCCCGCCTGGACCAGTTGCCGCCGGCCGAAGCCCTCTCCGGAGAGCACTTCGGCCGCGCGGACTCCCGCCAGCCAGGCCGGCAACTGCTCGGCCCGCTGTACGACGTCCCAGACCACTTCCATCGGCGCCGCCACGTGCGCACTGCGTTCCACGAGGATCATTTCCGTCTTTCCTCCGGTGAGGACATCCCACGATATCGGCACTCTATGCGTTAAATCGGACTTACCTGGACGGGTTCGGAAAAAGACACGCCGATCAACCATTGCGGATTGCGCCAGGCCGGCCTATGGCGCATTCATCGACAGCGCCCTAAAGTCCCGAGCACGTTTCACGTTGACCGGGAGGGCGCGCATGTCGACAGCACCGATGCCCCAGTTCCCCACCGGCTTCCGCTGGGGTGTCTCCACCTCGGCGCACCAGATCGAGGGCGCCACCGCCGCCGACGGTCGCGGACCGTCCATCTGGGACACCTTCGCGCAGACCCCCGGCCGGATCGGCGACGGCAGCACCGCCGAGGTGACCTGCGACCACTACCACCGGTACGCCGAGGACGTCGCGCTGCTGACCGGGCTGGGCGTCTCCGCGTACCGGTTCTCGATCGCCTGGCCCCGGGTGCAGCCCACCGGCACCGGCACGGTCAACCCCGCCGGCCTGGACTTCTACGACCGGCTGGTCGACGAACTGCTGACCGCCGGCATCGACCCGGTCGCCACCCTCTACCACTGGGACCTGCCCCAACCCCTTGAGGACGCCGGCGGTTGGCTGCAGCGCGACACCGCCGCCCGGTTCGCCGACTACGCCGAGAAGACCGCCGCCCGCCTCGGCGACCGCGTCCGACTCTGGATCACCCTCAACGAGCCGTTCATCCACATGAGCCTCGGCTACGGCACGGGCGAGCACGCCCCCGGCCGAACGCTGCTCTTCGACGCCTTTCCCGTCGCCCACCACCAACTGCTCGGGCACGGACTCGCCGTCGCCGCGCTGCGCAGCCGGAGCACCAGCCCGGTGGCGATCGCCAACAACTACTCGCCGGTGCGGGTGCTCGGCGACACCGACGCCGACCGCGCCGCCGGAGCCGCGTACGAGGCGCTGCACAACCGCCTCTTCACCGACCCACTGCTCGGCCGGGGCTACCCGGACCTACCCGGCTTCGACCTCGACCTCATCCACCCGGGCGACCTCGACACCATCGCCGCCCCGATCGACGTACTGGGGGTCAACTACTACAACCCCACAGGTGTACGGGCTGCGGAGGAGGGCTCGCCCCTGCCGTTCGACCTCGTCCCGCTGGACGGCTACCCGCGTACCGCCTTCGACTGGCCGGTGGCACCCGACGGGCTGCACGAGTTGCTCGGCTGGCTGCGCGACACCTACGGCGACGCGCTGCCGCCCATCGAGATCACCGAGAGCGGCTGCGCGTACGACGACGTACCCGACGCGGACGGGCGCGTGGTCGACCCGGAGCGGATCGCGTACCTCGACGGGCACCTGAGTGCCGTCCGGGCCGCCCTCGACGACGGGGTGGACGTGCGCGGGTACTTCGTCTGGTCACTGCTTGACAACTGGGAGTGGGCCGAGGGGTTCACCAAGCGCTTCGGCCTGGTGCACGTCGACTACGCCACCCAGACGCGTACGCCGAAGTCGTCGTACACCTGGTTGCGGGACGTGATCGCGGCCAGCCGGGAGGGGTCGGCGCGGTGACCACCGTCGACCCGACACCGGCGTCGCTGCCGGCGGCGCTCGCCGAGCCGACCACGCCGGTGCGGCGCGGGTGGATCGGGTTGATCTTCGCGGCGAACCTCGGGGTGTGGATGGCGTTCTTCACCCCCATCCAGGTGCTGCTGCCTCAGCAGATCGAGCAGATCGCGCCCGGCAACAAGGAGAACATGCTGGCCGTGGTCACCGGCCTCGGTGCGCTGGCCGCGGTACTCGCCAACCCCCTCGCGGGGGCGCTGTCGGACCGGACCTGCCTGCGGATCGCCGGGCGGGAGTTCGGCCGCCGGCACGTCTGGACCGCTGGCGGGGCGGTGCTCGGCGCGGCGGCCCTGGTGCTGCTGGCCCAGCAGCGGACCATCCTCGGGGTCGCGCTCGGCTGGGTCGCCGCGCAGGTCTGCTTCAACGCGATGCTGGCAAGCCTCACCGCAGCCATCCCGGACCGGGTGCCTGTGACGCAACGCGGCGGCGTGTCCGGCTGGGTGGGCATCCCGCAGGCGCTCGGGCTGGTGCTCGGCGCGGTGCTGGTCACCGCCCTGGTCACCGGCAACGCCGCCGGCTACCTGGCCATCGCCGTGGCCATCCTGCTGCTGTCGCTGCCGTTCGCGCTGCTCACACCCGACGAGCCACTGCCGCGTACGCACCGGCCCGCGCTGCGGATGCGGGCGCTGCTCGCCTCGATGTGGGTCAGCCCGCGCCAGCACCCGGACTTCGCCTGGGCGTGGATAACCCGGTTCCTGGTCCAGCTCGGCAACGCGCTGGGCACCCTCTACCTGCTGTACTTCCTCACCGACGGCGTGCGCCACCCCGACCCCGAGGGCGGGCTGCTGATGCTGATCCTGCTCTACACGCTCGGCATGATGCTGACCGCTGTGGTGGCCGGCCGGCTGTCGGACCGTTCCGGTCGGCGCAAGATCTACGTGATCGCCTCTGGGCTAATCATGGCGGTGGCGGCGCTGCTGCTCGCGGTCGCGCCGATCTGGCCGATGGCGATCGTCGCCGCCCTGCTGCTCGGCGCCGGATACGGCGTCTACCTCTCGGTGGACGCCGCGCTGATCACGCAGGTGCTGCCCCGGGCCACCGACCGGGCCAAGGACCTCGGCGTCATCAACATCGCCAACTCGGCGCCACAGGTGCTCGGGCCCGCGCTCTCCGCCCCGCTCGTGGTCTACCTGGGCGGCTACCCCACGCTCTACGCGGTCACCGCCGTGGTCACCCTGATCGGCAGCGCGCTGGTGGTCAAGATCCGCTCGGTCCCCTGAGCTGTTAGGAAGGGCCCCCTGTACAACACCAGGCGATAAGAAGGGGCCCTTCCTTACTCGGTTGTCCGTCGCCGTAGGCTGGGGGACGTGACGGTACGTGTGCGCTTCGCCCCCTCCCCGACCGGTATGTTCCACGTCGGCGGTGCCCGCTCGGCCCTGCAGAACTGGATCTTCGCCAAGCAGCAGGGCGGCGTGTTCGTGCTCCGCATCGAGGACACCGACGCGGCGCGCAACAAGCCCGAGTGGACCGAGGGCATCCTCACCGCGCTGGAGTGGATCGGCATCTCCCGGGACAGCTACGAGGGGCCGTACTTCCAGTCGACGAACGCCGGCGAGCACCGCGCCGCCGCCGCCCGGCTCTACGAGTCCGGCCGCGCCTACTACTGCGACTGCACCCGCGAGGACGTGCAGGCCCGCACCGGCTCGAAGTTCCAGGGCTACGACGGCTACCACCGTGACCTGGGCCTCGCCCCGGGTGAGGGTCGGGCGCTGCGCTTCCGTACGCCGGACGAGGGCGCGACAGTGGTGGTGGACCTGATCCGCGGCGAGCCCACCTTCGAGAACAAACTCATCGAGGACTTCGTGATCGCCCGGGGCGACGGGTCTCCGGTCTTCCTGCTGGCCAACGTCGTCGACGACATGACAATGGGCATCACCCACGTGATCCGGGCCGAGGAGCACCTGCCCAACACGCCCAAGCAGCAGTTGCTCTGGGAAGCTCTCGGCGTCAAGCCGCCGGTCTGGGCGCACGTGCCGGTGGTGGTCAACGAGAAGCGGCAGAAGCTGTCCAAGCGCCGCGACAAGGTGGCCCTTGAGGCGTACCGCGAGGAGGGCTACCTCGCCAGCGCCATGCGCAACTATCTGATGCTGCTCGGCTGGGCGCCCTCGGGCGACCGGGAGATCGTGCCCTGGTCCGTCATCGAGGACGAGTTCCGGCTGGACGAGGTCAACCCCTCCCCAGCATTCTTCGACGAGAAGAAGCTGCGCGCGTTCAACGGCGAGTACATTCGGGCGCTGCCGGTGGACGAGTTCATCGACGCCTGCCAGCCGTGGCTGACCGGCACGGGGACGATCGCGCCGCCGCCGTGGCAGCCCGAGGAGTACGACGCCGCCGCGTTCGCCGCCGTCGCCCCGCTGGCCCAGACCCGGATCGCTGTGCTCAGCGAGATCGTGCCGAACGTCGACTTCCTCTTCCTGGCCTCGCCGCTCATCGACGAGGCGGCCTGGGCCAAGACCATGAAGGACGGCTCCGCCGACCTGCTGGACGCCGCCGTCGCCGCGTTCGAGGCGCTGGAGTCCTGGGACGCCGACTCGTTGAAGTCGACGTTGGAGGCCGTCGGCGCCGAGCGTGGCCTCAAGCTCGGCAAGACACAGGCACCCGTCCGGGTCGCTGTCACCGGCCGCACCGTGGGCCTGCCGCTGTTCGAGTCACTGGAGGTGCTCGGTCGGGAGCGCACCCTGACCCGGATGCGCGCCGCCCGGCTCCGCCTCGTCTGACGGCCTCTGGTCCGAGGGCCTCACCCGGTCGGCGTCACCCGCTCCGGCCTGGGTCCGTCCCCCTAACCCCGCGCGTCCTTGCTCTGCTTCACTCCACGCACCACCGAGCAGGCATTTTTGTTGCGTCCGTTGAAGCAGTGCAAAGGACGCGAGGTGGGGTCGCCCGGCTGGTCAAGGCCGGGCCGGGCGAGCCCACGTGGTCAGCGGCGCGCGGCGCGTCGGCGCCACAGGAGTCCCGCCACGAGAGACCCCAGCACCACAACCGCAGCGACCGTCCACAGCCACCAGTTCCGCCCGTCCGGGTTGTTGCTCTCCTGTGCGGCAGGCACGGGCGTGCCCGAAGCGGCAGCCGTTCCATCGGTCGCGACGGCGGTCGGCGATGCCGACGGCAGCGGTGACGCGACGGTGGTACCGGCCGCCGCGGCATCCGGACTGGCAACCGGCGACGGTGGCTGGGCGGCCGTGCCGGTGGTGAGGGTGAACCGCACCTCGCCCTTCACCGGATGGCCGTCGTTGGAGGCCACCTGGTAGCCGACGATGTAGAGCCCGGCGGCACCCGGTGTGAACGGCACTCGCACCTTGCTGCCGTCAAAGACGGGCTGCCCCCCAGCGACCACATTGTCCGGACCGGTTATTGTGATCTTCGTCGTAGCCGGAGCGGGTCGGGCCAGGAACCGCAGTTCGATCCGGGCCGGCGCGGTCGCCACTCGGGCCCCGTCGCGCGGGTCGCTGCCTGTCAACGAGTTGTGCGCGGCGGCCGGTGCCGGGGCCAGCAACGACACACCGAACGCCACGCCGAGCACCACTGGCACGACCCACGCAACACGTGTAACCCTGCCCCCCATGAACCCCTCCCTAAGGGTACGATCCGCCCGCTGATCAACGGCTCATCATTTAGTCGAGCAGAGATCGCAAATAGTTCCAATTACTGTTCCACAAGCTGCAATTCATCGACGTTCTGCGGAGTCTGTGAGAGTGGGCCCGACCGCACGGCCGGTGGCATCATCGGCCGACCGATCCGGACGTCACGACGAAGCCATCCATCGAACGGGGCGAGGAGGCGGGATGGTCCGACAGATGAGGCGGGCACTCGCCGTGCTGGCGGGAACGCTGGCCGCGGCACTGCTGACGCTCGGCACCACCGGCCCGGCCACCGCAGCGCCGAAGTCGCCGCCCCCCGGGGTGGACGTCACCGGCGAAGGGCTGTCCGAGCCGCTGCGGCTGCGCTCGGACACCCAGCACGCACACGTGGTGGCGGTCATCGACCAGGTCAACTTCCTCGGCCGCATCGGCCAGCCGAACGGGCCGAAGGCTGCCAATCTCGGGCCGAAGTACACGGTCGTGGTGCTCGCCGGGGACACCCCGAAGCAGACGTACGACCTCTATCCCAAGGCTGTGGGCGGGCCGCGCGTCTACCGGCCGGCCAAGCAGCCGGACGGCCGCAAGACCAGCGCCGGCTGGTTCCTCGGCCGGCTCAGTATGTCCGAGACGCTGCGCACCGCCGGAGTGCCGCTGGAGCGGCAGTTCGATACGGTCAGCGGCGGCGTGGGTGGCGGCGAGCGGGTGCTCCCGGAGGAGGCCCTCGACCCCGCCAGGGACATCGACGAGGCCTTGGGCGAGTTGCAGCGGCTGCTGCTGCTCAACGTCGCGGTGATGTTGACCATCACGGTCGGCCTGGCCGGCATCGCCCTGCTCATCCGTCGCCGCACCCGCTGACCGGCCTCACGGCCGCCTGGTCAGCACGGCCGCGTCGTCAGCACAGCCAAGTGGTCAGCACGGCCGCGTCGTCAGCACCAGCGGCGCGGTGGGCGCTCCCGTCGGGTGGCCCGCTGACGTGGCCGGACCGGCCCGTGCCGGTGGGCCCCCGCCCAGCCGGGTAGGCCGCTGCGGCAGCCCGCGTCGTCGTCGGGCTCGGCGGGCAGCGCCTGCTCACCGGCCCGCTGGCGCGGCACCGGTACGTCGTCGGCCCACTCGGCAGGGCGGCAACCTGTCGGCTCCGCTGGGTGTGCGGGGTGCGCCGGCAACCCACCGACCGGCCGACGGGGTTTGCCTGCCACCTGGTGGTCGTGGTGACCCGGCCGGCAGGGCTCGCCCTGGGCGCAGCCGTGCTCGGCCTCCCCGTGCGCCATCCCGGTCTCCTCACGCTCGCACTCACACGCGGGTGCTCCCCCCGACCGTGCCCTGTCACCGTACTGGCCGGGGCCGACGGCTCGTGCACGCGTACCCGGGGGTCAGTGCTTCGGACGGCGCGGGAAGAGGGTCTCCCACACCGGGAAGGCCACCAGCCAGACCACGATCGCGACGGTGAGGCCGCGGATCCAGCCGCCCAGTTCACGGGTTCTTTCCGCATCGTTCACCCAGAGGATCGCAGCGGCGAGCAGACCGCACGCGACGGCCCAGCCCAGCAGTGCCTTGCCCCACTCCCGCCACTCGTAGCGGGTACGGGCCCAGCCGTGGCGGGGCGGCCGGACCGGCGGCGGGCCACCGGCGAACCGGTGGGCGAAGCGCTGGTCCGCCCAACGCACCACCGAGTGGCCGAAGGCCACCGAGAAGCCGAGGTAGACGGCGGCGAGGCCGTGGCCGACGCTCGCGGTCGCGCCTCGCCGCAGGTCGATCACCGACGCGACGAGGAGCACCAGGTCCACAAGCGGTACGCAGATCAGCAGCGCCGCTCCGAGCCGCGGCCGGCGCAGCGGATAGCGGGCCACCAGTCCGGCGGCGAGCACCACCCAGAACGCGATCTCACAGCCGATGATCAAGGCGACCAGCATGTCGACTTCCCTTCGTCGCCACCCAGCGTCGCTGATCAAGAGGGCGTTGACCTCGGCACGAGAGACGACATCGTGTCCTCCCTTCGACGGACTCGTCCGCCCGTGAGCGCTCGGCGTACCCCTTTCGGCGCATGTCGCGGGTGGCGAGGTCCTCCCCCGGTCGGAACCGGATGGCCGACGGTTGTGGTGGGATCGGGGCATGCGACGGTGGCTCGGCTCCGGCACCCCCGGCCGGGATCTGATGCTGGCGGGCGCGTCGCTGGCCGGCGGCCTGATCCTGTACGGCCTCGGTTGGCAACCGCAGGTCCGTCCGCACCCGGACGTGCCGCAGGTGCTGTTCCTGCCGCCGCTGCTGGCGGTCTGCGTGGCCGTGGGCCTGCGCCGCGTCGCCCCGCGCGCGAGCCTGGCCGTCGGCACCGGGGCGCTGGTCGTGGACACCGCGCTCGGCTCCTCGCTGGGGACGATCCTGATCTACACCCAGGTGCTCTACGACGCCTGCGTGTACGGCCCGCCGCGCCTGTGGCGGTGGTTGCTGCGGGTGACCGTCGGGCTGAGCCTGCTCGGCGCGGTGGTCGGTGTGGTCGGGTTCGGGCAGTGGCGCGGCGTCGCCGTCGGGGTGCCTGTGGTGCTCGCCGGGTTGCTGCCGGTGCTGACCGGAATCAGCGTGCGGCAGTACCGCGACCAGGCCGCCGCCGAGCGGGCGCGCGCCGAGCAGACCGCCCGGTTGGTCGAGCTGGACCGTCGGCAGGCGGTGAGCGCCGAGCGCGCCCGGATGGCCCGGGAGTTGCACGACGTCGTCGCCAACCACCTCAGCGCGGTGGCCATCCACGCCACCGCCGCGTTGTCCGTGCCGGGGTTGGATCGCGCCCAGGTCGAGTCGGCGTTGCGGGTGATCCGGGAGAGCAGCGTGCAGGGACTGGCGGAGATGCGGCAGATGATCGACGTGCTGCGCGAGCCCGAACCCAGCGGTGGGCAGCCCTCGGCGGGTGGCGACCCGGCCCTGCCGGATGCGGTCACCGCGCGCCTGGCCGAGGCGGACGGGTTGGTGGACCGGATCCGGGCCGCCGGCCTCGCCGTGCGGGTGCGCACCGACGGCACGCCCGGCCCGCTGCCCGTCGGGGTGGATCTCGCCGCGTACCGGATCGTGCAGGAGTCGCTCACCAACGCGCTCAAGCACGGCACGGGCGAGGCGGAGCTGACAATCGCGTACCGGCCGGCGGAGGTGGTGCTGACCGTGGAGAACCCGGTGCGCCCGGGCGGGACGGACCTTGAGGGCGCCGGGGCCGGGTTGATCGGAATGCGGGAGCGGGCCACGCTGCTTGCCGGCCAGTTCGCCGCCGGACCGCACGACGGCCACTGGCAGGTCCGGGCCGCCCTGCCCACCGGGGTGGGCGGATGACCGGGCCGGCGCGCGACCCGGGCGACGCGGCACCGCCGGTGCGGGTGGTGCTCGCCGACGACCAACCGGCGGTACGCGCGGGGCTGGCCCTGATCCTGGCCGGCTCGCCGGGCATCGAGGTGGTGGGCGAGGCGGGCGACGGCGACGAGGCGGTTCGCCTGTGCCGCGAACTGCACCCCGACGTGGCGGTGCTGGACATCCGGATGCCCCGCCTCGACGGGATCGCCGCGACCCGGACCATCGTCGCCGACGGGCTCGCCGACGTGCTGGTGCTCACCACCTTCGACCTCGACGAGTACGTCTTCGGCGCGCTGCGCGCCGGTGCGGCAGGTTTCCTGCTGAAGGACACCGACGCCGCCGGGCTGATCGCGGCGGTGCGCACCGTCGCGCGGGGCGACGGGTTCATCGCCCCTGCGGTGACCCGACGGTTGATCACCGCCTTCGCGGCCACCGCGCCGGCGGCATCGGCGGGCGGCCGGGCCGCGCTGGACACGCTGACCCCGCGGGAGCGCGACGTGCTTGCCTGCCTCGGGCTGGGGCTGTCCAACCAGCAGATCGCCGACCGGCTGGCGCTTGCGGAGAGCACCGCCAAGACGCATGTGAGCCGGATCCTGGCGAAACTGGACCTGCGCAGCCGGGTGCAGGCAGCGATCCTGGCCCAGGAGTTGGGCCTGCCTACTCCCCCGCAGCCCTGAACCGGGGTGGTCCCAATGGGACACCGACGGGTGTCCCGGCTGCCGTACGCTGCGCGCCATCGATGCCGATGGCGGCTGCCCGGAAATGGAGACGACGTGCGACGGTGGTGGGGGACGACGGTCCTTGTGGCGCTGACCGTAGGGGCAGGCGGTTGCGACAGCGTTCTATCCGAGGAGAAGCTCTCTACCTTCGCTCCCGAGGCGGGGGTGTGCCACGCCACCGCGTCCGACGAGCGCAGCCCCAAGTCGTACACACCGATCCCCTGCTCTTCGAAGCACGAGGTGGAGACGTTCCTGGTCGGCCGGTTCGACGGCGCGGACGCCGCCGCCAAGGCGCCGCCGGCCGCCGACACCGAGGCGATCTGGCGGGTGTACGAATCCTGCGACGCCGAGGCTGCCCGTTTCCTGGGCGGCGAGTGGCGCGAGTCGCGGCTGGCGATGCGGGCGCTGACCCCGTCGGCGGCGCGCTGGAAGGCGGGCGAGCGGTGGTACCGCTGCGACCTGCTGGAGATGCATGCGGTGGACCGGTGGTTCCCGAACCCCCGGGCGAACAGCCTGCGCAACGGACTGACCGGCGATTCGCCGCTGCGGTACACCTGTTTCACCGAACCGGCCGAGTCCGGCGACACCGTCGACCTACCGCCCACCTCCTGCAGCGGGCCACACGCCACCGAGTTCGCCGGGATCTGGTGGGCCGAGCCGGAGGTCGAGGAGATCACCGACGAGGTCCTGGACGCGGGGTGCCGGTCGACCGTCTCCGGGTACGTCGGGGTGTCAGAGGGAGACCTGGACGACAGGCTCGACGTGTTCGCGTTGCTGCCGGAGGGCGAGCCCGAGTGGCTGGCGGGCACGCCCGGCGTCTGGTGCTTCCTCTACAGCCCCGATCGGCCGCTCAACACGTCGCTGAGGGGTGTCGGCCGTACCGGCCTCGCGGCGGCCCGTTGACAGGTGCCGGCGTGGATGGCCTGCTCACGACATGTCAGGCTAGGGCGGTGAGTACGCCCGGCGGTGGAGACCTGTCGGCCACGCTGCGCCGCATCGAGCGTTCGGCGGGGGCGCTGGCCACCGCAAGTGTGGCCCGGATGGACGAGACGCTGCCGTGGTTCCGCGCCCTGCCTGCCGACCAGCGTTCCTGGGTGATGCTCGTGGCTCAGGCCGGCGCGCGGTCGCTGGTGGAGTGGCTGCGCGACGGCGGCGGCACGGCCGACAGCACGCAGGAGGTCTCCGACGAGGTCTTCGCCACGGCACCGCTGGCGCTGGCCCGGTCGATCACCCTTCAGCAGACCGTGGCGCTGATCAAGGTGACCATCGACGTGGTCGAGGAGCAGGTGTCGCACCTGGCCGTCGAGGGTGAGGAGCACCAGCTGCGCGAGGCGGTGCTGCGCTTCTCCCGGGAGATCGCCTTCTCGGCCGCCCGGGTCTACGCGCGGGCCGCCGAGTCACGCGGGGCGTGGGACGCGAGGTTGCAGGCCCTGCTTGTCGACGCGCTGCTGCGCGGTGATTCGCCGGACGTCCTGGCCAGCCGGGCTGCCGCGTTGGGCTGGGCGGACGCGCCGCCGGTCGCGGTGGCGGTGGGCCGTTCCCCGGGCGGGGAGGTCTCCGCCGTGCTGCACGTGGTCTACCGGTTGGCCCGGCGGATCGACGTCGAGGTGATCGGCGGGGTGCACGGCGACCGGCTGGTGATCGTGCTGGGCGGCGCGGCCGATCCGCTGAGCGCGGCGGGCAAGCTGCTTGACGCGTTCGGGGACGGCCCGGTGGTGGTCGGTCCGGCCGTACCCAGTCTGGACGAGGCCACGGAGTCGGCGCGTGCCGCGCTGTCCGGTTTCCGGGCCGCGCCGGCGTGGCCGACGGCCCCGCGGCCGGTGCCTGCCGACGACCTGCTGCCGGAGCGGGCCCTGGCCGGCGACGCGGAGGCACGCCGGCGGCTGCGGCACGACGTGTACGCGACGCTTGTCCGCGCCGGTGGGGAGCTACTGGAGACCCTTGACGCCTTCCTGGCCGCCGGTGGCACCTTGGAGAGCGCCGCGCGGGCGTTGTTCGTGCACCCGAACACGGTGCGCTACCGGCTGCGCCGCATCGCGGAGGTGACAGGTTTCTCGCCGCTGTCGCCCCGGGACTCGTTCGCACTCCAGGTGGCGTTGACCGTCGGCCGGCTGGATCCGGTGGCGCCTGTCACATCGCCGGTGCCGACCCAGACATTGACCCCGGCCACCCGGAAATCCGCTCAAATCAGCGACGATACTGGCCGATCTTTGTAGGAACCCTCCAAAGGTCCTAGTGCGGTTTGGTCCGGGCCGGCACAGCGTTCCGTAGCGGCATCCGGAAGAGTCATAGGCGTGCTCGCCGTACTTAGTCCCGGCCAGGGTTCTCAGAAACCCGGCTTCCTGACCCCCTGGCTCGACCTGACCGGCACCGAGGCACGACTGCGGTCGTGGTCCGAGCTGGCAGGGGTCGACCTGGTGCACCTGGGCACCGAGGCTGACGCCGACGAGATCAAGGACACCGCCCGCACCCAGCCGCTGCTCGTCGCCGCGGCGCTGCTCGCCGCCGAGCACCTGCCGCTGCACGACGTGTCGGTCACCGCCGGGCACAGCGTCGGCGAACTGGGCGCTGCGGCGCTCGCCGAGGTGCTGTCGCCGGAGGCGGCGATCACGCTCGCCGGTGTGCGGGGCCGGGAGATGGCCGCCGCGTGCGCGCTGGAGCCGACCGGGATGGCCGCCGTGCTCGGTGGGGACCCGGACGAGGTGCTCGCCGCGATCGAGGGGCACGGCCTGCATCCGGCCAACCGCAACGGCGCTGGGCAGATCGTCGCCGCCGGCGCGCTTCACGGCCTGGACAAGCTCGCCGCCGAGCGGCCGTCGAAGGCCCGCGTCATCCGCCTTCAGGTGGCGGGCGCGTTCCACACCCCGTACATGGCTCCGGCCGAGACCGCGCTGGCCTCGGTGGCCGCCGGGATCACCCCCGCCGACCCGGCGCGGATCCTGCTGTCGAACCTCGACGGCACCTCCGTGACCGACGGCCAGGAGATGGTGCGACGCCTGGTCCGCCAGGTCACCGCCCCGGTCCGGTGGGACCTGTGCATGCGTACCCTGGCCGACCTCGGCGTGACCGGGGTGATCGAGCTGCCCCCGGCCGGCACCCTCGCCGGCCTTGTGAAGCGCGAGCTCAAGGGCGACGGCGCCCCCGAGATCGTCACCTTGAACACACCGGACGACCTGCCGGCCGCGCGGGATCTCATCGCCCGTCACGGCACACCGGGCCAACCGCTCGCCCCCATCGGAGGAAACTCATGACCGGCAGTCGCATCGTCTCGATGGGGCACTACCAGCCCTCCCGGGTGGTGACGAACGACGACATCGCCCAGCTCGTCGACACCAACGACGAGTGGATCCGGGACCGCGTCGGCATCGCCACCCGCCGCATCGCCGACAGCGAGACGGTGGCCGACATGGCCGCCGCCGCAGCCGGCAAGGCGCTTGCCAACTCCGGGTTGAGCGCCGCCGACATCGACCTCGTCGTGGTCGCCACCTGCTCGTCGATCGACCGCAGCCCCAACGTGGCCTGCCGGGTCGCCGCGAAGCTGGGCATCACCGCACCGGGCGCGTTCGACGTCAACACCGCCTGCTCGGGCTTCGCCTACGCGCTGGGCATCGTCGACCACGCCGTCCGGGCCGGGGCGTCCCGCAACGCCCTCGTCATCGGTGCGGAGAAGCTCTCCGACTTCACCGACTGGACCGACCGCTCCACCTGCATCATCTTCGCTGACGGCGCCGGCGCCGCGGTGGTCACCGCCACCGCCGACGACGAGCCCGCCGGCATCGGCCCGGTGGTCTGGGGCTCGGTGCCGGAGAAGAGCGACGCGGTACGCATCGAGGGCTGGCGCCCGTACATCCAGCAGGAGGGGCAGTCGGTGTTCCGCTGGGCCACCACCGCGCTCGCGCCGCTGGCCCTGCAGGCGTGCGAACGCGCCGGGGTCGACCCGTCGGAGCTTGCCGCGTTCGTGCCGCATCAGGCCAACGGCCGGATCATCGACGGCATCGCCAAGCGGCTCAACATCCCGAATGCGATCATCGCCAAGGACATCGTGGAGTCGGGCAACACGTCGGCGGCGAGCGTACCGCTGGCTCTGTCCAAGCTTGTCGAGCGGCGCGAGGTGCCCTCGGGCGCCCCGGTGCTGCTGTTCGGCTTCGGCGGTGGCCTGACCTACGCCGGTCAGGTCGTCCGCTGCCCCTGATGAACCCCCTCGGGCGCGTACGCGCCGAGGAGCGGCGGTCGGCGACGCCGGCCGCCGGAGATCCCCCTATGAGAGGAACCAACCGCAATGACCCGTGACGAGATCACCACCGGCCTCGCCGAGATCCTCGAAGAGGTTGCCGGGGTGAACCCGGACGACGTGGCCGAGGGGAAGTCCTTCACCGACGACCTCGATGTCGACTCGCTCTCCATGGTCGAGGTCGTGGTGGCGGCCGAGGAGAAGTTCGGCGTCAAGATTCCGGACAACGAGGTGCAGAACCTCAAGACCGTCGGGGACGCCGTCAGCTACATCGAGGCGCAGTCCTGATCATGAGTCGTCCTGACGTCGTCGTCACCGGGCTCGGCGCGACGACCCCGCTCGGCGGGGACGTCGCGTCGACCTGGGACGCAATGCTCGCCGGCCGCTCCGGGGTGAGTGCGCTCACCCAGGAGTGGGCCGCGCAACTGCCCGTCCGGATCGCCGCGCAGCTGGCCGTGGAGCCGTCGGAGGTCCTCGACCGCGTCCGGCTGCGCCGGCTCGACCGCTCCGAGGCGATCGCCATCATCGCCGCGCAGCAGGCGTGGGCGGACGCCGGCCTGGCCGACTCCGGCCTCGACGGTGAGCGGCTGGCCGTCAGCATCGGCTCCGGCATCGGCGGCGCCACCACCCTGCTCGCCCAGGACGACATCCTGGAGGCGTCCGGGCCGCGGCGGGTCTCCCCGCACACCATCCCGATGCTGATGCCGAACGGTCCGGCCGCCTGGGTCGGGCTGGAGCTGGGCGCCAAGGCCGGCGTGCACACGGTGGCCAGCGCCTGCGCCACCGGCGCCGAGGCCATCGCGCTGGGTCTGGACATCATCCGCGCCGGCCGGGCCGACGTGGTGGTGGCCGGCGGCACCGAGGCGGTCATCCACCCGCTGCCGATCGCCGGGTTCAGCTCGATGCGGGCGATGTCGACCCGCAACGACGACCCGGAGCGGGCCTCCCGTCCGTGGGACAAGGGCCGAGACGGCTTCGTCCTCGGCGAGGGCGCGGGCGTCGTGGTGCTGGAACGCGCCGACCACGCCGCCGCCCGGGGCGCCCGGGTGTACGCGCGGCTCGCCGGAGCGGGTATCACCTCCGACGCGTACGACATGGTGCAGCCGCACGCCGAGGGCGAGGGCGCGATCCGTGCCATCGGCAAGGCGATCGCGGACGCGGACGTCGCCAAGCAGGACATCGTGCACGTCAACGCGCATGCCACGTCGACCCCGGTCGGCGACATGCTGGAGATCGGCGCGCTGCACAAGGCGCTCGGCGATCACCCGGTGCTGGCGGCGACCAAGTCGATGACCGGTCACCTGCTCGGTGCGGCCGGCGCGCTGGAGTCGATCGCCACGATCCTCGCCATCCGCGACAGTGTCGTCCCTCCGACTGTCAACCTGGAGGACCCGGACGACGGCCTCACCCTGGACGTGGCAGCCCAGAAGGCACGGCCCATGGAGATCCCGGCCGCGTTGAACAACGCGTTCGGCTTCGGCGGTCACAACGTGGCGCTGGTCTTCACGCGACCCTGACACCACCGCCCGCGGCAGCGGGTGAGCAGTGGCCCTGTCCTGTCGCCTGGCGACGGGACAGGGCCAGGTGTCGTTTCAGGCCCGGTTGCGGGGGTGCCGCTTGGCGGTGCGCTCGTTGCCCCGGCGGTAGTTGCCCGTCCAGCGGGCCATCACCAACTGCGGGTCGTCGTCGACCTCGGCGAGGAACTCCGCTGCCCGGCCGCCGCGCAGCGTGCTCGCCACCCGCCCGTGATGGATGATCACCACGGTGCCGTCGGCCCGCTGGTCGTACCGGAATCCCTCTGGTGCTGGCATGCGGCAGAGGGTCCCAGATCACCTGGCCTGCCGCGACACAATTTCCGCGCCGCAGAACGGCGTCAGGGGCGCCGCGCCGGCCGGTGTCGGTTCAGCGTCGCGCCCCCGGGGTCAGGTGCCGCAGGTCGTGGCGGGCAGGCCCGACACGGCAACCGGGGACCGGCCGCCGGGCCGGGCCTTGCCGGCCAGCACGGCCGCCAGCGCGGTCATCGACGCCCGACTGGAGGAGTACGTCGCCAGCAGCGTGGGCGACGCCGCCCCGGCCAGCACGTACGGGGTGTCCATGGCGACGGTGACCGCCGCGTCGGCGCGTAGATCGTCGGCGCCGTCGCCGTAGCCGACGAGGTGCACCACAGTGCCGCCACTCGGCTTCACTGCCACGCCGGCAGCGGTGAGCGCGGCGGTCAGCGCCGCCCGGGTGCCGTCCCGTCCACCCGAGGAGGTGACGGTGACCGGCCCGCGTACCGCCTTGCCGCACTCGCCACGCAGCACTGTGACGGCACCGGCGGCCAGCGCCTCCGCCGCCGCCCGGTGCGCCGGGGAGTTGAGCGTTGACATCTGCGCGGCCGGGGCGTCCGCGAGCCGGAACTTCATGGTCAGGACCCGGGTCACCGCCTCGACCAGCCTGGTGCGGGGCAGTGATCCGCCGCGCAGCGCGGCGAGCAGCCCGTCGAACGCCTGGCCGACGTTCGGGGTCATGAGGATCAGGTCGTTGCCGGCGTTCAACGCCCGGACGGCGGCCTCGCCGGGCGCCCAGCGCTTCGCCGGCGGCATGTTCATCCCGTCGGTGATCACGACGCCCTTGAAGCCGAGTTGGCCGCGCAGCACGTCGGTGAGCAGTTTGTGCGAGAAGGTCGCCGGGGTGCCCGGGTCGACGGCCCGCACGTCCAGGTGTGCCGACATCACGGCCATGGCCCCGGCGTCGATGCCTGCGGTGAACGGCGGCCACGCCCCGGTGCGCAGCGCCTCGGCGGACTGGGTGAGCACGGGCAGGTCCTGGTGCGAGTCGTCGGCGCTGTGCCCGTGCCCCGGGAAGTGCTTCAGGGTGGCCGCGACGCCACTTGCCTGCAGACCCCGGACGGCCCCGCCGACCTGCGCGGCGGCGATCTTCGGGTCGGAGCCGTACGAGCGGGAGCCGATGACCTTGCTGCGGGTGGCCAGTACGTCGGCGACCGGGGCGAAGTCGACGTTGATGCCCATCGCGGCGAGTTCGGTGCCGGCGGCCCGCCAGGCGTTCTCGGTCAGCTTGGGGTCGCCCGCCGCACCGGCCGCCAGGGCGCTGGGCAGCAGCGTGACGCCGTCGGTGACGCGGGTGACGACGCCGTACTCCTGGTCGGTGCCGATCAGGAAGGGCGCCGGGCCGGCGGCCAGACGACCGGCGGCCTCGCGCAGCCCACCGGTCAGCTCGTGGACCTGCTTGGGGTTGTCGACGTTCGTGGTCTCCTGGTTGCCCTTTGTCGGGTCGTCGGCGCTGAAGCCGACCAGGATCAGCCCGCCGAGCCGGTACTTGGCGATCATCTGGGCGGGGGTGTCGACGCCGGCAAGTGCCTGGTTACCGGCCGCCGAGCCGGGTGAGACCTTCGTCGCCGAGTCGCCGTAGGCGTACGGCATCAGCACCTGACCGACCAGGTCCTCGTCGGAGAGCGTGGCGACAAGCGCGGCGGCGCGGGCGGCCGGGTCGGCGGCGGCCGGCGTCGCGGCGGCGGTGCTCGGCGCGGCGGAGGTCGCCGCCGGGCTGGGGCTCGGGTCGGGGCGTTCCGGGGTACCCGAGCAGCCGGAGACGAGCAGGGCGGTCAGGGCGGCGACGGCGATGCCGGCGCGTCGCGGGCGAATCGGCACGCCGCCCATCCCACCAGGTCCCCCCTTATCGGGGCAACTTGACCTTACCGGTCGGCGTCGGCATGCCCGCGGCGCCGGCCTGCCCAACCCCGGTGAGCACCGGGGCGACGGGCCTGGTCAGCCGACCCGGGTGAGCAACGTCACCGGAGCCCCGTCACCGGCGTACCGGTAGGGCTCCAGATCATCGTCCCAGGCCGTGCCGAGCGCCTTGTCGAGGGCGTGCGACAGCGCCTCCGGGGCCCGAGCGGACGCCATGAGCGCCCGCAACCGGTCCTCGCCGAGCTGGATGTCCCCCGCCGCGCCGACAGTGGCCCGGAACAGGCCGCGGGCCGGCACGTACATGTAGCGCTCACCGTCGGCGCCGGAACTCGGCTCCTCGGTGACCTCGAAACGGATCATGGGCCACTGCCTGAGGGCAGCAGCCAGCTCGGCGCCCGTCCCCGGACGGCCGGTCCACCCGCACTCGGCCCGGCGTGCGCCGGGGTCGACGGGCTGAGCCGTCCACTGCAGGTTGACCGGCGCGGCTAGGACGCGCGCGATCGCCCACTCGACGTGCGAGCACACGGCGAGCGGGGTCGAGTGGACGTATACGACGCCACGCGTTGGCACGGTGACCTCCCGGAGAGCGAGGTGCGTCTTCCCCTACGACCTCGGCCACCCAGGTGGTTGCTGCAACACATGATGACTCCTGTGACGGATGGTGCGCCAGGGAATCGGAAAATTCGCTGGCCGGAATAGCCGGACGGGTGGTCTCGGTTGGCTCAGGGGACACCGCGACGAGCAGCTTGATGTCGTGGTCCTGTACAGTTCCATCGGCGGCTTATGCCGCGTTACACCTCGCGGGCCGACTCACGTGTCGTCCGCATACAGCCCCCGGACGTCCAGTCCTCCCGTACGTCTTGCAAGGAGTACCTCCGTGGCGAGCAACACCTCTAAGACCGCGCGCGCGTCCGTCCGGGCCGGCCAGGCTGGCCAGGGTGGCGCCCTCAGCGTGCTGGGCGAGTTCAAGTACCTCATCCCGCTCAACGGCGGCAAGCACGCCTACGTGCGCAACCTGACCAACGGCAAGACCGCGCACCTGCGCACCGACTCCGACGCCTTCGTCGAGGAGATCCGGGTGCTGGCCGCCGCCGGCCACGCCGCCAAGATCCGGGCGGAGATCAACAACCTGGCTGCCACCCACCCGGGTGACGGCTGGGAGGCCACCGAGAAGCGCCTGGTCGCGGCCGGTGTCTTCGAGGGCTGAGCCCTCCCCCACCGCATCATCAGCAAACCGCCCGTCGGGACTTCCCGGCGGGCGGTTTCGCGTCCGCGTCCGGCAGGGTCCGGGCGCTCGGGCCCCGGGCGTCAGGGCGGGTCGAGCAGTGCGACCTCACCGGTGGCCAGGTCGTAGAGACCGCCGACCACTGCCACCCGGCCAGCGGCGACCGGCCCGGCCAGCAGGTCGTCGTGGCGCAGCGCGCGCACCGTACGCCCCACGTGCCGGCGGATCGCCAGCGGCTGCACCGCCGGATCGTCGAGCCCTGCCTCGACGACCGCAGGGGCGATCTCGTCGACCAGGTGGGCAAGCGATCCCTCCGGCCGCTGACCGCTGCGCAGCGCCTCCACCGCTGCCCCCACCGCCCCGCACCGCTCGTGGCCCAGCACCATGACCAGCGGTACGCCGAGCTGGCCCACGGCGAACTCGATGGAGCCGCGTACCGCGCGGTCGAGTACATGCCCGCCGGTGCGGATCACGCACATCGCGCCGAAGGTCTGGTCGAAGATCGCCTCCAGCGGAACCCGCGAGTCGATGCAGCCGAGCACCACCGCGTACGGCTGCTGGTCGCCGGAGGCCGCGGCGGCGGCCGTCACGTCGTGTCCGTGCATGGGCTGACCGCTGACGAAGCGCCGGTTGCCGGCAAGCAGTTCCGCGAGCGCGACCCTCGGCGTACCCCCTGCCTGTCGCCCCTGAGCTGCCGGTCCGCCGGCTGACGGGCCGGGCGTCGCCTGCGTCGACCCCATGCCGTCCAGCTTGACCCCGTCGGCTGTGGGCAGGTGGGCGCTCGGGAATGTTCCCTCGACGCGATTGGCGTGGTGTGCTGGCGGGTAGCCGGTGTTACCACCGGGTATCTCGGTGCCGGTGGTGCCTGGGCGACCCTGGGAGGTGGCGATGCCCGAGCGGTTCGAGGTCGGTCTGCCCGACGGCGTGCGGCTGCACGTCGAGACCACGGGGCCGGCGGACGCCCCTGTCACCGCCGTCCTGCTGCACGGCTGGACGCTGGACGGACGTGCCTGGCACCGGCAGCTCGACGCGCTCACCGGGCTGTCGGAGGGCGCCGTGCGGGTGGTCACCTTCGACGCGCGGGGCCACGGCCGGTCCAGCTGCATGGCGTTGCCCACAGCCACCCTGGCCCAGCTCGGCGACGACCTCGCGGCGGTCATCGACGCGGTAGCGCCGGCCGGCCGGGTGGTACTGGTCGGGCACTCCCTGGGCGGCATGACGATCATGGAGTACGCGCACCGCCACCCCGCGCACTTCACCGCCCGCACGGCCGGCCTGGTCTTCGTCTCGACCACCGCCGAGGGGCACACGCACACCGCCTACGGGCTCTCGCCGCGGATCACCCGGCTGATCCGGCTCGCCGAGACCACCGGGGCCGGTGTGCTGGCCCGGTGCGGCTCGTGGCGGCCGCCCCGCCCGCTGCTGCGCGCGCTGCAACCGAGCATCCGCTGGATGCTCTTCGGCGACCGCTGCGATCCGGCCGACATCCGGCTGGTGACCTCGGCGGTGGCCCGCGCCTCACTACGCTCGATCGGCGGGTTCCGCGCCTCGATCGGCGCCCAGCACCGGTTGGACACCCTCAGCGCGCTCGCCCACCTGCCGGCCGCCGCCCTGGTCGGCGATCGGGACCGGCTCACGCCGCCGCCCTGCGCCGAGTCGATCGCCGCAGCGCTGCCGGCCACCGAGCTGACCATCTGCTCAGGTGCCGGGCACATGCTGATGATGGAACGTCCCGACGAGGTCAACGCCGCTCTGAGCGGCGTCCTGCGTCGGGTGCTCGCCGCGCTGCCGGCCGACGCCGTGAGCGCCGCGCCGCCGCGCCCGGGCGACGCGAGCGTCGTCGGAACGGGTGCCTGAGCACGTTCGCGCACCTCGGGCGCGGCGGATCCGGGCGGAAGCCGTACCCTTCTGCGGTTGGCCCGCGCGGTTCGCGCCGCTTGCCGGCGACATCGAAGGAGCGTGCGTTGACCGACCAGACCGCCCTGGAGCAGGAGATCGCCGTCGAGCAGCGGCATCTCGACCGGGTGTACACCCGACTGGCCGAGCTGCGCCAGTCGGCGGTCCGCGCCGAGCGCGACGGCTACCGGATGGCGCGGGTGGGCACGTTCGGCGCGCTCGTCGAGCGCGACGCGATGGTCTTCCACGCCGCGCAGCGGCGGCACACCCTCGACGCCGAGCACGAGGGGCTGGTCTTCGGCCGGCTGGACCTGCGGGACCGTCAGGTGCTGCACGTCGGGCGGCTCGGCATCCGCGACGAGGACGCCACGACACTTGTCGTCGACTGGCGGGCGCCGGCCGCCGCCGCGTTCTACCAGGCCACCCCGGCGCAGCCGCTGGGCGTGGTGCGTCGACGGACCATCCAGTCCCGGCGGGAGCGGGTCACCCGCATCGAGGACGACCTGCTGGACCCCACCGCCACGCCGGAGGGGATGACTGTCGTCGGCGACGGCGCGCTGCTGGCCACCCTGTCCCAGGCCACCGGGCGGGGCATGCGGGACATCGTGGCGACGATCCAGCGGGAGCAGGACGAGGCGATCCGGTCGCCCGGTTCCGGGGTGACGATCGTCGCCGGCGGCCCGGGCACCGGCAAGACCGCTGTCGCCCTGCACCGGGCCGCCTACCTGCTGTATTCCGACCGCAGCCGGTACGCCGGCGGCGGCATCCTGGTGGTCGGTCCGTCCACCGTCTTCGTCGAGTACATCGCCTCGGTGCTGCCGTCGCTCGGCGAGGACACGGCGACCCTGCACTCGCTCGGCACCCTCTTTCCGGGAATGACCGCCACCCGCACCGATCCGCCGGACGTGGCGGCCGTGAAGGGTTCGCTGCGGATGCGCCGGGTGCTGGAGCGGGCCGTCCGGGACGCGGTGCCGGGCGGGCCGGGTGAGCTGCGGCTGCTCTACCGGGGCACGCTGCTGCGGCTGGACCGCGCCGAGCTGGACGCGATCCGGGACCGCGTGCTGAACCGGGGCGCCCGCCGCAACGAGGTCCGCCGGGCCGGCTTCGACGGGGTGTTCGCCGCGCTCTGGGCGCAGGCCCGCCGCCTGGGCATCGGCCGGCTGCCGGAGCAGCGTGCCTTCGAGGACGAGATCGCCGAGCGGCCGGAGTTCCGCGAGTTCCTCAAGGCGTGGTGGCCGCGGCTGCATCCCCGGCACGTGCTCGGTTGGCTGGCCCGTCCCGACCGGCTGCGCAGGTACGCCGGGGGCATCCTCTCCGGCGCGGAGATCCGGTTGCTCGGTGCGGCGTACCGGAGTCTGGACACCGACGGCCTGACCATCGCGGACGTGGCGCTGCTCGACGAGTTGGACGCCCTGCTGGGCAAGCCCGTGCAGCCGGCCCGCGCCCGGCGTGACCCGTTCCAGCTCGCCGGCGGCGTCCGGGAACTGAGCACCCTTGGCGACCGCCAGCGGGCGGCCCGCGCGGCGGCGCGGGAGCGCCCGGCGGACTACCGGGACTACGCGCACATCGTGGTGGACGAGGCGCAGGACGTCTCGCCGATGCAGTGGCGGATGATCGGCAGACGCGGCCGGCTGGCCTCGTGGACCATCGTGGGCGATCCGGCGCAGACCGCCTGGACCGGTGACCCGGAGGAGCTGACGCGAGCCCGTGACCAGGCGCTGGGTCGGCGCAAGCGGCTGGACTTCACGCTCACCACCAACTACCGCAACTCGGCGGAGATCTTCGCGGTGGCGGCGGCCGAGATCCGCAGGCTCTATCCGGACCTGCCGCTGCCCAGGGCCGTCCGCTCCACCGGGGTCGATCCGGTCGAGCAGGTCGTACCGGCGGCCGGGTTGGAGACCGCGACGGTGGAGGCGGCCACCGGCCTGCTGGCCGAGGTGGACGGCACGGTCGGTGTGATCACGCCGGTCCCCCGCCGCGACGAGGTCGCCGGCTGGCTCGGCGCGCTCGGCGGGTCGCGGTTGCAGGTCGTGACAAGCCTGGAGGCCAAGGGCATGGAGTACGACGGGGTGGTGCTCGTCGCGCCGAGTGAGATCCGGGCGGATCCGGGTGCGGGTGTCCGCACGCTCTATGTCGCGCTGTCCCGGGCCACCCAGCGACTCACCACCATCGACCCGATCGGCTGAATCCGTGTTGGCGGGGCCGGGGGTACATCGTTGCCCTACAGTTGCATACATAGCGATGTGAACATACATTTGACCCGGTCCCGGCTGGCACAGGAAGGTGGGTTTCGTGGGCTCAGGTCATGACCACCACCACGCTTCGGTCAGCAACGCCGCACAACAGCACCGGGGCCGACTCTGGGTAGCGTTCGGCCTGCTCGCCACCCTGATGGTGGTCGAGGCGGTGGCCGCACTGCACACCGGCTCACTGGCACTGCTCTCCGACGCCGGGCACATGTTCACCGACGTGCTCGGCATCGGGATGGCCCTGGCCGCGATCACCGCAACCCAACGGGCCGCCCGCGACCCACAGCGCACCTTCGGGCTCTACCGCCTCGAGGTGCTGGCCGCCCTTGCCAACGCCGTCCTGCTCTCCGGCGTGGCGATCTACGTGTTGATCGAGGCGATCGGCCGGTTCGGCGACCCGCACGAGGTGGTGGTCGGCCCGATGCTCGTGGTCGCCGTGCTCGGCCTGCTCGCCAATGTGGTCGCGTTCGCCCTGCTCCGCGCCGGCGCCCGGGACAGCATCAACCTCCAGGGCGCCTACCTGGAGGTGCTCGGCGACCTGCTCGGCTCGCTCGGCGTGATCGGCGCGGCGCTGCTCATCGCGGTCACCGACTGGTGGTGGGCCGACCCGCTGGTCGCGGTCGCCATCGGCGTGTTCATCCTGCCGCGCACCTGGCGGCTCGGCCGCGCCGCGGTCCGCATCCTCGTGCAGGCCGCCCCGGAACACCTCCAGGTCACCGCCGTGCACGACCGGCTCGCCGCCGTACCCGGCGTGGTCGAGGTGCACGACCTGCACGTCTGGACGCTCACCTCGGGCATGGACGTGGCCTCCGCACACCTGACAATGGCACCCGACGCGGAGGTCGGCACCGTGCTCACCGCAGCACGCACCGCCCTGCAGGAGGAGTTCCGGATCGAGCACGCCACGCTCCAGATCGAGCCCGGCGCGGCCCCGGGGGCCTGCGGTGCCGTCACCTGGTAAGGCGAAATTCCGCCCTTAATCCCTTTTGTCGGCTTTTTGAGTAGCGCCATGCACACCGTCAGTCACAATGGCTGCACCAGCCCCATGAGCACCGGTAGGCTGGCTCCCGGCCACCACCCGGCGGCGCCCTCCCGGCGCCGGTGGCGGCCGCCGCCTAATCACCCGAGAGGGCGAACCGGGGAACCATGTTCCTGGGGTGCATCCGCGTCAGCGGTAGGGATCTTCCGTCCCGAACCCGTCAGCTAACCCGGTCGGCGGCTGACGGAAGGACATGCGCAGTGGCACGAGCACGACCCCCCGCCGCCCGATTGGCGGCGCTGATCGTCATGATGTTCACCCTCGGCGTCGCCATCCCCGCCGGCGCCGCCTCGGCCGCTCCCCCGGCCACCCAGCGGGCCGCGGCACCCGACAACGACGAAGAGGGCGGCACCCCGGCCCTGCGCGCCGCACTGGACGCGGCCAGCAAGGGCTACCTGGACGCGAAGCGCGCCCTGGACACCTCGGTCCAGCGGCAGCAGCAACTCGCCGCCAAGCTCAAGACCACCGAAGCCGAGATGAACGAGCGCAGCGGCAAGGTCGGAGAGATCGCCGGCGTCGCGTACCGCACCGGCCGGCTCAGCACCGTCTCGGCGCTGCTCAACACCAACACCCCCGAAGGCTTCATGGACCGCGCCGCCGCGCTGGACGTGGTCGCCGCCAACGAGGACCGGGTGCTGCGCGACCTGATCGCCACGAAGGACGAGGCCAACCGCACCCGCGTCGCCCTCGACGGCGAGATCCGCGAGCAGCGCAAGCAGGTCGAGGTGATGGCCAAGCGCAAGGAGCAGGCCGAACGCGCCCTGACCGTTGCCAACACCAGGCAGCAGACCACCGCCTCCGACTCCGGCTCCAACCGGGGCACCTCCACCGCCAACGCCAAGCCCGCGCCGCGCAACTCCGACGGCTCCTGGCCGTCCGAGTCGTGCAGCGTCAACGACCCCACCCCGGCCAACGGCTGCATCACCCCACGCACCCTGCACGCCCTCAACCAGGCCAAGGCCGCAGGCTTCACCAGGTACGTCTCCTGCCACCGCTCCGGCGGCTCCGGCGAGCACCCGAAGGGTCGCGCCTGCGACTTCGCCGCGCAGAAGAACGGCTTCGGTGGGGACGCCACCGGCGGCGACAAGACGTACGGCAACAACCTCGCCGCGTACTTCATCCGCAACGCCGACCGGCTCGCCGTGCTGTACGTGATCTGGTACAGGCAGATCTGGCTGCCCAGCAGCGGGTGGAAGTCGTACAGCGGGGCGAACGGCGACCCGTCCAGCGACCACACGAACCACGTACACCTGTCCGTGTACTGATCGACCCCGACCCGGCCGGCGCCTCCCCCACGGGGGGCGTCGGCCGGTGTGCGTCAGCGGGCGCAGCCCGTCCTGTTCGCGCCGCGCAGCGCGGAGGGCCAGCGGGGCGGGCTGGGTCAGGTCGACGGTGGGGGGTTGTCGCTGCGGTCGAGGGCCGCTCCCAGCCGGGCCGCCAGGGCCAGGTGGGCGACGCGGGCCTGGCTGAAGGCGTACCGGAAAAGGGGTTTCGGTGCCCGCAGGGTGATCTCGACGTCGATCCGGACCAGGCCGTCGGGCTCGGCGCGTAGACGTGTGTGGTTACGCACGGTGGTGGCCGGCCACTGGCGTGCGACTGTGACGATCTCGTCGTCGTCGAGGGTCAGCACGTCCGCGTGATAGGTGGTTCGGAAGCGCACCGGGCCGGCGACCAGCCGGTCGTTGATGGTGTAGCTGGCCACGGCTCCGTCCCTGGGCGGAACTCGCCGCACCCGGACGATGAGTGGATGCAGCTCGCCCTGGCGGCTCAGGTCGCCAAGCAGGGCCGCCGCGTCGGCGAGCGAACAGCGGGCCTGCACGGTGTAGCTGAACGTGTCGCTGCTGAGCACGCCGTCTCCCGCCGTCGATGGGTCGCACGATCGTCCCGTACACAGGTGGGGCTGGCAACGCCCGGACGGACACCGGCCGTTGCCCGGGCATTGGCGGCGCGTTATCACTACCGTCGGCTGTTGGGGTATCACCGGTCGTGACGAAGGGTGGACGCATGAACGGGGATGACCGGTGAGCGGGCACGTGATGGTCTTCGCGCCCACGCCGCAGCTGACGGTAACTGTGGATCAGCCGAACGACCACCCCGAGCTGCATCTGCACCCCGGCGGTCAGGGCGTCTGGCAGGCCCGCATGGTCCTGTCGCTCGGTGTCGAGGTGGTGCTGTGCGCCGCGCTCGGCGGCGAGATCGGCCAGGTGCTGGAACCACTGCTGGTCAGCGAGGGCGTCGACCTCAAGGTGGTGGTCCGGGACTCCGGCAGCGGCGGCTACGTGCACGACCGTCGGGACGGCTCCCGGCAGGAGATCGTCGACGTGCCGGGGCATCCGCTGAGCCGGCACGAACTCGACGAGCTCTACAACCTGGCGCTCGGCGAGGGCCTCCGCGCCGAGGTGAGCATCCTGAGCGGGCCCAACGAGCCGTGGCTCGTCCCGGCCGACGTGTACCGGCGCTTCGCCGCCGACCTCGGCGCCAACGGCAGCCGGGTGGTGGTCGACCTCTCCGGGGACCACCTCGGTGCGGCGCTGGAGAGCGGGGTGTTCTTCCTCAAGGTGAGCCACGAGGAGCTGATCCGCGACGGGCGCGCCCGCAACGACGAGACAGCGGAGCTGACCCGGGCGATGTACGAACTGCACGCGGCCGGCGCGGAGACGGTGGTGGTGAGCCGGGCCGACCAGCCGGCGTTGACGCTCATCGACGGGGAACTCTTCGAGGTGCAGATGCCTCGGCTGGAGGCCGCCGACCCGCGTGGCGCTGGCGACTCGATGACCGCCGGGGTGGCCGCCGTGATCGCCCGCGGTGGGGACATCCGCACCGCCATCCGTACCGGTGCCGCCGCCGGGGCACTGAACGTCACCCGGCACGGCCTGGGCACCGGCCGGTTGGACTCCATCACCGGGCTGGTGGAGCGCGTCCAGCTGGCACCGGCGGACAGCCGGCCGCAGGAGCGGACCACCCCCGACGAGCTGGCCGACCGGGTGGTCGACAGATGAGCCTGCGGGTGTTGGTCACCAACGACGACGGGATCGCCGCGCCGGGCATCCAGGCGCTGGCGTGGGCGGCGGCGCAGCGGGGACTGGACGTCGTGGTCGCGGCACCGCTGGAGGAGGCAAGCGGCACCAGCGCCGCGATGAGCGCTGTGGAACGGGACGGCCGGGTCGTGGTGCACGATCATCCGTTGGCGGACCTGCCGGGTGTGCCCGCGTACGGGGTGGGTGGCTCCCCCGGCTTCATCACGCTCATCGCGCTGCACGGCGCGTTCGGGCCGCCGCCGTCGGTGGTGCTGTCCGGCATCAACAGGGGCGCGAACGCCGGCCGCGCCGTGCTGCACTCGGGCACTGTCGGTGCCGCGTTCACCGCCGCCACGAACGGCTGTCGGGCGATGGCGGTGTCGCTGGACATGCTGTCCGCCGGTGAGGCCACGGCCGCCAGTGGTGGCGCGGCGGTGGACGCCGCGGCTCGGGTACGCGACGTCGAGCGGCACTGGGCCACCGCCGCCCGGGTAGCCCTGGACCTGCTGCCCCGGCTCACGGCAGGCCCACCGGAGAGCGTGCTCAACGTCAACGCCCCCGACCTGCCGCACGGGCGGCTGCGCGGGGTGCGCCGTGGTTCGCTGGCCAGCTTCGGCCAGGTGCAGATGACTGTTGCCGAGTCGGGGCACGGCTTCGTGCGTACCTCGTTGGAGGAGCCGGGCCAGGCCGCGCAGCCCGGCACGGACGTCGCGTTGCTGGCCGGCGGGTACGCGTCGGTGACGGCCATCCGGGCGGTCACCGAGGTGGCCGACGTGGACCTGAGCGGTCTCGACCAGGAGCCCTGACGGGCCGAGCAAGGTGTCGACGTCTCAGGCGCCGGGGAGCACCTCGGGGGTGGCAGCGCCGGCGAAGTAGGGCTCGGGAGCACCGAAGAGGCCGAGCAGGCCCGTCACCCAGAGCTGCCGGTGCACGAACCGGCTGGGCTCGGTGACGACGAGCTTGACGCCGCTGACCTCGGCGGTCTGAAAGCCGGCGACCATGGCGCTGATGCCGACGGAGTCGATGAAGGTGACAAGCCTCATGTTGAGCTCGATGCGCAGCGGGCGGCCCTTGGCCAGCACCTCCGCGATCGCTTCCCGCACCTCGTACGCGGTGTCGACGTCGATCTCACCACGCGGGGAGATCTCCACAACACCACCGGACAGAACTGACTGCACGATCGACAGGCTCACGCGAGCACCTCCACCCGCCCGTCCCCCGGGCGCCTCATCAGTACGCGGGCCGCGACCGAGAGTATTCCTCCGACGGCCTCGGTCGCCACCCCTCAGGATGAGCAATTCACGGATCCGGCCACCCAAAGTGGCCCATATCCCTTCATTTCGGTATCTGATCACTCAATACTTTTCGTTATCTGCTCAGTCGGCAATCGGTCGGAACCGACGCGCCGCCGACAAGGGTAGCGGCCCGGACCCGACATGCCCCACAATCGGCCCGCCCCGCGTCTCGGCCCGACTGAGCCCGGCGTGTCGCGCCTCCCGGGATGCAGAGCTCGATGGGCGTGATTCCATCCGGCAACCCGATGCCGGCTCGAATCACCCGCCCGAGGTTGCCGCTTCCTCCTAGCATCAGCCCGGGACGCCCACCGTGACGGAGAGGATCTTCGATGATCAAGAAACTGGCCGGGATAGCTGGCGTCGGCCTGCTGCTTGCCCTCGTGTTGGCCTGCGGTTTCGGCGGTGGCGGGGGTGACGATGACGACGATGACGACGACTTCGCCCGGGGCGCTGCCGTGGTGACGGTGCGCTGAACCGGTCGGGAGCCCGTGCCGGCCGGGTTTGCGCGCGGTCGGCGCGGGGCACTGCGAGTTGAGCGAGCCGTGACGCGCTGGACAGCCGCCGAAGTCCGAGGTAGGTGGCTTCGGCACCCGAGGAGGTAACCACGATGTTCGGAACCAACCTGCTGGACCGCCGCAGCAAGCCGGAGCGGATCGCGGACCAGGCGTGGGAGCACCTGGTCTCCACCGTCAGCTCCGCCGGGGACAGCGTCCGGGACACCGCCCGCTCGGCCCGCCGCAACAGCGGTGGCCTCGCCGACGGCGCGGGTGACCTGGTGGGCTCGGCAGCCGAGGAGGCGCGGCGGCGCGCCTCGCGTGCCTTCGACGCGCTCGCCGGTCGCCAGCCGGCGCTGCCGTGGACTCTGCTGATCGGTGCCGCGCTTGTCGGCGCGGCGGTCGGCTGGGCCGTCGGCTCCGCCGCCCGTGCCGCCGGCAGCCGGGACGACCGCGCGGTGAACGACGTCGAGTTCGTCGACGTGGACCGCCCCAACTCCCCCGTCGGCCTGGACGACTGACAGCCCAACCGCACGACAAGCCCCGCTCGACCTTCCGGTCGGCGGGGCTCGCTCTTGTGTGTGTACGGGCTGGTTCGGTGCTCGACCTGAGCGGGTGTCAGGCCGGTCCGCCGAGGTGCCGGACCCCTCAGACAGCCCGGCGGACCGGTGTTCCGGAGGTGGTCCGGGGGTTGCCCCCCGGACCACCCGAGGTCAGCGACTCGTGCAGGTGACGGTGGCCGGAGGTGCGTTGCTGCCGGTCCACGTGCCGAGGAAGCCGACAGTGGTGCTGGCGCCAGCGCCGAGCGCGCCGTTCCAGCCGCTGTCCTGAACCGAGACGACCGCACCGCTCTGGGTGTGCGTGCCGCCCCAGAGTTGGCCGATCCGCTGGCCGTTCGGGAAGGTCCAGCCCAACGTCCAGCCGGCGATGGGCGCGCTGCCGGGATTGCTGACCACCAGTTCGGCCTGGAAACCGCCAGACCAGGAGCCCGTCACCCGGTACGTCGCCGCGCACCCGCCACCCGGCGGCGGTGTGGTGGGAGGCGGCGTCGTCGGAGGGGGCGTGGTCGGAGGCGGCGTGGTCGGAGGGGGCGTGGTCGGAGGGGGCGTGGTGGGAGGCGGCGTCGTCGGAGGGGGCGTCGTCGGCGGCGGGGTGGTGGGTCCGCCGGTGCGCTCGCCGACAACGATCCCCCGACCGTTGGTGCCGAGGTAGACCCGGCCGTAGACGCGGGGATCACCGGTCAGCGCCTCGGTCGGGTTGCCGTACTGGTGGCGGTCGTCGTTGACGCGTACCCAGGTCGTGCCGCCGTCGTCGGAGCGGTGCACTCCAGGCTGACCGTCCACAGTGCCGTACAGGAAGACGGCCGGGTTGGTCCGCCCCGGTGCCGCCTTGCCGAAGCCGACGTTGCCGGAGGCGCTGACGCCGCCCAGCTTGGCGAAGCTGGCGCCCCCGTCGGTGGACCGCCACAGCCCGCCGGGCCCGGCCAGCCACAGCTCGCCCGACCGGCCGGGCAGGGCCTTGAACCGCACGTCGGAGGTGGGCAGCCCGGTCGCCGCCGTGGCGGTGAAACTCGCACCGCCGTCGGTGCTGAGGTAGACCCGGCCGCCGCTGAAGCCGTAGAACCGGTTGGGGTCGACCCGGTCGGACTCGATTGTCGCGTTGGCCGGGATGCCCGTGGACGGTGTCCAGGTGTTGCCGAAGCCGACCGAGTAGACAACCCGCTGACCAGCGTCGCCGGGCGCCCAGACGAACCGGCTGCCGTCGGCGGCGGCCGCGACCGTACCGCCGGTGTTGACCCCGGACGGCTCGGTGCCCTGGAACCAGGTGGCGCCGCCGTCGGTGGAGAAGGCGACGTGGCTGTCGCCGGGCCGGTCGGCGTCGGTGAAGTTGCCGGAGCGGACGAGCACGGCCGGCTTGCTCTCGGCGTAGTCCAGGCTTGTGGTGCTCGTGAAGACCGGTTGGGTGAACAGCATTGCCGGGATGGCGTCCAGGTCGGTGTGCCGGAAGCCGCCGACGTCGCCGAGCGCGCTGATCAGCGGCGCGCCGCTGGGCGGGCTGATCAGGTCGAGGACAGCGGTCTCCTCCAGGCCGCGCACCATCGGCTTGATGGTGAACTGGCCGCCGGTGTCCCACTTGGTCAGGTCGGTGGTGCCGTAGATGGTGGCGCCGGTGCCGTACATCATCCGGTTGGAGTCGTGCGGGTCGATCTCCACCGACTCGTTCATCCAGCCGAGCTTGGGCGAGGACTCCGGTGGTGCCGGGTTGACGCCGAACGTCAGCCAGGGCACGGAGCTGACGTCCATCGTGTAGCGGCGGGACTGCTCGGGATAGCTTGTGAACTCCCAGATGCGGGTCCAGCTCGCCCCGCCGTCGGTGCTGCGGAAGAAGATCGCGTCCGGCCACCAGGAGACCTGGGTGGCAACCAGCAGCGTGTTCGGGTGCTGCCGGTCGATGGTCAGGCCGCTGTAGCCGAAGTACGCGTCCGCGCTGGTGGACGGCACCGGGCTGATCCGCGTCCACGCTCCGGTGGACCTGGTGAACTTCCAGACGTCACCCTTGCCACCGTCGTACGGGCCGCCGGTGTCGCTTGTGGCGATGTAGAGGTGACCGCCGACCGGATCGACGACGCCCTTGTGTGCCAGGTAGCCGGTGGGCTGGCCGGGGATGCGCGCCCAACTGACGCCCCCGTCGGTGCTGCGGTAGACCGGATTCTCCTTGTCCGCCACGCCGACGTAGATGGTCTGCGTGGTGGAGCCGGCCGAACCGGTGCTCTTGTCGAAGCTCACCCAGGTCAGGCCCTGGTTCTGCCCGCTGTAGCCGTTGGGGTCGCTCGGGTCGGCCCGGTAGTTGCCGACGTTGGGGAAGGCGGTGACCTTCGCCCACGTGGCCCCGTGGTCGGTGCTGCGCCACAGCCCGTTGCCGCCCTCGGCGCCGTAGTAGACGATGCTGTTCCGGTTGGGGTCGACGGCGAGCCGCTCACCCATCCCCCGGCCCGGCATGTTGCCGCCGTTCTTGAACGGCAACTCGGTGATCTGCCAGGTGGCGCCCTTGTCGGCCGAGCGGAGGATCGCGCCGTTGTTCGGGTCCCATCCGTTCGTGTACATGCCTACCGCCGCGTACACCCGGTTGGTCTGCACCGGGTCGGTGGCGATGCTTACCACCCCGTTGTAGCCCCACCGGTCGGCGCCGACCCAGTCGAGCAGGGGCGTCCACGACTGGCTGGACTGCTCCCAGCGGTACGCGCCGCCGATGTCGGTCCGGGCGTAGATCAGGTTCTTCTCGGTGGGGTTGAAGACGATGCCGGGCACGAAGCCACCGCCACCGACCTGGACGTTGCGCCAGCTGTACGCCTCGGCGGCGGCCGAAGCCGACGACGAGTCAGCCGCTGGCGCCGAGGCGGCGGCGAAGGGGGCCACCACGACGCCCGCGGCGACGGCCAGCGCGGACACCACCGCACCAGCGAGACTTCTGGACACGCTTGTTCCTCTCGGCAGGGACGCCCGGGGGACGGGATCGACGAGTGGTCACGCCGTGGCCCGGGGGACGGGCACGACGCTGGGACGGGCCGGAGCTGCCCTGGCTCCAACCACCCGACGCGACGGCTCTGCGCGATCGAGGAACGCGCTTACCTTAACCGATTCCGCGCCGCCATGGAAGCGCTCCCACCATCGATGTTCGTAGCTTGTGAAAGAGGCGGTCACCTGAATCGGATGAGGACGGCTCACCCGTGCCGCCGGCAGGATCGGACCCCGGCGGACCTGCGGCTCCGGCCGCGACCCCGGTCCGCCAGTCAACCCAGCGGAGGAGGGCCGATGGCCGTCGCGACGATCAGCCGCACCGACCAGGACATCCAGTCCGCCGTACTCGACGAATTGACCTGGGAACCCCGGGTGCAGCCGCACGAGATCGGCGTGACAGTCGACGAGGGCGTCGTCACGCTGACCGGGCGGGTGGACAGCTACGCCAAGAAGTGGGCCGCCGAGCGGGCCGCGCACCGCGTGGTCCAGGTCCGGGCCGTCGCCAACGACCTGGCCGTGCGGCTTCCCGGCAGCGCCGAGCGCGCCGACCCCGACCTGGCGGCCGCCGCCGGCAACGCGCTGGAGTGGGACGCGTTCGTGCCCATCGAGAAGCTCCAGGTCACCGTGTCGGCCGGCTGGGTGACGCTGCACGGCGAGGTCGAGTGGGAGTACCAGCGCCGGGCCGCCGAACGGGCCGTCTGCCGGCTGACAGGCGTACGCGGGGTCAGCAACGGCATCAGCGTCCGACCGGTCGCCCCGCTGGACAGCGCGAACCTGGCCGAACGGATCGTCGACGCGCTCGCCCGCGCCGAGGCCACCGCGGCCGAACGGATAAGCGTCCGGGTACACGGCGACACAGTCGTACTCACCGGGCTTGTGCACTCCATGCCCGAACGCGCCGAGGTGGAGCAGGTGGCCTGGTCCGCGCCGGGCATCCGGGAGGTCCAGAACCACATCGCTGTCGCCCCGGTCCTGCGCTGACGAACGCGGAACCACCCCGGGCGGGTGAGCCCACCTCACCCGCCCGGGAAGCAGGCTGGGGACATGAGTGATCCCAACGGGCTGATCCAGCCGGGACGCCCCGCGCCCGGTTTCACCCTGGCGAGCACTCCGGACGGGCACCAGATCGGGCCCGAGCAGTTCCGGGGTCGACCCGTCGTCCTCGCCTTCTATCCCGCCGACTGGAGCCCGGTCTGCGGCGACCAGATGTCGCTCTACCAGGCGGCGGGACCGATGTTCGACCAGTTTCAGGCTGTCGTGCTCGGCATCTCGGTGGACAGCATCTGGTCGCACCGGGCCTTCGCCGAGAGCCAGGGCATCACGTTTGCGCTGCTCGCCGACTTCGAACCGAAGGGCGAGGTGGCCCGCCGGTACGGCGCGTACACCTCGCGGGGCGTTGCGGCACGGGCGCTCGTGGTGCTGGACCCGACCGGCACCGTCGCCTGGAGCTACCTGTCCTCACCCGATGTCAACCCAGGCGCCGACGGGATCCTCGACGCCCTGGAGCGGATCGCCGTCGACCGGAAGGTGGTGGCCGGATGACCACGCCATTTCAGGTGACCGCCCGACTGCGGGAGCCGGTCACCGTCGAGGACCATGTCCGCGGGCCGTCGAACGCCGCGGTGACCATCATCGAGTACGGCGACTTCCAGTGCCCGTTCTGCGGTGCCGCGTACCCGAACCTGCACGAGTTGCTGCGCCAGCGCTCCGACACGGTACGGCTCATCTACCGCTACTTCCCGATCGCCAACGTGCACCCGTACGCCGAACGTGCCGCCGAGACGGCCGAGGCCGCCGCCAGCCGGGGCAAGTTCTGGGAGATGCACGACTGGCTGTACGAGCACCAGGACCAACTGGACCCGGTGCACCTGTCGCTCGGCGTTGAGCAGCTCGGGCTGCCGCCGGACGAGGTGAACGACGAGGTCGAGCGCGGGGTGTACGCCGACCGGGTGCGCCGGGACTTCGTGGGCGGAATCCGCAGCGGGGTGAACGGCACGCCCACCCTGTACATCAACGACGTCCGGCACGAGGGCGGGTTCGACCTGCCCGACCTGCTGGCCGCCGTGGACGCCGCCGCCAACGCCTGACCCGTCGCCTGATTCGAGGGGCTCACCGCCGCTCAGATCAGGCGCAGCTCGCGCGCCCGCCGGACCGCCTCACGCCGGCGGGTCGCGCCGAGCTTGCGGTAGATGTTGCGGACGTGGGTCTTCACAGTGTTTACCGATAGCGACAGCTCGGCGGCGATCTCCACATTGGACAGGATGCTCTGCAGGTAGCGCAGGATGGTCAGCTCCCGCTCGGTGAGCGGCTCGTCGAGCGATCGGGCCGGCTCTGCCGACGGCGGGGTCGCGCTCTGCTCGACCTGGCGCACCAGGTCGCTGACCAGCGGGAAATGCGCGGTGCCGGCGTCCAGGTGCGCGGCCAGCAGGTCCCGCACCGACGGGTCGGCGCGCGTGAAGACCCGACGGCAGCCCTGCGCACCGGCCAGGTCCAGCACCTGCTCCAGGGTGCGGCCGACCCGGCGTACGTCCCCGCTCCGGTCGGCCAGCACCGCGTCCAGTAGGCCGGCGTCCAGGCGTACCGGCAGGGGCCAGGCGTCGGCGGGCGGCGCCTGCCAGTCCGGCAGGGTCCGCCCGGCGGCGGCGGGGTCACCGGCGCGCAGCTGGACCCGGGCCAGGGCCACGGCGAGCGCCGGGGTGGCGGCGTCGGCGGTGGCGTCGGCCAGCAGGGTCCGGGCGCCGTCCAGGTCGCCCCGCCAGGCGCGGATCTCGGCCTCCGCGGCCCGCAGCAGACCCGACAGCTCGGCGGCGCTGGGCTCGTCGGGCAGCGACTCGCGGGCCCGGACGAGCATCCGCTGGCCGGTCGCCGGATCACCGGCGTCGCGGTGCAGGTGCGCCCCGCACCACGCGGCGAGGGCCGCCGCGACCGGTTCACCGGCCGTGCTGGACGACCCGGAGCCCGCCTCGACGGTGCCGACCGGTCCGGTGGCCTGGGCGGCGAGCGCGAGGTTCGCGCCGGCTTCCTCGGGCTGGTCACGGTGCAGCGCCACCACCGCCAACGCCAGGTACGCGTAGGAGCAGTCGAGCCGGCAGGACCAGCCCCGGCACGGCGGCATGCCGAGGGCGTCGCGGGCCGCCCGCTCCGCCGCGTGCAGATCGCCGCGCACCGCGAGCAGCAGCGCGGAGCGGCTGGCACCGACCAGTTCGGTGCGGGGTCGGCCCGCCTCCCGTGCCGCCTCCCGCGCCCGGACGAACCGCCCGGCGGGCAGCGCGCCGCAGGCCAGTTCGACGAGCCCCAACGCCGTACCGGTGAACGCCCGCAGGTCGGCGTCGTCGGTGCTGGGCGGGTGGGCCGCCGGCCGGCCCGAGGCGAGGCCGGTTGACCCCGACCCGGGTGACACGGGCCCGGCCGGCGCGGACGCGGCCGGCGCGATGCCGGGCGATGTGCTCGTGGCCGGCGCGGAAGTGGCCGGCTCCGACGTGGCTGGCGCGACACCGGTCGGCGTGCTTGCGGCCGGACGCGTGCGCAGCAGCCGGGCGGCGGAGGCGCGGACTTCGGCCCGGTCACCGGCGAGCCGGGCAACTGTCAACTCCAGGGCTGTCGCCATCCGCAGGAACCGGTCCCGGCGCGGCACCGGCAGGGCATCGGCGTACGCGGCGGCGTCGCGCAGGTGGCCGCTGGCTGCGGGCAGGTCGCCGACGTACGCCCGCTCGGCGGCGCAGGCCAGTGCCACCTCCGGATCGGCGCGCAGCACGTCCGGTGGCGGGGACGGGGGCGTCGGGCCGCTGACCGGTTCGTCGTCGTACCGGGTCAGCTCCGGCCAGTGCGCGACGAACAGGTCCCCGGCCAGGTCCCACCGGCCGGCAGCGAGGGCGTGCCGCAGGCCGTCGGCCGGGCGCCCGTCCCCGGCGTACCAGTCGGCCGCCCGCTCGTGCAGTTCCCGCAGCTCGTCGCCGGGCAGCCGGGCCAGCTCGGCGCGGAGCAGGTCGGCGAGCAGCGGATCGCAGCGGTACCACGGCGGGCGGCTGTCCTCCCGGCGCAGGAGACCACCGACCTCGGCCAGGTCGGCCAACGCCTGCCCGGCGTCGGCGCGACCGGTGAGCGCCTCGGCCAGGTCGGCGCAGACCGTCTCGGCGAGGGCGGTACGGCGCAGCAGGTCCCGATCGGCCGGGTCGACGGCGGCCAACACCTCCTCGCGCAGGTAACCGGCGATCTCCGGCTGGTCACCGCCGAACTGCCCCACCCAGCGCTCGGGGTCGGGCCTCCCCCGCAACGCCAGCGCGGCGATCCGCAGCGCCGCAGGCCAGCCGCCGGTACGGGTCCGCAGCCTGCGTACCGCAGTGGCGGGCAGCGGTGCGCCGTGGGCGGTGAGCAGGTCGGCCACCTCGTCGTCGGTGAAGGCCAACTCGTCCGGACCGATCTCGGTCAGCTCACCGGCGAGGCGCAACCGGTGCACGGCAAGCGGCAGCCCTGCCCTCGCACCGACCACCAGGTGCAGCCGCCCCTCGCAGTGGCGCAGCAGGAACTCCAGCCCGGTCAACGCCGCCGGATCGGCGACCCGGTGCAGGTCGTCCAGGACCAGCAGCACCGGGCGTTCCAGGGCGGCCAGCCCGGCGGCGAGCAGTTCCAGCTGGTCGGGGCGCGGTGGGCCGGCGGGCAGCGGCGCCACCGGGTTGTCGTCCGCCGCCCCGGTCGCGGTCCGCAGCGCCGCCGCCAGGTACGCCCACAGCCGGTCGCCGTCGTCACCCGCCTCCACCGAGACCCACGCCGGCGCCGGCCCGGGGGCCACCGCCTGCCCGACGCCGACGTCCGGCGCGGAGCCCGCCTCGGGCGTGGCGGCGGCGAGGCGTACCCAGGTTGCCAGCAGTGTGGTCTTGCCCCAGCCGGCGGGCGCGGTGACCAGGGTGACCGGTCCGGCGCTGCCCTCGTCGAGCCGGCGCAGCAGGCGGGGCCGGGCCACCACCGGCTCGGGCGGCACGGCAGGGGTCAGCCGGGACGCCAGCAGCGGCGGTTCTCCGGGCAACCCCGGTGCCGTGCCCACCCGCACGCGATCACGCTGTTCCGGCACCCGGCCCCACCCCCACCGACGCGTCCCACCCCTGGTCGGCTGCGGTTACCCGACCCGCGACGGTTCACCCCTTCCGGGCGAGCCCGCTTCACCCGGTGCCGACCGACGATCGGGGGACGTGGATCCGGCAGGACGGAAGGGACGGATGGGACGCCTGACACGCACGGGATCCGCCCTGACCCGCGCCGCGCTGGCCAGGGCGCGACGGCTGGTGCGCGTACCCCGGTGGCGTCGCCGACCCGGTGCGGACGGCGACCCCACAGCGGCCGCGCGGTGGGAGGTGGTGACGGTGGACCGCCCGCCGGAGCAGGTGCTTCCCGACGGCCGGTGGCCGGAGCCTCTGCGCCGCCTGGGCGGCGCTGTCGAGGTGCGGATGCGCCCGGCGCCCGGCGACCGCGGCACCGAGCTGGCCGCCCGCCCGCTGGCCGGCGCCGCCCCGACTGTCGGCCTCGCCGCCCACCTCGTCGGCGACGACCCGCGACTGCTTGTCCGCCGGACGTTGCGCCAGGTCAAACAGCGGGTCGAGGCCGGTGAGGTGCTGCGTGCGGACCGCTCCGCGCTGGACCGCCCCGAGGCCCCCGGGTGAGGGCGCTGTGCTGGGTGGCCGCCGACGAGCTGGCGGTACGCGAGGTGCCCGACCCGGAGCTGCGCAACGAGCGGGACGCCATCGTCCGCGTCCGGCGCAGCTCCACAAGTGGTGCCGACCTGCCGCTGCTGGCCGGTCGGGACCCGCTGCTGCGCGCCGGTGACGTGCTCGGCACCGAGTTCCTGGGTGAGGTCGTCGAGGCCGGTCCGGCCGTCCGGCGACACCGGGTCGGCGATCGTGTCGTGGTCGGCGCGAGCGTCGCCTGCGGCGGCTGCTGGTACTGCCGCCGGGGCCGGCATTCCTGCTGCGACAACGGCAGCACCGACCCGGTGACAGCCGACCCCGGCTGGGGACGCTCGGACGCTGGTTGCTTCGGCCGGCCCCCGGCGGCGGGTGGCTTCGCCGGCGGTCACGCCGAGTACGTCCGGGTGCCGTACGCCGACGTGGGCGCGTTCCGGGTGCCGGACGCGGTGGGCGACGACCGGGCGCTGTTCGCCGCCGACGCCGCGCCGACAGGCTGGCTGGCCGCCGAGTTGGGCGATGTGCGACCCGGCGACGTGGTGGCGGTCTGGGGCGCCGGTGCCGTCGGCCAGTTGACCGCCCGCGCCGCGTTGATGCGCGGCGCCGACCGGGTGGTCGTCGTCGACAGGCACGAGGAACGGCTCCGGATGGCCGAACGGCACTCCGGCGCGGAACCGCTCGACTACCGCCGTACCGACATCCCGTCGGAGTTGCGGGACCGCAGCGGTGGACGCGGCGCGGACGTGTGCGTGCTGGCTGTCGGCGCCCCGCCCGCGCGGTCCGTCACCGAGCGTCTCGCCGGGCGGGGCGCCGACCGCCCGGACGCGCTGCACGAGGCCGTGCACGCCTGCCGCAAGGACGGCGTGGTGGTGGTACTCGGCGGTGCGGAGGCGTTCGTCGACGCGTTCCCGCTGGGTGCGGTGACCGACAGGCGGCTCACGCTGCGCGGGGCAGGCCGGCCCGACCTGCGGGACGTGCCGATGCTGCTGCACCGGATGGCCCGCGACGAGCTGCGGACCGAGCACCTGGCCACCCACCAGCTGCCGCTGGAGGACGGCCCGAAGGGGTACGCCCTGTTCCGGGATCGCGCCGACGGCTGCGTCCGGGCCGTGTTCACGCCGTGAACCGCCCTCGTGATCGGCGGGTGGGGTCGACGGGTGGCAGACTCGCAGGATGGCTGGGGAGCGGACGTACGACGTGGTGTTGTTCGGCGCGACCGGCTTCACCGGCGGGCTGACCGCCGATTACCTCGCCCGGCACGCGCCGCCCGGGTTGCGCTGGGCGCTTGCCGGGCGCAACCGGGACCGCCTCGCCGCCGTGCGCGACCGGCTCGCCGCGATCGACCCCGCACTCGCCGACCTGGCGCTGCTCACCGCCGACGTGACCGACGCCGACTCGCTGCGGGCGGTCGCCCAGAGCGCCCGGGTGGTCGCCAGCACCGTCGGCCCGTACGTCCACCACGGGGAGCCGCTGGTCGCCGCCTGCGCCCGGGCCGGCACCGACTACCTGGACATCACCGGCGAGCCGGAGTTCGTCGACCTGATGTACGTCCGGCACCACGCCGAGGCGAACCGCACCGGCGCGCGACTGGTGCACGCCTGCGGGTTCGACTCCATCCCGCACGACCTGGGCGTCTGGTTCACCGTCAAGCAGTTGCCCGCCGACGTTCCGATCACTGTGGACGGCTACGTACGCGCCGGGGCGCGGTTCTCCGCAGGCACGTACCATTCCGCGCTCACCGCGTTCTCCCGTACCGGGGAGGCGAGCCGGGCGGCCCGCGCCCGCCGGGCCGTCGAACCACGCCCGGCCGGCCGCCGGGTCCGGGCGATACCCGGCCGGGTGGCCCGTTCGGCGGAGCTGGGCATCTGGGCCGTGCCGCTGCCCACCATCGACCCGCAGGTGGTCCGCCGCTCGGCGGCGGCTCGCCCCGAGTACGGCCCGGACTTCCGCTACCGGCACTTCGCCGCCGTGAAGCGGCTGCCGACCGTGCTGGTCGGCGCTGTGGGGCTCGGCGCGCTTGTCGGCCTGGTGAAGCTGCCACCCACCCGACGCTGGCTGCTCGGTCGGCTCGCCTCCGGGCAGGGGCCGACAGCGCAGCAGCGGGCGACGTCCTGGTTCCGGGTCCGGTTCGTGGGCGTCGGCGGCGGCCAGCGGGTGGTCACCGAGGTCGCGGGCGGCGACCCGGGCTACGACGAGACGGCGAAGATGCTCGCCGAGTCCGCGCTCTGCCTGGCCCTCGACGACCTGCCGCCGGCCGCCGGCCAGCTCACCCCGGTCAGCGCGATGGGCGACGCGCTGCTCGACCGCCTGATCCGGGCGGGGCTGACCTTCCGCGTGCTGACGGAGTAAGGAAGGGCACCTTACTAACGCCTTTTGCATAGGAAGGGGCCCTTCCTAACTCTCGGCGGCTTGACTCTCGACCAGGTTGAGGGGGCAGGATGCCGGCGTGGTGAGCGACCTGCACAGCATCGGCGAGCTGGCCCGGGCCAGTGGCCTGACGGTGAGCGCCCTGCGCTTCTACGACTCGGCTAACGTGCTGGAGCCGGCCCTTGTCGACCCGGTGACCGGCTACCGCTGGTACACCGACGAGCAGATCGCCCCGGCCCGGCTGGTGGCCGGGCTGCGCCGGGTCGGCATGCCGGTGCCGGAGATCGCCGCCGCGGTCCGCGCGGAGCCCGCCGAGGTGCACCGGCTGCTCGACGCGCATCTGCGCCGGCTGGCCGACGGGCTCGCCGACGCCCGCCGCGAGATCGACAGGCTCCGGGCCCTGGTCGACCCCGCGCCGGCTCAGGCCACGACGCTGCTGCTCTCCCCCACCGAGCTGGCCGCCGCGCTCGACGCGGTGCGTTTCGCCGTCGGCGCCGACCCGGAGCTGCCGGTGCTCTGCGGGGTGCTGCTGGACGTCGAGCCGGACGCCGTACGACTAGTCGCCACCGACCGGCACCGGATGGCGCTGGCCCGAGCCGGGGCGACCGTCGACGGTCCGCCGACGCGGGTGCTCCTGCCCGTGGACCTCGTCGACCGGCTGCGCCGGCTGCTCGACAGCGAAGATCCCGAGCCGGTACGGCTGACAGTGGCCGGAACCGACCTGCGCATCGCGGTGGCGGGCCGGACGCTGACCGGCACCGCCCTGCCGTACGACTTCCCGGACTACCGCCGGCTGCTGCGGGAGGCGGTCGGCGAGCACAGGGCCACGTACCGCGTCCCGGTGGACGTGGCGGCGCTGCGGGCCGCGCTGACGGCCCCGGCCGCCCCCACTGTGGCCCGCGAGTACGCCGGCCGGCCCCTGGCGGTGACAGTCCTCGGCCTCGACGACCGGGGCGGCCTACGGGTGCTGGACCCCACCGACGAGCCCGACCCGGCCGGTACGGACCAAGCCGGCGGATTGCGGATCGGTGTAAACGGTGACTACCTGCTCGACGCGCTGGCCGCCGCCGGGGGGCCGCAGCTGGTGCTGGAGCTGGACGGGCCGATCGCCCCGCTTGCCGTCCGTCGCCCGGGCGACGCCGACACCTTCTCCGTGCTGATGCCGATCCGGCTCTGACAGCTCCTGCGGTCGGGCTGACAGCTCCTGCCGGTCGGGCTGACAGCTCCTGCCGATCCGGCTCTGAAACGGGGTCGTCGCTCCCCGTCCCGGGTCGAAACGGGCGCGACGGTAGCATCTGGTGGTCCACCCGACCCCGGACGGAGGCGTACGGAGCAGCATGCTCGACATGGAGTTGATCCGGAAGGATCGCGAGGCGGTGGCGACCGCGCTGGCGAAGCGTCTGGATCCCGCCGAGGTCGATCAGGCCCTGGACGAGATCCAGCGGCTGGACCAGGAACGGCGCGCCCTCATCACGGAGATCGACGCCGAGCGGCAGCGCCGCAAGGCGGACGCTCGGGCGTACGCGGAGGCGAAGCGCGCCGGCCGAGAGCCGGAGGCCGTCGCCCCCGAGGCCGGTCGCCGGCAGCTCTCCGACCTGGAGTCCGAGCTGGACGAGGTGCAGGGGCGGCTGCGTACCGCGATGAGCGAGCTGCCCAACCTGCCCGCCGATGACATCCTCCCCGGCGGCAAGGAGGCCAACCGGGTCGTCAAGACCTTCGGCGAGCCGCCGGTGATCGAGAAGGTCCGCGACCACGTGGAGCTGTCCCGGGCACTGGGCCTTGTCGACTACGAGCGCGGGGTCAAGCTCGGCGGCTCCGGCTTCTGGATCTACACGGGGGTCGGCGCCCGGCTGGAGTGGGCGCTTCTCAACTACTTCATCGACCAGCACATCAGGGCCGGGTACGAGTTCCTGCTCCCGCCGCACCTGCTGCTGGACTCGGCCGGTTTCGCCGCCGGCCAGTTCCCGAAGTTCTACGACGACGTCTACCACCTGGACGCCGCGTCCGCCCCGCGCGGGCAGTTCCTGCTGCCCACCTCGGAGACGGCGATCCTCGGCGCGTACCAGGACGAGATCCTGGACACCACGAAGCTGCCGTTGAAGGCGTTCGCGTACACGCCGTGCTACCGCCGGGAGTCGGCCGGGTCGCACTCGGACGAGCGCGGCACCGTGCGCGGGCACCAGTTCAACAAGGTGGAGATCTTCCAGTTCACCCTTCCGGAGCAGGCGGACGCCGCGCTTGAGGAGATGCTCGCCCACGCCGAGAGCCTGGTCGAAGGGCTGGGCCTGCACTACCAGCGGACGCTGCTCTCGGCGGGTGACGCGAGCGCCTCGATGAAGAAGACCCTCGACATCGAGGTGTGGATGCCGAGCACCGGCAAGTACAAGGAGGTGTCGTCGGTTTCCTGGGCCGGCGACTACCAGGCCCGCCGGGCGGCCATCCGCTACCGCGAGCCGGGCGGCAAGCAGACCCGTTTCGTGCACACGCTCAACGGGTCGGCCCTGGCCACGAGCCGGCTCTTCCCGGCCATCCTGGAGCAGTACCAACAGGCCGACGGCTCGGTGCTGATCCCCGAGGTGCTGCGCGACCGGATGGGCACCGACCGCCTTACCCCGCGCTAAGCGGTTCGCTCGGCGGGGGCTGGGTCCATCCCGGCCCCCGTCGGCGTATCCGCCGGTGCCGTCGGGCGCTCAGCCACCATGTTAGGAAGGGACCCTTCCTCTACCGCAGGCGTTAGGAAGGGGCCCTTCCTAACAGCCAGGGCCAGCGCGGCGAGCAGGACGAGCACGGCGAGCACTACCACCGGGCCGAGCGCGTCGAGGCCGTCGGCGAGGGCGTGCTGCACCTGGGCCGCCGCCCGTATCACCGGGTCCGTCAGGGCTTCGCGGCGGCCGGCGGCGAGCCGCAGCTCGTACCAGCCGTACCAGGCGACGTAGCCGCCGGTGAGCAGCAGCACCAGGGCACTGAGCCGGGGCACCAGCGCGCCGGCGACCCGCAGCCGGGCCACCAGGCCGTCGCGCACCAGCGCCACGCCGAGCGCGGCGACAGCGACCACAAGCCCCATACCGAGGGCGTACGCGCCGAACAGCGCCAGCCCTTCGCCGGTCGAACCGGCCTGGAGGCTTGTCACCACGATGGCCAGGAACGGTGCGATGGCGCAGCCGAGCGAGGCCAGCGCGTACGCCGCGCCGAACAGCACCATCGACGGCCAGGAACGGGTCAGTCGGGGCGCTCGGGCCGACCAGCCGGGGGTGGGCAGCCGCCGGCCGGTGAGCAGCCAACAGCCGGCCACCACGAGCAGCAGCCCGAGCGCCACTGTCAGCCACGGCAGCCGAGGTCGCAGCCAGCCGGCGAGCGGCGCGAGCGCCAGGCCGAAGGCGCCGAAGACCACGACGTACCCCACTGTCAGCCCGACCGCCGCGGTGAGCGCGCGGCCGACCGCGCCGCGGGTGTCGGTGGTCCCGGCGACCAACAGCGAGAGGTACGCGGGCAGCAGCGCGAAGCCGCACGGGTTGACAGCGCCGAGCATGCCGGCGGTCAGCGCGAGCAGCAGCGGGGTGGTCACGCCCGGGCCAGCGCGGCGACGCGGGCGGTGAGCGCCTCACCGTCGAGGAAGCCCTGGTGGACGACAGTGCCGTTCCGGTCGATGATCACGAAGATGCTCTGTTCGGTCACCTTGAACCGACGCCAGAGCGCGCCGGCGCGGTCGTCGATCTGCGGCGTGCCGGCGAGGTCGAACTCGGTGACGAAGTCCTTCATGGCGTTGCGCTCGCCGAGGCCGGCGACGCCGACGATCGGCACGGTGTCCCGGTACTGCGGTGCGATCTCGGCAACGGTCCACGCCTGGCTGGCGCAGGTGGCGCACCACGGCGCCCAGAACCAGAGCACCACGGGCCGGCCGGCGAACGTCGTCGCGTCGAGCGGGCTGCCGTCGAGGGTGGTCCCGGTGAAGCGCAGGGTGTCCGGGATCGGGGCCGGCGCGGCCGTCGGTGAGCCGGCGGCGGGTACGGTCGGCGCGGCCGGGGAGCTGGCCGGGGCCGGCGTCGCCCCGGCGGCGGCAGCGTCGGGCGGCACCGTGCCGGTGCAGGAGGCCGTGGCGAGCAGAGCGACAACGAGTACGGCTGCGGTACCGCCACGGCGTAACCACCTCCGTCCGTGCCAGCTGCGCATCGGTGTCTCCCTCCACAGTTTGTTAGGAAGGGGCCCTTCCTATACACGAGGCGTTAAGAAGGTGCCCTTCCTTACTCGGCCTTGGCGAGGCGCAGCGCGAGCTCCGGGCAGACCTTCACCGCCTTCAACGCGCCCTCCCGCAGCCAGGTCGGCACCGGCGTGGCCGGAAACGCGGGGTAGCCGTTGCCGTCGAGGCGGATGAAGTCCGGCACCACGTGCGCGCAGAGCCCGTGGCCGTCGCAGCGCGACCAGTCCAGGGTCAGCTTCTGCGGGTTCGCGTCGGGCGCGCCCGGCAACCCCATGACGCCCTTGACCCGCCGGCCGCAGCCGTCGCCGGTGCTGTGCATCCTCAGGTCGTCGGCGAAGACCTCGATCGCGGAGAGGGCGAACCGTGCGGTGCCGTCGGGGTGGCTGCACGCGCCCCGGCCCTTCACCTCGCCGGCTGCGGCGCGTACCACGTCTGCCGGTTGGCTGCCGGCGACGGCCAGGTCGACGGCGCGGGCCAGGTCCGGCAGGCCCATCTTGCACGGTCCGCACTGGCCTGCGGACTCTCCGGCCAGGTAGCGCACCACCTGCGCGGCCTCACCGAGCGGGCAGGTGTCGACGCCGACCGGGACGATGATGCCCGCGCCGAGGGTGCCGCCGACCGCGGCGAGGCCCTTGCGGGAGACCTCTGCCTTCTCCGCCGCCTCCGGGGTGATCCACTTGCCGTGGTAGCCGCCCATCAGGATGCCCTGGACGTCCGGCACCTCGCACAGGTCGAGGATCTCGCGCAGCGGAGTGCCGGCGGCGATCTCCACGACCGCCGGTCGGGCCGCCGCGCCGGTCACTGTGAGCAGCAGGGTGCCCGGCTCGTCGTCGGTGCCGAGTGCCGCGTACTCGTACGGGCCGAGTCGGGCGGCGACGGCCAACTGGGCGTACGTCTCGGCGTTGGACAGCAGTGTGGGCAGTCCACCGACGCCGGAGTCGCTGGAGCGTTTCTTGGTGCCCGGAGGGATGTGCGGCAGCCCGTTGATCCCGTTGACGAGCGCGCCGCCCTCGCCGGAGATGAACCGGTGCGGGACCGTGACGATTGTGGCCGGCACCGGCATCCGCCGCTCCGCAAGCGCGTCCATCAGCGACTCCCGGCCCACCCCGTCGTCGGCGACACCGATGACGATCTCCTCGGCGTCGAGCGCGTACGCGGCCAGCGCGGCCCCGTCGAGAATCAGGTGCGGCGCGCGGGTGAGCAGCACCTTGTCCTTCCAGCTGGCCGGCTCGCCCTCGGTGGCGTTGACCACCACCACGGCGGCGAGGTCCTGCCGCTCGCAGGACTCCAGGACCGCGCGCAGCTTGCGGGCGAACGGGAAGCCGGCTCCACCCTTGCCCTTGAGCTGCATGCCTTCGGCGAGGCGGAGCAGTTGCGCCGGTTCCATCGGGCCGATCGGGCCGTGCACCTCCTCGTGCGCTGCCAGGTCGAGTCGGCCGAACTCGGCGAAGCCGGCGGTCAGTCGGGGTTCACCCACGCAGGCGACCGGGGGCACGGTCGTCCGCATCACTTGGCCTCACCCCGCAGCCCGGCCCAGTACGCTCCGTCCACGGCATCCGCGCTGGCCTTGCGGCGCTTGGCGGAGCGGCTCTCGCCGGCGGCACGGCGGGCTCGCCGGGACGCCAGGTCGACAAGGGTCGGGGTGTCGTCGACGGGCGGCGGTACGTCCTCGGGGACGTACCGGGCCGGCGGGCGCCAGTAGTCCGGCTCCTCCGGCAGGTCGTCCTCGACGCTGTGACGGCCGCTGCCGCTGCGCGGCGCCGCGGAGATCGGACCGGCGGAGATCGGGCTGCTGGAGATCGGCTCGGCGGAGACCGGGCCGGCTGAGATCGGCTCCGCGGCCTGCCAGCGGCGCGGGCTGTCCCACGGCTCCTCGGGCTCTTCGAGCGTCCGCCGTGGCGGTGCTGAGTAACGGGTGCCGTCGTCCTCGGTCCGGGAGCGTCGGCGGGACCGTTCGGCGGCCGGCTCCTCGACGGGCGTGGTGCCACGTCGCCGGCCGGTGGTGGTCGCATCGTCCCGGATGCGCTCGCCTCGCCGGCGGGCCACGGGCTCCAGTTCCTCCTCGTCGCGCTGGCGGGTGGGCGGCTCCTGCGCGCTGCGGCGGGAGGACCGGCGGGTGGGCTCCGCCTCGTCGCGCCGTCCGCGCGTCGGCCGGTCCACGTCCTGCCGGGCGGCGGGCTCCACGTCCCGCCGACGCCGGGTGGGCCGGGTCGGCTCGGCGAGGGAGCCGGGTTCGGGGACCACCGGGACGGTGAACCGCTCGGGGTCGCGCCGCCGTGGGCCGGCCGGTGGCGCGGTCCAGGTTGCGGTGGTGGCCTCCGCCCAGGCGGGACGCTTGTTGTCGCTGGTGTCGCGGCGTCGACTCAGCCCGGCCAGTAGGGCGCGGCCGCGGCTCTCCGCGTTGGCCCGGCCGGCCATCGCGGCGTTACGCAGGGCGGCCTGGTGCTGCTCGCGGCTGCGCCGGCCGATTGTCACCGAGAGCCGCACCAGCAGCGCCAGCACGACAAGCAGGATGCAGGCGAGGTAGCTGAGCACCACCCAGGAGCTCGCGGCCCGGCCGGCGTTGAGGCCGTGCAGGATGGCGAAGGGCCAGGAGAGGTACGCGGTGGAGTGCATGGCCCGCCACAGCCACTTGGGACCGACACCTGCGAAGCGGGCTCGGATGATGCCGGTCCAGATCACGCTGACCATCAGCAGGGCGGCCACCGTGCCGAGGCCGACGTAGAGCCCTCGGCCGCCAACGAACGGGATCAACGAGTCGGTTAGCGCAGCCCGACCGGTGGCGATCTTCGTGAGCACGTGGAAGCCCAGCCCGGCCACGCCCAGGACGCCGGTGGCCCGGTGCGCCGACTGCATAAGCACCCGGTGCGGGATGCTCAGCACCAGCCGGTCGGTGGCGAGCAGGCCGAGCATCACTGTGAGGCTCAGTGACACCAGGGCGACCACCCCGGCGAAGAACTCGGTGAAGAAGAAGCCGTACGCGTATGCCGTCTGCCCCGCTCCGGTCAGCATCGTCGCCGCCCAGAGCGCCGCGACCACCGAGGCGATCAGCAGCATGGTCGCCGACCGCGAACGGGTTCGGACCCCCCGACTGCTGGCGCTGGTCCGGACCGTGGTGGCCTTCTCGTTCTGCTTTGCCCGGGCCATCTGCTCCTCGATCGTCTCGCGGCGGCGTACCACCGGCCGACCCCTGCTCCCCCATCCAGTACGGACGGACGGCGCGCGCGGATCACCCCGGGCGGAAATTTCTGGGGCGGGATCGAACCGGTCGGCGTCGTGGCGCGTGACAGTCAACCCCCGCAGAACGGGGAAGGCAGCGACAGATGTCCATGCGTTGACAGTCCTTGCAACGAGCTTGTAATCTTTCGGCAATTTTCAGCACGGGTTGCAAGATTCGAGCAACTGGTGCTGCTCCCCCCGCACCACCACCTCACCCCCCGCTCCCGTCAGGAGTCCCGATGCACCGACGTCGACGCGCCTCGGCGATCCTCGCCCTCGGCCTGATCGCCAGCCTGCTCACCCCCCTCACCGTGACGGCACCCCCGGCCGCCGCGGCGCCCGCCGGCAACAAGAAGGTCATCGTCCAGCTCTTCGAGTGGAACTGGCCGTCGGTGGCCAGCGAGTGCCAGAGCACTCTCGGCCCGAAGGGCTACGGCTACGTCCAGGTCTCGCCCCCGCAGGAGCACGTCCGGGGCAACCAGTGGTGGCTGGCGTACCAGCCGGTCAGCTACCGCATCGAATCCCGCAAGGGCACCCGCGCCCAGTTCCAGTCGATGGTCAACACCTGCCATGCGGCAGGCGTCAAGGTGCTCGTCGACGCTGTCATCAACCACATGTCCGGCCAGGCGAACGGCGGAACGGGCTGGGCCGGCTCGTCCTACTCGCACTACGACTACCCGGGCATCTACCAGACGCAGGACTTCCACCACTGTGGGCGCAACGGCGGCGACGACATCGTCAACTACAACGACCGGTACGAGGTGCAGAACTGCGAGCTGGTCAACCTGTCGGACCTGAAGACCGAGTCGGACTACGTCCGTACGAAGATCGCGTCGTACCTCAACGACCTGCTCTCGCTCGGCGTGGACGGTTTCCGGCTGGACGCCAGCAAGCACATGCCGGCCGCCGACATCGCCGCGATCAAGGGCAAGCTCTCCCGCTCGGCGTACATCGTGCAGGAGGTCATCTACGGCGCCGGCGAGCCGGTGCAGCCGACCGAGTACACCGGCAACGGTGACGTGCACGAGTTCCGCTACGGCAAGGACCTGGCCCGGGTGTTCCGCTCGGAGCGACTGGCGTACCTGCGCAACTTCGGCGAGGGCTGGGGGCACCTGCCCAGCGGGCCGGCCTCGGTGTTCGTCGACAACCACGACACCCAGCGCGACGTGGGCGGCGTGCTCACCTACCGGGATCGCGGCATCTACGCGCTGGCGAACGCCTTCATGCTGGCCTGGCCGTACGGCTCGCCGACGGTGATGTCCAGCTACACCTTCAGCAACCGGGACGCCGGCCCGCCCTCGGACGGCGCGAACAAGACCCTGAACACCGCCTGCTACTCCGGTTGGGAGTGCGAGCACCGCTGGCCGGTGATCGCCAACATGGTCGGCTTCCGCAACGCCACCGAGGGCGCGGGCGTGGCCAACTGGTACGACAACGGCAACAACCACATCGCGTTCAGCCGCAGCGGCAAGGGCTACATCACCGTCAACGACGAGGATTCGGCGGTGAACGGCCGCTCGTACTACACAGGGCTGCCCGCCGGTCGCTACTGCGACGTCATCCACGGCACGTACTCCGGCGGCACGTGCAGCGGACCGGTGATCACCGTGGACGGTAGTGGCTGGTTCGCCGCGAACGTGCCAGCCCACGACGCGATAGCGATCCACATCGGCGCCCGCGTCTGACCCACTGCAAGGAAGGGCCCCTTCTTATCGCTTTTTGTATAAGAAGGGGCCCTTCCTAACGTCGGGCGGTCCGATACAGTCGTTTGGTGCAGTTTGACCGAATGTCTCCGTACCGTCGTCGGGGTGTATGGGTGGGCGCGGCCGTCGCTGTGGCCGCGCTGTTGATCGTCGCGTTGCTGATCGGCCAGGCCCTCACTCCACGATCGACGAACCGCGACCGGCCGGTCGCTGTCGCGACCGCTCCGACGCCGCCGAGCATTGAGCAGAGCCCCGAGGAGTCGGTACCGGCCGCGGCTCCCGCCCCGGACGGGTTGCCAGTGGTCGACTACGACCCCGCGCCGAAGGGGTTCCCGGCCGACCCGGCCACCATGGACACCACGCCACTGACCGAGGGCGTGCATCCGACCCGGAGGATCGCCGCGTACGACGCGCCCGGCGGACGTCCACTCGCCTTCCTCGAACCGACACTCGCCGGTGTGGAACTGACGGTGCCGATCGCCGAGCGGCGGGCCGGCTGGACGGCTGTCCTGCTGCCGTCGGCCAACAGGCGTCTCGCCTGGCTGCCGCCCGGCGGGTTCGACACGGTGCCGTTGCGCGACCAGATCGTCGTGGAACGCAAGGTGCACCGGCTCACCTGGTACCGGGCCGGCAAGGCGATGCGTTCCTGGAAGACGAGCCTCGGCCAGTCCGGCCAGGAAACCCCCCTCGGCCGGACGTTCATCCTGGGCCGCACACCGCCACCGGAGGCGGTCTACGGCGGGGTGGACATTTACGCCCTCGGCTCGGTGCCCGACGACCCCGAGGCGGTGCCCGCCAGCCTGCGCGGCGCCCACATCGGCGTGCACACCTGGCACAACGACGACGACCTGGGCAGGAACACCACGAACGGCTGCATCCGGGTCACCCGCAGCGGTCAGCGCGAGCTGCTCGCCGAGGTCCGCCCCGGCAGCAGCCTGGTCGTGGTCGACCAACTGCCCACGCCACCGCCGACCGCCTGAGCGGCGCACCGACACCGCCAGGCAGCGGCTACACCCGCCTCATTCGCCCAGCAGCCAGCCGTTCTGCTCGGCGATGCGTACGGCGGCGGCCCGGTTGCGGGCGCCGGTCTTGCCGATCGCCGCCGAGAGGTGGTTGCGCACCGTCCCCTCGGACAGGTGCAGCGTGCGCGCCAGCTCGGCGACCGCCCCGCCACCCCGGGCGGCGCGCAGCACCTCGGTTTCCCGCTCGGTCAGCGGGCTGGCCCCGGTGGCAAGGGTTTCGGCCGCCAGCGTCGGGTCGACCACCCGCAGACCGGCGTGCACCCGGCGGACCGCGTCGGCGAGCTGCCGCGCCGGAGTGTCCTTGACGACGAAGCCGTTCGCGCCTGCCTCCATGGCGCGACGTAGGTAACCCGGTCGGCCGAAGGTCGTCACCACGAGCACCCGGCAGGTCGGCAGCGCCGCCCGCAACGCGGCAGTGGCGGCGATGCCGTCCAGGCCGGGCATCTCCACGTCCAGCAGGGCCACGTCGGGCGCGCTGCGGCGGGCCTCGGCCACCACCTCGTCGCCCCGGCCGACCTCCGCCACCACTGTCAGGTCCGGCTCCAGCGACAGCAGCGCGGCCAGTGCGCCCCGTACCAACGCCTGGTCGTCGGCGAGCAGCAGCCGGATCGGAGTCACCTGGCCTCCCCGGGCACGTGTACGCGCAGCAGGAACCCCGTGCCGTCCCGCCGGCGGCCCACCGTGACCGCCGCTCCCAGCCGTCCGGCCCGCTCACGTAGGCCTACCAGCCCGTTTCCGTCCGCGTCGGCGTCCGGCGTCGACGGCCCTCGACCGTCGTCGCTCACCTCGGCCCGGTCCGCGTACACCCGGACCGTGCAGCACCGCGCCCCACTGTGCCGGACCACATTGGTCACCCCTTCGCGTACCGTCCAGCCGAACAACTGATCCCACTCCCCCGGCAACTCGGGCACCTCGGTCGGCAGGTCGGCCGCGATGCCCGCCGCGGTCAGCGCGGACCGGGCGCCGGCCAGCTCCCCGGCGAGCGTGACCTCCCGGTACGCCCCGACTGTCTGCCGTACGTCGGCAAGCGCCGCGCGGGCCAACTCCTCCACCTCGGCGATCTCGGTCGCGGCCCGCTCGCGGTCCACCTCGATGAGTCGGCCCGCCAGCTCGGCTTTGATCGCCACGACTGTCAGCGAGTGCCCCAGGATGTCGTGCAGGTCGCGGGCAGCGCGTGCCCGCTCCTCGGCGACCGCGAGCCGGCGGATCTCCTGCTGGGCGGCCTGCAACTCGCTGTTGCGCTGAGCCAACTGGGAAACCCCGAACATGGCGAACGACGCGAGCAGCACCGCGAAGAAGATCGTGTCGACCGACTCCCAACCCGACACCAGCCGGGACGCCACCACCGGGGCCAGCGCGCAGAGCACAACGGTGGCCAGCGCCTCCCACCGAGGCAGCAGGAACACCGCCGTCGCCGCGACGTAGACCAGGGTGGCCAACCAGTTCCCACCGGTGCCCGGGATGCTTGCCACGCCCACAGCGAACAGGAGCACCAGGCCGGCCCGTGCCCGACCCACCGGGATAGGCAACAGCGCTTGGCGCAGCCGGCGAGCCCACTGGAACAGCAGCACGTACCCGACGCCGAAGCCGAGCAGCGCCACCACGCCGACGACACGCCGCCAGGGCTCCGGCTGGTGCAGCGCGGTGGACAGCGGCACGTTGAGGAAGAACAGCCACACCGCGGCCAGCAGCCAGCCGGTGAACCGCCAGTGGCGGCTCGCCGGCCGGGGCTGCCCCGTCGAGAGGTCCATCGGTTTCACGCTAGCGGTCGCCGGCCGTCAGACCCGCGCCGTATCCCGGCGGAACAGCCGCGCCGCGCCGACGCCGAAGACGAGCGTCCAGAAGACCATGTTCGCCACCCCGGCCAGGCTCACATCGGCGCCGGTCAGCGGTGCGCGGGACAGCTCTCCCATGCCGTACACCGGGGTGAATTTGGCGACCTGCCCCAGCACGTGCGGCAGCACCTCGACCGGGACGAACAGCCCGCCGAACATGGCCAACAGCGCCAGGATCGGGCCGATGAACTGCATGACGTTCTCGGCCGGCACCAGGTAGCCGATGAACAGGCCGAACGCGGCGAACACCAGCGAACCGACCCAGGCGGCGAGGCCGGCCAGCAGCCAGACGTGCGCCGGGACGCGCACACCGGCTGCGGCGCCCACAAGGAACTCGACGACGACCGCGAGCAGGCCGAGGGTCATCGCGGTGATGAGCTTCATCGCCACGTACGCGGTGGGGCGCAGCGGAGTGAGCCGCAACTGTCGACTCCAGCCCAGTGCCCGCTCCGTGGCGACCGCGCCGCCCGCGCTTGTGGTCGCCACCATTGCCGCGTACACCGCCAGGCTGATCATGACGTACGCCATCACGGGACGGCCGTTGTCAAGCGTCTGCCCGCGCTGGGGCAGGCCGAAGATGAGGAAGAACACGCCCGGCATGATCAGCGTGAAGGCGAGGGTTCGGCGGTTGCGCAGCACCCTGCGCAACTCGATGCCGAGGACGCCCGGGGCGAAACCGCCCTGGGCCGGCAGTCGACGGTCGGGTTGCTTGGACCGGCCGTTGCGGTTGGTCCGTGTGGCGGCGGAGGTGGCCGGCTGGGTCGTCATCTCAGGCTCCGGTGCGCTCGGTGGTCAGTGCGAGGAACGCGTCCTCGAGATTGCGGGAGGTGATCTCCACATCCCGGGCGGCGGTCCGGGTGAGCAGGTGACGGGCTATCGAGTCCGAGTCACCCGTGCGTACCAGCACGCTGTCACCGCGTACCTCCACGGCGTCCACACCGGGCAGCGCCGCGAGCGCGGCCTGGTCCGCGTCGGGCAGGGTGGCGCGCACCGTACGGCCGGCGGCCAGGTTCTTGATCTCCGCGGTGGTGCCGTCGGCAACGGTGCGCCCTTGCCGGACCAGCACGATCCGATCGGCGTACGCGTCCGCCTCGTCCAGGTAGTGGGTGGCGAAGATGATCGTGCGACCATCGCGGGCGTCCCGGCGCAACGCCTGCCAGAAGGTCCGGCGGCCCTCGACGTCCATGCCGGTGGTCGGCTCGTCGAGCACCATCAGGTCCGGGTCGGGCAGTAGTGCCAGCGCGAAGCGCAGCCGCTGCTGCTGCCCGCCCGAGCACCGCCCGACCAGCCGGTCGGCGAGATCGGCGATGCCGGCCCGTTCCAGCACCTCCGCTGCCGGGCGGGTGTGCCGGTAGAAGTAGGAGGTCATCCGGACCGTCTCACCCACTGTGAGGTCCTTGAGCAGCCCGCCGGTCTGGAGCACGGCGGCGACCCGGCCCCGGGCCACCGCGTCGACCGGGGTGCCGCCGAAAACGCGGACCGTGCCCGCGTCCGGGCGGGCCAGGCCAAGCAGCATGTCGATGGCGGTGGTCTTGCCCGCGCCGTTGGGGCCGAGGAACGCCACCACCTCGCCGGGTTGCACCCGCAGGCTCAACCCGTCGACTGCGGTGACCGCGCCGAAGGTCTTTGTGAGGCCGCTCAGCTCGACGGCCGGATGCGTACTGGTCATGCGGTTGATGCTCCGGCGGCGCGGACCCTGACGCCCGGAGCGGCCGTCACGTTCCCACCATGACATTTGTCAGGGGCCACACGATTCGGCGGGCTGAGGAATCCCGCGCCCGGCAGCGGGTAACCGCCGGGCCGGACACCGCTACACCGGGGGGACAGGATGGGCGCCACGCCGCAGGGCCGGGTCGACACGGTCGTACTCATCCACGGGCTGTGGATGACCCCGCGCAGCTGGGAGGGGTGGGCCAGGCGGTACACGGCACGCGGCATGAACGTCCTCGCCCCGGCCTGGCCCGGCATGGACCGGGATGTCGAGCAGCTGCGCGACGACCCCAGCCCGATCGCCGAGCAGAGCATCGCCACGATCGTCGCGCACTACGACCGGATCATCCGGGCGCTGCCCCGACCACCGATCATCATGGGCCACTCGTTCGGCGGGCTGTTCACCCAGATCCTCGTCGACAGGGGCCTCGGCGCGGCCGCTGTGGGCGTGCACTCGTCGGCGCCCAAGGGCGTGCTGAAGGTGCCACTGAGCCAGTTGCGCTCGGCGTTCTCGATCCTGCGCAACCCCGCGAACCGCAACCGGGCCGTCCCGTTCACCCCTGACGATTTCGCCTACGCCTTCGGCAACACGATGAGCCGCGCCGACTCCGACCGGGCCTGGCAGCGCTACGCCGTCCCGGGAGCCGGACGGGTGCTCTTCGAAAGCGCGTTCGCCAACCTCGACCCGACCTCGCCCGCGAAGGTCGACAACGGTCGCAACAACCGCCCGCCGCTGCTGCTGATGGCCGGCGGGCAGGACCACGTGGTGCCGGCGACAGTCGTGCAGTCCAACGCGGCGCTCTACCAGAAGTCCCGGGCGCTCACCGCGTACGAGGAGTTCCCCGACCGGTCCCACTTCACCGTCGGGCAGGACGGCTGGGAGCGGATCGCCGACTACGCGCTGGACTGGGCGTTGCGCGCGGCGGCCCTGCCCCGCGAGGCAACCATCGCCAGCGAGACACCGCGCCGTTGAGCCGCCAACGGCGGGCTGCGGGTATGACGGCGCGGCCTACGGGTATGAGCCGCAGATGAAGGCGAGTTTCCGACTTGGTCGGATCGCGGGGGTGCCGGTCGGCGTCAACTGGAGCGTTCTGGTCATCTTCGCGCTGATCGCCTGGGGGTTGGCCGCCAACCAGTTCCCCCGCTCGTACCCGGACCGCAGCACCTTGGCGTACGCCGTCGCGGGGCTGGTGGCGGCTGTCGTCTTCTTCGTCGGTCTGCTCGCCCACGAGGTGTCGCACGCCGTGGTGGCCAAGCGCAACGGGCTGGACGTCGACGGCATCACGCTGTGGCTGTTCGGCGGGGTCGCCGAGTTGCGGGGCGAGCCGCGCGATCCGGGCGCGGAGCTACGGATTGCCGGCGTCGGCCCGCTTGTCAGTCTGCTGCTCGGCGCGTTCTTCGGTGCCATTGCCGTGCTGCTCGCGCTGGCCGGGCAGGGTGGGCTGCTGCTCGGCGCGGTGGCGTGGCTGGCCGGCATCAACGTGTTGCTTGCGGTGTTCAACGTGCTGCCGGCCGCGCCTCTGGACGGCGGTCGGTTGCTGCGCGCCGCAGTGTGGAAGGCCACCGGTGACCGGACCCGGGCGTCGGTGGTCGCCGCCCGGGCGGGCTGGGTGCTCGGCGTGCTGCTGATCGGCGTCGGCCTGTGGCAGTTCCTGTCCGGCATCGGCTTCGGCGGGTTGTGGCTGGCGCTGATCGGCTGGTTCCTGGTCGGCGCCGCAGGCATGGAGGAGCGGCAGGCCCGCACCGGCAGCGCGTTGCGAGGGATCCGGGTGGCCGACGTGATGACCCCGCAGCCGCAGACCGCCTCGGCGGACCTGACGGTCGGCGAGTTCGTCGATCACTACCTGTTCGCGTACCGGCATTCGGCACTGCCGCTGACCGAGGATGGTCGCCCGAGCGGGCTTGTGACGCTGGACCGGGTGCGGGGCGTACCGGCGGACCGGCGGGCGTCGACGACGCTGGCCGAGGTGGCCTGCCGGGCCGACGAGCTGGTTCTCGCCAAGCCGGGTGAGCAGCTCAACGACCTGCTGCCCCGGCTCACCGAGTGCGCCGACGGCCGGGCCCTGGTGGTGGACGACGAGGGTCGCCTCACCGGCATCGTCTCCCCCAGCGACATCAGCCGAGCAGTCCAGCGAAGCACCCTCCGCGCCCCGACCTCATGATCACCGAGGCGAAGGAGTGGCGGGAAAGGCTCAGCGGGGGAAGTAGTGATCCAGGAGGTCGGTGCGGAACTTGCCCTTCGGGTCCAGGTCGGTCAGTAGGGCCTCGAAGTCGGCGTACCTCGGGTAGCGGGCGGCCAGGGCCCTCGGATCGGTGACGAAGACCTTGCCCCAGTGCGGGCGGGGCGCGAACGGGGCCAGGCGTTCCTCGACCTCGGCCAGCACCGGCAGCACCGCGTCGGCGTCGTCCACCCAGGTGAAGTGCACAGCGAGGCTGTCGCGCCGGTAGTTCGGGCTGAGCCACAGCTCGTCCGCCGCCACCGTACGCAGCTCACACACCTGGAGCACCGGCGCGATCAGGTGCGCCACCTCGGCCAACGCGGCGAGCACCTCGGCCATCGACGTGCGGGGCACGTGGTATTCGGACTGGAGTTCGTCGCCGCTGCTCGGGGTGAAGCCGAGCTTGAAGTGCGGCAGCCGCTCGTGCCACGGCCCCGGCACGCCGAGCTGGGGGGTGCAGTTCTCCGTGGGCATCCCGAGCACCGGGTGCCGTGGCTCGTCGGCGGCGGTGGTGCCGAGCCAGTCCGCCTCGGGCGGCGACTGGTCCGTCGACTGTTTGCGCCACACCTCCCGCAGCCGTGGCGTACGCCAGTCGGTGAAGACGCTCACGCTGTACGCCGAGCCGAGCGCCTCGTCCAGCGCCTCGGGTGCCAGGTCGAGGCGGACGTACTGGCGCAGGTCGAAGGTCGGCACCACGTCCAGGGTGAGCCGGGTGACAACACCGAGCGCGCCGAGCCCGACCACAATGCCGGCGAACGTGTCGTCGTCACGGTCGACGTGCAGCAGGTCGCCGTCGGCGGTGACGATCTCCAGGGCGGCGACGGCTGTGGCGAGGTTGCCGTGGGTCTGGCCGGAGCCGTGGGTGGCGGTGGCCACCGCGCCGGCCACCGAGATGTGCGGCAGTGAGGCGAGGTTCGCCAGCGCGTACCCCTGGGTGTGCAGGTGTTGCCCGACGTCGCCGTAGCGCATCGCGCCGGCGACGGTGACCTGCCCGCGCTCCCGGTCGACCTCGATCGTCGGGGGCAGCCCGGCGAGGCTGACCAGGTCCCCGTCGGTGTCACCGAGGCGGTTGAAGGAGTGGCCGCTGCCGACCGCCCGGAGGCGGGTGCTGCCGGCGACGAGGCGGCGCAGGTCGTCGATGGTGTCGGGTCGGTGGAACTCCCGCGCGGCATAGCGCACGTTGCCGGCCCAGTTGCGGCGCGGCACGTCGGCGGCGGCCGGCGGGCCGCCCGGTTCGAGGGCGGTCACGGCGTGGTCCTCCGGTCGGTGGTCGGGTGGTCGGCCAGCGCGGCGGTGAGGGCGTCCAGCGCCGTTTCGGCCGCAAGTCCGCCGTACCCCCGCTGGGCGATCGGCAAGCCGGCGGCGCGGGCGTGTTCGATCTCGTTGCGGGCGGCCTGCCGGATCTGCGGGTCACCGGACACCAGCGCGTCCTGACCGAGCCGGATCAACTGGTCGACCCGGTTCATCTGGTAGCCGCGCAGGCTGGCGGGCAGGTCGGGGTCGGCGAAGGCGGCGCGACGCAGCGCGGGCAGGTCCACGAAACGGTCACCGGCGTAGCTGGTGAGCGCGGCCGCCACCTGCTCGGGCTGCTCCCGGACCTGGTCGAGGACGAGCAGCTCGATCGCGGGCCGCCCGTCGATCGGGTGGCGGGCGGTCACCGGCTCGACCGGCACACCAGGCGGAGGCACCAGCAGCAGGCGCGGCGGCTCGGGGCGCCCGTCGCGTCGGGGTGGCTCGTCGAGGACCAGCGCGTCGACCTCGGCCCAGGCGATCGAGCGGCGCAGGCCCGGACGCCTGATGGTCAGGCCGTCCGCGTCGATCCCGAACCGGAACGGCCGCAGGGCGCTGACCAGCGCCACGAGGCCGAGCGCGACAGCGCCGACCGCGATGACCATCCGTAGCGGGGCGCCGTCGCTGGGCAGGGCCAACAACACCACCCCACCGAGTACGCAGACAACGGCGAGCAGCCGGGACCCCCGACTCCGGCGCAGCTCCACGCTCGGACCCCCGTTCATGACCGTGGCGTAGCTTCCCGCATCCTCCGACAGATCGGACGCCACGGACACCGGACGATCGGGCACGGTTGTTCTCGCCATCGTCGGGGAACCCTACGCCCATGAGCAGCTATCGCGACCCTGCCCCGCGGGGCGACGTCTTCCCGTCCGAGGAGGAGCTGGACCCGACCGGCAGCGCGGTCGAGCCGGCCAGCGCCCCGCCGGGCGCCCGGTGGGCGAGCCACCCGTCACCCACGCCCGGTCCCCGTCCGACACCCGCTCCCCCGCCCGCGCCGACGCCCGTACCGTCGCCCGGCCCTCCGCCGCGCGAGCCCGGCGCCAGGTCGCTGTCGATCGTGACCCGGCACGTGGACGGCTCGGTCGAGGTGGTCACCGATCTCGACGGTGACGGCATCGCCGACATCGTCGAGATCGACGTGGACGGTGACGGCGTACCGGACATCACCTATGTGGACAGCGACCGCGACGGTCGGCTGGACACCGTGCTGCGCGACCCGGCCAGGAACGCCTAGAGGTTCGCCATCACCTCGGTGGCGACCAGTTCCAGGTGGTCCAGGTCGGCCAGGTCCAGCACCTGGAGGTAGAGGCGCTGGCTGCCGATCTCGGCGTACCGGCCGATGGTGTCCAGGACCTCGTCGGGCGTCCCTGCCAGGCCGTTGGCCCGCAGTTCGTCGGGTTCGCGGCCGATGGCGGCGGCCCGCCGTGCCACCTCGGCGTCGTTGCGCCCGCAGCAGAGCACCAGGGCGTTGGACCACACCATCCCGGCCGGGTCGCGGTCGATCTCGGCGCACGCCGCGCGCACCCGCTCGAACTGCGCCGCCGTGTCCTCCACGGAGGCGAACGGCAGGTTGAACTCGTCGGCGTAGCGGGCTGCCAGCCGAGGTGTGCGCTTCGGGCCCATGCCGCCCAGCAGGATCGGCGGACGGGGCTGCTGCACCGGCTTGGGCAGGGCCGGCGAGTCACTGACCGGGTAGTACCGCCCGGCGTAATCGAACCTCTCCCCCGGCGGCGTGGACCAGAGGCCGGTGATGACCGCGAGCTGCTCCTCCAACCTGTCGAACCGCTCGCCAAGGGGCGGGAACGGGATGCCGTACGCGGTGTGCTCGTCGCCGTACCAGCCGGTGCCGATGCCCAACTCGACCCGGCCGCCGCTCATCTGGTCGACCTGCGCCACGGTGATCGCCAGCGGGCCGGGCAGTCGGAAGGTGGCGGCGGTCATCAGGGTGCCGAGCCGGATCCGGCTGGTGTCCCGGGCCAGGCCCGCGAGGGTGGTCCACGCATCGGTGGGGCCGGGGTCGCCGCTGACCGCGCCCATCTTGAGGTAGTGGTCGGACCGGAAGAACGCACCGTAGCCGGCGTCCTCGGCGCAGCGGGCCACCGCGAGCAACTCGTCGTAGCTGGCGCCCTGCTGGGGTTCGGTGAAGATCCGCAATTCCATGATCCGAGCATAGGTAGCCGTTCGGCGCGGCGCGCACGGATGCCGAGGCCGAACGGCTCGACAACGGCCGAGCCGGCGCCGAAGGGCCGGCTCGACTGTCGCTCAGACGTACGGCCGTTTGGCGTACGCCTCGCGCAACGCGGCCAACCCGGCGGCCTTCGGCGACAGGGTTCCCCACCCGGAGTTGAAGTAGTTGGTCCGGACGATCCGTGGCCCCCGCTCGGCGTTGAGCTGGGCGATGGCCGCCGGGACGGTGGCGATCCAGGCCGCCTGGTCGGGGATCTCCGCCACCCGCACCCCGTACTCCGCGATGATCACGGGCCGGGACAGCGCCACCGGCCCGAGGTCCGCCACCGCCCAGTCCCTGGTACGGCGGAACCGTGCCAGCGCGGTCTGCCCGGGGGCCGTGGCGTAGGCGTTCCACTGGAGGAAGTCCAGCCGGGCCATCAGCGACTCCGGGTGGGTGCGCTGGTAGCAGGCCCTGTCGAAGCCGCCCACCCCGATCGAGAACGTGGTGCCGGCGGGCAGCGCCCGTCCCTTGAACCAGCTGATGATGTAGTTCACCGCCTGCACGGCCCGCGCGTCCGACTCCGCCCAGGTGTACACCTTGCCGTTCTCGGTGGTGCCGAACTCGTGGTCGGTGTCCAGTTCGGAGGCGAGTTGGATGTTCACTCCGAAGCCGAGTGTCCGATACTGCGCCAGGGCGCGGTGCAGCAGTCCGTCGCACTGGCCGGTGATGACCTGCGTGTACCCGTACGCCCTCGGCCAGGTGGTGCCGGGGCGCTGCTGGATGGTCATCGACGGCGCCGGCACCGTGTGCGAGGTGCCGTCCACTGTGAACGTCTGCGGCCCGGCGTTCGGTGCGCCGTAGTGCTTCAGCTCCAGCACCATGTTCATCTGCACCCGGGCCTTGCCGAGGCTGGTCAGCCATGGCCGGTTGTAGCCGGGGAAGGTGTAGCCGTCGGCGAAGCTGCGGTACTGGGTCAGCGAGCGGAAGTTGCCGCCGGCCATATCGGCTGTCGGATCCGCGCCGCCGGACAGGTAATAGCCGCCGAGCACCGGCTGGCTCATCTCGTAGTCGGCGGTTGCCGTCGCGGCGTGACCGGCGGCGTCGCGGACCTGGACGGTGACCCGGGGCATCACGCCACCGCCCGGTAGACGGCCACCGAGCCGTTGTCGGAGACCCGGTTCCAGGTACGCCCGGAGCTGTCGGAGACCGTCACGGTGAGCGGGTCGATGACGGCGCTGACCTTCACCGGTGCGCTGCTGTTGCCCTGCGCGTCGGTGACCACGATGGTGACGGTGAGCGGTCTGGTGTCGGCGTCGGAGTACGTGACGGTCAGCAGCATCTGGTCACCCGGCGCGAAGACGGATGCGTTCAGTGCTGCGGTCGCCGTGGGAGCGGCCATTGTGGGGTCCTTCCTGAATTCGGGTCGCCGGGGCCGGTCGCGCGGGTGAGCGACGTCGGCCCCGGGCGGAGTCCACTGTGGCTAATGCCGGTCGGGGCGGATGCGGTGGCGACCGCGAAGCGGCGAACTGCCGGCGGTGATGACGTCCTTGTCCCGGGTGGGCGGTGACACCGCTGCGGGCGCCCGCGGCGGTGGGAAGGGGATATGGCCGACATCTGTCCGCCTCTTTCCCTGCCCCAACAGTGCCCCACCAGGGGCTTTACCGTCTTGTCCTGTTTGCGACACAGGTACCGACTTATCCATGAAAGGGCTGATCGGGTGGTCAGGTCCGGGCTCCGGCGGCGGCGCGAGCCCAGCTGCGCCAGGTCCGCCGCCGGCGGTAGCGGGTAGACGCACGTGGATGCTCGACGTGGTGTGATTCGATGCGTTCATGCTCCGACACCGAGTGCTCGCCGTGCTTCTGCTGCTGATCGCGTTCGTGGCGCTGGTGCTCTCGCACACATTTCCGTTCCTGGACGACCTCTCCGAGCTGGAGGAGACGGCGATCGTCGTCGTAGGTGCGGTCTGCTGCCTGGCCGGTGTGTCACTGTGGCTGCGTAAAACGCCCCGGGGAGACGACTCTCCGCCGCCCGCGTGACGCCCGGACGGAGCTGACGCCGGTCCGTTCCCCGGCAGCCACCGGGTGCTGCGCCGACGATCGGCGAACCGGGGCCGCCCCGGCGTAACGACTGAGGACATGCGCAGCAGCAGTGACGGCGATCACACCATCGCGGGACCCGATCATCCGGGAGCCGTCGTCTTACCCCATGTGAGACGAAGCCTGGATGCGGCCGACGAGCAGGAGCTCGTGCGCCGTGTGGCCCGCGGTGACCGGCGGGCCTTCGACGAGCTCTACAGGCGTACGGCGCCGTGGCTGGAGGTGCGGCTGCGTCGCCGGTGCGCCGACCCGGACGTGGTCGCCGACGTGCTCCAGGAGACCTACCTGGCCGTCTGGCGGGCTGCTGGCAGCTTCGCCGGCGACCACGTCAAGGGCAGCGCCGTCGGCTGGTTGTGGACCATCGCCGCGCACCGCCTGGTCGACGCATTCCGGCGCCGCGCCCGGCAGGCACAGATGCCGCAGGTGCACCCGGGCGTCACAGTGGCGCCCGCCGCGGAGGACGAGGTGCTGGCCGGCCGGGTCGGGCAGGAACTCGAACAGGCCCTGGCCGTCCTGCCGCCCGAGGTCCGCGCGGTGCTGCGGGCCACAGTCCTCGACGGCTTCTCCGTCCGCGAAACGTCGGTGCTGCTGGGCGTACCCGAGAACACCGTCAAGTCCCGGGTCCGCCGAGCCCGGATCGCCCTGCGGGAGGCCCTGTCATGACCACGCACCCCACCCTGAGCGAGATCGACAGCTACGCCGAGGGCAGCCCCGGGCTGGACGAGGCGACCGTCTGGTCGATCGAGGTGCACCTGGAGAGCTGCGGCGACTGCCGTGCCCGGCTCGCCGGCAGCACCACTGCCACGTCACGCGCCCTGATCGCCCAGGTCGCGGCGGCCGTCGACCGCGAGATCGCCGCCGGCCCCACCCCACGATCAAGAGCCTTCTTCCGTACGCCGGTCCGGCAGCGCTGGTTCGTGGCGGCGCTGCTGCCGTGGGTGGCCATGACCGCCGCCGTGCTCGGCACCGCCACCCTGCTCACCAGCATCCTGCCGCAGTTGCCGTCGATCGTGTTGCTGCTCGCGCCCCTGGCGCCGCTGCCCGGTGTCGCGGCCGCCTGGAGCAGACGCGCCGACCCGGCCTGGGAGTTGATCGCCGGTACCCCCTCGGCCGGGTTGACGATGCTGCTGCGGCGTACCGCAGTGGTGCTGGTCCTTGTCATCCCGGTGCTCGCCGCGGTCGCCTCGGTCGGTGCGAGCCGGCCGAACCCTGCGTTGCTGCTGTTGCCGTGCCTGGCCTTCACGGCTGCCACGCTGCTGCTCGGCTCCCTCGTCGGCGTCCAGCGCGCGGCGATCGGCCTGATGGCGGCCTGGGCCGCCGCCGTGGTCGCACCCAGCCTGGCGAGCGCGGAGCTACCCGTACTCCTCGAACCCGCCGCCACCGGCGCGTGGGCCCTCCTCACGGTCGTCCTGGCCGCCCTGACCCTGCTACGCGCCGGCAGTTTCCGGCGCATCACCTCGTTCTGAGAGGAACCACAATGCGAGCGGTGAGTACTGCGGAAACGACGGCCACCACCCATCCCTGGGCCATTCAGGCCGAAGCGTTGAAGGTGCGCGCCGGGCGTCACCTGGCCGTCGACGGGCTCGACCTGAGCCTTGGCACCGGCGTCCACGGCCTGCTGGGGCCCAACGGCGCGGGCAAGACGACGCTGATGCGCGCCCTCGCGACGGTGCTCACGCCGTCCGGTGGGCGGCTGACACTGCTCGGCTGCCCGGTCGACGGCCGCGCCGACCTGCGCCCGGCCCGACGCGCGCTGGGCTACCTGCCGCAGCACTTCGGCTACTACCCACGGTTCACCGTGCGCGAGTTCGTGGCGTACATGGCCTGGTTGAAGGAGATGCCGAAGGCCGACATCCCGGCGGCCACGCAACGCGCTATCGACCGGGTGGGGCTCAGCCCCAAGGCCGACGCCCGGCTCAAGACACTCTCCGGCGGGATGCTGCGCCGGGTCGGCGTCGCCCAGGCAATCGTGAACGACCCGCAGGTGCTGCTGATGGACGAGCCGACAGTCGGCCTCGACCCGGAGCAGCGCCTCGACCTGCGCGAGCTGCTGCGTGACCTGGGCACGGACGCCTGCGTGCTGGTCTCCACCCACCTGGTCGAGGACGTGGTGGCCGCCTGCACCGAGGTGGTGCTCGTCAACGAGGGCCGGCTGGTGTGGCAGGGCACACCAGCCGGGCTGGCCGCGCAGGGCGACGACGGTCAGGCGGGCGACAGCCCTGCCGAACGCGGCTACTCGGCCCTGCTGCGCCGCCACCGGGCGGAGGCCGTCCGATGAGCATCCTCCGGATCGAGTTGCGCCGCTCCGCAGCTGTCGGCGCTGCCCTGCTCGCGTTGACGGTCGGTGTGGCCACTCTCTACCTCGCCCGAGGGCGCTGGTCGGACGGGTGGTTGTCCCTCGCACTGACCACGAAGGAATACATGATCCTGCTGTGGCCGATCGCCCTGGCCGCCGGCGCGTGGCAGGGCCGCCGCGAGCACCGCGCCAAGGTCGGTGAGCTGTTCGACACCACACCCCGCTCACCGTTGCGGCGGATGCTGCCGGTGCTCGTCGCGATGGGGGCCACGCTCGGGCTCGCCTACGTGCTCGTCGTCGTCGCGGGTGGCGTGCAGCTCGCCTCGACCGCCGGCTACTTTCCGCCGGACGTCGTCGCCATCGTGCTTGTCGGCGCGTTCTCTCTGGTCGCGGCGACCTGGCTCGGCCTGGGCATCGGGCGGCTGCTGCCCGCACTGGTGACCGCCCCCGTGCTCGCCGTGGCCGGTGTGCTGCTGGTCTTCTTCACAGCGATCATGCAGCCGGACTGGATGGCTGCGGTGCTGTCCCCCGCCTACGGCAGCGGCTCGTTCTATCCGTTCCAGACCATCGACGCGGGGGTCACCGCCGCGCTCGCCATCTGGATGGTCGGGCTCGCGCTGACGGGCGTACTGCTGCTGGTCGCCCGGAACCCACGGGTCTGGCTGGCCGCCGCGCTGCCGGTGCTGCTCGGCTTCGGCGCCGCAGCGGCGATCGTCCCCCGCGACGAGGCCACTCTCGTCGCACCGGTCGATCCGGTCGCCCGCGAACTCGTCTGCACCGACGACGCGCCGAAGGTCTGCGTCACCCGGATCCACGCCAACGTGCTCGACACCCTGACCCCGCTCGCCCGCGAAGGGCTTGCAGTCCTCGCGAAGCTGCCGAACGCCCCCACCCAGGCGCACGAGGAGCGGCGGGCCTACCTCACCGATGGTGCGCCGGCGCGTGACCTCGACGTCGTCACGGTTTTCGTCCGGATCGACGAACGCGGCGGCCTGGCCCATCCCGACGTCGTGGTGCCCGAGATGGTCTTCGGTCTGGGCATCGGGTACGCCGACACGCGCTGCGAGCGCAACGGCGCGGTCGAACGGGCAGCCGCCTACTACCTGCTCGGCAGGCAGCCGGTCTCCGCCGTCGAGGAGATCCCCGAGGTGTTCGAGGAGGATCCGGAGACCACTGCCGAGGCTGTCGCGCTGTGGCAGGGGCTGCAAAAGCTGCCGGAACCGGAGGCGCTCTCCCGCGTGACGGCGGTACGCGACGCGATTCTGGCCTGCCGCGACAGCACCGGGCTGCTGTCGCGGTGACCCTCCACCTGCGCGCGCGACGCGTACCCCTGGCAGTGGCCGCTTCCGTCGGTGGAGCCGCCCTGATCTGGGCGCTGTGGCTGACCCTCGCCAAGGAACGCGACGCCATCCTCCTGATCGTCGTGCTGACGATCGTGCTGATGGTGTCGGTCCTGTCGACAACGCTTGCCGCCCCGGACGAGGACCTGGAGCGCACCGCGTCACTGCGCTGGCCCTGGCGGCGAGCCCTGCACCTGCTGGCCGCGCTGGCGCTCGTGCTCGTCGTACTCCTCGCCACAGTGCCCACCGGCGCCCGTTTCGGCCCCGCCGCGCTGGTGCTCCGCGACACCGCTGGCCTGCTGGGCCTGACCGCCCTGTGCGCGAGCGTCGTCGGCGCGGCCCGCGCCTGGTTCCTCCCCCTGGGGTGGACGGTCGTCGCCGCCCTGTTCCCCCAGTCGAGCACCTGGGGCGCCCTCGCCACCTGGCAGGGCCAACCCCACACCAGCCGACCCGCTGCGGTGGTCGCCGCCGTCCTGGCGGTCGCGGGCTTGCTGACGTACGCGTTCCTCGGCTCCGCCCGACGCGACTGAAACGAGGCCAGCGCAACGGTGACAGCGGGGTATCCGCACGAGTCGGATACCCCGCTCTCACCGAAACCGGGTCGATAGTGGAGGACGTCAGCTACCGGTGCCGCACAGCGCCGTCTCGACGGTCTTGTTCACCGCGACGAGCATCTCCCCGGTCGTCGGCAGACCGGTCACGGCCACCACCGCGCTCCGGCCGTCCTGGGTGGCGAGGTTGCGGGTCTGGAAGCCCTGGATGTCGCCGCCGTGCCCCCAGGCGTAGCCGCCGCAGGGCAGCTCGTACCGGGCCACACCCAGCCCGTACGCGTACTGTCCGGCCGGCTCGAACCCGGGCGCGGGCACTGTCGTCATCAGTGCCGCCTGCTGGGCGGGCTTGAGCAATTTGCCGCCCACCAGCGCGTCGAAGAAGGTCCGCAGCTCGTCCGGCGTGGAGACCAGTTGACCTGCCGCCCAGCCCAGGGACGGGTCCATCTCGGTGACGTCCACCCACGGGGCGCCAGGGGCCACCGCGACGTAGCCGCGCGGGTGGGTGCCGCGAAGACGCTGCTCACCGACGCCCGGCCAGTAGGTGTCCCGCAGCTTCAGCGGCCGGATGATGCGGTTGGTGATCTCCTCGCCGATCGGACGTTCGGTGACCTGTTCGACGATGAGCCCGGCGAGGACGAAGTTGGTGTTGCTGTACTCCCACCTCTCCCCCGGCGGAAAGTGCGGCGTGTTCGTGAGCGCCGCGTCCACAAGCCGACGCGGCCCGTAGTACGAGCGACTCTTGTCGATCAGGTCCTGCGGCTTGGTGAACAGCACGTCGTCGTAGTCGGGCAGGCCGCTCGTCTGTTGCAGCAGCTGACGTACGGTGATCTTGCTGCCGTCGTGGCCGTTGCCGCGCACGACGCCCGGCAGGTGGTGCTCGACGGTGGCGTCCAGGTCGATGCGGCCCTCGCCCACCAGTTGGAGGACGACCACAGCGGTGAACGTCTTGGTGTTGCTGCCGATGCGGACCTGGGCGTCGCGGGGCACCGGGCGACGCTTCTGGAGGTCGCTGACCCCTGCCGTGTAGTCGCGCTCGCGCCCGCCGGCCCCCCGCACGGAGGCGAGCGCACCGGGGAAGCCGCTCTCGCTGACCAGTCCGTCCAGATGCCGCTGAACGGCGTCCCGGGGGCCGCCGTGCCGACCGGAGTCGGAGTCGGCGAACGCAGACGGGCCGGTCAGGGCGGCGCCGACAACGGCGGCGGCCACCGCGACGGCGGCCATCCGCGTGGTTCGACGGCGGCGGGCGGGATCGCCTGTTTTGGCGGGCATGATGGCTCCTCGGTGTCGGCAACACGTGACACCATCAACGGTGCAAGAAGCCCGAATCTGGGGCGATCCCCCCTGCTGCCCTCCTTTGGTACAGCCTGCACCACCCCGGCCGGTACCGGTTACCGACGACCGGTCATCGCTCCGTGCGGCCGGGCTCCCAGCCGAGGCGCGCGGACAGCCGCGCGGTCGACTCGAGCAACGCGTCGCGGCAGTCGTCGAACTCGGCCTCGAACCGCTCCTTGGGCCCACACACGCTGATGACGGCCGTAACCGCGCCCTTGTGGTCGAAGACCGGCGCGGCGACCGATGCGGCACCGCTGCGACGCTCCCCTGTCGACCGCGCCCAGCCCCGCTCCCGGACGACCCTGAGCTCCTTGAGCAGAGCCGCCGTGTCGGTGATCGTGCCGTCGGTGACCGGTTCCAGTGCGTTTTCGAGGTAACGGTCGATCCCGTCCTCAGTGAAGAAGGCGAGGAACGCCTTCGACGACGCGCCCGCGTGCAGCGGGTACGGCGTGCCGAGGCTCACCGACATGATGACCTCGCGCCGGGGCACGACCTCGTCGACGTAGATGCGCCTGCGCTGGTCCACGCGCACGGACAGGGTCGCCGTCTCGTTCGTCCGGTTCGACAGCCGGACGAGCTCCGGATGCGCCATCCGACGAATGTCGATGTGCTCCATGTAGGCGAGACCGAGTTGCATTATGCCGATGCCGAGGGAGTATCGGCGCGTCGTCTCGTCGAGCTCGATCAGACCGCGCACGCGTAGCGATGCGAGCATGCGGTGTGTGGCCGCCTTCGACATGCCGAGCCCGTCGGCGATCTCACTGACGCCCAGGTCACGGGTCGGTGCGTCCTTGAAATACATCAACAGATCCGCGGCCCGCACGACCGTCGCGATTGTGGCGCTCGAGACCTGAGCCCCCATCTGGAGCTCAGCGTCAGCCCGCTGCCTGCCCTGCGACAACTGTCTGTCCCTTCCCAAATCGTGCCCCTCGGCCGCCGTCAGTGGCATCGAGCACGGTGCCGGTAAGCCGGTCGTGGTGGGTCGCCATGTTACTCGCCGTACCCGACCCATCCTCCGGCCCGCGCCGAGGCGTACCAGAGATCCACGAGGCGTACGGCTTCCAGGCCGTCGTCCCCGCTCACGGGGAAGGGTCTCCCCAGTTCTACGGCACGATCGGCCGCCCGAAAATACTCCAGATGGCCCGCGCCGTACAGCAGGTCCGCGCCCTCGGTCTCCGGCTCCGGCGGGGTCATGCCCTCGGGGCTCGACACCACCCGGGAACCTTCGATGACAACGGTCCCCTCGCTGGCGGAGAGGGTGATCCGTACGCCTGCGCCACGGGCTGCGACGGCCACCATCGAGACGGCCGCCCGGACGTCGCCGGGCAGCGCGATGAGCGCCGTCGCGGCATCGTCGAACGATCCCCTGACGTCGGCCACGAGGCGCTCCGGAGCACCGAACCACCAGGCGAGCAGATCGAGGTAGTGGACCCCGACGGTGAGGAGGAGGCCGCGTCCCGCCCGGGCCTCGCTCGTCTGCCAACCGGGCACCTGCACGGCCGCCGGCAGGTTGACCTCGACGACGACGTTGTGCACCCGCAGCGTGCCATCGGCGACGATGTCCCGGATCCAACGCAGTTGGGCGTAGGACCGGTAGTTCATCAGGCAGCCGAGTTCGACACCGCCGGCCCTGGCGACGGCCACCATCCGGCCCGCCTCTTCGGCGTCGCGGGCGAGCGGCTTCTCCACGAGGACGGGAATCCCGTTGGCCGCCGCCACCTCGACGGTCCATTCGTGCAGATCGTGCGGCAGCGCCACCGAGATCGCGTCGGGACGCGCCTCCTTGATCGCCGCGTCGAGATCGCTGTGCACGGCATAGCCCGCGGCGGAGGCTCGTTCGCGGGCCTCCGGCGAGGCCTCGACGACACCGGCGACGACTGCCGTCGAGACACGCGAGAGCGCGGCCGCGTGCACCTCGCCGGCCCGGCCATATCCCACGACGAGCCAACGGCTCATTTCGATCCTCCAGCCTGCGTCCGGAACCACTCCGCGACGAACGCCCAGTCCTTGTCGGCGGCCGTGCCGTCGACGCCCTCGCCGAGCGCCCCGGCGATGACGTCACCGAGGGGCAGCCGACCCGCGTGCTGCTGCGCCTGGGCGCGGGCCAGGTCGACGTCCTTCTTTCCCAGCCGCATCGTGAATGCGACCGGCTCGTAACGCTGTGCCACGACCATCTCGCCGTAGGCGCGGTGGATCAGCCCGGAGAACAACCGCTCGGTGAGTACGTCGAGCAGCTGTCCCGGGTCCACCCCGGCACTCTCGGCGACCCCGGCCACCTCGCCGAGCGAGCTGGCCGTGACGGCGATCAGGTAGTTGCCGAGGATCTTGACCAGGTTGGCCTGTGCCGCCTCCGGAAAGGCGTGGACACTGACCGCCAGGTCGGCGAGGACCGGACGGATCAGATCCACCGGCTCCGCGTCCCCACCCGCGACGACAGTGAGCTGACCATTGACCGCTGCCGCGGACCGACCGAAGACCGGCGCCGAGACGTAGTGCGCGCCCCGAGCCCGGTAGAGGCCGTCGAGGTCGCGCGACAGCCCTGGCGAGATGGTGGCGCAGTTGACGTGGACGCTGCCCGGCGACACGGCCGCGAGGACCGTGTCACCGGCGAGAACCTCGCGCACCACCTCGTCGTCGGGCAGCGTGCTGACGACGATGTCGCGCGCTGCCACCTCGGAGATGTCCGATGTGACAGTGACCCCGTGGGCGGCGGCGTCGGCCGCGCGTGCCGCGCTCCGGTTCCATCCGAGGACGGGACGGCCACGATCGACGAGCCTCGTGGCCATCGCCATCCCCATGCCGCCCAGCCCGATCCACCCGATGGTGGGGTTCGCGGGGGCGTCCAGCGCCGCGTCGCTCGTCACGACCACTGCCAGGTCGAGCCGCGCCGAAGGAAGCTGTCGCAGCCGGTCTCCTCGAACAGCTCGCGCTGGACCTCGTTCGCGCGACGCACGGCCTCCTTGAGGTCGACCTGCACCGGCTCGCCTCGGCGCATCATCGTGCGACCGCGCACGACGACCCGGTCGATGGAGTCGGGGGCCGGGCCACCGGACCAGACGAGGTTGGCAAGCAGCGCCCCGTCGGGAGCCGCCGTCGTCTCGCGCGACATGTCGATGACGAGCAGGTCGGCTTCCTTGCCCACCTCGAGCGACCCGATCCGGTCACCGAGACCGAGCGCCCGGGCGCCGCCGATGGTGCCGAGTTCGAGCGCCTCCTCCGCGGTGCCGAACAGCAGCTCGTCGCCGAAGTTGCCCTTGTCGCCGCGGGTGAGCCGCCGCGCGCTGTCACCGATGCGCTGGGCCATGAGGTACGACCGCAGCCCGAGCCAGTAGTTGTGGCCGTACGAGACGACCGGGCCGTCGAGGCCGATACCGACGGTGACCCCGGCGTCGAGGTACTGACGCGAGTCGAAGGTGACCATGCCCAGGATGAGTTCCATGTCCGGAACCAGGGAGATGGTGGCGCCGGCGCGGGCGATCAGCTCGGCCTCACCCGGGCGGATGTGCTGGGCGTGGATGCCGATGACGTGCTTGTCGAGCATGCCCTCCGAGTGCAGCCACTCGAACGAGCCGCCCTCCCAGCCACGGACCTCCTTGAGGTACGCGCCGTCCATCATCGAGGGGGCGTGGATGTCGAACTGCTTGCCCTTGTCGAGCGTCCACTGGTAGAGCGCGCGCAGGTCGGACTCGCTGACGTAGGTGATGCCGATCGAGCTGGCCGTGACCGACATCGTCTCGGAGTCGAAGGCAGCCGCGAGCCGGTCGGTCTCGCTCAGGGCCGTGTCGATGTCCTCGCGCAGCTCCTCCGGCACCGCGAGCGGGTCGTTGATGAGCAGGCGCGCGGCACGGGCGCGGATGCCCGAGTCGGTAAGGGCGCGAAGCACGCCGTCCATCGAGCGCTTGTTGGCGTGGGTGAAGTGGTCGTCGGTCGTCGTGGTCACGCCCGAGCGCAGCAGGTCGAGCGTCGGCGTCATCGCCGACCAGTAGGACCGCTCCTCGTCGCAGGCGCCGGTCATCGGGTAGTAGAACCCGAACAGCCGCTCCTGGAACTTCGTGCCCTCGGCCATGCTGCGGATGCAGCCCTGGACGAGGTGCGTGTGGGTGTTGACGAGCCCCGGCATGACGAGGTAGTCGGCACCGCCCCAGGTCTCGCCCGGCTGGTAGGGGGCCGGCCCGGTGCCGACCTCGACGATGGCGCCGTCGGTGATGGCGACCCAGCCGTCGGAGAGCACGCGCCTGTTGGCGTCCATCGTGATGACCCGGCCCCGGACCAGAACATCACACTGTGACAGCTCGTTCATGTATCGGCCTTCCTCTACTTTGTGGCGGTGCTACTTCGGCTGCGCGGGGCACAGCGGCAGGTAACTCAGGCTTGGTCGAACTGCCCCGGGTAGTGGCATGCGACGAGCACGCCGTCGCGTCCGGGTTGCAGGCTCAGCTCGCGGGTCCGGCACTCGGGGCGCGCGATCGGGCAGCGCGGCGCGAAACCGCAGACCGACAACGGGTCGACGTCGCCGGCATCGCCGCGCAGCGGGATCTCGGTGCGGCGCTCCTCTGTCCCCAGGTGCGGGACGGCGCTGAGCAGTGCCGCCGTGTACGGGTGCAGCGGGCCGGTGAGCAGTGTGCTCGCCGGGCCGGTCTCGACGACGCGGCCGAGGTACATCACCGCGACCCGGTCGCAGAGGTGCCGGATGACGCCGATGTCGTGCGAGACGAGCACTGCGGTCAGCCCGAGGTCCTTCTTGAGGTCCTCCAGCAGGTTGATGATCTGCGCCTGCACCGACAGGTCGAGGCCGGACATCGGCTCGTCCATGACGACGACCTTGGGCTGGACGACGAGAGCACGGCAGATGCCGACGCGTTGGCGCTGGCCGCCGGACAGCTCGTGCGGGTAGCGGGACTCGATGCTCGGCATGAGCCCGCACTCGGCCATGTACTCGCGGATCCGCTTGGCGCGCTGGGCCTTCGAGAGATCGGTGAGCCGCCGGAGCGGCTCCTCGATGATCTGCCAGACGGTACGCCGGGGGTTGAGCGAGCCGAAGGTGTCCTGGAAGACGTACTGGACGAAGGTGTGGTCGACGCCGCGGCGGCTCTTCGAGAGTTCCTTGCCGTCGGCGTACCGGATGATGCCGTCGGTCGGCTGGTCGAGCCCGGCGAGGATCCGCGCCGTCGTCGACTTGCCGCAGCCCGATTCGCCGACGATGCCGAGGGTCTCGCCGAACGCGAGCTGGAGGTCGACCCCGTCGACAGCCTTTGTGATGTTCCCACCGCTGCCGAACACGCGGCGCAGACCTTCGGCGTGGATGGCGGTGACGCCGGGTTCGGCGCGGACCGAGGGCGGTGCGATCGACACGCCTGGCGACCGGACCGGCTCGCTCGGAGCGGGCGACCCGTAGGGATGGATGCAGCGGACGAGCCGCCCCTCGGAGGCGTCCGGCGCGGGCAGGAGCGGGGGGTTCGCCGTGCCGCAGTCGGCGGTCGCCGTCGCACAGCGCGGCTGGAACCGGCAGCCGACGGGGAACTTGAACAGCTCCGGCGGCCCGCCGGAGATCGCGTTGAGTTTCGTGCCGGGTCTGCCGTTCTCCGGCCGCGCGTCGAGCAGCGCCCGCGTGTAGGGGTGGGCAGGCGCGGCCAGAACCTCCTCCGTGGGCCCGCTCTCGACGACGTTTCCGGCGTACATGACGACGACGCGGTCGCTGTAGCCGGCCACGACACCCAGGTCGTGGGTGATGAGCAGTACGCCCATTCCCCACGACACGGCGGCCTCGCGGACGAGGCGCAGGATCTGTGCCTGGACTGTCACGTCGAGGCCGGTCGTCGGCTCGTCCGCGATGAGCAGCTTGGGCTCGTTGGCCAGTGCCATCGCGATCATGACGCGCTGCTGGGTGCCGCCGGACAGCTCGTGGGGGTACTGGTCGATCCGCTGCTTGGGGTTGACGATGCCGACGTCGCCGAGCAGACGCAGGATCCTCTCGCGTACCGCGGCCTTCGGCAGTTTGCGGTGCAGCGTGATGGCCTCGCCGATCTGCTGCCCGACCGTGTGGAACGGGCTCAGCGCGGTCATCGGGTCCTGGAAGATCATCCCGATGTCGCCGCCACGCACTCGGCGCAGGTCGGCGGGTTCGAGCGTGGTGAGGTCCTTGCCCTCCAGCAGCACGCTGCCGCGGGTGAGCTGCACGGGGTGACGGATCAGCTGGAGCACGGAGAGGGCCGACAGGGACTTGCCCGACCCCGTCTCGCCGACGATGGCGACGATCTCCCCGGCGGCCAGGTCGAAGTCGATGCCCGTCACGGCCTCGGTCTCGCGCTTGCCCTTGGTGATGGACACGGTGACGTCGCGCACCGCGAGCAGGGGCGGGTTCGGAATGGTAGTCATCGGGTCCTCGGGTTCAGAGTCTTGCGGAGCGTCCGGCCCAGCACCGTCGCGCAGAGCACCGTGACGGTGATGGCGACGGCGGGCATGAACGCGTACCACGGGTTCTGGATGAGGAAGGCACGCCCGGAGGCGAACAGCTGGCCCCAGTCGGAGGCCGGGGGCTGCACGCCGAGGCCGAGGAAGCTGAGGCCACTGACGAGCAGGAGCACCGTCGCGACCGCGAACGTCCAGAGGACGAGCACTGACGACATCACGTTGGGCAGGATGTGCTGGAAGGTGATGCTGAGGGTCGACCCGCCACTGCCGCGCGCCGCGAGGACGAAATCGGCCTGCCGGAGGGTGAGCACCTCACTGCGCACGACACGGGCGAAGTGCACCCACCCGAAGATCGACAGTACGAACAGCAGCGAGCCGATGCTGTTGCCCTGCGACGTGATGACGACAAGGGCGAGGACGATGTTGGGGAAGGCGAGCTGCACGTCGCAGAGCCAGTCGACGACAGGCCCGATCCACCGACGGTTCATGCCGCCGACGAGGCCGAGCACGGTGCCGACGATGGCACTGATCGTGGCGGCGCCGAAGGCGAGGGCCAGGGCGGTCCGGGCGCCGAAGATGAGCCGGGAGAGCAGGTCGCGGCCGAGTTCGTCGGTGCCGAGCAGGTGGTCGCCGCTGCCGCCGGCCCACACGGGCTTGAGCAGCGCCTTGGCGGGGCTGGGCTCCTCCGGGTCGTAGGGCGCGACCTGGTCGGCCAGCAGCGTCACGACGATGATGGCCAGCAGCACGACGAGACTGATCACCCCGCCCTTGGACCGCAGGAACGAGCGCGCCAGGGTCCGCGACGGGTCGCGCTGGCCGGGTACGGGTGGACCGCCCGGCTTCGCCGCAGCCGCACGGACGTCGGCAGCCACCGTGTCGGCGTGGCCTGCCGGGCCCGGCGCGCTGGCCGGTGGCGATGTCTGAGCCATGGTCAGCGCCCCTTTCGAATCCGCGGGTCGAGCCTGCGGTAGGCGATGTCGATGATGAGGTTGACGAGCACCACGAGGACGGCCGCGACGAACGTCGCCGCCCCCACCAGGGGGTAGTCGCGGTTGGAGACGCCGGAGATGAGCACGTGGCCGAGGCCGGGCCAGACGAAGATGAACTCGACGACGACGCCACCGGAGAGCATTCCGGCGAAGTCGACGCCGATGACGGTGATGAGGCTGTTGAGCACCGGACGGATCGCGTGGCGCGTCACGAGCCGGGCGGGCGGCACGCCCTTCGACAGCGCGGTGCGGACGAAGTCCTCCTGCATGCTGTCGGCCAGGCCCGCCCGGGTCACTTCGAGGACGCGGGCGATGGGATGGATGGCGAGCACGAGGATCGGCAGGATGATCGCCCGGGGGTCCGAGGCGAAGCCCTCCGTCGCCATGGACGGCACCCAGCGCAGGTCGACGGCGAACAGGTAGACGAGCAGGACCGCGACGGCGAAGACCGGAATGGCCTGGCCGCCCACGACGATGACGTCCATCAGCTTGTTGTAGATCCGGCTGCGGGTGAGCGCGGCGATCATGCCCAGCGGTACGCCGATGAGCGGCGCGAGCAGGAGCGCGGCCAGGATGAGCCCGAGGGTGGCTGGCATGCGGTGCAGCACTTCGGCCATGGCGTCGGTCCCGAGCCGGTACGAGTCGCCGAAGTCGAACAGGAACGCCCGGGAGACGAACTCCAGGTACTGCGTCATGATCGGCCGGTTGAGCCCGAGATCCTCGCGGATGCGCTCCAGGTCGGCGGGCTCGGCGTCCTGCCCTGCGAGGGCCTCGGCCGGGTCACCGGCGACGCGGAGCAGGACGAACAGGAGCGTGAGTACGCCGATGATGACCAGGACGAGGCGCACGATGCTCCGCAACGCGAAGCTGACGACGCCGTGCGAGAGGAACCGGGACCAGATGGGGGCCCGGGGGCCTCCGTCACCGTCGCCGGTCGTCGCGGGGGCGGTGCCCGGGGGCGCGACGTTGAGAGTCATGCGTTCAGCCTTTCCGTCGCTACGGGCACGAGCGTCGGGAGTCGTCGTTGGGGTTGGCGCAGAGACCGACGAGCAACGTCGCGAGCCAGTCGGGTCGCGCGATCATCACGTCGTGCGGACTGTCGATCTGGTGGGTGGACCACCCGTCGCTGGCCCGGACCCGGGAGAGGTACGGCCGGTCCGGAAATGCCTCCGGCGGGCCGCACAGGACGTAGTCCTTGGGCAGGTCCCGTGGCCATCCGCCGGGCAGGCGGACCGGGTCGGTGACGCACCGCAGGGGTTGGGGGGTGACGCTGGCGGCGACCCAGGCGTTGTCCGCCGGGGAGAGCCGGTCGTCGGGCCGGCCGGAGATGGGAATGATGTCGGTGTCGGCGAGCCGCCGCGCTCGGGCCCGCATCGCGTCACCGGCCGGGTGGACGTCCGCTCCGCTCTCGCCGTCTTCGACGACGGGGCCGTCGATCAAGACGACCCGCGCGACGTTCTCGGGCCTGGTCCCGAGGACGCCGGCCACCACTACCGCGCCGTAGCTGTGGCCGACGAGGCACACAGGGGCCGGAGCGTGCCGGGCGACGACGGCGTTCACGTCGTCGATGTGGGTCTGCATGCCGACCTCGGGGGTGAGCAGGTGCGCGCGCTCTCCGAGCCCGGTCAGCGTCGGCGCCTCCCACTGCACCCCGACCGCGTCGAGCAGTGGGGTGAGGCGCCGCCAACACCAGGCACCACGGCCGGCGCCGTGGACAAGCACAACTTTCAGAAAGCTCACGGCACCTCCCGATTTTGGAACGGCGTTCCGCACAACGTAATTGAGTACTACCGGGCGGTCAATGCTCTTCTCACGCGGTCTCGGCAGCCGCCACCAGCTGGGCGACCTCGGCCGGACGTTCCACGTGCGGCCAGTGCCCGCACCCCGGCAACTGGACGACCCGAACGCCCTCCGCTGCGGTCCCCTGCGTCCCGGCCGCCTGCACCCCAGCCCAGCCGGGGTCACCGAAGACGCCCAGTCGATGCAGGGGCGAGCCTCGGTCGGGGTCCCGGGACCACGCGAGCACCGAGGACAGCGACTCCGCCATAGCAGCGGGGTCGAGCTGGCCGGCAACTGTGGCGAGGCCAAGCGCTTCCCGCTTGTTGTTCACACTGGTGATCCGCCGTTCCACTTCTGCGGGGTCGACGAGCCCGCCGGGTGCCGCCACCCAGGCCCACGACGTCTCCACCGTGACGACCCGGGTGACGAGTTCCGGGTCGAGCCGCGCCGCGGCGAGCGCGATGGCGCCACCGAGGCTGTGGCCGACGAGGAGAGCCGGCCCACGATCCACCGCCGCAACGAGGTCGAGAACGCACCGGGCCATCGCCTCGACCCCGTACGCCCTACCGAGCGTCGCCCCCGTGCCGGGATGGCCCGGCAGGCCGGGCACGAGCACGTCGTACCGGCCAGCGAGTTCAAGGGCCAGCGGACGCAGGTCCTCCCCGGCACAGGCCCACCCGTGCAACAGCACCGCGAGTGGCCCCGGACCGGGGTACCTGTCGTATTCGAGTACAGCAGCCATGGCGCCGATCAGTCCCCGGACGGTTGTGTCGGTGGCAGGTCGACGTAGACCTGCATCGAGGCGGTGACACGGCAGACCATGCAGTAGAACGACGTGACGATGATGAGCTCGGCGGTCTCCCTGACCCCGAAGCGCGACTGGCAGCGCCGCACGAGCGATTCCGGAGCCCCACCGCCGACGATCGCCGTGGCAAGCTCGCAGACCAGCCGCTCGTCGGCGTCGAGCCCGTCGGTCTCACCGGCGACAGCCGCGCGGAGCAGCCGTGTGTCCACCCCGGCTGCGGCCGCCAGCCGCTCGTGCGACGCGGCGATCCGTCCGTTGCCGTGCAACCGCGCCACCGTGATGATCGCCGGCTCCGTGAGCCGCGGTTCGACCGCCAGCTCACGGCGCAGGCGACGGAGCAGATCGACCCACCCCGACAGGGCCGTCGGCGCGTTCGCGAGGACGGAGAACAGCTCGGAGACGTGCCCGAACAACGCGTGGGCCTTCTCGTATGCCTCCATCGTCTCCGGATCCCGAGTGGACTCGGGAACCGGAGCGAACAACGCCGACGACCCGTCAGACGGAATCACCGTCATGCCGTCAGGTAGAGCCGGTCGTAGTACTGCTCGGTCTGGACGTCGCACTGGACCAGACCCTTGAGGTTCTTGGCCCCCGCGTCGATCCAGACGTCACCGCAGGCGAACAGGAAGCAGGACTCCTCGTGGAACAGCTCGGTCATCTTGGCGAGGATCGCCTGCCGCTTGGCCGGGTCCTGCTCACCGAGCTGCTGCTTGTACATCTCGTCGAACTCGGGGTTGGCCATGTGGTACGAGCCGCTCGTGGAGATGAACCGGCTGTAGGCCCGCGCGGCGTCCATGTACGGGCGCGTGAACAGACCGAAGTGGTAGATGTCGGGGCGCTGCTTGGTGTTGTAGAAGTACTCGAGCTGCAGCGCGGTGTCGGTGAGCGCCGTGAACTCGACCTTGATGCCGAGCTTGCTGATCGACGACTGCATCCACTCACCGATGAGACGGCGCACGGAGCCCGTACCCGCGAAGGCGGAGGCCATCGTGATGGTGAAGCGGGTGCCGTCGGCCTTGACGGGGTAGCCCGCCTCGTCGAGCAGGGACTTGGCCTTCTCGACGTCGTACGGGTAGTCCTTCACGGTGTCCGTGTAGCCCGGCAGGCCCTTGCCGATGAGCTGGCCGTCGTCGGCGACGGTGCGGCCCTGCAGGACGTCCTTGACGAGCTCCTGCTTGTTGAGCGCGTACTGGAGCGCCTGGCGGACCCGCTTGTCACCCATCGGCCCGGTCTTCGGCTTGCCCTTGTTGTCGACCGAGTCCATGAAGGCGCCGAGGTCGTTGCCCTTGGTCAGCTCGATGAGGGTCGCGCCGGCGTTCGTGAGGGTCGGCAGGTTGTTGAGCGGCTGGATGTTGATGTAGTGCACGTCCCCGGCGAGGAACGAGTTGAGCTGCGTGCCGGCGTCGGTGACGAGCAGGAAGGTGATCTCTTCCAGGGTGGGCTTACGCCACGTCGTGTCGCCGGCCTTCTTCACCACTGCCTTGTCCGAGGCGTACGACACGAACTTGTAGGGGCCGGTGCCGATCGGCGCCTTGGCGAAGGCGGCGTCGCGCGTCTTCTGGTCCGAGCCGAGGCCCTCGTAGTACTTCTTCGGCAGGATGGCGACCTGGGCCAGACGCTTGAGGATCAGCACGTCCGGGGTCTTGGTGACCAGCTCGATGGTCTTCTCGTCGACGATGCGCGAGCTCTCCATCGTCGAGAAGTGCGTCGCGATGCCGTAGCCCGGGGTCGACGCCCGCTGGAAGCTGAAGACGACGTCCTCGGCGGTCATCGGGGTGCCGTCGTGGAACTTGACGCCCTCGCGCAGCGTGAACTGCCAGGTGCGGTCGTCGACCTGCTTCCACTGCGTGGCGAGGAACGGCCGGGGCTCGCCGGTGCTCGGGTGGGTGTCGACGAGCGACTCGTACATGTCGAAGCGCCGAGCGCCGCCGCTGACGACGACCATCGGGTCGACCGACGAGGACAGGTTCGACACGGCGATGGTGGCCACCTGGGTGGCGGCCAGCTGCACGCCGGCGGGCGGCCCGTCGCCCGGCCCACCGTCACGGGACAGCGCGTCGATGTTGTCGCCGGTGCCGGTCGAGGTGTCGGCGCCGCGACACGAGGTCAAGGCGAGGGCCGCCGCGCTGGACAGCCCGAGGAATAGCGCACGCCTTCGGCTGAACGGGGTCGAGGAAATTTCTTTCACGATGTCCTCCGATGAGGAGAGGGCCCGGTCCAGCAAGCCGGGCAGGAGTGATCCAAGAGGGATTGCGAGAGCCGGCCGCACTGTGGTGCGGTCCCGAAGCCGTCGAAGGGATTAGCCGTTCGTGTTTCGTTCTGTGGAACGGGCTTTCTATATGCGAGGTTATGGAGCCGCCACAGTGATGTCAACGGCCAGATCGGCTGCGGTTTGGCAACATCGGCCGCACCTGCCGGGCGGTGGCGTCAACACCGCCCGGCGCGGCTCTCGCAGGCCCTAGCCGACCGGCTGCAAACCGTTCCGCAAACGAGCCCTGATCAGGTCAAAAGCGTATGTCGTTGGGTCAACTATCCAGCTGTCCGACCAGGAGGACGGGCCGGTCGCGACGGCGCTGCACCCGTTGAGAACGATGGCGACACCAGCCCTGGAACGCTCGCGCACGATCCGATCCAGAGCGCTCGTCCATTCCTCCTCGTGGACCACCTTTTCGATTCCAAGGTTGAGGATGTCGGTCCCCCGGAAACCGTCGGCAAGGCCGTAGCCGCGCAGTCGTGCCGCGAGTTCGTCAGCGATCGTCTCGTTTCGGGTGACAGCCGAGAATGGACCGCCGATCCCGTACAGGCCGCCGGCGATGAGGCGGAGCAGACCGAGGACCGGGATCTCCCCCTCACCGAGCGCCTCGACGCCGGGGTCGAGGACACAGTCCGGCATGACGACGTCGTAGCGCGCCGGATCCAGGCCCGCCGCCACGGCGGCGATGTGCGTCGCCGCCGCCTCGACGTCCTCCGGCCGGTCGAGGCCCGGCGGCGCCTCGGGCGGCAGGCGGACGAGGTCGACGTCGAGGTCCGATCCGCCGAGCGTGCGCAGACGCGCCGCCCGGGCAGCGGTGATCGACTCGGAGAGGTGGATCGGCGAAATCATGCAGATACGCAGTGGCTTCACGTCGACCCCTCCCATCACAGCTCCAACACCGACGGGACGCCGGCCACGACGAGGGCTGCGACCTCGGCGCGGTTGATCTTCGCGCTGGAGTTGCGGGGCATCTCGTCGACGAGCAACAGCCGCCTCAGGTCGGCCGGGAAATCGGCGACAGCCGCCCCGATCGCGGCCCGCTGCTCGGCCACGTCGCCCTCGAAGTGGACGACGACGGCCACGTAGTCCGCCGAGACCTCGCCGCCGACGGCCTGACCGTCGGCACGCAGGCCCAGCACCACGGAGTCCCGCACGCCGGGGATCTCACCGAGAATCCCCTCGATCTCGTACGGGTAGACGTACGTGCCGTTGAGGACGAAGGCGTCCTTCCACCGGCCGAGGATCTGCAGGTTGCCCCGCTCGTCCCAACGGCCGACGTCACCTGTGTAGAACCACTCGTCGGTCGACGTGCCCACGTTGGACGGGGTCGTCGAGTGCAGCTCGGACGCCAGGATGTAACCGGGCGAGATGCCCGGCCCGGTCGCCCGGACCTCGCCGGCACCGCGCGGGTCACCGTACGTGTCCTTGCGCGGGGCGATGTCGACGGTGCTCAGCGGCGCGGGCCGCCCGACCGAGGACGAGTCGCCGTACTCCGGCATCGACGACGTGAGGATCGTGAGGGTGCTCGTCTCGGTGAGGCCGTAGCTGTTGACGACCTCCCCCCGGTCGGTCATGAGCTCGCCGAGGCGGCGCAGCGTCGCCCGCGGCGTCCGCTGACCCGTCGCGACGCAGACCCGCAGGCCCCTGTCGAGCAGACGCTGGGCCGCGCCCGAGTCGAGAAGCTCACGCCAGGCGGGCGCCTGAAGCGGCAGGACTGTGACGCCGTCCTCGCTGTTGCGCTCGATCGAGGCGACGGAGACGTCGTCCAGGGCGATGGTCGTGCCGCCCAGGAGAGTCATGCACCGCAGGGCGCCGACGGAGACGTTGATGTTCGTCGGGCTCGCGGCGAGCCAACGCTCCGAGTGGCGCAACCGCATGCACAGCGAACGGTTCACCGCGTCCCAGAAGTCCGCCCCGACGGAGCGGACCATCCCCTTGGGTACGCCGGTCGTACCTGTCGAGTACTGGATCCCGGACACGGTGTCGGCGGCCCGGAGGCCGACCCACTCGATGTCGCCGTCGGGCCGGGCGACCTCGTCGTAGCTGTCGGCGCCGGGCTCGGTGAACCAGACGGGTGCCGACCCCATGGCGCGCCGCGCCTCCGTGAGCAACTCCGGTCCGGTGAACAGCTCCGCGAGGTCGAGAGCCCGTGCGGCGGCGTCGAGGTGCTTGTTGAGGGTGATGCCGAGCAGCACCGGTTGCAGACCCGCCGCCTGCGCGGCGAGATAGAGCTCGAGACCGAAGGTGCCCTGGTAGTGGGCGATGCCGATGCGGTCGCCGGGCTTGCGGCCCCGCTCCCGGAACCCTCCGACCAGACCGTCGATGCGGGTGCCGAGTTCGCCCCACGTCAGAGTACGGCGCGACACGGTCGTCACGTCGCCGACGATGGCGGGGCGGTCCGCCAGTAGCGTGGTGTTCTGCCTAGCCTTGAGGAGCAGATCGGTCATGACCGCCTCCTAGATGCCCTGGGTGTGATCGGTTGGGGTTCCGGGCGCGGGGCCCGGGCCGGCGGAGCTAGGCGAGCGCCTGCGACCGGTTGATGCTCGGGAGGACCTCGTTGACGACCCCCGCGTCGATGGCCGACTCCCAGATCGAGGTGAGGGCCGCCTCCGCGCGGGCGCGAACGCCGTTGATGTCGACGCCGACGAAGGTGCCGTCCTCCATGACGACAGCGCCGTCGACCATCTCGAACTGCACGTCGCGGCCGTTGCCGTAGTAGACGAGCGACTGGACGACGTCCAGGGCCGGTGCGATCGACGGGTCGGTGATGGCGACGCCGATGAGATCGGCCCGCGCGCCCTCCTTGATGACGCCGAGGTCCGGGCGGCGCAGGACCGAGGCGGCGTGGCTCGTCGCGAGGTCGACGACCTGGGCGGCGGTCGGCCGGTGCGACTGGGCGACGCCGATCTTGCCGAGCATCGCCGTGAACTTCAGTTCCTCGACCATGTCGCAGTTGAAGCCGTCGGTGCCGAGCGCGACGGAGATGCCCGAGTCCATGAAGGAGACCGAGGGCGAGATGACAGCTTCCTTCGCCTTGCGCGAGGCGCAGTGGACGATGGTGATGCCGGTGTCGGCGGCGAGCTGGCGGTCCTCGTCCGGCAGGTAGGTGCCGTGCGCGGCGATCAGCCGCTCGTTGGCCAGCTCGGCGCGCTGAAGGACCCGCAGCGGGGTCGTGCCGAACCGCTCCTGGGTGGTGGCGAGTTCGCTCGGCGCCTGACAAAGGTGCGTCGTGACGAGGCAGTCGAGTCGCTGCGCCGCCGCGCCCACCCCGGCGAGCACGCTGAACTCGTCGGTGTGCACAGCGGCCGGTCCGAGGATCATCGTGATCCGCCCGTCCGCGGCACCGTCCCACTCCCCGAAGAGCCGCTCCAGCTCTTCGAGCTCGGCCAACTGGGCCTGCTCCGAGGTGGTCTGCTTGCGGTCCTCCAGGCCACCGGAGAGCTGTCCGAGACGGTGGGTGACGTCGAGCGGGATCGTCGGGCCGGCGAAGGTGCGTACCCCGACGCGCTCGGCGATGTGCAGGTAGCCCTCGATGTCTGTCGACGCGTGGTTGAGGATCGTCGTCGTTCCGGTCCGCATCATGCCGAGGACGTCCCACTCGATGACAGCGCGGAACTGCTCCCGCAGCTCCTCGCGGTACGCGTGCCGCCACAGCCGCGACAGCGGCACGTAGAACGGCATGCCCGTCGGCAGCTCGTAGTCCTCGGAGATGGCCCTGCCGACCGGGCCGGCCCCCGCGTGCGTGTGCATGTTGATCAGCCCCGGCAGCAGGACCTTGTCGGCCAGCTCGATGCGCCGGCCGTCGATTCCCTCGGCCTGCTCGGCCGGCAGGATCTGAACGATCCGATCACCCTCGACGACCACCGCCGCGCCCGTGCGTACCTCACCGGCGCCGAGGTACACCCAGCGAGGAAGAATCACCGTGCGTTCCACCATCGTCAACCACCTTCCAGCCCCGTCGTGTGATGTCGTCCCCGCTGATGCCCGCGCCCGCCGGAGAACCGGCGGGCGCGGGACCTTAAACGCCGCTCAGCCCTTTTCCTGCCGTACGACGAACACGTTGCCGTCGGGGTCCTTGAACGACGCCCACCAGCCGAAGTTGGCCAGGACCGGCTCGGAGACGAACTCGACGCCCTTGGCGGTCAGCTCCTCGTAGGTCGCGTGGATGTCATCGCAGGTGAAGGTGATGCCCGAGTAGAACTCCACCTCGTCGAAGACCGGCCAGTGCAGGACCATCAGCGCGTTGCGCGACGAGGCGGCGGTCTCGAGCCAGCGACGCGGAGCGAAGTCGGGCATGACGACGTCGCTGACGACCTCCAGGCCGACCTGCTCGGTCCAGAAGCTCGCCGACCTGTCCTGGTCACGGACCTTGATGTTCACACCGCGGATTCCGGTGATCATGGCTGTTCCTTTCTGTCGGTGATCGACGTGGATTCCCGTCGCCCGCTGGGCGCCGGTTCGTTTGGGCGTGGCTGCCGTCGGAGGACCTCGAACACGACGGCGGTGTCACTGGCCACGAGGCCGTCGGACAGACCGTCGCGGTAGACGGCCCGGGCGGCGTCGAACAGTGGTGTCGCGGTGCCCGCCTCGGCCGCGGCCGTGCCGATGATCTCGAGATCCTTGGCGAAGACGTCCATCCGGATGCTCGCCGGCTCGTAGCGCCCCTGCACCATGTCGGGACCACGAACGCCGAACATCCGGGAGGCTCCCGCCCCGTCCCCGACTGCGGCCAGCACCTGCCGCAGGTCGAGGCCGAGGTCCTGGGCGAACCCGAGCGCCTCGGCCGCGGCGACGTTGTGCACCGCGACAAGGTGGTTCGCCACGAGCTTCATGAGAGTGCCCTTGCCGACATCGCCGAGCTCGAAGTGGGCGCGGGTGAACGCCTCGACGAGGCTCCTGGCCCGCTCGATCGCCTCCGGCGCTCCGCTGACGTAGGCGATGAGGTCGCCGGTCCGGGCCTGCGCGCCGGTGCCGCTCACCGGAGCGTCGAGCATCTCGATGCCCGCCCCTGCGAGGCGGGCCGCCCCGTCGAGCTTGGTACGCAGGTCCAGGGTGCTCGTCTCGACGACGACGGTCCCGGGGCGTGCGTGCGCGGCGAGTCCGTCGAGGACGGCGGCGAAGGCCGCAGCGCTCGGCAGCGAGGTGAGCACGATGTCGCTGGCGGCGGCGAGCGCGGCGAGGTCGTCGTACGCCACTGCGCCGGCCTCGGCGAACGCCCGGCGCCGGTCCGCGTCGATGTCGAAGCCGCCGACCTCGAAGGCGCCGGTGGCCAGGACGTTGCCCGCCATCGCCGAGCCCATCACACCGAGCCCCACGAAGCCGACGCGCGGTCGAGCCGTCGCGGTCATGACCTGCTCCCTTCGACGTGGCCGACGCGCGCCCAGTCCCCGACGAGCCGCGCGAAGGGCTCGGCGAACTCCAGGGCACTGGCGTGCCGCGCCCCGGCGACGACCGCGCGGCGGGAGCCGGTGATCGCCTCGGCGAGGCGGGCTGCGCCGTCGTGGAACAGCGGCGCGTCGAGCTGGCCGTCGATGAGCAGGGTCGGCGCCGTTATCTCGCCGAGTCGCGGCGTGACGTCGGCTGTCGCGAGCGCCAGGCACGCGAGGGCGTAGCCGCGCGGGTCGGTGCCGGCCAGAGCGCGGCGTACGTAGCTGACCTCGGGCCCGTCGGCGGCGAGCGCCTCGGGGGTGAGCCACAGCTGCAGTGTGGGCTCGACGAACGGGGCCATGCCCGAACCGACGACCTCGGCGGCGCGAGCGCGCCACTTCTCGCGCCAGTCCTGCGGGTACGTCGGGACGGCTGCCGCCACCACGAGGCTGGCGACGAGTCCGGGATCGTGCACGGCGAGCTCAAGGGCGATCAGGCCACCGAGGGACAGCCCCACCACGTGGACGTTCTCGTGACCGAGACCGCGCAGGTGCGTCGCGAGCGCGGTCGCCACGTCCGCAGTGTCGTAGGGGTCCTCGGGGACCGGGCAGCCACCGTGCCCCGGGAGGTCGACGGCGTACACGCCGAAGCCGTCGAGTTCGGCGGCGGCCGCGGTCCAGAAGTCGGCGCCCGCGCCGAGCGGGTGCAGCAGCACGACTGTCGGGCCGGAACCCTCCCGCAGGGTGCGCCCGCTGACCACCACGGCGCTCATGACGTACTCATCTCGACGGGCGGGTCGAGTGCGTCGGCGTCGGTCCCCGTCGTGTTCATGACCATGGCGAGGGTCGTGTAGTAGCCCGCGCACACGACGAGGTCGATGAGACCCTCCTCGCCGAGCAGGTCGATCGCCCTGTCGTAGAGCTCGTCGGGGATCGCGTCGTCGGCGAGCACGTGGGCGACGATCGCGTAGCCCGTGGCCAGCGGCTCCTGCATCGAACGCGGTTCCCGGCCGGCCGCGACGTCCGCCACGACGTCCCGGGGCACGCCCGCGTCGAGGGCGAGCGGGCAGTGGTAGCCCCACTCGAACGCCTGGTTCCGGGCGCGGGCCACCTGGAGGATGGCCAGTTCGAGAACCGCCTTGGGCAGGCCGGACCCGAACCGGAGGTACGCGCCGACCTCCTGGAGCCGGACCATCGCACCGGGGCTGCGCAGCAGGGGGACGAAGGGCCCGAAGAGAGCACCCCGTGGCCCGGCGCTGATCGCCGCGACCGCCTCCTGCTGCTCCGGCGTCAGGACCGCCGTCGGCAACTGGGGCATCCTGTCACGCACCGCTGCCGTGCCTCTCGACGAGCGGCATGACCTCGGTCGCCATGAGTTCCATCGACCGGCGCGCGAGCTTCTCGTCGACCCAGTCGAGGCCGGCGTAGACGAGTTCCCCGAACGGGCCGGTCTCCTCCTGGAAGGCGACGAGCTGCTCGGCCACCTGCTCGGCCGTACCGCAGATGACGAGGTCGTCGAGGACCCGCTCGATGGTGATGGCCTCGTCCGGCTCGTTGCGGTCGCGCTTGAACAGACCCAGCCGCCCGAGCTTGGTCATCTTGCGCAGCATCTGCTCGTAGTAGAAGCGGTAGGGGCTGTTCGCGTCGTCGCGCCCGTAGGCACGGGCCTCCTGCTCGGTGTCGGCGACGAAGACCGTCCGCGCGATCCGCCAGTCAGCCGGGTCCGCCTCGACCCCGGCGGCCTGCTTGCCCTCGACGTACTTGCCCCAGTGCGTGGCCACCCACTGCGGGAGCAGGAAGTTCGCCGACAGGGGGTGGAAGTCCTTGCGGCCCATCTCCACGACGCCCTTGGAGAACGGCGCGACGACGGTGCCGACGATCTCCGGACGCGGGCTCTGCAGGGGCTTGGGCAGGTAGCCCACGCCGAGCGGCAGGTCCATCGACCGTCGCGTCGAGACGTTGAAGCGCCCGCTGGCAGAGACGATGTCGTACGGCGGCTCGCCCTCCCAGATCTTGAGGATGACCTCGATGGCCTCGGCGAACATCGCGTTGCGGTCCTCGTCGAGGATGCCGAGCACCTCGGCGTCCGACGGCAGCGCCCCCGGGCTGATGCCGAAGATGAACCGGCCACCGGTCAGGTGGTCGAACATCGCCGCGTTCGCCGCTACGAGCGCCGGGTGCTGGTGGGACAGGTTCGTCGTCCCGGTTGCCAGCTTGATCCGTGGCGCGTCGTTGACGAGCGTCGCCAGGAACAGCATCGAGTTGGTGATGTTCTCAAGGTTGTCCGTCAGGTGCTCACCGATGAAGGCGTCGTGGAAACCGAGCCGATCGGCGAGGATGACCGCCTCACGGTCCTCATGGAGGGTCTCCGTCCACAGACGTCCGGGACGGTGCAGCGGCATGGCGAAGTATCCGAGTCTCACGAGATCAGTCAATCCGCTGGTCAATCCCCGAACAATTACGGCTTCCCACAACCTGACCAGGGCAGGTTGTGGGAAGGCGTGATTGTCTTGCCCTCCGCTCGGATGTTGACTCGGGTCCATGACCGTCGTTCGGACGCCACACGTTGACCGTGACCATTTCCGCAACGTCGTCGGCTGCTTCGCCACCGGCGTCGCCATCCTCACCTCGCGGGGCGTCCAGGCACGCGCGGGCATGACGGTGAGCGCGCTCACCTCGCTGTCGCTCGACCCGCCGATGGTGCTGGTGTGCGTGAACCGGTCGGTACCGACCGAGCGCAGCATCGCTGAGGCTGGCACCTTCTGCCTCAACATCCTCGGCGAGGGTCAGGAGCAGCTGGCGCTACAGTTCGCCCGCCCCAGCGACGACAAGTTCACGGGCGTACGCACCCACGATGGTGTCCTCGGCAATCCCGTCCTCACCGACGCGCTCGCCTCGATCGAGTGCGAGGTGTCCGACACTGTGCAGGCGGGCAGCCACAGCATCTTCATCGGTAGGGCGCTTGACGCGCAGGCGCGCGAGGGCCTGCCCCTGACGTACTTCCGCGGCGGGTTCGGTGGCCTCACCCTCGACCGCTTCAACCAGGTGTACCAGCGGCTGCGGGACATGATCCTCGCGCGGGAGATCGACGGCAACGACGACATCGACGTCCCGCAGCTGGCCCGACGCCTCGACGTCGAGCCGGCAGCCGTCCTCGCCGGACTGTCGACACTGCGCCGGGAAGGGCTCGTCACGTCGACGGATTACGGCCACCGGGTCGCACCCTTCACCGTCGACGACGCCGCGGAGGCGTTCGAGGCGCGCGCGATCATCGAGACGGGGATCGCCGACCTGACGGTCGGCTCGGTCACCGGGGAGAACCTGGCCGTCCTCGACCAACTGTGCAGCGAACTGTGCGGGTTCATCCTCAACGACGAGTTCACCGATTTCGACGCCTACCTCGCGGCCAACGACAGGTTCCACCGCTTCCTCGTCGGCCTGTCGGGCAACCGCCGCGCCATCGCCCAGTACGAGGCGCTGGCCATGCCGACCATCATGGCGCAGAGCTTCGGTAAGACCCGGAAGAGCTCCTCGCAGTTCGTCGACGTCCACAAGCGGATCGTCGGCGGCTACCAGCAGCGTGACCTGGACGCCGTCAAGACGGCGATGCGGCAGTACGCGGTCCTGGCCACCGAGCGGGCCCGGGAACTGCTCACCTCACACGGCGGATCGGTGTGACGGTCTCGTCCAGGCCGGCGAGCAGGTCGTGCAGGCGCAGCGCGAGCATGAGTTCGGCCTGGCGGGACTGGAGGTCGTGGCCGAGCATCTCCTCGATCCGGTGGATGCGGTTGCGCACCGTGTTCTCGTGCAGGTGCAGGGCGCGCGCTGTCGCCGCGTAGTTGCGCTCGCGCAGCCAGACACACAGAGTCTCGCGCAGCACGTCGAGCCCGCTGCCAGTGCCGCTGAGGGCCGCGAGTTCCTCCTCGACGAGCTGCGCCGCCATGGGCAGGTCGTCGAGGAAGATCGCCTCCAGGCGGACGTCGGCGTATTCGAGGACGCCGTCGCCGGCGAGCTGATGGCGTCGGTGTTTCCCGGCGAACGCCTCCCGGATCCGACGAACCCGCCCGATCTGGCCGTAGCTGTGGCGCAGCCCCTCAAGACCGCGGGCGGGTGCGCTGACCTCGGCGGCGATACCGCCCTCGACAAGCAGCCGGCGTAGTCCCGTCCGCGCGTCGGCGGTCCACGCGCGGCGGGCGAGGAAGCGCACCTGGGTGCCGTCCTGCTCGGGGTGGTGCAGGACGTCCGTCACCGCGCAGGTGCTCTGGGCGCGTCGTACCCAGTCGGTGCCGCCGGCATCGCCGCGAGTGGCCACCGCGATGTGGTCGGCGTCGATGTCGTAGCCGAGCCCGAGCAGTTCGAACTTGTCCGGTACGTGATCGTCGCTGAGCAGGTCCTTGACGAGGCGGAAGCGGAGGTGGTCCCGCGACCGCTGGAGGCTCTCCTCGGAGAGCATGTGCTCCCGGGCGACCTGGGCCAGTGCCGCGTTCTGGTAGGCCATGACGAGTTCGGTGAGCAGGCGGGCGCCCTCGCCCCGGCGGGCCGGGTCCGTCTCGACGGCGTCGAGGCGGGCCACCCAGTCCCGCCAGACGGTGAGGAACCCGACCCGGTACGACAGTTGCAGTGATGCCTGCACGACGCGCCGCCGGGCCTGGACCACGGCGAGGCGCCGGGGCTGCACGAGGTCGAGTTCCTCGATGCGGACCTCGCCCATCGCCACCCGGTGCAGGGTGCGCACGTTCTCCGTGACGCTCGCTGTCAACTGCGCGACGAACTCCTCGTCGTCGCGCAGATGGTCGAAGGCCGCGTCGAGGTCGACTGCCACGACCCGCTCGACCAGTTCCGCCGAGACGGCAGACCGTAGGGCCTCCCGCAGCCACGGGGGAAGCTGCGGGAGACCCACGGAGTCCGCGGACACGACGATCAGCGCTCCTGGAAGGGCAGCAGGATGCTCGATCGGTGGTCGCCTCCACAGTGCACGCGCACCCGGGTGGCGTACCGCTGCGCCGGGCGGTCGATCGGGTCGTCGTGCAGGAACGGCCCGCAGCCCTTCATCGCGTTCTTGAAGTTGGACATCGTCACCGCGTCCTTGAGCTCCGGGTTCTCGTAGTCCCGGCCGCCGATTGTCACCGCGAGCGTGTGACCGGCGGGAACGACGATGCAGGTCGGCCACACCTCGACGTCGACCTCGTACACGGTGCCCGCCTCGACGGGCAGGGTGCGCGAGTGCGTGTGGATCGGCCGCCACTCGGAGGAGGCGGCCTCGTCGAGCTCGCGGTGGCTCAGGCGCAGCCACCCCATGCTGATCGGCGCGTTGGGGTCGACGGCACCGGCGAAGGTGACCTCCTTGCCCTCGCTGTCGAACAGCCGCACGGTGAGGAAGATGTCGGCGTCGTCCGAGTCGGTCGACACGAACAGTTTCGCCGAGACCGGGCCGCTGACCTCGCGGTCGGCGTCCGACACCGGGAGCCGGAACGTGACGTCCTGCTCGCCGGAGAACTCGACGGATCCCGCCTCGGCCCCGCCCTTCTCGACGAGGTCGAGCCGGACCGGGTCGAGTTCGAGGCGCTGCCACGCCGTCTCGGGCAGCGGCCACGCGGACGCGGCCCGCTCCTCGTAGACCTCGCCGGGCGAGCGGACGAGCAGACTCACGGGCGGGCGCTGGTCCCAGCCGTTGTCGACGCCCTTGAGGAAGTGGTCGAAGAACGCGAGCTGGATCTGTCGCCCGTAGTCCGTGTAGTACGTCGTCCAGTGCTCCAGGCCATGCATCTCCAGCCACTTCTGCGCGCTGCCGGCGCGCAGGAAGCCCTCGACGTTGCCGCGCAGGTGCAGCCCGGAGCCGCCCCAGTTGCCGGCGCTGAGCAACGGCACCTCGATGTTCTCCAGCACGCCGGAGCGCTCGCGGTACCAGTCGTCGAGCAGCGGGTGGGAGCGGATGATCGCGCCGAAGTCGCTCCGGTTCGCGGCGAGTTGGTCGTCGCTGAGGGTCTCGTCGCCGCACACGTTCAGACCGGTGATCGGGTTGACCGGGCCACGGTCACCGAGGCCGTACTGGACGACCTTGATCTGCTTGTCGTACCAGTGCTCCCAGAACGTCGACAGGATGCCGCCGTGGTGGGACGCGTCGCGGTAGAAGTCGCTCGCGCCCTCCCAGATACAGACCGCGGCGAGACCGCGTGGCCGCTCCGACGCGACCTGCCACTGGTTCATCCCGAAGTACGACACCCCCGAGGTGCCGACCTTGCCTGTCGACCAGGGCTGGTCCGCCGCCCACTCGATGCACGCGACGTAGTCAGCCGTCTCGCGTGCGGAGAAGTGCTCGATGTAGCCGGGCGAACGGCCGCAGCCCCGGGAGTCGACCCGCACGACGGCGTACCCGTGCGGCACCCACTTTTCCGGGTCGACGACCTCCCAGTTCTGGTACGCGCAGGAACTGCCCTCGGCGACGTCGGGGTGGCTGCTCGACAGCGCCTCCCACGCCGTGGGGTAGCCCTCCTGGAAGGGCAGACCCTTGGCGTACGGGCCGTAGCTGATCAGCACCGGATACTGTCCGGGCTGTTCCGGCAGGAACACGTCGGCGGCGAGCGGCAGGCCGTCGTCCATCGTGATGGTGACGTCCCACAGGATCCGCATGCCGTCGCGGACCTCGTCGATGCGGGCGTTGGTCTCGGTCACGGTCCGGTACGCCTCGCTGCTCACGGGATGTGGACGATGAGGTCGACGCTGAGGTCGCAGCCGGGGACCTCCTGGAAGCCCTTGGGGATCTCGTAGAACCCGGCGGCGGGCAGCCCGTTGGTGAAGGGCTCCGGCCAGGCCTGGAAGACGGCGGGTACGTCCTCGAGGTCGGACAGGAACAGGTCGGCGCGGACCGCGTTCTCGATCGACGTGCCGGCGGCCGTGCAGATCGCCGCGACGTCGTCGTGGATGCGCCGTACCTGGTCGACGATGTGCCGGCGGGTGTGCGGCAGGCTCCGGGCGAGGGCGCTGTCGGGCGCACCCGAGGCGGTACGTCCGAGCTGGGTGGAGAGGAACAGCAGGGAGCCGCTGCGGACGGCCTGGACCTGGTGCCCGATGGGCGCGAGCGCGTTGTCGGTGTGCACGATGTGGCGGTCGCCGCCGTGCTCGGGGCGCGCCACGATGACGTAGATCTCGACGTTGCCGCCCTTGACCCCGCCGATGCCGGAGACGGGGACGATGGTGCGCGCCGGCGGCTCGGTCGGCCAGTGCTTGGCCCAGACCTCGTCGATGGCGGGCAACTGCCGGACGCCCTCGGGCGTCAGGTAGATGACGACCTTGATGACGTCGCTCCACTGTCCGCCGGCCGCCTCCATCGTGATGCGGATCTGGCGCAGCGTCTCGTCGGTCTCCGCGGCGACCTGGTTGCCGTACCAGATGTGCTGCGGCACCCGGGCGTTCGGGTGCAGACCCGATTCGAAGTCGGTGGGGATGAAACCGGCGCTGAACAGGTACGGGCCGGACTCGACACCGACCGAGTAGCCGCCGAGCGGGTTGTGGACGTCATGCGCGTACGCCCGCTTCTCGATGCCGGAATCGTTGAGCAGCGAGATGAGCTGAATCTCGATGTGGGTGTCGGTGGCGAGGAGACGCTCGACGGGCAGCAGGCAGCTCGCCGGGCGGTCGGACAGGAGGAACTCGTCGCGGCCCTGGATGTAGGAGTGCGCGCCGAAGCGCCAGTCCTCCCAGTGGGTCTGGTAGCGCGGCGTCCACTCCGGGTCCAGGCGACCGTCGGTGTGGAAGGTCGGCTGCCACTGGTTGATGCACACGCCCTGGTCGAGGCTCGACCCGGCGACGGTGAGTGCGGAGTCGAGGCGGCGGTACACCTCGCGAACCTGCTTCTTCACGGGGTGGCCGCTGTGCAGCGGCAGGCCGGGCTCGACCTGGGCTGCCTCGGCGAGCCCGCCGTTGTCGAAGTCGGTGGCGCTCATCGAGGCGGTGAACGCGAACGGGCCGGCGGTGACGACCGGGCTGCTCGGGTACCAGTCAGGGAAAGACGCGTCGGGTACGTCGTGGACGACGCGGGGGCTGTTGTGGGTCATAGCGAGGTCTCCAGGGTTGTGGTGCTCGAAGCCGTCTCGAAGCCGTTTCAGAGGGTCTGGCCGCCGTCGACCATGAGCGTCTGGCCCAGGACCATCTCGTTGAGCGGGCTGAGCAGGAAAGCGGTGGGCAGGATGAGCTCACGGGCGTCGAGGATGCGGCCGGCCGGGATGCCCGCGACGACCGACGCGGTGAAGCCCGGGTCGGCGAAGAGCGCCTCGTTGACAGGCGTCAGCGTCGCGGTCGGGCCGATCGCGTTGACGCGGACGCCGCGCGACGCCCACTCGACGGCGAGGGTCTCGGCGAGCATCGACACGGCGGCCTTGCTCGCGTTGTAGCTCGACCAGTCGGGGAAGCCGCGGCGGGCGAAGCTCGAACTGGTCAGGACGATCGAGCCGCCCTCGGTCATCCGCCGGGCCCCGCTGCGGGCCGTGATGAACACGCCGTTGATGTTCGTGTCCACGACGGAGCGGAAGTCGTCGGCGCTGACGTCGAGAGCGGGCTGGACGACGGCGATACCGGCGTTGGCGACGACACCGTGCAGACCACCGAAGGTCTCGACGGCGCGGTCCATTGCCGCCTCGACGGCAGCCTCGTCGGTGACGTCGGCGATGGCGTACGCGAACGAGGGGCCGGCCTGCTCGGCGACGGCGGCCAGTCCTTCCGCACGCCTGGCGACACCGAGCACGTTGGCGCCGAGTTCGACGAGGCCGAGGGCCAGAGCCTGCCCGATGCCGGAGTTGGCGCCGGTGACGACGATGGTGCGTCCGGTGAGGCCGAGAGCCTGCCCGAGCGTGGAGCGCAGCGCGGGGTCGATGAGAGTCGTCATGTCAGTGGTCCATTTCCGGCGCGCCGAAAACGCGCTTGATGAGGCGGGTCCGTTCACGCTGGAGCACTTTCTGCAACTGCTCGGAGGGCAGGTGCTCGTCGACTGTCGAGTCCGACAGCAGGTCCTTGCCCGCGAGGATCTCCTCAAGGACGAGAAGCCGGTCCTTGGTCACCCACAACTCCTCGGCGAGGCCCGCGATCATCCGAACAAGATCGTCGGTCGTTGCGTTCTCCAGGTACTTGGGAACTTCCATGACTTCCTCTCAGGGGTGGCGCGGTGCCCGACCGACGACGCCCGGACGCAGGCGTTCACAGCGAGCGGCGGTAGGGGATGTCGACCCCGCGCTGGCTTTCTCGAGATCGAGGGCGTGGTGCCTCAGGCTGCGGGCTTGACGCCCTTGGTGATCCACGGGTAGTTGGCCGTGCCCACGCTGTATTCCTGGACGTCGACGAACCCGGCGGATTCGAGCAGTGCCCTGCGGTCGGTGAGGAGCGCGCCACGCCAGAACGGCTCGTTGCGGTTCTCCGTCTCCCAGTCGAGCACGACGGAGCGGAAGAGGTTCTCGTGCTCGCTGTAGGGCGCCACGTCCGCGACCAGGAACTCCCCGCCCGGCTTGGTCACCCGGAAGGCTTCCTGGACAACGGCCTTGGCGGCCGGCGCCGGGATCTCGTGGAAGAGGATGAAGGCCGAGGTGAGGTCGAAGGTGTCCGCGTCGTAGCCGGTGGCCTCGGCCTGGGCCTGGCGCAGGTTCCACTCGAAGCCACTGCGGGCGGCGATGAGCTTGGCGTGCAGCAGCTCGCTCGCGCCGAGGTCGACGCCGTGGATCTTCGCGTTCGGGTAGGCGCGCTGAAGCGCCAGGGCGTAACGGCCGGTCCCGACGCCGAGTTCGAGGATGTTGTCGTAGTGGTCGCGGTTGCCCTCGACGGCGGCCACGTAGCGCAGGTCGGAGAAGTGGTCGCCGGGCTTGATGGCGCCGATCCCGCCGGTCGCGAAGATCAGGTCGTAGACGTAGTCGTGGATCATAAAGCCCATGTGCTCGTGGCCGTCCCAGCCACCGGGCGTGAGGTGGAACTCCGTCGTCCAGTAATCAGGGATCTCGACGTCCGGGTTGAGTTCGAGCACCCCACCCTTGTCGGCGTTCGCCTCGTACTCGGCCCGGATCTCCGCCTCTCCGTCCTGGTACGCCTCCAGCGCCGCGACGTACTGACGCTCGGCGATGACCCGGGTGTAGAAGCGGTCCCAGGCAAACGACCTGGAGTTGCCGAGCAGTTCGTAGCCGAGGCGCAGCCGCTCGCGGGCGCCCTCGGGGAGGGTCCTGCTCTCCAACTGCTTGTCCAGCGTCCGCTCGGCCGACGCCTGCAGCTCCCGGCCGCTCCACGCGGCCAGATCCGCCAGCAGGTTGAAGTTGGCCCGGCCACGCTGCTTGAGACCCGTCTTCACGTTCGTACCTCCAAGTGCGAGCGCCGCAGATTCCTTTATATGTAACGTCTTTCCGCTGGGTGCAGCGTAGCGATGTGATCGTCGGCTGGACAAGAGGCCGACGCAACTCGAACAGCCGCTTTCACCCTGGTCAAACGGCCTATTGGCCAGCCGTCCGCTCCCCCAGCCGCCGGCCCGCGTCCTCGGCCGCGATGAAGGCGAGTCCGAGTGCCGCGAGCAGCCCATTTCCGGCCAGATAGCCGTCCGCTCCCCTACCGCTGATGCCCACGGCGGCGCCACCGGCCGCGTAGAGCCCGGCAATGGGAGCACCGGCGCCATTGAGGACGCGCGCCGTCGCGTCAACGGAAAGCCCTCCCTGAGTGTGGAAGAGCGCGGGGCGCACCTCGACCCCGTAGAACGGAGCGACCAGGTCCACGTCGCCCCAACGGGAGCGCCCGTACCTGTCGGTCTCGCCGAGACGTCCGGCCGCTGCCTGCGTGAAGGACGCCTCAAGCCGGTCGGCGGGCAGGCCCAGCCGCTCGGCCAACTCGGCCACCGAGTTGCCCTGCCGCAGCACCCCGGACTCCTTGGTCTGGCGGAAGTCCTCGAAGGCGAGGCAGGCGTCGTGGATCCGCTGGTCGAAGATGATGAACGCGCGGTTGTCCGGCTGGGTGAGTTCGAGGGCGGCGAACTCGGAGTAACCCTGCGTCTCGTCGGCGAAGCGGTCCCCGCCCGTGTTGACGATGAACCCGCCGTGCATCACCGTCGCCCAACCGACGAGCGTGCCGCTGAGCGAGAGCGCACCATGGCCCTGGTACGCGTCGATGCAGTCGACTGCCGCGTCGAACGTCCGCCCGATGCGCAGGGCGTCGCCGCGCGAGGCTTCGCTGCCGTGGTAGACGGCGCCGGCGATCTCCGGGGTGTGCTCGGCGATGAGCGCCGGGTCGGCCCCGAAACCGTTCGTCGCGAGGACGAGGGCGTCGCAGGAGATCTCCTCCCGCGTCCCGTCCGGCTGCTCGGTCACGGCGATGACGACGTCACCCTCGTGCCGGGCCGTCACCAGGCGCGCGGGGACGATGACGTCGATCCCCCGCTCCCGGGCGACACGGTGGAGCATGCCGAGCAGGATCGTGCCGTGCCGCCCCGGCACGGTGTGGCACCGGTGCCGCGTGTGCCCGGGGTACTCGAAGTCCGTGACGAGTTCGAGCGGGAGTTCGAGCGAGTCGGCGAGCCACTCGACGAGGGGGGCCGAGATCTGACTCAACGCCTCGGTGACGACCGGGTTGGCACGCCCCTTCGTCTTGCGCCGGACGTCCTCGGCGAAGGTCTCCGGCGAGTCATCGACTCCCGCCTCGCGCTGGAACCGCGATCCGGCACCCGGAATCATGGCTGTCGACATCGACGTGTTGTTGGCCCGCAGAAAGTGCTCGTTCGCGTCGATCACCGCGACCGAGAGACCGAGCTCCTGGGCCCGCAACGCCGCGACGATGCCGCCGCCCGCGCCAGCCACGAGCAGGTTGACGTCCGCCATCTCATTTCCTCCTTCGGGTGCCCGAGAGGCCACCTCAGTGCTGTTCGTCGGGCACCCTGACGCGTCGGAACGATGCCCCTGGCCGACGGTCGGCGATCGCGAGACCGATCCCGCGTGGCGAGTCGTCGTCGGCGAGCGAGCTGAAGCCGTAGTAGTACAGGTGCAGCCGGCCGTCGACCGGGACCAGCCGGGTCGCCGCCGCTCCGAGGCTGTCCCACGCGCCGGGCTCCCCGGCGGTCAGGACCGGACCGTCGGACTGGTGGTGCCAGTGCCGGCCGTCGTCGGAATCGGCAGTCGCGACCGAACGGCCGTGGTGCTCGTCGAGGCCGGTGTAGAGCATCAGCCAGCGACGCCCCCCGTCGAACGGGTTGGGGAGCACCTGCCTCGTCACGATGCCCCCCTCGTCCCAATGCCGTACGCCGTCGGCCCAGACGAGCGGGCCCACCTCGGTCAGCACGACCCCATCGGTGGACGTGAACGTGTCCGTACGGAACGAGCCGAGGTCGAGGGTCGGTGAGGTCGTCTGGACGTAGAGCGTCCCGTCGTGGTCACCGAAGACGTTCGGCCACGCGCAGTAGAGCCGGTCCGGCGGGTAGTCGAGCAGGGCGCCGCCGGTGGCCGGGCCGGGGACGCGGGTCCACGTCACCCCGTCCGGGCTGGTGGCGTGCCCCGGGCGCATCCCGAGACCCGTCACCGCACCGAGCGCCGTCCTGCTCGCCCGTTCGGTCAGGTCGCCCCCGAAGTACCACAGATGCCAGAGCTGCCCGTCGAAGGTGACGTCGGTGAGCCCGACATGGGAGGCGTCGAAGCTTGTCGGGTCACCGCTCGGGGCGAACACCGAGCCGAGTTCGTCCGGGCCGTCGTACCGCTTCCACCGGATGCCGTCGCGCGAGGTCGCCAGTGCGACCCGCCCGGACCCCAGCGTTCCCGGCGCCGGCCGGTCGTAGGCGCGGTCGCGGCAGTAGTACCACATGAGCCAGCCGTCGTCGGTACGGTGCACGACGGCACCGCCGACCCGGTAGTCGTCGCAGCGACCGGCGGGGCCGGCCCCCAGGACGAACCCGTCCATACGCATCGTGCGGTCTCCCATCCCCACGCAGTCCTGCCGGGTCTCTTACTCGCTGGTGAGCGGGCGCCGCTGGTACTCACCGCGGGGCTCGCCCTGGATGGCACCGTCGACGAAGACGTGGTGGCCGCGCACGAACGTGTCGGTGACCGATGCGGACAGCTCGAAGCCCTCGAACGGCGTGTACTCCTGCGTCGACAGGGAGTCCTCGGCGCGTACGGTCCACGACCGGGAGTCGTCGACGAGGCAGAAGTCCGCGTCGTACCCCACCTTGATGACGCCCTTGCGACCGGACAGCCCGTACCGCTCGGCGGGGTTCCAGGCGGTGAGGGCCGCGATCCGGTCCCAGCCGAGGCCACGCTTGCGGCCCTCGCTGATCAGCGCCGGCAGCAGGTACTCCGCGCCGCCGAAGCCGGACTTGGCGACGAAGACGTTGTCGCGCTCGGACCCGAACTTCATCTCGTCACGGCAGCAGGCGTGGTCGCTGACCACCCAGTCGATCTCGCCGGCGAGGACGTGTTCCCACAGCCCTTCGACGTCGTCACGCGAGCGCAGCGGCGGGTTCACCTTGCCGCCGATGCCGGACGCGCTGTGGTAGTCGGCGACGAGGTGACCGATAGTGACCTCGCGGCGGAAGTTGATGTGCGGGAACGTACGCGCCATGAGCAGGGCAGCCTCGACGGCCTTGCGTCCACTCAGGTGCAGCAGGTTGATGTTGGCCAGCTGCGTCTCGTGCGCGAGGTAGGAGGCGATGGAGATCGCCAGTCCCTCGGAGTGCGCCGGCCGGGAGGCGGAGTACGCCTCGAGCCCGGTCAGCTGACCCTCCTGCTCGACCATCGCGGTGTACGCCGACATGATCTCGGCGGTCTCGCAGTGCAGGCTGAGGGAGATGGAGTCGGCGATCTGCGGCGCGGCGTTGCGGGCCGCCTGGATGCCGCGCATGACGAACTCGAAGTGCGCGAGGTCGTAGCGCTCCCCCTCCGGCGTCATGAGGAACGAACTCTGGTCGGCCGACCGGCCGTGCAGGCCGTAGCCGCCGTAGAACATGAAGATCTTGAACGACGAGACGCCGTGCTCCTCGATGAGCTCGGGGATCTCGCTGATGTGTTCCTTGGACATCGGCGCAAGGTGGAAGGCGTAGTCGATGTACGCCCGGCCCTGGGTGCGCTCGAGGACCTCGGGGAAGAAGTCCCGGTACGCGCCGGACTTGTTGAGGTAGTACTGCCCGGTGCGGATGTAGTTGAGGCCCGTCGTCACGCCGCCCTGGGCCGCCGCCTTCGACTCCGTCTCGGCGTCGATCTCCAGCGGGTTGTAGATGCCCCAGTGCTGGTGGGCGTCGACGACACCGGGCAGCGCGAGCTTGCCACCACCGTCGACGGTCGTCGTCGCTGTGGCATCGCCGAGGTGACCGACGGCGGCCACCCGCCCGTCGGTCACGGCGATGTCGGTGAGCACGGTCTGCGGCGACTCGTGGGTGACGAGACGAACGTTGCGGACGATGAGGTCGTAGTTCATAGCTGGCCCTCCTGCGCGGCACTGGTGTTCGCGGAATCCGCCGCGTCGTCGAGCGACGAGAGGACGATTCCGACGTCGCTCAATTCGTCGAGAGCCAGCGAGTGCGCGGCGATCCGCGCCACCACCGTCTCGGGAAGGTGCCGACCGGCGTTGTCACGGAACTTGAGGGCGACCTCGTCGTCGGAGAGCGGGTTCTCTGGACCGCCCCTGTTGACGAGGACCCGCTCGGTGACCTCCGAGCCGTCGACGAGTTCGGCGGTGAGGACCGCTGGGAACTGGCTGGGGAAGATCTTGGTGCACTCGTCGTCGGCGACGACGCTCACCTTGTCCATGATCTCCCGACGTGTCGGGTCGACAGCGAGTGCGTCGGTGTAGTCGTCGAGGGCGACCCCGAGGCCACCGCCTCCGCCGAGCAGGCCGACGGCCACCGCGTACGGGCCCGAGAACTGGGCCTGATAGCCCGTGGTCGGGCGACGCTTGCCCTCGATCGGCTCGCCGATCGTCCGGATCACCGGCGCGGGAGCACCGAGGGTGAGGCGACGTACCTCGCGGTGGTCCACTCCGCGGCGCCGCAGCCCTGTGGCGGCGTCGATGGCGGCGTGGGTGAAGTGGTTCGCGGGGTACGGCTTGAAGAAGATCCTGGGCACCTCCCACTCGGTTCCCAGGCCCTCGACGATGGCGGCGGGGTCGAACTCGCCGCGCAGGAACGCCTGGAAGAACCCGAACCGTCCTTCGAGGACTGTCGGCGGCCCCGTGATGCCCCGGCTGACCAGGTCGGCGGCGGTCACTGCGGAGTGAGCGGCCCAGCCGCAGTGCAGTCGCTTGACGTTGCCACCGGTGCGGTTGGCCTCGATGATGCCTGCGGCCATGGACGCCGCGACGCCGAGGGAACTCGTGAGCTGTTCCTCGTTCTGACCGAGGATGACACCCACTGCCACTGCCCCACCGAGGGCACCGCAGATCGAGGTCGCGTGCTGCCCGTGCTCGAAGAACACGGAGTTGCCGGCCTCCCGGTCGTAGCCGGCCATGCCGATGCGGACGCAGACCTCCAGGCCCACGGCGATGGCAGTGACAGCCGTACGCCCATCGGCGCCGGCACGCTCGGCGGCGGCAAGCACGCTCGGCACGATGCTCGCGCTCGGGTGGAGTACGGACGGCAGGTGCGTGTCGTCGTAGTCGAGGGAGTGCGCGAGCACCCCGTTGCCGAAGGCGGCGAGCGCGGCGGGAACCCGGTGCGGCACGCCGATCGCGCGAGCCTGAGGAGCACCGCCCTGCTCGGCGACGTAGTCGATGACCGCCCGGCTGCTGTCGAGGCTCTGCGCCGCGATGCAGATGCCGAGGGTGTCCAGGACCCGCTGCCGCACACTGGCAACCACCTCGTGGGGCAGATCCTCGTAGCGGGTCTGGGCGGCGAAGCGCGCGATCGTCTGCGCGAGGGTCACCTCATTCACCGGTCGTCACCGCCAACGGGCGGATGGGCGAGCCGGTCGCACCGTAGAACTTGAGCGGCGAGGCGACGAAGACGAACTCGTGCACGCGCTGGGCGGCGAGATCCTCAAGGTCGAGCGTCTCCATGATGTAGATGCCGGACTCGACAAGCAGCACCCGGTGCGCGGGCAGGACACTGTGCCCCGCGCCGGGCCGGAGGCACTCGAAGGCGATGGTGTCCGCGCCCGCGGCGAGGACGCCCCGCTCCGCGAGCCAGCGCGCGCCGGCCTCGCTGATGCCCGGTACGCCGGAGTCGCCGCCGATGAACACGGAACGGTCCGGGTTGTCGAAGTGTCGACCCCAGCCACTACGGATCAGGACGACGTCGCCGGCCTCGACGGACCCGCCCTGCCGTTCGAGGGTGGCCTCCAGGTCATCGGGCGTGATCTCGTAGCCGGGAGCACACCCTTCCGGGGTGCCGAGGGCCGTCGGTACGTCGAGCAGGACGCCACGGCACACCATTGGGGGAATGGTGTGCGCGCCGAGCTTGGCGAACCGACCGCCGACGGAGGCGTCATAGGCGTCCGAGCCGTCGACGAGGCGACCGTCCTGAGACACGTGGGCGAAGGCATCGATGTGCGTGCCGACGTGGGTGCCCATCGTGATGATGTCGTTCGAGGCGGAGCCACCGTCGGCCCGCACCATGTCCCCGTGCCGGCGCGGCAGCGCGTGCCAGTAGTGCGGGTGGTTTGGCGACTGGGGCATTCCCACGAAGAGAAGCCGACCTAGGTCGAAGACGCGCACCCCCTTCCGCACGGCTTCGATCAAGACGTTGTTCGGCACGTGACCCCTGCCCCTCCGCTCTCGGTAGGGCACTGTTGGCCCTCTTTGCCGTCCGGCCCCCGCCGTCGTGGTGAGGGAAGACTAGCGGAGAAAAACGCAGAGCGGAACATAGTTGCGCCACATGGAACAATGGCTTGGTCGACGGGCTTCAAGCGCCGATTTGACCGCTCCTGCCGGGTTGCCCGTTAAGCCGCACATCTGGCAGCTCTGCCAGTCGTATACGCGCAGGTAAGTCAATAGGTCTGAGGGTTGGCTCGCCAAGCCGAACGGTTGATTCCGAGCTGGCTGGGCCCCGGTTATCCGAACCAATGTTCCACCTACAGGAATGCTCAGGTCTAGCGTGCATGAGGGTTCGATGCCGACGAGAACGCACAAACGTGGGCTGCACGGCGATGGCCTGAGCCGGTGCGCTCCCCTTTCGGGACCACACGCACGGCCGCTTCCTGCCACGATCTTGGCCATGCGCCTCTCGTCCGGCCTGCTCGTCGGATCCGCCGTGGCTGGTCTGCTCTCGATCGCGGCGGCGCTGCTCGCCATGCCTGCCGCGTCGTTGCAGTTCACCCTCGTCATGTTGCTCGCCCTACTCGGGTACGTGCTGCTGGAGCGAGGTGCACGTCGAGTGAGGTGGCCGGTCGCCGTTGGTATCGGGCTACTCGCCGCGGTAGCGACGACGAGGCTGCTCTGGTGGCGGGAGCAGGCCGACGAAGCGGGCTGGCTGACGTACGGCCAAGGGGTGGCGACGATGGCCATGTCGGAGCCGGCACGGGAGATGATCGACCGCGAAAGGCTCGCCGCCCTCGGCCTGCTGCTCGGTGTTGTCTGTCTGGCGGCCGGCGCGCTGGCGTTGCCGGCGCGCGGCAGGCGGCGAGGTGCGGTGACGAGCGTCCTCGCGCTGACGCTGCTTACGTGGCTCGGGCTGAGCCTCGGGCGCGGCAGCGACCGTCAACCGCTGCTCGACCTAGCTGCGACGGTGTGGCCGGCGCTGCTCGCAGCCGTTGTGGCCATAGGAGCATTCGCGCTGTCAGGGTGGCGGGCCGACAGACATTGGCTGCTCCCGCTGGGGTTGTTCCTGCTGTCAGTCGCAGCGGCTCACGCCTGCTCGGAGCTGGCAACGGCATGGTCAGACTGGGTGATCGCGACCGGACCTCCAAGCGACGCGTTCCTGGAGCCAGGGATGAGGGTGAACACGTCGGCGGACAACTTCCCTCAGGTGTCGTGGGCCGTTAGCGCCGCAATCACGCTCGCCGGTGTGGGGATGGTGGCGGTTGGCGCATCGCGCAGCTCCCGCGAGGCTGACGCCGCATAGGTCCACAGGCAGTCGTACACCTCCGGCCCTGACGGCCGTCCGGGTGCCGGCCTGTCCCCCATCACCCGGACAGCGGCCGCCCCCAAGGCAACCGGCTACCACAAAACCCGAATCAACTGTCGAGCTTGATGATGAACCCCTCATCCGCGCACGCCGTCTGCAACCCCGAAACGTGCGTGCCCATCGGCCCGATGAACGCCAACGCTCCACCGTCGTCCTCGGGCATCTGCTGCACCCGCCACAGCAAATCCATCAACGCCGTCCCATGCTCACGGATCTTGTCGTGTCGGGAGTCCTCGAAAATCTTCCGCGCCTCCCGATACTCGGCCTCCGACAGATCGTCGTCGCCAGCGTCGGAGCCCTTCGGGCTGCCGTCGATCTGCTTGTCCTCCGACATCGCCTTACACGCGGCAATGCCCGAGTCCTCTTTGATGAACCGGTCGTAGACGGCGTACCCGCCAACAGCGAACACCAACACTGCGGAGATGCCTGTCGGCATCTCTCAGCGTCGGTGGTCGCGGTCCGGCATCTTGAGGACCAGATGAGGACTGCTGCCGGCCGCGCGCGACAGGCCCTAAGCCTTGATTGGTGCGGCCGACCTGGCGGCCTGCTCGATCTTCGCGCAGTAGGCTGCACGGGCTTCCTCGTCGATCTGCTTCTCGTGTTCGGCGCGCAACCCGGTCCGGCCGTCGAGGCCCTCGCGCAGGATATCGGCGTGCCCGGCATGCCGGATGGACTCGCCGAGGACATGGACCATGACGGCGAACAGGTTCGTGTCGGCATGAGGCTCCGGCCACCACGGCACGTGGCCGGGGGCGTCGAGGGGAAGCTCGTTGATCGTCGCGTCCGAGTGTTCCCACGTGCGCCGGTAGAACCCGATGATCTGATCGCCGGTCTCGTCCTCGGTCGCCCACAGATCGCTGCCGTTGGAGTCCTGCCACCGGGGCAGCGGTTCCGGGGAAGGGCGGTCGAAGACCTCGCCGAAGTACCTGGCCTCGACGGTGGCCACGTGTTTGACCAGGCCGAGGAGGTTGGTCCCGGTCGCTGTCAAAGGTCGGCGGGCGTCGTATTCGGACAAGCCGTCGAGTTTCCAGAGCAGCGCCTTGCGGTCCCGCCGCAGTCTCCCGTGCAGGTTGGCTTTCGCGAATTCATCGTTCATGCGGCACGAGCCTGCCATGGGCTACTCGTGGTCTCAAGACCTCGACGCGGTTCGCCTGGGTCGTCGGCAGCATGGCTGACCAGGGAAAACGGCTGGTGGGCCGGAGGTACCACAATGCGGACATCGGACACGCCCCGGCGATCGGGCGCACCCGGACGTCAACGCCAACGCGGTGGGCGGACATCGCACCTCGGTGTGACCGAACGACATGTCCGCAGGCTCTTGACGTCCGCACGAACGGAGACCAGGTAGGCCGGAACGACGGGCCAACGAAATGGCCGGGTAGGCGGCGGGAGTCTCACCCGCCGCCCATGTTGCGAGTACGAAATTGCGCCAGCGACACCGGCCAGCCCGACCACCGTCGCCCCGGCGACCGGGCCGCTGGATGGCCCGGTCACAGGTACGCCTCACGCCCTCCCTCGCGGACCAGGTCGAGCGTGACGCAGTGGAACCCGCCGCCCAGGACGCGGGAATGCCGCAGCCGGTGCGGCACCACCGTGATGCCGTGCCGCTCCAGCAGGTCGATGAGCGGTCGCTGCGCCGTGTCCACGATCGCGCATTCCGGGTTGACCATCAGCAGGTTCATGCCGACCCACGGTGTGCTCAACGTGTACGGCAGGGCCGTCGGCCCGGTGACCATCGGCGGGCACCACAGCAGGTCCCAGCCACGCAGGGCTTCCGGCACGGTCTCGGGCCGGACGCGATCCGGGTTGAGCAGCACCAGCCCCGGCCGCAGGAAGCAGATCGTGCTGTCGATGTGCGTCCCCTGGTACAGGCCCCGGATCGGGTGCACCCGCACGCCCAGCAGGCGCAGCGTGGACTCCAGCCAGCGCAGCCCCAGCTCGTTGCCGCTGCGAGACACCTGGTAGAACACGTCCCGGCCGAGGCGCAGCACGTTCGCCGCCTCGAAGGCGGGCTCCTCCTCGCCCAGCGTCGGCAGGTCGTCGGCGCCCACGCCGAACAGGCTGTCACGCAGCTGCGGCCGGGGCGCCGCCAGCCAGGTCGCGCCGTCCAGCAGGGCCTGCCGGAACAGCGGGCGCAGCCCGAACAGCTCGAAGTACCGCGCCCGCATCGGGCTGGGGCTCTCGATGATGGTCGAGCCGACCACCAGCGCGAGATCCCGCGGGCAGTAGGAGCTGCGCCCCTGGCTGCGCCAGCCCGGGCCGCCGTACTCCAGCGCGTGGTCGAACGCGGCCGGCTGGTGCACGGTCACCCCCAGCGAGCGCAGGAGGCGCACCAGCTCGGCCAGGTCCTCGTTGCTCTCCTCGACGACCCGCCGCGGGAAGTCGCCGACCTGGACCAGCGCCAGCTCGGCGGGGGAGAGGTCGGGGTAACAGTTGAGCCACGCCGACGGATCGGTCTGCGGTGGCACCCGGGAGTGGGTCGCGTCGCCGACCACGACCTCCCGCAACGCGGTGAATTCGTCCCAGGAGTGCACCGCCCGGCTGACCAGCGGCTGTTCCGTGGCGTCCCAGAGGGCGGTCATGCGGCCAGGTCCGACAGTGCCTGCACGTGCCGCTCGGTGGCTCGGACCGACTCCAGGTCCTTGTCGACGACGCAGTAGGTGGCCCTGCCGCTGACCGGCACGTAGTTGGCGGTCAGGATCACGCCGGTGCCGGTCGCCGGGTCGAACGCCAGCCCGGCCGCCGCCAGCCGGTCCAGCGCGCCAGCATACGAGCCGACCGCCAGCTTGCCGCCGCGTTCCAGGAACACCCGCTCGTCGCGGCGCTGCGGGCCGACCACCCGGGCGACGATGTTGTGGTGTAGGTGCGTGCTGGCGGTAAGGCGGCCGTTGGTCTCGGTGAACAGCACCTCGCCGTCGGGCGCCACGATGGCGTCGGCGCAGATGTTGCCGCGGTAGCCCAGGTGCCGGAACCGTTCGCAGACCCGGTGCCCGTCGCGCACCAGCCGGTCCAGGACGTCCGGCCGCACCGACTGCGGCGGGATGATCTCCCCGACGGCCACCGGCTCCATGAGGATCTCGCCGGTGCCGCGCAGCCGGCAGCCCTCGTCGGTGGCCGAGAACTCCGCGTACGCCGTGACGGCGTCCGGCACGTACCGCTCGATGACGAACCGCTCGTCCCGTCCGCCGGTCAGCCAGGTCCAGCGCTCCTGCACGTACCGCTCGATCTCGGGGATGCCGGTCAGGACGACCACGTTGCGCGCACCGGCGGCCCGGACGCCCGGCACCGGGCTGAGGATTTCGTTGCCGTGCCCACCGGCCGCGAAGTCCAGCTTGACCATGGCGTGCTTTCCCGAGCTGAGCAGGCCATCGATGGCCCTGACCGCCTCGGCCGGCCGCCGCGCGATGATCCCGGGCGCGATCGGCACTCCGGCGCCGGCCGCCACCGCCCGGAACACGGCCTTGCTGTTGGCCAGCGCCACCCCGTTCTCGGCGCAGAATGCGTGCCCGGCGAGGGCCCGCTCGCAGCCGGCCTCGCGCACCAACCGGGCGATGGAGGTGTCCGCGTAGATGCTGATCACGTCGGTGATGTCCCGGCCGGCGGCCACCTCGGCCAGGGCCGCGACGATCTCGGGGGTGCCGAGCCGGTCCGGGGTGAGGATGTCCGGGCCGAAGTCACCCGGCGGCGGGGTCAGGATCTGAAGCGCCGCGGGGTCGGTGCGGGTCAGGCCGGTGACGTAGCGCAGGAACGTCTCGTCGGGCTGCTTGGGCAGGATCACCACGTCGCCGTCCCTGGCGTACCACAGCATCCGCTGCGCGCCCCAGCCGAAGGACGCGCGCTTCTCCGGCGGCACGGCGGCCAGCGGGCCGACGATCTCCTCGGTGCAGTTGCTGATGATCAGCGTGCTCATCGTTTCCCCTCCATGACAAGCTCTTCCTGATCGGTTTCGGCCGGTCGCGCCCGGGACAGCAGGACGCAGGCCGCCGCGACGACCCCCAGCGCGATGAGCGCCAGCGACGAGGTCAGCAGCGTGCCGCGCGCCCCAAGCACCGCCACCATCGGCGCGCCGAGGGTCGCGCCCAACGGCACGGCCAGGCCGGTCAGGGCGGTGCGGGCGGCCAGCACCTGCGGCAGGATGTCCGCAGGCGTCGAGCGCTGGAACAAGGTGGTGGTCGTGGTGGGGAACGGTCCCCAGATCGCCCCGCACAGCCCGAAGGCGGTCCACGCGACGACGGTCGGCACGCCGATGCCAAGCGGCAGCAGCGCCAGCCCGAAGCACAGCACCACGCCGATGGTGGTGCCTAGCAACGGCCACCGCTGCAGATGGCCGGAGACGAACGCGCCGACGACCGCGCCGATGCCGAAGGCGGTGTAGAAGCCAGCGAGAGTGGCGGCAGAGGCGTGCAGCTCGTTCACCACGTAGAGCGGGATCGCCACCGTAGCCGGCCCGTACATCGCGAAAAAGCCGAACGTGAGCAGCAGCAACCCGATCAGGGCCCGGTCGCCGGCGATGGCGCGCAGCCCGGCCGATCGGGAGGCGCCGCCCCGCACGACCGCCCGGCGCGCCTCCGGCGGCACCGCAAAGCCGTACGTGGCCGCGAGAAGCCCGTAGGTGCCGGCGACGGCGACGAAGACCCAGGCCGGACCGGACCTGGCGATGATGAGCGCGGCCAGCAGCGGACCGAAGATGGTGGACAGTTCGAGCATCACGTTGACCAGCGAGTTGCCGGCCAGATGCTGCTCCTTCGGCAACAGCTCCGACAGCATCGTGTAGCGCCCGGCCTTGCCCCACGCCTGCAGCACCGCGGAGATCGCGATCAGTGCGACGTAGAGGCCGATGTTCAGCGTGCCGGTGATGCCGAGCACCGCGATCACCAGGAACACGACGGCCCGCAGCAGCGCATCCCAGCCGGCCAACTGCGGACCGCTTCGGCCGTTGAGCCACCGCCCGAGTGCGATCGCGCCCACCGCGCCGGGCAGCAGATTCGCCGCGACCGCGAGCGCAACCCAGGTTCCTCGCGACGAGTGCGGCGCAATGGTCAGGGCGAGCCAGCCGATGGCGACGGGACTCATGCCGCCCCCGAGCGACGAGACGCCGATCCCGGGCAGCACGCGGCGAAGCAGCGGATGCCGCAGCACCGGCCAGTACGGTGAGCGGCGGACGAATCCGGGCGCGCGAACGCGCATCTGGCTGGCCTCCTGCCAGGTTCAGGGGAAGCGGCGGGCCGGAACGGCTGCGCGACCCGGCCCGCCGCCGGTCAGGTGGCTAACCTCAGAACGGCATCTTGCGGAACGGCATCTTGCGCATGGTGCACCCCCTCTCAAGACCAGGTCCACCGGCGCCGGGAAAGGCGGCCGGCGCGGCCACCGCACACGGCGTCGAGCGGCCGCCGTCGATGGCGGGCCGACGGGGGTTCAATGTGGCGGGGAAGAAAGCGGTGCCGCGCGACGGCGCACCGATGCAGGCCAAGACGAGGTGGCCATGTCCGTATCAACTCCGCCACATGAATGACCCGTGAACATCGAGCACGATAACAAATTAAGAATGTCGATTCCACCCCATTGTGCGGGTCGGCTCAGGATGCGCCCCAGGAGAGGGGGGCGGGCGGGACTCGAACCCGCGACCGAGGGATTATGAGATAAAACTGCCCGTCCCGCCGACCTGGCCATACTGCGGTCTAGCAGCGGAAACACCTCTCGACATCTCACACCACTCCCCCACTGTCCGTTGACCTCTTGCGGACCAGATGCGGACCGACCACGGCTGAGGGGTCAAGCGCCAGTCGCCCGGCCGACAGCCCGCCCCCGATCCGGCTACCTCCCCTCCGTCACCCGGTAGGGCGCGTAACCCATGGGAAGCTGCGTTACTTCTAGGTCACTGAAGATCAAGGTGAGGTTGTGTCCGTTCATCTCAATGCGGACCTCGTGGAAGTCGATCCCGACCCGCTCGGCCCACTCCTGGGCGCGCCGCGAGTCGGCAATCCGCTGCGCTCCGGGGTAGAGGGCCTGCCATCTCACCGCCCACACGTAGCCATTGAGATCCAGCCCGCTCTCCGGGTCCGTCAGCCCTTCGTCCAAGGAACCGCGCCAGGTATCCGGGCTCAGGGCCGTGGTCGCCTCGGCCACGACGCAGCACTTGAAGAGGTAACGGAGGTGCGCCGGCCGGATGCCCGTCCTCGGGTCGGCGGTCGCGTAGACGACGACCTCGTAGTCGCACATGTAGTCGGTGTAGGCGTGGTACACCACCGCCTGGTCGAAGACTTCGTCCAAGGCCCGGTCCAACTGGCTGATCTCCACGCCGCCCGTTCTACCAGGCACCGCCCGGGCCTGCGGATTAGAAGAAGATCAGGGATGGCTGGTCGCGGTAACCTGCCCCTGCTCAAGACGTCTGCCGCTGTCGGATCGCGTCGGCCTTGGTCGACAGTGTTGGCTGTACGAATGGCTTTACGGCCGCGAAGTGCTGCTGCGGCATGGTGGGAGGCTCGGTGGCGCTCAACAAGCGAGGCAGTAGGCCGGTCGTTGTCGATGGCAAGGGCTATCGCTGGATCGTCCGCCGGAAGCCGACGTACAGCCAGGGCTTGACCTGGTCGCCGCTGAGCTTTGCTGTTGAGCGGACGGATCCGCCTGGCCGCGCCACTCTCGTCGTCCAGCTGGCGTCGCCTCATCCGGTCAACTGGATGAACGCTCCGTCGTCTCCGGTGCTGCCTTCGGCGGTCGCCAGCGCCATACGACAGGCGCTTGACCTTGGGTGGCAACCGGATCACCCCGGATCGTCTTTCATGCTGAACCTCGGTGATGAGGACCAACTTCCGTAGCCATCGCAGGCCACCCGTCATTCCGGGTCATCGACTCAATCCATGCTGGGGTCCTCTTCGTCGGGTGACGTTGCGATCACCTGGTCCCATGCGTTGACAATGGCTGCGGCCTGCCGCTCGCTACAGGCCAATCCACTGAGCAGGACGTTGTTCTGGTAGTCGATGATCTCGAAGCGCCATCGATCGAGTTCAGGCCGGTGTTCCAGCGTTGTCCAGAAGTGGCCGGAAAGATCACTCGGGAATACCTCGTCTGCCACGTACCGCTCCTCTGCCTCAAGCCCATCTCCGCCGCGGCCCCATCTCTGTCGAAGATCCCCGCCGGAGGCATCGGTTCCGGTCCTTAGAGCACCTGCAATCGGCCGGCGCGCCGGCCGGTGCCGGCGCTTGCGCCGCCAGCAGGCCGAGCGCGTCCGGCGCGGCCCGCTTGCGGGCCGCCTTGATCCTCTAAGAGGCTAATTCGGCAGTGGGCTCGCTGTGTCCGTTGTCCCTCGATGACCGATCAACGGTGGTCGGGCGCTTGGTGCTCAATGTCGATGACCATCACCGTGACGTTGTCGTGCCCACCCTGATCCAGGGCTGCGGCAACGAGCGTGTCAGCGACGTGCGCCGGAGTGTCAGCCGAATTCACCGCACCGTGGATAAGGCTGACCCCGCACGAGCTGCGGCACACGGCGGCCAGTCTGGCGGTGGCTGAGGGCGCCAACGTGAAGGCGGTGCAGCGGATGCTCGGGCACGCCTCGGCGGCCATGACGCTGGACGTGTACGCGGACCTGTTCGAGGACGACCTGGACCAAGTGGCGGACCGCCTCGACCGTGCGGCGGGTCGTGCGGCTGCGGACTCAGTGCGGACTGAGGGCATCGGTCCGGACCTCGACGCGGTTCGCCCGGGTCGTCGGCAGCATGGCTGACCAGGGAAAACGGCTGGTGGGGCGGGCGGGACTCGAACCCGCGACCGAGGGATTATGAGTCCCCTGCTCTAACCGGCTGAGCTACCGCCCCTGACACCGCGCCGGATCTTATCCCGCCCGGTGGATCACAGGCCAGCAGCGATCCGGCCTCACCTCATCACCGCCGCCGTCGGTTGAGCAGCACGATGGGCAACGCGAGGATAACAGTGAGCAGCCAACCGACTGCGATGACGCCCCAGAACCACTTGTCGTCCGGCTCGCTGTCGGCGGCGAACATGCCGATGGTCAGCAGCAGGCAGAAGCCGCCCATCAGCAGGGTTCCCAGACCGCTGAGCACCATCACCGGGATCTCCCACCAGGAACGCCCTGCGGGCTCGTCCTGGTGAGCGATCGGCTTCGGTTGGGGGATCTGGTCCGGCGTGCGGGCCGGCATGGTGACGTGCCGGTCGGACGGCACCCCGGCGTCGATGGCCTGGATCGTTCCCGGGGGCAACTCGAGCATTGTCGGCTCGATGTGCAGCACTATGGCGTCCGCGCCGATCATCTGTCGCGCGCCGTCCGGCCAGGCGAGCATGGCCGAGCAACTGTCGTAGCGAACGGTGAGCGGCCCGCTCGGGTTCAGGTAGGTCACCCCGTCCGTGCCGACGCGGAGGCCACCGGCGCCCTGCTTCGCCCGGTACGTGGTGCCGTCGACGGTGTCGGCGGAGTGGGTGGGTGCGGCGACGAAGCCGGCCCAGTCGGCGCGGTGCCCGCCGGGCACCATCAGCAGCGCCGACGCCATCATCTCCTCGGCCACCTCGTGCAGGTCGGTGAGGCTGACGGTCTTGAGTTCGGCCCGGTGCTCGTCGATTGTGGAGTTCGGCTGCCCGGTCAGCACGTTGAGGGCGTACGACGGCAGCCGTGCGGCGTCCACCTCCGCGATGCCGAGAAAGTCCTCCCGCTTGGCGACTGTGGCGTCCAGGTCCGCCTGCTCGATCCGCCCGACCCGCATCTTCGCGAGGACGTCGATGAAGCCGCCGAGCACGGCGTCCTGCTTCTCCGACAGCGCGTCGGCGAGGGCCCGCAGCGACGCGTACCCGTCGCCGCGCGGCTCGTACCCCGTGGTGGTGGTGTAGGACAGGCCGGCGTCCTGGCGGAGCGAGCGGTACAGCTCGCGCTCCAGCACCCCGGAGAAGATGTTGGCGGCGGTGCTGCGGCGCACCACGGAGTCGAGCACCACGGCCCGCGAGCCGCTGACGAAGTACGCCGGGGTCTGTGGCAGTGCCGACGAGGCCACCGGTACGGGCTGACGGACCCCGGCGGGCAGCCCGAGGCGAAGCCCGGCGGGCACCCGGTCGCCGGCGATCCAGAGCACTGCGTTCTCCCGGGTGAACCACCGGGCGGCCCACTCGCGCAGGTCGTCGGCGGTGAGCGCGCCGAGGCCCCATTCGGGGTAGCTGGTCAGTCCGAAGTCCCGGGCGCCGTGTCGCCACAGCGGGATGTCGTCCATCGCGGCGGTGCCCCGGCTGCTCCACTCGGTACGCAGGATCTCCTTCTCGACTTCCAGCCTCGCCAGCGGCAGGTCCTGAAGGTGTGCGCAGACCGCGGTGAGGAACGCCGCGATGTCGGCCTCGGAGCCCTGGGTGTGGAACATGGTGTACGCGGGGGCCGTCATGCCGTTGATGTGGTAGTCGGCCAGGCCGAGCGGCGCGAGCGCGAGGTGCTCGATGAGGTGGGTGATGCCGGACCGGGCGAGCGTCTCGTCGGCGGTGCCGACCCGGAAGGTCAACCCGGCGTGCATCGGCCCGCCGGTGGGGGCGAGCAGCGTGGGCACCCCGTCCACGTCCAAGTGCTGGATCATGACTGGCCACCCTTCGCGTACGCCTTGGCGCGGTACTTCGTGAACCCTTCGGCCCCGTCGACGTAGATCCAGGGGAACTCGCTGCCCAGATTGCCGAGGGCGGTGAACTGGCTCGCGGCGGCGGACCACTGCTCGGTCAGGCTGAACATCAGCGCGAACATCGAGCGGGCCCAGACCCAGTCCGACCGATCGGCGAAGTCCGGGTGCAGCACGGATCTCTGGGCGGCCTGCATGATCTCGTCCACCACCGGCGTGCTGCGCAGGTATGCCGTCTGCTCCCGCGCGCTGTCGAAGTCGAGCCAGCGTTCCAGGTGCGCGTCGGCGATCAGCGCGGCGTTGGGCGCCCCGTCAGGTGCGGCCTGGGCGCACTCGCGGGCGAACGCGAACATCCGGTCCCAGTCGCCGCTCCACTTCGGGCAGAGCTGCTGGAGCAGGCTCGCCTGTGCGGGCATGTGGTGCGGGTGGTGGTGGGCGAGCCGGTCGTAGCGGCGGCGCGCCTCGTTCTGGCCGAGTTCGAGGCCCCGGGCGAGGGTGATGCGTTGGGTCCACGCGGCCGCGTCGTCCGGGTGTCGGGCGGTGACGTCGATGAGCACCTGCTCGGCGCGGCGCAGGTGGTCATGGAACTGGTCGAACTGCGACCGGCTGACGTCCTGGGCTCGGGCGCCGCTGCGGATCCGCCATCCCGCACGGATGAGGTGGGTGCCGAGCAGGGTGCCGGCGAGGGCGTCGGTGGGGTCCTCGTCGTACACCCGGCGCAGGAACGTGTCGGTCTCGGTGTGGCTGCCGGCTTCCCCGACGAGCAGCGTGCGGCTGTCCTGGTCGCGGTCGGCGAACAGCGCCCGCACGGCGGGCCAGTCGGCGGCGTCGAGCGCTTTGCGCAGGTCGTTGACCTCGGGGTACGCGGCACCGGCATCGAAGGTGGGAGCCGGAAGAGGTGCGGGCATGGCGGGGATCATAGGTGATCAACTACGGCTGCGATGTCCCGCTTTTTCTGGTCTTCGAACGCCGGGCTACGTGGCGCGCAGCTCCTCCAGAACCGCACCGGCGGCGCGCCAGCCGCTGGCGAGGGCACCCTGGACGGACGGGCTGTCCCGGTGGTCACCGGCCACGAACAGCCCCTGTCCCAGCGCCACGGGTTTACGCAGTCGCCCCTGCGGTGGCGGCGCGGCGGGCAGCGCGTCCGGGACGACAACTGTGGTGAGGTGGGTCCAGTCGTCGGTGGATCGACCGTACAGCCGGGTCAGTTCGGTCCGAATGGTCGGCTCGGGCGGGGCTGTCGGTCCCACCACCGACGTGGCGACGAGGTGCCGACCGTCCGGCGCGTACGTCGGGGCGGCGTTGCTGAGCACCACCGTGTTGGTGACGATCTCCCGCCGGTCGCCGTCGACGAGCAGGATCGGTTCGCCAAGCGGCGGTTCGGGCGCGCTGTGGTAGTACGTGGTGTAGCTGTGCATGCGTACCCTCGCCAGGGCCGGAAGCAGCGCGGACGCGGCGGGCGGGTCGACGGCGACCACGACGGCCCGGCAGTGGATCTCGCCGGCGCGGGTGCGGACCAGGCGGGGCGCGACCTGCGTGACAGGGGTGTCCAGGTCGAGCAGGTTGGCAGGCAACGGGTCGGCGATGGCGCGGGGCAGCGCGGCCATCCCGTCGGCGGGCAGGCCGATCCGGCCGCGGGCGAAGGAGCGCAGCACCATCGCGAGCACGTGGCTGGAGGTCACCAGCTCGCGGTCGATGAACACTCCGGACAGGAACGGGCGCAGCAAGTCCTCGATGATCGCGTCGGAGAGGCCGGCGCGGCGCAGCGCCGTCTCGGTGGTGGTCTCGGGCGCGGCGAGCAGCCGGGACACGGGCAGGGTGGCGCAGCCGGTGGCGAGCGCGGCGAAGCGCACCCGGTCGAGCAGCGAGCCGACGCCGGCGAGCGCGGTGCGTGGCCCGCCGGTCGGCTCCCGCAGCGGGTTGACCAGCCGCAGCAGGTGATCGCTCTTGCGCACCAGCACTCCGGAGGTGAAGTAGCCGAGGTTCAGCCGCCCGGTGTCGATAAGCGTGCCGAGCCTCGGGTAGGCGGTGTTGAGCACCTGGAAACCGCGATCGATCCGGTAGCCGTCGACGACGTCGGTGGCGACCCGGCCACCGAGCCGGTCGCTGGCCTCCACCAGCCGCCACGGCACGCCCGCGCGGTGCAGCCGGCGTGCGGCGGCGAGGCCGGCCAGGCCGCCGCCGACGATGACCACGTCCGTCTCAGCCGGCATCGCGCGCCTCCCGCTCACCGTTCGCCCGGGACAACCGGCCCGGCCACCAGACCTTCGGCCCGATGTCGTACGCGAGCGCCGGCACCAGCAGCGACCGGACGACGATCGTGTCGATGAGTACGCCGACCGCGACAGCGGTGCCCAGCTCGACGAGCACCACAAGCGGCAGGACGGCGAGGGCGGAGAACGTCGCGGCGAGCACGATGCCGGCGGAGGTGATCACGCCGCCGGTGACGGCGAGACCGGCGAGCACACCGGCGCGGGTGCCGCGCTTCACCGACTCCTCGCGGACCCGGCTCATCAGGAAGATGTTGTAGTCGATGCCGAGGGCGACCAGGAAGACGAACGCGAACAGCGGAAACGACGTGTCCACGCCGGGGAAGTCGAAGACGTGGCGGAACAGCAGCGCGCAGAGGCCGAGGGTGGCGCCGAAGCTGAGCAGGACGGTGGCGATAAGCAGCAGCGGGGCGAGAAGCGCACGTAGCAGCAGGGCCAGGATGACAGCGATGACCGCCAGCACCACGGGGATGATGACGTTCTGGTCGCGCCGGGCCGCGTCGGATGTGTCCACGTTGATCGCGGTGAAGCCGCCGACCACAGCGTCCGCGCCGGGCACCTGGTGGACGGCTACGCGCAGGTTGCGGATGGTCTGCTCGGCGCCGTCGCTGTCCGGCTCGTCGGCGAGCGTCGCCTCCAACTCCACCCGCCCGTCGACGACCTTCGGCGGGGCGTTCGGGTCGGGTGGGCCGGTCTGCGGGCCGGCGGTGAGCGGACGGACCGCCGCGATACCGGGCACCCCCTGCGCCACCTGTGCGACCTGGCGGGCGGTCTGCTCGGTGGTGAAGATGGTGGCCGGGCTGCCGGTGCCGGCCGGGTAGTGCCTGGCGATGACGTCCTGGCCGTCCACCGAGTCGGTGCGCTGGGTGAACAGGTCGGACTGGCCGAGGGTGGTGGCGCCGAGCTGCGTGAGACCGAGCGTGAGAACGGCCAGCACGACAGCTGTGCTCAGCCAGATCGGGCGGGCGTGCCGGGCCACGAACCCGGCGATACGACTCCAGATGCCGTGCTCGGCCTGCGGGTCGGCCTGGTCCCGGTGCGGTCTACGCGGCCAGAACGCCCAACGGCCGCCGAGCACCAGCAGCGCGGGCAGGAAGGTCAGCATCACCAGCAGCGTTGCGGCGATGCCGATGGCGGCGACCGGGCCGAGTGCCCGGTTGGAGTTGAGGCTGGACAGCAGCAGGCAGAGCAGGCTGACGATGACTGTGCTGCCGGAGGCGATGATGGCGGGCGCTGCGCCCTTCCACGCCGTACGCATGGCGTCCCACGGGCGGTCGTGCCTGTGCAACTCCTCGCGGTAGCGGGCGATCAGCAGCAGCGCGTAGTCGGTGCCGGCGCCGAAGACCAGCACTGTGAGGATGCCCTGTGCCTGCCCGTTGAGCTTGATGATGTCGGCGTCGGCGAGCAGGTAGACGAAGACCGACGCGAGGGCGTACGACATGCCTGCGGCAAGCAGCGGAAAGACCCAGAGCACCGGGCTGCGGTAGACGACCAGCAGGATGATCAGCACCACCACGAGGGTGACAAGCAGCAGTGGCCCGTCGATGGCGGCGAAGACCTCGATCAGGTCCGCGAGCAGGCCGGCCGGCCCGGCGACGTCCACGCTGAGCCCGTCCCGTTCGCCGCCGGCGATGTCGCGTAACTGCTCGACGACGGAGCCGATCTCCTCGCCCTCGGCGTCGTCCACCGGCACGACGACCTGGAGTGCCTGGCCGTCCTCGCTGGGGATCGGCGGCGGCAGTGGGCCGACCACGCCGGGCACCTGGGCGAACCTGGCCGCGTCGGCGCCCACCCGCTGGCGGTCCGCGTCGGTGATCCCCGAGGTCCGCTCGTAGACGACAAGCGCCGGGACGGTCTCGCGGTCGACGAACCCGGCCGCCAGATCCTGGGCGCGGGTCGCCTCGGCGTCGGTGGGCAGGAAGGCGGCGTTGTCGTTGGTGGAGACCTCACTCAACCGCCCGGCGTACGGCCCGGCCACGCCACCGACCACGAGCCAGGCCAGCACGACGGCCACAGCGATCAGCGTGGCCCGGCCGAAGCCTCCTCGTCCGGACATCCGCACCATCCCAAATCGACGCATCAATCGACGCAGCCGGAGTCTAAGTCGACATCGACCATCCTGCCGGTCGAGGACGCCCAAAGAGGGCAAACCGCCTACGGGCACCCTTGAACGGGTACCGATCGGGGTGCCAGGGGTAGATCGGGGACGCGAAAACGCCCGCCGGCTGTCAGCCGACGGGCGTTGATGTGGAGCGAAGCTCCCCCGATTGGACTCGAACCAATAACCTGCCGGTTAACAGCCGGCTGCTCTGCCAATTGAGCTACAGGGGATCGTGCACCGCCCGGCCCCGTGATCTCGCCGGTGCCGTGCGACGGGACAAGAGTACAGGACATCCCCCGGTGATGGTCCAGTGGGTTGCGCCCCTCAGTCATCATGATCGGGTCGGGCAGGTCAGCGACACGGCGCATTCGCAATAAGGGCAAATCGCCATCCCCACACAAGCAGGCTTGAGCGGGGAGCAGGATGGGTAGTTAGCTGCGGACAGAGGACGCAGGCGCGAATTGGCTCCGACGGGGCAACCCCGAGGAGCGACGGCGCGTCAGGTACGGAAGGAGCCGCCATGCGCGGAAAGATCATGTTTCTTGGCGGGCTGGCTGCGGGATTCGTCCTGGGCGCCCGTGCCGGCCGGGAGAAGTACGAAGAGCTCGTGGTTCGGGGCCGCAAGGTGCTCGACCACCCGACCGTCCAGGAGGCGGCCGGGGTGGCGCAGGCCCAGGCCAACAAGCTCTACAGCGAGGGCAAGGACAAGCTCGGCCACACCAAGCTGGGCGAGAAGCTGGGCACCGGCAACGGCAGCCAGGAACTGACCGCCGCCGACGACGCGTTCGCCGGCACGCCCGCCACGGTGGGCGCGAAGGCGGGCTCCGGTTCGTCGGGCAACAGCAGCACGGTCGGCACGACCTCCGGGTCGCCGTCGGCTACGACCCCCCGCTCCAAGCCGTCCGGCTCGGGCACCAACGGCAGCACGCTCTGACCAACCGCACGTCGACGGGCCGGTCGCCGCAAGGCGACCGGCCCGTGGTCTGTCCGGAGTACGGCTGACCGTGCGCCGACGCGCCCAGTCCCGCTGCCGGTCAGTCCTTGCTGCTGAACGCGGCGTCGAAGGCCGCGCTCGGTGCGTCGAACGCGAGCCGGCGGACGAACTGGAGCGCCTCCGGAGCGCCGACGAGACGGTCCATCCCGGCGTCCTCCCACTCCACGGAGATCGGGCCGGTGTAGCCGATCGCGTTCAACGCCCGGAAGCAGTCCTCCCAGGGCACGTCGCCGTGCCCGGTGGAGACGAAGTCCCAGCCGCGACGCAGATCCGCCCACGGCAGGTGCGAGGCGAGCCGACCGCGCCGGCCATCCCCGGTACGCACCTTCGCGTCCTTGCAGTCGACGTGGTAGATCCGGTCGGCGAAGTCGAAGATGAAGTTCACCGGGTCCAGCTCCTGCCAGACGAAGTGCGACGGGTCCCAGTTCAGCCCGAAGGCGGGCCGGTGACCGATCGCCTCCAACGTCCGCTTCGTCGTCCAGTAGTCGTACGCGATCTCGCTGGGGTGCACCTCGTGCGCGAACCGCACCCCGACCTCGTCGAACACGTCGAGGATCGGGTTCCACCGGTCGGCGAAGTCCTGGTAACCGCGCTCGATCATCGACGGCGGCACCGGCGGGAACATCGCCAGCGTGTGCCAGATCGACGACCCGGTGAAGCCGACGACAGTCTTCACGCCGAGCTTCGCCGCAGCCCGCGCGGTGTCCTTGATCTCCTCCGCGGCCCGCTGGCGGACCCCCTCCGGCTCGCCGTCGCCCCAGATCCGGCCGGGCAGGATGTCCTGGTGCCGCTCGTCGATCGGGTGGTCGCAGACCGCCTGACCGACCAGGTGGTTGGAGATCGTGAAGACCTGAAGGTTGTGCTTCGCGAGCGTCTCCCGCTTGCGATCGACGTACGAGTCGTCGGCGAGCGCCTTGTCGACCTCGAAGTGGTCGCCCCAGCAGGCGATCTCCAGACCGTCGTAGCCCCACTCGGAGGCGAGCCGGCAGACCTCCTCGAACGGAAGGTCGGCCCACTGGCCGGTGAAGAGCGTGATGGGTCGCGCCATTGTCCTTCTCCCCTGGTGTGATGGGGATTCCGTTGTGCGGACCGAGGCGAGGGTGACCGGTCAGACCGGTACGCGAGACCGAGGCGGAACACCGGTGGGTGCCGAGCGCACCTGGGCCCGGCGGGTTGCGCCTCCCACCGGGTCACCGGCCACCGTCACGGTCGCCGCCCCCAGCCTATTTCCGCCGCACCCGTCGCGAAAGCCCCGCGACGGGATCATCATCTGACCATTTCCTCCGGCGCGGGGAGGACAGCCCGAACCGTGAAGCCGCCTTCGGCGCGCGGGCCGGCGGAGAACGTACCGCCGAGCCGCTCGGCACGACGGCGGACGCCGAGCAGACCCCACCCGGCACCTCGGCTCTCCCCCGCCACCGCCGTGGCGTCGCCGCCGTCGTCGCGTACCTCGATGGTGATGCCTTCGGGGTCGTAGCGGAGGCGGACCACGACCGGCGCGCCCGGGGCGTGCCGGCGCGCGTTGCTGAGCGATTCCTCGATGATCCGGTACGCCGCGACGTCGACCGGGCCGGGCAACGGCCGGGGCTGGCCGGCCAGTGTCCAGCGCACCGGCTGACCAGCGGCGTAGCCCTCCACGAGGGCGTCGAGTCGGTTCAGGCTGGGTGCCGGCCCGTCCAGCGGATCAGGCTCCTCGGCACGGTGCAGCAGCCGGTACCCGTGCGCCCGCACCACCCGGCGCCACTGCGCGAACCGCCCCATGCAGGCCAAGGTACGGCAGCAGGCTGTGAACCCCTACGCGCCCACCCGCTCCCCTCCCCGCTGATCTTGCACTTTGGGTCGCCGGCATGCCCGGTATCGCGGCAATGGTCCCGGCATAAAGTGCAAGATCAGCGGGGTGAGGGTGGCGGGGTTGGGGGTTAGGGCAGGGTCCACTTCTGGTTGGCGGCGCCGTTGCAGGTCCACAGGTGCACGACGGTGCTGTCCGCGGAGTTGTTGCCGCTGACATCCAGGCACTTGCCGGACGTCGGGTTGCGGAGGCTGCCGTTGGACTGGGCGGCCCAGTTCTGTGCGCCCGTGCCGTTGCAGGTCCACAGCTGGATCTTGGTGCCGTCAGCCGACGCGCCGCCGGAGACGTCGAGGCACTTGCCCAACGCCTTGATCGTCGAGTTCGGCGTCACCGTCCACGTCTGCGCCGCACTGCCGTTACAGGTGTAGATCTGGATCTGCGTACCGTCGGCGGTGGCCGCGTTGCGCACATCCAGGCACTTGCCGGCCAGGCCCTTGATCGGGCCGACACCGGGAGTGCCGGTGCCGCCGCCCTTGACGAGGGTGAAGTCGTCCACGTCGAAGAGCCCCGTGCCGCTACCGCCGAACGTGAGGTAGAGGTTCTGGGTGCCGGACGGTACGCCGGACAGGGTCGTGGTGACGTTGGCGAACGTCGTCCAACTGCCGGTGTTCGGCACCGCCACCGAGCCGAGCACCGGGCCGGTGGCCGAGCCGGTACGCACCTGGATGGTGCCGCCCGCGCCGCCGGAGACGACCCGGGACGTGAACGAGGTGACGCCGGTCAGGTCCACGCCGTTGTACGCCGCCCAGTCGCCCGGGTCGATGTAACCGATGGTCTGACCGCCGTTGGCACCGGCCTTGGCGAACGCGGAGACGCCGTTCGCCGAGCTGAACGCCTCGGCCTGGACCGTGGTGTTACCCGTCGGCGGCGGCGTGGTGCCCAACTCCTTGATCCGGATGTTGCGGAACGAGGCGTCGTCGCCGGTGCCGTGGTTCTGGATGCCGATGTGGCCGGCCAGCGACCGTACCGGATTGGTGTTGGTGAAGTCGTTGATCTTCACCCCGTTGAGGAAGATCTGTAGCCGCTCGCCCTCGACCAGCAGCTCGTAGGTGTTCCACTCCCCCGGCGCGTTGAGCGCCGCGTCGCGAGCCGCGATGTCCGCGGACTTGAAGGTGTAGACCGACCCGGTGGTGCGGTCGGCCGCGTCGGTGGCGTCGATCTGGATCTCGTAGCCGTTGTCCACCGCCGACCACGGGTCACTGGACGGCGGGAACCCGATGAACACACCCGAGTTGTCGTCGCCGGCCAACTTCCAGTCCAGCTTCAGCGAGTAGTTCGTGAACTGCTTGGCGTTGTACCAGTACAGGCCCATGCCGCCCACCGACGTGAGGGTGGCGTCGGAGTTGGTGAAGCTGCCCGGCCCGGCCTGGGACCAACCCGCCGTCGAGCCGTTGAACAGCGGGGTGTAGCCGGTCTCGGGCCGGCAGTCGGCCTTGCTGCGACCGGCCGCGTACCGGATGCCGCCGAGCAGGTGGTTGCGGAACGCGGGCTCGGCGTACGACGCCTGGGTGTGGCCGCCGCCGGTGTAGAACGACCGGCCACCGCTGTAGCTCTTGCACCAGGAATGCGGGTGGTCGGCGCCCATCCCGCCACCGGAGTACGACGACTCGTCGAGGGTCGCCAGCACGTGGGCGGTGGACCGGGCGTTGGTCCGGTAGTTGTACCACTCGTCGGTGCGGGTCCAGGTCTGCGGCAGGTGCCCCGTCGCCGCGTGCCCACGGTCCTCCACCTTGACGTTCGCCTGCTGGATGGCCGGGTGCGAGGCGAACCACGCGCCCACCAGGTTGCCGTAGAACGGCCAGTCGTACTCGGTGTCGGCGGCGGCGTGCACACCCACGTACCCACGACCGGAGCCGATGTACGACTCGAAGGCCGTCTGCTGGCTGGCGTTGAGCACGTCGCCTGTGGTGTTGAGGAAGACGACCGCCTCGTACTGGGCGAGGTTGCCGGTGGTGAACGCTGCGGCGTCCTCGGTGGCGGTGACCGTGAAGCTGTTCGCCGCACCCAGGTCACGGATGGTCTGGATGCCGACCGGGATCGCGTCGTGCCGGAAGCCGGCGGTCTTGGAGAACACCAGCACGTCGTACGGGGCGTCGGCGGCGCTGGCGGGGGTGGCCGGGGTGGTGCAGGCGATGACGGCGAGGGCGGCGGTGGCCGCGCCGAGGACGGGTCGCAGGAGTCTGCGCATATCGCTCTCCTAAAACTGTTAGGAGGGGCCCCTTGTACAACACTAGGCGTTAACAAGGGGCCCTTCCTTTCACATCAGGGCAGGGTCCACTTCTGGTTGGCGGCGGCGTTGCAGGTCCACAGGTGCACGGGGGTGCTGTCCGCGGAATTGTTGGCGCTGACGTCCAGGCACTTGCCGGACGCCGGGTTGCGGAGCGTGCCGTCGGCCTGGGCGGACCAGTTCTGCGCGCCCGTGCCGTTACAGGTCCAGAGCTGGATCTTGGTGCCGTCGGCGGTGGCGGCACCGGAGACGTCGAGGCACTTGCCCAACGACTTGATCGTCGAGTTCGGCGTCACCGCCCACGTCTGCGCCGCACTGCCGTTGCACGTGTAGATCTGGATCTGCGTACCGTCGGCGGTGGCCGCGCTACGCACGTCCAGGCACTTGCCGGCCAGCCCCTTGATCGGGCCGGTACCGCCAGTGGGGGGTGTACCGGTGACGAGGGTGAAGGCGTCGATGTCGTAGAGCGCCCCGGTGCCCGTCCCCGCGAACGTCAGGTAGAGCGTGGTGGTGGCGGTCGGCGGGTTGGTGATCGTCCCGCTGACCGTTGTGAAGGTTTCCCAGCCACCGGTCACCGGAACGGTGGCCGAGCCGAGGACAGTGCCCGTCGCCGAGCCGGCACGGACCTGGAGGGTACCGCCGGCGCCCGCCGAGGAGACCCGGGCGTTGAACGCTGTCACGTTGCCCAACCGGTACGGCTGGAACGCGATCCAGTCGCCGTTGTTGATGTCGCCGACGGTCTTGCCGCCCTCGGCCGGGGTCTTGCTGAACACGTTGACCCCTGACGAGGAGCCGAAGAACTCGGCCTGCCGGTGACGCGGCGGCAGCGTGTGCTGGGTGTGCGTGGTCAGACCGCCGGCGTCGGTGTACTCCGCGTCGAAGATCGCGAAGATGTTCGCCGCGTCGTCGTGCTCACCGTCGACCGGGATGGTGATCGTGCCGGAGCAACCGTTCTTCGAGGTGATCTGGTGGCCGTGCTGGTCGTGCCCGAGCACATAGGTCATCTTGACCTTCGTGCAGTCGACAGTGCCGTCCTCCGGGTCGGTGACAGTGATGCTGTACGAAACCGTGTCACCGAAGCTGAACAGTTGCCCGTTGCCGGGACTGTTGATTGTCACAGTGGGCGCGGTGTTGCCGACGTTGATCTGCACGCTGCTGCTGCCGGTGGCACCCTGCGGGTCGCGCACTGTGAGCGTCGCTGTGTAGGTGCCGTTGGTGTTGTAGGTCTTCGTCGGGTTCGCCGCCGTGGAGGTGGTGCCGTCGCCGAAGTTCCACGAGTAGGTGAGCGCCCCGCCCTCGGGGTCGGACGAGCCGGCCGAGGAGAACACGACTGTCAGCGGTGCCGCACCGGAGGTCTTGTTGGCGCTCGCCGAGGCGCTGGGCGCCCGGTTGCCGCCACCCACATAGTCGAAGCGGTAGAGCGCCGAGTTGGCGTCCCCGTTGAAGTAGCCGGTGCCGTAGTCGAGCACGTAGTACGCGCCGTCCGGGCCGAACGCGGAGTCCATCACCTGCTTGCCGACCCATCCGAAGGTGTCGATGGTGCCCCGGGAGCCGTCGGCGTTGACGTGGATCGGCTTGATCCAGCCGCGACCGAACTCGGTGGCGAAGAACTGCCCGTCGAACGACTGCGGGAACTTGGTGGTGGAGGTCGACGAGGCGTTGTAGCGGTAGACCGGGCCGCCCATCGGCGACTCGGAGCCGCCGCCGAACTCGGTCGGGGTGCCGGCGTCGCCTGCGTACCGGATCCAGGCGGGCTGGGCGGGCGGCAGGGTGGCGAGGCCGGTGTTGCGGAAGGAGTTGTTCGTCGGCCCGCCTGTGCAGTTGTACTTCGCCCCGGTGGCGTTTGTGGCGAAGTCCCACTCGTTGTACGTCTCGGTGGTGGTGTTGGTGCCGGTGCAGTACGGCCAGCCGTAGTTGCCCGGTGCGGCGACCCTGTTGAACTCCACCTGCCCGGACGGGCCGCGCGTGGAGCTTGTGGAGCCGGCGTCCGGCCCGTAGTCGCCGACGTAGACGACGCCTGTGGCCTTGTCGACGCTGATCCGGAACGGGTTGCGGAAGCCCATGGCGTAGATCTCCGGCCGGGTCCTGGCCGTGCCGGGCGCGAACAGGTTGCCCGACGGGATGGAGTACGTCCCGTTGGCGTTCACCTTGATCCGCAGGATCTTGCCGCGCAGGTCGTTGGTGTTGCCGGCGCTGCGCTGGGCGTCGTACCCCGGGTTGCGGTTGGTCCGCTCGTCAAGCGGCGAGTAGCCGGCGGACTCGAAGGGGTTGGTGTCGTCGCCTGTGGACAGGTAGAGGTTGCCGCTGGCATCGAAGTCGATGTCCCCGCCGACGTGGCAGCACAGGCCACGATCCGCCGGCACGTCGAGCACGTCGACCTTGCTGGCCTGGTTGAGCGTGAAGTCGGCGTTGAGGGTGAACCGGGAGAGGCGGTTCACTCCCTGCCAGGCCGACCAGGTGGTGCCCGTGGCGGGCGCGTCGCCGGTCGGGGTGGACAGCGGCGGGGCGTAGTAGAGGAAGATGTGCCGGTTGCTGGCGAAGTTCGGGTCGACCCCGACGCCCTGCAACCCCTCCTCGTCGTGGGTGTAGACCGGCAGAGTGCCGACCACTGTTGTGGTGCCGCCCGCGTCGGTGCGGCGCAGGGTGCCGTTACGGGCGGTGTGCAGGACCGAGCGGTCCGGAAGCACTGCCAGCGACATCGGTTCACCCATGTCGGCGACACCGCGTGCCAGCTCGACCTGCTGGAAGTCGGTGGCGTTGATGGTGTGCGCCTGGGCCGGTGTGGGGCCGCCGAGAGCTGCGGGGCCGGCGCCGAGGGCCACAGTGCCGGCAGCAGCCACCAGGAGCAGCGCCGAGCCGGCGGAAAACCATGATCGGGATCGATGTGCGGGAGCGTCCTTGGTGGGCATGGGGCTGTCCCTTCCTGACGAAATGACTGCCAGGCCGGGCGCGCGCCGTCGCGCCGGATGCCGTAGCGGTGGTGATGGATCGATGGATTACCGCGCCGCCGGTTCACATCGACGAAACACTGTCGTGTTGGGCACGACACTAAGTTGTGGACGTCGATGTGTCCATAGCTTCCGATGACTTACCATCAACTTTCGTCTATTCGATCGAAAGTTGATGGTCAGGCGCGGCGATCGATCGTCTGTCCCGCCAGCGCCACGAGCGCGGCCCGTGACTCCTCGGTCAGCACGGCGTTACGCAACGCGGTCAACGCCGCGTCCGTCCGGACCCGGATCATCTGCTCGATCCGCTCCCGTGCACCCGTCACCTCGATGATCTCGCGCAGCTCCGCCGCGCCGTCCGCGTCAAGGGAGGGATTGCCGAACAGCTCCCGCAGCCGAGCGGTCTGCGACCGGTCGGCCGCGCTGCGGACCAGCGCCATCATCACCGTCGGCTTGCCCTCGCGCAGGTCGTCAAGCACCGACTTTCCAGTGACAGCCGGGTCACCGAAGACACCCAGCACGTCGTCCCGTAGTTGGAACGCATCACCAAGCGGGTCACCGAACTCGCCCAACGCGGCGAGCAGCTCCGGCCCCGCACCGGCCAGGGCCGCGCCGATCTGCAACGGTCGGGTCACCGTGTACCGGGCGGCCTTCATCCGGATCACGGTGAGCGCGCTTGCCACCGAGCCGTCACCCACACCAGACACCAGGTCCAGGTACTCCCCAGCGATCACCTCGGTCCGCATCAACGCGAACACGCCGTAGCCCCTGTGCACCTGCTCCGTGCTCAGGCCGCACTCGTGGAACATCTGATCCGACCACGCCGCGCACAGGTCCCCGCAGAGCAGCGCCGTGTTGCGCCCGTACGCCTCGGGGTCGCCGCGCCAGGACGAGCGGGCGTGCAGGTCCGCGAATAGACGGTGCACCGACGGCTCGCCCCGGCGACGGTCACTGCCGTCCAGGATGTCGTCGTGGATCAGCGCGAACGCGTGGAACAGCTCCAACGCGGCTGCCGCCACCACGATCGGTGTGCCGTCGGCAGCCCCGGCCCCACGCCAACCCCAGTAGCAGAAGAGCGGGCGCAACCGTTTGCCGCCGGCCAGCACGAACCGTTGCAGCGCGGTGAACACCCCGCGCGGCGCCCCGTCCGGCCAGTCCGGGCCCTGCCGGTCGAGGAAAGCGGCCAGCTCCGCGTCGAAGCGCGCCCGCAGTCCACTCGTGTCGGTCGGTGTGACCGTGACCGTCACGACCCCTCCCCCGGCCGCTCCACTGACCCGTCACCGGCGCTCAGCCCGGCGAGTTCCAGCAGCAGCGCCTTGACCTCGGTGGCCTCGATCCGCTCCCGGGCAGCGGTCGGATCCGAGCAGAGCAGCACAGGGGCGTCCGCCGGATCGGTGGGCAGCCGCCCGTGCGAGCCGCGTACCGCCCGTGCGCCGGCGTCCAGCCCGACGGCGTTCATGAGGTAGCGCATACCGATCTTCTTCCGCGCCAACGCCACCCCGGCGCGGCGCTTTGCCGCCAGCGGCGCGGCCGGGTCGAAGAACAGCTCCGCCGGGTCGTACCCGGGCTTGCGGTGGATCTCGACGAGGCGGGCGAAGTCCGGCGCGCGGGCGTCGTCGAGCCAGTAGTAGTACGTGAACCAGGAGTCCGGCTCGGCCACCAGCACCAGCTCACCGGCGCGCGGATGGTCCAGCCCGTACGCGGCTTTGCCGTCGGCGTCGAGCACTTCGGCCACACCGGGCAACCCGGCGCAGAGCTTCGCCACCGCAGGCACGTCGGCCGGGTCCTTGACGTAGACGTGCGCGACCTGGTGGTCGGCGACAGCGAACGCCTTCGACGTCCACGGGTCGAGGTACTCCATGCCGGCCTGCGTGTGCACCCGCAGCAGCCCTTCGGCGCGCAGCAACCGGTTGACGTCCACCGGCCGGGACACGTCGGTGATGCCGTACTCCGACAGCACCACCACTGTCGCGTCCCGGGCACGGGCGGCGTCCAGCAGCGGGCCGAGCACCGCGTCCAGCTCGGCAGCCGCCGCGGCGGCCTGGGCGGACGACGGGCCGTACCGTTGCAGGTCGTAATCCAGGTGCGGGACGTAGACAAGCGTGAGGTCAGGTGACACGTCGGCGAGGATCTGCTCGGCCGCCTGGCAGATCCACCGCGACGACGGCAGCCCGGCCGTCGGCCCCCAGTAGGTGAACAGCGGGAAGGTGCCCAGCCGCCCGGTCAGCGCGTCGTGCAGCTCCGGCGGGTCGGTGTAGCAGTCCGGTTCCTTGCGCCCGTCGGCGTAGTAGACCGGGCGCGGGGTGACAGTCCAGTTGACGTCCGCGCCCATCGCGTACCACCAGCAGACGTTTGCCACCGTGTAGCCCGGCTCGGCGCGACGGGCGGCCTGCCAGAGCTTGTCCCCGCCGACAAGAGCGTTGTGCTGGCGCCACAGGAACACCTCGCCCAGCTCCCGGAAATACCACCCGTTGCCGACGATGCCGTGCCCGCTGGGCTGCTCGCCGGTGAGGAATGTGGACTGCACCGAGCAGGTCACCGCGGGCAGCACCGTACCCAGCTCGGCCCGGAAGCCGCCGTCGGCGACCCCGCGCAGTCGTGGCATGTGGGCCAGCAGTCGTGGGGTCAGCCCCACCACGTCGAGCACCACCAGTCGTCGGCTCATCGCGTCTCTCCCGTGGTCACGGCCCGCTCGGTGTGCAGGCCAAGGCCAATCAGCTCGTCCCGGGCGAATGCCAGCTCGGCGGCGATACCCGCGGCCAGCTCCGCATCGGTGCCGGGCCGTCGTGCGGCCGGCAGCACCCCCCAGGTGTACGTCTCGACGTCCAGGTGGTCACAGCCGGCGATCGGACCCTCGAACAGCGCGGCGAGGGCGGCGCGCAGCACCGGCAGCGTGGAGCCGAGCGGCTCCTCGGGCGGGGCGTGCAGGGGCACGTGGTAGTGCACCCGCCACGGACCGGGCAGCTCCGCGTCCAGCGCCGCGTCCAGGTCGTCGGCCGCGTACGCCGGGTCGGCCGGGTCTGCCACGCCCGCACAGCCGGCACCTCGGGTCTGGTGCAGGAAGCGCGGCTCCACCCAGCGGCGCAGCGCGTCGGCGCCGCCAGCCGGGTCGGCCGCCTCGACGGCGGCGGAGACCTGCACCTTGACCACTGGCAGGTCGGCCGAGCGCAGCCGGGCAAGCGCAGCCGTCGGCTCCTCCCACGCACAGGCCAGGTGGGCGAGGTCCAGGCAGATGCCCAGCCGGTCCGTGTCCATACTGGACAGTAGCGCGGCTGCCTGGCCGGTGCTCTCCACCACGCAGCCGGGTTCCGGCTCGAAACCGACACGCACCTCCCGGCCGGTGTCGCGTTGCACGGCGGCCAGGCCGGCGGCGAGCTGGTCCAGCCGGTGCCGCGCGGCGTCGGCCCGTTCGGCGTCCCACGGGTGCCGCCAGGCCAGCGGCAATGTGGAGATCGAGCCCCGGGCGGCGTCGTCGGGCAGCAGGTCCGCGAGCACCCGGGCCAGGTTCAGGGTGTACGTCAGTCGCTGCTCGGTGGTCCAGTCCGGGTGGTACACATCGTGTTTGACCACGGGCGCCTGGAAGGCCGCGTACGGGAAGCCGTTGAGGGTGACCACCTCCAGCCCGCGCGCGTCCAGTTCGCCGCGCAGCCGGCGGCGCAGCGCCGGGTCGGCGGCCAGCTCGGCGGCGACCGGGGCGGCGAGCCACAGGCCGAGCCCGAGCAGGTCACTGCCGAGCGCCGCGCGGACCGGCACGGCGTAGGTGTCCAGTTGACCGAGGATGCCGGCGAGGTCCTCGGCGGGGTGCACGTTCGTGCAGTAGCCGAGGTGGATGGTGTCGCCGCCGGCATGTCGCAGCCGCATCAGCTGCCGCCGCGCAGGATCGAGTTGCCGGTCTGCGGGTCCACTGCGGCGGGGTCCTCCAGGTCGGTCAGGTCGAGCCGACCGGACTGCCCGTAGAACTCCACAGGGTTGCGCCACAGCACGCGGTCGACGTCGTCGTCGCCGAACCCGGCCTTCAGCATCGCCTCGCCGGTGGCCCGGGTCAGCAGCGGATCCGAGCGCCCCCAGTCGGCGGCGGAGTTGACGAGCATCCGGTCGGTGCCGTACTCGCGCAGCAGCTCGACCATCCGCAGCGCTGTCATCTTGGTGTCCGGGTAGATCGAGAAGCCGAGCCAGCAGCCGGTATCCCTGACGAGTTTGACCGTCACCTCGTTGAGGTGGTCGACGACGACACGGCCCGGGTCGATGCCGGATTCGGCGACCACTGCGAGGGTGCGCTCGACACCCCGCGCCTTGTCCCGGTGCGGGGTGTGCACCAGTGCCGGAAGGTCGTGCGCCACGGCGAGGGCCAACTGCGCGGCGAACGCCTCGTCCTCCTCGGGCGTCATCGAGTCGTACCCGATCTCGCCGACCGCCACCACCGCGTCCTTGTCCAGGTAGCGGGGCAGCAGGTCGAGCACCGGGCGGCAGCGCGGGTCGTTCGCCTCCTTGGGGTTGAGCGCGATCGTGGCGTGGTGGCGCACCCCGAACTGCCCGGCCCGGAACGGCTCCCACCCGATCAGCGAGTCGAAGTAGTCGACGAACGACGCCGCGCTGGTGCGCGGTTGGCCCAGCCAGAACGCCGGCTCCACGACGGCGCGGACACCGGCGGCGGCCATCCGTTCGTAGTCGTCGGTGGTGCGTGAGGTCATGTGGATGTGGGGGTCGAAGATGCGCATTCACGCCTCCCGGGGCAGTGCGGCGGTGAGCCGGTCGAGCAGGTCGGTGGCGTCGGCGGGCAACTCCCGGCCGGCGGCGTGCCGTTCGGCGGCGAGCGCGGCCAGCATCGCGGCCAACTCCCCGTCAGCGCGGCTCTCCAGGTCGGCGACGGCGGCAAGCGGCACGCCGCTGAACACGCACTTGAGCACCGCCTGCCGCCAGGCGGCCGGGTCGAGGTGGCGGGCGTACGGGCCGAGGGCCGCGGCGACAAGCCGGGTGTCGTTGGTGCGGATCGCGTCGTGCAGCAGCGGCACCGCCTCGGCGCCGATCGGCAGCAGCGGCAGGGCCCGCAGCACGGCACGCCGTTCGGCAGCGTCGCCATGCTGGTAGAGGGTGTCGGCGTAGGCGGCGTGCTCGCCGGGCAGTGCGGTGAGCAGCAGCACCCGGGCCGCGTCGTCGGCGGTCCAGCCGGGCGCGTCGGGCAGGGCGCCCCGGCCGCAGCGCCTGCCGACCACCGGAAAGAGCCGGTTGATCGCGGTGGGCTCGGCCGCGACCCGGTGCAGCGCCGCGTCCAGCCATTCGGGATCGGGTACGCCTCGAAGCGCGGCCCGCAATGAATCCGGTGTCATCCCGTCTCCTCCCCTTGTGCTGCTCCGCAGGGCACCCCAGGCACGCCCTTTGCTCTGCTTCAACCCACGCGACGGCCAGTGTCCGGAGAGCGGACGGTCGCTGGTGCGTCCGTTGAAGCAGAGCAAAGGAGGCCTGCGGGTACCTCGGCCTCGGTGTCGCCCCCGACCGCCGCGCGGGCGCCGCCGCCGACCGCCGCGCGGGCGCCGCCGCTCACGGCCGGCTCGACCGGCGAGGCAGCGGCAGCGGCAGCAGCGCGCAGGAACTCGATGGACCGGGCGGCCACGGCGGGCGCGGCGTGCGAGTCCCGGGGCAGCTCGACGGCTACCAGCCCGCCGTAGCCGGCCTCGGCCAGCGCGGCCAGCACCGGCGGGAAGTCGATCTCGCCGGTACCGAACTCCAGGTGCTCGTGCACACCTCGGCGCATGTCGTCGATCTGAACGTTGACCAGGTGCTCGGCAATCTCGGCGACGCACTGCGGCACCGGCCACGGCTCCAGGCAGCGGCAGTGTCCGATGTCGAGGGTGATGCCGAAGGGGGCCGGGTCGCCGAGTGCAGCGCGCAGCCGGCGCCAGCCGGCGATGTCCTCGACGAGCATCCCCGGTTCCGGTTCGAAGCCGAGGGTGACGCCGGCGGCGTCCGCGGCGTCGACGACTGTGGCGCAGCCGGCTACGAGCCGGTCCCAGGCGACCTGCGGTGCGACCTCGTCGGGGCGTACGCCGGCCCAGAAGGAGACCGCCTCCGCGCCGAGATCGGCACCGATCCGCACGGCCCGGCGCAGGAACTCGATCCGCCGGGTCGGGTCGTCGTGCAGCAACGTCGGAGCGTGCTTGTGCCACGGGTCGAGCAGGTAGCGGGCGCCGGTCTCGATCACCAGCCCGAGGCCCAGCGCGCTCAGCCTCCGACCGAGCACGGCGATCCGGCGGGTGAGCCCCGGCGCGAACGGGTCGAGGTGGTCGTGGTCCAGGGTGAGAGCCACGCCGTCGTAGCCGAGGTCGGCGATGACGGCGAGCGCGTCGTCGAGTCGGTGGTTGGCGAAACCGTTCGTGCCGTACCCGAGGCGCAGGGTCGTGGCGTCGGCGCCCGGCGGGCTCGCATCGGGCGCACCGCCTGGCGACTGTCGGGGATGAGGAACCGTCATGTCGGTGAGACCTTCCGGGCCAGCCGGCGACCCAGTGGCGCGGCCGCCGCGACGGCCAGCCCGAGCAGGCTGGCTCCACCGCGCGCGGTGAGTGCTCCCTGTAGGGCGGGCAGCCCGGTGATCCCGGCGCCGACGGCGGCGCGGACCTTTCCGGCCGAGGGGTCCTGGACCACCCGGACCTGCGCCGCGCCGTACCGGGCGGCGTACCACCCGGCCAGCACGGCGGGCAGCGCAGGCGCGATCCCGGCCCACCGGGTCCGGCTCGCGCGCACACCGGCAGGGTCGGCGGTTCGGGTCGCCGCACGTCGGACGCCCGGACCGGCGACCACTGCGCTGGCGGCGACCACTGCGGTGCCGGCCAGCGTACGCAGCGGCAGTGCGGTGTCGGCGCCGCTTACCTCCCGGCGGGACAACTCGGTGACCGTCCAGGTGTGCGCGGCGACGGTGATCGCCGAGGGCAGTGCCCGCGCCAGCCGGCCACCGGACGCGCCGAGCAGCACGTCAAGCCCCCGGCAGGCGGCCATCACTGCGGGACCGGCCGCTGTGTTCTTGGCCAGCAGGTCGTACCCCCAGATGGTGGCGGCCAGCGGCACCGCGAGCGCGGCCGCGCGGCGACCGCCCACGGCGGCGGCCAGGCCCACACCGGCGGCGGTGAGGCCTGCGGCGAGACCGACCGCGGCGGCCGGTGTGACACGGCCGCTGGGGATCGGCCGCTCGGGCCGTTCGACGGCGTCCAACCGCCGGTCAGCCCAGTCGTTGGCGGCCATGCCGGCCCAGTAGAGAAGCACCGAGGCTCCCGCCAGGGCGGGGGTACGCGGGCTCAGCGTGCCGGCCGCCGCAGCGCCGGCGACGACGTCACCCGGAACCGAGAGCGCGGCCGGCGCCCGGACCAGCTCGGCGAGGTCAGCCAGCGTGGTCATCGGAACCATCCGGGCCGGCGTGCAGCCGCTTGGCGAAGTCGGTGAGCCGGGCCCACTGCTCGGCCAGCGAGTGGGTCGACGCGCCGAGCGGGTCCTTGAAGAAGAAACCCAGCTCGACAAGTGGCCCGACGCGCCCGGCGGCGTGCGCGGCGGCGGTGAGCCGGGCCAGGTCGAGCACCAGCGGCGCGGCAAGCGCGGAGTCGCAGCCGTGCCAGGTGAACTCCATCCGCATTCCGGTGCCGAGGAACCCGGCGAACGTGATCAGATCCCAGGCGGTCTTGAAGTCGCCCAGCTCCTCGACGTACTCGATGCGGGTGCCGCCCTGCGGCACATAGCCCAGCGTCTCGCCGAGCACCCGCTGCTTGCTCTGCACCTTTGCCGCGTTGGCGGCCGGGTCGGCGAGGGTGGCGCCGTCGCCACCGCCCAGCAGATTGGTGCCCGACCAGGAGCGCACCGCCAGGTTGCGCATCGCGAACATCGGCGCGAGGACCGATTTCACTAGCGTCTCGCCGGTCTTGCCGTCATGTCCGGCGTACGGCAGCCGGGCCTCTTCGGCCAGCGCCGTCAGCGCCGGAAGCCGCAGCCCGGTGGACGGGGTGAAGTCGACGTACGGGCAGCCGGCCAGCAGCGCCGCGTAGCCGTACAGGGAGCTGGGTGGCAGCACCTCGTCGGGGCCGGCGACGGCGTCGCGCAGCGCGGCCGGGTCGGCGTGCCCGGGGTGCGGTCGGGGGGCCGCCTCGGTGGCGGAGACGTTCACCATCACCACCCGGTCCAGCTCGTGCCGCGTACGGAAATCGGTGAGGTCACGGACCACGGCGGCGACCCGGTCGGCCTGGGTGTCGCCGGTCGGTGCGGGGCGCAGCTCCTGCTCGACGGCTGCCATCTCGTCGCGGAGCGCGGCGACCAGCCGGCCGGGTATGACGCCGCTGGCAGCCAGCGCCTCGGCGCGCTTGCACAGCGGCGTGGTGGCCAGGTCGTGCCCGCCGAAGACCAGGTCGGCGAAGGACGGCAGCGCGGGACCGCGCAGCTCCGGCAGTTCGGTGACGCAGCCGGTGGGCCCGGCCAGGCCGGCTCGCAGCGCGAGTCCTCCGACGATGCTGGTGGTCGCGACCGAACCGCGCGCTCCCACCAACCAGACACCTGTTCGCATGGTGCTCCTTCCCCGTTCAGGAGGAACCGTCGGTGCACTTCAATCAAATATAGGAATATCAGAATATTCTTCGTAAAGATACGGCAGTGGTGGATGGGCCCCGCCCACCCGACCCGCACCGGAAAAGACGCCGGATTCCGGCATCGGCGTCGGCGGCGACGACGACGGACCGGCTCCCGATTCGGGTACGGGCAGACGGGGCTGGCAGGCAGGGTCGGTCGGCGTCTCGACCCTGCCTCCCCCGCATCCGGCCGGTCAGGGCGTTGGCGTGCCCCGACCGGACGTCTCAGGTCGCCGCGCCCACCGGATCCTCAACCGGGACACGGCCCGCCGGACATCGGCGGACGACAACGGTACGGGTGGGGGCAGCGGCGAACGGTGCCATCGGGTCCTCCCGATCTCCGGGGTGGTGGCGGTCCTCCGGTGTGGCCGGGGAATCCCGGTCCGGCCACACCGGACAACCGTCCTGCTTGTGCGCCACCGGGCCGTCAGGCCCGGCCGCACACCTTCCGGTGCCGACCTCGTCCCGACCGCGGGGCGCAAACCGCTGTCGGTCCCTCGCCGGTCGGCTCCGGAAAGCTGGTCGGGCGACGGCGGCGCGAGCACCGCCGTCGCGGAGTGGTCAGGGTCAGACGGCCACCGCGGTCAGCGCCGGCTCCACCTCGGTCCAGGTGGATCCGACCTCCGCCGAACGGGTCACCGCGTCCAGCACAAGCTGGACCTGCAACGCGTCGGCGAAGGACGGCGCCGGGTCGGTGCCCGTGGCGATCGCCTCGATGAAATCGCGCATCTGGTGGGTGAAGGAGTGCTCGTAGCCGATGATGTGGCCGGGCGGCCACCACGCCGACATGTACGGGTGCTCGCCCTCGGTCACCAGAATCCGGCTGAATCCCTGCTCCAGGGTCGGCCGGGTGGCGTCGTAGAACTCCAGCTCGTTGAGGCGCTCCAGGTCGAAGACCACGCTGCCCAGCGAGCCGTTGATCTCGACACGCAGAGCGTTCTTCCGACCCGTGGCGAACCTGCTCGCCTCGTACGTGGCAAGGGCGCCACCGTCGAGCCGGGCCACGAAGATCGCGGCGTCGTCGACGGTGACCGGCCCGGTGGCCGGGCCGCTGCCGTCGGCCGAGCCGTCCATGGTGGCCGCCAACCCGCTCGACCCGGCCGGCAACGGCCGCTCCTTGACGAACGTCTCGGTGACCGCGCTGACGCCGGTGATCCGCTGACCGACGACGAACTGCGTCAGGTCGATGATGTGCGCACCGATGTCACCGAGCGCGCCGGAGCCCGCCCGTTCCTTCTGCAACCGCCAGACCAGCGGGAACTGCGGGTCCACGATCCAGTCCTGCAGGTACGTCGCTCGGACGTGCCGAATCACCCCGAGTCGTCCGTCGGCGACCATCTGGCGCATCATCGTGACCGCCGGCACCCGACGGTAGTTGAACCCGCACATCGACCGCGCCCCGGCGGCCCGTGCGGTGTCCGCCGCAGCGGTCATCGCCCGTGCCTCGGCAACCGTGTTGGCCAACGGCTTTTCGCACAGGACGTGCTTGCCGGCTGCCAACGCGGCGAGGGCGATCTCGGCGTGACTGTCACCCGGGGTGCAGATATCGACCACGTCGATGTCGTCCCGGTTGATCAGGTCACGCCAGTCTGTCGTGTACGCGTCCCAGCCGAGCCGGTCGGCGGCCTGCGCCACCTGCCCGGAGTCCCGGCCGCAGATCAGCGCCATGCTGGCCCGCGCCGGCAGGTCGTACACGCGGTTCACTGTGCGCCACGCCTGCGAGTGCGCGGCGCCCATGAACGCGTAACCGACCATGCCGATCCGCAGTTCTCTGTCTGTCGTGGACAAGGTGGGTCTCCCCCCAGATGTCAGAACCCGAGCTTCTCGTAGCTGCTCGCGTTCTCCTTGGTGATCGTCTCGGAGGCGAGCGTCACTTCCTTCGGCACCTGCAACTCCGTCAGGTCGCCCAGGCCGCGACCCTGCGCGATGAGCCGCGCCAGGGAGATCGCCGACGAGGCCATCGACGGGTTGTAGGTGACCGTCGCCTTGAGGACTGTGTTGTCGGCCTTGATGGCGTCGATGGCGAGCTTCGACCCCGCGCCGCCGACCATGAAGAACTCCGACCGGTTGGCCTGCTTGATGGCGGCCAACACACCGATGCCCTGGTCGTCGTCGTGGTTCCAGATCGCGTCGATCTTCGGCAGGGCCTGGAGCAGCTGGGCGGCCTCACGCTGACCGCTGTCCGAGGTGAACTCGGCCGAACGGCGGTTGGCGACCTTGAACCCGTACGTGGCCAGGGCGGCCTTGAAGCCCTCGCTGCGCTCGACGGTCAGCGGGATCTCCAGACCGGCGATCTCACCGATGATCGGGTTGGCGACGCCCTTGTCCTTGAGCTGCTTGCCGATGAAGTGCCCGGCCGAGACGCCCATGCCGTAGTTGTCACCCTTGATGACCAACCGGGAGGCCAGCGCGTCGGGGAAGATCCGGTCGAGGTTGACGATCGGGATGCCTGCCTGCATCGCCTGGAGGGCAACAGCGTTGACCTCCTTGCCGTCGTGCGGCAGCACGACGATGATGTCCGGCTTCTGGGCGATGAGCGTGCCGAGCGTGGACCGCTGGGCCTCGGACGTCGTACCGCCGTCGACCTCCTTGAACTCCACATCGGAGTACGCGGCGGCCTGCGCCTTGGCGTTGGCGTGGATCGCGCCCATCCAGCCGTGGTCGGCGGCCGGCGCCGAGAAGCCGATGACGACCTTCTTGCCCGGTGCGTTGTTGCCGGCACCATCACCGGCGGCCTTGGTCTGGGTGCTGGCCGCCGGGGTCTCGTTGCTGGTGCAGGCGGTGAGCAGGGTGGCGGCGCCGACAGCGGCCCCGCCGAAGAGCAGCCGGCGGCGCGACAGGTCGCGGCTGTGCTGGGTCATGACGACCTCCTGGGAGCGGATGGAGTGGTGAAGGGTGTGCGAGGCCCGGCCACCGTCGAAAAGGTCGACGTCGCCAGGTGCAAACGGTGCGGTGCGTCAGGTTGCGGTGGTGACCCTGTTCCGCGCGAGGAACCGTGTGAAGGACTTGAACTGGAACTGCTGGACCAGGACGGCTGCGACGATGATGCCGCCCTTGACCATGTTCTGCGCCTCGATGGAGAGGCCGTTGATGGCGAAGAGATTCGTGATCGTGGCGAAGATGATGACGCCGAGCAGCGAGCCGACGATCGTGCCCCGGCCGCCGCTGAGCAGCGTGCCGCCGATGATCGCGGCGGCGATCGCGTCCAGCTCGTAGAGGTTCGCCATCGCCGCCTGGGCCGAGGTCGCCTGGGAGGTGAGCATGATGGCGGCGATACCGCAGCAGAGGCCGGACAGCGCGTACAGCAGCATCGTGTGCCGGCGGACGTTGATGCCGGCCAGCCGCGCCGCCTCCGGGTTGCCGCCGACCGCGATGGTCCGCCGGCCGAAGGTCGTCCGGTTGAGCAGGATCCAGCCGGCCAGCACCACAGCGCCGAGGATGTAGACGAGGATCGGAATGCCGAGGACCTTGCGGGCGGCGATGTCGTTGATGAAGGTGCTGCTCGACACCTGGGTCTGCTTGTTGGAGATCGATGCCGCGAGGCCGCGGGCGGCCACGAGCATTGCGAGCGTCGCGATGAACGGCACCAGCCGCCCGTACGAGATGAGCACGCCGTTGACAAGGCCGACGCAGATGCCCACCACGATGGCCGTGAAGATCATGCCGCCCGCGCCGTAGCTCTGGGTCGCCACGGTGGTGCACCAGACCCCGGCCAGCGCCACGATCGCGCCCACCGACAGGTCGATCCCACCACCGATGATCACGAAGGTCATGCCGACCGTCACCACACCCACCACCGAGGCGAGCTGGAGGATGGCAAGCACGTTGTTCCAGACCCAGTTCGGATCGCCGTACAGGTCCGGTTTGGTGACCATGCCGACCACGATGAGCGCGGCGAGCACACCGATCAGACCCAGGTTGCGCTTGGCACCGTCGCCGCCGTCGCCCTGCCACCAGGAGAGCCGGCCCGTCGATGCCGCCTTGTCGCCGGCCACCGCCGTCTCCGCCGGATCCACCGGCGGCGACTGGGCCGGAAGCTGCGGGCGCTCCGGTGTCGCTGTGGGGCTGGGAGTCGCGTCGCTCATGCCGGTGCGCCTTCCATCAGGGACCCCGCCATCACGAGGTCGAGCACAGTGTTCTCGTCGAGTTCGCCGGCCGGGGCCTCGCGGACGACCCGCCCCTCCCGCATCACCAGCACCCGGTCGGCCAGGCCGAGCACCTCGGGCACCTCGCTGGAGACCAGCAGGACACCGACGCCCTGCGCCGCCAACCCCCGGATGACCTGGTAGAGCTCCGCCCGGGCACCCACGTCCACGCCCCGGGTGGGCTCGTCGAGCAGCAGCAGCTTGGTGCCGCCGAGCAGCCAGCGCCCGACCACCACCTTCTGCTGGTTACCGCCGGACAGGGTGCGCACCGGCCGGTTGACATCCAGGGGCCGCAACTCCAGGCTCTCGGCGATCCGGTTCGCCTCGGCGCGTTCCCTGCCGGCGTCGGTGAAGCCGAGCCGCGCGTACCTGCCGAACGTGGCAAGCGTGACGTTGCGGAAGATCGGCTCACCCAGCAGCAGCGCCTGACTCTTGCGCTCCTCGGGAGCCATCCCCATGCCGGCACGGACCGCCGCGCCGACACCGGGACGCAGCGCACGCCCTTCCATCCGCACCGTGCCGGCCTCGGGAAGGCGGGCGCCGTAGATGGTCTCCAGCAGCTCCGAGCGGCCGGAACCCACGAGGCCGGCGATGCCGACGATCTCCCCGGCGCGCACGGTGAGCGAGACGTCGGCGAACTCGCCCGGACGGGTCAGCCCCTCCACCTGGAGCAGGTCGGCGCCTGTGGTGTCGTCGGCGGGCCGGTCGGGGAAGACGTACTCGATGGTGCGGCCGGTCATCCGGCTCACCAGGTCGCGGGTCGGGGTGTCGCGCGCCGGCAGGTTCGCCGCGGTGGTCCGGCCGTCCTTGAGTACGGTGACCCGGTCGCCGATCTCGCGGATCTCCTCCAGGCGGTGGGAGATGTAGATGACGGCGATGCCCTGTGCCGTCAGCTCGCGAATGATCCGGAACAGGTTGCCGACCTCGTCGTGGGCCAGCACGGCGCTCGGCTCGTCCATGATGATCAGTCGGGCCTCGTGCGAGAGCGCCCGCGCCATGCTGACGATCTGCTTACCGGCGGCCGGCAACGACCGGACCATCCGTCCCGGCGGGATCTCGCCGTGGCCGAGCCGACCGAGGATCTGCCGGGTGTGCCGGGCCATCCGGCCACGCCGCACGAACCCGAAGCGGCGGTGCTCGTGACCGAGGAAGGCGTTCTCCGCCACCGACAGATCCTCGACGAGGTCGAGCTCCTGGTAGATGGTGGCGATACCGGCGCGCATCGCTGCCTGCGGGTTGGCGAACGTCACCGGCTCACCGCGCCACTCGACAAGACCCGAATCCGGTCGGTGCACGCCGGAGAGCACCTTGATGAGCGTGGACTTGCCGGCACCGTTCTGACCGAGCAGGCAGTGCACCTCGCCGGCCCGCACTTCCAACTGCACGCCGTCGAGGGCGCGTACACCAGGGAAGGTCTTGACGACGTCGGTGAGGCGCAGGACCACCTCGCCCGCGACGGTGTCAGCGGGGGCCTCGACCAGCGGCGCCCCGGCGTCGGCGTCCGCGGACCCGGTGGGGGCGTTCTCCTCGGGCTGGGCCACAGTCTCCTCCTCGCTCACGACTGTTGCTCGGTTGACGACCGCGGCGTCGCGGGCGGCGGGATGACGGGCGGCATCTCGGGCCGCGGGCTCATGACGCTTCCCCGAATGCGACATCGCTGGCGAGCACCGCCGCGCCGGCGACGCCGGCCCGGTTGCCCAGCTCGGACAGCACGACTGGCAGGTTGCCGGTGGCCAGTGGCAGCGACCGGCGGTAGACCACGCTGCGGATCTCGGCGAGCAGGATGTGCCCGAGCTGGGCCAGCCCGCCGCCGATGACGATCATCGACGGGTTCGTGAAGCTGACCAGGCCGGCGAGCACCCCACCGACCCGCCGGCCGCCGTCGCGGATCAGCTGGATACAGGTCATGTCACCCTCGATGGCGCCCTCGGCGACGTCCAGGGCGGTCACCGCGCCGCGCAGGCTCAACCGCTCGGCAAGTGCCGGCGACACCCCGCTACGGGCGGCGGCGGTGGCGTCCTTTGCCAGCGCGGCGCCGCTGAACAGCGCCTCCAGGCAGCCGACATTGCCGCAGGAGCACATCGGTCCGTGCGAGTCGACCTGGATGTGGCCGATGTCGCCGGCGCAGCCGTCGGTGCCCCGGTAGACATCGCCGGTGAGGTAGATGCCGCAGCCGATGCCGGTGCCGATCTTGATGAAGAGGAAGTCGTCGACCGAGTGGGCCACGCCGCCGTGACGCTCGCCGATCGCCATGATGTTGACGTCGTTGTCGACCACCGCCGGGCAGCCGTGCTCCCGGCTGAGCAGCTCGCGCACCGGGAAGCGGTCCCAGCCGGGCATGATCGGCGGTGAGACGGGGACGCCGTCACGGAAGCTGACCGGCCCCGGCACGCCGACGCCCACCGCGTCCAGCCGCTCGTACGCGCCGTCGACCCGGGCCTTGTGCAGCAACTCGTTCACCCGTTGCAGGGTCACCTTGGGCCCGTTGCGGATGTCGGCAGGCTCGGCGTAGTGGGCGACCGGTTCGAGCCGGCCGTTCACCACCTCGATGTCCATCGAACTGGCGCCCAGGTCGACGGCCGCGAAGCGCAGCTTCGGGTTCAGCTCGACGAGTGTGGAGCGACGTCCACCCCGGGACGCGGCGAGGCCCGCCTCGGCGACGTAACCCAGGGACACCAGGCGCTCCAGCTCGGCAAGCAGCCGGGGGCGGGGCATCTGGAGCCGGTCACCCAACTCGGCACGGGACACGGCCCCCTCGTCGCGGAGCAACCGCAACAGTCGGACATGCAGGGGCTCGACGGTCCGCACCGGGACTCACCTCTTCATCGAACTCGTTCACATCGACGCAATGTCGAGGTGTTGTGTCCGACACAGTAGGAGCGTTCCGCGCCGCCTGTCCAGAGCTTCGGCCGTTCTGTTCTCAACTTTTGTCCTAAGGAACAAAAGCTACTAGTCGATCAAGGAAAGGGTGACCGAGTGCCCTCGCCTGCTCGCGGCGCGTACCGATCAGCGGGCAAAAAGCCGCCCCACCACCCGTTTTGCGGGCGGCGGGGCGGCAGAGGACAGGTCAGTGACTGCCTGCGGCGTTCCGCTTCTTGCGGAGCTTCCGATCGTCGCGCAGCTCGACGTACGGCTCGTCGTCGGCCGGGTGGCCGGCCGAGATGGCCCGGCCGCGCTCCAACTCGGCGTCGAACTCGGCACCCAGCAGGATCGCGATGTTGCTGAGCCACAGCCAGATCAAAAAGATGATCACGCCGGCCAGTGCCCCGTACGTCTTGTTGTAGGAGCCGAAGTTGCTCACGTAGAAGGCGAACAGACCGGAGATCACCAGCCAGATCACCACTGCCAGCACGCCACCCGGGCTGACCCAGCGGAACCCGCCGTGCCGCGCGTTCGGCGAGGCCCAGTAGAGGATGGCGAACATCAGGCTGACGAGGATCAGCAGCACCGGCCACTTGGCGACGTTCCACACCGCTACCGCCGTCGAGCCGAGGCCGATAGCGTTTCCGACCAGCTCGGCGAAGCGGCCGGTGAAGACCACGATCACCGCGCAGGTCAGCAACAGCACGCCGATCACGGCAGTGACGCCGACCCGGATCGGCAGCGTCTTCCAGATCGGCCGGCCCTCCGGCACGTCGTAGATCGTGTTCGACGCACGCATGAACGCCGCGATGTAACCGGACGCGGACCAGAACGCGGCAAGCAGACCGATGATCGCCGCGATGCTGGCCAGCCCGCCGCTGCCCTGCGCCTGGGTGATCGCGTCCTCGATGATCTTCTGGATGTTGCCCTCCGGCACCGCCTGGTTGACGGTGTCCTTGACGCCCTCGGTGGCACTCGTGCCGAGCAGGCCGAGGATGGAGATCAGCACCAGCAGCCCGGGGAAGATGGACAGCACGCTGTAGTAGGTGAGCGCCGCCGCCCAGTCGGTCAGGCTGTCGTCCTGGAACTCGCGGACCGTCCGGCGCAGCGCCGCCTTCCAGTCGCTGCCGGGCAGATCGGTGGGGCTGTCCGGCCCGGCGTCGGGACCGACCGGCCGGCTGGCGTCCGCACGCCCACTTCCGCTGGCGTCCTCGCGCCCGGTCCCGCCGGCACTCTGGCGCCCGGTCCCGCCGGCACTCTGGCGCCCGGTCCCGCCGGCACTCTCGCGCTCGGTCCCGTCGGCGTCCGTGCGCCCGGTCCCGCTGCGGGCGGATGACTCGTCGGAGGCCATCGCCCCTCCTCATCGTCGGTGGTGTCACCTCCGACATGCCCCGTGGGCGGCGGCCGGTAACCCCTACCTGTAGAGCAACCTGCCCATCCGGCGCGACGCCACCAGCAGGCCGACCGCCAGCATCACCAGCAGGTAGAGCACGTCGAGCAGCCAGGACCACCCGACGCCGCCGAGCGTGACACCGCGGATCAGGTGCACCGCCCGGTACAACGGCGTGACCTCGATCAGCCAGTGCAACAGCGTCGGGTACGCCTGCGCCGGCACGAACGTGCCCGAGAAGAGGAAGAGCGTGAACTGGGCGGAGCCCATCAGGTCGAAGTCCTGCCAGCTACGCATGAACGTGGACAGCGCCATGCCGAGCCCACCGAACGCGAACCCGACAAGCACCGCCGCCGGAAAGGCAGTCACCGCGTGGGCGACGTTTGTCAGGCCCAGCGCGACCATCACCGCGAGGAACGCCGCCGAGTACGCGCTGCCCCGCAGCATCGCCCAGCTCAACTCACCGACGGCGATCTCGAAAGGCCGTACCGGGGTGGCGATCATCCCGTCGTACAGCTTCATGTATTTCATCTTGCCGAAGAAGTTGAATGTGGTCTCCGCGAGCGCCCCGGTCATCGCCGACGAGGCGAGCATCGCCGGAGCGACGAACGCGGCGTACGACACGAGGCGCCCGTCGGGCAGCGGCAGGTCACCGACCAGCGATCCGACGCCCACCCCGATGGACAGCAGGTAGAGCAGCGGCTCCACGAAGCCAGAGATCAGCAGCAGCCAGTAGACGGACTTCAGCGCCGCGACGTTGCGCTCGACCACCGAGCCCGACCGCCGGGACGCGGCCGAGACATCGACCATCCGGGGCAGCATCAGCGTGACCACGAAACCTCCTCCCCTAGACGACGAGCTTGCGGCGGAAGGCACGAAGCGCCAGCAGCCAACCGGCGACCGCCCACGCCCCCAGGTAGAGCAGGTGCCCGACGACCGACCACTGTGGGGCGACACCGAGAGTGGCCGCCCGGCACAGGTCGACGGCGTGCCACAGCGGCGTCGCGTACGCCAGCCAGCGCAGCGCGTCGGGCAGCGACTCGACGGGGAAGAAGACCCCGGCGAACAGCGTCATCGGGATGACAGCGAACCGGAACAGCATCGCCAGCCAACTGTCGGTGGACACCGACGCGGAGAACGCGAAGGTCGGCCCGGCCACCCCCAGCGCGAGCAGCGCCACCACCGGCAGGGTGGCCACCGCCCACGGTGACCGCAACGCCCCGAACAACCCGGTGACCAGCAGGAACGCCACGATCGTCGTGAGCACCCGGAACAGCACGAAGGCCAGGTGCCCGGCCAGTATGTCGCCCACCCGCAGCGGCGACGCGCTCTGCGCGAAGTAGGTCTTGACCCACTGGAAGTTGCTGAACACCGGCCAGGTCGAGTCACCGACAGTCACCTGGAGCGCGGTCGAGGCGATCAGCCCAGGGACCAGCCAGTCGAGGTACCGCACACCGCCGACGCCCTGGTCGATGTACGCGCCGACGCCGAGCCCGAAGCCGAGCACCGTCAACACCGGCAGCAGGAACGAGGAGAACACCCCCGCCCGCCAGGTGCGTCGCAGACCGACCAGATAGTGCTCGAACACTGCGTACGCCGGCACCCAGGGAGCCCGCGCCCGCCCCGCCACACTCACAATGACCACCCCCGTGTCCCGACCTTTCCTACCCCGGGGGTACGACAGGCCGCGGTCACCCTACGGCGACGCCTTCGACGTGTCGCCCGGGTTTCGCTCCCTTGATCGGCCCGTCAGTCGACAAGGGTGCGGCCGGTCAGGTGCAGGAAGACATCTTCGAGGCCACTGCGCCGCACCAGCACGTTTGCCGGGGTGAGCCCCGACGCGGAAACCTCGACGACCGCCGCGTCGCCGTCGGGCACGTAGAGCAGGACCCGGTCGGGCAACACCTCGACCCGCTCCCCCAGCCCGGCGAGCTTGCCGGCGAACGGCTCCTGCGACTCGGCGGCGAAGCGCAGCTCGACCACCTCGCGGGTGGAGTGCTGCTCGATCAGCTCCCGAGGTGAGCCTTCGGCGACGATCCGCCCGCCGTCCATCACCACCAGCCGGTCGCAGAGCTGCTCGGCCTCGTCCATGTAGTGCGTGGTGAGCACCAGCGTGACGCCCTGCTGTTTGAGCCGGAACAGCCGCTCCCACACCAGGTGCCGGGCCTGCGGGTCCAGGCCGGTGGTCGGCTCGTCGAGCAGCACGATCTCCGGGTCGTTCACAAGCGCGCGGGCGATTGTCAGCCGGCGCTTCATCCCGCCGGAGAGTGGCTCGACCTTGCTGTCGGCCCGCTCGGTGAGCTGGACGAAGTCGAGCAGCTCGGCGGCCCGCTCCTTTGCCACCCGGCGCGGGATGCCGAAGTAGCGCGCGTAGACGGTGAGGTTTTCCCGAACGGTCAGCTCCGGGTCGAGGTTGTCCATCTGCGGGCACACGCCGAGCCGAGCCCGGATGGCAGGCCCGTCAGCCACCGGGTCCATGTCGAGGATGCGCAGCTCACCGCCGCTCGGCGGGGAGATGCAGCCGATCATCCGCATGGTGGAGGACTTGCCGGCGCCGTTGGGACCGAGGAAGCCGAACGCCTCACCCGAGCGCACCTCGACGTCGATGCCGTCCACGGCGGTGAAATCACCGAACCGTTTCACAAGCCCACGAGCCTGAATCAGTGATCGCCCCGAAGTCACCGCCCGACCCTAACCGCCGGGTCCGACACCCCTCCACGCAAATACGCGCACCGGGCAGGCTGCGCCGGGCGCCAGGGGTGAGACTCCGGCCCCACCGCCCGAGCCGGTGACAGCGAAACGCCGATCGATGCCCCACGGCCCGCACGATCGACGTGTATCGTCCCCTCGTGCCGCCGCCCATCAGCTTGCCCGACGGTTCGTTCCCACCCGCCCGAACAGCCAATTCTCCCGCCGAGGAGCCCGCGTCGGGCACGGGCGGCCTGCCGCCCCGACCTCGGCCGACAGCCGAGCCCACCCCCAGCGCCGACACGACCGCGCAAAGCACCACAACGGCACACAGCACCGACACGAGCGACGCGAGCACCGACACGACAGCGCGTAACGCCGACGACGACAGCTCCGTTGCCGAGCGGGCGACCCGGGACCTGGCCGCCCAGTTCGAGGACGAGAAGCCGGGCCGGGTTTTGTCCGGGCCAGCGGGTTGGCTCCTCACCGCCGCGACGTTGGCGATCGGCGGGCTCGCCCTCTGGCAGGTGTTCCGCCCTCTGTCGCAGGGCAGCAAGTATTACCTGATCATCTTCCTGGCCGGCGTACTCCCGCTGGTTTTCCTGGCCTACCCAGCCGACCTGCGGCTGCCGGCCCGCCTGCGCTCGCGACGAGGCGACGGGGACCGCACCGTCGCGCTGCCGGCTTCGTCGGGACCCACCGTGCCGGACTGGGTCCTGGTCGTCCTGGCGGTGGCCGCCTGCCTCTACCCCGTCCTGCCGGTCACCATCGGGTCGGGCGGCGGTGGCTACAACGCGTTCCTCGACCGGCAGGGACTGCTGGCACCAATGGATCTGGTGCTTGGCACCGTGCTGCTCCTGCTGCTGCTGGAGGCGTGCCGACGTACCACCGGGTGGATCCTGCCGGCGGTCTGCCTGCTGTTCCTCGGCTACGGCTACTACGGAGGGCTGCTACCGCAGTCCTGGCCGGTCGCCCACGGCGGGCTCGACTTCAGTCAACTGATCGACGCGTTCTACAACTCCGACAGCGGCTTCTACGGCACCCCACTGGACGTGGCCGCCTCGTACATCGTGCTGTTCACCATCTACGGCGCGGTCCTGGAGCTGTCCGGGGCCGGGCGGTTCTTCGTCGAGTTGTCGGCCGCCGCGTTCCGCCGCTCGCGTACCGCAGCCGGTCGGACGGCGGTGGCCTCCGGGTTCCTGCTCGGCACCGTCTCCGGTTCCGGTGCGGCGACGACGGTGAGCATCGGCGCTGTCACCTGGCCGCTGCTACGCCGCGCCGGCTATCCCCCGGAGAGGGCCGGCGGCATGCTGGCCGCAGCCGGTGTGGGTGCGATCCTCTCCCCGCCCACCCTGGGTGCGGCGGCGTTCATCATCGCCGAATACCTGGGCGTCTCGTACCTACAGGTGCTGGGCTGGGCCACGGTGCCGACGGTGCTCTACTACCTCGGCATCCTGCTCTCCGTGGAGATCGACGCTCGCCGTTCCGGCGTCCGTCCGGTGGTGATCGACGTCGGTTCGCCCTGGCGTCTGCTGACCCGCTTCGGCTACCACTTCGCCTCGCTGATCGCCATCATCGTGTTCCTCGCTGTCGGCGTGTCCGCGACGAGGGCTGTCGTCTTCGCCACCGTCCTCGCCGCCGCGCTGTCCTTCCTGGACCGTGCGCACCGGCTCACTCCGGCGCGGCTCGTGACCGCGCTCGTCACCGGTGTACGCGGCGTGCTCGCGGTGACGGCGGTCTGCGCCGCCGCCGGCATCATCACGGCGACCACCACGAAGACCGGTCTCGGGCCGCAGGCGGCGGCGCTGCTGATCGGCGGCGCCAAGGCGGCCACCTCGGATCCGACGTTGGTGCTGGTGCTCACCGCGCTGCTCGCCGCCGTAGCGCTCAGCCTGTTGGGTCTGGCCGTGCCGGTCACCGCCTCGTTCGTGATCGGTTGGGTGATCGTCGGTCCGGCCCTGCTCGACCTGGGCGTGACCGCGCCCGCCGCGGCGATGTTCGTCTTCTACTTCGCGGTCCTGTCCGAGGTGTCCCCGCCGACCGCGCTCGCCGCGGTGGCCGCCGCCGCGGTCACCGGCGGCCGGCTGGTGCCGACCATGTGGCAGACCCTGCGGTACGCGCTGCCTGCCTACCTGACCCCGATCGCGTTCGTCATCACGCCGGCCGGGCTGGGTCTGCTGGGTATCGGTGGCGTCCAGCGGATCGCCTTCGCCGCCGTGGTCACCGCGCTCAGCGTGGCGGTGCTCGCCGTCGCCGCCGGTGGCTGGTTGCCCGGTGTGGGCCCTGCCGGCGCACCGGAGCGCGTGCTCGGTGCCCTCGCTGGCGTCACGTTGCTCTGGCTCGAACCCGTGCCTGTCACGGTCGGCGTCGCACTGGCCGCCGTCGCGGCGGCGGGTGTGTTCGTCCGACGCGGATCCACCGGTCGCCCAACGTCCGGATCACCAGCCAGCCCTGTGGAGGAAAAACTGTGAGACGAATCGACGTACGGCTCGCGGCGGGCCTGAGCCTGCTCGCCATCGTCACGGTCGGCGCCACGGGTTGCGGCGGTCAGCAAGGCGGCGCGGACAAGGACGACGCGGCCAGCGAGGTCACCTGCGAGGTGACCCGGGAGACTCGCGTCGGCATTGCCACCGGCAACGCGACAGGCGTCTACTACGTGGTCGGCAATGCCCTGGCCGGGCAGTTGTCCGAGGCGACCGGCGGCAAGCTCACCGGCACCGCCGCCGAGACCGGTGCGTCGGTGCAAAACGTCGAGCAGCTGGTCAATGGGCAGTACGACGTGGCGTTCTCGCTGTTCGACACGGCGGTCAACGCGGTCGAGGGCAAGGGCAGCTTCAGCGCGCCGCAGCCGGTCGAGGCGCTCGCGCGCATCTACGACAACTACACCCAGGTGGTGGTCCGCAAAGACTCTGGGATCACGTCGGTGGCTGACATGCGCGGCAAGAGGATCTCCACCGGCTCCCCGAAGTCCGGAACGGAGGTGATCGCCAACCGGCTGCTGCAGGCCGCCGGCCTCGACCCTGCCAAGGACATCCGGGCACAGCGGCTGGACCTGACCAAGACGGTCGAGGGGATCAAGGACGGCAGCGTCGACGGTCTCTTCTGGTCCGGCGGTCTGCCCACCGGGGGCCTGACCGACCTGTTCACCACCGCCGGCGACTCGGTGAAGTTCGTCGACATCGCGCCGTTGCTGCCGAAGATGACCGCGTCGAGCCCCGGCTACCAGGAAGGCACTATCGGGCGGGACGCGTACGGGACGGCAGCCGACACCCGGACAATCGTCGTGCCGAATGTGCTGTTGGTCCGCAAGGACCTGGACGCCAATGTCGCCTGCGCGATCACCCGGACGGTGTTCGAAAAGCGCGACGCCCTGGCCCAGGCCAACCCGGCGGCCAAGGGGATCTCGCTGGAAAAGGCCCGCAGGACCCTGCCGGTGCCGCTGCACCGCGGCGCGGAGAAGGCGCTGACGGATCTCGGCGCCAACTGACCCAACCGGTCAGAGATCGGCCGGCGCGGTGGCGGCACGGGCCGCACCGACCAGACGGTCGGTCTCGACGAGCAGGGCCTCGTCGTCCGCGGGGGTGCCGGGGTCGAGTCGGACCGTCCAGGTCAGACCGTCGGCCCCGGCCACGCGGCGGGCCGCGACCCGCGCCGCGCCGCCGGGCAGTCGGTGGTGCTCGGTGTACGCGACCGAGCGGGTCACCCGCGCCCGCACCTGGTGCGGCAGCTCGCCCGGGTCGAGCAGGAGGTACGTCTCGGCCGTGCCGTCGACGACCACCGTGTAGTCGTCGCGGTCGACGACGGTCTCGGCGAGCGTGACTGTCAACTCCCGACCTGACCACACCGCCTTGAGGATGTCGTGCCAGCCGATACGGTCACCCCGGCCGGGCAGCCACAGCCCGAGGTTGCTGGCCACCACCACGCCGTCGCCCTCGCCGTTGCCCACCGCCGCCCAGGCGAGCACCCGCTCGTCGCGGACCAGCGGCGGCCGGTCCGCCGGAGGCAGTTTCGGCTTACGACTGAACAGTCCCATCACAGCCCTCCCGCGGCCTGCTCGCGCAGCGCCCGGGCGTGCTGCTCCAGCGACAGCAGCTCGCCGAAGGCGGCGAAGTATTCGTCCTTGTTGTTGACCGGGTTGATCCGCTGGATCCGCGACTTGAGATCCCGGATCCGGGCGGTCACCGACCCGAACTGCACCCGCGCCATGGTGATCGACACGTAGCGGGGGTCCGGCTCGCCATCGATCCGCAGCGGCTCCACCGCCAACTCGCCGACAAGCGCCGCCGACGCCAGGTCGTCGCAGGCGTCGCGGACCGACTCGATCCAGACCGCGCCGCCGGTCGCCGACACGACACCACCGGCGGCTGCGATTGCCGTACGCACCGCCACGTGTACCGGGTGCCGGTATTCGGTCGCCTCGACAGCGTCGAACATCGGCCCGGCCAGCACCGGCTGTTGGAGGGCGAGCTTCAGCGCCTCCCGCTCGACCATCGACTGCGGGCTGTCCACAGCAGATTCGGGGCGGGCCTGTGCGGGGCGGGCCGCAGGCGCGGAGTCACGGGCACCGGGTGGCGGGGCGTTGGCGGCGGCAAGCACCGCCCGCTGCACCGGTTCGATCTCCATACCGAGATCCATGGCGAGCTTGCGGACGTACTCGGGACGCTTTTCCCGGTCCTTGAGTTGCGCGACAAGCGGCGCGGCCCGGCGCATGGCCTCGACCCGGCCGTCGACGGTGTCCAGGTCGTAGCGGCTGATCACGTGCCGCAGGGCGAAGTCGACGAGCGGCTCACGGCGGGCGACCAGGTCCCGCACGGCCAGGTCGCCCTTGGCCAGCCGCAGCTCACACGGGTCCATGTTGTCGGGGCTGACGGCGATGAACGTCCGGCCGACGAAGCGCTGGTCGTCGGAGAAGGCGCGCAGCGCGGCCTTCTGCCCGGCGGCGTCCCCATCGAAGGTAAAGATGATCTCGCCGGCCACCGAGTCGGTGTCCAGCAGGAGCCGGCGCAGCACACCGATGTGGTCCGCGCCGAAGGCGGTGCCGCAGGTCGCGACGGCTGTGGTCACGCCGGCCAGGTGGCAGGCCATCACGTCGGTGTAGCCCTCGACGATCACCGCCCGGCCCTGCTTGGCGATCTCCCGCTTGGCCTGGTCGATGCCGTAGAGCACGTGCGACTTCTTGTAGATCGGCGTCTCGGGGGTGTTCAGGTATTTCGGGCCGTCGTCGTCGTCGAAGAGCTTGCGCGCGCCGAAACCGATGACGTCGCCGGTGAGGTCGCGGATCGGCCAGAGCAGCCGGCGGCGGAACCGGTCGATGAGCGTGCCGGAGCGGGACTCGCGGGACAGCCCGGCGGTCACCAACTCCTGGTGCGTGAAGCCCTGCTGGCGCAGGTGCTTGGTGAGCAGGTCCCACGCTTCGGGCGCGAAGCCGCAGCCGTAGCGCTCGGCGGCGGCCCGGTCGAAGCCCCGCTGGGCCAGGAACTCCCGGGCCGGCCGGGCACCTGCCGTGCTGAGCTGGGCCCGATAGAACTCGACGGCTGCGGCGTGCGCGGCGACCAGGCGCTGCCGCTGGCCCTGCTGGGGGCGCGGGCGCGGGGTGTTGCCGTCGTCCTGGACGTAGCGCAGTTGGATGCCGGCGCGCCCGGCAAGCCGCTCCACGGACTCGACGAAGCTGAGGTGCTCGGCGTCCATCAGGAACTTGATCGCGTCGCCGCCCGCCCCGCAGCCGAAGCAGTACCAGACGTTGCGGGCCGGCGAGACGTTGAACGACGGGCTCTTCTCGTCGTGGAACGGGCACAGGCCCTTGAGGTTGCCGCCGCCGGCCGACTTCAGGGTGACCGTCTCGGAGATCACGTCCGAGATCGAGGTGCGTTCCCGGACCAGTGCGATGTCCTCGTCCCGGATCCGCCCAGCCATGCGCCACCCCCTCCGCGTACATCCTGCCCTGCGGGACTGACGACGCACCGAGCGGGGGACGGTCGGGCAGACCGGTCCGGCTCGTCTCGCCGGCTGCCTCAGGCGGCGGTCGGCTCCTCGGCGGCCACCTGGCGGTTCCAGTCCGACTTCGTGGAGCGCCAGCCCTCGTCGTCCATGCCGCGCCGCCAGTAGCCGGAGATGGACAGCTGGCTGGCCGGTACGCCGCGTTCGGCGCGCAGCAGTCGGCGCAACTCCCTGACGAATGTCGCCTCGCCGTGCACGAAGGCGTGCACCTGGCCCGGCGGGAACTCCAGCGCCCGGACCGCCGCCACCAGCGCCTCGCCCACCGGGCGGTCGCCCCGGTGCAGCCAGGTCAGCTCGACCGCGCCCGGGCTGAGCAGCTTCTGCTCGTCGGCCGGGTCGGCGATCTCCACGAAGACGTGGGCCGGCGCGCCGAACGGCAGCCGCTCCAGGGCGGCGGCGATGGCCGGCAGTGCGCTCTCGTCGCCGACCAGGAGGTGCCAGTCCGCGTCCGGGCTCGGCGCGTACGCCCCACCCGGCCCGACGAAGTGCACCGGGTCGCCCGGCCGCAGCGCGGCGGCCCACGGCCCTCCCAGCCCTTCGTCGCCGTGGTGCACGACGTCCACGGTGAGTTCCCCGGCCACGGGATCCCAGCGCCGCACGGTGTACGCGCGCAGCCGGGGCCAGTGTTGCGCGGGCAGGTCCCGGCGGATCGCGGCAAGGTCCAGCGGCCGGGGGTATTCCACCCCGGGCACCGGAAACACGATCTTGATGTAGTGATCGGTGTGCTCGCCGACCGGCAGACCCGCCAACTCATCTCCGCCGAGGACGAGCCGGATCAGGTGCGGGGTGGGCCGCTCGATGCGCAGCACCCGAACCGAGGTGACGTTCCTGGGGCGATCTGACATGTTGCTTAGGCTAGCCTAAGTAGCTGCGTTGTCCACCGCTGGCGTTCTCCCCGCGACGAGCCGGGTGTGCCAGGCCACCGCCGCCGGGTCGGTGAGCGACGCGACCTGGTCGATCACCACGCGCAGCCGGGCGGCGTCGTCGGGCGCGGCCCGCCACAGCGGGGCGAAGACCGGGTCGAGCCCGTCCGGCGCCCGCCGCACCAGTGCGGCCACCAGCTCCGCGAGCATCGTGCGCTGCCCCTCGTAGCGACCCCGGAAGCCGGTACGGCGCATCACGTAGCGCAGGGCGATGCCCTTGAGCAGCGCGCACTGTGCCCGTACCCGCCTCGGCACCACCAGGTCGGCGGCGTAACGGCGGTGCGGGCCGGGGCCGAACCGCTCCTCGGTGGCGGTCACCGCCGCCGACACGAACCGGCCGGTCAGGCCGCTCGTGGTGGTCTTCAACGCCACCTGGGCGCGGTGGCTGCCGTCGTACCCGGCGAGCGGGGCGAGCAGCGGGTCGGCCAGCAGCTCGACAAGCACCTCGGCAAGGTCGTCCGCGGGCTCCGAGGAATAGGCGGTGGCCACGTCGGCGCAGAGCGCGGCACGCTCGTCGGCGTCGGTGAGCAGCGGGCGCAGCGTGACGTACCCGCCGTGGATGCCGTCCTCCACGTCGTGCACCGAGTACGCGACGTCGTCGGCCCAGTCCATCACCTGCGCCTCCAGGCAGCGCCGGTCGCCGGGCGCGCCAGCTCGGATCCAGTCGAAGACCGCCGTGTCGTCGGCGTACACCCCGAATTTGCGCTGCCCGGGGCGGCGCGGCCAGGGATATTTTCCGATCGCGTCGAGCGACGCGCGGGTCAGGTTGAGCCCGGCGGACGAGCCGTCCGGGGCGAGCACCTTCGCCTCAAGCCGGGTCAGGACGCGCAGGGTCTGCGCGTTGCCCTCAAAGCCGCCGCAGGGCGTGGCGAGCAGGTCCAGCGCGGCCTCGCCGTTGTGCCCGAACGGAGGGTGCCCGAGGTCGTGGGCCAGCCCGGCGACGTCCACCACGTCCGGGTCGCAGCCCAGCCGCGCGCCCATCTCCCTGGCGATCTGGGCCACCTCAAGGGAGTGCGTCAGGCGGGTACGCAGGAAGTCGTCACTGCCGGCGGTGTGCACCTGGGTCTTGGTGGCGAGTCGACGGAACGCTGCCGAGTGCAGCACCCTGGCCCGGTCACGCTCGTACGGTGAACGGCGATGCCCGGTGTCCTTGGGTGGCTCCTCGACCAGTCGGGACTGCGGGTCTCCCAACCCGGCTCACTCCTTGCGCTGACGGAGGACGCAGAACTCGTTGCCCTCCGGGTCGGCCAGCACCGTCCACTCGACGTCGCCCTGGCCGATGTCGACGTGCCGGGCGCCCATGTCGACAAGCCGCTCGACCTCGGCCTCCTGGTCGGCGGGGCGCAGGTCGAGGTGCAGCCGGTTCTTGTGCTCCTTGCCGCCGACCGCCGGCACGAAGACCAGGCCGGGGAGACGGTCGGCGCTCTGCCGGATCTCCACCTCGTCCGGCTTGTCGGTGACGACCTGATAGCCGAGCGCCTCGGCCCACCAGCGGGCCAGCCGGCCCGGATCGCGGGCGTCGATGGTCAGGCTCTCCCAGACGCTGGTCATTCAGTCACCTTTCCCAGTCGACGGCGAACGCAATCAGCCGCATGTGAGGGAGCTAGATTACGCCCGCCGATGCGCCTCGGCGTGACCGCGATGGGGAGACGTCCGGGGTGCAGGCGGCGGCCCGCCCCGAGCCGCCGCCTGCTCCTCGTCAACGGCTGTCTGAGCCGTCGGTCTCCACAGCCGCCCGGCCGGCTTCCAGGCGCGCCACCGGCACCCGGAACGGTGAGCAGGACACGTAGTCCAGGCCGACGGAGTGGAAGAAGTGCACCGAGTCGGGGTCGCCGCCGTGTTCACCGCAGACGCCGAGCTTCAAGCCGGGTCGGGCGGCCCGGCCCTCTTCGGCGGCGATCCGTATCAGCCGGCCGACGCCGTCGCGGTCGATCGACTCGAACGGTGAGATGCCGAAGATGCCCAGCTCCAGGTAGCGCCAGAAAAACGCGCCTTCGACGTCGTCGCGGGAGAAGCCCCAGGCCATCTGGGTGAGGTCGTTGGTGCCGAACGAGAAGAACTCGGCGGCCTCGGCGATCTGGCCGGCGGTCAGCGCCGCCCGGGGCACCTCGATCATGGTGCCGATCAGCACCTCGACGCCGCTGTCCCCGACCACGTCGGCAATGATCTTCTCGGCTTCGGCGCGGACCGTCTCCAGCTCCTGCACGGCACCGACCAGCGGCACCATGATCTCCGGCTTGGCGACCCCACCGCCCCGGGCGCAGCTGACGGCCGCCTCGGCGATGGCCCGCACCTGCATCGCGAACAGACCGGGGATGACCAGACCGAGGCGTACGCCTCGCAGCCCGAGCATCGGGTTCTCCTCGTGCATCCGCCGGACGGCGGCGAGCAGCGCCTCCTCCTTGGCGACGTCCTCACCGCGTTCCTGCGCGACCGCGACGTTCACTGCGAGTTGCTCCAGCGGAGGCAGGAACTCGTGCAGCGGCGGGTCGATCAGCCGGACGGTCACCGGCAGGCCGTCCATCTCGCGGAAGATCTCCTCGAAGTCGGCCCGCTGCAACGGCAGCAGCGCGGCGAGCGCCGCCTCCCGCTCGCCCTCGGCGCGGGCCAGGATCAGCCGCTCGACCAGCTCCCGCCGGTCGCCGAGGAACATGTGCTCGGTGCGGCACAGCCCGATGCCCTCCGCGCCGAAACGCCGGGCACGGGCGGCGTCCGCGCCGGTGTCGGCGTTCGTCCGGACCGCGAGCCGCCGCTTGCCGTCGGCGTGCGTCATGATCCGGTGTACGGCCCGGACCAGCGCGTTGTCGATGTGCTCGGGGTCGAGGCTGCCCTCGAAGTACTGCACCACCTCCGACGGCATGACCGGGACCTCACCCAGGTACACCTTGCCGGTGGTGCCGTCGATGGACACGACGTCGCCCTCGCTGACGGTCTGCCCGGCCACTGTGAACCGCTTCGCCGGCACGTTGACGTCGATATCGTCGGCACCGGAGACACAGGTCTTGCCCATTCCCCGGGCCACCACCGCGGCGTGGCTGGTCTTGCCGCCGCGCGAGGTGAGGATGCCCTTGGCGGCGATCATGCCGTTCAGGTCGTCCGGGTTGGTCTCGCGGCGGACCAGGATCACCGACTCACCTTCGGCGGCCATCTCGACGGCACGGGCGGAGGTGAAGACGACCTTGCCGGACGCCGCACCCGGCGACGCGCCGATGCCCTTCGCGACCGCCTCGAACTCGTGGTCGAGCTGGAAGCGGGGGAACATGAGTTGCGCGAGCTGCGCGCCGTTGACGCGGTGCAGCGCCTCGTCCAGGTCGATCAGACCCTCGTCCACGAGCTGCCCGGCGATGACGAACGCGGCGGCGGCCGTGCGCTTGCCGACCCGGGTCTGCAACATCCACAGCTTGCCGCGCTCGATTGTGAACTCGATGTCGCAGAGGTCCTTGTAGTGCTCCTCCAGCCGCGCCATGATCCCGAGCAGCTCGTCGTAGGACGCCTTGTCGAGCTGCTCCAGATCCTGAAGCGGCACTGTGTTGCGGATGCCGGCGACGACGTCCTCGCCCTGGGCGTTCGCCAGGTAGTCGCCGTAGATGCCCTGCGCCCCGCTGCCCGGGTCGCGGGTGAACGCCACGCCGGTGCCGGAGTCGGGGCCGAGGTTGCCGAAGACCATCGTCACCACGTTCACAGCGGTGCCGAGGTCGGCCGGGATGCGCTCCTGGCGGCGGTAGAGCACCGCGCGCTCGGCGTTCCACGACTCGAAGACCGCCCGGATGGCGAGGTCGAGCTGTTCGCGCGGCTGCTGCGGGAACTCCCGTCCGGTGTGCTTCAGGAAGATCTTCTTGTACGCGTCGACAAGTCCCCGGAGGTCGTCGGCGTCCAGGTCCAGGTCGTCGTGGGTGCCCTTGACGGCCTTGGCGTCGTCAAGCGCCTGCTCGAACTCCTCGCCCGGCACCTCGCAGACGGTCTTGCCGAACATCTGGATGAGTCGTCGGTAGGAGTCCCAGGCGAACCGGTCGTTGCCTCCCGCCTGGGCGGACAGACCGACGACGCTCTCGTCGTTGAGGCCGACGTTCAGGACGGTCTCCATCATGCCGGGCATGGAGAACTTGGCGCCCGATCGGACCGACACCAGCAGCGGGTCCTGCGGGTCGCCGAGGCGCTTGCCCATCGCGCGCTCCAGCGACTCCAGGTGCCGCTCGATCTGACCGGCGAGGCCGTCCGGCTCCCGGCCGGTGGCGAGGTACGCCTGGCATGCCTCGGTCGTGATGGTGAAGCCGGGCGGGACGGGCAACCCGAGGTTCGTCATCTCGGCGAGGTTCGCGCCCTTACCACCGAGCAGGTCCTTGAGCTCCTTGTTGCCCTCGGAGAAGTCGTAGACGTATTTGTGATCGACGGTCTCTTGCGCTGCCACCAGAGCCTCCCACGCGCGCCGGAATGGACACTTAACGAAGGTTCAGTTTGCTGGTACCCCGGGACGGACCTCCGGTAATCCGGCGTCGACGTCGATCGGTGGGCGAAGGTTAAGCGAACATCGAGCGACCTGGGCCCGTTCGGTGACAATCGGCACAGCTATCACGACTATCCGCGTTCGTACGGGTTGTTGGGAACGCTTCCATGCGCACGATCACGCATTCCGACCTGTCGCCGTACCCTTGACGACAACGCCAGCCGGTGAACCTCACTTTTGCCATAACCGACGCGAATACACCCCCGGAGCCGCCGCCGTGTCGACCAACCCCTCCCCCGGCCCCGCCACCACCCCCGAGGTGGCCGGAGCCGCCGGTCCGATCCCGCTGCCGACTCAGGAACCGACCGCCGCCGCGCTGGCCCGGGCTGCCGAGCGGGCCGCCACCGACCTGCTCGCCGCGCCCGCCCCCATCCAGCTCGCCGACGTCGTACCCGCTCCGCGGGACGTGCGGCCGAACCCGGCCGGAAACTGGCGGCTCTCCCCCGACGCGGTCATCGTGGCAAGCACCGAACCCGCCGCGCTGGCCGCCGCCGTCCACCTCGCCGAGCTGCTGCGGCCCGCCACCGGATACCCGCTGCCGGTCACCGACGCCGCCACGCCGCAGGCCGACGACGGCATCGCGCTCGTGCTGGACCAGGCCGTCGGCCTCGGCACGGAGGGCTACCGACTCGACGTCACCACCTCCGGGGTACGCCTCAGCGCCGTCACCGCCACAGGCCTCTTCCACGGCGTGCAGACCTTGCGCCAACTGCTCCCGCCGGCGATCGAGAGCACAGTCCCGGTCACCGAAGCGTGGATCCTGCCCGGCGGGACCATCACCGACACGCCACGCTTCCCGTACCGGGGTGCGATGCTCGACGTGGCACGGCACTTCTTCGCCGTCGAGGACGTGCTGCGGGTCATCGGCCACCTGGCCCGCTACAAGCTCAACCACCTGCACCTGCACCTCACCGACGACCAGGGCTGGCGGATCGCCGTCGACTCCCGCCCGAAGTTGACCACCGTGGGCGGCGCGACCGAGGTCGGTGACGGCCCGGGCGGTTTCTACACGAAGGCCGACTACGCGCGGATCGTCTCCTATGCCGCCGACCGTCACATCACTGTCGTCCCGGAGATCGACCTGCCGGGGCACACCAACTCGGCGCTCGTCGCGTACCCGGAACTGGCACCGGACAAGATCGCACCTCCGCCGTACACAGGCACCGATGTCGGCTTCAGCTACGTCGACCCGACCGACGAGCGGACGTACGACTTCGTCGCCGACGTGTTCGGCGAACTGGCCGCCATCACACCCGGGCGGTTGCTGCACATCGGCGGCGACGAGGCGTTCAAGGTCAAGGGCGAGCTCTACACCGGTTTCGTCGAGCGGGTCCAGCGCATCGTGGCCGAGCTCGGAAAGACAGTGGTCGGCTGGCACCAGGTCGCACCTGCCGCCCACGTCGACGGGCGGGTCCTCCAGTGGTGGGGCACCAACGGCGAGGACCCCACGACCGCCGACGCGGTCCGCCGAGGCGCCCGGCTGGTCATCTCCCCTGGCAACCACGCATACCTCGACATGAAGTACGCGCCGGACACCCCGATCGGACACGACTGGGCCGGCCTGATCGACGTACGCAAGGCTTACGACTGGGATCCGGGCACGCACGTCGCCGACGTACCCGAGGAGGCGGTGCTCGGCGTGGAGGCACCGCTCTGGACCGAATCGGTCACCTCCCTCGCGGAGATCGAACTGCTGCTCCTACCCCGACTCCCGGCGATCGCCGAGCTGGGCTGGTCACCCCGCGCGACGCACGACTGGGCCGGGTTCCGTTCGCGGTTGGCTGGGCACGGGCCACGCTGGGCAACCGCCGGCATCACCTTCCACGCCGCACCGGAGATCCCCTGGCCGGCGGTACCCGCCATCCCCCAACAACACGGCGTGCCCCACCCCGACCCGATAATCCCCTGACGGGCGGGGCGTCCGGTTTCACCGCGTCCGCCGCACCCTCAGACGGGGCGTCCGGTTTCGGCGTGGCCGTCGCACGCTCGGGCGGGGCGTCCGGTTTCGGCGTGGCCGTCGCACGCTCGTCGGGCGCACGGTAGACGCCCAGAATAGGCATTTCAGGCAGTCGCGGGTTGATCGACTCGGGTTCCTTTGATATCGAGGTGTCCGGGTCGCGCGGATACCCCGGTTTCCATGAAGCCGAGTCGATCACACCCGTCTGGGCCGACTGTCGGGGCAATGCTGGGTGTTATGTCTGGTATCGGCTCGGCTGCGGCGTGGTCGGGGGCACTCTGGCGGCGGAATGATGGGCCGGGCCGGGTGGTTGTACAGGGGGTAACCGACGACAGGTCGCGGCCCCGCTGGCTCGACGGTCCCCCGGTATCCGGGAACACCCGCCCGGCCGCCACGGTTACATCCCCCCGGACGACCCGAGCGGCCTCCCGTGGCTGTCGGGCAGGTCCCCCGGAGCGCGGTGGAATGAGTCGCCGGCCCGGCTGGTTACATCCCTGGACCACCCCGAGCAGGCAGAGCCGCCGGGTGAGATCCCTGGAACTTCTTCCCCCTGCTCGCGCGCACCGTCCCCCTATTGGTGCGTTACGCGGGCCGCCCCCGAATTGCAGAGGAGCACGCCATCATGCGTACCGATCTGATTCGTAAGACCGCTCTGACCGCTGCCGGCCTCGCCGTCACCGGCGGCGCCATCGCCGGCCCCATCACCACCGCCTACGCCGCCGACGCCAAGCCCACCGGCCAGACCCAGAACAAGGGCGAGCGGCACCTCGACGTCCGCTACGAAGCCCAGCCCAACTTCTACTACTGCGGCCCCGCCGCCGCCCGCAACGCCCTGTCCGTACAGGGCAAGAACATCAGCGTCGACGCCATGGCCAAGGAAATGGGCACCACCGAAGCCGGCACCAACAGCATCAACGACATCACCCCCGTCCTGAACAAGGAAACCGGCAAGAACAACGCCTACCGCTCGGTCGAAATCAGCACCCCCGCCGCCGACGACAAGCAGACCGACAAACTCCGCACCGATGTGGTCAAGACCGTCGACGACGGCCGCGCCGTAGTCGCCAACATCGCCGGCACCACCACCGACACCGACGGCAACACCCACTCCTTCGAAGGCGGCCACTACATCAGCGTCGTCGGCTACACCGACAACGGCAACACCGTCACCATCGCCGACTCCGCCAACCCCAACACCGCCTCCTACGACATCACCGTCGAGCACCTCGCCGACTGGATCGCCACCCGCGGCTACGCCACCAGCTGACCCCACCCAACACGCACCACGCACCACCGAAGGGCCGGACCCCCACCAGGGGCCCGGCCCTTCGCCATGCCACCGGCGGCGGCCAGAAGCCCGGGCAGGCATCACGCGGTTCGCCGACACTTCGGAACTGACGCCCTCAGCAATTCAGCACACCGGCCGAGGCGCCGACCCGGGCGCCGACCCGCCGACACCAGCCACCACCAGCGCGCCGAGCCGGTGACCGATCGAGGCCGCCCACCCACCAGCGCCGAGGCGGTAACCAGTCGACGCCACCCGCCCAACAGCGCCGGGCCGGTGACCAGTCGACGCCACCCACCCAACAGCCCCGGGCCAGTGACCAGTCGACGCCACCCACCCGTCGGCGCCGAGGCGGTGACGTCGACGCCGGCTACCCATCAGCGCCGGCCGGTGCGGGTCAGCCGCCGGAGTCGTCCATCTCGGCGCCCTCGGGCACGGTGTCGTCGTCCCGGCTGGCCAGCCAGCCGTCCGGCAGGAAGACCTTGCCCGGGGAGTTCGTCCGGCCACGCGGCTGACCGAGGGCGGTAAGCGGGAACGGCTCGGCCGGGTCGAGCTTGCCGAGTAGGTCGTCGAGCTGGGCCAGGCTTTCGATCATCGCCAGGGACCGGCGCAGTTCGCCGCCGACGGGGAAGCCCTTGAGGTACCAGGCGACGTGCTTGCGGAAGTCGGTGCAGCCGTCCCGCTCACCCCGGGCGGGGTTGCGCGCGCCCGCCACGAACTGGTCGACGAGCAACTCGGCGTGCCGGCGCATGGTCACCGCCACCTCGCCGAGGCTGGGCAGCCGCCGTTCGGGGCGACCGTTGAAGGCGGCCTCCAGGTCGGCGAAGAGCCACGGCCGGCCGAGGCAGCCGCGCCCGATGACAACCCCGTCGACGCCGGTGTGCGCGACCATCCGCAGCGCGTCGTCGGCCTCCCAGATGTCGCCGTTGCCGAGCACCGGCACGTCGAGGGCCTGCTTCAACGTGGCGATCGCGTCCCAGTCGGCGGTGCCCGAGTAGCGCTGCGAGGCCGTCCGCCCGTGCAGGGCCACCGCCGCCACGCCGGCGTCCTGGGCTGCGAGCCCTGCTTCGACGTACGTCAGATGGTCGTCGTCGATGCCCTTGCGCATCTTGACGGTGACCGGCACGCCGGCGGGTGACGCGGCAGCCACCGCGGCCTTGACCAGCCGGGCGAAGAGCCGGCGCCGCCACGGCAGCGCCGCACCGCCGCCACGCCGCGTGACCTTGGGGACCGGGCAGCCGAAGTTCAGGTCGATGTGATCGGCCAGGTTGCGCTCGACGACGATCCGTACGGCGGCTGCGGTGATCTCGGGGTCGGTGCCGTAGAGCTGGAGGCTGCGCGGCTTCTCGTCGTCACCGAACGTGATCATGCGCAGGGTCTTCGGGTTGCGCTCGACAAGCGCCCGAGTGGTGATCATCTCGCAGACGTAGATGCCGCCGCCCTGCTCCCGGCAGAGCCGGCGGAACCCGACGTTCGTGATGCCGGCCATCGGCGCGAGCACCACAGGCGGCCACACCTGGTACGGCCCCAGAGTCAAAGGGCTCAAAACAGGCGCGGTCAAGGCAGTCACCGCCCAAGTGTAAGGAAGGGCCCCTGCTTAACGCCTAGTGCATAGGAAGGGGCCCTTCCTAACACGACGCATATCACACCGCGCGATGATCGACGGTGTTGTCCACAGCCGGCAGGATTTCCACAGGCCGCGCGGCCGGGCGGGACACGGCCTGGTTCCGACGGTCAGGCTGCGGTCATGCGTGAACATCCACCTGAGCTGACGGCAACGGTCGAGCGGCAACAGCAGATCGCCACCCGGGCTCAGTTGCTCGCCGCTGGCTACGACGACATGTACCTGTACCGCCAGGCCCGGCGCGGCCAGTGGCAACGCGTCCTGCCAGCGACGTACGCCCTGTTCACGGGCGTACTGACCGATGAACAACGGCGGATCTCCGCAGCGCTCTACGCCGGGCCGCAGGCGCAGCTCACCAGCTTGGCCGCGCTCGCCTGGTACGGGTTCCGGCAGATTCCGCGCAACACCGACGTACACCTGGTGGTGCCGCACCACGCGCGGCGCCGGTCGGCGGGCTACGCCCTTGTTCGGCGAGCCCTGACCCTGGACGCCCGGGCGCGGTCGAGCGCGCCGTACCCCGTCTGCTCGCCGGCGCGGGCGGTGGTGGACGCGGCCCGCGACCTTGGGCAGCTTCGCCCGGTGCGGGCCATCCTCGCCGAGTCTGTCCAGCGCGGTTTCACCGACCTCGCCAGGCTGGACGAGGAGATCCGTCGGGCGCGGCGCAGTCGCACCGCGCTGATCAGGATGGCGTACGCGGAGGTCGTGGCCGGCACCCGGTCGGCTCCGGAGGCGGAGCTGCGCGAATGCCTGGCGGGCAGCCCGATCCTGCCGCAGATCCGGTGGAATCCCCGTCTTCGTACGCTTGACGGGGCGGTGCTGCCGACGCCGGACGGGTACCTGACCGACTCGGCGGTGGCGCTGGAGGTCGATTCGCAGGAGTACCACTTCAGCCCGGGCGACTGGGCTCGGACGTTGGAGCGGCACAACGAGCTGAGTCGGCACGGTGTCCTGGTTCTGCACGTCACGCCTGCACAGCTCCGGCGCCATCCGGACGGCATCCGACGAACTGTCGAGGATGCGTACGAGTCCCGGCAGGGCGTCGGTGCCACGCTCCGGGTCCGGGTCGATCCAGCCGGCCCGGAGCATGCGAGGGCCTGATCGAGTACGGCGCTCCGCTCAGCTTGCGGAACAACGGAGTTAGGAAGGGGCCCCTTCTATACCTGAGGCGTTAGAAAGGGGCCCTTCCTTACACCTCAGCAGCCGGGGAGGCGCTCGATCAGGTAGCGCTCCACCTGGTCCAGGGAGACGCGCTCCTGGGTCATGGTGTCCCGGTTGCGGACCGTCACGGCGTTGTCGTCGAGCGTGTCGAAGTCGACGGTGACGCAGAACGGGGTGCCGATCTCGTCCTGCCGGCGGTAGCGGCGGCCGATCGCCTGCGAGTCGTCGAACTCCACCACCCAACGCTTGCGCAGCAGCGCGGCGAGGTCCTTGGCCTTCGGCGACAGCGCCTCGTTGCGCGACAGCGGCAGCACCGCCACCTTGACCGGGGCCAGCCGCGGGTCGAACCGCATCACGGTCCGCTTGTCCACGCCGCCCTTGGTGTTGGGCGCCTCGTCCTCGTCGTACGCCTCCAGCAGGAAGGCGAGCACGGCCCGGGTCAGACCGGCGGCGGGCTCGATGACGTACGGCATCCAGCGCTCACTCTTGGTCTGGTCGAAGTACGACAGGTCGACGCCGGAGTGCTTGCTGTGCGTGGAGAGGTCGAAGTCGGTGCGGTTGGCGACACCTTCCAGCTCGGCGAACTCGGTGCCGCCGAACTGGAAGCGGTACTCGATGTCGACGGTCCGCTTCGAGTAGTGGGAGAGCTTCTCCTTGGGGTGCTCGTAGAGACGCAGGTTGTCCGCCGAGAGGCCCAGGTCGAGGTACCAGTTCCAGCGCTCCTGGAGCCAGTACTCGTGCCACTGCTCGTCGGTGCCCGGCTCGACGAAGAACTCCATCTCCATCTGCTCGAACTCACGCGTACGGAAGATGAAGTTGCCCGGGGTGATCTCGTTGCGGAACGACTTGCCGGTCTGGGCGATACCGAACGGCGGCTTCTTGCGGGCGACCGTCTCGACGTTCTTGTAGTTGACGAAGATGCCCTGCGCGGTCTCGGGGCGCAGGTAGTGCATGCCCTCGTCGCTCTCCACCGGGCCCAGGTACGTCTTCATCAGGCCGTTGAACATCTTCGGCTCGGTGAAGGTGCCCTTGTTGCCGCAGTTGGGGCAGTTGACCTCGGCGAGTGAGGTCGGCGCGTGGCCGTGCTTGGCCTCGTACGCCTCCTCGATGTGGTCCGCCCGGAACCGCTTGTGGCAGAACTGGCACTCGGTGAGCGGGTCGACGAACTCGGCGATGTGGCCGGACGCCTCCCACACCTTGCGGGCCAGGATCACTGCGGAGTCGAGGCCGACCACGTCGTCGCGCTGCTGGACCATCGTCTTCCACCACTGCCGGCGGACGTTCTCCTTGAGCTCCACGCCGAGCGGACCGTAGTCCCACGCCGATCGGGTGCCTCCGTAGATCTCGCTGGAGGGGAAGACGAAGCCTCGGCGCTTGGCGAGGCTGACGACGGCGTCGATACGGTCTGCTGGCATGTTTCCTCCTACGCCGGCTGGCGGTCGGCGGGGGCGAGATATGGATGGATCGGGCGGTTCGGGACAACGGTACGTCCACCGTCACCCCGAGCGACAGCAGAATACCGGGGGCGGGTCAGCTCACCCCGCAGACCTCCATGCTGCCGGTCTGACCGTCCTGACCCAGTGTGACCTGCTGTCGTTCCCGGCCGCCGCCGGAGAGCGTCACGTCGACGGGCACTGTCAGGTTTGTCGTGTCGACCTCACCGACCCGGAACGTGGTTACCTGCGGCTCGGCGGCGGCCCTGCGCTCGAACTCGGGGCGTGACTCGCGCCGCTGCGCGTCGTCGCAGAGCTGGTCGTACGCCCGCCCGTAGTTCCGATCGACGAGGGCCTGGTAGTAGTCGCCGGTGACCGTGCGCCCCTGCTCCCGGATCGCCTGCACGCCGCTGACGGCCAGGCCGACGACGGCCGCGCCTCCCCCGCCGCAGCAGAGCAGGATGGCGAGAGCGCCGACGCCGAGGCCGATCCAGAGCCGGGTCCGGCGGCCCTCGGTGGGCGGCGCGGCGAACGGCGGAGCCACACCGGGACCGGGCGGCGGGGCGGGTGCGGTCATAGGAGCAGGGTAGTGCCCGACGGCTCAGCGGTAAGGACCAGCAGCCCGATCACTCTCGGCGACCACCACTGCCCCGCCGGGCGCGGCGTTGGCAAGCGCCTCGTACGCGGAGGGTTCGTCGACCGATTCGGCGAGCAGCGGCACGGCGCTGACCTTGACCTCGAAGGCGCCCAGGGCACGCCGGTAGGTGCCTACCGACTCCCACTCGGTGAGCAGTGTCCAGTGCCGGGGGTCGTCAAGCGCCCGCAGGAGTTGACCTCGCAGGTAGCCGGGGCGGGCGGCCAGCGCGGTGAGGGCCGCGTGGGCCCGTTCGGTGAAGTCGTCGGCGACATCGACGTCGACCACGAACCGGTTGGTCACCAGCACCGGGCGCCTCCTCGTAGAGTCTGTGGGATGCAGCGTACGCAGCGCCCTCTGCTGGCCCGGTTGGCCGGGGCCAACCCGACATCGGTGTTTCTGCTCACCCTGGTGGTGGTGCTGATCGCGTTCTTCACGCCAGGCGTGATCGGCGGGCTCTTGACGCTGGCGCTCGCCGCTGCCCTGATCGCCCTGTTGGCGACCACCTGGGCGGTTCAGGCGCCGCAGACCCGGCTCATCCGACTGTTGATGTTGACCCTGCTGGTGACTGTGGGCCTCGCGAAGCTGCTCTGACATGCAGCTATGCGTTTTTGACAATCATTGTCGTTGCCACGGACAGTTGGGGGCATGAGCAACCGCACCACGTCCCGTGTCCTGGCCGCCGCGACCGCCCTGCTCGTCCTGGGCGCGGGGGCCGGCTGCTCCAACGGCGGTCCGGCCGGCGCCGATCCGCAACGGGTCGACGTGGTGGCCGCGTTCTATCCCCTCCAGTTCCTCGCCGAGAGGATCGGCGGTGACGCGGTCCGGGTGACCAACCTGGCCCGGCCCGGCGCCGAGCCCCACGACCTGGAGCTGAGCCCGAAGCAGGTCGGCCAGGTAAGCGACGCGGAGTTGATCGTCTACCTGAAGGGTTTCCAGCCCGCGGTCGACGAGGCGATCGCGCAGAGCGGCGGCGACCGGGTGTTCGACGTGGCTAGCGTGCAGCCGCTGCTGGACGTGAGCGCCGGCGGCCACGACCACGACCACGGGGACGACGAGCAGGGCGAGGAGGAGCACGGCGGCGGCAAGGATCCGCATGTCTGGCTCGACCCGACCCGGCTGGCCGGCATCGGCGATCAACTCGCCAAGCGGCTCGGCGAGGCCGACCCGGCCCACGCCGCCGACTACACCACCCGCGCCGCCGCGCTGCGCGCCGACCTGACGCGGCTGGACGGCGAGTTCACCGAGGGCCTGCGGACCTGCCAGCGGCGGGAGATCGTGACCAGCCACACCGCGTTCGGCTACCTGGCCGACCGCTACCAGCTCGAACAGATCGGCATCACCGGGCTGAGCCCGGACGTCGAGCCCTCGCCGCAGCGGCTCGCGCAGGTCATCGAGGAGGCCAAGGAGCACCAGGCGACCACGATCTTCTTCGAGACCCTTGTCAGCCCCAAGGTGGCCGAGACCATCGCCGGTCAGGTCGGCGCCAAGACCGCGGTGCTCGACCCGCTCGAAGGACTCGCCGCCGGCAGCGACGCCGACTACCTTTCGGTGATGCGTACCAACCTGGAGACCCTGCGGACGGCGTTGAGCTGCTCGTGAGCGCGCCCGTGATCAGCGTCGAGCACGCGGTGGTCGGCTACGACGGCCGCCCGGTGCTGCGGGATGTCTCGCTCAACGTGACCGCCGGTGAGGTGGTCGCGGTGCTCGGCGCCAACGGCTCCGGCAAGTCCACGTTGATCCGCGCCGTGCTCGGGCTGGTGCCGCTGAGCACCGGCTCGATCAGCCTCTTCGACCAGCCATTGCGCCGGTTCCGGCAGTGGCAGCGCATCGGGTACGTCCCGCAGCGCCTCGGCGCGGGCGGCGGCGTACCGGCGACGGTCCGCGAGGTCGTGGGCTCCGGCCGGCTGGCCCGTCGAGGGTTGCTGCGCCCTCCGGGCGCTGCCGATCGGGCCGCCGTCGACGCCGCGCTGCGCGCGGTCGGGCTCGCCGACCGGGCCGCCGACCCGGTTGCCACACTCTCCGGCGGCCAGCAGCAGCGCACACTGATTGCCCGTGCGCTCGCGGGCCGACCCGAGCTGCTGATCCTCGACGAGCCCACCGCCGGCGTGGACGCGGCAAGCCAGGAGGCGTTCGCCGGCGCGCTGCGCGACTTCGTCGGCGACGGCGGGACGGTGCTGCTGGTGGCCCACGAGTTGGGCCCCCTGCGGCCGGTGATCAGCCGGGCTGTCGTCGTACACGAGGGTGGTATCTGTCACGACGGCCCGGTGCCGGACCCGGCCGGCCACCACGCGGAGCCCGACCACGACCACGTGCACCCGCACGGTCCCGACGAGCCCGCCGGGCTGTGGAGCAGCTGAGCATGGAACTCTTCCAGTACCCCTACATGCAGCGCGCCCTGATCGCCGCGCTGGTGATCGGCTTGGCCGCGCCAGCGCTCGGCATCTACCTGGTGCAGCGCAGGCTGACACTGATCGGCGACGGCATCGGGCACGTGGCGTTGACAGGCGTCGGCGCGGGCCTGTTGCTCAACCGCTCGCCGGTGCTGGTGGCGGTGATCGTTGCCACCGCCGGTGCGGTCGCCATCGAGCTGGTGCGCGCCCGCGGGCGTACGTCCGGCGACCTTGCCCTGGCTCTGTTGTTCTACGGCGGCATCGCCGGCGGTGTGCTGCTGGTCGGGCTCTCCGACGCGACGAGCGCGAATCTCAACGCCTACCTGTTCGGGTCGCTGACCACCATCTCGGCCACCGACCTGACCACCATCGTGATCCTCGGCGGGGCGATCCTCGTCGCCATGATCGCGCTGCGGCCGGCGCTCTTCGCGGTGAGCCACGACGAGGAGTACGCCAGGGTCTCCGGCCTGCCGGTGCGTACCCTCAATCTGCTGATCGCGGTGACCACGGCGATCACCGTGACCATCGCGATGCGGGCCGTCGGAGTGCTGCTGATCAGTGCGCTGATGGTGGTCCCGGTGGCCACCGCGCAGCAGGTCACCCGTGGCTTCCGCAGCACGATGACCGCCGCGATGGCGCTCGGCCTCTTCGCCGCCGGCACCGGTGTCTGGGTGGCGGCGACCGCGGACACCGCGCCGGGCGCCTCGGTGGTGCTTGTGGCGATCGCCTCCTTCCTGGTGGTGGCAGTGGGCGCGGGAATCTGGCGGACGCTGCGTCGCCGGGCCGCACCGGCCTCCGTGGCGCCCGCCGAGCCGCACGAGGTGGTGCTCGGCTGAATTGGTTACCGTTGCAGAATGACCACCGCTACGGGTTACGAGGGCTTCGACGGGGCGAGCGAACTGCTCCGCGCCCTCTCCGCACCCATCCGGCTGGCCATCGTCAGCGAGCTCGCCGGCGGCGAGCGGTGTGTGCATGAGCTGGTGGAGAAGCTCGGTGCCGCGCAACCGCTGGTCTCCCAGCACCTGCGGGTGCTGCGCGGCGCGGGCGTGGTGCGGGGGTCCCGCCGGGGCAGGGAGATCGCCTACAGCCTGGTCGACGAGCACGTGGCGCACATTGTGGCGGACGCGGTGAGCCACGCCGGGGAGGGATCATGAACGAGAGCGGCGCCGCGGTGCGCAACACCCGGCAGCGCTCGGCGGTGAGCGCCCTGCTGGGCGAGATGGAGGGCTTCCACAGCGCGCAGGACCTGCACGCGATGCTCCGGCAACGCGGTGAGCGGGTCGGCCTGACAACCGTCTACCGGACGTTGCAGGGGCTGGCCGACGCGGGCGAGATCGACGTGATGCGCCCGCCGGGCGGCGAGCACCTCTACCGCCGGTGCAGCCAGGGCCATCACCACCACCTGGTGTGCCGGGTGTGCGGGCGTACCGTCGAGGTGGCCGGGCCTGCGGTGGAGAGCTGGGCCGACCGGGTTGCCGCAGAGCACGGCTACGCAGAAGTCAGCCACACACTGGAAATCTTCGGCACCTGCCCGACCTGCGTGCGTTGAAAGCCGCGTCCCGGCCCTCGTAGATCGTGCCTCCACATCTGCATTAGTCGGGCCGTTCGTGGCACGCTGTCCGGCGTGAAGATCTACGCTGATCGCTTTCCGACCGCCGCCCGCCAGTTGCTCACCGACCTCCTCGTCGTCGCCTGGGTGTACGTCGCGATCCGCGGCGCGCTCTGGCTGCACGACCTTGTGCAGAAACTCGCCGTACCTGGGCAGAAACTGGAGGGCGCCGGCGGTGGCCTCGCCGACAACCTCGCCGACGCCGGCGGCAAGGTTCGGCGGGTCCCGCTTGTCGGCGATGAGCTGACCGCGCCCTTCCAGCGGGCCGCCGACGCGGCCCGGGGGCTCGCCGACGCCGGCCGTGACCAGCAGCACCTGGTCGACCAGCTCGCCTTGGCGCTCGCCGTCGCGGTGCTCATCTTTCCGCTCGGCATCGTGCTGTTCGGTTGGCTGCCGCTGCGGCTGCGGTGGATGCGCCGCGCCGGATCGGCCGCGAAACTGGCCGACGGGCCGGCCGGTCGGGACCTGCTCGCCCTGCGCGCGCTGGCCACCCAGCCGCTGGGCCGTCTGACCCGGATCGCGCCGGACGTCGCCGAGGCCTGGCGGCGCGGTGACGACGACACAGTGGATGCCCTGGCCGCGCTGGAGTTGCGCCAGCTCGGCCTGCGCGGCCGAGCCCGCTGAGCCCGGCCGACGGGGTCAGGGCTTCGGCGGGATGCGGCGGCGGACGTCCTCGGCCGTGGACGGGCCGGGCGTCCAACGGGCCACCCAGGGCAGCTCGTCGGACGGGGTGATGACGCCCTCCTCCAAGCTGGCGTAGCGGCCGGCGAGGATCCGTTTCGCGGCGGTGGTGTCGACCGAGTCGGTGTTGTCCCACAGGGCGGCGAACAGCGCGTCCACCCGGACCCGTGCCTGCCGGCAGAACAGGTCGGCCAGCTCCACGTTCTCCGGTCGGCTGCCGCGCTCGGCCGTCGCCCGGACGCAGACCGCCGACATCGCGAACAGCTCCGCGCCGATGTCCACGATGCGGCCGAGGAACGCCTGCTTGCGTTCCATCTTTCCCTGCCAGCGGGACATCGCGTAGAACGTCGACCGGGCCAGCTTGCGCGACGAGCGCTCCACCTGGCGCAGGTGTGCGGCCAGCGGCCCGAACTCGGCGTACGCCGAAGGGCTCTGCCCCCGACCGACCGCGAGCGTGGGGAGCCACTTCGCGTAGAAGGCGCTCGCTCGGGCGCCCGCTCGGGCCTTGCGGCCGAGCCCCGCATCCGGGTCGATGATGTCGCCTGCCACCGACAGGTGGGCGTCGACCGCCTCCCGGGCGATCAACAGGTGCATGATCTCCGTCGAGCCCTCGAAGATCCGATTGATCCGCAGGTCACGCATCATCTGCTCGACGGCTGCGGCGCGCTCGCCACGGGCTGCCAGCGAGTCGGCCGTCTCGTAGCCGCGCCCGCCCCGGATCTGGATCAGCTCGTCGGCGATCTTCCAGGCCATCTCGCTGGCGTACAGCTTGACGAGCGCCGCCTCGATCCGGATGTCGTTGCGGTCGTCGTCGGCGAGCAGGCAGCACAGGTCGAGCATGGTCTCCATGCCGTACGTGGTGGCCGCGATGAAGGAGAGCTTCTGGGCGACGGCCTCGTGCTCCCCCACCGGCCGGCCCCACTGGACCCGGTCGGCGGCCCACCCCCGGGCCACGTTCAACGCCCACTTGCCAGCGCCCACGCACATGGCAGGCAGCGAGAGCCGACCCGTGTTCAACGTGGTCAGGGCGATCTTGAGGCCCTTACCCTCGCCGCCGATGACGTTCTCGGCCGGTACGAACACGTCGTGGAACCGGGTCAGGCTGTTCTCCAGGCCGCGCAGACCGACGAACTCGTTGCGCCGCTCCACTGTGATGCCCGCGCTGTCACCGTCCACGACGAACGCGGTGATCCCACCGCGCCGACCCTCGCCGGCCGGCACCCGGGCCATCACCACGAGCAGGGTGGCCACGATGCCGTTGGTGGCCCACAGCTTCACCCCGTTGAGCCGGTAGCCGGTGCCGTCCTCGGTCGGCTCGGCGGTGGTCGCGAGCCGGGCCGGGTCGGAGCCGACGTCCGGCTCGGTGAGCAGGAACGCGGAGACCTCACCGGCGGCGAGCCGAGGCAGGAAGCGTTGCTTCTGCTCGGCGGTGCCGAACATCTTCAGCGGTTGCGGCACGCCGATCGACTGGTGCGCGGAGAGCAGCGCGCCGATCGCCGGGCTTACCGAGCCGGCGAGCATCAGCGCCCGGCAGTAGTGCAGGTTGCTCAGGCCCAGGCCGCCGTACTTCCGGTCGATCTTCATGCCGAACGCGCCGAGGTCGGCAAGGCCGTGGAACACCGAGTCCGAAATGGAGGCGTCCCGCTCGATGGCCTGTCCGTCCACTTCGGAGGCGAGGAAGTCGCGGAACCGGCCGAGGAAGTCCTCGGCGCGGGCCTCGTCGTCCGGATCGGAGCGCGGCCACGGGTCGATGAGGTCGAGCCGGAACCGCCCCAGGAAAAGCTCCTTGCCGAAGCTGGGCCGGTCCCAGGTGGACTCCCGGGCCGCCTCGGCGACCTGCCGGGCTTCCTTCTCGGAGACCTGCCCGGCCTCCTCGGGCAGCGGCGCGGCCGCACCGGCGGTGCCCGCCTGGGCCGCGTCGACTGCGGGGTTGGAGTCAGGACCGTCCGGTGCCGGTCGGCCGTTCTGCGTCGTGGTCACGGCTGCCCCCTCGAACCTCGGTGCGGCTGCGTCGACGTGCGCGACTACCGCCACGCTACCTCCGCTTGTTACCAAGGGGTAGCGCAGCGTACGTCCGGATCGCCGTCCTCAGCGACCGCTGAGCATCTCCGGGTCGTCATCGTCGTCGTCGATGTCGTCCTCGCCCCAGCTACGCCGGGAGAACGGCAGGATCGCCCAGAACGTGAGGAACCAGAGCCCGGTCAGGCCGCTGAGGATGAAGGCGATCGGCCGGTCCAGCACGAAGTCGGTGATCAGCAGAACCGCGCTGACCATCGAGATCAGCATGAAGGCGAGCCCGCCGCTGGCCATCCGGTGCGCGAAGCGGACCAGCTCCGGCTTGCGCCCCTGCCGGAACAGCGCCCTGTGGAACGCCACCGGCGAAATGATCATCGCGGTGGCGGCGGCCGCGGCGATCAGGGCGACGATGTAGACATCCCGCTGGAACTCGCTGGTCCGGGTGAATCCGTTGCTGAACGGCAGGGTCAGCAGGAAGGCGAACAGGATCTGCACGCCCGTCTGGGCGACCCGCAGCTCCTGTAGCAGATCGGCGAAGTTGCGCTGCCAACGCTGCTTCTCGGTCTCCGTCGACACGCGCTACCTCCGGTGAGACGCTACTGCCGACGGAGCGGTCCGCCGGCAGCAACGCCAATGCCCCACACGACTGAGCGCGAAACAGGTTCACGACATCTGCCGGTCACCGCCAGGACACTCCGCTGGTCACGCCACCGCCCTCGCCGAGCGCCGCCCACGCGGGCGTTCAGGAGCCGCGGCGGATGCGGCCCGCGTAGCGGGCTTCGAGCTCGGTGTTGTGCGCGTCGCCGTCCGGGATGTTCGCCGACAGGTAGACCGGGGGCCGCTCCCCCGCCGCCAGCAACCGAGCAACCACCTCCACGGTGACCTGTTGGGCCAGCAGTGCCGCCGTGATCGAGGAGACCGCGCCGACAGCGCCACCGCCGGGCAGCGGCAGCGTCGCATCGCCGTACGGTGCGCCGTTGTCGAGCACCACGTCGGCCAGGTCGGCCAGCTTGCGACCGGACGGGTGGCGGGAGGTCATCCGGCCGGAGTGCTGCACGGAGGTGATCGCCACGAGCCCATGCCCCCGCTGCTTGACGAGCGTGGCGAACTCGACCATGGCGCCGTTGACCCCGGAGTTCGAGGCGAGCACGAAGACGTCGGTGGGGCGTACCGGGGCCAGCTCGTAGAGCCGGTGCGCCACGGCCGGGTCCCGTTCCAGCAGCGGGCCGAGCCGCTCGGCCGGCTCGCCACCGATCAGCACCAGGTCGCGCAACGCGATCCGGTTGGTCGGCACCAGGCCACCCGCCCGGCCGGCGATCTCCATGGCGAGGGCCTCCGAGTGGCCCGTCCCGAAGGCGTGCACCACCCCGTCGGCGCGTACGGCGTCGGCGATCAGGTCGGCGGCCCGCCCCACCGCCTCCCGCTGACTGGCGGCCACCCGGCCGATCGTCTCGGTCACCACTGCCAGAAAGTCGTCGGCGCTCACGCTCATGTGTCCTCCGTCGTCCGGTTGCGGGCCATCCACTGCACCGCGAAGTCGACAGCCGCCCGCTGGCGTACCAACCTCGCGGTTCCGGCGCCCACCGAGCCGACGCGGACCACGCCGGTGGCCTCCAGGGCCTGGCCCAGCGTGCCGAAGTCGCTCTCGTCGAGCCTGATGTCCTGCCACCACACCCACTCGCGGCCACCGTCGGGTATCCGCACCGCCGCGCCCAGCCGCTCACGGACCGGCGCGGGACGACGGTACTCGGCCAGGTGCAGCGACGTGTTCACGCTGTGGTCCACCCCGAGCAGCAGCACGTCGGCGTCCAGGTCGTAGAGCCGGTCCAGCGGAGACTGTGCGCCGAGCATGTCGGCCAGGCCGTGCCCTGCGACGACCTGCTCGGCGGCCGGGCCGAGCGCCGCGAACGACACCTGGGGATGCGCGCTGCGCAACGCGCCGGGCCAGCCGCGAACCGTCTCGGCGAGCACGCCCATGTAGCGGCTGGGGGTGACCGCCGGGTCGAACCCCGGCATCTCGGCCCGGATCAGCGGCCACCAGTCCACCGGAACCGGCGGGTTGCGCCACTGCGCGGGGTCGCTGTTGTCGGGCGTGTGGGTCGGCACCACGATCGTGCCGTCCGGGCCGAGCGCGTCACGCAGGGCGAGCACCACCGCGTGCGGTCCACCGCAGACGAAACCCAGCGGGCGCAGGGCCGCGTGCACAAGCACTGTCGAGCCGGGACGTACGCCCAGCAGGCGCAGCTGCGCGGCGACCGAGCGCCGGGTGCCCGGCCCGCCGGGGTACGTCGTCACGGCGCTCCTTCGATCGGCACGGCTCAGGCCGTCCCGGCGACCCGGGCCAGGATCGCCTCGGCGAGCGGGCCAGGGGCGGCGTCCGGGATCCAGTGGGTCACCCCGGGCAGCGGTACGAAGCGGTAGTCACCCGTGACGTTGGCGGCGCACGCCTCGGCGGCGGTCCGGCCGATGGCGATGTCCCGGTCACTCCACACATAGGTGGTGGGCACCGCGACCGGGCCGACGGCGGCCAGGTCGGCCCGGGACATGGCCCGGTACCAGTTCAGCGCGGCGGTCAGGGCACCCGGCTCGCGCATCGGATCGGCGTAGCGGTCCACCCGGGGCGCGTCGCCCACCCCGCCGAGCATCTTGCGCAGCGCCGTCGCGTTGAACGCCAGCAGCACCTTCTCGGCCTTGCCGGGCTGGCGGAACAGCGCGATGTACGACGAGCGGGCCTTCTGCTCCGTGTCGGTGCCGAGGGCGTGGGCCATGGCCGCCGGATGCGGCACTGACACGGCGGTGAGCGTACGGACCCGTTCGGGGTGCTCGGCCGCCAGCGCCCAGGCAACGATCGCGCCCCAGTCGTGTCCGACCAGGTGGACGGCGTCCAACCCGAGCGCGTCGAGCACTGCCACCGCGTCGGCGGCCAGTTCGGGGATCCGGTAGTCGGCCACCGCCTCCGGCCGCGCGCCCGGCGAGTAGCCACGCTGGTCCAGCGCGTACGTGCGCAGCCCGGCGGTGTGCAGCGCCGGGACGACCTCGTCCCACTCGCCGCTGTGCTGCGGGAAGCCGTGCAGCAGCAGGACGGGCGCGCCGTCTGCCGGACCACCGGTGCGTACCTCGAAGGTGAGACCTCGCGCGTCGACCTGCATGATCGTGAGCCTACCGAGCCGACGCCGGGCCGGCCGGCTGCCGGGACTCCCTGCTGGGCTGTCACCCCAGGTCGGTGCTAGCGTCAGCGAGACAACTTCACATCCGACAGGGGAGCGCACAGCGCTGAGAGTGCGGGCACGCCCGCAGACCCTCGAACCTGATCTGGGTAATGCCAGCGCAGGGAGTTCGGTCGACCTCCAGCCGCGCCGTCGTCCGGTGCCACCGGGCGCGCGGCGTGCGTCTTCTCCTGGTTCGTTCACTGAACTGGGAGCAAAGCATGGACAACACCACCAACCGATGGCGGACCATCGACATCGTGGTCGCCTCGGTGATCGCTGTCGCCTTCGGCGTCATCTTCTGGGCCTGGGGCCTGGTCTGGAGTGCCACCGAGGGCGCGTTCGCCTTCTTCCCGCCGGCGCAGACGCTGATCTACGGCGTCTGGCTGATGCCGGCCGTCGTCGGCGGCCTGGTCATCCGCAAGCCCGGCGCGGCGCTCTACTGCGAGACGGTGGCGGCGGTCGTCTCCGCGCTGCTGGGCAGCCAGTGGGCCGGCACTGTGATTCCGCAGGGGATCGTTCAGGGCATCGGCGCCGAGTTGGCCTTCGCCGCCTTCCGCTACCGGTCGTTCCGGCTGCCGACGGCGGCGCTGGCCGGCGCGTTGACAGGTCTCAGCGCCGCGCTGTTCGACTTCTTCGTCTGGAATGTCGAAACCGAACTGGTCAACTACCGCATCCCGTACGCGCTGCTCACCATCGTCAGCGCCACTGTGATCGCCGGCATCGGCGGCTGGCTGCTCACCCGGGCCCTTGCCAACACCGGCGTCCTGGACCGCTTCCCAGCAGGCCGGAACCGAGCCCTCGTCTAATCCCTCACCTTCCCCGCCCCTCCCGTCCCACCCACTCACTCACTCACTCACTCACTCACGTCGATCATGAGGTTGACGGGCGGATGGATCGCCCAAGCCCCCGTCAACCTCATGATCACCGGGCAGGGTGGAAGGGGTGCAGGAGGCGGGCGGGGGCAGGGGGCGGGGAGGGCTGGGCAGGGTCGGGGCGGGTAGGGGGTGGGTGGTGAGCGCGGTTCTGCTGCGCGGGTTCGGGTGGCGGCACGCTGGGCGGCGCGCCTGGGCCGTGCGCGGGGTTGACCTGCGGGTGGAGGCCGGGGAACGGGTGCTGCTGCTCGGACCATCGGGGGCCGGCAAGAGCACGCTGCTCAGCGCCCTGGCCGGGCTGCTGCCCGAGGACTCCGGCGAGCAGGAGGGCACCGTCGAGATCGACGGGCTCGACCCGCGCAAGGGCCGGGAACGCGTCGGCATCGTCTTCCAGGACCCGCAGACCCAGTTGGTGATGGCCCGCTGCGGCGACGACGTCGCGTTCGGTCTGGAGAACCGGGGCGTACCGACTGCCGAGATCTGGCCCCGGGTCGACGAGGCGCTGCGTCGCGTCGGCTTCCCGTACTCCCGGGACCGCAACACCGCCGCACTCTCCGGCGGCGAGCAGCAACGCCTCGCCCTGGCCGGCGCCCTGGCCCTGCGCCCCGGCCTGCTGCTGCTCGACGAACCGACCGCCAACCTCGACCCGGCCGGCGCCGACCTGATCCGACAGGCGGTGGCCGGCGCCCTCGACGCGGACACCACGCTGATCCTGGTCGAGCACCGGGTCGCCGAAGCGCTGCCACTAGTCGACCGGGTAGTCGTCCTGGAACCCGGCGGCGGAGTCCGCGCGGACGGCCCACCCGAGGAGATCTTCGCCGCGCACGGCGCCACCCTCGCCGACGAGGGCGTCTGGGTGCCGGGTCACCCTGTCGTGCCCCGGCCAGCGACCGCCACCCCGGGGGATCTCTTGCTCACCGCCGACCGGCTCGGCCTGCCACCCCGGCTGGGCCCCACCAATCTGGGGGTACGCGCCGGCGAAGCACTCGCCGTACGCGGACCGAACGGCGCCGGCAAGTCGACCCTGGCGCTGCTGCTCGGCGGTCTGCTCAAGCCGGGCACCGGCCGGGTAACCGCGTCCGCCGAGCTGGCCGGGTCGGACCACCGCACTCCCCCGCACCGCTGGCGGGCACCCGCGCTCGCCAAGCGGATCGGGTCGGTCTTCCAGGACCCGGAGCACCAGTTCGTCACGAGCACCGTCTTCGACGAGCTGGCGCTGGGTCCGCGCCGGACCGGTCAACAGGAGGCGGCCGTCAAGGACACCGTGGCAGAACTGCTGGAACGGCTGCGGCTGACCCGGCTCGCCGCTGCCAACCCGTACACCCTCTCGGGTGGGGAGGCGCGGCGGCTGAGCGTCGCGACGGCCCTGGCCACCGCGCCACGCCTGGTGATCTGCGACGAACCCACCTTCGGTCAGGACCGGCGGACCTGGCGGGAACTGGTCGACCTCTTCGCCGACCTGCGCGACGCCGGGCACGGCATCGTCACGGTCACCCACGACGCGGACTTCGTCGCCGCGCTCGCCGACCGCACCGTCACCCTGGAGCGACAGTGACCACGTGGGGTGGGAACCTCGGCGGCGGCCCTGCCCGGCCGCACCGCCACCCGGTAGCGACCGCGACCACCCAGGACGCCGATCTCGACGGCGCTGCCCGACCGCGCGACCCAGGAGCGACCGCGCCGACCCGAGGTGACATCCGATGATCAGCATCGAGCCGGTCGCCGCTCCCGGCGCGCCGCTGGCCCGGCGGAACCCGGTGGCGAAGGTCGCCGCCGCGCTGGTCTTCTCGTTCACCCTGCTGGCCACCCTGGACCCGGTGGCCCCGGCCATCGCCATCGCCGTGGAACTCGCCGTGCTGCCGCTGTTCGGCGTCCGCTACCGGGTGCTGGCCCGGCGGGCCCTGCCACTGCTGCTCAGCGGCGCCGGCATCCTCGTCACCCTTGTGCTGTTCGCCGCCGACAGGTCCGGCCGGGTCCTGCTGGACGTCGGACCGGTGATGGTGACCACCGGCGTCCTGCTCACCGCGCTCGGCCTTATCCTGCGGGTGTTCGCGGTGGCCCTGCCCGGCGTGATCGTCTTCGCCACCACCGACCCCACCGACCTCGCCGACTCGTTGATCCAGAACGCGAAGGCGCCGCCCCGGTTCGCCATCGGGGCGCTGGCCGCATTCCGGCTGGTGCCGCTGCTCGGCCAGGAGTGGCAGATGATCAGCATGGCCCGGAGGGCACGCGGCGTCGACGCCGGGCGCAATCCCGTGGCGAAGCTGCGACTGTTCGCCTCCACCGCGTTCGCGCTGCTGGTCGGGGCGATCCGCCGAGGCACCCGGCTGGCCGTCGCGATGGACGCGCGCGGGTTCGACGCCGACACACCACGTACCGTCGCCCGCCGCCAGCGCTTCGGCCCCGCCGACGGACTGCTCATCGCCGTGGCTGTCGTCCTGGCCGGCGGCGCCCTGACCGTCAGCGTCCTGCTCGGCACCTTCCGCCCGTTGATCAGCTGAGCGCGCCGCTGCATCGCGCTCCAAGATCCGCACAACATCAGGGATGTAGTGCCCTCGCTGCCAGACGAGGCCACTACATCCCTGATGTTGTCGTCACCGTCCGCCGGGCGGCGTCCGCGTCCGCTGCGCGCGGGCGAAGCGCGGCGGGCGGCGTCCCCGACGCGCGGCACGCGACGCACGGCACGCGACGCACGGCCCGCAGTGGGCGGCCCACGCCGGACAGCGCGCGGCGGGGCGGGATCGGTCAGCTGCGGCGGAAGGCGTAGCGGCGCGGTTGGCCGGCCTGCTGACTCTTGCCACCGGAGCGGCCTCCGCCGCCGTGCGGCGGTCCGGCCGTCGGTGCCGCAGGTCGTCCGGCCGCCTTCGGCAGGTCGGCCACCGTCGGCGCGTCGACCGCGGCCGGCACGTCGACCGGCGGCACAAGCTCACCCAGCGCCACCGCCGGCACCGCCGGCTCGACCAGCACCGCCGGGTCGTTCGACACCGCCGGCTCGACCAGCAGTGCCGGCACCGCCGGGTCGACAAGCGCCGGCTCGACCGCGAGGCCGAGGTCGGAGCGGGTCGGCTGGAGCGGGCCGCGCTTGGCCGCCGGGTCGGTGCCGAGCGGCGTTGCTCTGGGGGTACGGGACTTCTTCGGGTTGCGCCTGGCAGGCATCCGGGCCTCCTTCGGTGCCGACCGTCACGGCCGGTCCCGCGCTCCGGCGGTCGGTCGGATCGGCTGGTGACCGTCGCAGCTCGACGGTCGAGATGGGGAAGAGACAGCTCACCGGGACCGCCAACCACCGAATGCGATGGCGAGTACGCGGACGCCCGGGAGCGCACGGACCGCGACGCGGGGCGGCGGGCCGGCTCGGAAACGGGGCGTCAGTAGCGCATGACCGCACACTATCCGGTGCTGGAGGTCGGCACGACCGGTTTTCCTGGCGCGACCGGTGACAGGCGCCCTGCACGATCGGTAGTGGCTGTCTGGCGCGATCAGTCACGGTTCCTGACGCGACCGATGGCGGCGCGACGCCGGGAGTGCGTGTCGTGCGGTTGAGCGCCGGGTTAGGCAACGGCGGAAGCTGAGCGGTATCAATCAGTGACCGCCTGTCGACCAGCGTTCCCGCACTGCGCGCAGCGCGATACCGTCGCAGCAGGACTGCACGACGGCGAGAGGTGGCAGCACGGATGGCTCAGCAGGCGACAGCGCAGATCGGCGTGACCGGGTTGGCGGTGATGGGTCGCAACCTGGCCCGCAACCTGGCCCGCAACGGTTTCACCGTGGCGGTGCACAACCGTTCACCCGAGCGCACCCGCAGCCTCGTCGCCGAGCACGGTGACGAGGGCACCTTCGTTCCCGGCGAGTCGATGGCCGACTTCGTGGCGTCGCTGGAACGGCCCCGCGCGGTGATCGTGATGGTCAAGGCGGGTGCGCCCACCGACGCGGTGATCGACGAGTTGGTGCCGCTGCTGGACGAGGGCGACATCATCGTCGACTGCGGCAACGCCCACTTCGCCGACACCCGCCGCCGGGAGGAGGCGCTGCGCGCGAAGGGGCTGCACTTCAGCGGCACCGGCGTTTCCGGCGGCGAGGAGGGCGCGCTGCTCGGGCCGAGCATCATGCCGGGCGGCTCCGACGAGTCGTACGCCAAGCTCGGTCCGATGTTCGAAAAGATCGCCGCCCAGGTGGAGGGCGTGCCGTGCTGTGTGCACGTCGGGCCGGACGGCGCCGGGCACTTCGTCAAGATGGTGCACAACGGCATCGAGTACGCCGACATGCAGCTCATCGCCGAGGCGTACGACCTGCTCCGGGCCGGTCTGGGCGCGAAGCCGGCGGAGATCGCGCAGATCTTCCGCGACTGGAACGAGGGCGAGTTGGGCTCGTTCCTCATCGAGATCACCGCCGATGTGCTCGCGCACACCGACGCGGCCACCGGCCGCCCCTTCGTAGACGTCGTGCAGGACCGCGCGGAGCAGAAGGGCACCGGACGGTGGACCGTGCAGAGCGCCCTGGACCTGGGCATCCCGATCACGGGGATCGCCGAGGCGACGTTCGCCCGCTCGCTGTCCGGGCACGTCGACCAGCGCGAGGCGGCACGTCGGGCGTTCCCCGACACCGGTGACCAGTGGCAGGTGACCGACCGGGACGCCTTCGTCGAGGACGTCCGCCGGGCGCTGCTCGCTTCCAAGATCGTCGCGTACGCGCAGGGCTTCGACCACATCCGCGCCGGCAGCCAGGAGTACGACTGGAACATCGACCTCGGCGGCACGGCGACGATCTGGCGGGGCGGCTGCATCATCCGCGCCCGTTTCCTCGACCGGATCCGTGAGGCGTACGACGAGCAGCCCGACCTGCCGACGCTGCTGGTGGCGCCGTACTTCGCCGAGGCGGTCGGTGCCGGCGTGCCGAGCTGGCGCCGGGTGGTGGCCGACGCGACCCGGGCCGGGGTGCCGACGCCGGCGTTCTCGTCGTCGCTTGCGTACTTCGACGCGCTGCGCGCCGAGCGGCTGCCCGCCGCGCTGATCCAGGGCCTGCGGGACAATTTCGGGGCGCACACCTACCAGCGCGTCGACCGCGAAGGCTCGTTCCACACCCTCTGGGCAGGCGACCACACCGAGTCCCCGGCGTAACCACCGCTCCCTGCTCCCTGCTCCCTGCTCCCCGCTCCCTGCTCCCCGCTCCCCGCTCCCCGCGATCTTGCACTTTCGGACCTCGGAACGCGGCCTATGCGCCGTTATGACCGGGCAGAAAGTGCAAGATCGCGGGGACGGGCCTCAGGCAAGAGTTGCGTGCATTTCCCAGACCAGGATTTCGGCTGGCTCGTCGGCGGTTACCCTCCGGCCGCCGGTCCTTGTGAGTCGGGCCGCGTCGCCGGTGCCTAGCGGACCGCTGCCCTCCAGGGTCACCGTGCCGTTGGGCACGTACAGGTGCACGAAGGGCGCGTCCGGGAGGGTGACCTCGTCGCCGGGGGTGAGCCGGGCGGCGTGCAGGGTGGCGTACCGGTTGCGGATCCTGATGGCGGACGCGCCGTCGTAGCGGTCCATCCCGGAGGCGACCGGCACGAGACCGCCCCGCAGCAACTCGTCCTCGATCTCCAGCTGCTCGTAGCCAGGCTCGATGCCCTGTTCGTCGGGGAGCACCCACATCTGCACGAAGTGCACGGGGTCGTTGTGCGGCTCCTGGTGGTTGAGCCGCCAGGCGTCGTTCTTCTCCGAGTGCAGGATGCCCGTGCCCGCGCTCATCCGCTGCGCCAGACCCGGGTAGATCACTCCCGAGTGGCCTGTGGAGTCCTGGTGCACCAGGGAGCCGCGCAGCACCCAGGTGATGATCTCCATGTCCTGGTGTGGGTGCGTCTCGAAGCCGGCGCCGGGGTGGACGACGTCGTCGTTGTTGACAAGCAGCAGACCGTGGTGGGTGTTGGCCGGGTCGTAGTGCCGGGAGAACGAGAACGAATGCTTGGAGTCCAGCCAGGAGATCCGGGTGGCGAAGCGGTCTTCGGCGCGGCGCAGGTCGACCGCAGGTGCGGGCGCGGTCACCAGGCCCGCTGACCGGCGTCCGGGGTCGACGGCGCCCAGGTCAGCGCCGGGTCGCCGGTGGCCAGCTCGGCAATCTCACCGGTACGCACTTGGGGCGTGTGGCCGAACTCCGCGCAGTGCTGCTCGGCGATCTCGGCGCAGATCTCGGCCACCTGCTCGCAGAGCGGATCACCCAGGTCAGCCGCGTTCAACGCCATGATCATCTTGTACCGGAGATCCCGCATCTCCACCCCCGCACGACGGCGTACGTCTCCGCCCGACCCTACCTCCGCCCCACCGCCCCCCACCTCGAAACAACCGACCACCCCGAACGCCAAAGAAGCAAACCCGCCCTCGCCCTCGACCCCGACCCGCGCCCCAGGCCCGCGCCAAGCCCTCACGGCGTCGATCATGGAGTTGTGGTGCCTGATTCAAGGCTATAAAGGGCTTTTGTGAGGCACCACAACTCCATGATCGACCGTGCGTGGTGGGGCGGGGCGGGGCGGGGCGGGGCGGACGAGTGGACGCGAGCGAGGACGGGAGCGCGACCGAGAGCGGGCGCGAGTGCAAGCGGAGCGGGCGCGGGGCACGAGCAGGCGCGGGGCACGAGCAGGCGCGGGGCACGAGCAGGCGCGGGGCACGAGCAGGCGCGGGGCACGAGCAGGCGCGGGCGAGTGAGGCACAGGGGCGGGGCCGCGCGGTGAGGAAGGTCGGCATCGTTCGAGTCGCGGACACGCGAGGTGGACACGCGAGGTGGACGCACGAGGTGGACACGCGGCTTGGGGGATATGGTGCGGCGCCGCCTCCGTGGTGCGGGGGCGGCGCCGGGGGTAGAGGGGTCACCAGAGGCGGCGGCGCTTCGCCTTCTGCGGGCGGATCATGTCGGCGCCCTTGGTGAGCATCCGGGTCAGGCCGGAGGAACCGCGCCGGGCCTCCAGGGTGTGGCTGAGGCGGCGGGCACCGGCCGCGGCCACTGGCACCGCGATCGCCATCACCGCCCACTGTGCAATGCGCTTCTGGATCATGTGGGTTCACCTCCGTCAGTGGCTCCTAACGTTCCTGGTACCCACTGTGACGTGCCGGTAAGCCTCTCAGCCCACCGGGGCGACAGGGTTGGGCAGCGCGCCTCCGAAGCGGCGGTCCCGCTGGGCGTACAGCTCGCAGGCGTACCAGAGGTGTCGGCGGTCGAAGTCCGGCCAGAGCGTGTCCAGGAAGACCAGTTCGGCGTACGCGGTCTGCCAGAGCAGGAAGTTGGAGATCCGTTCCTCCCCGGAGGGGCGCAGGAACAGGTCCACTTCCGGGATCTCCGGGTGGTACAGGTATTTCGCCACGGTCTTCTCGGAGACCTTCGCCGGATCGAGCCGGCCGGCGGCCACGTCCCGGGCGATCGCGGCGGCGGCATCGCCGATCTCGGCCTGCCCGCCGTAGTTGACGCAGAACTGGAGGGTCAGCGTCGAGTTGCCCCGGGACATCTCCTCGGCGGTCTGCAACTCGGAGATGACGCTCTTCCACAACCGGCCGGGCCGGCCCGACCAGACCACCCGGACACCGAGGTCGACCAGCTGGTCACGGCGGCGGCGGATGACATCGCGGTTGAAGCCCATCAGGAACCGGACCTCGTCCGGTGAGCGCCGCCAGTTCTCGGTGGAGAACGCGTACGCCGACAGGTAGGGGATGCCCATCTCGATGGCGCCTTCGATGGTGTCGAAGAGGCTGTGCTCCCCCGCCTCGTGGCCCTTGGTGCGGGGCAGCCCGCGTTCCTTGGCCCACCGGCCGTTGCCGTCCATCACCACTGCCACGTGCTTCGGCACCGCCTCGGTGGGCAGCGCCGGCGGCCGGGCACCCGACGGGTGCGGTGTCGGTGGCGTCGGCTCACGCCGGCCGGCCCTCGTCGATCGAATCACTCGGCTCTCTCCCTGTTCGCACCGTCCACCCCGGCCGCACCGTCACGGCGTGGCCGAGGCGCCACGGCCCCGGCGTCGTCGTCCGGCAGCGGGGCCGAGCCGGCCGCCGAGGGACCCCGATCGACCAGCGGCAGCGAGCGTAGCGCGCGTTCCAGGTGCCACTGCAGGTGCGCTGCGACAAGGCCGCTGCACTCCCGGCGTACACCGGTCTCGGTGGCGTCGGCGACCACCCAGTCGCCGGTGGCCAACGCGGACATCAGGTCGATGGTGGCCGGCGCGGGGTGGGCCGCGCCGGGTGGCCGGCAGTCCGGGCAGACGGCGCCGCCGGCCGGCACGGAGAACGCGCGGTGCCGCCCGGGGGTGCCGCAGACCGCGCAGGCGACAAGCGCGGGCGCCCAGCCCGCAAGGGCCATACCCCGCAGCAGGTACGCGTCGAGCACCAGGGTGGTGGCGTGCTCGCCCCGGGACAGCGCCTTCAGGGCGCCCACTGTGAGCTGGAACAGTCGCAGCGAGGGCTCCCGCTCGACAGGCGTCAGCCGCTCGGCGGTCTCGGCGATCGCGCTTGCCGCCGTGTAGCGGGAATAGTCGCCGAGGAACCGCTTGCCGTAGAGGTCGATGCCCTCGACCTGGCTGACGGTGTGCAGCGAACTGCCGTGGTTGCCCTTGGGGTCACCGGCGAGTTGGAGGTCGACGTGGCCGAACGGCTCCAGTCGGGCGCCGAACTTGCTTGTGGTGCGCCGGACGCCCCGGGCCACGGCGCGCAGTCGGCCGTGCCGGCGAGTGAGCAGTGTGATGATCCGGTCGGACTCGCCGAGTTTCTGCACACGCAGCACCACCGCGTCGTCGCGGTAGAGCTGTCGGCGATACCCGGCCATCGGGCCATTCTCCCTCGGGGTGCGAAATCAGGGTTGGTTCGGGGTGGAAGCGCGGACGAACCCCGATGCGGAGGGCGGGTCACCGGCCGTAGCGTCCTCGCCATGGCACCACAACGGATCATCGCTGCCCCTCGCCGCCGCACCACCACGGCCGTCTCATTGGGGTTAGCCACCACCCTCATCCTGCTCGCCGGGTGCGACAACCTGGCCTTCCGGCGGCTCGACTTCGACGACACCGAAGCCGCGAAGATCACCAACATCCAGGTACGGGGTGGCTCCGGCGACGTGGTGGTCCGGGGCACCGGCCCGGACACCGAGGTACGGATCAAGCGGGTGGTGCGTTACCAGGGCGGCGAGCCCAAGGCGCGGTACGAGATCAAGGACAGCGAACTGATCCTCGACAGCGACTGCGGCAACCGGTGCAGCGTCTCCTACGAGGTGACCGCTCCGCCGGGCGTGATCGTGGAGGGTGAGGGCGGCTCCGGCAACGTCGATTTGAGCCAGGTCGGCGCGGTGAAGCTGCGGTGGGGTTCGGGCGAGGTGCGGGTCGCCGGGGTCTCCGGGGCGGTCGACGTGGAGACCGGCTCCGGCAACATCGAGCTCAGCGAGGCCAGCACGTCGGTACGACTGCGTGCCGGGTCCGGCAACGTCAACGCCCGCAGGATCAGCGGTGCCACGGATGCCGAGGCCGGCTCGGGCAACGTCACCATCGAGTTGGAGACGCAGGTCTCGGCCCGGGTGCACACCTCCAGCGGAAACGCCACGCTGCTGGTGCCCTCCGGCAGCTACCGCGTCCGCACCAGCACCGGCTCCGGCGAGACGGAGGTCACAGTCGTCAACGACCCGAACTCGTCGGTGGTGCTGGACGGGTCGACAGGCAGCGGCAACGTCATGATCAGCCAGCGTTGATCTCGGCGCCGGAGCGCGGCTGCGGGACAGGCGACCGACCCGTCGGCTCGGCGGTCCCCGGGCTCGGCAGGCCTGCGGTTGGCGGGCCTGCCGAGCCTGCGCCGGCCGGGATCGACGGGCCTGCGCTGGGCCGGCTCGACGGCTCGATCGGTTGCGGCGAGCCGGCGGGGATCAACTCCGGGCGGCGGCGGGCGGCGACGTCCTCGACCCAGCCGACGGCCAGAGTGACGAGCCCGACCAGCACGAAGACCAGCAACACCCGGATGGCGAGCCCCAGCGGGTCCTGGTGGGACCAGCCGACGACGTCGACCAGCGGGGTGAGGGCAACCACGAACGGCATGTGCCAGAGGTAGATGGTGAGCGCCCGCCGGTTGACCACCGTCACCGCCCGGTCGGCCAGCCGGCTGCGCTCCAACCAGGCCATCCCGGCCGGCCCGCGACCCAGGGCGATCAGGATGAACGCCGCCGACCAGAGGGCGTTACCGAGGTGGTTGTCGTTGAGGTCGTACCCCCGGGGGCCTGGATGGGTGACCAGCCAGGCCCCGCCGGCCAGCGCGAGAACCGACGCCAGCGGGTAGAGGATGCGACCGGCGAGCCGTCGCAGCATGCCGGCCTGGTGGGCGAAGCCGAGCATCCAGGCGCCGAAGTACAACCCGAACTCGCGCAGCACCGGCGAGGGCGCCTGGTAGATGCCGGCCTCGATCGCCAGCAGCAGCAGGTACGGGGCGAGCAGTGTCGGCAGCGGGGCCTTGCGGAACAGCCAGAACGCGATAGGCGAGGCGAGCACGAACCACAGGTAGTCGCGCAGGTACCAGATGACGCTCAGCGCAAGGGCACCCCAGTTGTTTGCCGGCGGGTCCGCGATCGGGAACAGCCACAGCAGCACCCGGGGCGACAGCGACAGGCCGGTGAACAGCATGGCCGGCACGAAGACCACCGCCAGCACCCACAGCGACGGCAGCAGCCGGCGCAGCCGACGACCGACAGCGGCCGGGCCGGAGCGGGTGAGTGAGGCGGCCATCAACGAACCGGCCAGCGCGAACATCACCGACATGGCAGGGAAGACGAGGGTGAGGGACGCCCATCCGGTGACGTGGTAGACGACAACACGGACGATGGCCAGGAAACGGAGCAGATCGAGATACCGGTTGCGCATCAGCCTGCATCTGGGTCGGGGAAGCGGGGGGTTGTACTCCCCTACCCTTCGCGGTGTCGCCGCCAAACGGTACGGGCCCCGACCAAACGTGAATCATCCCATACGCCCGACCGAAAACGACTTTGTCCGGTGGCGCACCCATCGCCCGGTCAGCCCTGGCTCGGCCTGGGCTGACCGAACGGTCGTCAGAACCCCAGTTTGCGCAGCTGCTTCGGGTCGCGCTGCCAGTCCTTCGCAACGCGGACGTGCAGGTCCAGATAGACGCGCGTGCCCAGCAACTCCTCGATCTGCCGGCGGGCGGTGGTGCCAACCTCCTTGAGCCGGCTCGCCTTGTGACCGAGCACGATCGCCTTCTGGCTGGGCCGCTCCACATACAGGTCGGCGTAGATCTTCGTGAGCCGGCCCTCGGGGATCATCTCCTCCACCACCACGGCGATGGAGTGCGGCAGTTCGTCACGGACCCCCTCCAGGGCCGCCTCCCGGATCAGCTCCGCGACAAGCACCTGCTCCGGATCGTCGGTGAGCATGTCGTCGGGGTAGAGCTGCGGCGACGGCGGCAGATAGCTCGTCATCACGTCGACGAGCGTGTCCACCTGGTGCCCGGAGACGGCGCTCACCGGCACGATCTCGGCGAACTCCCCCATCTCGCTTACCGCGAGCAACTGCTCGGCCAGCCGACGCTTGTCGACCAGGTCGGTCTTGGTGACCACCGCGAGCACTGTCGCCTTCAACTCGGCAAGCTCACCGCTGATGAACCGGTCACCGCGCCCCACCGGCTCGTCGGCCGGGATACACAGACCGATCACGTCGACCTCCGTCCACGTGGACCGGACCAGGTCGTTGAGACGCTCACCCAGCAACGTCCGGGGACGGTGCAGACCCGGCGTGTCGACGAGCACCAGCTGCGACTCCGGTCGGTGCAGCACCGCCCGGATGACGTGGCGGGTGGTCTGTGGCTTGTTCGAGGTGATCGCGATCTTGGTGCCGACGATGGCGTTCGTCAGCGTGGACTTGCCCGCGTTGGGCCGGCCCACGAAACAGCCGAACCCTGCCCGGTACGGGCGCGGCTCGGGATCCCGCACGGAGCTCACTCGGTCACCGTGCCCAACACGGTGCCGTCCGGCGCGGCCACGTGGATCGGCGCATCCACAGCGAGGTCACGTACCGCGGCGTGCCCGGCACCGTCAAGCGTGGACGCCTCGGTCACCACCGCAGCCGCCTCCAGCCGGCTCGCCCCGGCCGCCACAGCCGACGCCACAGCCAACTGGAGTGCGGTGAGCGTCAGCGACGGCAACGCGACGCTGGCCGCCGCGTACGTCCGGCCGTCCTGGTCCCGGACCGCGGCACCTTCCACGGCACCGACCCGCCCACGGGCTCCCCGGGCCAGGACGACGAGCTTGCCGTCCTCGGCACTCAGCGGCGCCGGTGCGGCGGGGGTGGGCCGGGCGGCGGGCGCGGCGGGTGTGTCAGGCATCGGCGGGTTGCCTCTCCTCGTCTCGATAATGATCTGGGTCGTCCCCGGGGCCGGCCTGCTGGCCGCGCCCCGCGGTGTCCTGCTCGTCGCCCGACTCCACCTTGCTGACCAGGACGGTGTCGATCCGGTTGCGTCGGCCCGTGGTGCCCTCGGCGATCAGCCGGAGGCCGGCCACCTCGGCCTGCGCTCCGGGGATCGGCACCCGCCCCAGTGACTGGGCGAGCAGACCGCCGACCGTCTCCACCTCGTCCGTGGGCAGGTCGGTGTCGAACATCTCGCCCAGGTTCTCCACAGGCAGGCGGGCTGTGACCCGCACCGAGGATTCCCCGAGGCGTTCGACCGGCGGGCGTTCGACATCGTACTCGTCGGTGATCTCACCGACGATCTCCTCAAGGATGTCCTCGATGGTGACCAGGCCGCCGGTGCCGCCGTATTCGTCGACCACGATGACCAGGTGGTTACGGGCCGCCTGCATCTCCGAGAGAAGGTCGTCGACAGGCTTGGACTCCGGCACGAAGGTCGCCGGGCGCATCAGCTCGGCCACCGGCAGCTGCTCGGCGTCCGGGTCGCCGCCTCGGGACCGGCGGATCAGGTCCTTGAGGTAGAGCACGCCCAGCACGTCGTCGACGCTCTCCCCGATCACCGGGATGCGGGAGAACCCGGACCGCAGAAAGAGCGCCAGCGCCTGCTCGAGGGTTTTGCCCTCCTCGATCCACACCATCTCGGTACGCGGAACCATCACCTCCCGGGCGATGGTGTCGCCGAGCGCGAAGACCGAGTGGATCATTTGGCGTTCGCCGTGCTCGACGACACCGCGCTGCTCGGCGAGGTCGACAAGCTCACGCAGCTCCACCTGACTGGCGAACGGCCCCTCGGGGAAACCGCGCCCCGGGGTGACCGCGTTGCCGATCAGGATCAGCAGCGACGCCAGCGGGTTGAGCGCACGGCCCAGCCAGCGGACCAGCGGCGCCGCCGCACGCCCCACGGCGTACGCGTGCTGCCGGCCGATGGTGCGCGGAGCGACACCGACCACCACGAAGCTGACCACTGCCATCGCGCCGGCGGTGACAAGCGCGGCACGCCAGCCGGCGCCGAAGCTGTCCACAGCGACCAACGCCACGAGCGTCGTCGCGGTCAGCTCGGCGAGAAGCCGCAGCAGCAGGAGCAGGTTGAGGTGCCGGACGACGTCGCCGGCCACGACCTGGAGGGTGCGGGCACCGCGTACGCCGTCACGGGCCAGCTCGGCTGCCCGCGCCGGGGAGACAGCGGCGAGCGCCGCCTCGGTCATCGCGATCACACCGGCAAGCACCACAAGGCCGGCCGCGAAGAAGATCAGTTGCAGGTCGGGAAGGCCGGCGGCAGGGCCGACCGCAAGGAACGAAGTGGACATCACTGGTTGCGGGTCGACCGCCAGCTCGCCAGCAGTCGGGCCTGGAGCGCGAACATCTCCCGCTCCTCCTCCGGCTCGGCGTGGTCGTAGCCGAGCAGGTGCAGCACCCCGTGCACGGTGAGCAGGTGCAACTCGTCGGCCGTGGCATGCCCGGCGGTCGCCGCCTGCTTGGCCGCGACCTCCGGGCAGAGCACGATGTCACCGAGCAGCGCCGGCTCGCCGCCTGCGGGGGCGGTCTCGCCCGGGCCGTGGTCGACGCTTCCCTCGTCCATCGGGAAGGCGAGCACGTCGGTCGGGCCGTCGCCACCCATCCAGCGGTGGTTCAGCTCGGTCATGTAGTCGATGTCGACAAGCAGCACCGACAACTCAGCGAGGGGGTTGACCCCCATCTCGTCGAGGGCGTGCCTGGCGACAGCGAGCACGGCGTCGGTGTCGACCTCGGCACCGGACTCGTTGGCGATCTCGATGGACAACTGCTTTCCTCTGCTTTAGCGGCGGCGGCCGGCACGGCCGCCCTGGGCAGGTCGCCCGGGTACGGCATGAACGGCCTGCGCCTGCTGGGTTTCCCGCTCGGCATCCCAGCGGGCGTACGCGTCGACGATCTCCCCCACCAGCCGGTGGCGGACCACGTCGGAGCTGGACAACTGGGAGAAGTGCACGTCCTCGACGTTTTCCAGGATCTCCCGAACCACCCGCAGGCCGCTGCTCGTCCCGCCGGGAAGGTCCACCTGGGTGATGTCACCGGTCACGACGATCTTGGAGTTGAAGCCGAGCCGGGTGAGGAACATCTTCATCTGCTCGGGCGTCGTGTTCTGCGCCTCGTCCAGGATGATGAACGCGTCGTTGAGCGTACGGCCACGCATGTAGGCAAGTGGCGCGACCTCGATCGTGCCGGCGGCCATCAGCTTCGGGATCGACTCCGGGTCGAGCATGTCGTGCAGCGCGTCGTACAGCGGCCGCAGGTACGGGTCGATCTTCTCGTTGAGCGTGCCGGGCAGGAAGCCCAGCCGCTCCCCCGCCTCGACCGCCGGCCGGGTCAGGATGATCCGGTTGACCTGCTTGGCCTGCAACGCCTGGACGGCCTTCGCCATCGCCAGGTAGGTCTTGCCGGTGCCGGCCGGGCCGATGCCGAAGACGATGGTGTGCGAGTCGATCGCGTCGACGTAGCGCTTCTGCCCGAGCGTCTTGGGACGGATGGTGCGGCCGCGACGGGAGAGGATGTCGAGGGTCAGGACCTCGGCGGGCCGCTCGGCGCTGCCCTGCTCGAGCATGCCGACGGTACGCCGGACGGCGTCTGTGGTCAGGGTCTCGCCTTTCTCGATGAGTTCGAGCAGCTCACTGAAGACCCGCTCAGCAAGGGCGTTGTCGGCGGGAGCGCCGGTGATGGTGATCTCGTTGCCCCGCACGTGCACGTCACTCGTGACCGAACGCTCGACGAGTCGCAGGATCTCATCGCCCGCGCCGAGCAGATTGACCATGATCTTGGGGTCGGGCACGGTGATCCTGGTCTGCACCCGGGGAGCGCCGGGAGGTGGGGTGCCGGTCATAAGTTGGGCCGAAGGGCCCTGCGCACCTGCTCTCGATCTCGGGCGCCGGCCCTGCTGGCACGGCGTGCGGACGTTGGAGCCATCGTATCCGTTCAACGCGGAGCGCATCGCGCCCATTTCCGCTGGCCGCGATCAACCGCCGGCACGGAAGTCGTACCTGTCGAAGGTCTCCTGATGGCGGGTGAACCGGTAGGTCGCCCAGTGCATCCGGACCACCGTTCCGGCGTCGTCCCGGGTCAGCCTCAACAGCTCACCCACCTCCCGGCCCGACACGGTCCGGAACACGTCCGGCCGGTCCGGCAACGGGGCGAAGACCGCAGGTGGGCGCCCCGCCGGGTCGCCTGCCCCGCGCGCCCGCAGTGTGCCGTCGTGCCAGGAGAAGACGTACTCGAAGCCCTCGCCCCACCAGCGACCCAGCACACCTCGCAGGGCCGCCGGGGCGGGTGCGCCGGGCCGCCAGGGCTCGATCTCGGCCGGGTCGTGCTCGACGGCCTCGGCGAGCAGCCGGTGCGGCAGGTCGAGCAGTTCCGTCGCCGTTCCGGAGGAGCCGAGCACGGCGGCGCCCATCGCGCCTGGTGTGCCGTCGCCGCCCCGGCGGCCGTACACGGCTGCCAGGAACCCGGGCATCGCGCCGTCGTGCCCCACGTGCACCACCCGCTCGCCCTGCGGGATGAGGATCAGCCCGAGCCCGAAGCCGGCAGCCCAGAGCGTCTCGTCGGTAGTGGTAAGCGGCCAGCGCATCTCGTCGAGGGTGCCCGGGGCGAGCACCGCACCGGAAGGGTCGAGCGCCGCCGGGTCGGCGAGGAACGCCGCCCAGCGGGCCATGTCGGTAGCGGTGCTCCAGAGCTGGGCGGCGGGGCCGACCGCGCCGAAGTCGGTCGGCGGCTCGGGGTGGGCCTCGTCGGAGTACGCGTCGACAAGGAACCCTGTCGCTGCCGCCTCCAGGGGCGTCACCGTGGTGTCGGTGAGCCCGAGCGGCGTCAGTACCCGCTCGGTGAGCACCTCCGCCCAACTGCCGCCGCGCAGCCGGGCGACAAGCAGGCCGAGTACGGCCATCCCGAGGTTTGAGTAGTGGAACCGGCGGCCCGACGGCAGGACACGCTCGGCCCGGGCCAGCTCGGCCACCAGCCGCTCCGCGTCGGGTGCGGCCAAGGTGTCCCAGACGTCACCGAACGGCTCACGTTGCAGGCCACCGGTGTGCGACAGCAGCCGTCGTACGGTCAGCTCACCGTGCGCGGGCAGCTCCAGGTGCCGACCGACCGGATCATCCAGGTCGAGCAGGCCGTCGTCGCGGCACTGGAGGGTGAGCACCGCCGTGAAGGTCTTGGTGACCGAGCCGATCCGGAACTGGGTACGCGGCCCCAGCGCGCTGTCGGTGCCGGTGCCGCCGACGGTGCGGGTCCACAGCGGCCGGTCGACCCTGTGCAGCGCGGCCGACACCGCAGGCACCCGGGCATCGGCCTGCACCCGCCGGACCAGCCGGTCCAACCGGTCGTGCGCGCCGGGGCCGGATGTCACGCCAGGCTCCGCGCGAGCATCGGGCCGAGCGGCGCACCGCCGAGCAGGTGCGCGTGCACGTGGAACACCTCCTGCCCGCCGTACGTCCCGGTGTTGAACATCAGCCGGAATCCGTCGCCGAGCAGGCCCTCGTCCTCGGCCACCGCGGCGGCCGTGGCCAGCACCTCACCGGCCAGCCCGGGGTCGCCCTGCCCCAGGGTGGCGACGTCGGCGTAGTGCTCCTTCGGAATGACGAGTACGTGCACCGGCGCCTTCGGATCGATGTCACGGAAGGCGAGCGTCGTGGCGGTTTCCCGGACCACTGTGGCCGGGATCTCCCCGGCGACGATGCGGCAGAACAGGCAGTCGGATCCCATCGGGGCAGTGTAAGGAAGGGGCCGCTCGGGGCACACGGGGCTCCTGGGGCAGGATGGCCGCCATGACGGCTCGGGCGGTACTGGTGACCGGTTCTTCGCGTGGCATCGGCAGGGCGGTGGCGACGGCGTTCGCGGCCGGCGGCGACCGGGTGGCGATCCACCACCGCGACTCCGCCGCCGCGGCCGAGGAACTGCGCGCGCAACTACCGGGTACGGGGCACGTGGTGGTCCGCGCGGACCTCACCGACCCGGACGCCGTCCGGGCCATGGTCGACCGGGCCGCCGAGCAGCTCGGCGGGCTGGACGTCCTGGTCAACAACGCCGGGATGTACGGCGACCGGGACGACCCGCACCCGATCTTCGGCACCTCCTACGAGGAGTGGCAGCGGCGCTGGCGGCAGGTGCTGGAGACCAACCTGACAGGCGCCGGCAACGTCACCTGGTGCGCCGCCCAGCACATGCGCGAGCGCGGCGGTCGGATCGTCAACGTGTCGTCGCGGGGCGCGTTCCGGGGCGAGCCGCACCAGCCGGCGTACGGTGCCAGCAAGGCAGGGCTGAACGCGCTGGGTCAGTCCCTCGCCGTGGCGCTCGCGCCGTACGGGATCGCCGTCGCCACCGTCGCGCCGGGTTTCGTGGCGACCGACATGACCACCGAGCACCTTCGCGGCGAGAGCGGCGCGGCGATCCGGGCGCAGAGCCCGTTCGACCGGGTGGCCCGGCCGGAGGAGATCGCCGCGGCCGTGCACTGGCTGGCGTCGCCGGAGGCGGAGTGGGCCTCGGGCACCATCATCGACCTCAACGGCGCGTCCTACCTGCGCAGCTGACCAACCCGGCCACTGACCGGCAGGCGCCGAGCTACTCCACCTGCTGCCCGCCGGGTGTGAAGGTCGGGCTACCAGCGGCCGAGGCGTGTGGCGAGCACACTGAGCGCGGCCACGCCCGCGGTGGAGGTGCGCAGCACCTCCGCACCTAGCCGTACCGGTCGGCCGCCGGCTGCCCGGAACGCTGTCAGCTCGGCGGAATCGATGCCGCCTTCCGGGCCGACGACAAGCACGATCTCCCCGACGCTGGGCAGGTCGGCGGTGGTGAGCCGTTCCTCGGCCTCCTCGTGCAGGACGAACCCGGCGGCGGCACCGGCGATCCGGCGGGCCACCGTCGCCGTGGACTCGTCCGGCGCCCCGGCCACGACCGGCAACCAGGGCCGGCGTGCCTGCTTGGCTGCCTCCCGCGCGGTGGCCACCCACTTCTCCCGGGCGCGTACGCCCCGGTCGCCACGCCACTGGGTCACCGAACGGGACGCCGCCCAGGGCACGATCTCGTCCACACCGACCTCGGTCATCGCCTGCACTGCCAGCTCACCCCGGTCGCCCTTGGCGATGCCCTGCACTGTCACCAGCCGGGGTACGGGCGCGTCCGCGTACCCCCGGGAGGTGACGGCGACCTCCAGGACGCCCCTGCCGACGGCGGTGACCACGGCGGCGGCCGTGCCGCCTCGACCGTCGGCGAGCAGCAACTCCTCGCCGACGCGCAGCCGCTGCACTGTGGCGGCGTGGTGCCCCTCCGGGCCGTCCAGGATCAGCGCGTCGCCGGTGGGCAGCGCGTCGACCAGGAACAGCGGTGCGGACACCTCAGGCGTGCCCGTTGAACGCGTCGCGCATCCGGGAGAAGAAGCCGCCCTGCTTGGTCAGCTCGGCGACCTCCTCACCCCGGGTCTTGGCGAAGTCGCGCAGCATCCGCTCCTGGTCCGGGTCGAGCTTGGTCGGCGTCCGGACGTCGAGGTGCACGTACAGGTCGCCCCGGCCGGTGCCGCGCAGGTGCGGCACACCACGGGCGCGCAACCGCAGCGTGCTGGCCGGCTGGGTGCCGGCCTTGACGTCGACGGTCTCCTCGCTGTCGAGGGTCTTGATGGTGAGGCGGGTGCCCAGGGCGGCGGCGGTCATCGGCACGGTGACCCGGCAGTGCAGGTCGTCACCCTTGCGCGAGTAGACGTCGTGTGGCCGCTCGTGGATCTCGACGTAGAGGTCACCGGCGGTGCCACCGCCGGGGCCGACCTCACCCTGCTGGGCGAGGCGAATCCGCATGCCGTCCTCGACGCCGGCCGGGATCTTGACGGTCAGCGAGCGTCGGGTACGCACCCGGCCGTCGCCGGCGCAGGTGGGGCAGGGGTGCGGGATCGTGGTGCCGTAGCCCTGGCAGACGGTGCACGGCCGGGCGGAGACCACCTGGCCGAGGAAGGTGCGCTGCACCGACTGCACCTCGCCCCGACCGGCGCACGCCTCGCAGGTGGCCAGGTGGGTGCCGGCTGCCGTGCCGGCGCCCGAGCAGGTGGTGCAGAGCACAGCCGTGTCGACGGTGATCGGGGCCTCGACGCCGAACGCCGTCTCGTGCAGGTCCAGTTCGAGTCGCAGGATCGCGTCGGAGCCCGGACGGGTCCGTGGGCGGGGGCCACGGGCACCGCCCGCCGCGCCGCCGAAGAACGCGTCCATGATGTCCTGGAATCCGACGAACGGGCCGGCCCCGCCCGGGCCACCCGGACCGCCGGCGCCACCGCCGCCCGGGGCGAGCGGGTCGCCACCCAGGTCGACGATCTGCCGCTTGCGGTCGTCCGAGAGGACCTCGTACGCGGCGTTGATGTCCTTGAACTTCTCCTGAGCCTCCGGGTCCGGATTGACGTCCGGGTGGAACTGGCGCGCCAACTTGCGGTAGGCGCGCTTGATCTCGTCATCGGAGGCTTCCCGGCTGACACCGAGGATGCCGTAGTAGTCCCTGGCCACTGCGTTCCGTGTCCTCATGTTCGTCTCGCGTTGCGCCGACCGGCGGCCGCAGCCGGCCGTCGGCCCTGACTTGTCAGTTCTGGGCCAGCAGCTCGCCCACGTAGCGTGCCACGGCGCGCACCGTGGCGATGGTGCCGGGGTAGTCCATCCGGGTCGGCCCCAGCACCCCGAGGCCGCCGACGATTGTGCTGCCCGGGCCGTATCCCGTGCTCACCACCGAGGCGGCGCGCAGGTTGTCGAACTCGTTCTCGTCGCCGATCAGCACCCGGGTCGTGCTCGGCTCGGTCTCGCCGATGAGCTTGAGCAGCACGACCTCCTCTTCCAGGGCTTCGAGGATCGGCCTCAGGGAGCCCTGGAAGTCGAGCAGGCCGCCCCGGGTGAGGTTTGCGGTGCCGGCAAGCGCGATGCGTTCCTCGTGCCGCTCGACGAGCGTCTCCAGCAGGACGGAGGCGAGGGTGGCCATGGCCGGACGCAGTTCGGCCGGCACCTCCTCGACCAGCGCCTGCACCAGCGGCGGGGTGTCGGACAGCCGCTCACCGGCGAGCTTTTCGTTGATCATCCGGCGCAGGTCGGTGACGTCGTCGGCGGGCACCGGACCGGGCAGCTCCACGAGCCGCTGCTCGACACGGCCGGTGTCGGCGATCATGACGAGCATCAGCCGGGTGGTGGAGATCGGCACCAGTTCGAGGTGCCGCACCGAGGAGCGGGCCAGGCTCGGGTACTGCACGACGGCCACCTGGCGGGTCAGCTGGGCGAGCAGCCGGACTGTGCGGTGCACCACGTCATCGAGGTCGACAGCGCCCACAAGGAACCGCTCGATGGCCCGGCGCTCGGCCGGGCTGAGCGGCTTGACGCGGGACAGCCTGTCGACGAACAGCCGGTAGCCACGGTCGGTGGGCACCCGCCCGGCGCTGGTGTGCGGCTGCCGGATGTAGCCCTCTTCCTCCAGCACGGCCATGTCGTTGCGGACCGTGGCCGGGGAGACACCGAGCTGGTGACGCTCGACCAGCGCCTTGCTGCCGACCGGCTCCTGCGTGGAGACGTAGTCCTCGACGATGGCGCGGAGCACGGCGAGCTTCCGGTCGTCCAGACCCATCCTCCGCACCTCCTGTCGCACGTCGGCCACCGACCCGAACGGGGCCGGTGGGCCGCCTGGCACTCGACTGTAACGAGTGCCAGTCTACGTCGGCGCGCCCGCCGACGCGATGATCAAGGGCGTCGCTGTTCGTACCCCGTTGGCCGTTCAGCCTGTCGGCTCGGCGGTGTCGCTCTGGTGCGGCGTTGCCCGCCACCCCTACCGTGACACCATGACTGAACCACCTCGCCCACCCGGCGCGGGAGACCCTGGCGGCTATCCGCCGGAGCCGACCTCCCCGCCGGCGGCCCCCGGCTCGCCCTACTCGGCCGAGCCGCCCACCGCACCACTGTCCGGGGCACCTGGCTCGGGCGGCTATCCCCCGGCCGGCGGTTATCCGCCGCCCACCGGTGACCAACCGCCGTCAGGTGGCTACCCTCCGCCGGGTGGGTATCCCCCGCCCGGCGACTATCCCCCAGGTGGCGACTATCCCCCGCCCGGTGGCTACCCGCCGGGTGGCCCCACCGGCGGCTATCCGACGGGCGGCGCATACGGCGCCCCCGGCGGCGGCTACGCCAACAACGAGGACAAGACCTGGTCGCTTGTCGCGCACTTCGGCGGTGCCGCCGGCGCGCTGATCAGCTTCGGTCCGCTGGGCTTCGTGGCCCCGCTCATCGCCTACCTGGTCCGCGGCAACCAGTCGCCGACCGTACGGGCGCAGGCCCTGGCCGCGCTCAACTTCCAGATCCTCTGGTCGATCATCGCGTTCGTGCTGCTATTCGTGAGCTGGTGCCTGCTCTTCCTGCCCAGCATCGCGGTAGTGGTGATCCAGATCCTGTTCGGGATCATCGCCGGCATGAAGGCCAACGAGGGCGCGTCCTACCGCTACCCGATGTCGGCCAACTTCATCAAGTGATCCGGACCGGCCGCTCCCCCGGCCGGTCCGGCGCACCGTCGCCGGCCGGGGCAGCGCGTCGGCCAGGGCAGCGCGCCGGCCGGGGCAGCGCGTCGGTTCTTTCAGGGCAGCAGGTCACGGACCACGGCGTCGGCGAGCAACCGGCCGCGCAGGGTGAGCACCGCCCGACCGGCCGCGTAGTCGTCGGCGGTCAGCAGTCCGTCGGCAAGCGCACGGTCGGCGCCGGCCCGGCCTGCGGCGTCGAGCACCGCCAGCGGCAGGCCGCTTGCCAGCCGCAGCCGCAGCATCACGTCCTCCATGTGCGCCTCGTCGGCGGTGAGCACCTCACGGGCCAGGCCGGGTGACTCGCCGGCGGCCAACCGCTGGGCGTACGTCGTGGGGTGCTTCACGTTCCACCAGCGCACTCCGCCGACGTGACTGTGCGCTCCGGGGCCGAGCCCCCACCAGTCCGCGCCGGTCCAGTACAGCAGGTTGTGCCGGCACCGGGCGTCGTCGGTGCGGGCCCAGTTGGACACCTCGTACCAGGACAGGCCGGCCGCGTCGAGGGCAGCCTCCGCGGCCAGGTAGCGGTCCGCTGCCACGTCGTCACTGGGGTACGCCAGCTCGCCGCGCCGCATCCGCGCGGCCAGTCGGGTGCCGTCCTCCACGATCAGGGCGTACGCGCTGACGTGGTCCACCCCGGCGGCCACGACCTGCTCCAGCGAGGCGGCGAAGTCCTCGGCCCGCTCCCCCGGCGTGCCGTAGATCAGGTCCAGGTTGACGTGCTCGAAACCGGCGTCACGCGCCTCCAGGGCTGCGGCCGTGGCCCGGCCGGCGCTGTGTTTGCGGTCCAGGATCGCCAGCACGCCCGGGGAGGCGGACTGCATGCCCAGCGAGATCCGGGTGTAGCCGGCGTTGCGCAGCAGCTTCAACGATTCCGGGGTGACCGATTCCGGGTTGGCCTCGGTGGTCACCTCGACGTCGGCGGCCAGCCCCCAGGTGCGGTCGATGCCGTCCAGGATGCGGGCCAGGTCGTCGGCGGGCAGCAAGGTTGGTGTGCCGCCGCCGACGAAGACCGTGTCGACCCGGGGCGGCGGGCTGTCGCCGAGCACCCGGGCGGCGAGCGCCAACTCGGCGAGCACAGTGTCGGCGTACCCCTCGCGGCTGGCCCCTCCGCCCAGTTCGGCGGCCGTGTACGTGTTGAAGTCGCAGTAGCCGCAGCGGCTGGCGCAGAACGGGACGTGCACGTACACGCCGAAACCGCGCGCACCGACAGCGCTGGTGGCGGTGGCGGGCAGAGATCCGTCGACGGGGACGGTCTCACCATCTGGAAGGACGCCGGGCATGGCCACTAGTGTGCCCGGCATGACCTCTCCCGACGTCCTCGTGCGTGTCGCCACGGCCCGTGGGGTGACCACCCTCACCCTCGACAGTCCGCACAACCGCAACGCGCTCTCCACAGCTCTGATGACCCAGTTGCTGACCGGCCTGGCCGACGCGGTCGCGGACGACACGGTTCGGGTGATCGTGCTCGACCACACCGGGCCGGTCTTCTGCTCCGGGGCGGATCTCAAGGAGACCGCCATGGCGTACGCCAGTGGGACGGTGCCCGCGGCGATGCTCGGCGACGTGCTCACCGCCCTGTGGGAGTGCCCGAAGCCGGTGCTGGCAAAGGTCTCCGGTCCGGCCCGGGCGGGCGGGCTGGGTCTGATCGCGGCCGCCGACCTGGCGGTGTGCGCCGAGGAGGCGACATTCGCCTTCACCGAGGTACGGATCGGCGTGATCCCTGCGGTGATCTCGGCGACTGTGCTGCCCCGGCTGCACCCGCGTGCCGCCGCCGAGCTGTACCTGACCGGCGACACCTTCGACGGCCGGCGGGCCGCCGAGATCGGCCTGGTCACGGCTGCCGTGCCGGCCGACGATCTGGACGCCTCGGTGGCCCGGTACTGCGACTCGCTCGTGCGCGGCGCGCCCCGGGCGCTGGCCGGGGCGAAGGACCTGCTGCGCCGGCCGGGCACCGCCGAGCTGCGCGACGAGCTGGCCCGCCTCTCCGCCCTGTCGACGGGCTTCTTCCTCTCCGACGAGGGACGCGAGGGGATCATGGCCTTCCGGGAGAAGCGGGACGCCGCCTGGGTGCCGGCCGCCGAGTAGCGGTTTGTCCTGGTGAACGCGGGGAACGTCACTTCGACGTTCTCCGCTCCGGGGCGGGAACCGGTCGGACGGCCCGGACGGCGTCAACGGGGACGTACGCTTGTCGGACTGTCGAATCTGGGGGTGTGAGTGCGGACTCGGGCAGCCGTGTCGGGTGGTGTGGTGCTCATCCTCGTCGCCGTGATCGCGATCTGGGTCGTGGTCCGGCAGGCCGGGGATCGACTGCGGCTGCCGCTGGCGGGCCGGACCTGCACGGTCCAGGCCGACGGCCGGGTCGTGCTTGACGCCGACCAGATGGCCAACGCGGCGACGATCGCGGCGATCGGCGCCCAGCGCGGGATGCCCGAGCGGGCCGTGGTGGTCGCGCTGGCAACCGCGTACCAGGAGTCGGGGCTGCGCAACCTCGCCGACGGTGACCGCGACTCGGTGGGCCTGTTCCAGCAGCGCCCGAGCCAGGGTTGGGGCACTCCGGCGCAGATCCGGGACCAGCGCTACGCGGCGAACCGTTTCTACGCGGCGCTGAAGAAGGTGCGCGGCTGGGAGGAGATGCGGGTCACCGACGCCGCCCAGCGGGTGCAGCGCTCGGCGTTTCCCGAGGCGTACCAGAAGTGGGCCGATGAGTCCGAGGTGCTCAGCAAGGCGCTGCTCGGCGACGTCACGAGCGCGGTGGCCTGCACTGTCGGGCGTACCCCGGTGATGTTCGGCGCGGCGGCGGCCGCGCAGCTGACCCGCAACCTGGTGTTGGACTGGGGTGTGTCGGGCACCGACCCGGCGGACCAGATCGGGCTGACGGTGACGGCGGGCGACCAGCGTGACGGCTGGCGGTACGCGCACTGGCTGGTGTCGCACGCCCAGGACCACGGCGTGAAGCGGGTCCGCTTCGGCGACCAGGAGTGGACGGCCCGCAACGGCACCTGGGGTCGGACGTCCGGCGAGCAGGGCCCGACCGGTCAGGTCGTGGCCGAGGTGTTCACCGAGGGGTGAGTTCCCGGATCTCTTTACCGGCAGTGACCGCACAATCGGGCAAATCCCCGCAATACCTGCTGCCGGCAACGCCAATGTGACTCTCGGCACCCACCTCGCTGCAAGCCGTCCGGGCGCCGGTGCACTTCCCGTCGCTCGCCCTCCCACCGCCGGGACACCCGCGTTACGATCGGCGGCCTGTGCCAGAAACAGATTCACCTCATGGGGAGGGGTACGACGCGGTGTTCGATTACGGCGACCGGACCGGCTACGAACCGATCAGCGACACTGACCGCAAGGAGTTCCATGAGCAGGGGTTCCTCCTGCTGCGCAACGTCCTGACGGAGGACCACCGGGCGGCGCTGGAGGCGGCGGTCGACCGCGTCTACGCGGAGGAGCAGGCCAAGGGCACCACCAAGAAGGACGGCACCCTGCACCTGCTGGGCTTCCTGGAGCGCGACGAGCTTTTCGGTGAGCTGCTCACCCACCCGATCGCCTTCCCGTACATGTGGGGGCTGGCCGGCTGGAACATCTACACCCACCACAACCACCTGGACGTCACCCCGCCGGCCGCCGAGCCGGAGAAGCCGTACTGGGGTTGGCACCAGGACGGGTACCGCCAGAACTCCGACCCGGAGACGATGGACCCGAACCTGCCCCGGCCGATGTTCTCGCTCAAGGTCGCGTACGTGCTCTCCGACCTCTCCGAGACCGGTCGCGGCGCCACCAAGGTCATCCCGGGCAGCCACCTGTGGAACTCGCTGGACCGGCCCAAGGACCTGAGCGTGCACAACCCCGACCCGGAGGGCACGGTGGAGATCACCGCCAACCCGGGCGACGCCTTCATCTTCGACCGCCGGCAGTGGCACTCGCGGTCGACGAACCTGTCGACAATCACGCGCAAGATGCTGTTCGTCGGCTACACCTACCGGTGGATCCGTCCGCTTGACGAGCTGCACCCCGACGTGAACGGCGAGTGGTACCAGAACCGCACGCCCGTGCAGCGCCAGCTGATCGGCGAGGGCACCCACACCGCCAACTACTGGGGCATCAACTGGGACGGGTACGTCGACGACGAGATCCCGCTGCGCAAGGAGCTCAAGGAGCGCGGTCTGCTCGACCGCAGCGTCCCCTGGCTCCGCTGATCACCCGCGGCTGAGAACGGCCTCCCGCCATCGCGGCGGGAGGCTGTTCCGTATCCGCCTCCGGGCCACCAGGGGTCCACCCCGTCATCCTGTTCTCATCGGCGTGTCGTCCCGGGGACGGTCAGCTGACGTCCCGGCGCAGCGGGAGCAGCACGGCGATCGCCGCGGCGACCACCGCGTACGCGATGAGCAGGAGAGCGCCCGCCGCCGGTGGGAGCAGGTGGACGGCGCCGCTGCCGAGTTCCGCGGAGATGGCGTCGGCGACGTATGTGAAGTCGGTGAGCGCGGCGGTGGCTCCGCCGGGCAGGACCGGGTACAGCGTGTTGACGCCCGGGATCATCATCAGCACCGGCTCCCCCACGTACAGATAGCCGACCACGACGCACAGCGCCGCGATCTGATGGTGGACGAGTGCGCCCACCCCAGCCCCGAGGAGCAGGTAGACCACCATCGCGACGGCGATGCGGCCGAACAGCGCCAGCACGGTGGTGGCCGGCAGACCGAGTGGGACGCCGCGGGCGGCGGCGACGGCGAACAGCGCCACCGCGGCGGTGCCCGCGAGGACGAGGCCGTACGCGAGACCGACGACCGCGTACGTGGCGAGTTTGGCGGCGAGCACCCGCCCACGGCGCGGAGCGAACAGGAAGGTGACCGCGGCGGTGCCGTGTCGGTACTCGGAGGTGGCCGCAAGGGCCCCGGCCGCGGCCGGCACGAGGGCGGTGTAGCCGAGGATGCCGAGGATCGCGCGGAGACCGGCCTCGGTGTCCAGACCGGGCATCGGCGGGTCGAAGTTCTCCGGCCCCACCAGCGCCATGGCCCCGAACATGCCGCCGCCCAGCGCAGCGGCGGCGAGCAGCAGGCCACCCCACATCCGGGTGGCCAGAAGCCTGCGGAACTCCGCTCTGATCAGGAGATTCATCAGATGGCCGCCTTGTCCCTGGTGAGATCGAGGAAGAGTTCTTCGAGGCCGGTGGTCTCGACGACCAGCTCGTGCACCCGAACATGATGGGCCGCGGCGAGGTCGGCGACGCCCGGCGCGTCCAGCCCGCGTACCCGCAGCCGGTCGGGCCCGACGGCTTCGACGTGCGGTGCCGTGCCGCCGTTGGCCGGGTGGGCCGCCAGAACGGCAACGAGCGCGTCCGCGTCGGGTGAGGTGATCAGCACCGCGGGCGGACCGGCGAGCCGGGAACAGGGCCCGGCGGCGACGAGTTCGCCGCGCCGGATCACCACCACGTCATCCACGAGCTGCTGGATCTCGCCGAGCGCATGGCTGGAGATCAGGACGGTGCGGCCCTGGTCGGCGAACTGGCGCAGGAAGCCGCGCAGCCACGACACCCCTGCCGGGTCCAGGCCGTTGCCGGGCTCGTCCAGCAGCAGGACGCGGGGGTCGCCGAGCAACGCCGTGGCGAGGTTGAGCCGCTGCCGCATGCCCGTGGAGAATCCCCGGGTACGACGGTGCGCAGCCTCGGCGAGGCCGAGCAGGTCGAGCAGGTCGGCGACGCGGCTGTCCGGGTATCCGCCCATCGCGGCGTAGACGCGCAGGTGGTCGCGGGCGGTGTGTCCAGGGTGGAACGCGTTGCCGTCGAACACCGCGCCCACCGTGCGCGACGGCCGGGCCAGTTGACCGTACGGCTGCCCGCCGATCGTGGCGGTGCCACTGCTCGGCGACACCAGCCCGGTCATCATGCGCATCGTGGTGGTCTTGCCGGCGCCGTTCGGGCCGAGGAAGCCGGTGATCACGCCGGGTCGCACGGTGAAGCTCAGATCATTAACGGCAGTGACGTCACCGTAGCGCTTCGTCAGGCAGGACACCTCGATCGCGAGGTGGTCGCCGGTCACGCGCGAGCCGCCATGGCACGCGTGATCGTCTCCACGAGGCCCGGCGCGGCCGGGCCGGAGAGCACGACCTCGTCGAACTCGCCGCCGGCCGCCGCCCGGTCCAGGACGAGGTGCAGCCCTGGTTCCGCCCGTCGGGCCGCCACGAGCTGCCGGGGACCGCCGTACAGGCCCCACACTCCGATCTTGGCGAAGCCGGACACCACATATCCCCGGCGGGCGCCACGGGCCAGACGCAGCGGGTTGTCCGCCAGGGCGACCTTCCGCACCGCGGTGAGGGGCAGCGCGAACCACTCCCGCCCGACCCAGACACGCTCCCATCCGGTGAACCGAATGTCGATCACATCGTTGGTCACCATGACCGATGCCATCAGTCATCCCCTCTCGTCGTGTCGGAGTCGTCCGTCGGCGCCGCTGCGTGCCTGTCGACCGTCGGCGGATCGGTGGGCAGCAGAACGGTCGCCAACAGCCGCGGTATCCGTTCGCCGCCGGGCTGGTGGGCGAGCAACGGACCCACCAGAGCGTTGAGACCGGCGGCGAACTCGCCCAGTTCGGCGTCGGTCAGGTGCAGCACGAGTTGCTGGTAGCCCACACCGTCGGCGTTGAAGTCGATCCGCTCCCGGCCGAGATAGCGGGAGAACTCCGACAGCAGACTCGACATGAACGCCGTGAAGTAACGCGCGTGGTCCTCCCGCGTAGCCGTGGCGAGGGCCGCGGGGTCGAGCGTCGCGCCGCGCGCGGGCAACGCGTACACCCGCTCGACGGCACCGCGCACCCTGCGTTCATCGATCACCTCGACCAGCCCGGCCTTGACCAGGATCGCCAGGTGCCGGTACATCGTGGCCTGCGGGACATCGGGCAGCAGCTCCAGCAGGCCCTGTGTGGTCAGACGTGTGCCCGCGACCGCACGCAGGATCCGGATTCGCACGGGGTGCAGCGCCAGGTCCGCCCAGCGTTCTCTCGCCATCTCCACGGCTACACGTTATCACTATTGATAATGATAATAAAGGAGCGCCATCGTCGAGTGGCGCTCCGAACAGCGGCCGGCTCCGGCGGACGTCAGCTGCGGGTGGCGAGACGGCGGCGGACCTTGTCCCGGATCGACTCCGGCAGGTCGGGTGCCTCCAGCAGCCGGGGCAGCAGCTCCGGCTCGAGGCTTGTCGCCCGGAACACCTCGCCGATTGTCACCCCGTGCCCGGGCCGCTCCACCACCTCCACCGGGTCACCGGCGCCGACCTCACCGTCGCGCAGCACCCGCAGGTACGCCCCCGGCGTGGCCCGCACCGTGAATCGCCGGATCAGATCCGGCACGCCCCAGAATCCGGCGAAGGTGGTACAGGGCGTCCGAGGCTTGGTGACCTGGAGCAGGGCGGAGCCGACCTGCCACTTCTCGCCGATCACCGCGCCCGTCACGTCGACCGCGTACGTGGACAGGTTCTCACCGAAGCCACCCGGCCCGATGGCACGGCCCAGGTCGGCCGCCCACCACGCGGCGTCCTCCTCCGCGTAGGCGTAGACCGCCTGGTCGGGGCCACCGTGATGGGCCCGCTCGGCGATGAAGTCGCCGGCCACCCCGTCGACACTGATCAACACAGGCCCGTCGACCGGACGCTTGTCGATGCCGCTGCGACCGCTCGCGTCGCCGGCCCACTTCGCCTCGGTCACGATGCCGAGGTTCACCGCTGCCACCCTGCCCGTCATGGCCGCCAGCTTAGGGCGGCGGCTCATGTGCGTCGCGCCGTGGCCTGACGCGGCGGGCCGTGGGCCGGTCAGCCCTTGACGGCTCCGGCCACCAGGCCGGAGACCATTCGCCGCTGCACCAGCAGGAAGAAGATGATGACCGGCAGGGTGAACAGGGTGGAGGCGGCCATGACCGGACCCCAGTTGGTGTCGTCGCGACCGAAGAAGAACGTCATCGCCACCGGCAGTGTGTAGCGGCTCTGGTCGTTGATGAACGTCAACGCGAAGATCAGCTCGTTCCACGCGGTGATGAACGAGAAGATGCTGGTGGCCACCAGGCCGGGCGCGACGAGCGGGAACAGCACGAGCCGGAACGTCTGTGCCCGGCTGGCCCCGTCGATGGCCGCCGCCTCCTCCAGCTCCTTGGGGACCGCGGCGACGAAGCCGCGCAGCATCCAGACCGCGAACGGCAGCGAGAAGCCCAGGTACGTGAGGATCAGGCTGGGCAGCGTGTTGTAGAGCCCGAGCCGCTGGATCATCAGGAAGAGCGGGATGACGAGCGCTTCCAGCGGGATCATCTGCACCACCAGCAGCATGATCAGGAAGCTGGTCCGCAGCTTGAACCGGAAGCGGGCCACCGCGGTCGCGGCGAGCAGGGCGACCAGGCCACTGAGCAGCACCGTCGCGACCGCCACCAGCGCGCTGTTGAGGAAGAAGTCGAGGAAGCTCACGCCGGGGATGAGGTTGCCGGTCAGGATCTCCCGGTAGTGCGCGAGCGTCGGATGGGCCGGCACCGGCTGCGGGGTGGACGAGAAGATCTCGCTGCTCGGCTTGAGCGAGGTGGAGATCATCCAGTAGACCGGGAAGGCCGCGAAGAGCGCGACCAGCAGCCCGGCGCCGTTCAGGGCGATCTTCTTCACGACTCGTCCTCCTGCCTGAGCACCATCCGTACGTAGAAGCCGGTGACGACGAGCAGGATCAGCGTGAGGATCACCGCGATGGCCGCGCCGAGGCCGTACTTCGGAGGTGGCGAGAACGCCTCGGCGTACGAGTAGATGGAGAGCATGAACGTCGGCCGGTCCTGGGTGCCGCCGGCCAACACGAACTGCTGGGTGAAGACCTTGAAGTCCCAGATGGTGGAGAGCACGATCAGGATCCCGAAGACCGGGCGCAGCAGCGGGAACGTGATCTTCCAGAAGACCCGCCACGGGCTCGCGCCGTCCACCCGGGCCGCCTCGTGCAGCTCACTCGGCACGCTCTTCAGGCCGGCGAGCACGCTCACCGCGATGAACGGGAACGAGTGCCAGACCACCACAAGGGTGAGGATGGCGAAGAACAGCAGCGGCGAGTTGAACCAGCCGTAGCCGGTCCAGTCACTGCGGCCGAACAGGGCGTTGGAGAGCCCGTCCGGCAGCGCGTTGAACAGCCAGGTGACCAGGCCACTCGTATCGTCGAAGATCCACTTCCAGACGATGGTGCCGGTCAACGCCGGGGTGGCCCACGCCAGCATCACGCAACTGGCCACGAAGGTGGCCATCTTTCGGCCGAGCCGGTTGAGCAGCAGCCCGACAAGGGTGCCGAGCACCATCGTGAGCAGCACGTTTGCCGCCGCGAACAGGACGGTGTTGCGCAGCACCGTCAGGAAGAACGGATCGGTGAGGATCTCGATGTAGTTGCCGAGACCCACCCAGGGCCACTCCCGGTCGCCGCGCAACTGCCGCACGCTGTTGAGCCGGTAGAAGGACATCGTCACCACCTGGCCGAGCGGCCAGAGCAGCAACACCCCGATGATCACCAGGGCGGGCAGGAGCAGCAGGTAGGGCAGGCGGTCCACCCGGCGACGCCGCCGCGCGGGGGTCTCCCGCGCGGCGGACGTCTCCGAGGTCTTCGTCAGGAGGCTCACTTGCTGTTCAGAATGCCTTCCATCTCGGCGGCCGCGTCGGCGGTGGCCTTCTCGACCGTCTTCTGGCCCTTCATGACCGAGCTGTTCATCGCCTGGGTCACCGTCTTGGTCCGGCTGACCTCCACCCACTTCGGGGTGAGCGGCGTGAGCTTGGTGTTCTGCATTGTGGTGGCGAACGCGGCCATCACCTTGTCGTTGGCGTACGTGTCACCGGCGACCAGATCCTGGTAGACCGGGAAGAAGCCGAGGCTGCTCGCGAAGCTCTGCGCGTTCTTCTTGTTCAGCAGCACCGTCAGGTAGTCCCAGGCCAGGTCCTGACGCTCGCTGTCCTTCCAGATCGCCACGTCCGAGCCACCTGCGAAGGCGGGCGCGGCCTTGCCGTCCGGGCCGGGGATCGGGAACGTACCCCAGACCTTCTCGATCTCGGGGTTGTCCTTCTTGATGGCGGCCTGCTGCCAGCTGCCGGCGAAGGCCATCGCGGCTTTGCCGGTGGCGAACTGGGTACGCGCGTCGATCTCGTTCCAACCGGCCGCGGCCGGTGGGGCCACCTTGTGGACCGTCACCAGGTCGGTCCAGAACTTCACGGCCCGCTGCGCCTCGGGAGTGGTGTAGCCGGACTTCCAGGCGCCGCCCTGGTTGCTGGCGATCTCGCCACCGGCACCCCAGAGGAACGAGTAGAAGGGCAGCTCGGAGTTGCCCGGCAGGGCGATGCCGTAGGTGCCCTTCTTCTTCGCCTGCACGGCCTTGGCCACGCTGACCAGGTCGTCCCAGGTCTTCGGCGGCTGCACGCCCGCTTCGGCGAACCAGTCGGTGCGGTAGTAGATCGCTCGCACGCCCGCGTACCAGGGCACGCCGTACTGCTTGCCGTCGAGCTGCGCGTTCTTCACGAGGTCGGGCAGCAGGTCCTTGCCTTCTGCCCAGCCGCCCATCCGGCCGCTGACGTCGGCGAGCGCTTCCTGGGCCGCCCAGCCCTGAGTCTCGGTGTTGCCCAACTCGGTGATGTCCGGTCCCTCACCGCCGGCGAGCGCCGCCTGGAACTTCTTGGGCGCTTCGAGCCAGGGGATGTACTGCACCACCACGTCGGTGTCGGGGTGCTTCTGCCGGAACTCCGCCTCGACCGAGTCGAGGAAGGCGTTCTGCGCGTCGCCGCCCTCGCCCATCATCCATACCGTGAGCTTGCTGTCGTCGGCCGCGTCCTCGCCGGAGCCTCCGCAGCCGGTCAGCACCATCGCGACCGAGGCCACCACGGCGGTGACCGGGGCCAGCCGTTTCCACCTGTTCACGCCACTTCTCCCCTCGCGCCGCCTGGAACTAACCTTCTCCGCCGCACCTTAGTACGAAGAATTCCTTTACGACAGTGGGCAGACCGGCGAAGCGTGGCGACGGTACCGCAGCACATCGACGGGGAGAGCCGTGGTGCCGGGGCGAACTCGGGCACTCCACCACGAAAGAACGCCCGGCCGGGGGCCGGGCGTTCTTTCGTAGTACGGCTGATGCGAGGTTGTTACCGGCTGGCGCGCTCGTAACCGGCTGGCACTCGCTGCCGGCTGGCGCCGCGTGGCTCGTTACCGGGTGACGCTGCGGCGGCGACCCACGCCGGCGACGAGCGCGACGGCGATGGCTGCGACGACCACCTGCACCAGCAGCTCGGCCCAGTCGATGCCGGCGGTCTCGGTCGCGATACCGATCGCCCGCGCCAGCACCGTGCCCAGCAGGGCCGCGCCGACACCGATCAGCAGGTGCAGCCAGATCGGCATGTTCTGCCGGCCCGGGACGACCAGGCGGCCGAGCGCTCCGACGATGAGACCAACAACGATGGCGGTGATGATGCCCCACACGGTGAGCTCCACGGTCGCTCTCCTTCTAAGAATGTCTGACACACAGATGTGTGTGCTTCCTGTCGTGACCGCTAAGTTCCCGACTGCCCGAAAACTCAAACCGACTTCGATGCGCGCGGGCGGCCGCCGAAGACGCTTTGATCAACACGGGATTCATGAAATCGGGGTGTCCCGGTGCCGGGGACACCCCGATTTCACGGATGCCGAGTCGATCAGCGAGTGGAGTCGAGGGATTGGCCCCCGACGGGCAGCAACGCCGATGGGCGCCCGACCTGTCGGCCGGGCGCCCATCGAAGGTTGCTGTGGTACGCGGTGGTGCTTGTGTTACCGGGTGACTCGGCGGCGACCACCCACGCCGGCGACAAGCGCGACGGCAATGGCAGCCACGACGACCTGCACCAGCAGCTCAGTCCAGTCGATGCCGGCGGTCTCGGTCGCGATACCGATCGCCCGCGCCAGCACCGTGCCCAGCAGGGCCGCGCCGACACCGATCAGCAGGTGCAGCCAGATCGGCATGTTCTGCCGGCCCGGGACGACCAGGCGGCCCAGGGCCCCGACGATGAGACCAACAACGATGGCGGTGATGATGCCCCACACGGTGAGCTCCACGGTCGCCCTCCTTCTAAGAATGTCCGACACACGATGTGTGTGTGCTTCCTGTCGTGACCGCTAAGTTCCCGACCGCCCGAAAAACCAAACCGACTCACCGGGAAACGAGCGGCAGACGTCAATGCCGGAGGGCTGCGTCGGTTGGGCTGGGAGCGCGTCCACACAGGTCAACGGCCCTGCGACCGGGTTGCCGGCCGAGGACTGCAGGGCGAAAAATTTCTCCGCCGGCACGCCGCCCACACCCGGCAGCCCGCCACCGGGCGGCGTCATCGAGCGCCTGGAGGGGCCGACGACGAGGAGACGGCGGGCCCGCAGGTCCGGGTCGGCGATGCGGGCCAGGACCTCGGCGGCGTGACTACTTCTTGCCGGCGGCCTTGCCGTCGCCGGAGTCGGAGGACAGCGCGGCGATAAAGGCTTCCTGCGGCACCTCGACCCGGCCGACCATCTTCATCCGCTTCTTGCCTTCCTTCTGCTTCTCCAGCAGCTTGCGCTTGCGGCTGATGTCACCGCCGTAGCACTTGGCGAGCACGTCCTTGCGGATCGCGCGGATGGTCTCCCGGGCGATGACCCGGCTGCCGATGGCCGCCTGGATGGGCACCTCGAACTGCTGGCGCGGGATCAGAGTACGCAGCTTGGCGGCGATGGTGACGCCGTAGTTGTACGCCTTGTCCTTGTGCACGATGGCGCTGAAGGCGTCCACCGGCTCGCCGTGCAGGAGGATGTCGACCTTCACCAGGTCGGACGCCTGCTCGCCGGAGGGCTCGTAGTCGAGCGAGGCGTAGCCCTTGGTACGGCTCTTCAACTGGTCGAAGAAGTCGTAGATGATCTCGGCGAGGGGCAGCGTGTAGCGCAGTTCCACCCGGTCGGCGGAGAGGTAGTCCATGCCGAGCAGGCTGCCGCGCCGGCCCTGGCAGAGCTCCATCACCGCGCCCACGTAGTCGTTCGGGGTCAGCACTGTGGCCCGGACGACCGGCTCGTACACCTCGGCGATCTTGCCCGTGGGGTACTCGCTGGGGTTGGTGACGACGATCTCCTCGCCGTCGTCCTGGATGGCCCGGTAGACCACGTTGGGCGCGGTGGAGATCAGGTCGAGGTTGTACTCGCGCTCCAGCCGCTCCCGGATGATCTCCAGGTGGAGCAGGCCGAGGAAGCCGCAGCGGAAACCGAAGCCGAGCGCGCCGGAGGTCTCCGGCTCGTAGTCCAGCGCGGCGTCGTTGAGCTTGAGCTTGTCCAGCGCCTCACGCAGGTTGGGGTAGTCGGAGCCATCGATCGGATAGAGACCGGAGTAGACCATCGGCTTCGGGTCCTTGTAGCCACCCAGCGCCTCGGCGGCCGGGCGGCTGTTGATGGTGACCGTGTCACCGACCCGGGACTGCCGGACGTCCTTCACACCGGTGATCAGGTAGCCGACCTCGCCGACGCCGAGCGCCTCGGCCTTGACCATCTCGGGTGAGATGACGCCGATCTCCAGCAACTCGTGCACCGCGCCGGTGGACATCATCTTGATCCGGTCCCGAGCGCTGATCCGGCCGTCGATGACCCGGACGTAGGTGACCACGCCGCGGTAGACGTCGTACACCGAATCGAAGATCATCGCCCGGGCGGGCGCCTCGGCCTCGCCGACCGGCGGGATGAACTGCCGGACGATCTCGTCGAGCAGGTACGGCACGCCCTCGCCGGTCTTGCCGGAAACCCGGATGCAGTCGGCGGGGTCGCCGCCGATCAGGTGGGCAAGCTCCTCGGCGTACTTCTCCGGCTGGGCGGCCGGCAGGTCGATCTTGTTGAGCACCGGGATGATGCGCAGGTCGTTCTCGAGCGCCAGGTAGAGGTTGGCGAGGGTCTGTGCCTCGATGCCCTGCGCGGCGTCGACAAGCAGAACGGCCCCCTCGCAGGCGGCCAGCGACCGGGACACCTCGTAGGTGAAGTCGACGTGCCCCGGGGTGTCGATCATGTTGAGCACGGCCTGCTCGCCGGCGCGCTCGCCCTCACGGATGGTCCACGGCATCCGGACGGCCTGGCTCTTGATGGTGATGCCGCGCTCGCGCTCGATGTCCATCCGGTCCAGATACTGGGCGCGCATCTGCCGGGGGTCGACCACACCGGTGAGCTGCAACATCCGGTCGGCCAGGGTCGACTTCCCGTGGTCGATGTGGGCGATGATGCCGAAGTTCCGGATGCGACCAGGGTCGGTGGCACCAGGAGCGTTCGCGCCGGGATCGAGCTTCGGTGGCACAGCGGTCCGTTCTGGTCGGCTGACGTGAACAGGCCGGCGCGCCGCCGACCCCCTCTATGTTCCCACGCCGCCGGGGTACGCCCACTGTGCGGGCGATGGATCAGTCCGAGAACCCCTCACTCCAGGGGCGGCTCGACGAAGAGCGCGGCCAGCCTGGGCAGCCGTCGGCCGGCCTCCTCCTCGTCGTCGAAGTCCCAGAAGTCGTTGAGATCCGGGGTACGCACCGGGTCGCGGTCCGCCGGAAGTTCGGTGGCGGTGGCCTTGCGGTACGCGTCCCAGGGCACCGACAGCATCTGCTCGGCGGAGAACTCCTCGCCACTGAGCGAGGCGGCCCGCACCTGCGGCAGCTCCGCCAGCGAGTCCGGGTCGCTGACCGCACGGGCGAAGACCGTCCGACCCTGGGTCATCAGCCAGCCCCGGAAGTACTCGAAGCCCTCCGCCGAGGCGCCGCCGTTGATCAGGTACGCCGCACCCCACAGGTCCGCCTTGTGCGAGGCGGCAAGCACCCTCGTCTGGTGGCGCGCGTACCCGATGATGTCCTCCGGGTCGCGCTCGGCGAGCAGGGCGACGGCCCGCGCGGCGACCGGGCCGGGCTCTCCCCCGCCACCGGCGCGGGCCTCGTCGATCAGCTGCCAGAAGTCCTCGGTCCTCATGGTTTGGCAGTCTGGCAGTGTCGCCGCGCGTCGCGCACGTACCCCGGGGCAGCATGGTGTGGTGTCCTCCCCGCCGACTCCGCCCCACGCGGGCGTGCCGCGCCCGCCGTGGTCGGCGCTGCCTGCGGCGCTGCGGTACGCGATAGCCGACCGTCTCGGCGCGGCGGTGGTCGCCGCCCGGGTCGCCGCCGCCGGTTTCACAGGGGGCTTCGCCGCCGTGCTCGACACCGCCGACGGGGGCAGGGTCTTCGTCAAGGCGGCGGCCAGCGCGGGGCAAGCGCACCTTGTCGACTCGTACGCCCGGGAGGCCGCGATCCTCGACCGGCTGCCGGTCGGCCTGCCCGCGCCCCGCCTCCGGTGGACGCTGTACGAGGCCGGATGGTTCGTGCTCTGCACCGACGCGGTCGACGGGCACAGCCCCCTCCGGCCCTGGACGCCTGCCGAGCTGGAGGCCACGCTCGCCGGGTACGCCGAGGTCGCCGCCGCGCTGGCCGACCCACCTGCCGCGCTCACGGCGCTCGGCCTGCCGCACCTCGCCGACCTGGCCCGCTCGGACATCCTGTGGTGGGAGGAGGTCGCCGCCGGCAGGGAGCCCGCCCCGGCGCTGCCCGTGCACGTGCGGGGTCGGCTGCCCGACCTGGTGGAGCTGGAGTCCCAACTCCCCCGGTACGCCGCCCGGTCGCCCGGGCTGATCCACGGCGACCTGCGGGGAGACAACGTGCTCGTCGACATGGACGGCCGGGCCTGGTTCTGCGACTGGACCTGGGCGTGTTCCGGGCCGGCCTGGTTCGACGTGGCCGGGCTGCTGCTCAGCGCGTACGCCGACGGGCTGGACGCCGACCGGCTCTTCGCCGCGCACCCGACCACCGCCGATGCGCCCCCGGACGCCCTCGACGCCACCCTGGCGGCGCTCGCCGGCTACTACCTCACCGGGGCGGACGCGGCACCGGCGACGGTGCCCCCGCACCTCACGGCGCACAGACGACGCAGCGGCGGGCAGGCGCTCGACTGGCTTGCCCGACGCCAGGGCTGGGCGTGACGCGGCCAGGGCGTATTGTGGTCCCCGGCGAGCCGGGGTCGGCCGCTCGGCGGTCGAGCCGTTTTGGCTCGTCCCGGGCGACCTGGTAACCTGGCTCTTCGCGCAGCGTTGACGCATGTTCGTCATCCCGCGCACTTAAGCTGACCAACCCGAGCTATCAAGACGAGGCTGTCGCGTGGCGAACATCAAGTCCCAGATCAAGCGCAACCGGCAGAACGAGAAGGCCCGGCTGCGCAACAAGTCGGTCAAGTCGTCGCTGAAGACCGCCGTCCGGAAGTTCAACGAGGCTGCTGAGGCCGGTGACGTCGAGAAGGCCACCGCGCTCATGCAGGAGGCCTCGCGCAAGCTGGACAAGGCCGTCAGCAAGGGCGTGATCCACTCCAACCAGGCCGCGAACCGCAAGTCCGCGATCGCAAAGCGCGTGGTTGCGCTCTCCGCCTGACGCTCCTGTCAGACTGAATTCGGAAAGCCCCGGACCCCGGTCCGGGGCTTCCGCATATCCAGCGTTCCACCGGGCTTCGAGATCTTGGTGAGAAAGCGCCCCTGGAGGGGCCGTTCCACTCCAAGATCTACTGAGGTTGGGACGGCGGGGGCGCTGGCGCGGCATCCACCACGACTGCTCCAGGCACGCTGTGCGGGATCCACTCGACCCGGGCCCGGCCGACGACAGGCTCCATCTGCCTGCGGAAGCGGTCCCGCTCCTGCTCAGGTACGAGTGCGGCGGACCGGACGACGGTCGCGGCCACCATGTCGTTGAGCTTGACCATCGCCGCCACCACAAGCGGCAGCACCAGCACCGCCCACCAGGTGACCAACTCCGCGAGGGCCAGCAGCACCGCCAGGGCGATGGTGCCCTCGAAGAAGAGGAAGCAGAGCACCCCGCCGGGGTTGACGAACCGCAGGCCGAGGAGCCGGGCATAGAGCGGCCGGTAACGCTCCTCGTCGGCCGGGATGGTGGCCCACGCCGTACGGTTCGGTCCCGTCACCGGCTGCTGCCCTGCCGGGCCGCCGCGACCGAGAAGACCGCGCGCTCCAGGGCGTACGCCCTGTCGTCCGAGCCACCCTTGACGGCCGCGTTGCACTCGGCGGCGACCTGCATGGCCCGGACCAGTCCCTCCGGGGTCCAGCCCCGCCCCTGCCGCTGCGCCCGCTCGATCTTCCAGGCTGGCATGCCCAGGCTGCTTGCCAACTGGTACGCGTTACCTCGCCCGGCTGACGCGACCCGGGCCACCGTACGCACACCGTCGGCGAGCGCATCCGCGATGGGCACCGGGTCGACGCCGACATGCAGGGCCCACCGCAGCGCCTCCAGAGCCCCGGGCACGTCGCCGACCATCGTGGCGTCCGCCACCGTGAAGCCGGTCACCTCGACCCGGCCCCGGTAGTAACGGGAGACCGTGTCGGCGCTGATCCGCCCATCGGTGTCGGCGATGAGCTGGGAGCAGGCGGCGGCCAGCTCGCGAAGGTCGTTGCCGACCGCAGCGATCAGCGCTTCGGCGGCGTCGTCGGTGCACTTGCCGCCGGCCCGGCGGATCTCGTCACGGACGAAGGCCACCCGCTCGCGGTGCCCCTTGAGTTTGGCCGCCGGGACCACTGTGGCACCGGCCGACCGCAGGCCGTCGGCGAACGCCTTGCCCTTGGCGCCGCCCAGGTGCAGCACCAGCAGTTGGACCTCCGGGTCGGGATTCCTCGCGTACGCCAGCAGCGCGGCGACCAGATCCTTCCGGGCGTCCTGGCCGGAACGCAGGATGAGCAGCCGCCGCCCACCGAACAGCGACGGGCTGAGCATCTCGGCGATCTCGCCGACGGTGAGCACGGCTGCCTGGTACTCGCGGACGTCCACCTGGGCGTCGACACTGCGGGCACGTTCGACGGCTTCGGTCACCGCGCGCGTGGCGAGCAGCTCCTCGTCGCCGAGGACGAGCAGAATGGGGGCGAGGCTGGCCGGGGTCACGTCGCCCATATTCGCACGCCCCACGGCGGGATCGTGCCTGCTCATTCGCCGCCCGGTCGGTGCAGCCCGCACTTAGCGCAAATCCAGACATCCATCTCTATTTACCGCCTAATGCGCAATTCACCCACCGTTTCCTCGTTGGTGCTGCAATTTCCACAGAGAGCACAGACCCGCTGGCTGTCACGGTGGCCGCCCTCACTTGTCGGCCCCGACGGCGATCACCCGCCGCCGTCCGCTCTGCGACCTACGCGACCTACGGTGGCCGCCCCGGTGGCACTCCTCGGCGGACCACCGCTACGCCCCCGCCGGCACGCACCACCGCCAGGTCGCCATCGGTGTCGGTCCGCAGCACCCGTGCGCCGCCCTTGCTCAACCGGGCCAACAGGCCAGGGTTCGGGTGCCCGTACGTGTTGCCGACCCCGACCGGCACCAGCGCGACGGCCGGCCGCACCGCGTCCAGGAAACCTCCGTCTTGGTAGGCCGAGCCGTGGTGGGCAACCTTCAACACATCGGCCCGCAACTGCCCCGGCGTCACCCGCGTCAGGACCGCGTGCTGCTCCTCGGTCTCGGCGTCGCCCGGCAGCAGGATGCGTACTCCGGCGACAGTGGCGCGCAATATCAACGAGTTGTTGTTCGGGTCGGATCTCGTGCCGGTCAGTGGATAGGGCGGGCCGAGCACCAGCAGGTCGACCCCGCCGATCGGATACCGCGCCCCGGCCGTGGTGCCCAACAGCGCCGCCCGTCCGCCGGCCGCCGCCGCGTGCACCGCGTCCCGGCCGCCTGGTGGATCCGTCGACGGTGGAGTCAGGACGGCGGCCACCCGCCGGCCCCGGAACACCCCGGCCACCCCACCCACGTGATCGGCGTGAAAGTGGCTCACCACCAGCAGTGACACCTCCCGGACGCGGAGCCGCCGCAGACAGGCGTCCACCGGCCCGGGCTCCGGCCCGGCGTCGATCACCACCGCCCGGCCGGAAGCGACAGGCAGCACCAGGGCGTCGCCCTGACCGACCGCGCAGGCCACCACCACCCACCCGGGCGGCGGCCAGCCCGTGGCCAACAGCCGGACCGGGAGCGCACCGATCAGCGCGGCGACGGCGACGACCGCCACCAGCCGGCGCACCAGCGGTCGGCGTACGGCGATCAGTAGCGCAACGGTCAGCCCGGCCAGCAGCAGGGCACCGGCCGCCCCACCCGGCCAGGGGAGCGTGCCGGCAGGCAGGCGGGCACCGTGGCGGGCGATGACGACAAGCCACCAGGCCGGCCAGCTCGCCAGCCACGCGACGAACTCGGCACCGGACGGCCACACCGGCGACAGCACGGCCGCCGCCACGCCCAGCACTGTCGCCGGCGCGATGGCCGGTACCGCCAGCAGGTTGGCCGGCACCGCCACCAGGCTGACAGTGCTGGAGATCGCGGCGACGACCGGCCCGCAGGCGACCTGGGCAGCCGCCGGCACCGCCAACGCCTCGGCCAACCCGCTCGGGACGCCTCTGCGGCGCAGCCCGTCCCGCCAGCGCGGAGCGAGAAGCAGCAGGCCACCGGTGGCAAGCACGGACAGCGCGAACCCGGCGTCGCCTGCCAACTCGGGGTCGACAAGCACCAGCACCGTGATCGCGGCGGCCAACGCGGGCAGCGCGGCGCGGGGTCGACCGGCGGCAAGCGCGGCGAGCCCGATCGCTCCCATCGTGGCGGCCCGTACGACGCTCGGCGACGGACGCACCAGGATGACGAAGCCCACGAGCGCCACCCCGCAGAGTCCTGCGGCGAGCCACGGGCCGGCGCGTGCCCAGCGGGCCAGCAGCAGCACCGCTCCCACCACGATCGCCACGTTGCTTCCGGAGAACGTCCGATAGGGGGATGAGTCCATAACTCAAGAGCGGCCCCGGCAGACGCGCCAACGTCTGTGATCCGGGGCCTTGACCGACACTGGAGGTCGGCCCGCTGTGAGTGTAGAAGCCCTGTCATGGGCGCTCAACGACGCGCCCGATGTACCCCCTGCCTGTCTGGCTGTGCTGGTTGGTCTCGCCAACCATGCGCATGCCAACGGCCGAGCCGCGTACCCGTCTCAGGAACGGCTCGCCCACTACGCCCGCAAGTCGACCCGCTCGATACGCAGTGACCTTGCGACGCTGGAACGGCTCGCCATCATCCGGCGGGGCGATCAGCGGCACGTCTTCCACCTGCCCACCGACCGGCGACCCGTTGTCTGGGATCTCGCGATGGAGCGTCGGCGCACCGTTCCGGTTGCGCTTGACCCGTTCGCCGAGCCGCAGCCTGGTCGACCGACCGAGGTCCCCGAGCCTGTGGATAACCGCCCGGAAGCAGACTTCCGCCCGGTACCGACCGACCGGAAGCAGAGCGTCGAGCGGCCGGAAGCCTGCTTCCGCACCGACCGGAAGCAGGCTTCCTACAAACCGTCCTTGAACCATCAAGAACCGTCCTTCCGCGCAAGCGCGGGAGAGAGTTCTCCGAAGATCAAGGGCAAGAAGACCTTCACCCCCCGCGCTCTCACTGGTGCCGCACTGCCTGTCCAGCGGGACATGGAGCAGTGCCCGAGGCACCGGGGCAGCTCGGCTGCCAACTGCGGTCCGTGCCGTTCCGAGGCTCTGGCGGGTGGCCGATGAACGAGACCGCTGCCTACGCCCTGGTGCTGATCCTGATCGGTGGTCCGGCCTCCATGGTCGTCCCGTTCTTGGTTGCTCGGCACCTGGTCCACACGCACGACATCACCCCCGCCAACCTCGCGACCGAGGAGACCCCGTGAACCTGACCGCCGTCACCTCCCGCGCAACCACTGCCCTGGTCGCCCTGGTCGCTGGCTACGCATCGTTCTCCCACATCTTCAAGGTGGCTCGGCAGGCTGGTGAGCATGTCTCGGTTGCCGCTGTGCTCCCGCTGTCCATCGATGGTCTGATCCTGGTTGGCACGCTGGCGATGCTCGACGACAAGCGCAGCGGGCGGAAGCCTCGCCTGTCTGCTCGGCTGGCCGTGGCGTTCGGCATCGTCGCCACTCTTGCCGCCAACGTGGCATCTGCTCACCCGACCTGGACTGCCCGTGCCGTTGCCGCCGTTCCCCCCGTCGCCTTCCTCATCGCCGTCGAGGTGTTGAGCCGTCGAGGCAAGCTGATCCACCCTGAGCCGGTTGCCCCGGTCGAGCCGGTCACCGCTGAGCCGGTTGCCGTCGAGCATGAGCCGACCCCCGAGCCGGTTGCCGTCGAGCCGGTCAAGGCTCAGCGGGTCAAGCGGACCAGTGAGCCGAGCCGCAAGCCTGTCCCCCGGTCGCTCACGTCGGCTGACCGGGTCATGTCGGCTCACCTCGCTGAGCCCGAGGCGACTCACGCCCGGATCGCTGAGCTTGCCGGGGTGTCCCTGGCGACCGTGAAGCGTTACCGGCCGACCCGCTCGACGGGCTCGGCTTCCCCGGCGCAGCCTGCCGAGGCTGTCGTCAGCGAGCGCGCACCTGAGCTGGCGGGGGTGACGGCATGACCGAGTTGGAGCGGGCTCTCCGCAAGCTACAGCGCAAGCACACGGTCTCTCGGGTGGCGTATCGGTACCTGTCCGGTCGGCCGCTCAGCGGCAAGCCTGGCTACCCGTACCGCCACCGGGGACCGGGCAGGCTGGCCGGCTGGCAGCGTCAGGTGATCCGGCTCAGCGTGCCGGCTACGGCTGCGCTGGCCGTGGCTCAGCCCGAGCAGGTCGGCTCACTGGTCGGCACGGCTGCGCTGGTTGTGAGCTACCGCCTCAGGCGTCGGTTCACCATGCGCCGGTTCAACCGGGAGTACGTCACCCCGACCCTGGCTGCCCTTGCTCCCGCCATGGGTCTACAGACCGGCGTGCAACTTCACGTTGATCCGTCGTTGGGCAACCTCACCCCGCGTCTGGCCAAGCCGCTGAGCCCGGCTGAGACGGCCGTCCGCACCTGGTACGGCGAGCACGTCGAGCCGGTGATCCGCTGGCTTCCTGAGCAGGCTCAGCGGGTCGCCTGGTCGGTGCAGCGCAAGGCTGAGCCGGTCACGTCCAAGCTGGCCGTGTTCCGCCGTCCGGTCGATGGCGACCAGGGGCCGCGCATCGAGCTGACCGCAGACACCCCGTACCTGACCAGGGAACAGCGTCAGTTGGTCTCTTCCATCGTCGGCGCGAAGATCCCCGTGTCTGACCTGGTCGAGTCGTGGCACCAGGTTGGACCCCGGGTGCGGGCGGTCTGGACGGTGCGCAAGCGCCCGCCGGCCCGGGTCGGCGTCGACCAGGTGGCCGAGCACCTGTCGACCGATGACGCCGTGTTCTACCTCGGCCAGGGTGCCGGCAACCAGCCGGTCACGATCAGCCTTGACGACGACTCCCCGCACATCGCAGTCAGCGCGGGTACGGGTGCGGGCAAGTCGGTACTTGCGCAACTGGTTGCCGTGCAGGTGCTCCGTCGGGGTGGGCGGGTGGTGATCCTGGATCGCAAGGGTTCCCACCGTTGGGCGCTCGGGTTGGACCAGGTCGACTACTGCACCAAGCCGGGGCAGATGCATGACGCCCTGGTCAAGCTGGCTGCGCTCGCCGACGAACGGAACACCCTCGCCTTCCATGCGCCGGACGGTTGGGATCCTGGTCCCCGGGTGCTGGTGATCTGCGAGGAGTTGAACGCGACCCTGACGCAGCTTGCCAACTGGTGGGCGGACAACCGGGAGAAGGGAGACCCGAAGCGGTCGCCGGCTGTCGGTGCTCTGGGCGAACTGCTGTTCATGGGTCGGAGTGCCAAGGTCAACGTGATCGGCGTGGCGCAGATGTTGACCGCCCGAGCGATCGGCGGACCCGAGAGCCGGGAGAACTTCGGTGTTCGCTGCCTCGCCCGGTACACCGCGAACGCCTGGAAGATGCTCGCTCCGCAGGCTGTCATGCCCCGCGCGTCTCGGGTGCGTGGCCGATGGCAGGTGGTCATCGGCGACCAGGTGACCGAGACGCAGGTTGCCTACCTGACCGCCTCAGAGGCTCGCTCGCTGGCGATGTCCCCGGACATGTCCCCTTCCCTGGTCAGCGCGTCTATCAAGCCCTGCGGGGACAACCGGCTGACGCTCAAGGAGGCGTGCGCTACGGGTGTTCTCCCCTGGTCGTACGAGGCGACCAAGAAGAGGGCACAGCGGCGAGTAGGAGACGTGCCACTACCGCGCAACAAGCGCAACGGCGTCGATGTGTACGACCGTGACGACCTTGCCCGCTGGGCAGGCACCGAGACCGGAGAGAAGATCAGCAAGTGATCACGACCATCCGCTACGCCGACCACACTGCCCACCTGGACCCGATGACCGGCGAAGGTCTGCTGATCCTCCCCCGCGTTGCCGACGACATCGACCCGCTTGCCGGTCCGGTCACCTTGCAGGCTGCCGGCTGGGATCACGCCGTGAGGGATCTCGACCGGCGAGGCTGGGAACCGACCGAGGATGACGACGGGGACGTGATGCACGTCGGCACCACGCTTGACGGTCGGCCGGTCATCGGTCTGTACGGACGAGAGCCGGTGATCTCTGAGCCGAGCGTCGAGCAGGCTGCCGAGGCATGGCGGGAACTGCTTGCCGCCGGCCAGGTGGTCACCGAGTAGCGAGGCCGTCAGCCAACACGTCCAGCCGCTCTCGACGGCACGATAGGCAACACCGTGTTTCCTACCTCTGGCACGCGTTGTATCGTGCGAAGCGTTACAACACGATGCAGAGCGTTGCACCTCGTTGCAGCGCGATGCAGGAGGAAGACCCCCCGCCCCTCTGCTGGCGAGCGCGAGGCGGGAGGCCCTTCCGGTCTGGTGCGGGCTCAACTGACGGTCAGTCAGTTGGGTCCGCACCCGTTTCCGGCCAGCGTTACCGCCAGGCCGATGGAGTAGGTGAGCACCTTGAGTGCCAGTGCCACCCACTCCCCGACATCCCGCCACCGGTTGGCGTTGTTCCGCCGGTTCTTCCTCGGGCCCGAAGGCCCCTTGCGGCGCATGCTCAACTGCACTCCTTCGGTCGTCGTTGGGATAGGGGACGGTCGTCCCCCGGCCGTCGGGGCGACCCGATCCCAGCCCAACTGACCTGGAAGGTGGTGCACCATCCATGCGCTTGGAACACCATAGCGAGCGCTACGGGTGACATGTATTCAGCACAGCTACTCGCACGCTTGTACGAAGTGGACGACAGGCGCTCACGGTGCTCTGACCTGGACCTACGCAAGCCGGCAACCACAGAGGTCCGTGCACCTCCACGGATGGCGGGCAGAACAGCAGCTCCATCAACTCCTTGTGCAGCCTTGAGTAGTCGATGATGCCGTTGTGCATCGGCCCGGTGTTCAGGTTGAAGATGCAGTTCGGGTCCAGATCTGGCGCACCCCTTGTTGATGAAGTTGGCGAGGCGTGAGCCATAACGACATGCCCCGGCACCCATCACGGGTGACCGGGGCGCTTTCGTCGTATCGGGTCAGTCAGCCTGGTCGGGCCGGTGCTCAGTGATCCAGCGGGCAACATCCCGCCGACGCCACACCTTGCCCATGGCGAGCGTGGCGACCGGGTCAGGGAACCCCTTGGTATTCGTGATCACGTTGACACGCTGCCGGCTGATCCCGCCGAGCATGTCTCGGATCTCCGCTACGCCGACCAGGTCCACACCCGTTGACGGTAGGCAGCGGCGAGCGTCGGTAACGGAACAACGTCATGAACCGTTGACGGTTGACCTAGTCGAGCGACAGCATGTGAGCATGCCGTCACGCCATCTTCCCTCTGGCCACTGCCTGCCGATCTCCGCAGGGCACGCACCCATCCGCCCGATCTGGCACTGCCGCCGAGGCTGCGGCGTCTGGCCGTGCCCAACTGCTCGGCTGACCTTGCGCGCCGTGTTCCACGACGACCCGGTCGGATTGTCGATCGAGATGGCCGGCTGCCTGTTCGACGCGACCGGGGACCTGCTCAAGCTCAACCCCAACGAGGTGCCCGGACCTGACGCACTGTTCGTCAGGTTCATCGGGTGGACTCGTCGAGGCATCCCCCGGTAGAGCGGGCCTGCGGTCCGCTGAGAGCCACGCTGCCGGGCGAACGGTTGGCGGGGGTAGTCAGGTGTAGGCGTCGAGCGTCAACGACGCTGAGAGGCTGCCAGCGGGTTTCGGTGAGGCGCGTCACAAGGACCACTAAAACGGCCAAGATCAACCCGTCTTACTTGTGTAGGGCATCTCGCCCGACCACCTGAGCACCACCCACACAGCCCGTACCCGATCAGGGGTGCGGGCACTTTCTGTTGGCCCTGACCAGGGATGCGACCACATCCCACCCGCACCGAAGGAGGAACCACCAGTGCACGTCATCGACGGCATCACGTACCTGACCACCGCCGAGACCGCAGCTCGACTCGGGCTGAGCATCGGCACGCTCTCGAACCAGCGGACCGAACACCGCTCCCCGATGAAGTGGGCCCGCCTACTCGGCGCGGTCGTCTACCCCCTGGCCGAGGTCGAGCGGTACGCCCGGGAGATCGGCCGTTGAGCGAACACCTCCGAGAGATCGCACAGCGCCTCGCCGAGGCGGCACCACCCCTCACACCCGACCAGCGAGCCCGGCTACGGGGCCTGCTCAGCGGCGAGTGAACCAGCCACCCCGACCTGACATGGAGTCAGCCAGTGACGACCCTGCCCACCACCCACATCGAGCCCGAGACCTTCCGCCGACTGCGCAACCTGCTCGACCCGACCAGCCGGCAGCGCATGGCGGACGTACTCCACCGGCTGGCCAGCCTTCCCCGCTGGACCCACGACGACGACCAGGAGGTGACCGAGCAGTGAGCCGGCGCAAGCGCGACCACCGGGCAGCCAAGCCAGCAACGATGACCAGTCCCCCGTTCCGCATGACGGTCGAGGAGTGGGCACGGGACACCGGGTTGACCGTCGATCAAGTCCGCGAGGACATCGACGCACTGATCGTCAAGGGTTGGCTGATCCCCCTCGCCCCCGATACGTGGGTCCTGACGGTCCCGCAGGAAGCCGCAGCATCGTGAGCAAGCACAAGAGCGCCGACACGTTCGACGTGCTCGGCACCATGCGTACCGTCCGGGCAGACGAGAAGCTGAGCGCCAGCCAGAAGGCAATGATCGTGTTCGCCGCGCTGCGGACGAACAACGCCGACGGCAAGGTGAGGGCAAGCCTGGAGATGATCGCCGACGACGCGGGGCTCTCCCGCAAGACGGCACACCGAGCGTTCGGCGAGGATCAGCCCGAGGTGATGAAGTACTTCCGGCAGGTCGAGCGCACCCGGCGACGGGTTGATCTCTGGTTCAACCTTCGGCCCGACCGGGTTGCCGAGAGGGACACAAAGTCCCACTCGCAGAACGAGACCACCGAGCCGAGAGGGACACAGAGTCCCACTCGCGAGAGGGTCAGCGAGTCTCGCTCGGGGCCGAGTGGGACATCCTGTCCGCCGAGAGGGACACAGAGTCCCACTGAGAGGGACACAGAGTCCCACCATCTACCTCCCTCTACTTCTACATCTACAGAGACCCCCGCTCTCGGGATCTTCACCAGACCGAGCGAGGTCGAGGTTCCCGAGGTTGTCGAGCCTTCCGTGTGGGACCTGGTTGAACCACCCACGCCGGCTACGCCGGCCGAGCCGGTCAAGGTCGAACCCTCCAGGCCGACTGCCGATGTCTGGGCTCTGGCACTCGCTGAGAAGCCCTAGCCCTGTGGCGCTGTGCGCTACGCGCGCCGTGCCGCTGCGCTCCCGATGACCAGGCAGCGGCGAAGAGATAGAGGCCCCGGAGGGGCCATCACCAGACAACCCGCTGACCGGATAGTGCCCCGCTCGCGCGGGGCTTTCGTCGTTCTGCCGCTGATCTTTCTGCCGCCGCAGAGGCACCGGAGGTGCTGACGCTGACGCACCGGACCGCAGCGCCGCAGAGCAACCAACCCACGAACAGGAGAACCACCGCGTGACCAAGCTGTCCAAGAAGGAACGCGAGGCTGCCCGCAACCTTGCCGAGCAGCGATGGGCGCTCGCCCACGATGCCAAGCGCAACGCCGCTGACCGACTCGCTCGGATCCAAGCCGATCCCGAGTCCACTGCCGCCGAGATCACCGAGGCAACCGAGTCACTGAGCAAGGCAACCGCGCTCTACCGCTCTGCTCAGGCTGCCGCCCGGTCTGCCGGCTGACCATCCCTCACGACGAACAGGAGACCCCTACCCGTGACCAACCCTCGCCGCTTGCCCCGAACCCGCACCTACCCCGAGCCGGACATGATCCTGCCGACGCTTGTCTCTCAGGTGCTCGCCAACGCGTACCCCGGGGCTGACGTTCAGCCGTCCGCCATCCGTGGGATGACCCACACCCCCGAGGCGTTGCCTGCCGTCCGCCTACGCCCCCGGGGTAACGCCTGGTCCGCCGATGGCCGGATGACGGGTCGGCTGGTGGTCGTCACCTTCGTTGAAGGCAGCACCCCGATGGTCATCGACCCGATGAGCCTGGTCGACCCGACGACCGGTGACGTACTCCCCCGGTACATGGCTGGGCTCGACGGCGTGTCGATGAAGCTGCGCACCGTCTCCCGCAAGCGCATCGGAAACAAGGTCGACCACCTGCCGACCTACGCGGCTCACTACTGGGGCTGTGCAGTCACCCTCTGACCACCCACACCTACCCCCAACCCCTGCCCGTTCGTCGCTCAGCGGCGACCTGAGCGGGCTACAGCACCACCACCTACGGGCCGGCTACCTGCCGGCCCTTCTCTGTATCCGAAGGAGCACAACCACCGTGGCTACCAAGTCCAACCGCACCACCGCCCGCACCGCCACCGAGATCGCTCGGGAGAAGCTGACCGAGGCTGTCGCCCTGGTCGACCGGCGGCAGACCGAACACGAGCGGGCCGAGGAGACCGAGGCTGAGTTGATCACCCGACTGACCCGTGGTGACGCCAGCGTGAGCGCGCTCGACCTGCTGACCGCTCGCGCTGAGATCGAGCGGACCGGTTACCTGATCGAGGCAGCGCGCAAGGCGATCAAGCCGGCTGAGAAGGCGCTCAACTCGGCGCAGGCGACCGACAACCCGACGCTTGCCCGGTTCGTCGCTGAGCGGATCGAGGCCGACCCGTTCGCGTTCGGCCTGTTCGGTCTGACGGTCACGGTCAACGCCGACGACCGCAGCAAGCCGGGTGTGTACGTCAACCAGGCGACGGCGACGAAGGCCAACCCGACCACCGGGATCATGTCCGGCGCGGTAACCGTTACCGTCGTCACCCCGAACGGTCAGCCGATCGACGGCGCTGCGATCCTGGCTGGTCTCGCTGCCATCGAGGCGAGCGGCAACGGCCAGGTGAGCACCAACGCCAGCCCGAGCCCTAGCGGGGTGACGGTCGATGTTCGGCTGACCAACATCAAGCCGGACGTGCCGACCCTGGCAACCTCGGTCAACGGCGAGGCTCTGCGGAACTTCGGCCTGGACCTGGTCAGCGCGATCACCAAGCAGGGCGGCACGGTCGACCTGAGCAACGCCGACCAGTACGGCGGCGGCATGTTCGGGAACACCCGGGGCAGCTTCGACAACCGGGCCAGCCGGATCCTGTCGGGGCTCAACTCTTCGACCGTCGTCAACACCGAGCAGGACGACGACCAGGAGCGGCGCACCGTTCGGGTTGAGTTTGACCTGACCTCCCGCTACTACGGCAGCCAGGAGCTGAGCGAGTTCACCCGCAACGGCATCAAGAGCCTGGTTGGTGAGATCGCCGCTGGCATCGGCCGGGTTGAGTCCGCCCGCGTGGTGAGCGACCAGGTAGCCACCGAGGCGAACAAGCCGGGGCGGGAGTTCTCCAACTACCAGCAGGTCAACGGCAGCGTGGTCGTCGAGGTTGTCGCCGTCGCCCGGATCGCCGGCTGACCAACGGGATGACGGGGCAGGCAGGTCCGCGCCTGCCCCTCCCCTGGTGACACGACATGACGAACACGAACCACACCACCGACCGGGGATGCCTGGTTGACGACTGCACCCGACCCCATCGAGCCCGAGGGATGTGCGGGACTCACTACGCGCGCCGTAGGCGCAACGGGCACGGTGACCTACTCGTCGGCCAGGAGTTGAGCGACAACCCGGCGTGCCTTGACTGCGGTCGACCCGTGCCGATCAAGAGCGGCAGGGCTTCCAAGTTCTGCTGCGGCTACCACCGGAACAGGTTCGTACGCAGGCGGCAGAGAGCCGCCCGCTCAGCGCCGCACTGACGGCCGATCACACCACCACCCACACCCACGCAAGGGCACAGGATCTCCCGCCTCTCAGAGCCTCTGAGCGGGTTGACCGAGCCTGTGCCCCTTGCTGTGCACTACCTACAGGAGACGATCCAGAGTGAACACCACCGACCAGATGACCGACCGGGCATGCCAGCACTGCGGCGGCTCGATGGAAGGGAAGCGACCGCAAGCCATCCACTGCGGCGAGCGTTGCCGGGACCAGGCTCGACGGCAGCGTGAGCGGGAAGCCAGGCAGACCGACCCACGACCGCGCGGGAACTACCCGACCAGCCGGCCGAACCAGCGGAAGCACAGGCCAGGCAACGTCTACGGGCCGCTGACGCTGGTCGAGCGGATCGAGGGTAGCGGCGAGCCTCGGGCTCTGTTCCGCTGCGGCTGCGGCAACGTCAAGGCACTGCGCATCGGCAACGTGGCCAGCGGCGTAACCGCCAACTGCACTGACCGGGCCAACCACCCAGACCCCCGGCGCAAGGATGTCCTCACCTACGACGGCGCGCACAACCGGGTGAAGGGCCAGCGAGGCAGCGCCAGCCAGTACAACTGCCGATGCGGCAACCAGGCCGAGCACTGGTCGTACTCCCACGCCGACCACGACCAGGCGCGCATGCCCGAGGGTCGCGAGGCTGGCAAGCCCTACAGCACCAACCCCGACCACTACACCCCGCGCTGCCGTGGCTGCCATGCCCGGTTCGACAACTCGCATCGCCGGATGGCCGGTGGCCCGCTGTCCCTGGTGCACGTCGCGCTGTTCATGGCGACCAGCGACGAGGACGCGGCGTGAGCCGCGAGGAACGTCGGTACACCGGCCCGACCTGCGGGTGGTGCGGGGATCCCCTGCCAGGGGATGCCGGCTACCTGCGGGAGTTCTGCAACGCAACCTGCCGGCAGCGCAACCACCGGGCGATGAAGCGGGCTGGCCTGCGGTAGGCCAGGCAAGCGGGGGTGCTGGGGCAACCTGGCACCCCGCCAGCCCATCGACTTCCTATCGGTGGCACCGCATTTTTTGGTGCCTCACCGGGGAAAGGTCCCCTGGTCAGGGGCGGTTTCGGGGTGTCACGGCGACTTTGGGACTGGGGCGCGATGGGCGGCGCTAAGACGTAGCGATCCGGCTTCCCGCGCCGAAGGGGTCACACCCCCCGGGGGCGTTGCTTCAGCTCCGTGACCACGTCACGTGCGGCACCAGCAGCATGAGCCCTGGCGATCTCCGTCAAGCGATCCGCCATTGCCTGGTCTTCTGGCGTGCTGTACAACCGGTGGCGGACCAGGGTGACCCCGCGAATCTCTCCCTGGATGTCGCTGATCGCATTGCTGGCGTTGCCGATCTGCACGTTCACACCTTGCAGGGACTTCTTCGCTTCCTTCAACTGCTCGCTGAGCTTCCCCTTGGCAGTTTTGGTCTCCACCAACGTCATGCGCAGTTCCTCGCTCTCTTGCTGCGCCTTGGCAAGAGCCTCCTGCACACGGGTCAGTTCGCCTTCCATCCTTGTCATCAACGCCTCAGCGATCTGCACCGACTTGTCGGCGATGTTGATCTTCTTCTCACCTCGGGACAGCCAGTGATCCACCCACGACTTGAGTAACGCACCGACACCCAGTGCGCCAGCGATGGCAACACCGATCGTGATCTTCTCGACGATGGACACTCTGCCTACCCATGGGATCGGTGACGGGCTCAGTGCCGGCAGGCTACCAACTCCGCCACGATGGACACCGCGACTGGATCGAGAGAGGTCACACCAACCCACGCTCTGCCCACGTCTGCGAGTCACCACGCCAGCGAGAGTTGCCAAGCCGAGCAGGGTCGAGCGAGCGTGCGCCTTGGTACGTCTTGCCCACCCGCAGGTCGAGCAGCAGGGACACCACCTCGCGTTGCTGCCCGATGGTCAGCCGTTCCCACTTCTGCTCAGGGTCAGGGCCGACCAGATCTCGCACTAGCGGGGGCACGTCGACGTGCTGTGCCCTGCTCTCGGCATCCTCGATCTCGGCGAGCAACTTCCGCTCGATGGTCGCGAGACCGGCAGGGCTGATCTCATCGCGTGCCGCTGCCGCGTACCACTCGTCAAGCCTCTCCCGCTTGCGCCTGGCTTCCTGCTCTGCCTGCTGACGGCTACTCGCGTCGCGTTCAGGGCTGAGCAGATCGAGCGCATCCGGTCGGGACAGCCGAGCCATGAGCACAGCCACCACGAACTGTTCAAGCACAGTCGTCTTCACCGAGACGCAGAACCGTCCATGGCAGACGTACGCGAGGTGGGTCCGGTTCTTCTGCACCCGCATCCGTCCGCCGCACAGGTCGCAGACAGCGGCACCGGAGAGCAGGTGCCGTACGGCTGTGTCTCGCTGCGTCTTCCGCTTCGGGTCGGTCAGGATCGATCGGCACAGCGCGTACGTCTCGTCATCGATGATCGCCGGCCAGTCAGCGTCTCCAACGATCTTGCCCAGGTGCACTCGCTTGCCGTTGTACCCGGGGTTCTTCAGCATCCGGCCGATCTGACTGAGGCTCCACCCGGTGCTGCCTCCCCTCGGTGTGGGGATGCCTCGGGCGTTGAAGTCCTGAGCGATCGAGTAGGACGCTTCCCCAGCGGCAACCCGCTTCGCTGCCTCCTGGACGACGGCTGCATGTTCGTCGTGCGGCACCTGGGCGATGAAGTTGCCTCGGTCGTCGTAGGTCCGCCGGTACCCGTAGAGCAGCTTCCCGTGTGGCTTGCCGCTCGCAGCCTTGGCCCGGACGGACCGGAGGATGCGCTCTCGCGTCTTCTCGCTCTCGTACGCCGAGTCGACCCCATCCTCAGCGAGAGTGCGCCAGTCGCGCGGGTTGTCGAGGTCGTACGTTCGGTGATGCGTGACTACGTGGATGCGGACCCCTCGACGTCGGCAGAGGTTGAGCAGACCTGCCCATCCTTCAAGCTCTCGCCCACCTCGGGACGACTCCCACATGACCAGCACATCTACATGCGCGGTGGCGAGGTAGTCGAGCAGCTTGACGTACTCCTCGCGCGTCTTCCTGGCGTAGCGGCTTGCTGATCGGTCGTTGTCCACGAACACCTTCGCGACGGACCAGGTCTGCTCGGTGGCTGCATCGCGGCACTCCTGCTCCTGCTCGCCGACGGAGCGACGTTGCTTCTTGTCGTCCTCGCTGACCCGGGCGTAGATCACTGCGTTGACGATGGCGCGCAGACCTGGCTTCACCGCGTTCATGACGTGGTAACCTACCACTACCCCCAACGAACGTTCGCCCCGGAGACGGCATTGAGATGCGTCATGCCGGTGGCCTGGAAGTCCTCCTCGACAGCGGGCGGCAGGCGGCTGGTGTCGCCCACCACGAGGCCCGGCAGCAGTCCGCCGGGGTCGTCGGGCAGGGGTGCGCAGGCGCGTTGCAGGCCGGCCCGCAGTGTACCGGCGACGCGTTGCGCCCAGGATGGCGCGCCCTGCCGCTCGGGCGGCCCGGTGGTGCTCAGCACCGCCGCGGTGAGGTCGCCTCCGCGCGGTACGCCGAGCCGCCCTTCGGCTGCCACACGCTGGCCGGGCAGCAGCCCTCGCCACGCCGGATCGGTGGCCAGAACCAGCAGGCGCACCGATGCGTGGATCCGTTCGCCGTCCGGGCCGGTGAGCCGGACCAGCCGGGCCGGCACCAGCAGCATGCCGGGACGCCCGGCGGACCTGATCGAACGCGGGTCGTCCCGCACGACGAGGTCGGCGGTGACCGGCACACGCGCCTCGGACAGGGCTCGGATCGGCGGCGAGTCCCGGACTGCCAGTTGGGCGCTGGTCGCCGCCGCACCGCAGACCACGCCGAGGCCGACCGCGACGGCGATCCATCCGTACCGGCGGGTCACTGCCCGAGGCTGCCCGAGGCGGCCGAGCAGGTGCACTGTGCTCAACGCCGTCAGCACCGCCACCACGCCGGCCATCAGCAGCAGCGGGCGGGCACCGACGTGCAGGCCGGCGAGCGCGGTGAGCCAGGCGGCGACGGCCAGGCCGGCCAACCGGAGGTCCGGCGGGGTCGGGTCGCCGAGGACCGGCTGGCCACTCACACCGTCACCAGGTCTTTGAGCTGCTCGTATCGCGCGTCGCCGATCCCGTCGACCTGACGCAGATCACCAACGCCCTTGAAGCCGCCATGCTGATCCCGGTAGGCGAGGATCCGCTGGGCGAGCACCGGCCCCACACCGGGCAGCGCGTCGAGCTGGGTCAGCGTGGCGGTGTTGAGGTTCAGTGGACCGCCGGCGGGCGGCGCGCCACCGGCTTCCGGGCCGACCGCGCCGGCCGGTACCGGCGGTGGCGTCACCCCGACCACTATCAGCTCGCCGTCGGTGACCTTGCGGGCGGGGTTGAGCAGCGCCACGTCGACACCGGGCAGCGGGCCACCGGCCGCCTGCACCGCGTCGGCCACCCGCGAACCGGCCGGCAGCCGCACCAGGCCGGGCTTACGGACCTTGCCCGCGACCGCCACCACCAGCTCGCCGGCGCTGGACGCGCTCGCGTCGCCCGCCGGGCTGACCGACGCGACGTCGCCGCTCGGCGGGGTGACCGCCTCCGCGTGCGGCCGGGAACGCCAGGCCCAGCCGGCGGCGGCAAGCACCACGAGCGCGGCGACGACCGCCAGCGCCCGCACACCACGCCGCCCCGGATCGAACGCTCCCGGACCGGGCAGCAACGACGCGGGCTGGGCCGCAGGGCCGTCCGCAGCCGGCTCCACGAGCGGCACCCCGGCCCGAGGCGGCACCACACCAACCGGTGGGTCGCCCCACGACATCCCAATCGGGGGTACGCCCGCCAGGGGCGACTCGCCGCGCGCCAACGGCGCACCAGGCGGGGAACCAGCGAGCGGCACCTCGCCCCACGGCGGCGGCGCACCGACCGACGGCAACGCGCCCGCCGGAGGCAGCCCGCCTGCCAAAGGCTGCGCACCAGCCAGCGGGAGAGCGCCCGCCGGCAGTCCGCCCGTCAGCGGCAGCGCGCTCGGTGGCGGGTCGGTCAGCCGGCGCAGACGCTGGCGTACCTCTGTCTCCTCGTCGTGCGACACGAGGTGACGCTAGGGCGGCGGACGGTGCGACAGGTCGCGTCCGCACCGGCCCTGTGGACAACGAACGCCACTGTGGACAACGCCCTGATCATGCCTCGATCTGCTATGGACGGGCCGTCGCACAAGGAGAGGCGAAACCGCGAAGTGAGCGCCTCAGCTGCGGCGATGCACGACGACGCAGGCCAGGCCCGGGCCGGCGTGCGCGGCGACGACGGCGCCCGCCTCGGAGACGTACGTGTCGTGCAGCCGGTCGCCGAACCGCTCGGTGAGCGCGGCGAGCAACGCCTCGGCTCGCTGTGGCGCGGCCAGGTGGTGCACACCGAGGTCCACGTCGTCGTCACCGGCCGCCTCGACGGCCAGGTCCACGAGCCGGGCCACTCCCCGACTGGCGGTGCGGACCTTCTCGCGCAGCACTATCGCCCCGTCCGGCATGTGCATGATCGGCTTGACCGACAGTGCGGTGCCGAACAGCGCTTCGGCCGCGTTGATCCGGCCGCCCCGGCGGAGGAACTCCAGCGTGTCGACGTAGAACCAGACGGTGGTGTGGGCGACGGCGGCGAGCGCGGCGTCGCGTACACCATTGAGGTCGGCTCCGGCCTCGGCGGCGGTGGCTGCCGCGATGGCCGGGAAGCCGAGACCCATGCCGGTGGAGCGACTGTCGACGACCTCGACCCGGCCGTCGAAGTCGGCGGCGGCCAGTTGGGCGGCCTCGACGGTGCCGGACAGGCCGGCGGAGATGTGCACGGAGACGACCCCGTCGGCCCCGGCGTCGAGCAGTTGGCGGTACGTCCGGGCGAACTGCTCGGGCGCCGGTCGGGAGGTGGTCGCCGAGACCCGCCGGCCGCTGAGCGCCCGCGTGGCATCGGCCGGCTGGGTGTCCACCCCCTCCAGCCCTTCCGCGCCGTTGAGCACGACGGTCAACGGGACGACGGTCAGGTGGTGGCGCTGCACCAGCTCGGGCGAGAGGTAGGCGGTGGAGTCGGTGACGACCGCGACGGGCATGCCCGGCACCGTAGCCGATCGGGACGGCGAACGACGAGGCGGAAGCGCCTAGATCGCGTCGACGACCACCGGGGCGGTGACCAGGCCGACGTTGTGCGCCCGCAACTGCCAGCCACTGACGTCATGGGCGCGCCCGACAGCCGGCGCGCGGTCGTCGTGCCGCAGCTCGCTCCAGTGGCAGTTGGCCAGGGAGCCGATCGTGCGCAGCACGACCCTGTCCCAACCGAGCAGGTGACCGATGCCCTGCCGGGAGGCGCCACCATGGGTGGCGACCACCACGGTGCCGCCGGTCGCGGCGTCGGCCGCCTCCCGCAGCGCGGCGCTGACCCGCTCGCCGAGGTCGTGAAGGGGCTCCAGATCCGCGCCCGGGGCGGGGTCACCGGCCCGCCAGCGGGCGTACTCCTCGGGGAACTGCTCGGCGACCTCGGTGAGGTGCAGGCCCTGCCACTTGCCGAAGTAGCGCTCGCGCAGCCGGGCGTCGGTGCGGACCGGCAGCCCCGTCAGCGCGGCCAGCGCCGCGGCGGTGTCCGCGGCGCGGCTCAGGTCGCTGGACACGATGGCGTCGGGCCGCAGCGCCGCGAGCAGCGGCGCGGCGGTGCGGGCCTGGTCGCGGCCCAGATCATTGAGGGGTACGTCGGTCTGCCCCTGGACGCGGTTGGCGGCGTTCCAGTCGGTGTTGCCGTGCCGCCAGACGATCAGTCGGGTCATTCGGCTGCGGCGGACCCGCTGGCGTCGGCCTCGACCAGATCGCGGTCGACGAACGGGATGGTGGGGCAGTCCTTCCAGAGGCGGTCGAGCCCGTAGAACTCGCGCTCCTCGGTGTGCTGGACGTGCACCACGATGTCGACGTAGTCGAGCAGCACCCACCGGCCGCCACGCTCACCCTCGCGCCGCACCGGCTTGGCCTTCTCCGGCAGCTCCAGCAGGCGCTCCTCGATGGCGTCGACGATGGCAAGCACCTGACGCTCGTTGGGGGCGGCGGCGAGCAGGAACGCGTCGGTGATGGCGAGCTGGTCGCCGACGTCGATGATCGCGATGTCCTGCGCCTTCTTGTCGGCGGCGGCCTGGGCGGCAGCGATAGCCAGCTCGTGAGCGCGTTCGGAAACTGTCACCGTTCTCCTTCGATCAACCGTGCGATCCTCCAAGCGTCTCACACCCGGGGACACCCCGAGCCGTCAGTTCTGGTCGGTTAAGGGCATGAAAGCACCCATATCGGACAGAATCAGCGCTGGTAGAGGCGGCGCTTGGCGATGTACTGCACCACACCGTCGGGTACGAGGTACCAGACCGGCTCACCCCGGGCGACCCGGGCGCGACAGTCGGTCGACGAGATGGACATAGCGGGCACCTGGATCAGGCTGACCGTGTCCGCCGGCAGGTGCTTGTCGGTCAGCGGGAAGCCGGGCCGGGTCACCCCCACGAAGTGGGCCAGCTCGAATATCTCGTCCAGGTCCTTCCAGGACAGGATGCGTTGCAGGGCGTCCGCGCCGGTGATGAAGAACAACTGCACCTTGGGGCCGTACTCGGCCTGAAGGTCGCGCAGGGTGTCGACCGTGTAGGTCGGCCCGTTGCGGTCGATGTCGACCCGACTGACCTGGAAGCGCGGGTTCGAGGCGGTGGCGATGACGGTCATGAGGTAGCGGTCCTCGGCCGGGCTGACCATCTCGTCGGCCTTCTGCCACGGCTGCCCGGTGGGGACGAATACCACCTCGTCCAGGCCGAACCGGTCCGCCACCTCGCTGGCCGCCACGAGGTGCCCGTGGTGGATCGGGTCGAAGGTGCCACCCATGATCCCGATCCGCCGGATGTCTTCCTCCACCCGATGATCGTAGGCGGAGTCCGATGGCTGGCCACCCTGGCCCGGAGGTGTGCTCGGCTGCGACGGGCCTCGACACTGGTACTCGCGTGCATATACTCGTAAGCAAGTAATCGAGGGCGAGGGCGGGAGGCCTGTCATGCCGAAGCGGCGCAAGGTCGGCAACCTGCTCGCACTGGCCGTGCTGTCCGCGCTGGCCCAGCGGCCCATGCACCCGTACGAGATCGCCACCACTCTGCGTGCCTGGGGCAAGGACCAGGACATGGAGTTCAAGTGGGGATCGTTCTACACAGTGGTTCGCAACCTGGACAAACATCAGCTGATCGCGGCCGTGGAGAGCGTCCGCGACAGCCGGCGTCCGGAACGCACCGTCTACCGCATCACCGAGGCGGGGCGCGCGGAACTTGTCGACTGGGCCCGCGAACTGGTCTCCACCCCGGAGCCGGAGCACCCCCGGTTCCGCGCCGGCCTCTCCGTGCTCGCCGCCCTGCACCCCGACGAGGCCACGGACCTGCTGCGCCGGCGACTCGACCTGCTGGAAGGCGCGATCCATCGGGACCGCGACGCGCTCGACACCCACCTGCGGGAGATCCCGCGACTGTTCCTGATCGAGTCGGAATACGACCTCGCCATGCGCGCCGCGGAGGCGGCCTGGCTGCGCGGGCTGCTGGACGAGCTGACCTCGGGCACCTACCCGGGCCTGGACGTCTGGCGGACCTTCCACGAGACCGGCGAGATGCCGGCCGAGCTGACCCAGCTGGCGGAGAGGACCAGCTACGACCCCGACACCACCGACTGAAAAACGGCTCCGGCGAGGTGCGCCAACACCCCGCCGGAGCCCTACCTCGAACCGACACCCTGTGCAGGACACCCGGCCCGAATGCGGCAACCACGAGGATAACCGGGTTCCTCCCCAGGTCGGTTCGCACGCGCACGCACCGACGAACCCCAGGGAGAGAACATGACCACGGTACGAACCGCGATCGTCATCGGCGGCGGCATCGCCGGACCGGTGACGGCACTCGCGCTACGCCGCGCCGGCATCACCGCAACCGTCTACGAGGCGTACCCGGAGACCGCCAGCGAGGCCGGCGGCATCGGCGGCACCATCGCGCTCGCGCCCAACGGCGTGGCGGCGCTGCGCGCGGTCGGCGCGGACGAGGCGGTGACGGCGATCGCCACCCCGATCGAGCGCACCGCGATGGCCATCGGCCGTCGACGCGTCGACCTGCCCACACTGGCCGGGGCGCCGCCGCTGCGCGTGGTGCACCGGGCAGCGCTGTACCGCGTCCTGCACGACCGGGCGGTCACCGAAGGCGTCCCGTTCGCGTACGGCAGGCGGCTGGTCCACGCCGACCAAACCGACAGCTGTGTGACAGCCCGCTTCGAGGACGGCAGCACCGCCACCGCCGACATCCTCGTCGGCGCCGACGGCATCCGGTCCACGGTCCGGAGCCTCATCGACCCGGCCGCTCCCGGCCCCCGCTTCACCGGCTTGCTCGGCTTCGAGGCCGTCGCGCGGCACGAGGTGGACGTCGAGCCCGGCACCATGACGTTCGCGTTCGGCAGGCGCGGCTACTACCTGTACTGGCCGGAGCCCGGCGGCGGCACCCGGTGGGGGGCCAACCTGCCGTACCAGCGGGCACTGAGCCTTGTCGAGGCCCGCGCCCTGCCGGCCGCGCAGTGGCTGGACACACTGCGCGCCAGCTACGGCGACGACGACCCAGGCCGGCAGCTGACGGCGACCAGCGACGCCGACGAACTCCAGGTGGTCGGGGCGTTGCAGATCATGCCGCCCGTGCCGCACTGGTATCGAGGGCGAATGGTGCTTGTCGGCGACGCGGCGCACGCGCCGTCGAACAGCTCCGGGCAGGGAGCGTCGCTGGCCATCGAGAGCGGTGTGCAACTCGCCCGCTGCCTGCGCGACCTACCGGACGTGGAGTCGGCCCTTGCCGCGTTCGTGCGGCTGCGCCGCGCCCGGGTCGAGAAGGTCGCCGCCCGCGCGGCCCGCATCAACCACGCCAAAGCGCCAGGGCCGGTAGCCCGCACGGTCATGCCGCTGCTGATGCCGCTGCTCGTTCGCACCGCAATGGACCCGGAGAAGACAGTCGCCCACGAGCAGCGCTACGTCATCGACTGGGACGCCCCGGTCACTGCGGACCCGGCGCTGCGCTGACGTCCCGCTGCGCGGGGGTGGCCCACCGGCCACCCCGCGCGGGCTCGCTGCCTGCGCCGACTCGGCTCAGGCCGCCGCTGCGGCCACCGCCGTGCGGGCGACAAGCGCGCGACGCAGGTCGTCGTCGGCGTCGGTGATCACCCGACGCAGACCCGGGGTCAGGTCGTCGCGGGCCAGCAGCGCCGCAGCGGCCTCCCGGGTCGGCTGCGCCACGGCGTAGCGCGGGAACGCCAGCTTCGCCACCCGGTCGGCCGTCCACGGGGTACGTCCACGGGCGGCGTCCGGCATCTCGGCGAAGTACCGCTCGACGTACGCCGCGGTCAGCTCGGCCTGCTCGGGCTGCCAGAACCCCTCGGCGGTCGCCTCCAGTAGCCGGTTGGACAGCTCGGTGCCCCGCACGATGATCTCCCAGGCCGCCTGCTTGGCGGCCGCGTCCGGCAGGGCGGCCCGGCAGAGGGCGGCCCGCTCGGCACCCGCGGAGCTGGGATCGGCGGCCACCTCGGCGGCGATCTCCGCTGCACCGGCAGCGCCCAGCACGACGAGCCGGCACAGCACCGACCAGCGCAGCTCGGCGTCGACCTTCAGCCCGGCCGGCACCTCGCGGCCGGCCAGCCAGCCGGTGAGCAGATCGGCGTCGGTGGTGGCGGCGACCCATGCTCGCGCGGCGGCGAGTTGGAGGGACTCCCCCGCCGGTGCGCCGTCGAGCAGTTGCCTGCACGCCCCGGCGATCCGGGCCAGCGCCGCCGACCGGGCCAGCGGGTCGAGGTAGCGGTCGACAAGCGACCGGCTGAGCGTCAGCACGTCCTCCGCGATGATCACCTCGGTCTCGGCGGGCAGCGCGGCGACCATCAGGTCGACCAGGCCGGTGACCGGCCGTTCCCCGTCGGTCGCCGCGTCCAACGCCTCGCCCCAGAGCACCGCCCGGGTGAGAGGGTCGGCGAGACCGGGCAGCACCAGCCGCACGGCGTCGGCCGAAGCCGGGTCGAGGCGCACCTTGGCGAAGGTGAGGTCGCCGTCGTTGAGCAGCAGCAGCCGGGCCGCTGGCGCTCCGGTCAGCGCGCCGAGCACGGTACGGCCACCGTCGGCGGCGGGGTCGAGATCGACCTCGTCACGCTCCACAGTGCCGTCCATCGAGTAGCGGCCCACCCCGATGCGGTGCGGGCGCAGCACCGCTGCCGACTCGGGCGCGGTCTGCACGACGGCCACCTCGCTGTAGCGGCCGTCGGCGTCGACGGCGACCTCGGCGCGCAGCGTGTTGACCTGCGGACTGCGCAGCCACCGCTGCGCCCAGTCGGCCAGGTCCCGGCCGCTGGCGGCGGTGCCGTCGTTGCTCGCGACTGCGGGGCTCGCAAGCTCACTCCTCGCGCTCGCGGTGGAGAGGCTGGCCAGCAGGTCGGCGAGGGTGGCGTTGCCGAAGCGATGTGCGGCGAAGTGCGCGTTCAGGCCGGAGAGGAACGCCTCGTCACCGAGCCACGCGACCAACTGCCGCAGCACGCTGGCGCCCTTGGCGTACGAGATGCCGTCGAAGTTGAGCAGCCCTTCCTCGGCGTCGGCCACCTCCTGCGGGGCGACCGGGTGGGTGGAGGGGCGCTGGTCGGCGGCGTACCCCCAGGCCTTGCGGCGCATGGCGAACGTCGTCCACGCCTGGTCGAAGCGCGTCGCCTCGGCGGTGACCCGGGTGCCCAGGTATTCCGCGAAGGACTCGTTGAGCCACAGGTCGTCCCACCAGCGCATGGTGACCAGGTCACCGAACCACATGTGCGCCATCTCGTGGGCGATGGTGGTGGCCCGCAGCTCGCGCTGCGTGTCGGTGACCGCCGAGCGGAACACGTAGTCGTCGCGGAAGGTCACGATGCCCGGGTTCTCCATCGCGCCGGCGTTGAACTCGGGCACGAACGCCTGGTCGTACTTGCCGAACGGGTAGCGCTCGGTGAACAGCTCGTGGAACCGGTCCAGGCACTGCCGGGTGACTGTGAAGATCTCCTCGGCGTCGGCGTCCAGGTGCTCGGCCAGCGACCGGCGACAGTAGATGCCCAGCGGCACACCGTCGTGCTCGGCCCGCCGCACGTGGTACGGCCCGGCGATAAGCGAGAAGAAGTACGTGGCCAGCGGCGCCGTCGGGGCGAACTCCCAGCGCCCCGGAGCGGGGTTGGCGGCCAGCTCGGCGTTGCCGACGACAGTCCATTCCGGCGGGGCGGTCACCGTGAGCACGAACGACGCCTTCAGATCGGGCTGGTCGAACGCGGCGAAGATGCGTTGCACGTTGTCGAGGAACGTCACGGCGTAGAGATAGGTCTCGCCGTCGGCCGGGTCGACGAAGCGGTGCATCCCCTCCCCGGTGTTGGAGTAGGCCATCTCCGCCTCGACGACGAGCGTGTTGTCCGCCTCCAGGTCGCTGAGCGGCAGCCGGTTGTCGGCCAGCACGCCCGGGTCCAGGTCGCGGTCGTTGAGGCGTACACCCAGCAGGGTGTGGGGTTTGATCTCGGCGAAGGTCGCGGCGCCGGGGGTCGCCCGGAACCGGATCTCGACGCGGGAGCGGAACAGATCACCGCCGCCGGTCAGGTCGAGGTCCACCTGGTAGGACTCGACGGTAATCGTCGCGCCACGCGCGGTCGCCTCTACACGGGTCAGGCTCGGCATCCGCTTATCCTGCCCGATGGGGATCGGCAATCGGTCACCACACGGCCCTCGGCACTGGAGGAAAGAACCATGGCGGAGCACCCCAAGGGCGATTTCGACCTCTCCCGGGCGGTCTGGCAGCGGGCCGAGGGGGACACCTCCGACAGCGCCGTCGAGGTGGCCTTCGTCGACGACCTGATCGGGATGCGCAACTCCGCCGAACCGGAAGGGCCGGTGCTCGTCTTCACACAGGCCGAGTGGGACGCGTTCGTGGCCGGCGCGCAGGACGGCGAGTTCGACCTGGACTGACTACGACCGGGTGCCGAAGGGCGGTGCCGCCGCCCGTCGTCAGCCATCGTGGTCTCCAGCGCCGTCGCCGTCGCCCCAGCCGAGGCCACCGGGACCCGGAGCGTGGTGGAAACCGGGATGGTCGGCGACGTCGACGCAGCGCTCCCCGTCCGGGCCGACCGCCCCGCAGAACAGTCGTTCGGCCCGGTGCCAGGCGTCGGCCGGCGACAGGGCCGCCGCGCCGAGTGCCAACTCCGGGCGGAGCAGGCCCAGCGCCTCGGCGTACGCCACGGCAAGCTCGCGGGCGTCGGTCGTGCCCGGCGCGGTGAAGCCCAGGTGCACGGTGAAGAACCGGTGCGGTCGGGTGGGCCGCCTGGGCGGCCCGATCAGCGGCCGGTCGTCGCGGCCCCCGCCCGGTGTTCCGGCCGCCCGTCGCTGCCGCCAGTGTGGCGATCTGTTCTCCCGCATCGCGCCCTCCCCGTGGCCGTGGCCTTTGAGGCCCGCCGGCAGGCGGCGGCCTCACCAGCAAGCCAACCAGGTTCCGCCGTTCCTGGGAGGGGCCAGCGGGCACACCGGTCGGCGTGATTCAGCGGCGGTGACCGGGGTAGTCACGACGCGAAGGCGGCCGGTGGTCGACGGCCGTCACCAGCGCGTGAGGAGACACCGATGGCGGCCCTGCCGGTCGACCGCAGCCCGGACAGCACCCTCGCGCTCCTGCGCTCCGGGTACCGGTTCATCGGTGAGCGCTGCGACAGGTACGGCAGCGACGCCTTCCAGACCCGGATCCTGCTGACACCGACAATCTGCCTGCGCGGCAGGTCGGCGGCGGCGCTGTTCTACGACCCCGAGCGCTTCCAGCGGCGCAACGCGATGCCCCTGCGGGTGCAGCGCACGCTCACCGGCCGGGGCGGGGTGCAAGGGCTGGACGGCCCGGCGCACGCCGACCGCAAGGCGATGTTCATGTCGATCATGACGCCGGACAACATCCGGCGCCTCGGGCAGCTCTTCGACGACGAGTGGCGGACCCGGATCGCCGCCTGGGAGGCCGCCGGGCCGGTGCGGCTCTACGACGAGATGGGTCGACTGCTGACCCGGGTGGTCTGCGCCTGGGCCGGGGTGCCGCTGTCCACTTCGCAGGTCGACAGCCGGACCGTCGAGCTGCACGCCATGATCGAAGGGCCGGCGGTAGCCGGCCCCCGGCACTGGCGAGGGCTGCTCGCCCGCCGCCGGGCCGAACGCTGGATCGGCGACCTCATCGAGCGGGCACGGGTGGGCACCCATCAGGCGCCGCCCGGCAGCGCGCTACAGGTGATCGCCGAGCACCGCGACGCCCAGGGCTCGCTGCTCCCCCGCCGGATCGCCGCTGTCGAGCTGCTCAACGTGCTGCGACCAGTGGTCGCCGTGGACCGGTACGTCACCTTCGCGGCACTCGCCCTGCACGACCATCCCGCCTGGCGGCAGCGGGTCCGCGACAGCGACGAGGCCACCGGGCAGTTCGTCCAGGAGGTACGCCGCTACTACCCGTTCTTCCCCTCGGCTGCCGCGCGGGTCCGGCGCTCCTTCGACTGGGAGGGTCACCACTTCCCCCGGGGGCGGCGGGTGCTCCTCGACCTCTACGGCACCAACCACCACCCGACACTCTGGCCCGAGCCGGAGCTGTTCCGCCCGGAGCGGTTCGCCGGCCGTCGGGTGGACCCGTTCGAGCTGATCCCACAGGGCGGCGGGGAGTTCTTCACCGGGCACCGCTGCGCCGGCGAGTGGATCACCATCGACCTGATGAAGCGGGCGGTCACCAACCTGACGAGCGCCATGGCCTACGACGTGCCGCCGCAGGACCTGACCCTGGACCTGCGGCAGATGCCCTGCCTGCCACCGAGCGGCATGACCCTCACAGCCGTCCGTCGGACCATCTGACCTTTGCCCGTACCCTCGCCCCGCCGGTCAGGAACCAGACCGACGGGGCGAGGGTACGGGCAAAGGTCAGGGGTGCAGGACGCTCCGGAGGCAGCCGTCCTCTTTCTTCTCGAACATCTCGTAGCCCCGGGCACCCTGCTCCAAGGGGATCGGGTGGGTGGCGAGGTAGCCGGGGTCGATCTCGCCGGCGGCCAGCCGGTCGAGCAGCATGGGGATGTAGCGCTGCGCGTGCATCTGCCCCATCCGCAACACCAGCGCCTTGTTCATGGCCGCGCCAAGCGGGAACTTGTCGATCAGACCGGCGTAGACGCCGACGATGCTCACCGTGCCGCCCTTACGGCAGGCCATGATCGCCTGGCGTACGGAGGTCGGCCGGTCGGTCTGCAACCGGGCCGACTGCTTCACCCGGTCGTACGTGTAGGCCGGTCCGACGTCGTGCGACTCCATGCCGACGGCCTCGATGCAGGCGTCCGGCCCACGTCCACCTGTCAGCTCGCGCAGCGCCTCCAGTACGTCGGTCTCGGCGTAGTTGATGGTCTCCACACCGACCCGGTCGGCGGCCGTGGCCAGCCGATCCGGAAAGCGGTCGATCATGATGACCCGCTCGGCGCCGAGGAGTTGCGCCGACCGGGCCGCCATCTGACCGACGCCACCGGCACCCCAGACGGCGACCACCTCACCGCCGGTGAGCCCGCAGAAGTCCGCAGCCATCCACCCGGTGGGCATCGCGTCGGAGGCGAACACCACCGAGTCGTCCGGCAGCCCGTCGGGCACCGCGAACGCGCCGACGTCGCCGAACGGCACCCGGATGTACTCGGCGTGCGAGCCGGCGTAACCACCCGCCGCGTGCGAGTAGCCCAGAATTCCTGCCGGCGAGTGCCCCCACAGCTTCTCCGTGAACACCGGCTGCGGATTGGAGTTGTCGCACAGCGAGTACTGCTCGGTCCGGCAGTACCAGCAGCCACCGCAGGCCACCACCGACCCGACCACCACCCGGTCGCCGACCTTGTGCTGCCGTACGCCCGGCCCGACCTCCACCACCTCGCCCATGAACTCGTGGCCGAGGATGTCGCCCTCCCGCATCGCCGGCAGGTACCCGTTGATCAGGTGCAGGTCGGAGCCGCAGACGCTGCTGGCCCGGACCCGGACGATGATGTCCCCCTCGGCGCGGATCTTCGGCTCCGGTACGTCCCGGACGGCAAGCTTGCCGACACCTTCCCAGCAGAGCGCCCTCACGCCCGTCCTCCCGTCATCAGCTTCTCCCGCATCCGGTCGGTCGCCCTTTCCTGGGCAGCACTCCGACCGGACGGGTCGCGTCGGGTGTCGATCACCTGGCCGCACTCGACGAGCGCCTTCACCCGGCGCAGGGTGTCGCGCAGCGCCAGGTCCGGTTCGTGGCCGCTGGCCAGGCCGAACATCCGCCGCAGCGGCCCGGAGCGGTAGCGCAGCTCGGCCCGGATCTCCGTGCCCCGGCCCTGCGGGGCCTCGGTCAGCTCGACCCGCCCGTGCTGCGGCACCGGCCCGTCCTCGACCTGCCAGCGCAGCGCGCCCGGCCCGTCGACGGTGATCTCCGCCCGCCACTCGGCGTCGCCGCCGTTCCTGTCGCGGGCCACGCACCGCCAGCGCCGCTCGTCGAGCTGTTCCAAGGTGGCCCACTCGGCCAGCGCGTGGTCCAGCCGTTCCCTGTCGGTCCAGAACCCGATCACCGCGTCCCGGGGCCGGTCCACTGTCACCGCGCGGCGCACGACGTACCAGCCGTTCTGCCGGTCGGGCTGGTGCCGACGCCGACGGCGGGCGACCGCCCGACCGACACCGACGGCGGTCACCGCGGTGACACCGAGCAGCGTCCACCTCGTTCCGTTGTTGGTCATGTCGTCTCCTCCACCCGGACGTCCGGGGAATGGACAGCCCTTCCCGGGCAGCGCTACCCCGAGCCGACCCGTCGAAACGACACGCCGGTTTGATCGCCCGTTGAGCGGGCAGATGCTGCGGGCGGCCGTCAACCACTACCTCGACCAGGAGACACCGTTGTCCGTCGACGCCAGCGAGCACCGCCGGCCCGACCTCCGACGCCAGGGCGCCGGCACGTCGCCGGTCCGACTACCGATGGCGTACGTCCTGCCGCTGCGCTGGCATTCCGACATCGGCCTGACCGAGCTGACGGGCTACCTGCGCTGGCTGGCCGCGCGGGTCGAGGTGCTCGTGGTCGACGGCTCCGCACCGGCCCTCTTCGCCCGCCACGCCGAGGCGTGGCGGGGACTGGTCCGGCACCTCCCGCCCGATCCCGCCCTGCGCGGGGCGAACGGCAAGGTGCTCGGGGTCCTCACCGGCGTCGCCGCGGCTCGCCCGGGTCGACCTGGTACGCCCGCAGAACTACTTCGCCCCGCTGCCCTGGCACGCCTGGTGGGACACCGGCCGGACGCTGCTCAACCGGGCACTCGGCACGGACTACCCGGGCACCCTGGCGGTGCGCCGCAGCACCTTCCTCGGCATGGGCGGGTACGACCCCGACGTGCTCTTCGAGAACCTAGAGCTGATCCGCACCGTGCGCGCGTACGGCGGAACGGAGGCCGCACCAGCCTGGCTGTACGTACGCCGGCTGCCGCCGGACGCCGCGCATTTCCGCGGCCAGCGGGTCCGCCAGGCGTACGACGACCTGGCCCAGCCGGCCCGCCTGCTGACCGCGCTCGCGGTCCTGCCGGCGCTGGCCGCGGCTGTCGCGGCTCGCAGGCCGGGGCCGCTGCTCGGCGCGGCGGCCGGCGTCGTCGCCCTGGCCGAGGTGGGTCGTCGGCGTGCCGGCGGCGGTGCGGTCTTCCCGGCGGCCACCGCGTTGGCGGCGCCGATCTGGCTGCTGGAGCGCGGGGTGTGCGGCTGGCTGGCGGTAGGCCAGCGACTCCTGTTCGGGGGCGTCCCCTACGCCGGCACCCGCATCCGGCACGCCGCCCACACCGTCCGAGCCCTACAAAAACACCTCCGCTAACCCGCTCCCCACCGGCCCTCGCGCGCGCTCCCCCTCCCCCGCGATCTTGCAGTTCCTGCCCGAACAAATCTGCCTCAAGCGCGCAAAAGCTAGACCGAAACTGCAAGATCGCGGGGGTACGCGGCGCGGTGCGCGCGAAAAGCTCGCGGTCACCGAGGTGCCGCGAGCTTTTCGGGGGTTGCGATGGTGCGGGTGAGGTCAAGGGCTTACCTGCTGGCGGCCTGCTGGGCGTGGTCCTTGACGTCGTGCGCGGCGGACCTGCCGTCGTCCTTGACCGTGTGCACGGCGTCCTGTGCGGTGGACCGCACCGAGTCCGCGGCGTGCTGGGCGGGCTCGCGCAGCTCGTTCTTGAGGTCGCTGGCCACCTCGCCCAGCTTCTCCTTCACCGCTCCGCTGTGCTCGCTGACCTTCTCCTTGACCTGCGTCGCGGCCTGCTGCTCGCGACGGGAGGCCGGGATCAGCGAGGAGGCCAGCCAGCCGACGCCGAACGCGATGAGGCCGGCGGCCAGCGGGTTGCCCTGGGACTTCTGCCGGATCACCCGGGGCGCGCTGTGCGCGGCGTCGCTGACCGAGGAGGCCGCCGAGTGCGCGGCGTCGCTGACGCTGGAGGCCGCCGACGAGGCGCGGTCGCCCACCGAGTGGGCGGCGTGGCCGGTGCCGTGGCCGAGGTCGGAAGCGGTTCCCATGACCTTGTCCCTCACATTCTGCAGAGCGGAGCGGGCCCGCTGCTTGCGGTCGTCGACGATGCGGCTGGGGCTGACCTTGTACGCGAGCGCGTCCACATCGGAGCTGAGGCTGTTGCGGGTGGCTTCGATCTCCCGGCGGATCTGGTCGGGGTCGGTGCTCATCGGGTGACTCCCTCCGGGTGGGGCTTGAGCGCGTCGGGAATCCGCTGCACGCTGTCGTTTGTCTGCTTGAGCCCGCGTACGTGCTGGGCGTTCTGCTTGGCCTTGGAGTACAGGACGGCGGCGACAACGGCCCAGATCACGGCCACGATCAGCGCGGCCAGTCCGGAGTCCATGACGTTGTCCAGGAACTGCCACACGGCGATGGACACGAAGAGCGCCACCATGTAGCCGCCGAAGCCCGCGCCACCGAAGAGCCCGGCGGCCTTGCCTGCCTTCTTGCCCTCCTGGCGGATCTCGGCCTTGGCCAGCTCGACCTCCTGGCGCATGAGGGTCGACAGGTCGGTGGTGACCTGACGCATCAGGTCACCGAGCGAGCTGCCCTTCACCTCCGCCGCTGTGTGCGGGGCACCCGCGTCGGGGCGGTAACCGGAGTCCAGTCCGGACCCCTGCGTCGGCATGGTCATGCCGTCGCCTCCCTTCGGAGATCTCGGTGGGTCACGGGCGAGGGCTGCCGCTCGACGGCACGCCCGGCAGCGGGTCGGTCTCGGTCACCGGCGGCAGCGGCTGCCCGGTGCTGGTCGGCTCCGAGTAGCTGCCGGCCCGGCCCGGGGCGGGGTCGGTGTAGCCGCCCGGCGTCGGGTCGCTGTAGCCACCCGGCGTGGGGTCGGTGTAGCCACCCGGCGTCGGGTCGGTGTAGCCACCCGGCGTGGGGTCGGTGTAGCCACCGGAGGTCGGCTCGCTGTACGTGCCCGGGGTCGGGTCGAGGTAGCCACCCGCCGGGGCGGCGTTCGGGGCGGGGCGAGGTGCCGGCGGCGGCGTCGGGATCACAGCGGTCTGCTCCGGGTCGTACGCCCCGGCGCCCCGGTAGGAGGCGGAGCCGTTGCCGGTGTCGTCATTACCCGCCGAGATGCCACGGGTCAGACGGCCGGCCAGCACACCGAGGACGGCCGCGCCGACCAGGAAGGTGCCCGGGTTGCGCCGCGCGTAGTCGCGTACCTCGTTGATCAGGTCGCCGGGCTCGCGCTCCTCGAGCCACCCGGCCACGCCGTGCACCCGGTCGGCGGCCTGGCGGGTCAGCTCGCTGACCGGGCCGGCCTGGCCACCCTGCTCGGCCATCGACCGCATCTCGTCGGCGATCGAGCGCAGCCCACCGGCGGCGCGCCGCTGCTGCTCGGCGGTCTGGCCGGCGAGCTGGGTACGCGCCTCGCCGTACAGGTTGCGGGCCTGCCGGGCCGCCTCGCGGCCGACCTCGGTGCCCTGCTCCTTGGCGGTCTGGGCGACCGCGCCACCGGCGTGCGCCGCCTCGGACCCGACCTGGCGGGCCTGCTCGCGAACGCCTCCGCCGTTGGTGGACTCCTGCGGGTACGTCGAAGAAGTGGTAGGTGAAAGATCGTAAGTCATGATTTCCCTTCCGCTCGGAAAGTCGTCGCGGTGTGCTGGGGGATGCGGCAGTCTCGCCGTGGCCGCCGACAATTGACCTACCCTGCGATTCCGCTTCCATACCTCTTCGCGCATTTCTCTGCGGAGAGGCCCCTGTCGACTTCAAAATGGAGGATCGTCGGGCTGCGTAACGTCGCCGACACGGACAGCGACATTCGCGGGGCCGGCGGATCCACGGAGGGGGCAGGGATGGCACGAGACGCGCGAGGTGGTCGACCTGCCGCGCCACGGCCCCGGGTACAGCAGGCTGCGCTTGTCGCGGCCGCGCTCTTCCTGCTGATCGGCGTCCTCGGCTTCATCCCCGGCATCACCACCGACTACGGCCAGTTGCGGTTCGCCGGCCACCACTCGGGGGCCAAGCTGCTCGGGCTGTTCCAGGTGTCGATCCTGCACAACGCAGTGCACCTGCTGTTCGGGCTGGTCGGCCTCGTGCTGGCCCGCAGCATCGCCGGCGCCCGGCTCTTCCTGGCCGGCGGCGGCGCCATCTACCTCGCCCTCTGGCTGTACGGGCTGGTGGTCGAAGGGCTCGACGAGGCCGGCGGCGCGAACTTCCTGCCTGTCAACAACGCCGACAACTGGCTGCACCTCGCGCTCGGCTTCGGCATGATCGCGCTCGGGCTGCTGCTGTCCAACCAGGTCGGCACGGGCGGGCGGCTGGACACCCCCTTCGATCGACCCTGACCTGCCCATTCGGGGTTTCGCGGGCATACCGTCGCGGGTACCAGCGCGGTGATGATCCGTGAAGGAGGTCGATGGTGCCTCGCTGGATACGTGACAACGCGCTGGCCGTCGCCATGCTGGGGGCGTTCCTGGTCTTCCTGCTGTTGCAGAGCATCTTCGGGTGGCAGACGCACAACGAGGAGTTGACCGAGTTCGGCGCCGCGCCGCTGAGCTGGCCGGCATACCTGACCACCGGGCACTTCGTCGAGGCGGTCTTCGAGAACTGGGAGTCGGAGTTCCTCCAGATGGGCGGGTACGTGCTGCTCACCGCGTACCTCGTGCAGCGCGGCTCGGCCGAGTCGAAGCCTGTGGACCAGACCGACCGGCCCGAGGACGACGAGCGCCGGGCCACCCCGCAGTCGCCCTGGCCGGCGCGCACCGGCGGCCTTCCGCTGGTGGTCTACCGCAACAGCCTCTCCATCGCCCTGCTGCTGATCTTCGCCGGTTCGTTCGTCGGCCACCTCCTCGGCGGCACCGCCGCCTACAACAAGGAGCAGGCGTTGCAGAGCGGGGCGCCACCCATCGGGGTGTGGGACTTCCTCGGCACCAGCGACTTCTGGTTCCAGTCGATGCAGAACTGGCAGAGCGAGTTCCTGGCGGTCGGCGCCCTCATCCTGCTGAGCATCGTCCTGCGCCAGCACGCCTCGCCCGAGTCGAAGCCGGTCACAGTGGCGCACGCCGAGACCGGGGCGTGAACCCCGTCCCTCGTCAGGCCGCGACCGGCAACCGCTTGGAGAAGCAGACGCTGTACGGGTTACCCACGTACTCCCCGTACACAGGGATGCGGTCGTATCCGCACGAGGCGTACAACCCGAGCGCCGCAGGCAGGTAGGTGCCGGTCTCCAGGCAGATCACCGAGTGCCCCTGCCGGAACGCCAACTCCTCCAGCGCGGCGAGCAACTGGCGGGCGATCCCCCGCCCCCGGTGCGCCGGCCGGACGTACATCCTCTTGATCTCACCCGTGGTGGCGTCGAGCGACTGGAGGCCGCCGCAGGCGACGGCCCGGCCGTTCGCCACCACCGCAAGGTAACGGATGTCGTCGTGGGTGACGGTGACCTGCCCGTCCAGCCCGCCGTCGGCCGCCCGCAGCTCACGCTGCTGGGCGAGGACCAGGGTGGCGATCTCGGGATCGGTGCAGGGCCGGGACTCGATCAGCATCACCCAACGTTAGGCGGGGCGGATTTCGCGGAGGTTTCCGGAAGTCAACCCCGTCACGGAGGGCCACGGACTACTCGGCGTCGTCCTCGAAGTCCTCGTCGTCGGACGCGTCCGCGCCCACCTCGTCGGCCGAACGCACCCGGCGGGCCTTGCGCGCGGCGAGCCGCTCCGCCGCCGAGGCCCGGTTCGACTTCTCCTCAAGCCGGACGTCGGTGCCCCGGTTGCCGGGCACGAAGTCCACGCCGGCGTAGAGCGTCGGCTGCCAGTCGAACTCGCGCTCGCCGATCCGCACCAGGTCACCGGGCTGGGCGCCGGCCTTGGCCAGCTTGTCCTCCACGCCGAGCCGGGCCAGCCGGTCCGCCAGGTATCCGACGGCCTCGTCGTTGTCGAAGTTCGTCTGCTTGACCCACCGCTCCGGCCGGACGCCACGGACGGTGAACGAACCGTCGGTTTCGGCCGTGATGGTGAAGCCGTCGTCGTCAACGGCCATCGGCCGGATCACGATCCGCGTCGGCTCGGCCGGCGGAGCGGCCTTACGCTCCGCGTCGACCAGGTCGGCCATCGCGTACGTCAGCTCCTTGAGCCCCTCACGGGTGGCCGCGGAGACCTCGAACACCCGGTAGCCGCGCTCCTCCAGATCGGGGCGCACGATCTCGGCGAGGTCCCGGCCGTCGGGCACGTCGACCTTGTTGACGGCCACCAGCCTCGGCCGGTCGGCCAGGCCGCCGTACTGGCTCAGCTCGGCCTCGATGGCGTCGATGTCGGCGACCGGGTCACGGCCCGGCTCCAGGGTCGCCGAGTCGATGACGTGCACAAGCACCGCGCAACGCTCGATGTGCCGGAGGAACTCCAGGCCCAGCCCCTTGCCGGTGGCCGCGCCCGGGATCAGACCCGGCACGTCGGCGACGGTGAAGGTGTGGTTGTCCACCCGGACCACGCCGAGGTTCGGCACCAGCGTGGTGAACGGGTAGTCGGCGATCTTCGGCTTCGCGGCGGAGATCACCGAGATCAGCGACGACTTACCGGCCGACGGGAAGCCCACGAGGCCCACGTCGGCGACGCTCTTGAGCTCCAGCACGATGTCCAGCTGGTCACCGGGCTCACCCAGCTCGGCGAAGCCCGGCGCCTTGCGCTTGGCGTTGGCCAGCGAGGCGTTGCCTCGCCCGCCACGCCCGCCGCGGGCCACCTCGAAGGTCGTGCCCGCACCGACCATGTCGGCAAGCACGGTGCCGTCGGTGGTCTGCACCACAGTGCCGTTTGGCACCTTGAGCACCAGGTTGCGGCCGTTGGCCCCGTCCCGGTTCGACCCCGCGCCGCCCTTGCCGTTGTCGGCCTTGACGTGCGGGTGGAAGTGGAAGTCGAGAAGCGTTGTCACCTGCGGGTCGACCACCAGCGACACGCTGCCGCCGTGCCCACCGTTGCCGCCGTCCGGGCCTCCGAACGGCTTGAACTTCTCACGGTGGATCGAGACACAACCGTGCCCCCCGTCACCGGCCTGCAGATGCAGAACGACCCGGTCAACGAACGTCGCCACGGCGTCAATCCTTCCAGCGAGGTCGACCCCGCACTTCGGAAAAGCGAAGCGGGCCGGGACCCGGAGGTCCGCGGCCCGCAAAGCCTGAAAGCTACTGCTGAGGAACGATGCTGACGGTCTTACGACCGCGCTTGGTGCCGAACAGGACCGAACCGGCGGCGAGCGCGAACAGCGTGTCGTCGCCGCCACGGCCGACCAGGTCACCGGGGTGGAACTTGGTGCCACGCTGCCGGATGAGGATCTCACCGGCGCTGACAACCTGACCACCGAAGCGCTTCACGCCGAGTCGCTGGGCCGCGGAATCGCGACCGTTACGCGAGCTGGACGCACCCTTTTTGTGAGCCATTGGAGGACGACCTACTTCCCGCTGGAGATGCCGGTCACCTTGACCTGGGTCAACGGCTGGCGGTGACCCTGGCGCTTGTGGTAGCCGGTCTTGTTCTTGAACTTGTGGATCCGGATCTTCGGGCCCTTGGTGTGCGCGGCGATCTCGCCGGACACCGCGACCTCGGCAAGCTTCGCCGCGTCGGTCACCAGGTCGTCACCGTCGACGAGGAGCACCGCGGTGAGCTTCACCGCGTCACCGGGGGCACCGGTGAGCTTCTCGACCTCGATCACGTCGCCCTCGGCGACCTTGTACTGCTTGCCGCCGGTCTTGACGATCGCGTACATCGGAGGCGGACTCCCTGTCGTTGAGGCTGCTGGCGGTCGTCCCCGCGGCGGCTCGCCGGGTAGCAGTGCACGGCGGCGCGGGCACACGGGAACTCAGCACACCAAAGGTGCGCCGCAGGCAAGAGTACGCCATGGCAGCCCCGGACCCCAAACCGGCCCGCCCTGGTCAGCGTACGCAGAGCTGGTCGAGGCGCTGCTGAAGCCTGTCGAGTTCGGTCTCGTCGATCGACTCACCGTCGACGCCGAGCGCGGCGACCTCGGTGCCCATGTCGTTGAGCAGGGTCCTGAGCTGCGGATCGGCTGCTCGGGCGGACTGCTCCCGCAGCGTGGTACGCCACTGCGCCAGCGCCGCCTCGGCCCGTACGCGGGCAGCCTCGGCAGTGGCGCTGTCTCCGGCACCCACCGCTGCCACCATCCGACCCAACTCCTCCACGTACATCCGTACGGCTGTCGTACCGGCCCGCTGCGACTCGGCACACACCTGCGCGTCGCCGGCCGAGGGCGTACCGGTCGGCCCGGCGGACGTGGCTCCGGGCCCGGCCGCCGTCGGAACTGCCGTGCCCTCGCCGGCCGCCCGGTCGGCGGAACAGGCCGATACGGCGAGCGCGGTCACCAGCACGGCTACGGCGAGCAGGCGGCGCATCTTCTCCTCCTGACCGGGAGCGGCCCGGGTGGCCCACGACGACGAGGTCCCTCCCCCGTCAGATTGCCGGGGAAGGGACCTCCTCAAACACTTCGCGGGTCAGGCGTCAGGGGCGGGTCCGCCGACGCGCGCCGCCCCGGCGGGAGCGGCGACGCCCAGCGCCGCCCTCGGTGCTCTCCTCGTCGGTGTCGCCGTCGGTGAGCGCGTCCGGGTCGTCCGCCGCGGCCAACCGGGCCGACTCGCCCTGCTGGGCGTCGGCGACCGCCGGCCCGGCAGCGGTGTCCGACTCGTAGCGGGACAGGTCGTAGCCCATGGTGTCCTGGTAGTCGACGTCCGACTCGGTGCTGGTGTCGGTGTCGACGACCTCGACCACTGCCCGCTCGGCCGAGGCGCCCTTGCGCCCCCGTCGGCGGGAGGATGCCGTGCCCTGCTCGGTGGCCGGAGCCGCCGAGACCGCCGCGGCCGCCGGGGCCGCCGGGGCCGCCGGGGCCGACGAGGCGACGGCCTTGACCTTCTCCCCCGCCCCAGCGGTACGCGGCTTCTCCGGCACCGGCTCGGTGTGGATGATGACGCCCCGACCCTTGCAGCACTCGCAGGTCTCGCTGAACGCCTCCAGCAGGCCCGCGCCGATCCGCTTACGGGTCATCTGCACCAGACCGAGCGAGGTGATCTCGGTGACCTGGTGCTTGGTGCGGTCCCGGCCCAGGCACTCGGTGAGCCGGCGCAGCACCAACTCGCGGTTCGACTCCAACACCATGTCGATGAAGTCGATCACCACGATGCCGCCGATGTCACGCAGCCGGAGCTGACGGACGATCTCCTCGGCCGCCTCCAGGTTGTTGCGGGTGACCGTCTCCTCCAGGTTGCCCCCGGAGCCGGTGTACTTGCCGGTGTTGACGTCGACGACCGTCATGGCCTCGGTCTTGTCGATCACCAGCGAGCCGCCCGAGGGCAGGAACACCTTGCGGTCCAGACCCTTGATGATCTGCTCGTCGATCCGGTACTCGGCGAAGATGTCGGTCGTGCCGACGTGCCGGCGTACCCGGTCGACCAGGTCCGGGGAGACGTGCGACAGGTACGACTCGACCATGCCGTACGACTGCTCGCCCTCGATCACCAGCTCGCGGAAGTCCTCGTTGAACAGGTCCCGGACCACGCGGATGACCAGGTCGGGCTCCTCGTAGAGCAGCACCGGCGCACCGCCCTCGGCGGCCTTGGCCTGGATGTCCTCCCACTGCGCCTGGAGCCGCTTGACGTCACGGGCAAGCTCGTCCTCGCTGGCGCCCTCGGCGGCCGTACGGACGATCACGCCTGCGCCGTCCGGCACGAGCTTCTTGAGGACGTCGCGCAGCCGCTTGCGCTCGGTGTCCGGCAGCTTGCGGCTGATCCCCGAGGCGTTGCCGTTGGGCACGTACACCAGGTGCCGGCCGGAGAGCGCGATGTGGCTGGTGAGCCGGGCGCCCTTGTGCCCGATCGGGTCCTTGGTGACCTGCACGAGCACCGAGTCACCGGAGCGCAGCGCCTGCTCGATCGAGCGGGCGCGCCCCTCCAGCCCGGAGGTGTCCCAGTTGACCTCGCCGGCGTACAGCACCGCGTTGCGGCCCCGACCGACGTCGACGAACGCCGCCTCCATACTGGGCAGCACGTTCTGCACCTTGCCCAGGTAGACGTTGCCGGCCATCGTGCCCGAGGAGTTGCGGGTGACGTAGTGCTCGACAAGCACCCCGTCCTCCAGGACGGCGATCTGGGTGCGGTCACCGCGCTGCCGGACCGCCATCACCCGGTCGACAGCCTCCCGGCGGGCCAGGAACTCCGACTCGCTGAGGATCGGTGGCCGGGTACGCCGCTGCTCCCGGCCGTCGCGGCGGCGCTGGCGCTTGGCCTCCAGCCGGGTCGAGCCGGACACGCCCTGGACCTCGTCGACGGTACGACGCGGCTCACGGATCTTGACCACGGTCGGTACGCCGTCGTCGGCGGCACCCTCGGTGTCACCAGCGCCCCGGCGACGGCGACGCCTGCGGCGACGGGTCAGCCCGTCCCCACCCTCGGACTCCTCGTCCTCGTCGCCCTCGGCTTCGGCGGTCTCTTCCTCGTCGGCCTGCGCGGCTTCCTCGGAGTCCTCGTCCTCGGCGTCGTCGGCCCCGCCCTTGCCACGGCCACGGCCACGGCGACCACGCCGGCGGCGGCGACGCGCGGCGGCGCTGTCCTCGTCGTCCTCGTCCGCCTCGGCGGCCCCGTCGGCCTCTTCGGTCGGCTCTTCCTCGGCCTCGAACGCCTCGACGGGCTCCACCGGCTCGACGTCGCGGCGACCGCGCCGCCGCCGACGGGACGGCTCGACCTCGGCGGCCGGCTCCTCGGCGATTGGGGCGGGTTCCGCCGGGCGGGTCACCGGCACGGCGTCGGGCTGCGGCGCCATGAACAGCACTGTGGGCGCGGAGAGCGCCGCCCGGCGACGACGGGTACGCGGCGGCTCCGGCTCGATGACGTCGACGGGCTCAATCGGCTCTTCCGCCACGTTGGCAACGGCCACTCCGGGCGGCACGTCCCCGGCGCTCTCTTCGGCGCCGCTGGACCGGGCCGGCTCGATCTCCGCCTCGTTCAGTTCGGCTTCCGCCTCGCGCAGGTCCGACTCCGCCGGCGGCTCGACGGGCTCCGCCTCGACGACGGGCTCCTCCACGACCGGCGGCTCCTCGACGGCTGCGGGCTCCACGACGGCGGGCGGCGCGGCCTTCTTGCGGCGCGTACGCGTCACCTTGACCGGCGGCACCACCTCGGCGGACGCCTCCTCGGCGGAGGCAGCGACGAGCGGCTCCTCGGCGGGAGCCTCGACAGGGGTGGCCTTGCGGCGGCGACGGGTGGTCTTCGGGGCGACGTCCTGGTCACCGGAGATCGGGGCGAAGACCTCCGCCTGCGGCGACTCGGCGCTGCCCGGCCCGCCGGTGGACGCCTCGACCGGCGCGTCGGTCTGCTCCGGCTGGGTGAGTGGTGCGGCCCGACGGCGGGTCGTCCGGGTACGCCGCACCGGAGCCGCAGGCTCGGCGCTCTGCGCGCTGGTCGGCTCGGCGCTCTGCGCGCTGGTCGGCTCGGCGCTCTGCGCGCTGGTCGGCTCGGCGCTCTGCGCACCATCTGGCTCCAGCGGAGCCGAACCGGCGGGCGTGGCGGAAGCGCCGTCGGTGGTGCTCTGGTCAGCGGTGTCACCGGCCGGCTGTGAGCCGGTCCGTTCGCCGCCCTCGGGCTCGTTCTCGAGCATGGACGTTCTCCAGTTCTGGCTGCCCCGGGCGCGGGTGAGCGCTGCCACGCAGGGTTGCCGCAAAAGTGTTTCCGCCGGGCGCGCGTGGTGCGCGACCGCCGAAGTCTGCCTGCCAGAGCACTGACCGTCGGTCAGTGCCCAACGATGGCTGCCCCGCCGCGGTCCGCATCCAACGGATCCACGATCGCACCCTGCGCGGTCAACGTGCCCTGAGCCAGCCGGGTCACCCTCGGCGAAACCGGCGGCTCCAGGTCGGCCACCACGCGGAGGCCGGAAAGGACGTCATCGGGCCGTACGGACGGGGTGACCTGCCGCACGACCAGTTCGAGTATCGCACACGGTACGGCCGGCACCCCGGAAGGCGTCTGCGTCGCCATCGGGACATCGATCGATATCACGGCCGCGCGGGCGTCGAACGTCCGTCGACCCTGCTTGGTCATCCGCTCGACCAGTACCTCGTGGGCGGCGCTGAAGGCGTCCACGGCGGCTCGGAGCACTGCGGGGTCAACCTCGGGCAGCTCGATGTGCCAGTGCGACGCCTCGATCCGGTCCGGCAGGCTGCCGCCGTCGGCGATCACCGCTTCCAGCACGTCCAGCCCTGGCGAGAGCGCGGCGTCCAGCGCGGCGCGCAGTGCCTCCGGGTCGACAGGCGCCTGAAGGCCGATCTCCAGGTACTCCGCCTCACTGGCCACCCCGGTGGGTGCCGCGCTGGCGTAGGAGATCTTCGGGTGCGGGGTGAAGCCCTGCGAGAAGGCGATCGGTACGGCGGCTCGACGCAGGGCGCGTTCGAAGGCCCGGGCGAAGTCCCGATGTGAGGTGAACCGGAGCGGCCCGCGCTTGGCGTACCGGATACGGACACGCTGAACGATCGGCGCCTGCCCGCCTTCCGGCTGTGGTTTCTTACTGATCGTCTCGCTCCTCGGAACTCAGTAACCATTGATCATGAAGTCATTGTCGGCGACACGCGGTGCCACAGGCAACAACTTCATGATCAACGCTGGCTGGGGCGGCGCCGGTCGGAGGTTCAGGCGGTGGGGGCCTGCAAGGCTTTCACCGGGGTCAGGGGCAGGAGCTTCTTGCCGGTGGGGCCGATCTGGATCTCGGTGTCCATCGACGGGCAGACCCCGCAATCGAAGCACGGCGTCCAGCGGCAGTCGTCCTGCTCGAAGCCGCTCACCGAGTCCTGCCAGTCCTGCCAGAGCCAGTCCTTGTCCAGCCCGGAGTCGAGGTGGTCCCACGGAAGGACCTCCAACTCCTCACGCTCACGGGTGGTGTACCAGTCGAGATCCACCCCGAACGTCGGCAGCGTCTCGGCCGCGGCGTCCACCCAGCGCTGGTACGAGAAGTGCTCGCTCCACCCGTCGAACCGGCCGCCGTTCTCCCACACCTTGCGGATCACGGAGCCGACCCGGCGGTCACCTCGGGACAGCAGGCCCTCGATCAGCGAAGGCTCGCCATCGTGGTAGCGGTAGCCGATGGCCCGGCCCAACGAGCGGTCCGAGTTGATCGCCTGCTTGAGGATCTTGAGCCGGTGGTCGATGACCTCCGGACGCACCATTGACGCCCACTGGAAGGGGGTGTGCGGCTTCGGCACGAAACCGCCGATGGAAACGGTGCAGCGGATGTCCTTGGAGCCGGTGGCGGCCCGACCCGCCCTGATCACCTCGTGGGCCATGTCCGCGATCTCGAGGACGTCCTCGTCGGTCTCGGTGGGCAGGCCGCACATGAAGTAGAGCTTCACCTGCCGCCACCCGTTGGTGTACGCGGTGACGACGGTGCGGATGAGGTCTTCCTTCGACACCATCTTGTTGATGACCTTGCGGATGCGCTCGGACCCGCCCTCCGGCGCGAAGGTCAGACCCGTACGCCGACCGTTGCGGGACAACTCCTGGGCAAGGTCGATGTTGAAGGCGTCCACGCGGGTCGACGGCAGCGACAGCGAGACGTTGGTGCCCGAGTACTGCTCGGCCAGGCCGGAGCACATGTCGCCGATCTCGGAGTGGTCGGCCGACGACAGCGACAGCAGGCCCACCTCGGAGAAGCCGGAGAACTCCAGCCCCTGCTGGACCATCTGCCCCACCGTGGTGATCGAGCGCTCCCGCACCGGGCGGGTGATCATGCCGGCCTGGCAGAACCGGCAACCCCGTGTGCAACCCCGGAAGATCTCCACCGCGTACCGCTCGTGGACCGTCTCGGCCAACGGCACGAGGGGCTTCTTCGGGTACGGCCACGCGTCCAGGTCCATCGTTGTGCGCTTGTGCACCCGGAACGGCACATCTGCCCGGTTTGGCACGACACGCTGGATCCGCCCGTCCGGGAGGTAGTCCACGTCGTAGAAGCGCGGCACGTACACGCTCTCGGTGCGTGCCAGCCGCAGCAGCAGCTCGTCGCGGCCACCCGGGGAGCCCTCGGCCTTCCACTCCCGGACGATCGCGGTGATCTCCAGGACGGCCTCCTCGCCGTCACCGAGCACTGCGGCGTCGATGAAGTCGGCGATCGGCTCCGGGTTGAACGCCGCGTGCCCGCCGGCCACGATCACCGGGTCGGCGTCGGTACGGTCGGCCGCCAGCATCGGGATGCCGGCCAGGTCGATCGCGGTGAGCAGGTTCGTGTAGCCCAGCTCTGTGGAGAACGAGATGCCGAACACGTCGAAGTCGCGCACCGGCCGGTGCGCGTCGACAGTGAACTGCGGCACGCCGTGGACGCGCATCAGGTTCTCCAGGTCCGGCCAGACCGCGTACGTCCGCTCGGCGAGGGTGTCGGGCAGCTCGTTGAGCACCTCGTAGAGGATCTGCACGCCCTGGTTGGGCAGGCCCACCTCGTACGCGTCGGGGTACATCAGCGCCCAGCGCACAGTCGCCGCGTCCCAGTCCTTGACCACCGCGCCCAGCTCACCGCCGACGTACTGGATGGGCTTGGAAACCTGAGGGAGCAGCGGCTCCAGCCGGGGCCAGACGGAATTGGTCGCGGCCGCACGCGGCGTCGTGGACGGGGCACTCATGATGCCCAAGGGTACGCGCCCGCCCGGCGGCGACCGCACGGACGCCGCCACGACGCACCACACACCGCGCCTTCACCTTTCTGCCTGGCGTATCGACCCGTGCCGCCGCTCTCGCCCAGCCGCCCGCTGAGCGGCGGTGGCGACGCGGTACTAACCTCGGACCGGCGCGAGAGGAGATAGCCGCGATGCCGGAGCCCCAGCCGGGAGCACGGCCGGCCGACGGGAGCACCCCGGGCGCGGAGCCGGACCAGGACCCGGCGGTCGCCGACGAGCCGACCTCCCCACCCGTACCGTCGAAGCAGCCGGAACCCTCGGACCAGCCCACACCCACGGACGAGCCCCAAGCCACTGACCAGCCGGGTCCCACCGACCAACCTCGATCCACCGATCAGCCGGGAACCCCGGAATCCGCCGCCGAGACCGAGGACGTTCCCGCGCCCCGGTGGAGCGGGTCCGCGCCGGTGCCTCCTCCGCTGCCGCGTCGGGCTGCCTGGGGCGCGTCGGTCGAGCCGACCCCGCCGCCGCCCGTGCCCCACGAGGCGCCCGAGCACCGGACGCCAGTCGACCCGTGGGCCGGCGTGGACACCGGCGGCTGGCACCTGCCGTCCGCCGAACTGCCCCCGCTCACTCCGACATTGGACTACCCGGTGCCGCCGGCGACCCGGCAGTGGCCCGAGCCGCCCGCACACCCGGTGTCGCCGCCGCCGGCTGCTCCCCTGCCGCGTCCCGCGCACCCCGCCGGCCCGGCCCGGCCCTCTGCCGCCCGGCCTACCACGCCGGTCCGGCCCGCGCCGCCGGTCCGGCCCGCGCCGCCGGTCCAGCCGGCCCCAGCGGTACCCAAGCAGCGCCGGGGCCGACGGACGGCACCACCGGCGCCACCGCCGGGCTGGGAGCCACCCAAGGGGTACGCGCGTCGGCGTCGCCGCCGACGTTGGCCCTGGTTGCTGCTGCTCACGCTTGCCTGCTGCTGCGGCTGCCCGGCCTACTACGGGTTTCCGATCTCGGCCCAGTACCCGGCTCGCGCGGCGTTGCCCGACCGGGTGGCCGACCTCAACCTGCGTCAGGACAACGGCAGCACCCAGACCGCCCGGCAGTTGGAGAACGAGGTACGCCAGGAACACTGGATGGCCGAGGACACCTTCGCTGGCGTCTACGCCACATCAGACGGCAAGCGGGTCACGGTCTTCGGGGGCACCGGCTTCCGGCTGACCCCGGAGGCGGACGCGGACGCGGAGATCACCCGGCTCACGAAGCGCTACGCGCTTGACGCCCCCGAGACGGTGAAGAGCGGCGTACGGGGACGGCACGAGCGCTGCGCGGTCGGCCGGTCCGCCGACACCGACGTGGTGGTCTGTACGTCGGTGGACCACGGCAGCATCGCCACCGGGGTGTTCACCCGGCTGTCCGTCTCCGACAGCGCCGACCTGCTGCACACCCTGCGCCGCGAGATCGTCCGACCCGAGCAGGGCTGAGCCGCAGCCGGCCTGAGCCCTCGCCGACGCGGGCCAGCAGGCGCGGCAAGCCGGAAGGCGCGGATCGTCAGGCGCGGCAGGCCGTCAGGCACCGCAGGCCGGCGGGCGTGGGCCGTCGGGCGTGGGCCGTCGGGCGTGGGCCGTCGGGCGTGGGCCGTCGGGCGTGGGCCGTCGGGCGTGGGCCGTCGGGCGTGGGCCGTCGGGCGTTGGCCGGTGGGCGCGGCAAGCCGCCGGGCGCTGTGGGCCGTCAGGCGTCGCGGGTCGGGTCCGGGTGGGCGCGCGGCGGGGCGTAGCGCGGCACGTACTCCTGGCCCGTGAGCTTCTGGATCTCGCTCATCAGCTCGTCGGTCATCTGCCGCAGCGAGGCGCGGTCGTCCGGGCGGCCAGTGAAGTCCAGCGGCTTGCCAAACCGGACAGTGATCTTGGCGGTGCCGGGGCGGGGCACCCGGGCGCCGATCGGTTGCGCCTTGTCCGTACCGATCATGCCGACCGGGATGATCGGCACTCCGGCGGAGAGCGCCAGGCGGGCCGCGCCGGTCCGCCCCCGGTAGAGCCTGCCGTCCGGCGATCGGGTGCCCTCCGGGTAGACCACCACCAGGTCACCGCCCCTGAGCGCCGGGATGGCGGCGTCGAACGCGGACAGTGCCGCCCGGCCGCCGGCCCGCTCGACCGGGATGGCACCCAGGCCGGTGAGGACGAACTTGGAGATCGCGCCCTTCACGCCGGCGCCCTTGAAATACTCCGACTTCGCCCAGAACGCCAGGTGGCGGGGCACCACAGTGCCGAGGAACAGCTCGTCGGCCACCGAGAGATGGTTGCCGGCGAAGACCGCGCCGCCGGTCTCCGGCACGTGCTCCAGCCCCTCCACGGTCGGGCGGAACGCCAACCGCAGCGTGGGCGCCACGGTGAGCTTGCCGATGGTGTAGAGCAGGGGCACTGGTCCTCCGGCAGATGAGGTGCGGACAGGCGGTGTCACGGTAGCGGACGCCTCCACACCTCCCGGACGGAGGTGGTGAGGCGCCCGCACCCTGACGATATTCCGTTAGGAAGGGTCCCTTCCTATACACCAGGCGTTAGGAAGGGGCCCTTCCTTACACCCGGCGGACGACCACCGTCACCCGGTCGCCCTCGCCGACCTCGCCCGCGAAGCCGTCGAGGCCCTCGGCGAAGTCGACCGAGTCGGCCAGCACCTCGCGGGCCACGAAGTCGCCGTACGCGGCCACCGCCGCGCGCACCTCCTCCGACGCCGACACCGACACCGCGATCCGGTCCGAGACGTTCAGGTCGGCGTCGCGGCGGGCCTGCTGCACCACCCGCACCACGTCGCGGGCCAGCCCTTCGGCGGCCAACTCCGGGGTGACCTCGGTGTCGAGCACCACCACGCCCTCACCGGCGGGCAGCGGCGCGGAGTGCTCGGCGTCGGCTGCGACGAGCCGCAACTCGTACTCGCCCTCGGCCAGGGTGATGCCGGCGGCCACCGGGGCGCCGTCGACAAGTTCCCAGTCGCCAGCCTTGACCGCCTTGATGACCTGCTGGACCTGCTTGCCGACGCGCGGGCCGAGCGCCCGGGGCACCACTGTCAGCACCTGCTGGCAGTACTCGGCCAGGTCCGCGCTGAACTCCACGACCTTGACGTTGACCTCGTCGGTGACCAGGTCGGCGAACGGACGCAGCTGCTCTGCCGCGGGCGTGGCCACTGTCAGCTTCGCCAGCGGCAGGCGCACCCGCAGACCCTTGGCCTTGCGCAGCGACAGCGCCGCCGAGGCGACAGCCCGGGTGGAGTCCATCGCGGCGACCAGTTCGTGGTCGGCCGGGAAGTCCTCCGCCGAGGGCCAGTCGGTCAGGTGCACCGACCGTTCCCCGGTCAGGCCACGCCAGATCTCCTCCGCGGTCAGCGGCGCCAGCGGCGCCACCACCCGGCAGAGCGTTTCCAGCACGGTCCACAGCGTGTCGAACGCCTCCGCGTCGCCGGACCAGAAACGGTCCCGGGAGCGGCGCACGTACCAGTTGGTGAGCGCGTCCAGGTAGGACCGGACGGTCGCGCACGCACCGGAGATGTCGTACGCGTCCATCTGCGCGCCGACCGTCGACACCAGCTCGTTGGTCTTGGCCAGCACGTACCTGTCGAGCAGGTGCGTCGAGTCGGTGCGACGGCGGGCGGTGTGCCCGTCGGCGTTGGCGTAGAGCGAGAAGAAGTACCAGACGTTCCACAACGGCAGCAGCACCTGCCGCACGGCGTCGCGGATGCCCGCCTCGGTGACCGCCATGTCCCCACCGCGCAGCACCGGCGACGACATCAGCATCCAGCGCATCGCGTCCGAGCCGTACGCGTCGAAGATGTGGTAGACGTCCGGGTAGTTGCGCAGGCTCTTGGACATCTTGCGCCCGTCCGAGCCGAGCAGGATGCCGTGGCTCAGGCAGTTGCGGAACGCCGGCCTGTCGAACAGCGCGGTGGCAAGCACGTGCATGGTGTAGAACCAGCCGCGGGTCTGCCCGATGTACTCGACGATGAAGTCACCCGGGTAGTGGTGCTCGAACCAGTCCGCGTTCTCGAACGGGTAGTGCACCTGCGCGAACGGCATCGACCCGGACTCGAACCAGCAGTCCAGCACCTCCGGCACCCGGCGCATCATCGACTTGCCCGTCGGGTCGTCCGGGTTGGGGCGGACCAGGTCGTCCACCGCCGGCCGGTGCAGGTCGGTCAGGCGTACGCCGAAGTCCCGCTCGATGTCGGCGAGCGAGCCGTAGACGTCCAGGCGCGGGTAGTTCGGGTCGTCGGACTTCCACACCGGGATGGGCGAGCCCCAGAACCGGTTGCGGCTGATCGACCAGTCGCGGGCGTTGGCCAGCCACTTGCCGAACGAGCCGTCCTTGATGTGGCCGGGCGTCCAGTTGATCTCCTGGTTCAGCTCGACCATCCGGTCGCGGAACTGGGTCACCGCGACGAACCACGACGACACCGCCTTGTAGACGAGCGGGGTGTCGCAGCGCCAGCAGTGCGGGTACGAGTGGGTGTAGGTGTCCTGCTTGAGCACCACCCCCCGCTCCTTCAGCTCCCGGATCACCGGCTTGTTGACGTCGAAGACCTGCTCCCCCTGGTACGGCGGGACCAGCGCCGTGAACCGGGTGTGGTCGTCGACCGTGACGATTGTGGGGATGCCGGCGGCGTTGCAGACGTTCTGGTCGTCCTCACCGAACGCCGGGGCGAGGTGCACGATCCCGGTGCCGTCCTCGGTGGTGACGAACTCCGCGCCGAGCACCTGGTAGGCGTTCTCGCCGGCCTGCTCGACGAGGAAGTCGAACAGCGGCGTGTAGCGGCGTCCGGCCAGGTCCCGGCCGTACACAGTGCCGACCTGCTCGTAGCCCTCCAATTCCTTGGCGTACGCGGCCACCCGCGCCGCGCCCACGACGTAGCGCTCGCCGTCGCGCTCCAGCACCGCGTACTCGATGTCGGGGCCCACGGCGAGCGCCAGGTTCGACGGCAGGGTCCACGGCGTGGTGGTCCAGACGCCCAGCTTGACCGGCCCGCGCACCAGCTCCGGCGCGGACTCGTCGGCGGTCAGCCCGAACCACACGGTAAGCGTCGGGTCGTGCCGGTCCCGGTAGACGTCGTCCATCCGCGTCTCGGTGTTGGACAGCGGCGTCTCGCAGCGCCAGCAGTACGCGAGCACACGGAAGCCCTCGTAGATCAGACCCTTCTCGTGCAGGGTCTTGAAGGCCCACATGACGCTTTCCATGTAGTCCAGGTCGAGGGTCTTGTAGTCGTTGGTGAAGTCGACCCAGCGGGCCTGCCGGTTGATGTACCGCTCCCAGTCCTGGGTGAACTCCAGCACCGACGTGCGGCAGGCCTCGTTGAACCGGGCCACGCCCAGGTCGAGGATCTCCGCCTTGCTGGTGATGCCGAGCTGCTTCTCGGCCACCACCTCGGCGGGCAGGCCGTGACAGTCCCAGCCGAAGCGCCGCTCGACGTGCCGCCCGCGCATGGTCTGGTAGCGCGGCACCACGTCCTTGACGTACCCGGTGAACAGGTGGCCGTAGTGCGGCAGGCCGTTGGCGAACGGCGGGCCGTCGTAGAAGACGTATTCGTTCTTGCCGTCGTCGCCGGCCGGGCGGGCTTCGACGGACGCCTCGAAGGTCTTGTCGGCCGTCCAGTGCTCCAGCACCCGGCGCTCGACCGCGGGCAGGTCCGGGCTCGCCGGGACACCGGCGGCGGTCGGGTCGTGCAACGGATACGCCATCGGGGGTCGCTCTCCTCGTGCAGCTCACTCAACGTGGTCTGCGAGGACGAACCTTCCGGGGTACGCCTGAGGCGGCGCTCCCGGGTGGTCCGCGGTACCACCCCGCTTGGCGGTCAGAATCGACCGCCCGCTCATTGTCGGCTGTGACGGGCCGCACCCGTCCGGTTCTACTGGGCCGGTCACCCGGCTGTTCTTCCGGAGGCTCACCGGTGATGGCCGGGTCATCGCCTTACGGTGCACAACGATACTCGACCCTCCCCCCGGTCCGCCTCCGAGTAATCCCCCACGCGCCTCACCCACCCCGTCGATCATGAGGTTGACGGGCGAGTGGATCACGGGATCGCCCGCCAACCTCATGATCATCGGGTTCAGTGGGTCAGCGGCTGCAGGGGGTCAGGGGCGGCGGGTGGGGGCTGGGAGGGTTTTGGTCCAGAGGGTCGCTCCGTCTCGGTCCTTTAGGTGGACTGTCAGGGCCTCGGACTCGCCGTTGATGGTTACCTCGCCGAAGTGCTGGAAGCCCTCCGCCGGGGACGTGTTGGCTCGCGGCGGGGCGTGCACGAAGACCGCCTGCGGGCCGAACGTGCCGTCCAGGGCGTTCGGGCCGAACGCGCCGGCGTGCGCCGGGCCGGAGACGAACTCCCAGAACGGGGTGAAGTCGCCGACCGCCGCGCGGGACGGGTCGTAGTGGTGCGCGGCCGTGTAGTGCACGTCGGCCGTGAGGAACACCATCCCGGTCACGCCGGCCCGGTGGGTGGCCCGCAGCACCTCGGCGAACTCCAGTTCACGCCCGGCCGGCGCGCCCGGGTCACCCTGCGCGACGCCCTCCTGCGCGTTCGGCCCGTCCGGCACCACCACGCCGATCGGCAGGTCGTTGGCGATCACCTTCCAGGTCGCCTTCGACCGCTTCAGCTCCCGGATCAGCCACTCCCGCTGCTCGCGGCCGAGCAGACCGCGCTTCGGGTCGGCGTACGTGTTGCCGTCGTTCGGGTCCTTGTGGGTCCGCATGTCGAGCACGAACACGTCAAGCGTCGGCCCGTACGGGATCCGCCGGTAGAGTGGCCCGTCGTCGGGCACGGGCAGCCACTCGTGGAACGCATGCCGAGCGCGGACGGCGAGCACGTCGACGCGCCGCTCGGTGTAGCGCGGGTCGTCCAGGATCTCGCCCGGGTACCAGTTGTTGGTGACCTCGTGGTCGTCCCACTGGTTGATCTGCGGCACGTCCGCGGCGAACTCGCGCAGGTGCCTGTCGAGCAGGTTGTAGGCGAACTGTCCCCGGTACTCGGCAAGCGTCTCGGCGACCTTGCTCTTCTCGGCGGTCACCAGGTTGCGCCAGATCCGCCCGTCGGGAAGCGTCACCGACTCGACGAGCGGCCCGTCGGCGTAGACGGTGTCGCCGCTGCACAGGAAGAAGTCCGGCCGGGTCTCCCGCATCGCCCGGAAGATCGACATGCCGCCGAAGTCCGGTGCGATGCCCCAGCCCTGCCCGACGATGTCCCCGGTCCAGACGAACTTCACGTCGCGCCGCCGGTGCCGGCCCGGCGCGGTGGTCAGCGTCCCGGTCAACGGCTCGCTGGCCAGCCCGTGCCGCTCCAGGCTCTCCACCCGGACCCGGTAGTGCAGCCGTTCGCCGTCCGGCAGGCCCCGCAGCCGGACCTTGCCGGTGAAGTCACAGTCGGCGCCGAGCACCGGGCCGCGCAGGTGCCGCGCGCCCCGGAAGTCGGGCCGCCGGCTCACCTCGACAAGCATCCGTCCCGGCCGGTCGGCGCGCGTCCAGACCAGCGCCGAGTCCGCGGTCACGTCACCGCTCTGCACGCCGTGGGTGAGCGTCGGGCGGCCCGCGGGGCGCCAGGCTGGTGCGGCGTTCGCGCCGGCACCGCCCAGCAGCGCGCCGCCGGCGACTCCGGCTCCGGCTCCGGCCACCAGGCCGGCCCGCAGCAGGGTACGTCGATCAAGCTCGGTCATTCTTCCTCCCGGTCATGGGTTGACCCCGTCGGTCTACCGGGCGGAGGTGACCACGAGCGGCGGCTCGGGTGACGCAGGCCGGAACGTCGGCTGTCCGCTCGGCATGACCGGAGTCACAGCCCGGACTGTCACGCGGCACCCTCGCTCCTCCGTCATGTCGGTGTCGGAACCGATCAGGGAGGTAGTCATGCAACGGATGAACGCACCCGAGGTGGTGCCGCAGGGATACCGGGCCGTGCTGGGCCTGGAGCAGTACGTCAAGTCGAATGTCGACCACACGGTCCTGGAGCTGGTCAAGCTGCGGGCGTCGATGTTGAACGGCTGCGCCTTCTGCGTGGACATGCACAGCCGCGACGCGCTCGGCGCCGGCGAGTCGAGCCGGCGGCTGTTCGCGGTGGCCACCTGGCGCGAGGCGCCGTTCTTCGACGAGCGGGAACGCACGGCGCTGGCCCTCACCGACGCGGTGACCCGGCTCGGCGACCACGGGGTGCCGGACGACGTCTGGGACGCGGCCGCGAAGGTGTGGTCGGAGAAGGAGCTCGCGGACCTGGTCCTCGCGATTGCCACAATCAACGTGTGGAACCGACTGGCGGTCACCATGCGCACGGAGCCTCCGGCGCAGGTGTGACGACCGAGGCTGCGCAGGCGGCCGGTGCGCTGCAGGCGCACCGGCCGATGCTGCTCGGCCTGGCCTACCGATTGCTCGGCAGCCGGCACGACGCCGAGGACGTGCTCCAGGAGGCGTACCTGCGCTGGCTCGGCGTGGACCGCTCGACGGTGGCCGAGCCTCGCCGCTACCTGTCCCGGGTCGTGACCCGGCTCGCCCTGGACCGGCTGCGGACTCGGCAGGCGAGCCGCGAGACGTACGTGGGGCCGTGGCTGCCCGAGCCGGTGCCGACCGAGCCCTCCCCGTTCGGTCCGTTGGACACCGCCGAGCTGCGCGACTCGCTGTCCGCCGCCCTGCTGCACGTGCTGGAACGGCTCAACCCGCCGGAGCGCGCGGTGTACGTCCTGCACACCGCCTTCGAGCTGCCGTACGCGGAGATCGCCGAGATCCTGGGCCGTACTCCCGAGGACTGCCGGCAGCTGCACCACCGCGCTACCGCCCGCGTACGCCAGGAACGGCGTCGTTTCACCGCCAGCCGGGCGGAGCGCGAGCGGCTGCTGGAGGCTTTCCTGGCTGCAGCCCGGGACGGGGACCTGCCCACGCTAACCGGCCTGGTCGCCGCGGACGCCACGGCGTGGAACGACGGCGGCGGCCGGGTGCAGGCCGCCCGCAACCCCATCGCGGGCGCCGACCGGATCGCCCGGTTCTTCGCCGGAATCTACGGGCCGGGCCGGATCTGGGCGGTGCGGCGGCTGGAGTTGAACGGCGAACCGGCAGCCCTGCTGACCGGCGCGAACGGCAACCGTTACTCGATGACGGTCGCCGCAGCGGACGGCCGTATCACCGGGATCTACGTGGTGGGCAACCCGGCGAAGCTACCGCCGCTCTGATCCCGCGCCGCGAGCCTTCGTCGGCCGCTCGGGATCAGCCCCGTTCGCGGCCGACGGCCGGATTCGGCTTTGTCCGGCCAGGCCCGTTCGCGGCCGACGGCCGGGTTCGGCGGGCTCTGGTCAGCCCAGCTCGGGGAACCAGAGCGCGATCTCGCGCTTGGCGCTGTCCGGCGAGTCGGAGGCGTGCACCAGGTTCTCCCGGTTGGACAGCGACAGGTCACCCCGGATCGTGCCGGCGGCGGCCTTACGACCGTCGGTCGCGCCGACCAGCCCACGGACCACGTCGATGACCTGGTCGCCGGAGAGCACCAGCGCCACGAGCGGGCCGCCGGTCATGAAGTCCTTCAGCGGCGGGTAGAACGGCTTGTCGACGTGCTCGGCGTAGTGCTCGTCGGCGAGCGCCGCGTCCATCGTCCGGTGTGTCATCGCGTCGATCCGCAGCCCTTTGCGCTCGAAGCGGGAGAGGACCTCGCCGACCAGGCCCCGGCGGACCGCGTCGGGCTTGATCAGAACGAGGCTGCGCTCATCCGGGCTGTTGCTGGACACGCTGGGTTCCTCCTGTACGCGCAGAACGCTCGGGCTCGGTACGGTCAGCCTAGCGACCCGGTCCCGGCGCCGGCGCGGCGGCCGGTCTTTCCCCCGGCGGCCGATCCGGCCTAGCCTGGCCCTGACCCCCGGGAGGTCCACTGTGGCGAATGGCGGGAACCGGCCCATCGCGCCGGTACGCAAGTTGATCGGCGCGGTGCTCGGCACCGTGGCCACGTTCGTCGTCCTCTTCGGGCTGGGCATGACCAGTTGGGCCATCGTGGCGCTCGGGGTCGCCCTGCTGGTGCTGGCGATCGCGCTGGCCACCGTACGTGGCGGCGGGCGTACCTGGGTGGTCGGCGTCGGTCACGTGCACAGCGCCTCCGAACCACCCACCCAGTACGCGTTCGGCCGCTGCGAGCTGCAGCTGGTCCTCGATGCGCCGGGCCTGCCGCCGCGGTCCAAGAAGATCATCGAGCCGCGGGTGCCGGTCTCCAAGTGGCCGTCGCTGGGTCAGACCCTGCCGGTCCGGGTCGCGCTGGACGACCAGCGGCACGTCAAGGTCCTGTGGGACGAGGTGCCGACCCACGCCGAGATGGCGACAGCCGTAGCCGACCTCCCGCCGGAGTTCGCCAACGTCGACGCCGTGGACGAGATGCTGATCCAGCAGGACTCCCCGCCGTGGGCCGACCGCGCGGCGGACGACGACTTCCGGGACGACTTCCGCGACCCGCGCGGTGACGACCCCTTCCGCGACCCGCGCGGTGACGACCCCTTCCGCGACCCGCGCGGTGACGACCCCTTCCGCGACCCGCGCGGTGACGATCCATTCCGCGACCCGCGTAGCGACGACCCGTTCCGCGCCCCGCGTGACCCCGACCCGCTGCTCGACGACGCCATCGTCCCAGCGGGTGAGCACGAGCCGGTGGTCATGAGCCACAGCCCGAGCGGCCGGGTGGTGCTGGAGGGCGTCGTGGTCGAGCAGCAGGCCGGCGGCCTGCCCCGGCGGGCCACCACGCCCGCGCCGCGCCCGCCGGAGGACGACCGGCCCGCGGCGGAGGAGGAACGCCTCGACCCCGCGCAGCGCCTCGACTCGCCCACAGTGCAACGCTTTGATCCGCCGCCCGGACAGCGCACCGGCCCGGGCATCGCGGATCCGCTGGACCCCTTGGACCTGCCGCTTGACGACCCGGGCCCGGCCGCAGCGGCGCCCGAGACCGTCACCGCCGAGGAACTTGACGAAGCGATCTTCGGGTACGACGACGCGGCCGTCGCCGATCCGGCCGGCCCGATCAGCGGGGTCGGCCTCACGCTGCTGGTCACCGACCTGTCCCGGTCGCTCACCTTCTACCGCGACCGGCTCGGCTTCACCGAGGTCGACAGGGGCACGGGCAACGCGGTGCTCGCCTCCGGCACGACCCGGCTGGTGCTGCGTGAGCTGACCGAGGCCGCGCCGATCAGCCGCCGGCTGGTGCACGTCAACCTCGAGGTGGACGACATCGAGGGCGCGTACGAGCGGATGCGCGACTCCGGCGTCCGTTTCACCTACGCGCCCCGGGTGGTCAGCCGGGGCAGCAAGCTGGAAGTGTGGGCAGCGGCCTTCCGGGACCCGGACGGCCACGGCATCGCCCTCACCCAGTGGCGCGAACGCGCCGACGCCTGACCCCGGCCTGCTCCCCCGCCGTGTGGACCATCCCAGGGCCGTCCCCCACCGCGGTCACCGCGCCGTCGCCCTGCGCCGGGCGCTGCGGGGAGGCGCTCGTCGGGGCAGCCGGCCCGAAGCCGCTGGCCCTGCGGTAGGCCCGAAGGGCGGCGCGTATCAGCCGAGAATGACCCGGCGGACGTGCAGCGCGTACGCCCAGACCAGGGCGAAGATGATGCCCAGCGCGAGCAGCGACCAGTGCAGCAGACCGGCAAGCATCAGCAGACCCTGGAAGACGGTGCCGGCGTGCCAGGCCCAGGGACGGCGCATGCTGCCTGCGAGCAGCACGGCGACCACAGCGAGGGCCACCACCACGCCGATCGCGGTGCCGCTGAGATCACCACCGACGACCCGGATCGGCTGGATCGCCAGCAACAGGACCAGCGCCTCCAGGCCGAGGGTCCCAGCGCCCAGGCCACGTACCGCCCCTTCCGGATTGCGCAACCCGGAACGGCGCGGCTGCCCGCCGGGTGGCTGGTTCGCTGATGACTGGTCCGTCCGTGGACGCTCCCCCAGCGGCTGGTCTGCCTGTGGTCGCTCCGCCGACGGCTGCTCTGCGGTCCGGGGGTCCCGCTCCGGGCCGGTCATCGCTTCAGCAGCCGACGGGCGTCCGCCACCGTGACCACGGAACCAGTGATCAGGACCCCGACCCCGCTCAGCTCACCGGGGACGTCCTCTTCGGTGAGCGCCACCGCCAGCTCGATCGCGTCCGGCATCTCCTCGGCCACCTCGACCCGGTCCTCGCCGAACACCTCGGCGGCCAGCGCGGCGAGTTCATTGGTCGGCATCGCACGGGGAGAGCTGTTCCGAGTCACGACGACAACGTCGGCCACCGGTTCCAGCAGCTCCAGCAGACTGGCGGCGTCCTTGTCGGCGAGCACCCCGACCACCGCCACCAGCTTGCTGAACGCGAACTCCTCCTGCAGTGCGGTGACTGTCGCGGCCATGCCGTGCGGGTTGTGCGCGCCGTCCAGCAGCACCGTGGGCGCGCTGCGGACCCGCTCCAGCCGACCGGGCGAGCTGGCCGTGGCGAAGCCCTCCCGTACGGCCTCGACGTCCAGCTGACGCCGCGCCCCGGCACCCAGGAACGCCTCGACGGCGGCGAGCGCCACCGCCGCGTTCTGCGCCTGGTGTGCCCCGTGGAGCGGAATGAACACGTCGTCGTAGACGCCGCCCAGACCCTGGAGGGTGAGCACCTGCCCGCCGACCGCGACCGCGCGGCTCAGCACACCGAACTCGGCACCCTCCCGGGCGATGGTGGCGCCCACCTCGGAGCAGCGTTCGAGGAGGGGACGCGCGGCCTCCTCCTCCTGCGCAGCCGCGATAACTGTGGCGCCTGGGTGGATGATGCCGGCCTTGGCCAGCGCGATGTCCTGGAGCGTGTCGCCGAGCCACTCGGTGTGGTCCAGGCCGATCGGGGTGATCACGCAGACGCCGGCCTGGATGACGTTTGTGGCGTCCTCGGCACCGCCGAGCCCGACCTCGACCACAGCGATGTCGACAGGCGCGTCGGCGAACGTCGCGAACGCCAGCGCGGTGGTCATGTCGAAGTACGTGAGCGGTTCGTCCGAGCGGGCGTCGACAAGCTCGGCCAGCGGCTTGACCTCCCCGTACACCGCCGCGAACCGTTCCTCGCTCACCGGCTCGCCGTCCAGGCTGATCCGCTCCCGGACGGTCTCCAGGTGCGGGCTGGTGTACCTGCCGGTGTGCAGCCCGAACGCCCGGAGCAGCGCGTCGATCATGCGCGCGGTGGAGGTCTTGCCGTTGGTGCCGGTCAGGTGGATCGCCGGGTACGCCCGCTGCGGGCTGCCGAGCAGGTCGAGCAGGGACTCGATCCGGTCCAGCTCGAAGACCATGCGGGTGAAACCGCGGGCGGCCAGCTCGGCTTCGGCAGTGGCGAATTCGGTACGGTCGGTCACGAGGGAAGCGTCTCCAGGGCAGCGTCGATCCGGATCAGGTCGGCCTCGGCGGTGGCCAGCCGGTCGCGGATCTTCGCGACGACCGGTTCGGGGGCCTTGCCGATGAAGGCCGGGTTGTCGAGCTTCGCCCGCGCCTGCGCGACCTCCTTCTGGGCGGCCGCGCGGTCCTTTGTCAGCCGGGCGCGCTCGGCGGCCACGTCGATAGTCCCCCGGGTGTCCAACGCGACTCCGACCGCGCCGGGCATGGCCAGCGTGGCGCTGGCCTGGAAGTCGTCGCCGGCCGGGTCCAGCCGGACCAGCGACCGGATCAGCGGCTCGTGGGCAGCGATGCCGGCCCCGGTCAGCCCGTCGAGGCGGGCAGCCACCCGCTGCGTCGGGCGCAGCCCCTGGTCGGAGCGGAACCGGCGGATCTCGGTGACCACCCGCTGCACGCTCGCCAGCTCGGCCTCGGCGGCGTCGTCGATGCGCGCCCGGTCGGCCACCGGCCAGGCCGCGTACTGCACCGTCTCGCCGCCGGTCAGCGCGAGCCACAGCTCCTCGGTGACGAACGGGATGATCGGGTGCAGCAGCCGCAGCAGCTGGTCCAGCACGTGCCCGAGCACCCGGCGGCTGGCCTCGGCCCGCTCGCCACCCTCGGCGAGCACCGGCTTGCTCAACTCGACGTACCAGTCGCAGACGTCGTCCCAGGCGAAGTGGTACAGCAGGTCGCACACCTTCGCGAACTCGTACGCCTCGAACTGCTCGTCGACCTCGGCGGTGACGTGCGCCAGCCGGGACAGGACCCACCTGTCGACGGTGGAGAGCTGCTCAGCGGGCGGCAGGTCACCGACGGTGTGCGCCCCGTTCATCAGCGCGAACCGGGTGGCGTTCCACAGCTTGTTGCAGAAGTTGCGCGAGCCCTGGCACCACTCCTCGCTGACCGGCACGTCCTGACCGGGGTTGCCGCCCCGGGCGAGCGTGAAGCGGGTGGCGTCGGCGCCGTACCGGTCGATCCAGTCCAGCGGATCGACCACGTTGCCGAACGACTTCGACATCTTCTTGCCGAACTGGTCGCGCACCATGCCGTGCAGGGCGACGACATCGAACGGCGGCCGGCCGTCCATCGCGTACAGGCCGAACATCATCATCCGGGCGACCCAGAAGAAGAGGATGTCGTAGCCGGTGACCAGGACGCTCGTCGGGTAGAACTTCGCAAGCTCCGGGGTCTGCTCGGGCCAGCCGAGCGTGGAGAACGGCCACAGGCCGCTGGAGAACCAGGTGTCGAGAACGTCCTCGTCCTGGTGCCAGCCCTCGCCGGTCGGCGGCTGCTCGTCCGGGCCCACGCACACGATCTCGCCCTGGGGGCCGTACCAGACCGGGATCCGATGCCCCCACCACAGCTGGCGCGAGATGCACCAGTCGTGCATGTTGTCGACCCAGGCGAAGTAGCGCTTGGACAGTTCGGCGGGCTCGATGCGGACCCGGCCGTCGCGGACCGCGTCCCCGGCGGCCTCGGCCAGCGGGGCGGTGTTGACGAACCACTGCAGCGACAGCCGCGGCTCGACAGTCGTCTTGCACCGCGAGCAGTGCCCGACCGCGTGGACGTACGGCCGCTTCTCGGCCACGATCCGGCCCTGCTCGCGCAGCGCCGCCACGATCGCGGGCCGCGCCTCGAACCGGTCCAGCCCTTCGAACGGGCCGGGCACGGTGATCACGCCGCGCTCGTCCATCACGGTCAGCGAGGGCAGGTCGTGGCGCTGGCCGATCTCGAAGTCGTTGGGGTCGTGTGCCGGGGTCACCTTCACCATGCCGGTGCCGAACGACGGGTCGACGTGCGCGTCCGCGACGATCGGGATCCGGCGACCGGTCAGCGGCAGCTCGACCTCGGTGCCGATCAGATGCTGGTACCGCTCGTCGTCCGGGTGCACGGCCACAGCGGTGTCACCGAGCATCGTCTCGGCCCGGGTGGTAGCGACCACCACCTCGTCGCTGTACCGGATGGAGATCAGCTCGCCGTCGTCGTCGGTGTGCTCCACCTCGATGTCGGAGAGCGCGGTCAAGCAGCGCGGACACCAGTTGATGATCCGGTTCGCCCGGTAGATGAGGCCGTCGTCGTACAACTTCTTGAAGATCGTCTGGACGGCCCGGGACAGGCCCTCGTCCATGGTGAAGCGCTCGCGGTCCCAGTCGACCGAGTCACCGAGGCGGCGCATCTGGCCGAGGATGGCCCCGCCGGACTCGGCCTTCCACTGCCAGACCCGCTCGACGAACTTCTCCCGACCCAGGTCATGGCGGGAGAGCCCCTGAGCGGCCAACTGTCGCTCGACGACGTTCTGGGTGGCGATGCCGGCGTGGTCCATGCCCGGCAGCCAGAGCGTCTCGAAGCCCTGCATCCGCTTACGCCGCACCAGCGCGTCCTGGACCGTGTGGTCCAGGGCGTGGCCCATGTGCAGGGAGCCGGTGACGTTCGGCGGCGGGATGACGATCGTGAAGGGCGGCTTGTCGCTGGCCGCCGAAGCCCGGAAGTGCCCAGCGGCTACCCACTGCTCGTACCGTCGCTGCTCTACCTCGCCAGGCAGGTACTGGCCGGCAAGGGTCGGGGCGTCGGGGCGTCGGGCATCCAGTCTCTCGGTCACCTGACAAGTCTACGGAGGGCTTTCACAGACCCGACGTGCGCCACCTGCCATTCGCGTACGGTGTCGGCTATGTCCGACGCACATCTCACTGAGCGCCCGCTCGACGGCGGTCGCGACCCTGTCGAGCTGACCGAGGAGCCGATCCAGCTGAGCACCCGGGACACCGGAGGTGCCCCCGAGGAGCGATCCGGTGGCTGGTCCCGGCGTCGCCGGATCGTCTGGGCGGCCGCGCTGGCGGTGGGCCTCGCTGGCGCGGGCGCGCTGGCCCTCGGTGGGTGGCGGGTAATGCAGCAGAAGGACACCCGGTTGGCTTCCCCCGACCAGGTGGCGGGGTTGACGCGGGACGACAGCGAGCGGGCGAAGAGCACAGCGGACTACCTGCGCAGCGGCCTGGCCGCCGACATCGAGTTGGACCGTAGCTTCGGCACTGTCTACCGCGATCCGGCGGACGACAAGCGCTCGGTGCTCATCTTCGGCGGCACCACACTGCTGTGGCAGCCGGAGCGCGACCTCACCAGCCTGTTCAGGCTGATGTCCGACGAGACTGGTGCGGTGACCGGCCTACGCGATGTCCCCGCGGGCGGGCTGGGCGGCGTGATGAAGTGCGGCAGCACCACGGGCGAGGGGGGCGACTTCGCGGTGTGCGGCTGGGCCGACCACGGCAGCGTGGTCATGGCCATGTTCCCCGGCCGGTCGGTCGACGACGCCGGCGCCCTGCTGCGCGATCTCCGCGCCGACATGCAGACCCGCAACTGATCCGGCCGCGGGGTCGGCGGTCGCCCTCTGCACGCAAGAGGTACGTCGAAAGCGACGACAGATCGGGGAGCCGGCCTCGGGACCACCCGTCTCTCAGGTCCACCTCAGCGTCGACCTCGCCGGGCCTCTCGTCGGATGGTTGATCGGCTCGGTTTCACGGAAACCGCGGTATCCCGGCCGTTCGACACCCCGCTTTCCGTGAAAGCGAGCCGATCAACGAATACGCCGGTGAACGCAGACAGGGCCACCCCCTGTGGGATGGCCCTGTCATGGTGCCGCGAAACGCAGGAAGGGCCACCCGTTACGGGTGACCCTTCCTGGAAAGATTGTCCGGCGGTGTCCTACTCTCCCACACCCTCACGAGTGCAGTACCATCGGCGCTGGAGGGCTTAGCTTCCGGGTTCGGAATGTAACCGGGCGTTTCCCCTCCGCCATGACCGCCGTAACTCTATAGACATATCAAACAACACCACACACTGGGGTTTGTTGTTCGTTTGTCTAGAGTTGCACAGTGGACGCGTAGCAGCTTAGTAGTCAAGTCCTCGGCCTATTAGTACCGGTCAACTGAACCCGTTACCGGGCTTACATTTCCGGCCTATCAACCCAGTCGTCTAGCTGGGGGCCTTACCCCACCAAAGGTGGGTGGGATACCTCATCTTGAAGCAGGCTTCCCGCTTAGATGCTTTCAGCGGTTATCCCTTCCGAACGTAGCTAACCAGCCGTGCCCCTGGCGGGACAACTGGCACACCAGAGGTTCGTCCGTCCCGGTCCTCTCGTACTAGGGACAGCCCTTCTCAAGTATCCTACGCGCACGGCGGATAGGGACCGAACTGTCTCACGACGTTCTAAACCCAGCTCGCGTACCGCTTTAATGGGCGAACAGCCCAACCCTTGGGACCTGCTACAGCCCCAGGATGCGACGAGCCGACATCGAGGTGCCAAACCATCCCGTCGATATGGACTCTTGGGGAAGATCAGCCTGTTATCCCCGGGGTACCTTTTATCCGTTGAGCGACACCGCTTCCACTCGCAAGTGCCGGATCACTAGTCCCGACTTTCGTCCCTGCTCGACCTGTCAGTCTCACAGTCAAGCTCCCTTGTGTACTTGCACTCAACACCTGATTGCCAACCAGGCTGAGGGAACCTTTGGGCGCCTCCGTTACCTTTTAGGAGGCAACCGCCCCAGTTAAACTACCCACCAGACACTGTCCCTGAACCGGATAACGGTCCGAAGTTAGATACCCAAATCAACCAGAGTGGTATTTCAAGATTGCCTCCACCCATACTGGCGTATGGACTTCACCGGCTCCCACCTATCCTACACAAGCTAATTCGAGTACCAATGTCAAGCTATAGTAAAGGTCCCGGGGTCTTTCCGTCCTGCCGCGCGTAACGAGCATCTTTACTCGTACTGCAATTTCGCCGGGCCTGTGGTTGAGACAGTGGGGAAGTCGTTACGCCATTCGTGCAGGTCGGAACTTACCCGACAAGGAATTTCGCTACCTTAGGATGGTTATAGTTACCACCGCCGTTTACTGGCGCTTAAGTTCTCCGCTTCGCCCCGAAGAGCTAACAGGTCCCCTTAACGTTCCAGCACCGGGCAGGCGTCAGTCCATATACATCGAATTACTTCTTCGCATGGACCTGTGTTTTTAGTAAACAGTCGCTTCCCCCTGCTCTCTGCGGCCATACAACGCTCCACCCGCGCGGGGCTTCACGTCTCCGGCCCCCCTTCTCCCTAAGTTACGGGGGCAATTTGCCGAGTTCCTTAACCACAGTTCGCCCGATCGCCTCGGTATTCTCTACCTGACCACCTGTGTCGGTTTGGGGTACGGGCCGCTAAGAACTCGCTAGAGGCTTTTCTCGGCAGCATAGGATCACTGACTTCACCTGAATCGGCTCGGCATCACGTCTCAGCCTTAAAGTGTCGCGGATTTGCCTACGACACGGCCTACACGCTTACCCCGGCACAACCACCGGCCGGGCTCAGCTACCTTCCTGCGTCACCCCATCGCTTGACTACTACCCGCCAGGTTCCCACGCTCCCCACCATCCGTCCGAAGACATCAGGCAGCTCGGGTGGTTAGCACAACGAGGTTCATCAGGGACGCTCTTTCGCGGGTACGGGAATATCAACCCGTTGTCCATCGACTACGCCTCTCGGCCTCGCCTTAGGTCCCGACTCACCCAGGGCGGATTAGCCTGGCCCTGGAACCCTTGGTCATCCGGCGGAAGGGTTTCTCACCCTTCTTTCGCTACTCATGCCTGCATTCTCACTCGTGCCGCGTCCACAACTGGGTCACCCCGCTGCTTCACTCGCGGCACGACGCTCCCCTACCCATCCACACACCTGCACAAGGAATCAAGTCCAAGCGAGGTTAAAATGTGAATGCCACAGCTTCGGCGGTGTGCTTGAGCCCCGCTACATTGTCGGCGCGGAACCACTTGACCAGTGAGCTATTACGCACTCTTTAAAGGGTGGCTGCTTCTAAGCCAACCTCCTGGTTGTCTATGCGACCCCACATCCTTTTCCACTTAGCACACGCTTAGGGGCCTTAGCTGGTGATCTGGGCTGTTTCCCTCTCGACTACGAAGCTTATCCCCCGCAGTCTCACTGCCGCGCTCTCACTTACCGGCATTCGGAGTTTGGCTGATTTCGGTAAGCTTGTGGGCCCCCTAGACCATCCAGTGCTCTACCTCCGGCAAGAAACACGCGACGCTGCACCTAAATGCATTTCGGGGAGAACCAGCTATCACGGAGTTTGATTGGCCTTTCACCCCTAACCACAGGTCATCCCCCAACTTTTCAACGTTGGTGGGTTCGGCCCTCCACGCGGTCTTACCCGCGCTTCAGCCTGCCCATGGCTAGATCACTCCGCTTCGGGTCTAGGACACGCGACTGAATCGCCCTATTCAGACTCGCTTTCGCTACGGCTCCCCCACACGGGTTAACCTCGCCACATGCCACTAACTCGCAGGCTCATTCTTCAAAAGGCACGCCGTCACCCCGCAAGGCTCCGACGGATTGTAGGCGAACGGTTTCAGGTACTATTTCACTCCCCTCCCGGGGTACTTTTCACCATTCCCTCACGGTACTCGTCCGCTATCGGTCACCAGGAAGTATTTAGGCTTACCAGGTGGTCCTGGCAGATTCACGGCAGATTTCAGGGGTCCGCCGCTACTCGGGAACACCCACAGAAGGTCAGCAACTTTCACCTACCGGACTTTCACCGTCTACGGTCAGCCATTCCAGACTGTTCGACTAGCCACTGACTTTGTAACTTCTCGAACAAGTGTCAGCTTGTTCAGCAGGGTCCCACAACCCCGACCACGCAACCCCTGACAGGTATCACACGCAGCCGGTTTAGCCTCGATCCGCTTTCGCTCGCCACTACTCACGGAATCACTAAATTGTTTTCTCTTCCTACGGGTACTGAGATGTTTCACTTCCCCGCGTTCCCTCCACACACCCTATGTGTTCAGGTGTGGGTGACACCACATGACTGGTGCCAGGTTTCCCCATTCGGACACCCTGGGATCACAGCTTGGTTGACAGCTCCCCCAGGCCTATCGCGGCCTCCCACGTCCTTCATCGGCTCCTGGTGCCAAGGCATTCACCGTTCGCCCTTGACAACTTGACCACAAAGATGCTCGCGTCCACTGTGCAATTCTCAACAAACGACCAACCCACAACCCAAAAGCCCCACACCAAACCCAGTCCTCAGACCAGCGGTATGTGGAACCAGGCCATGCCTGGCAGACCACCAGCCCCCACACGGAGGGCCAGACAAGTCTCCGAAAGAAACAACCAACGGTTGTTCTTTCAGGACCCAACAGGGTGCCTTACATCCTTCCTCAGCCGCACCAACCGCAACCGTTCCCACCACCCAAGAGTGGCTGTACTAGGCGCCGCCGGCCGTTGCCGAGGGAAAACTTGCCAGTGTCTCCGCCATCTGAGCACCCCGACCCGACATCCGCAGGCCGCGGGCTCCATGCCACCTTTCGGTGGATGGTGCTCCTTAGAAAGGAGGTGATCCAGCCGCACCTTCCGGTACGGCTACCTTGTTACGACTTCGTCCCAATCGCCAGCCCCACCTTCGACGGCTCCCTCCACAAGGGTTGGGCCACCGGCTTCGGGTGTTGCCGACTTTCGTGACGTGACGGGCGGTGTGTACAAGGCCCGGGAACGTATTCACCGCAGCGTTGCTGATCTGCGATTACTAGCGACTCCGACTTCACGGGGTCGAGTTGCAGACCCCGATCCGAACTGAGACCGGCTTTTTGGGATTCGCTCCACCTCACGGTATCGCAGCCCATTGTACCGGCCATTGTAGCATGCGTGAAGCCCTGGACATAAGGGGCATGATGACTTGACGTCATCCCCACCTTCCTCCGAGTTGACCCCGGCAGTCTTCGATGAGTCCCCGCCATAACGCGCTGGCAACATCGAACGAGGGTTGCGCTCGTTGCGGGACTTAACCCAACATCTCACGACACGAGCTGACGACAGCCATGCACCACCTGTGACCGCCCCCGAAGGACCTCACATCTCTGCGAGTTTTGCGGCCATGTCAAACCCAGGTAAGGTTCTTCGCGTTGCATCGAATTAATCCGCATGCTCCGCCGCTTGTGCGGGCCCCCGTCAATTCCTTTGAGTTTTAGCCTTGCGGCCGTACTCCCCAGGCGGGGCGCTTAATGCGTTAGCTGCGGCACAGAGAACCGGAGAGGCTCCCCACACCTAGCGCCCAACGTTTACAGCGTGGACTACCAGGGTATCTAATCCTGTTCGCTCCCCACGCTTTCGCTCCTCAGCGTCAGTATCGGCCCAGAGACCCGCCTTCGCCACCGGTGTTCCTCCTGATATCTGCGCATTTCACCGCTACACCAGGAATTCCAGTCTCCCCTACCGAACTCTAGCCTGCCCGTATCGACCGCAGGCTTGGAGTTGAGCCCCAAGTTTTCACGGTCGACGCGACAAGCCGCCTACGAGCTCTTTACGCCCAATAAATCCGGACAACGCTCGCACCCTACGTCTTACCGCGGCTGCTGGCACGTAGTTGGCCGGTGCTTCTTCTGCAGGTACCGTCACTCTCGCTTCGTCCCTGCTGAAAGAGGTTTACAACCCGAAGGCCGTCATCCCTCACGCGGCGTCGCTGCATCAGGCTTCCGCCCATTGTGCAATATTCCCCACTGCTGCCTCCCGTAGGAGTCTGGGCCGTGTCTCAGTCCCAGTGTGGCCGGTCGCCCTCTCAGGCCGGCTACCCGTCGTCGCCTTGGTAGGCCATCACCCCACCAACAAGCTGATAGGCCGCGAGCCCATCCCAAGCCGAAAAACTTTCCACCACCAGCCATGCGACCAGCAGTAATATTCGGTATTAGCCCCCGTTTCCGAGGGTTATCCCAAAGCTTGGGGCAGGTTGCTCACGTGTTACTCACCCGTTCGCCGCTCGAGTACCCCGAAGGGCCTTTCCGCTCGACTTGCATGTGTTAAGCACGCCGCCAGCGTTCGTCCTGAGCCAGGATCAAACTCTCCAACAAAAAATTAGTTGAACAGCATCCTGACAACAAACAAATGTTGCCAAAGGAATCCCAACCAGCCAAACCATAAAGGCCCGACCAGTCCGGGGTATAAATCATAATTGGCACTGGCTTTACAAAGCACCCTGTTGAGTTCTCAAAGAACAACCACACACCGACCAGAAACCCGAAGGATCCCGTTTCGGGGCAACCGCTCAAACTTACTTGGTCGAACTTTCATTGTCAACCTCGTGTCCGAGGCGATCAATTGTGGTTCGTCCGGGACCCACGATGACGCACACCGTACCCGGTGGTCGTTACTGTCGTGGGAAGCCGCAGACCGGCCGATCACCGCTTCGCGGCTCTCCGCCCGGCTCCTGCCGGCTTCAGAACTCTACCCGGTCGGCTTCGCGTCCGCAACCCCGTTTCCGGAGTGTTCCGCACCGCCCGAATCTCCAGCCTCGCTCGGCGTTGCCGCCCCGAGCCTGGTGCCCGGTCTTGGCCCGTTTGTCCGGCCTCCCCCGTGCAGAGAGAAAGTTACGCGGACCGCCCCGAGAAGGCAAATCAGGTTTCATCACTGGCTGATCGCAAGACCCCCGCGGCGTCCGGCGCGAGCTCTGCTCCATTGGACGGCGTACTGCCTGGTGCGGGTTCTGGCCCACGGGACCGAGTGGTGCCCGACGCGGAGTGCAACGGCGTGCCAGAGTGTCAGGCATGGATGAACCCGGGCCGGACGCCACGGTGCTCGCCGAGGAAGCCCTGCTCGGCCTCCTTCTGCCGTTCTGGCAGGTGGTGATCGGCGCCGTCGTGCTCGTCGTCCTGGTGCTCTCGGTACGACAGCTGGCCCGGCGCGGCAGGTCCCGGATGACCACCGCCCTGCTGGTGACCGGCGGGGTCATCGTCGGTCTCGCGGCGATCGGCGTCCTGCTGGAGGGCTGACCGCTCAGAGTCGGCGGTTGGCCAGGCTGGGCAGTTCGGCGCGGATCGTGGCGAGCCTGTCGAGATCGAGGTCGGCGAAGGCGACTCCGGACCCGTCCGGCAGCTGGGTGAGGACCGTCCCCCACGGGTCGATCATCATGCTGCGTCCGAAGCAGGTGCGGCCGGGGTCGTGGTCGCCGGTCTGACCGGCCGCCGCCACGTAGCACTGGTTTTCGATCGCCCGCGCCCGCAGCAGCACCTCCCAGTGGTCGCGGCCGGTGTGCAGCATGAACGCCGCCGGGACCACGAGCAGATGGGCGCCGCCCTCGCTGGTGAGCTGCCGGTAGAGCTCGGGAAAGCGCAGGTCGTAGCAGATCGACAGCCCGACCCGGAGCCCTTCGACGTCCACCACGACGGGTTGGACCCCGGGCGCGACACTCGCGGATTCCAGATAGGACACCCGGCCGGGGATCTCCACGTCGTACAGATGGATCTTTCGGTAGCTCGCGGCCAGGCTGCCCGTCCGGTCGAAGACCAGCGAGGTGTTGAAGGTGTGCGCCGGATCCGGGCCGACCTCGTGGAACGAGCCGGCCACCACCCAGATGCCGAGCCGCCGCGCGACCCCGGCGAAGAAGCTGCCCACCTCGCCGTCGACCGGCTCCGGCTCGGGCATCCCCGCGGCGGGGCCGAGATAGTCGACGTACTCCGGGAGGATGGCCAGGTCCGCGCCGCCGGCGGCGGCGCGTTCCAGCAGAACCTCGGCGGCGGCCAGGTTTGCCTTGCGGTCGTCCCGGGCGTTCAGCTGGCAGACTGCGACGCGCATGATCCCAGAGTACGGCCGGGACGGCCGGTACGGACAGCGTCAGATGCTGGCGAGCACCAGGGCCCCGGCGGCGAACCCGAGGCCGGCGACCTGGATCGGCCGCAGGCGCTCCCGGTCGACGGCTAGTGCGAGGAGCACAGTGCTGGCCGGGTAGAGCGCGGCGATCGCCGCCACGATGCTGAGGTGCCCCCGGGCGGCGGCGGCCAGGAAGAGCGCGTTGGCGGCGCTGTCGAGCACACCGGCGACCGCCGCCCAGACCAGCACCCGTCGCCCGAGGCGCAACCGCACGCCGGTGCCGACGGCCAGCGCGAGGCCGAAGGCGATCGAGCTGACCCGTACCGCCGCCACCGGCCACATGCCGGCGCTCTCGTCGGCCTGACCCAGGAGCGTGTAGAAGACGCCGAACAGCGCACCGGCGGCGAGCGCGAGGCCGACCTGGCGCGCCGGCACGCTGGCCCGGCCGCCGCTCGCACCCAGGCTGACCAGCGCGATCGCCAGCACCGCGAGGCCGGCGCCGGTGAGCGCCAAGGCACCCGGGAAGGACGCGGTGAACAGGCCGGCGACGATCGGCACCACAGCGGCGGTGATCGCGGTGACCGGCGCCACGACGGCCATCATCCCGCCGGCCAGCGCTCGGTACAGCAGCATGACGCCGCTGGCGCCGGCCAACCCGGCGAGCAGCCCCCAGGCGGTGTCCCGGACGGTCAGCGTGCCAGGCACGACCAGCACCAGCACGACCAGCAGCGGGACGCTCAGCAGTTGGGAGACGACGGTCACGGCGATCGGGTGAGCCCGGCGGGACGCCTTTCCGCCGGAAAAGTCGGCCGTGCCGAACGCGACTGCGGAAATCGCTGCGAGGACAATGGGGAGCATGCGTCAGTCGTACCATAATAGTGACCGTGAAGGATAGTTTGATGACCGAGGCCGCAGGCCGGGTGGGCGCGGTGACCGCTGCTGTGGCCCGGCAGGTACGTGAGCTACGCGCTGCCCGGGGCTGGTCCTTCGAGGAGTTGGCCGGCCGCTCCGGGGTGAGCAAGGCGATGCTCGTGCAGATCGAGAACTCCCGCACCAACCCGAGCATCGGCACGCTGTGCCGGGTCGCTGACGCGTTCGGCGTCAACATCGCGCGACTGCTGGAGCCCGACGAGGAACGCGCCGTGAAGATCACCACCGCGGCGGAGGCACCAGTGCTCTGGCAGGGCGAGCACGGCGGCACCGCCCACCTGCTCAGCGGGCTCGGCGAACCGGACCTTGTCGAGCTGTGGGACTGGCGGCTGGAACCCGGCGAGGCGCACCGCTCCGCCGACCACTCCCGCGGCACCCGCGAGGTCGTGCACGTGCTGACCGGCACGGTTGTCGTCCTGGTCGACGGGCAGGACCACACAGTCCAGGCCGGCGAGACGATCGAGTTCCACGCCGACCGGGAGCACGGCTACCGCAACGACACCGACGAGCCGGCGAAACTGATGATGGTGGTGGTCATCCCGTCGGGCGAGTGGGACCGCCGAACGCGATCACGCCGGCCGCGTCAGGACTGAGCGACCGGCGTGACGCGGGGAGGATCAGGCCGACTTCTCCTCGCGGTCCCGCCGGGCACGGCGCCCGGTGAACTCGCGCGGAACGATCGTCGGGTTGACGTTCTCCAGGACGACCTCGCGGGTGATCAGCACCCGGGCGGCGTCGGGGTTGCTCGGCACCTCGTACATCGCGGAGAGCAGCACTTCCTCGATGATGGCCCGTAGACCGCGGGCGCCCGTGCCCCGCAGCATGGCCTGGTCGGCAATCGCCTCCAGGGCCGGCTCGTCGAACTCCAGCTCGACGCCGTCCAACTCGAAGAGGCGCTGATATTGCCGCACCAGGGCGTTACGGGGCTCGGTGAGGATCCGCACCAGGGCGCTGCGGTCCAGGCTCCGGACGTTGGTGATCACCGGCAGGCGGCCGACGAACTCCGGGATCAGCCCGAACTTGAGCATATCTTCCGGCATGACCTGGCTGAAGATATCGTCGGTCGACCGCTCGGACACCGACCGGAGCCGGGCACCGAAGCCGGTGCCACCCTGCCCGGTGCGGGACTCGATGATCTGGTCGAGGCCCGCGAACGCGCCACCGCAGATGAACAGCACGTTCGTGGTGTCGATCTGGATGAACTCCTGGTGCGGGTGCTTACGACCGCCCTGCGGCGGGACGTTCGCCACAGTGCCTTCGAGCATCTTGAGCAGTGCCTGCTGCACGCCCTCGCCGGAGACGTCACGAGTGATCGACGGGTTCTCCGACTTGCGGGCGATCTTGTCGACCTCGTCGATGTAGATGATGCCGGTCTCGGCGCGCTTGATGTCGTAGTCGGCGGCCTGGATCAGCTTGAGGAGGATGTTCTCCACGTCCTCGCCGACGTAACCCGCCTCGGTCAGCGCTGTGGCGTCGGCGATGGCGAACGGGACGTTCAACATCCGCGCGAGCGTCTGCGCCAGGTGGGTCTTGCCGCAACCCGTCGGGCCGAGCAGCAGGATGTTGGACTTGGCCAGCTCGACGGCGTCATTGCCGGAGCCCGGCGCACCGGCCGCCTCAGCCTGGATCCGCTTGTAGTGGTTGTAGACCGCGACGGCGAGCGCCTTCTTGGCCTGGTCCTGCCCCACGACGTAGTTGTCGAGGAACTGGCAGATCTCCATCGGCTTGGGAAGCTCTTCCCACTTCACCTCGCCGGACTCGGCCAGCTCCTCTTCGATGATCTCGTTACAGAGATCGATGCACTCGTCGCAGATGTAGACCCCTGGGCCCGCGATGAGCTTCTTCACCTGCTTCTGCGACTTGCCGCAGAAGGAGCATTTAAGTAGGTCGCCGCCGTCACCGATCCGTGCCACCTACGTTCTCCCTGCACTCATCGGCCGGAGACCCGGCCCTGACCTGCGGACGCTGCGCGCCGCCCGGCTTGGTTCACCTCACCGGCCGAACCGGCGAAGCGGTACGGACCCGACGTTACCCGCTGACGGGGCATTCTCCGACCCCCAAAACGGGTGTGTCAGAGGTCGGCCGGGAACGGGTGCCCCGGCCAACCTCTGACCCGGTGCTGACTCAGCTGGCCGCGTTGGCAGCCAGCAGGCCCTTCTTACGACTGGTCAGGATGGTGTCGACCAGCCCGTACTCCTTGGACTCCTCGGCCGTCATGATCTTGTCACGGTCGATGTCCTTGCGAACCTGCTCGATCGGGCGGTTGCAGTGGCGGGACAGCATGTCCTCCAGCTGCGTCCGCATCCGCAGGATCTCCCGCGCCTGGATCTCGATGTCCGAGCCCTGCCCGTAGCCGCCCTCGGTGGCCGGCTGGTGGATGATGATCCGCGAGTTCGGAAGAGCCATCCGCTTACCCGCGGTGCCCGCCGACAGCAGCACCGCAGCCGCGCTGGCCGCCTGTCCGAGGCACACAGTGGAGATGTCCGGACGGACGTACTGCATGGTGTCGTAGATCGCCGTCATGGCCGTGAACGAGCCACCCGGCGAGTTGATGTACATGATGATGTCGCGGTCCGGGTCGGTGCCCTCCAGCGTGAGCAGCTGGGCCATCACGTCGTTCGCCGACGCGTCGTCCACCTGCACACCGAGGAAGATGATCCGGTCCTCGAAGAGCTTGTTGTACGGGTTGGACTCCTTGACCCCGTACGACGTGCGCTCGACGAACGACGGGAGGACGTAACGGTTGTGCACGGCCGCGAACTGGGGCGGCAAGCTCAGATCGGTCATCGTCAGCTCCTCAGCTCAGGGTCCCGGCGCCATCCGGAACCTGAGCGGCCCCGATGATCACCTTGTCGATGAAGCCGTAGTCCATGGCCTCCTGGGCGGTGAACCAACGGTCCCGGTCCGAGTCCGCCTCGATCTGCGACTGGCTCTGGCCGGTGTGGTGCGCGACCCGCTCCTGGAACATGCGCTTCGTGTAGAGCATCTGCTCCGCCTGGATGGCGATGTCGGACGCCGTGCCGCCCAGACCACCGGACGGCTGGTGCATCATGATCCGGGCGTGCGGCAGCGCGTACCGCTTGCCCTTGGTGCCCGCGCAGAGCAGCAGCTGGCCCATCGAGGCAGCCATGCCCATCGCCACTGTCGACACGTCGTTGTCGATGAACTGCATGGTGTCGTAGATGGCCATGCCGGAGTAGACCGAGCCACCCGGCGAGTTGATCCACAGGTTGATGTCGCGGTCCGGGTCCTCCGCGGCGAGCAGCAGCAGCTGCGCGCAGATGCGGTTGGCGACCTGGTCGGTCACCTCGCTGCCCAGGAAGATGATGCGTTCCTTGAGCAACCGGTTGTAGACCGAGTCGTCGAGGTTGCCAATCGAGTCGCCACCGCGGGCATCGATCGCCCGGCGCGACGTCGTTGGGATGTGCATGTCGGTCATGGCAGCCCTTCGCTCTCCGTACCGTCTTTCCCGACACTAACCGCTACCCGAGGCGGCAGAGTCCCGGTCGGGGCACTGTTCGCTCTCAGCGCAGTTGGGTCGGGCGCACCCGCGGCGCGGGCTTCCGGGCGTACCCGGGAATGGGTGTGGCCGCCGTGCGCCGCGCAAGCGGCGGACGGCGGCCGCACCCGACGATCAGTGCTCGTGGTTGTGCTCCGCCTCGTTGGCTGCGCGCAGCGCGTCCAGGGTGACCTCGTTGCCGGCCGAGTCCTTGATCGTGATCCGCTCCATGACGGCGGCGAGCGCCTTGCCCCGGCGCACGTCACCGAAGACCGCGGCAGCAGCGCCCGAGCGCACCAGCTGGTCGTAGTACTGCTGCGGAGCCATCCCGGCGCGCTGCGCCCGGTGCACGATCTCGTGACCGAACTCGTCGTCGGAGACCTGCACGTCCTCGGCGTCGGCAAGCGTGTCCAGCAGGAGCTGCACCTTGACGCCCTCGGTCGCCGCCTCGGTCAGCTCGGCGTCGATCTGCTCCTCGGTCTTCTCCTCGGCAGCGAGGTACTCCTCCAGGGAGGCGCCGATCCGCTCCAGCTGGTCGACCATGGCCTGCTTGCGGCTGGCGACCTCCTCGCGGATGACACCCTCCGGCGCCGGCACCTCGGCGGCCTCGACAAGCTGCGCCAGCGCCTTGTCCCGCGCGGCGTAGATCTGCTCGACCTGCTTGCCCTGCGTGACCCGGGCCCGCAGGTCGCCGCGCAGCTCCTCGATGGTGTCGAACTCGCTCGCCATCTGGGCGAAGTCGTCGTTCAGCTCCGGCAGCTCCTTCTCCTTGACCGTGCGCACGGTCACCGCCACGTCGGCGTCCCGGCCGGCGAAGTCGCCGCCGACCAACTGGGTGGTGAAGGTGGTGTTGTCGCCGGCGGCGAGGCCGACCACTGCCTCGTCCAGGCCCGGCAGGAGCTGCTTGCTGCCCACCTCGTGGGAGATGTTGCTGGCCTGACCGCCGGGCACGTCCTCGCCGTCGACAGTCGCGTTCAGGTCGATCTGCACGTAGTCGCCCTCGGCGGCGGCCCGCTCGACCGTCTTGAGGGTGGCGAACCGCTCACGCAGGTTCTTCACCTGCTCGTCGATCTCGCTCTCGTCGATCTGCAGCTCGTCAACGGTCACCTCGATGGTGCTCGCGTCGGGCAGGGTGATCTCCGGGCGGACGTCGACCTCGGCCGTGAAGTTCAGCGAGTCACCGTCGTTGAACTCGGTGATCTCGACCTCCGGACGACCAAGCGTCTTCAGGTCGTGCTCCCGCACGGCGGCGAGGATGTTCTCCGGGATGGCGTCCTGGACCGCCTCGTTGAGGACGGTGCCCCGGCCCACCCGCTGGTCGATCACCGCGGTCGGCACCTTGCCCCGGCGGAAGCCCGGAACCTGGACCTGCGAACCGATCTCCCGGTACGCCTTCTTGAGGCTCGGCTCGAGCTCGACGAACGGCACCTCGATGGCGAGCCGCACGCGCGTCGGGCTCAGAGTCTCGACGGTGCTCTTCACAGGCGTACTCCTTGACGGATCTTGGTTTTTAGTCTGGGCCTTCGATTGGCCCATCGAGTGTAGGCGAGCCGGCACGGCCGGCCACTAGCGCCCGGGGCGACCCGGACGCTGACGACAGTCGGGGTGGCGGGATTTGAACCCACGGCCCCTCGCTCCCAAAGCGAGTGCGCTACCAAGCTGCGCCACACCCCGTGGCGACGTGCAGTCTATGCCGTCGCCGCCCCGCGAGCGGTGCCGGGGCGTCCCCACCGGGACAGATTCCCCGAAAGCGGGCGCGGCCCGCGCGTGGGCACCTGCAAGATCCGCACAACATCAAGGAAATCGTGGCCTGCGCGCGTGGCTGCCCGCAAGGTCCGCACAACATCAGGGATGTAGTGGTATCCGCGCGCCGTGAGGCACCACTTTCCCTGAAGTTGCGCAGATCTTGGACGGAATGCGCGGCGGTGGAGGAGCGACGCAAGGCGGTGGCGCGGGGGCCAGGGGCATTGGGTACGCTGTCGGCGCGTCCCGTTTCGGCGGGGTGTGCGCGGGCGTAGCTCAATGGTAGAGCTTCAGTCTTCCAAACTGACGGTGCGGGTTCGATTCCCGTCGCCCGCTCCAACAACACGCGCAGGCCAGCACCTTGATCATCGATCACCGACTCAACCGTGGTCGTTGGCGATCGGCCTTCGTGCCACTGATCTATCACACACGGTGTCACATCACGCCGGCCACGCGCTTGCTGCGGCGCCGGGATCAGGTCTCGCCCCGCCCAGGCTTTCGTGGCCGGCGGCGGCGCTTCCGCAGCGATAAACCGGCCTCCCGCCCGCCCCCGGCATCGCCCGACCCCTGCTCGGCGGCACGCTTGCCAGCTCGCTCCTGCCGCGCACGCCGATACGTCAGATAGGCGACGATCGTGGCGCCCAGCGCGGCCATCCCCGACCCGGCACCAACCACGAAGCGGTTCAGCGCGGCCACGATCACGCTGGTGCGGTTCTGAACCGTGTCCGTCACCTCCACGTCAAGGTCGAAGTAGCGGGTGGGGAACAGCGGTACGTTGCTGTCGCCCCTCAGGCTTGTCACGCTGATCTGGAAAATCAGCCGCCCCGGGTTCGCGCCGACCTGCACCGACCAGCGCCACTCGGCAACATCACCGGGCGCGGCTATGACCTGCTCCGGTGGGCTGCTGGCTCTGATTGTTGCGTCACTGCCGTACCAGGACAGTTCCGCCTGCACTCGGCCGCCGACCGGCACGTTGCCCAATTCCTCCGCCTCAGCTGGACGGGTGGGGTTCTTGGGCAGTTGCTGTGGTGGTTCGGATGGGTTGACGGTGCATGGGATGTTGCCGGGGGCGCACACGGCGAGAGCGACGGGGAAAGATTCACCGACTTCGACCTGCTGTCGCAGGCGGGCGCTGGCGTTGCCGCTGTAGAGGGCGGCCCGGTCGGTGAGGAGGGCGTTCAGGTATTCGCTCTGCTTTTGCTCCGGCGTAGGTTTCGCCGTTGGTGCCCCTGGGTCCAGGCCCTCAGGTCGTTCCGGCGGCACCGGAGCCCCTGGCTCAGGAGAGTCGGCACCCGACAGGGGTATCAGCAGGGTTCCCACCCCGCAGCCGACCATTACGGTGCCGACGATGGCGGCGACGGTGGCGAGGCGTTTCACGACGTTGACGTCCTGGGTGTTGAACTCCCCCACGCGGGCCTCCTCGTCGCCGTCGAGTCACGTCAAGTGTGAGGTGTCGGGGCGACATCCGCGGCCCGCGCGAACCCCGTATCGCGTAAGGCCGACATTCCCTGAGGGACGTCTTGTACCTGGCATCCGCGCAGTCGGTCAGGTGGTTGGCGTACCGGGAGCACGGGGCGGAAGACAGTCTGGTTGGATCGGCGTTCATGCAAATGGTGGAACGCCCCTGGGGCATCACCGCGTTCGGTGCAGCGAGCGTGAAGGCCCTACCGAATCTTGTACGCGTAAGGTTCAAGATCGTACGGCTGGAGCAGACCCCGGCCGCCGCGTTCGAGGCGGCCCGCACAGCCGTGCGGGCCGTGCGCGGCGCACTGCGCGAGCACGGGATAGCCGACGCGGCGGTCGAGGGTTCGCGCCTGGACCTGAAGACAGCCACCGAATACGCGGACGGGTCACGCAGGTTCATCGGCTACCAGTGCCAGGCGGCCTTTGCGGTCCAGTCCGGCGTACTGGACGACGTCGAACCACTGCTGATCGACATCGTCTCGGCGGGTGCCAACGAGATCGAGGGCGTCGACTTCGACGTCACAGGCAAGCGCGAACTGCGGGCCGAGGCTCGGCGCCAGGCAGTGGCCGCGGCCCGGGCAAAGGCCGAGCTGTACGCCGAGGCCGCCAGCGTACGCATCGGTGCGGTCCTGCACATTGAGGACATCGACCCGGAACAGCCGGGCGCTGCCCGCTACCGCGGCCACGCCGAGGCCGCCGCGACGAGCGCCCAGGACCTCGCCCCAGGCCACGTCGTCGTGTCCGCCGCCGTGGTCCTTGGCTATGCCGTAGCCGGTGCCTGACCAAACCCGCAAGCGCGGACGCTCAACATCATGTGCGTGCAGCTGCCGCGAGGCGCGAGGTCATCAGGGCTCGGGTTACCTGCCGGCCCGTTTACTTCTCCCCCGCTGCGGATCTTGCCGTGGCGAGCGCGAGGCCGGCAGTCGTACAGACCCGTCCCGTCGGATGAGCTGGCGTGTGCGACGCTGCGGCCGTGCGTACCGTCTTCGTCTTTCCGGAATTGGGGCAGGCTTCCGTCGTCGCTCTGCTGGACCGGTTGTCTCCGGGCCAGAGGAATCCGTGGCTCGTGGACGGGTGCCTGTACGGGGAGCTGACCGGTGCGGGCGAAGACCTGTACGCGGATTGGGAGCCGGAGGCCGTGCGAGGGCTGACCAGGGCGTGCGGCCGGCTACCCGGTTGGGCGCTTCAGGTCGACGTCTCCGGCCGGGTCGACGGGACGGTTGAGGTACGCCGTCTGACGTTGGCGCTGCTCGTACGGGGCGGTGTCGCCGTGGACGACTACTCCGACCATCCGTGGACGGCAGAAGAGATCGCCGACGACGTGACGGTTGACGGTCTGCGCTTCTTCGACTTCGCCACCTACCACGAACGGACCAGGCAGCGGTCGGACCTCAGCCCGCCTGCACAGACTTCATGAGCCACGCGGCGAGCTGTGCGCTGACCTGCTCGCCGACGGCGGGCGCCGCGCGTTGGGCAAGTGCGCCGAGGTCGGCGCGTTGCGCGGGCGTGATGTCGAGTGTGGGCAGTCGGGTACGCCGCCAGGTGGTGTGGTCGGCGTCCCGCACGAGCCGGGTGAGGTCGGCGCGGCCGCGTCGGGCCAGCCCGGGATCCGGGTCGACGGCCAGGAGAAGGGCGGCGCGCAACCGCTCGGGTACGTCCCGGGTGCCGAGCAGCCGGTAGCCCGCGCGCCGCAACTCCACCCGCGGTCCGGCGAGCAACTGCCAGGGCAGCTCCGCCGCAAGGGTTGCCGCGACTGGTCGTAGCGCGTTGACGGCCTCGCGGACGACCGACGGTGACGGGTCCGTCAGCAGTGGCGTGACCTGGTGGGCGTCCACGGCGCCGAGGTGGCGGAGGCCGCGTACGGCCGCAGCGCGGATCTTCGCGGCCGGGTGGCTGAGAAGTCCGTCGAGCAGGTGCGCGTCGGACTCCGAGGCGGTTTCGCTGAACCCGGCGATCGCGCCCGGCGTGGGCTCCGGGCCACCGATCGACGCCCGGTAGTGCGCCCTGGCGTCGATGCCGGCGCGGCGCGCGGCCTCCCGGGCGATGGCCCGCACCAGCGACGCGGTGTCGTCGAGGCGCGTGGCCACCTCGGCCTGCTCCCCGAGGCGCAGCAGGCCGGTGAGGGCGACGGAGCGTACGTCCGGCCGACGGTCGCGGGCCAACCGCCGCAGGATCGGGAGCCGGCCGGTCCACACCGCTTCCCGGCAGGCGGCTTCGGCCGCGAGCGAACGGAGGCGTACATCGGTCTCGGACTCGGCGACGGCGACCAGGTCGTCGATGCGCAGCCGGCGTTGCGTCATCTCCAGTTCGAAGACGAGCCGCCGCTGGGCCGGCGAGCCTGCGGCGCCGACCACTCGGCGTACGGCTGGCGGTGCGCTGAGCAGCGCGGCCGTGACCTGGTTGACGGCGAAGCCGCCGCGCGTGCGTGCGTCCATCAGGAGTGCCATCGGCAGCGCCACCGGAAGGTACCTGGCCGGGTCGTCGGCGAGCAGCAACGCGAGACCCGCGCGGGCCGGCTCCCGGACCTGCGCGACCCAGTCCCCGGTGCGCAGCGCCAGGAACGGCAGCAGGTCGGGGCTTCGATCGGTGAGCATGACCCGCACCGCGCGTTCACGGACGTGGCCGTCGGAGTTGGTGCTCGCCAACGCCGCGACGAGCGGGGCCACTGTGGGCTGGTGCAGCCGCTTGATCAACTGGTTCAGTTGCGAAGACCGGCTGGGCCGGTGCCACACCGTCTGCCGGGCGGAGTTGTCGAGCCAGGCGGTGAGCCTCGGGGACTCTGCGATCACGGCGAGCGCCGCCCGACCCAGGTCGCTGTCGTCTGTGGCGGCGACGTCGGTCAGCAGGGAGGCGAGGTCGTCCAATGGCTCCCTGCCACCACCGACGGCACGGCGGGCAGCGGCGACGATTGCCGCCAACGCCACGTCCGCGCTGGGTCTGTCCCCGTGCCCCGGTGTCCACCTCACACGATCATGCTGCCGTACGCGATGCTCGGCGCGGACGCCAGCACACCCCTGGCGCCGCGCCCGATCCCAGTCCATGATCTCGCCATGACTCCCTCTCCGGTCGTCAGCCCCGTGGAAACGCGGCCCCGTCGTAACTGGTTCTTCCTTGTGTCACTGATCCCCATTGCTGTCGCGCTGGCCGGCTCCGTGATGTTGCTGTTCGTCCTCCGCTCCGAAGGTGACCTGGGACAGCCCCTCCCGCTGGGCCAGGCGGTCACCGTGCAGCTCTCGGACGAAAAGCTGGTGTGGTACAGGACGACCGATGGAGGCCCTCCTGACGTCACGTGCGCGGCGTCGCCAAAGGACGGCATCGAGATTGTCGAGTTCAGGCAGGAAGGCGCGCTCCTCAAGGGCATCACGCTCGACGACGGACAGTGGCGCGGCCTGCTCACGCTTCACGCCAGGCCAGCCGCCAGCTACGAGGTGACCTGCACGGCAGCGAATACCGGTCCGCAGGCGGCCCTGTCGATCGGTGATCCGCCACGCTTCTACGGCCCCAAGGAGACCGCACTGGGCAGCCTTGCGGCGTTGGGTGTGGCAGCCGTCGGCGCGGTCACCGGCCTGTTGCTGGCGGTGGCCCGGATGGTTCGACGCGGTGTACGCAGGGCCCGCCTCCAGCGGGAGCGCACCTCCGCACAAGGTGGGTGACCTGCTGCGGGCGCCCCAGATCTCTTGACAGGTGTCGATCCGTGCACTGGTGTGGGCAGCAGTGACATCGACGTCCGTCAGGAGGGCACATGATCGTCCGACGACGGTGGACAGCTGCCGCCACCACAGCGATCCTGATCAGCGCGGCACTGTCCCACCCCGGTCCGGCCACCGCGGCACCCACCGCGCCCGCACCCATCACCCTGACCACCACCGAAACCGCTCTGGTACGGGTGCAGCTGCGCGACCAGGCGCAGCTCGACCGTCTGGTCGCCAGCGGCGCGGACCTCGCCAACCGGCCCAGGGCCCGCGACGGACGGATCCTCGCCGACCTGGTGCTCACCGGCGCACAGCTCGCGGACCTGACCGCAGAGGGCGCGACAGCTGTGCAGATCGTGCAGCGCGCCGGGGACGGCAGCCGGCACTTCGCCGAGAGCGTCCGCGCGGCCCAGGCCCGCACCGCTGCCGGGCTGCGCGCGCCGTCGGCCAACGCTGGCGAGCGGACCACCACCGCTGCCGCCGTCGACACCCTCCAGGTGCAGCAGGCGTACTGGTGGACGACCGGCGGTCAGACGTTCCTCCAGGCCCAGGTGGCCACCACCGCCACCGACGACCCGGACGTGGAGATCACCGTCAGTTGGCGGACGGCCGACGGCGCCACCGGCTCGTTCCCGCTGTACCGGTTCGAGGATTCGGGTGAGTATCAGTACCACTACAACCTCCCCCAGCCGGTGCCGAGCCGGCCGGTCCAGTTGACCGCCACCTCCAGCCTCGGCGGGGTCAGCCGGGTGGTCACTCCGGCGCTCTGGCCGAACGCCACCCCGCCGCCGCTGCCCGCCGGCTACCAGAAGGACTTCATCGACGCGTACCTGACGCCTGTGGACATCCAGGCGCGGATCAAGCGGCTGGCCCGCCAGTACCGGGACCTGGTGGACGTCATCGACCTGCCGAACAAGACCCAGGGGTACCGGCGCACCGCCGCCGCGTACCTCGGTGACCCGGCGGTCGCCGCCGTGGTCGTCGAGTCGGTCCGCTTCGGCGACCAGAACATGAACGGCGTGCAGGTGCGCACTGTCGACCCGGGCCGGCGGAACCGACCGCTGACAGTCGGCTACCGCGACCGGGTGCTCACCGTCTCGCTGGCCACCGACACCGCCGGCAAGACGGTGAGCACCACCGACGAGGTCGCGGCGGCCATCAACGCCCGGCAACCGAACCGGTTCCGAGCCACCGTCGAGGACGGCTCGGCCGGGCTGCCCATGCCGGTCGCCGGCCCCGCCCGGCTCGACGACGGCCTCCAGGGCACCGAGGTGCCGGCGAAGCCGTGGACGGTGCAGGCGCTGCGCCTCGGCGTACACCGGGACGGCTCCCGGGTCGGTGTGCTCGCGTACTCCCAGGAGCACGCCCGGGAGTGGGCCACGCCGCTGGTGACGCTTGAGTTCGCCGAGCGGATGCTCGCCAACTACCGCACCGACGCGGCAACCCGTGAGCTGCTGGAACAGGTGGACATCTTCGTCATCCCGACGGTCAACCCGGATGGCGCGAACTACTCGTTCAACGACTACAACTTCCAGCGCAAGAACCTTGTGAACCACTGCACCGGGCCGGCCCGCGACCCGAAGAACCGCAACTCGTGGGGCGTCGACGTCAACCGCAACTACACGGTCGGGTCGTACTTCGACGGGTACGTGGGCGCCAGCGCCAACTGCCTGTCCGGCAACTACGCGGGCACGGCCGAGCTGTCCGAGGCCGAGAGCAGCAACGTCATCGCGCTTGCCCGGGCCCACACCAACATCAAGTTCGCGATGAACGTGCACTCCTACGGCGGGTACTTCATGTGGCCGCCGGGGGCGTACCGGGCCGACGGGCGGATCACGCTGCCCCGGCCGTCGATCGACGAGTCGACGCTGTTCCTCAACAGCGCCCGGCGGATCGTCGGCGCCATCGCGCAGGAACGCGGCACCGTGACCTGGCCGTCGCAGACCGGCCCGGTCGCCGACGTGCTCTACTCCGCCGCCGGCAACTCCGCCGACCAGCTCTACTACGAGCTGGGCATCTTCGCCTGGGACTTCGAGGTCGGCAACGACAGGTGGAACCCGACGACGGGCGAGTGGGAGGGCGTCGGCTTCCAGCCGCCGTTCGACGAGGCACACGGCGAATCTCAGGAGTACGCCGGCGGGCTGGTCGAGCTGGTCCGGGTGGCCCGCGACTACGCAGCCGCCCAGGGCTGACCCTCAGGCGGTGCCGCACCCGATCGTGGGCGCGGCACCGCCTGGTGGCATTTCGGCTGTTTCCGGCCGGTTGCCGTCGGGTACGGCTTCTCTTCATGGAGACGAAGAGCACCGCACATTTGATCGGCGGCCCCCGGGACGGCAGCACCCACGACACCGGTGGAGACGCCCTCGTAGAGATCGAAATCGACGGCATGATGCACCGCTACATCCGGACCACCAAGCACCACGACGACGGCGGGCCGCTCTACAACTACGACGGGATGGTCGCCCCCGACGGCGGCGAGCCCGGCGTCGAGGACCCGGCCGCCCGGGTCGTCTCACCGCGCGCCGACGCCGAGGGGCACGGCGGAAGCCACTGACCCGCACAACGACGGCACCAATCGGACCGGCCGGCCACGGATGAACCGTGGTCGGCCGGGTAAGCAGCGGCACTGCCTGGTGGGGAGACGACCGGTGTCGCGCGGGCGGGCGGCGAGAGCCCGCCCGCCCGGGCGTACGCCGGATCAGGTGTTCGTGGAGATCCAGTTCCAGGCGGAGACGACCCACTCGGTCTGCTGGAGCCACGCCACGCCGAGGCCGACGAGGAAGACAGCGGTCGCCAGATGGGCACCCCGAGCGGTACGCCGGACCCGTCCGAGCTGCCGCTCCAGCACCATTCGGCCGATCAACCGGGACAGCGCGAACAGGCCGACCGCCACCAGCAGGCTCAACACCAGCACCAGCAGCGGGCCCGACAGGTCACCCTGACCGGAGAGCGCCCAGATCCCCCAGCAGACGAACGCGAACAGGCCACCCGCCGCGCTCCACTCGCCGCCGCGCCGTAGCTGCGCCAGCCGCCAGCTCAACGGCCGGCGCGGCGCCTGCTCGCCCGGCCAGCCCGTCCCGGTCGGCTCCTGCCCGACAACCGGGAACGGCACGGTACGCGGGTTGGCCGACTGACCCACCGGCGCCACACCACGGCGGAAACCGTCCCGCTGTGGCGGCACACCGACGCCGGCCTGCGGTGGCACCTCCACGGTTCGCTCCGCCCACGGCTGCGTCTGGTCTGCCATCTTGTCCTCCCCCTGACCGGCGGCACCAACACCGCCTGAACCCGAGGGTAGCCAGCCGGCAAATCGGTCGCCGAATCCCGTACGTCGCGGACCCGCACCAGGTGTCGGATACGACACCGGCCGGGGTACGGTCGACTGATGGGTGACCCGGACCGACGCAGGCGACGGCTGCGGCACCAGATCGCCCCCGACCCGGCCGGGCCGGGCGTCGACGGGTCGACGGTCAGCACGGCCGGTGTGCACGACGGCGTGGAGTCGCCACCGCCGCCGCGCCGCCGCAACGGCAGCGCCAACGGCGACGAGCGTGACGGCGAGCGGGGCCTGCGCGGGCTGGTCGGCTCCGGCTCGTCGCAGGTGGGGCTGAGCGCCGCGCTGCGGGCCCGGGACGCGGCACGGCCCACCGACGCCGACCTCGCCGAGGCGGAAGCCCGGGTGGTCGTCGTCCGGCGCAACTGGGTGCCCCGCGAGGACCTCCCCCGCGCGCCACGCTGACCGCGCCGAACACGGTCAGCGCAGGCACGGTCAGCGGTAGCCCGCGAGTAGGTCAGGGCAGGTCGGGCAGCTGGCGGGTCCGCTCGTACTCGGCGACCTGGTCGATACGCCGTGCGTGCCGCTCGTTGCCGGAGAACGGGGTGTTCAGGAACGCCTCGACGATGGCGGTGGCCTCGTCCAGGGTGTGCTGGCGGGCACCTACAGCGACCACGTTCGCGTTGTTGTGCTGGCGTGCCAACTCCGCGGTCTCGACGCTCCAGGCCAGTGCGGCGCGTACGCCCGCGATCTTGTTCGCGGCGATCTGCTCACCGTTGCCGGACCCGCCGATGACAATGCCGAGAGCGTTCTCGTCGGCCACCACCCGGTCGCCGGTGTGCAGGCAGAAGGCCGGGTAGTCGTCGTCCGGGTCGAAGTTGTGCGGGCCGACGTCGACCACGTCGTACCCCTGCTTGGCCAGATAGTTGGCCAGGTGCACCTTCAACTCGAAACCGGCGTGATCGGATCCCAGGTAGACGCGCATACGCGCAGTCTCTCAGGCCGCTGTCGGGGACGCCGCAGGGGCGGCGTCCCCGAGCCGGGTATGTCACACAGGTGCGCGGGGCACCGTCAGTGCGGCAGCTCCGCGACCACCAGACCCCCGCGCGCCTTCGGGGTGAACCAGGTGCTCTTGCGGGGCATCTTCTCCCGGGCCAGGTTCACCGCGACGAAGTCCTCCACCGTCACCGGCGCGATCAGGATGGCCAGCTCGGCCCGGCCGGCGTCGACTTCACCGGTGAGCCAGCTCGCCGGGTAGTCACCGCCGACGTAGGTGATCCGCTTGTCGCCCGGCTCCAGTCCCAGCGCGTCGCGCAGCAGCAGTCGCTCGACCTGGGCGTGGTCCAGGTTCTCCAGCCGGTCGGCGGCGGTGGCGGGCAGCCGCACCGCGTACCCCTGGCCCGCGAGCCAGAGATGGACGGTGCCGCCGGCCGCCGGAACCTCGACCGGGCCGTCGATCGGCTCGACCTCCGCGCCGGACGCGCGCAACCGGTCGAGCAGCTCGGCGGGGGTGGTGGTCAGCTCGCTGACCAGCCGGTTGTAGGGCTGAATGGCCACCGACGCGGGGGTGGTCACCACGGCCAGGAAGCGCGGCAGCCCACCGGTCTGGGCGGCCAGGCTGCGGTGGTTGCCGTCGGCGACGACCAGTTCGCCGCCGCTGGCGAGGGCGGTGAGCGTGTCCTGCTCCGGCCCGGGGCCGATCAGCCAGATGGCGTGGGTGCGCCCCGCCTGGTCGGTGTCCGTCGCGGCGGGCACGCCGGCCGTCTCGGTCGCCGCCGCGAGCGCGGCGTGCAGCTCGTCGCCACTGCCGGTCTGCAACAGGAGTACGGGTGAGAGCAGGTGACCGAGCGCCTCGGCCAGCGCCACCCGCTCACGCACCTTCGCGATGAAGACGTCCTCGTTGCGGATGACCAGGCCCGGCTCGTCGGCCCGGGTGGAGATCTGGTCGGTGTCCACCATCGCGAACAGCCCGTACGCCGGGGACTCGTCGGGGGCGCTGATCCGGTACAGCACCACCACCTGCTCGGCCGGGGTGTAGCTGCCGTCGGCCTTTGCCTCGGCGAGGCGGGCCACCGAGTCCGGCAGCGCGTCGAGGAAGGACTTGCCCAGGCTGTCTGGCGCCCGGTGCGGCATTTCGATGCCGAGGGCACTGTGCGGGTTCGCCTCGATGATCGAGGTGATCTCCGCGTCGTCAGCGAACTCGTCATAGTTCTGCGCGCCGGTGCCGCCAGTGGTGATCCAGGCCCGGGCGATCGGATGCACGACCGTCATGCCCACTGACGCTACCGGCGCTGGCGGTACCACCGGCGGGGACCCGCGCGGCGTCCACCAGATGAAAGTGCTGTAGCAGGGTTCCGAGGTCAGCCGGCGCGACCGGATGCGCCGTTGTGCCGGCGGTGCCGGCCGGCGACCACCGGACCGCCGTTGTTGCCCCGCCGGCCGGTCCCGACCGGGCCGCTTATCGCGTTGCGGCGGGGCGAGGCGGGCGGCCCCGGCACGGGACGCTCGGGCGGCGGCGCCGGAACCGGCCGCGGGCTCAGCGGCGGCGTCGGCACGGGACGCGGAGCGGTGGGCGCCGGCGGGGGCGGGGCCGGCTCAGCCGGAGCTGCCGCCGTTACGGGCACCGGCGCGGCCGCGACGGCCGGCACAGCCGCAGGCACGGGCGCGACGGACGGCACGGGCACGACGGACGCAGGCGCGGGCACGGCTGTCGGCACGGGCTCGGCGGCCGACGTGGTCGACACCACCGGTGCGCTCCCGGCCGGCGCGGCGGGCACGCCCCCGGCCGGCGAGGTGGGCGGGGTCAGGCGGGAGGTGACAGGCACCCGGGCCACGCCGACCACGATGGGCGGCGCGAGCATGTCCACGAGGTGTGCCGGTAGGTCGGGTCGGACCGTAGGCCAGCGGGAGTCGTCGACCGACCAGTACGCCGGGTCGGGAGTCTCGATCACCCCCTGTCGGGTCAACTGATCGTCACCGGACGCACGGTGCTTCGCCATCGGGATTGCCTCCACGAGCTGCGGGGTGCGGCCCTGCGGGTCGCTGCGGCGGACACCGAGGGAAACGACGCCGCCCGCCTACCGGTGACGCCGTGACCGCAAGGCGTACCCGTCGTCCGGCGCGGCGCGCCCCCGCCAGGGCAACCGAGGATGACCGGACGGGGGCGCGGGTATGCGTGGATCAGTCGAAGATCGGGCCCTGCTCGCGGGTGCGCTTGAGCTCGTAGAAGCCGGGGGTGCCGGCCACCAGTAGCACGCCGTCCCAGAGCCGGCCGGCCGCCTCGCCCTTCGGCGCTGGCGTGATCACCGGGCCGAAGAACGCGACAGGGCTGCCGTCCGGGCCGGGCGCGTGGACGACAGGGGTGCCCACGTCCTGGCCGACCGGACGCATACCGGCCTCGTGGCTGGCCCGCAGCGCCTCGTCGTACTCGGTGCTGTCGGCTGCCGCGGCCAGCGCCGGGTCCAGGCCGGCGTCGGTAAGCGCGGCGACGTACAGCTCGTGGCCCCGCTCCTCCCGGCCGAGGTGGATCCGGGTGCCGAGCGCGGTGTAGAGCGGGCGCAGGGCGTCGTTGCCGTACCGCTGCTCGGCGGCGATGCAGACCCGCACCGGCCCCCACGCGGTCTTCAGGAATTCCCTGTACTCCTCGGGCAGCTCGTCCCGGCCGTCGTTGAGCACGGCCAGGCTCATCACGTGGAAACGAATGTCCACGTCACGGACCTGCTCGACTTCGAGCAGCCAGCGGGACGTGATCCACGCCCACGGGCAGGCCGGGTCGAACCACATGTCGGCGGTGACACGATCGGTCACTGTGAGGTCCCTTCATGGCGGTGGTGGCGTCAGGTGTGCGACGCCGCACCTTTGATCCTCACCCCGCAGCCCATCGACCGGCACCTGGACGAGAGCGTGACCTCGGCCACCGCGGGCTGCCCGTCCGTGGAAGACTCGGGGCCGGGCCGGCGCCAGGAGTGGTCGGCAGACGGCGCCGCCGGGCGTACGGCGAAATGTGGGATGGAGACGAACAGTGCCGGGAGTGCGCAACCTGACGCAGGTCGAGGCGACCGAGCGGGCCAGCCTGCTCGACGTGATCGGGTACGACATCAGTCTGGACCTGTCAACCGCCGTGCTGGCGGCCGAGGGCCGCACGTTCCGGTCGACAACCGAGGTCCGGTTCGGTTGTACCGAGCCGGGTGCGAGCACGTTCATCGAGCTGGCCGCCGAGTCGGTGCGATCAGCAACCCTGAACGGCGCTCCCGTCGACCTGTCCGACTGGTCGGCCGAGAAGGGCCTGACGCTCACCGGCCTGGCCAGCGAGAACGTCCTGGTCGTCGACGCGGACTTCGCGTACTCCAACAGCGGCCAGGGGCTGCACCGCACCGTCGACCCGGTCGACGGCGAGACGTACCTCTACAGCCAGTTCGAGACGGCCGACGCGCAGAAGGTGTTCGCCTGCTTCGACCAGCCCGACCTGAAGAGCGTCTACACCTGGCACGCCACGGTCCCGGCGCACTGGCGGGCCGTGTCCAACATGCCCGTGCAGCGCGAGGAGCCCGCGGGTGAAGGGCTCAAGACGCTGCACTTCACCGAGTCGCCCCGGATGAGCACCTACATCACGGCGATGTGCGCCGGGCCGTACCACGAGGTGCGTGACACCCACGACGGCATCGACCTGGGTGCGTTCTGCCGGGCGTCGATGGCGCAGCACATGGACACCGACGACCTGTTCCTCGTCACCAAGCAGGGCTTCGACTTCTTCCACGAGAAGTTCGGTGTGCGCTACCCGCTGCCGAAGTACGACCAGCTGTGGGTGCCCGACTTCAACGCCGGCGCGATGGAGAACTTCGGCTGCGTGACGCACGCCGAGTCGCACTACCTGTTCCGCTCGCAGGTCACCGACTTCGAGTACGAGCAGCGGGCCAACACGATCCTGCACGAGATGGCCCACATGTGGTTCGGTGACCTGGTCACCATGCGCTGGTGGAACGACCTGTGGCTCAACGAGTCGTTCGCCGAGTGGGCCAGCCACTGGTGCAACACCCACGCCACCCGGTTCACCGAGGCGTGGACGACGTTCCTGTCCATCCGGAAGAACTGGGGCTACCGGCAGGACCAGCTCTCCTCCACCCACCCGGTCTACACCGAGATGCCGGACATGGAGGCCGTCGAGGTCAACTTCGACGGCATCACCTACGCCAAGGGCGCGAGCGTGCTCAAGCAGCTCGTCGCGTACGTGGGTGAGGAGCCGTTCGTGGCCGGGCTGCGGGCGTACTTCGCGAAGTACGCGTGGGGCAACGCCACCTTCGACGACCTGCTCACCGAGCTGGAGGCGGCCTCGGGGCGGGAGCTGCGCAAGTTCGCGGCGCAGTGGCTGGAGACCGCGCAGGTAAACACGCTGCGGCCGGAGCTGACGATCGGCGCGGACGGCACGTACGAGCAGGTGGTGGTGCGGCAGGAGGCGCCGGCGGCGTACCCGACGCTGCGTACGCACCGGATCGGCGTGGGCCTCTACGACCTTGTCGACGACCGGCTGGTGCGCCGCGAACGGTACGAGGTCGACGTGACCGGCGAGCGGACCGACATCGCCGAGCTGCGCGGTGTGCGGGCGGCCGACGTGCTGCTGCTCAACGACGACGACCTGAGCTACACCAAGCTGCGCCTGGACGACCGGTCGATGTCGACTGTGGTGCAGCACATCGGCGGCTTCGACTCGTCGCTGGCCCGCGCGCTGTGCTGGACCGCCGCGTGGGACATGACCCGCGACGCCGAGCTGGCCGCCCGTGACTACGTGGCGCTGGTGCTGGCCGGGCTGCCCGCGGAGACCGACATCAACCTTGTCACCGCCACCCTGCGTCAGGCCACCACCGCACTCACCCTGTACGCCGACCCGGCGTGGGCACCGACCGGCTGGGCCGACCTGGCCCGTACCGCAAAGGACGCGCTCGCCGCGGCCGAGGCCGGCAGCGGCTTCCAGCTGGCCTGGGCTCGGGGGTACGCGTCGGCGGCACGCTCCGACGAGGACCTGGCGACGCTGCGCGGCTGGCTGGACGGCACCGGCGCGCCCGAAGGGCTGACAGTGGACACCGAGCTGCGCTGGGCGGTTCTCGGCGCACTCGTGGCCAACGGCGCGGCCGGCCCCGCCGAGATCGAGGCGGAGCTGGCCGGTGACCGCACCGCGAGTGGCGAGCGGGAGGCCGCGTACGTGCACGCACTGGTGCCCACCACCGCCAACAAGGCGGCCGTCTGGGATCTGCTGACCGGCCCGGAGGCGCTGCCGAACTGGCGGCACCGGGCACTGTTGCAGGGCTTCGCCCACCCGACGCAGGTGGAGCTGATCACCCCGTACCGGGAGCGGTACTTCGCGGCGGTCGGCGCGGTGTGGGCGACCCGGGACAGCGAGCCGGCGCAGGAGTTCGCCCAGTTGGCGTACCCGGCCTACCTGGTGGACGACGACACTGTGGCGGCCACCGACGCGTGGCTGGCCGAGGACGGGCATCCGGCTCCGCTGCGCCGCCTTGTCGCCGAGGGCCGCGACGGTGTGGTGCGGGCGCTCAAGGCCCGCGCGAAGGACGCCCAGCGCGCCTGACCGCTACCACCGCCGGGGGTCGGCGTGGGTGTGAACCCGCGCCGGCCCCCGGCGTTATCGTGACGAAAGGAGGTGGACGTGATGGCACATCCGATCTACCAGTGGCAACCACCGGATCGGGGCTGGCAGGAGCAGGACCTGTTCGACCTGCCCACCGACGGCAACCGCTACGAGATCATCGATGGGAGCCTGACCCGGTGACCGATGACGAGCCGTGGGAGATGCGACTCGACCCGTCCGCCTGGCCGCGCTGACCGACAGCCCTGGACAGACCGAAGCCCGGCCCGCCGAGAGCGGGACCGGGCTTCGTCGTACGAGGTGGGCTCAGCCCTTGCCGGCGTGGCTGGCCAGCTGGTCGAGGCCGTTGATGATGCCGCCGGCCAGGTCACCGCCGCTGAACGCGCCGACCATGGAGAGCGCGGCCAGCTTGGCGTACGTGTCGGGGATGCGCTTACGGGCGTGCCGCCCTGTGACGATCTCCAACTGGCGCTGGTTGGGCGACACCGCGATCAGCACGGACCGGTCGGGGTCGGCGAGCTGGCGGTGCAGCCGCTGGGCGTGCTCACGGACCGGCTCGTCGAGACCGCCGACGAAGATCGAGAAGACCAGGCCGGTGCCCTGGTCGGCCAGGCGCAGGGCCTCGTCGATGCGCAGCAGCTGGCGGGTCGAGAACGGCCCGTCCAGCACCTCCGGCGGGTTTTCCGTACCGGTCTGCTTCTCACCAACGGTCACTTGCGCCTCCGGTTCCACCGGCCGGCGCCTCGACGCTGGCCTGCTCAAGCTTGTGGCTGGTCAGGGCGGGTGCCTGCGCGCCCGCCGCCAGCGCGGTGCCGGCCGAGTCGGCCAGCTGCCCCGGGCGGCCCAGGAACCAGACCGGGGTGAAGTCGAAGGGCCGGCCGGGCCGGTAGCGCTTGGCGCCACCGCCGCCGCCGCCGGTGCCACCACCGCGGCTTCCGGCGTACGCCAGGCCGGCGATCACCAACACCGCAGCCACGGGGATGCCGACGAAGACCAGCAACGTCTCGGTAACAGACAATCCCAACGCCCCCAGGCGGAAGAAGGACCTCGAACAACCGGGCCGGATGGACGGTCACAATGGTGGCCGGCCGATTCCGTCGCTATTCACGTTAGCGGAGTCGACAGCCCGCCAGATTGCGGGGTGGCGATCCCACCAGTCACTGGAGTATTCCAGTTGCGCAGCCGTCTCGAGAAGCCGCGCGTCGTCGCCGTACCGGCCGGTGAGCAGCACACCGACGGGCAGCCCGTCGGCGGCTGTGGTGCCGACCGGCAGGGACACCGAGGGGTCGCCGGTGACGTTGAAAATGGCACAGTAGGGCGAGAATCGGCGTTGCCTGTCGAAGTCGGCTGCCGGGTCACCGTCGGCAGTGAACCATCCGATGGGCGCCTGCGGCGCGGCGAGCGTGGGGCAGAGCAGCATGTCGCATCCGGCGGTACGGCGGGCGCCGAGGCGGACCTGGGCCTGCAACTCGCCGAGGGTGGCTGCCAACGTGCCGGCGGAGATCTCGGCGCCCCGGGCACGTAGCAGCCGGGTCAGGGGCAGCAGCTCCGCCTCCCGCTGCGGGTCCACCGGGGAGAGCGCCAGCACGTACCAGATGGTCTCGAACAGCGGCCACGCCTCGGGGCCGAGCGGCGGTGGCACCTCGACCACTTCGTGGCCTGCGGCGGTGAGCAGCGCGGCGGCCCGGTCGACGGCGGCCACGCAGTCGGGGTGCACCGGCTCGTCGGCGAGCATCGGCGTGGTGAAACGGCCGATCCGCAGCCGGCCGGGGTCGGCCCGGCGGGCCGCGGCCAGGTATCCCCCGGGCGGGGCCGGCGGCGCCAGGTAGGGCTCACCGGGCACCGGCACTGCCATTACGTCGAGCAGCGCGGCGACGTCGGCGACGGTCCGTCCGAGCGGGCCGCTTGTGGGCAGGCCGAACGCGCCGGAGCCGAGCGGCCCGCCGGACACCACGCCGCGACTGGGCTTGTAGCCGACCAGGCCGCAGAGCGACGCCGGGATGCGCAGCGAGCCGCCACCGTCGGAGCCCTGGGCGACCGGGACCAGCCCGGCCGCCACGGCCGCCGCCGCGCCACCACTGGAACCCCCTGCGGTGTACGCCAACTGCCACGGGTTGCGGGCCGGCGGCGCGACGCGGCCCTCGGAGTAGAGCGAGCAGCCCAGCTCGGACGTGGTCGTCTTGCCGAGGCTGACCAGGCCGGCGGCCTTGATGAACCGGACCACGTCGGCGTCGACGGGCGGGACGTAGTCGGCGAAGGCAGCCGAGCCGAAGGTGGTGCGGACCCCGGCGGTGAGGGTGAGGTCCTTGATCGCTGTGGGTACGCCGTGCAGTGGCCCGCGCGCCTCGGCCGGCACGGCGTCGGCGGCCCTGGCGGCCTCCCGGGCGAGTTCCGGGGTGACGGTGACGAACGCGCCAACGGTGTCGCCGAGGGCTGCCACCCGGTGCAGGTAGTGCTCGACGAGGTCGACGCTTGACAACTCACCTCGGGCCATGGCGGCTGCCTGCTCCAACGCGGTCAGGTCGTGCGGCTCAACCATCCCGTCATCCTGCCGCCCAGCCGGTTCCGACGAGCGCCGCCACGCAGATCTTGGACAGTTTCCGTCCGCCCGGAACGGAAACTGTCCAAGATCTGCTCGCGCCCCGGCGGGGCGGCGGCGCCCCGGCGGGGCGGACGCTCAGCCGTGCAGGAAGCGCAGGGCGTTCGCGGACAGCAGCTTGTGGCGCTCGTCGTCGGTCAGGAAGTCGGCGGCCCGGACCACCGCACCGGCCGGCCGCTCGCCCAACGGGTACGGGTAGTCGCTGCCCACGAGCACCCGGTCGGACCCCATCGTGTCGACGAGCAGCCGCAGCGCCGGAGCCGCGAAGACCACCGAGTCGACGTGGAAGCGGTCGAGGTAGCTGCTGGGCGGGCCGGCGGACGCGCCACGGACCAGGTCACCCCGCCGGTGCCAGGCGTTGTCGGCGCGACCGAGCCAGAACGGGAAGCTGCCGCCGCCGTGCGCGAAGCAGATCCGCAGCGTCTCCGGCACCTTGTCGAAGACGCCACCCAGGATCATCGCCAGCACCGACAGGTGCGTCTCGGCGGGCATTCCGGTGAGCCAGCGGGCCATCCACCTGTCCAGCCGAGGGCTGTTCGGCATGTCCCACGGGTGGACGAAGACCGGAGCGCCCACCTCGGCGCAGTGCTGCAGGAAGGTGACCACACCGGCGTCGTCCAGGTCGCGGTCACCGACGTGGTTGCCGATCTCCACGCCGACGTGCCCGGCTGCCAGGCAGCGGTCCAGTTCGGCGCAGGCGGCGTCCGGGTCCTGCAACGGCACCTGGCAGAACGGCACCAGCCGGTCGCCGCCGGCAGCGGTGAGCTCCAGTGTCAGGTCGTTGAAGATCCGAGCCACCTTCACCGCCTGGTCGGCGGGGCGGTCGTAGCTGAAGAACACCGGGGTCGGCGAGACCACCTGCACGTCCACGCCGTCGGCGTCCATGTCGGCAAGCCGCCTTGACGCGTCCCAGCACTCGGCGCCGATCGGGCGGAACTCCGTCTCCCCCACCATGATCATCGCAGCGCGTTCGGAGTCCACACGCAGCCACGGCCAGCCGGACCCGCCGCACGCCGCGCCGAGATCCGGCCAACCCTTCGGTACGACGTGCGTGTGCACGTCGACGACACCTGTCGTCATCAGCCCTTACCCGGGTGCAGGGTGCCGCAGTTGGCGCAGGTACGCGCCTGCTCGTCGGCGTAGAACGACTGGAACACCGGCGGCAGGTCGGCGGCGATGTCGCGGACCTGCAGCTCCACCTCGTGCACCTTGTTGCCGCACTCGGGGCAGTACCACTGGAACTTCTCCAGGGTGCCCTCCTCGCGGACCCGCTCGACGACCACACCGATCGAGCCGGCCTCGGGGCGCTGCGGCGAGTGCGGGGTGTTCCGCGGCAGCATCCACATCTGCCCCTCGCGCACGTGCACCGTACGCGGACCCTCCGGGGTCATGAGGTTGATGTGCATGTTGCCCTTGACCTGGTAGAAGAACTCCTCGTACGGGTCGACGTGGAAGTCGGTCCGCTGGTTGGGGCCGCCCACCACCATCACGATGAAGTCGTCGCCGCCGGGGAACATCTCCTTGTTGCCCACTGGCGGCTTCAGCAGGTGCTGGTTGTCCGCGATCCAGCCCGGAAAGCTGAACGGTTCGGCGATTTCACTCACGACTGACCTCCCGAGGGAAGAAGGGCCACGGCCTGGATCTCGATGAGCAGGTGCGGGTGCGGCAACTGGTGCACCGCCACCGTGGTGCGGGTAGGCCCCGATGCGTCGAAGAACTCCGCCCACACCTCGTTGTAGCCACCGAAGTCATTCATGTTGACCAGGTACGACGTCACCTGCACCAGGTCGGTGAGGTCCGCGCCTACCGACCGCAGCAGGTCCCGGATGTTCTCGATGACCGCGCGCGTCTGTGCACGGATGTCGAGGTTCGTGGTGCCGAGTTCGTCGACCTCGACACCGGCGAACGTGTTGTCCGGCCGGCGTGACGACGTACCGGAGACGAAGACGAACCCGCCCGCGACCTTGACGTGTGGGAACGCGCCGCGTGGCACGGCCTTGCCGGCCACGATCCGCGCGGTCATGACGCCGCCTTCAGGGACGCTGTGCCCAGCTTCTCCACCACGGCGCGGACGTGGGCGCCTGGGCGCAGCGGGACGGCCGCGGTGGCAGCGCCGGCCAGGAAGACCCAGCCGGACTCCAGACGTACGCCGTGCCGGCCGGCCAGCCGGATGCCCTCGTCGAGTGCCCGACGCGGGTCGCCGAGGATCGCCGCCGTCGAGCCGACCTGCGCCACCCGGCCGTCGACCTCCAGCAGCACGCCGAGGTTGTCCAGCCCTGCCGGAACCGGCGACCACGGCCCGATCACGAAAGCGGCGGCCGAGGTGTTGTCGGCGATCACGTCCGGCAGCGAGAAGCGGAAGTCGGCGTACCGGGAGTCGATCAGTTCGATGGCCGGGGCGACAGCGCGGACCGCGCTGGTGAAGTCGCCCACCGGCTCGCCCGGCTCGGGCAGCCGGTCCAGCAGGAAGGCCACCTCCGGCTCGACCCGGGGATGGATGTACGCGGCCGGGTCCACGACGCCACCGTCGGGCACCCGCATCGCGTCGGTGAGCCGCCCCCAGATCACCTCGTCCACACCGACCTGGGCCATCTTCGCCCTGCTTGTCAGCCCCATCTTCAGCCCGATGAGCCGCTCGCCGCGATCCAGCCGACGCTGCACGAGCGCGGCCTGCACGCCGTACGCGGTAGGCACGTCGAGCCCCACCTCGGCGGCGAGCTGCGGGATCGCCGTGGCGGTGTCGGCGGCCTCGCCGAGCTTCGCCGCGACGCCCAGGGTGTCCACGCCGATCATGCTGCATCATCCTTCGTTCGCGACTGCCCGGCTCGCAGACCCGGCTCGCTCCTCGCGCTCACGGGCTCCTTAGCGGCCAGGTCGAGTGCCACGTCCACGATCATGTCCTCCTGGCCGCCGACCATCCGACGGCGACCCAACTCGACCAGGATCGACCGGACGTCGACGCCGTAGCGCTCCGAAGCCCGCTCCGCGTGCCGCAGGAAGCTGGAGTAGACCCCCGCATACCCAAGGGAGAGCGTCTCGCGGTCGACCTGGACCGGCCGATCCTGAATAGGGCGGACGAGGTCGTCCGCAGCGTCCATCAACGCGAACACGTCGCAGCCGTGCTTCCAGCCGTGCAGCTCGGCGACCGCCACGAAGACTTCGAGCGGCGCGTTGCCGGCGCCCGCGCCCATGCCGGCGAGGGAGGCGTCGACGCGGACGATCCGCCCGGACGGGGAGCCGAGCGGCCCGGCGCCGAGGATCCGGCCGTGCTCGACGGCGAGCACGCTGTTTGCCACGCCGAGGGACAGGTTGTGGTGGGCGTGGATGCCGATCTGCGTCTCCGGCTCCAGCACCTGCCGGTACGCGTCGACCCGCTGCGCCACGTCGGACATCAGCAGCCGGCCGCCGGAGTCGGTGACGTAGACGCAGTGCGCCCCGTACGACTCCATGAGCTTGGCCTGCCCGGCCAGCCCGGCCGGATCGTTCATGTGCGACATCATCAGGAACCCGGACACGTCCATGCCGTTCTCCCGCGCCCAGGAGATGTGCTGGGCGGAGATGTCGGCCTCGGTGCAGTGGGTGGCGATCCGCACGCTTGTCACGCCGAGGGCCTTCGCGGCCTTCAGGTCGGCGATGGTGCCGATGCCCGGCAGCAGCAGGGTGGTGAGCTTCGCCGTGGTGAGCACCTCGGCGGCTGCCGAGATCCACTCGGCGTCGCTTGCCGCGCCGTGGCCGTAGTTGACGCTCGACCCGGCGAGCCCGTCGCCGTGCGCCACCTCGATCGCGGCCACCCCGGCGGCGTCCAGCGCGGCGGCGATCGTCCGCACCTGGTCGACCGTGTACTGGTGGGCGACGGCGTGCATGCCGTCGCGCAGCGTCACGTCCTGGATGTACAGGTCGGTCATCGCGCAGCCACCTCCGAGGAGCGCAGGGCCACCAGCCGCTCGGCGGTGCGCAGCGCGGCGGAGGTCATGATGTCCAGGTTTCCGGCGTACGCCGGCAGGTAGTGCCCGGCACCGGAGACCTCAAGGAAGACCGACACCTGTAGGGCGGTGAGCTGCCGCCCGAGCGTCGGCACGTACGTCCGCACCCGCTCGAACTGCACGTCCTGCTTGAGCCGGTAGCCGGGGACGTACTCCTGGACCGTCGCCACCATCTGCGCCACCGAGGCGGCGATGGCTGTGGTGTCGGCGTCGGCGTCCGGGCAGAGGCAGTAGACGGTGTCGCGCATCAGCAGCGGCGGGTCCGCCGGGTTCAGCACGATGATCGCCTTGCCCCGCTCGGCGCCGCCGACGACCTCGATGGCTCGCGCCGTGGTCTCGGTGAACTCGTCGATGTTGGCCCGGGTGCCCGGCCCTGCCGACTTCGAGGCGATCGACGCGACGATCTCGCCGTACACCACAGGCGTGACCCGCCCGACGGCGGCGACGATCGGCACTGTCGCCTGCCCGCCGCAGGTCACCATGTTGACGTTCGGCTCGTGCAGGTGCTCGTCGAGGTTGACCGGCGGCACCACGTACGGGCCGATGGCGGCCGGGGTCAGGTCGACGACGGTGCGGCCGTGGGCGCGCAGCACCTCGTCGTGGTGCCGGTGCGCGCCGGCCGAGGTGGCGTCGAAGACCAGCTCGACGTCCGCGAACTCGGGCATCGCGACGAGTCCGTCGACGCCCTCGGCGGTGGTGGCGACGCCGAGCCGGCGGGCACGGGCCAGGCCGTCGGAGGCCGGGTCGATGCCGGCCATCGCCACCATCCGCAGGCTGTCACTCAGCCGCAACACCTTGATCATCAGGTCGGTGCCGATGTTTCCGGAACCGAGCACCGCCACGCCGCCACTCATGCTGACTCTCCTCGCGAGAAGCAGGCCCGCACCGAGCCGAGCCCCGAGATCCGTGCCTCGTACGCGGCACCGGGGGTGACCGACACCATCGGCCCGAGCGCCCCGGAGAGCACCACGTCGCCGGCCCGCAACGGGTCACCGGCGCGCGCGAGCGTGCCGGCCAGCCAGTGCAGGGCGAGCAACGGGTTGCCCAGGCAGGCCGCGCCCGCGCCCACCGAGACCGGCTCACCGGCGTGCTCCAGCACCATCCCGCACAGCCGCAGGTCGACGTCGGCGAGCCGGCGCGGCGAGGTGCCGAGCACGAAGAGCCCGCTGGAGGCGTTGTCGGCGACGGTGTCCACGATGGAGATGTCCCAGGCGGCGATGCGCGAGTCGACGATCTCGATGGCCGGCAGCACGTGGTCGACAGCGCGGATCAGGTCGACGGTCGTGATCTGCGGATCGTCGAGGTCCCTGTCGAGCACGAACGCGATCTCCGCCTCGACCCGAGGCTGGAGCAGCCGGTCGATGTCCACCTCGACGCCGTCGCCGACAGCCATGACGTCGGTGAGCACGCCGAAGTCCGGTTGGAACACGCCGAAGGCTTCCTGCACGACCCGGGAGGTCAGCCCGATCTTCGCGCCGACCCGGCGCTCGCCGCGGTCCTGCCAGGCCCGCGCCTGGAGCTGCTGCACGCGGTACGCCGACTCGACGTCCCCCTCGGGCAGCAGCCGCCCACGCAGCGGTGGACACGGTTTGCCGGTGCTGCGGGCCTCGGCCAGCTCCCGGTTCGCGCCCTCGATGTCAGCTTTCATGCCCGCTCCTCGCTGCGCCGGGTCACGACAGATCCACGCAGACGTTTGTGAGTTCGGAATAGAAGTTCAGTGAGTGCACGCCGCCCTCGCGGCCGATGCCGGACGCCTTCACGCCGCCGAACGGGGTCCGCAGATCCCGCAGGAACCACGTGTTGACCCAGACGATGCCGGCGTCCAGCCGGGCGCCGGCCCGGTGCGCGACGCCGACGTCCCGGGTCCACACGGTCGCCGCCAGGCCGTACTCGGTGCCGTTGGCCAGCGCGTACGCCTCGTCCTCGGTGTCGAACGGCGCGACGTGCACCACCGGGCCGAAGATCTCCTCGCGGTTGGTGCGGGCGTCCGGTCCGAGGCCGGTGAGCACTGTCGGCTGCACGTACGACCCGCCGTCGCGGGTGTCACCGAAGGTGGGCACACCCCCGCCGGCCAGCACCTCGGCGCCCTCGGCGCGGGCCAGGTCGTAGTGACTCAGCACCTTGGCCCGGTGCTGCCGGGAGATCAGCGGCATGGTGGCGGTGGCCTCGTCGGTGGGCCAGCCGTACGCCAGTTCGCCGGCCCGCTTGGCGAGCCGGGCCGTGAACTCCTCGAAGACCGGTCGCTGCACGTAGATGCGTTCGGTGCACAGGCACACCTGCCCGCCGTTCGTGAAGCTGGACCGCACCGATCCGGCCACCGCGGCGTCCAGGTCGGCGTCGGCGAAGACCAGGCCGGCGTTCTTGCCGCCCAGCTCGAAGCTCACCGCCTTCACGCCGTCGGCGGCGGCCCGCATGATCGCCCCGCCGGTGGCCGACTCGCCGGTGAAGGTGATCGCGTCCACCCCCGGGTGGCGGGTGAGGAACTCGCCCGCCGAGTCCGGTCCGAAGCCGTGCACCAGGTTGAACACACCGGCCGGTACGCCGGCTGCGGCCATCACCTCGGCGAGCACAGTGGCCGAGGCGGGCGTCTCCTCGCTGGGCTTCACGATCACCGCGTTGCCGCAGGCGAGCGCCGGGGCAACCTTCCAGGTGAGCAGCAGCAGCGGAAGGTTCCACGGCACGATGACAGCGACCACACCGACCGGCTTGCGGACCGCGTAGTTGAGAGCCCGACCGCCGGTCGGTGTGACAGTGGTGAACGACTCGGTGGGTGCGGTCGCCACGATCTCCGCGAACGCCCGGAAGTTCGCCGCGCCGCGCGGGATGTCCAGGGTGCGGGCCTGGGAGATGGACTTGCCGGTGTCGGCGACCTCTGCGGTGACCAGGTCGTCGAAGCGCCGCTCCAACTCGTCGGCGACCCGGCGCAGCACCTCGGCGCGTTCCCGCTCCCCCATCCGGCCCCACGGGCCGCGCAGTGCCGCCCGGGCGGCGGCCACCGCGTCATCGACTGTGGACCGCGATGCCTCGTCCACCTCGAAGACCTGCTCACCCGTCACCGGGCTGACCTTGGCGAACGTCGACCCGCCGTCGACGAACTCGCCGCCGACGAAGTTGCGCAGCCGCTGTGGCTTGGCCGGCGCCCGACCGGTCATCAGCTCGGGGTCCCAGTGGCCGGTCATCCGCGCCGCCCTCGGCTGAGCGCCGTGCCGACCGCGCCGGCCAGCAGCAACGCGACACCACCGGCGATCGCGCCGAGCACCCGGTGCTGCCGCCGGACCCGACGGCGAACCTCGGCGTACGGGGTGGTGGAGAAGGACACCAGCTCGTACTGGGAGACGTACCGGCCGGGCAGTGCCCGCTCCAGAGCGTGCTCCACCCGTCGGCTGAGCTGGAAGACCGGCGAGGCGACCTTGTCGCGCATCTCCACGAAGTTGGTGAGCGCCATGGTCGCGATGGCCTCGGCGTTCTCCTGTCGCCGCTGCTGGTACAGCGGCAGCGCCTCCGACCACTCGTCGGCGCACTCGTCGAGGCAACGGTCCAGTTCGACGACGTCCTCGAAGGCGCAGTTGGCGCCCTGCCCGTAGAACGGCACGATGGCGTGCGCCGCGTCGCCCAGCAGACCGACGGTGCCGTTCACCTGCCAGGGAGCGCAGTGGACGGTGCCGAGCACACCCACCGGGTTGTTCTCGTAGTCGTCCACCAGGTTCGGGGCCAGCGGCACCACGTCCGGGTAGTGCCTCGCGAAGTAGTGCTCGATGGCCGCCGGGTTGTCCAACGCCGCGAAGCTGCCGGTGCCCTCGTTGGGCCAGAACAGCGTGCAGGTGAACGAGCGGTCCGGATTCGGCAGGGCGATCATCATCGAGGTGCCGCGCGGCCAGATGTGCAGCGCGTCCGGGTCCAACGCGAAGTCCCCACCCAGCGGCGGCAGGGTCAGCTCCTTGTACCCGTAGTCGAGCAGGTCCACGTTCTCGGTCAGCAGGCCGTCGGCGAGCAACTGTCCACGTACTGCGGAACCCGCGCCGTCGGCGCCCAGCACCACGGACGCCTTGGCGGCGACCTGGCCCTGCGGGGTCTCGAAGGTAAGGCTGCCGTTCGTCGGGTCGAGCCCGACGAGACGGTGGTCGAAGACGACGCGTACGCCGGGCAGCGCGGCGGCGGCGTCCAGCAGGGCGTTGTTCAGCGCGCCCCGGCTGATCGAGTTGATCGCCCGGTCACCGGCGGCGCTGTACGACTGGAACTGCGGCTCCCCCTCGACCGGGTGGATCATCCGGCCGCGCATCGGCAGGGCGTCGGCCATCACCTGCTCGTCGAGGCCGACGCGGCGCAACGCGTCGAGGCCACGCTCGGAGAGCGCGAGGTTGATCGAGCGTCCACGCTCGGCCGTGCCGGCACGCGGGTCGGGCCGACGCTCGTACAGGACCACCGGGTAGCCGCGTCGCGCGAGGAAGCAGGCGGCAAGGCTACCGGCCAGCCCGGCGCCGATGATCGCGATCTCGTCGCGCCGGGAGGTCATCGCGGTTGCCCCTTCGTTGAGTACTGCCCGACCGTCGCGGCGAGCGCGGCGGCGGCCCGCCAGCAGTCGTGGTAGGTGGAGTAGAGCGGAACCGGGGCGAAGCGGACGATGTCCGGTTCCCTGGCGTCGGCGACCACGCCGTGCTCGTGCCGCAGCCTCTTGGTCAGCTCGGCGGCGTTGCCGGCACCGACCCGGACGGAGAGTTGGCAGCCCCGACGGACCGGGTCACGGGGTGTGACGACCTGCAACGGCCGGTCGGCGGTGACCTCGTCTAGCAGGCGCTCCAGCCAGCGGGTGAGCCGCAGGCTGCGCTCGCGCAGCGCCGGCATGCCGATCGAGTCGAACAGCTCCAGCGAGGTGCGTACCGGCCCCATCGCGAAGATCGGCGGATTGGAGATCTGCCAGGCGTCGGCGGTGGCCGGTGGACGCGACTCCGGGGTCATCTCGAAGCGGGTGGCCGCCTCGGTGCTCCACCAGCCCTCGAAGCGGGGCAGGTCAGGGTTGCCGAGGTGGCGCTCGTGCACGAAGACGCCACCGAGCGCACCCGGACCGGAGTTCAGGTACTTGTAGGAGCACCAGGCGGCGAAGTCGACGTCCCAGTCGTGCAGGGACAGCGGCACGTTGCCGGCGGCGTGCGCCAGGTCCCAGCCGACCACCGCGCCGGCGGCCCGCCCGGCTGCCGTGATCGCCGGGATGTCCATCAGCTCGCCGGTGAGGTAGTTGACGCCGCCGAGCATCAGCAACGCCACCGTGTGGCCCTCCCGGGCCAGGAAGTCCAGGACGTCCTCGGTGCCGAGCGTGTCGGTGCCGGGTCGGGGCTTGAGCCGCACGACCGTGGCGTCCGGGTCCAGACCGTGGAAGCGGGCCTGGCTGCGCACCGCGTAGCTGTCCGAGGGGAACGCCGTGTCCTCGATGACGATGCGGGTGCGCTCCCCCGCCGGGCGGTAGAAGCTGACCATCAGCAGGTGCAGGTTGACGGTGAGCGAGTTCATCACCACGGTCTCCGCGGGCCGGGCGCCGACAAGTCGGGCGGCCGGAGCGGTCAACAACTCGTGGTACGGCAGCCAGGGCCGCCCCGCCTCCACATGCCCCTCGACGCCGAGCCGACGCCAGTCGTCCAGGTCGGCGAGGAGTTCGTCACGGGTCGCACGTGGTTGCAGGCCGAGCGAGTTGCCCGCCAGGTACGCCGACTCGGGGTGCTCGCCGCCGTCGGCGGGCGGCACGTGGAAGAGGTGCCGGTGACCGGGGTCGGCCTCGTCGAGACGCAGCGCCTGCGCCTCGGCGGTGGCGACGTCCAGTGAGTCGGCTTCGCCCGCGGCGAAGGCCAGGGGGTCGGTTGCAGGGGTGTCCACAGGGGTGTCTCGCTCTCGATTCACATCGCCGTACGTGCCGACCACAGCTCCGGGAAGACCACCCGGGCCATGCTCCGTTGCAGCCACGCCAGGCCGGCCGAGCCGCCGCTGCCGACCTTCGCGCCCATTGTCCGCTGGACCGCCTTCACGTGGTTCCAGCGCCAGTCGCCGAACTCCTCGGCCACGCCGCTGAGCGCCTCGCCCAGCAGCCGCAGCTGGTTGTCCGGACCACCGTCGACGTAGATCCGCACCCAGGCCTCCTCGACCGCCGGGTTCGGGTCGTGCTCGACCGCCACGTCCCGGTCGAGCAGGTCGGCGGGAAGGTCGAAGCCCTGCCGGGCGAGCAGCGCCACCACGTCGTCCCAGAGGCTCGGGGCGGCAAGCGCGGCGGTCAGCGCGGCGTGCACCTCGGTCTGCCTGCGGAACGGTCGGATCAGCGCCGGATCACGCAGACCGAGCAGGAACTCCAGCTGCCGGTACATCGCCGACTGGAACCCGGAGCCCTCACCCAGCAGGTTGCGGAACCTGTTGAAGTCGGCAGGGGTCATCCAGCGCAGACCCTTCCAGGAGGCGTTGAGCCCCTCCAGGTGCAGGGTGGCGCGGCGCAGCGGGGCCAGGGCATCCGCGATCCGGTCCTCGCGCAGCAGACGTTGGGCGTCACGCAGCTCGTGGCAGGTCAGCCCGAAGTACAGCTCCATGATCTGGCTGACCACCAGGAACGACATCTCGCCGGGGTCGTCGCTCAATGGCTGCTGCAACTGGTGCAGTGCGCTCGCCCGCACGTACGCGTCGTAGGGCACCAGCTCGGCGAACTCCAGCGTCGGCTCGCCGCCGTTGCGTGCGGCCCGCGCGGCCCGCTGACGCGGGGTCACCGGTCGTACCGTGACGCCGCGTTCGGGTGCCCGCCGCTCCGTCTGATCCACCAGTCGTCTCCCTCCGGATGTGCCGACAACATGATCCCGCGGTTGGATCGGCAGATGGAATGCCTGATCAACGGCACTTCCCGGCCTGAGATGGCGAACGAAAGGCAGGTGGGCGAATCGGCTTCACGAAAGTAAGGTCGCAGCGTGGACCACATGGACTGGGCGCTACTGCGCGAGTTGCAGGCCGACGCGAGGCTCTCCTTCAGCGAGCTGTCGCGACGGGTGCACCTGTCCCCACCAGCGGTTGCGGAGCGGGTCCGCCGGCTGGAGGAGACCGGAGTGATCGTCGGCTACCACGCCCACGTCGACCTGACCCGGGCCGGTCGTACGGTGGTCGCGCTGATCCGAATGTCCTGTTATGGCGCGCGCTGCATCCTGCACGACCCGGAGGTGGCCGGCTGGCCCGAGATCCTGGAGATCCACCGGATCACCGGAGACGCGTGCAGCATGCTCAAGGTGGCCGCCGGCTCGATCGACGACTTCGAAGGGGTCATCGACCGGCTCGCCCCGTACGGGCAGCCGTCGAGCACGATGGTCCTCTCGTCACCGCTGCACTGGCAGCCGATCCACCCACTCCCGCCCGCCGACCCGGCCGTCCCCCGCCGCTGACCCTGCCGTCCCCGCCGCTGACCCTGCACGTTCGCGGGTTTGCCCCCGGGCCAGCGGGAACTCAGCGGCGTACCCAGGGGAGGGTTCCGGCGGTCGACGCCGGGAGGGGGAAATCATGCAGGGGCTTCGCACGATCAACCGCGCACTCTCGTCCGCACTGACGCTGTTGGGGCTGGTCGGGGCGTTCGTCCTGTTGTCGGTGGCACCGGCACGAGCCGGTGAGAACACCTTCATCGAGGTGACGCCCAACAGCGTCCAGGCCGGCAGCCGGGTGAGCATCAAGGCGAGTTGCGACAACAACAACGACCGGCAGGCAAACGTGCACTCCGACGCGTTCGGGCACGTGATGCTCAGGCCGGACAACGGCTTCCTCAAGGGGGAGGTCACCGTGCCGGCCAACAAGCAGCCCGGTGACTACCCGGCCGACCTGAAGTGCCAGAACAACCAGACGGCCTCCACCATGCTGACGGTGCTGAACATGGCATCGCCCAGCAAGGGGCCCGCGACCGGTGGTGGCGGCACCGCCGGCGGCCGGGGCACCGGCTCGATGCTCGTGCTCGGCGGCGTGGCAGTGGTGGGCGTCGCAGTCGCGCTTGGCATGGCGGGCAGCCGGCGTCGGACCGGAGCCGGCTCCTGAGCCGGGCACGCCATGACCCGCAGATCCGCGCGTACGCGGCCGGAGCGCCGTGCCCGACAGCGGGCCGGGACGGCGCTGCGCGCCTCCGGTCGGCTGGTGGCCGGCGCCTCGCGCCGACTGCGCCGGGTCGCCGGCCAGGCGGTGGCAGCGAGCGTCGCCACCACCGACCCGGATGCCCGCCCGCTGCCGCCGCGCCGTCGTCCCGTCGGGTCGCCGCTGGTGGGCCGGCGGTTCGGCCCGGGGCCGGGGCTGCCGGTGCTGGCCGTCGCCGCAGTGATGGTGCTGATCGTCGCGATGCTCGGCATCGAGCAGGTCACCGGGATCAACGTCCTGCCGGACAGTCTCAGCGCCGGCCTGCGGCCACCACCGAAGAAGTTCCCGGTGCTGCCTGCCAGTCGACCAACCGATCTGGCCATCAGCAAGATCGACGTACGGGCTCCGGTGCATGACGTGGGCATCGCCGCCGACGGCACCATCGCCGTGCCGGACGCCGCCCGCGCCCAGGAGGCCGGCTGGTACGACCAGGGCCCCACCCCCGGCCAGTACGGCCCGGCGGTGATCGTCGGACACGTGGACACCACGAGCGGGCCTGCGGTCTTCCACCAGCTCGGCGAACTGCGCTCCGGCGACGAGATCGAGGTGACCCGCTCCGACCGCAGCGTGGCGGTCTTCGAGGTGGATTCGGTGGACCACTTCGACAAGGGGCGACTGCCCGTCGACGAGGTGTACGGCGACTTCAGCCGCCCCGGCCTGCGACTGATCACCTGCGGCGGCCGATGGGTCGGCGGTGAGACCGGCTACTCGGACAACGTGGTGGTCTTCGCGTCGCTGGTCAAGGCCCGTGGTGCTTGACGGCGGGCCGCGCAGGCCCTGCCGCGACCGGGTCCGGGGCTCAGGCGGCGGCTTCGGGCTCCCGCAGGTCGAGCCAGTCCGCCCAGCGGGGGTCCGGTGCGCGATGCCCGAGGACCCGCCAGGCGGTGCCTTTCGGAGCAGCCGGGAGCGCGTGCAACCGCCAACCCAACTCCGCGGGCGTCTTGTCACCCTTCGTGTGGTTGCACCGGGCACACGCGGCAACCACGTTCTCCCAGGCGTGCCTGCCGCCCCGGCTACGGGGGAACACGTGGTCGATGGTCTCGGCCGGCCCACGGCAGTAGGCGCAACGCCAGCCGTCCCGGGCGAAGATCGCCCGCCGGGACAGCCCCACATGAGTGCGGTACGGCACCCGGACGAAGCGGGTCAACCGGACCACCGACGGCACCGGGAGCGCGTCGCGGGCGCTGTGCAGGATGCCGTCACCGTCGGCCACGCAGACCGCCTTTGCGGTCAGCACGAGGATCGCGGCACGACGCACCGACACGACACACAGGGGCTCGTAGGTGGCGTTGAGGACAAGCGCGCCGGAGCCCACAGTGGGTCGTATGTCAGGCATCGCGGTCACCCTCCCGGTTCAGCGGCTCCTGCGGAGGACCGCCGACCGACGTCGGGCATGACGGCCCGAACGGTCGACGCCCGTCCGATCACCGACGTCCGTTGCGCCAATCGTCCCTGATCGGACCCCGGATTGCACGTACTAATCCCTCATGGGGTATGAGGATCATCCGCATCGGGGCGGATCGTCGTCCCGGCCTGGGAGAACCCTGCCGTTGCCTGACACTGATTGACACCCCTTGCCGGCCTCAGTTGTGCCGGATCTGTGCCCGATGATCTTCGGCCGCACCCTCCCCGGCTGCGCCCTCAGCCATCCCGTCAGCCTTCGTCCGCACACCGTGGAGTGGGTGGGGCCTGCCCGGTCAAGGTGGAGCACCCCACCGTCTGAACGACCTTGACCGGGCAGGCCCCACCCACTCGGCTCTGCCCGGACGGAGGCTGTCGGGATGGCGCCAACCATCCCAGAGCGCCCGAGCTCCCCGCCGGAGGCTCGTCGCTTTGGTCAAAACAATTGAGCGTTGCGCGCCGGCAACGCGAGCCCGTCCGGTGAGTGCACCTCGACCCCAATGTCGCTACGGTGAGGAGGAGCCACTCGGACGGAGGATCAATGGCAGACCCCACGAACTTCGGTCACGACCGGCTGGCACACTTGCTCTCGGACCGCTTGCTGAAAGTCCCAAGATTCCAGCGTAGCTATTCCTGGGATGATGCGAATGTGCGCGAGTTCCTCGATGACCTCGAAAACGCTCGGTCTAGTAAACAGCCGTATTTCATGGGGACCGTAGTCCTAGCCTTCGACACCGAGGACTCAAGTCGGCAGCTTATCGTTGACGGCCAGCAGAGGCTGACGACAACAGCGATCCTCTTGGTCGCGATCAGGGACCGGCTGGCACAGCTTGGGAAGCAGGATCACGCAAACTCGGTGGACGAAACATACCTTCGTCGCTTCGAACTGCTTCAGGAACAGCGAGTCACTCGCCTGATCCTGAATCCTGTTGACTCACCCACCTATGAACAAATGCTCGCCGGCGAGCCGACGCTACCCAGCTATCCCTTAGGGCGCTGTTACGCAGCATGCGCGAAGCACCTAGCGGATCTTACTCCCGACGGAACTGACTACAAGATATTGGTCGACATGGTCGATCAACTTGAGAGGCGTGTCCAAGTACTACTTGCCCTTGCCAGCGAACTCTCTGAGGCGTACGTGATCTTCGAGACGCTGAACGACAGGGGCGCCGAGCTCACCACGGCCGACCTACTGAAGAACTATCTCTTTAGCCAGGCAGGGCGCGACTACCTGGGACTCGTAGAGCGTACTTGGACCTCAATTTCTTCCAGGTTCGACAAAGCTGACGACTTAGTCAAATTCATACGCTACGAGTACATGTCGAGGCATGGCAAGGTGACCATGCGGAACCTTTATAAAGCACTCCAGGCATCAATCGAAAAGACGCCAGCCGGCATCCGGGAGTACCTACTCAGGCTTGACCACGCCCTAAAGTTCTACACGGCTCTGCGCGAACCGGACAACATCCTCTGGTCGGGCGTTAATACCGACGTCCGAGACTCTCTGCTGGCAAATCGGCGATTCGGTTTCGAATCTAGCAACCCGCTCATACTCGCGGCCTTCCGTTCCTGGGATACCGAGAGAGCCGCCAGGCTTGTAAACAAAGTAACTGGGTGGTCAATCCGCTCAGTGGTCGGTGGAAAAATCGGCGGCGGGCAGTCAGAGGAAGCTTTTTGCGCCGCTGCGATCGCGGTGGCTAGCGAAAGGGCCACCAACCAAGACCAAGTACGAACACAACTCAGCCACATCGTTCCGAACGATGATGATTTCATTCAAGCCATACAGGCGTATGGGCCACTTTCTTTGGGGCGCGCAAAATACCTACTCGCGCGGCTGGAAAGGCAGATGGTTCTCTCTCGCGGCGGAAATGCCGAGGGCTTGCCAGACTGGAGCAGTACCGCCGTCTCGGTGGAACACATTCTTGCCGATTCGATGACGCGCTCAGATTTCGCCTCCGAGGATGACTTCAGCGATTTTTCCACGATGCGCGACAGGATCCACAATTTAACCCTTCTCGAAAAGACTCTCAACAGGGGTCTGTCGAACAAGCCATTTGAAGAGAAGCGTGAAACTTATGGGAAATCAAAGTTCACGATGACACGTGACGCTGGAGAGGCTGAGGCTATGCATATCAGCGACATACGGGAGCGAGGGAGACGGCTCGCACGGTATGCGCCGGCCGCCTGGCCCCTGTGACCCCGTAGAAGCTTCTGGCGCGCCCGCCGGCATTCCGAGTTTTCCTGATCCCTACCAATGATCGACCACCTAACTACGTCTGCTGGCGTACTAGCTGAGACCGCTCTAGCCCTCAACCTCCAGCCCCGGATCCGCCAACGCTCATGGCGGCCCGGGGCTTTGTGGCATGTCGCGCCGTCGGCGGGCTGCAACCGACGCGCTGGCGGCCGAAGGCCAGAGGCGCGGCGGCGGGCCTCCGGCCCGGCCCTGGTTCGACGGCGCGAGCGGCCTGCGAAGCGGGCCGCCTTGATCTCGTACAGAAAGTCCTCACACTTCAGCGGCACCGCATTTTGTGCGTCAGCCTCCGCACTACACGTGCCGTCCGCGATCCACAGACGACGCAGTCAGTCAACTGGCTACAAGTGCTGCCGAAAGTGGCCTCTTGGTTGGACCATTCGTGGCGTAAGCTGTCAGCGTGCCAGCGCAAATCAAGGTCCGGAACTTTGCCAACGTGCGCTCCGCAGACGTATCGCTTGGTGACTTAGCAGTCTTTCTCGGCCCCAACAACTCTGGCAAGTCCACCCTTGCAACCGTCATCTACGCGGCGTGCCGCGTCAAGCCGACTGGCGGCATCGGTCTCGGACAGGGACGTCGACTCCAAGACCCGAGGGCAATTCGCCTGCTAGCCAACTATGGAATGCCACCCGACTTCGACGGCAGATCATTGGACAAGCTGGCTCGTCAGCTGCGAGAGGCGCTCTTGAGCTGGGAGCGCCATGATAAGGGGCAAGGTCGAAGCGGGTCGAGCGTGTCGCTACCAACACGTATGGGCCATTTATTGACACGTCCCATGATCGCCACTTTACGGAACTATTGCCAAGTTTTCGTTACGGAGTTAGAGCGCTGCTTCGGCGACACGCTTGACGAGTTCCTGGCTGACGGTAAACGAGAAACAATTATAACGCTGGCACATGATGACGACTGGCATGCGTCCATCACGATACGCAAAGGCAAGCCCTCGTTTGAAATAGACGTTTCCGAACCGAGTGAAGCAGACCTGAATGCAATCATCGACGGCTTCTTTAGGTCTCGCCGATCGGATCATGGGCTTTGGCGACAAGTCACCCAAAGGCACCCGTACGGGCTTCTTCAAGAAGTCTACTCTGAGATTCTCCGCTACTATTTTCGCAACTTTCCTAATCTCGCATACTATCTTCCGGCAGCCCGTTCCGGCATGTTGCATAGCCATCGGGCGCTGGCCGCCGCCCTAATCAGGCAATCGGCGTTCGTCGGCATTCAAGATTTCGCGGTGCCAAAACTGCCTGGCGTTGTCACGGACTTTCTGAGTCAACTCCTGGAACTCAGCCCTCGGCGCACCACTACATACGAAGAAACCGCACGGTTCCTCGAAGGCGAAATTCTGCACGGTCGGATAAATTTGGCGCCACAAGCGCCCACAGCTCCAGAGATTATGTTTGCAGAGGGTGCCTCTGTCTACGCTTTGCATCGCACCTCGTCGATGGTATCGGAGCTGGCTCCGGTGATTCTATTCCTACGCCACGTACTCAGACGAGGTGACCTGCTCATCATCGAAGAGCCAGAGAGTCACCTGCACCCCGCCTCGCAGGTCAAGTTCGCTCAGGCGATTGCTTTGATGATCAACCAGGGCGCAAAGGTTATCATCACGACCCACAGCGATTACTTCCTAAATCAGCTCAATAACCTTATCAAACTACACACCCTTGCCACAGCAAGAGACGAGCAACCTTCGAATTCACCCTCCATTGACCCCCATTCAGTCGAGGCATACTTAGTGAACCCAGGACCCGACGGAAGCAACATTGAACACTTGACCGTGGACCCCTCGAGCGGCATATCAGACGCCGAGTTCGCCGAAGTGGCAGATTGGCTGTACAACGAATCCGCCGCGATTGCGCGAGACCTTAATGACGCGAAATCGTAGTCGCCTCGCTTCCATCGTTAGACAAACGTGCTCCTGCTGCTGGGTGAACCGCTGCCACGATGCCGGGTGCAGTGTGTCAATGCCGCGAGGGGGAGAACCCAGAGCCATTTTGTCTGGGACGCTTCGCCAGCGCAACCACTCTCACACCGGCGCATTGTGCGACTTCATTGTGTTCTACTCGCCGTCTCACGTTGAAAAGGTATTCGCCTTAGAGCTGAAGAGTGGCGCGGTTGATGTTTCGCAGATACTGAGGCAAATCCAAGCGGGCGCAAAACTCGCCGAGGAGCTTACCGCCGATGCAGTTGTTTCTTTCCTGCCTGTTTTGGTCCATGGTGGACGAATCCCTGCGCCTGAACGCAAGGTTCTAGCGCAAAAGCGGATCACCTTCAGAGGGAATAAGTATGAGATATTCAGCATTAGATGCGGCAGCCCCATCCCCGCCTAGTGGTAAGCGCTAGCCTTCTCCAGCTTGGAACCTTAACCAAGGATCCAACGGGCGCAGTTATTAACCGCAGCATGCATGTGGTTCTGTGGGTTTGCGGCAGCACGGGGATCATGGAGGAAACGGGATGCAGGGGTGGCCGCGCGACAGGCTTGGCCGTAGGCTCGCCCTGTGCAATCAAGTGCCGAACGTGCAGCCTTGGCAGCGGAGCAACAGCTAGCGGTGGCGCTACCACGGAGGTGGCGTCACGTCCAAGCCGTGGGAAGCAAGGCCCGCATGCTAGAGCAACTGGTGCCCGAAGAGGACCGTGGCACCTTGGTTGCTGCCGCTTGGCTGCACGACATCGGATACGCCCCTGGCATCGTTACTACAGGATTCCATGCCTTAGACGGCGCACGATGGCTGCTGCGCCACGGGTACCCGCGTAGGCTGGCTGGTCTTGTCGCGAATCATTCATGCGCTCTGTACGAGGCTCAAGAGCGAGGCCTGGCGGATGTGCTCGCAGCCGAGTTTCCGCTGGAAGAGTCACCGGCATCCGACGTCCTCTGGTACGCGGACATGACCACGGGTCCCGACGGACAAGATTTGAGTGTCGAGGAGAGGCTTGCGGAGATCCGTCTACGCTACGGCCCAGATGATCTCGTGACACGGTTCTGGAGCAAGGCAGAAAGACCTCTACTGATGGTAGTGGAGAGGGTTCGCAAATTGATGGCGGCTCAACCAATGTAGGGGTCGGAATGCCGTTCGAACCCGTGGTCAATTCGTAGTCGCATCGACGTGTGGATCGGAAGGGCCTCCAGCTGGTCCTGCGTAACCCACCTGACCGCCGATGATTCGTCGCTCGTCGTCAGCTCGCCACCTAGGTAGCGTCCTCGGAAGCAGATCGAAAACTGCTGTCGTACCTCGCCGTCGCTGTACTCCACGACGTGGCTCGGATTGGTGTAAATCCCAACCAGCTCGGTCACCGCGATGTCCACCCCGGTCTCCTCGCGCGTCTCCCGTACTGCCGTGTCGGCGATGTATTCGCCGAAGTCCTGGGCGCCGCCGGGTAACGCCCACAAGCCGTTGTCGGTCCGCTGGATGAGCAACACGCGTCCCTGCTCGTCCTGAACGAAGACGGTGACGGCTACGACGATGCTGTTCGGCTTCGGGGCCTTAGGGTTGTTGAAGTGCTCGATCCGGGCCATGGTCCCAGCCTCTCACCGCCAGCGGCTCAGTGCTCCGGCCAGACGGCCCGCTTCTTCCCGAGGACTCGGTTGAAACTGGCAACGTAGCTGTCGAACAGCTCCCCGCCGCCGAGGCGTCGCAGGTGCAGCACCGGCGCGTACGCAGCTGGCGTGCCGTAGAGGTGGGTGTTAACCAGCATCTCGTCGTCGAAGCGGTAGATGGAGTTGTAGAGGATCGTGTCGTGGTAGTAGATCCCGACGGTGTCCAGGTCCCGTAGGTCTTTGTAGAAGGCCAACGCGTTCAGGATCTTGTTGGACATGGCTGGGCCGATGCCCTCGTCGTCGCCACGCTCGGCGATGTGCCCACCCTCCGGGTCGCCGAATAGCAACTCCACCTGGACCCCGGCCAACGCCTTCTCGCGGAGCGTCGGAACCCAACGGTGGTTGAACTCAGGCAGGAACAACCCCCCGTAAACCAGGACGCCGACCTGTCGGGTGGCCTGCTCCAGGAGCCGCTGCCAAAGGTCGGTGGGGACGGCTCCGCGGCGCGGGTAGATGTGGACGACCTCTGACTGGCTGACCTGCACCGCTCGTTGCGTCGGCAGGGCGTCCGGCCAGAGGTACGACTCGCTCTCGTCCAGCAACTCGGCGATGGTGTGGCGATAGCGCGGGTACGGGTTGCGGGTCTGCGTGATCCACCGCTCAACGGTCTTCGGATCAACACCCAGCCTGTCGGCGAGCATCGCCGACGTCAGGCCCTTCTTGAGCAGCCCGTTGCGAAGGCGATCGTTCGGCATCGCGTCTCCTGCCATTGGATGGGACAACTCGGGGACGACTTAGCCTAACAAGGACGTCCCTACTCGTCCATGTCTGGTGGTGAACTCGTCACTACCGATCGACGGAACCTGATTCCACAAGAGCTGCCGTCCAGAAAGGACGCGAATGGCCCACCGTAAGGGCTCAGCTCACGAGATGAAGGAGTCAGTCATGGGACGTCTGCTGCTGGACACCTCGCGGGTGTCGTACGAGGTCGCGGTGAACCCGGTTCCGAAGCTGGACCAGACGGGTCAGCAGAAGTTCGACCGGGAGACGAAGCAGCCGATGTGGGCGGTGCAGCTCTACGCCCTGTCGGAGGGAAGCGCGGAGGTCATCAACGTGACGGTGGTCAGCCCGGTAATGCCGGCGGTGGCTGTTCGTCAGCCGGTGGTGCCGATGGACCTGGAGGCGCTGCCCTGGGTCAACGACCGGGACGGCAAGGTCCGCTCCGGTGTCGCGTTCCGGGCGTCGGCGCTGACCGCGCTGGAGACCGCCGCCGTCTAGCGGCCGGGGTTCCTGTTCGGCTCCACAAGAAGGAGAGGTGGACACGGGGTCGCCGTTGATTGGCGTCGTCTGCGACCCCGCGTCCTGTCCAACAAGGTCCCTAGGTAGGGAGGACTTGTCGTGTCCAAGTCTAGCCAGAGGTCCCCGTTCGGCTGGTCGAACCGTGGGGGTCAAGTCACTGTCATCGAAGCGCCGGTTGCCCGCTCGTACCGTCGTCGGGCCGTCATCGCGTTCTGGGTCACCCTCGGCGTGGTCGGCCTTTTGGCCGCCACCGTGGCCTCGCACTACCTGCACCCCATCGTGGGTGGTCTGCTCGGCGTCGTCCTCGGCGCGCTGCTTGGCGCGGTGGTGTTCGCGCTGATCGTGGCGTGGCCGGTGCTGCGCGTCTTCTGGCACTGGCTGCCGGAAATCGTGCTCGGCCTGGCCGTCGTTTACGGCTGGACCACGGTGATGCAGTCGACCCCGCTGTGGGGCTCGCTGCTCATCGTCGCCCTGGTCGTCGGCGTGCCGGCCGCGATCGGTCCGACCCGCCGCCGGGTCATGGCCTGGATCTGGTGCCTGACCGTGCGGCATCGGCTGCGGATGTGTTTCGCGGCGTTCATCGCCACCAACCGGCACGGCTCGCTGCCGCTGATCCTGCCCGCCACGCCGACCCCGGCCGGCGAGCGGGTCTGGGTGTGGCTGCGCCCTGGTCTGTCCCTGCGGGATCTGGAGCAGGACGGCCAGATGCAGAAGCTCGCTGTGGCGTGCTGGGCCAACGAGGTCCGCGTCATGCGCGCCGGCCGCAAGTACGCGGCACTGATCCGCATCGACATCACCCGCCGCGAACCCCTCGCGGGCAAGGTCGTGTCGCCGCTGCCGGACTACGTCCCCACGGACATCCCGGCCAACGCTCCCACCTCGCCGGGCATGCCGCCTGTCGGCCTGGACCTGCCCGACGTACCCGACCAGCCGGTCACCGCACCGGCTGACACTCCCCGCCAGCGCAAGCCGCGCAACCCCACCACTACCGCGAGCCCGTCCGGGTTCGACCCCTCCGACTACGCCTAACCAACCTCCGGGACGGCGCGGACCAAGCACCCGACGACGGGTCGAGCGTCCGCGCCCCTCCCATCCCCCACCCGCCTGTGACACGTACGTGTCAACCGACCCCGGGAGCCCTGCCATGGACCTCACGGACACCATCGAACTGCCCCCGCCCCCGGACGCGCCGCAGACGGTGCCGGTCGGCGCGGGCCTGTCCATCTTCGACCCGGTCTTCCTCGGCATCGACGAGTTCGGCCACCCGGCCTACCTGCCGATGATCTACCGCAACATCCTCATCGGCGGTGAGCCCGGCGCGGGCAAGTCGTCGCTGTTGAACACGATCGTTGGGCACGCCGCGTTGTGCCCGGACGTCAGGTTGTGCCTGCTCGACGGCAAGCAGGTCGAACTCGGGCTGTGGAAGGACGCCGCCGACGTGTTCGTCGGCCCGGACATCGACCACGCCATCCGCACCCTGCGCCGCGTCCAGACGGTGATGGACAACCGGTATGCGTTCCTGCTGTCGCACCGCCGCCGCAAGATCGGACCCAACGACCTGTTCGGTCAGATCCTCGTGGCCTGCGACGAGATCGCCTACTTCTCCGCCACCGCCGGAGACAAGAAAGACCAGGACCTGTTCGCCGCGCTGCTGCGCGACATCGTCGCCCGGGGCCGCGCCGTCGGCATCATCGTCGCCGCCGCCACTCAGCGACCCTCGTCGGACATCATTCCGCCGTCGCTGCGGGACCTGTTCGCGTGGCGGTTCGCTGGCCGCTGCACCAACGACGTGTCCTCCGACATCGTCCTCGGACACGGCTGGTACGCCCGCGGCTTCTCCTCCAACAGCATCGACCCGAACAACCAGGGCGAGGGCTACCTCATCGCCGAAGGCGGCATCCCCAACCGCGTCAAGGCCGCCTACATGACCGACGCCGACATCATCCGCGTCGCCGACTACGCCACCTGGACCCGCCGCCGTAGCGGCCTCGCCGCCCCCGCCGACCTGCGGACAGCGGCATGAGCACCACTGCTACGCCGACTCGCGTCCTGGACCTCGTGCTCATCGGTGACGGCGAGGACATCGCCGCACTGACCGCCATCGCCCGGCACGCGGGCGCCCTGGTCTTCCGCACCGCACCCACCCCCGCCGGTGAGAACGACGACCGGCAGCGGGTGTTCCTGAGGCTCCACCTGCACCACCGATAGAAGCGGCCGACAGACCGGCCAAGGCCCTGAGAAAGCTGCCCGGTCTGCCGACCCAACCACCGCCCACGAAAGGACGTGGCCGCCATGAACCCTACCCAAAAACAGCCCCACACCCCCGCCGCGCTGGCCGACCTGACTCCGGCCGACACCCTGCGCTGCGCCGCCCGCTACCTGGAGATCCGAGGCTGGACCCAGGGCGATCCGTACAAGTTGAGCGAGCACGATTCGTTCCCGCCGGCCTGCACCCTCGGTGCCATCGCCATGGCCGTCTACGGCCACCCCGTCGCCATCGAGGACCGCTACTGCGGCGACGGTGCCGCCGCCGACCTCTGGGACACCACCGTCACCTGCCTGGCCGACTTCCTCCGGCACGACGGCCGCACGCCCAACTTCGACGACAACACGCCCTCGACCTCGGCAACGGAGACCGTCGCCGACTGGAATGACGACGCCACCCAAACCCTGCCCGGCGTCCTGGACGTCCTGCGCGACTGCGCCGAGGACTACGACTGGACCCACGCCACCGAAGACCAGCTCGAAACCTACGCCGACCACGAGTACAGCCAAGAGCGGCTGCCGACCCGCGCCGGGTTCCTCGTCTGGCGGGCTGCTCGATGAGCACCGTCTCGGCTCTGCCGACCGGCAACGTTCACGCCGTCCTTGACCGCGCCGCCCTCTACCTGGGCCGCTACGGCTGGACCCCCACTGGCCTCTACGACGCCCACGACGCCTGCCCGGCCAAGTGCGCCTGTCACCGCACCGGCACCTACCCCGCGTCGATCCTCGGCGCGATCCGGGCCGCCGTGTTCGGCCGACCCCGCTGGTACCTGACCGGCATCACCGACGCCGACCAGCGCGCCTACAGCGCCGCCGTCGAGTGGTTCAACACCTACCTCATCGCGGTCGGCCACGCCGGCCTTCACGCCCCGGTCTTCGCCTGGGAGAGCACCCCTGGCCGCAAGGCGGCCGACGTCATCGAGGCGCTGTGCGCCGCCGCCATCGCCTACCGCCGACACACCATCCGGAGGGCCGCATGAGCACCGCCGCCCACACCCCCGACCTGACACGTACGTGTCAAAACGACATCTCCACCGCCGCACTCGTCGGCGCGCTCGAAGCGGCCTGGTCCGCGATCCGCGACCAGCACGCCGAAGTCCCGGCCGCTGTCCTCGTGGTCGGCTCCGGCTCCCCCAGCAAGCCCAATCAGGGCATGAAGTGGGGTCACTTCGCTGCCCTGCGCTGGCAAGCCGGCGAGACCCAGTTGCCCGAAATCCTCATCTCCGGTGAGGGCCTGTCCCGCGAGCCGGAAGCCGTTTTCACCACGCTCCTGCATGAGGCAACCCACGCTCTCGCTGACGTGCGAGGCGTCCAGGACACGTCCCGGCAGGGCCGTTGGCACAACAAGAAGTTCGCCACCCTCGCGGCTGAACTCGGCCTGTCCACGACCAAGGACGACAAGCTCGGCTACTCGCCCTGCACCCTGACCGATCTCACCCGCGCCCGCTACAAGGCCGCCATCGCCGGCCTGGCCGTGGCGCTGCGCTTCTACCGCCACCCCGAACCGACCGGGGAAGGCAAAACCCGCACGAACAACAACAACGGCGTCTCCTGCGAGTGCGAATGCCCCCGCAAGCTGCGCATCTCCACCACCGCCTTCGAAGAGGGCCCGATCGTCTGCGCGGTCTGCTCGGCGGCGTTCCTGCCCGAGGACATCGACCGCGACACCTACGAACACCCCACCTTCACCACCGGCAGCGCCGGCAACGACTACCAGGACCAGGCCGACGACGACGCGGAGGACCCGATGGTGTTCTACGACCCGACCGGCGAGCGCTACGGCCTGCCGACCTACCCGTTCAAGTTCGCCCCCGACGGGCTCCTGACCCGCCGGCAACTGCGTACCCGCAACCTGCGCCCCGGCGGCCAAGAACCCGCCGCGCAGATCCTCTGGCGTCGCGGTAAGCGCGTCGCCTACCTGTTCCGCCTCGACCTCGCGATGCCCAAGCGCACCGCCACCCCCGCCCAGATGGCGGCCATCGCCAAGGCGCTCACCGCCCGGCGCACCTGCCCCGACTGCCGGCAGGTCAAGCCCTACTACATCCCCCGCCGCACCGGCTCATGCCTCGACTGCACCCCTGAGGTGACCCCATGACCACGACGAACCTCCGCCCCACCCGCTGGGCCTACCTCGGCCTCGTCCTCGGCGGACTCGTCTCCGTCGCCGCGAACATCGCCCACTCCTTCATCGCCCCCAAGGGCGCACCCGAGAACTGGACCCCGGAGCCCGGCGCGGTTGTCTCCGCGATCGTCTGGCCGCTGTTCCTGTTCATCGCCATCGAAATCCTTGCCCGCACCCCCTGGCCTTCGGGCTGGGGCTGGGACGTCCTGCGCTGGGTCGGAATGCCGCCCGTCGCCCTGGTCGCCGCGTTCGTGTCCTACCAACACCTGTCCGGACTCCTACGTCACTACGACGAAGGAACCCTCGTCATCTGGTTCGGTCCCATCGCCGTCGACGGCCTGATGCTCATGGCCACCGCCGCCCTACTCGCCGCCAAACACACCAACACCCGGCCCACCGAACTCGTCCCGGCACCCGCGCCGGCCACCCTCGCCGAGGCGTCGTCACCCGACATCCCCGCCTCGCCGACGGTCCGCCCGGCCGCCGCGACCCCGGCCACCAACCCCACACCCGAGATCACCGCACCTGACCACGAATCCGCAACCCTGCCCAACTCTGGCGAGGACACCGACACCCCGACGACGGTCGAGCTCACCCCGGATACCACCGACAAGGACCCGACCCCGGCACCCGCCGCGCCTGCGGTAACCGCTGGACCTGCGCCCGCGCTGCTCTCTGGAGCGCGGATCGTCGCCACGGCCCACGAGAAAGCCCACGGTGAGCCCATCACCCCCGGCCAACTCGCTGTGCGGCTGCGCGTCCCCACCGCAACGGCCGCCGACATCCTGATGGCCCTGACCACTCAACCGAGCATCAACAACCGACCCCACAACGGCACCGCTGTGGGAGCCACCGCGTGACGTCCTCGACGTTGCCTCTCGCGCCCGAAACCACCACGGTTTCGGGCACGGGAGCCTCCGCTGAGTCCGCCGGCTACTGGCCCTGGGCTACCCCCACCCGCACCACCCCTGATCCCGCCGCCGATGGGTGGGTACGCGGGCATGACCCCCGCACCGTCGCGTCCGGCCGCGCCCGCGCTCAAGACCCCGACTACCCGGAATGGCTCGGCCACGTCCGGGCGGCTTCGGCGTGCAAGCACCCGATCCGCCTCGCTGGGCAGATCCACGTCAACGACGCTGACGGCAACCGGATGGCCACCGTCGACACCGAGGACATGCCCGACGGCGCGATCTACACGCCGTGCGGCAACCGCCGCGCTGCGGTCTGCCCGTCCTGCGCCGAGCTGTACCGCCGCGACACCTACCACCTGATAAAGGCTGGCTTGCAGGGCGACCGGTGGGGACTACCACCCCTGCATGAGCACATCGCCATCTTCCTGACCGCCACCGCTCCGTCGTTCGGGCCGGTGCACCACCGGGTGGTGAAAGTCCACGCGGCGGACTGCCGCAAGAAAGACGGCTGCACCTGCCGGGCCTCGGTCTGCCACCCCTTCGGCCGCACCTGCCCCCACGGTGTGGAGCTGCGCTGCGGCCAACGCCACAAGGCCGCCGACGCCCACCTCGGTCAGCCGTTGTGCCTGGACTGCTACGACCACGCCGGCCAAGTCGTCTGGAATCACGAGGCACCCGAGCTGTGGCGCCGCACCATCCAACAAGCCGACCGGGAACTACGCCGCCTCGGCCGCACTTATGGCGTGGACCTGCGCCGCCGCTACATCAAGGTCTACGAATTCCAGGTACGCGGAGTCATCCACTACCACGCCCTGATCCGCCTCGACGGCTACAACCCCGACTGCCCTGAGGCGATCGTGCCGCCGCCCCGGGTCATCACCCGGGACATGTTCGAGGCTGCCGTCCGAACGGCGTTCGTCAAGACCGCCTACACCTCCGCGTCACATCCGGCCAACGGCAACCAGGGTTGGCACATCGCGTGGGGCGACAAGGGCTTGGACCTCAAGCACGTCAACGCCCCCGGCCACGAGGTCAACCTCGCCCAGATCACCGGCTACATCGCCAAGTACGTCACCAAGAGCACCGAAGTAACCGGGCTGAGCCTGCGCCGCGTCGACGACCTCTCCGTCCAGATCCACGGCGACCCAGGCACCCACCTCGGGCGACTCATCCGCGCGTGCTGGGACATCGGCGAGCACCCCGACTACGCCCGGCTTCGGCGGTGGGCGCACCAGTTCGGCTACGGCGGACACATCGCCACCAAGAGCCGCGCGTTCTCCGTCACCCTCGGCTTCCTGCGCCTCCAGCGCACCATCTGGCGGCGCACCGAAGGCCACCCGCACACCTGGGACGACGAGCAGACCGAGCGGGTCATCTACGAACTCGGCTACCAAGCCACCGGCTGGATCACCACCGGCGACGCGCTACTCGCCAACACCGCCGCCGCCATGGCCCGCGCACAACACCTCGCCGGCATCGACGCCTTGGCCGACGAACTCACCGCCGCTCGCGCGGTCCAACCCATGGCCGCTTGACACGTACGTGTCAACGACCTGTGAAGCCGTTCCTTGACAACTCCACAGCGCACGCAACACCCCACCCCACCGACACCGGAAGGAGCGGCATGCCCACACGTCCGCGCCCGCTGGTCGCGGTCCGGCTCATCGGGCCGACCGCCACCGTCACCGCCCACGCCGCCACCATCGCGGCCCAACTCACCGCCCACTACGGCCGCGAACGGGTCACCTGCCGCACCAGCACCCGCCACGCCGGCTACAGCGGCGAGAGCCGCACCTACATCACCATCACCCGAAAGGAGCCACGATGACCGCACCCACCCCCCTCCCGCTGCCGGACCTCTGGTCCATCAGCGACACCGCCGCCTTCCTGCGGGTGCCCGTCGGCACCCTCTACCAATGGCGGCACCGCCGCACCGGCCCCCGCGCCTTCAAGGTCGGCCGACACCTGCGCTACGACCCGGCCGACGTCCGGGCCTGGCTGGAAGACCAGGCGGCCTGACATGCCCATCGATGACCTGTGGTACCTCAAGAAACGCGACCCGGACACGAAAAAGTTCATCCCGTCGAAACGGCACGGTCGGGGGAAGCGCTGGCGCGTGCGTTACACCGACGCCGACAGCAATGACCGAGACAAGCTGTTCGATCTCAAGCGCGACGCGGAAACCTTCGACCTCAATTGCCGCTCGGGCGTCGCCGCAGAGGTCAAGGTTGGCCGCGAGATGGAACAGCTCACCTTTGCCGAATACGCGCAGCGATGGAAGGAATCCCGCGAGTCCGGGTGGAGCGTCGAAACACGGCGACGCGTCCCGCAGAATCTTCGCAAGCGTCTTGTGCCGGCCTTTGGCGAGCAGTCCATCCGGTCGATCACCCTCACCGACGTGATGGCCTGGCTCGGTCGGCTGCTGGACGATGGCACCGCGAAGTCGTCCATTGGCCTCTACTTCGGTGTTCTCAAGACCATCCTGAACGCTGCCGTCATCGATAAGGTGCTTGACGACAACCCCTGCGACGGCGTGAACCTCGCGCAAGTGCTACGGGGGATGTCACGAGCACCGAGATGGGTACCGACTGAGGACCAGGTGCTCAAGCTCACCGAGGTCGTACCCCGACGATTCCGCGCGGCCATCTGGCTGGGAGCCGGTGAAGGCTTGCGCATCGGTGAAGTCCTGGGCATGGAAGACAGCTCACGGTGCCTGGATGTTGCTCACGAAGAGCTTCATGTCGTCCAGCAGTTGCGGCACTCCCGGGAGCACTTCGGCGGCTTCTACCTCGCCGCGCCAAAGAGCGGATCGACAGGGACAGTCGACCTGGACGCCGTGGTCGCCGAGGAAGTGGCGACCCACATCAAAGAGGTCGGCCCCGTCGAATTCGAGCTGCCGGACATCACCAGCGAAAGACGGGTTTCTCGTCCCGCAGCTCTCCTGTTCACCACTACAAGCGGAAAGCTGATAACCGACCGCTACTGGTCTGAGCTGTGGGAGGGCTGGCGTTCCGCCGCAGGCTGGCCCAAGTCGGGAACCTTCCACTCCCTGCGCCACTTCTTCGCCACCACGCTGATGAGCAACGGCGTCGAGCCCCAGGAGGTGCAGCACGCACTGCGGCATGCCAGCCTCCGGATCACGCTGGAAACCTACGTGCACTGGCTGCCGAAGAAGGACCGGCCGCGCGGCCTGATCGGGCAGATCCTCCGCCCGACCAAGGGCAGCCACACCGGCGCTCCCGCCGCCCAAGATCGGAACTAATTTGTGCCCTGGTTGTGCCGGATGATCTTCGATCGGCGTTCTTGCAGGTCAACAGCGGTCCGGGCCGCCAAATCAGGGATTGCACGTACTAATCCGGGGTCGGACATGAAGCTCCTTACCGCACCTGTCACGATGGCCGGTTCACGCCGGTCCGATCCGGCCCTCGGCGGGATCTCACCCGGCCGGTGGGTCGCCGGTGGGCGGCCGGGCCCCTTGCGGTACGAAGGCAGTGTGAGTGCCGCCAGCGTGACCCCCCTCGCCCTGCCCACCGTCGGATCGGTGAACTGCCAGGGCAGTACCTCCTGCGAATTCCTCTACCGCATGACCAGGTCGGAATGGTTCGCGGAAGGCAGCTACTGGATCCTGCTCAAACCACTGCGGGTGCTGCTGATCCTGGTGCTGGCGATGGTGGCCCGCTGGGCGCTGCACCGGACGATCAACCGCCTGGTCCGGACCACAGCCGAGGGCGCTGTGCCGACGATGCTGCGACCGCTGCGCGAGCGGGTGCCCACCGCCGCTGTCGACCCGGCCGAGTTCGTACCCGAACGGCGTCGGCAGCGGGCCGAGGCGATCGGCTCGGTGCTGCGCAGCCTGACCACCGCGTTCGTGTTCGGCATCGCGCTGCTGATGATCCTGCGCGAGTTCAGTTTCGACCTCGCGCCACTGCTGGCCAGCGCCGGCATCGCCGGCGTCGCGCTGGGCTTCGGCGCTCAGAGCCTTGTCAAGGACCTGCTGGCCGGGCTGTTCATGCTCATCGAGGACCAGTACGGCGTGGGCGACAACGTCGACCTGGGCGAGGCGACAGGTGTCGTCGAGGCGGTCGGGCTCCGTGTCACCACGGTCCGCGACGGCCGGGGCGTGCTCTGGTACATCCGCAACGGCGAGATCATCCGGGTGGGCAACAAGAGCCAGGGCTGGGCGCTTGTGGTCGTGGACCTGCCGATCGGGTTCAGCGGCACCGAGGAGGCGAGCGCCGTGCTGCGGACGGCGGCCGCCTCGGTGGCGCTCGACCCGGAACTGTCGCTGGAGATCGTGGAGGCGCCCGAGGTGCTGGGTGTCGAGCAGATGACAGTGGATGGTGCGGTGATCCGTACGGTGGTGAAGACGACGGCCGACGGTCAGTTCGCGGTAGGCCGGGAGCTGCGCCGCAGGCTGGCGGAGGCACTGGAAAACTCCGGGATCACCGCGCAGATCGCCGCCTCCCGCATCTATCAGGGTGCGCCGAGCCGACCGTTGCCCGAAGGTGAGACGGGTCAGGGTGGTGCCACCTGACCTCGGCGATCTGGCCTGGCAGCGCTGGCCGCCGATGTGGGGGTCGCGAGCCGCCCGGCCCCTCAGGTATCGTCCGTTCGTTCAGTCGGGGATGCGACGAACGAGCCGTTCGCCCTAGCTAGTTGTCAGACGATCGGGCAGAATCCGAAACACGCGTTCCCGCCGGAACGTGGTCACATCCTCGCTGATCCGTAGATCTGACGAGTGTTCCCGGCCAGGCTGCCACGAGCGGCTGTTCCGGGGGCCGATGGAGGCGACGGTGCCCGACGAGCGACCTTCCGCGGAGGGCCCGGCCACTTTTCGCGAAGTGTTCGCCCAGCGCGAGTTCCGAGCTGTCTTCGCAGCCGGGGCCCTCTCCTGGATCGGCGACTACGTCGCCAAGGCCGCCGTCACCCTCCTCGTCTACCGGCAGACCGAGTCGGTCGCGCTCTCCGCCGCCGCGTTCGCCATCAGCTACCTGCCGTGGCTGGTCGGTGGCCCGCTGCTCGCCGCGTTGGCCGAGCGCTACCCGTACCGGCGGGTGATGGTGCTGTGTGACCTGATCCGGATGGCGCTGATGTTGCTCATCGCCCTTCCGAACCTGCCGGTCCCGGCGCTGCTGGTGCTCATCTTCGCCACGACGCTTGCCAACCCACCGAGCCAGGCCGCGAAGTCCGCGCTGATGCCGCAGATCCTCGCCGGGGACCGGCTGGTGGTCGGGTTGTCGCTGAACAGCAGCATCGGGCAGGCCGCCCAGGTCGTCGGCTATCTGTTCGGCGCGGCCATCGCCTCGATCGACCCGAGGGCCGCGCTGCTGTTCAACGCGGTCACGTTCGGTGTCTCCGCGCTGCTGGTCCGCTTCGGCGTACGCAACCGACCGGCGCTGATGACCAGCGCGCACCGCAGCCACCTGCTCCGGGAGACCGCGCAGGGGTTCCAGATCGTGTTCGGCACACCGGTGCTGCGGGCCATCGCGGTGCTGGTGTTCAGCGCGATGCTCTTCTCGATCGTTCCGGAAGGGCTGGCTGCCGCCTGGGCCAACGAGCACCCGAACGTCAACATGAACCCCGGGACGGCGCAAGCGGTGATCATGGTCGCCAATCCGTTGGGCTTCATCCTCGGCGGGCTGCTGGTGAGCAGGCTGTTCGGCCCGGCCCGCCGGCTGGCCCTGATGCGTCCGCTCGCCGTGCTCTCACCGCTGGTGCTGGTGCCGGCACTGCTGAATCCGTCTCCGCTGGTGGTGGCGCTGCTGGCCGCCCTGTGCGGGTTCGCGGTCGCCGGCATGCTGCCGATGGCCAACGGGCTGTTCGTCCAGGCGCTGCCCGCCGGGTTCCGGGCGCGCGCCTTCGGTGTGATGGCGACCGGCGTCCAGGTCATCCAGGGCCTCGCGGTGCTGATCACCGGAATGCTCGCCGAGCGGTTCTCCATTCCGATGGTGGTCGGGGTGTGGAGCGCCGTCGGGGTGGTGTTGATGACGATCGCCGCGCTGCGCTGGCCGGACAAGCAGACCATCGATGCGACGATCGCGGCAGCCACCGCGGCCAATGCCACGCCCGCCCCCGACCCAGCCACCTCCGCGCCAGGCACCCCGGAGCCAGGCACCCCAGCGACAGGCACCCCGGCACCGGGCGCCTCGGCCGGCGCCGCGCCCGCACCTGGCCCCCGTGGCCCCGCAGCCGGCGACATGGCGCGGGGCACCGGTGACGACCGTCACCGGCAGGCGGTCACCTGACCATCGGGCCAGCCCAGGGGCCGGCGCTTGGCCGCCGTGACCCGACGCACGGCGTACGGGTCCGGCCGGGCCGGGCCGCACCTGGCAGGATGGAACGGTGAACCCCGCAGGTGAATCCGACCGTCCCGGTGCGTCGATGACCCTCTTCGAGGCGGTCGGCGGCGAGCCCACCTTCCGCCGGCTGGTGGACGAGTTCTACGTCGGCGTGGCAGGCGATCCTCTGCTGCGGCCGATGTATCCGGAGGACCTGGGCCCGGCTGCCGACCGGATGACCCTGTTCCTGATGCAGTACTGGGGTGGACCGAACACCTACTCGGCCCAGCGCGGGCACCCACGGCTGCGGATGCGGCACGCCCCGTTCCGGATCGGCGCGGCCGAACGGGACGCCTGGCTGCGGCACATGCGCAACGCGGTGAACAAGCTCGATCTGGAGCCGCAGGTCGCCAGCGCCCTCTGGGACTACCTGGAGCGGGCCGCGTACTTCATGGTCAACGCCATGGAGGACCCGGCCGAGCCCGCCTGACGGCCCGCACCGGGCTCCCGGCAGGCGCGATGCTTCAGAGCAGCGCGCCCTCGTCGTGCAGCCAGTCCACGAAGCTGGTGGCCACCGCCGCGCCGCAGTCGAGCATCTCGACAAGCAGCGCGTCGTGGGTACCAGCGCCGAGCGGCACCTGAAGCTCGGCGTAGATCGGCAGTTGCCCGCGCTCGGTCGGGTCACCGATGTACGCCTTGCAGAACCGACGGGTGTGGTTCCACTCGTTGACCACCCGGTAGGCCCGGTCAGCCCAGTCCGGCGGGACCGTGGCGTGCGGGCGGGCCCGCATGACCAGGATCTCGTCCTCCGGGCCTTCGAGGGTCACCAGCACGGCGTGCCGCTCCCACATGGCCAGGAGGTTGCCGTCGCCGTCTGCCAGGTAACGCACGTCGAGTAGATCGAGCGCGTCACAGACCCGACCCAGGCTCACCGGCTCGACGGTGGCCGACATGTCGGCCAGCGCGGGCCTGTCGTTGCCCGGGCAGTCGTCCCCCGGCTGGCGAGGGCTGGGCGGCCCGACCCGGACCGCGCTGTCGACTGTGATCCCGCTTCCGGTTTCCGGATCCCCGCCGTCGGCGGGACCGGGGCGCCATGACCACCACGGCATCGCTCGCGCACCTCACTCCCCAGCGGATCCAGTCGCCTACGGTGCGTTGGATCCGAGGATGGACGGTACCCGGACAGCCGAGTTGAAGCACCCCCCCAACGACCGCACCGACCCAGAAGAATGAGCCAGGGTCATCCGTTCGTACGAGTGTTCAGGGGGGTCAGGCCAAGATCCGTGGCCTTCTGCAACCAGGCGGCTCCATATGGTCCCACCAGGCCGACCCAACGGCCGGCGACCCGCACCTGCACCTGCGGCCGCGCGGTGCCGTCGGCCGGGCCGAGGAAGCCCATCCGGACCAACCCCTGCACCAACCGCTGCGACACCTCCACCGGCGGGCCCGGCGGGTCGTCCGGAGTGACGAGCACTGCCACGTGGTCGAGAAGCGCGTCACGCAGGGCCCGCTGACCCACTGCACGACCTGCGACACCCTGCTCGCTCGCGGTGCGCAGAGTGCCCGCCGCCGCGTCCGCGATCCGCCGCAGCTCCGCGGTGGGCAACACCTCCACCGGCCGGCTGCGTGCCGGCGGCAACGGCCACTGCCACTGCGCGTCCCTGGAGACCGGCAACGTCGCGCCGCCACGTTCCAACTCCGCCAGCAGTTGGGCGGCGCTCACAGTGACGTCCACGGCGGTGCCGTCGGTCGGACCGCCGGCCACCGTCCGGACCACGAGCGCCTGCCACGGCAGCCGGGCCCAGAGGGCGACCCGGCCGGGCGCGCCACCCGGCCGCAGCCGAACCAGCGCACCCGGATCCAAGCGGACCAGGCGGGCCAGGAACGCGCCCGCGTCGGCCACCCCGGTCAGGCCGTGACCGGGCTGCGACGCCGCCGACCGGTCCGGCCCCGCCGTGTCCGGCCGGGTCACCCGTCGCCGCCCTGCGGGGCGTACGTGAGCAGGAACGCCCGCTCCTCGGCGGTGATCCGCCGGGGCACCTGGCGGGTCAGGTCGAACGGCACCAGCACCGAGCGGGCACGGCTGGCCAGCACGTCGCCGTCGTACAGCTCGTAGGCGACGGTGAACCGCGAGGGCCTGATCTCCTCCACCCACAGCTCGATCCGGACCGTGGGTGCGGCCTCCGCGGTGGCCCGACCCAGCGCGTAGTCGACGGGGCGCAGGTAGTCGACCTCGTGCCGACGGATCACGACGCCGTCGGCGAACGAGCCCACTCCCCAGGCCCGGCCGCCGGCGAACATCAACGCCACCCGCGCCTCCTCGTACAGGGTGAGGAAGCGCGAGTTGTTGACGTGGCCGTACGCGTCCAGGTCGGACCAGCGCAGTGTGCAGTGGTAGACGAACCGGTCAGACACCTTCTCGGCCGGTCAGTCGCGGGTCAGCTTGCGGTAGGTCACCCGGTGCGGACGGGCGGCCTCCGCGCCGAGGCGGTCAATCTTGTTTTTCTCGTACGCCTCGAAGTTGCCCTCGAACCAGAACCACTTCGCCGGGTTCTGGTCGTCGCCCTCCCAGGCCAGGATGTGCGTGGCGACCCGGTCGAGGAACATCCGGTCGTGGGAGATGACCACGGCGCAGCCGGGGAACTCCAGCAGGGCGTTCTCCAGGCTGGACAGCGTCTCCACGTCCAGGTCGTTCGTCGGCTCGTCGAGCAGGATGACGTTGCCGCCGATCTTGAGGGTCAGCGCCAGGTTGAGCCGGTTGCGCTCGCCGCCGGAGAGCACCTTCGTGGGCTTCTGCTGGTCCGGCCCCTTGAAGCCGAACGCGGCGATGTACGCCCGCGACGGCATCTCGACCTTGCCCACCATGAGGTAGTCAAGCCCGTCGGAGACGACCTCCCAGACGGTCTTGTCGCCGTCGAGGCCCTGCCGGTTCTGGTCGACGTACGACAGCGAGACCGTGGGGCCGACGCGGACCTCGCCGCTTGTCGGCTCCTCCAACCCGACGATGGTCTTGAAGAGGGTGGTCTTGCCGACGCCGTTCGGGCCGATGATGCCGACGATGCCGTTGCGGGGCAGCGAGAACGACAGGTCGTCGATGAGCAGCCGGTCGCCGAAGCCCTTGCTGAGGTGGGACGCCTCGATCACCGTGCTGCCCAGGCGCGGGCCCGGCGGGATCTGGATCTCCTCGAAGTCCAGCTTGCGGGTCTTCTCCGCCTCGGTGGCCATCTCGTCGTACCGGTCCAGGCGGGCCTTGGACTTGGTCTGCCGGGCCTTGGCGTTGGAGCGGACCCACTCCAGTTCCTCGGTGAGGCGCTTCTTCATCTTGGCGTCGCGGCGGCCCTCGACGGCCAGGCGTGCGGCCTTCTTCTCCAGGTAGGTGGAGTAGTTGCCCTCGTAGCCGATGGCCCGGCCCCGGTCCAGCTCCAGGATCCAGCCGGCCACCTTGTCCAGGAAGTACCGGTCGTGGGTGATCGCCATGACCGTGCCGGCGTACTTGGCGAGGTGCTGCTCCAACCAGGAGACGCTCTCCGCGTCCAGGTGGTTGGTGGGCTCGTCGAGCAGCAGCAGGTCGGGGGCCTCCAGGAGCAGCTTGCACAGCGCGACGCGGCGGCGCTCACCACCGGAGAGCTGGGTCACGTCGGCGTCCGGCGGCGGGCAGCGCAGCGCGTCCATGGCGAGTTCGAGCTTGGAGTCGATGTCCCACGCGTCGAGGTGGTCCAGCTCCTCCTGGAGCTTGCCCATCTCCTCCATCAACTCGTCGGAGTAGTCGGTCGCCATCTGCTCGGCGATCTTGTTGAACCGCTCCAGCTTGGCCTTGGTCTCGGCGACCGCCTCCTCGACGTTGCCGAGCACGGTCTTGGCGTCGTTGAGCGGGGGCTCCTGGGCGAGCATGCCGACGGTGTAACCGGGCATGAGCCGGGCCTCGCCGTTGCTCGGCTTGTCCAGCCCTGCCATGATCTTGAGGAGGCTGGACTTACCGGCGCCGTTCGGGCCGACCACACCGATCTTGGCCCCCGGCAGGAAGCTCAGCGTCACGTTGTCGAGCACGACCTTGTCGCCGTGCGCCTTGCGCGCCTTTTCCAGGACGTAGATGTACTGGGCCACGGTGCGGGCTACCTCCGTCGGTTTGCTGTCGCCTGATGGGCGGCGCGGCGCGGGCTCGAATCTCCACCCGCCGCCGCCGGCCGGGAGCCGGCCACGCGCACGCCACCCTCAATCCTGACAGGTACGGCGCGCTTCGCCCACATCACCCCGCCTCCGGGGTACGCGGCGCGCCGCCGACCGGACCTGCTGCCGACTGCCGCGAGCCGCTCGTCAGGCCTCTGGACCTGCCTGTTGTCGACAAGATCACCTTGAGGATTCGGCGAAGCGTGAGCGGGTAGGAGACTCCGGCACGGGGGCCCAGACACCGCAGCTACGCTCAGTACTCTCATCGCGGTGGACCCGTCAGTACCCGGAGGTGGCCGATCGTGACCGTCCGTAGCTCCTTTGTCGTAGTGGCGAACCGTCTGCCGGTCGACGAGGTGAGCACACCCGAGGGACGGCAGTGGCGACGCAGCCCCGGCGGGCTGGTCACCGCGCTGCATCCCGTGCTCGCCGAACACCAGGGCACCTGGGTCGGGTGGGCCGGTGGCACCGGCGCCGCCCCCGAGCCGTTCGACCTGGAGGGCATCCGACTGCACCCGGTGCCGCTGAGCGCCGAGGAGTTGGAGCGCTACTACGAGGGCCAGTCCAACGCGACGATCTGGCCGCTCTACCACGACGCTGTCGAGACACCCGCTTACAAGCGTCGCTGGCGGGAGGCGTACCGCCTGGTAAACGCCCGGTTCGCGGAGGCCGCGGCGGACGTGGCGGCCGAGGGTGCGACGGTCTGGGTGCAGGACTACCAGCTCCAGCTGGTCCCGGCGATGCTGCGTGAGCTGCGACCGGACCTGCGGATCGGCTTCTTCCTGCACATCCCGTTCCCGCCGATCGAGCTGTTCATGCAGATGCCGTTCCGTACGGAGATCCTGCGCGGCCTGCTCGGCTCCGACCTGGTCGGCTTCCAGCAGCGGCTGGCCGCGCAGAACTTCGTCCGGCTGGCCCGGCACCTGCTCGGCCTGCGCTACGAGGGCCAGATGATCCAGGTCGACGGCCGGCAGGTGAAGGCGGGCGCGTTCCCCATCTCGATCGACACCAAGGAGATGGAGCGGCTTGCCGAGGACCCGGCGATCCAGGCCCGGGCCAAGCAGATCCGCGCCGAACTGGGCGACCCGAAGACGATCATCCTGGGTGTGGACCGGCTCGACTACACCAAGGGCATCGAGTTGCGCCTGAAGGCCTTCCGCGAACTGCTTGCTGACGGAAAGTTGACAGTTCCGGATGCGGTTATGGTGCAGGTGGCCACGCCGAGCCGCGAGCGCGTCGAGCACTACCAGGCACTTCGAGTCAAGGTTGAGCGCGAGGTTGGTCGGATTAATGGCGAATTCGGCCGGGTCGGCGTGCCGGCGGTGCATTATCTGCATCAGTCGTACAGTCGCAGTGAACTGGCCGCGATGTACGTCGCTGCCGACGTGATGATGGTGACCCCGCTGCGAGACGGAATGAATCTGGTGGCCAAGGAGTACGTCGCATCGCGCGCCGACCAGGGTGGCGCGCTCGTGCTCAGTGAATTCGCCGGCGCCGCAACAGAGCTGCGTCAGGCCTTTTTGTGTAACCCGCACGACCCGGACGCGGTCAAGGACGCCCTGCTCCGGGCAGTGCACGTGGAGAAAACCGAGGCACGCCGCCGGATGCGGACAATGCAACGCCACCTGCGCACCCACGACGTGGGGCACTGGGCCAAGTCTTTCCTCTCCGAACTCGGAGTGTCCGAGGCGGAGGCCGCGTGAACACGTCCGTCACCGACGGAGCGGCGATCGCCGCCGCAGTGATGGACCCGGAACTGCGATCCGCCATCGGCCGGATCGCCCGGGTTCCCCAACTCCTCATCGCCTGCGACTACGACGGCACGATCGCGCCGATCGTCGAGGATCCGAGCACCGCCGTACCGCTGCCCGAGGCCGTGGCCGCGATCCGCGCGCTCGCCGCGCTGCCGCAGACCACAGTGGCGGTGGTCTCGGGCCGGGCGCTGCGCGATCTGGCCGCGCTCTCCCGGCTGCCCAGCGAGGTGCACCTCGTCGGCAGCCACGGCTCCGAGTTCGACATCGGCTTCGTCGAGCGGCTCTCCCCCGAGCTGGTGGCGGTCCGCCAACAGGTGCGCAACGCGCTGCGGGAGATCGCCGCCGAGCACCCCGGCATCCGGCTGGAACGCAAGCCGGCAAGCGTCGCCATGCACACCCGGGGAGTCGACCCGCAGGTCGCCGCCTCGGCAATCGAAGCGGCCCTGAACGGCCCGGCGACCTTCGACGGCGTCACGGTCACGCAAGGCAAGGAGGTCATCGAGCTGTCCGTGGTGGCCACCCACAAGGGCACCGCGATCGACCAGCTCCGGACCCAGCTCGCGGCAAGCGCGGTGCTCTTCATCGGCGACGACGTCACCGACGAGAACGCGTTCAGCAACCTGCACGGGCCGGACCTCGGCATCAAGATCGGTCCCGGCGAGACGCAGGCCGACTACCGGGTGGCCGAGCCGATCGAGGCGGCCCGCGCGCTCGGGCTGCTGCTGGAGACCCGCAGGCACTGGCTGTTCGGCGAGCGGGCGGTGCCCATCGAACGGCACTCCATGCTGGCCAACGGCCGTACCGTCGCGCTGCTCACCCCCGAGGCCAAGGTCAGCTGGCTCTGCCACCCCAAGCCGGACTCGGCGGCGATCTTCGCCGACCTGGTCGGCGGCAGCCCCGCCGGCCACTTCAGCGTCGCCCCGGAACGCGGCGGTATTCCGCTGGGCCAGCGCTACCGCTCCGGCACGATGACAGTGGAGACCCGGTGGTCCGGGCTCACCGTCACCGACTGGCTGGACAAGCCGACCAGGGAGACCATCCCGGACGGCGCCGCGGTGATCACCGGTGACTCGACACTCGTCCGGGTGTTGACCGGCAGCGGCCGGGTCCGGCTGGACTTCGCGCCGCGACCCGAATTCGGTCAGGTCGCCGTGCAGTTGCAACCGCTCGGCGACGGCCTCCTGGTGCTCGGCTCGAACGAGCCGATCGCCCTCTACTCCCCCGGGGTGGAGTGGGACGTCACGAACGACGGCGGCTACGAGACCGCCAAGGCGGTCGTCGACCTCTCCGCCGCTGGCGGGCAGATCGTGCTGGAGCTTCGCTTCGGCACGAACAGCCTGGACCACCACCGGGTGCCGGTCCACGAGCGGCAGGCCGCCGCCGAGCAGCCGTGGAAGGACTGGGTGGCCTCGCTGCGGCTGCCGTCCACCGCCCGCGACCTGGTCGCCCGCAGCGCCCTCACGCTGCGAGGGCTCTGCCACGAGGCGACCGGCTCGATCCTGGCCGCGGCCACCACCTCGCTCCCCGAGGAGCTGGGCGGCGTCCGCAACTGGGACTACCGCTACTGCTGGCTGCGGGACGCGGCGCTCACCGCCCGCGCGCTTGTCGACCTCGGCTCCATCGAGGAGGCCGAAGCGCTGCTGCGCTGGGTCGACGGCTGCATCGAACGCACCGGCGGTCACCCGGAGCGGCTGCACCCGCTCTACACGATCGACGGCTACGAGCTGGGTGCCGAGGCGGTCATCGACACGCTGCCCGGGTACGCCGGCTCCAGGCCGGTCCGGGTCGGCAACCTCGCCAACCACCAGCTGCAACTGGACGTCTTCGGCCCGATCGCCGACCTCATCGCGGCCGTCGCCGACGCCCGCGGTTCGGTGCGTGACGACGAGTGGCGGGTCCTGGAGAACATGGTCGAGGCGGTCCGCCGCCGCTGGCACGAGCCCGACCACGGCATCTGGGAGGCTCGGCTCCCACCCCGGCACCACGTCTTCTCCAAGGTGATGTGCTGGATGACAGTCGACCGGGCGCTGCACGTGATGCGCCAGCACGGCGGCGAGGACCGGCCGGAGTGGACGGACCTGCGCGACCGGATCGGCGCCAACGTGCTGGAGCACGGCTGGCACTCCGACGTGGAGGCGTACAGCGTCGCCTACGGCGACGAGGACATGGACGCCTCGTCGCTCTGGATCGGGCTCTCCGGCCTGCTCCCGGGTGACGACCCGCGTTTCCTGTCCACAGTCCTGCGGATCGAGGCGGACCTGCGCAGCGGTCCGGTCGTCTACCGCTACCACTGGGACGACGGCCTGCCCGGCCGTGAGGGTGGCTTCCACATCTGCACGGCGTGGCTGATCGAGGCGTACCTGCGCACCGGTCGCCGCACCGACGCCGAGGAACTGTTCGCGCAGATGGTGCTCACGGCCGGCCCGACAGGGCTGCTCCCCGAGCAGTACGACCCGCTCGCCGAGCGGGGCCTGGGCAACCACCCGCAGGCGTACAGCCACCTGGGGCTGATCCGCTGCGCCCTGCTGCTGGACAACATGCTCAAGCAGTAGCCGAATAGTCAGTTCGTCGACGGGCCGGAGCAGCGTTGCTCCGGCCCGTTCGTCTGCGATGCTGTGGCCGTGGAGTACGTGTCCCGAGTGCCGCGACCGCCGCTGGACGGGCTGATCGACGACCTGTACTACCTGGAGGGCGCGTCGCCGTACGCCCGGCTGACGCTGCCGGCGATGCCTGCGGCGTTGCTCATCGTCAACCTCGGGGCGCCGTTCCGCATCCGCGCCGGCACCGACATCGAGACCGCCGAGTACGCCGACGGCTGCGTGGTCACCACGCCCACCCGCGCGCTGGAGTTCGGCTACCCACCCCGGACCCGGTCCGTCGGCGTACACATCAAGCCGTGGGGGTTGGCGCCGTTCCTGCCGATGCCGGCTGCCGAGCTGTGTGACCGGCCGGTGACGGTTGAGCAGGTCTGGGGCCGGCCCGCCGTTGCAGAGCTGCGGGACCGGCTGGCCACGGCGGCCGGACCGCACGAGATGCTGACGCTGCTTGAGGAGGAGCTGATGCGACGGCTGTGCGAGACCACCGGCCTGGGGCTGGTCCGCCGCACCAGCAGCGTCATCGCGGCGGCCAGCGGTGGGGTGGTGATCGGCGACCTGAGCGCGGCAGCCGGCATCAGCAGCAGTCATCTGGCACAGCGGTTCAAGGAGCTCATCGGCGTCACGCCGAAGCGGCTGGCCCGCACCTACCGCTTCGCCGCCGCCGTGTTCACGATCGACCCCGCCGAGCCTGTCGACTGGGGCGGCCTCGCCGGTGGCGCTGGCTATTTCGACCAGGCCCACTTCGGCCACGAGTTCCGGGCGTTCACCGGGCTCACGCCGACCCGGTACCTCGAAGTCCGGCGGCGGTTCCTGCGCGAACATCCCGGCCACGTGCTGGATGGTTGGCCGTTGCCGCTCGATTGATTTCTTACAAGAGGCTGGAGCCCACGGCCCGCTAATTTGGGGGAAACCGAAGGCAGAGGAGAGCGGCGTGGGCAGTGTGGTCCTGTACAGCTCGGTGTCGGTGGACGGCTTCGTCGCGGACGAGAATGACCAGCCCGGGCCGCTGTTCGACTGGTTGACCAGCGGTGACGTCCCGTTGGACTCCAGCGGCGAGCTGAAGGTGTCGCAGACGTCCTACGACTACACACGGCCGTACTGGGACCAGATCGGGGTGACAGTCGTCGGCCGCCACGTCTTCGACATGACCGACGGCTGGGACGGGAAGCCGCCGGGCGGGATCGACCATGTGGTCGTCGTGACGCACCGGCCCGCGCCCGAGGGCTGGGACCCCGAGGCGCCGTTCCACTTCGTCGACGGTGTCGAGGCAGCAGTGGCCAAGGCACAGGAGCTTGCGGGTGACCGCATTGTCGAGGTCGCCGCTGGCGACGTCGGTGGCCAGGTGCTCGCCGCAGGCCTGGCCGACGAGGTGCGCATGGACGTCGTACCCGTCGTGTTCGGGGCCGGGAAGCGCTACTTCGGGTCGGTCGACGCGCAGCGCCTGTTGGAGGATCCCGACGTGGTGATCCAGGGCAACCGGGTGCTTCACCTGCGCTATCAGGTGCGCCGTTAACAATTCGCAGTGGAACGCGAAGAGGTCCCTGCGTCACCCGTCCAGGGCGCCCACCACGTCGCCGACCACCACGACGGCTGGCGGGCGGAGGTCGGCCGCCACCGCGTCGGCGGCCACCGCGTCGAGCGTCGAGCGCAGCACCCGCTGAGCGCCCGTGGTGGCCTCCTGGACGACGGCTGCCGGCGTCTGCGGCGGTCGGCCGTGGGCGATGAGGGTTGCAGTGATGGCAGCGAGGTTCTTCAGCCCCATCAGGATCACCAAGGTGCCGCGCAGGCCCGCCAGGGCGTCCCACCGCACAAGCGACGCCGGCGAGTCGGGTGCCAGGTGGCCGGAGACCACAGTGAACTCGTGCGCCACCCCCCGGTGGGTGACCGGAATCCCGGCCGCCGCAGGGGCGGCGATCGAGCTGGTCACTCCCGGCACGACGGTCACCGGCACGCCGGCCGCCGCGCAGGCAAGCAGCTCTTCGCCGCCCCGGCCGAAGACGTACGGGTCGCCGCCCTTGAGCCGCACCACGAAGGCGCCAGCCAGGGCACGGTCGACCAGGATCTGGTTGATCTCCTCCTGTGCCCGGGACGGGCCGTAGGGGATCTTCGAGGCGTCCACCAGCTCGACATCGGGGCGTAGCTCGTCCAGGAGCAGCCCGGGCACCAGCCGGTCGGCGACGACCACGTCGGCCTCGGTGAGCAGCCGCCAGCCCTTTACGGTGATCAGCTCTGGGTCACCGGGGCCGGCCCCGACCAGTGCCACCCGTCCGCCGCCCGCGTTAGGAAGGGCCCCTTCCTCTACCGCAGGCGTTAACAGGGGGCCCTTCCTTGCACCGAGGAGGTTGCGGATCGCGTCTCGGACACTCATTGCCCGTCGCGGGTCGCCGCCGCCGAGCACCGCCACGGTGACCGGGCCGTGCCGGGTCACCGCCGGGGTCCAGGCGGTGGCCGCCGTGCGGTCGTCGGCCCGGACGCAGAAGATCCGCCGCTCGGCGGCGGCGGCGCTCACCGACGCCGCGGCGAGGGGGTCGTCGATCGCTACCTGGACCAGCCACGCCCCGTCCAGGTCGTCGGGCGCGAACCGGCGCGGCACCCAGCGCAGCCGCCCCGCGTCGACGTGCGCGCGCAGCGCCGGGGTCAGCTCCGGTGCCACGAGCAGGACGTCCGCACCGGCGTCCAGCAGCGCCGGGACGCGCCGGGTGGCGACCGCGCCGCCGCCCACCACTACCACCCGCCGCCCGTCGAGCCGCAGACCGAGGGGGTACGGGCTGGCGCTCACAGCGCACCTCCGAGCCGGACGCGCGTTGTCACTTCTCGGCCACCCCTGCGGAGTCGAAGGTGGCCACCTCGTGCAGCACCCGCACCGCGCCGGTGACCACCGGCAGCGCCAGCAGCGCCCCGGTGCCCTCGCCGAGACGCAGCCCCAGGTCGATGAGCGGGTCGAGGCCCAGGCTGCGCAGTGCCACCGTGGCGCCCGGCTCGGCCGAGCGGTGCCCGGCGACCATGGCGAATACCGCGTTCGGCGCGAACGCGGCGGCAGCGAGGGCGGCGGAAACCGCGATCACGCCGTCCAGGAGCACAGGTGTACGGCGCGCCGCCGCACCCAGGATCAGCCCGGTCAGTGCCGCGTGCTCCAGGCCACCGACGGCGGCCAGCACGCCCAGCGGGTCAGCCGCGTCGGGCTCGTGCAGGGCAAGCGCGGCACGCACCACAGCCACCTTGCGGGCGTACGTCGGGTCGTCGACGCCGGTGCCCCGACCGGTGGAGTCGGCCGGGTCGACACCTGTGAACGCGGCGATCAGCGCGGCCGCCGGGGTGGTGTTGCCGATGCCCATGTCGCCGGTGAGCAGGATGCCGGCACCGGCGTCGATCAACTCGTCGGCGATCCGGATGCCGGTGCACACCGCAGCCAGCGCCTCGTCTCGGGTGAGCGCGGCGGTCACCGTGAAGTCCCGGGTGCCCCGGCGCACCGACGCGGCGACAAGCCGGGGCGTGGCCGGATCGTGCACGGCCGGGTCCTGCACGGGCAGGCCGGATGTCGCTGGGTCGTTCGCGGCCGGGTCGGGGACCTCATCCGGGGTGGCAAGCGGGTTGGCGACCCCTACGTCGACAACTGTGACCGAGGCGCCGGCCTGCCGGGCGAACGCGTTGACGACCGCACCGCCGGCCAGGAAGTTGCCGATCATCTGCCCGGTGACCTCCTGCGGCCACGGGGTCACCCCCTGGGCGTGCACCCCGTGGTCCCCCGCGAAGATCGCCACCGCGGCCGGCTCGGGCAACGGCGGTGGGCAGACCCCGGCGAGCCCTGCGAGGCGTACCGACAGGTCTTCCAGCGCACCCAGCGAGCCCGGCGGCTTGGTCAGGCGGCCGTGCATCTCCCGGGCGGCGGCCATTGCCGACTCGTCCAGTGGCGCGATGGCCGCGATCGTGGTCTCCAACATCATGCCTCCATGATCTCGCGCAGCACCTCGACGAACGCGTCGGTGGTGTTTCGGTCACGTACCGCCAGGCGCAGCCAGTCCGGGCCGAGACCCGGGAACGTGTCACCGCGACGGACCGCCCAGCCCCGGTCCCGCAGCGCCGCGCGGACGCGCGTCGCGCCGGGCAGGTGCACGAGCACGAACGCGCTGGCGGGGCGGCCTGCGACGCGTACACCGGGGATGCTGGCGAGGCGGGCCACCAGGTGGTCGCGGTCGGCGGCGAGGTCGACGGCGATCGCGCGCTCGGCCTGGACGGCGACGGGCGTGGCGCACGCCGCGGCGGCGGCCAGCGCGGGCGTGGAGACGGCCCAGAGCGGCTGGACGGCGGCCAGCCGGGACAGCAGCTCCGGGGCGCCGAGCAAATAGCCGATCCGCAGGCCGGCGAGCCCCCAGGTCTTGGTGAGGCTGCGCACCACGAGCAGGCCGGGCAGGTCACGCCGCTCGGCGAGTGACTCCGGTTCGCCGCTGTGCCCGCCTGTGGTGTCGGCGAACGCCTCGTCGACAACGAGCACCCGACCCGGGCGGGCCAGCGCGGCCACCGTCTCGGCGGGGTGCAGCACCGACGTGGGATTGGTCGGGTTGCCGATCATCACCAGGTCGGCGTCGGCGGGCACCCGGGAGGCGTCGAGCCGGAAGCCGTCGGCCGGGTCGAGCAGCACCCGCTCGACCGTGTGACCGGCGGCCCGCAGCGCCGCCTCCGGTTCGGTGAACTGGGGGTGCACGACCACCGGTCGCCGGATGCCGCGCAGCGCCTGGGCGATGAGCACGAAGCCCTCGGCGGCCCCGGCGGTGAGCAGTACCTCGTTCGGGGGACGCCGGTGCCGGGCGGCGACGGCGCCCCGGGCCGCCGACGGGTCCGGGTAGCGGGCCAGGTCGGTGAGGGTGGCAGCGATCGGCTCGGCCAACCAGGCAGGCGGTGGCGCCTGGCGGACGTTGACGGCGAGGTCGATGAGGCCGACGCCGACCTCCGCGTCCCCGTGGTGTGCCAGATCCGGCTCGGGCGCCACAGCCGGATCGGCCGCAGCGACCGGCGGTACGTCGCTCGGCTGATCACGCATGCCCGCGATCCTGCCGGGAAGGCTGCCGGCGGGACAATCGATCCCGGCGTAAGGCACATCACCACCCCGCTGGTTTATGAGTTTTTCTCATGTTCGATTCTGAAATGTCATAACTTGGCCATGTGAGCAACCGACCCCTTGCTGCCGCTGGTCGACTCGTTCCTCTCCTGCGCGCCGGGCTCATCGCCGGCATCGTGATCGCCGCCGCCGCGTACCCGCTCGTCGCCCTGACCGGGCTCGGCGCGAAGGCCACCGCACACGCCGTGGAGCACAAGACCAAGCTGCTGGCCACCGCCCTGCCCGCCGAGACCTCCTACCTCTACGCCCCGGACGGCAAGACCGTACTGACCATGTTCTACGAGGAGTACCGGCAGTACACGAAGCTGTCGGACATGTCGCCGAACATCCAGCAGGCGATCGTCGCCGCCGAGGACTCCCGCTTCTACCAGCACCACGGCGTCGACCCGAAGGGCGTGGCCCGCGCCTTCGTGTCCAACGCCCGCTCCAGCGGAGTCTCCCAGGGTGCCTCCACGCTCACCATGCAGTACGTCCGGATGGCCCTGCGGGACAGCGCGACAACGCCCAAGGAGGTCCAGGAAGCCACCCAGCAGACCAGCCTGCGCAAGGTCAAGGAGATGCGGATGGCGCTGGACCTGGAGAAGGAGCTGAGCAAAGAACAGATCATGGAGCGCTACCTGAACTCGGCGTACTTCGGTCACCGGGCGTACGGCATCTACGCGGCAAGCGAGATCTTCTTCTCCAAGACCCCGAAGGACCTCACCCCCGTCGAGGCGGCCACCCTCGCCGGCCTGGTCAAGTCCCCATCCGAGTACGACCCCGCCGACTCCGACCAGAAGGAGGCCACCGGGCGGCGCAACTACGTGCTGGACAGGATGAGCCAACTCGGCTACCTCTCCCCCGACTCGGCCGCCGCCGCCAAGTCCGAGCCGATCCGACTGAAGCTGACCACCCCGCCGCACGACTGCGCGGCGATCCCGGAGAAGTACAACAGTTGGGGCTTCGCCTGCGACTACCTGAAGAACTGGTGGAGTTCCCAGCCCGCGTTCGGCGCCAGCCGCCTGGAGCGGATGGACAACCTGCGCCGGGGCGGCTACCGGATCGTGCTCAGCCTCGACCCGAAGGTCCAGGAGGCGGCGGAGAAGAACGTCGGTGCCACGACCGCCACCGGCAGCCCGTTCGCCAACGGCATCGTGGTCTCCGAGCCGGGCACCGGGCGGGTCAAGGCAATGGCGGTGAACCGGACGTACTCGCTGGACCTGAACGAGAACCCACAGAGCTCGAACCCCGAGGCCGGGCCGAAGGTGAAGGCCAACTACCCGAACACCGTGGCACCACTGCTCGGTGGCGGTGACCTGGCGGGCTACCAGGCCGGGTCGACGTTCAAGATGTTCCCGATGCTTGCCGCGCTGGACTCGGGAATGACCCTGTCCACCTCATTCAACGCGCCCTACCGCTACCGGTCGGAGGTCTACGACGGCTGGTCGCCCTCCAACGCCAGCGGCGCCATGACCGGCCAGCAGACCATGTGGTCCGGCTTCGGCAAGTCCGTCAACACGTACTTCGTGTGGCTGGAGGAGAAGGTCGGCGCGGACCGGGCGGTCCGGTTGGCGGAGCAACTCGGGCTGCGCTGGCGCACCGACGTCGACAGGGACCACGCGTCCCCCGAGAAGGCGAAGTCCTGGGGCGCGTTCACCCTGGGCGTCTCCGACGCCACCCCGCTGGAGATGGCGAACGCGTACGCCGCCATCGCCGCCGACGGCCGCTACTGCGAGGCGATCCCCGTACAGGCGATCATGAACCGGGACGGGACACCGGCGACGTACGCGACCCCCGGCGGTATCCATCGCGAGGTGGCCAAGCCACGCTGCCGGCAGGTCGTCAGCGCGGACGCCGCCCGGGCCGCCACCGACGCCGCCCGCTGCCCCACCGGTGACACCCCGGCACGCGGCAGCTGCGGCGGCTGGTCCACCGCCGACAGCGTCCGGGGTACGGTCGGCCGCCCGGTCGCCGGCAAGACCGGCACCACCGACAGCACCCGGTCGGCCTGGTTCGTCGGCTACACGCCGGAACTGGCTGCGGCGAGCTTCATCTCCGACCCGGACAATCCATTCAACGCCGTCGGTGACGGGCAGTCCCAGATCCCGATCAAGGCGGTGTCGGAAACCCTGCGCGACGGGTTGAAGGGCACACCGACCCGCCAGTTCACCCCACCATCGGACGCCATAGTCGGCTGACCGGCGTGATAGTCGGCTGACCCGCGCGGATCCGGGCGGGTCAGCCGGCTGCCCGGCACCGGCGGGTGCCGGAACCCGGCGTTACGCGGGCACGCCGTCCGGGGTGGCGGGCACCGCCTCAGCCGTCGGCTCGCTCGCGGCAGCGGCGACCAGCCGGGCAGCGGTCGCCGGATGCGCGGCCCAGTGCAGGGTGAGCTGTGAGGCGTGCACGTTGCGCCAGACGAACCCCTCCGGCGTGCCACCGTCCCAGCTCCACGCCGGCCGCTGACCAGCGCGCGGGGTGAGCACCGCGCGGTGCTCCTTGTGGCCGACAACCACCGTGCCCTTCGCCGCGACCACACTATCGGTCTGGGCGGTCGCCTCCCGGTAGCCCACCACGAGACCGTCCCGGCTGACACCGACAGCGTCCAACACGCCGCACATCGGCAGCCCGTCCAACTCCCGGGCCAACCAGAGCAGGCCAGCGCCCTCGGCGACCACCGGCCGCCCGGTACGCGCCAACTCGGCCACCGCGATGCAGAGCCTCCGGTTGGCTGACAACTGCTCGGCGTACGCCTCGGGCAGCGCGCCGCCGACGACAAGCGCGCGGGTGCCGACCGGCAGCGTCTCGTCGCGCAGCGGATCGACAACGACGACCTCGGCACCGGCGGCCCGCAGCAGCTCGGCCGTCTCCGGATGGCTGAAACTGCCGCCCGGCCCACCCGCGACCGCCACCAGCGGACGCTGCGCCGGGACGACCAGTTCGCCGAGCGCCTCCTGCGGCGACCACGCCGTTGCCGGCAGCGGCGGCGCCGAACGGGCCAGCCCGAGCAGCCGTTCCAGGTCGACAGTTGCGGCGACCGCCTCGCCGAGACGACGGACCGCACGGGTGGCGTCGGCCGACCCGTCGACGACCGGGGCCACCCCGTGCCGCCGCGACGGCAGCACCGACGGCAGGTCATGGCGGCGCAGCGCCCCGTAGACGGGCACCCCCACGTCCTCCAGCGCCTCGCGCAGCATCCCCTCGTGCCGCGACGACGCCACCCGGTTGAGGATCACCCCACCGAGCCACAACTGCTCGTCGTACGAGCGGAAACCGTGCACGAGGGCGGCAACCGACTGCCCCATCGCGGCCACGTCGACAACCAGGACCACAGGGCTGCGCAGAGCGGCGGCCGCAGCGGCGGTGGACTCCTGCTCGGGGCGGCCACCCACCGAGTCGTACAGGCCCATGCTGCCCTGCACCACGGCTAGCCCGGCGCCCGCTGCGCCGTGCGCGACGAGCGGGGCGAGCCGGTCGGCACCGACAAGCCGGGGGTCGATCACCCGGCCCGGCCGACCGGCGGCGAGGCCCAGGTACGCGGCGTCGACCTGGTCCGGGCCGAGCTTGAACCCGGCGACGTCGACACCCCGCTCGGCCAGGGCGGCGAGCAGCCCGATCGCCAGCGCGTTCTTTCCGTGGCCGGAGGACGGCGCGCTGAGCACCAGGCGCGGCACGACGGTCATCATCGACTCCTCGCGGGCGGCGGCGGGTACGCGACGACCGGCCGGGGTGCCGAGCCGTCCGCGTGACGATACCCGCCCGGTCTTCCGCGCGAGCACCCCCGATCCGGGCTGATCGACGGTCTCCGGCCCGGTGCAGGTCAGTGGCCCCGGTCATACGGGTAGCCTCGGTGCCGTGTACCGGTTCCTGCTGAGCCCACGCTGGCTGGGCGCCCTCGCGTTGACAGTGGTCGCCTCCGCCGTCATGGTCTGGCTGGGCAACTGGCAGCTGGACCGCTACCAGGGGCGTACCGAGGTCAACGAGCGGATCGACGCCGGCCTGCGGATGGCACCGGTGCCCCTGACCGAGGCGTTCCGCGCTCCCACCGGCGGCCCGGGAACCGCCGGCCCGCCGCCCGCGGAGGACAAGGTCTGGTCCCGGATCACCGCCACCGGCCGGTACGACCCGTCCAACACCATCCTGGTCCGGGGCCGGACGGCCGACAGCCGCGTCGGTTTCGAGGTGCTCACCCCGCTGGTGCTCGCCGACGGCACCGCACTGCTCGTCGACAGGGGCTGGATCCCGCCGGCTCCGGGCGGGGCGACAGCACAGCCGTCGGTGCCCGCCACGCCCACCGGCGACGTGACGGTGGTCGGCCGGGTGCACGAGACCGAGAGCGGCGCCGGCACTGTGGCCCGCCGCAACGGGATGCTTGAGACCCGCCGCGTCGGCGTGCCCGGCCTCGCCCGCGAGCTGCCCTACCCGGTCTACGGCGGCTACCTGCTGCTGGACGAGCAGACCCCGCCCGCCGACCCGGTGTTCAAGGCCGTGCCGGTGGGGCACGCCAACAACTGGCAGAACTTCGGCTACGTCGTGCAGTGGTGGCTGTTCGCCGTGATGGCCCTCTTCGGCTACGGCTGGGTGGCCCGTCGTGAGGCCCGCCGGGCCGCCGGAATCGACACGAAGACCGCCCCGCTGGACCGGGCGGCAGAGCCCACGCCGAGCGCGTCCGCCTGAGCCCCGGTGACCGTACCGGCGTCGCAATCGGACGCTCGGGGGAACACGGGGCACCACGGCAGCCGGTAGTCTCCGCCGGGTGATCAATTCGTGTGGGGCGCGCTGATGACCGTGGATCCCGCAGCGCCGCGACCCGAGTCGGAGCCGGCGACGCAGGCACATCCGCCCACCGATCCGTGGGCCTCCGAGCCGCCGACCGCCGCGTTGGCCTCCGAGCCGCCGACCGCCGCGTTGGCCTCCGAGCCGCCGACCGCCGCGTTGGCTGCCATGCCGCCGACCGCGCCGTTCCCGCCCGCACCGCAGCTGGCCGCACCGCACCCGGCCGACGCGATCTTCGGTACGCCGCCGGTCGCCCCGGCACCGACCGCGCAGTTCCCCGCCGCGCCGGCGCAGTCGCCCACATCACCGGCCATCTCGCCCGCGACTGCCGCGCCCTACTCCGCACCGCCCGCGTCGTACTCCGGACCGCCGGCCTCTTTCTCCGGGCCGCCGGCGCAGACCTCTGGTGCGTGGCCGGCGGTCGGGCCGTACCCGCCGGTGGCGGCGTACCCGGTCGCGGCGGCCGGCTTCGCCGGGCCGGAGGTGGTCGCCGTGCAGATCGCCGAGATCACGGTGAGCCCGCCGGTCATCCGTACACCGGCCGGGGTGCTGCCGCTGGCCGGGGCGAGCTGGCACGTGGCCGACTACTGGCAGCGCGAGGAGAAGATCGCCACCTGGGCGCTGGTCTGCGCCATCGTCGGCTTCTTCTGCGTGGCCATCTTCAGCCTGCTCTTCCTACTGGTCAAGGAAACCCGGCACCGCGGCACCGTCCAGGTGACTGTCACCAACGGTGCCCAGCAGTACGTGGCCCGGATCCCGGTGAGCGACCAGGGTCAGGTGCAGCACATCAACAACCAGGTCAACTACGCCCGATCGCTGTCCAGCCAGTGAGCCGCGCTGGCGGGTCGATCTTTGGAGCGACCCGTCGGTGACCGGGCCGCCGCCGGTCCGGCCAACTGGATCAACCGCCTGGTGCGACGACGGTCAACCGGTGGAACGGCCGGCGTGGATGGCCCGGACCGCGTCGATGGTGTCCGCCTCGGCGGCGGACTTGTCGTCGCGATAGCGCACCACCCGGGCGAACCGCAGCGCCATCCCGCCCGGGTAGCGCGAACTCGTCTGCACCCCGTCGAAGGCGATCTCCACCACCTGCTCGGGACGGACCCGGACCACCCAGTCGCCGCGCTCCACGGCGAGGCCGAGGAACCGCTCGGTCTGCCAGCGCAGCAGCTCGTCGGTGAGCCCCTTGAACGTCTTGCCGAGCATCACGAAGTCGCCGGAGCGGGGGTCGCGGGCACCCAGATGCAGGTTGGACAGCCAGCCCTCGCGCCGGCCGCTGCCCCACTCGACGGCCAGCACCACCAGATCGAGGGTGTGCCGTGGTTTGACCTTGACCCAGGCCGCGCCCCGCCGGCCGGCGTCGTACGGCGCGTCCGGCGCCTTGACCACCACGCCCTCCTGGCCGGCGTCGATCGCGGCGGCGAACGCGGCCCCGGCCTGCTCCGGGCCGTCGACCTCCATTCGCCCGACCAGCAGCGACGAATCGACAGCGCCGGCTAGCGCGGCCCACCGCTCCCGGCCGGGCAGGTCGATCAGGTCCTGGCCGTCGAGGTGCAGCAGATCGAAGAAGTACGGGGTCAGCACCGTTGCGCCGGTGGTGGCGGCCGCGGCGAGCACCGCCGGTGCGACAGGCGTGCCCCCGGTGGTGCTGGGCGTGGTGCGCCGTGCGGCCCTGCTTGAGGTCTGCTGGAACGGCAGTGGGCGGCCCGTGTCGTCCAGGCCTATCGCCTCGCCGTCGAGGACCATTTCCCGGCCGGGCAGGGCGCGGACGGCGGCCACCACCTCGGGCATCCGGCCGGTGATCTCGTCGAGGCTGCGGGTGAACACCGCGATGTCGGCGCCGGAGCGGTGTACCTGGATGCGGATGCCGTCGAGCTTCACGTCGACCACTGCGGGCGTGCCGGTCGCGGCGAGCGCCTCATCGACCGAGGGTGCGCTCTGCGCCAGCATCGGCGCGAGCGGTCGGCCGACCCGCAGGCCGAACCCGGCCAACTCGGCAGCGCCTCCGGCCAGCGCGGCAACCGCCACCGCGCGGAGATCACCGGCGAGCAGCAGAGCCCGGCGGACCGTCGCGACGGGCACCTCGGCGGCCCGAGCCACGGCGTCGGCCAACAGCCCCGCCTGGGCGCCCTGGCGCAACTCGCCACCGAACAGGGCGGTGAGCAGCCGTTGCTCGTCGGCGGTCGCCGCCGAATAGAGCGCGCCCAGCAACGTCCGGCGGCGGGCTTGCGAACCCGCGCCCTGCACCGCGGCGATCTGCTCGATGGCCGCGTCGACGGCGGCCACTGTCAGCGTCGGCTCGGCGGCGGGCGGCGGAAGGTCACGCAGACTGGCGTAGCCCACGCCGGTCTGCCGCTGCCGCAGCTCACCGGCGAGATATCCGGCGCCGGGCTCCACCTCGGGCGGGTCGAGCCGGCGCAGCGCGTCAGCCAGCAGCTCCACCTTGGCCCGCCGGCCGCTGGTGGCGCTCACGGCGGCGGAGGTGGCCGCCAGATCGATGAACCGCACGAACCTCATCCTGCCAGCCGCCTGCGACACCGCCCGGGCATTGCCGTACCCGGGCGGTGTCGGCAGGGTGCCGCCACCGCTACCGGCGGTGGGCGACGAATCAGGCGGAGACGGGTTCCTCGATGCGCAGCCCCCGGGCGCGGACCTCGCCGGCGACCCGGGAGAGCACCGAGTCGAGGGCGACCAGGGCGGCGGAGAGCTCACCGAGCTGTTCGTTGAGCGTGTCCTCGGACCACGCGGAGACGTCGACGTCCCCCAGCGCACTGACGGCGGCCCCCAAGCGGGCCATCACCTCGTTCGTACTCATGTTCGAAAGGCTATAACAAACCCGCCCGCGACACGCCGCAAACTCCCAGATCAGACAGGGAGTTACGGTTCCGACACCTATCGTCCGTTCGTACCTGCCGCCGCCACCGCGCCCAGCAGCAACGCCTCGGCGAGGCATACCCGAGCGAACTCGCCAAGGTGCAGGCTCTCGTTCGGGCCGTGCGCGCGGGCGTGCGGGTCCTCCACACCGGTCACCAGGATCGCCGCCTGCGGGAACATCTCCTGGAAGGTCGCGATGAACGGGATCGAACCGCCGACACCGATGTCCACCGGGTCGGTGCCGTCCCAGGCGGCCCGGAACGCCGAGCGGGCGGCGTCGAACATCGGGCCGGAAGCGTCGATCACGCACGGCTCACCGTCGTGCTCGAACGTCACCGTCACCTGGGCACCCCAGGGCGCGTGCTTCTCCAGGTGCGCGCGCACCGCCGCGTACGCCCGCTTCGGGTCGTCGCCCGGGGCCAGACGGATGCTGAGCTTTGCCTTCGCGGCCGGCAGCAACGCATTCGGAGCCTCGCCGGTGGCCGGTGCGTCGATGCCGAGCACTGCCAGGGCCGGCTTGTTCCAGAGCCGGTCGGTGATCCGGCCGGTGCCGATGAACTGCACACCCTCGGCCAGCCCCGCCTCGGCCCGGAACCGGTCCTCCGGGTAGTCGACGATGGCACCTCCACGGCTGACCAACCCGTCGACCGCCACGTCACCGGCATCGTCGTGCACTGTGGCCAGCAGGCGTACCAACGCGGTCAGCGCGTCCGGAACGGCACCGCCGAACATGCCGCTGTGCACGGCGTGGTCGAGCGTACGGACCTCGACGAAGCAGTTGACGATGCCGCGCAGCGAGGTGGTCAGCGCCGGTACGCCGATGTCCCAGTTCGCGGAGTCGGCGATCACGATGACGTCGGAGGCGATCTCGTCGCGGTGCTCGGCCAGCAGTCGCTCCAGCGAGTCGGAGCCGTACTCCTCCTCGCCCTCGATGAAGAGGACCACGCCGACCGGCAGCGCGTCACCGTACGCGCGCAGCGCCGCCACGTGCGCCATGATGCCGGCCTTGTCGTCGGCCGCGCCCCGGGCGTAGAGCCGGCCGTCCCGCTCCACCGGCTCGAACGGGTCGGACTCCCACAGCGACCGGTCACCGACCGGCTGCACGTCGTGGTGGGCGTACAGCAGCACTGTCGGCGCCCCGGGCGGTGCCGGCCGCCGGCCGATCACCGCCGGCTGGCCGCCGGAGCGCACGATGTCGACGTCCAGGCCGCAACCGCGCAGCAGCTCGGCGACCGCCTCGGCGGAGCGCTCCACGTGCGAGTGGTCGAAGCCGTCGAACGCGATGCCGGGGATACGGACGAGGCGCTCCAGGTCGGCACGGACGCCGGGCATCTCCCGCTCGACGGCGGCCCGCACCTCGGACTCGGACATGATCGGTGAGGTCATGACCGGAATCGTATGCCGGCCTTACACCGCCGCGCCGCCCGAGCCCGTACCGTCACCGCCACCGGCTCCGCCGGCACCCGCCGTGGCGCCGGGCGCAGCCCGACCGGCGCGGTGCGCCCGGCCGGCTGCCTCAGTCGCGGCATCCACCCAGGAGCGCGCTCGGCCGGCGGTGCCGCCCACCCACTCGCCGACGTCGCTGGCGCCGTCGCCGAGGCGGCGCAGCAACCCGACAAGCGGGTCGGTGGACCTGCTGAATTCCTCCCGGTACGACTCAGCGGCGGCCTTGATCTCCTCCGAGACGCTTGTCGAGCCGTCGTCGTCGCGGCGTGGATAGTCCCCGGCCAGCACCCGCCCGTACGCCCCGGAGTCGATCCACTGCCGCAGCTGGGCGGCCCGCGCCACCGGCGCCGGATGGGTGCTCCACGCCGTCATCCGGATCTTGTGCAGGCTGTCCCGCACATCGCCCCCACCGGCGTACTCGGCGGCCTGCTCCAGGAAGGCTGTGGTGTCGACCTGGGACAGGTCGCCGCCACCGGCGAGCTTCATGAGCAGCCGCAGCGCGGCGGCCGGGTCCTGCCCGGCGAGCAGCCCTGCCCGGTCGGCGGACAGCTCCGCCTTGCGCCACCACTCCAGCATCGCCGCGATGATCGCCCGCAACGCGAACGCGCCCACCGGCAGCCAGCTCAGATTGGCCGCCCACCGGGTCAGGATCATCAGCATCGTCTTGTAGACGGCGTGCCCGCTGCCCACGTGCCCCAACTCGTGGCCGAGCAGGCAGCGCAGCTCGTCCTCATCGAGCTGCTGCACGCACGCCGAGTTCAGCACGATGAACGGCCGCTCCAGGCCGACCGCCTCGGCGCCCAGCCACGGAGACTGCGTCACGTACAGCTCGGGCAGCTCCGCCACGTCGAGCGCCGCCGCGGCCTCGGTGTAGCGCTGCCACACCGCCGGGTACTGCCGGTGGTCGACACGGATGCCGGAGGCCAGCACCGAGAGTCGGAACCCGCGCTCGTTCCACATGCCGAAGAACGCCCGCAGCACATCGTCGAACCCGCGCAGCTCCCGCAGCGCGACAAGGGCGCCCCGGTCCGCCGGATGCTCCCACGCTCGGGAGCTGATGCCGGTGAGGGTGACCCGGCGTCGTGCGGGTGTGTCCGTTGTCGACATGTGACTCCCGTTCGCCGTTCCCGACCTTCCCCGCATCGTGCCCCAGTCGGTGGCCGGCGTCCACGCCCCGGCTGAGGTCGTGCGGGTCCCGGCTCGGGTCGTCCGGGCCCGCCCTCGGGTTCGGGTCGTCCGGGCCCGGACTCGGGCTCGGGTCAGCGGGTCCGCATGTAGTACCTCTCGGCGTCGTACGGCAGGGTCGGTGCACCGTCGATCACCAGGTCGACCCGGCCGGCGGTGCCGTCGGCGGCGAAGTGCGCCCGCTCCCCCGCATGCCAGCGGCGCAGCTCGGGCAGGATCTCAGGCCCGTCCCGGGCAACCGCGCGAGCCAGCCGCGTCGGCGCGGGCGCGGTCACGAACACGGCCGCTGTCACCTCGGGCCGGACGACAGCGCGCGCCGCGCTGACACCCTCCACGATCAGCACCGGCGCGACCGGCACCGGGACCGGGCGGGGCAGGAACGACCGCCGCACCCAGCTGTAGCGGCGGTACGCCCCGGGCCGTCCCGCCCGCAGCGGAGCCAACACCTGCGCCTCCAGCCGCGGCCAGAAGGTGAGCTGGTCGTCCCAACCGTCGAGCAGGTCGTCGGTGTGCACCACCGGAGGTCGCCCGCCTTCACCGTGGCTCCGGGGCGGACCGGTCAGCTCGGCAAGGGCATCCGCGAGGTGCGCCGCGAACCGGCTCTTGCCCGCGCCGCTCGGCCCGTCGACAGCGACAAGCCGGGTCCGCCCCAACCGCGCCGGGCCCGCGAGCACCCGACGAGCCAACTCGGTGTACGCCTCGACGACGGCCACGGTCAACCTACTGTCGGTGCGGTCGGTGGCCTGGTCCACACCACCGAAGTATGCCGTCGTCGCCGAAGGCCGACGTGAGTTGGTCGGGCTGACACGTCCGGCTGACCGCCACGGCCGGGGCACCGTCACGTCCGGGGGAATTGCGGCGGCGACGGGTGACGGGCGACCCGTTCGCCACGCGGGCGGGTAGCCCGCTCGGCATGATCTGGTGGTGCTCCGAGACGTGATGAGCCCCGGCATTGACGCCCTCCTCGAACAGGCCCGCGCCGGGCTGCACCGACTGACTCCGCAGCAGACCGTCGAGGCGGTCCGCGGCGGCGCGCTGCTTGTCGACACCCGTACCGACACGCAACGCCGAGAACAGGGCGACCTGCCCGGCGCCGTCGTCATCGACCGGACGGTGCTGGAATGGCGACTCGACCCGGCCAGCGCCTGGCGCATCCCGGAGGCCACCGGCTACGACCGGGAGATCGTGCTGGTGTGCCGCCAGGGCTACAGCTCCAGCCTGGCCGCCGCCAGCCTGCAGACCCTCGGCCTGCGCCGCGCCACCGACATGATCGGAGGCGTGGACGCCTGGCTCGCCGCCGGTCTGCCCACCACGGATCGCCCCGCCGATATCCGCCCCTGAAGTCCGACCCGACGCCACCACGCCGGCCCGACTCGTGGGGGACGGGCAGACTCTGCCGTCGCGACGCCGCGCCGCGGGCCAGCCGGGACGACAGACACAATCGCCGCTGAGTCTCCGGTCAGGTTCGTGGCGGGCCTGGTGGGATGAACGGGTGCCCGGGAGTGGGGCCGTTTTCGATGAGTTTCCAGAGGGCGTCGGTGTCCAGGTGCTCCTCGACGAGGTCGCCGAGCAGGTCGAGCGAGCGTTCCCGGGCGGCGGCGAAGCTGGTGGCCGGTGAAACACGGAACCCGGTGCGCCCCGCCAGCCGAGCCGCCTCGGTGAGAAACCAGCGACGGAACTCGTCCGACTCGAACGTCCCGTGCCAGTGCGTGCCGTACACCGGGCCGAGCACGGCACCCTCGCCGACGCCGTCGGCACCGGTCAGCAGCGTGGTGAGGGTCGGGTCGGTGTGTGAGACGTACCCGTGGTGGATCTCGTAGCCACGGACGGGCAGGCCACCGAGGGCGGTGCCCACCGACTGCCGGACGGTCTTGCGCGAATCGAAGGTGATCTCGATCGGCAGCAGGCCGAGCCCTGCCACGCTGCCCTGCCGGCTTTCCACCGGGTCGTGGATGGCCCGGCCGAGCATCTGAAAGCCGCCACAGAGGCCGAGCAGCGGCTTTCCGCTGCTCACGTGGGCGTGGATCGCGTCGGCGAGGCCCGTCTCGCGTAGCCAGGCGAGATCCGCGACTGTCGACTTCGAGCCGGGTAGGACGATCAGGTCGGCGGCGGCCAACTCAGCCGGTTCGACGGTGAGGCGGACGCGCACGCCCGGCTCGGTGGCCAGCGCCTCCACGTCGGTGGCATTGCTGACCCGGGGTAGCCGCACTACTGCCACATCCAACCATTCGGTCCCGTGCGGCGCGGCGGGGCGACCGAGCACCCGGCCGTAGGCGAGCGAATCCTCCGCGTCCAGCCAAAGGTCCAGTGCCCAGGGCAGCACCCCGTACGTGGGGCGGCCGGTCACCTGGCGCAGCATGTCCAGGCCGGGCTGGAGCAGACCGAGGTCCCCGCGGAACTTGTTGATCACGAAGCCTGCGATCAGCGCCTGGTCGGCGGCGTCGAGCAGGGCCACGGTGCCGAACATCGAGGCGAACACGCCACCTCGGTCGATGTCGCCGACCACGAGGGTGGGCAGGTTGGCGTGCCGGGCCAGGCCCATGTTCACGTAGTCCCCGGCCCGCAGGTTGATCTCTGCAGGGCTGCCCGCGCCCTCGCAGATCACCACGTCGTACGCGTCACGCAACTCGGCAAGCGCCGCGTACGCGGTCTCGGCGAGCCGGGGCCGCAACTGCCCGAAGGTGCTCGCCGTGATCGTGTCGACCGCCTCGCCGAGCAGCACCACCTGACTGGCCAGATCGCTGCCCGGCTTGAGCAGTACCGGGTTGAAGCGCAGGTCCGGTGCGATGCCGCAGGCGGCTGCCTGCATGGCCTGGGCTCGGCCGATCTCGCCGCCGCGCCCGTCCGGCCCGACGACGACTGCCGAGTTGTTCGACATGTTCTGCGCCTTGAACGGTGCCACCTTCACGCCCTGGCGGTGCAGCCATCGGCAGATGCCGGCGGTGAGCACGCTCTTGCCAGCGTCGGAGGTGGTGCCCGCGACCAGCAGGCCGCCGCTCACCGCCCGTTCCCCTGCCCTGCCACGACAGCCCGCGACCAGCTTTGACCAATCGCGCCACCCAACCCGCGCCCGCCGACCGCGTCACCCAGCCCACGCCCGCTGATCGCCGCACCCAGGCCACGCTTGCCGACCGCGCCACCCAACCCGCGCCCGCCGACCGCTGTGTGCAGGGCGCGCCGACCCACGGCGTTTACCACTCGGCCGACGGTCACCGGGTACGCGGCTGCCAGCCCGAGGGCGGCCAGGCCGACGGCGCCGGAGATGCGGGCGGCCCGCTTGAGGTGGCGTGCTTCGGGGCGCGGGCCGTCACCCAGGAACGGGCGTACCTCGGAGCGCCCGAAGTAGACGTTGCGGCCGCCGAGGCGGACGCCGAGCGCGCCGGCCATCGCCGCCTCGCACTGGCCGGCGTTGGGGCTCGGGTGGTCGTTGCGATCGCGCCGCCACACCTGCCAGGCCCGCTCGCGGTCACCGTGCGCTACCGGGGCGACAGCGATGGTGAGCAGCCCGGTCAGCCGGGACGGCACCAGGTTGAGCAGGTCGTCCAGCCGAGCGGCAGGGGTGCCGAACCGCGCGTACCGCTGCGACCGGTGCCCGACCATGGCGTCGAGGGTGTTAGCCGCGCGGTAGCCCAGGAGGCCGGGCAGGCCGGCGACCGCGCCCCACACGAGCGGGGCGACCACCGCGTCGGAGGTGTTCTCCGCGACGGACTCGACGGTGGCTCGGGCCAGCTCGGACTCCCCCAGGGTCGACGGGTCACGGCCGCAGAGGTGGCCGAGGCGCTGCCGGGCGGCGGGCAGGTCGCCGTCGCGCAGCGTTCGACCCATGACAGAGGCTTCGTGCCGCAGGGTGCGGCCACCCAGCACGGCCCACGTTCCGGCGGCGACGAGTGCCGCACGGGCCACCGGTCGGTGCCGGGTGGCAGCCGCAGCGACCGCACCGAGCATCACGGGCCCACCGACGGCGAGCGCGGTGAACGCCGCCCCGGCTGTCCGGTCCGGTCGGTAGAGGCGGCGCTCCAACGCGCCGGCGGCCCGCCCGAAGCCGGCCACCGGGTGCCACCGGCGGGGGTCCCCGAGCAGCCTGTCCAGGGCGTACCCGGCCAACAGCCCCACCGCGTCAGCAACCGGCGCTGTCCGTCGCACGCGTACCACCTCCGGCCAGCCAGCCTAGACGAGCACCCTATGAGCCGATCCGCGTCCGCAGCGCTCCACCAGCCCGGTGCTGCAGACACGCGGGGTGACGACGCGAGTCGCATCGCCACCCCGCCCCCGTCGTGCCGTGCCGGCGTCGCCGCCCTGCCCTCGCGATGTCCTGGCCCTCGCCATGGCCGGGGGAACCGCGAGCCGAACGGTCACACCGGCTGCGGAACCCGCCCTCGGCCACGCCGCCCCCGACCGGACGGCGCGGCGTCCGGCCGACCCTCGTCGGGGACCGGCCCCAACTCGTCGTCGCCGTCGCCCTGCGGGTCGCCGTCGCCCTGCGGGTCGCCGTCGTCGGGAGGGGTCAGTTCGTCGTCGTCGAGCGGGTCGTGGTCGACAGGGCTGGTCCGCAGCGAGCCGAAGTCGGACAGCTCGAAGTCGTCGTCCACCGGGCGGTCGGCGGGCAGCACTGGTGCCTGGCCGGCCGGCACCGGCTCGGTGGGCTCGCCGTGCACCCGGCTCTCGGCGTCCGCGTCCTCGACCGTGCTGGTCGTCAGAGCCGGCCGGTTACGCAGGAAGCGGGCCCGGCCACGGGACAGGTCGTGGCCGACGGCGACCGCCTCCAGCTCGTAGACGGTGCGGTGGTTGCCGGCGTCGTCGGTCCAGTCGCGGGTGTAGAGGCGGCCACAGACCACCACCGGGTCGCCGACCATCACGGAGGCCGCCACGCCTTCGGCGAGCTTGCGCCAACAGTTGACGCGGACACGCAGCGAATTGCCGTCGACCCAGCGACCGCTGTCGCGGTTGAGCCGGCGGGCGGTGGAGGCGACCTTGAAGTTGGCCACGAGCGTGTTGCTCTGGGTCGTACGTCGCCACTCGGGTGCGGTCAGCACGTTGCCGACGATCGTGACGTAGGTGTCGAACATCGTCCCTCCAGGGGATCGGGGTCTGCCAGCGCGAGTCGACTCGGCCCTCAGCCTGAGCGGCGCCGGCGTGTGTCGCCAGCGCCGCACCTCGACCTGTGGACAACCGGACCGCCTGTGGATAACGCCCTGATCAAGCCCGCATGTGCTACAGCCGAAGACGCCTGCCGTGCCGCCGACCACGCCCACGGCACGCCCACCACGCTCGACACGCTGCCGGCGGTTCCGGGGCCGACCGAGTGGGTATGGATTTGATCAACGCACCACCGACAGCTCCACGTCGACGAGAGGTCAGCGTCATGATGATCACTACTTCCGGCTTCGCGACCGTTTCCGAGGTGCGGCGATGAGCGCCGTGGCGAACCCGGCCACCGTGGCGGAGTGCCTGCGGGTCGGCGCCGGTTTCTCGCAGGGCGACCGCAACTGGATCGCCGAGCAGTTCGCCACTCTCGACGCCCGGCTGGCCAGCTTCCATGCCGACGCCACCGAGCTTGAGGTGTCGGTGAAGGATCGGGAGGCCCGGGGTCAGAAGGTCACCCTGGAGTGCTGGATCGCCGGCCGCCAGAAGATCGTCACCACCTCCGGCGAGGAGGACCTGCACGCCGCGCTCAACGACGTCCGCGACGACCTGCGGCGGCGGCTCAACGACGCCAAGACCCGCCAGGAGCCGCGGCACAACAAGCACCTGCGCGACGTCAGCCCGCCGCAGAGCCCTGTCGACACGGAGGAGCCGGACGCGCTGCCCGCCGCCGACCCGAGCCGCGCCGACGCCGAGACGGCCTGAGCGCGTACCCGCTGTGTCCCGGCCGGCAGGCACGGCCGGTCGGGGCCGGCGGGCTTGCCGGCCGCGGTTCGCGGACCGGGAGGTGAGCCCGGCGGGGCCGGGGCTACCACCGGGTAGCCGGTCGGCGTAGCGTCGGATTCGTGGAACCGGACGTGTTGGGGCCGCCCTACGAGCGGCAGACGATCGACCTGGGCGTCGACGACGAGGGTCCTGTCGTCGCGACACTGGTCCGCCGGCGGGCCGAGCGCCCCACCGGGCGGGCGGTGCTCTACGTGCACGGCTTCGTCGACTACTTCTTCCAGACCCACCTGGCTGACTTCTTCGCCGAGCGTGGCTGGGATTTCTACGCCCTCGATCTGCGCAAATACGGCCGCAGCCTGCTTGCGCATCAGACCCCGAACTTCTGCCAGGACGTCAACGACTACTTCTCCGAGCTGGATGCCGCCGTCGAGATCATCCGCTCCGACGACGGGCATGACACCCTGCTGGCGATGGGCCACTCCACCGGCGGCCTGATCATGTCGCTCTGGGCGGACGCCCGCCGCGACGCCGGCACCATCGACGGCCTGGTGCTCAACAGCCCCTTCTTCGACTTCAACGCCTCCTGGGCGGTGCGCCGGCCCATCGCGGCCGCCGCGGCCCGGCTGGGCCGCAGGGCGCCGCACCGCATCGTGCCGCTCGGGCTCGGCTCGGTGTACGGCGAGAGCCTGCACGCCGACCATCGTGGCGAGTGGACGTACGACCTGGCGTGGAAGCCGCTCGCCGGGTTCCCGGTCCGGGCCGGCTGGCTGAACGCGATCCGCACCGGGCAACGCCGGCTACGCGCCGGGCTGAACATCCAGGTGCCGGTGCTGGTGGCCTGCTCCACCCGCTCCTTCCGGAGCAGTAAATGGCACGAGAACGCGACACTTGCCGACACGGTGCTGGACGTCGAGCACATGGTCCGGTACGCGCCCCGCCTCGGCCGGCACGTCACACTGGCCCGCTTCGACGGAGGGCTGCACGACCTCACGCTCTCCGGCGCAGCCGTACGCGGACAGGTTCTGGACGAGGTCGGCCGGTGGGCCGAGGCGTTCCTGGCCGCCGGTCCCACCGCCCCGGCCGATCCAGCCCCGACCGACCTCGCCCCTGCCGACCGGACCGGGGCGACGGCCAACGACTGACCACCCCGCCCGCAGGGCGACAGCTCAGGCGTCGCCGCGCGTGGCCGGAAGGACTGCCCGGATCCGGTCGAAGGTGGCCACCGGATGCCCGTCGACACCGGGCAGGACCAGGCCGAGGCAGTACAGCGACACCTCGCCGGTGGCGTCGGCGTGCACTGTGAAGACCGGCGCGCCGACGTACCCCTGGGGTAGCTCCGTGGTGATCCGCACGGTGTCCCCGTCGCGGACCACCCGCTCGATCGCCACCTCAAGCGGCCGGGAGCCGTCGGCGCGTACCCCATGGGCCAGCACGAACGCGGACCCGGCGGCGGCGGTGCTGCGCTCGACCACCTCGGGCCCGGCGGCGATTCCGGCGGGCACCGGCTGCACCCGCCACCGCCAGCCGCCGTCGCCGGCGTAGCGGTGCAGCCCGGCGGTGGGGAGTACCGCGACGCCGTCGCCCGGGAAGCGCGCCCAACCGGGGGTGATCTCGGCCACCGTGATCGCGTCCGGGGCGACGCCGGCCGGCTCGCTGACGCTCGCCCGCAGACTCAACTGGCCGCCCGCCGCGCCGACCAGGTCGGCGGCGGTCAGCAGCGACTCCCCCACCGGGTCGTCGGCAGCCTGGAAGAAGAACGCCGTGCCGAAGCGCTGGTCGGCGGCGTCCGATGACCGGAACGGCAGGATGGCGCGGCCGACGACCTGGCACAACTCGTAGGCGACGCCGCTCTCGGCGTCGGGGTCCAGCAACACCAGCCGAGGGTACGGGCCAGCGCCGCGCCCACCGACGAGAACCCGGATGCCCGCCACCTGGCCGCCGTGGGACCCTGCTCGGCGATGTGGACGCGAGCACCCTTTTCGCCGCTGCGAGGCAGGGCGGCGGTACCCTCTTGGCGCGACATCCACGCCACGCGCCCGTAGCTCAGCGGATAGAGCAGGGGACTTCTAATCCCAAGGCCGCAGGTTCGAATCCTGCCGGGCGCACCTCCACCACCGCAGGCCGCCGGCTCCACGTGGTCGACCCGTCGATCGTCGGCTCCCGCCCTCATGGCGGCTGTCAGAGCATCTCGGTGCGGTATTCGGGAGCCAGTTCGACGGCGCGCCGCCGACGCTCCGCGATGTCCTCGTCGGTGAGCTGCGGTGGCGGCGCGTCCCTGTCGGCGACTTCGTCGCCGACGCGCAGGAAGTATTCGTCCTGGCCCGCCGGGGTGCACATGCACAGCATGCGGGCGGGTGCGCCGGAGGCGTTGCGGAAGTTGTGCGGGGCGTTGGCTGGGATGTTGACTGTCGATCCGGCCGGCACGGTGTGCTCCTCCCCGCGGAAGGTGAACTCGATCTCCCCTTCGAGGATGGTGAACATCTCCTCGAAGTCGTGCCGGTGTGGCGGCGGCCCGCCGCCGTCGGGGACGCGCATGTCGATGAGGCAGTACCGCCCGTTGGTCTGCTTGCCCGTGATCAGCATGGCGTAGTTACCCCCGGCGAGGGAGATGCAGGTCGTCGCCGGGTCGTCGGGGTTCGCCACGGTCAGCGTCCGGGTCGGGTCGTCGTCCGGGATGGCGGGGGCAGCGCGGTCGAAGCTGGTCATGCCGCATGTCCTCTCTGGTGTGGTGCTTCGCGGTCGGCGGGTCCACGCCGACACCCTCCTCCTTCTCCGGGTGGCGGCGCCGTTAAACGGAATATATCGTCCGCATAAGAAGGAATCACTGCTGGAGGAAACATGAGCGTGGCGCCCGGTTTCACGCGGAGCACGATCACCACCAACGGCACCGATCTCAGCGTCCTGCACGGCGGCCACGGCGAGCCGCTGGTGCTCCTGCACGGTTGGCCGCAGACCGGCGACTGCTGGCTGCCGATCCTGCCCGCGCTCACCGAGGCGGGCTACACAGTCGTCGTTCCCGACCTACGCGGTCTCGGCCGTTCGGCGCCGGCCGAGACCGGCTTCGACAAAGACAATCAGGCCGAGGACATCCGCGCGCTGCTGCGTACCCTCGGCTTGGGACCTGCCGCGCACGTGGCAGGGCACGACGTCGGCGGCATGGTCGCGTTCGCCTGGGCACGCCGACACCCCGATGAGGTACGCAGCCTCACCCTCATGGAACTCGCCGTGCCCGGCCTCGGGCTGGAACAGGCAATGGACGTCGCGCACGGCGGCCGCTGGCACTTCGGCTTCTTCATGACCCCGCACGTGCCCGAGTTGCTCATCGACGGGCACGAGGACGAGTTCTTCGACCTCTGGTACGCCCAGCTCGCCGGCAACACCAACCCCCTGGCGTCGCACGAGGTGAGCCGGTACACCGACGCGTACCGCGGCAGAGAACGCCTACGGTCGAGCTTCGGCCACTACCGCACGCTGCTCGACGACGGCCGGGCCAATGCGGCCTGGGTTGATGCGGGCAACCGGCTCACCATGCCGGTCCTGGCTGTCGGCGGGGATCAGGCCGTCGGCGACCGGCTCGCCACCAGCCTCCGCGCCGTGGCACCGCACGTCGACGCGGCGGTCGTCGCCGGCAGCGGCCACTTCCCGGCCGAGGAACAACCGGCGCGGCTGACCGAGCGCCTGCTCGCCTTCCTGGCGCAACAATGACGGCCCTGGCGCAACGGTGACGGCCGGCGGCCAGACCGCAAGCAGCCAGCCGCCGGCTAAGCGCGGATAGCCGTGAGGAACAGGTCGATCTGGCGGCCCGCCACCTCGGGCCAGTCGCCCGCGAAAGGCATCGGAACTGCGATCAGCGAGCCGAAAATGATGACATCGCGGGCCGTCAGATCGGCTCGCAGCGTTCCGTCCGCCGCGCCGAGTTCGACAATCCGACCGACGCCCTCCCACACGAGCCGGTCAAGACGTCGGTACTCCGGGTCGGTCGTGACCGGGGCTCCGTGGTGCGGCAGGAAGAGCTCGGAACCGTGCCGCACCGTACCGATCAGGAACTCCCGCACGGCCTCGATGCCCGGAAGCCCGCGCTTGAGCACCTCGTCGAGCATTGTCAGGACCATACCGATGGAACGGACCTCCAGGGCCACAAGCAGGGCGTCGCGGTCGCGGAAATGACGGTAGAGCGTCCCGACGCCCACGCCGGCCTCCTGCGCGACGGCCGCCATCGGAGCCGTGCTGTCACGCTGTAACGTCCGCAACGCCGCCGCCAGGATCTTCTCCCGGTTGGCGAGGCCGTCGCTGCGGGGAGCACGACTCACCGTTGGTCCGCGGGACGCGCTGCACTCATGACCCGAATACTAGGTTCCCCCTCGGCGTCGCCCCGCCCGCGAGCCCTCGCGCCGGGCCATCTCCGCAGCTAGCCGCGCCGCACCGGGGCTATGGCCGTTCCATGACGGATGTGTGGCCCACCCTCGGAGACTGGCGTCAGTCGATGTTCCCGCGCCAACCACCCCAAGGAGGAATCTTGAGACGACTCGTCGCCGCGGTGGCGGCCGCCGCCGTGGTCTTGGTCGGTCTGCAGACGCCTGCGAGCGCCAGCACCCCGACGCTTTTCGGATCGTCGGTGCACCAGCCGTCAGGGCAGACGTTCAACCAGGCACTGGCGGCGGCGGACGCCCGCTACGGCACGCTGCCGATCCTGCGGGTCTTCTACCCGGGCGCCCCCGGCGCGTGGACCGACGCCAAGCTCAACACTCCGGGACGCTCCACGGTGGTGTCCTTCAAGTACGACGCCGACGTCATCCTGACCGGCTCGGCGGACGACTACCTGCGCACGTGGTTCGCCAACGCGCCACGGGACCGGGACATCTACTGGAGCTACTTTCACGAGCCGGAGGACGACATCCGGGACGGGGCGTTCACGGCCGCTGCGTACCGGGCGGCGTGGCAGCGCATCGCCGGCCTTGCCGACCAGGCGAACAACTCGCGCCTGTACGCCACCACCATCTGGATGGACTGGACGCTCGACCCGAAGAGCGGGCGGAACTGGCGCGACTACTACCCGGGTGCGGCGTACGTCGATGTCATGGCCTGGGATGTCTACGGCTTCGACGTGACGAAGTCCGAGACCATGGCGGCGCACAACGCCCTGCGTCCGGGTCTTGAGGTGGCCCGGTCAGAGGGCAAGCCGTACGCGGTGGCGGAACTGGGTGTGGACGACCACGCGAACCGGCCGGCGATGCTCCGCGAGATCGCCAGGTGGATGCGCAACACGGCCGACGCGCGGTTCGTCACCTATTTCGACGCGACCGGCTGGCCGCAGTACGACCTGATCGGCGACTCCGGCAGCATCCAGGCGTGGCGGGAGGCGGTGACCGGTTCACTGTTCGCCGGCCCGCCGGCCATGACCACCTCCGCGGGTCCCGCGGCTCCCACGTCCACGTCGATCCAGTGGTCGACCCGGGTCGATCCTGGACAGGCAACCGGCTGGGTCTCCTGCGCGTCCTGGCTGGCCGTCGGCGGGGACTTCCTGGAAGGGCCGCGCCGGTCGGTGTCCGGCAACCCGGAGACCGTCACCTGCGACCGGGCCGGGTTGGCGCCGAATACCGCCTACCAGGGCCGCCTCAAGTGGTGGAGCGCCCAGACCGGTGGCACCCTGACCGCCACCAGCAACATCGTCACCCAGGTCACGGCCGCGGCATAAGGCACTTCGACCGGTGATGACCGCCGGCCGAGGTCGACATCCACCCACTCACACCGGCGTCGGTCGCCTCCCCCCAGGCGGCCGACGCCGGCCTCTCTGTGCCCGGGAGGACAAGCGCGACGTATCCGGTCCGGGCAAGCGAAAAGTGGTCTGCACAGTGGACACTGAGGCGCCTGCGAAGGAGGGCTGCACGTCTTACTGATGATCCGGTACGGGGGTAACGGATGAGAATCAAGGTGTTCACCATGCTCGGGCCGGTCGAGGTCCATGCCGGAGACAACGGCGTGGCGCTCGGCGGAGCCCGTAACCAGTCGATCCTGGCAGCTCTGCTCCTGGACACTGGTCGAGTGGTGTCGATCCGCCGGTTGATCGACGCCGCCTGGGGAGACGACCCGCCAAGCAGCGCGCGTGCCCAGGTGCAGAACCGGGTGGGTGTCCTGCGTCGTCTCCTACGCTCCGAGCACGCAGAAAGCGAGCTCATCGCCACCCGGGGCTCGGGATACCAGCTCAACCTCGACGGCTGGCAGCTCGATCTGCGCCAGTTCGACGAGGCGGTCGATCGCGCGAACGTCATGGCGGACGGCGGCGACCTGGCTGGCGCCCGCGCGACTCTCTGCGCGGCGTTGCAGTTGTGGCGTGGCCCCGCCCTCGACGGTCTGTCCACTCCGCTGCTGCAAACCGCCGCCGCGCAGATCGAGGAGCGGCGGCTGAGCGCGTTGGAACGCCGCATCCAGCTCGACCTCGCGCTGGGCCGGCACGGGGAGCTGGTGTCCGAGCTGACAAACCTCACCGGCGAGCATCCCTACCGGGAGGGCCTGCAGGCGCTGCTCACGCTGGCGCTCTACCGGTCCGGGCGGCGGGCCGAGGCGCTGAACGCGCACCAGCGCGTACGCCGGCTGCTGGTCGAGCAGATCGGTGTCGAGCCCGGTGAGCTGCTTCGTACGCTGCACGGGGCGATGTTGCGCGGCGACGAGTCGCTGGCCTGGCGGCCACCCGTGGACGAGACAGTGGTGCGCTCGGTCGCCGTACCTCACGAGCTTCCGGCGGACGTCGCCCTGTTCACCGGCCAACGGCGGGCGCTCGCCGAATTGGACCTGCTGCTCCCGGAGGCCGGCGCACCGGCGGTCTCCGCGGCGATCGCGGGCTCGGCCGGGGTGGGCAAGACGGCGCTGGCGGTGCACTGGGCACACCAGGTGGCGCACCGGTTCCCCGACGGGCAACTGTTCATCAACCTGCACGGCTACGCCCCGGAGCCGCCGCTGCGGCCCACCGCGGCGCTGGGTGTGCTGCTGCGCTCGCTCGGGGTCCGCCCCGAAGAGGTGCCGGTCGACGTCGCCGGGGCTTCGGCGATGTACCGGTCGCTGACGGCGGGCAAACGCCTGTTGGTGGTGCTCGACAACGCGCGCTCGGCGGAGGACGTACGCCCTCTGCTGCCCGGGGGTCCGGGCTGCCTGGTGCTCATCACCAGCCGGGACCGGCTCGCCGGGCTCGCCGCCCGCGAGGGTGTCCGCCGCCTCACGCTGGGCGTGCTCACCCCCGATGACGCCGGCACACTGCTGGCCAGGCTGCTCGGCGAGGACCACGCCCGCGCCGAACCGGAGGCGATAGGCGAGCTGGCGAGCCTGTGCGCGTACCTGCCGCTCGCTTTGCGCATCGCTGTCGCGAGCCTCGCGCACCGGCCGTACCGGCGCGTCGCCGATCTCGTAGCCGAGTTGCGCACCGAGGACAGGCTCGCCGCCCTCGCCGCCGATGACGACGACGAAGCGGCCATCCAGGTGGCGTTCGACCTGTCCTACGAGACGGTGCCGCCAGCCGCGCAGCGGCTGTTCCGGCTGTTGGGCCTCGCGCCCGGCGAGGACTTCTCGACCGCGACCGCCGCCGCGTTGAGCGGGACCGCACCCGCCGAGGCGGAGCTGTTGCTCGAACGGCTCGCCGCCGCGCATCTCATCGAGGAGCACGCCCCGGGCCGGTTCGCCTTCCACGACCTGCTCCGCCGGTACGCCCACGACCGGGCGATGCGGCAGCACAGCGCCCACCAACGTCGGGCAGCCCTCGGACGGCTGCACGGCTCCCGCCTAGCCGAGTTGGACTATCCAGCGGGTGAGCGGGATGGCCGGCCCGCCCGGCACCAGCGGCTGTTGGTGTGCGGCGCATCGGGCGCGGCGTGTCGGCGATAGCGCGCAGCCGCAGCCCAGAGAGGGGTCGGGTGCGGTTCGCGCGGTTAGGAGGGGCCCCTTCTTATGCACCAGGCGTTAAGAAGGGGCCCTTCCTTGCGCAGGAAGGGCCTATGCGGCCAGCGCCGAGGGTGTCCGGCAGCCGACGATCGCCGGTGCCTCGTGGACCAGTTCGTCGTTCGTCAGCGCGTCCACCATGAACAGGGCGAAGTCCACCCGGCGCGTGATGTTGCTCTTGAGTACGGGATCGCCCACGTGCCGGCTCCAGACGGGTAGGCCCTGGCTGTCGCCCTCCTCAAGGTCGCTGCCGCGCACCACCGTCCACCGGGTGTCGCTGGCGAAGATCTGCCGGCACGCCTGCACCTGGTCGCGGATGTCGGCGAAGCGGGCCAGCCGCGCGAGCACACCGAAGGCCGCGACGAACGCCCTGAGCCTCCACGGGTAGACGTCCTGGCCGTCGCGCGTGACGTGCCAGCCGCACGAGAAGACCAGGCGTGCTCCCGGGTCGGCGTGGTCCAGGACCGCCCGCGCCGTGCCCGTCGAGTAGCCGTGCACACCCCAGGGGACCAGGACGGTGAGCACACCGTCGCAGCCGGCGACCGCCCGCCCGATGACGTCACGATCGTTCGTCGGCCCCGCGACGACTGTGATGCGGCCCTTGAACTCGTCCAGTTTTCCCACGCTGCCCGCACGGCACACGCCGACGACCTCGTAGCCCTTGTCCAGCGCGTGCCGGACCATGTACCTACCGAGTTTTCCTGAGGCTCCGACGACGCAGACCCTCGACCTGCCACGACTGCTCATGATCGTCCTCTCGTTGCCATGTCGGCCCGATTCGCCTACTCGTCGGGGTATTGAAAGACCTCGTCCAGTGGCACGCCGAACGCCCGGGCGATCTGGAACGCCATCTCCAGCGACGGCGAGTAGCGCCCCTGCTCGATGGCGATGACCGTCTGCCGGGTGACACCGACGCGCTCGGCCAGGTCGGCCTGGGTCATCTCATCGTTGGCGAACCGAAGAGCGCGGATCCGGTTGGTGACGCGGGTCGGCTTAACCATTGAAGACACCGTGGTACGCGCGGATCTTCGCGACGGCCCCCCACGTCGCTCCGATGGCGCCGATCACGAACAGGGCGTTGCCGATCCAGAAGTGATCCACCTCGAACATCACCAGCGCCAGGACGACAGCGCCACCGAAGGCGGTGATGGCCTGTGCCAGGCGGTCGCCGTAGCGGTCGATCTGCTTGTCTCTCACGTCCCCTTTGGACTCCACGTCGCGGTTGGTGATGGCTGCCGCGATCGAGATGAGGATGGTCCCCACGATGGTGCCGACGACCGTCGCGCCGATCGTCCACAGCATCGGCCCCACCCAGGAGACCTCTGCGGCGGGCCGGTCACCCAGCCGGGGCAGGACCACGGCAAGGTACGCGATGGATGCCGCAGGCATGACGACGGCGGAAACCCATGCGTTCCGCTGCCCGAACGTCATGGCGACCCGGTCTTCTCGGTTGGCGTCGCGGATCATCGCCCACTCCCCCCGTGTCAAGAATTGTTTACATGGCCCAATGTAAAACATCCCTTACATCACGTCAACCATCCTCGACACGCACTCCCGCAGCGGCACGCGTGGTGACCCGACTCACCTACCGATCGGTACAGAAACTGCTACGGTTGGCTTGCAGGCAACCGATCGGTACAAAACATGGACACGCGGGGCCGCTCCGGCCGAACGACCGACCGGGGCCAACCAGTCCACACCAGCAGAACGGAAGATCAATCATGAGCACCACCGCGACACGTTCGGGCATGACGACCGAGGAACTGCGCGACTTCTACCTGCGCTACGTCGAACTGGCGAACAAGCGCGAGTTCGCCCGGATGGCCGAGTTCGCCCACGAGGAGGTGATCATGAACGGCACCCCGGTCAAGATGGCCGACATGGTCGCCGAGTTCTACAAGCACGTCGACGCGGTGCCGGACTTCCACTGGGAGATCCAGGACCTCGTCGTCGATGGCGACCGGGTAGCCGCCCGCCTCATCGACACCGGGACACCGGTCCGGGAGTGGAGCGGCCTCGCGCCCACCGGCAAGTCGGTGAAGTTCGCCGAGACCGCCTTCTACCGGATCGAGGACGGCAAGTTCAAGGACATGTGGTACCTGATGGACGCCGACACGGTACGGCGACAGCTCGCCGGCTGATCCGCCGCCGAGAACGCGCCGCGCGACCGCCGCTGACCCTCGTTCTTCGAGGCCAGCGGCGGTCCGGCAACTCACGTCCACGTGGCTGGTCAGGAGTAGCGAGAACCTGGCCGGAAGCAGGTCCCTGCTCGTCACTCCGGTGCCATATGCTGCGCGCGTCGGCACGGGGGCCACGGGGAGATTTCACATGCGACGGCATCTAACGGCAGCGCTCGCGGCTGCGTTCATCACTGTGGCATCGGCGGGCTGCGGCACGCCGGCCGGCACGGACGGCGACCTGGCCGACGACTGGCGACCGATGGCCCAGGCGAAGCAGTTCTCGCCGCAGGCCGGCGAGTGCCATGTCATCCCCGAGCCGACCGCATATCTGAGCAGCTACGCCCCTGTGGACTGCGCGAAGACGCACCTGGTGGAGACGTTCCACGTCGGCACCTTCACGGGCGCCCTGGCCGCGCGGAGCGCCCCGCCGACGGTGGAGTCAGCAGCCATGCGCGCGATCTTCACCGACTGCGACACCCGCGCCAAGGATTTCGTCGGCGGTGAGTGGCGCAGCGCCCGGCTCTCCGTGCAGGTCGCGCCGACGTCACCGGCCGGCTGGGCGGGCGGCAGCCGGTGGTACCGGTGCGACATCTTCGAACTGGACGAGGTGGACGGCGCCAACGGCGACACGGACCGGGCCATCCACCGGGCCGGCACGCTGCGCAACGCTGTGGGCAGCCGCTCCCCGCTGACGTACGGCTGCATGAACGAGGACGAGTGGGGCCGGCTGCGACCGGCTGGCTGCACCACCGCGCACCAGTACGAGTACGTCGGCATCTGGACCGCCCCGGACCGCTCCTACCAGGACGCCGTCCGCGACGAGGCAGCCATCCACCCCGCCTGCCGCACTCTGGTCGCCCGTTACGCCAAGGTTCCCAACGACGCCAACCTGCGCTACCGCACCGGAACGGCGTACCGCCTCCCCTCCCCCAATCTGTGGGCGCGCGGCGACCGGGGTGTGCGCTGCTACTTCTGGTCCGGCGGCGAAACGGTAAAGCGGTCGATCGCCAACGGCGGCCCGGCGGCATTGCCGATCCGCTGAGTCGTGGCCGCGCCGACGGGCGGCCGGAGACCGGAAAGGGACGGCTCAGATCGGCCCGAGCAGCGCGGTCAACGCGGCGTCGCCCTGCCCGAGCCGTGACCCGCCGCCCGGCGGCACGACCAGAATAGGCCGGCAGCCGTCGAGTTCGACGTACGACTCCGCTCCGCTGCCGTCCAGCTGTCGGAGCACAGCGAAACGGGACGCCGGGGTGCCGCAGGGTTTCGCCGGCCGGGTCGTGGCAAGCGCCCGCAGGATGTTCGCCTGCCGATCCGGCGGCAGCGCCCCGCCGTACGCGAAGTCACCGGCTGGCTTGCTGCCGCCCCGCTCGTGGGCGGGCACCCGGTAGACGCAGAGCCGCAGCGGCCCGGCGCCCGGCGCGGGCGGTTCGGGGCGGCCGTCGGTCCCCTGCGCCCAGACCATGTCCGACCACTGTTGGTCGCAGCCTGCGGCCTCGGCCGCCGGAGATTCGATCTGCCTGACGGTACGTGTGGCGACAGTGGTCAGGCGCAACCCGTCCAACGCCGCGCGCACCTCCGGGCGGGGCTTGGTGCACCCGTCCACAGGCAGGTGTGGCCGCAGCCAACGCCCCTGTTGGTCGAGTAGTGCCACCCAGGGCGGGATGACCAGGTCGAGGGTGCAGGCGACCTCCTCGTCGCCGCGCTGGTCAGGTAGGCGCAGCGCGGCGAGCAGGGAGTCGATGTCGTCGGCGCGTCGTTCGGTGGCCACCTGCTCCGTGCCGCCGGCGGGGCCGGGCCGGATCTGCTGTCCGCAGAGCACTGCGGTGAACGGCGTGAACGCGGGGTCGATGCGCCCGGCCGCCGGCTCGTCCGACACCGGGGACGCCGATCCGCCCGGCGGGGGCGGGGCGGGCAGCACGGCGCCGGCGTGCGGTGCGTCCTCGGCACAGGACGTCCACTTGTCGACGATCTGGGCGGGGCCGGGAGTATCCACTCCGTCCGGCCCGGTGTCGGTGCCTGCACAACCGCTCAGCGCCACGCCGAGCAGCGCCGCCGCCACTATCGTTGCCCGCGAGCGCATCCCGGCCCACCACCCCTCTGTCACCAATTCAGACGGGCGGTGACGGTGCCGGGTTCCCACTGGAACAGGTAGTGCGTCGGAGCGACATACCCGCCTCGGCCTGCGGTCTTCGCCATCCGCACGGCGACCGCTGGGATCAACGGCCGATAGCGCAGAGCAACGACGTAATGACACCATGCGGACGGTGGGTGAACACTCACCGTCCGCATGCTATTGTCCGATGTCGATCTCCGCCGTGCGGACCCGCACCGGGTCGTTGTCGGAAGGGACACCCCCCGATGCCGGCGTTAACCGCCCCCACTGTGCCGCCCCCCTCGCTGGACAACCCGGCAGGTGGCGCGTTCGGCCTCATCTTCACCACGCTGCCCGCGCTGCTGCGGCTGACGTGCGGGCTTGTCGGTGCGGCCGTGGCGCTCTCGGTACGTACCTCACCGGTCGAGCCGGCGGTGCTGTGGCCCGGCGTGGCCGTGTTGACCGGCTGGTCACTCTTCTACGGCGTTCGCGCGCTGCGCCACGGCATCAACCGGGTGTTGGCCATCGGCGACATCGTGGTCACCGTTGCTGCGTGCCTGCTCATCCCCCAGATGGTGGCACCGGAGGTGCTGCCCGGCGAGGGCAGCTGGATCGCGGTGTTGGCCAGCACCACGGTGATCAACGCGCAGGCCACGGCTCCCGCCCGCTGGTCGGTGCCGGGAGGGCTGCTGGTCACCGCCGCGTACGTCGCGGGCACACACGCCGCCGGCAACGTCACCGAGGCGCGGGCGCACGCCGCGACGCTGCTGGTGCAGACGGCCGTCACGGCGTTGGTGACTGTGGTGATGCGCCGCCGGATCGGTCGGGCGGACCTGGCGTTCGCCGAGCACCAGCGGCTGACCCGGGAGTCGTTGGTCGCACGGGCAGCACGGGAGGCGGAACGCCAGCAGAACCGCGACCTGCACGACACCGTGCTGGGCACGCTGACGATGGTGGGGCTCGGCGCGGTGGCTGGCCCGTCCGTTGCGTTCCGCGATCGGTGCGCCACCGACCTGCGTACCCTCGTGGCGTTGACCGACAGCGGCCCGACGCCCGGCGACGGCCCGGTGTCCCTGGACGGTCGACTGCGGACGGTGGTCGACCGGCTGCCCCAGTTGCGGATGCACATGGACCTGGCGCCGTGCGCGGTGCCCGCCGGGGTGGCCGACGCGATCACCGAGAGCGCCTACGCGGCGTTGTCCAACGTGGACCGTCACGCTCCGGGCGCGCGGGCCGTGCTGCGGCTGACCCGCGACGCGATGACCGTCGTGGTCGAGGTCGTCGACGACGGTCCCGGCTTCGACCCGGCCACCGTCCCACCGCACCGGTACGGGCTGCGCGAGTCGATCCACGGCCGGATGGCAGCGGTCGGCGGGCGGGCCGACGTGCGGTCCGCGCCCGGCGCGGGCACCCGAATCCGATTGGAGTGGCCCGGTGTCGGCTGACCTCGACGTGCCAGCGGGCCACACCGTCACCCGTGGAGCGGCGACCCGGCAGCAACAGTCGAACGCGACACCGGAGCCCGGGGAGGGGGTGCTCGCCGCACCGGCGGCGGTGGCGCGGGCGTCCGATCGCGGAGCCCGGATCGTCGTCGTCGGCATCGCATGGGCCTGGCATGTAACGATCAGCCTCCCCGCGGTGCTCGGCGTACGCACGGAGTTCGCCGAGCCGGCTGTCGTGCTCGGCTGCTGGGCGCTGGTCGCCGTGGCGGGCGCGGTCGCCGGCGTCCTCCTGCTGCGCGGCACACCGCTGCCGCCGTGGCCGCTGGCCGTGCTGCTGCTCGCCGCCGACGCGGCGGTCTTCGCGGCGGTCGGTGAGCGGCACCTGTTCGGCGCTGCGAACTGGGTGTGGGGCACGCTCGGCTGGTTCTTCGTGCTCATGCTGTGGGGCCGCCGGGTCGTCGGGCTTGTCGTCCTGCTGACGACGCACACGGTGATCGCGTTGGTCGCCGTGCTCACCCACGGCCCCGACGCCGCCGCGCTGGCCCGCTTCACGATGTACGTCTACGGCACCTTCTCCCTGCAACTGGCCGTCTTCGTGGGCGGTGCGACGATCGTCGGGCTGGCCCGTGACCGGGCCGCCACGGCTGCCGCATTGCACGCGATGGCCGCCGAACGGGCTGCGGCCGAGCGGGGCCTGCGGGAGCGCCGTGACCGGCTCGCCCTGGCCGGCGCCGCGGCGGGGCGGGTCCTCGGTGAGCTGGCCTACGGTGCGGCCGACCCGGACGACCCGGAGGTGCAGCGGCGCTGCGTACTGGCCGCGGCCCGGTTACGCCGCATGATCGCGGAGTCCGACGACGTACCCGATCCGCTGCTGCACGAGTTACGGGCCGCCGCCGACCTGGCCGAACGCAACGGACTGCCGATCGACCTGGTCACCATCGGCAATCCACCGCCGTTGCCTGTCGAGATCCGCCGCCAACTGGCCGACCCGCTCGCCGCGCATCTCGCCGACGCACGGGGTTGGGCACGGCTGACCGTCGTTTCCGGGCCCGACGAGGTGGTGGTCAGCCTGGTCACGCCCGACCGGGAGGGGCCGGAGGCGACCGGCCCACCACCCGGGGAGTACGACCACGGGCCGGTACAGCACCTCTACGAACGGGACGGGGACATCAGATGGGCGCAGACCCGGTGGCGGAAGTGACCGGCGACCGGCCGGTCGGGGTGGCGATCGTCGACGACCATCCGGTGGTCGTCGACGGGGTTCGCGCCTGGATGGCCACCGAGCCCCGGCTGAGGGTGCTGGCCACCGGCGACGACCCGGACGAGGTGCTGCGGGCGGCGCCGGACGCCGATGTCGTCCTGCTCGACCTGCGGCTGCACGGTCGGATGGCGCTGGACAAGCTGGCCGAGTTGAGTGCCACCGGGCGACGGGTGGTGGTCTATTCGGAGCACACCGATCCGCAGACGATGCTCGCCGCGCTGGACGCCGGGGCGGTGGCATTCCTGGCCAAGCACGAGGGCCGGGAGCACTGCGTGGCGACCGTGTTGGCGGCGGCGAGCGACCGCCCGTACGTGCCACCGGCGTTGGCCGGCGCGATGGTCGGTGATCCGCGGCCGGACCGGCCGATGCTGTCCGACAAGGAGCGTGAGGCGCTGCTGCTCTGGTTCCAGTCGATGTCCAAGGCGTCGGTGGCCCGCCGGATGCAGATCAGCGAACACACGGTGAAGCAATACGTGGACCGGGCACGCATCAAGTACACCCGTGCGGGGCGGCCGGCCGCCACAAAGGCCGCATTGCTCGCCCGTGCGATCGAGGACGGGCTAGTCCGCCCGGAGGAGATCGGCATCTACCGGTCACAGGCGACGTACGACCGGCCGACCCCCTAACGACCGTCATGACAGCGACCCCCGGATCCGCGAGGCTCGTACGCACAGCCAGCTGACCGGAAGGTCGTGACGATGCACACGGACGCGTCCCCCTTCTTTATCGGTCCACACCGGTTCGACGCACCGGACGACGAGGTGGGTCCCGCCCTGGACCGGCACTACAACATGCGTCCGCTGCCCGGTGAGAACGTGCTCAGCCGACACCGGCTGTTGGTCGCGGGCTGCCTGCTCGGGCCGACAGAGGCCCATCTCGGCTGGCAGCTTCCCGGGCCGGTTTCGGTGACAGTCACCGATCAGCGAATCTGCTGGGTGGGCACCGGTTCGCAGCTGTCCCTCGTCGCCGACGGCACGTCCCGACGCCGACCCCCGGGCCGGCTGGGCGGCCTGATGACCGGCCAGGTCCGCTGGCAGTGGCCGTCCCGGCTGGAGCTTCCACAGGCCGATCCGGCCGAGCTGCTGATCGTCTGCGACGCGCTGCGCACCATCCAGCAGCCGGCGCTGGCCCTCGGCGGGCCGGCCGGAGAGGTCATGGCGCTGGCCCAGCAGATCCGCCGGGCGGTGGCAGTGTTCCGGCTCACCCACCCGGAGCTCGTGGACCTCTCCGCCCAGGAACGCGACGTGCTGCTGCTGCGGGCCGGTCCCGCGTTGCTCGCCGGGGAGAACCGGATCACCCTGCCTGGTTCACTGCCTGTGGAATTCCGCTCCCGGGACGACTACTACCGTTCGGGGCCGGAGCCGACGTCCTGGGACGGGCTCGCAGGCGGCGCAGCATCCGGGCGTCGGTGAAGCCCACGTTCCGCGCCGCAGCCTCCACGGTAGCGCCGTGCCCGATGAGGTGCTCGGCGCGTTCCACGCGCAGCGACTGCTGATAGCCCAGCGGCGTCAGCCCGGTGGCCGCGCGGAACAGCCGGCTCAGTGTCCGCTCCGCCACACCACCGGTGGCGGCCAGCTCGGCCAGCGGCAACGGCTCGGCGTACCGGGTGTCGATCACGTCCTGCACCCGGTGCACCGCGTCGGACAGGTGCAGGCGATGACGCATCATCGCGCTGGCCTGCGGCTCGTTTCCGTTGCGCCGGGTGTGGACGACGAGCGTGCGGGCGATCCGGGCGGCGGTGGCCGGGCCGTGCCGGGTCGCCACCAGGTGCAGGGCCACGTCGATGCCGCTGGCGATGCCCGCCGAGGTGACCACCCGGTCGTCGACCACGTACAGCACGTCGCGGGCCACCCGGGCTGCCGGGTAACGGCGGGCAAGATCGTCCTGCACCTCATGGTGGGTGGTGCAGCGTCGGCCGTCGAGGAGCCCGGCGCGGCCCAGCGCGTACGCGCCCGCGCAGACGCTCGCCACAGTGCCGCCGGACGCGTGGTGGTCGGCCAGGCGCCGCAGGTCGGCCGGCGACACCGGCCCCTGCGGGCCGTGCGCCGCCGGCCGCCAGCCCGGCACGATCACCAGGTCGTCCGGCGTCAGCTCGGGCCAGAGCGTCTCGGCGACCAGCGGTACGCCCTGGACGGTGGGGACCTGCTCCCGCTCGGCCACGTAGTGCAGCCGGTAGTCGTGGCCGAGGTCCGCGGCGCTGGAGAAGACCTGGGCCGGCCCAGCGAGGTCCAGCAGGTGCAGCTGCGGGACCAGCAGGAATACGACCTTGGCCATCGGCTCACCTCCGGGCGTCGGCGAGGGCCGCGCCGGTGACCTCGTCGACAGTGCTGATAGTCGCGAAGCGGCCTGCCAACGCGTACTCGGTGCGGGTGATGATCTCCTCGGTGGTCATGGTGCGCGGATCGGCGAGGATCTCCTCGACGGTCGCTGTCTCCGGCACCTCCCGGTGCGGGATGGGGAAGGTCTGCGTCGCGTCGGTGACGAACGTCATCCGGTAGCCGAGGTCCGACCCCACCCGGGCGGTGGTCTCGACGCACTGCTCGGTGCGGATGCCGCAGACGGTGAGGTCGTCCACGCCCGCGGTGGTGAGCAGCTGCTGCAGATTGGTGGTGGTGAACGCGTTGTGGGCGGTCTTCACGAGCGTCGGCTCACCCGCGGCCGGTGTCAGTCCGTCGAGCAGGCGCACGTGGCCGCGCGCCGGGTCGAAGACGCCGCCTGTGCCCGGTTCGGCGTGCAGGACCCAGACCACCAGGTCGCCGCGTTGACGGGCGGCGGTGACCAGCCGGTCGACCTGCCCGACGATGTCGGGGTTGGAGCCGTACGCCCAGATGGGGCGCTGCCGGAACGATTCCTGGACGTCGATCACGAGAAGTGCTGCTCTGCTCATGACGTCGATCCTGGTCGGGCGGTGACCGCGACGGCAGACACCATCACGCCCGCTTGCGGAACGATCCGGTCACCGTGCCGACCGTTCAGACGCTGGGGGTACGCCGCTCCCCGGCGGCGTCCATGGCGGCGGCCTCCTCCGGCGTCGGGGCGGTGCCGCCCAGGTGCGCCGGCAGCCACCACGTGTCGTCCGGGCCGACCGGTGCGTCCGGGTACTCCCTCTGGGCGCGATCGACGAGCGCCGTGAGCCGGGTCGTCAGCTCGGCGGCCAGCAGATTCGGGTCCCGGAAGTCCGCCGGCTCGATCGGCTCGCCGACCAGGATCGTGATGGGCGTGTGCCGGCGGGTCAGGGTGCGCGGGCGGCCCTTCGTCCAGAGCCGCTGGGTGCCCCACAGCGCGACCGGCAGCACCGGCACCTTCGCCGAGCGGGCCATCCGGACGGTGCCGCTCTTGAGTTCCTTGACGGTGAACGAGCGGCTGATCGTGGCCTCCGGAAAGACGCCGACGACCTCGCCGCGCTTGAGCGCGTCCACCGCCGCCCGGAACGATGCCGCGCCGGCCTCGCGGTCCACAGGGATGTGCTTCATCCCGCGCATCAACGGCCCGCCGATCCGGTGCTCGAAGACCGAGTGCTTGGCCATGAACCGGACCATCCGGCCCGAGGGGTTCGCGCCGAGGCCGGCGAAGATGAAGTCGAGGTAGCTCACGTGGTTGCTGGCCAGCACGGCCCCACCGGTGCGGGGTACGTGGTGGGCGCCCTCAATGTTGATCTTCAGGTCGAGGACCCGGAACATCGTCTTGGCGGCGGCGATAACGGGCGGGTACACGAGCTCCGGCATCCGCAGAATCTATCGTGCCCGGCTGTGGGTCGCCTGGGCGGCGGCCAACGGCGACACGGGTTGCCCGCGCCGCCGCTGTTCGGTGCGTCAGTCGGCCAGGTTGTCCAGGTCGAGCCGGCCCCGGGCGAACGCGTCCACCCGACCCCACCGGCCCGGAATGTCCAGCACCTCGATCCGGCCCATCCCCACAGGCAGCCGTGGCTCGACCGCCAGGTGCCCCTCGTGCGGCTCAAGCCCGAGCATGGTGCGCAGCAACAGCAGCGGCGTACCGGTCGACCACGCCTGCGGGCTGCACGCCGTCGGATACTCCACCGGGAACTTCGTCAGCTCCCGCGGATAGCCGCCGAACGCCTCCGGCAGCCGCCCGTCGAAGTACGTCGCCGCGTCCAGCATGCCGTTGGCGATTGTCGCTGCCTCCTCGGCGAACCCGTACCGGCGCAGACCCCAGGCGATGAAGGAGTTGTCGAACGGCCAGATCGTGCCGTTGTGGTAGCCGATCGGGTTGTACCGGGCCTCCCCCTCGGCCAGGGTCCGTACCCCCCAGCCGGAGAAGAGACGCGGCCCCACCAGGTGCTGCGCGACCTGCTCGGCCCGCTCGCGTTCGACGATCCCGCTCCACAGGAGGTGGCCGATGTTGGAGCTGAGGACGTCACACTGACGGCCTTCCGGGTCCAGCGCGAGCGCGTAGTACCCCCGGTCAGCGACCCACCAGTCCCTGTTGAACCGCTCCTTCAGCTCCGCCGCCTCCCGCTCCAGCTGGTCGGCGAACTCCGGGTCACCCCAGAATTCCCGGGCCAGCCGCGCCGCGCGGATCTTCGCGTCGTACGCGTACCCCTGCACCTCGCAGGTGGCCCGGGGAAAGGGCGGTAGTGTCCCGTCGGAGTAGGAGATCGAGTCCCAGGAGTCCTTCCAGCACTGGTTCTCCAGGCCCGTCTCGGTGTTGCGCCGCTCGTACCAGATGTAGCCGTTGCCGACCAGGTCGGCGTAACTGTCGATCCAGCCCAGCGCCGCCCGGGACTCCCGCTCCAACTCCCTGACCAGGTCGGCGTCTCCGGTCCACCGCTCGTACTCGTCGAGCAGCACCACGAACAGCGGGGTCGCGTCCACCGAGCCGTAGTACGGCGTGTGCGGCTGCTCCTCGAAGGCCGCGGTTTCCCCGTAGCGCATCTCGTGCAGGATCCGCCCCGGGTCCTCGTCCCGGAAGTCGTCGAAACGGGTGCCCTGCAGGGACGCCAGGATGCGCAGGGTCGTCTTCGACAGTTGCGGGGTGAACGGCAGCGTCTGCAGGCAGGTGAGGATGCTGTCCCGGCCGAACATGGTCATGAACCAGGGCAGGCCGGCCGCGGGAAGCGTGGCACCGCCCAGCGACAGCGGCGAGAAGCGCAGCGCCGCAAGATCGATCAAACTGCGCCGGTACGTCGCCGATACCCGACCGTGCTCACTGTTGACCTTGGGCGCGTCCGCGATCCACTGCTCCAGGTCGTGCTGGAGGGCGAGCCGCTCGTTGCCGTGGATCCGAAGCCCCATCCGCAGGTCCCGGCCACCTGGTCCGATCGCGTGCGTCTTCACGTCGATCGCGGTCTTCCACTGCTCGTTGGGCTCCAGGCGCACTGTGTACGCGAACCCCTTGCTGTCGTAGCGGGCCGTCATCGAGGAGGAGATGATCGTCTCCCGCCGGAAGTTGCCCCGTCGGTAGCCCAACCGCAGCCTGTCCGCCTCGACCTCGGCGTAGATCTCGCCCTTCTTGTTCAGGATCTCGTCCTTGACCTGGAACAGGTCGGCGAAGTCCGACGCCGCGTCCATCCTGATCTCCAGGTCGACGGGCTTCTCGTCGTGGTTGAGGATGGTGAGCTGTTCGCGGAAGCTGCCGCCGACCGCGCGCTCGCGGATGATCGACAACTTCGCGTCCACATAGTGCGTCGCCATCCCCGGCACGAGAAAGAACCGCGACTCGAAGTACTGGAGGTCGTCGAAGGAGAGCGAGTTGAGCCGTTCGCCGTTCACCGTCAGCACCCAGGTGGACAAGAACCGGGTGTCCAGGGAAAAGAGCCCGGTCGGCTCGCTCGGCGTCGCCTCGATGTCACCGGTGTCCTCGCAGACCACGAACGTGTTGCCGTCGAGGATCCGTACCGTGTTGCTCTGGCCCATCAGTTCGCCTCCCCCGCGAAGCGGCGACGCGGCCCCCGGGAGTCCGGCGGCCCGGGGAAGATCCGCTCCACCTGAACCACCAGCCGGGCGTCACCCGACACCGTCACGTCACCGCGGAACAGGGCGGCCAGGCCGTGCTCGCGGCCGGAGACGATGTCGTCGAACAGCGCCGGGCTCGTCCCGACCACCGTGTCGGCCTCCCGGTCCTCCTGGGTCACCTGCAGCTGACCGTGGTCGATCGCCAGCAGCCAGTGCCGGGTCTGCGCACCCTCCTGAAGGTCGATCCGCATCGTTCCGGACGCCTTCGCCAGCAAGGGCTCGTACCCCCGTCGCTGAAGGTCCTCGAAGAACCTCGTGGTCGCGTCCACCATCGGGCCCCACTCCTCCCCGTTCACCGGCCGGGATCCCGTCCGGCGCGCTCGCGTCGCGCCCGGCCGGCGTTGCACCTGGACAACCGGGTCCCCGCCAACCCCGCGGTCAACCTCGCCCAGATCGGGTGAGCCGCCGGCGCCGGTCGGTGGCGGTAACGTGCCGGAAGGACACGAGGGGACAGTCCGGGACGGAGTGCCAGATGACGGGGCGGACACCGGAGGTCGACCGGCGCCAGGTGCTCGCCTACCGGGTGGCGGCCCAGCAACTCGATCGCACTGCCGACCGGCGGGCGGGCGACCTGGCGGTGCTGGCGCTCGGTGTACAGGACACGCCGTACGGCGCGGCCCGCCAGGCGCTCGCCGCGCGGGGCGCGACCGGGCCGGACGACCGACTGGAGCTCGTCTGGTCCATGCGCGGCGCCCCACACCTGCACCGACGGGCCGACCTGCCGAGGCTCACCGCCGCGCTCTGGCCGCTCACCGACGTCGACGCCACCCGCCGGATGCCGGGGCAGATCAGGGAGGGCGCCCGGCTCGGGCTTGCCGCCTTCCGGGCCACCGCCGAGGCGTTCCAGGCGGTCGTAACAGCCGAGATGGAGCGCGGCGCGGTCAGCCGCGCCGTCTCCGAACTGGTGCCCGCCGCGCTGACCTACGACTGCCAGCCGTGCCGGTCCCGGCACATCTCCGGCGCGCTCTTCCAGCAGGCCGGGCTCGCCGGCGGGGTACGCCTCGCGGTGTCCGGCCGGGCCGCCCGGCTCGCGCCGCTGCCCGACTGGCCCGGCCCGCCCGCCGAGGCGGCGCACACCGCCGAGGTGGTCACGACGTACCTGCGGCTGCTCGGCCCGGCCACCGTGGGCGATGCCGCAGGCTTCCTCGGCTCGTCGGCGACGGAGCTGCGCCGGGCCTGGCCCACCGGCCTGACCGAGGTACGCGTCGACGGCCGGGCCACCTGGCTGCCGACCGACGCGCTCGACGCGCTGACTGGCGCGTCCCCGCCACGACTGGTGCGACTCCTCCCACCGGGCGACCCATTTCTCGCTGGCCGCGATCGTGACCTGCTGGTCCCCGTACGCGAGCACCAGCAACAGTTGTGGCGGCCGGTCGGCAACCCCGGCGCGCTACTGGTGGACGGTGAGGTGGCGGGCACCTGGCGGGCACGGCAGGCCGGAAAGGGCCGGCTGGAGTTGACCGTCAGCCCCTGGTCGACGCTGTCCACCCGGGTTCGACGGGAACTCGACTCCGAGGCCGCCACTGTCGCCGAGGCCCGAGCCGCCACCGACGTTCGCGTCGAGGTCGACAAGCCCTGACGTCGCCTAGGCCTGGCGAGCGGCCCGGGTCGAGACGGCCCCGGGTCGACGAACGCAGCGCCGGCCCTCCCGAGAGGGAGAGCCGGCGCACCCGCGGCGGACGATCAGTTGTTGGGCTCGTCGGCGCTGATGTCGGCAAGCACCGACTGCGGCTCACGCTCCACCGCGAGGTCACCCATCGACACCAGGCCGATCAGGCGGCCGTCCTCGATCACCGGCAGCCGGCGTACGGCGTAGGTGCGCATCAGGTCCGCGGCGGACACCGCGTCGTCGTACTGGCTCACGGTGATCACATCCCGGCTGGTGATCTCCTTCAGCCGGGTCGTGCCGGGTTCTCGGTTCTCCGCGACACCGCGGACCGCGATGTCCCGGTCCGTGACGATACCGACCACGCTGTCTCCGTCGGTCACCACCACGTCACCGATGGCGCTGTCCCGCATCTCCTGCGCGGCGGCGCTCAACGTGTCGTTGCCGTCCATCGTCACCAACCGGGTCGTCATGAACTCTCCGACCGTTGTCATGGTGCTCCCCTCTCGGTGTCGGCACGGCCCGTCTACCCGCCGCCCGGGGCGAGGTAACGCGCGCTGCGCTGCGCCGATCAGCCGCGCGGGGGCATCCCGTAGAGCCGCTCCACGTGCAGGCGCAGCACCACCCGACGCTCGGCGACCATGGCTTGTCGGTAGTCGTCCCAGTCCGGGTGTTCGCCGCGCACCGAGCGGTACAGCCCCACCAGTTCCTCGACCGTCGCATCGCCGGGATCGGCGGCGGGCGTGGTCAGCTCGGCGCGTCCCTCGATCACCGCGTACGCCCAGCCGTCCTCGCTGCTGACGTGGAAGCTCGCCCGCGGGTCCCGACGCAGGTTGGCGGTCTTGGCCCGCCCGTCGGTGACGGACACCCGGATCAGGCCGGCCTCGGAGTCGAAGGCGTAGACCACTGTCGACAGCTGTGGCCGCCCGTCACGCTTGATCGTCGCCAGTACGCCCATCGAGCGGCTGGCGATCAGGTCGGTCAACGCCTGCTGGGTGCTGTCGTCCGGCACGGGCTCCTCCAGATGGATCGTCGGCTTCGTCCCATCCAAGCACGACCGGCCCGAAGCACAATCGGCAAGCACAACCGGCCGAAGGACACTCGGCCGAAGCACGATCCGCCGAACCGTCGCGCCCGTCGCCGGAGCGGCACCGCGCCCCCGCCGGTGGCCGGCGAGGGCGCGGTGTGAGCGCGGCAGGTCAGCGTCGTTCGGCGGCGACCAGTTCGGCGAGCTGCACGGCGTTGAGCGCGGCACCCTTGCGCAGGTTGTCGTTGGAGCAGAACAGCGCCAACCCGTACTCGACGGTCTCGTCGGCGCGGATGCGCCCCACGTAGGTCGGGTCCTGACCGGCGGCCCGCAACGGCGTCGGCACGGCGGTCAACGCGACGCCGGGGGCGTCGGCGAGCAGTTCGTGGGCGCGCTGCGGGGTGATCGGACGGGCGAACCGGGCGTTGATCTGGAGCGAGTGACCGGTGAAGACCGGCACCCGGACGCAGGTGCCCGACACCTTCAGGTCGGGGATCTCCAGGATCTTGCGGCTCTCGTTGCGGAGCTTCTGCTCCTCGTCGGTCTCGAACGAGCCGTCGTCGACGATCGAGCCGGCCAGCGGGAGCACGTTGAAGGCGATCGGCTCGGCGAACGAGCGCGGCGCGGGGAATTCCACAGCCGAACCGTCGAAGGCGAGCCCGGTGGCGTTTTCGGCGACCTTACGGACCTGCTCGTCCAGCTCGGCGACGCCGGCCAGGCCGGCGCCGGAGACCGCCTGGTACGTCGAGACGACGAGCCCGACCAGGCCGGCCTCGGCGTGCAGTGGGCGCAGCACCGGCATCGCGGCCATTGTGGTGCAGTTGGGGTTGGCGATGATGCCCTTGGGGCGGTCGGCGGCGGCGTGTGGGTTGACCTCGGCGACCACGAGCGGCACCTGCGGGTCCATCCGGAAGGCCGACGAGTTGTCGATCACCACGGCACCGGTTTCGGCCACGCGGGGCGCCAACTCCTTGGCAGTGCCCTTACCGGCCGAGAAGAGCACGATGTCCAGCCCCGCGTAGTCCGCGGTCGTGGCGTCCTCGACGGTCACCTCGCCGCCCCGCCAGGGCAGCGTACGACCGGCGGACCGCGCCGAGGCGAACAACCGCACCTGCTCCGCCGGGAACTCACGGTCCGCCAGCACCTGCCGCATCACGCCACCGACCTGGCCGGTGGCCCCCACAATGCCGATCCTCATGCCCGCGAGGCTACCCAGCCCACCCCCGGGACCGGGAGCCCTTTCCCACCAGTCCCACATCACACCCACTCCCTACCCCGCCTCCGCCGATCATGAGGTTGTCGTCACGACACGCCGGGCGGTGTGACGACAACCTCATGATCAACGCAAGGAGGCGTGTCAGGGTCAGGGTCAAGTGAGCAGGTCGCCCAGGGAGGCCGCGACCAACTCGTCGCGGATCAGCGCCGCGTCGCCCTCGATGACAAGGGTCAGCGCTTCCGGGTGCAGGTGGGTCGCTGCCGCTGCGGAGACCTGCGCCACGTCGGCGGAGAGCAGCGCCTCCCGCAGCCGGGCGTGGTAGTCGTCCGGCAGGTCGTGCACCACAAGCGTGGTCAACGCCGACGCGATCGCCCGTGGGCTCTGCAACTCGACAGACAGCTGCCCGGCCCGCCAGGAACGGGCCACCGCCAGCTCGTCCTCGGTCACTCCCCCCTCCTGGGTACGGGTGATCTCCCCCACTGACTCGACAAGGGCCGGCACTGTGACAGCGGTCTGCACGCCGGAGCTGACAGCGAAGCGGCCGAACCGCCGCGACGAGGCGAACTCGCCCCGGATGCCGTACGTGTAGCCGCGCACCTCACGGATGAGGTGGTTGAGGCGGGAGGTGAACGCGCCGCCGAGCACAGTGCCGGCGAGCGTCATCGGTACGTGGTCGGGGTGCGACCGGTGCGGCGACGGGTGACCGAGCCGCAACGTCGACTGCACGGAGCCGGGCCGGTCCACGAGGATGATCCGCCGGCCGGTGTGCAACGGCACCTCGATCGGGCCGCCCCGCTCGGCCGGGCCACCGCCGGTGCCTGCGAAAGCCGCAGCGGCCAGCGCGTCCAGGTCGATCCGGTCCAGGTCACCGGCGACGATCAGGGTGCCGGGCCGCAGGAACCACTCGGAGTGGAAGACAGTCACGTCCTCCACGTCCAGGCCGGCCACCGAGTCCGGGTCCCCGTACATCGGTCGGCCCCACCGGTTGTCCAGCCCGTACAGGTCCGCGCGCAGCGCCGCGTCAGCGCGCGGCCCCGGGTTGGCCCAGTCCATCCGCAGCGCGGTTGCCTCGTCGTCGCGGACCCGCCGGACGTCGGCCGGGTCCAGTCGGGGCGTCCGGACGGCCTCGGCGAGCAACTGCACGGCGGCGGTCAGCCGGTCCACCGGCACCTGGACGCTGACCTGGAACGAGTCCCAGTCCAGCCCGGTCACCAGTTCCGTGCCGAGCGCCTCGATGGCCAGCGCGTACGCGGTGGCGTCGCGCTGCGCGGTGCCCTCCTCCAGCGCCTTGGCAAGCACCCCGCCCAGGCCCTCCTTGCCTGCCTGCTCCCGGGCGGCGCCCGCGTCGAGCAGCAGCAGCGCGACGGCGAGGTTCTGCCCGGGCAGGTGCGCGGCGACCACCTGGCCGCCAGCCACCGTGCGGCGGACCACCGGCGGGAACCGGTACGGGCGAGCGGCACCCGGGCCGGGACGGTCGGCGATCAGCGTCATGCGGTCTCCTCGGGCAGGTAGGTCAGGGTCACCCGGTCGGCGGCGCCGAGCACCTCGGCGGCGGTCTCGGCGATCTGCTCGGCTGTCACCGCGAGCCAGGCGGGCAGCCGGTCGGCGGCCCGGGCGGGATCGCCGAACTGGGTGGTGTACCGGCCGAGCGTGTCCGCACGACCATCCACTGTCGACATCTGCCGCCACCACGCGGTGCTCAGCAACGCCTTCGCCCGATCCAGTTCGGCGGCGGTCACGGGCACGGTGGCCAGTTCGTCGACGACCTCGGCCAGCCCTTCGGTGAGGCGCTCGGCGCTGATGCCGGGGCGGGCGGTGGCGGTGGCGATCAGCGGTGCCGGGGCGTGTGCCAGATCCACCCCGTACGCGCCGACCAGGTCGGGCTGGGCGATCCGCTCCCCGTCGGCCAGCCGCTGGTAGAGCCGGCTGCCCCGGCCGCTGCCGAGCACTGTGGCGAGCACTGTGAGCACGTCGTACCCCGGGCTGCCGAACGGGTGGCCACGGTGGGCGATGTAGACGCGGGGGGCCGGCACGTCGGCGGTCACCGTCTCCACGGCGGGCGTCCCGGTCGCCGGGACGGTGCGGCCGTCCGGCGCGGGTGGGATGTCCTCGCGGGCGGGCAGGGCCCCGAAGTACTTGTCGGCAAGCGCGAACACCTCGGCGGCGTCGGCGTCACCGACGACGGTGAGGACCGCGTTGTTCGGCGCGTAGTACGTCTTGTGGAACGCCTGGAACGTGGCGAGGTCAGCGGCGTTCAGGTCGGCCATCGAGCCGATGGTCGCGTGATGGTACGGGTGCCCCGGCGGGTAGAGCAGCGGCAGCAGGCGCAGCCACGCGTCCCCGTACGGGACGTTCTCGTAGCGCTGCCGGCGCTCGTTCTTCACCACGTCGCGCTGGTTGTCCAGGGTCTCCTGGGTCAGGGCGGGCACCAGGCCACCCATCCGGTCGGCCTCCAGCCAGAGCGCCAACTCCAGGTGCTCGGCCGGGACCGTCTCGAAGTAGTTGGTGCGGTCCGGGTTGGTGGTGGCGTTGAGTGAGCCGCCGGAGCCCTGGATCAGCTTCATGTGCTCGGTCTTGGCCACGTTCACCGAGCCCTCGAACATCAGGTGCTCGAATAGGTGGGCGAAACCGGTCTGCCCAGCCGGCTCGTGCCGGGAACCGACGTCGTACCAGAGGTTGACGGCCACGGCGGGTGCGGTGCGGTCCTCGCTCACCACCACGCGCAGGCCGTTGTCCAGTCGGGACGTCTCAATGGGCCAGGGGTAACCACTGTCGGGCATGACACGACGCTATCCGATCTCGCGGGCGGAAAGGTGACGTGTGGTCGGTCGGCGAGCCGCCCGCATCGAGCCCTTTGGTCGGGGTATCGGAGGGGAATGACCGTTACCCCTCCCGCACGCCGGACCGCCGGGCCGGCCGCCACCGCCGTCGAGCGCGCAAGCGCCGCGCTCGGCCGGCTGCGCCGCGGCCGGTTGCTGCATCCGGCCGGTGCGTCGTTCGTCGCCGAGGTGACGATCTGGGGTACGCCCGGACCGCCCACCGGGGTCGGCCTGCTGGACGACCCCGGCCGGTACGCGGGCACGGTGCGGCTCTCCAAGGGCACTCCCACGCCCGGCTCCTGGCCGGACGTGCTGGGCCTGGCACTGCGGATGCACCTCGACAGCGGTCGCTCGTTCGACCTGCTGGTCAGCTCCAGCGGCGCCGCCCCGGTGCTGCGGTCGCTGCCGCTGCCTCGGCGGCGCTTCGCCGGGACGTACAGCACGATCGTGGGTTTTCGGGTGGGACGGCGTCGGCTCTGGCTGGCCGCGCTGGCCGACCCCGAGGCGGTCGACCTGGGTCGGAGCCTGGCCGCGGTGGCCGCCGCGGCCCGGACGGACGCGCCGCGACTGGTGCTCGCGGTCGCGTCCGCCGTGGGTCCGTGGCGGCCCGTCGGGCAGTTCAGCATCGGCGCCCGGCTGAGCGCCCGGGAGGATGCCGCACTCGCCTTCGACCCGGTGCGCAACCTGCCGCCGGGGATGCGGGCGGCAGGCCCGCTGGCCTGGCTGCGGGACCAGACCTACCGGGGGTCACGTCGGGCGCGCGGCGCGTCCGGTCAGTCCGGCGGCTCGACGGCCACTGTCTGATCCGAGGTACGGCGCTCCAGCACCGTGTCGGGGGCTGCGTTCTGGTCGGCTTCCCGGATGTCCGACTCGGCGAGGATGGCCTCCGCCTGCGCCTCCGGGTCGTCGCTGCCGGCCGCCGCCTCCTCGGGTAGGAGGTGTGCGCGGGACTCCACCCGCTCCTGGTCGCTCTGCTCGTCAGTCATGGCACCCCTGTTACCCCGGCGGTGCGTCCGACACGCGGTGTTCTTGCCGCATCTTGGGACGACGGTCGCCTTGCGCAGCCGGTCGGGTACGCTGGGCTCGTGAGGTGTTCGTATCGATGGTTTAGGCAGCCGGCTTGCACGCCGGTGACTTCTCCATGATCTGACGTCACCGCTGACCAAGCCGGCCCGGGCAGGAGCTCTCGTTCCTGCCCTTTTGCGTACGAGCAGCCGGCTCGACCCGGGCACCGGCCCCGGGGCACGGTCGGCGGAAGGATGCCCCACCGTGACGACCCCTGAGACCGTTCGCGTCAGTGATCAACGGATCGCACGTGTCGTGCCGTTGACCACTCCCGCGTTGCTGCACCACGAGTTGCCACTGGATGCCTCGCTGGCCTCGGCCGTGTTGACCGGCCGCCGTGCGGTGAGTCGTGTGCTGGACCGCGAGGACGATCGCCTGCTGGTGGTGGTCGGCCCGTGCTCGGTGCACGACCCGGCCGCCGCCCTCGACTACGCCGAGCGTCTGCGCGTGGTCGCGGACCGGCTCTCCGACGACCTGTTGATCGTCATGCGCGTCTACTTCGAGAAGCCGCGCTCGACGGTGGGCTGGAAGGGCCTCATCAACGACCCGGGGCTGGACGGCAGCGGCGACGTCAACACCGGCCTGCGGCTCGCCCGCGCGCTGCTGCTCGACGTGCTGCGCCTCGGCCTGCCGGTGGGCTGCGAGTTCCTCGACCCGATCTCGCCGCAGTACATCGCGGACCTTGTCGGCTGGGGGGCCATCGGCGCCCGCACCGTGGAAAGCCAGGTGCACCGGCAGCTCGCGTCCGGGCTGTCCATGCCGATCGGCATGAAGAATCGCCCCGACGGCAGCATCGGCACCGCCGTGGACGCGATCCGCGCCGCCGGTGTGCCGCACGTCTTCCCGGGCATCGACTTCTCCGGCACCCCGGCGATCATGCACACCCGGGGCAACACCGACGGGCACCTGGTGCTGCGCGGCGGCGGCGGCCGGCCCAACTACGACGCCGAGTCGGTGGCTGGCGCGCTCGACCTGCTTCGCGCGGCCGGGCTGCCGGAGCGGCTGGTCATCGACGCCAGCCACGCCAACAGTGGCAAGGACCACCGCAACCAGCCGAAGGTCGTCGCGGACGTGGCCGGCCAGATGGCCGACGGCCAGCGCGGGATCACCGGCGTGATGCTGGAGTCGTTCCTGCTGCCGGGCCGGCAGGATCTCGACCCGACCCGCGAGCTGGTGTACGGCCGCTCGGTCACCGACGCCTGCCTCGGTTGGGACGACACCGCCCAGGTGCTCGAACACCTGGCCACGGCCGTGCAGACCCGCCGGGCCGCCCTGCCGGCCCGCGCCTGACGGTGTGACGGCGGTCACTGACCCGGCCGGAACACCAGTGGGGGTCGGTCCGTTGACAGAGGTGTCGGTGTGTCCAGTGTCCCCGGGCCTCACCTAAATAGCCCTCGCGGAATACCGTTCGGCTGGAGCCGCGTCGTGCCACTCGCCGAGAGGCGACCTGCACACCGACACCAGCGCCGCCCCCGGCCCTCCGGCCGGGGGCGGCGCTGTCTCTACCGCCGCGCGCCGCGCCCCCGCGCCGCGTCCCCGCACCCCCGCGCCCCGCTCCATGACCCCCGCACCCCTCAATGCCTCCTTTGCTCTGCTTCAACCGACGCAACGGCCGGACCCCAAAAGTGGTGCGTGGGTTGAAGCAGAGCAAAGGAGAGGCACAGGGTCCGGTGCGAGCCGCTGGCGCGACGTTTGACCGATTCCGCCCCGGGTAGCTGATCCGCGTGACCGACGACGCATCCGTTACCGGCGAGCCGGACACCCGAGCTCTCGACGACCTGCTCGACGACCTCTACCGAGGCCAGGAGCGGATCACCCAGGCGGACATCTACCGCCGGGCGGTCGCCGCCGAACTCCCGCCCGAACTGCTCGCCCGGATCGACGCCCTACCTGAGGGCGAGTACGCGGTGGACGAGGTAAGCGACCTGCTCGGCGGTTCCGTCGGGTGAGCGACCCAGAAGGGACACCGACATGACGCACCACGAGGACCACGACGAGAAGGTGCCGGCGCTCGGCCAACCGCCGAAGGGCAGGGACACCACACCCGAGCCGGACTTCGCAAACGAACATGACAAGACGGCAGTCGACCGGGACATCATCACCGGGGCTGACGAGGACGAGCGGGAGCCGGAGTCGCCGCACGGCTGGTCCGGCATGCAGCGCTGACGCATACGTAAGCGGGGGTCGGCATCTGCCGGCCCCCGCTTACGTGTGCGCGTTTCAGTCGTCGTGATGCCCACCCTCGGCGGCCTGCTGCGCCGTCGCGTACGCCATCTGGAGGAAATCGGAGGCGGCGACCGCGGTGAGGGCCGTTGCCACCAGCCGGGTCAGCCGGGGAGCAAGCACCAGACCGCCGGTCAGCCCGGTGGCCACCCACACCGCCAGGCAGAACGGGCAGCTCAGCAGCTCCCCGATGGCGTGCCGGGTGGAGCTGCCCGAGTCACGGACCTGCTCCATCACCTCGCCGCTGCCGATCGGCCGGTCGTACCTGGTGAACGGCGCCCGCAGCGGGCTCGTCACCGCGTCCTTGGACAGCAGCCGACTCAGCTTGTGTGTGGCGATGGAGAGCAGCACCACGTCGGCCGGCGCGGGGCGCTCGGGCACCGGCCGACCGGTTGCCTTGACCAGACCAGCGAGCGCTCCGGTCACTCCGGCGTAGGTGCCCATCGCCACCAGGTAGCCGCCGAGCGGCCGGTGTTCGTGTGGCGCGTACGCCCGGCGCAGCCGCGCCACCCTGTGTCGCAGGCCCGTGTCGGTCACCCGTTCTCCTCGCATGTCGTGAAGGTGCGGTATCAGCCGGCCTGGAGGTTGTCGGCGACCTCACGGACGAGGTTGGCCAACGCCTCGTCCGCGAGTTGGTCCGGACCCGAGCCGCCCGCGCCGTCGGTCAGGTCGAGTTCGATCCGCGCGCCGCCGCTGTCCGCGGGTTGGACCCGGAGTTCCGCGGACCAGTCGGTGTCGTCCCAGCGGGCCCGCAGTTCCTCGCCGTCGATCTCGGCGGCGGGGCTGCCGTCGCCGCGCAACGGCTCAGGCAGCCACGCCGAAGCCCGGGACGGGTCGGTGGCCGTGTTGAAGACCACCTCCGGCGGCGCGGACATGCCTCGTACCGCATGGGCCGCCATCAGTCGTCCCGCAGGCGACTCGGGTCGACCTCGCGGCCCGGGTGGCGGGCCAGGTACTCGGTTTCGAGCTCGGCCGTGCGCCGCAGGTGGTTGGCGAGGGCGGAGTCCGAGGCGTGCCGGAGGGTGTCCAGCCGCGTGCGGTGCAGGCTGTGCATCTCGCGGATCAGATCCTCGTCGGTCAGCTCCGTCGGGTCGACGCCGAGCGTTCCGCCGTCGAGATCCGCGCCACCCGGGTCGGCGAACTGGTCGCCGCCCCACTCGGGCACCCGCTGCTCCGGGCTCATGTCCGTGCTGCCGCTGGACGCAAAACCGTCCTCACGTACCGATCCGGTCATCATCGCCCCCCTGGGTTCGTTTGGGCTGGCGTCTAGACGGATGCCCAAAGGCGGTGCCGCCAAACCATCCCGACGACGCGACGACTACGACACGGTGTCGGAGATCGGCGCGGTGCCCGGTACCCTCGACGGCATGAGGTGGCTCTGGACCCCGGCGTGGATCGCGCGCCACGTGGCCATGGTCGTGCTGGTCGTGAGCTTCCTCGGGCTGGGCTGGTGGCAGATCAGCCGGGCCACCGCCGGCAACAGCATCAGCTGGGGGTACGCCGTCGAGTGGCCGGTCTTCGCCGGCTTCGTGGTCTACGTCTGGTGGCGGGAGGTGCGGCTGGCCCGCCGCAGCGCGGAGGGGGCCGCCGAGTCACCGGCCGACGCAACCGACCCGGCCGGATCACCGGCCGAGGCGACGGCGGCCGAGTCGACGCCGGCCGCGACCACCGGGTCCCGCCCGGCGGTACGCCGGCCGGTCCGGGTGTCCCGGGTGCCGGCGACGGCCCCGCCCGCTGAGGACGCCGACCTGGCCGCCTACAACGACTACCTGTCATGGTTGAACGCCAATCCGGGTGCCCGGCCCGGTGACTACCCCGGCTGAGCCGGGTTCGGAAGGACGGACGACGGTGGGCGCAGCCCTTACCCGGTACCGCGTGATCGCCTGGATCGTGGGCGTCGCGCTGATCCTGCTGGTCGTGATCGGCATGCCGCTGAAGTACGGGTTCGACCGCCCGATCGTGGTGGAGACGGTGGGCCAGGCCCACGGCTTCCTCTACATGCTCTACCTGCTGGCCGCGTTCGACCTGAGCCGCCGGGCCGAGTGGCCGTTGAAGCGGATGCTCCTGGTGATGCTTGCCGGCACCGTGCCGTTCGTCTCGTTCTACGCCGAGCGCCGGGTCACCGGCTGGCTGGACAAGCCGGCAGCGCGTACGCCGGAGCCGGTCGCTAGCTGACCGCGGCCCTGCTGCCGGTCAACGGCTGGGCCGCCACGGGTCGGCCGAGGCGACCGGGTCGACCCAGCCGCCGTACCGGTTGACTTCCCGGGCTCGCAGCAGCGCCCTGGTGACCTGGCCGAACTGCCGCTCGTCGTCGGCGCTGAACAGCAGCACCTCGGCTCCCCGGTGCCACCCCCACAGCTCGTACGGCGGTGGGCGCCAGCGGTCGCCGACAAGGGCAAGCGCCGCCGGCAGCAGGAACACCGCACCGAGAATGAGGTACGCGCCGGCGGTCAGCCGTTCCAGGCCGCCGCTGAAGCCGAGCAGCAGTCCGACCGCACCGATCATGGACGCGGTGGCCACGACGGCCCGGACGGCGATCCGGTCGTGCGGGCCCCGGGTGGTGCGCAGGTGGGTCAGGTCGACGATGCGGTAACTGGTGCGGCCGACGGTGAACCGGTCGACGGTGACGATGATGCCGGGTCGCGCGTACAGCAGTGTCGACCGGGCACCGGGCACCGTTCGTTGCGGTCGCGTCGTTGCGCCTTCACGATTCACGGGTCCTCCCCCCGAGGGGCGATCGCCGGGGGCCCACCAGCCGCGGGCATCGTTGTCTGTCGACGGGATTCCCGGCTCCGGCCTCCATTGTGTTCGGGCGCCGCCAGCCCACCTGGGCATTTACCGGCTTCCGACAGCTCACCCACCCGGGCGACATCGTTACGAAACAGCATCCATTTCAGGTTTTGTCGGTTATCGGGACCGCCCATCCGACGGCATACGCCCGGAACGACGAAAGTCAGAAACCAGTCAATAGGCGACAGAAGGGATTCGGCGTCGCCTCCGCGCGGTGTCAACAGCCCCGAGCGCGCCAGGTGGCCCAATGGTCCTTCGCGTCACTCAGCCAACATTCGCCCCTACTTCAACTGCGGGTTTCAGGCGTCCCGGGTTAGGTTGTTCGAGCCGGTCTGGCCCAGTGCCGTCCACCCGGGTGGCCCCAGCCGGTGTCGCCGAGGCGTCAGCAGCGCCGTCGGCGACCGTGGGAGAGGGGCCTTTCGCTCTTGTCATCCCTGAGATATCTGCTGCGCACCGTGGCGCTGGTCGGAATGTCGGCCGCGCTGGTCGCGCCAACGGCGGTGGCTCACGCCGAGCCATCCCCGGCCGACCTGACCCGCCGGATCGAGGCCTCCTCGACCGAGTTGGAGCGGGTCGTGGAGTCGTACAACAAGCTCAACGAGGAGATCAAGGCCAACAAGGCCACCGTGGCCCAACTACAGGCCCGCATCGGCCCGCTGGAGCAGCAGGCCGAGCAGAGCCGGGCCGACGTCGCCCAACTGGCCAACTCCGCATACAAGAGTGGTGGTCTGCGTACCGCGGACGCCCTGCTGCGGCCCGGCGGTTCCGCGGCGCTGCTGGATCGGCTCGGCACGCTCGACCAGTTGACCCGCCAACGGCAGGCACGCATCTCCGGCTTCACCGCCAACCAGCAGCGGTTGCTGGACGAGAAGTCGCGTCTGGACGCCACGCTGGCCCGGCAGGCCGTGCAGGCCCGCGAACTCGCGGCGGGCAAGAAGCGCATCGAGAACGACCTGGCCAAGCTCTACGAACTGCGCCGCCAGGCGTACGGATCGGCCACCGAACGGCCCGCGCCCAAGACGGCGAAGACCGAGGCCAAGAACGTGCCTGCGGTGTCCGGGGCTGCCGGCACGGCGGTGCGCTACGCCTTCGGCGCGCTCGGCAAGCCGTACGTGTGGGCGGCCGACGGGCCGAACGGCTACGACTGCTCCGGGCTCACCTCGGCGGCTTGGCGGGCCGCCGGCAAGTCACTACCGCACAACACGCGCATGCAGTGGGGCGCGGTGAGCCACATCAGCAAGGGCGACCTGCGGCCGGGAGACCTGGTCTTCTACAGCGGGCTCGGGCACGTCGCCCTCTACGTGGGTGGCGGTCAGGTGATCGACGCACCGAGCGCCGGCCGTAACGTGCTCAAACGCGGCATGAACATGATGCCGATCCAGGGCTACGGCCGGGTCCGCTAGCCGGACTCGAATACGGCGAACGGCCGGCGTCCCCCTATCGGACGCCGGCCGTTCGCCGTCATTACTACCAGGTCAGGCTGCCTGCAGCCCCTCCGCGCGGGCAAGCTCACGCAGCCGGCCGAGGGCCTGGATCTCCAGCTGGCGGATCCGCTCACGCGACAGCGAGAACCGCGACGCGACCTCGGTGAGCGAGTGCTCGCGGCCGTCCTCGAGGCCGTAACGGGCCCGCATGATGCCTGCCGAACGGTCGTCGAGGTGGTTGAGCAGACCCTCGATGCGCTGCCGCTCCAGCCCGCTGAGGACGATGTCCTCCGGCGACGGCGCGTCGCTGTCGGCGACCAGGTCGCCCAGGTTGGTGTCACCGTCGTCGCCGACCGGAGTGTCGAGCGACACGGTGTCCTGCGACCAGCGGCGCAGCTCGTTGACCCGCTCGACGGTGACGCCGAGCGATGCCGCGATCTGCTCCGGCTCCGGGTCGGCGCCCAGCTCACGGGTGAGCTGCCGGGCCACGTTGCGCATCCGGTTGACGTCCTCCACCAGGTGCACAGGCAGTCGCACGGTGCGCTCCTGCTGGGCGATCGCCCGGCTGATGGCCTGACGGATCCACCAGGTGGCGTAGGTGGAGAACTTGTAGCCACGCTCGTAGTCGAACTTCTCGACCGCCCGGACGAGGCCGGTGTTGCCCTCCTGGATCAGGTCCAGCATGGGCATGCCCGAGCGCACGTAGCGGCGGGCGATCGACACGACCAGTCGCAGGTTGGCGCGGATGAAGAGGTCCTTCGCGCGCTCACCCTCGACGACCAGCCACTCCAGGTCGGTCCGGTCGACCCCGTCGGGAACGGCGTCCTCACCGAGCAGGTGCTCGGCGTACAGGCCGGCCTCGATCGCCTTGGAGAGGTCGACCTCCTTGGCGGCGTCCAGCAGTGGCGTCCGGGAGATCTCGTGCAGGTAGACGCCGACCAGGTCGCGCTCCTCGGCCACCTCGTCGGTGCGCATGCCGATGTTCTTGTCCACGTTGCCCACGGTCCCCTCGCTCGCGCCGGTTGCCCGGTTCCTTGCCATTCCCCACGTCGGTCAGCCCCTGGTAACTTCTGCTGTGCCCATCGGTGCTGACACCTACACAACAGATAAGACGTCTCGGGGATTCCATGTCGTGAGTCGAAAGTGTCACGAATGCCTGAGTAGTTGCTGAGAGCGCGATCCATGTTCGCTGTCAGCACCCGCCCGGGTAACTCGCCGCTGGGCACCTCAGACGGGTTGGCGGGTCGACGAAATCGCCGAACGCCCGCACCATGGCAACACCGCCCGCCGCGGGGGCACAGCGACCCGGGTCACCACCGTGCTGCGATCCTGGTCACTGCCAAACACGTACCGGCGGGCCGGTCGGTTCATCCACGAGGGTGTTATTACCCCCCGCCCCGATGAACAATCCGGAGCCCCGTTCGCTTCCCGGTATTGCGGGGTCTCAGGAGGCGAGCAGCGCGAGGGCCCCGCGCACCTGGTCGGCGGAGCGCGCCAACGCGGCCCGCGCGGCAGCGACCTCGGCACCGGAGACCAGCGAAACCAGTGCCGTCTTCAGATCACCGTCGGCCTCGTTGAGAGCCCGCCGGCAAACCTCCTCGGAGCATCCGGTCGCCTCCATCAGGATCGAGATCATTCGGCCACGAAGCTTCGCGTTTGTGGCGACCATATCGATCATGAGGTTCGAGTAGACCCGCCCCAGGCGCACCATGACGGCTGTCGAGAACGTGTTCAGCACCAACTTCTGCGCTGTGCCCGCCTTCATCCGGGTCGACCCCGTGACCACCTCGGGTCCGGTGTCCACCCCGATGAACACGTCGACGGACCGGGCCGCCTCCGCCTCCGGATTGGCGCAGAGCAGCACTGTCGAGGCACCCGTGGCGCGGGACGCGGCGAGCGCCCCGAGGACGTACGGGGTGCGCCCGCTGGCCGCGAGACCGACCACCAGGTCACCCGCACGCACACATCCGGCGGCCTCGACCGCACCGCCCTGATCGTCGTCCTCGGCGTCCTCCACTGCCCGCCACATCGCGTCCGGCCCGCCCGCGAGGTGTGCGCAGAACCAGTGCCGGGGCGAGTTGAACGTGGGTGCCAACTCGGCAGCGTCGAGGACGCCCAGCCGACCCGAGGTGCCGGCCCCGAAGTAGTGCACCCGGTGGCCACCGCGCAGCGCCGCGACGGCCAGGTCGACAGTGGCGGCGATCTCGTCGAGCACTGCGGCGACCGCCGCCGGCACCCGCCGGTCGGCTTCGTTGATGACGGTGAGCACGTCCCTGGTCGACATCAGGTCGAGGTCGACGCTCAGCGGGTTGCGCCGTTCCGTGGGGGCGCCCACCCGGACGGCCGGGCGGACGGGCGGTGCTGACATGGTCTCGTCCGGCTCCACCGCACCGGGCGTCATGCCCGCCTCCGGTTGGCACCCACCCGGTGCGACTGGACCGCCTCGGCGGTCGCCTCAAGGGCTTTGCGGGCGCGGGACCTGTTGCGGGCGGCCACCCCGACGAAGAGGCAGTCGACCACTGTGAGCTGGGCCAGCCGGCTGGCTGTGGCACCGGAGCGGTAGGTCGTCTCCCGGGCCGCCGTGGTCAGCACGAAGTCGGCCACCTCGGTGATCGGCGAGCGCGGGAAGTTCGTGAGCGCCACAGTGCTGGCACCCCGCTTACGCGCCTGCTCCAGCACCTCGATGACGTCGGAGGTGGTGCCGGTGTGCGAGATGCCGATCGCGATGTCGCCCTTGCCGAGCAACGCGGCGGACGTCAGCGCGGTGTGCACGTCCGGAAAGTAGAAGGCGATCCGGCCGATGCGGTGCAGCTTCTGTTGGAAGTCGGAGGCGACGAACCCACTGGCACCGGCACCGTAGATGTCGATGCGACCGGCACCGTTGATGGCCTCGACCACCTGCTCGCAGATGGCGGGGTCGAGTTGCTCGGCGGTCTCCTCGACCGCGCGGGCGTCGTTGAACGCGATGGTGGCGATGATCTGGGCGAGGTCGGCGCCGGGCGGGATGTCACCGCCGACGACCCTGGCGTCCGGCGGCTCGACCCGGCGGGCGGCCTCGGCGGCGAGCCGGATGCGCAGCTGCGGGTAACCGTCCATGCCCACCGAACGGCAGAACCGGATGACTGTCGCCTCGGACGTCTCCGCTGCGGTGGCGAGGTCGGTGATCGTCCGCCGGGCGGCGGCGGCCGGATCGGACACGACCAGTCGGGCGACCCGCTGCTCGGCAGGCGACAGCGACGGCAGCAGCCCACTGATGTGGACGATCAGCCCACCGGGCTCGTGATTCGCAGAAATCTTCGGACTCTTCGCCACGGATGAAACTTACTTTCACCAGGCGGAGGCGTCAACCACGACTCCACGTGTTGGGCAAAACACTGCCGAACCGGCCGGGCTCCTCCGGCCAAGGGTGCCACCGTCCAGACAGCACCGCCTCCCCCACCGGGTCCGGCCACCGCACCGTACGGTGCCGGAGGTGCGGCGATCCGGGCCCGGCCGGACCGTACGGCCCGCATGGTCGACCGCACCGGCCAGCCCATCCCCACGAGACGCTAGCGTGACCGCATGGCGGAACGCAGTGTGCTTGTCACCGGAGGCGCGGGCGGGCTGGGCGGGGCGGTCACCAGCACCTTCCTGGCGGCGGGCTGGCGTGTGGTCGTACCCGAGCGGCAGAGTCGGCCCGGGTCGGAGCCGGCGGCCGACGGTCTGGTCCGGCTGGCGGCGGACCTGAGCGACCCCGCGGGCGCGGCCCGCGCGGTCGAGGCCGCCACCGCCGACGCCGCCGCGCCGCTGCGGGCCGTGGTCAACCTCGTCGGTGGGTACGCCAGCGGCGGGCTTGTGCACGAGACGCCGGTCGAGGAGTTCGAGCGGATGCTCACCGTCAACCTGCGACCGACCTACCTGGTCACCCAGGCCGCCTTGCCGCACCTCGTTGCCGCCGGTGGCGGGGCGGTGGTCTGCGTGTCGTCCCGCGCGGCCCTCGCACCGTTTCCCGGTGCGGCCGGCTACGTCACGGCGAAGGCGGCGGTGCTGGCCTTCGCCAACGCGGTCGCGGTGGAGTACCGATCCCGGAACGTTCGCTGCAACACAGTCCTGCCAAGCGTCATCGACACGCCCGCGAACCGGACCGCCCAGCCCGACGCCGACCACTCCCGCTGGGTCTCCCCGGCCGAGATCGCGCCGGTGATCCACTTTCTGGCCTCGGCCGAATCCGCGCCGACAAGCGGTGCCACCGTCCCGGTCTACGGACGCGCCTGAGCCACGAGCGGACCGATGCCGCCGCGCTCCGAGCGTTGCGCCACCGGCGTGACGGGCGGCCCGTCCGGCAGCGGTGGAGAATCGAACGACTGCGGCACCGGGCCGGAGCCGACGCCGGAGGGCAGCCAGGCCGTGAGGTGCGCACGGATCTGCTCGGTCACCTCATCGGCCGGAAGCCCGGCGTCCACAAGCACGAAGGTCGGATACTCGGGCAGCGTCCGGTACGCCGTGTCCGCCGCGGTGAGCCAGCCCATCGTCTCGTGGTCGGTGCCCCGCCGCTCGATGCGCCGGTACGCCTCCGCCGGGTCGACGGCGAGCAGGAACGTCACCTGCGGCGTCGGGAACAGTCGGTAGCCGGCACGGGCCAGCCGCTCCCAGCGCTGCCCGCCATGCGCCCTGATGCTGGCGTACTGGCAGGCCGAATAGCGGTCCATCACCGCAGTGCGCCCGGTGAGCAGGCAGCTGATCAGGGCGATGGCGATGGCCAACCAGCGCAGCACGGACTCCACAGCCAGGACGCCGTCGCGCCCCACGAGCCGCTGGGCATCCGGACGACCGAGCCGCTGCGCGACCCGGCCGAGCCAGCGACGCCCGCTGGCGTTGCGGCGGTAGGTGGCGGGGCGACCGGCGGCGGTCAGCGCGTCGGCCAGCCGGTGCGCCTGGGTCGTCTTGCCCGATCCGTCGATGCCGATCAGTGCGATGGTGCGTAATCGGGTCCTGCCACGTCGCATCCCCGGTGATCTGGCCACCCTTGACAGGTTATCCGACGCACGCTCATCTCTCCGTGAGGTTTGTAACCCTTCATCCCCGTTGATCCCCGACCGCCACCTCGCCAGGTGTGGGCAACCGGAATGCCGGGTACGGAAGTTCGATCCAGCCGCCTGTCCACAAACATGACCGACGGGAGACCCAGATGGCCGAGCGCGGGGACGAGAGTCTGGTGCACACCCTCAAAAAGGTCGCCGCCGTGCTCAAGCAGTCCGAGATCCCGTTCGCCCTGGGCGGCAGCTTCGCCGTCTACGCGCACGGGGGCCACTCGAGCGATCACGACGTCGACTTCCTGATCCGTGAGGCCGACGTCGAACGGTCGCTGGAGGCCCTGGTGGCCGCCGGCTTCCGCGCCGAGCGCCCGCCGGAGGACTGGCTCGTCAAGGTCTTCGACGACGAGCGGATGGTCGATCTGATCCACCGGCCGATCGAGACACCGGTGACCGAGGAGACGTTCGCCGACACTGTCGTGCGTCCGGTGGACGCCATCCAGATGCCGGTCCTGTCCGCCACCCAGCTCATGGTGCACAAGTTGCTGAGCTTCTCCCAGCACTACTGCGACTTCGCCCGCGGCCTGCCACTGGCCCGGTCGCTGAGGGAGCAGATCGACTGGGAACGGGTACGCAAGGAGACACAGCACTCGCCGTACGCGGAAGCGTTCCTGGTGCTGCTGGACCGGCTGGAAGTGGTGCCGGACAGCGGCACCCAGGCAGGAGAGGGGACACCGTGACGCACGATCGCGACACCGGCGCCGGGCCACCACCGGACGAGTACGTCGAGGCGGAGATCCAACGGTTGCTCACCGAGGATCCCGCGGTCGCCGAACAGGGGATCACCGTGGTCCGGCGGGAAAGCGCCCTCGTGCTCAACGGCGAGGTGGAGAGCCCACACCGGCGCGACGAGATCATGCGCCGAGTGGCCGAGCGCTTCCCGGACGTGCCGATCACCAGCGACATCGGGGTGATCCGCGCCCAGGCGCCCACGGAGATCGAGCAACTGCCCTGAGGGAGGTTCGATGGTGATCCGGATAGCCGCCGTGGGTGACGTGCATCTGGACGAGGACGTCGTCGGCCGGTTCCGCCCGGCGTTGGAGGAGCTGCCGGACTGCGCCGACGTGCTACTGCTGGCCGGAGACCTGACCCGGCACGGCACCGAGGCCGAGGCGCGCTGCGTGGCGCAGGAGTTCGGTGGCCTCGCAGTGCCGGTGGTGACGGTGCTGGGCAACCACGACCACCAGTGCGACCAGGTGCCACAGGTGGTCAAGGTGCTCGAGGACGCGGGCATCACGGTGCTGGAGGGCAACGGTGTGGTGCTGGACTGCGCGGGCGGCCGGCTCGGCATCGCCGGCGTCAAGGGCTTCGGCGGTGGGTTCGCGGGGCGCTGCGCGAGCGACTTCGGCGAGCCTGAGATGAAGGCGTTCGTCCGGACCACGAACGAGAGCGCGGAGAGCCTCGGCGCTGCCCTGCGCTCGCTGGACTGCGACATGCTCGTCGCGCTGACCCACTACGCCCCGGTGCCGGACACCCTGGTCGGCGAGCCGCTGGAGATCTACCCGTTCCTCGGCTCGTACCAGCTGGGGCAGGCCATCGACTCGGCACCCACAGCGCTTGCCGTACACGGGCACGCGCACGCGGGCACCGAGCGCGGAACCACCCCCGGCGGGGTGCGCGTCCGCAACGTGGCGCACCCGGTGATCAAGCAGGCGTACAGCGTGTTCCATGTCGGCGATCAACTCGACACCGACCAGGTTTCCAGAATCGGCGGGTCGGGTAGTCAGAGGTCATGGAGCTGATTCTTTGGATTCTCGCAGTCGTACTCGTCGTCGCCGGCATCCTCGCGCTGTTCCGCCGGCAGATCCTGTGGGGCATCGTCCTCATCGTTGTCGGGCTGTTGGTCGGCCCGGGTGGTGTCAGCATCTTCAATTGACGTTCGTATCGAACAAAACACCGGGACCCGTCGGGGCCGCCGGCGACCGGAGCTCCGTCCTCCCGACAGGGGCACCGGCCGCGGCGGCCCCGGCGCCGTTGTGTGGGCAGGTGGGGCCCGTGCGGCCGCGCTGCGTCGTCGATGTCCGGCCCAGTGCCGGTTTGACGGGTAGCTGACCGGAAATATCTCGACCATGGAGACGACTCGGCAGGCGCGACCCACCACCGGCCGGCCATCCTGGTTCGCCCTGGCCGGTTTCGCGGCGGCGGTCTTCGTCGCGGCCGCTATCGGCGGGCTGGGTGTTCAGGGCACCACCGACGAGTACGCGAGCCTGCAACAGCCCAGCTGGGCGCCGCCCTCCTGGCTGTTCGGCCCGGTCTGGTCGGCGCTCTACGCGCTGATCGCGGTGGCCGGTTGGCTGGTCTGGCGGCGCGTCGGCTTCTCCCCCGCCCTCTGGGCATGGACCGCCCAGTTGGTGCTCAACGCGATCTGGACCCCGCTGTTCTTCGGCGCGGGGCAGTACGGGCTGGCGTTCGCGGAGATCGTGCTGATGTGGCTGGCGATCGGGGTCACCGTGGCGCTCTTCGCCCGGGTGTCCCGGGTCGCGATGGCGCTGATGCTGCCCTACTGGGCCTGGGTCACCTTCGCCGCCGCGCTGAACCTGTCGATCTGGCAGCTGAACTCCTGACCCGCGTCGGGTCTCCGGCCGGCGGTGCCAGCCGGAGACCCTCATCGCCCCGTCAGCAGCGGGGCACGTTCGGGATGTAGCCGTCGTAGCCGGTGTAGACGTACGCGTCGGCGATGAAGCGTCCGCTGCCGATGCGGTCCCAGATCGTGCTGGTGCCGTAGGTGCCGGTGACGCTCGTGCCGCTGGTCTGGCAGGCGATCGTCACCTTGGCGCCGTCGGCGACGGTCCCAACCGAGGCGTACCCGGTGCCCGGGCCGGAGCGCACGGTCAGCGGCGTACCGCTGGTGTCGACGGTGCCCGAGCCGGTGCCTGAGCTGCAACCGTTGCCGCTTGCGTAGTTCTTGGTGCCCCAGTAGAGCGCCAGGCTGCCGTTGAACCGGACCTGGATGTCGCTGCCGTTGAGGCGCTGCTCGTAGTGCAGGTGCGGCCCGGTGGATCCACCGGTGCTGCCGACCCAGCCGATGACCTTGCCGTAGCCGACCGTCTGCCCGACCGAGACGTTGAAGCCGCTGAGGTGGGCGTAGTAGGTGGTGTAGCCCCCGCCGTGGTTGATCCGGACGTACTTGCCGTAGCTGGTGTTACCGAGGTTGGTCACCACGTCGACGGTGCCGGGGGCGCTGGCCACCACCGGATCGCCGGCGTCGTCGGTGCGGTTGAAGTCGATGGCGTACGCCGGGCTGTGCCCTGACCGGGTCTGCCCGGACCAGGTCTGGCCGCAGGGGAACGGCACCCTGAAGGTCGGCGCGGCCATCGCCGGGCTGACCGGCGTGAGGACTCCCGCGACGAGCACAGCGGTCGCCAACAGGCTCATCCACCTCTTACGCATACAGCACCTCCTATGTTGAAAACCTTCGATGCAGTGGGATCAGCCTGACAGATATCGCCAATCTTCGAAAGAGGGCTGGGAGCGTGCCCATCCAGGGTTTCAAGGTTTCTGGATTGTTACTCGCTCGTGTCTGACTGGGGGTGGACCAGATCGGATGCAAGCGCTTACATGTGTGCACGCCCAATCGGACCGGCGCCGGGTCAACAGCACGACCGCGCCGGCTAGGAAGGAGGACGGCATGGCGGTCTTCACCAGACCACGCCACGCCTTCGTGATCGCCGGTGTGCTCGGGCTGGCGCTCAGCGCCACCGCCTGCGGCACCGGTGACGACAAGAAGAGTGACAAGGCGGGCTCCGCGGAGTGCGCCCCGTACGAGAAGTACCAGGGCAACGACGGCAAGAAGGTCTCCATCTACGCGTCCATCCGCGACGCCGAGGCCGACCTGCTGGAGCGTTCGTGGGCCCAGTTCACCGACTGCACCGGCATCGAGATCAACTACGAGGGCAGCGGCGAGTTCGAGGCGCAGCTCCCCGTGCGGGTCGACGGCGGCAACGCCCCCGACATCGCCTTCGTTCCCCAGCCCGGCCTGGTGAAGCGCTTCGCGGACGCCGGCAAGCTGAAGTCCCTCGGGGCCGACACCAAGGCCATGGCCGAGCAGAACATGCCTGCCGACTGGCTGAAGTACGGCACCGTCAACGGGACGCTCTACGGCGTGCCGCTCGGCGCCAACGTCAAGTCCTTCGTGTGGTACTCGCCGAAGACGTTCAAGGAGAAGGGCTGGGAGGTCCCGACCACCTGGGAGCAGCTCATCACCCTGAGCGACAAGATCGCTGACAGCGGCATGAAGCCGTGGTGCGCGGGCGTCGAGTCCGGTGACGCCACCGGCTGGCCGGCCACCGACTGGATCGAGGACGTGCTGCTGCGTACGCAGACGCCCGACGTCTACGACCAGTGGACCACCCACGCGATCCCGTTCAACGACCCTCGGATCATCGACGCCGTTGACCGCGCGGGCACCATCCTCAAGAACGACAAGTACATGAACGGCGGCTTCGGCGGCGTCAAGAGCATCACCACCACCTCCTTCCAGGAGGCGGGCGTGCCGGTGACCAACGGCAAGTGCGCGATGCACCGTCAGGCGTCGTTCTACGCCAACCAGTTCCCCGAGGGCACCAAGGTGGCCGAGGACGGCGACGCGTTCGCCTTCTACTTCCCGGCCATCGACCCGGCCAAGGGCAAGCCGGTCCTGGGCGCTGGCGAGTTCGTCGTCGCGTACGCCGACCGCCCCGAGGTCCAGGCGGTGCAGACCTACCTCGCCTCCGGTGAGTACGTGAACAGCCGCGCGAAGCTCGGCAACTGGGTCACGGCGAACAACAAGCTGGACATCGCCAACGTCGCCAGCCCGGTCGACAAGCTCTCCGTCCAGATCCTCCAGGACAAGAGCGGCGTGTTCCGCTTCGACGGATCCGACCTGATGCCGGCCGCCGTCGGCGCGGGAACGTTCTGGAAGGGCATGGTCGACTGGCTGAACGGCAAGGCGACCGCCCCGGTGCTCCAGGGCATCGAGAGCAGCTGGCCTAAGTGATCCCGGCGGTGGCCCGGCCCGCGCTCAGCGGGCCGGGCCACCGACCGCACGGACCTTCAAGGGAGGGTTGATGGAGTTCGACTTCGCCGACGAGCAGCCGAAGCTCCTCATGCTGATGTACGGGCTGGTCGCCTTCGTGGTGGTGGTGGGCGGCCTGCTCCTGCTGCTCGACGTCGTACCGGCCTGGTTCGCCAAGCGGCGGGAAGCGCAACTCGTGGCGGCCTCGACGAGTGGAACCCCACTCCCCCGCCGCCCGAAGCAGCGCGAGGGCTTCTTCGCGTTCTTCTTCCTGCTGCCGACGCTGCTGCTGCTCGCCGTCGGCCTGGTCGTGCCGGCCATCCGCACCATGCTGCTCTCCCTGATGGACGGCAGCAGCACCAACTGGGTGGGGTTGCGCAACTACGGCTGGATGTTCTCCGACGACTCGATCGTCCGGGTCCTGATCAACACCCTGGTCTGGGTGGTCCTGGTCCCGCTGGTCGCGACCGCCTTCGGCCTGATCTACGCCGTCATGGTGGACAAGGCCCGCTTCGAGGCCATAGCCAAATCGCTGATCTTCCTGCCGATGGCGATCTCGTTCGTCGGCGCCAGCATCATCTGGAAGTTCGTCTACGCCTATCGCGGCGAAGGCGACCAGATCGGCCTGCTCAACCAGATCGTGGTCAGCCTCGGCGGCGAGCCCAGGCAGTGGTTGCTCGAATCACCGCTGAACACGCTCCTGCTGATCGTCATCATGGTCTGGATCCAGGCCGGCTTCGCCATGGTGGTGCTCTCCGCCGCGATCAAGGCGATCCCCGGCGACATCGTGGAGGCCGCCCGACTCGACGGCGTCAGCCCGTGGCAGATGTTCTGGCAGATCACCATGCCGAGCATCCGACCGGCGCTGATCGTCGTGGCGGTGACCCTCACGATCGCCACGCTCAAGGTCTTCGACATCGTCCGGACCTCGACGAACGGCAACTACGACACCAGCGTGATCGCCAGCGAGATGTACAACCAGGCGTTCCGGTACGGCCAGAACGGGCAGGGCTCCGCGCTCGCGGTCTTCCTCTTCATCCTGGTCATCCCGGTCGTGATCTACCAGATCCGCAACCTCCGTCAGCAACGGGAGGGCTGAGATGACCACCGCAACGCCGACCGTCGCCGCCGGCACCCAGAAGACCGACGCACCGAAGACCACAGCAGGGCGGGTCCGCAAGCGACTGAACACCCGTACGGCCACCCTGGTCTCCATCGTCATCGCGGTGGTCTGGACCATCCCGACCTTCGGCCTGTTCATCTCCTCCCTCCGCCCGGAGGACGAGATCAAGACGACCGGCTGGTGGACGGCCTTCACCAACCCGCAGTTCACGCTGGAGAACTACCAGCAGGTCCTGTTCGGGCGGTCGTCGTCATCCGGGCAGCTCGCCAGCTACTTCATCAACTCGCTGGCCATCACCATCCCGTCGGTACTCTTCCCGCTCGCCTTCGCGGCCCTGGCCGCGTACGCGCTGGCGTGGATGAACTTCAAGGGACGGGACTGGCTCTACATTGCGATCTTCGCGTTGCAGATCGTTCCACTGCAGATGGCCCTGGTGCCGCTGCTGAAGTTCTTCTCCACAGGCGTCAGCCTCGGCGGCATCACACTGATGCCCGCCTGGGACCTGGTGGACGAGCAGAAGTTCGCCCAGGTGTGGTTCGCACATACCTGCTTCGCGCTGCCGTTCGCCGTCTTCCTGCTGCACAACTTCATCTCGCAGCTCCCGGGGGACCTGATGGAGGCCGCCCGCGTCGACGGGGCGAGCCACCCGAAGATCTTCCGCACCATCGTGTTGCCGCTGATCACCCCGGCGCTTGCGGCGTTCGGCATCTTCCAGTTCCTCTGGGTCTGGAACGACCTGCTTGTCGCGCTGATCTTCGCCGGCGGCGGCAACGAGACCGCCCCGCTCACGGTTCGGCTGGCCGAGATGGCCGGCACGCGGGGCAACGAGTGGCAACGGCTCACCGCCGGCGCGTTCGTGTCGATCATCGTTCCGCTCGTCGTGTTCCTGTCCCTTCAGCGCTTCTTCGTGCGAGGTCTGCTCGCCGGCAGCGTCAAGGGCTGACCCGCTCGCCCGCCGCCGCCTGGCCCCTTGGGCGGCGGCGGGCGCCGCGTACGAAGCGGGGGAACCGTGACGAGGATTGATGATGTCGCCCGGTTGGCCGGGGTCTCCACGGCCACCGTCTCACGGGCTCTACGCGGGCTGCCGACGGTCTCGGCAGCCACCCGACGCCGGGTGCTCGCCGCCGCCGAGCAGCTCGACTACGCGGTTTCACCGAGCGCGTCCCGGCTTGCCGGAGGCCGTACCGGCACCGTCGCGGTGGTCGTCCCCCGGATCACCCGCTGGTTCTTCAGCACCGTGGTCGAGGCCGTCGAGGAGTACCTCCACCAGTCCGGCTACGACCTGCTGCTCTACAACCTCGGCGGCCGGGAGCAGGTCCGCCAGCGGGTGCTGCGTACCGCGAATCTGCACAAGCGGGTGGACGCCATGATGCTCGTCGCCACCCCGCTGCGCCCGGCCGACCTGACCGCGCTGGCCACCCTGGACCTGCCGGGGGTGACCATCAGCTCCGGCAGCAGGGTGCCCAACTGGCCGTGCGTACGCATCGACGACGTTGCCGCCGCGCGGGTGGCCACCCGCCACCTGCTCGACCTCGGCCACCGCCGGATCGCCCACATCTCCGGCGACCCCGACGACGAGTTGGCGTTCACCACCCACATCGACCGGCGTCGCGGCTACCAGGCCGAGTTGAAGGCCGCCGGCCTGCGACCCGACCCGAGCCTGGACGTCGAGTCGTCGTTCACCATCGACGGCGGCAACCAGGCGGCCACCGAGTTGCTGGCCCGTGGTGAGCCCCCGACCGCGATCGTCGCGGCCTGCGACGAGATGGCGATGGGTGCGATGACCGCGCTGCGCGACGCCGGGCTGCGCGTACCGCAGGACGTCAGCGTGATCGGCATCGACGACCACGACCTCGCCGGTGTGCTGGGGCTCAGCACCATCGCCCAGCCCGCCGCCGAGCAGGGCCGGCTGGCCGCCCGCATGCTGCTGGACCCGCTCGGGGCGCGCAGCATCGGCCCGGTCGTCGGCCAGCGGGCCGGAGACCCCGACACGCCGGTGATCCTGCCCACTCGGCTGGTGGTCCGCGAGTCGACAGCACCGCCCCGGGCACACTGACATCTCAATGTTCTGCCGCCGGTCGGCGGCTGGCGGCGACGCGGCCGGCAGCCGCGCCCCCGCCCGGCGGTCCACCCACGGCTCGACATGGGAGATCATTCTGAACACCGACCCGACCCAGCAGACCCCCTCCGGCGGCCCCATCACCGGCTGGTGGACCGAGGCCGCCATCTACCAGATCTATCCCCGTTCGTTCTCCGACTCCGACGGCGACGGGATCGGCGACCTGCCGGGCATCACAGCCCGCCTCGACCACCTTGTCGAGTTGGGCGTGGACGCGGTGTGGCTGTCCCCGTTCTATCCGTCGCCGCAGGCCGACGCGGGTTACGACGTGGCCGACTACCGGGACGTCGACCCCCTGTTCGGAACCCTCGCCGACGCGGACAAGCTGATCGCCGAGGCCCGCTCCCGCGGTCTGCGGGTGATCGTCGACCTGGTGCCGAACCACACCTCCTCGGCACACCGTTGGTTCCAGGCCGCGCTGGCCGCCGCCCCGGGCAGCCCGGAGCGCGCCCGGTACGTCTTCCGGGACGGCCTCGGCCCGACCGGTGACCAGGCGCCGAACGACTGGCAGAGCGTCTTCGGCGGCCCCGCCTGGACGCGGACTGTCGACCCGGACGGCCAGCCGGGCCAGTGGTACCTGCACCTGTTCGACACGGGCCAGCCGGACCTCAACTGGGACAACCCCGAGGTGCACGAGGAGTTCCTCGACGTCCTGCGGTTCTGGCTGGACCGCGGGGTGGACGGCTTCCGCGTCGACGTGGCACACGGCCTCGTCAAGCAGGCCGACCTGGCCAACTGGCAGGAACCGCAGGAGATCCTCTCCGGCCAGGACGTGGACAAGCCGCGCCCGCCGATGTGGGACCAGGACGGCGTCCACGAGATCTACCGCCAGTGGCGGCAGGTCCTCGACGGCTACCCGGGCGGGCGTGTGCTTGTCGCCGAGGCGTGGGTGGAGCCGGCCGAGCGACTGGCCCGCTACGTCCGCCCGGACGAGATGCACCAGGCGTTCAACTTCGAGTACCTGCTCGCCGCCTGGTCCGCGCCGGCCCAGTACGCGGTGATCACCCGCTCGCTGGAGGCGACCGATTCGGTCGGGGCGCCGACCACCTGGGTGCTGTCCAACCACGACGTGGTGCGGCACGCCTCACGGCTCGGTCTGCCGATCGGCAGCGGCCGGCCCAACGGCATCGGCTCCGACGACCCGCAGCCGGACGCCGCGCTCGGCCTGCGCCGCGCTCGGGCGGCCACCCTGCTGATGCTCGCCCTGCCCGGCTCGGCGTACCTCTACCAGGGTGAGGAGCTGGGCCTGCCCGAGCACACCACGATGCCCGACGAGGCCCGCCAGGACCCGACCTGGGCGCGCAGCGGGCACACCCAGCGGGGCCGGGACGGCTGCCGGGTGCCGATCCCGTGGGAGGCCGACGCGCCGTCGTACGGCTTCGGGCCGACCGACGCCAGTTGGCTGCCGCAGCCCGCGTCCTGGGCCGAGTACGCCCTGGACCGGCAGCGCGGCGTCGCCGGCTCGACGTACGAGCTGTACCGCACGGCCCTGCGGCTGCGCCGCGAACACGGGCTGGGCCGCGGCACGCTGGAGTGGCTGTCCTCCGGCGACGAGGTGCTTGCCTTCCGCAACGGCGAGCTGACGGTGCTCACCAACTTCGGCGACGCGCCGGTGCCGGTTCCGGCAGGGGCCGAACTCCTCGCGGCGAGCGCACCGCTGGACGACGACGGCGCGATCCCGACCGACGTGACCGTCTGGCTGCGCGCCTGACCCCGACCCACCAGCCCCCGCCGATCCCATGCTCGTGACGGGACGGCGGGGGTGGTCGCTGCCGCACACGAGGGCGGCTCAGAGCCGGTCGGCACGGCTGTGCAGCAGGTCGTGCACGTTGTCGATGTCCGTCGGCGAGGTGCGCGAGGCGAGCCAGTACATGATGCCGGTCGGGATGAAGAAGAGCTGGAACGCCGCCAGCCCGACGGCGAAGTTCAACGGCGGCGGGAACGCGGCACGTAGCCCCTGGAAGGCCACCCCGACCAGCCCGTTGCCGGCCGCCCGCCCGACGCCGTTGACGAGGTTGCCGAGGCTGTAGACGGTGCCCCGGTGCTCCGGCGGGTTGACGTCGGCGATCAGCGCGAACCAGTTCGGCGAGTTGGCCGAGGTCAGCGCGAGCGCCACCACGGCTGTGAGCAGGCTCAGCCCCACCGACGGTTCGGTGAACACGCTGGACAGCACAGCGCCGATCACCGCGCCGCCACCGGCGCCGTCGGGCACGTCGATGGTCACCGGCACGAAGAACAACACCAGGTAGAACGGCACGGCCGCGAGAATGCCGACCGCCGCGACAAGTGCCCGGCCCCTCGGGGTACGCCGTTGCAGCGCGTCGCCGACCAGCCCCCCGACGATGGAGAGCACTCCGCCGAGCTGGAACAGTGTGGCGAAGACGCTGCCCACCACCACTGCCGTCGACGGCGAGTAGCCCTGCGCCTCGGCTCGTTCGGCGAAGAGCACCGGCAGCCAGACAAGTGAGCCGAAGGCCGCCTGCGCGGTCAGACCCTGCAGGATGAGCCAGATGTTGGTCCGCCGGGCCAGGATGCGCGGCAGATCGGCCCGGCTGATCCGGTAGTCGTAGTCGGCACCGGCGTCCAGCGCCCGGGCCAGCTCCGGTTCGCTCTGGCCGCGTCGGATGTCGTAGGTGAACAGGTAGGCCACAGTGGCGACCAGGCCGACCACGGTCAGCACCCAGAACGGCCGCCGCCAGTCGGTGGCCCCGAGCAGGCCGCCGACGAGCGTTCCGGCAAGCGTGCCGACCCCCTGCGACAGCCCCCAGAAGCTCATCACCAGCCCGCGCCGGGTCGGCGAGATCAGGTCGGTGACCACCGAGAAGCCCACCGAGCCGACCGCGCCGAGACCGACAGCCCCGACCATCTGTGCGGCCAGGAACGTGAGATAACCGCCGGCGAGGGCGCTGCCGCCGGTGCCCGCCGCCCAGAGCAACGTGCCCACCATGAGCAGTGGCTTGCGGTTGGTCCGGTCACCGACGTACGCCCAGCCGACCGCTGCCACCGCGCTGACCAGGAAGCTGACCGCGGTCACCAGACCGAGCAGCCGCCCCGGCACGTCGAACGCGTCGGAGATCGGGCCGTACAGCGGCGGCACCAACCCGATCGCCACGTTGTCCAGCGAGGCGAGGAGCACGAACACCGCGACGCTGTAGAACCGGTGCGCCGGGCCCCCGCCCCAGCCGTGCAGGCGTCGCGCCCGGCCCGGCGCAGGCCCGCCACTGGTCACGGTCATGACCGGCAGCCAACCAGACTCCGCTGAGGAGGTCGTCACGCGGGTGGGTACCGGTCAGCTTCGCACCGGCACCCACCCGCGTCGACCCGGTCGGTCAGCGCCTGTCCAGGACCATCCCGCGTGCGGCGGCGTACTTGTCACGGACTGCGGGGGCGGGCTCGGCCGCGTACTCCTCGGTGCCCTCGACCGCCCAGTTGGGCGGCGTCGGGCCGCCAAGGGCGACCCAGGCGGCCTGGCGGGCGGCGCCGTCGGCGACGTATTCGCCTGGCGGCGGGACGACCACCGGGCAGCCGAAGACCTGCGGCGCGATCCGGCGGACCGCCGCCGACCGTGCGCCGCCGCCGACCAGGATGACGCGCCGGGCGGTGGCGCCCTGCGCGGTCAGCGCGTCGAGGCCGTCGGCGAGCGCGCAGAGCATGCCCTCCACGGCGGCACGGGCCAGGTGCGCGGGCGTCGACGTGCGCAGGGTCAGCCCGTGTACCGCGCCGGTGGCAAGCGGCCGGTTGGGCGTCCGCTCGCCCTCCAGGTAGGGCACCATGACCAGCCCGTCCGCGCCGGCCGGCGCGGAGAGCGCCAACTCGGCCAGGCGGTCGAGGGTGACGCCGAGCATCGCGGCGGCGGCGTCCAGCACCCGGGCGGCGTTGAGCGTGGCGACAAGCGGCAGGAAGCGGCCGGAAGCGTCGGCGAAGCCCGCCACCGCACCGCTCTCGTCGGCGGCCGGCACGTCGGCGACGCTGAACACGGTGCCGGAGGTGCCGATCGAGACGATCACGTCACCCGGCCCGGCGCCGACGCCGAGCGCGGCGGCGGCGTTGTCTCCCGTGCCCGCGCCGAGCAGCGCGCCGCCCGACCCGCCCAGGTCATCGGCCAGCTTTCCCGCCGACTCCGCCGGCCCGAGCACCTCGGGCACCACCACCTGCCGGCCGAAGCCCCGCTCCAGCAGGTCCATCCGGTATTCGCCGGTGGCCGGCGACCAGTAGCTGGTGCCGCTGGCATCACCCCGGTCGGTACGCAGCGCGCCGAGCCCCGGTGCGCCGGCCAGCCGCCACGTCAGCCAATCGTGGGGCAGGCAGACGGCCGCCACCCGGGCTGCCCGCTCCGGCTCGTGCGTGGCCAGCCACCGCAGCTTGGTGAGGGTGAAGCTGGCCACCGGCACACTTCCGGTGGCCTCGGCCCAGAACCGACGCCCGGCCGCGCCGCCGCCGGCCTCCTCGATCAGGCCGGCGGCGGCGTCGGCGGAGCGGGTGTCGTTCCACAGCAGGGCCGGGCGGACCACCTGCCCGGCCTCGTCGAGGCAGACCATGCCGTGCTGCTGGCCGGCGACGGAGACCGCCGCCACGTCGCCAAGCCCGCCGGCCTGCTCGGCGGCGCTGCGCAGCGCCTGCCACCAGGCTTCCGGATCGACCTCGGTGCCGTCCGGGTGCGGTGCCCGGCCCTGCCGGACCAGGGCACCGGTCTCCGCGTCCCGGATGACGACCTTGCACGACTGAGTGGACGAATCAACGCCCGCGACCAGCGGCATGGCGGGGCCTCAGCGGGCGCCGAGCAGGTGCTCGACGGCGAGCTGGTTGAGCCGGACGAAGGCGAAGCCCCGCGCGGCCACCGCGTCGACGTCGAACTCCTCGAACGCGGACCGGTCGGCGCGCAGGTCGTCGTACCCCTCGCCCGGGTTGAGGGTCGGGGTGCTGAGCTCGCCGACCTTGCTTGCGGCGAGCGCCTCGACCACCTCGGGGTCGGCGCGGAACGCCGCAGCCCGCTCCTTGAGCAGCAGGTAGGTGGCCATGTTGGCGGCCGCCGACGCCCACACACCGTCCATGTCCTCGGTGCGGGAGGGCTTGTAGTCGAAGTGCCGGGGGCCGTCGTAGGTCGGGCCGCCGTTGGGGCCGCCGTTCTCCAGAAGGTCCACCAGGGCGAACGCGTTCATCAGGTCGCCGTGGCCGAAGACCAGGTCCTGGTCGTACTTGATGCCGCGCTGGCCGTTGAGGTCCAGGTGGAACAGCTTGCCCTGCCAGAGCGCCTGGGCGATGCCGTGGGCGTAGTTGAGCCCGGCCATCTGCTCGTGGCCGACCTCCGGGTTGAGGCCGACCATCTCCGGGTGGGCCAGCTGGGAGATGAAGGCGAGCGCGTGCCCGACCGTGGGCAGCAGGATGTCGCCGCGCGGCTCGTTGGGCTTGGGCTCCAGGGCGAAGCGCAGGTCGTAGCCCTGGTCGATGACGTACTGGGTGAGCAGGTCGACGGCCTCGCGGTAGCGGTCCAGGGCGGCCCGGACGTCCTTGGCGACGTCGTACTCGGAGCCCTCACGCCCGCCCCACATCACGAAGGTGCTCGCGCCCAGCTCGGCGGCCAGGTCGACGTTGCGCAGCACCTTGCGCAGCGCGTAGCGGCGGACGTCGCGGTCGTTGCTGGTGAAGCCGCCGTCCTTGAAGACCGGGTGGGTGAAGAGGTTGGTGGTGACCATCGGTACCACCAGGCCGGTCTCGTCGAGGGCCTTGCGGAACCGCGCGATGTGCGAGTCGCGGGTGGTGGCGTCGACACCGAACGGGATCAGGTCGTCGTCGTGGAAGGTGATGCCGTACGCGCCCAGCTCGGCGAGCCGGTGCACGGCCTCGACCGGGTCGAGCTCGGGCCGGGTCGCGTCACCGAACGGGTCGCGGGCCTGCCAGCCCACGGTCCAGAGCCCGAAGGAGAACTTGTCGGCGGGGGTGGGGCGGGGTGCCATGAAGGACCTCCGGGGTGGTGGTGGGTGATGGTGTCCGGTATTTGTTCAGCGATTGAATTATTTGCCCGCAATATGGCACTGTCAAGAGGTGAGCCCCACCCACGCCCCGGCCGGCGCCGCCCGTCAAGGGAGCCTGCGCGAACTCAATCTCGCCCTCGTGCTCGGTCGGATCGCCGCCGCCGACCGTCCCCCTTCCCGCGCCGACCTGGCCACCGCCACAGGCCTGACCCGGGCCACCGTCTCCGCGGTGGTCGAGGACCTGCTCGCCGGCCAACTGGTGAGCGAGGCCGACCCGGCGCCCCGCGCCGGCGCCGGCCGACCGGCCCGCGGGCTGGTCCTTGCCGACCAGGGCCCCGCCGGGCTGGGTCTGGAGGTCAACGTCGACTACCTGGCGGTGTGCGTTGTCGACCTCGCCGGCCAGGTACGCCACCACACAGTGCACCGCGCCGACCTGCGCCCGGTGGCACCCGCCGACGCCCTGGCCCAACTGGTCACCCTGGCCGGGCAGGCCCGCGCCGACGCCGCCCGGCAGGGCCTCACCCTGGCCGGCGCCGCGCTCGCCGTCCCCGGCCTGGTGGACGACGCCGGAGTGGTCCGGCTCGCACCGAACCTCGGCTGGCAGGACGTACCGGTTCCGACCCTGCTGCGGGGGCACCCTCCGCTCACCGATCAGGTGCCCGGCGTACCGGCGCTGGTGGTCGACAACGAGGCAAATCTCGCCGCGCTCGGCGAACTGCACTCCGGACCCCCGGGGCCGGCCAGCTTCCTGCACATCTCCGGCGAGGTCGGCATCGGCGCGGGCATCGTGCTGGACGGCGCGCTGTTCCGGGGCGTCCGGGGTTGGAGCGGTGAGATCGGGCACCTCCCGGTCCACCCGCAGGGGCGTCCGTGCCGCTGCGGCGGGCGAGGCTGTCTGGAGCAGTACGCCGGTCAGGAGGCGATCGTGGCCGCCGCCGGGCTGGCTCGCGCGGAGCTTCCCGCCGACACCGCAACCGTACGGCTGGCGGAGCTGGCCGAGGCCGGCGACCCGGACGCCCTGCGGGCGCTGCGCGACGCCGGCACCGCGCTCGGTGTCGCAGTGGCCAGCGTGGTCAACCTGCTGGACCTGGACACCGTGGTACTCGGCGGAGGGTACGCCCCGCTTGCGCCCTGGCTGTGCCCTCCGGTGCTCGCCGAGATCGCCGCTCGGGTGCTCACCGCCGCCTGGTCACCGGTCACGGTCCGACCGTCGACCCTCGGCCCGGAGGCAGCCTCGGTAGGCGCCGCCGGATCGGTGGTCCGCCACATCGTGGGCCGACCCGCCGGCTGGCTGACCCGTTCCAGCTGATCACCGCCCGCACCCTGGGTGTCCGTCACAAGGGCTCGGTACGCTTGCTGTCAGGCAACGATCCGCGGGCGAGGAGTGCAGGAGCAGCATGCGTAGAGGGCGTCAGACGCGGGCCGGCGTCGGGCGGTGAGCACTACCCGACGCGGCGGCGACGCCGGCCCGGTCAGCGACGAGGGGCAGACGCCCCACTCCGTCCGGCAGCCCACCGGCGGCCCACTTCCGGCCGACTCGCCGTTGGCCCGCGAGCTGCTCGACGGGCTCGGCGAGGCTGTGCTGACAACCGACAGCGCCGGCCGGGTCACCCTTGTCAACGCCATGGCCGCAGAGCTGCTCCCGGAGATCGTCGCGGGCACCGGGCTGCCCGGCTGTCCGATCGCGCCGCTGGCCCGGGCGGTCACCGACGGCGCCGAGCACTTCGACGCCGAGCACCGTGGCCGGCAGCTGCGCGGCTACCGCCGACAGCTCGCCGGCAACCGGTACGCCTGGTACGTCAGGGACGTCACCGAGGAGCACGCCCGTGCCGACGCCCTGCTGGCCGAACGGTCCCGCACCGCGTTCCTCGCCCAGGCCGGCAGCCGGCTGGGGCTCTCCCTGCACCGGGACCAGACCCTGCGGGTCACCACCACCCTCGCCGTGCCGTACCTGGCCGACGCCGCCGTGGCACTGCACCGCGCGCCGGCCGAGCCGTACACCCGCTGGACCCGGTACGCCGAGGGGGCACCTGCCCCCGTCACCGGCCGCGTCGGGCCGGAGCTGAGCGCCGTCGTCTCCGGCCTCGCCGAGGCGCTCGACGGCACGCTCGCCGAGCCGTGCCTGTGGCGGGACGTCACGTCCGACGGCCTGGCCTCCGTACTGCCGCCCGACTTCGACCCGCCCGGTGCCGTGCTGGTCTGCCCGATGCGCGGCGCGGGCGGCCCGGCCGGCGCCCTGCTGCTGATCCGGCGCAGCGGCCGGGCCGGATTCGACCCGCGCGACGTCGAACTGGCCCGCGAGTTCGCGGCGCGAGCGGGCGCGGCACTGGCCACCGCCGAGTTGTACGGCGAACAGGCCCACCTGGCCCGCGTGTTGCAGACCAGCCTGCTCCCGCCGGAGCTGCCGACGGTGCCGGGCGTGAGCATCGCCGGGGGCTACCGGTCCGCCGGGGACACCCTGCGCATCGGCGGAGACTTCTACGAGGTGTTCCCGCACCCGCGCGGGGCGCTGTTCGCCCTCGGCGACGTGTGCGGCAAGGGCGTCGGCGCGGCCGTCCTGACCGGCCGGGTCCGCCAGTCGTTGCAGACGTTGCGGCTTGTCGAGCAGCGCCCGCTGGAGCTGATCCACCTTCTCAACCGGGCGCTCTTCGACGCCCCCGAAGCGGCACGGCGCAGCCAGTTCACCACCCTGCTGCTCGGCTCGCTGGAGCGCGGACCGGCCGGGGTGGACATCCGGATCGCCGGTGGCGGCCACCCGGCGCCCCTGCTTGTCACCGCCTCCGGCTCGGTCACCCCGGTTCCGGTCGGCGGGATGCCGGTCGGCGCGCTCGCCGACGCGCGGTTCGCCGAGACCCGGGTGCATCTCGACCCTGGTGACCTGCTGCTCGCGTACACCGATGGGGTGACCGAGGCGCACGGCGGGCCGATCGACGTCGAGATGTTCGGCGAGCACCGGCTGCGCGCCGCGCTCGCCTCGGCGGCCGGGCTGCCCCCCGCCGTGCTTGTCGACCGGCTACTCCAGCTCGTGGACGAATGGCTGGGCGGGCAGGCCCACGACGACATCGCCATGCTTGCGGTGTGCGCGTCGACGCCGACGTGACCGACCTCCGGGGCCTGTCGGATCAGGCGGTCCGGGCCACCGGTGGCTCGCCCGTGGGCCACTCGCGAGGGCTGCCCACCTGCCTGTCGGTGTCTGTCGGCCCGCCCTGTCGCATCGTGCGCGACGGCCGGTCGGGGGCCGCAGGCCAGTCCCTCGCCCGGCTGGTGGGCCGGTCCGGATCGCGCGGCCACCCGGCCGGGTCGTCCCCGTCGGCTGGCCAGTCGCCCGACGTCGGCGTGCTCTGCGCCTGCTGCCGGCGGGCGGCCTCGTCGAAGTCCTGCATCCCGCGCAGCAGCGCGGTGCGCCCTGCCGGGCTCATCGCGCCCAGGACGGCGGCGAGCCGCGCCTGGCGGTCGGCCCGCAGCTCCGCGAGGAGCCGACGTGCCTCCGGGGTGAGGTGCAGGGAGATCTCCCGCCGGTCGAAACGGCCCGGCTCGCGTTCCAGCATGCCGGCGGCGACCAACCTGTCGCAGAGCCGGCTGGCGGAGCTGAGCAACATGTCGAGCTGGGTGGAGAGCCGGCGCAGGTTGATCCCGTCTTGGTGCTCGACCACCATCACAGCCCGTAACTGGACTCCGGAGAGCCGGTTGGCGGTCGCCTCCCGGGCGGAATCCCACACGCTCAGCAATGCACCCGCCGCCGCGTCCAACGCGGCGGCCATACTCGTCTCGTGGTCCGGTGGACCGGGCAGTTCGGCCATGGTGGCCCGAGACTACTCCGAACCCGCTGGTGGTTGAGCTTGATCAAGGAGCCCTGATGAACGAACCGGTCAATCGGGCACGACGTACCCTCAATGAGACGCCCGCCGACCGCCTCGTGAGCGGGGTCGAGGAGGTTCTCTTTGAGGCGTACGGGATCAGCGACGTCGAGCTGTACCAGGTCGACTACCGACTCTCGGAGCTACTGCCGCTCACCGAGGGTGACCCTCTCCGAGGTGCCGGGCACCCCGCGTGGCGAGCTTTCGACCACCAGTCGCCCCTGCGGGTCGACGACACAGCCTGGCTGCCGGTCAGTATGCGCGGCGAGCGCCGCGGCGTACTGCGCGTGGCGGCGGTACCGGCCGACCCGACAGTTCTCGCGGACCTGGCCGAGATCGCTACCGCGCTCGCCCACGAACTGGACGCCGTCTCCCCCGGCACCGACGTGTACAGCGCCGCGCGGCGCAGCCAGCGGCTCACCCTGGCCGCGGAGATGCAGTGGGACCTGCTGCCCGGCCGCAGCCGGATCAGGCCGTCGTTCAGCCTCGCCGGGCAACTGGAGCCGGCGTACGCGGTGCGGGGCGACAGCTTCGACTGGTCCGACGACGGGCAGCGGCTCTGGCTGTCCACAGTCAACGGCACCGGCGAGGGTGTCGCGGCGTCCCTGCTCACCTCGCTCGCCACCCACGCGCTCCGCAATGCCCGCCGGGCCGGGCTGGGTCTGGCCGACCAGGCGGCCCTCGCCGACCAGGCCATCTACGACGAGTACCGGGGCAAGCGGCACCTGTCCGTCCTGCTGCTGGAGCTGGACCTGCGATCCGGGACGATGACAGTGGTGGACGCGGGCTCACCCCGGCTGGTCCTGCTGCGCGGCGGCGAGGTCACCGAGCAGCCGCTGGAGGCGCAGTTTCCGCTCGGCATGTTCGAGGCGACCGACTACCGCGAGCAGACGTTCACCCTGGAGCGCGGCGACCGGCTGTTCGTGGTCAGCGACGGGGTGGTGGAGGCCACCGGGCGGGATGTGCGCTACGGCGAGACGGCCCTCGACCGGTTTCTGCGCCGGACCGGGCCGATGGAGCCGCTGGACGCCGTCCGCTCACTGATCGGTGACCTGCGCGCGTTCGTGGCCGGCGACCTGATCGACGACGCCGTTGTGGTCTGCCTGGACTGGACCGGCCCGCAGCCGTGACCGGCGACGGTCAGTACGCGCCGCGACTGTTCAGCACCGCACCGACGGTCTTCCAGAGGATGGTGAGGTCGGCGGCGAGGGACCAGTTCTCCACGTAGTAGAGGTCGAGGCGGATGCCGTCCTCCCAGCTCAGGTCGGATCGCCCGCTGACCTGCCACAGCCCGGTCATGCCAGGCTTGACAAGCAGCCGGCGTGCGACGTCGCCGTCGTAGCGGGCCACCTCCGAGGGCAGCGGTGGGCGCGGCCCGACCAGGCTCATCTGGCCCAGCAGCACGTTCACCAGCTGCGGCAGCTCGTCCAGCGACCACTTGCGCAGCAGCCGACCGACCCGGGTGACCCGTGGGTCGTCGCGCATCTTGAACATGAGGCCGTCGGTCTCGTTGCGGGCGGTCAGCTCGGCGAGCAGCGCATCGGCGTTCACCACCATGGTCCGGAACTTGTAGACGCCGAACTCCTTGCCGCCCCGGCCTACCCGGGTCTGCCGGAACAGCACCGGACCCCGGCTGTCGAGTTTGATGGCAAGCGCGATGACCGCGATGATCGGCAGCAGCAGCGCCAGGGCGACCGACGACACCGACCTGTCGACGAATCCCTTTACCAGCTTGCGCGCACCGCGGAACTCGGGCGCCTCGACGTGGATCAGCGGCAGCCCGGCGACCGGGCGGGTGTGGATCCGGGGGCCGGCCACGTCGGTGAGCGCGGGTGCCACGACGAGGTCGACACCTGTGCCCTCCAGTTGCCAGCCGAGCCGGCGCAGTCGGGCGGCGGTCAGCTCGCCCGAGGCGGTCACGGCCACCGTGTCCGCGCCGATCGCGGTCGCGGCCTCCGGAATGCCCCGGAACGACCCCACCACCGGTACGTCACCGAGACGCTGCGCCACCGGTGCCAGCAGCGCGTCCGGGATGCACGCGCCGACCACCTGATAGCCGGCGTACGGCTCCCGGCGCAGTGTGTGCACCAACTCCAGAACATGGGCGGTGTCACCGACCACGAGCACCTTGCGGGACCAGCCGAACCCCCGGGACCGTGCCCGGTGCAGACGTTTTCGGGCGGCGAACCGGGCCACCTCCAGCCCGACGGTGCCCACCGCGAAGGAGATGCCGAGGAAACCCCGGGAGACCCCGACGTCGGCGATGTATCCGGCGATGGCTATCGCCCCGGCCAGCCGCAGGCTCGCGGAGCTGACCCGCCGGTACTCGTCCGCCCCGTAGCCGATCACCCGGTCGTCGTAGCAACCAAGCGCCTTGAGCGAGACCAGCCAGGCCAGGACCAACCCGGGCGCCACCAGCACGTACGGGATCTTCGAGCCGCTCGGCTCCTCGTCACCGAACCGCGCGACGTACCCGACGAGCAGGGCGATGGTGAGGATGGCGGTGTCCAGCACCACCAGGACCCGGATGTAGGACCGCTCGTCGGCGCGGGCCATCAGCCCAGCCGGGCGGCCATCCGGCTTCGCGGACGCGCTGGCGGGGGTCATCAGTGTCGTGGCGGTCACTGGCCCTCCCCACTCTGTTCAGGTCGGCCCGGCCGATGGGCCGCACCGAGGCGGACCGAGAAACCGGGGCGGCCGGGCGGACCGACAATGCCGGGACACGTCGACATCCTGCCCTGATAACTATGACTGCCGATTGATTCCGACGTATTGCCGTCACTTTTCTTCAACTCAGCGGTTACAAAGGGGCCCGCCGTGCCGGATCGGCGGTCCGGCAGGCTCCCTGTGCTGTGCGTCGGCTCAGCGCGGCGCCGGGGGGCGGCGGGCGATGGCGCTGAGGAAGATGCTGCCGATCTCACTCGGGTCCTTGGTGACGAAGACGTCCCCACCGGTGACCTTGGTGATCGACTCCAACTCGGCCTTGCTGACGCCCTCGCCGATACCGATCATGATGACCTGCACCGGACGCTCGGGGTCGGCGATCTGCTTCAGCTTGGCCAGCAACTGCTGCTGGTTGAGCCCGTTGTCGTCCTCGTTCTTACCGTCGGTGAACAGCACGATCGAGTTGACGCGGCCGGGCTGCCAATCTTCCTGGACCGCCTGGTAGGCGGCCAACATGGTGTCGTAGAGGCCGGTGTCGCCGTCGGACGGCTTGATCGTACCGAGGGCCGCTTCGAGCTGACCGCGCTGGCTCGACAGCGGGCCGATGGGAACCAGCTCACGGTAGTCGCGGTTCCCGACGAGCTTGGTGGAGAAGGTCCACAGGCCGATCGCCCAGGAGTCGTCGAAGAGGCCGAGGCCGCGACGCGCCGCGTCAACGGTGACCTCCTCGCGGCTACGCCTGTTGGCGCTGGGCACCTCTTCCTTCATCGAGCCGGAGACGTCGATGACGCAGAGCATGCGGCCGGACTGGGTGGCGATCGACCAGCTGGAGACGACACGCTGTATCGCGGCCGGGTCGAGGCCGCCTGCCGCCGTGCCGCCTGCCGCCGGCTCCGCCGGCGCGGTACCCGACGGGCTCGGGGCGCCCTGCGGCGCGCGGAAACCGGCACCCCAGTTGCCGTCCGGCCCGCGCAGCGACTGCGCCGCCAGCCGGTCCCGGAACTTCGGGGCGGTGAGCAACTCGAACAGCACCTTGGCCGCCGACGCCTTGGTCGGCTCGATGCCGGGCAGAACCGCGTACGGGTAGTCCAGCGGCATCGGCGCCGGCTCCATGTAGAGGGCGGCGAGCGGCACCGGCGGCTGCTTGCTGTTGTAGGCGATCACGTCTTCCTCGGACAGCGCCGCCGCACCGAGGCCGCTCGCGATGGAGGTCGGGTCCGTGGCGGTCGGGAAGCGTGCCACAAGGTCGCTGCGCAGCGACGAACGGCCCGTGGCCAGCGCCCGCAGCGCACCGACGGTGTTGCGTTGGGTGTCGCCGCCCGCCGCGCTGGCAGCGGCCGTCAGCGAGAGCAGACCGGACAGACCGGCAGCGTCCCGGGTGGGCTCGACGATCCCGGTACGCAGCGGCTTGCTGCTGTTCACCTGCTTGAGGAGGTCCGCCCAGGTGAACTTCGCGTTGGGCCAGCCCAACCGGGTGGCCACCGGCTCGGGCATGGCGACGACGACGGGGCTGCGGGCGATGGAGGCGCCGTTTGTCGGAGCGAAGGCGGTCGCGTCCTTCTTGAGCCGCAGCAGCCAGGTCGACGAGTCCGGCACCCAGACGTCCGGGGTGACGGCGGTGCCGCTGGCCTGCCCGACACCGGCCAGGACGGCACCGTGCTTCGCAGCCACGACGGCGGCCACGTCGACCGGGTCGGACGCCGAGACGTCGACGCGGATGCAGGTGGGGCCGACAGCGGCACCGTCCTTTACCCACTGGGACGCGGCGGCGTCGACGGCAGGCGCGAGCTCGGCGGCGACCGCCACCGCGAGTCGGATCTCCCCGGAGCAGTTCGGCTGGATCAGCTCCTTGTAGCCGAACCACGCGCCGGTGGTGACGACGAGAACCGTCGCCATCGATCCGACGACGGCGAGGTGGAGTTTCGAACGCATGCGATGGCGGCCTGCTGACACGCTGACCATCTTGCGTATTAGGTGCCGTCTCTGCCACAACCGTTCGGACTAAAGTTACGCAGGAGAAACAGTTGATCACCGTTTAGCGACACAGAGTGATGAAGCCGCCCCGAGCCGTCGTCAAATCGGCATCGTCTTCACGTCTCGCCCCCCGATGGTACGGCTCACGGCAGCACACAGGTCGGGCTCGGCACCGCCACGGGCTCGCCGACCGGTGCCGGGATGCCGGTGCTCGCGTCCAGCCGGAAGACCCGCACCATGTCCGCGCGCTCGTCGGCGACGTACAGATGCTTACCGATCAGTGCGAAGTGCCGGGGCCACTCACCACCGGTGTCCACCTCGGCCACCAGCTCGGGCAGCTCGCCGGCCAGGTTGAAGACGGCGATGGTGCCCACCCCGCGGTTGGCGACGTACAGGAATCGGCCGTCCGGGCCGACCGCTACCTCCGACGGCTGCACGTGCCCGGTCCGGTCGCTCGCGTCGACCCGGCCACGCTGGTGCAGCGCCCCGTCGTCGTCAAGCTCGTACGCGGTCACAGTGGCGTCCAGCTCGCCAACCAGGTAGCAGCGTCGCCCGTCGGGGTGGCGTGCCAGGTGCCGCGGCCCGGTGCCGGGCGCCGTGCGCGCCCGTGGCCCGCGCGGCGTCAACCGGCCGCTCGCGCCGTCGAGGTCGTACCTGTAGACCGAGTCGGTGCCCAGATCCACAGCGAGCAGCGGTCCCGCGCCCGGGTCCGGGGAGACCATGTGGGTGTGTGCCCGGTCCTGGCGGTCCGGGTCGGGACCGTGCCCCTCGTGCACCACGAGGTCGGTGCGCTCGCCGGGTACGCCCTGCGCGTCGAGCGGAAAGACCGCGACGCTGCCGCCGCCGTAGTTGGCCGCCACCAGGTGCCCACCGTCGGGCAGCACCGCCAGGTGGCACGGCTCGGCGCCACCTGTCGAGTGGCTGCCGAGCGGGTCCAGCGAACCGTCGGACCCGACCTGCCAGGCGCTGATCGCCCCGTCGGTCACCTCGTTGACCGCGTAGAGCACCGGCTGACGGGGGTGCCGAACCAGGAACGACGGGGACTCGGTGACCGCCACAGTGCCCAGCGGGGTCAGCGCCCCCGTGGCCGGGTCCCGCAGGGCCGCCACGATGCCACTGCCACGCCCTCCGCCCTGCGCCGTGTAACCGCCGATGTGGACGACCTCGCCCTGACCACTCACGCCCCACCCCTTAGCCGGCATCCTCGGTAGATCCAATCAGAGCTGCCCACGATGCCGGCCGGCTAACCAGCTTTCCGGGCCCGGATCGCCGACCATCGGCTCTCCGCGCGAGCTGACCGCCGATCCGCCGCCCGCGCGGAGGCGGCTCAGGCGGTCGGCACCGGCTCACCACGCTGGCGGGCCACGTGCTCGACCAGGGAGATCAACACCAGCTTGCCGGACTGCCGGTCCCGGGCGTCACAGAGCACCATCGGTACGTCCGGATCGAGGTCCAGCGCCCGACGTACGGTCTCCAACTCGAACCGACGGGTGTCGTCGAAGCAGTTGACGCCCACCACGAACGGGATGCCGCGCTGCTCGAAGTAGTCGATCGAGGGGAAGCAGTCGGCCAACCGTCGCGTGTCGGCGAGCACCACAGCGCCGAGCGCGCCGAAGGCCAACTCGTCCCACAGGAACCAGAACCGGTCCTGACCCGGGGTGCCGAAAAGATAGACCTGGAGGTCCTCGTTGATGGTGATCCGGCCGAAGTCCATCGCCACCGTGGTGGTCGACTTGCCCTCCACGCCGGAGATGTCGTCGGTGCCGATCCCGGCCCCGGTCAACACCTCCTCGGTCTGCAACGGGCGGACCTCGCTCAACGCGCTCACCAGCGTCGTCTTGCCGGCACCGAAGCCTCCGGCGATGAGGATCTTCAGTGCCAGCGGGATGGTGGTGCGAGTGCCCGCATGGTCATAACGCACGGAGTCCACTGACCACCGCCTTGAGGATGTCGTCGTCGGGAAGGTTGCCGTCGGCCGGCGGCTCGTGCACCGCGACCAGGCCCTGAGCGAGAAGATCACCGAGAAGCACCCGGATCACACCGACCGCGAGGTCCAGCTCGGCTGCCAACTCGGCCACCGAGACCGGCCGGCCGGCGAGCGCGACGAGCCGCCGGTGCTCCGGGAGTAGCTGCGGGTCGGCTGCCGGATCGAAATCCGAGGCGGCCAGGACGAACGCGACAAGGTCGAACCCGACGGCGGAGCGTACCCGTCCGCCGGTGAGCGTGTACGGGCGCACGACCGGCCCCGCGTCGCCGTCCAGCCACTCGTGCTGGGGCGCGGGCGGCTCAGCCCGCATCACCGGCACCCGCCGACGGCCGGGCCGGCGCGCTGAGGTTCTCCCCCACACGGATGACAAGCATCGCCATCTCGTATGCCACCAGGCCGATGTCCGCGTCCGCGTCACTCACCACGGCCAGGCAGGCACCCTGCCCGGCGGCCGTGACGAAGAGGTACGCCGACTCCATCTCCACAACGGTCTGCCGGACCGGACCACCGTCCACGTGTCGGCTGGCACCTCGGGCCAGGCTGGAGAAGCCTGCGGCGAGCGCGCAGAGGTGCTCGGCGTCGGAGCGGTCCAGCTCGGTGGAGGAGCCCATCAGCAGCCCGTCGGCGGAGAGCACCACCGCCTCCCGGGCGGCTGGCACCCGTTGCACCAGCTCGTCGAGCAGCCAGTCGAGGCTGGCGCCCTGCTTCGTCGTCTGTCGCACTAGGCGTCCCTCTCAGTCTCGGTCTGGGGTTCGGTGGTGTCCCGGTCCGCAACGGAACGGTCCGCCGGAGCTGCCGTGGCCGGCGGAGATCCGGTGGCCCGGCCGCGGGCGGTTCCCGCCTGAAGTGCCGCCATGACCCGGCGTACCTCCTCCGGCGACCGGGGCGACGGCGTATCGGCGGCCGTCGACCGGGGCACTGCGGCGGGGGTACGTCGTCGCACCCGGCGGGGCAGTCCGTCCAGGTCGTCAGGTGTGTCGTCCGAGGGCGCCCCCTCGACGTCCGGCCCGGTCGTGCCGGACCCGACGGCTGCCGAGGCGTTGGCGGCCGAGGCGTCCGGCCCGTGGGCGGGCGAGGCGGTGGTGGGCGGTCCGATGGCGGCCACGGGCGGGCGGGCGCGGTTGGGCCGGGGTCGGGGCACTGTGCCTCGGCGGGTCGGTCGCAGTGCACCGGGCGCGGAAGTCGGCGCGGTGAGGTCGGGCCCGGCCGGCGGCTCGGCGGTGACCAGCTCGCTGGGGATCAGCACCACGGCGGTCAGCCCGCTCTCCCTGCCGGGGCGCAGCCGGACCCGTACCGCGTGCCGTGCCGCCAGTCGGGCCACCACGAACAGGCCGAGTCGCGCGCTCTCGGTCGGGTCGAACTCGGGCGAGCTGGCCAGCCGGGTGTTGGCGCTCTCCAGCGCCGCCTCGGACATCCCCAGCCCCTGGTCGGTGATCTCCAGGGCGTACCCGTTGGCCACCTGCTCCCCCGTCACTGTGACCCGGGTGTCCGGCGGCGAGAAGGCGGTGGCGTTCTCGATCAGCTCGGCCAGCAGGTGGATGACGTCGCCGACCGCCCGGCCGAGCACGCCGGCCGGCTGCACGACGGTGACGTCCACCCGGTCGTACGCCTCGACCTCGGAGATCGCGCCGCGAACCAGGTCGACCATCGCGACCGGGTTGCGCCATCCTCGGCCCGGCGCGGAGCCGGCAAGAATGACCAGGTCCTCGGCGTGCCGACGGAGCCGGGTGGCCAGGTGGTCCACCTGGAACAGTTCGGCCAGCTCGTCCGGGTCCTCGGCGCGGCGCTCCATCCGGTCCAGCAGGTGCAACTGCCGGTGCACCAGGCCCTGGCTGCGCCGGGCGATGTTGAGGAACACCTCGTTGAGGCCACGGCGCAGGGTGACCTCGTCCACCGCTGCCTGTACGGCGGTGCGCTGCACCTGGGTGAAGGCCCGCCCGACCTCGCCGATCTCGTCGTGGCCGTACTCCAGCGGCGGCGCCTCCCGCGCGACGTCGACGAGCTCGCCACGGCGCAGCCGGGTCACCACGTCCGGAAGGCGGTGCTCGGCCAACTCGAGCGCGGCGGTACGCACTCCGCTGAGGCGCCGGACCAGCGTGCGGCCGACACGCACCGCCACCAGCACCGAGACCACCACGGCGACGAGTCCGAGCACACCGGCGGCGGCCAGCCGGAGCAGGATCCGGACGGCCATCGGCACCGAGCGGTCGGTGAGCCCGTCGGCCTCGGACAGCTCGAAGTCGCGCAACTGTTGCTGTACGGCGTCATGGCTGGCCTGCCATGACGCCGCGTCCACCGGTGGACGCCCGGTCCGGCTGGCACCGATCAACGCGTCCTGCATGGCGCGCAGGCTTGTGAACTCCGGAGTCTCGGTAAGTCGTTGGTACGCGACGCGCCCGGCCTCGGGCAGGTCGGCGACCGCGCTCTCGCTGAGCCACCGCTGGTTGCCGATGGCCTGCACGAGTTGGGTGTGCTCGCCGTCGGCGAACCGGCCTGCGGTGAACGCGCCGGCCAGCAGGGCGTCGGTCTGGCCGAGCAGTTCCCGGGAGCGCCCCAGCGCGGTGAGCGCCAGCGCCTCTCGGTTGATGTCGGGATCGGGCAGATCCGCCATGGCGGAGAACGCCTGGAAGGCCGCGGTGACGATGCCACTGTAGAGGCCGAGCGCGCCGGCACGGTCCATCATGCGGTCGTCGATGAAGTTCCGGCCGCTCGGCAGGGCCGCCAGTGCGGTGACCAGCCGGTCGATCCGGTCCTCCAGGACGTCGTCGGCGGCGTCGCGCAACGCCTCCCCGTCGATCCGGTGGCGCAGCTCGGCGACCGCCCGATCGGTGCGTTGGCGTTGCTCGGCCAGGGCCGGCAGCACGTTGGTGCCGGCGAGTTGCACCACCGACAGCCTGCGTTCCCTTTGCAGCTCGGTGACCACTGCCTCACCGGGGCGGCCCAGGTCGTACAGCAGGGTGCGCGCGGAGAGCAGATCCAGTGCCGGGCCGAAGGTCAACGTCGTCGCGAAGATCCACAGTGCCAGCAGCGCGGTCACCGGCGCGACGACCAACGCGGTCAGCTTCGAGCGGATCGGCCAGTCGCGGGTTCTCATCAGACCTCGCCCGTACAGGGGTGGCAGGAGTGCGCCGGCACCGCCGGGCAACGCGCTCGCCGGGTGCGCGCCCGACCGTCCAGGTCGGGTGCCGGCGCGGGCGCCTTGGGCAGGATACGTAATCACGCGCCGATGCACTACCGCCCGTCGCGTGGGCATCGACGCTACGGAATGCAACACCGCCGGACGCCGACGGCGGCGGCCTCGCGAACCCGGCTCGGATCAGGTTTGACCCCGCGTTGCGCCGTGTCCCTGGTCCGCGTTTCGCCCTGTAATGCCCTCACTAGGCGAAACGTGACGCGGATCGGTGCGGAAAGTGCCTCGGATCGGGATTGGCGATCAGTACGCGGAGGGAATACCAGGTAACGAAGGAGGAGCCCATGTCGTCCACGCAGATAATCGTCATCGTCCTCGTCGTGCTGGTGATCGCAGCACTGGCCGTGGCAGCGCTGTCGTTCAGCCGCCGCCGCAAACTGCAGAGCCGGTTCGGGCCGGAGTACGACCGGGTGGTGCAGGAGCAGGACAGCCGGTCCGCCGCGGAGCGCGAACTGCGCGATCGGGAGCGCCGGCACGCCGAGCTCACGCTCACCCCGCTCAGCCCGGAGTCCCGGGCCCACTACGCCGCGGCCTGGGAGGAACTCCAGATCCGCTTCATCGACTCGCCCGGCGACACGGTGGGCGACGCTGATGAACTCGTCACCCGACTCATCGAGGAGCGGGGCTACCCGACCGGGGACTTCTCCGACCAGATCGCCCACCTCTCCGTCGACCATGCCCGCACGCTTACCCACTACCGGGACGCGCACGAGATCCACCTGCGCAACTCCCGGGGTGAGGCCAGCACCGAGGAACTGCGCCAGGCGGTCGTGCACTACCGGGCTCTCTTCGCCGACCTGCTCGGCGAGGAGCCGGTCGGACAGCACGCACCCGAACAGCGCCACCACCCGGACACTCCGCACGACGCCACGAGCCGCTGAGGAGGCCACCCATGCGCCAGCAAGAGCAGGTGAGCAACGACCACCCGGAGGCCGTCCGGTCCACACCGGTACCCGTGCCGCCGACCGACGACCGAACCGACCGTGACGACCAGACCGACAGGGACTACCGCTCGGACGCCCCCGAGGGCAGTGTGGACGACCGGGGCGCCTTCGACGACCCCGACCCCGACGCCGAGCGCGACCTCACCGCCGAGCGCGAGCGGACCGACGACGTCGACACGGGCCTGTACGACGTCGACGACGAGACGGCGGACGACCGACGCCACCGGGCGGACGAACGGCAGGCCGACGCGACGGACGACAGCGACGGCGAGGGCGGATTCCACGAGCCCGGCCCGCTGCCGACCGCTTTCGGCGCCACCACCGTGGGGGACGCGGTGGCCGCGTCCGCGCTGGCCAGCCCGCACCCGCAGGACCAGCCCGACCCCCGGGCCGAGCGGACCGCCGAGCCCGGAGACGGCGCCGAGGACGGCGAGCGGGTGGGACTGACCGCTGACCCCACCGCCGAACTGCACCGCCGGGACGGCGGCCCGGAGACCGACCGGGACACCGATCTGGATCCCGACGCCGACGACCAGCACACCGACGCCGACGGTTCCACCCGTACCGTCGTACCGGCGGGGAGCACTGACGGTGCGGCCGAGCGCCGCGGTGACCTGACCGACTGGGCCGGGGACCCGGACGCGACGACGGCCGGCGCGGCCGGCTACGGCAGCGCCACGCCGGAGATGGTCGACCCGGACGCGGACGCCGACGTGGTGCCCGTCGTCGCTGGCACCACCTCGTCGCTGGAGTCGGCCGGAACGTCGCGGCCCGCCGGGTCGACGGTGGCCGCCGAGCCGGCGACGCTCCTCGAAGCCGACACGGCGCAGGGATTCCGGGACCGCTGGCGCGACGTGCAGCTGCGGTTCGTGGACGACCCGCACGCGGCGGCCGGCGAGGCGCAGTCGCTGGTCGAGGAGGCCATCCAGGCGCTCTCCTCGGCGCTGGCCGCGCAGAAGAACAAGCTTGGTGGCTGGCAGGACGCCGGTTCGGCGGACACCGAGCAGCTACGGATGGCGGTCCGCAACTACAGGGACTTCCTGGACCGCGTACTCGGTCGCTGAGTGACGCACGGGCGCCCCGGTCGATCATCGACCGGGGCGCCCCCGTATGTCCGTCCCGCTCGCCCGCCCGTTGCGGCCGGAAGCGCGCCGAAAGTGGGCATCCGGGCGTGAAAGCGCCGCGCATGGGCCCCCCGACACGGGGTACGCGAGGGATCAGGCAACGTGTCGGACCCAGGAGGCAGCACCATGACCGATCGCGACCGCCGACCGCCGCTGGAAGAGAGCCCGCAAACGGCCGCTGCGGTGGACGACGACAGCACCGTCCCGCAACTGCGGACCGGAGGCGGCCCGGACCGGGACAATCCGGCCTTCGCCGAGCCCCGGGACCGGCCGGAGGATCTCGCGCCGGAAACCGACGAGTTGATCGGTGACCCGTACGCCGCCGGCACCGGCGCGACCGGGACGGGCACCGGCGCGGCCGGTGACAACATCCGCACAGGGGCTGAGCAGCCCTGGGAGCCGGAGGATCTGGTGATGGCCCGCGGGCAGGACCTCACCAGGGAGAACCTCGACAAGGCGCGCCGTGACCTGGCCGAGCAGGGCCGGGCGGCGATCGAGCGCACAGTGCCCTGACCGGGCCGGCAACGGGGTGGGTCCCCGACCCGACCTGTGACGGTCGAGTCGGGGACCCGGGGGGACCTGCCGCCGGCAGTGCCTCACCTACTGCCGGCGGCGGGTGGTGCTGGAGCGTTCCCGGTCAGAGCGCCGGGTACGCGTTGCGCATGAGCTCCTGGAACTGGGCGGAGAACCACGCACCGGAGATCGGGGCGTCGGCCAGCGCACCGGACGGGTTGTTGCCGTTACGGGCGTTACCGCCGTACGTCGGGTCGCACATCCGGTCGAAGCCCTTGCCCTCGTTGTTCGGGATCTCCTTGCTGGAGCCGTCCGACTCGCCCGGAGGCTTCACCCAGACGTAGGCGTCGATGCCCGGCTCCGGGTTGGCCCGGGGACGCTCACCGAGGCCGGCACCGGCCTGGTTGCACCAGTTGCCGAGGTGGAGCCGACGGTCGACCCGGCCACCGTTGACGTACGTGTCGACGCTGGTCGTCGCGCCCGGGCCGGTGGGCCGGGCGGACCCGCCCCAGCCGTTGCGGGAGGTGTCGATCAGCATGCCGATGTTGGAGTTGAAGCCGACCGAGACCAGCTTGTCGCGGAACGCCTGCGCGAAGGACAGCTCGTCGACGTAGTAGTTCCAGTCCACCCACTTCGACTGCCGCACCGTCTGGCCGTTCACGTTGTCCGTCACCTTGAAGTACGGCTCACGCAGCGCCGAGTAGTTCGCCGTGTTGGTGATGAAGCCGTGCACGTTGTTGACAGTGCTGCCGGAGGCGACCGCTGCGGTCTTCAGGATGTCGGCGGTCGGGCCGAAGTTGGTGTCCCAGCCCAGCCAGCCGTGGTGTCCGGCGTCGACGTAGTTGTAGACGTTGCTGATCGCACCGAACTTCGCCAGCGCGTAGCCGACGCCGTTGACGTAGGCGCCGTTGGCCTTGACGGTGTCACACATCACCGTGCCACCCGCGTTGCCCGTGGTGTTGGTGACCAGGTTCGGCAGCGAGTCGATTTCGATGACGTTGATGATCCGCAGGTTCCGGTACTTCGAGTCGGACTGGATCGCCGCGATCGGGTCGATGTACTCGGCCTTGTACCTGGGCAGCTCGTCCGGGCCCAGCTCACCGTTGGAGGCGAGCGCGGAGCAGTCCCGGCCCGGCAGGTTGTAGATCACGAACTGGATGTAGCCGGCACCCTGGCGCAGCGCCTCGTCCAGGTGGTCCCGCACCCCGAAAGCACCGTTGGAGCTGCTGTCCGGCGTGCCGTTGATGGCAGCGATCCGGTCCAGCCACACGGCGGTGGGGTTGTTGGAGACCCGGCTTCCGCCCGCCTCGGCGTCCGCCTTGGCCTTCCACTCCGGGTTCACGTAGCCGGGAACACCGGCGTACGGGTTGTCCACCTTGGTTCCGGGCGGCGGGGTCGTCGGCGGAGGCGTGGTGGGCGGAGGCGTGGTCGGCGGAGGCGTGGTCGGGGGTGGGGTGGTGGCCGGGGGCGTGGTGGGCGGCGGGGTGGTCGGGCCACCGCCGTTGCAGACCACTCCGTTGAGGGTGAACGACGTCGGCTTCGGGTTGCTGCCGCTCCACGCACCGTTGAACCCGATGTTCGTCGACGCACCGGTGGCGAGGCTGCCGTTGTAGGACAGGCTGCGGGCCGTGACCTGGCTGCCGGACTGGGTGAACTCGGCCGACCAGCCCTGCTGCACCCGCTGGCTGGAGTTGGGGAAGGTCCAGCCCAACGTCCAGCCGTTGACCGGGTCGCCGAGGTTCTTGATTGTGACGTTGCCGGTGAAGCCACCGGGCCAGTCGTTCGTCGAGTAGACGATCTCGCACTGCGTCGCGGCCTGTGCCGCGGTAACGGGGATCGTCACCAACCCTCCGGCGACCAGCACGCCCGCGCCTGCGAGCGCGAAGGTCCGGCGTGGGCCGGACAGCCTTCTCCACACATTCATGCCACTGATCTCCTTGGGCGAGACCGGGCTCGCGTACGGCCCGGCGTGGGACGGCCCGGTGAGACGTCCTGGACGGACGGCTGCCGGCGCCAACGGGATTCTTTGGGGGGTGCCCGACCCGGACGGGCTGCTGTGGTGGTGGTGAACGACCGGCGCGGACCGGCCCAGTGGCGGCCGGATGTCGTCCGGCGAAACCGGATGCCCTCGACGCCCTGCCTGCGCGGTGTGGCTCCCCGAACCGCGTGCGCCGATTCTTACATGGGAGCGCTTCCATGGCAATGGCTCGATGCGTGTGGCCGACCTTTGCGACTCGGACGATACCCCCGAGCGGGATCTGCCGGCACGAGAGCGACGGGCCTGCCGTTACCGGATGAGCGCTGGTGGGCCGGCACGCGGCGTGCCGAACACCGCTATCGACGCCGCAGGGCGGTGGCGCGCCTAAGACGTACGGCAAGCCCGAGAAGGCGGCGTAGCACTCCTTAGCCTCTTACCAGCAGCAAAGGTCAAAACGCGAATCTTTCCCTTCATAAGTCATGAAACCGTCTAACGTCGGTCGTAGCTCGACTGTCGTCGGGCTCAGGACAACAGGGATGGAGTGACGCAAGTCATGGCTAAAAAGATGCTCGGGAAGGTCGTTGCGGGCGCTGCGCTCGGCGGCGCATCGCTCCTGGTGTTCGCGCCGGGGATCGCGTTCGCCGACGGGCACCACGACGGCGGCAAGGACCACGACGGCAAGGTCTACGCCAAGCCGCACGTCGTGAAGGCTGGCGACGAGGTCAAGCTCCTCGAGATCTGCCCGGACCGGCAGGAGCACGCCTTCGTCTGGTCCAAGGTCACCGGCAAGGTCAAGCTGGAGGCGGCGCGGGACGACAAGGGCAAGGACCACGGCGAGTGGAACAAGGAGGACGGCTCCTACGACCGCGAGGACCGCGGCCGGGACGAACACGGCAAGGACGACAAGGGCAAGGACGACAAGGGCAAGGACGAGCACGGCAAGGACGACAAGGACAAGGGCAAGGACCACGAGGGCAAGGGCGAAGACGGCAAGGACAAGCCGCAGCCGCCGGCCGACTCCCCGCAGCCCGGTGGCCAGGGCGGCGGCGCTGCCGCCGACGCCTACGGCGACGAGGGTGGCAAGGACTGGAAGGGCGAGGAGCACGGCCAGGACGCGGAGAACGGCCGCGACAAGGACTGGGGCTCCAAGGACGAAGGCAAGAAGGACTGGGAGTCCAAGGACGAAGGCAAGAAGGACTGGGAGTCCAAGGACGAAGGCAAGAAGGACTGGGACTCCAAGGACGGCGAGTACGGCTCGGACGAGTACGGCTCGGACAAGGGCTGGGAGTCCAAGGGCGGCGAGTACGGCTCCGACGAGTACGGCTCCGACAAGGGCTGGGAGTCCAAGGGCGGCGAGTACGGCTCCGACGAGCACGGCTCCGACAAGGGCTGGGACTCCAAGGGCGGCGAGTACGGCGACAAGGGCGGCGAGTACGGCGACCACGGCAAGGACGGCGGCTGGGAGCGCGAGCGCGAGTTCGTGTACTACGGCGAGGCCAAGGTCGACAAGGACGCCAAGCCGGGTCGCTACGAGCTCAAGGGTTCGTGCGGCGAAGGTGAGCTCGTCGTGCTGCCCCACGGTGGGGTCGACGGTGGTGACGGTGGCGCCAGCACCGGTACCGACCGGGGCCTGGCCACCGGTGGCGCGAGCCTGCTCGGCGCTGCCGCGCTGGGCGGGATCGTTCTGATGCGTCGTCGGCGGACCGATGGTTCCCTCGTCTGACGTGACGATGGCACGGGCCGGCGGCCGTCACGGGAGACCGTGGCGTGCCGCCGGCGCGGCCGTCGTCGTCACAGTGGCCATGGTCGGCGCCGGCATGATCGGCGCCGCGCTGAAGACCACGCCCGCTCCCCGCCCACCGCAGCCGCTGGCCCAGGCCGGTCCCGAGACCACCGACCCCGACGTTCCCCGGCTCGACGGCGGGGAGTCCGCCGCACCGGGGAGTGTCCCGGCGGGACTGAACCGGGCTACGCCGACAAGCATCGAGATCCCCCGGATCGGCGTCAACGCGACGATCATGCCGCTCGGCACCAACCCGGACGGCACCGTCCAGGTCCCCCCGTTGGAGCAGGCCGACCATGCCGGCTGGTACGAGCCGGGCGTGAGCCCTGGCGAGACCGGCAACGCGGTGATCGTCGGTCACGTGGACTCGGCGCAGCTCGGCCCTGCCGTCTTCTTCGACCTGGGCTCCCTCGTTCCCGGCGACACGATCACCGTGCGTCGGGCTGACGGCCAGCCCGCCACCTTCAAGGTCGAGTCGGTGAAGGCGTACCCGAAGACGGCCTTCCCCACCGAGCTCGTCTACGGGCCGAACGACAGGCCCGGCCTGCGGGTGGTGACCTGCGGCGGTCAGTTCGACGAGAGTGTCAGGAGCTACCCGGACAACGTGGTCGCCTTCGCGACCCTTGTGGAGTGACCTGGGAGTGCGAAAAAGGTCCGGCCGGTCGGGGTGACCCGACCGGCCGGACCGCGTCCGGCGTACCGACTCAGGCCGCGGCGCCGGAGGTCCGCACCAGCGTGCGGATCTGACGCAGCAGCACGGACAGGGCTGCGAGGTCCGCCCTCGACTCGTCGAACTCCCCCATCGCCTGGCGGGCACGGTGGATCGAGGTGGCGTTCGACTGCTCCCACTGGTGCACCCGCTCGTGCGGCGGCAGTTCGCCAGGTGTGGAGTCGAGCACCTCCGCGGTGAGCGCGGCCAGCGCGGCGTACAGGTCGTAGCGCAGCGCCATCCGGGCCAGCGTCTGCCACCGGTCCTCGCGCGGCAGCAGGGAGATCTTCGACAGCAGCGAGTCAACCCGGAACAGGTCGGACAGCACGAAGTAGACCGAGGCCACCTCGCCGACCTGCCGCCCGCTGCGGGTCGCGGTCTCCACCACGTCCAGCAGGCCGAAGCTGTACATCAGCCGGGTCGCCTGCTCGGCCAGCTCTCGGGGCAGCCCACGCTTTGTCGACGAGTCGATGTGCTCGGCGATGGCCTGCCGCTCACTGCCGTAGAACAGGTCCTCGAGCCCCGGCAGCAGGTCGGCCACCCCGGCGCGCAGCCGCTTGATCTCGGCCGGCACGTCGATCGGCGAGCGTCGGTTGGTGACAAGCCACCGGACGGCGCGGTCGAGCAGCCGGCGGGTGTCCAGGTAGACGCTCGTCTGTAGCTCCGGGGAGACCTTGTTGTCCAGCGCCTCCACCGCGTCCCACAGCTCGCGCAGCCCGAAGACCTCGCGGACCACCACGTACGCCCGGATCACGTCGGCAGCGTTCGCCGCGGTCTCCTCGACGACCCGGAAGACGAACGAGATCCCGCCCCGGTTGATCGCCTCGTTGACGAGCACCGTGGTGACGATCTCCCGGCGCAGCCGGTGCTGGCCCATCCGGTCGGCGAACCGCTCGCGCATGGGCGTCGGGAAGTAGTTGACCAGCACGTCGGTCGTCCACGCCTCGTCGGCCACCCCGTCGGCGAGGATCTCCCGTTCAAGGACGATCTTCACGTACGCGAGCAGCACCGCGAACTCCGGCGCGGTCAGCCCGGACTCGCCTCGTACCGCCAGCTCCTCGTCCGGCGGCAACGCCTCCAGCGCCCGGTCCAGCCCGCCCGAGCGCTCCAGCTCGTTGATCATCCGGCGGTGCACCGGAAGCAGCGAGGCTGCCTGCGCCTGGGCGTTGTTGATCGCCCGAGCCTGGTCGTAGTTGTCCCGCAGCACCAGCTTGGCGACCTCGTCGGTCATCCCCGCCAGCAGCTCGTCCCGCTCGGCGGTGGTCAGCTCGCCGTCGGCGACAGCCGTGTTCAGCAGGATCTTGATGTTCACCTCGTGGTCGGAGGTGTCCACACCGGCCGCGTTGTCGATGAAGTCGGTGTAGATCCGGCCACCGGTCAGCGCGTACTCGATGCGCCCGAGCTGGGTCCAGCCCAGGTTGCCGCCCTCGCCCGCCACCCGGCAGCGCAGGCTGCGCCCGTCCACCCGGATCGCGTCGTTGGACTTGTCGCCCACCTCCGCGTTGGTCTGCGTGGACGCCTTCACGTAGGTGCCGATGCCGCCGTTCCAGAACAGGTCCACCGGCGCGGTGACGATCGCCTTCATCAACTCCTGCGGCGACATCTGCGTGACGTCGTCGTCCAGGCCGAGCACCGCCCGGACCTGCGGCGTGATCGGGACCGACTTCGCGGTACGCGAGTAGACGCCGCCGCCGGCCGAGATCAGCTCCGCGTTGTAGTCCTCCCAGGAGGACCGGGGCATGTCGAACAGCCGCCTGCGCTCGGCGTACGAGGTGGCCGCGTCCGGGTCGGGGTCGAGGAAGATGTGCCGGTGGTCGAACGCGGCGACCAGCCGGATGTGCTCGGAGAGCAGCATCCCGTTACCGAACACGTCACCTGACATGTCGCCGACGCCGACCACAGTGAAGTCCTGGGTCTGAGTGTCGTGGCCCAACTCCCGGAAGTGTCGCTTCACCGACTCCCAGGCGCCCCGGGCGGTGATGCCCATCTTCTTGTGGTCGTAGCCTGCCGAACCACCGGAGGCGAACGCGTCACCCATCCAGAAGGCGTGCGCCTTGGAGATCTCGTTGGCGATGTCGGAGAACGTCGCAGTGCCCTTGTCCGCCGCCACCACCAGGTACGGGTCGTCGCCGTCGTGCCGGACCACGTCCTCCGGCGGAACGATCTGCCCAGCGACGATGTTGTCGGTGACGTCAAGCATCGCGCCGACGAACTCCTGGTAGCAGGCGACAGCCTCGTCCCGGTCGCCCGGCTTCTGCTTCAACACGAAGCCGCCCTTGGCGCCCACCGGCACGATCACTGTGTTCTTCACCATCTGCGCCTTGACCAGGCCGAGCACCTCGGTGCGGAAGTCCTCCCGACGGTCCGACCAGCGCAACCCGCCCCGGGCCACCGGCCCGAACCGCAGGTGCACTCCCTCGAACCGGGGCGAGTAGACGAAGATCTCGAACTTCGGCCGGGGCGCCGGCAGGTCCGGGATGGCCTGCGGATCGAGCTTGAACGCCACGTACGCCTTCGGCCGCCCGTCGGCGCGCTTCTGGTAGAAGCTCGTCCGCAGGGTCGCCTCGATCACCGTCAGGTACGAGCGCAGGATCCGGTCCTGGTCGAGGCTCGCCACGTCGTCAAGGGCGGCCCGGATCGTCTCCACCAGCTCACCACTGCGCTGCTGACGCTGCTCGCCGCTCTGCTCACCCGGCGCGAACCGGGTCTCGAACAGCTCCACCAACAGCGCGGCGATCTTCGGGTACGCGATGAAGGTCTGCTCCATGTAGTCCTGCGAGAAGACCGTGCCGGCCTGCCGCAGGTACTTCGCGTACGCCCGCAGCACCACCACCTGCCGCCAGGTCAGCCCGCCGCGCAGCACCAGCTCGTTGAAGCGGTCCACCTCGGCCTCGCCACGCCACGCCGCCGCGAACGCGTTCTCCACGTGTGGGCGCACCTCGGACAGCTCGTGGTGCCCCTCGGGCAGCATGAGGCCGAAGTCGTACAGGTAGACCCGACCGTCGATGCGGTCCACCTCGTACGGGTGCTCGTCGACCACCCGTACGCCGAGTGAGTGCAGCACCGGCAGCACGGCGGAGAGCATCATCGGCTCCCCGTACCGGTAGACCTTGAACCGGACGTCCATGGTCTCGGCCAGGTCCGCACCGGGCACACGGGTGCCCGGGCGGGGCGCCAACTGCTTGCGGAACAGGTGCATCTCCAGCTGGCCGGGCTCCTCAAGCAGCTCCAGCTTGGCCAGATCCTTCATCGCCTCGTACGGCGTGTGCCCGTCCTTGTAGCCCTCCGGGAACGCGTCGGCGTACCTGGTGAACAGGTGCTTGGCCTGCTCGTCGCCGAGCTTGCGCTCCAACACCAGCCGGTAGTCGTCGTCCCAGAGCCGGGTCGCGTCGGCCAACTCCTCGGCCAGCAGGTCGGCGTCGATGTCACCGGGCGGCCGGGTCGGGTCGGTACGGACGATGAAGTGCACCCGCGCCAGCATCGACTCGGTGACCCGGGTCGTGTAGTCAACCCCGACGCCGTTCAGCTCGCGCAGCAGGATGTCCTGCATACGCAGCCGGTTCTGCGTGGTGAACCGGTCCCGTGGCAGATAGATCAGGCAGGAGATGAACCGCCCGTACGCGTCGCGGCGCAGGAACACCCGCAGCTGCCGGCGACCCGCCATCCGAAGCACACCGACCACCGCGTGGTACAGGTCGTCGGTCTTGATCTGGAACAGCTCGTCGCGCGGGTACGTCTCCAGGATCTGCAGCAGGTCCTTGCCGGAGTGGCTGCGCTGGCTCAGGCCGGAGCGGTCCAGCACCTCGGCGACCTTGCGGCGCACCACAGGCAACTCCTGGACGCTGGTCCGGTACGCGGCGGTGGAGAACAGCCCCAGGAAGCGCCGCTCACCGATGACCTCGCCCGCCTCGTTGAAGATCTTGAAGCCGATGTAGTCCAGGTACGCCGAGCGGTGCACGGTGGCCCGCGAGTTGGCCTTGGTGATGATGAGCAGGCGCTTCTCCAGCACCTTCTCGTGCGCCTCGTGCGTCATCGACGCCAGCGACCGGGCCTCCGGCGAGTCCGAGCGCAGGATGCCCAGGCCGGTGCCGAGCACCGCCTCCAGCGCCTTGCCGTCGACCGGGTCCGAGGAACTCGCGTCCGGCACGTCCACCAGCCGGTACTCGCGGTAGCCCAGGAAGGTGAAGTGGTCGTGGGCAAGCCAGCGCAGCAACTCCACCGAGTCGGTGATGTCCTTCTCCGGCACCGGCGGGCGGTTGTCGGCGGTACGGGCCGAGGCCAGTTCGTCGGCGAGCGCGAGGGCCCGCTGTCGCATCTTCGGCCAGTCCTCCACGGCCTCCCGCACGTCGGTGAGCACCCGTTGCAGCTCACGACGCAGCCGGTCCCGCTCGTCGGCGTCGCGCACCGGGTCGATCTCGATCCGCATCCAGCTCTCGACGATGTCGCCGGCGATCGCGTCGTCCGGCTCCACGTCCGCGGAGACCTCGGTGAGGCGACCCAGCGGCTCGCGCCGGACCACCACAAGCGGGTGCACAAGCAGGTGCACATCCAGGTGGTACGAGTTGAGCAGCGCGGTGACCGAGTCGACAAGGAACGGCATGTCGTCGGTGACGATCTCGACGACCGTGTGGTGCTGGTCGGCGTGCGGCTCGTGGATCCGTAGCTTCAGCTCACCGGGGACCCGCTGCTGGGCCAGGTCCCGGTGTGCCCGGGCCGCGTCCAGCATCTCCTCCGCCGTGAGGCCGACCAACTCTTCGTCCGGGGCGAACCGCCAGAAGCGGCCGACCAGGGTCGCCGCATCGTGGTCGTCCCCGGCGAGCGCGACGGCCTGGGCCACGAGGCGCTCCGCGTTGGGGACCGGCTCGTCGAGATCGGCGTCCTCCACGTCGTCGGCCAGCACCTCCGGTGGCAGGCCCAGATCGTAGATGGTGTCGATGCTCGACCCAGTCAGCCCGGTGACTCCCGTGTCGAGCCGGCCGTAGCCGTCCCCGTCGGTCGCCGAATCGAAGCTGTCGTCCCGGCCGAAGTCGTCCTGCCGGAGGTCGGGTTCCGGTTTGATCGCCGGACGCCGGTCCATCGGTGCCACTCCCCTCGACCCACCGCGTTGTGGGTCACTCTCGCCCAGCCTAAGCCTGCCGCTCTGTTCCTCCATCGGCGGATCAAGGGCCGGACGTCCGGATCGGGACTCTGTCCTTTCACCCGTTGCGGGTCCGAGGTTGGCCGGGTCGTCGGATACCCCGCCGCGCGATGTTCATCACACCGGCGCGCTCCCTCTTTCCGCACGTCGGACGTCTCACGGGACGCCTCGGACAGCGTCGCCGTACTACCGTGCAGGGCAGCCGAGACCGGAAGGACCCGCTCCATGACCTTGTCCTACCCCCGGCCCCACCGGGCGAATCACGCCCGCCGGGCGGTCGCCGCGCTGGCCGCGACCCTGCTCACCGCCGGTGGCCTGGTGGCCTGCTCCGGCGACGACGGGCCGCAGCGCAGCGTCGACGCCTTCCTCACCGGGTGGCGCAACGGCGATCTTCAGGCAGTCGGGGTGGTCGACACGACCGGCGGCAAGCTGCCGGCAGCCGACGTGACCCGCGAGATCAAGGAACTCTCCGGCGAACTGGTCGGCAGCCCGCCGACGCTTACCCGCCGGGGCGAGCCGAAGGTCACCGCCGACATCGCGACCGCCCCGATCCGGGTGGAGTGGACCCTTCCGGGCGACATCCGCTGGGCGTACGACAGGGAACTGCGGCTCGTCAAGGGCGACGACGACCAGTGGCAGGTCATGTGGGACCCCCGGGTGGTGCACGAGCAGCTCACCAAGGGTGACCGGCTGGGGCTGCGCCGCGACACCGGTCCCCGTGCGGCGCTGCTGGACGCTGCCGGGCAGCCGATCGTGACGCCCCGGCCGGTGATCCGCGTCGGCGTGCAGCCCAACCAGGTCACCGACATCAAAAAGCTCGTCAAGGATCTGGACGCGGGCTTCAAGGCGATCCGCCCGGCCCTCGTCCCCGCCGTCGACCTGGCCGACCTGCCCGAGCGGGTGGCCAAGGCCGACCCGGGCGCCTTCGTCGAGGTGGTGACCCTGCGCGAGGAGGCGTACCGGCAGATCAAGCCCCGGATCTACGACCTGCCCGGCACCAAGTTCGTGTCCGACAAGCTCGACCTGGCACCGACCCGGGAGTTCGCCCGCGCGCTGCTCGGCACTGTCGACCCGGCGCAGGCCGACGACCTCACCGCGCACCCCGACCGGTACGTCGCCGGCGACCTGGTCGGGCACGGCGGCCTCCAGGGCCGCTACGACGAGCGGCTGCGCGGCACGCCAGGGCTGACCGTGGTGGTCGAACGCCCCGCCGAAGGCGGCAAACTGGCCCCCACCGGCACCGAACTGTTCCAACAGAAGCCGCAGCCCGGCCAGGCGCTGAAGACCACCCTGGACGTCGCCGTCCAGAACGCGGCCGACGGAGCGTTGCGCGCCCAGTCCCGCCGATCCGCGCTGGTGGCCGTACGGATCAGTGACGGCGCGGTCCTCGCCGCCGCGAACGGCCCCGGGCCGGCCGGCGAGAACCTGGCATTCGTCGCCCAGGTCCCGCCGGGCTCCACGTTCAAGATGGTCAGCACGCTCGGCCTGCTGAACCAGGGCGCGGTCAGCCTGGACGGGCCGGTGAACTGCCCGAAGACCTTCACCGTCGACGGCCGGTCCTTCAAGAACTCGGACAACTTCGAACTGGGCCAGGTGCCGTTCCGCACCAACTTCGCCAAATCGTGCAACACGGCGTTCGCCTCGCTGGCCCCGAAGCTGGGCGGGGACGGGCTCGCCGCCGCCGGCCGCTCGCTGGGCCTGGAGGGCCCCTGGGACCTCGGCACGGACGTCTTCACCGGCAAGGTGTCCACCGGCGGCAGCCAGGCCGAACAGGCCGCCGCCTCGTTCGGGCAGGGCACCACGCTTGTCAGCCCGCTGGCCATGGCCGGTGCCACCGCCGCCGTCGCCCGGGGCCGATTCGAGCAGCCGAAGCTGCTGCTCGACCCGGCACCCGCCAAACCGGCCCCGGCCGGCGAGCAGCTCAAGCCGGAATCGGTCGAGGCGCTGCGCACGATGATGCGCGAGGTGGTCACCGCCGGCACCGGCAGCGCCCTCAAGGACGTACCGGGCGAGGTGTACGGCAAGACCGGCACCGCCGAGTACGACAACAACCCGGCCAACACGCACGCCTGGTTCGTCGGCTGGCGGGGAGATGTCGCGTTCGCCGTCTTCGTGGAGAAGGGCGGCGCCAGCACCTCCTCGGCCGTCCCGATCGCCGAGCGCTTCCTGCGCGCCCTACCCGCGACCTGAGGACCGCAGCGCCCCCGGCGGCCAGGGTGCTGGTGGCGGCGGCTCCCCCACTGGGCGCGGCCAGGCAGCTCCGCCGATGATCGACTCGGTTTCTTGGTAATCGCGGTATCCGAGCTAGTGGGACACCGCGATTACCAGGAACTCGAGTCGATCAACCGCTTGTGCCGACCGGCAACCGGTCAGGCAGTGCCGGATTCGCGGCGGTTCGTGTGGTTTTGCTCGGCCGGCGAGGGCCTCCGCAGCAGCCCGGGACCAGCCGACGCGGGCGGGCCGACAGGTTCCCGCTCGGTTGAAGCCGGAGTGCCGGCCGCGTCGCTGGACACGACACCTGACGGCTCCCACCGGGTCGCACCCCGCGTACCGAACGGCTCCGCCCGGACCGGAACCGGGACACCGCCCGGCACCTCGGCCACAGGCGGCTGGGCGTCGGAAGGCCCGGTGTCGGCAGGCCCAGCACCGAACGGCTCAGCGCCGGCAGCACCAGCGGGCGCGGCCCTGAAGGAATCGGCCCCGACGCGCCCGGCGGACGCAGCAGCGACATGCTCGCCGCCAGCGGACCCGGCGGGCTCAACTGCGAAGGACCCGCCGAGAGCAGAACCAGCACCGGAGGATTCGACGCCGGCGGGTTCGACGCCGAAGGGCTCGACGTGGGCGGAATCGGCAGCTCCGGAACCTGGACCGGCGAACGCCGCATCAGCAGCGCCGACACCGCTGACGCTCGCTCCGCCCAGGCCCGCATCAACAGAGACCGCATCGGCAAGGCCCGCACGATCCGAGCGCTCCGACCGGTCCGCGCGATCCGCGAGACCCGCACGATCCGAGAGACCCGCACGATCCGAGAGACCCGGACGGTCTGAGACACCCGCACGGTCGGAGCGGGCGTCGAGGTCTGCCGCGCGGGTCTTGGTACGCCGGGGACCGGGCGCCGGTCGGGCGGACAGCAGCCGGGGCGGCAGCGCCTCCGGGGCGGTCACCGGGGCCAGCCCTGCGACGACGGTGTTGACGATCTCGGCTGCGTACGAGCCGTCCGGGTCGTAGTCGGGGTCGAAGACTGTCAGCTCGACGCCGAGGCAGTGTGGGGTGTCGACAAGGCCGGCGAGGAGGATCTCCAACTCGGCGAAGGCGATGCCGCCCGGGTCCGGTGCGTCGACGGCGGGCATCACCGCGGGGTCGAGGACGTCCACGTCGATGTGTACCCAGTAGCCGGCGCAGTCGGCGAGTTGCTCGTGCGCCCACTGGGCTGTCCGGGCGGCGCCTTCGGCGCGTAGCGCCGGCACCGGCCGGGTGATGATCCCGGCGGCTTGCAGGTCGAGCCGGTATTCGTCCTGCGCCCGGATGCCGAGCACCACGACGTCGATGTCGCGGAAGTAGGGTCGGCGGCCTTCCAGGGCGGCCAGGTCGGCCTGCCCGCGTCCGGTGACCAGGGCCAGGTCCTCACCGGCTGCCGCGCCGACGTAGGAGGCGTTGCCGGGGTGCCGGAAGTCGGAGTGCCCGTCCACGAAGACCAGCCCGATGTGACCGCCGACGGCCTCACCGAGGCGGTGCATGGCAAGCGCGGAGCCGAGCAGTACCGAGCAGTCGCCGCCCAGCACGACGGGGAACTCGCCCCTGTCGATGATGGAGCCGATGCGCTCGGCGAGGGCGAGTGAGTAGTCGGCGATTTCCCGGGCGTGGCAGACGCCGTCGCCGGGTCGCCAGTCGCCGGGGTCGTACCGGGGCGGCGTGATGCAGCCGGCGTCGCGGGCCCGCAGCCGGGCGAGCAGGTCGTGGTCGCGCAGGGCCCCGGGTGCCTTGGTGCAGCCCGGGACGGAGGTGGGGGTCGGCGGGCGCAGGCCCAGGTTTGTCGGCGCGTCGAGGACGGCAATCCGGCGCATCATGAGCTCCCGTCCCCGGTGGTCGGGCGGGCCGGCGGATCGCCGGCCCGCGCTGGCGTGCTACGAACTCAAAACCGTGCGTGAACTCAGAACAGGGCGCTGGCCAGGGCCCGCCGGGCCGAGGCGACGGCCGGGTCGTCCGGGCCGGCGATGCTGAACAGGGACACGAGGTGCTGGCGGACGGTCTCGCGGTCCTCCCCGGCGGTGCGTCGGACGAGACCGACGAGCCGGGCGTACGCCTGCTCGGCCAGACCGCTGAGCACCTCGATGTCGGCGGCGAGTAGCTGGGCGGCGACGTCGTCGGGGGCGCTCTCGGCAGCGGCGAGCGCGGCGGCCGGGTCGGCGCCGGCGACCCGGCGGGCGACACCGACCTGGGCGAGGCCCGCCTCGGCCGCGGCGTCCGCCGGCGAGTCGGCCAGAATCTTGCGGTACGCCCGCTCGGCGGCGTCCAGGTCGCCGCTCATCAGCGCGTCGTCCGCCTCGTCGAGGCGCGGGTCCTCCGGCTCGGCGACGGTCACGCCTCCGGCCTTGAGGACGGCCTGGATCCACTGGCGGAGTTGGGCCTCGGGCACCACGCCGGAGAACGCGTCGATCGGCTGGCCGCCGACCACCGCGTACACCATGGGGATGCCCTGGACCCGGAACATCTGGGCGATCCGGGGGTTTTCCTGCACGTCGACCCGGGCGAGCGCCCAGGCGCCGCCGCTCTCGGCGGCCAGCCGTTCCAGTACGGGGGCGAATTCGTCGCTCTCCGGGAAACCTGCCGCGCCGAAGAAGACGACGACGGGCATGGTCATCGACCGTTCGAGCACCTCGGACTGGATTGTCGCCTCGGTGACGTCGACGATGAGGGCGTTACCACCGGCGGCCTGCGCGCCAGGGGTGCTGGCGGAGGGGCCGCCCTGCGGGGGTGTGCCGGGGCGGGTACTGGCTGGTGCGGGGCCGCGCAGCGTGCTGAGGTCGACCGCGCCGCGGGTGAAGATCGACGAGGTGATCCGTGGGTCGCTCATGGTTACCTAGTCTCGCACGCGAGCCGGCGTTCTCAGATCACCCGCAACTCCGACGTTGCAACTCTCACGCCCCACCCCCACCCCCGCGATCTTGCACTTTCGGTCCCCTATACAGGCCGTATGCGGCATATGTCGAGGCAGCAACTGCAAGATCGACGGGGAAGGGGGTGGGAGCGGGAGCCCGTTAGAAGCGGGCGGGCTCGCGGTAGACGCCCCACTCGGCGCGTAGGGCGTTGCAGATCTCGCCGAGCGTCGCTTCGGCGCGGACCGCGTCGAGCATGGCCGGGATCATGTTCTCGTCGGTGCGGCTGGCCTCGACCATGCGGGTGACCGCCGCACGCACTGCGGCCTCGTCCCTCGCGTTCTTGCGCTCGGCCAGCACCCGGCGCTGCTCCAGCTCCACCTCGTGCGAGATGCGCAGGATCTCCAGCTCCTTTGTGACGGTGCCGGTGTGACAGTTGACGCCGACGATCTTCTTGTCGCCCTTTTCGAGAGCCTGCTGGTAGACGAAGGCGGACTCCGCGATGTGCCCCGTGAACCAGCCGTCCTCGATGCCACGCAGGATGCCGGAGGTCATCGGGCCGATCTGGTGCGGCCCTTCCCCGCCGAGCTGCCGGATCCGGGCGAAGATCTCCTCCGCCTCGGCCTCGATCTTGTCGGTCAGCGCCTCGACGTACCAGGAGCCACCGAGCGGGTCGGCCACGTTGACGACGCCGATCTCCTCCATCAGCACCTGCTGCGTACGCAGGGCGATCTCGGCGGACTCGTCGGTGGGCAGAGCCAGGGTCTCGTCCAGCGCGTTGGTGTGCAGCGAGTTTGTCCCGCCCAGTACCGCCGCGAGCGCCTCGACGGCGGTGCGTACCACGTTGTTTACCGGCTGCTGCGCGGTCAGCGACACCCCGGCGGTCTGCGTGTGGAACCGCAGCCAGAGGGCCTTCTCGCTGGTGGCGCCGTAGACGTCACGCAGCCAGCGGGCCCAGATGCGGCGGGCCGCGCGGAACTTGGCGATCTCCTCGAAGAAGTCCAGGTGCGAGTCGAAGAAGAAGCTCAGCCCCGGCGCGAAGACGTTCACGTCCAGGCCGCGCGACAGGCCCAGCTCGACGTACCCGAATCCGTCGGCGAGGGTGTACGCCAGCTCCTGCGCGGCGGTCGAGCCGGCCTCGCGGATGTGGTACCCGGAGACCGACAGCGGCTTGTAGCGCGGGATCTCGGCTGCGCAGTATTCCATCAGGTCGCCGATCAGGCGCAGGTGCGGCTCCGGGTCGAAGAGCCACTCCTTCTGCGCGATGTACTCCTTGAAGATGTCGGTCTGCAGCGTGCCGTCCAGTTTGGACAGGTCGGCGCCCTGCCGCTCGGCGGCGACCAGGTACATGCAGAACACCGGCACGGCCGGGCCGGAGATGGTCATCGAGGTGGTGACGCCGGCCAGGTCGATGCCATCGAAGAGCGCCTGCATGTCGGTGGCGGTGTCGATGGCGACGCCGCAGTGGCCGACCTCGCCGAGCGCCTGCGGGTCGTCGGAGTCGCGGCCCATCAGGGTCGGCATGTCGAACGCGACCGAGAGACCACCCCCGCCGGCGCCGAGGATCATCTTGTAGCGCTCGTTGGTCTGCTGGGCGTTGCCGAAGCCCGCGAACTGCCGGATCGTCCAGGTCCGCCCGCGGTAGCCGGTCGGATAAAGGCCCCGGGTGTACGGGTATTCGCCGGGCCAGCCGATCCGCTCGAAGCCCGGGTAGGAGCTGCCCTCCGGCGGGCCGTAGACCGGGTCGACAGGCATCCCGGAGAGGGTGGTGAAGTCGGCGTCCCGCTTGCGCGCGGAGTCGTACCGGGCCTGCCAGCGGGCCCGTCCGGCGTCGATCTCGTCAGCGTCCATGCGCGGAGCTCCTCCTCGAGTCCTCGTCCCACGGCGAGTGTAGATCGCCTACCTGAACGGTCGCTAAGGGATACTCCTACCAGCGGGTAACTCCGGCCGGCGCCGTGGTGCACCCACGGCATCTCCCGTGTCTCACGTGCCGGACGGCTCTCCGGCTGGAGCCTCCCGACGACAAAAGCCGTGCCAGACTGCCGCCGTGGACATTCGAGTCGTGATCGAGCTGATTACCTAGGCGACGTGCGTCTCCTGCGTGCGTCGCCGGCCCAGCCATCCTGTCGGCTCGACATTGTGAGGCCCCCCGTGACCACGTTCCCCCTCACCCCCACACCTTTCGCTCACGCGGCGCAGACGGTGCCGCCCCGCCCGAGCGACGCGGTCGAACCCACCGCCCCCGGCCCCGGGCCGGGCCCCCAGCACGACGAGCCCTCCGGGGAGGACGGCACGCCGTGGACGATGGTGGTGCACCTCGGCGAGGGGCACTCCACGACAGGCCTGCTCAAGGTGCTGTCAGTGCTGCACTCACGTCGGGTCGCGGTCTCCCACGTCCAGTACGTGCAGTGCCCGAACACGTCGGCGGTGATGATCCTCGAGTGCTCCCCCAGCGTGGCGACGCTGGAGACGGTTCGTCGGAGCGTCGCGAACGCCGTACCCGTCGTCAGCGTGAGTCTGCACGCCGCACCGCCGCGCGACGGCGTCCGGCGTCGGCGGACGCGCCACCGCACCCACAGCTGACGATCACGCCCCCGGAGCACGGGTAACCGGCGTCCCGGGGGCGCGTCAGCCCGCCGCCCCGAGGCTGTTCTTCGTCCGCATCACGTCACGTGCGGTGAGCGCCACGTGCAGCGACAGGTGCCTCTCGCTCGAATCGAGGTCGACGTCGAGCACGCGCTGGATCAGCTGGAGCCGCTGGTACAACGCGGACCTGGACAGTGCCATCGCGGCCGCCGCGCGCCGCTTGTTGCGCCCCTCGACGAGGTACGCCTCCAGGAGGGCGACGTGGTTCGTGCCGTGCCGCTGGTCGTACGACAGCAGTGGGCCCAGCTCGCGCTCGACGAACGTCTGCAGGCGCACGTCCTCCCGCAGCAGGTGCAGGAGGCCCCGGAGCCGGACGTCGAGGAGCCGGTAGAAGGGTCGCGGCTCGGCGGTGTGCACCGAGGCATCGGCCACCTGCGCCGCCTCCACCAGTGAGCGCCGGGCCAGGTCGAGGGATCTGACCACGGACCCCGCGGCGACGACGACGTCCGACCCGGCGGAGTGGCCCGCCTCGGTGAGCGCGGTGGAGAGCCCCTGCAGTGCGGCTTCGTCGGTGTCCTCGTTTCCGAGGGCGACGAGGACACTGACCCCCTCACCGCCCACCGCCTCTCCGACGTCGCCGGTCAGTGCCGCGAGCCCGCAGTCGCCGACCGCTCTCTCCACGGCGTCCAGCAGCTCCCGTCGACGGGCGTTCATCTCGACGCCGGCGGTCCGGGTCAGCCGACGCCTGCGGACGACGACCCCGAACAGCCGTCGCTGCTCCAGCACCACACCCAGCCCGCGTGCCCGAAGCGCCACGTCCCGGGTGGGCGCGGAGTGGGTGACGATGCTCCACAGGAGGTTGCTGCGCGCCTGTCTTTCGACGGAGGAGGAGTCCTGTACGACGAGTTGGTTCAGCGCGATGGTGGACGCGGCGCGCTCCAGCAGGACCCTTGTCCGTGCCGGCGGCTCCTGGTCGCACAGCAGCACGAGCCGCCCCCACCGGCTGCCCCGGGCCTCGACGCCGGTCACCAGCCAGCCCGAGCGCGGCTCGTAACCGGTGCCGGACGGGACCTCGACCGCGCGTGAGCGGGCCTCCCAACGGTCGAGCAACTCCTCGGCGGACAGCGGGCCCGTCTCGTACGCGAGCACCTGGTGGGCGAGGTTCTCCAGTACGGCGGGACGCCGGGACAGGCGGGTGACCTCCCGGAGCACCTGCCGAGGCTCCGCGCCCTCGACCGAGAGTTCGGTGAAGATGCGGTGGATCTCGTCGTTCGCGAGCAGGTCGGCGGTCTGCTCCTCAACGATCACGGAATGGACGACCTCGGTCACGGCCACGAACCGCACCTCGCGTCGGAGCGCGATGAGGGGCAGGTCCCGGCTGCGGGCACGCTCGACGAGCCCGGTCGGCAGGGTGGGGCCGAACCGCCGGCCGAGTTCGATGACGACGCCAGCCGCGCCGACAGCCGCAAGCGCGTCGATCCAGCGGCACAACCCGTCGTCGTCCGGCGGCAGGCCGATGCCCGTTGTCAGCACCAGTTCGCCACCGCGAAGCAGGTCGGCGATCTCGGGCACCTCGGCGACGTGCACCCATCGCACCGGCGCATCAAGCCGGGTGCGACCAGCCAGGACACGTGGCCCGGCCTGTTGCAGCGCTGGCAGCTCGAGCACGTCCCGGACCGTCATCGGCATGAGCTCGTCTCCCTTCTCGCCCAGGCGCACAGTATGTGCGGTTCCAGAGAGCGAGAGCGACACAGTGCCCATTGCCCGGATGCGGGGAAGCGCAGATGATCCGGGCATGACCCAGACAGAACCCGAGACCGTCCCCGCTCCTGCCCCGCCCCAGCGGGTGACCCACTGGATCGGTGGCCAGCGGGTCGCCGGCGTCGCCGAGCGGACGGCGCCAGTCTATGACCCGGCGCTGGGCACGATCCGCACGGAGGTTCCGTTGGCCTCCGTCGACGAGGTGGACCGCGCCGTCGCCTCCGCCGCGGCCGCGTTCGCGTCGTGGCGGACGTCTTCGCTTACCAAGCGCTCGCAGGTGCTGTTCGCGTTCCGGGAGTTGGTGAACCAGCACAAGCACGAGCTGGCCGAACTCATCACGGCCGAGCACGGCAAGGTCCTCTCCGATGCCCTCGGCGAGGTCTCCCGCGGTCTGGAGGTCGTCGAGTTCGCCTGCGGGATCCCGCACCTCCTCAAGGGCGGCCACTCTGAGGGTGTCTCCACGAACGTGGATGTCTACTCCATCCGCCAGCCCCTCGGTGTCTGCGCCATCATCTCGCCGTTCAACTTCCCGGTGATGGTCCCGATGTGGTTCATGCCCATCGCCATCGCGGCGGGCAACGCCGTCGTCCTCAAGCCCAGCGAGAAGGACCCTTCCGCGTCTCTGCTCATAGCCCGCCTGTGGGAGCAGGCCGGTCTGCCCGCCGGCGTGTTCAACGTCGTCCACGGCGACAAGGTGGCCGTCGACAGGCTGCTGGAACACCCCGAGGTGAAGGCGGTGTCGTTCGTCGGCTCCACCCCGATCGCCCGGTACGTGTACGAGACCGGCGCCCGGAACGGCAAGCGCGTCCAGGCCCTCGGCGGGGCGAAGAACCACATGGTGGTGCTGCCGGACGCCGACCTCGACCTGGCCGCGGACGCGGCAGTCAACGCGGGGTTCGGTTCCGCCGGAGAGCGGTGCATGGCCATCTCGGTCCTTGTGGTGGTCGAGCCCGTCGCCGACGAGTTGGTGAAGCGGATCCGCGAACGCATCGCCACTTTGAAGGTCGGTGACGGCCGGCGCTCCTGCGACATGGGGCCGCTTGTCACCAGGGAGCACCGCGACCGCGTCGCGTCGTACCTCGCAGCTGGCGTCGACGCCGGTGCCGAGCTGGTGGTGGATGGTCGCGGCGTGCAGGCCGACGGCGACGAGGCCGGCTTCTGGCTCGGGCCGAGCCTGTTGGACCGGGTCTCCCCCGAGATGAGCGTCTACACCGACGAGATCTTCGGGCCCGTGCTGTCCGTCGTACGCGTGGGCGGCTACGCCGAGGCGCTCGAGTTGGTGAACGCCAACCCGTACGGCAACGGAACCGCCATCTTCACGAACGACGGCGGCGCGGCACGCAGGTACCAGAACGAGGTCGAGGTCGGCATGGTCGGCATCAACGTCCCGATCCCGGTGCCGATGGCGTACTACTCGTTCGGCGGCTGGAAGGACAGCCTGTTCGGCGACTCCCACGCCCACGGCACCGAGGGGGTGCACTTCTTCACCCGCGGCAAGGTCATCACGTCCCGTTGGCTTGACCCCAGCCACGGCGGGATCAACCTCGGCTTCCCCGAGAACGACTGAGCATCGGAGAGAACCGCCAATGAGCACCCGTGCAACGCGCACCTACGAACTGGACCGCGCTCACGTCTTCCACTCCTGGTCCGCCCAGTCCACGCTCGACCCCATGGTCGTCGAGGGCGCCGAGGGCTCGTACTTCTGGGACGGCGACGGCAACCGCTACCTGGACTTCTCGTCGCAGCTCGTCTACACCAACATCGGCCACCAGCACCCCGCTGTGGTCGCTGCGATCCAGGAGCAGGCGGCGCGACTGTGCACTATCGCGCCGCCCTACGCCAACGAGGCGCGCAGCGAGGCGGCCCGGCTGATCGCCGAGCGGACCCCTGCCGGTCTGGACAAGGTGTTCTTCACGAACGGCGGCGCGGAGGCGGTCGAGCACGCCGTCCGGATGGCCCGGCTGCACACCGGCCGGCCGAAGGTGTTGTCCCAGTACCGCAGCTACCACGGCGGCACCCAGACGGCGGTGAACCTCACCGGCGACCCGCGACGCTGGCCCAACGACACCGGCACCGCCGGGGTCGCGCGCTTCTTCGGCCCCTTCCTGTACCGGTCGGAGTTCGGGGCCACCACCGAGGAGGAGGAGGCCGCGCTCGCGCTGCGCCACCTGGAGCGCGTCGTGGAGATGGAGGGACCCTCCACCATCGCCGCCATCGTCCTGGAGACCGTGCCCGGCACGGCCGGTGTCATGCCTCCACCGCCGGGCTACCTGGCGGGAGTTCGGGCGCTGTGCGACAAGCACGGCATCCTCTACGTCGCCGACGAGGTGATGGCGGGCTTCGGGCGTACCGGCGCCTGGTTCGCCCTGGACCATTACGGGGTCGTACCCGACCTCATCACCTTCGCCAAGGGCGTGAACTCCGGTTACGTCCCGCTCGGCGGTGTCGTGATCTCCGACCACGTCGTCGAGACGTTCTCCACCCGCCCCTACCCCGGTGGGCTCACGTACTCCGGTCACCCACTGGCCGCCGCGGCCGCCGTCGCCACCATGACGGCGATGCGGGATGAGGGGATCGTCGAGAACGCCGCCAGGATCGGTGCCGACGTGCTGGGCCCGGGGCTGCGCGAGATGGCCGAGCGGCACCCGAGCGTCGGGGACGTACGCGGACTCGGGGTGTTCTGGGCTGTGGAGTTGGTGAAGGACCGCGCCACGAAGGAGCCGTTGGCACCGTACGGGTCGTCGTCGGTCGAGATGAACGAGGTGCTGGCGGCGTGCAAGCGCAACGGCGTCATCCCACTCGCCAACTTCAACCGGATCCACGTGGTGCCGCCCTGCACCGTTTCGGAGACGGAGGTCAAGACGGGTCTGGCGGTCCTCGACGAGGCGTTGAACCTCGCCGACCGGTACACCGTGTAATTGCCGCGAGCCACCGCCCGCTCGGTCGACGTGGCGGGCGGTGTTCCATATCCGCCATCCGCGGCCCGCCGGTGACCCCGGCGCCGCGGAGCCCAGCACCCAGAAGGTGGCGCCTTGAGTACCTCGAACATCGTCAGGTCACCCGCCGGCAGCTCGACGCCCTCCCCCGCCAATCCCTTCACCAGCACCGCCGACCTTCCGCGAGCCCCGGACGGCTTCATCCAGTTCATCGCCCCGGACGGGCAACTACGCACGGACACCGACGTCGACCGCGACGCCCTCGGCAGGCTCACCCGCGACCTGTACCGCGGTATGCGGCTCGCACGCCGCCTCGACGACGAGGCGTTCGCGTTGCAGCGACAGGGCGAGCTGGGCCTGTGGTTGCAGTGCCGCGGCCAGGAGGCCGCACAGGTCGGCTCCATAGCTGCGGTACGCGCCGACGACTACGTCTTCCCGAGCTACCGCGAGCACGCCGCCGCCCTGTGGCGCGGCATCCGCCCCGCGGACCTGCTCCGGCAGTGGCGTGGGGTCGCCAACAGCGGCTGGGACCCCGAGCCGTACTCGTTCCACATCTACACCCTGGTCCTGGCAGCTCAGTTGCTGCACGCCACCGGGTACGCCCTGGGGGTGCAGCGCGACGGCAGCGACACGGTGGTCGTGGCGTACTTCGGTGACGGCGCCGCCAGCGAGGGCGACGCGAGCGAGGCGATGAACATCGCCGCCACCAATGACGCGCCGGTCCTGTTCTTCTGCCAGGACAACCACTGGGCGATCTCGACGGCCTCGTCGTCCCAGTCGCGCACGCCGATCCACCGGAGGGGGGCCGGGTTCGGTCTGCGCAGCGAGTGGGTCGACGGCAACGACGTCCTCGCCGTGTACGCCGTGACGTCCGCGCTGACCGAACACGTGCGCTCCGGCGGCGGGCCCGCGCTCATCGAGGCCACCACGTACCGGATGGGCGGGCACAGCACGTCCGACGACCCCACGCGGTACCGCACCGACAGCGAACTCGAAGCGTGGCGGGCGAAGGATCCGTTGGCGCGCGTCGAAGCACTTCTGCGCGCCGAGGGCTGGAGCGACACGGCGTTCCTCGACGAGATCCAGGCCGAGGCGGACGAACTCGCCGACCGCACGCGCCGGGAATGCCTGGCACTGCAGGCGCCGGACCTCGCGGACGCCTTCGCCACTGTGCTGGCCGACGTACCACAACTGCTTCAGGAGGAGCACGACGCGTTCGTCGCCTACCGCGACTCTTTCCTCGACTGACGCCAGCCCGGATCGGAGAACACGTTCATGCTCACTCTCTGTCACGCATTGAACAGCGGTCTGCGTCGCGCCATGGAGGACGACGCCAAGGTCATGTTGCTGGGCGAGGACATCGGCCGGCTCGGCGGCGTCTTCCGGGTCACCGATGGTCTGCAGAAGGACTTCGGCAAAGCCCGGGTGATGGACTCGACACTCGCCGAGTCCGGGATCATCGGCACCGCGATCGGCTTGGCACTGCGCGGGTACCGCCCGGTCTGCGAGATCCAGTTCGACGGCTTCGTCTACCCCGCCTTCAACCAGATCGTGTCTCAGCTCGCCAAGATGCGGGCCCGCACCAACGGTCGCACGAGCCTGCCGGTGGTCGTGCGGATCCCCGTGGGTGGCGGCATCGGGGCCGTGGAGCACCACAGCGAGTCGAACGAGGCGTACTTCGCGCACACAGCCGGGCTGCGCGTCGTCTACTGCTCCAGCGCGGACGACGCGCACTGGATGATCCGTCAGGCCATCGCCGGCGACGACCCGGTCATCTTCTACGAGCCCAAACGCCGCTACTGGATGAAGGGAGAGGTGACCCCCGAGGACGAGGGCCCGCCGCGACCGCTGGACCGGGCCCACATCGTGCGTCGCGGCAGCGACGTGACGCTGCTGACCTACGGGGGCATGGTCGCCACCTGCCTCGCCGCCGCGGAGGCGGCCGCGGAGGCGGCCGCGGAGGACGGCCGCGATGTCGAGGTGGTCGACCTACGCTCCATCTCCCCGCTGGACGTGCGGACCATCGAGGAGTCCGTCCGTCGCACAGGCCGGGCCGTCGTGGTCCACGAGGCCCCCACGTTCGCGGGTTTCGGCGCCGAGGTCGCCGCGCAGGTCATGACGCGGTGCTTCTACTCCCTGGAGGCGCCTGTCGAGCGTGTCGGCGGCTTCAACCTGCCGTATCCACCGGCAAAGGTCGAGGAGGAGTACCTGCCCGACCTGGACCGGATCCTCGACGCCGTCGACCGCGTGCTCGCCGCGTGAGAGGAGAGGCCCCAGTGACAATCAAACAGTTCCGCCTGCCCGACGTCGGGGAAGGCCTCACCGAGGCCGAGGTCGTCACCTGGCGCGTCGCCCCGGGCGACCCGGTCGGTCTCAACGACGTCCTCGTGGAGATCGAGACCGCCAAGTCTCTCGTCGAGCTGCCCAGCCCGTACGCCGGTGTGGTGCACAGCCTCCTCGTCGAGGAGGGACAGACCGTCGGCGTCGGCTCGCCGATCATCGCCATCCGGATCGTCAGCGAGCCTGGTCCGGTCGTCCCCGACGACACGGCCAGCACGCTCGCCGCCGATCCGACCGCCGTTCCGCACCCCGACGGTGCGCCGCTACCGCAACGGTCCGCGGTGCTCGTGGGCTACGGGGTGGCCGCGCAGGCACAGACCCGTCGGCGACGACGGAGACCGCATCCCGCCCGGCCCGACGACACCGCCCGCGTGCCGCAGTCGTCGCGGCCGCCGGTGCTCACGAAGCCGCCGCTGCGCAAACTCGCCAAGGAACTCGGTGTGGAACTGGCCGAGGTGCGCGGCAGCGGCCCCGACGGCCGGGTCACGCGCCAGGACGTCCTCGACCACACCGCCCGGCCGGCGCAGCCCGATCCGGGTGCGAAACGTTCCAACGGGTCCACGGCGTCGACAGCGGGAGCCGACAATGCCGTACGGCAGGACGAACGGGTCCCCGTCCGCGGGGTGCGCAAGGCGACAGCTGCCGCCATGGTGGCGAGCGCGTTCACCGCACCGCACGTCACGGAGTTCCTCACCGTCGACGCGACAGGCACCGTCGAGTTCGTGGATCGGCTGAGGAAGGATCCGACCTTCGACGGGGTACGGGTCGGACCCCTGCTCGTGGTGTCGCTGGCACTGCTGGACGCCGTACGCAACCACCCCGACGTCAATGCCCGCTGGGATCAGGAGAACCAGGAGATCGTCCGGTACGCCGACGTCAACCTCGGCATCGCCGCCGCGACGCCGCGCGGCCTGCTCGTGCCGAACATCAAGGCCTCGCAGGACCTGCCGGTGCGTGACCTTGCCGTAGCCCTGAACGAGCTGACGCTGTCGGCGCGGGAAGGTCGCGTCCGGCCCGCCGACCTGGCCGGTGGCACCATCACCATCACCAACATCGGCGTGTTCGGCATCGACGCCGGCACACCGATACTCAACCCCGGCGAGGCCGCGATCCTGTGCCTCGGCGCACTGCGCAGGACGCCGTGGGTGGTCGACGAGCAGGTGGTCCCCCGGTGGACGGTGCAGTTGTCGCTGTCGTTCGACCACCGGCTCGTGGACGGGGATCTCGGCAGCCGGGTGCTCGCCCACGTGGGCCGGTTCGTCGAGGACCCGCTGTGGGGCCTGGCGATGCGCTGACCACACCGTCCAGCGACCTGACGGCGCGTGCACGGACCCCGGTCCGGTCACGCGCCGTCGTCGTACACCGGGCTGGTGTCAGTCCACGACCTCGAACGCGACGCCTGGCGACGGCTGCGGGAGGGCGTCCTGCGCCTGCGCGATCGGCTCGCCGACCTCCTCGGACGCCGCGAGCCGGAACCGCACGTACTCGAGCTCGCCGGAGAAGTCGTGCCGGGATGGGTAGCTCGTGGACACCGGCGAGTGGATGCTGCGACCGATGTCCATGCCCGCGAACCCGTGGAAGTACGGCAGCAGCTGCGGGAACCGCGCCGTGCCCACCGTCTCGCCGTTGACGAGCAGGCGGCCGGTGCCCTGACAGTCGGCGGTCTTCAGCAGCTCGAACGTCAGGTCCACGGTGCCCAGCGGCAACTCGTTCTCGGACCGGACCGTGTAGAGGGTGCCGAGGTAGTTGTACTCGTACACGAGGTGGTTGTCCTGGATGTGCATCACGTACCCGCCGCTGACGTTGCCGAGCACCACGATCACCCCGCCCTGGGAGGTGTCGGTGCGGTGTACGCGCGCGTTGATGGCGTGCGAGCGGTTCATCGTCGGCGGTACGGCCGCACCGGAGATCGCCGGTACGCCAGCCAGGTAGGTGAACACCAGCCTGTCCCGCACCGACCCCGGCCGCGGCACCCGGGCCCGCACGGCGAATCCGCGGTCGTCAAGGGGCAGCACGTCGTAGCGGGCGGCCTCGATCCAGAACTCCTCGATGAGGCGCTGAAGCACCTCGGGATGCTCGGCGGCGAGGTCGCGGCTCTCGGTGGGGTCCTCGTCGATCCGGTAGAGCTCCCAGCGGTCGTCGTCCCACGAGGTGCCGCGCTCGTGGAACGCCACGGCCTTCCAGCCCTGGCGGTAGATGCCGCGGTGTCCGAACATCTCGAAGTACTGGCAGTCCCGGGACGGCGGTGCCTGCGGGTCCCGCAGCCCGTCCCGGAAGCTGCGACCGTGCAGCGGCATCTGCGGGATGCCACGGCGCACCACGGGTGGCTCCACCCCGACGAGGTCCAGCACCGTCGCTGTGACGTCGATGCTGTGCTGGAACTGCTTCCGTACCTGCCCCCCGGGGACCTCACCGGCCGGCCAGCTCAGCACGAACGGCACCCGTACGCCGCCCTCGTGGGTGTGCTGCTTGTAGCGGCGGAACGGCGTGTTGCTGACCTGCGCCCAGCCCAGCGGATAGTTGCTCTGCGCTCGCGGGCCGCCGATCTCGTCGATCCTCGCGAGGCTGTCCTGAAGGTCCTCCGGCACCCGGTTCTGGAAGGCGGTGGGGTTGAGCGTGCCGATGGGGGTGCCCTCGGGGCTGGCCCCGTTGTCCGACATGACGATCACGATGGTGTTGTCGAGCTGGCCGATCCGCTCGAGGAAGTCGACGAGGCGCCCGAGCTGGGCGTCGGTGTGATCGACCATCGCCGCATAGGCCTCCTGCATGCGGGCGAACAGGCGCTGCTGCTCGGGCGGCACCTCGTCCCACGGAACGACGCCGGGGTTGTGCGGTGGCAGCGGCGCGTCCTCCGGGATGATGCCGAGTTCGATCTGCCGCCGGTGCCGCCGCGCACGAACGTCGTCCCAGCCGCTGTCGTAGCGCCCCCGGTACTTCTCCAGGTACTCCTGCGGGGCCTGGTGCGGTGCGTGCGCCGCGGCGTACGCCAGGTAGAGGAAGAACGGCTTCTCCGGCGTGAAGGAGACCTGGTCCCGGACGAACCCGATGGCCCGGTCGGTCAAATCCTCGGTGAGGTGATAGCCCTCCTCGGGCGTGGCCGGCGGGTCCACCTGGTGGTTGTCGTGCACCAACTCCGGATAGAAGCTGTCGGTCTCCGCCTCGAGGAAGCCGTAGTAACGCTCGAAACCCCGGCCCAGCGGCCACTGGTCGTACGGGCCGGACGGCGTCGTGTGCTCCAGCGGCGCGACGTGCCATTTGCCGACCGCCATTGTGTTGAAGCCGGCGTCGACGAGCATCTCCGCGACAGTGGCGGCGGCGTGGGTGATCCGCCCTCGGCCGCTGGGGAAGCCACTGTCGAAGTTCGACAGCATGCGCATGCCGACACTGTGGTGGTTACGGCCGCTGAGCAGGCTGGCGCGCGTCGGCGAGCACAGCGGCGAGGTGTGGAAGTTGGTGTACCGCAGCCCGGAGGCGGCGAGCCTGTCGATCGTCGGTGTGTCGATCTCCGCGCCGAAGCAGCCGAAGTCCGAGAACCCGACGTCGTCAAGCAGCACGTACACCACGTTCGGCTTACCTGCCGCTGCCGCTGGCGGTGCGCTCCAGTGCTCCGTCGACTCCTGGTAGGTGCGTCCGATGGCCCCCTCGTACGGAGGGTCCGCGAGGGGGTTGGTCACTGCCACCCTCAGCCGGCCGTCGTGCCGCCGTCGAGGACGAGCGTGTGGCCAGTCACCATCCGCGCCTCGTCGCTGGCGAGGTACACCACCGCGTCCGCGGAGTCGCGCGGCGTCGCCATGCGGCCCAACGGGATCGACTCCCGGAAGTTCTGCCGGGCGCTGTCCGGAACGTCTCCCATCCCGCCGAGGAACGCCGAGAGCATCGGCGTCTCCGTCGCCGCGGGGGCGATCGCGTTGACCCGGATGCCGTGCGGCGCAAGCTCAAGGGCCAGCCCCTTCATCAGCCCGATGACCCCGTGCTTGGCGGCGGTGTACGGCGAGTACCGCGGGCGGGCGATGACGGCCTGCAGGGACGCGGTGAACACGATCGAGCCGCCACCTGCCTCGATCAGCGCGGGCACCGCGGCCTGCGCCGTCCAGAACGCCCCCTTGAGGTTGACGTCCACGACGCGGTCGAGCGTCGCCTGGTCCACCTCCTCGACGGGCCCGGTGAACGGCGTACCCGCGTTGGCGTGCATGAGGTCGAGCTTCCCGAACCGCTCCACGGCGGTCGCGACGGCAGCACGGCAGTCCTCTGCCCGGGTGACGTCGCAGGCCACCCCGATGACGCTGGTCCCGAAATCGGCTGCCACCCGGACGGCACGGTCGCCGTCGAGGTCGGCGATGACGACACGCGCGCCCTCCTCGACGAGCCGGCCGACGGTCGCCAGTCCGATACCGCTGGCACCTCCGGTCACGACGGCGACGCGGTCAACCAACCTCATGTGCTGCTCCTGTTGAATCGGTCCAGAAGGTCGCCGCGCAGGGTGGGCACCGCGGACAGCAACCTCTGGGTGTAGGGGTGCTGGGGGTCGGAGTAGATCGACGCGGTGTCACCCGTCTCGACGATCCGGCCCTGGTTCATCACCGCGACCCGGTCACACAGGTACCGGACGACGGACAGGTCGTGGGAGACGAGGACCAGTGTCAGCCTGAACTGTTCGGCCAGGTCCGTGAGCAGGTTGAGGATCTGCGCGCGCACCGAGACGTCGAGCGCGCTGACGGGCTCGTCGCCCACGATGACCTTCGGCCCCGCCGCGAGGGCGCGAGCGATCGCGATGCGCTGCCGCTGGCCGCCCGAGAACTGGTGCGGGTAGCGGCTCACCGCCTCCTCTGGCAGACCCACGGCGTGCATGAGCTCGGCGACCCGCGCCCGGTGGTCACCCGGCAGGCGCAGCGCGCGCATCGGTTCCGCGATGATGTCCGCGACCCGCATCCGCGGGTTCAACGACGACATGGGGTCCTGCAACACCATCTGCACGTCCCGCCGCAGGAACCCGAGCCGCCGCTCCGGCACGCCGCTGATGCGCTGGCCGGCGTAGGTCGCTATACCGGCGGTCGGCTGGTCGAGCGCCATGAGGATGCGCGACAGCGTGGACTTGCCGGAGCCGCTCTCCCCCACGATGCCGAACGCCTCGCCCTCGTGGACCTGAAGGCTCACGCCGTCCAGCGCGCGGACCGGCCGCCCCGGCGTGCGCAGCGACTGCCGCGGGGACCGGTACTCGCGCACCACGCCGACGGCTTCCAGCAACGGGGTCGCGGTCATGCCCTGGCCCTTCCGCTCTCTAGGGGCTGGTCGCTCTCGATCGGGTGGTGGCAGGCCGCACGCCGACTGCTGCCGGGTGGCGCCGTCAGCAACGGGACGGTCTTGCAGACGTCGTCCGCGCGCGGGCACCGGTTGCGGTACACGCACCCGCCGGGGAAGGCCCCGAGGCTCGGCACCCGACCGGGGATCGTCGCCAGCCGGCCGCTTCCGTCGGCGCTGTCCAGCACGGTGGACGCCTTCAGACCCGCCGTGTACGGGTGCCGCGGGGAGTCGAACACCGCTGCGACCTCGCCGTGCTCGACGATCGTGCCGCCGTACATCACCAGCAGTTCCTGGCAGATGCTGGCGACGACGGGCAGGTCGTGGGTGATGAGCAGGAGGGACGCCCCTTCCTCGCGCACCAGCGTGTCCATCAGCCGCAGCATCTCCGCCTGCACCGTGACATCCAGCGCCGTGGTCGGCTCGTCCGCCACAAGTACGGCGGGGTCGCAGGCCAGCGCGATGGCCAGCACGACGCGCTGCCGCTGGCCGCCGGACAGCTGGTGCGGGTACTTACGCGCGGTGCGGTCAGGCTCGGGCAGCTGGACCCGTTCGAGCAGCTCGACGGCTCGGGCGCCGGCCGCCGCACGGCTCATCCCGCGATGCAGCCGCAGCGACTCGGCGACCTGGTTGCCGACCCGCATGAGCGGGTTGAGCGCCGTCATGGGCTCCTGGAACACCATCGCGATGTCGTTGCCCCGGACCGAACACATCTCGCGGTCGGACAGGTCCAGAAGGTTACGACCGTCGAGCAGCACCCGCCCCGACGCCGTCACCCCGTGAGGCAGCAGGCCCATCAGGGCGAGGGCCGTCAGGGACTTGCCGCACCCCGACTCACCGATGAGCCCCATGCGGCTGCCCCGCTCGATCTCGAACGAGATGCCCTTGACGGCGGGCACGCCGTGGACCTCGACGACGAGGTCCTCCACCACGAGCCCGCTCACCCCGGTCACCGTCCTCTCAGCCGCGGGTCGAGGGCGTCGCGCAACCCGTCGCCCATGAGGTTGAAACCGAGCACCGACAGGGCGATGGCCAGACCGGGCCAGACTGCGAGCATCGGTTGTACGACGAAGTAGTTCTGGGCCTCCTGGAGCATCCGGCCCCAGGTGGGGGTCGGTGGCGGAGTGCCGAAGCCGAGGTAGGACAGCGCCGCCTCCGCGAGGACCGCGTGCGCGAACGACACCGACGCCTGGACGATGAGCAGTGCCGCGATGTTGGGCAGCACGTACCGGACCATGAGCACCACGCCCCGGCGACCGTAGCTGCGCGCGGCCAGGACGAAGTCGCTGCGCAGCACCTGGAGCGCGCCGGCGCGCGTGATGCGGCCGAACACGGGGACGTTGGCGACGCCGATAGCGATCATGCCGGTGAGCGTGGAGGCGGAGAAGGCTGCCGCGAGGATGATCGCCAGCAGGATGGCGGGGAAGGCGAACACGATGTCCAGCGCACGCATCACGGGTTCGCTGAGCCAGCGCCGCCCGCCGGCGGCGAGCAGACCCAGCGGTACGCCGATCGCCGCGCTGATCGTCACGGCGACGACACCGACGAACAGGGTGGTACGCGCGCCGACGAGCAACTGGCTGAAGATGTCCCGGCCGAAGTGGTCGGTACCGAGCCAGTGGGCGCTGCCGGGGGAAGCCAGCGTCTGCGCCGGGTTGACGCGGGTGGGGTCGTACGGCGTCCAGAGGAACGACACGAGTGCGGTGAGGACGACGAGGCCCACGATGGTGGTGCCGATCACCAGCGTGAGGTTCCACCGGCGGCGCGGCTTGCCGACGCTTGGCGCGACGACGTCGGCGGTGGCCTCGGGTGGGGCGTCGGCGACGGAGGTCATGCGTTGCTCCTCAGCCTGGGGTCGACCGCGTGGTACACCACGTCGACCAGGAAGTTGATCAGCAGCACCGCAGCCGTGAGCACCATGACCGTGCCCTGCACCTTCAGCAGATCGCGGTTGCCGACGTCCTGGAGCAGCATCCGGCCGAGGCCGGGCAGGCCGAAGACGTTCTCGATGACGACGGTGCCGATGAGCAGCGTCGCGAGCTGGAGGCCGAGGACCGTGATGACGGGGATCGCCGCGTTGCGCAACGCGTGCCGCTTCAGCGCCTGCGAGCGGCTCAGACCCTTGGCCCGCGCGGTCTGGATGAAGTCCTCCTGCATGACCTCGACCACCGCGGAGCGGACGTAGCGCATCAGGATGGCGCCCTGCGCCACGCCGAGGACAAGCGCCGGCATCAGCAGGGCCTGGACAGCGCCACCGACGTCCTCCCACCCCGTGAACCCGCCGGCGGGCAGCATCTGCAGCTTCACCGCGAAGACAGTGATGAGCAGGATGCCGAGCCAGAACGAAGGTACGGCGATGCCGACCTGGCTGAGCGCCGACAGCGCCGTTCCGATCGGCGTACGGCTCTTCACGGCCGCGAGGACGCCGAGCGGGAGCGCGATGAGCAGCGCCAGCGTCATCCCGGCCAGAATCAGTGGCACTGTGACGCCGAGCTTGTCGACGATCTCCGAGCCCACCGACACCCCGCTGAGCGGCGAGGTTCCGAAGTCGCCACGGAGCAGGCCGCCGATCCAGTCGAGGTACCGCTCGGTGAACGGCCGGTTCGTCCCGAACTGCTCGCGCAACGCCTCCAGCGCCTCGGGGGTGGCGTTCACGCCGAGCCTTGCCTGCGCCTGGTCACCGGGCAGCAGCGACAGCAACGTGAAGACGAGGACGGACGCGGCGAACAGGGATACCGCGAGGATGACCAGCCGCCTGACGAAGTAGATCAGCATGCGGGTGTGCTCCTACTCCGAATCATGGCCTGATCATCACCATCTTGGTCACGGTGAACTCCTCCATGGCGAAGCGGGGCCCTTCCCGTCCGATACCGGAGTCCTTCACGCCGCCGTAGGGCATGTTGTCGGCCCGGAACCCGGGCACCTCGTTGACGAGTACCCCGCCGACGTCGAGGCGGCGTACGGCGTCGAGGGCGACCGCCAGGTCGCGCGTGAAGACGGCTGCCTGCAACCCGTAGCGGGACCGGTTGACAGTCGCGACGGCAGCGTCCATGTCGGCCACCGAACGGATGCACACCACTGGCCCGAAGATCTCCTCCGACCAGCACTCGGCGTCCTCGGGGACGTCGACGAGCACTGTCGGTTGCAGGACGCGGCCCTGCGCCGTTCCGCCGGCCAGGCAGCGGGCCCCGCTGGCGACCGCCCGGTCCACCCACGAGTGGACCCGCTCGGTGGACGCCTCGTCCACGAGGGCTGACACGCGGGTGTCCGCGGACCGGGGATCCCCTGTGGTGACGGTCTCCAGCAGCGGCTGGAGGCGCTCGATCAGCGCCTCGCGGACCGGCTCCTCGACGATGACCCGCTGGACGCTGATGCACGCCTGCCCGGATGCGTAGAACCCGCCGCGTACGACGGCCTCGGCGGCCCGGTCGAGGTCGGCGTCGCGGCCGATGACGAGCGCGGCGTTGGACCCGAGTTCCAGCAGCACCTTCCGCGGGGCGGCGGCACGGGCGATCTCGTGCCCGACCTTCGCGGAACCGGTGAAGGACACGGCGGCGACGTACGGGTGCGTGGTCAGGATCTTGCCGACCTCGACGCCACCGGTGACGAGTTGCACGCCGGCCGCCGGGCAACCCGCGCGCCGGAACAGGTCGACGAGCACGAGCGTGGCGAGGGGCGTGTTGGGCGCCGGCTTGACGATGACCGGGCAGCCCGCCGCGACGGACGGCGCGACCTTGTGCGCGGCCAGCAGCAGCGGGTAGTTGAACCCGGTGATGCCGACGACGACGCCGATCGGGCGGCGTACCCAGAACCCCACCATGCCCTCGCCGGCCGGCTGCATGTCGAGGGCGACCGTCTCGCCGGTGAGGTGCCCGACCTCCTCGGCGGCCGTCTCCAGCGTGACAAGGGTGCGGGCGACCTCGACCCGACAGTCGACAAGCGGCTTGCCGGTCTCGAGGACGAGCAACTCGGCGAGGGACCCGGCGAGGGCGCGGACGTCGGCGGCGACCTGCATCAGCACCCGACGGCGTGCGTGGCCGGGCAGGTTGGCCATCTGCTCGGCGACGTCGTGCGCGGCCTTGACGGCGGCCTCCGCGTCATCGGAGCTGCCCCACGGCGCCTCGGTCACGGTGCTGCCGTCGTACGGGAACCGCACAGGCTTCATCTGCGTGGCGGTCACCCAGCCGTCGCCGATCGGCAGGCCGGCCGGCAGCGCGGCCAGCAGCTCCTGGGCGGTCACAGCGCCCCACCCGCCTCGGCGACCGTGGCGCCGGTGAGGAAGACCAGCGCGGCCTCGGCGTAAACCCTGGTCTTGCGTACGACGTCGTCGACCTCGACGTACTCGTCGGGCTGGTGGGCGATCCACTTCGGACCGGGACCGTAGACGACGTTCGGGATGCCGCTGTCACGCCACAGGATCGTTCCGTCGGTAGCGCCGGGCACGCCGCCGAAGGCGGGTTCGACACCGGTGACGTCGCGGTGGGCCCGGGCCACGGCGAGCGCGATGGGGTGGTCCTCGGGCGTGACAGCGCAGGGCCTGTCGTCGACGACGTCGACGGCGAACGTGACGCCGTGCCGGGCGCCGATGGCCGCCGCGTCGGAGCGGACGCGCTCGGCGAGGGCGGCGTGGTCGACACCGGGCACCGTGCGGCAGTCCACGCCGAGGACGGCCCGGCCCGGGATGACGTTGATCTGGTCGGCGGAGCCGGCGTCCAGAACCGTGGGGGTCAGGTACGTCAGGCCGAGATGCTCGTGCTCACCGGGCACCACCTGCAACTCCGCCTGAAAACGGCTGAGGGCCTGGACGAGTTCGGCCACCGCGGGAATCGGGTTGCGGCCGTGCTGCGGCATCGCACCGTGGGCCATCCGTCCGGTACAGGTGACCAGCAACCGAACGGCGCCCTTGGCGACCGCGCAGATCTCCTCCGCCTCCGGCTCGCAGACGATCGCGGCGTCCACTTCGGCGGCGAGGGGGGTGGTCGTGAAGTGCTTCGCGCCCAGCATCTGGCCCTCCTCGTCCACGAGGGCGGCCACCACGATCCGGCCGGGGAACGGCCCGGCCAGCTCGACGGCTCGCGTGGCGTGGATCATCGCGGCGACGCCGGCCTTCATGTCGGCGGAGCCGCGGCCGTACAGGCGCCCGTCGACGATCTCGCCGCCGAACGGGTCGACGGTCCACTCGTCACGAGAGCCCTCGGTGACGACATCGGTGTGCCCCTCGAACATCAACGTCGGCCCGGGCAGGCCACCGTCCACGACCGCCACGACGTTGGGCCGCCCCGGGGCAACCTCGACGACCTCCGGCTGCCAGCCGAAACCCCGCATGACCTCGGCGACACGCTCCGCTGCCGGCTGCTCGCTACGCTCGCGGGCTGGGTCCCACGTCGAGGGAATGCGGACGAGCTCCTGGGTCAGCGCCACGACGGCTTGCTCGTCGACGAGGTGGCCGGCCCGGAGGGCGGCGTGGGTGTCCGACGTCATGGCGACGGACACTACGAACTAGGGCTGGGAAGCGGAACATCCAGTTTCCGAGGCGGCGGGGGTACCAGTCGGGGCTGCACCAGCGCTTCCACGGCTGCGGCGACCCGTCGCACGCCCTCGTCGATGCGGTCCAGCGGCATCACCTGGTACCCCAGCCGGAAGTGGTGCCGTGGGGCAGGCCGGGCGATCCAGTACGGCGCACCGGGGTCGAGCAGGACGCCCTGCCGGCGCAGCCCGCGGGCGAGTTCCTCGGCGTCCAGGCCCGCGGGGCCGGTGATCCATCGGGCCAGCCCACCACGCGGCACCGGTTGCGGCCCCCAGTGCACGTGACGCTCCACCGCCCGCACCATCTCCTCGTAAAGCCCCTGGTAGTGGGCGCGGATGCGGCGGACGTGACGGGCGAGGTCGCGGCTGGCGATCAACCGCGCGAGGGCGCATTGCATAGGGCCGGGCGGATGGCGTAACACATAGCGGGAACGTGCCCGCATCGCGTCCACAAGCGCCGGGGACGCCACCACGTAACCGAGCCGCAAGCCGGGCGCCAGCAGCTTGCTGAAGCTGCCGAGGTAGACGACGCGGTCCTCGTCGTCGAGGGCGCGCACCGCCACCGCGGGGATGCCGCGGAACGTCATCTCCGGGTCGTAGTCGTCCTCGATCACCACCGCGTCCGCCGCACTTGCCCGTCGCAGCAGCTCCTCTCGCCGGGATGCCGACATCGTCGCTCCGGTCGGGTACTGATGACTCGGCGTGACGTACACCAGACCCGCGCCGTGCAGATCCGCCGGCAGGTCCTCCACGACGAGACCGTCCTCATCGACCCTGCCCGGCACCACCTCGGCCCCGGCCATCTGCATGATGGTCCGCGCGTCCGGGTAGCCGGGATCCTCGGCCAGTACGACGCTGCCCGGCCGGACGAGCACGCCCGCGAGCAGGTGCAGCGCATGCGTCGAACCCAGCGTGATCATCACCTGGTCCGGGCTGGCGGAGATGCCGCGCGACGGCAGCACGTGCTCACACAGCTGACGCACCAGCTCCGGGTCGTCGGCCTGCCCGGAGTCCCCGATGACATGCGACAGCCCGTCCTGACGCAGCGCCTCACGCTGCGCCCTCTCCCACGCACCAATGGGGAACATGGCGGGGTCCGGCTGGCCGACGACGAAGGGGAACGGCGCCCGCACCCACGCCGGGTCCCGGTACACCGGAGCGGGCGGCGGGTCCGGAAGCCGCGCCTGCCAGTCGATCGGCTGCGTCGGCGTGCGGGAGGTACGCCGCGCGGCCCGCATCCGCACCACGGCCTCTGAGGAGACGTAGAGGCCGCGCCGGGGCACGGTCACGATGAGGCCCTGTTCCATGAGGCGGTCGTAGGCCGTCAGCACCGTGTTGCGCGAGACGCCCAGCGCCTCGGCCAGCCGGCGGGTACTCGGAAGCGGGCCGTCGTCGTAATGCCCGGCGAGGATCGCGTCCTCGATGCCCGTGATGATCTGCTCGTACAGGGGAACTGCGCTCTGCGGGTTGACCGGCAACAGGAAGTCCGTCATACCGACCCCCTCTCGCGGGGGGCGTCGTCCCGTCGTCCCTTGTCACGCGGGCGCACCGTCCCGGCCCTGCTGGTACTAGCATAACCGGCAACCTGGACCTGTTGCGGACGGCCCAATCCCGCCACGCTGGCCGGGCGACGGCAGGTGACGGTCTCCTGCCCGCGGACAGGGGTGGGCTAATGAGCGCCCAGCGAATCGCGCTGGTGCCAGGGGACGGCATCGGACCGGAGGTCACCGCCCAGGCGGTCAAGGCGTGCGACGCCGCGGCGAGACGGTTCGGGCTCGACCTGGTGTGGGAGGACTACGAACTCGGTGCGGACTACTGGCGCATCACCGGCCAGGTCGTGCCGCCCGATGTGGAGCAGGAGCTGGCAAAGGCGGACGCCATTCTCTTCGGCGCTGTCGGAGACCCGTCGGTGCCACCCGGCGTACTCGAACGCGGCCTGGTGATCCACCTACGGACGGCCTTCGACCAGTACGTCAACCTGCGGCCCGTCAAGCTGCTGCCCGGCGTCCCCACGCCCATCAAGGGACTCCGTCCCGAGCAGTGTGACCTCGTGATCCTTCGGGAGAACACCGAGGGCGCCTACGTCGGTGCGGGCGGCTTCATCCACCGTGGGGGGCCGGACGAGATCGCGACCCAGGAGTCGGTCAACACCCGCAAGGGTGTCGAACGCCTGATCCGGCACGGCTTCCGGCTGGCTATGGGTCGGCCGCGCAAGCACGTCACACTTGTGCACAAGGCGAACATCCTCACGTACGCCGGCGACCTGTGGCAGCGGACCTTCGATGAGGTGTCGGCGGAGCACCCCGACATCGAGGTGGACTACGTGCACGTCGACGCGATGTGCCTCTACCTGGTCACGCAGCCGGAGCGGTTCGACGTTGTCGTCACCGACAACCTGTTCGGCGACATCATCACCGACCTCGGCGCAGCCGTGCAGGGTGGTCTCGGCCTGGCCGCCAGCGGCAATCTCAACCCGACGGGCTCGGCGCCGAGCATGTTCGAGCCGGTCCACGGCTCCGCACCTGACATCGCCGGCCGGGGCTGGGCCAATCCCGCAGGCTCGATCCTCAGCGCCGCTCTCATGCTGGAGCACCTGGGCCACCCGGAGGCGGCGCGCAGCCTCGAGGCCGGGGTGAAGGCGGTGCTGCCGAGGCTGGGCGCGATGCGCGGCCCGGAGATGGGGATGTCGACGGAGGACTTCGGGGATGCCGTTGCCGCAGCCATCAGTGAGGGCGTCGAAAGCGGGTCCGACCCTCTGCCAGCGCAGTACGGCCGGTGAGAGAGCGCAGGTGAACGACGCACCCGCCGGCCCGATCGACGATGGGGGCAGGGCTGTGGCGTCGCCGTGCTGCGCGTTGAAACGCACGCCCGCCGCTGCGTCGGCGGCCGCCGACGCAGCGGCGGATGCGGCCGCCCGCACGGGCTCGCCGCGCTCTGCCCACACGGTGGGCCTGCTCGCGCTGTCCGGGGGCACGTTCCTCATGGGCGCCGACGACCCTGACGGTGTTCCAGAGGACATGGAGGGTCCGGCCCGCCCGGTGCGGGTGGACTCGTTCGAGATCGCTGCGACACCTGTGACGAACCGGGAGTTCGCCCGCTTCGTCGAGTCGACCGGGTACCGCACGGACGCGGAGCGGTTCGGCTGGTCCTTCGTCTTCCACCTGCTGCTGGCGCCGTCCGCACGCCAGCACGTCCTGGACGCCGCCGTGCCGCAGGCGGCATGGTGGCTGGCGGTTCAGGGAGCCGATTGGGCGGCCCCGGACGGACCCGGGTCGACAGTCCAGGGACGTGAGCAGCACCCGGTCGTGCACGTCTCCTATCGGGACGCGCAGGCGTACTGCGAGTGGTCCGGGACACGGCTGGCGACCGAGGCCGAGTGGGAGTACGCGGCGCGCGGCGGGCTGCCGCAGGCCCGCTTCGCCTGGGGCGACGAGCTGACACCGGACGGGCAGCACCGCTGCAACATCTGGCAGGGCACCTTCCCGACCGTAAACAGCGCGGACGACGGTTTCGTGGGGACGTCGCCGGTGACAGCCTTCCCACCCAACGGCTTCGGGCTGTACGACGTCGCCGGCAACGTATGGGAGATCACCGCGGAGCCGTGGCGGGACCCGTGGGGCCGTACGCTGCCCGGCGAGCGTGTCATTCGCGGTGGCTCCTACCTGTGCCACGACTCGTACTGCAACCGCTACCGTGTGGCGGCCCGGAGCCGCACGACCGAGGATTCCTCAAGCGGCAACACCGGCTTCAGGGTGGCGCGGTAGCCCCGACGGCAGCCCGAGCAGCACGGACGCCGGAAGCCCTGCCGCTTGAGATGTCCCAGGTCCCGCATGGTGGGCGCAGGCCGATTGGTACCTGCCGACCCTGCTGATCTGGCCCTTTCGCATCATGTACCACCCTCCTAGTGTCCCGGCTCACAGGACATGAGCGCCCTTGGCGTTCTTCGCGATGGGACGACACGAATGAATCGGCTGACGATAAAGTGGCCCGCCGTGCTGCTCGCCACTGCACTGGCTCTTACGGCCTGCAGTGGCGGTGGCGACGCAAAGAGCACCGAGGGCGGTTCCGGCGGCGGAACGCTCACCCTGGGTGCCTACCTGGAGCCTGTGAGCCTCGACCTGACGGCCGAGGCCGGCGCGGCGATCCCGCAGGTTCTCCTCTACAACGTGTACGAGGGCCTGGTGCGCCAGGACCCGGCCAGCGGCGAGGTGAAACCGCTGCTGGCGAGCGAGTGGTCGATGTCCGACGACGGCACCAAGTACACGTTCAAGCTCCGCAGCGGCGTGACCTTCCACGACGGACAGAAGCTCACGGCACAGGACGTCGTGTGGAGCTTCAAGCGGGTGATCGCGGAGGGCTCGACGAACCCGTTCAAGTCGCAGATGCAGGTCGTCTCGGCCGTCGACGCACCGGACGAGTCCACAGTGGTAGTGACCCTCTCGCGGGCCAGCCAGAGCTGGCTGTTCGACATCGCGGGTCGAGTCGGCGTTGTGCTCAAGGAGGGCGCCGACAAGCTGGACACCGCACCGAACGGCACCGGCCCGTTCAAGTTCGAGAAGTGGAACCGGGGCGACAGCATCACCCTGGCCCGCAGCGACAACTACTGGGGTGAGGCTGCCAAGGTCGGCACTGCCGTCTTCAGGTACATCACCGACCCGAACGCGCTGAACAACGCCATGCTGTCCGGTCAGCTGGACATCGTGGCGAACATCCAGGCGCCACAGCTCCTTGAGGTGTTCAAGGGCAACAACCAGTTCCAGGTGGTCGAGGGCGTGACGACAGGTGAGGTCGTCATGGCGATGAACAACACCAAGGGGCCGCTGGCCGATGTCCGGGTGCGTCAGGCGATCCGCCACGCGATCGACCACCAGGCGCTCGTCAAGACCGTCTGGTCCGGGTACGGGACGCTGATCGGCAGCATGGTGCCGCCGAGTGACCCCTGGTACGAGGACCGCACCGGCGACTTCCCGCACGACCCCGCCAAGGCGAAGGAGCTGCTGGCCGCGGCCGGTCACGCCAACGGGCTGACCCTGACGATGGACGTGCCGCCGCCGGGGTACGCCCGCTCGTCGGCGCAGTTCGTGGCCTCGCAGCTGGCCGAGGTCGGCATCACAGTGACCCAGAACAACGTCGAGATGCCGCAGTGGCTCGACAAGGTGCTCGGCAAGGCCAACTACGACCTGTCGATCATCGCGCACGTCGAGCCGCGTGACCTCATCCGCTACAGCCAGCCGGACTACTACTACCGGTACAACAACCCGGCCGTCGCGCAGCTCATGAAGGAGGCCGACACGGCCCTGGACGCGACGGTCCGGGACAAGAAGTTCGCCGAGGCCGCTGCCGTCATCTCCAAGGAGGCCGCCAGCGACTGGCTCTTCCTGCTGCCGAACCTGGCAGTGATCCGCCAGGGTGTCGAGGGCTACCCGAAGGACGCGGTGACCCAGTCGTTCGACGTCACGAAGGTGTCGAAGAGCAGCTGACCAACTCCTCCGACCCAAAGAAGGACCTGGGAGGGCTCCGGCCCGCCAGGTCCTTCTTGGTGTTCGGCCCCCGCTCGGTCTTGGTGTTCGGCCCTCGCTCGGTCTTGGTGTTCGGCCCTCGCTCGGTGCGCCCTTCGAGGCAGACCGCACCGCTGCCGGTCAGTCGCAGCGCCCGGTCGGTGTCCGCGCCCCGCCGCCTCCGCGCCCCCGCCGCCTCCGGGCGACGACACCCCCGGGTCCCGCCACCTCCGGGCGACGGCGCCAGCCCTCACCGCTGAGGGCTGCGTTGCCGAGTACGCCCACGGGCGTTCTCGGCGGTCCGGCCTGACGGACGAGGACGAGTCTCACGCCAGCGCACTCACCTGCGACGGGCGGTACCACGCGGCCGGCCTCGGCAGCGCACTTGCCGGGCCCCTGACCATCGAGATCGCGGGCCGCATCATCGGTAGGACCCCAGTGACCCGACGCAGAAAGCGAGGCGGGCTCCGTCCGGTGGACGGAACCCGCCTCGATCGTCGTGCGCACCTAGAGGCGCGACGTGGTGAAGCTCAGTGGACAGTGCGTGGTCAGCGGAGCCGGCTCAGGGCAGCAGCCGCCGGCGTCCCAGCACATGCCTCCCCATCAGGCCGAGGCCGAGGACGACCGCGGCCAACAGCGCCACTGTCGCACCAGTCGGGGCACCGGGGCCGCCGTCGCTGCTGCCGGCGGTGAGGACCATGCCCTCCCGCGACGACTCACGGGAGTTGTCGGACGCCGGAGCGGCGCCGTTGCTGGCCGCAGCGCCCTTGCCCTTGTCCTTCTCCTTGGCAACCGGCGCGGGGACCGGCGTCTGCGCCAGCGCCTGGGACGCCTGGGCGAAGGTCTCCGGCGTCACGGTCGGCGCCTCGCCCTGGGTACGCCACTGCTTGAGCTGCTTCATGCCCTTGCACGCCGAGGGGTAGCGGTCGCAGTAGCTGGTGGTGTTGCCGATGCTCTCGGACGAGAGAACCGCCTTGGCGATGGCGCGGGCCAGCGTGTTGGCACCGGCGTTGAAGATGGCGTTGAGCTGGCGGCTGTCGGCCGGGTCGTTGATCTGCAGCGCCTCACCCTTGCCGGTGGACACCGCGAAGACGGTGTCGCCGTCGCCGAGCGTGTGGATCGGGCTGATGGCGCGGGCCATGCCGTCGTGCGAGTTGCCGGACATGCGCTGGGCAGCGGCCTTCTCCAGCGGAGCGTTGGTGGCCACCACGGCGATCGTGGTGTTCGCCGGCTGCTCGGCGGCAGCCGAGGCGCCGCTCGGGTTGCACTCCTTCTTCTTGGGGGCCTTGTAGCCGGCGAACTCGTTGCCGATGCCGTACTTGACGCCGTACAGGGTGCAGTCGGCCGGGTCGACAGGGGAACCGGCCGGGTTGACGATCACCATCGCGCCGACGTAGATGCCGTCACCGAGGTGGACACTGGCGGTGCCGACGCCTCCACGCATACCGCCGCCGCGGGCACCGGTGCCACCGCCGACGCCACCCTGCCGGACCGGGCCGGCCGACGTGGCCTGCGCGGCGAGGTAGCCCCACTCGGCGGACGTACGCGCCTTGGCGTCACCGCCGCGACCGAGGTCGAAGATGTCCGCGGCTGGCACGATCGGGGCCACGCCTCCGGCGCCGACGCGAACGCCCTCGCCCCGGTCCTCCAGCCAGCGGATGATCCCGTTGGTGGCGGACAGCCCGTACATGCTGCTGCCGCCGAGCTGGATCGCGTTGACGCCGGGGTTGGAGTTGAGCGGGCTGAGCAGGTCGGTTTCCTTCGTGGCGGGGGCACCGCCGCGCTGGTCCACGCTCGCCACGGACATCGTCGGCATGTACACGACCGAGGTGCCGGTCAGGTACGGGGCCGTGTCGGACTGGACCTGCCCGACATGGATGCCGGGGACGTCGGTGATGGCGTTGTGAGCGCCAGGCGCGCCGGCGGCGGGATTGGCGGATGCGGGCGCTGCGCCGACGAGCACAAGTCCCTGGCATGCCAGGGCTGCCGCGGCGAGTACCGCGATTCTGGACGATTTCATGGAGCTTCTCCCATGCGAAACAGTGCGAACGTCCACTGAGGTGGGCGAACGATGCCTTGGTCAACAGCGGTGTCACTCGCGTGGCCACGAGGAGCGATGCTGGGGAGGCTACTGGTCAGACCAGTTGAGCGGAAGAGCTCGACTCATTTCAAGGTCAAGCCCAAATCAGTAAAAGTTGGTGCGCAGCCCCGGCTTTCAGAGCAATACGTCCACCATCGACCGTCGATGCTCTTGCACATATTCCGCGTAGTAATGGTGCAATTCCTGGCGGGTCAGCCGGGCGACCTCTTCGGCCTCCCCCGCTCGCATGGCATCGAGGACCCGACGGTGGTGAGCCAGAGTGCGCTCCATGAGGGCCTCGCGGTCCGGGGCCTCCGCGAGCTTGGTGGAGATCAGATCCAACACCATGCTCCGGACAGCGTCGAGGCAGAGCACAAGCAGTTCGTTCCCCGACAAGCTGGCGACGTGCTCGTGGAAGCGGACGTCGGCCGCGCTGAAGGCTTCGTACCCGTGGGCCACGGCATCCCGCATCTCCACGAGCGCCTGCTCAAGCTCGTCCAACTCGGACGGCGACGCAAGCCGGGCCGCCACGGAACCGGCAGCCGACTCGATGAGCATCCGGAACTGCAGCAGCTCCGCCACGCCCAGCCGGCGGCTGGCCACGACGCGGGCGAAGGACTTGCGCATCGCCGAGGCGGTCGAGGCGATGACCTGAGGCCCGAGGGGGTCACCGGGACGCGAACGAATCAGACCGCTGCTCTCCAGGACACGGAGGGCCTCACGCACCGTGGACCTGCTGACATCGAACTGAGTCGTCAGCTCGCGCTCGCTCGGCAACCGGTCGCCCGGCCGCAGGTCGCCAGCGGCGATCCGGTCCTCGACCTGCCGGACGATCCCCTCGTACGCCTTCACGGTGCGCACGGGGGCGAACGGGGCACCCTTGGGCATGGTGAACCTCCCGACGCGCGGCGGCCGGGCGCCGCCGAGCACCACGGTACGGGTCATTCCCCCGCCGGGAAGGCAGGCCCCGCTCCGCTGTCGCAAGCCCGCAGGCCATGCTCGCCGAGGCGTGCAACCGCTTCGTTCGGACCGGGACGTGACGCACGGAAACCAGAGCGTGAGCAACCAGTCTAGGGTCCCGCCCGTTCACGCGGGGGGCAGAAACGTCGCCGCCTCCGGTTCGCCGACGGGTACCGACACCTCAGGCTCCGGCTGCCGCTCCCGGCTTGTCCATCTCGATGTCGTCCACAGTGACGTTGACCTCGGTGACTGTCAGGCCGTACTTCTCCACTGCCTCGATCACTGCGGCCCGTACCGCCTCGGTCACGTCGGTCACGACGTGACCGGAGTCGATCACCAGGACCACGTTGATGACCGCCGAGCTGCCCTTCACGTCGGCCGAGACGCCACGGCGAGCGTCGCCCACCTCGTCCAGGCCGACCTTGTCCAGGATGGTGTTGAAGAACCGGGCCACGTCACCACCGAGGTCGGCGACACCGGGCACGGAACGGGCCGCGGCTCCGGCGATCTTCTCCACGACCTCGTCGGAAACCGACGTGACGCCCCGGGCCGCGCCCGTTGCGGCCTGCACTCCACCGGCGTTCTCCACCGCGTCCGTCATGATCGATTCTCCCCTGGTCCGACGCACTGTGGACCGACCGTCTCGTCAGCCCGCTGCGTGACAGCCGCACTTCCGGCCGCGCGCCGCGAGCCTACTAAAGCCGCAGCGATGGTCGTCTGTGGGCGCGGGTGCCACTGCCGTACGAGCGACGGAGGCCGGCGCATCGGGCGCTGCCGATCCGATACGTCCCGGTTGACGTGGACCGTCGCCGGCGTACCGACCGGGTCAGCGAGCGAGTTGAGCGAGCAGCTCGTCCGCAGCCGCGTACGGATCGAGGCTGCCCTCGGCCACCTGGGCGGCGAGCGTCGGCAGCTCCGTACCGTCACGCAGGGAACCGATCCGCGCGCGGAGGGTGCCGAGCGCGATGGCCTCGATCTCGGCGGCGGCCCGCGCCTCCTGCCGGCGGCGCAGCTCGCCGTGCTCGACAAGCCAGCCGCGGTGCTTGTCGATGGCGGCGGCGATGTCGTCGATGCCCTCGGCCCGGGCGGCGATCGCGCGGACGACCTGCGGCCGCCACTGCCCCGGCCCGCGTTCACCGAGGGCGATCATGCCCTGGATGTCGCGGACGGTGGCGTCGACGCCGTCCCGGTCGGCCTTGTTGACAACGAAGACGTCGGCGATCTCCAGGATGCCGGCCTTGACCGCCTGGATGGCGTCACCCATGCCCGGCGCCAGCAGCACGAGCGTGGTGTCGGCGAGCGAGGCGACCTCCACCTCGGCCTGCCCGACGCCGACGGTCTCCACGAGCACCACGTCGCAGCCGGCACCCTCAAGCACCCGGACCGCCTGGGGCGTCGCCGCCGACAGCCCGCCGAGGTGCCCACGGCTGGACATCGACCGGATGTAGACGCCCGGGTCGGTGGCGTGGTCCTGCATGCGTACGCGGTCGCCGAGGATCGCCCCGCCGGTGAACGGGCTGGACGGGTCGACCGCCAACACGCCGACCCGATGGCCGCGCGCCCGCAGCGCGCGGACCAGCTCGTTGGTGGTGGTCGACTTGCCCACCCCGGGCGAACCTGTCAGACCGACAACCTGGGCCTGCCCGGCGTACGGCGTCAGGGCGGCGGCGATCTCCGGCAGCAGCGCGTCGCCGTTCTCCACCAGGGTGATCAGCCGGGCCACCGCGCGGGGGTCACCCGTGCGGGCCCGCTCGACAAGCTGCGGTACGTCCCGGCTGCGGCGCACCGATGTGGTGGCCGCCGCCGGTACGTTGTCGACCGATTCGCTCACTGTGCCATCTTCGTCGACTGCCGCGGGACCCGCGAAGCCGGCTTCCTCGTCGCGCTCACTTGTCGGCCGCTGCGTTTCCCGGCACGTGGATGATCAGCGCGTCGCCCTGGCCACCGCCACCGCAGAGCGCTGCCGCGCCCGTGCCGCCGCCGCGCCGCTTCAACTCCAGCGCGAGGGTGAGGACGAGCCGCGCGCCGGACATGCCGATCGGGTGGCCCAGCGCGATCGCGCCGCCGTTGACGTTGACCTTGTCCGCGCTGATGCCGAGGTCACGGATGGACTGGATGCCGACCTGCGCGAACGCCTCGTTGATCTCGATGAGGTCCAGGTCCTCCACGCTCAGCCCGCCCTTCTTCAGGGCGTGGTTGATCGCGTTGGACGGCTGGGAGTGCAGGGAGTTGTCCGGACCGGCCACGTTGCCGTGCGCGCCGATCTCGGCCAGCCAGGTCAGCCCCAGCTCGTTGGCCTTTGCCTTGCTCATGACGACCACTGCCGCCGCGCCGTCGGAGATCGGCGAGGAACTGCCGGCGGTGATGGTGCCGTCCTTGGTGAACGCGGGACGCAGCTTGGCCAGCGACTCGGCGGTGGTGTCCGGGCGGATGCCCTCGTCGTCGCTGATCACCACCGGGTCGCCCTTACGCTGCGGGATCAGCACCGGGGTGATCTCCTCGGCGAAGTGGCCGTTCTTCTGCGCGGCGGCAGCCCGCTGGTGGCTGGCGGCGGCGAAGGTGTCCTGCTCCTCGCGGGAGATGCCGTGCTTCGTGCCGAGCCGCTCAGTCGACTCACCCATGGAGCAGCAGTCCCAGGCGTCGCTGAGCCCGTCGTGGGCCATGTGGTCCTTGATCACCACGTCGCCGTACTTGTAGCCGGAGCGCTGGCCCATCAGCAGGTGCGGGGCGTTCGTCATCGACTCCATGCCGCCAGCCACCACGATGTCGAACTCGCCGGCCCGGATGAGCTGGTCGGCGAGAGCGATCGCGTCCAGGCCGGAGAGGCACACCTTGTTGATCGTCAGCGCCGGCACCGACATCGGTACGTCGGCCTCGACCGCCGCCTGCCGCGCCGGGATCTGACCGGCGCCGGCCTGGAGCACCTGCCCCATGATCACGTACTGGACCTGGTCCGGGCTGACACCGGCCCGCTCCAGGGCCGCCTTGATCGCGATCCCGCCGAGCTTCGTGGCCGGAAGGTCCTTGAGGTTGCCCAGCAGCCGCCCCATGGGGGTGCGCGCGCCGCTGACGATCACCGAAGCCATGCCTGCCTCCGAGGGGGGTGCCCGAGCTGTACGCCTGAACGATGGTTCGGTCAGACTAACGCCATGGCAGAGAACTCCCCCGTCGAGCCCGGTGCGGACTACGTCACAGACATCGGGCTTCGCAAGATCGACCACGTCGGCATCGCCGTGCACGACCTCGACGCCGCGATCGACTTCTACGAGCGGACGTTCGGGATGCGGTGCGTGCACACCGAGACGAACACCGAGCAGGGCGTCCGAGAAGCGATGCTGGCCGTCGGACCGACGACCGAGGGCGGCTGCGTGCAGCTGCTCGCCCCGCTCAGCCCCGAGTCGACGATCGCCAAGTTCCTCGACCGCAGCGGGCCGGGCGTGCAGCAGGTCGCGTACACGGTGGTCGACATCGACGCGGCCTGTGCGGCGCTGCGCGCCCGGGGGATGCGACTGCTCTACGACGCCCCGCGGCGAGGCACGGCGGACTCCCGGATCAACTTCGTGCACCCCAAGGACGCGGGCGGCGTACTCGTCGAACTCGTCGAACCGGCCGCCACCACCCACTGAGGCGGCGCCGACGCCGCGCAACGATCGCGCAGGACCCCACAACGTCAGGGATGTGGTTGCCTCCGCCGCCAGCGAGGCAACCACATCCCTGACGTTGTTGTCGTCTCCGGGCCGCCCACCCGGCCGCGCGTCGCGCCCCGCACCCGCAGGTCGGGCCCTCGCAAGCACGTCGGTGCGCGGTTCGCGGGATCGTCGGACACCTTCACGCATCGGCCGATGCAGTTTTTCACAGAAGCTTCCCGCCCTAGCTACCGTTCAGTAACGTCCCGCCCCACAGGAGCGCGAAGGGTGCCGGATGTGTCGAATGACGACATGGCGGTCGTGCCCACCGGCGCCGACGATGGCAGCACCCGGGCCCGTGCGGGTGCGGACTAACCGGAGGTCACCGTGCAGGACATCCTCGAAGCGATCATGGCGGCGGAGGAATCGAACGATCCGGACCGCGAGCTCGCCGGCGTTGCCGGTCTGCCCGTGCCGGAGAGCTACCGGGGCGTGGTCGTCCGCGCCGAGGAAGCCCGGATGTTCGAGGGCATGGCCACCCGGGACAAGGACCCTCGCAAGGCACTGCACGTGCAGGAGGTGCCGACTCCGGAACTCGGGCCGGGCGAGGCGCTGATCGCGGTGATGGCCAGCGCGATCAACTACAACACGGTGTGGACGAGCATCTTCGAGCCGCTGCCCACCTTCAAGTTCCTCCAGCGCTACGGCCGGATCTCCGAGCTGACCCGGCGGCACGACCTCCCGTACCACGTGGTCGGCTCGGACGCGGCCGGCGTGGTGCTGCGCACCGGGCCCGGCGTGACCCGCTGGGCGGCCGGCGACGAGGTCGTCGCGCACTGCCTCTCGGTCGAGCTGGAGGACGCAGCCGGGCACGACGACACCATGCTCGATCCGCAGCAGCGGATCTGGGGCTTCGAGACCAACTTCGGTGGGCTGGCCGAGCTGGCCATCGTCAAGGCCAACCAGCTGATGCCCAAGCCGCGACACCTCACCTGGGAGGAGGCGGCAAGCCCGGGTCTGGTCAACTCCACCGCGTACCGGCAGCTCGTCTCGCACCACGGCGCCAACATGAAGCAGGGTGACGTGGTGCTGATCTGGGGCGCCTCGGGCGGCCTCGGCGGGTACGCCACCCAGATGGCGCTCAACGGCGGCGCGATCCCCGTCTGCGTGGTCTCCTCGCCGGAGAAGGCCGAACTGTGCCGCAAGATGGGCGCGGAGCTGGTCATCGATCGCACCGCCGAGGGGTTCCGGTTCTGGAAGGACGAGCAGACCCAGGACCAGGACGAGTGGCGCCGCTTCGGCGAGCGCATCCGGGAGCTGACCAGCGGTGAGGACCCGGACATCGTCTTCGAGCACCCGGGCCGGGAGACGTTCGGCGCCAGCGTCTACGTCGCCAAGAAGGGCGGCACGATCGTCACCTGCGCGTCCACGAGCGGCTACAACCACCAGTACGACAACCGCTACCTGTGGATGCACCTCAAGCGGATCGTCGGCAGCCACTTCGCCAACTACCACGAGGCGTGGCAGGCCAACCGTCTCGTCGCGCTCGGCAAGGTGCACCCGACGGTGTCCCGCACCTACCCGCTGGAGCAGACCGGTCAGGCGGCGTACGAGGTGCACCGCAACGCCCACCAGGGCAAGGTCGGCGTGCGCTGCCTCGCACCCACCGACGGGCTTGGCGTCCGCGACGGGGAACTGCGCGCCCGCCACGAGGAGGCGATCAACAGGTTCCGGGGGCAGTGAGGGGCGACGCCGCCACGGGACGCCGACCGGGCCACCTGTCGAGTCGCCGGCCGGATGGACGAGGACCGGATGACCAATGCGGTGATCGGCCATTGTTCTTGCGCCCCCATTAGCGGGATGCCGTTCCGCATCGAACAAAGGGCCACCGGGCGTACCGGTGGCCCTTTTTCTCCTCACGCTGCGTGGCGTCCGTCCCGCCCGGGACCTGCCAAGATCGCCCATTGGTCCGACCTCACCGAGCAGGTGAGTTGACCATGTAAAGAGGACACGAAAGCTCCGCACCGCTCTTGCGAAGCACCCTGGGGCGTCTGCCAGTATGTCCCAATGCCCCAGCAGCAGTCCTCCCCTCTCGCGTTCTTCGATAACGCGAACTCGCAGCCAGATTTCACCGTTGGCCTGCGCGGATACAACACTCACCAGGTCGATGACTTCATCGGCCGGATGACGGCCGCGCTGACCCAGTCCGAGCAGGCCCGCGCCGAGGCCGAGCAGCGGATGAACGACGCCCAGCGTCGGCTCCGCCAGGCCGAGCAGCGCATGAGTGCCCTCGAGCAGAAGCTCACGGACACCAACAAGCAGCTCGAAGAGAACAGCCGGCCCACCCTGTCCGGCCTCGGCACCCGTGTCGAGCAGATCCTGCGGCTCGCCGAGGAGCAGGCCAACGACCACCGCAACGAGGCCAAGCGCGAGTCGGAGGGCATCCTCTCCGCCGCCCGCCTGGAGGCCCGCGAGATCACGGACAAGGCCCGCGCCGAAGCCGCCGCGATGAAGGCCAGCGCCGAGCGCGAGGCCGGAAACCTGCGCACCGCCGCCGAGCGCGAGGCCGCCGAGGTACGGGTGCAGGCCCGCCGCGAGGCCGACACGCTGCGCGCTGACGCGGACCGCGAGACCAAGCAGCTGCGTACGGTCACCGCGCACGAGGTGGCCGAGCTGAAGTCGACTGTCGAGCGTGAGGTCGCCACCCTCCGGGCCACCGCCGAGCGGGAGATCACCCAGCAGCGGGCCAAGGCCGCCCGCGAGGCCGAGGAGAAGCGCGCCGAGGCCACCAAGCTGCTCACCGACGCGCGGGACAAGCGCGACAAGGACCTCCAGGCCCTGGAGCTTCAGCTGGCCGAGCGGCGCGAGAAGGCCGAGCGCGAGGAGTCCGAGCGGCACGCCGCCCAGGTCGCGCAGACCCAGAAGCTGGTGAGCGAGGCCGAGCAGCGCGCCCGGGCCGCGCAGGAGCGCGCCAAGGAGATCGAGCAGCGCGCCGAGGCCCGCCGTGTCGAGTCGGAGCGCCACGCCAACGAGACGATCGACAAGGCCAAGGCGCACTCCGAGAAGACGCTCAACGAGGCCAAGGCCGAGTCGCAGCGCCTGCTCACCGAGGCCCGCACCGAGGCCGAGCTGACCACCCAGGCTGCCCGCCGCGAGGTCGAGGACCTCACCCGGCAGAAGGACGCCGTCACCTCGCAGCTCGGTCAGATGCTCTCCGGGCTCGCCGGCATCGTTCCCGGCGTACCGGCGGCTGCCGCCCCGGCGGCCAAGCCGGAGGCGAAGAAGGCCGATGGCGGTCAGGAGCGGGTGACCGCGGAGACCGCTGGCTGACGCGAGGCGTCAGGGCGGGGCATCGACGGCGCGAGGTGACACCGGGTAACCGGTGTGACCTCGCGCCGTGTGCGTTTCCCACCCACTGGCATCGCGGGCTCGCGACCAAGTGAAGTAGGTCCCACAAGGGGCGTCCGTATCGCCCCAGCAGGGTCCGATGCGTGTGAGGATGGGGGCATGTCGCACGGCGAGGAACTGTTCGCTCTCGGCGGGGACGTGACCACGGAGCCCAGCTTCGAGTCCGCTCTGCGGGGGTATGAGAAGAAACAGGTCGACCGGTACGTCGCGCGTGCCGAGCACGAGATCGCGACCCTCGCCGCCGAACGGGAACAGGCCTATACACAGATCCACAAACTGGCCGGCCAGGTCGAGGTGCTCCAGCGGGATCTGACGCAGGTCCGCAAGCAGATGAACGTTGTGGACCGCGCCTCGTTCCGCCATCTGGGCCCGCGCGTCGAGTCGATCCTCACGCTCGCCGAGGAGCAGGCCGAGCAGATCCTGTCGGCGGCGAACGAGGAGATCGAGGGCCGTCGCGCCGCCGCCGAGCACATCATCGAGGAGGCCCGCGAGCAGGCCGCGCGGGCGCTGAAGGACTTCGAGATCGCGCTCGCCGCCCGCCGCCAGGAGGAGGAGCGGCACAGCGCCGCTCGACGCGCTGAGGCGGACGAGACCCTGCGGTCGGCCCGGGACGAGTCGGCGAAGCTGCGCAAGACGGCTCAGGACGAGCTCGCCAAGGCCCAGCAGGAGGCCACCCAACTCCGGGACACCGCCAAGGAGATCCACACCCGCGCCCAGCAGGAGGCCACCAAGCTGCGTGAGGCCGCCCGCGAGGCGCTGGCCACGGCGCGGCAGGAGGCCAGCGATCTGCGGGAGGCGGCCAAGGAGGTGCACGCCAAGGCCCAGCAGGAGGCCAAGCGGCTCACCGACACCGCGACCGAGGCCGGCAGGGCGACCCACGCGAAGGCGCAGCAGGAGGCCAAGCAGATCATCGACGACGCGTCGATGGCGGGCCGGGCCACCCGGGCCAAAGCCCAGCAGGAGGCGGAGCGTCTGACCACGCAGGCGTCGGAGTCGGCCAAGCGCAGCCGGGCCGAGACCGAGGCGTACGTGCAGCGGATGCGCACCGAGACCGAGACGTACGTGCAGCAGGCTCGGGCGCAGACCCAGCAGGAGTTGGGCGCGTGGCGGGCCGGCGTGGAGCAGGAGGTCAACTCCCGGCGGGAGGCGGCCGACCGGGAGTTGGCCCAGCGCCGGTCCACCGCCGAGCAGGAGTTCGCCAAGCGCCGCGACGAGTTGGATAAGCAGCACAAGGCCCGCCAGCAGGAGCTGGAGGCCGCGTTCACCGGCCGCCAGCAGGAGTTGGAGACGACCTGGGCCGCGCGCAGCGACGAGCTGGAAGCCGAGCACTCGGCCCGTAAGAACGAGCTGGAGACCGAGTACACCAGCCGCAAGAACGAGATCGAGCAGGGCGCCGCCGCGATCCGCCTGGCCGCCGAGCAGGACGCCTCGGCGATGCGCGAGCGGGCCGAGACCGAGGCCGCCGAGCTGCTGAGCCGGGCCGAGACCGAGGCGGGCGACAAGCGCCGCAAGGCCGACGAGCACGTGGCGGCTTCCCGCCGCCAGTTCGAGGAGTACGCGGCCACCACCCAGCAGCACCTGGCCACCACGCAGCAGCACCTGGCGGCGACGCAGCAGGAGGCTGCCTCCGGCCGGCAGCAGCTCGCCCAGGTCATGTTGGAGATCGCCCAGGCTCAGCAGCAACTCGCCGACCTGCGGCAGGAGACGTGGAAGGCCCGCCAGGAGTCCGACGAGCTCGAACGGCAGATGGCCGAGCTGCGCTTGCAGAGCGCCACGGGCCCGATCGACGGCCCGACCGCGCCGACCACCGCCAACGGCTCGGCTGTAGCCGCCGCGGTGAACGGCGACAGGCCGGCTGCGCCCACCACGATGAACGGCGACGGGTCGCCTGTGCCCACGGTGAACGGCGACGCCGACGCGACCACCGGTCCTAAGGCCGAACCCGCCGACGCCAAGCAACCGGTGGGCGCTTCAGCGGACGCGGACGGGCAGTCGACGACCCGACCGGTCGGACAGCCAGTGGTTGCCACGCCTGATGGGTCCGGGCAGTCGACGACCCGGCCGGTCGCCGAGCCGGTGACCACGGTCGACGGCGCCGCGGCCAGCGCGGGCGTGGACGGCGAGCCGACAGTGGCCGCAGTGCCCGGCGAAGGTGGCCGAGGCACCAAGCCGACCAAGATCACCAGCACCGGTGAGAACGGCAAGCGGCCCAGCAAGCCGACCACCGACGAGCGCAGCGCCAAGCCGAGCAAGGTCAAGATCGAAAAGGACTAACGGCTACCGCCGCAGAACAGCGCGGCGCGGCGGTGGGTTCGCCTCCGGACACGCGAGAGGTACCAGCAACTACACGTAAACGAAAGGCAAGCAGACCCCTCACACCCCGCAACCCGGCGACCCCACAGCCCGGCGCCCCCGCGACCCCGCGACCCCGCGACCCCGCGACCCCGCGACCCCGCGTCGATCATGGAGTTGTGGTGGCCGATTTAGGCATTTCCGCACCTTTCGTGGGGCACCACAACTCCATGATCGACGGGACTCCTGGTTCCGACGCCCCTTTGGGGATGGCACGGGGCGGATGGGTGTCGGCGGTTGGTTCTGTCCTGGTGGGCCTGATACCTGAGAGTCATTTTGATGACTCTCAGGTATCACGTATATGTGGGAACGTGCCGGTGCGGACCCAAGCGACCACACCATGAGGTGACGGTGGTCGAGGTCGGCACCTGGCGCACCACGTTTGACGACCTCGTGGCCGGTGGCAACGATGAAGTGTCACTCTGCTGACGCGCTGCCTCGCCGGGAGGCGACCGCCGCCCGTCGTCCCGCTGCTGATCCGGAGGTCCCTGGTGCCACAGCACGGCCAGCCCGCCGACGACCAGGCCGCCACGCCCGGTCCCCCACCACCCAAGACACCACAGAGCGAGACGCCGCACAACCAGACGGCCCGCGACCAGGCGGCCCACGACCAGACGGCGGGCACCGAGACGCCTCGCCGGGAGCCGGTGCCGGACTTTGAGCCGGAGGACCTGCCGGCTGCCCCGTCGGGCAGGTTCGGTACGCCTGGGCGTCCGCTGCGGCGCAGCAGCTTCCTGCTCGGCTTCACCGGCGCGTTGGGGGTGCTGCTGGCGTACACCCTTTATCTGGGGATTCGCAATGCCGGCGGCATCCTGGTGCTTGTGGTGATCGCGCTGTTCCTCGCGGTCGGTCTCAACCCGGCGGTGGTGCGACTGCGCCGCTGGGGTGCCCCGCGCGGCCTGGCGGTCGCGGTCGTTGCCCTGGCCGTGGTACTGCTGCTCTGCGGTGGGGTGGTGGCGCTGGTCCCGCCGATCCTGACGCAGTCCGGGCAGTTCATCGAACAGTTGCCCAGTTACGTCGAGGACCTGCGCCGCAATCCGACGGTCAATGACCTGGTGGTGCGGTACGACGTGGTGGAGCGGGTGCAGAGCGCGGCCAACGCGGACACGATCGGCCGCGCGCTCGGGGGGGTCCTCGGCGGCGCACAACTGATCTTCGGTACGGCGTTCCGGACGCTTACCGTGCTGGTGCTGACCATCTACTTCCTTGTGTATTTCGACAGGTTGCGCTCGCTGGGCTACTCGCTGGCGCCCCGGTCGCGGCGCGAGCGGGTGCAACTGATCGGCGACGAGATCCTGGCCAAGGTCGGCGCCTACATGGTGGGCGCGCTGAGCATCGCCGTGCTGGCCGGCGTGACGACCTTCGTCTTCGCGCTGATTGTCGGGCTGCCGTACCCGTTCGCGCTGGCCGTGGTGGTGGCGGTGACCGACCTGATCCCGCAGATCGGCGCGACCCTGGGCGCGGTGATCGTCAGCCTCGTCGGGTTCGCCACCAGCCTGCCGGTGGGCATCGCCTGCGTGGTTTTCTTCCTCATCTACCAGCAGGTGGAGAACTACCTGGTCTACCCGAAGGTGATGCGCCGCTCGGTGGAGGTCAACGAGGTCGCCGCCCTGCTGGCCGCGCTGCTCGGGGTGGCGCTGCTGGGCGTGGTGGGCGCGCTCATCGCCATCCCGACCGTGGCCGCGCTGCAGCTGATCCTGCGCGAGGTGGTGCTCCCCCGCCAGGAGAGCCGCTGACGCGTGCGGGTCAGTCGGCCCTGCCGGCAGCCGGCCCGGGTACGGGCGTGTCGGCGAACGCCGCCACCGTCCGGTCGGCGTACGCGCTGACGTCACCGGATTCCATCGGCCCGTCCCAGGTGGTCGGCAGCGGCACCTCGACCGCCGGGTTGACCCGACGGACGATCTCGTCGAGCACCGTCTCGGCGTCGCCGACCCACAGGTGCTTCGCTCCCGGCACCCCTACCACCTCGGCCTGCGGCACTGCCGCGAACCGTTCCCGCGCCTCGGCCGGGCGCAGGTAGTCGTCGAACTCGGGCACCAACGCCACTAGCGGCCGATCGGAGCCGGCCCAGGTGGCCAGGTCCTCGGGGGCCGAGAAGCGCAGCGGCGGGGAGAGCAGGATCGCGCCGACGATCGCCGGGTCGCAGCCGTACTTGAGGGCCAGGTCGGTGCCGAACGACCAGCCGACCAGCCAGATGTTGGGCAGCTCGGCGAACTCCGCGTACTCGATCGCGGCGGCCACGTCGAAGCGCTCGCCGACCGCCCCGTCGAACGCCCCCTCGCTGGTGCCGCGCACGCTGCTGGTGCCCCGGGTGTTGAACCGGAGCACGGCCACGTCGGCCAGCGCGGGCAGCCGCCACGCCGCCTTACGGAAGACGTGGCTGTCCATCATCCCGCCGTGGGTGGGCAGCGGGTGCAGGCAGACCAGGGTGGCCACCGGCGGCCGTTCGGCCGGTAGGGCCAGCTCACCGACCAGCCGCAGACCATCGGCGGTGTGCAGCTCGATGTCCTCCCGGCGGCCGGGCAGGATCGACGACGCGCGGATCGTTGTGCTCACCGCTCAAGTCTGTCGCGAAGTCGCCGCCACCGCCCGCCCAGACGCGAACAGCGTGATCCAGGTCGCTCAGCAGCGGGGCGCAACGCCAGCCGGCCAGCGGCGCGGCGCCACGCCCAGCCGGGCCGTCTCAGTAGCGCGGCGTACCCCGACCGCGCTGCACGGCCGGGCCGCGCCGCTCCCGGGCCCGCCAGCAGCCGCTGTGCCAGTGCCGCCGGTCGGTCAGGTCACCCAGGCCGTCGGCAGGCCAGGCCACCAGGTGCGCCACCCCGGGCCGGATCTCCTGGTCACAACCGGGGCAGCGGTACGTCTTGACCGACGCGCCCGCGCCGATACCACGGACCTGCCAGGCGCCGTCGGTCCACTGCTGCACCGAGGCGACGCCCTGCCGGACGCGGTCGGCGTCCAGGTTGGCGTTCTCGTCCCGGCGAGGGCGATTGCGACGGGGGCTCACAGTCACCAAGCGTACGGTCCCCCGGGCGGAACGACCTTCCGGGCCGCCCGGCGGCTGGAGTCACTCCCAGCTCCGCGGCTTGGTCGGGTCCTCGGACAGTTTCACCTGCGCCAGCAGGGCCGTCGCCTCCGCTTCGGTGAAGATGTTCGCCGGTCTTTCGCCGTCCCAGGGCCAGCCGAAGTCGGCGGTCAGCCTCGTTCGGGGTATGCCGACAAGTTCCAACCTCGTCCCCTTGGCGGAGAGCAACGCGGGTCGGCCCGCGATGGTCCGGTCCGCCTCGGTATAGGTGCCCGCCCGGCTCGCGTACCGGTACTCCACCGACATGTTCTCCACCGGGGACCGCTGAAGGGCGAACCGGGCGGTGACCAGTCGCGGGTACGAGGCGATGTCGACGGAGCAGACGGTGACCCTCGCGCCTTCGGGCAGGGCACCGAGCCGCAGCGGTGCGGCGCACCGGCGGGCCTCCTTCCAGCGCAGGGCCCCGACCGCCTGATTCAGGACGGCACGGTCCCCGTGCAGCATGACGGCACGGGCGTACAGGCCCGGCACGGGCTGCCACAACTTGACCAGCCCACGGGCCATGCCGCTGGCCGGGCGTACCGCACCGTCGAAGTTCGGGCGTCCCGGTTCGGTCACCTCGAAGGACGCGCCGTCGATGGTGACGCTGCTGGGAAATTCGATCGACCTGCCGACGTCGATGCGCACCTCTTCGCTGCCTGCCACGCTGAGCCGTACCGTCTCGACCTGATCCCGGATCACCTCCCAGCCCAGGTAGCGGGCCCGGTCCGGGTCGACGCCGACGTGCAGCACCTGCGGATCGGCACCTACCAGCGCCGGGTCGGCGGCGGCCCCGGGCACTCCGTCGGCGCGCGGCGGCACCACGGTGGGCGTGGGCGCTGCCGTGGTCCAGGGCATGCGGCCGGTCAGCCCATTGAGGCCCGTCCCGGTCACCCCGACGACGCCGAGGGCTCCGATCAGGGACAGCGCGGTACCGGCGGCGACCCGGCGGTGCGCCTGTCGGCGGCGGCCACGAGCACGGGAGGTGTGCAGCAGCTGGTCGATGTCCACGTCACCCTCGGCACGCTGCCGCAGGGTCCGGGTGATCTGTTGGTCGAGGTCGGTCACGGCCGGCTCCCATTCGTGGCCGGGACGCCGCAGCGCTCCCGGAGGTTGGCGAGCGCCCGCATCGCATGAGTGCGGACGGTGACCGGCGAGCAGTCCAGGATCTGCGCGATTGTCGCGTCGTCGAGGTCCTCGTAGTAGCGCAGCACCAGTACCGCCCGTTGGCGGTCGGGCAGGCCGAGGATCAGCCGCCACATCTCGTCCCGCTCGGCCGCCTCACCGCCGACGTCGCCACGGTGCGGCCGGTCGTCGACGCTGTCGACGACCAACTCGCGGTTCGACCGGCGACGCCACCAGGAGTTGTTGGCGTTGACGAGCATCCGGCGCACGTACACGTCGGGACGGTCGGCCCGGGAGATCCGCCGCCAGTGCACGTACGCCCGGGACAGCACCTCCTGGGTGAGGTCCTCGGCCCGGTGCTCGTCACCGGTCAGCAACCGCGCCAACCGGACCAGTGCCGGGCCGCGGCTGCCGACGTACTCCTCGAAGGTCACACCTCTCAGACGCCGCCAGGACCGCCCAGCGTTTACCGGGTCAGCGGTGCGAGTGGTCGCGGAAGCCCCGGCGGGTCTTGCGGCCCAGGTAGCCGGCGGTGACCAGGTGCTCCAGCAGCGGTGCGGGCGCGAAGCCCGGCTCGCGCAGCTCCAGGTACAGCTCGCGCTGGATGGCAAGCGAGACGTCCAAGCCGACCACGTCGAGCAGCTCGAACGGGCCCATCGGGTAGCCGCAGCCCAGTTTCATGGCGTGGTCGATGTCGTCGGCGGTGGAGTAGCTGGCCTCCAGCATCTTCACGGCGTCGTTCAGGTACGGGAAGAGCAGCGCGTTGACGATGAACCCGGACCGGTCGCCGCAGACCACGCCGGTCTTGCCGAGCGCCGCGCAGACCGCCCGGGCCGTGGCCGTGGCCTCCGGCGAGGTACGGATGGTACGGATCACCTCGACCAGCGGCATTACCTGCGCCGGGTTGAAGAAGTGCAGGCCCACCACGTCGGCCGGCCTGTGGGTGGCCATCGCCACCTCGATCACCGGCAGCGAGGAGGTGGTGGTGGCCAGCACGACGCCCGGCTTGCAGATCTCGTCGAGGCTGGCGAAGAGGGCCTTCTTGACGCTCAACTCCTCGATGACCGCCTCGACCACCAGGTCGACGTCGGCGAGGTGGTCGAGGGTTGCGGACCAGCTGATCCGGCCGAGGGCGGCGTCGCGGTCGGTCTCGGCGAGCTTGCCGCGCACCACGCCCTTGTTCAGCGAGGTCTTCACCGCCTCGCACACCTTCGCGGACTTCTCTGCGCCCCGGGTCACCGAGACGACCTCGTAGCCGGCCTTCGCGAAGACCTCGATGATGCCGGTGGCCATGGTTCCGGAACCGACGACGCCGACCTTCGCGATGGCGCGGGCCCCGTCGGCGAGCGCGGCCTCCGCGGCCACCGGCGTCGCCTCGTCGGGTACGACCTTCGGCGAGCCCGGCCGCTCGTAGGTGTAGAAACCCCGACCGGATTTCCGGCCGAGCAGCCCTGCGGTCACCATCTGCTTGAGCAGCGGCACCGGGGCGTGCCGGCGGTCCCGGCCGCCGCGCCGGTACATGGTGTCCAGGATCTCGTACGCGGTGTCCAGGCCGATCAGGTCCATCAGCGCCAGCGGGCCCATCGGCAGGCCACAGCCGAGCTTCATGGCGGCGTCGATGTCCTCCCGGGTCGCGTAGTGCGACTCGAACATGCCGACCGCGTGGTTGAGGTAGCCGAACAGCAGCGCGTTGGCGATGAAGCCGGCCCGGTCGTTGATCGTCACGTCGACCTTGCCGAGCCGCGCGCAGAGCGCTTCGACGTCGGCGACCACCTCGGGCGCGGTGACGACGGTACGGACCACCTCGACCAGCTTCATGACCGGCGCCGGGTTGAAGAAGTGGATGCCGATGACCTGGTTGGGCCGGGTGGTGGCGACCGAGATCTCGGTGACGCTCAACGACGACGTGTTGGTGGCGAGGATGGTGTCCGGCCGGCAGACCCGGTCCAGCTCCGCGAAGATCCGCTGCTTGAGGTCGAGGTGCTCGGGCACGGCCTCGATGACCAGGTCGACGGAGTGCAGCGCGTTCAGGCCGACGGCGAAGTGCACCCGCTCGTTCAGGGCGTCCCGGTCCGCGGCGGCGAGCTTGCCCTTGGCGACCGCCCGGTCGGTGGAGCCGGCGAGGGTGGCCCGGCCACGTTCCAGCGCCGACTCGGAGATCTCGACGGCGATCACGTCGATGCCGTTACGGGCGAAGACCTCGACGATGCCGGCACCCATGGTGCCCAGCCCCACCACACCCACGGTGTTGAACTCGCGCGCCACGACCGGCCTCCCCAGACACTCCGCACAACCGCTGAACGGTCGCTAAGTTATGCGCGCGAGTCTGCCACGTGACGCTCGGTTGTCGAGACGCCGTGGCATATTTCACCCACACCGCCACCGACCGCCGCTGCCGGGCTCATCGGTTGTCAGCCGCCGAGGCGTCGGGCTCAGACGGCCGGCACGGTGGTCAGTGCCAACAACTCCGCGACGAACTCCGCCGGCCGCTCCAGGTGCGGGCTGTGCCCGCACTCGGGCAGCACCACCTCGTGGTACGCGCCGCCGGCCGCCGCGTACCGCTCCAGCACCGCCCGGGTCTGCCCGACCATCGGTTGCGGTGGACACGTCTCCTCGCCAGGCCAGCCGGGTACGACACCAAGCGAACCCAGGTACGCCAGGTCGAACAGCGAGGTGTCCGAGACGATCACGTCGGCGTCGCCGCGTACCCAGGTGATCGGAGGCTTCTCGGCAACGGCCACCAGCTCGTCGGCGAGCCGGAACCAGGTCGGCGCGAGCGCGTTGAGCACCCCGCGCTCCCCCGGCGCGGTCCCGGGCCAGTTCTCCGACGGCACCGCCGTTCCGGGGTAGTTGTCGTCGCCGGTCGCCGTGGAGAGCACGCTGTCCAGCAGCAACTCCTCGTCGGTGCTGAGCGACGCCGGGTCGGCCACGTAGGCCGCCCGCAGTACGGCGCGCGGGCTCGCCTGCGCGTCGGCGCCCCGATCGCCGGCCGCGAGTCGGGCGACGAAGTCCCCGTTGGCAGTGCCGGCACCGGTCCCGGCGAAGTCGGGCGTGGTCGGCGTGCCGTCCAGGTCACGGGTGCCACCGAAGCCGTACGGGGAGACGGGCGCGGCCAGCAGCAACGCGCCCACGCGATCCGGGTGGTCGACGAGCAGCCGCATGGCCACGCCGCCGCCGAGGGAGTGCCCGACCACAACCGGACGCGTGCTGCCGGTGCCGAAGAGCGTCGGGTCGTCGAGCAGGGCGGCCACGTCGTCGGCGAAGTCCCGCAGCCCTCGGGTGGCGTTCACCGGGGCGGTCTCGGAGTCGCCGTATCCGCGCAGGTCGGGAGCGACCACCCGCAGCGTCGGCGGCAGCCGCCGCACCAGCGGCTCCCAGAACAGCGAGGACGAGCAGTTGCCGTGGATCAGCAGCACCGGAATGCCGTCCGGCGGGCCCGCCACGCGTACCGCCTGGTTTATGCCGTTCGCCGTTACGGTCCGCAGCTCGGTCTCCATCCGCGGGATGGTGCCACGCCGCTTTACGTCGGTCCAGGTGTGCGGCGGCTATTCCGGGCGCGTCCCCTGTGTGGGGGCCGGCCAGGCCTCGCCGCGGTCGGCTCAGCGGCGCGTGGCGGGGGGTGTGGCCAGCGGCAGCGGCAGTGTCGGCCGGACGTCTCGTCGAAGGGGGCCGAAGCTGAGCCCGACCGGGTCCGTGTGCGCCACTCCCGGGTCGAACAGCCGCAGCTCGGTACGCCCGAGCCGGATGACGTCGCCGTCGGAGAGGCGTTCCACGTCGGTGATCCGGCGGTCGTTGAGCCAGGTGCCGTTTGTGGAGCCCAGATCCCGCAGGGACGGGCCCTCCGGGGCCAGCCACACCTCCGCGTGACAGCGGCTCAGGTGCGGGTCGTTGACCACCAGCTGGCCGGTCGGCGCCCGGCCGATCACCAGCGGCTCAGCCCGCAACCGGAAGCTCGCTCCACGCATCGGTCCAGCCGCGACCGTCAACAGCGGCAGCAATTCCGGATGTTCGTCCATGGACAGTCATCCCTCCCCCGTATCATCACTCCGCGCGTCAGCTTGCCATCAGACGGTAATCGTCAATACCGACCGGCCGGTCAGCTCCTCGCCACCTCCTGGACACCTGCTGTTCGACGGTTTGGGCGGGCGGACGCGACACGACCCTTCTGACCTGCACTGATCAACGAGCAGGTCAGCCGGTGCGCCCTCGTCCGAGTCGCCGAGATCACGACCTACCAGTGAGTAATCTTCGGGTCTAGACTTCGGCCATGACGGCTGTGCGTGTCCCGGGTCTCCCGATCATCGAAGCGGGTCAACTGATCTCCACCAGCCCGGCCACCGGCGTCGAGGCGGGCCGCCTCCCGATCGCCACAGCCTCCGACGTGCGGCAGGCCGTCGACCGCGCCCGCGAAGCCAGCGAGTGGTGGGCCGGCCTGGGCTTCCCCGGCCGCCGCCAGCACCTGCTGCGCTGGCGCGCGCTGCTCGCCCAACGGATCGAGCAGCTCGCCGAGCTGGTGCACGTCGAGGGTGGCAAGCCTGTCGCCGACGCCATCGTCGAAATCGTCACCGCCATCGAACACATCGACTGGGCCGCACGCAACGCCGGCCGGGTGCTCGGCCCGCGCCGAGTGCGGTCGCGGCTCATCCTCGCCGAGTTCTCCGCCCACCTCGAATACCAGCCGTACGGCGTGGTCGGCGTCATCGGACCGTGGAACTATCCGGTCTTCACTCCCGTCGGCTCCGCCGCGTACGCCCTGGCCGCCGGAAACACTGTGGTGCTCAAGCCGAGCGAATACACGCCCGCCGTCGGCCAGTGGCTGGTGGACAGCTTCGCCGAGGTCGTCGGCGAGCAGCCGGTCTTCACCGCGGTACACGGCCTGGGCGACACGGGCGCGGCGCTGTGCCGCTCCGGCGTCGACAAGATCGCCTTTACCGGCTCCACGGCCACCGCCCGGAAGGTGATGGCCGCCTGTGCCGAGTCACTGACCCCGGTGCTGATCGAGGGTGGCGGCAAGGACGCCATGATCGTCGACAGCGACGCCAACCTGGACGCCGCCGCCGAGGCGTGCGTCTGGGGCGGCATGACGAACGCCGGTCAGACCTGCATCGGCATCGAACGGGTCTACGCCGTCGACCCGATCTTCGACGCCTTCGTCGACAAGGTGGTCGCCAAGGCGGGCCGGCTCACCGTCGGGCCGGAGGGCACCGACATCGGCCCGATCACCATGCCCAGCCAGATCGACGTGATCCGTCGACACATCGAGGAGGCCGTCAGCTCCGGCGGGCGTGCCGTGCTGGGCGGCCCGAGCGCCGTGCAACCCCCGTACGTGCATCCGACAGTGCTTGTCGACGTCCCCGAGGATTCGGCCGCCATCCGCGAGGAAACCTTCGGCCCGACGCTGACCATCAACCGGGTCCGCGACGCCGACGAGGCCGTCGCCCGGACCAATGCACTGTCGTACGGCCTGGGTGGTTCGGTTTTCGGCAGGCGGCGCGCGGTGACCATCGCGCGGCGGCTGCGCTCGGGGATGGCCTCGGTCAACTCCACACTGACCTTCGCCGGGATGTCCACCCTGCCGTTCGGCGGGACCGGCGACTCCGGCTTCGGGCGGATCCACGGCGAGGACGGGCTGCGCGAATTCGGCCGCACCAAGGCCATCACCCGCCGGCGGGCCCGATCGCTGCTGCCGTCGATGACCTTCGAACGGACCCCTGCCGACGTAGCCCGTCTCGTCAAGGCCATCAAGGTTATGTACGGCAGATGAGTGTCGGATAACCGATCTCCGGCGAGATCAGCGTATCCACATGTTTGTACGTCGTCGTCGCGGCGGTACATTGCGTTAAATGGGCCACAATCGATTGCGCTACCGCCTTGTCGACAGCGACCGGTCGTGGAGCGCTCGGCAGAGGCGGCGTCGTTCGGACTGGCTGGTGCGCACATTTCCCGATATCGGGGATATGCACGTGGTCGACCTCGGCGGCCGGCTCGGCACCTGGCAACGCGCCACAGTCCGGCCGGCCCGCGTGACAGTGGTCAACCTGGAGCAGCCGCCCGCCGTCGTCCCCGAGTGGGCCCACGTCGAACAGGCCGACGCCTGCGACCTGCCGGAGCACGTCACCGGCGGCACATACGACCTGGTGTTCTCCAACTCCGTGCTGGAACACCTCGGAGGGCACGAACGCCGGCTGCGATTCGCGGCTGCCGCCCGCTCACTGGCCGACCGGCACTGGGTGCAGACCCCCTACCGGTACTTCCCCATCGAGCCGCACTGGATCGCGCCCGGAATGCAGTTCCTACCGGTACGGCTGCGCACCGCGCTCGCCCAACGCTGGCCGCTCGGCCACAAGCCGACCCGCAGCCACGAAGCCGCCATCCACCAGGTGCTCTGGACCGAACTGCTGGACCGCTCGCAGATGCGCCACTACTTTCCCGACTCGCGGCTGCTGGTCGAGCGGGTGGCCGGGCTGCCGAAATCCCTTATCGCCGTACGCAGCTGAGCCTCAGAAAAGCGTCAGCTCGTCCTTCTCGATGCCCCGCAGCTTGTCGTAGTCCACGACCACACACCGAATGCCGCGATCGGCGGCGAGCACCCGGGCCTGCGGCTTGATCTCCTGAGCGGCGAAGACCCCGACCACCGGGCTGAGCAGCGGATCACGGTTCATCAGTTCGAGGTAGCGGGTGAGCTGCTCCACCCCGTCGATCTCACCGCGCCGCTTGATCTCCACGGCGACCGCACCGGAGTTGGCGTCCCGGCACAGCAGGTCGACCGGCCCGATCGCCGTCATGTACTCACGGCGCACCAGCGTGTACCCCTCGCCCAGCACACCCGGGTTCGCGGCCAGCAACTCCTGAAGGTGCGCCTCCACCCCGTCCTTACGCAGGCCGGGGTCCACACCCAGCTCGTACGAGGTGTCCTGGAAGACCTCCTCCAGGGTGATCCGCAGCTCCTCGCCGGCCTTGTTGACCACCCGCCACACGCCGGGAGCCTCCTCCAACCGGCACGGCGGGCTCATCCAGTTCAACGGCTTGTACGCCCGGTCGTCGGCGTGGATGGACACCGACCCGTCCGCCTTCACCATCAGCAACCGGGTGGCCAGCGGCAGGTGAGCCGAGAGCCGTCCGACGTAATCCACCGAGCACTTCGCAATGACCAACCGCACCCGACGAGGGTAGCCGAGCATCCGGCGACCGCCACCGAGCGGCACTGGCGCGTCGATGCCATGCTGAGATCGTGTTCGAAGTCCTCACCGGCACCGGCCTCGCCGCCTCGGCGGGGCTGAACGCCTACATCCCCCTGCTCGCCCTCGGCCTACTCTCCCGCTACAGCAACCTCATCGACCTGCCCAGCGGCTGGACGTGGCTCGGCAACGGATGGGTCATCGTCATCCTGGCCGTACTGCTCGCCGTCGAGATGGTGGCCGACAAGGTGCCGGTCGTCGACCACATCAACGACGTGGTGCAGACAGTGGTCCGACCGACCGCTGGCGGGTTGGCGTTCGGCGCCGGATCGTCGTCGGAGACAGTGACGGTCAGCGACCCGGGAAGCTTCTTCTCCTCGCATCAATGGGTGCCGGTGGCCGTGGGCGTCGTCCTCGCCTTCGGCGTACACCTGCTCAAATCCGCGGCGCGACCAGTCGTCAACGCCACCACCGGAGGGTTCGGTGCGCCCGTCGCCAGCACCGCCGAGGACGCCACAAGCGTCGTCGTCTCCCTCGTCGCGATCCTCCTGCCGGTGCTGGTGCTCGCCTTCCTGGTCGGCCTGTTGGCCTTCTTGTACTGGTTCCTACGCCGGCGCTCCGACCGGCGCCGAGAACGCGAGGCAGCCCGCGCGGCCGGTTTCCGCGTCTGACGACCCCTCGCGCGGGGCCTCCGTGCCTCTGCCCGGCGCCCGATGTGCCGGCCTCGGCGCTCGGCGCCTGCGGCCGGGCCTCGGTCGTAGGTTGAAACGCCGATGGCCGGCACCCCGTGTTCGGGGTGCCGGCCATCGGTGTGCTGGGGTTTGTGGTGGGTCAGCTGTTCCAGTACTGGGCGACCAGGTCAGCGGCCTGCTGCTCCCACTGGGCGTAGGCGTCCGGGTACGCCGACACCTGCACCGTCTGCGCGGCCACGGTCAACGGCATGTCCTGCCACCCGTCAACCTGCTTCAAACCCTTCAGAAAGGCGGTGGTGGAGTAGTCGGGGTCGGTGATCTGCTCCGGCGTACCCCAACCCGAGCTCGGACGCTGCTGGAACAAGCCCTGCGAGTCGTGATCGTTGCGGTCACCCAGGTGGCCGAGGTTCTCCAGCTTCGACTCCTGCAGACTCGTGCCGATCGAGATGACCGCGGCCCGCTCGGGCATGCCGGCCTTCTTCGTGGCGGCGATGATCGCCTTGACGTTCGCGGTCTGCTCGTCGTTGAGGGCGATCCGGGACTGCGCGCCCTGCGTGCCGTGCGGGATCAACTTGCCGGTGTCGGGCTTGTCGGCCTGCACCACCGCGACCGGCTTGGCATCCACCGCCGCAGTGGCGGTGTCGTTGTGGCCGGCGATGGGGCCGGCGAAGATACCGCCGGCGAAGGCGAGACCGGCAACGGACAGCATGCTCTTACGAATGATCGTGTTCATGGGGGTAGCTCCTTCGGGGGTAGGAAACACCCACACACCACCGGGGGGCGGCGCACGGGTGTGAGCACCTCGTCCGGCGCTGCACAAAACAAAGGGGGGAGTCATTCGCGGCGGCCGGGCGCGGGGGCGCCTCTGGCGGCCGGTCCATGTGTAACCACCCGGGGGCCGGGACCATTCCCGGGGTCGGCCATCGTTTGGCCGAGCCGTGAGTCGAGCGCGGGGATCCAGCCCGAGGATATCGGCCAACCTCTGGCGCGGCGCCTTATCCGTCGCTCACGCACGTCGGGGCGTCGCCGCCTGGTGCGGTCGGCCAGTGTGTAACCACCAGGCCGGGCCAGGCATTCCACCCGCGCCAGCGGGCCGGGCAGTCGCGCCGTCGCCCGCCTCTTGGTGCGGTCGGTCAGTGTGTAACCACCGGGCCGGGCCAGGCATTCCACCCGCGCCAGCGGGCCGGGCAGTCGCGCCACGCCCAGCGGGCCGGGCAGTCGCGCAACGCTGCGCCGAGGCGGGCCGGGCGGTGCATCTCCGCGAGGAGGTCGCCTGCGGTCGGCCGTACTGCGATCGTCAGGGTATGTAACCCGGCCGGGGCCGCCACGATTCCGGCCTGAGGATGCCACCGGTCACACCCCAAAACCCGCCGCCAACGGACATACCACCCATATGCTCCGCCGGACGCCGGCCGAACCGGGCGCCCAGGCGATGATCGACTCGGGTTCCTTGAAACCGGGGCATCCACCGCATCCGGACACACCGGTTTCAAGGAAGGCGAGTGGATCAAAGGCGGGTCGGACACACCGGTCAGGTGGGACGGCTCGGATACTGGCGTTGATGAGCCGACAAATGCCTAGTATCGGGGCAAGAGCCCTCTGGAGGTCGAGATGACTGCAGCGTTGGAGATGCCCCGCGTCCAGGAGTGTGTGGTCGCTGCCTGTGCGTACAACCAGGCGGGCGACTGTCACGCCTTCGCGATCACGATCGGCAGTGCCGACCACGCGCACTGCCACACGTTCGTGGAGTCACCCGTCCAGGGCGGCCTGGGCACCCTTATCGCCCAGGTGGGTGCCTGCCAGCGCTCGGACTGCCTGCACAACGAGCAGCTCGAATGCCACGCGCCGTCGATCAGGGTGGGGCCGGACAACGACATGGCCGACTGCATGACCTACGACCACCGCTGACCTTCCACCAGGGCCAACCAGCCACGGATGGAAGAACGACCACCCAAGGACCGACGGCCACGCAAGGCGCCAGCCGACCATCCGAGCGCTGACCAACCACGCAGCGCCGACCGACCACAAAGCGCCGGCCGACTACGCAGGGCGCTGACTGACCGCGCAGGGCGTCCGCCCATGCGCAAGGTAGCGGCCGATCGCGCCGGTCAGGGTAGGGAATTGGTCTCCCGGATGACCGTCACCAGGTCGTCGATGATGGTGGTGAGGGCGAAGTCCTTCGGGGTGAAGACCCGTGCCACGCCGGCGGCTCGCAGCGCCTCGGCGTCTCCGGCGGGGATGATGCCGCCGACCACCACTGGCAGGTCGGCGCGGCCGGCGGCACGAAGCCCGTCGAGCACCGCTGGCACGGCGGCCAGGTGTGAGCCGGACAGCACCGACAGCCCCACCAGGTCGACGTCCTCCTGGATGGCGGCGGCGACGATCTGGCCGGCGGTCAGCCGGATGCCCTGGTAGACGACCTCGAAGCCGGCGTCGCGGGCGCGTACCGCGATCTGTTCCGCGCCGTTTGAGTGTCCGTCCAGGCCGGGCTTGCCGACCAGCAGCCGCAGGCGCCCGCTGCCCAACTCCCGGGCGGTGGCGGTGACCCGCTCACGGACCGCCACGAGACCCGGGTCGCCGCCCGTGCCGACGCCGCCGGCCAGGCCTGTGGGTGCCCGGTACTCGCCGAAGACCTGGCGCAGCGCGCCGGCCCACTCGCCGGTGGTAACGCCGGCCCGTACACAGGCGAAGGTTGCCGGCATGAGGTTGGTGGTGGTCGCGGCGTCCGCGCGGAGCTGGGCCAGTGCCGCGTCCACTGCCGCGTCGTCCCGTTCGGCACGCCACCGGCGTACGCCGTCCACGGCGGCGGCCTCGACGGCCGGGTCGACCTGCTCGACGGCCTCCGCTCCAGCGGCGGTCAGCGGGGAGGGTTCGGTCTCGACGTACCTGTTGACGCCGACCACCACGTCGGCTCCGGACTCCATCCGGCGGCGCCGCTCGGCGAGGGAGGCGACGAGTGCGCTCTTGAGGTAGCCCGTTTCCACGGCGGCCACCACGCCACCCAGTTCCAGCACCTTGTCCAGTTCGACCCGGGCCCCGGCGACGACGTCGTCGACGAGCGCCGTCATCACGTGCGAGCCGGCGAAGATGTCGGGGTATTCGAGCAGGTCCGACTCGTACGCCAGGACCTGTTGCATGCGCAGCGACCACTGCTGGTCCCAGGGACGGGGCAGGCCGAGCGCCTCGTTCCAGGCGGGCAGCTGCACCGCGCGGGCGCGGGCGTCGCGGGACATCGTCACGCCGAGCATCTCCAGCACGATGCGCTGGATGTTGTTCTCCGGCTGCGCCTCGGTGAGGCCGAGCGAGTTGACCTGCACGCCGTAGCGGAACCGACGCTGCTTGGCCTCGGTGACCCCGTACCGGTCGCGGGTGATCTCGTCCCAGAGCACGCCGAACGCGCGCATCTTGGCGATCTCCTCGACGAAGCGCACCCCGGCGTTGACGAAGAACGAGATGCGCTGCACCACGTCGCCCATCCGCTCGGCGGGCACCTGGCCGGAGTCACGGACCGCGTCGAGCACGGCGACCGCTGTGGCCAGCGCGAAGCCGACCTCCTGCACGGGTGTGGCCCCGGCCTCCTGGAGGTGGTACGAGCAGATGTTGACCGGGTTCCACCGCGGCATCTCCCGCAGGGTGTACGCCACCACGTCGGCGGTGAGCCGCAGGGACGCCGCCGGCGGGAAGATGTACGTCCCCCGCGACAGGTACTCCTTGATGATGTCGTTCTGGGTGGTGCCGGCGCAGCGGGCCAGCTCCGCGTCCTGTTCGAGCCCGACCGTGCCGTAGAGGGCCAGCAGCCACATCGCCGGGGCGTTGATAGTCATCGACGTGTTCATCTCGGCCAGCGGGATGCCGTCGAAGAGCGCCCGCATGTCGCCGAGGTGGGCCACGGGCACGCCGACCCGGCCGACCTCACCGGAGGCGAGTTCGTGGTCCGGGTCGTACCCGGTCTGGGTGGGCAGGTCGAAGGCGACCGAGAGGCCGGTCTGCCCCTTCGCCAGGTTGCGGCGGAAGAGGGCGTTGGTGGCGGCGGCCGACGAGTGGCCGGCGTAGGTGCGCATCACCCACGGGCGGTCACGCTCGGGCAGCCGGCTCGCAGATGCCTTCTCATCCATGGCCGGAGTCTAAGTTACCGTTCAGTAAAACGGGCTGTGCAAAACCGCACACGTCCATGTCGCGGACATCCGGGTGCGGAACGCGCACGATGTCGGCGACCGCCACACCCCGGGCAGCACACCGGCCGGGCCAGGACGCACACTTGACGCCATGGATGACGAGCTGGCCATCTCCGTCCGAGGGCTGCGCAAGGCGTACGGGGACAACGTCGCGGTGGCGGGCGTGGACCTCGACGTACGCCGTGGCGAGGTGTTCGCTCTGCTCGGCCCGAACGGCGCCGGCAAGACCACCACGGTGGAGATCCTGGAGGGCTACCGGGGCCGCGATGCGGGCGAGGTTTCGGTGCTCGGCGCTGACCCCGCGCACCCCGGCCCGGACTGGCGGTCCAGGGTGGGCATCGTGTTGCAGGGCACCGGCGAGTTCGACGAGCTGACCGTGGCCGAGGTGATCCGGCACTTCTCCGGCTTCTACCCCGACGCCGACGACCCGGACAAGGTGATCGAGCGGGTGGGACTGGCCAGCAAGGCGAGCGCCCGCACGCACACCCTCTCCGGCGGGCAGCGGCGCCGTCTCGATGTGGCGCTCGGCATCATCGGCCGCCCCGAACTGCTCTTCCTCGACGAGCCCACCACCGGCTTCGACCCCGAGGCCCGCCGCGAGTTCTGGGAGCTGATCCGCGACCTCGCCGCGGCCGGCACCACAATCGTGCTGACCACGCACTACCTGGACGAGGCGGAGTCACTCGCCGACCGGGTGGGTGTCATCGCCGCCGGCCGGCTCGTCGAGGTGGCCGCCCCGAACCAGTTGGGCAACCGGCAGGAGGCCCTGGCCACGGTGTCCTGGCGTACCCCGGACGGGACGCTGGAGAGCACGCAGAGCGCGACGCCGACGGCCCTGGTGGCCGACCTGGCGGCGCGCTACGGCGGCGAGGTCCCGGGGCTCACCGTGACCCGGCCGACCCTGGAGGACGTCTACCTCACCATGATCGGACACGCGCGATGACGACCACGACGAGGCCGGCGACGCCTGTCGCCGCGAACCGCGGACGCCGGCCGGGTGCCGGCGCGCTCGCCCTGCGCCAGGGCCGGCTGGAGATCACCCAGTTCCTGCGCAGTCGGGAATCCGTGGTCTTCACGATGGGCTTCCCCATCATCATGATCCTGATCTTCGCGTCGATCTTCGGCGGCGAGATCGGCGGCGGGGTCAAGTTCACCCAGTACTTCATCACCGGCATGATCGCGACCGGCCTGATGACGGTGAGCTTCCAGAACCTGGGCATCTGGATTCCGATCGAGCGGGACCGTGGGGTGCTCAAGCGCTACCGGGGCACGCCGATGCCGAAGTGGGTCTGGTTCGCCGGCAAGGTGATCATGGTGGTGGCGATCGGCATCGTCGAAACGGCACTCCTGCTCGCCGTCGCCGTGGCGCTGTTCGACCTCGACCTGCCCGGCACCGCCGCGAAGTGGCTCACCTTCGGCTGGGTCTCCGTGCTCGGGGTCACCGCCTGCACCCTGTGCGGCATCGCCATCTCGTCGCTGGCCCGTACCGCCCGCAGCGGCTCGGCGGTCGTCACCCCGGTCTCCCTGGTGCTCCAGTTCATCTCCGGGGTGTTCTTCGTCTTCACCGAGCTGCCCACCTGGATGCAGCAGGTGGCGGCGCTGTTCCCGCTCAAGTGGATGTGCCAGGGGCTGCGGGCGGTCTTCCTGCCGGAGAGCTTCGGCGCGCAGGAACCGGGCGGCTCGTACGAGCTGGGCCGGGTGGCGCTGGTTCTGATCCTGTGGTGCGTGATCGGCCTGGTGCTCTGCCTGACCACCTTCCGCTGGACCACAAAGCGCGACGGCTGAGTAAGGAAGGGCACCTTATTAACACCTGCGGTAGAGGAGGTTAATAAGGGGCCCCTCCTCTACACGAGGCGTTAATAAGGTGCCCTTCCTTCGGCTCAGTACGTGTAGAAGCCCTTGCCGGTCTTGCGGCCCAGGTCGCCGGCGGTGACCATGCGCTGGAGCAGCTCCGGCGGGAAGAACTTCTCGTCCGCCGTGTCGGTGTAGATGTTCTTCGACGCGTGCAGCAGCACGTCCACGCCGGTCAGGTCGGTGGTGGCGAGCGGGCCCATGGCGTGCCCGAAGCCCAGCCGGCAGGCGGTGTCCAGGTCCTCCGCCGACACCACTCCCGACTCGACGAGCTTGACCGCCTCCACCACGAGAGCGGAGATCAGCCGCGTGGTGACGAAGCCGGCGATGTCGCGGTTGACCACCACGACCGTCTTGCCGATCTCCTCGGCGAACGCGCGCACCGTGGCCAGCGTGGCGTCACTGGTCTTGTAGCCACGCACCAGCTCGCAGAGTTGCATCATCGGCACCGGCGAGAAGAAGTGGGTGCCGACGACCGCCTCGGGCCGCTCGGTGACCGCGGCGATCTGGGTGACCGGGATGGCCGACGTGTTGGTGGCGAGCACCGCGTCGGCCTTGCAGATCTTGTCCAGGGCGCGGAACACCTCGTGCTTGATCTCCAGCCGTTCGAAGACCGCCTCGACCACGATGTCCGCGTCCGCCGCCGCCTCCAGGTCGGTGGTCGGGGTGATCCGGGCCAGCGTCGCCTCGACCTCGGACGCCTCGATCTTGCCCTTCTCGGCGAACTTCTCCAGCGACTTACGGATGCCGCCGAGCCCGCGGGCGGTGGCCGCGTCGTCCAGGTCCCGCAACGTCACCTGCCAGCCCGCCTGCGCCGCCACCTGGGCGATGCCGGAACCCATCAGTCCGGCCCCGACGACCGCGAGTCGACCCGCCATCTACTTCTCCCTCGCCACGATTGAGTGCCTGTCTGCACCCTAGTCGGCGAGCCTGAACGACGACTAAGGGGCTGACCGGAGGCCCCCGAGGGCGGCTCAGATCTCCAGCGAAGGTTCCTCGGGCGCGGTGCCCCGCTCGACAGCCACCCCGAGCGCCCGCAGGTCGGCCACGAAATCCGGGTAGCCCCGGTCGACGTGGTGCACGTGGGAAACCTCTGTGGTGCCCTCCGAGCAGAGCCCCGCGATGATCAGCCCCGCACCGGCGCGGATGTCGGTGGCCCGCACCGGAGCGCCGGACAGCCGCTCGTGCCCCCGGACCACTGCGTGGTGCCCGTCGGTCTTGATGTCCGCGCCGAGCCGCATCATCTCGTTGGCGAACATGAACCGGCCGTCGAAGATGTTCTCCGTGATCAGGGACGCTCCGTCGCTGACCGCGGCCAGCCCGATCGCCATCGGCAGCAGGTCGGTGGCGAAGCCCGGGTACGGCAGCGTCACCACGTCCACAGCCCGGGGCCGGTCGTCCATGCGTACGCGGAAGCCGTCTCCCCGGGTCTCGACGAGGCCGCCGGCCGCAACCACCTTGTCCAGCGCGATCTCCAGGTAGGCCGGGTCGAGCCCGGTCACCGTCACGTCGCCCCGGGTCATCGCCGCGCCGAACGCCCACGTGCCGGCGACGATCCGGTCCCCCACCGTGGCGTGCCGCACCGGGCGCAGCCCGGGTACGCCGGTGATCCGCAGCGTGGTCGTGCCGGCGCCGGAGATCTGCGCGCCCATCTGGTTGAGCATCGTGCAGATGTCGACGATCTCGGGTTCCCGTGCCGCATTTTCGATCATCGTGGTGCCCTGGGCCAGCACCGCCGCCATCACCAGGTTCTCGGTCGCACCCACGCTGGGAAAATCGAGCACGATGTCCGCGCCGCGCAGACCGTGTGGGGCAGAGGCGATGACGAAACCGTGCTCGCCGGAGATATCGGCGCCCATCCGCGTCAGCCCGGAGATGTGCATGTCCAGCCCACGGGAGCCGATGGCGTCGCCGCCGGGGTGGGCCACCCGCACGAACCCCCGACGGGCCAGCAGCGGACCCAGCACGCAGATCGACGCGCGGAGCCGCCGGACCAGGTCATAGTCCGCGTCCGCGCCGGGCTGCTCGGGTACGTCGATCGTCACCGAGCGGGACCGGGCGACACCCCCTCGGGCAACCATCGGGTCGACCGGGTCGTCGGCGTCGAACCGGACGTCGCATCCCAGCCGGCGCAGCACCTCTCCCATGATCGCGATGTCGGTGATCCGCGGGACGTTGGTGATCACGCTCCGCCCCGGTGCGAGCAGCGCGGCTGCCATCAGCTTCAGCGCCGAGTTCTTGGCACCCACCACGTGCACGGTGCCGGCCAGTCGCGCATCACCATGCACCCGGATGACATCGACGTCATTGATTGCCGGGTCACCGGCGTCTCCGGGGCCTACCACCGCCGGCCAGCCGGCAGTGGTAGCCGGCCGCGTAGGGATCGTCAGATCCGGTATCCGTAGGCTGTGCGTCATGGCCGTCCACCTCACGCGCATCTACACCAAGGCCGGCGATGCCGGCATGACCAGGCTGAGCAACAACGAGCAGGTGCCGAAGACCGATCCACGGATCGCCGGGTACGCGGATGTCGACGAGTGCAACGCGGCGATCGGCGTGGCACTCGCCCTGGGACAGCTCGACGATGAGCTGCGGGGCGTGCTGGAGTCGGTGCAGAACGACCTGTTCGACGTCGGTGCCGACCTGGCCACCCCGGTGGAGCCGGATCCGAAGTATCCGCCGCTGCGGGTGACCGAGGAGTACGTCGAGCGCCTGGAAGGCTGGTGCGACGAGTACAACGCACGCCTGAGCACGCTCGACTCCTTCATCCTCCCCGGCGGCACCGCGGGTGCGGCACTCCTGCACGTGGCGCGGACCGTTGCCCGGCGTGCCGAGCGATCGGCATGGGCGCTGGTCAGCCACGATCCGGAGCGAACCAGCCCGCTCCCGGCAAAGTATCTCAACCGGCTCTCCGATCTGCTCTTCATCCTGTCAAGAACGGCAAATCCGGCAGGCGATGTGCTATGGGTGCCGGGCGGCAAGCGCTGATCGGGAGCGCCCCGCCAGCACGTGTAGGGGTGGGTTCCCGATCTGGGGGCCCTCACGCCTCAGCAACATCGGTAACGGCAGGTGATGAGAACCCGCGCCGGAACGACGCACACCGGCACCGACGGGTTTCCGGGGGATCCCGCCCGGCGCAGGGATCAAGCCTGACCGCCCGGAGCCGGGTGGGCTCCCCCGGAAACCCACGGGTGACCCGAGAAGCGGCTCAGGCAGCCGGCCAGTCCTGGGAGGCCATACGCGGCGAGACCGCCCCCGGAGGGGCGGCCTCGAGCCAGGATAGGAAACCGGTAACTGTCGACCGCGCCATGGCGATCTCCACCGGTGCGTGGTGACTGGTACACCGGAGGATCACCCAGTCGGCCGGCATGGAGAGCCGCTCCTGCCCTTCGGGCAAGCGGCGGCGCTCCACGGCCAGCCCTTTGCGGGAGAGCACCCGCTTGGGTCGCAACGCGAAGCTGAACATCCGGTACCAGCGCAGTTCCTCACCGGCGAACCGGCCGAAGCCCGGTGACCAGCCGCGGCCGTCGAGCATTGTGGTGGTCCGGACGCTGAGCCGGATGATGCCACCGCTGCGGGTGACGAGCGCACGGCGGACGAAGAGGAAGAGAACCGCGACGAGGACGACGGCGACGCCGATCCCGATTCCTTCGACGATCTCCATCCCCGGTGTGGCTCAGCTGCTCTGCGCGGAAACCGGGGTAGCGCTCTCGGCCAGCACGGTGACCTTGTCGGGGCTCACCGAGAGGAAGCCGCCGGCCACGTCGTACGAGATCTGCTCACCACCGGCCAGCTTGATGCGGACCTGGCCCGGCTCTGCGAGCTGACCGAGCAGCGGCGCGTGCCCCGGCAGGACACCGAGCTCGCCTTCGGTGGTCCGGGCGACGAGCATCTCGGCGTCACCTGACCAGACCTTTTCCTCGACGGCGACGAGCTCGACGTGAAGCTGCTGTGCCACGCTGTCTCCTTGCTGCGGCGGGCGGAATGCCGAAAGTCTAGTCCTGACGGCTGCCCGCCCCCAACGCGGGTGGGGAGAGCTACGCCACGACTACTTCGTCTTGTTGTGGAATTCCGGGTGCTCCAACAGGAACGGGTCCAGTTGTTCATTGTGCAGGGCGGTGAAGAAGTCCGCGACGCCTGCCTGGAACTGTTCACCCTTGTACTTCTTACCTTCGTAGACGCCGCCACCGGGGAGCTTGATCATCTGGATGGTGTTGGGGCGGATGTCCTTCAGAGCGATCCCGAAGTCGACAACGCTGTTGCCACGGCCGTTGAAGATCAGCGACTGCCCGGCGGCGCGGAGCACCTTGTCCAGCTTGATCGGGTTGGCGACCACGTCGGCGCTGAACGCCTGGCCGACCATCGCCTTGACGAACTGCTGCTGGTGGCGCTGCCGGCCGTAGTCGCCGTCGATGACGCCGTTCTTCTCGTAGCGCTGCCGGACGTAGTCCAGCGCCTGCCACCCACTGAGGTGGTGAGTGCCCTTCGGGTAGACCGCCTGCGGCCCGATGTAGCCCTCGCCGCGCGGGTTGCCCGGCCGGGCCTTGCCGTCCGGCTGCTTGTGCTCGGACTTCACCTCGCGCTCGACGTACATGGTGACGCCGCCCATCGCGTCGACGATCTTCTGGAAGCCGGTGAAGTTGATGATCGCGCCGGCGTCGAAGCGCTTGATGCCCGTCGCGTTCTGCACTGTCGTGGCCAGCAGCTCGAAGCCGCGCGCGGCGTCGGGGTTTCCGCCCGGCACATGACTGCCGTACGACATCGCCGCGTTGATCTTGGTCTTCTCGCCGCGGAAGTCGGCCTTCTTGAACGGCGGGATGTCGACGTAGAGATCACGGGGCACGGAGAACAGGTAGGCACGATCCATCGAGGCAGGCACGTGCAGCACCATGATCGAGTCGGCAAGTGGCGCCGCCGTCGGGGTCCGCGGGTCGATGCCGACAAGCAGGATGTTGAGCGGACCCTTGATGTCGCTCTTCTTCTCCTTGGCGCCAGCGGCCTGGTCGCCGAACAGGTCGGCCTTGCCGACGGCGCCCTCGTAACGGGCCATCAGCACCTCGGTGCCGACCAGCACCGCACCGCTGAGCATTGTCAGCACCGCGCCGAACACCGTGCAGATCCTGGCCCAGCGAGGCACGCCCCGCCAGATCGACTTGCGGCCACTCTTGCCGGCCTTAGCCACGTGCATCTCCGTTCGTCACGCCCACGGGTAGAAGACGGGCGCGCGTCGCCGAAAGGTTGCAAAGATCAACGCTCGTTCAGGGGAACGTGCGCAACGACCGTATCTCGCCAGCTGCGCGAACGCCGACAGCGAGCAACGGACCGCGAAGATGATAAGGCGCGAAGATGAACAAAAGACTGCCCCGGCAATGCCGGGGCAGTCTTTTGCGTTGCGGATCTGGACGAGCTGTCAGTCCTTCATCAGCTCCGCGGCCTTGGCCTCGAGGTCCTCGAGACCGCCGCACATGAAGAACGCCTGCTCAGGGAAGTGGTCGTACTCCCCCTCGCTGATCTTGCGGAACGCCTCGATGGTCTCCTTGATCGGGACCGTCGAGCCCGGCACGCCGGTGAACTGCTCCGCAGCGTAGGTGTTCTGCGACAGGAAGCGCTCGATCCGCCGGGCACGCGCCACGGTGATCTTGTCTTCCTCGGAGAGCTCCTCGATACCGAGGATGGCGATGATGTCCTGCAGGTCGCGGTAGCGCTGCAGGATCCGCTTCACCTCGGTGGCCACCTGGAAGTGCTCGGCGCCGACGAACTCCGGGGCGAGGATCCGGGACGAGGACGCCAGCGGGTCCACGGCCGGGTAGATGCCCTTGTCGGAGATCGACCGCTCCAGGTTGGTGGTCGCGTCCAGGTGGGCGAACGTGGTGGCCGGGGCGGGGTCGGTGTAGTCGTCCGCCGGCACGTAGATCGCCTGCATGGAGGTGATGGCCTGGCCCCGGACGGAGGTGATCCGCTCCTGGAGCTCGCCCATCTCGTCGGCCAGGGTCGGCTGGTAACCCACGGCGCTCGGCATACGGCCGAGCAGAGTGGAGACCTCCGAACCCGCCTGGGTGAAGCGGAAGATGTTGTCGATGAAGAGCAGCACCTCCTGCTTCTTCACGTCCCGGAAGTACTCGGCCATGGTCAGCGCCGACAGCGCCACCCGCAGCCGGGTGCCCGGCGGCTCGTCCATCTGGCCGTAGACGAGCGCCGTCTTGTCGATGACGCCGGACTCGGTCATTTCAGCGATGAGGTCGTTGCCCTCACGGGTGCGCTCACCCACGCCGGCGAACACCGAGGTACCACCGAAGTTGCGGGCAACCCGGGTGATCATCTCCTGGATGAGCACCGTCTTGCCCACACCCGCGCCGCCGAACAGGCCGATCTTGCCGCCCTTGACGTACGGGGCCAGCAGGTCGATGACCTTGATGCCGGTCTCCAGCATCTCGGTCTTCGGCTCCAGATCCGCGAAGGCCGGAGCCTTGCGGTGGATGCCCCACCGGTCGTCGGCCTGAATGGTCTCGCCCTCGGTGAGGTTGAGGCACTCGCCGATCGCGTTGAACACGTGGCCCTTGACGGCGTCGCCCACCGGAACGGTGATCGGCTCGCCACGGTCACGCACCTCCGCGCCGCGAACCAGACCGTCCGTCGGCTGCATCGAGATGGCGCGGACCAGGTTGTCACCCAGGTGCTGGGCAACCTCCAGGGTCAGCGTCTTCTCACCGCCGGACAGGTTCACGTCGACGTTCAGAGCGTTGAACAGGGCCGGCATGGCGTCACGCGGGAATTCGGCGTCGACGACCGGGCCGATGACCCGGACCACGCGACCCGTGGCCGTCTTGGTCTCTACTGGTGCAGTCATCACACTTCACTTCCCGACGCGGCCAGCGCGTTGGCGCCGCCGACGATCTCGCTGATCTCCTGGGTGATCCCGGCCTGTCGGGCCGAGTTCATCTCGCGCGTGTACTTCTCGATCATCTCTTCGGCGTTGTCGGTGGCGCTCTTCATCGCCCGCCGCCGTGCCGCCGACTCACTCGCCGCCGACTCGATCAACGCCGCGTAGATCCGCGTGTTGATGTACCTCGGCAGGAGCGCGTCGAGCAGCGCCTCCGCGTCCGGCTCGAACTCGTACGCCGGCAGCAGCCCCTCGGAGCGCGGCCGGTCCTCCACCTGCATCGGACCGATCACCTTGGTGACCGGGGTCTGCGTCATCAGCGAGTGGAACTCGGTGTAGACGATGTGCAACTCGTCGACTCCGAGCACCCCGTCCGCCCCGGCGTCGCCGTCGACGTCGTCCGCGCCGGCGGTGAACGCCTTGATCAGCGTCTCACCGACGGTGCGAGCGTCTTCGAACGACGGCTGCTCGCTGAACCCGGTCCAGTTCGCTTCCATCGGCCGGTCACGGAACCGGTAGAACCCGACGCCCTTACGCCCGATGACGTAGAGCACCGGCTCCTTGCCGTCCGACTTCAGCCGCGCGATCAGCGACTCGGCCATCCTGATCGCGTTGGAGCTGTAACCGCCGGCCAGGCCACGGTCGCTGGTGACCAGCAGGACGCCCGCCCGCCGCACCCGCTCGCGCGGAGTGAGCAGCGGGTGGTCGATCCGCGCGTTGGACGCCAGCGCCGTGAGCACGCCGGTGATGGCCTGGGCGTACGGCAGGGACGCCTGCACCCGGGCCTGGGCCTTGGCGATCCGGCTCGTCGCCACGAGCTCCATCGCCTTGGTGATCTTCTTCATCGACTTCGCCGAGCGGATCCGTTGACGAAGAACGCGTACCTGGGCCGCCATCAGATCAGCTCTCGGTCGAGCCGGCGGGCGCGCCGTCGCGGTAGCGGGTCACCGTCTCGCGGTCCTGGTCGCCCTCGAGCGGCTTGGCCGGCGCGTCGTTGATCCGGGACTCGTCCTCCTTGCCGAGGAAGACCTTCTTGAACTCGCTGATCGCGTTGTCCAGGGAGCCGATGATGTCGTCGTTCCACTGGTTGTCAGCGATCGAGGAGAGCACACCCGCGTGCTTGTGCCGCAGGTACTGAAGGAACTCCGCCTCGAAGCGGCGCACCTCGCCCACCGGGACGTCGTCCAGCTTGCCCTCGGTGCCGGCCCAGACCGAGACGACCTGCTCCTGCACCGGGTACGGCGAGTAGTTCGGCTGCTTCAGCAGCTCGACCAGACGCGAACCGCGGTCCAGCTGGGCCCGGGAGGCCTTGTCCAGGTCGGAGGCGAAGGCGGCGAACGCCTCCAGCTCGCGGTACTGGGCCAGGTTGAGCCGCAGCGAACCGGCGACCTTCTTCATCGGCTTCACCTGCGCGGCGCCACCGACCCGGGAGACCGAGGTACCGACGTTGATCGCCGGACGGACGCCCTGGTTGAACAGGTCGGTCTCCAGGAAGATCTGGCCGTCGGTGATCGAGATGACGTTGGTCGGGATGAAGGCCGAGATGTCGTTGGCCTTCGTCTCGATGATCGGCAGACCGGTCATCGAGCCGCCACCCAGCTCGTCGGAGAGCTTCGCGCAGCGCTCCAGCAGGCGGGAGTGCAGGTAGAAGACGTCACCCGGGTACGCCTCACGGCCCGGCGGGCGGCGCAGCAGCAGCGACACGGCACGGTACGCCTCAGCCTGCTTGCTCAGGTCGTCGAAGACGATCAGAACGTGCTTGCCGCCGTACATCCAGTGCTGCCCGATGGACGAGCCGGTGTACGGAGCGAGGTACTTGAAGCCGGCCGGGTCGGAGGCCGGGGAGGCCACGATGGTGGTGTACTCCATCGCGCCCGCCTCCTCGAGCTGCCCCTTGATGGAGGCGATCGTGGAGGCCTTCTGGCCGATGGCGACGTAGATGCAGCGGACCTGCTTCTTCGGGTCGCCGGTGCGCCAGTTGTCGCGCTGGTTGAGGATGGCGTCCAGGGCGACAGTGGTCTTGCCGGTCTTCCGGTCACCGATGATCAGCTGCCGCTGGCCCCGACCGATCGGGGTCATCGCGTCGATGGCCTTGATGCCGGTCTGGAGCGGCTCGTCCACGGACTGCCGGGCCATCACGTTCGGAGCCTGCAGCTCCAGCTCGCGGAAGCCCTCGTTGGCGATGTCGCCGAGCGCGTCGATCGGCGCGCCGAGCGCGTTGACCACGCGCCCGAGGAAGGCGTCGCCGACCGGAACGGAGAGAACCCGCTCGGTGCGCTTGACGCGCTGCCCCTCCTCCAGCTTGGAGGAGTCACCGAGAACAACGACACCGATCTCGCGGACGTCGAGGTTCAACGCCACGCCGAGCGTGCCGTCCTCGAACTCCAGGAGCTCGTTGGTCATGGTCGAGGGCAGGCCCTCGACGTGGGCGATACCGTCACCGGTGTCGGCGACGGTGCCGACCTCCTCGCGGGAGACGTCGGGCGAATAGGAGGAGACGTAGCGCTCCAGGGCGCCGCGGATCTCCTCCGTCGAGATGGTCAGCTCGGCCATCCTCTGCTTCCTTAAATTTCAGGGGCCCGGGGATACCTAGTACCGACCGGTCCGAATGGCGTCTGTCATTCAGGTGCTTCGCGGAAGCCGTCAGCGCTTGGCGAACGCGTTACGAGTCTCCTTGAGCCGGCGCAGGATCGTCCCGTCGTAGAGATCGGAACCGACCCGGACGCTCATGCCGCCCAGGATGTCGGGGTCGACCGTCTGCTTGACGTCGACCTGCCGACCGTATAGCTCAGCGAGACGAGCGCCCAGCCGCTGCTCCTCCGCGTCATCCAGCGGGGCGGCGACGGTCACGTACGCGACCTGCCGGTCCCGCCGGTCGGCGGTGAGCTCGACCAGTCGGGTGAGCGCACCGCTGAAGGAGCGCCCACCGAACCCGGAGAGAGCCACCTCGACGAGGCGGACCGTCACCGGGTGGGCCTTGCCCTCCAGCAGCTCCCGAACCAATCCGGCGCGCTGAGCCAACGGCGCGATCGGGTCGGTCAGCACGGTGGCGAGCTGCGGCTGTCCGGCGACCAACTGGCCGAACCGGAACAGCTCGTCCTCCACCTCGCCGAGGTCACCGGTGGCGTCGGCGCTGGCAAGCAGCGCCTCCACACCGAGCCGCTCGGCGCCGTCGAGCAACTCCGACGGTGCCGACCAGCGGTTGGCGACCAACGTGCTGCTCAGGTCGAGCGCCTGCTCGTCCACCTTGCCGCGCAGCATGGTGCCGAGCAGGCCGGCGCGATCCGTACCGGAACGTGCAGGGTCGGAGAGCGCCCGGCGTAGCCGTACCTCCCGCCGCAGCAGATCCGCGACGGAGAGGACGCCGTCGGCGGTGGCGGCGATCGCCTGCGGCTGAGCACCGCGGGTGTACGCCTCCAGCCGCTCGACGGCTGCCTTGTACGACTCCCGGCTGGCGGCCTGCATCAGCGGGCCCCCGCGCTCTCAAGATCGGTGAGGAAGCGCTCGACGGTGCCCTTGCGGCGGGCCTCGTCGGCGAGCGACTCCCCGACGATCCGGCTGGCCAGGTCGACAGCCAGGCCGCCGACCTCCGCGCGCAGGTCGCGCACGATGGTGGCGCGCTCGGCCAGGAGCTGCTCCTTGCCTGCGGCGACAACCCGCTCGGACTCCTCCCGCGCCTTGGCGAGGATGTCCTGTCGGATCCCCTCGGCGTCGGAGCGGGCGTCGTCACGGATCTTGGCGGCCTCGGTACGCACCTCGGCCAGCTGCGCGCGGTACTGCTCGAGCAGCTGGTTCGCCTCGGCCTGGGCCGCCTCGGCGCGCTTGAGGCCACCCTCGATCGCGTCGACCCGCGCCTGGTACATCGCCTCCATACGAGGCATGACGAACTTCAGCAGGACGAAGACAAGCAGGGCGAAGGAGATCGAGCCAACGACGATCTCCTGCCAGATCGGAAGGATCGGGTTGTGCTCGACGCCTTCGGCGGCGATAAACATGTCAGACCTCCGGGTCGCGTGGTGCGAAGGGTCAGACGGCGAAGGCGAGAACCAGGCCGAAGAGGGCGAGCGCCTCGACCAGGGCGAAGCCCAGGACGAGCCAGGTGCGGTTGAAACCGGCGGACTCCGGCTGGCGGGCGCTCGACTGGATGTAGGCCGCGAAGACCAGGGCGACACCGATACCGGGGCCGATGGCGGCGAGGCCATAGCCGATGGTGTTGACGTTGCCTTCGATGGCGGCAAGAACCTGCATTGCGGGCATTCCTCCTAGTTCACACGCGAGGTTTCACGTGTAGGCGGTCGGTACCAGAAGCTTGGTCGGGCCGGGTGACCCGCCGAGCCGATCAGTGCTCGTCGGCCAGCGACGACCCGATGTAGTTGGCGGTCAGCGTGACGAAGACATATGCCTGCAGCGCCGCGACCAGCAGCTCGAAGAAGGCCATCACGATCGCCATGGCGAAGGAGAAGACCGAGGTCACCTGGACGAAGATGCTGTCCGAGGCGAGCATCACGAAGCCGCCGACGGTGAAGACCAGCAGCAGCAGGTGGCCGGCGAACATGTTGGCGAAGAGCCGCAGCGCCAGGGTGACCGGCCGGACGATGAAGTTCTGCAGCAACTCGATCGGGATCAGCAGGAAGTGCATCGGCCATGGAACGCCCGGCAGGATCAGACTCTGCTTCAGGTATTTTCCGAGGCCGTGCTTACGGATGCCGATGTAGATGTACATCACGTAGGAAATAGCCGAGAGCACGATCGGGAAGGCGATGTGCGAGTTGGGCGAGATCTGCAACCCGGGCACGATGCTGAAGATGTTTGTCAGCAGGATGAAGCTGAAGAGCACCGTGAAATAGGGCGCGAAGCGGATGCCCGCATTGCCCATCTGCTCACGGGCGATGTTGTCCCGAACCAGGCCGTAGACCGACTCCGCATACCACTGGGCCTTACCGGGAACCAGCTTGGGCTTCCGGTAGGCGAGCATGAAGAAGATGATCAGCAACGCGACCGCGAGCCAGATCATGATCCCGAACTTGGTGACCCAGGGGCCGGCCACGTTCGGCGGGTAGAAATCTCCGACGCTGGGGGGCCAGGGAAGCCCCTCGGCGGCGACGAGCTGTCCACTCACCGTGTCATCCTCCGCACTCGACAGACCCGCGTGTGCTGGAACTCAAGCACCGAGCCTCTTCATGATCAGGTAGATCGCTCCGGCTGCGCCGAACATCATGCCCGTGGCGATCCCGATGCCCGTAGGAAAGCCAAGAAGGCGTCCAGCGAGCCACCCGAGGAAACCCCACACCACAATGCCGGCGAGGAGATAGCCAAGAACGGTGCCGGCAACGCCCTCCGATGAGTGCTCATCGGACTTCTTGGGGTGAAGGTCGTCGGCCATGACGTGGCGAACGATATCAGCCGGGGCGTGCCAGGGTGTGCGGCACCCCCCACACTGCGGGCAGCGTGCGGGTCGCACTACGGACGCGTCAACCGTCGCCAAGGCTACTCCCGTCGGGTCCGCCGAGGCAGCCCGACGGGACCGGCAAATTGCCGACAATCGTCCGACGAGGAGCGTGCGATCGAACGGAGTCAGTCGCGCTGTGACCGGAAGGTCGGCAGCGGAGAGCGCAACGCCCAGGTCAGGTGGGCTCCGGTCCAGACCAGCACGGCCAGGATGACCGCGCCGCCCATGACCCGTAAACCACCCCAACCGGTGGCCGCGATGGCAGACATGGCCAGACCGAGGATCACGATCTTCACACCGTAGGTGACAAGCCCAACGGACATGATCATGCGCGGGTTGACGGCGTCCGCCCAGGCGACCGAGAACCCGGAGATGAGATAGCTCACCACCACCAACGCGATCCCGGCAGCCGCCCCGGCGGCGCCCTCGGCACCCCACAGGATCGCCGCGAGCGGGACCGCCAGCACTGCCAGCACCGCACAACTCAGCAGCGTAAGGCGCAGGTACGGCAGCCGGACCCGGATCGCGCCCGGCTCACCCGCCCGTGGCTCGTCCGCCTGCGGCTCGTCCGTCCGTGCCTCATTCATCGCGGGTACGCCGGGAACGTCGCGACCAGCTCGGCCACCTCGGCGCCGATCCGGGACAGCGCGTCGGCACCGCCCGGTGCACCGGGATCGGTGCGCACCACACGGGCGATCAGGGCGGCCACCTGCCGCAGCTCACCTTCCCGCATGCCCTGGGTGGTGACGCTCGGGGTGCCCACCCGGATGCCGGAGGCCACCATCGGTGGCTGCGGATCGAACGGGATGGCGTTCTTGTTCAGGGTGATCGACGCGGCGTCGCAGCGCCGCTCGGCCTCCGCGCCCGTCACCCCCGTCTCGCGCAGGTCGATCAGGGCGAGGTGGGTGTCGGTGCCACCGGACACCGGGCGCATCCCCTCGTCGGCCAGCCCGGCGGCGAGCGCCTGGGCGTTGCTGACCACCTGCCGGGCGTACGTCTGGAACTCGGGCTGGGCGGCCTCGCGCAGCGCGACCGCCTTGGCCGCCACCGCGTGCATCAGCGGGCCGCCCTGGGTGAACGGGAAGACGGCCTTGTCGATCCGCTGGGCCAGCGACTCACGGCAGAGGATCATGCCGCCACGCGGGCCCCGGAGCACCTTGTGGGTGGTGGCGCAGACGACGTCGGCGTACGGCACCGGGGACGGGATCGCCCGACCGGCGACCAGGCCGATGAAGTGCGCCGCGTCCACCATCAGGTACGCGCCGACCTCGTCGGCGATCTCCCGGAACCGCGCGAAGTCGATCAACCGGGGGTACGCCGTCGCGCCGCAGATGATCAGCTTGGGTCGGTGCGCGCGCGCAAGGTCGCGTACCTCGTCGTAGTCGATCAGCTCGGTGTCCGGCCGGACGGGGTAGCCGACCGGGTGGAACCACTTGCCGGAGAAGTTCACCCGGCTGCCGTGGGTGAGGTGCCCCCCGTGCGGCAGGTCCATCGCCAGGACCGTGTCCCCCGGCTGCACAAGCGCGGCGTACGCGGCGAGGTTGGCGCTCGCCCCCGAATGCGGCTGGAGGTTGGCGTGCTCGGCGCCGAAGAGCTCCTTGGCGCGGGCGATGCCGATCTCCTCGGCCCGGTCCACCTCCGCGCAGCCGCCGTAGTAGCGGCGGCCCGGGTAACCCTCGGCGTACTTGTTAGTGAGCGTCGAACCGAGCGCGGCAAGCACCGCAGGCGAGGTCAGATTCTCGCTGGCGATCAGCTGCAGACCACCTCGCAACCGGTCCAGCTCGCCGAGAACCACCCCGGCGATCTCCGGATCGGTGGCTCTGAGCTGCGCAAAATCCGGCCCCCAGAAGGTGCTCGTCTCGGTCTCCACAGCGAACGAGTCTAGAGGGCCGCACACTGGGACCCGTGAGATGCCTCGTCACCGGTGCAACGGGATACATCGGCGGGCGACTGACGCCGCTTCTGCTCGCCGACGGGCACTCCGTACGCTGCCTGGCCCGCAAGGCCGTGCGGCTGCGTGACGTGCCGTGGGCCTCGGCGGCCGAGATCGTCGAGGGGGACCTCAGCCGACCGGAGACGCTGCCCGCCGCATTCGCCGACGTGGACGTCGCCTACTTCCTCGTGCACTCGCTCGGCCGTCCCGACTTCGAGGCGGCCGACCGCGAGGCGGCGACCAACTTCGCGGCGGCGGCCCGTGCGGCAGGCGTACACCGGATCGTTTATCTGGGGGGTCCGGAGCCGGCGTCCGACGCGGAGGTCCCCTCACCGCACCTGCGGTCCCGGGCCGAGGTGGGCCGGATCCTGCTGGCCAGCGGGGTGCCCACGGCCGTGCTCCGCGCCGCGGTCATCATCGGCTCCGGCTCGGCGTCGTTCGAGATGCTGCGCTACCTGACCGAGCGGCTGCCCGCCATGGTCACCCCCCGGTGGGTGGGCAACCGGATCCAGCCGATCGCCGTCCGCGACGTGCTGCGCTACCTGGCCGGCTGCGCCACGCTGCCTCCGGAGGTCAACAGGGGCTTCGACATCGGCGGACCGGACGTGCTGACCTTCCGCGACATGATGCAGCGCTACGCGCGGGTGGCGGGGCTGCGCCGGCGGATCATCGTGCCGGTCCGGCCGCTCACCCCGTCGCTCTCCTCGCACTGGGTCGGCCTGATCACACCGGTGCCGAACGCCATCGCCCGCCCGCTTGTGGAGAGCCTCATCCACGAGGCGGTCACGCACGAGCACGACATCGCCCGGTACGTACCCGACCCGCCCGGCGGGCTGACCGGCTTCGACCAGGCGGTGTCCCTGGCGCTGGCAAAGGTGCGCGACGCCCAGGTGGAGACCCGGTGGTCGAACGCGAGCGGCCCGGACGCTCCCGCCGAGCCGCTGCCCAGCGACCCGGACTGGTCCGGTGGCACCACCTACACCGACTTTCGGGAGCGGACAGTGGACGCGCCGCCGGCCGCCCTCTGGCGGGTTGTCGAGGGCGTCGGCGGCGAGCACGGCTGGTACTCGTTCCCGCTCGCCTGGTCGATACGTGGCTGGCTGGACCGCCTCGTCGGCGGGGTGGGGCTGCGGCGTGGCCGGCGCGACCCGCACCGGTTGCAGGTCGGCGAAGCGCTGGACTTCTGGCGGGTGGAGGAGATCATCCCGGGCGAGTTGCTGCGGCTGCGCGCCGAGATGCGCCTGCCCGGCCGGGCCTGGCTGGAGATGCGGGTGCTGCCCGCCGACGACGGGCGCAGCCGCTACCAGCAACGCGCCGTCTTCCTGCCCCGCGGGCTGAGCGGGCACGCCTACTGGGGATCGGTGGCGCCGTTCCACGCGCTGGTCTTCGGCGGAATGGCCCGCAACATAGCCCGAGGCGCAGAAGAACTCTCCTAACCCCAACCCTGCTCAGTTGCCGTTGCGGGGGCCTGTTAGCTGGAAGGCGGCTCTTTCGCTCGGCGGGACGAAATCGCGTACCGGCTCGCCTCGTAGGCCGGCGGTGAGCACCTCGCCCACCGCGGTCACCATCCGGGCCTGCACCGCCTGACCGACAGCGTCGCGGGGGTCGTCCGGGTTGGCCGCCATCGAGGCGACCGCCAACTGCGGCGTGAAGGCCACCACCGTCTCCGTCTCGTACCGCTCGGAGCTGCCGGTCTTGCCGGCCACCGGGCGGCCGAGCCGGGCGCGCAGGTCGGGCGCGGTGGCGCCGTCGCATCGCCCGTACATCGACTGGTCACCCACCGGGCAGCGGGATGCGTCGATGGCCGCACGGGCCACGTCGGTGTCCAGGACCTGCCGGCAGTCCGGCTTGGCGGCATCCACAGGCCGACCGGTCGAGTCGCTTATCGAGACCACCGGCAGCGGCGCGCACCAGGTTCCCTCGGCCGCAACCGTGGCGTACGCGTTGGCCAGGTCGAGCGGGGTCGTGGCGGCCACGCCCAGGGTGAACGGGCCCCAGTTCTTCGCGCCGTACCGGGCGAGCTGCTCGTCGGGGTCGGCGCGCAGCACGATGCCGAGCCGCTCGGCCATCTCCACCACCCGGTCGGCGCCGACCTTCTCGGTGAGCCACGCGAAGTAGGTGTTCACCGAGCGGCCGAAGGCGCTCCACATGGTGCGGGGGCCGTCCATCGACGACGGGTTGGCGTTCGACGGGCACCAGCGGCCGTCGCAGCTTGCCCCTCCGGTCACCGGGAACCGGGTGAGGATCTGGCTCGGTGCGGTGAACTCGGTCGACAGCGGCAGGCCGGACTCCAGCGCGGCCAGCAGGGCGAAGAGCTTGAACGTCGAGCCGCCCTGGTAGCCGTCGATCGCCCCGCCGCCGGCGACGAGCTGGTTGACGGTGTTCGGGTGGTTCTTCTGCCCGATCGGGTTGTCCTCGACGCTGTAGGCACGGTTCACCGACATCGCCAGCACCCGCCCGGTGCCGGGCTGCACCACAGCTGTCGGCACCGCCCGCGGGTCGGTCGGCTTGTAGATCTTCAGCACCTGCTCGGTGGTGGCCCGCTGCACCGCCGGGTCCAGCGAGGAGACGATGGAGAAGCCACCTCGGCGCAGGGTGCGCTGCCGCTCGTCGGCCGTCGACCCGAACGCCGGCTGGCTGCTCCACCAGCGGGTGAACCAGTCGCAGAAGAAGCCCCAGTCGTTGTGCCCGTCGGGCACCCCCGTGCAGTCGTTCGGCGTCTCGCTGGGCCGCAGTTGCATGGGCTCGGTCCGCGCCGCGTCGGCCGCGTCGGCAGCCACCTGGCCGGACTCCACAAGCCGCTCCAGCACGTACGACCGGCGCTCCAGCGCGCTGTCGGCGTCGCCGTTGATCGGGTCGTCGCTGTCCGGCGACTGCACCAGACCGGCCAGTAGCGCCGCCTGGGCGAGGGTCAGCTCGGCCGGCGACCGGGAGAAGTACCGCTTGCTGGCGGCGGCGATCCCGTACGCCCCGGCGCCGAAGTAGGCGATGTTGAGGTAGCGGGTGAGGATGTCCTCCTTGCTCAGCTCCCGTTCCAACGCGAGCGCGTACCGCATCTCCTGGAGCTTGCGGGCCGTGGTGACCTCGGTGGCGGCCCGGCGTTGCCCCTCGGTCAGCCGGGGGTCGCTGGCGAGCACGTTGCGGACGTACTGCATGGTCAGCGTGGAAGCACCCTGCCGGGTACGGCCGTCGCGCTTGTTGACCGTGAACGCGCGTACGACGCCGCGCAGGTCGACCCCGCTGTGCTTGTAGAACCGGGCGTCCTCGGCGGCGACGATGGCCTGGCGCATCACCGGGGCGACCTCGTCCAGCGGTACGTCCACCCGGTCCTCCTGGTAGAAGGACGTGATCAGCGTGGTGCCGTCGCTGGCGTAGAGGTTGGACCGCTGGGCGGTGGGCGGCGTGCGGAGCGTGTTCGGCAGCTCCGAGTACGGCGTGGACAGGGCGCTGAAGCCGATCCCGAAGACCAGGGCCGCGGGTAGGGCGGCTCCGGCCAGCACCAGTCCGGCAAGCACGCCGGCGATCACCACGGTCAGTAGTTTGTCGAGTCGGGCCCGGATCATCAGCTCTCCCCGCAGGAGCCGGTCACACTAGGACCCGTTCAGAATGACCCGGAACGCCCCTTTCGCCCCTGGTTTTCCCCAAACCCGCAGAAAACTCGCACGGCGCTCAGGGCAGCAGCGCGGCGGCCAGCGGGTGGACCGTCTCCTCGATCTCGTCGGCGACCCGGCTGAAGCACTGGTCACCACGGCCCCACGGATCGTCCAGATCGTCGGTGGGCAGCACCGAGGCACCCAACCGGTTGTCGTGTGCCGCCGCCGCCAGAGCCACGCCCCGGGCGTACACCCCCTGCGGGGTGGCCTCCGCCGCCGGCAGCGCGGCGACGTCCACAGCGGCCAGCAGCCGGCCGAACTCACCGAGCACGAACGTGCGGGCCGCCGCGTCCGGGCGCAGCGCCACCACGTACTCCTGCTGGTCGGCAGTGGCCGTCAGGACCAGGTCGGCGGCGTCGATGTGGTCCGAGCGCAGCTTGCGCGCCGCGAACCCCTCGACGGCACCGCCACGGCCGATGACCTGCCGGGCCGCCGGCGGGTTCATCTCCTCGCCCGCGTGCCAGCCGCCCGTCCCCGCGCTGTGGCTGTGCAGCAACTCCTCAGCCAGCGCCGGGTCCTCCCCACGCCGCGCCAACCGTTCCCGCACCGCGAGGGCGAGCAGCCGCTCGGCCATCGGCGAGCGGCAGATGTTGCCCATGCAGACGTGCAGGACGGTGAACGGGGGCACTCAGACCCCCTGGGTGTCGACGAGATCCGGAACCACCTCGCGCAGCTTCTCCAACGGGATCGCGCCGGCCCGCAGCAACTGCGGCACGTCGCCGGTGAGGTCCACGATCGTGCTCGGCACCGGGTCCGGACAGGGCCCGGCCTCCAGGTACGCCCGCACCGAGTAGCTGAGCTGGTCGCGGGCCTCCTCGGCAGTCACCGCCGCAGGCTGGCCCGTCTTGTTCGCCGACGAGACCGCCATCGGGCCGGTCTCCCGCAGCACCTCAAGCGCCACCGGGTGCAGCGGCATCCGCACCGCCACCGTCCCCGACTTGTCGCCCAGGTCCCACTGAAGGCTCGGCGAGTGCTCGACGACGATCGTCAGCGCACCCGGCCAGAACGCCTCCACCAGGTCCCGAGCGGCAGTGGGCAGCGAGAACACCAGGCCGTCGAGGGTGTGGCGGGAACCGATGAGCACCGGCGGCGGCATCTGCCGGCCCCGGCCCTTCGCGTCCAACAGCGCCTTCACCGCGTACGGAGTGAACGCGTCAGCGCCGATTCCGTAGACGGTGTCCGTCGGGAGGACGACAAGCTCGCCGTTCTTGACCGCCTCGATGGCCGCAGCGATGCCGCGGTCACGATCGGCGGGCGACCGGCAGTCGTAGAGCATCACGAGGAGTCAGTCTGCCACGCCCGGCCGGACCCGGCGTGCTGGCCGTCCGCCCGTCGGGACGCGGTGGCGTACCGGGGGCGGCCCGTGAGGTCCCGATGCTCGTCGACGGCGGTGAACCAGCCGCTCCCGGCGAGCAGCGCGGGCACCGCCACGTCGTGCGTGTCGTCGTGCTCGACACCGAGAACGCCGCCCGGCCGCAGCAGCGCCGCAGCCCGGGCGAGCATCGGACGGATCACGTCGAGGCCGTCCGCGCCGCCGAACACCGCCTCCGCCGGATCGTGCCCGGCCACCTCCGGCGGCACCACCACCTCCACAGGTACGTACGGCGGGTTGCAGAGCAGGACGTCCACCCGGCCGACCAGATCGGCCAGCAGGTCCGGTGCCATCACGTCGGCCTCGACCACCTCGATGGGGCGGTCCCCCGCCGTGGCCCGCTCGGCGGCGTTGCGCCGCAGCCATTCCAGGGCCGCCGGGGACCGCTCCACGGCGACCACCCGCGCGGCGGGCACCTCCTGGGCCACCGCCAACGCGATAGCGCCGGAACCGCTGCACAGGTCCACCACCAGCGGCTCGGGCAGCCCCCGGCTCTGCTCGATGCCCCAGCCGGCCAGCAGCTCCGTCTCCGGGCGCGGCACGAAGACACCCGGGCCGACCGCCAGCTCCAGGTGCCGGAAACCGGCCCGACCGGTCAGGTGCTGCAACGGCTCCCGGCCGACGCGGCGCTCGACCAGCCCGTCGAGCCGGGCCAGCTGGTCATCGCTGAGATCGTCGGCGAGCGCCAGCCGACCCCGGGGCACCCCCAGCACGTACGCGGTCAACAGCTCGGCCTCCACCCGCGCCGGACCCACCCCCGCGGCGGCGAGCGCCCGAGCGGCCCGACCCACGGCGGCGGACGGGCGGACCCGTCCTGTCCCTTCGGAGGGGTGTTGCGGCAAAGTGCTCACGACATAATCATGAAGCGTCACCGGCGACGCCACGAACGGACGTCGTCGGGCGCACACGACAGGAGGCCGTGAGTGGGCTGGCTCGACCGGGTCGATGACCAGGTTGACGCCCTCACGCATGCCCGGGCGTTGCAGGAGGCCAGCCGCTCCGCTGAGGCGTACACCCTGTTGGATCGGGTGATCCGCACCACCAACGACCCGGCGGCGCGCGCGGACGCCATGGTGCAGCGCCTCTCCGCGCTGATCAATCTCGGCCGCACCGCAGAGTTCACCAGGGCCATCGAGGAGGCGTCGGCGGCGGTCCGCGACCTCGCCGAGCCCTACCTGTACGGGCACCTCAACGCCCTGGCCGCCCTCGCCGCGCACCACCAGGGCGCTCTGGACCGCTGTGTGACCCACCTGGTCAAGGCCGCCCGGGCGCTGACCGCGGTCGAAGATCCGGACCGGGACACCGCCTGGGGCTGGCACGACCTGGCGATGGCCTACAGCTACCTCAGCTTCCACGGGTACGCCCTCGGCGCTATCGAACGGGCCCGGCAGCTCGGGTTGACGGCCGGCATCCCCGAGGAGACGTTCGCCGCGCCGGGCATCCGGCTGCGCAACGCGGTGGCGCTGGACCACAACGGGGACAGCGACGGGTGTCTGCGTGTCCTCCGGGACGTCGCCGCCGACCTGGCCCGCTTCGTCCGCACCGGGCGGGCCGGCAAGCTGCGCCCCAGCAGCCTCGCCGCGTACGGCTACTCGGCGGCACGGCAGGCGGCGCTCGGCGACCCGCTGGGATCGTCCGGCGACACCGCGCCGGCCCGCCTGATCAGCCACGGCGGCGACAGCGCGCGCGCCCGTGACCTGCGGCAACTCGGGATGATCTGCCTGGCCGTGGCCGACGGGCGGCCTATCGAGGCGGTCGCCCGCCTGGACACCATCCAGGTCGCCACCGAGACGCTCGGCGCTGCCGAACCCGCACGGCTGCGCAGCATCGCCCTGTCCCGGGCCGGCGACCACTCGGCGGCGCACCGGGCCGACCGGCTGGCGTTCCGGCTCGCCGCCCAGCGCAACGACCGGCTCCGCGACGTCTACATCGACGGCATCGCCGCCCGGATCGACCACGAGGAGATGCGCCGGGAGGCCGCACGGTACGAGGGTGAGGCGCTCACCGACCCGCTCACCGGGCTGCCCAACCGGCGCCGGCTGGAGCGGTACATCGCCGCCGTCGTCACCCGGGGCGACCGGGTGGTGATCGGTGTCTGCGACCTGGACGGCTTCAAGGCGGTGAATACCAGGCACGGGCACCACTCCGGCGACCTGGTCCTGCAACGCATCGCCGGGGTGATCAACCGGGTGATGCGCCGGGGCGACTTCGTGGCCCGCTACGGCGGCGACGAGTTCGTCGTGGTGCTGCCGGACACCGGAATGGCCGAGGCCGCCGAGGTGGCCCGCCGGATCGAGGTGGCCGTGCACGCCGAGGACTGGGAGTCGCTGGTGCCGGGCACACCGGTCGGGGTGAGCATCGGTTTCGCCGAGGTCTCCGGCGGCGGCAGCGGGCCGCGGGACGCGCTCAGCGTCGCCTTCGAGCAGGCCGACCGGGAGATGCTGCGCGCCAAGTCCCGTCCCCGCGCGAGCTGACCGCGAGAGCTGGCGTCGATCAAGGAGTTGTGGTGCCTCATCAAAGGCCCACGACGCGACAAACCGCCCACCACAACCCCATGATCGACGGGGACGGGGACGGGGACGGGGCCCGGGCAGGGCTGGTCAGCGGCGGGTCAGTTCGGTGTCGCCGGCCAGGCGGGCCGCGCGGTCGGCCTCGGCCAGCGCGTCCAGCACCCCGTCCAGGTCACCGGCGAGCGCCAGGTCAAGGTTGTACGCCGTGTAGCCGATCCGGTGATCGGTGATCCGGTTCTGCGGGTAGTTGTAGGTGCGGATCCGCTCCGAGCGGTCCACCGTGCGGACCTGCGCCTTGCGGGCGTCCGAGGCGGCGGCGTCGGCCTGCTCCTGGGCGGCGGCGAGCAGCCGGGCACGCAGGATCCGCATCGCCTGCTCCCGGTTCTGCAACTGGGACTTCTCGTTCTGGCAGGAGACGACGATGCCGGTCGGCAGGTGGGTGATCCGCACTGCGGAGTCGGTGGTGTTCACCGACTGTCCGCCCGGCCCTGACGACCGGAACACGTCGATGCGCAGGTCGTTCTGGTCGATTGTGACGTCGACGTCCTCGGCCTCGGGCAGCACCAGCACCCCGGCCGCGCTCGTGTGGATCCGGCCCTGCGACTCGGTGACCGGGACACGCTGCACCCGGTGCACGCCGCCCTCCCACTTGAGCCGCGACCAGACGCCGTTGCCGCCGTCGGGCACACCCTTGGTCTTGATCGACAGTGAGACGTCCTTGACGCCGCCGAGGTCGGAATCCTGCGCGTCGATCACCTCGGTGATCCACCCGTGCCGCTCGGCGTACCTGGTGTACATCCGCAGCAGGTCACCGGCGAACAGGGCCGACTCCTCGCCGCCCTCGCCGGCCTTGATCTCGACGATCACGTCCTTGGCGTCGTGCGGGTCACGGGGAATGAGCAGCTCCGCGAGGCGCTCCTCAAGCACCGGCAGGGACGCCACGATCGACTCCACCTCACCGGCGAAGGACGGGTCCTCGGCTGCCAACTCGCGGGCCGCGGTCAGGTCGGCGCGCGCCTGCTCCAGCTCGCCGGCGGCCTTTCGCAACGGCACCAGCTCGGCATACCGACGGCCGACCCGACGCGCGGTGGCCTGGTCGGCGTGGATGGCCGGATCGGCCAACCGCTTCTCCAACTCCGCGTACTCGTCGAGGAGGCCGGCCAGACGCTCGCTGCTCATGCTGCGGATGCTCCTTCGACGGTACGGCGACGCCCGGCCGGGGACCTACCGGCAGCCGGGCGAAAACAGGTGTGGAACGCGGACGGCGCCCGCCTCCGGTGCGAAACCGGACGCGGGCGCCGAACGTGGAGCTACTTGGCCTTCTTGGCCTGAACCTTGGCGTACTTCTGCTGGAACTTCGCGACCCGGCCGGCGGTGTCGAGAACGCGCTGCTTACCGGTGTAGAACGGGTGGCAGGCGCTGCAGGTCTCGGCGTGGATCGCCCCGCCCTTGGCGGTGCTGCGGGTCGTGAACGTGTTGCCACAGGAGCAGCTGACCTCGGTGGTCACGTACTCCGGGTGGATGTTTGCCTTCATCTCGCCTCGGTCCTCTCGTTGGTGGTCGCCGGGTCGCCGTCATCGCTCGTCGCGCCGTACGCGACGGGCTCGGGCGTGAACCGGAACCGGTGGCCGATTGACCAGTGTGCCATGGGCCTGAGCCGACCCGATAATCGGGCCACACACCTCGTCCGGCATCGTCAACACGTGCCTCCTCGTCCGCATTCCCGCCGCCCGCCGGGGCATTCGCCCAGCCAGGAAACCGTCACGGCGTACCCCACGCGGGGTGCGCGGGTCGAGTCGGAGGTGCGTCGATGGCCCGCCTGATCGCCACCCGAGGGCTGCCCGCCTCGGGCAAGACCACCTTCGCCCGTACGCTCCAGCCGTCCGTGCTCCGGGTCAACCGGGACGACCTGCGCCGGATGCTGCACGGCGAGCGGCTCTTCACGCAGTGGGCCGAGGCGCAGGTGACAGTCGTGCAGCGCGCCCAGGTCGAGGCGCTGTTGCAGGCCCGCGCGGACGTGTGCGTGGACGACACCAACCTGCGCGCCCGCACGTTGCGGGGCTGGGCCGATCTGGCCGCCCGGCACGGCGCGGATTTCGAGGTGCACGACTTCACCGACGTACCGCTGGACGAGTGCCTGCGCCGTGACGCCGCCCGCCCGGAGCCCGACCAGGTCGGCGCGGACGCGATCCGCCGGCTGCACGAGCGGTACCTCGAGGGGCGCACCCTGCCGCTGCCCGTCCCGCAGGCGCGCACCGGCCGGCCCGCCGCCGTGCACCCGCCGTCGGCAGAACCGCCGGAGATCGTCCTGGTGGACATCGACGGCACCGTCGCGCTGGCCGTGTCGCGCAGCCCGTACGACATGACCCGGGTGGGTCGGGACCAGCCGAACCCCGCGGTGATCGCGGCGGTCCGGGCCATGCACGCCGCCGGGTACGGGGTGGTCTTCTGCTCCGGGCGGGACGCCTCCGCCCGGGCCGCAACCGAGGCGTGGCTGGCCCGGCACGTCCGGGTCCCCTACCTCGGGCTGCACCTGCGTGCCGTCGGCGACTCCCGCAAGGACTCGATCGTCAAACGGGAGATCTACGACCGGGAGATCCGGGACCGCTACCGGGTGGTGGGCGTGTTCGACGACCGCGTCCAGGTGGTGCGGATGTGGCGCGACCTCGGCCTCACCGTGTTCCAGGTGGCCGAGGGCGACTTCTGAGGGATGTCCGGACGGGCCCCCGGCCTGGGGAGCCCGTCCGGACAGGTCACCGGGTGACGGTGACGGTGGCCTCGGCGCGGACGCCGTTGACGGTGACGGCGAGGCTGATGGGTCCGGCGGCGCGCAGCGCGGTAAGCGTGCCGGTGACCGGGTCGAAGCGGGCCGTGTGCCACGGACGCACGCCGGCCGCGGAGCCGACGTGAACGCCCGGCGAGGCCGACCAGTCGGCGCTGACCGGGGCGGCAACCGGCACCGTACGACCGTCCGGTTGGGTGAGCGTGGCGGTGACCGTAGCCGGGCTGCCGACCGCCACGCTGGGCGGGGCATTCACCGTGAGCCGGTCCAGGTGGGCGTGGAACTCCGCGTCCACCCAGCGTGGCCCCTCGGCGAGTGGGTCACGGCGGGCCCGATCAGCCTCGGCCGGGGTGACCGGGTCGACGCCGAACTCCGTCCAGCCGGTGAAGCCGCCCTGGTCGGCCGGGGTGGACGGCGTCTTGCCCGCGTTGCCGTTGATCACGTACGGCACGCCGTCCACCCGGTCGGCGTGGAACGTGCCGACGTGCCCGCCCACGAACAGCGCGCCCTTGCCGGTGCGGTGCTGGAAGTCGGCGAGCCACTGCTCCAACAGCGCCGCCTCCTTACGGTCACCGAGTTGGCTGGCCTGGGCAGGGCTGGGATCGCGTGCCGGGTGGTGGTGCAGCACGACGACCGAGCCGACCCGCCGGTCGGTAGCCGCCGCGTCAAGCGTCTCGCGCAGCATCCGCACCTGGTCGAAGCCGCCGCCGCGCAGCGTCCCGGTGGACGAGTTCAACGTGACGAACCGGGTGCCGTTGTGGTCGAACACCCGTGACGTGGCACCGAACGCCGCCTCGAAGTTGCTGATCGGGGCACCCATGATCTCGTGGTTGCCGGGCACGTAGTACCAGGGCAGCGCGTCACCCAACTCCTCGTCGAGGATCCGTCGCGCCAGCGCGAAGTCCGCCGGGTAGGCGGTGTCCACGAAGTCACCGTTGATCAGGAGGAAGTCCGGCCGGGCCGCGCGCACCTCGCGAAGCGTCCGCCGGGCCTGGGCGACAAGGTTGCTGTCCGGGGCGGCGGCGACGAACTGGGCGTCGGAGAGCACCGCGAACCGCCACGGCGCGTCGTCCACAGTGCCGTCGCGGACCACCACCCGATCGGTACGCGGCGACGCCTCCGGCACGTCGACAGTGGGCGGCACCTTCGCCACCAGGTCGTCGATGATCACCTCGCTGCTGTACTGCGCGGCGGCGTTCGTCTCGGCCACGTAGAAGCGGCGCACCCGCACCGGGTACTGCACGCCTGCCGGCACCGCGAACTCCACGTACCGCCATCCGGTCCAGCTGATCAGCGGACCGCGCAGCACGTGCTGGGTGTCCTGGGCGTCGTGCAGGTGCAGGCTGGGCCACTCCCCGGTGCCGTTGCCGTGGATCCACATGCCGAACGCCTGCGGCTGGCCGGGCACCTCGATCCAGGCGGGCGGGTCGGCGTACGCGGCCCGCGTGCCTGTCGACTGGCTGAAGTCGTACGACATGCGCAGGCCGGTGCCGGTGTGCCCTGGCGCCGGCGCGACCGACCCGCTGGCCCGGGCCTGGCTGAACCGCCAGGACGCGGCGTCGTCGAATCCGGCGACCGGTACGTCGGTCAGCCCGACGGTGACCGGCAGAACCGTGCTCTCGCGTCCGACGTGGACGGTCACCAGGGCGGAGCCGGTGCCCCGGAGCGCGGTGACGCTCAGGTTGCCGTCGCCGGTCGGGGTGATCCGCAGCAGGTTCCGGTCGTAGTCGAGTGTCATATCGGCCGGCTCGATGGGCGCGGTGTTGCCCTCGGCGTCGTACCCGACCACTCCGACAAGGGCGTTGCCGTCCTGCCCGGTCAGGCCCACCCTCGGCACTGTGGAGCCGATCCGGGCCAGCGGGCCGAGCACTGTGAGACCCAGCGTGCCGGTGGCCCGGCCACGTGCGGCGGTGACCGTGCTTGCCCCCGGTGCGCCCGCGCGGAACACGCCGCGGCTGTCGACCCGGCCACGTACCGCAGGTGTCGCCCGCCATCCGGGCGCACCGGCCGCCGGACCGTACGTCTCGTCGTAGCCGGCCGCGGTGAGGGTGCGGGTCAGCCCGGGGAAGACCCGGTTGGGCCGGCCACCGCGCACCGGCGAGACGCCCGGGGCGACGGTGGGGTCGCTTGCCGTCTCGACCCAGAAGCCGGCGAGTCGGCCGCTGCCCTTCGGGGCGTAGATGGCCAGGCCGTTGGGCACGGCCCGTTCGCTGCCGTCGGACGGGCCGTTCTCCACCTGCACTGTCGACGCGCCCGGCTCCCTCGCCAGCAGCGTCGACGACCCACCGCCGTCGAGGTTGAGCGCGTGGTGGGCGCCCAGCTCCGCCATCATCCGGCCCATCTCGGTCTGCGTCACGCCACGGCTGTCGACCTGGCGTCCGTCCACCGTCAGCATGATCATTTTCCGACCGTCGGCGCTGAACCCGACTGCGGTGCGTGGGGCGAGCGTCGGGTCGGCGATGCTCTGCACCACACCGTCGCGGACCAGGACGCTGCCGCCACCGACCGCCGCGTGCAGTGTGCTGCCGTCGGACGGCTTGGGTCGCCAGGCCACAGTCACCGGGTCGCCCGGTCGGAGCGCCGCGAGGGCGTCCGCGCCCGCGTCGCGGCCGAGCAGCACGGTGCTGCCGGCGGCGATCGGGCCGCTGCCGGCGACGCCGGCCACTGTGGCCACCCGACCGCCGGTCACTGTGACTTCGACCACGCGGGCGGCGCCCTCCACGGCACGCTGCCGGGAGTACGTCCCCCACAACTCGGTGAACGCCCCGATGCCGCCGGCCTGGACCAGGTTGTTGAACTGGGTGAGCGGCACCGGCCCGCTGGGCAGGGTGGCGCTGCCGTCGAAGTTCACCTCGATCACCCGGCCGAGCCCGCTCGTGGTGACCGCCACCGCGTTGCGGTGACCGCTGACCGCCGACTGGATCAGCTCACCGTCGCGGACGCCGACGCCCTGGGCGGCACCGGAGTTGTTGATGTCGAAGAAGTCGCCGTTGACGGCGGCGACCGCACGGGAGTCGTCCACCGCCTTGCGCAGTGGCTCGGCCCGGCTGACCGCCCCCGAGTTGACGTAGTCGACGGTGGCGCCGCCGGTGAGATCAGTGGTGAGCGCGTCGGCACGCAGCCAGCCGTCGGCGTCGTACCTGTCGAAGGACGTCAGTTGCACGCCTGGCGCGACCGGCCGGGTGGCCTTCGTGGTCTCCAGGCCGCCGGCCGGCTCCAGGCCACCGGCGGCGGCCGTCGGGGCGGTCGCCGCGGTCGCGGCCGCCGGGTCGGCGGCCAGGCTGGTCGAGTCCGCCGGCCGGGACGACGCGGGCGGCGCGTCCTCCGCGATCGTGGGCGCGGCCAGCCCGGTGGACGCGGCGGCGACGGACCGGGTCGCGGGCGCGGCGGGTGGGGCTACGGGTGCGGCGGTGGCCGGCAGCGGCACGGCCAGGGCGAGCAGCGGCGTCAGCAGCAGGACGCCGGTGCGGCGGGCGGATCGTCTGCGGGTACGCATGGACGACAGTCAACCCGCCAATGAATAGAAGTTTCAAGACCTGTCGGCTGAACCGAAGGAAAATTCCGCTCTCGGGCTGCCCGCTGACGCCGTCCGGCGGCGTCCGGCGGCGTCCGGCGGCGTCCGGCGGCGTCCGGCGGCGTGAGTGCACGGTCGGAGTGCTGCCCCGCTGAAGCAGAGCAGAGGCAGCGAGCGGACACGACGAAGGGGCACGCCACACGGCCGTGCCCCTTCGTCGTGTCTCACCCGAGAGTGGTCACTCCCCCGGCGTCGACTTCGCGATCTGCATCAGGAACTCGATGTTGGTACGGGTGTGCTTGAGCTTGTCGAGCAGCAGGTCCATCGCCGCCTGCGAGTCCAGCGAGTGCAGGACCTTGCGGAGCTTGTGGAGGATCACCAACTCCTCCGGCGCCAGCAGGACCTCTTCCTTACGGGTACCGGACGGGTTGATGTCGATGGCCGGGAAGGTCCGCTTGTCAGCGATCTTCCGGTCCAGCTTCAGCTCCGCGTTACCGGTGCCCTTGAACTCCTCGAAGATGACCGTGTCCGCCATGGAACCGGTCTCCACCAGGGCAGTGGCGATGATGGTCAGCGAGCCACCGTTCTCGATGTTGCGAGCCGCACCGAGGAACCGCTTCGGCGGGTAGAGAGCTGTGGAGTCGATACCACCCGACATGATCCGACCGCTGGCCGGCGCCGCCAGGTTGTACGACCGACCGAGCCGGGTCACCGAGTCGAGCAGCACGACGACGTCGTGCCCCAGCTCGACCAGGCGCTTCGCCCGCTCGATCGCCAGCTCGGCCACCGTGGTGTGGTCCTGCGGCGGACGGTCGAACGTGGCCGCGACGACCTCGCCCTTGATCGACCGCTGCATGTCGGTGACCTCTTCGGGCCGCTCGTCCACAAGCACCACCATCAGGTGGCACTCCGGGTTGTTGTGCGTGATCGCGTTAGCGATCGCCTGGAGCACCATCGTCTTACCCGCCTTCGGCGGCGACTGGATGAGTGCCCGCTGACCCTTGCCGATCGGCATGACCAGGTCGATGACCCGTGTGGTGAGGATGTGCGGCTCGGTCTCCAGCCGCAGGCGCTCCTGCGGGTAGAGCGGCGTGAGCTTGTAGAACTCCGGCCGGCGCCGCGCCTCCTCCGGCTCCATCCCGTTGATCGTGTCCAGCCGCATCAGCGGGTTGTACTTGTCCCGCCGCTGGTCACCGCTGTTGCCACCCTCGCGGTTGGCACGCACCGCGCCGGTGATCGCGTCACCGCGACGCAGGCCGTACTTCTTGATCTGGGACATCGAGACGTACACGTCGTTCGGGCCGGCGAGGTAGCCGGTCGTCCGCACGAAGGCGTAGTTGTCGAGCACGTCGATGATGCCGGCCACGGGGACGAGGACGTCGTCCTCGCCGACCTGCGGCTCGCGACCACCGGTGTCGCCACCGGTCTCGGCGCGCTCGCCGCGACCGCGACGGCGGTCCCGGAAACGGCTGCGCCGGCCACGCCGGCCGCCGCCCTCGCCGTCGTCATCGTCGTTGTCCCGCTCGACCCGCTGACCACGGTCGTTGCGGTCGCCGCGGTCGGCACGCTCTGGCCGGTCGTTGCGCTCGGCACGCTCGCCCCGGTCGGAACGCTCGCCCCGGTCGTTGCGGTCGCCCCGGTCGTTACGGTCGCCCCGGTCGGAACGCTCGCTCCGCTCGTTACGCTCGCCGCGCTCGGCACGCTCACCCCGGTCGGCACGCTCGCCCCGATCGGCACGCTCGCCCCGATCGGCACGCTCGCCCCGATCGTTGCGATCGCCCCGCTCCGAACGGTCACCCCGGTCGGCACGCTCGCCCCGGTCCGGACGCTCGGCACGCTCCGGACGCTCGGCCCGGTCCCGGCGGTTCTCGCCGCGATCGGCCCGCTCGCCGGTCTCCACCTCGTCGGTACGCGCCTCAGCGGCACGTCCCTCGGTGCTGCGTACCTCGGTGGCACGTGGCTCTGTGGTCTGCGCCTCGGCGCTGGGCTCAGCGGCGCGCGGCTCGGTGCTGCGCGCCCCCGTGGTGCGGCCCTCAGCCGGGGCGGTACGGGTCCGCCGGGTACGACCCCGACTCGCGGTCTCGGTGGCCGGCTCGGCCGGCGCCTGGTCGGTGCTGCGACCCTCGGCCGCCGGGCGATCCACTGTCTCGCGCACCTCCTCACGGGCCGGAGCGGCCGCAGCCGCGACCTCAGCCCGCGGTCGAGGGGTCCCGGCAGCGTTGCCGCCCTGCCGCTCGGAGATCGCGGCGATCAGCTCACCTTTACGCATGCGAGCCGTGCCGGAAATGCCGAGCGACGCGGCCAAGCTCTGCAGCTCTGGCAGCAGCATCGCCGACAGACCGGTGCCGCTGCGCCGACGACGGGCGGGGGCGGCAGCGGTGGCATCGCCAGCGACGTTGGAAACATCCGACGTCACGTCGGTGGTGTCGCTCAATGGATTCCTTCCCTCGATAGGCCGGGACTGCCCGGAGTCGGAACTCAGGTGGCCGGGCGGCCTCGGTGCACCCGCCTCGCAAGGACGCGTCGCGGGAGTCTGTGACACAGCAGCCGGTGGTTTCCCGACTCACCAACATCGGTGAGCAGGTCTCGCCGTCTGCGGCGACCTGTGGAAACTGCGGTGCGGCGTGGGCCTTGAGCAGGGGTGACGGGCTGACCGCCGAAAGCTTCGGGGAGCGCCGCCCCGCAGGAGATCGCGTGCTTCGCGGCTGTGCTAGGTCTAGAGCGTAATCAACTCTTCCGACCTGCGGCAACAGGGTCCCGCTCGGCGTGTCCAAGTCTACCCCGGGCGACCCGGGCACCGCTGACGTCTATCGGTAACTTCCAGAACTCCCAGTCTGTTCCCAGCGGGAAATCCGCTGGCGGCTCGCTCAGCGCCAGCACGGTCGGCCCCGCCCCACTGACCACAGCCGCCACACCCGCCGCGCGCAACTCGTTGACCAGCGCAAATGTCGCAGGCATCCCGGCTGCGCGGTAATCCTGGTGCAGTCGGTCGACGGTGGCCGGCAGCAACAGCGACGGATCTGCGGTCAGCGCGTGGACCAGAAGCGCCGCCCTCCCCGCGGTGAACGCGGCGTCGGCGTGCGGCACTGTGGCCGGCAGGGCGGCCCGCGCGGTCGCGGTGAGGCCACGCTCGGACGGCACAAAAACGGTGGGCCGCACCCCCTCGGCGACCGCCAGCGACACCGCTCGGGCACCGGTCGGCTCGGACCAGGCGAGCGTGAAACCGCCAAGCAGGCACGGCGCCACGTTGTCGGGATGGCCCTCGATCTCGGCGGCCAGCCCGAGCACACCAGGCTCGTCCAGTCGGTCCTCCCCGTCGGTGACCAGGGCACGGGCCAGGAGCACCCCGGCGACGATCGCGGCGGACGACGAGCCCAGCCCGCGTGCCTGCGGGATCCGGTTGACGCACTCCACGGCCAGCCCGGCGGGTTGCCCGCCGAGCACGTCGAAAGTCGCGCGCATGGCCCGTACCACCAGGTGCCGGTCGTCGGTCGGCAACTCGCCCGCGCCCTGACCGGTCACCGTCACCCGGACGCCGGCGGGCGCGACCTCGGCAGCCAGGTCGTCGTAGAGCCCGAGGGCGAGACCGAGCGCGTCGAAGCCGGGGCCCAGGTTGGCGCTGGTGGCGGGGACCCGGACCCGGACCGGCCCAGCGGTGAAGTTCGTCGGCACGCGCCCATGCTAGGGGTCGGCACCGACGATCCGATGCGGTGCCCGCAGCATGGGACCGCGGGTCAGCCTGTCGGGTTCGGAACCGGCTCGGCGACCGGGTCGGTCAGCGAGAGCTTGCGGGTGGCGATTCGCCAGCCGATCGCGTACACGAGGGTGACCAGACCACAGCCGGCCAGCACGACCCGTTCGTCCACGACGTCCACCACGAGGGCCACCGCCAGTTGGCTCACCGAGATGGCGAGCGTCGCGAGCATCATGTCGGTGGCGAAGACACGCCGGCGCAACCGGTCCGGCACCTCGCCCTGAAGGGCGAAGTTCGACATCACCCAGTTGCTGCCGCCCGCGAAGTGCGCCAGGAAGACCAGCAGCAGCACCAGGGGAAACCAGCGGACCACCGACGTACCCAGGTAGGACAGGCCGTACAGCGACATGGACACGGCGAGCCCGGGAAGCAGCCAGGACCGATTGGTCAGCACCCGACGCATCAGGATCGGCCCCACCAGCGCACCGGCACCGCGTACCGCGAAGAGCAGGCCGGCGCCGAGCGGACCGACCCCGTACACGCCGGCGAGCAGCGGGAACACGGTGAGCACCCCGTTGCCCAGACCGACCGCCGACTTGACTGTGACAAGCGCCAGCACGCGGGGCCGGTGCCCGATGTAGCCGAGCGCCTCGCGGACCGCCGGCCAGGTCCGCTGGACCGGCAGCTCCGGGTCGCGCTCCGCCTGCAACGGACGGCGGATCCGGGTGGCCAGGCCCGCGGCGAGCGCCAGGCCGACCCCTGCCACCCAGAAGCAGATGTACGGGCCGGCGGCCGAGCTGAGCACGCCGCCGAGCGATGCGCCGACCACTGTCATGGTGCCCCAGGCCGAGCCCGCCACCGCGTTGCCTGCGGCCAGTTCGTGCGGCCGGAGCACGTTGGGCAGCGCGGCCTGGGCGGCCGGCGAGTAGAAGGCCTTGGCGACCGCGACCACGCCGATGGCCACCAGCGCCAGCCACGCCGTGCCGGCGCTTCGCACGCCGAGCAGCAGGAGTACGCCCACCAGCGCGGCCACGTTCGCCGCGATCATGACCTTCCGCCTGTCGAACCGGTCGGCCACCGTGCCGGTGTACGGCAGCAGCAGCGCCACGATGCCGGTGTCCACCGCCAGCACCAGGGCGCCCCAGACTCCGCTTCCGGTCAGGTGGGGCAGCAGCACAAGCAGCGGGACCATGACGAACCAGTCGGCGCCGAAGACCACGAGTTCGGCGAGGAAGAGGTTGCGGAAGCTGCGGTTGCCGGTGATGACCGAGAAGGTGGACGCCACGGAGCGGGACCCTACCCGGTCGATGTGGTGCTTACTCCGGCTCCGAGGAGCGTCGAGACTGTCATGGAGGTGCCGTCCCGCCCAGGTGCCCGTACGGCGGACGGATCAGTCGTGGTCGCACCGCCGGGGTGTCCATGAAGCACGCGCCCCCGGCAGGTGGGGACCTGCCGGGGGCGCACCGAACTGCCGGTTCGGTTACTCGGTCGGCTCCGACGGGGGCAACGGCGAGGTGCGACTACGGGGCAGCCGTAGCACCTCGAACTGGTCGGTGCCGTCCACCAACGCGCCCGAGGGCCGCCCAGCGGGCGGTTGCGAGCCCTCCCCCACAGCCGTTGACCCGGCGCCCGAGGCAGCCCGGGACGTAGGTGCGCCGGCCGGCACCGCCACCTGGTTCGGGCTGGACGGCTCGGCTGTCTCCGGACCCGAAGGCCGGTCCACCGCCTCGTCCCCGGAACGTCCACGGCGACGCCGGTCCCGCAACGCGCCCTTCGTGTGCTCCACCATCGTGTAGAGCGTCGGCACGAGGATCAGCGTCAACAGCGTCGAGCTGAGCAGGCCACCGATCACCACCACCGCAAGCGGCTGGGAGATGAAACCGCCCTCGCCGGTCAACCCGAGCGCCATCGGCAACAGCGCGAAGATCGTCGCGATGGCGGTCATCAGGATCGGGCGCAGTCGGCGCCGGCCGCCCTCGACCACCGCCTCCTGGACGCCCATGCCCTGCGCCCGGTACTGGTTGATGAGGTCGAGCAGCACGATCGCGTTTGTCACCACGATGCCGACGAGCATCAGCACGCCGATCAACGCCGGTACGCCCATCGGCGTCCCGGTGATGAGCAGCAGGCCGATCGCACCGGTCGCCGCGAACGGGATCGAGATCAGCAGGATCAACGCCTGGGTGAGGCTGCGGAACGTGGCCACCATGATCAGGAACACGATCGCGATGGCGGCCAGCACCGCCAGGCCCAGGTCGCCGAAGGCGTCCGCCTGGTCGGCGCTGACCCCGCCGATGGTGAAGGTCGCCCCCGGTACGTCGATCGCGTCCAGCCGCTTCTGCAACTCCTGGCTGGTCGCGCCCAGGTTCGAGCCGGTCGCCGTGCCGGTCACCGAGACGCTGCGCTCACCGTCGATCCGGGTGACCTGCTGCGGGCCCTCGGCCTGCGTGATGTCAGCGATGTCGTCGAGCTTCACCGGCCCGACCGGAAGGGCACGCAACTCCTCCACCGAGACCGGCGCCGTCGCGCTCAACCGCAGCACGACGTCCTGCTGGCGGCCGTCGAGCGCCACCTGACCCAGCGGGGCGCCACGGAACGCCTGCGCCACGAGCTGACCCACAGCGGCCTCGGTGAGCCCGACCCGACCGGCGGCGACCCGGTCGACGGCCACGTTGACGCGCGGCACCTGCTCGGCGAGGCTCGTGGACACGTCTTCGACGTCCGGCACCCCGGCCATCGCCGTCCGGGCGGCCTCGGCGGCGCGGGCCAGCACCTCCCTGTCGCTGCCCTGGACGATCACCTCCAGTTGGCTGGTCGAGGCGTCCTGCCCGCCGGCGAAGGTGATCTCCTCCTTGTCGATGCCGAGCTTGTCGAACTCCTCGCGCAGCCGCGCGCGCATCTCCTTGGCGTCGGTGTCGCCGTCGAGCGTCAGCGACCAGGTCGCGACGTTGTTGCCGCCGCCGCGCGCGAACGGGTTGTCGCCGCCACCCGCTGTCACCTGGTACGTCTCGACCCCGTCGAGCCGTCCGAGGACCGCCTCGACCTGCTTGGCCGCCTCGTCGGTGGCTGCCAGCCCACTGCCGGCAGGCAGCTCCTGGCGGAAGCTCAGCGTGTCCTGCCCCGAGTCGTCCAGGAAGTTGGTTTCCAGCTTCTGCGCCAGTCCGAACGTGCCGAAGAGCACCAGCAGGCCGAGCCCGACGGTGATCCAACGGGTCGACCGCTTGCGGGTGGCGAACCCGATGACCGGCAGGTACGCCCGCTGCAACGGGTTGCGGAGCTCCTTCTCCTCCGCCTCGCGTCGCACCGCCTCGTCGTCGACAGTGCCGCCGGACGGCTTGAGGAACCAGTACGCCAGTACGGGGATCACTGTCAGCGAGACCAGCAGCGAGGCGAGCAGCGCCACGGTCACGGTGATCGCGAACGGGGCGAAGAGCTGCCCGACGAACCCGCCGACGAGCGCGATCGGCGCAAACACCGCCACCGTCGTGAGGGTGGACGCGGTCACCGCGCCGGCCACCTCGCGGACGCCGGTGATGATCGCGGCCTGCTTCTCCTCGCCGTACTCCAGGTGCCGTTTGATGTTCTCCAGCACGACGATCGAGTCGTCCACCACCCGGCCCACCGCGATTGTCAACGCGCCGAGGGTGAGCAGGTTGAGCGAGTAGTCGCCGATCCACAGGGCGAGCAGCGCCACAAGCACGGACAGCGGGATGGAGACCGCTGTGACCACTGTGGAGCGCACCGACAGCAGGAAGACCAGGATGACGATGACAGCCATCACCAGGCCCAGCAGACCTTCGGTGGTCAACGACTCGATCGACTTCTCGACGAACGGCGCCTGGTCGAAGACCACCGTCAACTCGGCGCTGGCGGCTTCCTTGAGGTCGGCCAGCCGGTCCCGGATCTCGTGCGAGATCTCCACCGCGTTGCCGTCCGGCGTTGCGGTGACCATGATGCCGAGGCTTTCCTTGCCGTTGGTCCGGGTGAGCGCGGTGGCCGGGGCGAGCGTCTGCTCGACGGTCGCCACGTCACCGAGACGGACCGGGGTCGCGCCGGGCGCGACAACGATGCCGCGCAGGTCGTCAAGGGTGGCGACCGGCGTACCGACCTGCACCGGCAGGGTCAGTCCGTCCGCGGCGACCGCACCGGCGGGCACCGACACACCGTTGGTCTTGAGCGCGGACCCGATCGCGGTCGGCGGGAGCTTCGCCGCGGCCAGCTTCGCCTGGTCCGGGGTGATCACCACGATGTCGTCGCGGGCGCCGGTCACCTCGACCGCACGCACCCCCTCGATGCTCTCCAGCTCCGGCACCACAGTCGCACGCAACTTCTCGGCGAGGGCCCGCTCGTCACCGGTTCCTGACGCGGCCAGCACCACCGCCGGCAGGTCGTCGGTGCCGCCCGCGATGACCTGCGGGTCGACGCTCTCCGGCAGCTGGGTGTCGATCCGGCTCAGCGCGGTCTGCATCTTGTTGACCGCGTCGTCCAGGTCGGTGCCGAACACGTACTGGACCTGGACGGTCGCCGACCCCTCCCGGGAGGTTGAGCTGATCTTGTCGAGGCCGGGGATGCCCTGGAGCGCCCTCTCGATCGGCTCGGTCACCTGGGACTCGACGATCTCGGGACCGGCGCCGGGGTAGGCGGCCACGATGAACGCGCCGGGAAACTCCAGTGATGGCAGCAGTTGCTGCTTCAACGACGGCACGGCGAACGCTCCGAACGCCGTGATCACCACCGCGATGAGGGCGACGAGCCCACGGTTGGCGAGGCTGAATCTGGCGAGCAGCGACATCGGCCTGGCTCACTCCTGAACGAGATTGCGGGCGGGAATACCCGGAAGTGTGCCGGACACGATCAGCCCGGCCCCCGCCGCCCCCACGCTCTCAGCGCGGCCGTACGGCCGCAGCCCACCGCTCTCCGCCCAGCCGGGCGGTCACCGCCTCAGGCCAGGTCGAGAGCGCGGGCCGCAGCCAGCGGATCGTTGGCGATGGTGAGCGGCGCGGGCGCGGTGGAGATCGCCCACTCCGGGTCCTTCAGGCCGTGCCCCGTCACCGTGCAGACGACCGTCGAACCCGCCGGCACCGCACCCGCGGCGGCCTGCTGGAGCAGACCCGCCACGCTGGCCGCGCTGCCCAACTCGACGAAGACCCCGACCTCGCGGGCCAGCAGCCGGTACGCGGAGAGGATCTCCCGGTCGGTCACCGCCGCGATCAGACCGCCGGAGGCGTCCCGCGCGTCGAGGGCCTTGGTCCAGCTCGCCGGGTTGCCGATCCGGATCGCTGTCGCGATTGTCGACGGCTCCGGCACGACCTGGCCGGTCACGATCGGGGCCGCACCGGAGGCCTGGAAGCCGTACATCTTCGGTGCGCGGGTCGTGGTGCCGGCGGCGTAGTCCTCGGAGTAACCCATCCAGTAGGCGGAGATGTTGCCGGCGTTGCCGACCGGCAGGCAGTGGATGTCAGGCGCGTCGCCGAGCGCCTCGACGATCTCGAAGGCGGCGGTCTTCTGACCCTGGAGCCTGTCGATGTTCACCGAGTTGACGAGCGCGACCGGGTGGTCCTGGGCGAGCTTGGCGGCCAGCGCCAGGCAGTCGTCGAAGTTGCCGCTCACCTGGAGCAGCTTCGCCCCGTGCACGAGCGCCTGGGCCAGCTTGCCCAGCGCGATCTTGCCCTGCGGCACCAGCACCGCGCAGGTCAGACCGGCGCGGGCCGCGTACGCCGCGGCCGACGCGCTGGTGTTGCCGGTGGAGGCGCAGATGATCGCCTTGTTGCCGGCCTCGACCGCCTTGGAGACCGCGACGGTCATCCCCCGGTCCTTGAAGGAGCCGGTCGGGTTGGCGCCCTCCACCTTGAGGTAGACGTCACAGCCGAGGCGGGCCGAGAGCACCGGCGCCGGAAGCAGCGGGGTGTTCCCCTCGTGCAACGTGACGACGGGCGTGGCCGCGGTGACCGGCAGCCGATCCCGGTACGCCTCGATCAGACCCCGCCACATGTCGCTCTCCTCGCCTCTACCTTCGCGCCGCCCTGCGTACCTGGTCACCCTGGACCAGCCTGTCGGAGCGCCCGGTGGCACACCCCGGGTTACCCACCTGGCGGGACGAGCGAGCCGCCCCACCACCGGTTCAACGATTCACGCCCCGCCCTCGACCCGCAACACGCTGGTCACGGATCGGACGATGTCCAGGCCACGCAGCTCGCCAACGGTCGCGGCGAGCGCGGCGTCCGGCGCGACGTGCGTGACGATGACCAACTCGGCGTCGCCGTCCCGGCCGGGCGCCCCGCCCGCGGAACCCTGACGGACTGTCGCGATCGACACGTCGTGGCGGGCGAACACACCGGCCACCGCGGCCAGCACACCCGGGCGGTCGGACACGTCAAGGCTGACGTGGTAGCGGGTCAACGCCTCGCCCATCGGCCGGACGGGCAGGGCGGCGTACGAGCTCTCGCTTGCCGCGCGGACCCCGGCGAGCCGGTTGCGGGACACCGCCACCACGTCGCCGAGCACGGCGCTGGCGGTCGGCGCGCCACCCGCGCCCCGGCCGTAGAACATCAACTGTCCGGCCGCGTCGGCCTCGACGAAGACCGCGTTGAAGGCGTCGCCGACGCTTGCCAGCGGGTGGCTGCGCGGAATCATCGCCGGGTGCACCCGGACGCTCACCGTCTCACGGCCGGCCGGGTCGACACCCCGGGCCGCGATGCAGAGCAGCTTGATGGTGCAGCCCATCGCCTTGGCGCTGGCCATGTCGGCGGCTGTCACCTCGGTGATGCCCTCGCGGTGCACGTCGGCAGCGCTGACCCGCGTGTGGAACGCCAGTGAGGCGAGGATCGCCGCCTTGGCCGCCGCGTCGAAGCCCTCCACGTCGGCGGTCGGGTCGGCCTCCGCGTACCCCAACTCGGTGGCCTCGTCGAGCGCCTCGGCGAAGCCGGCGCCGGTGGCGTCCATCGCGGAGAGGATGAAGTTCGTGGTGCCGTTGACGATGCCTGTGACCCGGTTGATCCGGTCGCCGTGCAGCGACTCCCGCAGCGGGCGCAACAAGGGGATGGCCCCGGCCACTGACGCCTCGTAGTAGAGGTCGCCGCCGCCCTCGGCGGCCGCGTCGTGCAGGGCCACGCCGTCCTCGGCGAGCAGGGCCTTGTTGGCGGTGACCACGCTCTTGCCCGCGCGCAGCGCCTCGACCAGCCACGTCCGGGCGGGCTCGATGCCGCCGACGACCTCGACCACCACGTCCACGTCGTCGCGCTTGACGAGGCCGAGCGCGTCGGTGGTGAACAGGGAGTCGTCGACCGGCAGGTCACCGCGGTCACGACCGAGTCGGCGGACGGCGATGCCGACGATCTCCAATGGAGCGCCGATCCGGGCGGTCAGGTCGGCCGACTGCTCGTGCAGCAGCCGGACCACTTCCTGGCCGACAGTGCCGCAGCCGAGCAGCGCCAAACGCACAGGTGACGTCATCCAACATCCAATGCGAGCAGGTCCTCTTCCGTTTCCCGCCGGACGATCAGGCGCGCCTGGCCGTCCCGCACCGCGACGACCGCTGGCCTGGGGACATGGTTGTAGTTGCTGGCCATGCTCCGGCAGTAGGCGCCGGTGCCGGGCACTGCGACAAGATCTCCGGGCTGCACGTCGGCGGGCAGGAATTCATCCTTCACTACGATGTCCCCAGACTCACAATGCTTTCCCACCACGCGGGCGAGCAGCGGCTGCGCCGTCGATGCCCGCGAGGCCAGCGTCGCCGAGTAGGACGCGTCGTAGAGCGCCGTACGGATGTTGTCGCTCATCCCGCCGTCGACGCTCACGTACGTCCGGATGCCGTCGAGGTCCTTGACCGTGCCCACCTCGTAGAGGGTGAACATGGCCGGCCCGACGATGGCCCGGCCGGGCTCGATCGACAGCCGGGGCGCGGCCAGGTTCTCCGCCGCGCATTCCGAGTCGACGATCTTGCGCAGCCGCTTGGCCAGGTCCTGTGGAGTGGCCGGGTCGTCCTGGGTGGTGTACGCGATGCCGAAACCACCGCCCAGGTCCAGCTCGGGCAGCTCCACCCCACGCGCGTCCCGGATCTGCGCCTGGAGCGCGAGAATCCGGCGGGCGGACACCTCGAAGCCGCTCGCGTCGAAGATCTGCGACCCGATGTGCGAGTGCAGACCGCGCAGCTCCAGCACGCCCTCGTCGAGGACCTTGAACGCGGCAGCGGCGGCTGTGCCACCGGCGAGGGAGAAGCCGAACTTCTGGTCCTCGTGCGCGGTGGCGATGAACTCGTGGGTGTGCGCCTCGACACCCACTGTGACCCGGATCAGCACCCCGGGCCGTACGCCCCGCTCGCGGGCCAGCGCGGTGAGCCTGTCGATCTCGGTGAACGAGTCGAGGATGATCCGTCCCACCCCGGCGTCCAGCGCCCGACTCAGCTCGGCCACCGACTTGTTGTTGCCGTGGAAGCCGATCCGCTCCGGCGGCATCCCCGCCGACAGGGCCGTCGCCAGCTCGCCGCCGGTGCAGACGTCGAGGAACAGCCCCTCCTCGGCGATCATCCGGACCACCGCGCGGCAGAGGAACGCCTTGCCTGCGTAGTAGACGTCCTCGTCCGGGAAGGCGGCCCGGAAGTCCCGACAGCGCGAGCGCAGGTCCGCCTCGTCCAGGACGTACACCGGGGTGCCGAACTCGGCCGCGATGTCGCGGACGCTCAGGCCCGCGACGGCGACCGCGCCGTCGGCGGCGCGCGTCACGCTGCGCGGCCACAGCGCCGGCACCAGGGCGTTGACGTCCTCCGGGGTACGCAGCCAGGCCGGCTCCCGGCTGCCGATGTCGCCGTGCATCGCACCGGCCTCGTGAGCCCTCATGTCACATCCTCTCGGGTGCGGAGACGCCGAGCAGGCGCAGTCCGTTGGCGATCACGGTGCGGGTGGCGTCGTTGAGCCAGAGCCGGGCCCGCTGGGCGTCGGAGACGGGCTCTTCGCCGCGCGGCAGGATCCGGCAGGCCGGCTCGTCGTAGAACCTGTGGTACGCCTGCGCGACGCGCTCCTCCAGGTAGCGGGCGACCCGGTGCGGCTCGCGCAGCTCGGCGGCGGAGGCGATCACTGCGGGAAACTCGGCGAGCGCCTTGAGCAGCTCGTTTTCCTTCTCGTGGCCGAGCAGGTCGGGGCGGAACTCCGCGCCGTCGCCGCGGGTGAGACCGACCTCGGCGGCGTGCCGGGCCACGCTTGCCGTCCGGGCCGCCACGTACTGCACGTAGTAGACCGGGTTGTCACGGCTCGCCCGCGTCCACAACTCGATGTCGATGTCGATCGGCGAGTCGCTCGAGTAGCGGGCCAGGGCGTACCGGGAGGCGTCCACGCCGATCGCGTCGACCAGGTCCTCCAGGGTGATCACCGTGCCGGCCCGCTTGCTCATCCGCAACGGGGCGCCGTCGCGCAGCAGGTTGACAAGCTGCCCGATGAGGATTTCCAGGTTGCGCTCGGGGTCGTCGCCGAAGCAGGCGGCCATCGCCTTCATCCGCCCCACGTAGCCGTGGTGGTCGGCGCCCAACATGATGACGATCCGCTCGAAGCCGCGCTCCCGCTTGTCCAGGTAGTAGGCGCAGTCCGCGGCGAAGTACGTCCACTCGCCGTTGGACTTGCGCAGCACCCGGTCCTTGTCGTCACCGAAGTCGGTGGTCCGCAGCCAGGTGGCGCCCTCGGACTCGTAGACCCGACCCTGCTCGCGCAGCCGCACCAGGGCGAGATCCAGCTCACCCCTGTCGTGCAGGTCCTTCTCGTTGAAGTAGGTGTCGAACTCCACCCCGAAGTCGCGCAGCGAGGAGCGGATCTCGTCGAACATCAGCGCGACGCCCTCGACCCGGAACACCTCCTGGGCGGCGTCGTCGTCGAGTGTCAGCACGTCGGGCCGCCGGGCCCGCACCTCGGTCGCGATCTCGGCGATGTACGCCCCGCCGTAGCCGTCCTCCGGCGCCGGCTCGCCCTTCGCGGCGGCGAGCAGCGACCGGGCGAACCTGTCGATCTGGGAACCGGCGTCGTTGAAGTAGTACTCGGTGCCCACCTCGGCGCCCGTGGCGCGCAGCAGCCGGCTCAGCGCGTCACCGACGGCCGCCCAGCGGACGCCGCCGATGTGCACCGGCCCGGTCGGGTTGGCCGACACGAACTCCAGATTGATCTTCTCGCCGGCGAGCCGGTCGCTGCGGCCGTACTCCTCGCCGGCCTCGACGATCAGCCGGGCGAGCTGGCCGGCGGCGGCGGCGTCCAGCCGGATGTTCAGAAAGCCCGGCCCGGCGATCTCCACCGATTTGATGCCGGATGCCCGACCCAGCTGGTCGGCCAGGGCGGCGGCCAGTTCGCGCGGCGGGACGCCCACCTTCTTACTCAACTGCAGAGCGAGCGTCGAGGCGTAGTCGCCGTGCTCGGGGTTGCGCGGTCGCTCCACCACCGTGCGCTCCGGCAGCGCGGCGTGGTCGAGGCCACGCTCGGCGAAGACGGTGTGGGCGGCGGCGAGGACGACCGAGGCGAGTTCTGCAGGAGTCACCCACCCATGTTATCGGGGGTAGACTCGGGCACTCGGCGGCAACCCTGCGCGTCATCCGGCCCGCCATCTCCCCTGACCGACCGACCTGACGAGGCACGATGAGCATCAGCACCCCGGGTGGCCCTGAGCGCCGCCCGACCGTGGTCAGCACCGGCAAGAAGCCGGCCGCAGGCCGGCCGACGTCCGGTTCCAAGGCCGGCTCCGGCAAGCCGGCGGGTAAGCCGGCCGGCAGCCCACGGGCAGGCGGCAAGGGCCCCCGCAAGCCGATCACGCCGGTCAAGGTGAGCCAGGGCCGGGCCTGGGGCCCGATCGCGCTCTTCGTCGCCGTGGGCGTGCTCGCGGTCGGCATCATCGGCGTCGCCGGCTGGGCCACGTTCCAGGGCGCCAAGTCGTGGGACGATCGGGCGAACTCCATCGACGGCATCGTCAACTACCGCAAGTCGGACCCGGAGAGCCTGAAGTACGAGGCCCACAAGTCCGGCCCGCTGACCTACAAGTACTCGCCGCCCACCGGTGGCGTGCACAACGCCGCCTGGCAGAACTGCATGGGTGACGTCTACGACGCCCCGATCGCCACCGAGCACGCGGTGCACAGCCTGGAGCACGGCGCCGTCTGGATCACCTACCAGCCGGGCCTGTCGCAGGACCAGGTCGACAAGCTCGCCGGCAAGGTTCGCGGCGTCGAGAAGATGATGATGAGCCCGTTCGAGGGTCTGGACAAGCCGATCTCCCTTCAGGCGTGGGGCTACCAGCTCAAGGTCGACAACGCCGACGACGGGCGGATCGACGAGTTCATCAAGACCCTGCGGGTGAACGCCTCCATCGAGGGTCCGACCGCACTGTGCAACCAGGGTGTGACGGCCACCGGCACCACGCCGCGTGACCTCCAGGCCCAGATGCCCACTCAGTAAGGACGGCGAATGACTGCGCCCACCACCACCGACAGCGAGCACGACGAGGCACCGGCGTTTCCGGATGACGCCGGCCGGGCGTCGGCCCGCCGCTACGGCGTCGGAGTGCTCGCCATCATGCTGGTGGTGGGCCTGCTACTCGGGTACGCGGGTGGCCTGCTGACCCCGCAGCTCACCCAACCCGGCGATGCCTCGGTCGAGGCGGGCTTCGCACGGGACATGACGACGCACCACACCCAGGCGGTGGAGATGAGCCTCACCGCGTACCGGTCGGCGACGCTGCCTGCCGTCCGCCAGATGGCGGTGGACATCGCCACCGGGCAGCAGGGCGAGATCGGTGCCATGCAGACCTGGTTGCGGGAGTGGGGCCTCAGCCCGACCGGGACGGAGCGGCCGATGGCCTGGATGTCCGACGGGGTGACCGTCAAGGACGGGCTGATGCCGGGGATGGCCACCCCGCAGCAGATGGCGGCGCTGCGCGACGCCCAGGGCATCGAGGTCGACAGGCAGTTCCTGGCCCTGATGATCAACCATCACCTGGGCGGGATCCACATGATCGACGCGGTGCTCGACGAGACCGGCAACGACGAGGTGCTGCGGGTGGCACGGACCATGAAGTCCACCCAGCAGACCGAGCTGAACAACCTCCGGCAGCTCCAGGCGCAGGCCAACGGCTGATCCGTCACACGGGCACAACGGGCCCGCGTCACCGCCGCACACGGGCGAGGGCGCGGGCCCCTTCGTGGGTTCTTGTAGGCTTAAGTCCGTTATGGGAGCTTTGAGTGTCACAGGCGATTACGTTGCTTAGAGAGTTTTCTCCCCACATATCGTGACCAGTTGCGATTCGGGCTCGTTGCCCAAGACGTGGGGGTTGCACTCAGAGACGCACGGCGTTCGGTCACCAGTTGGTGCCGACGCCACACCATCGGCGGTGACGGGGCGGTGGCAGCCGTCCGTCGCGGACAGCGGCAGGGCGAGCCGGGAATGCTCAGCCGCGAACAGGAACTCGAACTGATCGACGCGCTGCGGGGCGTCCACCCCGACGAGTTCGGCCTGGACGAAGAGCTGTGGACGAGGCAGAGCCTCACCACGCTCATCCAGCGCCGTTTCGACCTGCCGCTGGACGCAGGCGCCGTCGGGGCGTACCTGCGGGCCTGGGGGTTGGGTCCACGGGAACCGCGTGAGCGCGCCTGCGGGCTCTGCGTCAGCGCGGTCGAGCGCTGGGTACGCACCGAGTACCCGGCGATCACCCGCGCCGCCCAGGAACACCTGGCGGAGGTCTACTGGATCGGCCGCGTACGACTGCGCGGCACCATGCCGGCGGCCGACGTGATCTCCGCCGTCTCGTCCCGGGGCCGGGTGCGCTTCATGATCACCACGCCGACTGTCGACCCGCCGCTCCCCCGCGACTTCGTGCTGCGGCTCAGCGGCGAGGAGCAGCGCACCGTGCACCTGATCATCGACGGCTCCTGGCCGCGCAACGAGTGGCCGCGTCGACTGCCCCGGCGGATCGTCCTGCACCCGCTGCCCAGCTGCGGGCGGGCGATCGCTGCCTGAGCCGCGGTATCGGGCGACACGACCCTGTCGCCCGATACCGGTTCGGCGTACGCGGAGGAGGTTTGCTAGTCTTCTCCAGTCGCTGAGCCCCCGTAGCTCAGGGGATAGAGCACCGCCCTCCGGAGGCGGGGGCGCAGGTTCGAATCCTGCCGGGGGCACTCTTGCTAAGAAGTCCGACCAGCAGAAAAGGCCCCTGACCAGGGAAACCGGTCAGGGGCCTTACTCGTGTCTCCGGCTGCCAGCGGCCCATGGCGAGCATCTGTGCCACATCCGCGCCAATCCCGGACGCCGGTCAGTCGTACTCAACGCTGGCTCGACGCGCGTGATGCAGGGGTGTGTGCCAGCGGAGAGGCCTGGACCTCGGCCGTGAAGACGGCGGCGCGCGCCCACCGTCACAATACTTATCCCGCTTGTCGGTGAGTTTGTTATGCGCCCTGACGGATAACGGCGTCGTTAGTTCATTACCCCGATCGGTGTGACTGATCACGACCGATCACCCTTCGTGAATCTGACAGTCGACCCTACGCTAGTTGAGGGAGTTCACCGCTTTTATACGGTGAGCAAGTTCTTTGCCAGGGGGGCTAATGAGCATTTCTATTCCCGGAATTGACGTTGATTCCGGTCGCGGGGGCGGCCTGCACGTGCCGGCTGGCCAGGGAGTTACCAGATGGTTCTCCGGCGACGTCTACACGATGCGCCTCCAGGCGGCCCAGACCGGCGGCTCCATCGGCATCGTGGAGGCCAGCGTGCCACCAGGTGGCGGTCCGGTCCCGCATACCCACGCGGATCAGGAGGAGACCTTCTACCTGCTCTCCGGTGAGCTGGAATTCCTGGATGGCGAACGAACTTTCACTGCGGTCACCGGCGATGTCGTCCATATCCCACGAATGGTTCGCCATCGGTTCAAGAACGTCGGTCTGCACACGACGAAGTTGCTTTTCATCTACACGCCGGGCGGCGCGGAAGGGCTCTTCGTGGAAGGGGGCGACGAGCCCCGACCAGGTGTGCAGGTCGACAACTGGGGGCCGGAACGCTTTGACGAGCGCATGCTTGGTTTGTTCCACAAGTATGGTGTGGAGGCCGTGTAGCTTGCGGCTGGTCGATGGTCATCCTGCCGGGGTCGGCGTAGCGGTCCACCGCCGACCCGGGCGGGTCGGCGGTGGACCTTCGCTCAGTGCGCCTCGGCCGACACCAGCTTCACCGACGCCGCCGGCGCCGGGCCAGCGCCCGGCTCGTCGACCTCCGGGCGGCGTGTGAGCCACTTGTCGATCAGCAGGTTCAGGACCAGCCCGACGGCACCCCAGATGGCGATGACAAGCAGGTTCTGCCCGACGCCGACGCCGTCGAAGTAGCGCAGTGATCGGGCGATGTCGACAGCCGCAGGCAGCGGCAGTACGTCCTGGAGAGGCCGGAACACCTCGGGTACGAGGTACACCGACATGCCGCCGCCGGAGGCGGGCAAACCGGCCATCATCAGCACCACCATCATCGGGATGATCCCGGCCAGGCCGACGGTGCGGGTGAGAACTCCGGTGGCAAGGGAGACCGAGAAGATGGTCAGCGCCCCGTAGCCGATGAGTTCGAGGGCGTTGCCACTGATCGCGCCGATGAGGACGTCGAAGAGGAACCACAGCCAGACGGACATGCCGACCGCCCAGCCGGCCAGCAGCGGCAGGAACTGGGGCAGGCGGCGCACGTGCGGGGCGCCGCCGCGCAGGACGGCCAGGAACAGGAAGCCGGCCATGATCCACGACATGCCGACGTACATGCTGTTGCTGCCACCGGTGTCGGTGTCGCTCAGGGGCTGCACGTCGGTGAGCGTGAGCGGAAGCTCCTGGGCCGCGGCGATCGGTTGGAAGATCGCGCGGATCGTGGACTGCTGGCTGGGGTTGGCGGCGGACGCCGAGTAGAGCGTCGCCGGGGCGTCCGGTGCCGTCGGCAGGACGAAGGCGGCGACCACGTCACGGGCCTTGATCTGCTCGGTGGCCTGCTCGGCGCTGTCGGCGACGGTGACGTCGAGGATGCCGGTGAGCTGCGTGTTCAGGCCGTCGGCGGTCTGCTGAGCCAGTTCGGGGGTGGCGGCGACCACGACGACCGGGATGTCGTGCGGCTGCGGCTTGTGCATGGAGAAGCCCATGGCACCCACGACGACAACGAGGATGGCCAGTGGGAAGCCGGCCGCGGCGACGTACCGGAATCGCTTGGATCGCGGCGGCCCGCCGGCGAGGGCGGGGGCCTTCGCGTCGGGGTCGGGGATCGGCGGGACGCCGGGGATGACGTTCCCGGTCGCGCTGCGCTCCTTGAGCAGGCAGAGCGCGAGGGCAGCCACGATCCACACGGCCAGGACGACCAGGTGGGTGCCGAGGCCGTTGCCGTCGAAGTACAGGACCGAGCGCAGCGCCTCGCCGGCCGCCGGGAGCGGGAGCACGCCGTGCAGGAACTGGAAGAACCCCGGCATGTTGTGCACTGACAACGCGAGGTTCGACGCGGGCATGCCGAACACGACCCAGAGCAGCATGCCGGGCAGCACCGCGAGAGGGCCGACCACCTTGGAGAGCAGCAGCTGGGCCATGCCGACGGCTGCGGTGGCGAGCATGCCGACGCCGAGGAAGGTGAGGTAGTGGCCCTCGACGGCGCCCACGACAGGGCCGAGGATGAGCCAGATGATCGAGCTGGTGAACGCGGACCAGCCGGCCAGCACGGGCAGGAACCGTCGCAGCCGCAGCAGGTGGGGAACGCCCATCACCATGATGCTCAGCGGCACGTAGCCGGCCAGCATCATGCCCATGGCGGCGAACAGGACCGCGATGCCGGCCCGGTCACCGTCGGGCAGCGGCGCGACGTCCTCGGTGGTGGCCTGCCAGTTGTTCGCCACGGCCACCGGCGCGAGCAACTGCTGGACGGTGGCGCCCTGCGAGGCTCCGGCCGCCGAGGCGGTGAGGATTGTCGCGCTGTCGCCGCCGGGAGCGGGCAGGACCAGCGCGGCGGCGGCTTCCTGGTCGTGCAGCAGGTCGACAGCGTCGTCCCGGGTGGGCACCAGCGTGGCGTCGGTGGTGTTGCCGGGCGCGGCGTTGAGGCCGTCGACGATCGCCTGCGCGGTGGCACCGCTGCCGACGACCGCCACAGGCATGTCCCTGGGGTGCGGTGAGTGCATTGTCGCCATGTAGGTCGCGAACATCATCGTGACCATGAGGAACGGCATCACGAACAGGGCGACCATCCGGATGATGTGTTCCTTGCGGTCCGGGCCGGGCGGGCGGCCGTCGATCACGTCGGCAGCCTCGATCACGGCTTCGGTGTCCATGCACTCTCCAGATCGGTTTGTAAGCCAAGTGACTTACGAACTGTAGGCGGCGCAGGCCGGAACCGGGAATCCGGCTAGGTTGACCTGAGTCACATCCGGGGGCGAGAACAGCGAAGGAGCCGGGTCATGGGGCGGTCAGTGGCGGCACGCACCGCCCTGCTCGACGCTGCCGAGCGGCTCTTCGCCGAGTCGGGCGTCGCGGAGATCTCCGACCGCAAAGTCGCCGAGGTGGCCGGCAACACCAACCACTCTGCGGTGCGCTACTACTTCGGTGGACGCGAGGGCCTGCTCAAGGCGCTCATGGCCCGCCACGTGCACGACGTGGCGCAACAACGCGAGGGAATGGCTCCACCCGAGGACTCCGTCCTCGGCGACATACGCGGCCTCGTGGAGCCGAGCATGCGGGTGCTCGACCACCTGCCGCGACCGAGCTGGCGAGCCCGGTTCCTCGACCACGTGCTCCACAACCCCGCCACGCTGCCGCTCGTGCGGGAAGCCCAGGACACCACGCCACAGGCAGTGCACCTGCGCGCGTCACTCGCGGCACGGCTGCGGCACCTCGACCCGGACATCGTCGCCGGCCGCGCACGCCTGATCACCCGCATCGTCAGCACCGCGACCGCCGAAGTCGAGGCACGCGCCGAACGCGACGGCGAAGACCCCCGATGGCCGCAGGTCGGCGACTTCCTGGTCGACGCCATCGCCGGAATGCTCTCGGCCCCCATCAGCCGACCGGGTCGAACCGAGAGCTGACCCCGGCGCGCCGGCTCAACCGCCGACGTACGTGGCGAGGTGCTCGCCGGTGAGCGTCGAGCCGGCGGCGACGAGATCCGCCGGGGTGCCCTCGAAGACGACCTGCCCGCCGTCGTGACCGGCACCCGGACCCAGGTCGATGATCCAGTCGGCGTGCGCCATGACCGCCTGGTGGTGCTCGACGACGATCACCGACTTGCCGGAGTCGACGAGCCGGTCCAACAGGCCGAGCAACTGCTCGACGTCGGCGAGGTGCAGGCCGGTGGTCGGCTCGTCGAGGACGTAGACGCCACCCTTCTCGGCCATCCGCGTGGCCAGCTTGAGCCGCTGCCGCTCGCCGCCGGACAGGGTGGTGAGCGGCTGGCCGAGGCTGAGGTATCCGAGGCCGACGTCGGCGAGCCGGTCGAGGATGGCGTGCGCGGCAGGCGTACGCGCCTCGCCGTCGGCGAAGAATCGTTCCGCCTCGGTCACCGACATGGCCAGCACCTCGCTGATGGTGCGGCCACCGAAGCGGTATTCCAGGACCGAAGCCTGGAACCGCCGGCCCTCGCACTCCTCGCAGGTGGCCGCCACACCGGCCATCATTCCCAGGTCGGTGTAGATGACCCCGGCGCCGTTGCAGCCGGGGCACGCGCCCTCGGAGTTTGCGCTGAACAGCGCCGGCTTCACACCGTTGGCCTTCGCGAACGCCTTCCGGATCGGCTCCAGCAAACCGGTGTACGTCGCCGGGTTGCTCCGCCGCGACCCCCGGATGGCGCTCTGGTCGACGGACACCACGCCCTCCCGGCCGGACACCGAGCCGTGGATCAGCGAACTCTTGCCCGACCCGGCCACCCCGGTCACCACCACCAGCACACCCAACGGGATGTCGACGTCGACGTCGCGCAGGTTGTGGGTGCTCGCGCCCCGGATCTCCAGCAGACCCGACGGCGTCCGTACGGACGGCTTCACGCCGGCCCGGTAGTCGAGGTGCCGGCCCGTGAGGGTGTCGCTGGCCCGCAGCCCGGCAACGGTGCCCTCGAACACCACCTCGCCACCTGCCGTACCGGCGCCGGGGCCGAGGTCGACCACGTGGTCGGCGATGGCGATGGCCTCCGGCTTGTGCTCGACGACAAGCACGGTGTTGCCCTTGTCGCGCAGCCGCAGCAGCAGGTTGTTCATCCGCGCGATGTCGTGGGGGTGCAGACCGATGGTCGGCTCGTCGAAGACGTAGGTGACGTCGGTGAGCGACGACCCGAGGTGGCGGATCATCTTGGTGCGCTGCGCCTCGCCGCCGGAGAGGGTGCCCGACGGCCGGTCCAGGGACAGGTAGCCCAGCCCGATCTCCTCGAACGAGTCCACCAGGTGTTGCAGCCCGGCGAGCAGTGGGGCGACCGAGGAGTCGTCGATGCCCCGGACCCAGCCGGCCAGGTCGCTGATCTGCATGGCGCAGACGTCGGCGATGTTCTTACCGTTGATCTTCGAGGACCGGGCCTCCGCACTGAGCCGGGTGCCGCCGCACTCGGGGCAGGTCGTGAACGTCACCGCCCGCTCCACGAAGGCGCGGATGTGCGGTTGCAGCGTGTCGACGTCCTTGGAGAGGAACGACTTCTGGATCTGCGGGATCAGACCGACGTACGTCAGGTTGATGCCGTCGATCTTGATCTTGGTCGGCTCCCTGTGGAGCAGGTCCTGCAACTCCTTCTTGTTGAACTTGCCGATCGGCTTGTCCGGGTCGAAGTAGCCACAACCACGGAAGATGCGGCCGTACCAGCCCTCCATGCTGTAGCCGGGGATGGTGATGGCGCCCTCGTTCAGCGACTTGCTGTCGTCGTAGAGCGCGGACAGGTCGAAGTCGGTGACGGAGCCCATGCCCTCGCAGCGCGGACACATGCCGCCCAGCCTGTTGAATGTCGCCTTCTCGGTCTTGGTCTTGCCGGCGCCGCGCTCGACGGTGATCGCTCCGCTCGCCCGGACCGACGGGACGTTGAAGGAGAACGCGTTCGGCGAGCCGATGTGCGGCTGCCCGAGCCGGCTGAAGAGGATGCGCAGCATCGCGTTGGCGTCCGTGGCGGTGCCGACTGTCGATCGGGCGTTGGCGCCCATCCGTTCCTGGTCGACGATGATCGCCGTCGTCAGCCCGTCCAGCACGTCGACCTCGGGCCGGGCCAGCGTCGGCATGAACCCCTGCACGAAGGCGCTGTACGTCTCGTTGATCATGCGCTGTGACTCGGCGGCGATGGTGCCGAACACGAGCGAACTCTTGCCCGAACCGGAGACGCCGGTGAAAACCGTCAGACGGCGCTTCGGCAGCTCGACGGTGACGTCCTTGAGGTTGTTGACGCGCGCGCCCTGCACCCGGATCAGGTCGTGGCTGTCGGCGGCGTGCTTGCTCATCGTCTCTCCATCTGTCGGGCGGGCGTGCCCCGGCTGGCCGGCGCTCGTCGGGTCGCGCTTGAGGTGACACCAGGGCCACCCATGCCGCTTCGACCCGTGGCGGTCACGGTAGGCCCGGTCGCGTGACCTGCGCTTCTCGATTTCTGACCGGTCTGGTCACCTGTTTGGCGGTGCAGGACGGCATGCCCTCCGTCGCTCCTGCCGCCTGCCGGCGGTAGGTGCTCGGTGGCACGCCGACAAGCTCGGTGAAGCGGGTGCTGAAGGTGCCGAGCGACGAGCAGCCGACAGCGAAACAGACGTCGGTGACGCTGAGGTCACCGCGCCGCAGCAGGGCCATCGCGCGCTCGATGCGGCGGGTCATGAGATAGCTGTACGGAGATTCGCCGTAGGCGAGCCGGAACTCCCGACTGAGATGCCCGGCTGACATGTGCACACCCCTGGCGAGCGCTTCGACATCCAGCGGCTGCGCGTATTCCCTGTCGATCCGGTCACGCACACGGCGCAGCCGCGCCAGATCGTCGAGACGCGATGCGGCAGGTCTGCTGCTCATCTGGAAAATCGTGCCACACACCACCGACAAACCTGGATCACCGAAGCGCGGCGCGCGGCCAGGCCGGGGCGAGCCACTCACGGGCGTACCGTCAGGTGGTTTCGCGGCGGGCTCGGGCCCGGCGCTTGCCCTCGTGCATGGCCTGCACCCGGGCCACCGGGATGGTCCGCCCCTCGGCCACCAGGTCGGCGGGCAGCGACTGCGGCGCCGGCATCAGCGCGGCCCACGGGTCGGTCTCGGCGACGAGCGGCGGCACGGTCCGGATGGTGAAGTCCGCCGGGGTCACAGCGGTCAGGTCGGCCCAGTCGACAGGGAACGACACAGGCATCCCGGGACGCAGCCGGGGGCTGTACGCGGCGACGACAGTCGCACCGCCGGATCGGGTGGCGTCCACGAAGACCTTGCCGCCCCGGTCCTCCTTGATGTACGCCGTGGTGGCGAGGGCCGGATCCAGCCGTTCGGCGCGGACGGCGAGCGCGCGGGTGGCGGCGGCCAATTCCTCCGCCGTGGGCTCACCGGCGATCGGGACGAAGACGTGCACGCCCTTGGCGCCGCTGGTCTTTACCGCTCCGGCCATACCGGCGTCGGTGAGCGCCTGGCGGACAAGCAGGGCCGCGCCGACCGCCGCAGCGAAGCCGTCGCCCTCGGGTGGGTCCAGGTCGAGCACCAGGTGCGTGGGGCGGTGCAGGTCGGCTGCGGTGGCGAGCGTCGGGTGGTATTCGACGGCCCTCTGGTTGGCGAACCAGAGCAGGGTCCGCCGGTCGTCGCAGAGGGCGTACGAGATCTCGCGATGCGAGGCCTCGGCCCAGACCGGCACGCGGCGGACCCAGTCCGGGGTGTACTTCGGCAGGTTCTTCTGCATGAACGGCGGCTGCCCCGGGCGGACCCTGATCACCGACAGAGGCCGGTCCCGCAGTTGCGCCAGGATCTGCTCCCGGACCGCGTCGAGGTAGTCGACCAGGTTCCGCTTGGTCGCGTCGGCGCGGTCGGACAGCGGCTGGTCCAGGTTGGTCAGGGCCACGCCGTCCCGGGTCTCGTCAGCCTCGGTCACCCGATCACCCTCCCGGCCGGGGGACTGCCGGTCAACCGGACGCGGCGCTTCGACGCGGGAAGATTGCGGCGGTCCGCGCGGGGCAGCGTGGCCAGCGAGAGCAGCAGCGCGGTGACCACCAGGGCGGCGGCCACTGCGAACGCGGCCCGGTAGCCGCCGGCCAGCGCGGCCACCTCGTCCCAACCGGCGGTCCGCAGACCGTCGGCGCGCACGGCGGCCAGCGTGCTCAGCGCCGCCAGGCCGACCGCGCCGCCGACCTGCTGGGTGGTGTTCGCCAGCCCCGACGCGAGCCCGGCGTCCGCGTCGGTCGCCCCGGCCATGGCAAGGGTGGTGACGGCCGGCAGGGTCAGACCGCCGGCAACCCCGAAGACCACCATCGCGGGGAGTACGTCGGTGAGGTAGCCGCCGTCGACGGGAAGCCTGGCGAGCAGCAGGAAGCCGACGGTCGCCAGGCCGAGCCCGGTCACCAGCACGCTCCGGGCGCCCCAGCGGGCGATCAGCCGAGCGGCGAGGCCGAGCGAGATCACGGCGATCACCACAGGGGTGGGCAGGAAGGCCCAGCCGGTGGCCGCCGCGTCCAGCCCGAGGACCAGTTGCAGCTCCACGGCGAGCAGGAACTGGAAACCGAAGTACGCGGCGACCATGAGGAACTGCACGCTGTTCGCGGCGACCAGGCCTGGTACGCGCAGCACCCGACCCGGCAGCAGCGGGGTCGACGCCGTGCGCTGGCGGACGGCGAACCCACCGAGCAGCAGCGCGGCGAGCGCCGCCGCTCCGAGGGTCCGGCCGCTGGTCCAGCCGTTCTCGGCGGTGCCGACGATGCCCAGCACTGCGGCCATCAGGCCGGAGGTGGCGAGCAGTGCCCCCGGTACGTCGAGGCCAGCCCGCAGGCCGATCCCCCGTTCGGCGGGAAGGGTGCGGACGGCGGCGACCAGGATGAGCGCTCCGATCGGCAGGTTGACCAGGAAGATCGACCGCCAGCCGGCCAGCTCGGTGAGCAACCCGCCGGCCACCGTCCCGATCGACGCGCCGGCTGCGCCGGTGAAGCTGAAGACCGCGATGGCGCGAGCCCGCTCGGCCGGCTCGGGATAGAGCCGGACGATCATGCCGAGGCTCACCGCCATTGCCAGCGCGCCGCCGACGCCCTGCCCGAACCGCGCGGCCACGAGCTGGCCCGGCCCGGTGGCCACCGCACAGCCCAGCGAGGCCAGCGTGAACAGTGCGACGCCGGCCAGGAAGACGCGCCGCCGGCCCAGCAGGTCGCCGAGGCGGCCGGCGAGCAGCAGCAGTCCGCCGAACGCGACAAGGTAGGCGTTCACCACCCAGGCGAGGCCGGGCGCGGTGAAGCCCAGGTCGCGCTGGATGGCGGGCAGCGCGACCGCCACCACGCTTCCGTCCAGAATGATCATCAGGCTGCCGGCGCAGAGCACGAGCAACGCAGGCCAGCGGGGCGGAACGACCCGGTCCATGAAACTCCTCCTTGGTGCACGCTTTGTTACCGACGTCATCGTCTGTGACCATGGGCCGGAGCGGAAGGAGGCACTGTTGTGTCCCAGAGGAACAGCGATGTGTCCGCCCCCGTCGCCGCAGAGCTGACCTGCGCGGCCGGGGACGTGCCGTTCACTGCCGGGCAGGCCCGGGCGTGCACCGTCCGCGAGGTGCTGGACCGGGTCGGCGGCAAATGGAGCATCAGCATCCTGGTTGTCGCCTCCAACGGGCCGGTGCGCTTCACCGAGCTGGAGCGGCACATCGAGGGCATCAGCCGCCGGATGCTCACGCTGACGCTGCGTAACCTGGAACGCGACGGCCTGCTGCACCGCCGGGTCTATCCGACAGTGCCGCCCAAGGTCGAGTACACGGCCACGCCGATGGCGCTGGAGCTGTACGAGTCCCTGGTCGCCCTGACCAACTGGGCCGAGAGGCATCGCCTGGCCATCGCCGAGGCGCGGACCAGGTACGACAGGGAACACGCCGGATAAACGCGGCCCGGGTGTGGGGAACACCACGAGGGTTTTCTGACCGATCGGTCAGGGTCTGACCGATCGGTCAGGCATGCTGGTCTGCGGAGGTGGACCAGCGATGGCCAGAGCAGTTTCCGCGACGCACGGTGACATCCTCGCCGCCGCGGCGCGGCAGTTCGCGGTAAGCGGATACCGGGGCACCTCCCTGCAGGACATCGCCCGCGAGGTCGGCTGCTCCAAGGCCACAGTGCTCTACCACTTCGCCAACAAGGAAGCCCTCCTCGCCGAGCTGATGGCACCGGCCATCGCGATGCTGCGAGACCTTGACGACCAGCTCACCGACCGCACCGGCACGGACAGCCAGGAGGCCGCCGCCACCGGCTTCGTCGACCTCGCCGTCCGCTTCCGGCGGGAGATCGCGCTCCTGCGCGGCGAATTCGCCGAACTGCTCTGCCAGCCGGCCTTCGCCCACATCCAGCAGATCTCCGAACGCCTGCGCGACGCCATGGCCGGGCACTCCGACCAGCCAGCCGCCCAGATCACCGCATTCGTGCTGCTGGCCGGCATCCCCGAGGCGTGCGCCGAGTTCGCCGACGTACCCGACGACGAACTGCGCGTCGCCCTGCTCACCCTCGTACGGCGGGCCATCACACCCGTCGAGGCAACCCTGCAACACCTTCCAACGACCGAGGACAAGGACTCCTGATGGCCACCCTGCTCTACCGGCTCGGCCGGGGCGCGCTGCGCCGGCGACGGCTCGTCGTCGCGCTCTGGCTCGTCGTACTCGTCGCCGCCGGTCTGGCTGCGGCGACGCTGCGCGGCCCGACGGCGAGCAACTTCACAATGCCCGGCACCGAGAGCCAGCGCGCCCTCGACCTGCTCGCCGAGCAGTTCCCCGCGGCCAGCGGCGCCACCGGCACAATCGCCGTCAAGGCGCCAGCGGACGGCCAACTGGCCAGCCCCGAGGGCCAGGCCGTGGTCAAGGGACTGGTCCAGGAAGCCGCCACGCTGCCCGGCGTGGTCGGTGCTGTCGACCCGCTCCAGGTCGGCGCGGTCTCGCCCGACGGCCGGTACGCGCTGGTCCAGGTCCAGTTCGCCAAGGGCTCCGACGGGGTGACCGACGAGCAGCGCACCGCGTACGAGAACGTCGGTGCCGCCGCCGAGGCGCAGGGCTGGCAGGTCGCCCCCGGTGGCGAGGTGCTCGGTGGCGAGCCGGAGGTCGGCTCCACCGAGGCGCTCGGTGTACTGGTGGCCGCCATCGTCCTGTTCATCACGTTCGGGTCGCTGGTGGCGGCCGGAATGACGATGCTCAACGCGCTTATCGGCGTGGGAGTCGGCATGGCCGGCCTGTTCGCGCTGAGCGGTGTCATCGAGCTGACCAGCACCGCGCCGATCCTGGCGCTGATGCTCGGCCTGGCGGTCGGCATCGACTACTCGCTGTTCATCACCTCCCGGCACCGACAGAACCTGCTCGACGGCCTCTCACCGGAGGAGGCGGTCGGCCGTGCTGTCGGTACCGCCGGCTCCGCCGTGGTCTTCGCGGGCGCCACAGTGGTCATCGCCCTGGCCGGGCTGGCCGTGGTGAACATCCCGTTCCTCACCGTGATGGGTCTCGCCGCGGCCGGCACTGTCACAGTGGCGGTGCTCGTCGCGATCACCCTCCAGCCCGCGCTGCTCGGCTTCGCCGGTCACCGGGTACTCCCCCGACGGCTGCGCGCCGGTGCCGCCGGGGCGGCTGCGCCGGTCGACGATGCGAACCTCGACGACCGGCCGGAGGCCGCGACCGCGCCGGCCGAGGACCAGTCCACGTTCGGTTTCCGCTGGGCGCGGCTCGTCACCCGGTTCCGCGTACCCGTCATCCTGCTCGGCCTGGTCGGCCTCGGGCTGCTCGCGCTGCCCACCCCGGACATGCGGCTGGCTCTGCCGGACCCCTCGACGGCGGCCGTCGGCTCACCTCAGCGCGTGTCGAGCGACCTGACCACCGAGGGATTCGGGCCCGGCTTCACCGGCCGGCTCGCGGTTGTGGTCGCCGGGGACACGCCGGAGGCCACCTCGGCTGCCGTGCCACAGGTCACCACCCTGCTCCAGGGCACCGAGAACGTCCTCGCGGTGGCCCCGCCGCAGGTCAGCCCGGACGGCCGGACAGCGCTGCTCGGCGTCGTACCCAAGACCGGCCCGACCGACGAGGCCACCGAGACCCTGGTGAACCAGATCCGTGGCTCGGTACGGGAAATCCCCAACGCGGACGTGCTGCTCACCGGCGTCACGGCTGTCGGTATCGACGTCTCCGAGAAGCTGTCCGACGCGCTGCCGGTCTACCTGCTGCTTGTGGTCGGGCTCTCGGTGCTGCTGCTGATGCTCGTGTTCCGCTCGGTGCTGGTGCCGATCAAGGCCGCGCTGGGCTTCCTGCTCACCGTCGCCGCCACGTTCGGCATCACTGTCGGTGTCTTCCAGCAGGGCCACCTCGCGGACCTGGTCGGCCTGGACACTCCGGCCCCGCTGATCAGCTTCCTGCCGATCCTGCTCATCGGCATCCTGTTCGGCCTCGCCATGGACTACGAGGTCTTCCTGGTGTCGCGTATGAGAGAGGACTACGTGCACGGCGAGACCGCGCGGCAGGCCACGATCAGCGGCATGGGCCACGGCGCCCGGGTGGTCACCGCCGCCGCCCTGATCATGATCTCCGTGTTCGGTGGCTTCGTCTTCCTCGAAGACCCGGTGATCAAGTCGATGGGCTTCGCGCTCGCCATCGGTGTGGCCATCGACGCCTTCGTGGTCCGCATGACGATCGTCCCCGCCGTGATGTCCCTGCTCGGCGACCGGGCGTGGTGGCTGCCGCGTTGGCTGTCCCGTGTCCTGCCCAACGTCGACATCGAGGGCGAAAAGCTCCGCACGGAGCTGAATGACCGGGCCCCGTCCCGGGTCTGACACCCCATTAGTCGATCATGGAGTTGTGGTGCCCGTTGCGCCCCGATACAGGCACTTCGTCCGGCACCACAACTCCATGATCGACGCCAGCAAGGGCCGTTACACCCCGGCCGGGTACGTCTCCATCTCCCCTGGGGCCGCGGGGACCGGCAGCGGGTGTAGGGCTGTTGTCTCGTCGCACCAGATCAACGCGTCGTAGCGTTCACCGAGCCGCGTCGGCACGTAGTTGCCCCAGGACTCGAACGACGGGTCGTAGACCACACCGATCGCCCGGTGGTCCGCCGTGTCGGTGACCCAGCCCGGCTGGTCGCCATCGAAGACGAGGACCGCCCGGTCCGGCATCAGCTCGTGCAACCGCCGCTCCACCGAACCTTCCCGCGCCGGCGGCACCACCATCGGCTCCGGCGGCGAGCCCCAGCGGGGAGCGGCGATCACAGTGCCCCGATAGGTGCCGAACCCGATAAGCGTCACCGCGTCGTCGCCGTGCCGCTCCCGGGCCAACTGCCCGATGTTGACCATCCCGTCCGCGGCCATGTCGGTGGCCCGCGCGTCCCCGACGTGCGTGTTGTGCGCCCAGACGATCCCGCGGGCGTCCGGGCCGTACCGTTGCAGCAGCCGATCCAGGGTGTCCTGCATGTGGGTGTCGCGGATGTTCCAGGAATCCGGGCCACCGGCGACCATCGCCCGGTAATACCGTTCCGCGCCGGCCACCACCTCGGCGTTCTGCCAGGCCGAGAAGCGGTCCGGGCCGTCGGCGAGAGCGTGTTCCCGGGTACGCGCCAGCAGCCGGATCACCTCCTCCTCGCACCGCGCGGAGACGAAGCGGCTGGCCGCGCCGTAATCCTCGACCCGTTTGCCGTACGGCTCGAAGCACCGGTACGCGTCCTGCGCCGCCTCCAGCGACTTCGGGTCCTCCTCCCCCAGGTAGTCGAAGATCGCCTGCATCGACTCCCAGAGGCTGTACACGTCGAGCCCGTGGAACCCGGCCCGCTGCTGCTCCGGCCTCTCCAGATTCCAGGCCCGCAACCAGCTGCAGAACCGCGCCACCTCGGCGTTCGCCCACATCCACGTCGGCCACCGCTCGAAGCGTTCGAGTGCGTTCTGCGGCTCCAGCGCCCCGCCCGGCGCGGCGGTGACCGAGCGGTGCACCCGGTCGCAGTCGGGCCAGTCGCCCTCCACGGCCACGAACGAGAAACCGCACTCCGCGATCAGCCGGCGGGTCAGCTGCTCACGCAACCGGTAGTAGTCGTAGCTGCCGTGGGTGGACTCGCCGATCATCACCACCCGGGAGTCCCGTACGCGCTCCAGCAACGGGTCGAAGTCGCTCGGCGCGCCGAGCCGCTGAACCAGCATGGCAGCGGCTACCCGGCGACCGCTTCGACAAACCGTCGGCGCGCCGTGGGCCGACACGCCGCGCGACCGGCGGCTTTGACCGCGCTGGCGAGCCGGCCGCCGGGCGCGTCGTTCGCGGTCCGGCGACGGGCCGCCGCCACCCGGCTCGCCCCGGTGTACGCCCGGGGCGAGCGGGTAGCCAGCCCGGCATGACCGTCACCGGGCTGCAGTTGCAGGAGTACCTGGCCGGGCTCGACTACCCGGTCTCCCGCGAGGACCTGTTCCGCTGGGCGCAGGAGAACGGGGCCAGCACGGTGTTGTTGCAGATGGTGCAGGCGTTGCCGGCGGAGCAGTTCGAGTCGCCGGACGAGCTCGCCGCCGCGCTGACCACCCTCTCCTGAAACGGCCCCGGACCAGGGCCCGGGCCCACCTCTGCTCGCGGTCCCGGGCCCCGGGCGTCAGCGAGCGTGCAGCAGGCGGAACAGCACCAGCCACTGCTCCGGCCACACGTACCCGACAGGGGTGTCGGCCGCGATCCGCGTGGCCCGCAGAGCCGCGGCGACCCGGGCCGGCGGGTGGTGCCGGCGCAGGGACGCGGCAAGCGACCCGCCCAAGCCCTCGAAACCCACCGACACCAATCGCCGGTACGCCGGCAGTGCCGCCCACGGCAGCAGCGGTTCCGCGCGCCGTTCGATCCGCAGGATCCCGGCGTCCACGGCGGGCACCGGACGGAACGCGGTACGCGGCACGCGCCCTGCGAGACGCCAGTCGACCTCCGGCCACGTCGACACTGTGAGCCGGGTCCACCGGCCGTAGTCGCCGCTGCGCCGCCGGGCGTACTCCAGTTGGGTCAGCAGGGTGGCCGAGCGTAACCGGGGCGCGGCCAGGCACCACCGCACCACGGCGGAGGTCAGCGACCACGGGATGTTGCCGACCACAGCGAACGGCTCCGGTGGAGGCTCGGCGGCCAGGAAGTCTGCCTGCCGGTGCTCGACATTGGGCAGGGCGGCACAGACCGCTGCCAGCTCCCGGCCGGCGGCCGGGTCGACCTCGTACGCCGTCAGGTGCCCACAGCGTGCGGCGAGCGGCCGGGTCAGCTGGCCTCGGCCGGCACCGACCTCCAGCACGGGCCCGGCCGGGTCGGGGTCGGCGGCGCGTACCAGCCGCTGTACGGCCGACCTGTCGACGAGGAAGTTCTGGCTGAGTACGCGACGGGATCGGTCACGTTCGGTTGATCGGGAGTTGCGGGGCGCCACGGGTCGTCGTCCTGTCTGTCGCCGTTCGGCGACGGGCTGGACAGGCAGCCGTCATTGCGGGCCTGTCCGAAGGAATCGGGACTCGGACGGCCCTGGGCGATGACACGGGTACGCGAAAGTTCGGCAGCACGATGCTTGCCGTGGACGTGAGTCGATCAGCGGTGGTGGGGCTGGGCCCCGGCCAACCGCGTGGGTGGACCGATCAGCGGCGGGTCGCGTCCCGGCCGGCCAGGGCCGGACGCCGGACTCGCGGACGGGACACCAGCAGGGCGCCCCAGGCGGCCGGCGCAACGGCCCCCTCGATCAGTGCATGCGTGAACATGCCCGCACCCTACCGATCCCCCACCCGCAACCCCACCGATTTCCCGCCCCACCGCGCGCCTCTCATCACCTCGTTGATCATGAGGTTGGCGGGCCGGAGCGGCGTTCCAGCCCCCACTAACCTCATGATCAACACGAGAGGGTGGGGCGGGGCGGGAGAGGACGGGGGGTTACGGGACGGGGACTGTGCGGGAGGTGGTGCGGGCGGATTCGGCGGCAGCGAGGATGGTGACCACCTCGCGGCCGAAGCGGACGTCGCAGCGGTGGTCGCGGGTGCCGGCGCGCACCTGCTCGATGAGCTGGTCGATTGCCACCCCGAATGCGGTGGCGGCGTCGTACTCGCCGTGCGGAACGGTTTCGATGCCGTTCTCGCCGTAGAACACGAACTCCCGGGCCATCGCCTCGCGCGGGGCGTCCAGGGACAGCGCGGCACTGCTGGTGGCGCCGCCCTCGTGGGTGAACAGCAGGTGCACCATGCCGCTCGGACCGTCCATGGCGGCCACCTGGGTCACCCGGCCGAGCACCGGCAGGAGGATCGAGAGCGCGTGCGGGGCGATGTCCCAGAGCGCGCCGTGCTCCCGCCGCCACAGCGAGCCGCCGTACGGGCTGCCGTCCTGGAAGATCGACGCGAACGCGGTGGTCCGCCCGTGCTGCCAGCCACCGGCTGCGGCGGTCGCGGCGAGGAACGCTGTGACGTTCGGCTGGAACCGCTGGGTGAAGAAGACGACCGAGGCGACCCCGGACGCCTCGGCTGCGGCGACGACACGGTCGGCGTCGTCGACGGTGAGCGCCAGCGGCTTGTCCAGCAGCAGGTGCCGGCCGGCAGTGGCCGCCCGTACCGCGATGTCGGCCTGGATGTCCGGCGGCAGCGCGACGGCGACGGCCTCGCACTGCTCGATGAGGGCGTCGATGTCGTTGTACGTCGGCACCCCGTACATCTCGCCGAGCGAGGCGGCCCGCTCCGGGTTGCGCCCCCACACCCCGACGAGTTCCGCGTCCGGGTGTGCGTGCAGCGCCTTCCCGTGCGTCTCGATCGCCCAGTGACCGGTGCCGAACAAGCCGAACCGCAGCACGTGTACCTCCGCCGTCGTCCCACCGCGGCGACGCCACGGCCCTGATCCACGCTAGTCGCCGCACCGGGCGTGCCGGCGGCGGGTTGACCAACGCAGCGCCAGGGTGGTCGTGGTGACCGGCGCAGCCGGCAGCTGTCGCGTCGGGGAACGCGACGACACTCAACCGACGACAGCGAGGCAGGATCGTGGGGTACTACGACGGTTAGTAGGCTGTGCCGGTGACCGAGGCAACGATCGGGTGGGGCCGATGACCAGCGCGGCGGCGGCCAACTCCCCGGTGGACGGGATCATCGCGACGGTATCGATCGTGCTGTCGCTGCTCGTCGCGGTGTGGGCGCTGGTCGTGGCGATACGTCAGCGGCCACCGGACCGGGTGCAGTTCGCCGGCCTGGCCCTGCTGGAGCTGGCGCTGGTAGTCCTGAGCGTGCTCGCGCTCGTCGCGATCGGTGGCGGCGACCGACCTGGTGAGCCCGGCGCGTTCTTCGGCTATCTGGCCACGCTGGTCTGCCTGCCACCGCTGGCCTGGGTGCTGGCCCGGATGGAGCCGACCCGGTGGGGTTCCGCGATCGTCTGCGCGGTCTGCCTGGTGACCCCGGTGGTGGTGGTCCGGTTGCAACAGACCTGGGAGGTGCTCGGTGGTTGAGACACAGCCGACCCGCCGCGCCACGAACAGCGGTCCGGGCCGCCTGCTGATCGCCGTCTACCTGATCTTCGCTATCGCGGCGACCAGCCGGGCCGGCCTCCAGATCGCCACGAAGTTCGACGAGGCGCCGGTGGCGTACCTGCTCTCCGCTGTCGCCGCGCTCATCTACATCGTGGCCGCGGTGGGGCTGGCCCGTGCCGGCCACGCCGGCCGGCGCGTGGCGCTTGCCTGCTGCGCGGTGGAGCTGGTCGGGGTCGTCACGGTCGGCGTTCTGAGCCTGGTCGACAGGGAACTCTTCCCCGACGAGACGGTGTGGTCGCAGTTCGGCAGCGGATACGGCTACATCCCGCTGGTGCTGCCGGTGCTCGGCCTGTTCTGGCTCTGGCGAACCCGCCGCGACCCGGCCTGACCGCAAGACGCGGCCCGACCGCAAGGCACGGCCCGACCGCACGAACGCGGCCCGCCAGGTTCAACGCACGACGAGGACGCTCCCTGGTGCAGGGTGCGTCCTCGTCGGGAGAACCATCAGGCCCGCGGGCCACCGGCGACGTAGATGACCTGGCCGGAGACGAACCCCGCGCCCTCGCTGGTCAGGAACGAGATGGTGTGCGCGACGTCCTCCGGGCGGCCCGGGCGGCGGACCGGGATCTCGGCGGCTGCGTGCTTCTGGAAGTCCTCGAAGTCGACCTTCATCCGGGCGGCGGTGGCCGCCGTCATGTCGGTGACGATGAAACCGGGGGCGACCGCGTTGGCTGTCACCCCGAACGGCCCCAGCTCGATGGCGAGCGTCTTGGTGAAGCCCTGGAGGCCCGCCTTGGCGGCGGCGTAGTTCGCCTGGCCCCGGTTGCCCAGGGCGGAGGTGCTGGAGAGGTTGACGATCCGCCCCCACTTGCGCTCCACCATGTGCTTCTGAGCGGCCTGGCTGAACAGGAACGCGCCGCGCAGGTGCACCCCCATGACCGTGTCCCAGTCGGAGTTGGTCATCTTGAACAGCAGGTTGTCGCGGAGCACGCCTGCGTTGTTCACAAGCACTGTGGGCGCGCCCAACTCGGCGGCGACCCGCTCGACGGCAGCCTCGACCTGTGCCCGGTCGGACACGTCGGCACCCACGCCGAGGGCGCGACCGCCCGCGCCGGTGATGGCCTCTACCGTCTCCTTGGTTGTCGACTCGTCGATGTCGACGACGGCGACTGCCATCCCGTCGGCGGCCAGCCGCTGGGCGGTGGCCGCACCGATACCGCGTGCGGCTCCGGTGACGATGGCGACGCGGGGCTCCGACATGACTACCTCCGGGTAACTTGGGGTCGATCGAAGGAGCTTAACCCCGGAGCCTTCCGGCCGAGGTCACCAGGCTGAGCCACGGCAGAGCCTGATCCACCGGTAGCCGTAACCGGCCACCTTGACCGCCCCGAGCTTGCCCAACTCGCCGTAGCCACGGTCGCTGAGCACGTCCATCGGCATGTCGGCCTCCGGTTCGAGGCTGCTCAGGTCCACTTCGACGTCGTCGGTGCCGAGGTTGTGCACGAACACCATGGTCCCGGTCGGCCCGTCCGCCCGGTGCGCCAGCACGCCGGCCGGCATCGACACGTCGATGTGGGTGGTCGAGCCGGAGCCGATCTCGGGCGCCTCGCGCAGCGTGCGGATCATGCGTTCGAACCAGGCGAACAGCGACTTCGTGTCGCTGGTCTGGGCCGTGACGTTTACCTGCTGGTAGCTGAACTCACCCTTGTCGATGACCGGGCGGACAAGCTTCTCCGGGTCCGCCGTGGAGAAGCCGGCGTTCGTCGCGTAGGACCACTGCATCGGGGTACGGATCGCCTCCCGGCCGGGCAGCGACAGATCCTCCCCCATGCCGATCTCCTCGCCGTAGCGCAGCACCGGCGTGCCGCGCATGGAGAACTGGAGGGCGTACGCCAGCTCGATGCGCCGCCGGTCGTTGCCGAGCATCGGGGCCAGCCGTCGGCGGATCCCCCGGTCGTAGATGCGCATGTTCTCGTCCGGGCCGAACTCGGCGTACACCTGGTTGCGTTGTTCGGTTGTCAGCCGGGACAGGTCGATCTCGTCGTGGTTGCGCAGGAAGGTGGCCCACTGCCCGCCGACCGGCAGCTTCGGGGTGTCGCGCAACGCCTCGATCAGCGGCTCCGGGTCGTGCCGGGCAAGGGCGAGCACGAGCCGGCCGTTGAGCATGAAGTCGAAGAGCATGTGAATCCGGTTGCCGGAGCCGCTGCCGTCGCCGAAGAACGTGGGCAGTTCGTCGGGTTCGACGTTCGCCTCGGCCAGCAGGACGGCGTCGCCACGGCGCCACTGCACGTGCTGGCGCAGCTCGGTGATGAACTCGAAGTCCTTTGGCGACTTCGGGTTGCCCGGCTCGGTCAGCTCGATGATGAACGGCACCGCGTCCATCCGGAAACCGGAGACGCCGAGCTGGAGCCAGAACGACATGATCTTCTTGATCTCGGCGCGGACCTGCGGGTTTGACACGTTGAGGTCGGGCTGGAACTTGTAGAAGCGGTGGTAGAACCAGGCCTTGGCGGTGCGGTCGTACGTCCAGGTCTCGTTCTGCTCCCCGGGGAAGACCATGCCCTGGTGGCGGTCCGCGGGCTCCTGGTCGGACCAGAGATACCAGTCGCGGTACGGGGAGTCCGGCGAGGATCGGGCGGACTGGAACCACGGGTGCTCGTCGGAGGTGTGGTTGACCACCAGGTCGATGATCACGCGGATGCCCCGGTTCTGTGCCTGGTGCAGCAGCTCGGCGAAGTCGCCGAGGGTGCCGAAGCGCGGGTCCACGTTGTAGAAGTCGGTGACGTCGTACCCGTCGTCACGGTTGGGCGAGGGGTGGATGGGGTGCAGCCACAGACACGTCACGCCCAGCCGGGCCAGGTAGTCCAGTCGGCTCATCAGGCCGCGGATGTCGCCGACCCCGTCGCCGTCGGAGTCGGCGAACGTGTCGATGTCGAGGCAGTAGACAACGGCTTCGGAATACCAACGGTCACCCATGCCGTCCAAACATGTCCGATTGATCATCGCGGCAAACCCGCCGGGTACGGTTTCCCTCATGGCGTTCGAGCTCGTACCACCGAGTGAGCCGTTGGACTGGGTCCGGGGCACCTGGCTGCACCCGCCGGTGCGCACCGAGCACGGTCCAAACGGTGAACTGCTTGTCGAGCCCGCGGCCGAGAGTGACCTGTGGCGGCGGACAAGCTACGGCTTCGTCCACGAGGACGCCCCGGCCCTGCTCGCGCCGCTGCCTGTCGGCACCGCCATGGAGGTTAGCTTCGCCCTCGAACTCACCGAGCAGTTCGACCAGGCCGGCGTCCTGGTGTGGGTGGACGAGCGGACCTGGACCAAGGCCGGCGTCGAGGTGAGCGACGGCGACCTGCAACTCGGCGCGGTGGTGACGCGGGAGTTCTCCGACTGGTCGGTGGCACCGGTGCCGGAGTGGGCGGACCGGGTGGTCACGGTCCGGGTCAGCCGGGCCGGCGACGCGCTCACCGTCCGGGCCCGGGTGGACGAGGAGCCGTGGCGACTCGTCCGACTGACGCCGCTGGACCCGGAGTCACAGGTCACCGCGGGCCCGTTCTGTTGCGCGCCCTCGCGGACCGGGCTCGTCGTGCGGTTCACCGGCTGGCGGCAGGGGCCGGCCGACACGGCGGTGCACCCCGAAGACTGATGGCCGGGCGGGCGGCGGAGGTCGGCCCGAGCGGGTGGACGGGGTCACCGGCAGGTGTGCATCGCCCGGTCTGCGGGTAGAGGTTCCTGATCCCCGTTGCCGGCCCGGAAGGACGACCAATGGCGTACGCCCAGGCGGGTGACCCGTCCGAGTTCACCGGGTTGACCGGTTGGGTGGCCTCCGTGATCGAGGCGATGGGTCCGGCCGGCGTCGCCCTGCTGGTGGCGCTGGAGAGCATCATTCCACCGATCCCCAGCGAGATCGTGCTGGCGATGGCCGGCTACCTGGCCCACGAGGGCCAGTTCAACGTCTTCCTCGTGACGCTCGCCGCGACGGTCGGTTCGCTTGTCGGCGCGCTGGTGCTCTACTGGCTGGGCGCGGCGCTGGGCGAGGAGCGTCTCAAGCGCTGGCTGGACCACATCCCGCTCGTGGATCGCGACGACCTGGAGAAGGCCGACCGCTGGTTCGAGCGGCACGGCCGGTGGGCGGTGCTGATCGGCCGGGTCGTGCCGGTGGTGCGAAGCCTGGTCTCCGTCCCGGCCGGGGCGAACCGGATGCCGCTGGGCGAGTTCATCCTGCTCACCACGATCGGCAGCGGCGTGTGGAACGGCCTCATCGTCGGCGCCGGCTACGTGCTGGGCAGCCGCTGGCAGGACGTCGAGCGCTACAGCGACTGGTTCAACTACGGCATCATCGCGGTCTTCGTGGTCATGACTGCCAGCTGGGCGATCCGGAAGATCCGCCGGCGCCGGGGACGCGACGACCGGCGGTCGGTGACCGCCGGTCGCTGATCTGCGTCCGCCTCAGCTGAACTGGGCGCTGATCGACGTGAACTCCCACGTGTTCTGCGCGATGCCGGAGCAGTTGGAGACGACTCCCCCGCCAGGGCACGGCCGGTCCCGGTTGACCGACCAGAACGTGAACCGGCTCAGCCCGCGCGCCTTTGCCCAGTCACGGATCTGGGCCCAGGTGGCCGGCGTGGTCAGCTCCTGCTGGTCGGAGAGCCCGTTCATGCCGGAGATGCCCATGTGGGCGTACGCCGTCGCGTCGGACCAGCCGAAGGCCGTCTTCAGCGTGTTCTTCAGTCCTTCGGCCGCGTTGACGGTGCTCTGGTACATGTTGGCCCCGCCACCGAAGTCGAACGGCATGATCGTGAAGGTGTCGATGTTGGCGCCGAGCGCGGCGGCCTGGTTGATCAGCCGGGTGCCGTAGTACGACGGGCCGGTGGTCGAGGTGCCGAACGTGATGATCGTCTTCAGGCCCGGGTTGTTCTGCTTGACGATCTTCAGCGCGCCGAGGATCCGGTCCTGCACGACCTCGTTCTCGAACTCGTCGCTGTTCTCGATGTCGATGTCGATCGCCTTGAGCCCGAACGCGTTGATCACCTGTTGGTACGCGCCGGCCAGGGCGCTGGCCGAGGAGCAGTTCGGGCCGAGCTTGTTGCCGCTCCAGCCGCCGATGGACGGGATCACGTCGCCGCCTGCCGCCCGAATGGCCGCGATGGTGTTGGCGTGCACGCCGCCAGTGAGCGGGCCGCCACCGTCCCAGGCGGGCGTGCAGCCGCCGCCGGAGAGCACGAACGCGATGGTGAACCACTTGACGCCGGTCGCCGACATGACTGTCGCCGGTGCGGGCGGGTCACCCCAACCCGGGTAGAGGTAGGGCGCGACGGCCATCGAACCGCCGCCGCCGGTGCACCCTGTGGTGCTCGCGGCGACAGCCGACGACCGTGGCGACTCCCCTGCCGAGTTGTACGCGGCGACCGTGTAGCTGTGCGCCGAGCAGGCGGCCAGGCCGGACACCGTCGCCGACGTGCCGGTGACAGTGGCACGGACCGTCGAACCCTCGTACACGCGGTAGCCGGTCACCGTGCCGCTCACCGCGTTCCAGGCCAGCGACACCGCCGACGCGGTGGTGCCGGTGACGCGCAGTCCGCCGGGCGTTGCGGGGGCGCCCGGGGTGGTCGGACCGCCAGCGCAGGGTGAGCCGTTGACTGTGCAGTTGGTGGGGTCCCCGGTGCCGGCGACGACGAAGCCGAACGAGGTGCTCGCGCCGGCACCCAGCGCGCCGTTCCAGGACTGGTTGCGGGCGGTCACGTGCTGGCCCGAGCTGCTCACCACCGCGTCCCAGGCCGACCCGATCGTGCTGCCCGCGGACAGGTCGAACTGGACGTTCCAGGAGGTGATCGACGTGGACGTGTTGTTGGTGACGGTGAACTTCGCCTCGTACCCGCTGCTCCAGCTGCTGGTGCGGACGAAGGCGGCGGTGGCAGCGGACGCGGCCTGCGGCGCGACGACGGTGGTCGCCACCAGCGCGGCGGCCAGCGCGACGGCGAACGTCGCCGCGCGGGGGGATCGGAGTTTCACGTGGCCTCCAGGGACCGGTGTGGTGGGGGTGTCGCCCGACGGTGAAGCGGCGGGCGATGGCGCCCCGTGCGGCCGGGTGAGGCCTCGGCCGCACGGGTGGTACCGACGCCGGTGCGGGCGTCGGGACGGCTCAGGGCAGGGTGTCCAGGTGCGGTGCGACCGTGCGGGCGAAGCCGTTGCCGTTGCTGACGTCCCAGTTGACCGACCAGGTCATCGCGCCCCGGATGCCCGGGTAGGTTCGCGGCGGCCGGAAGCTGCCGCAGTTGGTGCCGCGGGCCAGGCAGTCCAGCGCCGCGTTGACCACGCTGGGCGCGACGATGCCGCCACCGGCCGCGCCCGGGCCGGCGGGCAGGCCGAGGCCGACCTGGTCGGGGCGCAGTCCGGCCTCCAGTTGGATGCAGGCCAGCGCGACGATGAAGTTCACGGTGCCCTGGGAGTACGCGGCGTTCTGGTCGCAGCCGAGCATCGCCCCGGAGTTGTAGAACTGGGTGTTGACGACGGTGAGGATGTCCTTGATGTCCAGGGCGAGCTTGAAGTAGCCGCTGGTCGGGGACTGCATGTCGATCGTCTGCGGTGCCATCGCGATGATCAGACCGGCGCCGATCTTGGCGCGGAGCGCTCGCAGCGCCTGCGCCATGTACGTCGGGTTGAGCCCGTTCTCCAGGTCGATGTCGATGCCGTCGAAGCCGTAGCGGTTGATCAGCGCGGCGGCGGTGTCGGCGAACACCGTGGCCGACGCCGCGTCGTTGACAGTGACCCGCCCGGTTTCGCCGCCGACGGAGAGGATGACCCGCTGGCCCCGGGCGTGCAGGGTACGCACGTCGGCGCTGAAGTCCGCGTCGGTGTAGCCGCCGAGCGAGGCAGCGAGCCCGGGGTCGACGCCGAAGGTGAGCGCGCCCGGCGTCGAGGTGGCCTCGGCGAAGGCGACAGCTACCAGGTCGTACTGGGTGGGGACGTCGCGCAACCGCAACTCGACCGCCGGGTTGTCGAAGTTGTGCCAGTAGCCGGTGAGCAGGTGCTTCGGCAGCCCGCCGGTGGGCGGCTGCGTGGTCGGCGGAGGCGTCGTGGGAGGCGGCGTAGTGGGAGGCGGGGTCGTCGGGGCCGGGGTCGTGGGAGGCGGGGTGGACGGTGGGGTGCCGCCGCCGCACGGTGCGCCGTTGAGCTGGCAGCCGGTCGGCGAGCCGGAGCCGCTGGCCAGGAACCCGAAGGACACCGACGCCCCGGGGGCGATGCTGCCGTTCCAGGACCTGTTGGTGAAGGTGTGCCGCTGGCCGGCGGAGGTGAGCAACGCGTCCCAGTAGCTGCCGAGCGCGGTGCCGGACGGCAGGTCGAAGACGAGGTTCCAACCGTTGATTGTCGAGCTGCCGCCGTTGGTGATCGTGTACTTCCCCTCCCAGCCGGCGCCCCACTCGGCGGTCTTGACGAAGCTGGCGGTCGGGCCGGCGGCGAACGCGGGCAGCGCCACCCAGGCCGCGCCGAGCGTCGCCGCCAGCACGGTCACCAGGGACAGGACAAGGGATCTGGCAGGCTTCATGCGGCCCTCCACGCCCGACTGGGCATTCATGTACGTCAACGTTGGCGCTAATTATTAAGACAGTTAACTGTCCCTGTCCAGAGGTCGGCGTGAATGACCGCGCCCCGACACGGACGACCGGGCCTCCCGCCGCACCTCGGCGCGGTGGGAGACCCGGCGGACGCCCCGCCTCAGCGGCGGAAGGTGAACCAGTTGACGTTGACGAAGTCGTTCGGCTGACCGCTTGTGAAGGTGAGGTAGACGGAGTGCCGGCCGGTCACCGCGGCGACGTTCCCGGGCACCGAGGTCCAGCTCTGCCAGCCGCCGGTGCTGCCGATCGCGAAGCTGCCGATGGGCGTCGCGGTCGGGCTGTCCAGCCGCACCTCGACCAGCCCGCTCACCCCGGAGCCGGCGCCGGAGGCCACCCGGGCCACGAAGTCCCGGGGTGACGTGGAGCCGAACTCGACGTTGTCGTAGCGCACCCAGTCACCGTTGCGCAGCGCGCCGATGTTCTGCCCGCCCTCGGCACACGCCTCCACGATCACGCCGTTCTGCGCGCTGAACGCCTCGGCCTGGATCTGCCCGTACGCGTCCCGCGTGCCGCTCGGCGGCGGCGTGGTCGGCGGCGGCGTGGTGGGCGGGGTGGTTCCGCCGCCGCGCCGGTACACGGCCACGTAGTCGACGAGCATAGGCCGCCCCGGGACGGTCGCCGCGGTGGGCGTGGCGCTGCCGGCCACCCCGTTCGGGAACGCCCCACCCATCGCCACATTGAGCAGCAGGAAGTAGCCCGCGTGTGAGGTCATCTGCGACCAGGCCGCCTCACCGACCCGGCTCTGAGTGACGGTGTGGTAAAGCTGGCCATCGACGTACCAGCGCAGTTGCTGGGGGCTTGTCGAGGCGTCCCACTCGAACCGGTAGGTGTGGAACGCGGACTGGCAAGTGCTGCCCGGACAGGCCCGGGACGCGCCGATGCCGTTGAACTCGTCGCACGGCCCGCCCGGCGCGACGCCGCAGTGCAGCACGCCCCAGACCGAGTTGAGGCCGTTGACGTTCTCCATCACGTCGAACTCGCCGATGCCCGGCCAGTTCTGGTAGTTGCCCCGGTAGGGAGCGCCGAGCGCCCAGAACGCGGGCCAGTAGCCGGCCGCCGCCGCACCGGTGACGTTCGGCATCTGGATCCGGCCCTCGATGGCGAGCACGCCACCGGCCGGGGCCTTGAAGTCGCTGCGGACGGTTTCGATACGGGCGGAGGTCCAGCCGCCCGCACTGTCGCGCAGCGGCGTGATCCGCAGGTTGCCGCTGCCGTCGTGGCTGACGTTCGCGGTGCTGGCGGTGTAGCGCTGGATCTCGCCGGTGCCCCAGTTGGCCGGGCCGCCGGGATAGTTGTACCCGGTGTCGATGATCCAGTTGGCGGCCGACGGCAGGGTGCCGGCCGCGCCTGTGAAGTCGTCGCTCCAGACCGTGCTCCAGCCGGTGGCGGGGGGCGGCACGGCGGCCTGTGCGGTCATGGTGACGCCGGCCAGGGCGGTGGTGGTGGCGACGAGCAGGACGGACGCCACCAGACGACGTCGGACGGGTGGGGCGGTGGTGGCCGCCGAAGGAGGTGCCATGGACGTGCCTCTCTGCGGGGACGGTCGAGAGAGCGCTCTCTCAGGAGTTGTACGTCCCGCCATGGCAGTTGTCAACGTCGATCTGCTTCGTCGCTCTGCGCGACCGCCTGCGGACGCCGGAGCGCCACCTGCTCCAACACCGACCAGGCGGTCGTGGTCACCAGATAGATCACCGCGGCCAGCGGCAGCACCAGCGCCACCAGCACTGTCGCGAACGGCAACAGCGGCAGCAACCGGCCGAGCGTGGCGGCCCCCGGCCCCTCGGTAGGCGTACCGGCCACGGTGCCCACCGCCGCCGACGCCCGGCGTGCGCGCCGCGACGACCACCACGCCAGCACCACCAGCACTGCCAACAGGACTGCGAAGAGCGGCAGGGCCGCACCCGTCAACCCGTCGCTGAGGTGATGACCCAGCGGCACACCGGCCAGCCGCTCGTCAAGCAGGCCGGTGCCACCCTCGCTTGTGGTGAAGAGGCGGTACAGCACCAGCAGGAACGGCGCCTGGAGCAGCAACGGCAGGCAGCCGGCAATGGGGTTGGCGCCGGCCGACCGGTACAACGCGAACACCTCACCCTGAAGCTTCGCCGGGTCGTCGGCGTACCGGCGTTGCAGGTCGCGCACCTGCGGGGCGAGCGCCGCGCGGCGCCGCTCCCCGCGGACCTGCGCAACGGTCAGCGGTGAGATCAGCAGGCGGACGGCGATGGTGAACAGGACGATGGCGGCGGCGGTCGCCATGCCGCCGGCGAACGGTTCGAGCAGATCGGTGAGCCAGGACAGCGCGCTGCCGGCGGCGCCGACAACGGTGTGCAACGGTGCGAAGGCGAGCATGGGAAACCCCTCGGTCCGATTCCGGTGAGGTCCTCCCCCGGCGCCGTACGCGCGGGGAGAACCGGTGACTGTGGGATCGGCCGCGCGGCGGTGTGGCGCTACGCGGCGAGGGGGTGCCCTGGTGCGCGGGGTCGGGGTCGCCCGGCGGCGTCCGGATCGATCTGTCGGGGCGTCCGGCGGCCCCGGGACCGGGCGCGCAGCCCGGCCCATACGCGTGCGAAACCCGGTGCCCCCGACCCGCCGGGCACCCGCGCCGCGAGCAGCGCGTTGAGCAGCACGAGGGCGGTCAGCGCGACGCCCGCCAGCAGGTCGGACGGGTCGGCCGCGAGCAGGGTGAGCTGGGCGGACGCGGACATCCACGCGACCCAGAGGAACCCCAGCGGCACCGGCACGGGCTCAGCATAGGACCCGGTGTCACACAGTCCGGCCGATTCGCGACGCGCGGCCCATGCGCCGAAGCGCGACACGCGATGCGACGCGCCGTACGCCACGTTTCCGGGCGTCACCACCGCGGGTAACCACAGACAGACCGACGCGGACGGCCCGCGATCGGCTGGAGCGGACGGTGGTGTGGCGATGACGGGCCAGGTGACGGAGGCGCCCAGCGGTTCGGCCGCGGGGACCGGGTTGCTCACCGTCGGTGTCGAGGAGGAGTTCCTGCTCGTCGATCCGCACACCGGAGCCGCGGTTCCCGCCGTCGACCTGGTGCTGGAGCAGGTGCCGGCGGAGTTGCGCGGGCAGGTGGAGCGGGAGTTCCAGACCAGCCAGATCGAGATCGGCAGCCCGCCCGGGCTTGAGCTGTCCTCGATCCGGCACTCCCTCGGCGTGCTGCGCAAGGCGCTCGCCGACGCCGCCGAGCGGGCCGGCGTCCGGCTGTTGGCGATCGGCACGGGCCCGGTGGACGGGCCGGTGCCGCCGGTGGTGGACAAGCCACGCTTCGACCGGATGATCGAACGGTTCCGGCTGCTCGTGCCCGGCCCCGGCAACAACGGGATGCACGTGCACGTGGGTGTTCCCGACCCGGACACCGGTGTGCAGGTGCTCAACCACGTCCGGCCGTGGCTGCCGCTGCTGCACGCTGTCACCACAAACTCCCCGTTCTCCCGGGGTGAGGACTCCGGCTATGCCAGTTGGCGTTCGGTGGAGTGGGAGCGCTGGCCGTCGGTGGCGCCGACGCCCTGGTTGGAGTCGCATGAGCACTACCAGCGGCTGATCCGCCAGTTGATCGCCAGCGGCGTGATGCTCGACGAGGGGATGCTCTACTGGTACGCCCGGCTGTCGGCGAAGTACCCGACCGTCGAGCTGCGGATCGGCGACGTGTGCCCGTCGGTGGACGACGCCGTGCTGGTCGCCGCGCTGGTCCGCGCCCTGGTGGCCACCGCCATGGACGACGTCGAGGCCGGCCGCCCCGCCCTGCAGACCGATCACCACCTGCTCGTCGGCGCGCACTGGCGGGCCGCGCACGACGGCCTGGAGGGCGAGGCCGTCGACGTGACCACCGGGGAGCTGCGCCCGGCCTGGGAGCTGCTGGACCGGTTCGTGGAGCGGATGCGACCGGCCCTGGAGCAGCACGGCGACTGGGCCGAGGTGACCGACCTGTTGGGCGGGCTGCGCCGGCACGGCACGGGCGCGGCACGGCAGCGTGCGGTGTTCGCCCGCACCGGGCGGCTCGTCGACGTGGTGCAGGACGTCGCACGGCAGACCCATGGCTGATCAGCGTGACAGGATGAACCTGTGGCGCAACGGTTGATCGTCATTGGCGGGGACGCGGCCGGCATGTCGGCGGCCTCCCAGGCCCGACGCCGTCGGGGCTCCGACGACCTGGAGATCGTGGTCTTCGAGCGCGGGCACTTCACGTCCTACTCGGCGTGCGGCATTCCGTACTGGATCAGTGGTCAGGTCGACGGCCCGGAGCAGTTGATCGCCCGGGAGCCGGTGACGTTCCGCACGGAGTTCGCCATGGACGTGCGGATGCGCCACGAGGTGACAGCCATCGACATGGAACGCCGCGAGGTGGTCGCCCGGGACCTGGAGGGCGGCGGGGAGGTCCGCGAGCACTTCGACGAGCTGATGTACGCCGCCGGCGCGACGCCGGCACAGCCGCCGTGGGCGCGGACCGACGCCGGCGGCGTGTTCGGGGTGCAGACCCTCGACGACGGGGCGGCACTGCGCGACTGGCTGGACGCGGAGCCGCAGCCGCGCCGGGCAGTGGTCATCGGTGGCGGTTACATCGGCGTCGAGATGGCCGAGGCGCTCATCCAGCGCGGCCTGTCCGTCACCCTGGTCGAAGCGTCCGATCAGCCGATGTCGACCGTGGACAGCGACATGGCCGAGTTGGTCGTCGACGCGATGCGCGGGCTGGGTGTGACGATCCGCGCCGGCCTGCCGGTCACCGGCCTTGAACAGCGGGACGGCCGGGTGTCCGCAGTGGTCACCGCCGAAGGGCCGATTCCGGCCGACGTCGTGGTCCTGGGCCTCGGCGTACGCCCGAACGTCGCGCTGGCCGAGGCTGCCGGCCTGCCGATCGGGCCGACCGGCGGAATCCGGGTGGACCGCCGGATGCGGGTGCCGGGCTTTCCCGGGGTCTGGGCGGCCGGTGACTGCGTGGAGACGCTGCACCGGGTCAGCGGGATGCCTGTGCACATACCGCTGGGCACGCACGCCAACAAGCAGGGCCGGGTGGCCGGCATCAACATCGGCGGCGGGTACGCCACCTTCGCGGGTGTGATCGGCACGGCGGTGACGAAGGTCTGCGAGCTGGAGGTGGGCCGCACCGGTCTGCGCGAGCGGGATGCGAGCGAGGCGGGCTTCGACTTCATCTCGGTGATCGCCGAGTCGACAAGCCGGGCGGGCTACTACCCCGGTGCCCGGCCGATGACCGTCAAGCTGATCGCGGAGCGTCCCAGCGGCCGCTTGCTGGGCGCGCAGATCGTCGGCTGGTCCGAGGCTGCCAAGCGGATCGACACGCTGGCCGTGGCGTTGTGGAACGGCATGACGGTGGACGACATGACGGCGCTCGACCTGGGCTACGCTCCGCCGTACGCGCCGGTGTGGGATCCGGTGCTGATAGCCGCCCGAAAGGCGGTCGACGCGCTCGCCGCTGTCGCCCGCTGACCAGCGTCCGCCGTGGAGGACCACCCTGTGACCCAGACCCCGACCCGCCCGGCCGTACGCCGGCGCCCGACGATGGTCGACGTCGCCCGGCACGCCGGGGTCAGCTTGAAGACCGTCTCCCGGGTGGTAAACGACGAGCCGGTGGGTCAGGAGTTACTGGGGCGGGTACTCGCCGCCATCACCGAGCTGGGTTTCCGGCGCAACGACATCGCCCGCAACCTGCGCTCGCGGCAGCTCAACGCCACAGTCGGGTTGCTCATCGAGGAGATCGCCAACCCGTTCTACGCCACGATCGCCAGCGTCGCCGCCGAGATCGCCGCCGCCCACGGCACCATGCTGATCACGGCTTCGTCCGAGGAGGATCCGGAGCGGGAACGCGCCGTACTCCAGGATTTCACCCAGCGCCGGGTCGACGGGCTCCTTGTGGTGCCGGCAGGCCCCGACCATTCGTTCCTGCGCCGCGAGGTCGAGTTGGGCATGCCTGTGGTCTTCCTGGACCGGCCGCCGCATGGGCTGCTCGCCGACACTGTCCTGCTGGACAACCGGGGTGGCGGCCAGGCCGGAGTCGGCGCGCTGCTGGACGAGGGACACCGGCGGGTGGGCCTTCTGCTCGGTGCGCCAAGCGTGCCCACAATGCGTGAGCGACTGGCCGGCGCCCGCACGGCACTGGCCGCCGCCGGGATCGAGCCGGACGGGTCGCTGCTCTGCGACCGGCTGATCGCACCGGAGGACGCCGGACGGGCGGTCGCCGCGCTGCTCGACCTACCGAACCCGCCCACCGCGTTCTTCTGCGGCAACAACCGGCTGACCGTCGGCGCACTCCAGGAGCTGCACCGGCGCGGCAGCGACGCGGCGCTTGTCGGCTTCGACGACTTCGAGCTGGCCCACCTGATGCCCCGGCCGTTGACCGTCGTCGCCTACGACACGAGGGAGCTGGCGAGGGTCGCCACCGAACGCCTCTTCCAACGCATCGCCGGCGACGACTCCCCGCCCGCAACAACGGTGCTACCCACAAGACTGCTACGCCGCGGCCTCCGCTAATCCCCCACCACGCCCGCCCGCGTCAGCTGCCTTTCCTGCCTTTCCTACCTTTCCTGCCTTTCCTGCCTTTCCTACCTTTCCTGCCTTTCCTACCCTCCCCGCCCTCGGCGCTCCCCGCTGCCCTGCGCGCTTTCCCGCCCCCGCGCTCACCCCATCCCCCGCGCTCACCCCATCCCCCGGGCTCACCCCATCCCACGGCGTCGATCATGAAGTTGTGGTGGGCAATTAATCCATCCGTGCCCCTTTTGTGAGGCACCACAACTCCATGATCGACTCACGCGGGCGGGGGCAGGGCAGGGCGGGCAGGGCAGGGCGCGGGCGAGGCGGGGCGGGGGCAGGGCAGGGCGGGGCGCGGGCAGGGAAGGGCGGGGCGGTGGGCCGGGGGTGTTAGTTAGGGGTCGTTAGGAGGGCTTCTACCTCGGCTCGGCGGGGCGGGTCGGCGCCACGCCGGGCGCAGGTCAGCGCGGCCACCGTCGCGGCCTGCCGGAGCACCGCCTCCCACTGCGGCTCGGTGACCGCGGCGAGCCGGTCCGCCGGCCGGTCGCCGAGCGCGTCGAGGTCGGCCAGCGCGGCCAACAGGCCACCGGTGAACGAGTCACCGGCACCGACGGTGTCGACAACTGTGGTGCGTACCGCTGGTTCCTCGTGCAGCGTCCCGTCGGGGGCGAGCAGCCACGCGCCGTCGCCGCCCCGGGTCACCACAGCGCAGAGAACTCCGGCATCGCGCCATTCGGCCATCACGTCGGCCGCCGACCGGTCCGGGTGGAGCCAGGCGAGATCCTCGTCGCTGGCCTTGACCAGATGCGCGTGGCGCACCTGCCGGCGTACCCGTTCCTGCTCCGCAGCCCGGTCCGACACGATGCTCGGGCGCAGGTTGAGGTCGATCGAGACGGTGAGCACGTCCCGCTGGCGTTCACGGGCGAGCAGATCCTCCAGTACCTGCGCGCCGGGTGCCAACGCGAGCGCCAGCGACCCGCTGTGCAGGGCTGTCGCCGGTGTCCCGGTGAGGTCGGGCAGTTCCTGCGGCGTCCACTGCCAGTCGGCCGCGCCTTCCAGCCGGAACTCGTAGCTCGCCTGCCCGGCCGCGTTCAGGGTGGCGACCGCTACCGAGGTGGGCTGGTCGGCGCGGACCGCCCAGGCCAGGTCCACCTGGTTGGCGTCCAGATGCTCGGTCAACTGCCGGCCGTACTCGTCGGGGCCGATCCGGGCCAGCAGGCGTACCCGCTGATCCAGTCGGGCGAGCGTTACCGCGACGTTCGCGGGCGACCCGCCAGGCACGGCCCGCTCCCCCTCGGCGCTGACCACCAGGTCGATGAGGGCTTCACCCGCCACCACGATCATTCGGTCACCTCGCCCGGCTTGCGCGGGCCGGGGCCACCCAGCCCGTCGGCCGAGCGGGACAGCAGCACCGCCTGGTACGCGTGGTAGACGTCCGGCCGGCCGTGCCAGACCGTGTCCGAGGGCAGGTTCTGCGCGTCCAGCTCGTGCCGCCACCCGGTGTCGTCGATGAGGTTGCGGCGGGCGTACGCCCAGAAGACCTGGAACCAGTCGGCGTAGACGGCGTGCCCGGTGCGGCGGTGCAGGGTGACCGCCGCTCCGATGGCCTCGGCCACCACCCAGTGCATCCGGGAGCGGACGACGGGCCGGTCCTCCCAGTCGATCGTGTAGACGAAACCGTCGGCGCCGTCGACCGCCCAGCCGCGCCGGACGCTTGCGGCGAACAGGGCACGGGCGTCGGCGAGCAGCCAGCAGGGCGGCTGTGGCAGGGCGGCCTCCAACTCCAGCAGCAGCCGGGCCCACTCCAGCCAGTGCCCGATGGTCGAGCCGTACGGCCGGAACTGGTCGGCGGGCTGCTCCCGGTTGTAGTCGGGCAGCGGTGTCCAGTCGGCGGTGAAGTGCTCGGGCAGCCGCCAGTCGTGTCGGGCGGCCTCGCCGTGCACGAGGTGGGTGGCGATGCGCAGGGCGCGATCGGCCCAGCTCGCGTCGCCGGTGGCGGCGTTGGCGGCGAGGAACGCCTCGACCATGTGCATGCTGCTGTTGGCGCCCCGGTAGTCCTCGGGGACGGTCCAGTCGCGGTTCCACGATTCGCGGACCGCTCCGGCTTCGTCGTCCCAGAAGTGGTCCAGCACCACGGCGAGCGCGTCGTCGAGCAGCTCGTGCGCGCCGGGTCGCCCGGCTCGGGCGGCGCTGGACGCGGCGAGCAGCACGAAGGCGTGGTCGTACCCAGCCTTGCGGTCGTTTGTCGGCTCGCTCTGCTGGTCCACGGCAGCGAACCAGCCGCCGTACTCCGCGTCGCGCAGCAGCGTGCGCAGCGCCGTGACGCCGTGGTCGACGAGGGCGGCGGCGTCCGGTTCGCCGTTGCGGTGGGCGAGCGCGGCCACGTGGGTCATCCGGCAGGTGATCCAGGTGTACAGCGGTTCGGCACGATCGGGTGTGCGGTCGTCGGTCAGCCACCAGAAGCCGCCCTCGGGCCGGAGGGCGCGGCGGGCGGTGTCGAGCAGGGTGCGGGACTGGTCGGCGAGGAACTCGTCCAGGTCGGGCAGGTCGGGTGACCCTGCCGGGACGGGGGCAGGTTCGGCTGCGGATCGGGGCACGTCGGTCATCTCAGCTGGTCACCGCCGGGTAGGGAAGGGACATACGGCCAGGATCGGCGGACGAACCGGGTCCGCGCCGGAAAACCGCAAACGGTACGCCGCGAACCGACCTGTCGGGTCGGGTACGCGAGGAGGAAAGCACCATCACCCTTCCTCCTCTTTTGTCCGTTGACATCGTTGTCACTGCTCAACCCTGCTCCGGCAGTCGCCGACTGTCAATTCCGCCTACGGTCCGGCCCGTCACACCGGTCCGGACGAACTCGTGACGGGCTGCCGCAGGATCGTGCGCTGCCGTTCGGGGGCGACTCTACGGAAGTCGCTCAGGTAGATCTCGTGGTGATCGCCGGCCATCTGCAACCCCTCGCCGGGGATGAACTCGTGGTGCATCCGGGCGAGCACATCCGCCTCGTCGTCGAAGGAACCCACGTGCAGCGTCTGCACGCACCGCCCCTCGGACAGCGTCTCCAGGCGTACGTCGGCGAGGCGCGCCGGCCGGCTCTTGACAGTGACCTGCTCGACGGCGGCGGTGAACATGGTCCTGTCGATCCAGTCCGGAACCATGAGCAGCAACGTCCAACTCCACAGCGACTTGTCCCGCGCCGCCGTGAAGGACGCCATGTCCTCGGCCCACCACAGGCCCTCCAGCGGAGGAACGACATAGTCGCGCCCCAGGCCAGTCTTGCTTGCGAACTTCAGCTTGTACGCCACCGGATAGAGCGCTTCGACAGCGGCTGTGAAGGCGGGCGACGTGTTGGGGTCGCCCTGCCCGTCGATCATGAGGTACCGCATGTCGGGCACGTCGACGATCCGGAACCGGCCCCGATTCGCCTGGTAGGTGTCGAGGGTCTTCTTGAAGTCGACCTTGCTCGTCATCGGGCACCCGTCACGACGGCCATGATACGAGCGTCGGTGGTCGCTCGCCTCGTCGCGGAGTTCGACGCTGACCGATAATCCAGCCATGCGGGTGACGATGGCAACCGATGCCGGCCACGCCGGGCGTACCAATGAGGATTTCGCCGGCGCCGTCGCGTCGGGCATGGTCCTTGTCGACGGCGCAGGTGGCATCACCGGTGTCGAGAAGGTCTGCCGCCACGGCGTGACCTGGTACGCCACCCGCCTGGGCGGCGCCCTCCTGGGCGGTCTGTCCGGGGACCGGAGCCTGCGCGACGTGCTGGCCGAGAGCATCGAGCGGGTCACCGACCAGCACCGTGACACGTGCGACGTCACCCACCCGATCAGTCCGTTCGCCGCCGTGGCCATGCTCCGGTTCTCCGACGGGCTCGTCGAACACCTGGTCCTCGGTGACGCCGTGGTGCTCGTCGGCCGGGCCGGGGCCGCGCCTTTCGTCGCCCACGATCCGCGCGAGGTGGTGATCGCCAGGTCCTTCGAGGCGCGTCTGAAGGGCGTTGCCGAGGGCAGCGACGAGTACCGGCGGCTGCTGCTGGAGTTGCGGGGCCGGCGAAACAGCCCTGGCGGCTTCTGGGTGGCGAAGGACGACCCGCACGTGGTGGACGAGGCGGTCTGCGGCAGTTGCCCAGCGGACGAGGTGACCACGGCTGCCCTGCTCAGCAACGGTGCGAGCCGCCTCGTGGACACCTTCGGGCGTACGGACTGGGCCGGGCTGCTGCACCTGCTCGAAACCGGCGGCCCCGACGAGGTCATCCGCCGGGTCCGGGAGATCGAGGCCCGCGACGGCGTCGCCACCGATGACGCGACGATCGTCTTCCGGAGCTGAACACTGATGACACGGAGCCGGGCCGGCACGCGGTCCAGGGGTTGCTGTCGTAGGGCAGCGATAGCCTGCCGACCATGACGAGCGCCGAGCTGGACGAGCTGATCGTCGCGGACGCCGACGGTTTGCGCGCCTGGTTGTCGGTAAACCACGCCACATCGCCCGGCGTCTGGCTCGCCCTTACCAGGAAGGGCGGCACCGTCACCACGCTGACCTGGCAGGATGCGGTCGACGAGGGCCTGTGCTTCGGCTGGATCGACGGGCAGGCACGCAAACGGGACGCCGAGACCTCCTGGATCCGGTTCACGCCGCGCCGCTCCCGCAGTTCCTGGTCGCAGATCAACGTCGCCCACGTGGCCCGGTTGGAGGCGCAGGGCCGGATGCAGCCCTCGGGCCGCGCCGCGGTGGAGGCCGCCAAGGCCGACGGGCGGTGGGCCGCCGCCTACGCACCACCGTCGAGGGCCGAGGTCCCGGCCGACCTGCTCGCCGCCATCGCCGCCAATCCCTCCGCCCAGGCCATGTTCGACGTGCTCACCAAGTCCAACAGGTTCGCTCTCATCCACCGGCTCAACGCCGTGAAACGGGCGGAGACCCGCGAGCGCAAGATCGTCGAGTTCGTCGCCATGCTGGCCCGCCACGAGACGTTCTACCCGCAGAAGGCAAAGCCTCCGACTACACCGTGACAGCCCCTCAGGTGGCGAGCTGGTCGCGGCTGCGGGTGAGGTACGCGTGTTCCGCGGGGTTGCTGGCAAGCCCGATGGCCCGGTCGTAGGCCGCCCGGGACTCGCCGCAGCGCCCGAGCCGCCGCAGCAGGTCGGCGCGGGCTGCGTGGAAGGCGTGGTAGCCGTCCAGGACCTCGGCGAGCCTGTCGATCTCGGCGAGCCCGGCGTCCGGTCCGTCCACTTCGGCCACCGCGACAGCCCGGTTGAGTCGCACGATCGGCGAGGGGTCGAGCAGCACCAGGCGACCGTAGAGGGCGACGATGGCCGACCAGTTGGTGTCCCGGGACGACGGCGCTTCCGTGTGGACCGCGCTGATCGCCGCTTGCAACTGGTAGCGCCCGGGTGGCTCGCCGCCGGCCGCCACCGTCCTGATCCGCTCGCGTACCAGGGCGGCGCCCTCGGCGATGAGGGCGCGGTCCCAGGCGGCGCGGTCCTGCGCGTCGAGGGTCACCAACTCCCCGGTACGGGACACCCGCGCGTGGCGCCGCGCGTCGGTGAACAGCATCAGGGCAAGCAGGCCGGCCACCTCACCGTCGTCCGGAAGCAGCGCCCGGAGCAGGCGACCAAGTCGGATCGCCTCGTCGGTGAGGTCGACGCGCACCGGGTCGTCCCCCTCGCTGGCGAGGTAGCCCTCGTTGAAGACGAGATAAACGACAGCGAGTACGCCGGGGAGCCGCTGACGGATGTCGTCGGCCGAGGGCACCAGGTAGGGAATGTTCGCCGCGCTGATCTTCGCCTTGGCGCGGGTGATGCGTCGCGCCATCGTCGTTTCCTGCACCAGGAAGGCGCGGGCGATCTCGGCGACGGTGAGACCACCGAGCAGGCGCAGGGTGAGCGCCACCCGGGCCTCCACCGCGAGCGCTGGATGGCAGCAGGTGAAGACCAGCCGGAGCCTGTCGTCCTCGACGGGGCCGGTCGGCTCGGGAGGGCTGTCGTCGTACATGATCTGGGCCGCCTGATGCTTGGCGTCGCGCTGCGCATCACGACGGAGCCGATCGATCGCCTTGCGGGCGGCGGTGGTGGCGAGCCACCCGCCGGGATTCGGGGGTACGCCCTCGCGCGGCCACCGCTCCGCAGCCCTCAGGAACGCCTCGGCGGTCGCTTCCTCGGCGACGTCAAGGTCGCCGAAGCGGCGCGCGAGGCCGGCAACCACCCGCGCCCATTCCTCGTGGTGGGCGCGGGTGATCGCCTGCTCGAACGCGGAACCGGTCACGAGCTCATTTCATCGCGAAGCCGCTCCGCCTGCCGTCCCGGGACCCCGGAACCGGTGCACTTCCTGCGGCCAGTCGAGCACGACAGCGAGTCGGCCCGCCCAGTACCGCGCCGCCTCGTCGTCGGGCACGTCCACGACGGCGAAGCCGCCGAGGTGCTCCTTGGTCTCGACGTACGGGCCGTCGGTGAAGACCGGCTTGCCGTCGACACTTTCGACGCTGCACACCGCAGTGGACCTGTCGAGGGCACCGTTGGAGAAGATCAGGACACCTTCGGCCAGCATCTCCGCCATCACGGCGTGGCTGGCAACTGACTTCGCGCGTATCTCCTCCGGCGTGTGCTCGGGCACCCACTCGTCGTTGAAGGTGATCAGGTACTCCGGCATGATCGTTTCCTCTCACTCCCCGGACGAGGGGCCTCTCCCCGACCTCTCGCCTGCGGCGGCCCGGTCGGCCGCCGCACACTGGTTCCACGAGCGGCTACGCCCTGATACGACACCATCCCGGAATCTCTTCGTCGATGCAGCCCACCGCACCGACCGGGCAATGGTCCAGGATGGCCGGATGGATCTGCCCAAGGGACTTGACTGGGTACGCCGATCACCCGCCGGTCGGGCCTGGCTTGCCACACTTCCGACCTGGCTGGCCGAGTGCGCCGAGCGGTGGTCACTACGGCTCGGAAACCCCTTCGAGTACGCCTACGCCTCCTTCGCGGTCCCCGCCGACCTGCCGGACGGCACTGCTGCCGTGCTGAAACTCCAGTACCCGGACGACGACAGCCGGCACGAAGCCGACGCACTTGCCCACTGGGACGGCGACGGTGCGATCCGGCTGCTCGCCCACGACCCGCAACGACGCGCCCTCCTTGTGGAGCGCTGCCGGCCCGGCACCGCCCTGCACCACCTACCGATGGACCAGGCGCTGGACGTGATGGTCGGCCTGCTCCCTCGGCTCTGGCTGCCGGCCGGCGAACCGTTCACCCCGCTGGCCGAGGAGGCCGCCGGCTGGATCGACCGGATGCCCCGCAACTGGGAACGGGCCGGCCGGCCGTACCAGCGGCGAATCCTCGACGCCGCCCTCGACCTGCTCGCCGGACTGGCGTCGAGCCAGGGCGAGCAGGTGCTCATCAATCAGGACCTGCACGCCGGCAACGTCCTCGCCGCCGACCGCGAACCGTGGCTGGTCATCGACCCGAAACCGCTCACCGGCGAACGGGAGTTCTCGGTGGTGCCGATGGTGCGCGGGCAGGAACTGGGCCATTCACCGACGGCCGTACGACACCGGCTCGACCGGCTCAGCGGCGAGTTGGGGCTGGACCGGGAACGGGTCCGCGGCTGGACGATCGGCCAGACGCTGGCGTGGAGCATCGCCGACGACATCGTCCTTCCGCAGCAGGTCGAGGTGGTGCGCTGGCTGCTCGACGAGGATTGACCCCCGCATGTCAGGCGGTCGAGCACCGGGCGCGCGGGTGCGGCGCGGCGCCAGACTCAGCTGGGCTGGCAGGTGCGGCACCAGTAGAGGTTGCGGCCGGCCAACTCGCCCCGACTGACCTCGGTGCCGCAGATGTGGCAGGGCGCTCCGGGGCGGCGGTAGACGTACACCTCGCCGCCGTGCCGGTCCACCCGCGCCGGCCGCCCCATCGCCTCCGGCAGGTGCGCGTCGCGCACGGTGTCGATCCTGCCGTGCTCGACCGCGAGCCGCATCAGCCCGACCAGGTCGGCCCACAGCGTGTCCCAGGCGGCGCGGGTCAGTTGCCGGCCCGGCATCGTCGGCGGCAGCCCGGCCCGGAACAGCGCCTCGGTCACGAAGATCAACCCCGTGCCGGCCACCACCGACTGGTCCAGCAGCAAGGCGGCCAGTGGCGTCGAGCTTCGGGAGATCCGGGCGTACGCCCGCTCGGGGTCGGCCTCCGCCCGCAGCGGATCCGGTCCGAGGCGGGTTCGCAGCGCGGCGACCTCGGGCGGGGTGAACAGTTCGCAGGCGGTAGGCCCACGCAGGTCCAGCCAGTGCCGGTCGCTGACCAGTCGCAGCCGTAGCTGACCGACCGGCTCCGGTGGCTCCCCCGACCCGTCGGTGAACTTTCCGTACAGCCCGAGGTGCACGTGCAGCGTCAACTCGCCGGCGTAGTGGTGCAGAAGATGCTTGCCGTACGCCTCGGTGCCCTCCAGGACGGTGCCGGAGAGCCGCGCCGCCCCCTCGGCGAAGCGGCCCTGCGGGCTGGCGGCGTGCAGCTTGTCCCCTGCGAACAGCTCGGCATGCCGGGCCGCCAGGCGATGAATGGTGTGTCCCTCTGGCACGGGTGCCAAGGATAGCCAGACCCCCAGGGGCGGAAGCCCGAGCCGCGTAGGCCCCGAGGCGCTGCCAGCGGTCAGGGGCGCGGCGTCGTCAGCCCCGGTTGCTCGCCCTGCAACCCGGCCAGGAAGGCAGCCCAGGCGGCCGGGGCGAAGGCGAGCGCCGGGCCGGTCGGGGCCTTGCTGTCCCGTACGCCGACGACACCGGGAAGGTTGTCGGTCACCTCGACGCAGTTGCCGCCGCTCCCCCCGCTGCGGGTGCTCTTGCGCCAGATGGCACCGGCAAGGTCAGTCATGATGCTCCTCGATGATCGAAGTGATCATTTTCTCTGATTCTGCCTCACTCGACGCGAGCGCTTCCAGGTCAGACCAGACGTGTTCGAAGGCAGCCACCTCGGTTGGCTTGTCGAGGTAGAGCGCCCCGGTGATGTTCTCCAGATAGACGGTGGTGGGCTCGCTCGACGCCCGCCCGAGCGCCTGCGCGAAGCCCAGCAGGACGAACGTGCCCGTCTCGCTTGCCAGCGGCGGACCGGCGGCGAGCGGCAGCACGCGCAGGCTCACGTTCGGCAGGGCTGCCACGTCGAGCAGGTGACGCAACTGCCCCACCATGGCCCGGCGATCGGGGATCGCTCGGCGGAGCACTGCTTCGCTCAGGACGACCCGCAGGGTAGGCGCGGCGGGAAGCCGACGAACGAGAATGCCCTGTCGTTGCAGCCGCACCTCCACCAGCTTTTCCCGGTCTTCCCCGCTCATGCTGGGGTTCTTCCGGCGGAACAGTTCGGTGGCGTACTCGCGGGTCTGCAGAAGCCCAGGAATTAGCTCCGCGTCGTATTGACGCAGCGCGGTCACGGATGATTCCAGACCGACGTACAGCGAGAACCACGACGGAACGACATCGCCGTACGAATGCCACCACCCCTTGGCGCGAGTTTCCTTCGCAAGCGCCGCGACGATCTCCTTCATATCTTCGGGTACGCGATAAAGGGCGCACATGGCACGCGCGTCCACCACGCGCACCGGAACCAGCCCTTTCTCGATGCGCCACACCTTCTGCCGCGAGCAGTCCAGCGCTGCCGCAGCGGCGTCAAGCGTCACGGAGGCGTCCTCACGAAGCTGGGTGAGCAGCCGCCCGAGCTGCCGCCGAGGCACCGTGGACCCGCTTGTTTCATCCGTCATGCAACATCGCCGCACCCTTCCTGCAACACCAGGTGTTGCGCCCCGCACCCAATTGTCTTCCATTCATCGTGCGTCAATACGGGCTCAGGCTAGAGCGGCCCGGAGTGTTGCACAAGGTGGCCAGCATGGAACACGCTGTCACACGCCGGAGCCTCCCGTGCAGCGTGAGCAGAAATAGCGTCGGCAATAGTCAACTGTCGCGACTCACCGCGTTTGCGGATTGGCCAGCGACGCCATTCCTTTGCGGAAGGACGACGCAGTGCGTGTGTCGTACAACGAATACCTGTTGGTCACCGCGCTGACCTTCGCCCGACGACATCGACCCGTCTGGAGTTGGGAACGCTGGCGCGAGGTGTGCCGCTGCGGCGCGGAGCTGCCCTGCCGAGCCCGCCATCGGATCCCGATCAGCCGTGGTCACTGGCCGACGTGACGGACGCGACGGGCAGGGCCGAGGAGCTGAAGCCCGGCAGCCTGCTGCTCATCGGCGAGGAGTGCTCGGTCCAGTTCGCCGGCGAGCGGGCGCTACGTCTGCGGTTGGTGAGTGTGGACGCTCGCCCGACGTACCCCGGCTGGGTCTGGTTGACCGGCTATGCCCTCGACGGCAACGGCTTGGCCGTCGACCGCCGAGAGGTGTACGTGCAGCTGTCCGGAGTGCGGGTGCTCAACGCGGACCCGTGATCTCGGATTCATGGAAATCGCGGTGTCCCGAGCGCGTGGATACCCCGCTTTCCAGGAACCCGAGTCGATCAACGGAAACCCCGCGGCAAAGGCGGCGCTGAGCTAGCGCCGAGCGCCGCGTACCCCGGTTTGGTGTCAGGAAACGCCCGTCGGGGTATTTCAGGGCGGTACCGCGTGGGTGCCACCCGATCCTGTCGGCCACCACGCATTCAACAGGAGGTGTGTAGTGGTCAAGATTCCTTCGCTGTCCCGCCGGTCCGAGCCGGCGCCGACGCAGGACGAGAACGTCGACGGTCGCGATACCCCGGTCGGCGATCGCGCGAACACTGTGATGACCGGGGGCCGGTCGAACGACGGCCCCGCCAGCCCGGTGGTCACGGACCGGGACGCCGACCAGACGACGTACCGCAGCGGCGCCGCGCCCACCGAGCAGGCCGGCACCGCGGAGCGGCCCTCCGAGCAGGCCGCCGAGCGGCGGGCCGCCGAGCGGGCCGCCGTGGCCCGGGCCGCCACTGCCCGGCCGATGGAGGGCGACGCCCGCTCCACCACCGCGCCGTCGGCGGAGCGCATCGAAGCCGCGGACACCGACACCCGCACGGCCGCCCGGTCGGCAGACACCGACACGCGCACGGCCGGCCTGCCGGCGGACACCGACACCAGGCCCGGCATCGCTCCGACCCGGGGGCGCACCGACGAGCGGGACACCGACCTCGACCCCACCGCCCGGCGGTCCGCCACGACGGACGGGGCGGTGACCGACCGTCCGGTCGACCCGACCCCGGACCGGGCTGACTCCGAGCCTGCTGTGGTACGCGGCCCGAAGCCCCGCGCCAGCTTCCTCGCCACCCTCGGCCTGATCGTCGCGGTCGCCGGTGCGCTGTTCGTGCTGACCGGCACCTTGGCGGGGTACGGCATCGGGCTCGGCGCGTTCGGCGCGGTGCTCTCGGTGCTCGGCCTGATGGCCACCCGCCGTCGGCACGTCGCGGGCAAGACCGACGCGCTCTTCGGCATTCTGATCGGGCTCTCCGCCGTGGTGATCGGCGTGCTGGCGATGACCGGTCAGTTCGTGTGGCCTACCACCGATGGCGACTGGGTGCAGCGCTTCCGGGAGTGGCTTGACTCACAGTTTGTCGATCGTTTCTAGGGGGCACTGTTCGGCTCGCCGGTGGTGCACCGGCAAGGCCGGCGGTTCGCCGGTAGCCCGAATCTTCGGTGGTTCACCGGCCGGGCAACACTCGTCGAGGGGCGGCGGTTCGCCGCCCCTCAAGTGTGTCCAGGGTCCGGCAGCGGCCGCGCGCCCAGCGACCAGGGACCAGGGACCAGCGACCTACGGCCAGCGGCCCGACACGCCAACCCTGTGGCCCGAAACTCGAATCGCGCTCACCGACCATCGCTACGCAACAAATCGCAGCCGAACCCCGCCTAGACGCAACGAATGTTCGGTCTGCGCAACTCTCGACGGTGGATCCTGTCGCTGACGCCGCATAGCGTTGAGCAACGGCGCCAGCCCGTGGGCCACGGTGGCCGGGGCGCGCCCGACCCGTGGGAGCAGGACCATGACGATGGACGCCACAAGCCAGCGCCTTTTGATGTGCCGGCCGACGTACTTCGCCGTCGACTACGCGATCAACCCCTGGATGGACCCGAGCGCACCTGTCGACACGGCTCTGGCCGTCCGGCAGTGGGAGCAGCTGCGCCAGATCTACAGCGACCTGGGCCACTCCGTCGAGGAGATCACCCCGGTGCCCGGCCTGCCCGACATGGTCTTCGCCGCCAACGGCGGCACCGTGATCGACGGCAAGGCGATGGCCGTGCAGTTCCGCGACCCGCAGCGCGCCGACGAGGCGCCCGCCTACCGGGCCTGGTTCGAGGCCGCCGGCTTCGAGGTGTCCGACCCCAAGCACGTCAACGAGGGCGAAGGCGACATCCTGCTGGCCGGTGACCACCTGCTGGCCGGTACCGGCTTCCGCACCGCGCACGCCGCGCACGCCCAGTTGCAGGAGGTCTTCGGCTACCCCGTGGTCACCCTGCAACTGGTCGACCCGCGCTTCTATCACCTGGACACCGCGCTGACAGTGCTCGACGAGCGGACGGTCGCGTACCTGCCCGAGGCGTTCTCCCCCGGCAGCCAGGCCGTGCTGCGGCGGCTCTTCCCCGACGCGGTGCACGCCACGATGGCCGACGCCGAGGTGCTGGGGCTCAACGCGGTCAGCGACGGCCGGCATGTGGTGCTGCCCGTCCAGGCCACCGACCTGGCCGCCGCACTGCGCGACCGGGGCTACGAAACCATCGGCGTCGACCTTTCCGAGCTGCGTAAGGCCGGCGGCGGACCGAAGTGCTGCACGCTGCGACTCCGTCAGGGAAAGGCAAGCAAGTGATCGTGGATGACATCCTGCGTACGCCGGGAGCGGTCCGGGACGCCGAGCGCTGGACAGCGCACAACTACCACCCGCTGCCGGTGGTGATCTCGTCAGCGGAGGGCGCCTGGCTCACCGACGTGGACGGCCGCCGCTACCTGGACTGCCTGGCCGGCTACTCGGCGCTCAACTTCGGCCACCGGCACCCGCAGCTGATCGCCGCCGCGCACGCCCAACTGGACCGGCTGACGCTGACCAGCCGCGCGTTCATCCACGACCAGTTCGCCGACTTCTGCCGTGAGCTGGCCGAACTGTGTGGCAAGGATCTGGTGCTGCCCATGAACACCGGCGCCGAGGCGGTGGAGACCGGCATCAAGGTCGCCCGCAAGTGGGGTTACCAGGTCAAGGGCGTGCCCGCCGGGCAAGCCAACATCGTGGTCGCCGAGGGCAACTTCCACGGCCGGACCACCACCATCGTCAGCTTTTCCACCGACGAGGACGCCCGCGCGGACTTCGGGCCGTACACCCCGGGGTTCACTGTCGTGCCCTACGGCGACCTGGCCGCCCTGACCGCCGCCATCGACGAGAACACGGTGGCCGTGCTGCTGGAGCCGATCCAGGGCGAGCAGGGTGTGGTGGTGCCGCCAGCCGGCTACCTGCCGGGCGTACGCCAGGTCTGCACCGAGCGGAACGTGCTCTTCATCGCCGACGAGATCCAGTCCGGCCTGGGGCGTACCGGCGCGACCTTCGCCTGTGACCACGAGGGCGTCGTGCCGGACATGTACCTGCTGGGCAAGGCGCTCGGCGGCGGCATCGTGCCGGTGTCGGCGGTGGCCGCGAACGCCGACGTGCTCGGTGTCCTCAAGCCCGGCCAGCACGGCTCCACCTTCGGCGGCAACCCCCTCGCGTGCGCGGTGGCGATCGAGGTGGTCCGGCTGCTGGCCACCGGCGAGTTCCAGCGCCGCTCGGCCGAGCTGGGCGAACGGCTGCGCGCCGGCCTGGAAGCCCTGGTCGGCAAGGGCCTGGTCGGCGTACGCGTGCGCGGCCTGTGGGCCGGTCTGGACATCGACCCGGCGCTGATGAGCGGCCGGGAGGCGTGCGAGCGGCTCGCCGAGCGCGGTGTGCTCGCCAAGGACACACACGGCTCCACCATCCGGCTCGCCCCGCCGCTGGTGATCACCGAGGAGGAGATCGACCTCGCGGTGGCCCAGCTCGCCACAGTGCTGGCCAGCTGACCGACCACGCTGAACGCACTACAGGGAAAGTGCTGCCTCGACACCATCCGAAGCAGCACTTTCCCTGTTCTTGTGCGGATCTTGGCGGGCCGCACCGCACCGGGCGGGGCAGGGCACGTCAGGGACGGGGCAGTCGCATCGCCATCGTCGGGGCCTCCGCCATCACCGACGTGGGGGTGAACGGGGCACCGGTGGGCAGTTCCTCGGCCCTACCGATCTGCACCCCCGGGTAGAGCTCGACCATGTCGGCCTCACCCAGCACCCTCGACTGCTGGGGGGCCAGCGGAATCCGGTCCGACTCGGCCATCGAGCCGGAGGGCCGGATGCCGGAGCCGTTGGTGCTGATGTCGGTCACGATGACCTCGCCGACCCGCAGCTCGAAATGGACGTGACCGCGGCTGATCCACCGCCGCGCCTCGTCGTTGAGCCACTGCCCGAGCATGATCCCGCCGTCCTGCTCGGGGGCACGCCCAGCCACCACAGGCTGGTCCTCGGTGAGCACGAACCGCCGCCGGACCAGGCCACCGACGCGCACCGCGAGCACCTCGCTGCGCGGCCGCGGGCCGCCGTCACCGAGCCGTACGCCGTGCCGGGGGCAGGTGGGCACACCGTTGCGCAGAGCGGGCGGTGGCTGCGCCGCCGGGCTGCGGTCCGCCCCACCGGTCAGGTCGGCGAACGCGCCGCCCCCACCGCCACCGCCGAACAGCGCGCAACCCGACTCCGAGCACCGCCACTGGCGGGCCAGCAGCTTCACGCCGGTCGGCGAGCGCTTGCCGGCAACGGGTGTGTGCCCGCCGCCGACGTGCGCGATGAACACCGGCCCACCAGCGCCGGGCACCGGGGCCACCACTCGACCGGGCTGCTCGACAAGCCAGGGGAACCGGCCACGCAGGCCGTCGAAGCGGACCCGGCTGAGCACCGGCAGCCCCAGCAGGTCGGCGACCTCGAGCATCCGGTCACCGGGGTTGTCGAGCACCTCGACGAGGCCGTCGTCGGCCCAGCGGCGGACGACCATCCGCTCGTTGGAGGTGAGGTCCGCGTCGGAGAGCAGAGCCCGGTGCACCACGGCGTACACCTGGACGCTGTCCTCCTCCAACTCGCGGGAGAGCGCGTCGATGACCATGCCGAGGCGCAGCAGGCTTGCCGGCCGACCGCCGTCGATGTCCTGGTAGCGGATCACCTCGGCCAGGTCGAGCACGGCACGGGCCAGCGACGGGTCCGTGCAGACCCGACCCTCGATGGCATCGAGCACCTTGCTGATCTCGAACCTCATGAGGCACTCCGCATGATCTCGTTCGAGTCATCTCGTACCGCGTGTGCGGTGAGCAGGTCTGCCATGCGCCGACCCTACCGGTGCCGGCCGCCGGCATCGACCAGCGGCCGGGACCACTCGAACCGCGCAGCGGCCGACCCGCTCAGCCGCGCAGCGGCCGGCCCACTCAGCCGCGCAGCGGCCGGCCCACCTCGTGCAGGTGACCGAGCGCCTGCCGGTACGACTCGATCAGCCCGGTCTCGGCGTACGAGATGCCCTGCTCCGCACAGTAGGCGCGGACGATCGGCTGTGCCCGGCGCAGGTTGGCCCGCGGCATGTTCGGGAACAGGTGGTGCTCGATCTGGTAGTTGAGCCCGCCCAGCGCGGTGTCCACCACGCGGCTGCCCCGTACGTTGCGCGAGGTCAGCACCTGCTTACGCAGGAAGTCCAGCTCGTCCTCGGCGGTCGGCATAGGCATGCCCTTGTGGTTCGGCGCGAACGCGCAGCCCATGTACAGGCCCCACAGCCCCTGGTGCACGACGGCGAAGAGCAGCGCCTTGCCCGGTGACATGACCGCCAACAGCAGTGCCACGTATCCGGCGGTGTGCGCGACGAGCAGGCCCGCCTCCACAGCGCGGTGCCGCATCGGCGTGGCGTACCGGCCGTCGGGGTTGCGGCCGACGATCGCCCGGATGCTCGCCACGTGCAGGTTCAGGCCCTCCAGCAGCAGCATCGGGAAGAAGAAGTACGCCTGCCGCCGCGCCATCCACCGGCCGACCCCGCGGGTCTGCATGGCCTGCTCAGGCGTCCACACCAGGGCGCCGGCGCCGACGTCCGGGTCCTCGTCCTCGTGGTTCGGGTTGGCGTGGTGCCGGTTGTGCTTGTCGACCCACCAGCCGTAGCTGAGCCCGACCGCCAGGTTGCCGGCCACCAGCCCCACCAACTCGCTGGGACCGCGCCGACGGAACATCTGCCGGTGCCCGGCGTCGTGACCGAGGAACGCGACCTGGGTGGTGGCCACCGCCAGCAGAGCCGCGAGTGGCAGCTGCCACCAGGAGTCGCCGACCAGGACGACGGCCACCCAGCCGGCCACGAAGGCACCGAGGGTGAGCACGATCCGGGCGACGTACGAGGCGGGACGCCGCTCCAGCAAGCCGGCCTGGCTGATCCGTCGGGACAACTGTGCGTAATCACTGCCTCGCCGTTGTACCGGCGGTTCCGCCACCGCTCCGAGCGACATCGTTGCTCCCTGTTCCCGGTTCACCCGCACCGGGTGGCCCGGGGTTCACTGTCGAGTCTCCGGCAATCAGTTGCGCTGAGTAACCCAGGCAACCCCCGGGTGGGGGGTAGGGCTCGCCCTACCCCCGCGCTCAGCCCAGCCGGCCCACCGCGTCGCGCAGCCGCGTCAGATCGCGACGCCGCCGCTCGTAGGTGGCGGCGAGCCCGATCAGCGCCAGCCCACCCACGCCCAGGTAGAGCCACCGGGGCAACAGGTCCCAACTACGGGCCACCTCGTGCAGCGCCACGACCGCCAGCACCGCGCCGCCGAGCACCACCGGAGCCTGCCAGCGACGGCTGGCACCGCCCAGCACCGTGCCCAGCGCCGCCGCACCGAGAAGCAGCCGCCGCCAGGGCTGCGGGTCCGGCCCCGCCAGCACCGACACCAGGCTCGGCAGCAGCGCCGCGGCCAGCCCCGGACCGAGCGCCAGCCAGCTCGTCAGGTCGGGCCGGGTGCGCAGGGCCAGCAGACCCGCGCCGAGGGCGAGCACCGCGGCAGGCACCGTGTACGCCTCCAGCACCGTCACCCCGCCGGACTCCAGCAGCACCCACACTCCGATCAACTCGCTCACTGCGGCGATGCCGCCGAAGGCCCACCGTCGGCCGGCCGGCTCGCCCCGGCGCAGCAGCCGCAGCGCAACTGCCACACCCCACAGCACACAGATGGTCGGGAAGTGCCGCGTCGACCCGACGGTCAGCAGCGCCGCCACCACAGCCACCGCCTGCGCGGAGGCGTCCAACACCCGACCGATCTGGGCGCGAGCGGCGGTCGCCGCTGGCCGCGGCCGTGCGGTCAGCGCACCGAGGGCCAGGACCAGCGCGGCCACCGCCAGCAACGGGTACGCCGCCGCGCGCAGCGGCTGCCCGCCAGCAAGCGGGGCGGTCACCGCAAGCGCACACGCGGCCCCGATCGCCGCGAGGCAACCGGTGACACGCACCCCGGTAGCCCGTGCCGCGACGGCGACGACCACAGACGCCACGAGCAGGACTCCCTCTGCGGCGAGCGTGCCCGCACGGTTGGCCACGAGCCCTGCCACCCCGACCGCGACAAGCACCGCCCCCACCGGTACGGCGATCGGCGCGAGCGCCGGCCGGGGTGCGGCCAGGGCGGCGTACACCAGAGCGACCACCCCGGTGAGCAGCATCGCGGCCGGCAGCACGGGCCAGGGTGCGCCCGCCGCCACGAGCAGCACCGGCAGCGCGGCCGCGGCGAACGGCAGCGCGGGCAGCCACGGCGGGCGCACCTCTCGACCGAGCAGTACGGCGACAAGTGCCACTGCCACAAGCGCCAGCCCGGCGGGGAACCGCTCCGGTTCGGCGACGACTGTCGGCACACCGGACCAGACCTTCCCCCACCCGTCGTACGGCGCCACGAGTGCGCTCAGCACCGTCGGCAGCGCCGCCAGCACGGCGACCCCGGCCAGCACCACACCCGCCGCGCTCAGCGCCCCCGGCAGACCGACCGCCGACGGCCCCCCGACCGCCGACGGCCCCGGGACCGCCGGCGGCCCCCCGATTGCCGACGGCCCCCCTGTCGCCGACACTCCCCCGATTGCCTGCGGCCCTCCGGTCGCCGACGGTGTCCCGGTCGCCGGCTGAGTGCCCGACGGCTCGCCGGCTACCGGCCGCTCTCCCGACCCGGCCGGCTCGGCACCTGTCGTCGACAGGTCCCACCGGGCGACGAACGCGACGCCAAGCGCCGCCAGCGCGGCGTACAGCGTCACGGGCTCGTCGCGTGCCACGACAAGTGGCGCGAGCCCGGATACGGCCGCCACGAGGATCGCGCCGCCAACCGCGTACCCGGTCAGGTTCTCCCGGTGGCGACGCACCGCGAGCACCCCGGCCAGCGCCAGCCCGGCGGTGGCCAGCGCGGCGCGGGCCTGCCACCAGGGCGGTGCGCCCGCCGCGAACAACGCCACCACGGCGATGCCGGGCAGCGCGACCTGCGCGACGGCCAGACCGACACCCGCGACCCACCGGTACGGCCCGACGGCCCGGCGCACCGCCAGCGCCACACCGAGCACCGCGACGGTGCCGAGCACCACCAGGAACCCGACGGGGGCGGCCAGTGCCACCAGCAGCGCGTGGGCGAGCAGGACAGCACCACCGAGAGCCCAGCTCAGCAGGATGGCCGGTCGGGTCGACGGGCGGACCAGCGCGGCGAGCAGCAGCGCGACCCCGCCCGCCAGGTCGACGGCGACCACGGCCGGCCACGCCGCTGTCCAGGCGATGGGTACGGCGAGCAGCACCGCCACCCCGCCGGCCGACGCGAGCACCCCCCACACGCTGCGAGGTAGCAGCAGCGCCGACGCGCCGAACGTCAACGCCACGGCGGGAGCGACCTGCCAGCCCCAGCCCAGGTCCGGTCCCAGACCGGCCCCATCCCACGGCGGCAGCGACCGGCCAGCGGTGGTGAACGCCAACGCGATGGTGATCACCAGCGCGACCTGCGCCGCACCCACCGCGACAAGGAGCGCCCCTACGCGCGGGCCGGTCCGCCAACCGGCCGGCAGCAGCCGCACCGCACCGGCCAGGCCGAGCGCCACCGTCGCCGCCGCGAGCAGCAGCAGCGAGGGCCACAGTTTGCCCACCGGGCTCACCAGTGCAGCCGCAAAAACCGGCACCAGCAGCGCCGCGGCCACGGTCCGCAGCGCCGGGCCACCGAAAAGCCAGGACGCTCCGAACGCGGTCAGCGCGACCAACAGCAGCGGCGCACCGGCCAGCAGCGGCGAGTCGAACGCCTCCCCGTACAGCAGCGGCACCAGGGCGCAGGCTGCGGCGCCCACCAGCGCGAGGATCTGGCCGGCGCCCGCGACGATCTGGCCAGCGAACCGGGCCGAGCCGGTCCCGTCACGCAGCGCGTACAGAACCGCCAGGTTCAGCAGCGCCACCCCGAGCAGGACAAGCGTCCAGCCTGTCGCACCGAAATCGGTCTCCACGGCGAGCAACGGCAGCACCGGTTGGGCGGCCACCAGGGCGGCGAACCACGGCCCGGTTAACCCGCTCAACCGGGCGTACCCCACAGCGATCGCCGCGCTGGCCCCCCCGACCAGCGCGGCGTACCGGGTGCCCGGCCAGTCGGTCACCCCGCCCAGGTTCACCGACCAGGCCGCGTACCCGTCGAGCAGTACCAGGAGCAACCCCACCGCGGCGAACGTCTCCGCAGTGCCCCGCAGCCCTCGACGGACCGCAAGCAGCGGAACGGCCAGGGTGAGTGCGGTGACCGCGGCGAGGATCAACGCCCGGCCAGCGACCCCCACCGACGCCCAGGCCACGGCCGTGAAGACCACCGCTGCCGTACCGAGCAGGAGTCCGCCCAGGACGAACAGCAGACCCTGCACAGTCCGGGTCGAGGTCTCCGCCGCGCGCGGCCCCGAACCCGTCGCGACCACCGGCGCCGGCGCGTAGGGGCGCCCCGGGGCGACGTACTGCCCCGGCGCGACCTGCGGCGCTTGAACCACATGCGGCCCTTGAACGACCTGCGGGGCCTGAACGACCTGCGGGGCCGGTCGCACCGCGCGGACCATCGCCGCCAGCTCGGCCCGCCGCCGCGAGGCCGCCGTCAGCTGCCCAGCCAACTCGGTGTACGTCCGGCGAGCCCGCTCCACCTCCGGCCCCAGCCGGGCGACCTCCCGCCCCAGTCGGACCACCTCGGCCGCAAGCGGGTCGGGTGGGCGGCGGCAGCCGGTGCACCCGACCTTCAGATCAGCCGAGGCACCGCAGGCGGGGCAGGGGTAGCGGGTATCGTCCACCCGGCCATCATCCAGGCAAGATCGAAGACTGCCCAGAGTGCGCGTACCTAGGTGAGCGTTTCCGGACTGATCAGTGGGCAGCCCTGGACGTTCATGTACCGCGGGGCGGCCTGGCGGCTGAAACCCCCGATGTCAGGGCCGTGTGTGCTCGTGCACCCACGTGGCGTAACCGGGGTGTCCGCTCTCCACTCTGGACACCAGGATCTCCGGCACCTCGTACGGGTGGCTGACGCGGATCTGGTCCACGAGTGCGGCGAGCCGGTCCGGCGCGGTCTTGAACTGCACGGACCACTCGGTGCTGGTGTCCACACCGGAACGCCACCAGTAGGTGCTGTCCACCTGACCGCCGACCTGGGCGCAGGCGGCGAGCCGTCCCGCGACGGCCGCGGCCGCCAGCACGTCGGCGACCGAACGCGCATCCACCACCGTCGTCACCACGCAGATATGGTCCACTAGCGCACCCTACGCGGCGCCGTCCCGATTGGCCGCGATCCAGGTGTCAATCTGCGCCCACCAGTCATAGAGCCAGTCGATGCGCTGCTGGCGGCCGGTGGGCACCTCCTCGGGCGGCACCGACCAGAACCGCATGACGATCCGCTTGTCCATGGGCAGTTCCCGCCACACGTCGGCGACGGTGAGCATCCGGTCCAGGCCGGTGTGGGCGACGAAGATGACCCCGGCGTCCGGGGCGGCGTCCAGCGCCGCGAGCATCCCTCCGGGCTGCGGGGCGAGCACGTGGCGCATCCGTTCGGCGCGCTGCGCCATCCGCTCCAGGCCGAGGGAGCGCAGCCGGGCGATGGCGCGCAGCCGCCGCTTCGGTGTGAAGTTGCCACCCTCCGGGAAGATCACGAAGGCGTCGTCGTCGTCGAGGCCGGCGGCCAGGTGCCCGACCTGGCGTACGGTCTCCTCGCCCCGCTCCGGCGTGGGCGCGATGAACCGGCTGGGCAGGCGGTTGAGCAGCACGTCGATCGCTGGATCCCACTGGAGGCTGTCCTTGAGCACGATCCGCGGCTCCCGGGCGAACCAGTTGACCAGAGCGTGGATCAGGATGAACGAGTCGCCCGGCCCGGCGTGCCGGCACAGCACCAGCTCGGGCCGGCCGGGCAGCGCGGTGTCGGGATCGGTGCCGACCACGTCGATGCTGAGCCGCAACGCCCAGCGGGCCTGCCAGAACAGCACCCGCAGGAACCAACCGGCAAGCACGTAGTGCGCGCGCTGGAAGGCCGGCGAGCGGGTGCGCCAGCCGCACCCGGAGACGACCCACAGGAGAAAGAGCGCGAGCAGCGCGGCGGCGTCCCAGACGAGGTAGACACAGCCGATCCAGAGCAGCCGCAGCGGGCGTAGCCGACCGGGGACCAGCGGGGACGCGGCAATGGCGAGCAGCGCCCAGACCGGCAGCGTGGTCACCACGGTTATAGCGAGCAGAACGACAGCGGGGGCGATCAACAACCGGCGCAGCCACCTGGGGGGCAGCGGCATCACCGCTCCACGTTGGCGGCGAGATACCGGCGTGACGCGGTGTAAGCCCGGCTGATCCGCCGCCCCACCGCCGCCATGTCCCGGTACGCCCACGGTGTGTCGTCACGTGGGTCGAGACCACCGGTCGGCAGGACGTGCACCTCGACCCCCTCGGGCAGCGCGGCCATCTCCCGGAAGAAACGGTGCCTGCGGGAGATCTCGAACGCGACCTGCGCGATCTCCCAGGGCCGCCGGGGCGGCGTCAGGTCCCGCTCGATCCGCCCCACCTGGAGGACGAAGATCTGGCTCGCGCCAACGGCCACCGCCTCGCCGATGGGGATGGAGTTGACGATGCCACCGTCCACGTAGTGCGCACCGTCGATCTCGGTGGGTGGGAGCAGACCTGGCACCGAGGCGGACGCCAGGACGGCCGGCACCACCGGGCCGGTGGTGAACCAGTGCTCGGCGGCCCGCTCGATGTGGGCGGCACAGCAGCGGAACGGCACCCGCAGGTCGGCGAATGTGGTGTCGGCGCCCAACTCGGACTCCAGCAGCCGGCGCAGCGGCCGGGGCGAGTGCAGGTGGGTGCGGGCGGCGAAGCGGCGCAGTTGCCTGGCGACCGAGTCGCCGTACACCTCGCTGGCCTCGGGGGACGCCCAGAGCCGGACCAGCCGGTCGGTCACCCCCTCCGACGGGTCGGCGGCGACCAGCGCGCCGTTTACCGCGCCGATCGAGGTGCCGAGGACGATGTCGGGTTGGATGCCGGCCCGGAACAGGGCACGCAGCATGCCCACCTCGACCGCGCCGAGGACTCCGCCGCCGCCGAGGACGAACGCCACTGGTCCCCCTGCCATGTCTCTCATCCTGGCACGGGCCCGCCGCCCACCGATGGGGCACCGTCGCACGGTGGTCGGCGCGGGGCGGGCTCCACCACCGACGGTTGGCGTGATCGGCGTTGACAGGCACGACACATTCGCGCAACCTGATACCGCTCCCACCCCCGAGGGCAGGTGCGATCCGTGAACGCAGCACTTCAGCCGGGCCGATTGCTGGCCCGCAGGTACCGGCTCATCGACCAGATCGGTGCCGGCGGCATGTCGGTCATCTGGCGCGCCCGGGACGAGGTGCTCGACCGGGTCGTGGCGCTCAAGGTGCTCGCGCCGTCACTGGCGGCGGACGCGCGGTTCCGGGACATGGTGCGGGAGGAAGCCCGGGCGGCCGCCCAGTTGGTGCACCCGCACGTGACCTCGGTGCACGACTACGGCGAGACTGTGGACCCGGACGGGTCGATCACCTCGTTCGTGGTGATGGAGCTGCTCAGCGGCGAGGAACTGAAGCTGCGGCTCACCGAAGGCCCGCTGCCGTGGCCCGAGGCGGTCCAGGCCGGCGCACAGGTCGCCGACGCGCTGGCCGCCGCACACCGGCTCGGCATCGTGCACCGGGACATCACACCGGCAAACGTCATGATGACCGGGATGGGCGTCAAGGTGCTCGACTTCGGCATCGCGACCCGCATCGGCGCGCCGGACGAGGACGAGGACGGCGGCACCTTCGGCACCCCGGCGTACGTGGCCCCGGAGCGGCTGGACGGCGCTCCCGCCCAGCCGGCCACCGACGTCTACTCGCTCGGCGTCCTGCTGCACGAGGCGCTCACCGGCCGGGTGCCGTACCCGGCGGACACCTGGGAGCAGCTCAGCGACGCGCTGGCCAGCGGCCCGCCACCAACGTTTGCCGAGTTGCCGGAGCTGCCCGAGCCGGTGGCCCGGATCTGCCTGCGTAGCCTCTCGCTGGACCCGGCCGACCGGCCGACGGCCCGGCAGGTGGCCACCGTGCTGCGCGGTCACCTGCTGCCTGCCGATCCACCGACAGCGACCATCCGGGTGCCCGCGCCCGCCCCGCCACCGCCCACCCCGGCCCTGCCGGCGACCGAACCGGCGTTCGGGCAGGTCGGGCAGGCGGCCCCTGCGACGTTCGGCCAAGCCGGGCCGGCGACCGAACCGACCGTCGGGCAGACGACCTGGCAGCCCGCGCAGACTGCGGTGATCGAGGCCGGGCCGACGGCCGGCGACGCGGCTTCGGCCGGCGAGCGGCCCCTGCGGTCACGCAGCCGCGTGGCGCTGCTGCTGGTCCTGGTGGTCGCTCTGGCACTTGTCGGCGCGGCCCTGCTGCCCGATCGACAGCCGGACCGTCAGGCCCAGCCCTCGACCGGCCCTGTGGCGCCCACGCCCACCGATCCGCCGATCGACCCGGCTACCGATCCGCCGGTCGCCGAGCCGTCACCGCCGAGCGTGTCACCGTCGGCGCCGCCGCCTACCGGGGCTCCCACGTCGACGCCGGGCACCCTCAGCCAGGCCGCCAACCGGGTCGAGGGTCTCATCGAGGCCGGGCTCAGCGACGGGGAGATCCGCGCCGACGTCGGCCTCGACCTGCGCAACGAGCTGCGCAACCTGACCGCCGCTGTCGGCTCCGGCCGTGACGAACTGGCCCCGCCGGTGGCCCGGCTGCGCGAGAAGGTCGCGGTCCGTCTCGGCGAGGGCGGGATCAGTCCGGCGTACGCGCAGCGGCTCGACGCCGCCATCGTCGAGCTGGGCGCGGCCCGGGTCTGATCCCCGCGCCCGCTCCAACGGGCCGCTTGCAGCGACCGGGCTGGTCAGCGGGCCGCGACCGGGGTCGTCTCGCGGACCTCGGGCCGGCCGAGGGCGAAGCGTCGGTAGATGTCCTCGTAGCCGTACGCCATCCGCTCGACCGAGAAGTTCTCCGCGACGTGCGCCACGCAGTCCGCCGGGTTCAACTCGACCGACGCCCGCAGCGCGGCGGGTAGTTCGTCCGGCCGCTGGCACACCAGCCCGGTCAGACCGGGCCGCACCAGCTCGGGCACCGCGCCGCGGTCGAGGGCCACCACCGGCGTACCGGTCGCCATGGCCTCCAGCATCACCATGCCGAACGGCTCGTCCCACTGGATCGGCATGATGAGACAGCGGGCGTCGACGAGCATCCGCAGTGTCTCGGCCCGGTTGGCGTTGAGCACCACAGTCACGTCCTCGTCGATGAGCGGCGCGACGACCTGCTCGTAGTAGCGACGCTCGGCCGGCTCGTTGCACTTGCCGGCCAGCAAGAGCGGTAGGCCGGCCTCCCGGCAGGCGCGGATGGCCACGTCCGGGCCCTTGTCCGGGCTGAACCGGGCCAGCCACAGCACCGGCCCGGGGCCGGGCTCGGTCTTTCGCGGAAAACCGCGCAGGTCCAGCGCGTTGTGCACGGTGCCGGCCCAGGGCAGCGTCGAGTTGAGCCGGCGTTGGGCGTGCGAGATGGCCACCAGCGCCACGCCCTCGTCGACGTCGCCGAGCACGTCGCCGTACTCCCCCACCGGGTTGCCGTGCACCGTCGCCACGGTAGGTACGGCGCGGCGGCCGGCCACCAGCGGGCCGATTGTCGTGTGGTCGTGGATCACGTCGAAATCGGCGGGGGTGATCATGCGTTTGAGCCGGGCCAGGTGGGCCAGCTCGGGCAGCGACTCGCCGAGCCGCTCGTACTGGACCTCGGCAACTGTGGAGACGAAGCCATTGGCGTCGGTGCCGTGCTGCTCACCGGCACCGAACAGGGTCACCGCGTGCCCGTGCGCGGCCAAGGCGTCCACAAGGCCGGCGACGACCTGTTCCAGGCCCCCGTAGCCGGGTGGCGGCACGGACAGCCACGGTGGAACCACCATCGCGATGCGCAACGACCGCTGCGGCGAGCGGCGGTCGGCAGGCGGGTGGTTCACGACCACGAGTCCTCCCCCGTTGATCCCCCGGTTCGGGTGTCACGCCACCACCGTGGGGTGCGCGTGGGCGGCGGTTTCCCCTTGGCGCCACCGGTAAACCGGACAAGACGGACGCTCACCCGCCCACCAGGAGTTGGTCGTGGACGACCCGCACTCCCGGCGCGGACCAGGCCACCCGCTCGACCTGGTCCCGCTCCCACCAGGAGCGGACCACCCCGGAGAGGACCAGCGTCTCGCCGTCCACGTCCACGTCCACGTCCACCGTCACCCGCTCGGCGCCGAGCGTCCGCGCCAGCGCCCGCTGGACGTCCTGGCGCAACCGCTCACCGTCCGTCGGCGTGGACGGTCGTACCTCGATGAGGTTCGTGATGCCGCGTACGCCGTCCAGACGGCGTACCTCACCCTCGGCGGCACGACGCTGCCACCCGAACTCGACCTCGCCGCGCAGCATCAGCCAACCGTTCGCCACTGTCACGTCGAGCCGTTCAGCGGGCACGAAGCTGTCCCACTCCAGCGCCCGCGAGGCCGCGAGGGCCAGGTCGGCGTCGGTACGCCCAGGGGTCCCCGGCAGGCGTACCTCGATGGTGTCGGCCACCGCCCGGACACCGCGTACGCGCCGCGCGCTGCGGACCGCGGCCCACCCCCGCGCGACGCCGTCCACGTATCCGCTCAGGGTCACGACGCCCTGGTCGACGGCCACGCCTATCTCGTTCGGCTGCAACTGCGGATCCCAGGCCAGCTCGGCCAGGACATCGCGCTGGATCCGCTCGTCGTCGCGGACAACCACCACCGCGCTCACGTCCCACCCCCGTACGGTCGCCGGTTCGCTTGCCGAACGTGCCGGGCCAACGGGTGACGGCGGTTCACCCGATCCGGGTGAACCGCCGCGCACCGCAGAAAAAAGCGGCGGGTGACGGAGCCAACCCCCTTGGCTCCGCCACCCGCCGCCGGAGGGAGGCAGGTTGGGTTTATCGGTTAGGACGTCTCGGCGAGCGTCACGGTTGCCGACTTCTCGGTGCCGTTCCGCTTGAACTGCACCTCGACCCGGTCTCCGACCTTGCCGGCCTGCACCGCGCCGACCAGGTCGTCGGAGTCGTTCACCGGCTTGTCGCCGAAGCGGGTGACGACGTCGCCGCGCTGGAGGCCGGCCTTCTCGGCCGGGCTGCCCGGGGTGACCGACGCGATGAGCGCGCCGCCGCCCTCGGCCTGGTTGACACCCACCCCGAGGGACGGGTGGCTGACCTTCTCGCCGCGCTGGAGCTTGCCCGCGACGTCCTTGGCCTTGTTGCTCGGGATGGCGAAGCCGACGCCGATGTTGCCGGTGCTCTGGCCGGAGGTGGCGATGGCGGTGTTGACGCCGATCACCTCGCCCCGGGTGTTGACGAGCGCGCCACCGGAGTTGCCGGGGTTGATCGGGGCGTCGGTCTGCAGCAGGCCGGAGATCGAGCTGGCCCCCTGGCTCTGCTGGTTCGGGTCCTGGGGCTGATTGTTGTCGCCGGCCCGGATGGTGCGGTCCCGGGCGCTGACGATGCCCGCGGTCACCGAGCCCTGCAACCCGAGCGGGCTTCCGAGGGCGAGCACCTGGTCGCCGACCTGCATGGCGTCACTGTCGCCGAAGGTGGCCGGCTTGAGGTCGCTCACGCCGCTGGCCTTCACCACGGCCAGGTCGGTCTTCGGGTCGGTGCCGACGATCTTCGCCTGGGCGTTCTTGCCGTCGGCGAAGACCACCTGCACCGAGTCGCCCGTGGCGGAGGCGACCACGTGGTTGTTGGTGAGCACGTATCCGTCGGCGCTGAGCACCACGCCGGAGCCCTCACCACTGTTGGTGGCGATGGAGACGACGCTGTCCTGAACGGCGGCGGCGATCTTCGGCAGGTCGGCGCTGTTGAGCACCGGGGCCGCCGTGTAGGTACGGGTGATGCCGTTGTCGCCGTCGAGGGCCAGCGCGAGCGCGCCGCCTGCCACACCGGAGCCGAGCATGAGGGCGAACACCGCGACACCGGCGCCTGCGAACTTGGCGATCCGGCTCGGCCGTGGCCCGGTGCCCGGCGGCGTTGCCTGCGGACCCCACGGAGGCATCGGCTGCCCGGGGTGCTGCTGGTGCTGGGCGTGCTGCTGGTAGGCCATGCCCGGCTGACCCCCGCCGGTCCAGCCGGACTGCTGACCCGCGTACCAGGGCGCACCCGGGTACTGCTGCGGATAGCCGGGTTGGCCGTGCGTGGGGTGCCCGGGGACCGGGTACGGCGCGGCGGAGGGGGTGCTCGTCGAGGGCTCGTAGCCGGTCGGCTGGCCGGCGTACCCGCTGGAGGGAGCCGGGGCGTCGGGAGCGGCGGTGGGGTGCGCGCCCTCGTCGGTCGAGACGACCTGGACGGGCGTGGTCGGGGAGTCGGTCTGCGCGCGTTCGTCGCGCGGCAACTCGGCGGTGGGGTGCGACGGCTCGGCGTCGGTGGGTGCCGGCCGCCGCTGCGGGTCGGACTCGAACTCGGTCATGGGACTACCTTCTCCCCAGGCACTGCGACCAACCTGGAATCGTCCTGGAAGTTGCCTGAAAGTCACTCGCCCACGCCCTCGACGTGTGGCACCTGCGGCAGCCGGACCCGGAAGGTGGCCCCGCCGCCCGGCGTCTCGACCACCTCGACCGAGCCGTGGTGGGCGGAGACCAGAGCCGCGACGATGGCCAGGCCGAGGCCGGTGCTGATGTTCCCGTCGGCCCGTCGGGTCCGCGCCGCGTCTGCCCGGTAGAACCGCTCGAAGACCCGCTCCGACTGTTCCTCGGTGAGACCGGGGCCGGTGTCGGCCACCTCCACCACGGCGAAGTTCCCTGGCTCGGCGCGCAGGCGCACGCTCACCTGGGCATCGGACGGGGTGTGGGTCAGCGCGTTTGTCACGAGATTGCCAATGACCTGGCGCAACCGCGCGTCGTCGCCGAACACGACGAGTGGGCCCGAATCGGGCGCGATCTCCAACTCGATACGCCGGTCCGGAGCGATCACCCGGGCCGCTTGCACCGCGTCGGAGGCGAGCACCGGCAGCTCCACCGGGGCCAGCGAGAGCGGCCGCTCCCGGTCCAGCCGGGCCAGCAGCAGCAGGTCCTCCACGAGCAGCCCCATCCGGGCCGCCTCGTCCTCGATGCGGCGCAGCAGGCCGGCGGTCTGCTCCGGTGCCCGCGCCGCGCCCTGCCGATACAGCTCGGCGAAGCCGCGGATGGTGGTCAGAGGGGTACGCAGCTCGTGCGAGGCGTCCGCGACGAACTGCCGCATCCGCTCCTCGGAGCGTCGCGCCCGCGCCTCGGACGCCTGGGCGGCGGCAGCGGCGTCGCGGGCGCTGCTCTCCGCCGAGCGGGCGGCGAACTCCGACGCGGCCCGGGCGGTGAACGCCGCCTCGATCTGGGTGAGCATCGCGTTCAGCGCTCGGGAGAGCCGTCCCAGTTCGGAGGTGGGTTGTTCGTGGCCCTCCTCCGGGTCGGGGACTCGGCGGGTCAGATCACCACCGGCGATGGCAGCGGCGGTCCGTTCGATCTCCACGAGCGGTTTGAGGCTGGTCCGGACGATCGCCGCGCCCACCGAGGCGAGCAGGAGCAGCACCGCGCCGCCTACCAGGAGGTCTATCCAGACCAGGCGCTTCACCGCCATGTCCACGTCGGTGAGGTGCTGGCCGATGGCCGCGAGCTGACCGTTCGGCAGCTCGGTGTAGAGCATCCGCCAGCGCACGTTGCTGGCCCGTGCCCGGACGGTGAAGGGTTCGCCTTCCAACTGCTCGAAGCCTGCGGCGTCGGCCGGCCACGGGGGCAGGTCGCCCATGCCGAAGCGTCTGTCGTCGAACTGGTAGCCGAGGACCCTGTCGCCGCTCGGGCTGGTCACCACCACCAGGTAGTCGGTCGGGATACCCAACCGGCTCTGCTGCGCCGCCACCACCGCGCTCTCGATGCTGCGCGCCGAGCCGGTGAGTTCGCTGTCGACCTGGCCCACCAGGTAGCTGCGTAGGAAGAACGTGGTGAGCGAGCTGATGACCAGCAGCGCACAGGCGACAAGGGCGAGCACCGCGGTGACCAGCTTCACCCGCAGCGGTACGGCCCGCAGTCGTCCCTTCGCCTGCTGGACCGCTTTCACGCCGCCGGCTTGCGCAGCACGTACCCCACGCCGCGGAGGGTGTGGATCAGCCGGGGTTGGGTGGTGTCGACCTTGCGCCGCAGGTAGGAGATGTAGGACTCGACGATGTTGTCGTCACCACGGAAGTCGTAGTTCCAGACGTGGTCGAGGATCTGCGCCTTGGACAGCACCCGGTTGGCGTTGAGCATCAGGTAGCGCAGCAGCTTGAACTCGGTCGGCGACAGCTGCACCCGCTGCCCGGCCCGGTGCACCTCGTGGGTCTCCTCGTCCAACTCCAGGTCGGCGAAGGTGAGCCGGGACGGCGCCTGTTCACCGGTCGTGGTGCGGCGCAGCACGGCGCGGATCCGGGCGGTCAACTCCTCCAGGCTGAACGGCTTGGTGACGTAGTCGTCGCCGCCCAGGGTGAGCCCACGGATCTTGTCGTCGGTGGCGTCCCGCGCGGTCAGAAAGACCACAGGGGTACGCGTACCGCCCTCGCGGAGCATCCGGATGACCTCGAAGCCGTCGAGATCCGGCAGCATCACGTCGAGCACCACCAGGTCGGGCCGGTGGTCCTTGGCGGCGTTGAGGGCCGCGCTGCCACTGGTCGCGGTGGCCACGTCGAAGCCCGCGAACCGCAGGCTCGCGGAGAGGAGTTCGAGGATGTTCGGGTCGTCCTCGACGACGAGAAGTCGCGCCTCGGTTTGGGTAGCGGGCATGTGCCCATCATCGGTGACCTCACTGCACCGACGCTGGACGCTTCCTGGAAAATCCCTGTGAGTCCGGTCGGCGCGGATGTCAGCTGCGAAGGCTCTGTCAGCGCAGCAGCCGGCGGAGCCCGTCCAGGGTGCCGTCGAGGAGCCGGGTCGCGGTGCGCAGCTGGGTGTCGCTGAACCGCCGGGCGCGCGCCAGACGGCCGACCTCGGCGGCGAACGCGGCCAACCGCTTATCGAACTCGTCGAGCAGGTCCGCGTCCGGTCCGTCGGACGACGCCGGCCGGGGCGGCGGGGCGGGCGGCTCCCACCGGGTACGCCGGGTGGCCCCGTTCACCTCCCGCTTGAGGTCGCGCGTCGCACCACTCGACTCACCGCGCTCCTGGCCGGCGAGGGTGGAGAGGTCCGCCACGGAGGCGGCGATGTCCGCTTCCAGGACGGCCAGCTCGTCCGCCCGCTGGCGCAGCTCGCCTCGACCGGCATCGGTGATGGAGTACGTCTTGCGCCCTCCGCCTGCTGTGTGGCTGACCAGGCCCTCGGCTTCGAGGCGCTGGAGCCGGGGATAGATGGTGCCGGCGCTGGGCGCGTACAGCCCGAGGAACCGCTCCTCCAGGAGACGGATCAGCTCGTAGCCGTGCTTAGGGCCGTCGTCGAGGAGTCTCAGCAGGTAGAGCCGGAGCCGACCGTGGCTGAACACGGCGGTCACGGCGGCTCCTTCCGGTCGGGCTCCACGGTCGGGCGCGGGCCACGATGCTCCCGGGCGTCGCGGAGGCCCAGAGTTTAACCATCCCAACGGCGAAGACCTGGTGGCACCACGTGGTCGGGCAGGAATCCGCACCGACCGACGGTCGCCCCCCCGGGGGACCAACCACCTCGGCCAGGGGCAGATCGGATGCCGCATACCGCCGGCCGCCGGCCGCGCCACTTGCCGCCGGCAACAGGTGTACGGCCGACTCGGCGGCCCGGGCCAGCAACCGCCGGTCGGCGTCACGGGCCGGGTGCAGCGCGGCGGCGATCGTCACAGTGACCACCAGGTCCCGCGCCGCCACCACCCGGGCCACCGAGCGCAGCAGGGTGTCCGCGCCGAGGAACGCGGCTGCCGTGGTGGCGGATCCGATGGCCTCGCACCGGTAGGCGAGTCGCAGCGGCACCACCGGGCTGCCCGAGTCGATGGCTGCCTGGAACATGGCCGGGCGGAACCCGCCCCCGGGGCGACACGTCACCGCGTCGTCGCCCGCGCACCAGGTCGTACCCTCGGGAAAGACCGCTACCGAGCGACCGGCGCGCAGCGTGTCGGCGAGCCGGCGCACGGTGGCCGGCAGCACCCGCGGCCGGGACCGGTCCACGAAGACCGTGCCGCCGGCGGCCGCGAGCAGACCGAGCACCGGCCAGTTACGGACCTCGCGCTTCGCCACCAGTCGGGCCGGCGCGACCGCCAGCACGGCCAGGATGTCCAGCCACGAGACGTGGTTGGCGACCAGCAGCGCGCGCCGCCGGGGCAACCGGCCCTTGATCACCAGTCGGACGCCGAAGGCCCGCGCGGTGGTCCGAGCCCAGCCACGCGCCAACGCCTGCCGCTCACACGCCGGCAACGCGGGCAGCACCGCCGCCACCCCCAGCCCGGCAAGCAGCATCCCGGTCGCCGCGGCCAGCCGGAGTACCCGGCGGGCCACCGGCACTGTCGGCACCTCGCCAGCCGCCGGCAGGCATTCCTCGCCGCAGCCGGAGGTCGGCCTCCACAGGTCGTGCGGTACGGCGGTCACCGCTGCGCCTCGCCGAGGAAGTGCCGCAGGTAGCGCGGGTTCATCCGGTCCAGCGAGAAGAGCACGTAGAAGTCCGCGCATCCGAAGTCCGGGTCGTACGACGGCTCGCCGCAGATCCACGCGCCCAGCCGCAGGTAGCCGCGCAACAGCGGCGGAACGGCGCTGGCACCGGCCGCTGAGCTGACAGCCGGCGTTGAGCTGACAGCCGCCGGCTCGGCGAACCACGGACGCAGCGGCCGGACCCGCAGCGGAGGCGGCGACAGGTGCCGGGCCTGTGCCTGGGCCCACACCTCGGCGACCGTCCGGCCGCCGTCGGCGATCGGGACGGAGGCGCAGCCACCGAGCCAGCGGGAGCCGCGCAGGTGCAGGTACCGGATGATCCCTGCCCACATCAGGTTGATCACCGCTCCGGAGCGGTGGTCCGGGTGCACGCAGGAGCGGCCCGCCTCGACCAGGTCGTCGCGCAGCGGGTCGAGCGCGGTGAGGTCGAACTCGTCCTCGGCGTACCGCCGGTTGGTGCGCCCGGGCGGTAGCAGCCGGTACGTACCGACCACCTCGCCGCTGCTCTCGTGGCGGACGATCAGGTGGTCACAGTGGGCGTCGAAGGCGTCCACGTCCAACCCGGCAGCACCGGGACGGAGGGTGGCGCCGAGTTCGGTGGCGAACACCTCGTGGCGCAGGCGTTGCGCGGCCGCGACCTGGGTGGGGTCGTCGGCGATCAGCAGGGTGTATCCGCTGGTCGTCAGGGGTGCGCCAGCGACATGCAGAACGGCCATGGGACCTGTGTAGGTGCCCCGGGTGCCATCGGCGGTGACCACCGGTGTCGATCGGATGAACGGCGGCCGGCCGATGGACCCGACCGGGATCGTGCGAGGCTGCCGGAGGGCCGGCGCCGGTGCCGGCCACACCCCCACGGAGGTCGACACATGCGCATCGAGTCCCGCTACAACGGCCCTCCCGGCTCGGGCAACGGTGGTTGGAGCGCGGGAGTGTTCGCCACCGCGGCTGGCGGCTCCGAGCCTGTCGAGGTGACGCTGCGTCGGCCGCCGCCGCTGGACACCACGCTGAGCCTGGTGGACGGCGCGGTCCTCGACCCGGCCGGCGAGATCGTCGCCGAGGTCCGCCCGGCCGGTGACGTGGACGCCGTCGTACCCCCTGTCGACTGGGCGACAGCGGTGGCCGCCTCGACCAGCTACCCCGGGCTGGTCGAGCATCCGTTTCCCGGCTGCTACGTGTGCGGCCCGGACCGGGCGGACGGCCTGCGGATCTTCCCCGGCCGGCTGCCCGACGACCGGACCGCCGCGCCGTTTCGTGCCCCCGAGCAGGTCAGCGCGGCCACGGTCTGGGCGGCGTTGGACTGCCCCGGCGGGTGGACCGTGCTCGCGGCGGGCCGCCCGTACCTGCTGGGCCGGATCGCGGCGGCGATCGTCGCCCACCTCGCGCCGGGTGACGAGTGCGTGGTGACCGGCGCGCTGATCGGTGTCGACGGTCGCAAGGCGATGGTGCACACCAGCCTGTACGGCCCGGACGGCGCGCTGCTCGGGGCCGCCCGGGCCACCTGGATCGCCCGCTGACCTGCGCCGTCGTCCGCACGGGGGACGCGCCTCCACCGCGCGACGGACCACGCCGTACGGACCGCGCCTGATTGACCTTGTTGCTCGGGGCAGTCACGCTGTGCCACGGCGTACCTCGACGCCACGCACGGGAGGAGAACGATGACTGACGGGCAGCGAAGCCCCACCAGCGACGGTCAGATCGTGGTGTCCGGTCTGACGAAGCAGTACAAGAGTGTGCGGGCGGTGAACAACCTGTCCTTCACCGTGGCACCGGGGCGGGTGACCGGCTTCCTCGGCCCGAACGGCGCCGGTAAGACCACCACGCTGCGCATGCTGCTGAACCTGGTCACGCCGACCAGCGGCACGGCCACCATCAGCGGCCATCGGTACGCCGACCTCACCGACCCGCTGCGGCACGTCGGCGCGGTGCTGGAGGCTTCCAGCGCGCACAAGGGCCGTACCGGCATCAACCACCTGCGGGTCATCTGCGCGGCGGCCGGGCTGCCCAAGCAGCGGGCCGACGAGGCGTTGGCCCTTGTCGGGTTGACGCCTGCGGCGAAGCGCAAGTTCAAGGGCTACTCGCTGGGTATGAAGCAGCGTCTCGGCATTGCCGCGGCGATGCTCGGCGACCCGCGGGTGCTGGTCCTTGACGAGCCGGCCAACGGGCTCGACCCGGAGGGCATCCGGTGGATGCGTGGGTTCCTCAAGAACCTCGCCCACGAGGGCCGCACGGTGCTGGTCTCCAGCCACCTGCTGTCCGAGATGCAGTTGCTCGCCGACGACGTGGTGATCATCGCGGCCGGGCAGCTGGTCCGGCAGGGGCCGGTCGACCAGGTTCTGGGGTCGATGACACAGGGCGCCCGCGTGCGGGTCCGCACCCCGCAGACCGAGGCGCTGACCGCCGCGCTCAAGGCCCAGTCGGCCACCGTCGACACCGACGAGCACGGCACCCTGCTGGTCGCCGGGGTGGACGCCCCGACGATCGGCCGGGCCGCCCTGGCCGCCGGCGTGGAGCTGCACGAACTGACAACCGAACGGCCCGACCTGGAACGGGTCTTCCTGGAGCTGACGGCCGGAAAGGCGGGCATCCGATGAACCTCGTCCGATCCGAGCTGCTCAAGATCCGTACGACGAACACGTGGTGGGTCTTCGCGCTCATCAGTCTGCCGCTCTGGGCGCTCACCCTGCTCATCAACTGGTTGCAGACCGACGTCCTGGCCAGCGAGGAGTTCGGCGAGGTGCCGGCCGACCAGGTCGACACGCTGACGGCCGCGGCAAGCCCGGACGCGCTCTCGTCGAACCTTTTCACCACCGGGCAGTTCTTCGGTCTGCTGATCGTGATGCTGCTGGGCATCATCGTGGTGACAAGCGAGTTCTTCCACCAGACGGTCACCACCACGTTCCTCACCAACCCGCACCGCACCGCGGTGATGACCGCCAAGCTCGTTGCGGCGAGCGTTCTGGCGCTGCTGTTCTGGCTTGTCACCACCGCGTTCAACCTGGTCGCCGGTTCGTTGGTCCTGAACTCGGTCGGGTTGGGCTCGCAACTGGGCAACGACGCGGCCTGGCGCGCGATCGGGTTGAACCTGCTCGCGTACCTGCTCTGGGCGGTGTTCGGCGTCGGCATCGGGGTGCTGATCCGCAGCCAGATCGGCGCCACGGTGACCGGCATCCTGCTGTACCTGGGTGGCTCGATCGGGGCCATCGTGGTGATCAGCATTCTGGCCGCCCGCTGGGGTGACTGGATCAACAACCTGCAACTGCTGGTGCCGTCGCTGGCCTCGTCGCTGATGGTCACCGGCGCGGACATCCCCGGCAACCCGCCGCGCTGGGCGGGTGCCGCAGTGCTCATCGGGTACGCGGTGGTCACCGGCCTGGTCGGCACGCTGTTGATGCGTCGACGCGACATCTCCTGAGCGACAGTTTCCGGGGTGGCGGCGGCACGGCCGCCACCCCGGGAACGCCGTACCGTGACGGCCTGTGGCGCCGCGCACGACCGGCATCCGTATTGGGTCGCTTTACCAGTTGGTGACCGGTCACGCAGCGCTTACTGAACTTCTGGCATCTTCTGTGAATCCGACCACGGTGCGGAGGCGGAAATGCCAGGGAGTTTCGTACGGCGTAGCCTGGGAGTCGTCCTGTCCGTGCCGTTCACTGGCCCGGCGAGGCACCCGCGTGACACACAACCCGCGTGAAAGAGGCGATTACCGGCCGTGTCGACCCAGCAGACTTCGCAGGAGAACCCACTGGCGGGTTTCGGCCCGAACGAGTGGATCGTCGAGGAGATGTACCAGCGATACCTCGCCGACCCCACGAGTGTCGATTCTGCCTGGCACGACTTTTTTGCCGACTACCGACCGGCGCCGGGCGCCGGGACACCGCGCGGGGGTGAGGCGTCGGGCAAACCGGCCGCCGCACCCGAGCCGGCCGGCCAGCCGGAGGCGGCAGCCACGGTGAGCCAGCCGAGCAGCGCCCAGCCGGCCACCGCCGCTAAGCCGACCGCCGCGAAGCCGGCGTCGGCCAAGCCCGCCGCGTCGGAGGCTGCTCCGGCCAAGGCCGCACCGGCCAAGACCGCGCCGGGCAAGGCCGCACCGGCGAAGCCTGCCGCGAAGGCCGCCAAGGCCGACACGTCAAGCGATGACGGTCCGCAGACCACGCCGCTGCGAGGTGTCGCCGCGAAGATCGTCCAGAACATGGACGCTTCCCTGAGCGTGCCCACCGCGACGAGCGTGCGCGCGGTCCCGGCCAAGCTGCTTGTCGACAACCGCATCGTGATCAACAACCACCTCGCCCGTGGGCGCGGCGGCAAGGTCAGCTTCACCCACCTGGTGGGCTACGCGATGGTCCGGGCGCTCGTCCAGCACCCGGAGATGAACAACTCGTTCGCCGAGGCCAACGGCAAGCCGGCAGTGGTCCGCCCGGCGCACGTCAACCTGGGCATCGCGATCGACCTGGCCAAGCCCGACGGCAGCCGCAACCTGGTGGTCCCCTCCATCAAGGGCTGCGAGCAGATGGACTTCCGGCAGTTCTGGCAGGCGTACGAGGACGTGGTCCGGCGGGCGCGGCGCAATGAGCTGACCATGGAGGACTACTCCGGCACCACGATCTCGCTGACCAACCCGGGCGGCATCGGCACCGTGCACTCGATGCCGCGGCTGATGCAGGGGCAGAGCGCGATCATCGGCGTCGGCGCGATGGAGTACCCGGCGCCGTACCAGGGCATGTCCGAGACCACCCTCGCCGAGCTGGCGGTCAGCAAGATCATCACGCTGACCAGCACGTACGACCACCGGGTCATCCAGGGCGCACAGTCCGGCGAGTTCCTCAAGGTCATGCACGAGCTGATCCTCGGTGAGCACGACTTCTACGACGAGATCTTCACCTCGCTGCGCATCCCGTACGAGCCGGTGCGGTGGATGCGCGACGTGGCGGTCAACTCCGAGGGCCAGATCAACAAGACGGCCCGGGTGCACGAGCTGATCCACGCGTACCGGGTGCGCGGTCACCTGATGGCCGACACCGACCCGCTGGAATTCACCATCCGCAAGCACCCCGACCTGGACGTCCTCCAGCACGGGCTGACCCTGTGGGACCTCGACCGCGAGTTCCCGGTCAACGGCTTCGCCGGCCGCAAGCGGATGAAGCTGCGCGAGATCCTGGGCGTGCTGCGCGACTCGTACTGCCGCCGGGTCGGCATCGAGTACATGCACATCCAGGACCCGGAGGAGCGGCGCTGGGTCCAGGAGCGGATCGAGCGCAAGTACGAGAAGCCGTCCGCCGACGAGCAGAAGCACGTCCTCAACCGGCTCAACGCCGCCGAGGCGTTCGAGACCTTCCTGCAGACCAAGTACGTCGGCCAGAAGCGCTTCTCGCTGGAGGGCGGCGAGTCGCTGATCCCGCTGCTGGGTGAGGTGCTGGAGTGCTCCGCCGAGAGCGGCCTGGACGAGGTCGTCATCGGCATGGCGCACCGGGGTCGGCTCAACGTGCTCGCCAACATCGTCGGCAAGCCGTACGAGAAGATCTTCTCGGAGTTCGAGGGTCACCTGGACCCGCGCTCGACGCAGGGCTCCGGCGACGTGAAGTACCACCTGGGCCAGAACGGCAAGTTCACCACGCCCGGCGGCGACCACTCGGTCAAGGTGTCGGTGGTGGCCAACCCGTCGCACCTGGAGGCCGTCGACCCGGTGCTTGAGGGCATCGTCCGGGCCAAGCAGGACCGGATAGACCTCAAGCTGGAGGGCTACACCGTGCTGCCGCTCGCGGTGCACGGCGACGCCGCGTTCGCCGGCCAGGGTGTGGTCGCCGAGACGCTCAACCTGTCGCAGTTGCGCGGCTACCGCACCGGCGGCACCGTGCACGTGGTGGTAAACAACCAGGTCGGCTTCACCACCGCCCCGGAATACAGCCGGTCGAGCCTCTACAGCACCGACGTGGCCCGGATGATCCAGGCGCCGATCTTCCACGTCAACGGCGACGACCCGGAGGCCGTGGTCCGGGTGGCCCGGCTGGCCTTCGAGTACCGGCAGACGTTCAACAAGGACGTCGTGATCGACATGGTCTGCTACCGGCGACGCGGGCACAACGAGGGCGACGACCCGTCGATGTCCAACCCCCAGATGTACAAGATCATTGACTCGAAGCGTTCGGTGCGCAAGCTCTACACCGAGGAGCTGATCGGTCGCGGCGACATCACCGTGGAGGACGCGGAGGAGCTGCTGCGCGACTACCAGGCGCAGCTGGAGAAGGTCTTCAAGGCCACCCGGGACGCCGCCGCGGCACCGCGCCAGCTCAACCGGCCGCGCCGCGAGGAGGAGCCGGAGCCGCAGGTCGACACGGCCACCGACGTCTCCGTGGTGAAGGCGGTCGGCGACGCGCACGTCAACCTGCCGGAGGGCTTTACGCCGCACAAGCGGATCCAGCAGCTGCTCGACCGGCGGGCCAAGATGTCCGTCGACGGCAACATCGACTGGGGCTTCGGCGAGATCATCGCGTTCGGCTCGCTGCTGCACGACGGGGTCACCGTCCGGCTCGCCGGGCAGGATTCGCGTCGCGGCACGTTCGTCCAGCGGCACGCCTCGGTGGTCGACTCCCGCACCGGCGACGACTACCTGCCGCTGATGTCGCTCACCGGCGACGGCGAGCGCTCCCGGTTCTTCGTGCACGACTCGCTGCTCAGCGAGTACGCGGCGATGGGCTTCGAGTACGGCTACTCGGTGGAGAACATCAACGCGCTTGTCGCCTGGGAGGCCCAGTTCGGTGACTTCGTCAACGGCGCCCAGTCGGTGATCGACGAGTTCATCTCCTCCGGCGAGGTCAAGTGGGGTCAGCGTTCCGCCGTGACCCTGCTGCTGCCGCACGGCCACGAGGGTCAGGGCCCGGACCACACCTCTGGTCGTCCGGAGCGTTTCCTTCAGATGTGCGCCGAGGACAACATGCGGGTGTCCATCCCGACGACTCCGGCGAACTACTTCCACCTGCTGCGTCGCCAGGCCCTGTCGCCGAAGCGCAAGCCGCTCGTGGTGTTCACGCCGAAGTCGCTGCTGCGGCACAAGCTCTGCGTCTCCTCCGTCGAGGACTTCACCACCGGCACCTTCCAGCCGGTGCTGCGCGACACCGGCGCCCCGGCGCCGGAGGCGGTCAAGCGGGTGCTGCTCTGCTCGGGCAAGGTCTACTACGACCTGTTCCAGGCCCGTCAGGAGCGCGGCGTCACCGACACCGCGATCATCCGGATCGAGCAGCTGTACCCGCTGCCGGTGGAGGAGATCCGGGCCGCTCTGGCGCAGTACCCGAACGCGGAGGACTTCGCCTGGGTGCAGGAGGAGCCGGCCAACCAGGGCGCCTGGTCGTTCGTCGCGCTCAACCTGCTGGAGCACCTCACCGACGTCCGGCTGCGGCGGATCTCCCGCCCGGCCGCGGCCGCTCCGGCGGTCGGCTCGGCCAAGACCCACGAGGTCGAGCAGGCGGCTCTGATCGAGGCGGCACTCCCCCGCCCGTGACCTGAACGCACCGCGAGAGCCGGGGCAGCGCCGTCACCACGGCCTGCCCCGGCTCTCGTCGGCCCACCGACCACCCGCCCGGCCGCACCGGGTCGAGAGCATGAGGATGTACGCGATGTACTTCACCGACCGTGGCATCGAGGAGCTCGTGGAGCGCCGGGGTGACGAGCAGGTGACCCTGGAGTGGCTGGGCGAGCGCCTTCGGGACTTCGTCGACCTCAACCCCGAGTTCGAGACGCCGATCGAGCGTTTCGCCACCTGGCTGGCGCGCCTGGACGACATCGACGAGGACTGACCGCCTGCCGGACTACGCGCCGACGATTAACTGGCCGAGCCGCCCCGGCGGTGGAGGTTACGGCGCCGGGCGCGCGTCGACGGGCGACGGGGGCCTGACCGGCGCGATGGGCGGCGGTTCCAGGCCGGTCCGTCGCAGTTTCTGCCAGCCCAGCCGGCCGCCGGTCAGCGCGGTGACCACCGACTGGATGATCACCAGGTACATCAGTTGGCGGTACGCGAACTGCTGAAGCGGCAGGACCCACAGCACGCCGAGCTTCTCCCGGTCCAGTCGGAACGCCACCATTGCGGTGACCAGCTGCATGCCGAGCATCGCCAGCCAGGCGATTGCTGTGGCCTTCCGGTCGAGGAAGAACAGGCCGTAGAGCGCCATCAGGTCGATCACCGGCGCGAGCAGCGGGAGAAGCACTCCGAAGAGGCTGACGAAGAACAGGCAGCGCCTGGTGAACCGGCCTGAGGCGCCCCGGTCGAGCACTGAGCGGCGGTGCTTCCACAACGCCTGCATGGTGCCGTAGCTCCACCTGTAGCGCTGTTTCCAGAGCTGGCCGATGCTCGTCGGCGCCTCGGTCCAGGCGCGGGCCGTCTCCTCATAGACGATCTTCCAGCCGGCGCGGCCGAGGGCGATGGTGATGTCGGTGTCCTCGGCCAGCGTGTCGTCGGTCAGCCCACCGGCGTAGCGCAGCGCCTCCCGCCGGAAACCGCCGATCGCACCGGGCACCGTCGGCATGCAGCGCAGCGTCTCGTAGAGCCGCCGGTCCAGGTTGAAGCCGATGACGTACTCGATGTGCTGCCACTTGGCGATCAGGCTGCGCCGGTTGCCGACCTTGACGTTGCCGGCCACCGCGCCCACCCGGGGGTCGGCGAACGGCTGCACCAGCCGACGGACGGAGTCGGGCTCGAAGATGGTGTCCCCGTCGACAAGCACGAGCAGGTCGTGCCGGGCCAGCGCGATGCCGGTGTTCAACGCGCTGGGCTTGCCGCCGTTGGGCTTGCGGACCACCCGGACGTTCGGCAGGCGGAGCGCCTCGACGATGTCCGCGGTCCCGTCGGTGGAGCCGTCGTCGACGACGATCACCTCGATCCCGCCGGGATGGTCGCCATTGGCGAGCGAGCGGACCGCCGCGGCGATCCCCTCCTTCTCGTTGTACGCGGGCACGATCACCGACACCGGCTCGGTGACCGGCGGCCCCCACGTCCAGTCCCTGGACCGACGGCGGCGGGCGTGCCGGCCGGAGAGCACGATCAGCACTGCGGTACGCCCCACCGTGAGCGCGCCGACGAGGACGAACAGGACGCCGAGCACGCCCAGCACGTCGTCGGCGCCGCGCACCGCCCAGACCAGCATCCGGCCGCGCCAGCGGTCCCCGGCGGTGGCTGCCACCCCGGCGTCCACCCGGTGGTCGACACCGGCGGCGGCGAAGGCGAGGTTCAGTCCCTCGGTGGCGGTGACGAAGCGGTATCCCCGTTCCTTCATCAGCGGGATGAACCGGTCCAGGGCGGCCACTGTCTGTGAGCGGTCGCCGCCGGCGTCGTGCCACAGCGTGACCGCACCCGACGTACCGTCCGGGGTCGCATTCTCGATGATCTTTTCTACGCCGGGTCGTGCCCAGTCCTTGCTGTCGGTGTCGTTGAGCACCGTCAGATAGCCCAGATCACCGGCGGACCTCACCACCGGCCAGTCCCGGTTGTCGATAGCGTTGGCGTGCGAGGAGTAGGGAAACCTGATCAGTGGGGTCCGCACGCCGGTGACGGCCGCCACGACGAGCTGCGTCTGCCCGTACTCCAGCTGTCGCCGCCAGGCCGGCAGCTCGGCGAGCTGGGGGTGGGTGAAGGTGTGCACGCCGACCTCGTGGCCACCCGCGACAAGGCTCCGGGCCGCGTCGGGGTGCCGGGAAACCTGCGAGCCCAGCACGAAGAACGTGCCCTTGACCTGGTGGGCGTCCAGGACGCGGAGCACCTCGGGGGTCCAGACCGGGTCGGGGCCGTCGTCGAAGGTGAGCGCGATCGTCCGCTCCGGCAGCCGGTAGGAGCGGACCTGCTCGCTGTTGGCGCTGATAATCGGTCCGCCGGTCACCACCGAGGTGGGGACGTCCCGCTGGCCGCTGCTGCTCTGGTGGTGGTCCGGCGTGAAGGAGGCGTTCGTGTACGCGTTGACGAAGAGCACGCTGCCCAGGACGGCAAGCAGCATGCCGAGCAGGATCCACCGCGGTTGCGGTACGGCCCGGCGGCGGTGGCGGGTCGGTGTGATCGTCGGTTCAGCCATCGGCGCGGGGACCGACGGCCTGCTCGGGCCGTTCGTCCGGCACCGACGGCGGGTTCTCGGTGGGTGCCGTCACAGTGGGTGCGGGGGCCTGCGGGGCGGTCGGTGCCGGCCTGGAGGGGGTCGGCCGGCCCGCCGGGTCGCGGGTCGGTGGGCGGGTGGCGGCCGGCGGGCGGGTGACACTCGGTGACCGGGTGGGTGCCAGCGAGGGGGGTAGCGCCGGGACTGCTGTGGGCGCCGTGGTGACCGTCGGCGTGCGGGGGGCAGCCGTCGACGGATCGGGAACGGCTGCGGTCGCCCCGGTCTGCGGTGCGGGCCGCTCGGACTGCTTGACCTCGTCGACGAACGGGAGCACCGTGTGCGGCTCCACCACGCCAGCGAAGCTGACACCCACCAGCGCGGTGTAGATCAGGCCGAGTAGCCCCGCGACGTACGCGAGCAGGCGCAGGCGGGAGAGGCGCCGACCGCTGGGGTCGACGAAGACCGGCGACTGCTTGCGTACAGCGGTCATCAACGCGGTGGGGTTGTCGGACCGCCCCATGATCATGGTCGGTGCGTCGAACAGGGACGGACGCACCTCGGTCGGCGCGTCGGTCAGGGCCGGCCGCCCGTCGAACAGGGCCGGGCGCACCTCCGTGGGCGCGTCGGACAGGGCTGGGCGCACCTCGGTCGGCGCGTCGAGGAGGGACGGCGCCACGGGCCGCCTGGACGTCCGGTGGGGTACGCGCGGGAGTCGGCGCGAGCCATCGACATCCATAACGCGTCCGGTACGCTTCGAGTCGGCGGCCGAACCGCAGCCTGCCTCGCCTGCGGGCATCGACCTCCCGATCGACGTATCGTCGCTGCTCACACGGTGGGCAGTCATGGCGCGAAGTCTAGGCGCGAATATCGCTCACCTTCATCTTCCGTCTCGCTGATGAGACATGGGCCGCACGCATGGGCCCCAGCAAAAGATCATGCAGCCGTATGACTACTCAGAGTAGTCGCCCATTCGGTCGATCGACCGCCAGGCCAGGTCTGATCGGGCCGGCCGACGTGACGAACCGGGGTCGTACCCCGCCGAGCAGCCGACCCACCCCCTCGAACCGGACCGCCCCCGCACCCGGCCCGGCAGACGGCGCATGTCGATCGCCTCGCCCGGTCGCCGGCACGGCCACATTCGCACCCCATATCCGGCTGGTGATGTCGCGGTCCAGGGCCACCGGACCCGCGCGCGGCAGACGGTGATCTTCTAGGGTGGGTGCGTGGCCCGCAGCGTCTATCTGACCAGCGTGGGGTCCGGCGGGGGCAAGTCGACCATCGCCCTCGGCCTCGCGGAACTCCTCTCCCGGCAGGTCGAGCGGATCGGCGCGTTCCGACCGCTTGTCTCCGGCAGCCGACCCGACCCGATCCTCGCGCTCCTGCACGACCGCTACCGGATCGAAGTGCCCGAGGACGAGCTGACCGGCACGACGTACGCCGAGGCGGCCGCGCTTGTCGCCGACGGCCGCCGCGAGGAGCTGATCTCGCGGATCGTCGAGCGGTACCGGGCTGTCGAACGGCGCTGCCCGGCGGTGGTCGTGGTGGGCAGCGACTTCGCCGACGGCGGGGACGGCGCCGGCCCCCGCGAGCTGGCCTTCAACGCCCGGCTCGCCACCGAGTTCGGCAGCGTGGTGGTGCCCGTCGTGGACGGCTTCGGCCAGCCGCCCGAGTCCATCGCGGCGACGGCGCGTGGGGCGTACCACGATCTGGTGGACCTGGGCGCGACGGTGCTCGCGGTCATTGCCAACCGGGTGTCCGAGCCGATGACGTTGCCAGAGCTGCCGGTTCCCGCGTACGCCATCCCGGAGGTGCCGACCGTGTCGGCGCCGACGGTGGCCGAGGTCGCGACGGCGCTCGACGCCACGCTGCTGGCTGGCGACGACGCCACACTCGGTCGGGACGTCCTCGACTACGTGGTCGGCGCGGCGCACGTGCCGATCCTGCTCGACCACCTGACCGAAGGGGCGCTTGTCATCACCCCCGGCGACCGCGCCGACCTGATCGTCGCGGCGAGTGCCGCGCACGTGGCCGGGCAGGTCTCGCTGGCAGGCGTGATCCTCACCCTCGGCGAGCAGCCCGACCCCCGGGCGATGCGCCTTGTCGAGCGGCTCAACACCGGGTTCGCCGTGCTGTCGGTGCCCAGCGACAGCTACGACACCGTCGAGGCGTCCAGCCGGATCGAGGCGCGGCCCAGCCCGGCCAACCCGCGCAAGGTGGAGGCCGCCCTCGGCGCGTTCGAGGGCAACGTGGACACCGCCGACCTGGCCCGCCGGCTGCGGGTCAGCCGGTCGGAGCGGGTCACCCCGCTGATGTTCGAGTACGACCTGATCGACCGCGCCCGGGCCAACCGCCGCCGGCTGGTGCTGCCGGAGGGGACCGAGGAGCGGATCCTGCGCGCCGCCGAGATCCTGCTCCGCCGGGGCGTGGCCGACCTCACCCTGCTCGGCCGTCCGGACGACATCGCCCGCCGCACCCGTGAGCTGGGCATCGACCTGACCGGCGCGGACGTCGTCGACCCGGTCAGCAGCCCCTGGCGGGACGAGTTCGCGGCCGAGTACGCGAAGCTGCGCGCCCACCGGGGGGTCACCGTCGAGCTGGCGTACGACGTGGTGGCGCAGGCCAACTACTTCGGCACCCTCATGGTGGCCACCGGGCACGCCGACGGAATGATCTCGGGGGCCACGCACACCACCGCCGCCACCATCCGGCCGGCGTTCGAGATCATCCGTACGGTCCCGGACGTCTCGGTGGCCTCCAGCGTCTTCTTCATGCTGCTCGCCGACCGGGTGCTCGTCTACGGCGACTGCGCCGTCAACCGCGACCCGGACGCCGCGCAGCTCGCCGACATCGCGATCTCGTCGGCCGACACCGCTGCCCGGTTCGGCATCGAGCCCCGGGTGGCGATGCTGTCGTACTCCACTGGCAGCTCGGGCGCGGGCGCGGACGTGGAGAAGGTCGCCACGGCCACCGAGCTGGTCCGGGAGCGCCGCCCCGACCTGCTGGTCGAGGGACCGATCCAGTACGACGCGGCGATCGACCCGGCGGTGGCCGCGACCAAGCTGCCCGGCAGCCCGGTGGCCGGCAAGGCCACTGTCTTCATCTTCCCGGACCTCAACACCGGCAACAACACCTACAAGGCGGTGCAGCGGTCCGCCGGGGCGGTCGCCGTCGGCCCGGTGATGCAGGGCCTGCGCCGGCCGGTGAACGACCTGTCCCGGGGCGCGACAGTGCCGGACATCGTCAACACGGCGGCGATCACCGCCATCCAGGCCGCCACCGAGGAGGGCTCGTGAGTCGGGTACTTGTGCTCAACTGTGGGTCGTCGTCGGTGAAGTGGCGGCACTACGACGGGGACCGGACCCTGGACAAGGGCACCGTCGAGCGGGTCGGCGAGCCCGGCGGCGGCCCCGCCGACCACGCCGGGGCCGTACGGCAGATCCTCGGCGATCTGGACCTGGACGGGCTCACCGCGGTCGGGCACCGGGTGGTGCACGGCGGGCGGAAGTTCAGCACCCCGGTCCTCATCGACGACGCGGTGCTGACCGCGATCCGCGACCTCGTGCCGCTCGCCCCGCTGCACAACCCGGCCAACCTGGCCGGCATCGAGGTGGCCCGGGCGGCGCTGCCGGACGTCGCGCAGGTCGCCGTCTTCGACACCGCGTTCCACCACACCCTGCCGGAGGCCGCCGCGACCTACGCGATCGACCTGGACACCGCGCAGCAGTACGGCATCCGCCGGTACGGCTTCCACGGCACCTCGCACGCGTACGTCTCCCGACGCACCGCCGAACTGCTGGACCGCCCGTACGACAAGCTCAACACCATCACCCTGCACCTGGGCAACGGCGCGAGCGCCTGCGCGGTGTCCAACGGCCGCAGCGTCGCCACCTCGATGGGGATGTCCCCGTTGGAGGGGCTGGTGATGGGCACCCGCAGCGGCGACCTGGACCCGACCGTGATCTTCCACCTGCGCCGTGAGGGCGGGATGTCGGTCGACGACATCGACGACCTGCTCAACCACCGCAGCGGCCTGCTCGGGCTCACCGGCGTCAACGACATGCGCGAGGTGCTGCAGCGCCGGGCGGCCGGGAATCGGGCCGCCGCGCTGGCCTTCGACGTGTACTGCCGGCGGATCACCGGGTACGTCGGCGCGTACTACGCGCTGCTCGGCCGGGTCGACGCGATCACGTTCACCGCGGGTGTGGGCGAGCACGCCGCGCCGGTGCGGGCCGCCGCACTGGCCGGGCTGGCCCGGCTGGGCATCGCCGTGGACTCTGACCGCAACGACGGCGACGGCGACCGGCTCATTTCGCCGGACGGCGCCGAGGTGAGCGTGTGCGTCATCCGCACCGACGAGGAACGGGAGATCGCCCAGCAGACCCGTGAGGTGGTCGACGGCGGCGGCTCGCAGCGCCAGCTAGGCGACGAGCCAGGCGACGACGGCCACCAGGAGCACGACGACCGCAGCCACACCGATGATCAGCGGGAGGCGGGACGGTGACTCCGTCGACCCGGCGGCCTCCGGCGTCTGGGTGAACGCGCGGAACGCCTCGGTGTTGCCGCTGGGGTCCGTGTAGTTCTCAGCCATGCCGGTGACAGTAGCGAAGACGGCGTCGGCGTACCGTCCCGCCCACTCCGTCGGCCCGTGTCGACCCGGCCGGCGGAGTCGACCCACCCGGGTGGCGGTGCAGCCGGGCCGGACGGCGGGCTCGCGGCGCACCCTCTGCCACCTACGGTGAAGCCATGGGGGCGGGGCGGCTGATCGCCGTACTTGTGGTGTCGGCTCTGTTGGCTGGCTGCGCGCCTGCCACCGCCGCGCCGGGCGGGTCCAGCATCCCGGCGCCGGCGCGTCGGGCGCCCGAGGGGTCGTACGCCGTCGGCGTGCGTACGTTCACCCTCGATGCGCGCTCGGCGCGTCCCCTGCCGGTGACCATCTGGTACCCGTCGTCGACCGGCAACGTGGCCCCCGGGCGGTTCCCGGTGGTGATCTACAGCCACGGTCTGTACAGCCGGCCCGAGTTGCACGCCGGGCTGACCACCCGGTGGGCGGCGGCCGGATTCGTGGTTGCCGCCCCCGCTTACCCGCACACCCGACAGGGAGCCGCCCGGTTCACCCGGGCCGATGTCCGCAACCAGCCCGCCGACGGCTGGCGGCTCATCCGGCACCTGAGCCGCCTCGACAGCGAGCCCACCGATCCGCTCGCCGGCCACCTGGACCTCGCGTCGATCGCCGCCGCCGGGCACTCCGCGGGCGGCTTCACCACGAGCGGCATGTTCGCCGAGGGCCACCCCGCCCGGCTGCGCTCCGGCATCGTGATCGCCGGCGGCGGACTGCCCGGCAGCTTCGCCGGGCCCGTCGCTCCGCTGCTCTTCGTGCACGGTACGGCTGACCAGGTGGTGCCGCTGACTGTCGGCCGGGCCGCGTACGCGCGCGTACCGGGGCCGGCCGCGTTCCTCAGCCTGCTCGGTCAGGGCCACGGCGAATACCTGACACCGGGCAACCCGGGGTTCGCGGCGGTCCTCGCCACCACAATCGACTTCCTCCGCTGGACCCTCTACGGCGACCGGGCAGCGGGAGCACGCCTGCCCGTCGGCGCCCGCACGCCCCTGACCCGCTACGAGTCCCGTCCGCCCCACTGACACCAACACCCCGGCTCGCGAACCGGTTACACGGCCACCTGGCCGGTCGATGTGGCGTCGTCCCCGCCCTGGCGTTCGGCGTTGCCATCCTGGTCGAGCAGGTCCTCGTACACGCCGATCTTGAAGGTGATCAGGTCGAGGCACTGGGCGAGCCGGCCCATCTGGCCGGTGACGCGCTCGTGGTGCTCGCGCAGGAGCGCGAGCCGCTCGCGCTCATTGCCGACGCCGTCGCGGACGAGGTCGGCGTACCGCCGGAGCGCGGGCAGCGGCATGCCCGAGGCGCGGAGAATGATGCAGACGGTCAGCCAGTCCACGTCGTCCTGGCTGTAGACGCGACGTCCGCCGGGGCCGCGGCGTATGGGGCTGACGAAGACGCCCTCCTGCTCGTAGAAGCGCAGTGCGTGCACGCTCAGACCGGTGCGCTCGGCGACCTGGCCGATGCTCAGAATCGCGGGGACGTCAGCCATGTCGTGCAGGGTAACGAGGGTTGACCTAGAGCCGACTCTAGCTCCTAGGGTGCCAGGTGATCATCAATGAATCGCCAGAGGAGCATCGCCATGCGCTACCGCACCCTCGGCGGCACCGGCATCGAGGTGAGCACCCACTGCCTCGGGACCATGATGTTCGGTGCCGTCGGCAACCCCGACCACGACGACTGCGTCCGCATCGTCCACACAGCCCTGGATGAGGGCATCAACTTCGTGGACACCGCCGACATGTACGGCCAGGGCGAGTCCGAGCAGATCGTCGGGAAGGCACTGCGAGGGCGGCGCGACGACGTCGTACTCGCCACCAAGGTGCACTTTCCGATGGGCGAGGGGCGCAACCGCGGTGGGAACTCGCGACGGTGGATCCTCACGGCGGTCGAGGAGAGCCTCCGGCGTCTGGACACCGACTGGATCGACCTCTACCAGATCCACCGCCCCGACCCCCGCACCGACATCGAGGAGACGCTCTCGGTGCTCACCGACCTCGTACGCCAGGGCAAGATCCGCGCCTTCGGCTGCTCGACGTTCCCGGCCGAGGAGATCGTCGAGGCGCACCACGTCTCCGAGCGTCGCGGCCTTGGCCGGCTGCGCACCGAGCAACCGCCGTACTCGATCCTGGCCCGGGGAGTCGAGGCCTCGCTCCTGCCGGTCTGCCAGCGCTACGGCATGGGGGTGCTGGTCTGGAGCCCTCTCGCCTTCGGGTTCCTCACCGGCAGATACCGCAAGGACCAACCCGTCGACCTGTCGACCGGGCGTGCCGTCCTGCGCCCGGCGCAGTTCGATCCCACGATCGCCGAGAACACCGCCAAGCTCGACATCGTCGAACATCTCGTCGACCTCGCCGCACAGGTCGGCTGCACGCTGCCGCAGCTCGCCATCGCCTTCACTGTGGCCCATCCCGCCGTCACCTCGGCGATCATCGGGCCACGGACCACCGGGCAACTGGAGGATCTGCTCAAGGGCGCCGCGCTCACCCTCGACGACGCCGTCCTCGATCGGATCGACGAGATCGTGCCGCCCGGAACCAACAGGTACAACCCCAACGCCGCCTTCCCACCGCCCGCACTTACCGACACCGCACGCCGACGGCGACCACTCGCCGAACGCGCCGCAGCGTGAGGTGGGTGGGTGACGGAGTCGGCACAGCGCGCCCAACCCGGTGACCCCGGCAGGGCACAATTGGCCTCATGTCTCGTCGCGTCACTGCCACACTGCTGGCCACCACTCTGCTCATGGCCGGTCTGGTCGGCTGCTCCTCGGACGCCCCGGAGACCGAGAGCGCGCCGGCGCCGGCCACGCCACCGCCCGCCGCCAGCGCCACACCGACACCGCAGGTCCCCGCCGGGACCGCGCCGGAGACCGCCTTCGCCGTCGGCGTACGCCAGCTGAAGCTGAACCGGGACGGCCGTGCGCTGCCGGTCACGCTCTGGTACCCGGCGGCCGGGAAGGCCGGCGGCGCGGCGAAGCGGTCCGCGACGGCCGCCCAGGGCCGTTTCCCTGTGGTGATGTTCAGTCACGGCCTCACGGGCCACCCGGACGACTACGCCCCACTGCTGACCCGGTGGGTGGCGGCCGGTTTCGTCGTGGCCGCTCCGATCTTTCCGCACACCTCGCGGGGCAGCGACGGCAAGCTCGTCGACGTGCTCAACCAGCCGGCCGACGTGTCGTACGCGCTGACCCAGGTTCTCAACCTGGACGCCAAGGCCGGCGACGGCCTGCGCGGCAGGCTCGCCACCGACCGGGTGGCGGCGGCCGGCCACTCGGCCGGCGGGGTGACCACCATCGGCCTCTTCACCGGCGCCCGGGACGAGCGGCTGGACGCCGGGGTCGTGTTCGCCGGTACGGCCGTCGGCGTGGGCACCGCCTTCGCGGGCGCCGCCGCCCCGCAGTTGTTCGTGCACGGCGAGTTGGACGAGGTCGTCGACTACGCGGCAGGCAAGGCCGTCTACGACAAGGTGCCCTGGCCGAAGGCGCTGCTGAGCCTGCCCAAGGGCGACCACGGTCGGGGGCTGCTCGGCAACGTCAAGACGCTGCGGGTCGTCTCGGACACGTCAATCGAGTTCCTCCGCTGGTCGCTGTACGGCGACGCCGCTGCCAAGGAACGCCTCTCCACAGGTGCCGAGCGCGGCGACCTGGCGACCTTCGACGACCACCTCTGAGCACTGCCGCCCCGCGTTGCGCCCGCGCCGGGCAGCGCACGGGACAGCAGCGCGTCAGGCCGTGTGGTCGATGACGATCTTGCCGAAGGCCTCTCCGGAGTGCAGGCGGGCGAAGGCGTCCTCGACCCTGCTGAACGGCACCACGCTGTCCACCACCGGGCGCACCTCGTTCTCGGCGCAGAACGCCAGCAGCTCGTACAGCTCACCGGGGGTGCCCATCGAGGTGCCCAGGATCTCCAGCTGCATGGCGAAGACGCGCCGGAGGTTGATCGACGGCTGGTGTCCGGCCGTCGCGCCGGACACCACGATCCGGGCCGTCGGCGCTGCCGACTTCAGCGAGTGGTCGAAGGTGGCAGCGCCGACCGTCTCGATCACCACGTCGACCCGCTCCGGGAGCCGGGCACCCGGTTCGAAGGCGGTCGCGCCGAGTGCGGTGATCCGCTCCCGCTTGCCGGCGTCGCGGCTGGTCGCGTACACCCGCTTGCCCATCGCGACGGCGAGCGCGACGGCCGCGGTGGCGACGCCACCGCCCGCGCCCTGGACCAGCACGCTGTCCGCGTCCGCGACACGGCCCTTGGTGGTGAGCATCCGCCACGCGGTCAGCCAGGCCGTGGGCAGGCACGCCGCATCGGTCGCCGCCAGGCCCTCGGGCAGCGGGATCAGATTCGACCGGGGTACGGCCACCCGCTCGGCGAGCGTCCCGGCGAAGTGCTCGGAGAGGATTGACACGCCGCGCGGGTCACCCGGGGTGACGACCACCGGGTAGACGACGACCTCGTTGCCTTCGGGGTCCACTGCGACCGCGTCGCAGCCGAGGATCATCGGTAGCTGGGCCTCGGTGAGCCCCACCCCGCGCAGCGACCAGAGGTCGTGGTGGTTGAGCGAGCTGGCCCGGACCTGCACCGTCACCCAGTCGTCCTCCGGGTGGGTCGGCTCGGGTCGCTCACCGACGGTGAGCGCGGCGAGGGGATCGGCGTCGTCGAGTCGGGAGGCAAAGGCGGCACGCATGATCGGCACGGTAACAAGCTGAGCGGCCGTTAAGAAGGGCCCTTCCCACGCCCGGTGCGTGAGAAAGACCCTTCTCCTCTGACGTGGGTCAGCAGCTCACCGGCGGGCGACGCCGTCACGACGGGCCGCCTCGGCGACGGCTTCGGCGACGGCCGGCGCGACACGCGGGTCCAGCGGCGACGGGACGATCGCGTCGGCGGTCAGCGACTCGGCCACCACGCCGGCGATGGCGTCGGCGGCGGCGACCTTCATCCCCTCGGTGATCCGGGTGGCCCGCGCGTCCAGCGCGCCGCGGAACACACCGGGGAAGGCAAGCACGTTGTTGATCTGGTTGGGGTAGTCGCTGCGCCCGGTCGCGACCACCGCGACGTGCCGGGCGGCCACGTCGGGGTGCACCTCCGGAGTCGGGTTGGCCAGCGCGAACACGATCCCGTCGGGTGCCATCCCGGCGACCGCGGCCTCCGGGATCTGGCCGCCGGAGACGCCTATCAACACGTCCGCGCCACGCAGCGCCTCGGTGATGTCGCCGTGCCGGCCAGCAGCGTTCGTGATCGCCGCCAGCTCGGCCTTGGTGCCGGTCAGCTCGGTGCGGTGCCGGCCGATGATCCCCTTGGAGTCGCAGACGACCACCTGGTCGGGGTTGACGCCACCGGCGATCAGCATCTTGGTCACGGCGACGCCGGCGGCGCCCGCGCCGCTCACCGCCACCCGCAGGTCGCCGAGCTTGCGGTCGAGCAGGCTGGCGGCGTTACGAAGCGCGGCGAGCACCACGATCGCGGTGCCGTGCTGGTCGTCGTGGAAGACCGGGATGTCAAGCGCCTCGTCCAGCCGCCGCTCCACCTCGAAGCAGCGCGGCGCGCTGATGTCCTCCAGGTTGATTCCGCCGAACGAGGGTGCCAGCGCCTTCACCACCGCGACGATCTCGTCCACGTCCTGGGTGTCCAGGCAGATCGGCACCGCGTCCACACCGGCGAACTGCTTGAACAGCACCGCCTTGCCCTCCATCACCGGCAGCGAGGCACGCGGGCCGATGTTGCCGAGCCCGAGCACCGCCGAACCGTCGGTGACCACTGCCACCGCGTGCGACACCCACGTGTAGTCGTCGGCCAGGTCGGGGTCAGCCGCGATCGCCTCACATACCCGGGCAACACCAGGGGTGTACGCGAGGGACAGGTCCTCGCGGCTGGTGAGTGGCACCGTCGAGGCGACGGCCATCTTGCCGCCCACGTGCAACTGGAAGACGGGATCAGCGGGGTCCACGGTGGACGAAGACATGGTGGTGACTCCAGGATCTGGCGAACAGATGGGGCGGCCGGGCCTCGCCGCGAGGTGGGCAGCGAGCGTGGCGCGCGGTGCGGGGGGTCACCCGGGCACTTTGCGAGCATAGTGTCGACACCGCCGCCCCGATGTGAGCAGGGTCATAAAGGGTGACGGGACACCCGTCCGGGACGCGGCCAGTAGCGGGCCACCACCCTCCCCCGCACGTCGGCCACCCCGTACGCCCGGGAGTCGTCGGTGACCAGGTCGTTGTCCCCGCGCAGCCACCAACCGCCGTCCTGCGGCCGGACCGCCCGCTTCACCACCAGCAGCTCGGGGCGCGTCCGGAACACCGCGACCACCACGTCACCGGGACGAACAGGGCGGCCTCCCGGCCGGACCAGCACCGCGTCACCGTGCCGCAGCGTCGGGGCCATGGAGGGCCCGGTCACCAGGACAGCGGTCAGCGGCCACCGCAGCCGGGGAGCTTCCGCTGGTTGATCGGCGCGCACTGGTTTCACCTCCAGCCCGCTCGGGGAGCAATCCCAGGAGTAATGTCGCCTTTGATCATCGCAAACCTGCCATGGAGGATCCCGATGCGACTTTCCCGCATCCTTGCGCCCCGCGTCACCGCGAGCGCTCACTGCGACCTGCCGTGCGGCGTCTACGACCCGGCTCAGGCTCGGATCGAGGCCGAGTCGGTCAAAATGATCTGCGAGAAGTACCAGGCGAACACCGACCCGGAGTTCCGCACCCGGGCGGTCATCATCAAGGAGCAGCGCGCCGAGCTGGTCAAGCACCACCTGTGGGTGCTGTGGACCGACTACTTCAAGGCGCCCCACTTCGAGAAGTACCCGAACCTGCACACCCTGTTCAACGAGGCCACCAAGCTCGCTGGCGCCGGTGGCGTCAAGGGCAGTCTGGACCCGGCCACCGCCGACCAGCTGCTCGCGAAGATCGACGAGATCTCGAAGATCTTCTGGGAGACCAAGAAGGCGTGACGTCTCCCGTCATTCCGACGATCCGGCCGGCACGTCCCGAGGACGTGCCGGCCGTCGTCGCTATGGTGCACGAGTTGGCGGAGTACGAACGCGCGCCCGACGAGTGCCACCTCACCACCGACCAGCTGACCTCGGCCCTGTTCGGCGCGGCCCCCGCCCTCTTCGGCCACGTCGCGGTGGACGAGCAGGACGTACCGGTCGGCTTCGCCCTGTGGTTCCTCAACTTCTCCACCTGGGCCGGGGTGCACGGCATCTACCTTGAGGACCTGTACGTCCGACCGGCCGCCCGGGGCACCGGCGCGGGCCGCCTGCTGCTCGCCACCCTTGCCGACATCTGCGTTCAGCGGGGCTACCGGCGGTTGGAATGGTGGATGATCGACTGGAACCCGGCGGCCGGCTTCTACGCCTCGATCGGCGCCGAACAGATGAGTGAGTGGGTCCCCTACCGACTCAGTGGTGACGCGCTGAACGACCTGGCCGCCCAAGTGCGAGCCGTCGCGGCGCGCCCGAACCATTGACCGGGTAGAGTCCCCGACCGGGGGGATGAGGCGTGACTCAACTGACCGGCCAGCCAGCGACCGACGACGACGTGGTGCACCTCACCGTGCCCGCCGACGGCGGTTACCTCGGCGTGCTCCGCACCGCCACCGCCGGCCTCGCGGCCCGGTTGCAGTTCGCGCTCGACGAGATCGAGGATCTGCGGATCGCTGTCGACGAGGCGTGCGCCATGCTGCTCGCCATCGCCACCCGGGATGCCGAGCTTGAGTGCCGGTTCTCGGTGACCGACGACGCCCTGACCGTCGAGGTGACGGTGCCGACAGTGCGAGGTGCCACGCTGCCCGGCGAGTCGTCGTTCGCCTGGAAGGTGCTCACCGCTCTCACCACCTCGGCGGCTGCCACGGCCGCCGACGGCCGGGCGACGATCTCGTTGCTCACCCGCCGCTCCAGCGCCCTCTGACCAGTTCGTCACGCGCGCGGTAGCCCGGGCCGCTGACTCGGCATTCCGCTCGCCCGGCGGTCGTCTCCGCCGGCGTTTGTCACTCGAAGCCGAGGGCTCGCGTTGTCGGAGGGCTCACCAGAAGCCAGGCGATGCCGAGACCGAGCGCCATGAGCGGCACGCCCAGCCAGCCCAGGCCGGCCTGGATCATGAACCATCCGATCGGCAGCAGCATCAACTGGAGCACGATCGCGGGGGCGCGTGCGCCGGCCCGGCGGCGCAGCAGCGCGCGGCCCAGCGCCCAGAGCGCGACAGCCCCGCCGATGGCGAACGCCGTCACCAACAACGCCGACGCGAGGTCGGTGGTGGTGGCGGTGATGTCGGCCCAGACCAGCCACGCGGCGATCAGCCCGACGGCGACCGCCTCCGCCCACAGCAGCCGAACCGCCCAGCGGAGTGTGACGGGAATCGGAGCCGAGTCGATGGTCACGCGCGCCACGATACCTGGGCTACCGGAAGGTACAGTGCCGCCCATGCGGGCCGTCCTGGTGGTCAATCCGAAGGCCACCACTACCAGCGAACGCAGCCGGGACGTGCTTGTCCGAGCGCTGCGCAGCGAAGTCGACCTCAGTGTGCGCTACACCCGCCGCCGCGGGCACGGCATGACGCTGGCGCGTGAGGCCGCCGCCGAGGGGGTCGGCCTCGTCGTCACCCTCGGTGGCGACGGCACGGTGAACGAGGTGGTGAACGGCCTCATGGCGGCCGAACCACCAGCGGGTCCGCCGGGTGCTTCGATGGCCGACCGGCTGCCCGCGCTGGCCACCGTTCCGGGCGGCTCGACAAACGTGTTCGCCCGCGCGTTGGGCCTGCCCCGGGAGTGGCCGGAGGCGACCAGCATGATCCTCGAAGGACTGCGCCTGGGCCGGCAGCGGACGGTCGGGCTGGGTCTCGCCGACGACCGCTACTTCACCTTCTGCGCCGGGTTCGGGCTGGACGCCGCCGTGATCCATCGGGTGGAGCAGGCTCGACGGCGGGGGCGCGTCTCCACGCCGGGGCTCTACCTTCGCTCGATCATGAACCAGTATTTCCTCGCCTCGGACCGGCGGCATCCGGCCATCAGCCTGGAGCGCCCCGGTGAGCCGGTGGAGGACGAGCTGGCGACAGTCATCATCCAGAACACGGCCCCGTGGACGTACCTGGGTGAGCGGGAAGTCAACCCGAACCCGGACGCGTCGTTCGACCTCGGGCTGGATGTACTGGCACTGCGTCAGCTCCGTGTGGCTAGCACAACACGGACAGTGACTCAATTCCTGTCCCGGAAGCCGGATCGCACCGGCCGACAGGTGTTACGACTGCATGACACTGCGGAGTTCACGCTGCTCTCCAGCCGTCCCCAGGCGTTCCAGCTGGACGGCGACTATCTTGGCGAGCGGGAGAAAGTCAGATTCACATCCATTCCCGCCGCACTGAGAGTAATCTACTAGGTCTCGGGTACTGCCCTAGGTCGACGCGGGCCACCGCAACCGCGACGGCGGCCACCGCCACACCGAGGGGCAGGTGCCGGAAATGTCAGCAATGTCACGCGGACTGTACTATATTGATCCACGACTGTGGCACGGCGGGTAACCAGGAAGGTGCTGGAACCCGGACAAATGTGTTGTGGGCTTGCTCACCGCACGGAGTTTTTCCGAGCGTCACCCTTGACATCACGAGTGTTCGTGAAAGTATTCACAAGCGAACTTGAGTTACCGGGACATTGCGCGGATACGCTCGGCAGGCCGAGCTGTTCCAGCAGGTCCCCGGACTAACTGCCTGCTCACGCATTGCCGAATGGCCAGACGCGAACAGTCACCATCGGCATTGCGTATGCATATAGGGAAAAGCACTACCAGCAATACATTGCCACCCATCCAGAATGAGGAGTGTTGCCGCCATGGACTGGCGTCACCATGCTGTCTGCCGCGACGAGGACCCGGAGCTGTTCTTCCCGATTGGGACGTCCGGACCGGCTCTCCTGCAGGTCGAGCAGGCCAAGGCCGTCTGCAGGCGCTGCTCCGTGACCGACCAGTGCCTGCAGTGGGCGCTCGAGTCGGGTCAGGACGCCGGCGTCTGGGGCGGGATGAGCGAAGAGGAACGGCGGGCCGTCAAGCGGCGCGGCGGCCTCCGGGTGCTGCGCGCTCACTCCGCCTGATTTCCCAACGACAAAAGCTGTACGCCCCAGCGGGTCCGCCCGATGGGGCGTACAGCTTTTTGACCCGTCAGACAGTTGGCGATAGGCCACTGTGTTCATCGACCCGTCGCAATACCAAACCGGCCAACTCCGGGGCGTCGGTCAACGGGGTGGCCACCGTCACCGCACCGGCCGCCAGAGCCGCCTTGGCCACCGCGTCGTAGAACAGGCCGGGCGCCAGGAAGTACGCGGCGACCGCCACCCGGCTGGCACCGGCCTCCCGCAGCCGCGACACCGCCGCATCTGTCGCCGGTGGAGCCGCCGAGGCGTACGACACACGGCAGGGCATCCCGAAATCCGCGCTGAGCGCGTCCGCCACCCGCCCCACCGAGCCACGCGCCCGCGCGTCCCTGGTGCCGGCGGCGGCCAGCACCAGCGCGTCGAAACGGCCCGGACCCACTTGACCGAGCCGACGGCGCAATCCGGCCAGCAGCAACGGATCCACAGCCCCGCCCGCGGGGCCGAGCACGTCGGTCACGCGGACCGCGAGGGTGGGCGCCGCCCGCGTCGCGGCGGCGACGGCCGCGGGGATGTCCACCCGGCGGTGGTACGCGGCGGTCAGCAGCAGCGGCACCACCACCGCGCGCCGGTGACCGGCCGCAGCCAGCCCTCGCAACACCTCGGTCGGACCGGGCTCGGTGTGGTCCAGCCAGCTCGACAGGACCTGAAGGCCGGGCCGGGCCGCCGACACCGCCCGGGCCAGCGCTCGGGTGGCCTCGGCGGCTCGTGGATCACGGCTGCCGTGGGCGACAAGCACCACGGGCGGCGCCCCGCCGGCCAGTGTCGCGCCGGTCGGGGTCGCCGAAACGGAGGTCAGACGTGCAGCCCGCACTCGGTCTTCTCGAACATGGCCCACCGGCCGGCCCGTGGGTCCTCACCGGCCTTGGTACGCCGGGTGCACGGCCAGCAGCCGATCGACCCGTACCCCTGCTTGAACAGCTCGTTGACCGGGACGTTGAAGCGGGCGATGTAGGAATCCACATCCGCCTGCGACCAGGCCGCGATCGGGTTGACCTTTACCTTTCCGCGCCGCGAGTCGAAGGTCACGACCGGAGTGTTGGCGCGCGTCGGCGACTCGTCCCGGCGCAGACCGGCGGCCCAGGCGTCGTACCCGGACAGGGCGCGCTCCAACGGCTCCACCTTGCGCAGCTGGCAGCAGTCGTCCGGTGACTTGTTGAACAGTCGCGGGCCGTACTGACCGTCCTGCTGGCCCACTGTGAGCCGGGGCCGGATCGACCTGACGTTCACCGGTAGCGTCCGGGCCACCTCGTCGCGCACCCGGAGCGTCTCCGGGAAATGCAGGCCGGTGTCGAGGAAGACCACGTCCACGCCCGGGGCGACCCGGGACACCAGGTGAGCCAGCACGGCGTCCGCCATCGAGCTGGTCACACAGAACCGGCCGCCGAAGGTCTGCGCCGCCCAGCGGGCGATCTCCAGCGCCGGGGCGCCCTCCAGATCCCGAGCGGCCTGCTCGGCGAGTGTGCGCAACTCCTCGGGGCTACGACGGGTCGGGTCGGCCGGCGTCGGCCCGCCGGGGCCGACAAGGCCCAGGCCGGCGGCGGAGACGAGGCTCATCGGGTCACTGCCCGCGACAGCAGGCCGGTGAACTTCACCGCGAAGACCCGGGTGCAGGCGTGGCACTCCCAGGCGCCGTGCCCCGACTCGTGCGGCCGCAGGTCTTCCTCGCCGCAGTACGGGCAGTACAGAGGTGCCGCTCGGTTCTCGCTGCTCACCGCAGTTCCTCCTCGTCGACTCTGATCACCCAGTTGGCGAAAGTCTCGCCAGTGCTCCGGCCAGCCAGGTAGCGGCGGGCCAGCCGTTCCACGTACTCCGGAAGCTCGTCGGCGGTGGTCTTCAGACCCCGCAGCTTGCGGCCGAACCCGGCGGTCTGCCCCTGCGCCATGCCCAGGCCGCCGCCCAGGTGCACCTGGAAGCCCTCCACCTGCCGGCCGTCCGGGCCGACCACCAGCTGGCCCTTGAGGCCGATGTCGGCCACCTGCGTACGCGCGCACGCGTTCGGGCAGCCGTTGATGTGGATCGAGATGTCGGCGTCGAAGTCGCGCAGCCGCTGCTCCAGCCGGGCCACCAGCTCCTCGCCGCGGGCCTTGGTCTCGACGATTGCCAACTTGCAGTACTCGATGCCGGTGCACGCCATGGTGCCGCGCCGCCAGGCCGACGGCCGCGCCTCCAGGCCGATCCCGCGCAGGGCGTCGACAAGCGACTCCGTCCGCTCCGACGGCACGTCGAGCACCAGCAGCTTCTGGTACGGGGTGAGCCGCACCCGGTCGCTGCCGTGCGCCTCGACGACGTCGGCCAGTTGGGCGAGCTGCCCGCCGGACACCCGCCCGACCACCGGGGCGGCACCCACGTAGTGCCGCCCGTCGGCCTGCTCGTGCACGCCCACGTGATCGACCGGCTTCGACGGCAGAACGGGCGCCGGACCGTCGAGCAGCGTGCGACCCAGGTATTCCTTCTCCAGCACCTCGCGGAAGCGCTCCACGCCCCAGTCGGCCACCAGGAACTTCAGCCGGGCCCGGTTACGCAGCCGGCGGTAGCCGTAGTCGCGGAAGATCCCCACCACCCCGGCCCACACGTCCGGCACCTCGGCCAGCGGCACCCAGACGCCGAGGCGCTGGGCGAGCATCGGATTTGTGGAGAGCCCGCCGCCGACCCAGACGTCGAAGCCCGGGCCGTGCTCGGGGTGGTCGACGCCGAGGAAGGCGATGTCGTTCGACTCGTACGGGGTGTCGACAAGCCAGGAGATCGACGTCTTGAACTTGCGGGGCAGGTTGGAGAACTGCTTGTCACCGACGTACCGGGAGACGATCTCGTCGATCGCCGGGGTCGGGTCGAGCACCTCCTCGCGGGCCACACCGGCGACCGGGCTGCCCAGCACGATCCGGGGGCAGTCGCCGCACGCCTCGGTGGTCTGGAGACCGACCGACTCCAGCCGACGCCAGATCTCCGGCATGTCCTCGACCCGGATCCAGTGGTACTGGATGTTCTGCCTGTCGGTGATGTCGGCGGTGTCCCGGGCGAACTCCCGCGAGATGTCCGCGATCACCCGCAGTTGCGCCAGGCTGAGCTGCCCGCCGTCGATGCGGACCCGGAGCATGAAGAACTCGTCCTCCAGCTCGTGCGGCTCCAGCACTGCGGTGCGCCCACCGTCGATGCCGGCCTTGCGCTGCGTGTAGAGGCCCCACCAGCGGAACCGGCCACGCAGGTCCTGCGGGTCGATGGAGGCGAAGCCGCGGTGCGCGTAGATGGTCTCGATGCGGGCCCGGACGTTGAGCGGGTCGTCGTCCTTCTTGATGCGCTCGTTGGGGTTGAGCGGCTCGCGGTGGCCGAGCGCCCACTGACCCTCACCCCGGGGCTTGCGCGGCGCCCGGGCCGGGCGTGCCGTCGAATCTCCGGAACGGGCCGGGATGCTGCTGACCGCCATCGCGGCGTCCTCCGTTGTCTGCTGTGCCTCGGGGTACGCGGGCGCGACGGCCGGCCCGGCGAGCGGGCGGGACAACGGTGTCTGAGACAGCCGGCGCGGAGCGCGCCCGAGACAGATGGGTCGGGCGTCGTCAGTAGGCCGGACAGATCGCGCTGCGCACGCGGCCGTAATCGACGTGGCGGCGAGCCACGAAGCGGCGGACGACAGCGGCGGTCATGGGCTCATGCTGCCACACCCGATGGGGGCCGGCCAATGTCCGCGTGTGGGATCCCACATCACGGACCGAGACGCCTCCACTACCCCGCGATCTTGCACTTACTGACGCGACATAAGAGGCGCTCCACTCATATCGGCGACCGAAAGTGCAAGATCGACGCGGGTTGGTGGGGCGACATCGGCGTGGCTGTTGCGGGCTGAGCTCGTGGGGCGGTTGCGCGTGGCAGGCTCGAGGCTGTGGGCGGATTGTCCGAGGAGTCGACCAAGGGCCTACCGGTCTGGCTTCCTCCGGCGCTGCTGACCCTGGCGGTGACAGTGACGGGGCTGGGGTCGGCGCAGCTCTGGCGCGACGAGCTGGCCACCTGGAGCGCCGCCACCCGGTCCCCCGGCGAGCTGGCTCGGCTGGCGGGCACCATCGACGCCGCCACCGGCCCGTACTACCTGCTGATGCACGGCTGGGTCGCTGTCTTCGGTGACTCCACGGTCGCCCTGCGCGTGCCAGCCGTCCTGGCGATGACTGTCGCCGCCGGGCTGCTCGCCGTACTCGGGGAGCGGTTGGTCGACAGGCGCACAGGTCTCTTCGCCGGGCTGCTGTTCGCTGTGCTTCCCGGCACCTCCCGCTACGGTCAGGAAGCCCGCCCGTACGCCCTGGCCACCGCGCTCGCGGTGCTCGCGACCCTGCTGCTTGTGACAGCGCTGCGACGGCCGGGCTGGGCACGGTGGGCCGGGTACGCCGCAGCCGTGGCCGCCCTCGGGCTCACCCACCTGATAGCGCTCACCCTGCTGGCCGCGCACGCGTTGGTCGTGCTGATCACCTGGTGGAGAGGCCCCGCCGCAGCCGGCATCGCCGCACCGGTCGCCGGGCCCGCGCCGGACTGCAGGCCGGCACCGGTCGCCGCGCCCGCGCCGGGCGGCGAGCCGGTACCGGTCGGCAGGCCGCCCGGGGTGATCGGAGGACCCGGCGGTCGGGACCGACGGCTGTGGCGGTGGGTGGTGGCCCTGGTGCCGGCCGCGCTGGTGGTGACTCCCCTGCTGCTGCGCGCCCGCACGCAACGCTCCCGGCAGTTGAGCTGGGTCGCCCCGGCCCGGCTGGACGACCTGAGCGCGCTGCCCGGTGGTGTGGCCCAGAGCAGCGTGGTGGGTGGCCTGGTGGTCGGGGTCGCCGCGCTCGGGGCGGCCCGGCTCGGGCGGCGCGCCCTGCTGCCGGTGAGCGCGCTGCTCCTGCCCGTCGCGCTGCTCTTCGCCGCCGGTGCGGTCGTACCGCTGTGGGTGCCTCGGTACCTGGTCTTCGTGGTGCCCTTCGCCTGCCTGCTGGCCGGCGCGGCGCTGGCCGGCGTGTCCGCGCCGGCCGCGCTGGCCGTGGTGGTCGTGGCCGGCCTGCTCGGCCTGCCCGATCAGACCGCGCTGCGGCGCACCCACGAGTGGCCCCGCAGCGTCCCGGTGGACTACGCGGGGGCGGCACGGGTGATCGCCGACGGCCAGCGGCCTGGCGACGCGGTGGTCTACTCACCCCGGGACAGTTGGCTGTTCCTCGATCTGGGCATCGGGTACCACCTCGACGACCCACCACGGGACGTCCTGGTCACCGAGGACGAGGTCCGTCGCGGCGACCTCTGGGCGGCCGAGTGCGCGCAGCCGGCGCAGTGCCTCGACGGCACGTCACGGGTCTGGCTGGTCGTCGCCGGGCGGCGTGCCGAGCCCCTGGCCGGCATACAGGGCCCCAAGGGCGACGCGCTGCGCGCGGACTTCACAGTCGCGCAGGTCTGGCAACGCCCCGGCCTGACCGTCGCCCTCCTGACCCGCCGCACAGCCTCCTGACCCGCCGCACAGCCTCCTGACCGATGACGCCGCTCGGCGTCAGACCTGTGAGCGCCCGTCGGGGGCGCTGCGGGCCAGCGGGACGACAAGCAACGCCTCGGTGCCTCCGTTGGCGCCGGCCCGGAGCTCGATGGTGCCGCGCAGTTCCCCGGTGACCAGGGCCCGGACGATCTGGAGGCCGAGCCGGCTGGCGCGCTCCGCGTCGAAGTCCGGCGGCAGCCCGCGCCCGTTGTCGGTCACCGACACGTGCAGCATCTTGCGGAACCGGTGCGCCGAAACCACCACCTCCGGCCGCCCGGACACGTCGGCGGTCGACACCCCGGCGGGACCGGCGTCGGTCTCGTCGGCGGTCTCGTCGGCCGGCGGGAAGCCGTGCTCGACAGCGTTGAGCAGCAGTTCGTTGAGGACCATCACCAGTGAGGTGGCGATCTCCGCCGGCAGCACGCCGAAGCTGCCCTGGCGGCGCATGCCGACGCTCACCTCGGTGGCGGCGACCTCGGTGGCGGCGCTGGCCACGCGGTCGACGATGCCGTCGAACTCGACCGCCTCGTCGCTGGACATGGACAGCGTCTCGTGCACCAGAGCGATCGAGGCGACCCGGCGGACCGACTCCTCCAGGGCGACACGCGCCTCGGGCATGGCTACCCGGCGAGCCTGCAACCGCAACAGCGCGGCGACAGTCTGGAGGTTGTTCTTCACCCGGTGGTGGATCTCCCGGATGGTGGCGTCCTTGGTGATCAGCGCCCGGTCCCGGCGGCGTACCTCGGTGATGTCCCGGACCAGCACGAGCGCCCCGATCGGCACCCCGGCGGGCATCAGCGGCAGCGCGCGGGTCAGCATCGTGGCCCCACGGGCGTCGATCTCCCGCCGGGGCGGTGCCTCGCCGCGTAGTGCGGCCAGGATGCCGTTCGCGGCTTCGGTGCCGTCGAGCGGGTCGCCGGCCAGTCGCCGGTGCAGCACGGCCAGGTCCTCGCCCACCAGGTGGGAGGCGTAGCCCAACCGCCGGTACGCGGACTGGGCGTTCGGGCTGGCGTAGGTCACCTTCCCGCCGGCGTCCAGCCGGACGAGACCGTCACCGACGCGCGGCGCGGAGGTGGTCTCCCCCGGGTGCCGGGGCGGCGGGAAGGTGCCGTCCGCGATCATCTGGGCCAGGTCGTCGGCCGTTGTCAGGTAGTTGAGTTCCAACTGGCTGGGCGTACGCGCGGTGGAAAGGTTGGTGTCCCGGCCCACCACGGCGATCACGTCGCCGGCCTCACCCTCGGCGGTACGCAGCCGGACCGGGATCGCCTCGTGCCGAGCCGGTACGTCGCCGTACCAGACCGGGTCACCCTCCCGCCAGATCCGCCCCTGGGAGTACGCGACCCCCAGATGCGCCACCTCGGGCCCGCCGATGATCCGCCCCACCTGGTCGTCCTGGTACGCGGTGGGAGCGGTCGTCGGACGGACCTGGGCGACGCAGAGGAACGTGCCGTCGGCGTCGACCGGCACCCAGAGCAGCAGGTCAGCGAAGGACAGGTCGGACAGCAGCTGCCAGTCGCCGGCGATCCGGTGCAGGTGGTCGATGTCGGCCGGTCGGAGATGGGTGTGCTCCTCGGCGAGGTCGCGCAACGTGGACACGGTGACCAGCCTGCCACGCCGCGCCTCACATCGTCGCGGTGACCTTCTTCAACCCGCGCGGCGCGTCCGGATCCTCGCCCCGGGCCAGCGCCAACGACAACGCCAACCGCTGCAACGGCAGGATGTCCAGCAGCGGCGCGTACCGCTCGTCGACCTCGGGGACGGCGAGCCGGGTGGCGCCCGGCACGTCGGCGGAGCCGACCACCACGACATCCGCGCGGCGCTCACCGAGGCGGGGCAGCACCTCACCCATCGACCGGCCGCCAGGGCCGGACCCGACCACGGCGAGCACCGGGACCTCCGGGTCGGTCATCGCGAGCGGGCCGTGCAGCAGGTCGGCGCCGGAGAACGCGAGCGCCGGCAGGTACGAGGTCTCCATCAGCTTCAGCGCGGCCTCGCGGGCGGTCGGGTACGCGTACCCGCGGCCGGTGGTGACCAGTTGCTGCGCGAACCGGTAGCGCGGTGCGAGCTGGGCCGGGGTGTCGTCGGCGAGGGTCCGGGCGGCCAGTTCGGGCAGCGCGGCGAGCGCCTCCCGTTCGGCGGCCGGGAGCACGCCGTCGCCGGCCCGGATGCCCTCCACAAGCATGAGCAGGGCGAGCAGCTCGGCGGTGTACGTCTTGGTGGCGGCGACCGCCCGCTCGTGCCCGGCGGCGATGTCGATACTCAGCTCGGCCGTCTCGGTCAGCGGCGAACCGGGGGCGTTCGTCACAGCGAGGGTGAGCGCACCGGAGGCGCGTGCGGCGCGCAGCACCTCGCTCAGGTCGGGTGAGCCGCCGCTCTGGCTGACGCCGACGACGAGCGCGTCGGACAGGTCGGGGCGGGCGCCGAACAAGGTGACCGCGCTCGGCGACGCGAGCCCGGCGGGCAGTCCGAGCCGGATCTCGGTCAGGTACGCCCCGTAGAGGGCAGCGTGGTCGGAGGTGCCCCGGGCGGTGAAGACCACGTGTCGTGGACGCCGCTCGGCGACCACTGCCGCGACCCGGGCGATCGCCTCGGCGTTGACGGTGGAGAGCAGGCGCTCGTAGCCGTCCGGCTGCTCATCGATGTCGGCGGTCATCCCGGCCCCTGCACGTGTCACGAACACTCCCCTCATGCGCGGTTGCCGCGCGTTTCCTGCTCAGTCTTGCACGTTTGCTTCGGTCAGAGCAATTGATCGAGCATGAGTGCGCAGGTGATCACCTAAACTCCTCAATATCAACTACGCTGTGCGGGCTGTTTCGCTGCGACGAGAGGACGACGTGCCCGAGGGAAGGGACGACCCCGCGCTTTCCGCGACGGAGGAGCTGGCCCTGGCCCGGCTGGCACTTGACGAGGGCGACCTACGCCACGCCGCCGACCACCTCGCCAGCGCGCTGGCGCGGGCACCCACGCTGCCCGAAGTACACGAAACGCTGGCCCGGCTGGCCGCGGCCGACGGCGGCGGGCTCGACCTCTTTCCGATCACCCACCACACCTTCGTCGGCGCCGTCGTGGCCCGGGCACACCTGCTTGCCGCCGCCGGCCGCCCCGCGGAAGGGCTGGAACTGCTGGCCGCCGCCACCGGCCACGCACCCGGGGCACAGTGGGCCGGCGTGCCGTGGGTGACCGCGTCCGAACTGGTCGAGCGGCTGGACCCGGAGCACATCGCCCGGGTCCTCATGCAGGTCTGCGCCGCGCTGCCCGACCCGGTGCCCCGCGCCGGCCGGAACGCCCTCAGCCCCTACCTCACGCTGGCCCGCAACGCCGCCACCGTCCACCCGGAGCACGGCCTTCTGCTGGGCGCGGCGTCCGCGCTGGCCCGGCGGCTCGGCGAGGTCCCGCTGGCGATCCGCTGGGCCAGCCGAGGAGTACGGTTCCAGCCGTCGAAGATGGGCGAGGTCTGGCTCGGGTACGCGTACCGCAGCGCGGGCCGGACCCGCGACGCCCTCGCCGCGCTCTACCGGGCCGTCGAGTTGGACCCCGACGACCTGGCCATCTACGCCGACATCGCGGGCACCCTGGCCGACACCGGCCGGCTCGACGAGGCGCTGGAATGGACCGAGCGGGCGCTGGCCCGCGACCCGTCGTTCGACTGCGCTGTGCACACGGCGCACCGCCTGCGGCACCTGCGCGACGGCGACCTGTCCCACCTCGTCGCGCTCGCCGACTTCATCCGTGACCACCCGGACGACAGTCACGAGCACGGCGACCTCGCCCAGTGCTGCCGGGGCCGCCCCTGGCTCGGGCAGTTGACACCGGCCGGCGGTCCGCTCGTCGACGCGCTGCGCCAGGCGGTCGCCGACGACGACAACGGTCTCGGCAGCGCCGTACGCCTCACGGCGGTAGCCCCGCCGAGCGCCCTGCGGACGGCCACGTCGGTGGCGCCCGGGCTGCGGATCGAGGTGACGGGCACACCGGAGCCCGACCCGCGCGAGCCCCGGCGGGCGTCCGCCCAGCGGCTGTGGAACTTCGCGGAGAACGTACCGACGCCAGCCGTGCCGGCACCCTCGGCGGCGGCGGTCGAGCGCATCGGCCAGGTGGCCCATCCGGCCTGGCCCCATCCACCGGCCGCCTACGACGCGGCGGTGGGCCTGGCCGGGCTCGATGTCGGCGACCTGCTCGGGCTGCTTGTGCACCCGCCAGCGGCACCGGCCAACGCGCTGGGCCGGCTGCTGGCCGCCCAGGACCCGTCGATCTGGGTACGCGGTGTGCAGGTGTGGGCCTGCCTGGGCCTGCTGCACCACCGCACCGACGAGCCGTGGGAGGAGTCGACAAGGCGTCGGGTGCTGCTGGACCTCGTCTGGGGCGTGGAGGACTGGGTCACCGAGGCCGCGATGTTCGCCCTGGTCACCGCCGCGTGGGTGGATCCCGACGTACGGCCGGACGTGGCAGGGGTGGTCGCTGAGCGGCTGGCCGACGTGGCAGCCGTGACCCAGGCCCGGCCAGTGCCGATAGCGGTTTCACTTGCCCACCTGGCGCTGGCCGCCCCGGAGTTGGACGCCGAAACGGCGTCGCTGGCAACCAAGCTGATAGGCGACCTGGCCACCCCGCAGCTCCCGCGCCCCCGCAATCCGCTACGCCGCCTCTGGCAACGCCTGGTAACCCACCGCCGCCGCTAGCTCCCCCGCACCCGTCCCCCCTCGCGATCTTGCACTTGCTGTCGCCGACTTGCCGGGAGTGCGGTTTTTGTCGGGGCACAAAGTGCAAGATCGCGAGGGCATGAGGGCGCGGTTACGCGACTGGGGCTTTGCCGAGGGCTGCCTCGGCTTCTTCCTCGGGAGTGGCCTGCGGCGCCTCGTTGGCGGTACGCAGCGGGATCTCCTTGATGAACCAGGCGAGCACCGGGATCACGACGGTGAACAGCACCGCCCAGAGGAACACGTGTGAGATCGCGTCGGCGAGGCCGCCGAGCACCAACTCACGCGCCTGGGCGGGCAACTCCCTGAGCTTCGCGATGTCCATACCGCCGCCGGCCTCACCACCGAAGGCCGCGCCCGCGCCGGAGTCGGCGAGCCGACTGGCGAAGATCGCGCCGAACAGCGAGATGCCGAACGAGCCGCCGATCGACCGGAAGAAGGTGGCCGCGCCGCTGGCCGCGCCGAGGTCCTTCTGCTCCACGCTGTTCTGCGCGATAAGCATGGAAGTCTGCATGAGGAAGCCCATGCCGGCGCCCAGCACGACCATGTACAGCGAGGACTGCAACTTGCTGGTGTCGGTGTCGAGCATGGCCAACAGCCCCATGCCCGTGGCCATCACCACCCCACCGATGATCGGGTACGCCCGGTACCTGCCGGTCTTCGTGATCGCCCGCCCGACGACAAGCGAGACGACGAGCATGCCGAACATCAGCGGCAGCAGCAGCAGACCACTGTTCGTCGCCGAGGCGCCCTGCACGGTCTGCTGATAGAGCGGCAGGAAGTTCATCGCGCCGAACATCGCGAACCCCAGCAGGAAACCGATGAGCGAGATCAGTGCGAAGTTGCGGTTGGCGAAGAGCGCCAGCGGGAGGATCGGCTCCGGCACCCGGCGCTCGACCAGGCCGAACGCCACAAGCGCCACGAGCCCCAGCGCGGCCAGGCCGAGGATCTGCGGCGAGGTCCAGTCGTACTCGTTGCCGCCCCAGGTGGTGATCAGCACGATCGAGGTGATGCCGACCGAGAGCAGCCCGGCGCCGAACCAGTCGATCCGGTGCTCGGTGCGGTACTTCGGCAGGTGCATCGTGGTGATCAGCAGAACCAGTGCCACGCCGCCCAGCGGCAGGTTGACGTAGAACGCCCAGCGCCAGGAGAGGTGGTCGGTGATGAAGCCGCCGACAAGCGGACCGGCGACCATGGCGATGGCCATGATGCCCGCGATCATGCCCTGGTAGCGCCCACGCTCGCGGGGCGGAACCAGGTCACCGATGATCGCCATCACGCCGACCATGAGGCCGCCGGCGCCGAGGCCCTGCACGGCCCGGAAGGCGATGAGCTGCACCATGCCGTCCTGCGGGCCGCCCAGCATCGCGGAGCCGGCCATGCCGCAGAGGGCCGAGCCGAGCAGGAAGATGCCGACCGAGGTCAGGAAGACCGACTTGCGGCCGTACAGGTCACCGAGCTTTCCCCAGATCGGGGTCGAGACGGTGGTGCCCAGGACGTACGCGGTGACGACCCAGGTGAAGTGGTTGAGGCCGCCGAACTCACCGACGATCCTCGGGAGCGCGGTGCTGACGATCATGTTGTCGAGCATCGCGAGCATCATCGCGATCATCAGCCCGAATAAGACGACCCGGACGTTGGGTCGTGCGCTGGTCTCGGTCCTCTGGCTCATCGGTAAGCTCCCCCGAAGTGCTCGCCTAACTTACTTGCCGACCGGTCAGTCAGCTTACTAGCCGGACGGTGAGTTGGGTGCCAGCTAGGGTCAAGTGATTTGGAGAGTCATGGTGAGGGAGAGCACAGGCGGCACCCGGGAACGCATCAAGGCCGTCGCGTTGGAGCTCTTCACCGAGCAGGGGTACGAGAAGACGTCACTGCGCGAGATCGCCGAGCGCCTCAACGTCACAAAGGCCGCGCTCTACTACCACTTCAAGAGCAAGGACGACATCGTCGCCAGCTTCGTCGAGGAGCGGCTGGAGCGGATGGACGCGCTGATCGCCTGGGCCGATGAGCAGCCCGCGACCCTCGACACCCGGCGCGAGCTGATCTCCCGGTACGCCGACACGATGTTCGGCGGCGAGCAGCCGTCGGTGATGCGTTTCTTCGAGCAGAACCAGACAGTGCTGAAGAGCGTTGCCGCCGGCCAGCAGCTGCGGAGCCGGATGATGCGTCTGGCCTACGCGCTCTGCCGGGGCGACGACTCCCCCACCGCTCAACTGCGCGCGGCGCTGTCGCTGTTCGCGGTGCACAGCAGTTGGTTCGCGGTCCGTACGCCGGACATCACCAACGACGAGCGCCGACGGATCGCCCTGGAAGTCGCCGACGAACTGCTGGCCAGCATCAGCGAACAACCCGACCCGGGCGCGGCCCAGCAAGCGACCCGCAGCACTGAACCGCCCGGTTAGAGCGGGTGAATCAGCTGCGGCGGAGATCGAGGCGCAGGCCGAGAAGGTCGACGCCCGGCAGCGGCGACCAGTCCTTCTCGGGCACCCGGACGAAGCCCAGCCGCTCGTAGAGCCGATGCGCCGGTGCGGCCATCCCGGCGCGTACGCAGATCAGGACCGCCGTGCAGCCCAACTCGGTCGCACGGTCGACGCACGCCTGAGCCAGCACCGCGCCGACACCACGGCCCTGGGCCGCCGGGTCGACAGCCAGCATGCGGAATTCCGCCTCGCCCGGCCCGGCCAACTCGGCGAAGCGGGTCCCCGGAAGCACGAACGTCACCGAGCCGAGCACCGCACCCGTCGCCTCGTCCACGGCGACCAGCACCTCGCCGCTGTCCGCCCGGGTCGACACGTCGGCAAGCACATCGCCGTACCCGTGCTCGCCCTTGAGCTGCCCGTCCGCCTCGTACGCGGCCACTGTCAGTCGGGCCACCGCCGGGAAGTCGGACGCCTCGGCGGGCCGGACCCGCAGGCCGGTCAACCGATCACCGCGATGAGATCGCCGTCCTGCACGACGTCGCCCTCGTTGACGGCGAGCTGCTGGACCACACCGTCGGACTCGGCGATGACGGGGATCTCCATCTTCATCGACTCGAGGATCACCAAGGTGTCGCCCTCGGCGACCGTGTCGCCCGTCGACGCGACGACCTTCCAGACGTTCGCCACCATCTCGGCGCGGATCTCCTCGGCCATGTCCACGGCCCTCCCTTTTCGCGATGTGCCTGCCGACGTATCCAATCACGGGAGGGTCTGGCGTGGGTGTCGAGCGGCGCTGCCCGCATGCCGGACAGCCCCGGGGGAAGGCCCCGGAGGTCGACCGCACTACCATCAGCGGGTCGGACCCTACGCCGGGCGGCCGGTGGGTGCACCGGCGCGAGGCCGCGCGCGACACGGATCCGACCCATCACGAGGAGGTCAGCATGGCGAAGAAGTCCCGCAAGAAGAAGGCCCGCAAGAAGAGCGCCGCGAACCACGGCAAGCGTCCCAACTCCTGAACGTGCCGACGGGTCGACGGCCCGTCGTCGGTCAGACCAACCCGGCGGACGCCGGGTATGCCGGTGGCCCGGGTCGATATCGACCCGGGCCACCGCTTTACGTTCGATCCGGTACGCCGACCACTGGTCGGCCGGTCCGGTAGGGCCGACGGTCAGTCGGCCAGCTCGCGGGAGTCGGTGGTCTCGAAGACCACCAGCTCGGTGAGCTTCACGCGCAGCCGCTCCCGCAACTGGTCCGGGGCGGTCTCGTTGCCGCAGCACCGAGCCACCAGCGCCCGCACCTCCTGCTCCAGGCCGTACTCGCGCAGGCATGGCCCGCACTCGTCGAGGTGGTGCCGGATCAGCAGGCGCCGCTCGTCGGCGCACTCCAGATCCAGGTAGAGGTAGACCTCCGCGAGCACCTCACGGCAGTCCGTCTCGTGTGGCTTCCCACAGCTCACGTCACACCTCCCGGCCGGCAGCGGCGGCGGTCGAGCCCTTCGCGGACCGGGCCGAGCTGAAGCCCCGCTCCGCGGCGTACTGCTCGAGCAGCTTGCGCAGATTACGACGGCCCCGGTGCAGACGCGACATCACGGTGCCGATCGGCGTGCCCATGATGTCGGCGACCTCCTTGTACGAGAAGCCCTCGACGTCGGTCAGGTAGACAGCCAGGCGGAACTCCTCCGGCAACTGCTGGAGGGCCTCCTTGACGTCGCTGTCCGGCAGCCGGTCCAGTGCCTCGGTCTCGGCTGAGCGCAGACCGCTGGACGTGTGCGACTCGGCCTCGGCGAGCTGCCAGTCGGTGATCTCCTCCGTGGGCGCCTGGATCGGTTGGCGCTGCCGCTTGCGGTAGGAGTTGATGTAGGTGTTGGTCAGGATCCGGTAGAGCCAGGCCTTCAGGTTGGTGCCCTGCTCGAACTGGTGGAAGGCCGCGTACGCCTTCAGGTATGTCTCCTGGACCAGGTCTTCGGCATCCGCCGGGTTGCGCGTCATGCGCAGCCCAGCAGCGTAGAGCTGATCGACGAAAGGCATCGCGTCCCGTTCGAACCGGGCCCTGCGCTCGTCCGTCTTCTCGGTGGTCAACCGCACATCCCCTCGCGTCGGATGCTTTCCCGCCGAGGATACGCGCACGGACGTGCCCGCAGATTCACTTCCGGCTGGTGTGCCCGTGCTCACCGCCCTCACACCGCCCGGCCCCACACCGCCCGGCCCCACACCGCCCGGCCTCGCGGTCGCGGGCCAGGCCGGAGCATCCAGCAGCCGCTTGAGCTGCTTGGCGTCCCGCTCGTCCCGTTCCAGGCTTCGTGTCTCGGTCGGCACCGGTCACCCCCCTCGCAAAAGTCGTCCGGGGGTAGTAACGCGATAGGGAAGCTGTCGCATTCCATCGTGCTCTCCCGTTCCTGGTCCCGGCCCCGGCGACGGCCGGCGCTGGGACCAGGAAGGGCCTGGGAGGACTGGCGTCGCCCGCTCGAACCGGGCCGGCGGCACCATCGAGAGCAACGAACCGCGCCGGGCACCGGAAACGGCCGACCCCCACGAGCCACAGCTCAGTCGGCTGTCCAGCCGTGGGCACGCAGCCAGTCCCGCACGGCGGCAGCGGTGCCGGCAGGGTCCCGCCGCAGGTCGTGCGTCTCACCTGGCCGGGTCACCACCTGCACGGCCGGCCCCGACTCGGGCACCCCGAACGGATCCCGGTCGCCGTTGACCACAAGCGTCGGCAGCCCGGTGTCGAGTTCGGCAGCCCGGGAGCGTTCCGGCCGGCCCGGCGGGTGCAGCGGAAAGGCAAGCGCCAGCACTCCGGCCGCACCCACGGCATGAGCCGTGCGACAGGCCACCCGGGCACCGCTGGACCGACCGCCCACCAGCAGCGTCGGCACGTCGGCGTGGCGGTGACGCACCGCGGCGAGAACGACCGTCCACGCCTCGTCGAGGTGCCCGGCGGGGGCCGGCGCACGCCGGCCGGCGACCCGGTAGGGCTGGGTCACCCGGACCACCGCGAGGCCGGCCGAGACCGCGGCGTCGCGCACCGCGAGCAGGTCAGGTGCGTCGACGCTGCCGCCCGCGCCGTGCCCGAGCACCAGCAGGCTGGTGATCGGGCGGTCCGGCACGTCCGTGTCGATCCGCGCCGGACCGCGTGGGGTGTCGATCTCTTCGCTGGGCAGCACCGACCCATTCTGCGCCGTTCCGACCCGTCACTGGGATCGGAACGCGCCGGTGGTCAGCTCAGCGGCACCAGCGTGAGCAGGCGGTCCCGCACCGGCGGACCGGCGTCGTCGAGGGCGTCCGGATCCGGCTCGACCTCGCCCCGCCAGGCGACAAGCATCGCCCGCCGTTCGCGGGGCGTGGTGGCACCCCACACCCCGTGGCAGTCACCCACCTCCAGCGCCCACGCCAGACAGGACCCCTGCACATCGCAGCTGCGACAGAGTGCGACGGCGGCGTCCGCCGGCTCGTTGGGCGCCGGAAAGAACGTCTCCGGATCCACACTCTGGCATGTCCCTCTGGTGCGCCACGCGTCGTCTTGTCGCCGTTCCCGCAAGGCCCGCAGCAGTCGCGGATCCTGCCGCGCCGCGGCCACCTCGTGCGGGCGTGGCATACGCGCCCGTGTCATTCCACCCACCTCCCCCGTGGGACCGGCAAGATCGGTGGATGCCATCCGCCCCGTGCGAATACGACAGCCACTACCGGCGCTGTGTTGTATCGCACTTCTGGTGATCGGGACAAGTGGCTGCCGGGAACCTGACTGAACTGATGGGCGACGAATCGATCGGAAACCTGGCAAATCGGCGCTTGGCGATGTGTGCCGGCTTCAGAACAGAGTCAGCTCCTGCGGTGCCAGCGCCGACCCGACGGCCACCCGGGCGGTCAAACCGGGCCCGTCGTTGCGAACGTCACCCACCGCCGGCCCAACCGGACGGACCTCCAGCGCGCCCAACTGCCCTGCCGACGGAGGGGCCAGCAGTTGCTCCGGCTCGTCGCTCGACGACAGCCACGACGACCAACGCTCCGGCGGCAGAAGCAGCGGCATCCGGTCATGCACCTCGGCCAACTCGCCGAGCGCCGCGGTGGTCAGCACGCTGAAGGTGAGCCGGGAATCAGCCCCGGACTCCCACACCGACCAGATGCCAGCCAGGGCGAGCACCGAGCCGTCGGCGGGTGTCATGTAGTACGCCTGCCGCCCGCCCTCCGGCAGGCGTACCCACTCGTACCAGCCGTCGGCCGGGACGAGGCAGCGGCGGCGGGCGAACGCAGGGGCGTACGCCCGGCTGCTGGCCACCGTCTCGGACCGCGCGTTGATCATGCGGGCCGCGCCGGCCGCGGACCGGGACCAGTGCGGCAGAAAACCCCAACGCCCCACGCAGAGACTGCGGTGCCCTTCCGGGGTCATCCGGACCAACGGCACCGGGTCGGTGGGGGCGACATTGTGATCCGGCTGGACCCGGCCCTCGGTGTCGTCGGACGACTCGAACAGCGCGCTCAGCTCACCGGCGCCACGGGTCGTCGCGTACCTGCCGCACATGCGCCAACGCTAGCCTGTCGATGGCCCGCCGGCTGTCCCGCCAACCGGGAGTACGACCGCTGGTCGGTGCCGACGGCCGGTTGACACGGCAGAATGTAACCGTGGGGAATCTGACCGCCACCCGGCCACCGCAGCCGTGGAGCGCACCGACCGCATCCGACCCGGTGGCGGCCACGCTGCGCCTGCCCGGTTCCAAGTCGCTCACCGCACGGGCCCTGGTGCTCAGCGCGCTGGCCGCCGGCCCGTCGACGCTGGCCGGGCCGTTGCGTGCCCGGGACACCGAGTTGATGGCGGCCGGTCTGCGCGCCATGGGCACGTACGTGTCGATGAGCGACGACGAGCGCTGGCTGGTCCGTCCGCACCCGCTGAGCGGGCCGGCGCACGTCGACGTGGGGCTGGCCGGCACTGTGATGCGGTTCGTGCCGCCGGTGGCGGGGCTGGCCGACGGACAGGTCACCTTCGACGGCGACCCACACGCCCGGACCCGGCCGCTCGGTCCACTGATCGAGGCGCTGCGCTCGCTGGGAGTCCGGATCGACGTCACCGGCACGGGCAGCCTGCCGCTCACCGTGCAGGGCTCCGGTGGGGTCACCGGCGGCGAGGTGGTGATCGACGCGTCCGCGTCCAGCCAGTTGGTCTCCGGTCTGCTGCTGGCCGCCCCCCGCTTCGACAGTGGTCTCGTGGTGCGCCACGTCGGCCCGCCGGTGCCCTCCGCGCCGCACCTGCGGATGACGGTGCAGATGCTGCGGGCCGCCGGCGCGGCCGTCGACGACACCACACCCGACGTGTGGACCGTCGAGCCCGGCCCCCTCACCGGGCGCGGCTGGGAGATCGAGCCGGACCTCTCCGGCGCGGTGCCGTTCTTCGCCGCAGCCCTCGTCACCGGCGGTGAGGTCACCCTCCAGGGCTGGCCGCACAACAGCGCGCAGCCGATCGAGCAGCTCCGTTCGCTGCTGCACCAGATGGGTGGCGAGGTCAGCCTCTCCACCAACGGGCTGACCGTCCGGGGCACCGGCGTGGTGCACGGCCTGACCGCCGACCTGTCCGACGTCAGCGAGCTGACCCCCGTGCTCACCGCGCTGGCCATGCTCGCCGACTCGCCGTCGGTCTTCACAGGGGTCGGGCACATCCGCGGCCACGAGACCGACCGCCTCGCCGCCCTGGCGCAGGAGTTCGCCGCGCTCGGGGCAGACATCACCGAGGCGCCGGACGGGTTGTCGATCCGGCCCCGGCCGCTGCGCGGTGGCACCTTCCGCACCTACCACGACCACCGCATGGCGCACGCCGCCGCGGTGGCCGGTCTCGCCGTGCCGGGCATCGAGGTCGACGACGTCGGGTGTACCTCAAAGACCATGCCGGAGTTCCCGGCACTATGGTCAGCGATGGTGACCGGCAAGAACTGAGGCGAGAAGAGGACAGGTCCTGGCGACCAGACGGCGGGAGTACGACGAGGACGACGTACGGGTCCGGCCCGGAAAGTCGTCGCGCCCGCGTACGCGCACCCGTCCCCAACACGCCGACGCTGTGGACGGCTTCGTCATCGCCGTCGACAGGGGTCGCTACACCTGCGTGCTTGCCGGTGCCGAGCGCGGCGTGGCCGGTGCCGAGCTGCCCACGATCACCGCGATGAGAGCCCGTGAGCTGGGCCGTAAGTCGGTGGTGGTGGGCGACCGGGTCAGCCTTGTCGGGGACACTTCCGGCGCCGAGGGCGCTCTCGCCCGCATCGTCCGGATCGCCGACCGCCGGTCGGTGCTGCGCCGCACCGCCGACGACGACGAGAGCACCGCCGAGGGTCGGCTGGAACGGGTGGTGGTCGCCAACGCCGACCAGTTGGTGATCGTCAGCGCGTTGGCCGACCCGCCGCCGCGTACCGGGTTCATCGACCGCTGCCTGGTGGCCGCCTATGACGCGGACGTCGAGCCGCTGCTCTGCCTCACCAAGGCCGATCTGGCCGGGCCGGAGGAGGTGCTGGGCTACTACGCCGAACTGGAGCTGCCGTACGTGCTCAACCGCCCCGACGCCGACCTGGCCGCGCTGCGCGCGCTGCTCGGCGGCCGGGTGTCGGTGCTGGTCGGGCACTCCGGGGTGGGCAAGTCGACACTTGTCAACCGGCTCGTCCCGGACGCCGATCGCGCCGTCGGCGTGGTCAGCGCGATCGGCCGCGGCCGACACACCTCGACGAGCGCTGTGGCGCTGCGGCTGCCCCCGGTGCCCGGCGTGGACACCGACCCGGGCTGGATCATCGACACCCCCGGCATCCGCAGCTTCGGGCTGGCGCACGTCTCCGCCGACAGCCTGCTGCACGGCTTCCCCGACCTGGTCGAGGGCACCGTCGACTGCCCGCCGAACTGCCCCCACAGCACAGACGAGGCCGAGTGCGGGCTGGACGCCTGGGTGGCCGCCGGCAAGGCCGACGCGCGCCGGCTGGCGTCGTACCGCCGGTTGCTCGCCTCCCGCGCCGGTGAGGGCGACTCGCGGGGCGACGCCGACCAGCGCGGGCCCGGCGAGGGCGACCGGCGCGGGCCGGACGAGTGAGCCGCCGGGCATCGGCTAGGTTGCCGGCATGACCGGGTACGCCGACGACCTCACCCTCGCCCACCTGCTCGCCGACCGGGCCGACGCCGTCGCCACGGCCCGCTTCCGGGCGCTCGACCTCCGTGTGGAGTCCAAGCCGGACCTCACACCGGTGTCCGACGCGGACACCGCGGTGGAGCGGGAGATCCGCGCGCTACTGGCGGAGCACCGGCCTGGTGACGGGCTGCTCGGCGAGGAGTACGGCGCCAAGCCGGACACCGACCCCGGCGGCCGCCGGTGGATCGTCGACCCGATCGACGGCACCAAGAACTTCGTCCGCGGCGTGCCCGTGTGGGCCACCCTGATCGCGCTCTACGACGGCGACCGGCCGGCGGTCGGCGTGGTGTCCGCACCGGCGCTGGGGCGGCGCTGGTGGGCCAGCGCGGGCGCGGGCGCGTACGCCGGACCGGGCCCTGCCGCCGGCGAGCGGATCAGCGTCTCGGCGGTCGGCCGGATCGACGACGCCAGCTTCTGCTACTCGTCGCTTACCGGGTGGGAACGCGCCGGCCGGCTCGACGCGATGCTCGACGTGATGCGGGCCAGCTGGCGCAGCCGGGCGTACGGCGACTTCTACGGCTACATGCTGCTGGCCGAGGGTGCGCTTGACGTGATGGTCGAGCCGGAGTTGTCACTGTGGGACGTGGCGGCATTGGTGCCGATCATCACCGAGGCGGGTGGCACGGTCACAGATCTGGCGGGTCGACCGGCTCCGGCGGGCGCGCCGGGCACCGAGAGCAGCGTGGTGGCGACCAATGGGTTGCTGCACACCGACATCCTCACTCGACTGGATCGGCCAGCCGAGCGCTGACCCCCGGCAACCTCTATCCTCGCCAGGTGGTCTCCTCCGGCTGGTGTTTTCTCGCGGCGATGATCGTCGCGTACGGCTTCGCCAACCTTCTCCAGTCGGTGGCTGCGGCCCGCACAACGGTCCACCACACCTTCGACCCGGGTCTGCTGTTGCGCCTCGCCGGGCACCGGACGTACCTCGTCGGGTTGGGCTGCCAGATCGGCGGTTTCGTGCTCGCGTTCCTGGCCCGGCGGGACCTGCCGCTGTTCCTGGTGCAGGCGAGTGTGGCCGCCGGGCTCGGGGTGACCGCCATCCTCGGGGTACTGGTGCTGAAGTGGCGCCTGCCGCTGGCGGAGGTGGTCCTGCTGGCTCTGCTCTTCGCGGGGATCACCGCGCTGGTGCTGGCCGCCCGGCCGGCGCCGTCACGGCAGCTCGGCACCGCCGGCTCGGTCGTGCTGCTGGCGGCGCTCGGGCTCATCGGGGTGCTCGGCGTCTTCGCCGTCCGGCTGCACGGCGCCCCCGGGTCGGTGGCGCTGGGTTCGCTTGCCGGCCTGGCGTTCTCCTCGGCCGCGGTCGCGGCCCGGCCGCTGGCTTCGGTGCCGTCGGCCGAGGCGTTCCTGTCCAACCCGCTGCTCTACCTGCTGATCGCGCACTCGATCGTCGGCCAACTGCTGCTCGGCCTGGCCATGCAGCGCGGCTCGACGACCGCCGCGGTCGCCGCAATGGACGCCGCCGGTGCGGTACCGGCGGCGATCGTCGGGCTGCTGCTGCTCAACGACAAGATCTGGCCGGGCCGGGAGTGGTTGGCGGCGGTCGGATTCCTGGTCACACTGGCCTCGGTGATCGGCCTGACCCGGTACGCCAAACCGCAGCAGGAACGGTCCGTGCCGCAGCGGGGTGGGCGGGCCATGGTCGGCATCGGCCGGCCTGTCTGAGCCGACACCGACCACGACCCGCCTGGGTTCACGCCTCCACGGGCTTGCGGCGGCTCACCACCCGCTCGTAGAGGCGCTCAAGCGCTCCGGCGGTGCGTTCCCAGGTGTAGCTGCTGCGGACCCGGTCCACCGCGGCGTGCCCGTACGCGAACCGGCCGGCGTTGTCGGTGAGCAGCCGGCGCAGGGACACGCCGAGCGTGCGCACGTCACCGGGCGGCACCAGACGGCCGGTGACCTCGTCCACCACTGCGTCGGCAAGGCCGCCCATCGCGTAGCCGACAACCGGCACGCCGCAGGCCATGGCCTCCAGCGAGACGCGCCCGGCCGAGGAGTACCGCGGTGTGCAGGCCACCACGTCCGCCGACCGGTACCAGGTGGCCATCTGGTCGTGCGGCACCGCCCCGACCAGACGTACCTGGTCGGCCAGCCCGGCCCGTTCGGCCAGCTCGCGCAGTCGGCGTGCCTCTGCGTGGTTGGCCAGTTGACTGGCCGGCGGTCCACCGGCGATCACCAGCTCGGCGTCGCCGACCAGGCGCATGGCCCGGATCAGGTCGTCCTGGCCGTGGCCCGCGGTGAGCCCGCCGACGGAGAGGATCCGGGGCCGCTGCTCGCGCGGCGCCGCCTCACCGTCGGGGTGGAACAGCTCGGTGTCCACCCCGGCCGGCACCATCGCCACCGAGCTGCGTTGCAGACCCATCCGGGTCAGCTCATCCACCTCGTCGTTGCTCTGGGCGACAGCGATGTCCACCGCGCGGGTCAACGCCCGTTCCAGCGGGATCCGCTGCCCCGGCCCGTCGTAGTGGCCGCCCAGGTGTCGCAGTTGCTCGATGCCCAGTGAGTGGAAGGTCTGCACCACCGGTATGTCGGTTTCACGGACGGCGTGCGCGGCGGCCAGGCCACCGATCCAGTAGTGCCCGTGCACCACCTCGGGCCGCCAGGCGCCGCCCCACTCGTCGGCCAGCCAGCGCCCGAACTCCGTCACGTGCGGAATCAGCTCGGCGGTGGCCAGCCGGGTGGGCGGGCCGCTGGGCACCCGGTGCACACGGTAGCCGTTGACGTCCGCCGTCACCGGCAGCTCCGGGTCGTCGCGGCGTTCGTAGATCCGGACATCATGGCCGCGAGCGGCCAGCTCTTCGGCGACCCGCGCGATGTGCTGCTGGGTACCGACCGGCGGGCCGTCGGCGTGCCGGTACGAACTGCTGTGCGCGCAGACGAGGCCGACGCGCATGGGTCACCTCCCTGCGATCTTCTCCTCGGCGGTCCGGTCAGAGCGTCCCATTAACCTGAGGGCCTGGAGCCGAAACCTGGCAGATCGGGAAACACCCCACCTCAGCTGCGTCGGCACCTGCGCCACGGCAGTCCCAACAGCCCGCCGCGACGCACCAGATCACGCTTCCCGATGATCGTCCGGCGGCCGGTGGTATGACCTGGTCCGCCCGGGGGTACCGCTCAGGAATGCCGCTGACCCGCAGTCTCGACGATTCGACCGTGGTGATCACCGGCGCGTCCAGCGGGATCGGCGCCGCCACCGCGTACGCGCTGGCCCGCCGGGGTGCCGCCGTCGTGGTGGCCGCCCGCAGCGAGCCGGCACTACGACAGGTGGCACAGCGCTGTCGGGAGCTGGGCGGTCGGGCGTTGGCGGTGCCTACCGACGTGACCGACCTGGAGTCGGTGCTGATGCTCGCCGATCGGGCCGTGGACGAGTTCGGCCACCTGGACGCCTGGGTGAACAACGCCGCCGTGAGCGCTGTGGGCCTGTTCGACGAGATCCCGGTCGCCGAGTTCCGCCGGGTGCTGGAGGTCGACCTGCTCGGCGCTGTGCACGGCATCAAGGCCGCCCTGCCGTATCTCAGCGCTGCCGGCGGCGGGGTGCTTGTCAACAACGCGTCGGTACTCGCCGAGGTGGCGATGCCGTACCAGTCGGCGTACAACACCGCCAAGCACGGCATCCGTGGGCTGGCCGACACCATCCGGCAGGAGCTGCGGGTCACCGGCCGGAGTCAGATATCCGTCTGCACGGTGCTGCCAGCCACCATCGACACCCCGTTCTTCCGGCACGCGGCAAACCACAGCGGCCGCGAGTTGCTGCCACCCCCGCCCGTTTATCCGCCGGAGGTGGTGGCCGAGACCATCGTCCGGTTGCTGCGCCGGCCGCGCCGCGAGGCGTACGCCGGCGGTGCCGCCCGGTTGGTGGGCCTCCAGTGGCGGCTCGCGCCGGCGCTTGTGGAGCGCACCCTCGGCTGGTACGCCCAGCGGACCCAGTTCGGCCCGGGTGCCCGGCTGGACACCAGCGGCAACGTGTTCCGGCCCGACGGGCAGGCAAGCCACGACGGTGGTTGGAACGGTCGTCGCCGGCACCTGGTGCGGATGACCGCCGCCTTCGGCCTAGCGGCGGCCGGCACCGCGGTCGGCACGATCGCGGCGAAGAGCCGCCGATCCCGGTCAGGTCGCTGATGACGGGCATCGACCGGCCGAACACGCCGTACCTCGGCGTGCCGAGCGGCGGCGCGGCGGCGCCCGCCGGCACGCGCTGCCGCGTGGAGGTGGACGACTCGTCCGCGGTGGTGCGGTTGAGCGGCGTGCTCGACCCGGCCGCCGCCGACACGGTCCGCGACGCGCTGCTCGCGCGGCTCTGCGACCGGCCCGGCCCGATCGTCGCCGACGTGACCCGGCTCCGGGTCGACGAACCTCCGGGGCGGAGTGTCTTCGCCCAGGTCCGCCAGGAGGTCGCCGACTGGCCCGCAGCGGATCTGCTGCTCTGCGACCCGGCGGTCTCCGGGGCCGGTAGCGCCGACACCGCGTTCGCCGGTGTCCCGGCCTGGCCCACCCTGGACGGCGCGCTGGCAGCGCTCGCCGCGACGCCACTCGCGGCGGTGCTGACCGTCGATCTGCCTCCCACCGTGGAGGCCGCTCGGCAGGCCCGCGAGTTGGTTGCCACCGGCTGCCGAAACTGGGGCATGCCGGCGTTGACCGAACCGGCCCAGATCGCGGTCACCGAAATGGTCAACAACGTGGTGGTGCACGCCCGGACGGTGATGAACGTCCGGCTGGCGCCGTACGACAACACACTGCAACTGTCGGTCCGTGACCACTCCCCGCGCTGGCCGACGTTCGCCGGGGTGTCCCCGCCGACGCGTGCCGGCGGCCGGGGCCTCCTGTTGATCGACACGATGGCCCGTCGCTGGGGTACCAGCGTGGTGCCGGACGGCAAGGTCATCTGGTGCGTGCTGCACCCGGACGACGAGGCCAGGGCGTTCGGCTGACGGCGGTTCCGCCCCCGCTGGCCGGTTCACTCCCGCATGACCGGCAGTGCTCCGGTTACGGCGGGAGGGCAGCGGGTAGTGATCAGACATGCGCGACAACGAGTACCCGACCCCCGTGTCCGACACCGAGGCGGAGGGGCTGCCCGACACCGCCGACGACGACTCGACCGCCAACGACGACGTCCTCACCGGGCGCGAGGCGGACGGCCCGGAGCCGGCCCAGCTTCCCGGCGACCGGACCCCGGTGGCGGTGGACCGCTTCGGCACCACTGCCGACGAGCAGCTCGACGGCGAGTCGCTGGACTACAAGCTCCAGCGGGAGAGCTTCGAGCGCCCGGTGGACGACCCGCTGGCCGGCCCGGTCGACCCGAAGATCGCCCTTGAGGCGGACAACGAGGCGGCCGCCGCGGAAGCCCAACTGGACGCCGACGTGATGGATCCGGGCCCCACCTCGGACCCGAACTCGCCGGTCTCCCTCTACGACCACGGCCAGCTCGGCACTGTCGCCGACGCCACGGTGGGTCGTCTGGTGCAACCGGACGAGGGGGCGCACACCGGCCAGGAGACCGACTCCGTGGCGTACGACGCCGGGTCGGCCGGTGGTGGGGCGACAGCCGAGGAGCTGGCCATCCACGAGACCGAACCGCCGCGTTCGGTCTGAGCGGGCTCAACCGTCCAGGCCCCGCTCGATGGCGTAGCGGGTCAGCTCGACCCGGTTGTGCAGTTGCAGCTTGCCCAGCGTGTTCTGCACGTGGTTCTGCACAGTGCGGTGGGACAGGCCGAGCCGCTGCGCGATCTGCTTGTACGACATCCCCTTTGCCACCAGGCGCAGCACCTCCGTCTCCCGGTCGGTGAGCCGGGGTGTGCCGGGTTCCGCGCTTCCGGCCGGCCCGGCCCCCGGCCCCGGCCCGGTGGCCAGCCGGCGGTACTCCCCCAGGACCAGCCCGGCCAGGCCGGGCGTGAACACCGGATCACCGACGGCGGTACGGCGCACCGCGTCGAGGAACTCGGCGGGCGCCGTCGACTTCACCAGGTAGCCGGTGGCGCCCGCCTTCACCGCGTCGAGCACCGACTGCTCCTCACCGCTGGCGCTGAGCATCAGCACCCGCACCTGAGGGAGCGCGGCACGCAGCCCGAGGACCACCTCGACACCGGAGATGTCCGGTAGTTGCAGGTCGAGGACGACGACGTCGGGCCGGGCGGCGGCGGCCACCCGGATCGCCTGCCGTCCCTCACCGCTGGTGGCCACCACGAGGAAACCGGCCTCGGTGAGATCGCGGGCCACGCCTTCCCGCCACATCGGATGGTCGTCGACGACCATCACCCGCAGGGCGGTCACCGTCCGGCCCTCGGCACTGTCAGCTCGATCTCGGTGCCGGCCTCGGGGGCCGAGATGATCCGTACCGTCCCGCCGAGGTCGGCCACCCGGCCCTGGATCGACTGGCTCACTCCGAGCCGCCCCTGCGCGGCGGCCTCGTCCAGTCGGCCGTCCGGGATGCCCGGCCCCTCATCACGGATCGACACGGTCACCGTCTCCCCCTCGTCCTCGACCAGCACCCAGGCCCGCCCACCGGCGTGGCGTCCCACGTTGTCCAGGGCCGCGCCCGTCGCGGCAGCGACCTCCCGGGCCACCTGCCGGGGCAGGGGCACCGGGGTCGCGGGCGCGGACAGCGACACCGCCGTCGAGGCGTACCGGCCGAGCAGAGCACGAAGGTCGACCGCGTCCGTGTCGGGCAGGTCCGGCCCGACGGCACCGGCCGGGGCGCTGCCTGCGATGAGCGCCCGCAGGGCGGCTTCCTGCTCGCCGGCCAGCCGGGCCAGCTCACCGGCCTCGCCGGGCAGGTCCGCGCCACGCCGCTGCACCAGCGCCAGCACCTGGAGCACCGAGTCGTGGATGCCCCGGGCCAGCCGTTCCCGCTCCCGGGTGGCCGCCTCCAGCTCCACGGCGCGTTGCAGGCGCTCCTCGGCGTCGGCGGCAAGGCGCGCCACGTGCCCGACCACCACACCGGCGAGCAGCATGAGGATCACCCCGGTGAACGAGGACTGGCCGATCCGCTCACGGGTGGCCAGGTCCGCGCCGGCCACGAGCAGCGCGGCCACAGTGCCCCGCCGCCGGCCACCGGAGACGGCCCAGGCCAGCACCGGGCCGGCCATCCAGGCAACCCCAAGAGTGGGTACGCCGCTGGCGAGCGCCTCCCGCCCGACCACCCACGGGGTGGACAGCACGACGGCCATGACGACGCCGAGGTCGGTCAGCAGCAGCGGCCAGCGGCGCCAGCTCGGTCGGGCGTACGCGACGCTTGTCGCCGCGGTCCAGGCGACCATCACCAGGATCAGGGCACCGACCGCTACCGGGTGGGCGTACCGGTCGGCGTCGCGCACCGCGAGCGCGCAGACGTACGCCAGGGAGGCCAGCCGGAACACCGTGAGCGCCCGCCAGAGCGGCACCTCGAATCCACGCGGCGGCGACGGCATGGCGGTCAGGATGCCACAGCCGCGCCAACGCCGCGAAAGGCAGAGAGTGCGGGCCGAGAAACCCTGACGTACGGTTGAAAAGCCGCGAAACACGCCGGGATCCGCCGTCGGAACGGGGGCATGATGAACGCAGATCCGCACGCACCGCGTACGGTTGTGCCCATCGACCCTGCCCTCCTGATCGCCGAGGCCTTCGACCAGGCCCAGGTGACCGAGATTCGACACTCGGTCGCCTCCTGCGCGCATGCCTCCGGTCTCGCCGGCCAACGGCTTGACGACTTCGTGCTGGCGGTCAACGAGCTGATCACCAACGCGGTGCGGCACGGCGGCGGGCGCGGGTGGCTACGACTCTGGCAGGAGCCGGGCGTGCTGGTCTGCGAGGTCGCCGACCACGGCCGCGGCATCAGCCCGCAACGGCTGGGCGACCGACGCCGGCCGGCCCCGGACACCGCCGGCGGCTGGGGTCTGTGGCTGGCCCGGGAGCTGACCGACGCCATGGAGATCGCCACCAGCGGCGCCGGGACCACCGTACGCATCACCGCCGTCCTCACCGCCTCCGACCACACCCCGCGCTGACCTCGGGCCTCGACGGCCAGCGCGGGCAGTGGCAGCCGCTGGCAGCGGCCGGATCAGGCGAAGAGGGCGGAGACCGACTCCCCGTTGTGGATCCGGCGCATCGCCTCGGCCAGGGCGGGAGCCACCGACAGGACCTGGAGTTCGGGTACCTGTTTGGCGGCCGGGATGGGAACGGTGTTGGTGCAGACGATCTCCAGGACGCCTTCCTGGTCGCTGAGCCGCCGCAGCGCGTCAGCGGAGAAGAGACCGTGCGTGCAGGCCAGCCGGATCGAACGCACCTTCAGGCCGCGCAGGTGCTCCATCAACTCGATGACAGTGCTGCCCTTGGCGATCTCGTCGTCGAGCACGATGACGTCACGGTCGGCCACCTCGCCGATCACCGCGCTGATCTTCACAAGGTCGTCGCTGAACCGCTGCTTCGCTCCGGCAGCTACCGGTGTGCCGAGCATCCGGGCGAAAGCCGCCGCCTCCTTGGCGTTGCCGAGGTCCGGCGAGACCACCACCGTGTTGCTGAGGTCGTAGCGCCGGAAGTGGGTGGCCAGTTCGCGCAGCGCGTGGAGATGGTCCACGGGGACGCTGAAGAAGCCGTGCACCTGCGGCGAGTGCAGGGTCATCGCGAGCACCCGGTCCGCGCCGGCCGAGGTGAGCAGGTCGGCGACGAGCCGGGCACCGATGGAGATCCGTGGCGCGTCCTTCTTGTCCGAGCGGGCGTACGCGTAGTGCGGCAGCACCACAGTGATCCGGCCGGCGGACGCGCCCCGGGCGGCGTCGATCATCAGCAGCAGTTCGACCAGGTTCTCCTGCACCGGGGGCACAAGCGGTTGGATCAGGAAGACGTCACGCTCGCGGCAGTTGGCCTGCAACTGCACTTCGAGGCAGTCGTTGGCGAACCGGGAGACGCGCACCGGATGCAGCGGCACCCCCAGGTGAGCGCAGATCTCGGCGGCGAGGTCGGGATGGGCGGTTCCACTGAAAACGGCGATGTCGCGCACGTTCGCACATCGTAGGCGACGCGTAGGCCGACGTGACGCCGGTCGCACCGTGACACCGCTTTGGGTACGGTGCTGCGGTGACCCCCGAGTACGTCGCCGCCATCGACCAGGGCACCACCTCCTCGCGGTGCATCGTCTTCGACTCCGCCGGGGAGATCGTCGCCGTGGCCCAGCGCGAGCACCGGCAGATCTTCCCCCGGCCGGGCTGGGTGGAGCACGACGCCGAGGAGATCTGGGACAACGTCCAGCAGGTGATCTCCGAGGCGTTGCGGTCCGCCGGGACGGACGCGGCTGGTCTGGCCGCCGTGGGCATCACCAACCAGCGGGAGACGACACTGGTCTGGGACCGGGCCACCGGCCGCCCGGTGGCCAACGCAATCGTCTGGCAGGACACCCGCACCGGGCCGCTGCTGCGCGAGCTGGCCTCGGCGTACGGCGAGGAGCGGTTCCGGGTCCGCACGGGCCTGCCGCTTGCGACCTACTTCGCCGGCCCCAAGTTGCGCTGGCTGCTGGACGAGGTCGACGGCCTGCGTGAGCGCGCCGAGCGCGGCGAGGTGCTGTTCGGCACCATGGACAGCTGGCTGATCTGGAAACTGACCGGCGAGCACGTCACCGACGTGACGAACGCCAGCCGGACCATGCTCATGGACCTCACGACGCTCGACTGGCACCCGGAACTGCTGGACGCCATGGGCGTGCCTGCGGCGATGCTCCCGGAGATCCGCTGCTCCGCCGAGGTGTACGGCACGGCCACCGGCGTCCTCGACGGGGTGCCGGTGGCGAGCGCGCTGGGCGACCAGCAGGCCGCGCTGTTCGGTCAGACGTGCTTCCAGCCGGGCGAGGCGAAGTGCACCTACGGCACCGGCAGCTTCCTGCTGCTCAACACCGGCGCCACACCTGTCCCGTCGACGCACGGCCTGCTCACCACCGTCGCCTACCAGATCAAGGGCCAACCGCCGGCGTACGCCCTCGAAGGCGCCATCGCCGTCACCGGGTCGCTCGTGCAGTGGCTGCGCGACAACCTCGGCCTGATCTCCACGGCCGCCGAGGTGGAGGAGTTGGCCCGCACCGTGGACGACAACGGCGGCTGCTACGTGGTGCCGGCGTTCTCCGGGCTCTTCGCACCGCACTGGCGCAGCGACGCCCGCGGGGTGATCGCCGGCCTTACCGGCTACATCACGAAGGGGCACCTGGCGCGGGCGGTGCTTGAGGCGTCGGCGTGGCAGACCCGCGAGGTGGTCGACGCGATGGACGCCGACTCCGACGTGGCCCTGCGCCGACTCCGGGTGGACGGCGGGATGACCGCAAACGCCCTGCTCATGCAGTTCCTCGCCGACGTGCTCGACGTGCCGGTGATCCGCTCCCGGATCACCGAGACCACCTGCCTGGGCGCGGCGTACGCGGCTGGCCTGGCTGTCGGCTTCTGGCCCGACCTGGCCACGTTGCGCGCGCAGTGGCGCTCCGACGCGCAGTGGGAGTCGACCATGGCACCGGAGCTACGCGACAGGGAGCTGCACAGCTGGCGCAAGGCGGTGCGGCGCACCCTCGACTGGGTGGAGTGACAAGCGCCAGCGACCGGGTGGAGTGACGCTGGCGACCGGGTGAACTGACGCAGGCCCGGTGCCGACGCCCACCCGTCCCGGCCAAGCACGCGCGCGCAGCGCGGTGCGGACCCGGCGGATCGCCGGCGGCCCGCTCAGCTCCAGCGGTTGCCGGTGAGCTTCTCGTACACCTCGACGTAGCGGGCGCGGGTCGCCTCGACGACCTCGACGGGCACGTCCGGTGCCGGCTCCTGCTTGTCCCATCCGCTGCCGGTGGCCCAGTCCCGCACGTACTGCTTGTCGTAGGAGAACTGCACCCGGCCCGGCTGGTACGACTCGGCGGGCCAGAAGCGCGACGAGTCGGAGGTGAGCAACTCGTCGGCGAGGACCAGGGTGCCGTCCGGCGCCCAGCCCAGCTCGATCTTGGTGTCGGCGATCAGGATGCCCCGGTCGGCGGCCAGCTCCGCGCCGCGCCGGTAGACGTCGATGGTGATCTGCCGCAGCCGCTCGGCGGTGGCCTGACCCACCTTGTCCACCACGTCGTCGAACGTGATCGGCTCGTCGTGCTCGCCCATCGGCGCCTTGGTCGACGGCGTGAAGATCGGCTCGGGCAGGATCGACGCCTCACCGAGCCCCCGGGGCAGCGGCACGCCGGAGACCGCGCCGGTGCGCTCGTACTCCCGCAGGCCGCCGCCGGTGAGGTAACCCCGGGCGACGCACTCGACCGGGACCATGTCCAGCCGCTGGCAGCGGATGGCCCGGCCGGCGAACTCGGCCGGCACGTCGGTGGCGGAGATGACGTGGTTCGGCACGAGGTCGGCGAGCTGCTCGAACCACCAGAGCGAGAGCGCGGTGAGCAGTCGACCCTTGTCCGGGATCGGCGTCGGCAACGCCACGTCGTAGATCGAGATACGGTCCGAGGCGACCAGGATCAGGTCGTCGCCGTCGGCGTAGACGTCCCGGACCTTGCCCGAGTGCAGAAGTTCCACGCGCCCTAGTACACCACGCGGCAGCGGCGGTCCGGCTTCGGCTACCCGCGCGGGGGCCGGCCACCAGGGATGACCGGATGGACGTTGACACCCTTGTGCGCCGCCTGCGTGAATGGTCCGACCCCGCCCGCAGGTACCAGGAGACCCCGTGCCCGTTGTTCGACAGCCGATCGACCGCCTCGGCGCGGACCCGGGCCGGCGCCGTCTGCTCAGCGCGCTGCTCGGCGCTCCCCTGCTGGTCACCGGCGGGCTGGCCGGGTGTACCGACGAATCCACCACGTCGGCCGAGGACGGGCCTGTCGAGCTGTCGGTCTTCTGGTGGGGCGGGCAGAAGCGGGCCGAGTTGACCGAGAAGGCTCTGCGGCTCTACTCGGAGCGCAACCCCCGGGTCACCTTCCGCGTCACCTGGCAGGGCGCCGACGGCTACTACGACCGGCTGGCCACGCAGGCTGCCGGCGGCAACATTCCGGATCTGATCCAGGTCGACGACGCCGTGCTTGCCGAGTACGCCGAGCGCGAGATCGTTCTCGACCTCACCGACAGTGTCGCCGACCGCCGGTTGGACCTGGGCGGTCTGCCGGACGGTCTCGTCCGCTCCGGCACCGTGGACGGCCGGACGATGGGGGTGGCCGCCGGGCAGACCCTCGGGGCCGTGGTCTTCAACCGTGACCTGCTGCGCGAACTGCGGGTGCCCGAGCCGCGCGGCGGAATGTCCTGGGCGGACTACATCGCCTGGGCCACAGAGGTCACCGAGGCCAGTGACGGCCAGGTGGCCGGTACGGTCGACGCGTCCGGCGACTACCGCGCCTTCTGGTTGTGGTTGCGTTCGCAGGGCGGCGAGTTCTATCGGGGACGACAGATGGGCTTCGGCGCCGACGAACTGATCGCCTGGTTCGAGCTGTGGCAGCGGGCACGGGCAGGGCGGGCCACTCCTGGCGCGGCCCTCGTGGAGCAGTCCGACAGCGGAGAGCCGGCCCGGCAACTGGTGGTCACCGGGTTGACCGCCGCGTCCTTCGCCTGGTCCCACCAGCTACCGGACCTGCAACGGCTCACCGATGCGGAGCTGGGCGTGGTGGGCATCCCCGGCCCTCCGGGCTCGCAGTGGGCGAGGGCGTCGATGTACTGGTCCGCGTTCCGCGGCACCCGCCACCCGGACACCGTCATCGACGTGATCAATTTCCTGACCACGAACGGCGAGGCCGGCACGGTTCTCGGCCACGAACGCGGCCTCAACGCCAGCATCCCCGTACGCCGTTACACCGAGGGCAGCATCACCGACCCGGCTCAGCAGCGCGCCGCCGCGTTCGGCGCCAGCATCGCAGACCAGCTCGGGCCCGCACCCGCGCCGCCGCCGATGGGCCACGCGAAGGTACGTTCGCTGCTTGTCACCGCCGCGGAGAGCATCCGCGGCGGGCGGGCCGGCACGCGCGCGGCCACCTCACGATTCCTCTCCCTGGCCAACGCCGCGCTGGCGGCGTGACCGCCGGGCGGTCCCGCAGCGCCGCCCGGCGTCGAGCTGACATCCGCACCCGGTCAGGCGGCATCGGCCTGCGCCGCTGAGTGCGCCAGCGGGGCTCGGCGACCGCAGGCCGTCGCCCGGGTGAACGGGGTCAGCGCGGCGGGCCTCCACGGCGACCACGCATCAGGCGCAGCAGCAGGAACACGATGATCGCCACCACCACGAGGCAGCAGAGCAGGCCGATGAAGCCGAAGCCGCCTCGGGACCGCCGCCGAGCGGCCTCCACCACGATCTCGCCGGTGCCTGTGGACGCCCAGGCCGCGACGGGCACGAACACCGTCAGCACGACCGTACCGAGGACCGCGCCGAGCCGGCCCCACCACCTACCAAAGGAAGACATGCGCCCATCCTCCCCGAAGGGTGCAACCTCGGCACGCAGGCCCCCGAAAGCCGGACCGGGCCGGCCGTACGCGACGATCCGGCAACCTCCCGGCAAAGAAGGTGATCTTTATATGAATCACGGAGGTGATCGAATCTGATCAACGTTCAACTCTGGAGGATCTGTGCGGCTCTCTCTCCCCCGAAGATCTGCGGCAGCAGCGGTAGGCGTCACAGTCGTCGCCGCTCTGGTCACCCCCACTGCGGCCCACAGCGCCCCCGCGCCCCCGCCGACGGCTCCACCGGCCACGACCGGCACCGCACACGGTGCTCCCGTCACGGTCACGCTGATCACCGGCGACAAGGTGACGATGACGCCGGGACGCGACGGGACGCCGCCCACAGTGGACGTGGCACGCGCGCCGGGTGCCACCGGCTCGGTACGCGTCGCCACCGAGGACGGGGACACCTACGTGTACCCCGACGAGGCGCTGCCCTACCTCGCCACCGGGCAGCTCGACAAGCAACTCTTCGACGTCACCGACCTCGTCGCCCAGGGCTTCGACGACGCACGGAGCAGCACGCTGCCTCTGATCGTCACCCGCGAGTCGGGTGCGGCCAACCGCCGGGCCAGCACCGCCCTGCCGGGCGCGGAGACCACACTGGAGCTGCCCTCCGTCCGTGGCGAGGCGATCCGCACCCGCCGGGCGCAGTCCGCCGACTTCTGGTCGGCCCTCACCGGCGACGCGCCATCCGCAGGTACGTCGTCGACAGGCCGGTCCGCCGGCACCGCGACCCCCTCGTTCGCGGCCGGCGTGGAAAAGGTGTGGCTCGACGGCAGGGCGACGGCGGCTCTCGCCGACACGACAGCGCAGGTCGGTGCCCCGGCAGCGTGGGCGGCAGGAGGTACCGGCAAGGGCGTCCGGGTCGCTGTCCTGGACACCGGAGTCGATACGACCCACCCGGATCTCGCCAACCGCGTGGTGGCGTCCCGCAGCTTCATCCCGGGCGAGGACATCGTCGACCGCAACGGGCACGGCACCCACACCGCCTCCACCGTCGCCGGAACGGGCGCCGCCTCCGGCGGCAGGGAACAGGGAGTCGCCCCCGGTGCCGACCTGGTGATCGGCAAGGTCCTCGACAGCAACGGAGGCGGGTCGATCTCCGGGATCATCGCGGGGATGGAATGGGCGGCGCGTACCGAACGCGCCAAGGTGATCAACATGAGTCTGGGGGTCAGCGCCTGGCACACCCAGGACGACCCGCTGAGCCAGTCCCTCACCCAACTGACCGCCGAGACCGGCGCGCTCTTCGTCGTCTCCGCGGGTAACAGCGGACCCGACCCGTACACCATCGGGGCGCCGGGGACCGCGGACGCCGCGCTCACCATCGGCGCTGTCGACGGCTCGGACCGGTTGGCCGACTTCTCCAGCGCCGGCCCCCGCATGATCGACGGAGCCCTGAAGCCCGACATGACCGCACCCGGCGTGGACGTGCTGGCGGCGCGCTCGCAGCACCTCCCCTGGGGTGAAGGCTTCTACCGGGCGGACAGCGGCACCTCGATGGCCGCGCCCCACGTCGCCGGGGCTGCCGTCCTGCTGGCCCAGAAACACCCCACGTGGAGCCCGCAGCAGATCAAGGACGCCCTGATGGGCACCAGCGTGCGTACGCCCGGCTACGACGCCTACCGGGCCGGCAGCGGCAGGCTGAACGTGGCCGCCGCCTACCACCAGGACCAGATCATCGCGTCCGGGTCGGTGGACGCCGGCCTCGTCGCGTCACCGACCGACGCACCGCCGCAACGCACCAGCCGGAAGATCACCTACACCAACACCACTGACAGTCCCATCACGTTGGACCTGTCGGTTGATCGTGGCGACTCTCCGGCGACGACGTTCACGGCGGGCACCGGCCGGGTCACCGTCGCGGCCCGGGCGACCTCGACTGTCGACGTCGTGGTGGACCCGGCAGGACTCACCGCCGGCAGGTACTCCGCCCAGGTCGTGGCCCGCCACGCCGGCGGTGAGGTGCACACGGCCATCGGTGTCGCAGTGGAATCCGAGAAGTACGACCTCACCATCCACCTGAAGGACCGCGCCGGCCGACCCATGAGCGGCGAGGTCGAGATCGTCAGCGCCGACGGTGGTTCCACGTTCATGTGGGTACGGGACGGCACGCTCACCAGCCGCTGGACGCCCGGCTCCTACGCGGTCGTCGCCGCCGCCGACGTGGAGGGTCTGCACGGCGCCCACTCCCTCGGGCTCGCGATGCTCACCGCCCCCGAGGTGGACCTGACGACCAACCGGGTCGTCGTGCTCGACGCCGCCAAGGCCCGGCAGGTCAAGGTGGCGACCCCCCAGCCGACAGCCGTCACCAACAGCCGCATCGACGTCTACCGCTCGTTCACGTCCGAGGAGCCGACGCCCAGCGACACGAGCGCGCTGCGGGAGACGTTCTGGCCCGGCACCGTCTACGACAGCCTGTGGGCTCTGCCGACAAAGGGCAAGGTCAGGAAGGGCAGCTTCGTCCTCACCACCCGGATCCGGGCCGAGCAGACGCCACTGGAGATCGTCCACAACGGCCGCCGCGTCGGTGACCCCCTCGTGCAGCCCGGGTCCCGACCGATGCCCGACGGCACGTCGCGCCTGGACGCCGTCTTCGCCGGCACCGGCACGAAGGCCGACTACGCAGGCCTGTCCGCCCGTGGCAAGGCGGTGGTCGTACGCGACAGCGACGCCGTGACCCCCACCGACCAGGTGGCGGCGGCGCTGGCCGCCGGCGCCGCGCTGCTCCTGGTGGTCAACGACGGTGAGGGCCGCAGCAGCGGATGGTACGGAAACCCCGACGGTACGCCGACCGGTGCGCTCCCGGTCGCCACGCTGGTCCGGGGCGAGGGCGAAGCCCTGATCCAGAAGATCACCGACTCCGGCCGGAAGGGCGTACGGCTCAGCGTCACCGCCCACCCCTCGCCGGCATACCTGTACGACCTGGTCGACTACCACAGGGGCGGGGTGCCGAACGACCCGTCGGCCAAGACGGGTCGCGGCGACCTCGCGCGGATCGACACCGAGTTCGCCCCGCCGCCGGGTCAACTCTCCGCCGAGATGCGCGTCGACTTCCCGCCGTACGAGTGGGCTGCGGCCCGCCCGTTCCCGTTCCGGCAGGTAGCCCCGGGTCCGCGTACCGACTGGGTCTCCGCTGGCGCGGGCATCAGGTGGAAGCAGTACGTCGACGTGCTCAACTGGGCGCGGTCGAACACTGACGAGATCGCCTACCGGCCGGGCAGTGTCCAGAAGGACAGGTGGTTCGGCCCCATCACGCGGCCACGCCTGCTCACCTACGACATCCCGTTCCGCGGTGAGGGCGGGATCAGCGCCTACATCCAGGCGTTCGGCGACGCGGGTGCCGCGCACAGCGGCGGTGCCAGCATGCGGCAACGGGTCTCGCTCTACCAGGGCGACAGGCAGGTCAGTCAGCTCGAAGGCTGGCCGGAGTTCTACGCCGGTGACCTGTCACCGCAGAAGCTGCCGTACCGGCTTGTCGTCGAGACGGAGGGCAACCCCGCCTACAGCCCGTACTCCACCACCACGCGCACCGACTGGACCTTCCTCTCGGGCGCCACCGACGGCGTACAGGCGATCCCGCTCGTGCAGTTGGACTACGGGACGGACCTGGACCTGGCGGGCCGCGCGACGCGCAGGACCGACCTCGCCATCACGCCGGTCGTGGTGGGCAGCACCGCCGCGAAGGACGGGGTGTCCTCGCTCGGCCTGGAGGTCTCCTACGACGACGGCCGCACCTGGCAGCGGCAGGCCCTGAAGGAGCACAAGGGCACCTGGAAGGCGACGCTGAACGCGCCGCACCGTTCGGCCTTCGTTTCCATCCGCGTCACCGCCACACAGCGCAACGGCGGCGGCGTCACCCAGACCGTCATGCGGGCCTTCGGCCTCAGGTGACATCCGTGGAGGGGCCGGTGGGCACCGGCCCCTCCACGGGCTGACGGAAGACCACGCGGGAACGAGAAAGCCCGCCTCCGGCGAACCGGAAACGGGCTTTCTCTTTCGTAGCGGGGACAGGATTTGAACCTGCGACCTCTGGGTTATGAGCCCAGCGAGCTACCGAGCTGCTCCACCCCGCGTCGACTGGTTAACCCTAACCCATCCCTTTTGACGATGATCGGCGGGGTCCTCCGACCGGACGCCAGATCTCCGGAATGTCGAAAGCCCGCCTCCGGCGAACCGGAAACGGGCTTTCTTTCTCGTAGCGGGGACAGGATTTGAACCTGCGACCTCTGGGTTATGAGCCCAGCGAGCTACCGAGCTGCTCCACCCCGCGTCGGTTCACTAACCGTAGCGCACCGACCCGGGGCACCGCAAAGCGACTCCGATACCGCCGCCGTCGACCCCTCTGACCTGCGGCTTCGTCAGCCATCGACGCCCTACGCATCGGGTACCGACACGGCGGAGCCCCCGCCATCAAAAGGATGGCGGGGGCTCCGTGAGGTGCTTTCCGGGTGGCTGCGGTCAGCCGCCCGTACCCGGGCTGCCGGTCGGCGACGGCGGCGCTGCGCTGCCGCTCGGCGCCGGCGTACCGGCAGGGTTGGCGGCCTGCTGCGCCTGCTGGAAGGCGGTGAGCGCCTCGTCCAGCGCCTTGAGCGCGCGACCGTACCGCTCGAAGTCGCCGGACGTCTGCGCGGCCCGGACCTCGGTGATGGCGGTCTGCACCCGCTCCGCGGCGGTTGCCAAATCACCGGTCAGCGGCGGCGCGTCACCACTGGTCGGAGGCGGCGTCGTGGGCGTGGGCGTCGTCGGGTTGCCTCCGGTGGTCGGCGGCGGTGTCGCCTGCCCAGCCCGCTTGCCCTGCTCGACCAACTGCTTGATGCCGTCGTTGATGTTGTCGGCCAGCGCCACGAAGGACCCGCCGTCACCGTAGGAGAGCAGCACCTTCTGCAACAGCGGGTACGCGTCCTGCTGGTTGCTCTTCACGTAGACCGGCTCGACGTAGAGCATGCCGTCGGCGAAGGGCAGCGAGAGCAGGTTGCCGTAATGCACCTGCGCCTGGTTGCTGGAGAGCAGGTTGAGCTGCTGACGGATGTTCGCGTTGTTTGTCATCTGCTGGTGCACCTGCACCGGACCGGAGATCCGGGTCTGGTCCGGCAGCTCCAGCACCTCCAGCCGGGGCTTCCCGTCGACGTACGACCCGGAGATCAGCGCGGCCAGGTTCTGCCTGCCGTTCGGGGTGACCGCGGAGGTGAGCTGGAACCGAGGGCTCTCCTGCCCGGGGAACTGGGTGAACAGGTAGTACGGCGGCTGCTTCTGGCCGCTGTCCGGAGCGTCCGGCACGTTCGGCACCTGCCAGAAGTCCTGCGCGGAGTAGAAGTCGCCCGGGTTGGTCACGTGGAACTTGGTGAGCAGGTTGCGCTGCACCTTGAACATGTCCGCCGGGTAGCGCAGGTGCTCGCTCAGCTCGACCGGGATGTCCGCCTTCGGCAGCACCAGGTCACCGCCGAACGCCTTGTTCCACGCCTTGAGCACCGGGTCGGTGTCGTCGTACTCGTAGAGCTTCACCGTGCCGTCGTACGCGTCGACGGTGGCCTTCACCGAGTTGCGCATGTAGTTGACGTTCTCCCGGGCCAGCTGGAAGGTGCCCCGGTTGGTCAGCTCGTCGGTGGTCTCGGTCTGCAGGTTGACGCGCTCGGCGTACGGGTAGGTGGCCGCCGTGGTGTAGCCGTCGACGATCCACTGCACCCGACCGTCCACCACCGCCGGGTACGGGTCGCCGTCCAGGGTGAGGAACGGCGCGACCTTCTCCACCCGGTCCCGCGGGTTACGCACGTAGAGCAGCTTGGAGTCCTCGTTGACCGCCTCGGAGAGCAGGAAGTTCGTCTCCTGCTCCTTGATGGCGTAGAGCAGCCGCCGGGCGAAGGAGCCGATCTCGACGCCGCCCTCACCGGTGTAGGTGTAGGACTCGCCGCCACCCTCACCGACCGGCCGGTCGAACTCGGCCTTCTTGTTCGGGTCGGACTGGCCGACGATCGCGTAGTCGTCGGCCGTCATCCGCTCGCCGTAATAGATGCGCGGCTGCTTGGCCGGGATCTGCTCGGTCTGCGAGGAGCACGCCTCCTGGGTCCGCTCGCCCAGGAAGCCCGAGACGAAGAACGGCTGCCCGCCGCAGACCACCTGGTTGGCCGGGGCGGCCACCAGGCCGTACCCGTGGGTGTAGACGGTGTGCCTGTTGATCCAGGTGTTCTGCTGGTCGGTCAGTTCGCCGTAGTTGATCTCCCGGACGCCGACCACGTAGTCGGAGACCTTCCCGTTCACGCCGTAGCGGTCGATGTCCAGCTTGGGGCCGAAGTCGTAGAAGCCACGCACCTGCTGCAACTGGGTGTACGTCTCGCTGACCAACTGCGGGTCGAGCAGCCGCACGTTCGACACGACGGAGGTGTCGGTGGCCAGGTTCGCCGGTGGGGTGAGGTTGTTCGCCGCGTACGGGGTCGTCTCGGTGACCCCCAGCCCGAACGCCGCCCGGGTCGCGTCGATGCTGCGCTGGATGTACGGCGCTTCCTTGTCCTTGAGGCTCGGCTTGACCTCGAAGGTCTGCACCGCCCAGGGGTAGATGCCGCCGATCGCCACGGCGGAGACACCGAGCAGGGCGAGCGAGATGCCCGGCCACACCAGGTTCCGCATCCAGGCGTTGGAGAACACGATGATCGCGATGGCCACCACGATCGAGATGTACGCCAGGATCTCCTTCGCCGGCAGCAGCGCGTTGACGTCGGCGTAGCCGGCGCCGTACAGCTTGGCGCCCTCGTTGTACTCCAGCAGCATCGCCCGCCGGTCCAGCACGTACGCGACGGCCTTGAGCAGCACGAAGGCCGCGACCAGGCTGCTCAGGTGAGCCCGGGCCGCGTTCGTCATCCGGTCCCCGACACCCTGGAGGCGGACCCCGCCGAAGAGGTAGTGCACCGCCAGCGCACCGATCAGGGCCAACACCACAGCGGTGAAGGCGACGCCGAGCAGGTAACGCCAGAACGGCAGCTGGAAGACGTAGAAGCCGATGTCCACCCCGAACTCCGGGTCCTTGATCCCGAAGTCACCACCGTTGCGGAAGAGCAGCCACTGGTTCCACCGGCTCTGCGCCGACAGGCCGGCGAAGAGGCCGATCACCACGGCGGTCAGGGCGATCCAGGTGCCGAGGCGCGGGCTGAGCACCATGCGATAGCGTTCCAGCGCGGCCTGCTCGACCGAGTGCGGACGCAGCCGAGGGCGCAGACGGTGGGCCAGCCAGAGGTTGCCACCGACGATGACGGCCATACCGAGACCGATGGCGAGGAAGAGCAGCAGCCGGGTGAACAGCACACCTGTGAAGACCTCGGTGTAGCGCACCTCGTCGAACCAGAGCCAGTCCGTCCAGGCCTGGACGCCCCAGCCCAGCAGGGTGAAGAGCACGAACACCCCCACCAGGACGGCGATGGTGACGCGTCCGCGCCTACTCATCTTCGGTAGGGGGCTGCTGCTACGCATTACCACTGTTGGCTCCGCACGCTCGATGTGATCGGCTCCGACCAGGCACCCAGAGTACGGGGTGTTCCTGAACGTGTCGGGACACGGTCACGAGCGTCAGCAGCGGGTCGGCTGGCCTCCGGCACGCAGTGTCTCCAGCGCGGTCATCGCCTCGGTGAGGGAACCCACCCGCAGAAGCGGCAGATCAGGCTGCGGATTGCGGACCGCCTCGGCGCAGTTGTCCGCCGGAACGAGGAACGCCTTGGCCCCGGCACGCTTCGCGCCGACGAGCTTCTGGGCGATCCCGCCGATCGGGCCGACGGTGCCCTCGTCGTCGATGGTGCCGGTGCCGGCGATGACTTTGCCGCCGGTCAGGTCCGCCGGCGTCAGCTTGTCCACGATGCCCAGGGCGAACATCAGGCCGGCACTCGGACCGCCGATGTCACCCAGGTCGATGCTGAGCGTGAACGGGTGCGGTTGCTGCTGGTCTATCTCGATACCGATCCGCGGCCGACCGTCCTGCTCACGACTTGTCACCTTCGCGGTGGCCGGTACGCCGTCACGGGTGTAGCCGATCGTCAGGGCCGTACCGGCCGGCTTGGCCCGGACCAGCTCGGTGAGCTTCGCGGCCACCGGCACCGGCTGACCGTCGACGGACGTGACGATGTCGCCGACCTTCAGCAGACCGGCGGACGGTCCGTCCGCGGCCACCGTCTTGACCACCACCTGCACCGGGAAACCCAACTCGCGCAGCGCGGCGGTCTCGGCGCTGGTCTGCGACACCTTGAAGTCCTCGGCGTTGCGCTGCTCGACCTGCTCCGTCGACTCCCCCGGTGGATACACCAGCTCGCGCGGCACCACCGCCTCGTCGTCGGAGAACCAGCCGGCGATCGCCGATCGCAGCCGCACAGTGGGCTGCACCCCCACAGTCGTCAGCCGAAGCTGCCCGGCCGACGTCGAGGTCTCCCGCCCGGTGATCTGGATGACCTCCTTGCCGTCGGCCGTACCCAGGGTGTTGACCGTCGGGCCGGGGCCGAGCACCACGTACGGGATCGGCACCCGGAGCACCCCGATGCTCAGCAGAGCGGTGAACAGGGCACCGAGCAGGACCGTCAGGCCACGACGTCTCATGCGCCAGAGCGTACCGATCTCCCGGAGCCGGGCTGCCCGATGCGCGCGCGACTTCGCCCTCAGCGCAACCCCAGCGGCGGCTACCTGGGGCTCGGCCCGCGTACCGTAGACGTCGTGCCTGATATTCCGTTCGGTTTCGCGCTCCCGGGTGGGCAACCACCAGACCCCAACGATCCCGCGCAGATGCAGCAGTTCATGTCGCAGTTGCAGCACCTGCTCTCCGCGCCGGGCAGCGGGCCGGTCAACTGGGACCTGGCTCGGCAGGTAGCAGCCAGCCAGCTCGCCGCCGCCGGTGACCCGGCAGTGTCGCCGTACGAGCGCAACGCTGTCGAGGAGGCGTTGCGCCTGGCCGACCTGTGGTTGGAGCCGGCGTCGTCGTGGCCGTCGGGCATCCAGACCCCGGTGGCCTGGAACCGCAATGAGTGGATCTTCAAGACGCTCGACGTGTGGCGCAAGCTCTGCGACCCGGTGGCCAGCCGGATGGTAGGCGCGATGGGCGACCTGGTGCCGCCGGAGGCGCGCGCCCAGCTCGGCCCCATGCAGTCGATGGTGGCGACCCTCGGTGGCGCCCTCTTCGGCGGCCAGTTGGGGCAGGCCCTCGGCTCGCTCGCCGCGGAGGTGCTCTCCGCCGGCGACATCGGGCTGCCGCTCGGCCCGGCGGGCACGGCCGCGCTGATCCCGGCCAACATCCGGGCGTACGGCGAGGGCCTGGAGCTGCCCGAAGACGAGGTACGCCTCTACGTGGCGCTGCGCGAAGCCGCCCACCAGCGGCTGTTCCAGCACGTCCCGTGGCTGCGCGGCCATGTGCTCAGCGCCGTCGAGATGTACGCCTCGGGCATCCGGGTCAACCGGGAGGCGATCGAGGAGGCGATGGGCCGGGTCGACCCGACCGACCCGGAGTCGATGCAGGCGATCGCCCTGGAGGGCATCTTCACCCCGGAGGACAGCCCGGCGCAGAAGGCCTCGCTGGCCCGGTTGGAAACCGCGCTTGCCCTGGTCGAGGGCTGGGTGTGCCACGTGGTGGACAGCGCCGCCAGCGAGCGGCTGCCCAACGTCGTACGGCTGGGTGAGGCGTTCCGGCGTCGCCGCGCCGCGGGTGGCCCCGCCGAGCAGACCTTCGCCGCGCTCGTCGGTCTGGAGCTGCGCCCCCGCCGGCTGCGCGAGGCGGCGGCCCTCTGGGCCGCGCTCACCGAACACCGCGGCATCGAAGGCCGGGACGCCGTCTGGGGCCACCCGGACCTGCTCCCGTCCGACGACGACTTCGCCGACCCGGTGGCCTTCGCGATGAACGACATGGACCTGAGCGAGCTGGACAACTTCGACTTCACCGCACCCGGTGGCGCGAAGGAGCAGGCCCCGGGCCAGCCCGCCGACGGCGACGACACCGACGACGGCGACGACACCAAGCACTGACAGTCAGAGCCCAGAAGTCCGGGCGCCCGCGCCGCTCAACGGCGGGCGCCCGGCTCATTGGTCGACAGGTGACCGCGATGGCCTCGGAAATCGCCGGCCGGAGTCACCGTTGATCAGGCTTGCCGCCCGCGAGCCCGTCAGGCGTGCCCGCCGCCTCCCGAAAGCAGAACGCCCGGGCTCGTCAGGTTGGCCGCCGCGCCCGGGAGGGAGCAGGCGCGCGGGCCCCTCATGCGGGCCAGCCGACTCCGGGGCAGAACGCCCGGGCTCGTCAGGTTGGCCGGCCGGCGCCCGAGAGCAGGGCGCGGGTGGCTTCCCAGCCTTCGAAGGCCGGGTCCAACGTGGCCAGGTCGGCCGGGCCGCGCAGTCGTCGCCAGCCGGCGGTGACGGCGACGTCCCCCGGTCGGGGCGCGCCGGCCCGGGCGTCGGTAGGGGTCGCTGTGTCCAGGTCAAGCGGGCGTAGCCAACCCGGCGCCGGCAGCCGCGCGGCGACCCCGAGCAGACCCGGGCCGCCGCCCTCGACCGGAGCCACCGCCACCGGCCGGGTGGTGAGCGGGCGCAGCAACTTGCCGACCGTCAACGCCGGTAGGTCGGGCACGTCGCCGGCGAGCACGGCCGCCTGGTCGTAGCCGTCCACGGCGGCGAACACCGCGTTCGGCGTCGGCTCGGCCACCTCGTACACGGTGGTGCCGGGCCAGACCAGTGCATCCGCCAAGGCACGGTCGGCAGGGGTGACCGCGACGGCGACGTCCACCTCGTTGAGGGTGGCGATCAGGTCGATGACGTCCTCGGCGAGCGCCGCTCGCCAGTCTTGCCGGTCGATGCCGGGCGGCGACCAGCGGACCGGACCGAGCAACGCCACCACAACCCGCCGCGCCATGCCCAGACCATATCCCTCCGCCCCGGCCCCGTCGCCCCACCCCAGCCCCGCTTCCGTCCTGGTGGTGGGTGAGCCTCCGTCCTGGTGGTGGGTGAGCCTCCGTGCTGGTGGTGGAGGAACGGCCTCGATCAGGGCGTTCCCACGGCTCCCGCCCCGCCTTCACCTGTGCCGACCCGACCAAGCCCGATCCGACCTCGATCTGCGGGGTGATCGAAGCTCACCGGGCGGAACCACACCCAGAAGGTGCCGGCACCCTGCGCGGCGGGACGTCGACAGAGGCGCGGCGGCCAAAGGACCGAAGCTCACCGGCGGAACCACGGCCGGAGAGGTGACGACTCCCCGCGCGGCGGCGCCGGTAGAGGCGCGACAGCCCGAGGGGCGACCGCCCAAGGCGCCACAGCCCGAGGGGCGACGGCGGACCGGTCAGGTGGGGACCGGGGCGCAGGAGGCGGCGGCTACGCCTTCGAGGTAGCCGCGGGCTCGTTCGGCCTTGGGGTAGCGGCCGACAAGCGCCCAGAAGCGGGCGTTGTGGCTGGGCACGATGAGGTGGGCAAGCTCGTGCAGCAGCACGTAGTCGATCACCCATTCGGGCATGTCCTGCACGCGGTGGGAGATCCGGATGCTGCGATCGGCGGGTGTGCAGGAGCCCCAGCGGCCGTTCTGGTTGGTGACCCACCGGACGCTGAGGGGCACCGCCTTGTCGCCGTACCCGCTGAGGTAGAGACCGATCAGACGGTTGGCCCGGGCCACCAGTTCGGCGTCGGAGCGGGCAAGTCGACCCTCGCGTGCCGCGAGCCGGGCGAGCATCCGGTCGACCCACTCGCTCTCCTCGGCCCGGGAGAACTGGTCCGGGATGAGGACGACGACCCGCTCACCGTCCCGGTACGCGGACACCGTGCGTCGCCGGCGCTGGCTGCGCCGCACCTCGACGACCGGCTTACGCGTCCCCGCCATCACTGGCCCGCGCAGCCTCGGCTACGTGTCACGAAGGAAAGCTAATGCGTACTGACCAGGGGTCCGCAAGGGTCAACCACCCGACACGCGCCCAGAAAGTGATGATTGGTCGCTCGGCGTCCCGAAAATTTCTTGGCTGGGCCGCCGCCAGCCGCCTCGTCACCCATGGTGAACACCGCTGGCGGCCGCATGCCCCGCACCACCGTAGATGATCACCTTCGGGGTACTCGCACGGGTGTCTGCGACGGTTCGTCGGCGTGTCCCCGCCAAACTGACTTATCCGACCTAATTCGCCATGCACACTCTCGACGTCGACTTGCTCACAGGTCGATGCACAGCTGACATGGAACCGCCCAGACCTGGGTAGGGTCCGCGGACCAGCGGTCACGAGGGTGGCTGCGGAATGAGACCCAGCGCCGGCCGCCCCGCGTGGCCCGCCGCCGGGGCACCCGCCGGGACGGCATCGACCGGCGGACGAGACGAGGAGGGGCACCGTGGCCGACCAGGCCCAGAATTACAACGGTTACTGCGTGAAGTGCAAGGAGAAGCGGGACTTCGAGGGGCACGTGGAGGTCTCGAAGACCGGCATGAACATGGCCAAGGGCAAATGTCCGGTATGCGGCACAACAGTGAACCGCATCCTGGGCAAGGCGAAGGTCTGACCGTACGGGTCAATGGGGGGCGGGGTGGCCGAGCGGTCACCCCGCCCCCCGTTGCCGGTCCGGCGGGTCTCCCTGTCGGGTGACTGACACGGTTACCGGCGAGTTGTGGATAACCCGGCAAATCCTGTGGACAGCGCTGGATACAGCTCCGGTCATCTGTGGATAACGATCGACCCTGCGCAGGGGCTCGGTCACGATTCGTCATCATGAGTCGTACCGCACTGCCCCGCCCGATGCTGCTCCCCGGCCTCAGCCGCCTCTGGCGGGACAGGCACACGCTGCAACTCGGCATCGGCCCCGGCCTCGCCGTGCTGCTGGAGCTTGCCAACCCACGCGCCGCCCACCTGCTCGATCTCCTTGACGGCACCCGCAGCGAACGCGCCGTGCTCACCCAGGCGAGCGCGGCCCGGGTCACCGCCGACGACGCCCGTACCCTGCTCGACGCCCTGCGCGCGGCGGGCCTCCTGGTGCCCGCGCACAGCCTGCTCCCCCGCGACCTCGCCGGGCCGGCCCGTGCCCGGCTCGCCGCCGAAGCCGGGGCGTTGGCCCTGGTCGCGGCCCGACTGCCCGGAACTCCCGCGCAGATCCTGCGGCGACGGCGAGCGGCCCGGGTGCTGCTCACCGGGGCAGGGGCGCTCGGCGGGCCGCTCGCGATCGCGCTGGCCCAGTCCGGCGTCGGGCAGGTGATCCCGGACCTCACCGGCCCGGTCCGCCCGATCGACCTGGTCGGCACCGGCATCCCGGCGACCGACATGGGTGCCCCGCTGGCCCGGGCGGTGCGGGCCGCCATCGACCGCGTCGCCCCGGGCACCGGCACCCATCCGCTCCGGAGCCCGCGGGCGGACCTGGTGATCCAGCTCGGCACGGACCGTCCGCCAGCGCTCCTCGCCGCCGGCCTCGCCCAGCGCCGTCAGCCGCATCTGCTTGTCACCGTCCGCGAGGGCGTACCGGTCATCGGTCCCCTGGTCCGCCCGCCCGCCGGGCCCTGCCTGCACTGCATCGAGCTGCACCGGACCGATCGTGACCCGGCGTGGCCGCGACTCGCCGCCCAGCTCGCCGCGGCCGAGCCGGTCGCCGCCGGCACGACCGGCACCCTGCTCACGGCCATCGGGTACGCGTTGACCGAGGCTCTGGCGCATCTCGACGGCGGCAGCCCGGAGACGTTGGGCGGCGCCATGGAGATCACCGACTCGTGTCGCTTTCGCCGCCGCAGCTGGCCGCCACACCCGGCGTGCGGGTGCTCGCGGAGCCGGGTGTCGGCACCAGCCCGGCCGCAGAGCAGCAGCGGAGCCCTCCGGTCGGTAACAATGACCGGGTGACCGACATCCCGCGCCGGGCCGTGTCCCGGACCGCCAAGCTCGCCGCCCTGCCGCTCGGCTTCGCCGGCCGGACCGTCCTCGGCATGGGAAAGCGCGTCACCGGGATCGCCTCCGACGTGATCTCCGCAGAGATCCAGCAGCGCACCGCCGAGCAGCTGTTCAGCGTGTTGGGCCAGCTCAAGGGCGGTGCGATGAAGTTCGGCCAGGCGCTCTCGGTCTTCGAGGCGGCGCTGCCCGAAGAGATCGCCGCGCCCTACCGGCAGGCGCTCACCAAGCTCCAGGAGGCGGCGCCGCCGCTGCCGGCCGCGAGCGTGCACAAGGTGCTTGCCGAGCAGCTCGGCCCGGACTGGCGCGATCGGTTCGTCGAGTTCAACGACACTCCGGCCGCGGCGGCAAGCATCGGCCAGGTGCACCGGGCGCGGTGGCGCGAGCCGGGGCTCGACCCGTCGGGCGAGCCGAACAGCCGCGACGTGGCCGTCAAGATCCAATATCCGGGGGCGGGTGACGCGCTGCTCGCCGACCTCAAGCAGCTCTCCCGTCTGGGCGGCATGTTCCGGGCCATCCAGCCCGGCCTCGACATCAAGCCGCTCCTTGTCGAGTTGCGCGAACGGATCACCGAGGAGCTGGACTACGAGCTGGAGGCCGAGTCGCAGCGCGCCTTCGCCGCCGCGTACGCCGACGACCCGGAGATCTTCATCCCGGAGGTGATCTCCGGGGCGCCCCGGGTGCTTGTCACCGAATGGGTTACCGGCACCCCGCTTGCCGACATCATCCGGGAGGGCTCCGAGGAGCAGCGGGACGAGGCCGGCCGGCTGATGGCCACGCTGCACCTCTCCGCGCCGCAGCGGGCGGGTCTGCTGCATGCCGACCCGCACCCGGGCAACTTCCGACTGCTACCCGACGGCCGCCTCGGCGTGATCGACTTCGGTGCGGTGGCCCGGATGCCGGAGGGAACACCGGAGCCGATCGGTCGCATCGCCGGGCGGGCGCTACGCGGCGACGCCGACGGGGTGGTCGAAGGGCTCCGGTCCGAGGGGTTCATCGGGGCCGACGACGAGATCGACGCCGAGGGGGTCCTCGACTTCCTCCGTCCGATGCTGGAGCCCATCGCGGCCGACGGGTTCCGGTTCACCAGGGCCTGGCTGCGGGCCGAGGCGGCGCGACTGGCCAGCCCCCGCTCCCCCACGTACCAGTTGAGTCGCCAGCTCAACCTGCCGCCGTCGTACCTGCTCATCCACCGGGTGACGCTCGGGTCGATCGGCGTGCTGTGCCAGTTGGAGGCGAAGGCCCCGTACCGGGGCATCCTGGAGCGCTGGCTGCCCGGCTTCGCCCCCGTGGCCTGAACGTCACGAAGGGCGGGTGCCGGCCGGCACCCGCCCTTCCGCATGGGGTGGTACTAGAGAACGCCCAGGTCGCGTGCCGAACGGTTGCGGCTGTTCATGGCGACGGTACGGGCGGAACGGGTTGCCTCAGTGCTCGTGGTGGTACGACCGGCCTGAGGCCGGCGCATTCGAGCCCGGGACAACGCTTCGTGGAGTAGTTGCATCTCAAAGGCTCCATTCGGAACGTTCAACATCGTCGTCTCTCTAACTGCCGGTGTGGCACCGGCGTAGTTGGTACGGATTCGGGAAGTTGTCAGGCTGCCAGCCGGACCGCGCCACGCGCCTCGGACAGCCCACTGGCCTCCAAGCGCGCCTCGGCCTCGACCCGCAGTGCGGCGTCACGAGCGACGTCCTCCTTACGCGGACGGCCACGGGGCCGCTTGCGCGGGACGACCGCGCCACGCTCGAAGATCTCGCCGCCCCAGACGCCCCACGGCTCCGCTCGCTCGACCGCCCCGGCGAGGCACTCGACGCGCAGCGGGCAGTCCCCGCAGAGCGACTTGGCCAGCTCGAGCTCGGCGGGCGAGTCGGAGAACCACAGGTCGGGGTCGAACTTCCGGCAGGGCAGGTTCGCCTCCATGTCGACGCTCATGTCGACGGGGGCCAACGCCAGACTCATCGCCCGGTCACCTCTCTCTCACTTCGATCTCGTGGATCGCATTCCGACGTACTTCGGCGGGGCAAAAAACTAGGCCGCGGATCCCGGTAAGCGGGTTCCGCGGCCTCGAGGTGAGCCGGTGTCTGATGGTCAGACCGGTCTGCCTCGAGGTGGAACGCCGCGGAGATCCGTGCGCTTCTTGGCGCCCTGGATGCCCATGCCCGTGATGCCACTGGTCCCCTCGATTCCGGTGGCCGGTGCAACGGTCAGGTTCAGTTCGACCTGAACCTGGTGCACCTGCGGAACCGACGGTCGCGTGGCCGGGAGGGCCACCCAGACAGCCGACAGCGGAGCGTGGACAGACGGCATCGCCGTCGGACGCTCATAGGTGAAGATCTCCACGGTGGCCACCTCCCTCACGTTCCTCGATCGACTGGACCAACCCCGGTGAGCAGCCGGAATGGCGCCGCTCGCGTGGTGTGTCCTGAGGCTATTCCTCGCCACAGGGCGAGGGCAAACGAATTTACGACGAGATTTCGAAAGTTTTCTCCGGGCAGACATCGTCCACACTCGCGCCCCCCACCAGCGCCAGCACCGACTCGCCGTACAGGCCCAATTTGCGAGGGCCGATGCCCGCGATGGCGATCAGCTCCTCGGCACGGCCGGGGCGTCGCTCGGCCAGCGCGGTGAGGGTGGCGTCGGTGAAGACCACGTACGCCGGGACCTTCTGCGTGCCGGCCACCCGCTGCCGCCACTCGCGTAGCCGTTCGTGCAGCTCGTCGTCGATGTCGGACGGGCAGGTGGGGCAGCGACCCAGCTTGCGGTCCGGGCCGGCGAGCAGAGTGGCGCCGCAGATCCGGCAGGACATGATCTGCGTCCGGCGGCGCTCGGTGCGGCGGGCCGGGCCGGTGCCGGGAGCTGCCCGCTCGGTGCCGCCGGAGCGGTCGAGTTGGGGCAGGAAACGCGACGGCCGCCGGGCCCGGCCTCCGGGCGAACGGGCGGCGGCGTACGACAGCCAGAGCCACTCCCGCGCCCGGGTGATCCCGACGTAGAGCAGTCGCCGTTCCTCCTCGACCTGCTCGACGGTCTTGGCGTACATGGTGGGAAGCGTGCCCTCGGCGAGGCCGACAAGGAAGACGGCGTCCCACTCCAGGCCCTTGGCCGAGTGCAGGGAGGCGAGGGTGACCCCGTCCACGGTCGGTACGTGCTGCTGGGCGGCCCGGCGGGCCAGTTCCTCGGTGAAGTCGGTGAGTGTGACAGGGCGTTCCACCGACGCCGCCTCGCCGATCGGCACGAGTTCGGGCGTGGCCGCGTACTCCTCGGCGAGCTGGACCAGCGCGGCCAGGGCCTCCCAGCGCTCACGGGCGGCGCCGCCGGCCGGGGGTGCGTCCGGAGCCCAGCCGACAGCGGTGAGCGCCTCGACGACGGCTGCCGGCAGTGGGGTCTCCCCCGGGATCGAGCGGGTGGCGGCACGCAGCGCGACCATCGCCTGGCGGACCTCGGTCCGCTCGAAGAACCGCTCGGCGCCCTGCACCACGTACGGCACCGCGGCCTCGGTGAGCGCCTTCTCGTACGCCTCGGACTGCGCGTTGATCCGGAACAGCACGGCGATCTCCTTCGCCGGCGTGCCCGCGTCGATCAGGGCTCGGCAGCGGGCTGCCACCGCGTTGGCCTCGGCCGGCTCGTCGGTGAAGATCCGCAGGTCCGGCTCGGGGCCGGGTGGGCGCTGCCCGCTCAGCTCCAGCCGCAACCGCGCCTCGGTGCCCCGGGCCTGGGAGATCACCGCGTTGGCCAGCCCGACCACCTGCGGGGTGGAGCGGTAGTCGCGGACCAGCCGGACCACCGTGGCGTTGCGGTGCCGGCGGGGGAAGTCGACCAGGTACGCCGAGGTGGCCCCGGTGAACGAGTAGATCGTCTGGCTGGCGTCGCCGACCACGGTCAGGTCGTTGCGGCCGGCCAGCCAGGCGTCCAGCAACCGCTGCTGGAGTGGGTTGACGTCCTGGTACTCGTCGACCACGAAGTGCCGGTACTGGGTGCGGATCTGCTCGCCGACGTCCGGGTGCTCCTCGATGCCCCACACCGCGGCACGCAGCATGTCCTCGAAGTCGATCACGCCGTTCGAGCGTTTGAGCTGCTCGTACGCGGTGAACACGTCGGCGACCTTCGCCGGCTCGTGCGGTGTGTCGCGCAACGCCCGGGCGGCGGCCACCACGTAGTCCGTCGGCTCGACAAGCGACGACTTGGCCCACTCGATCTCGCCGGCCAGGTCGCGCGCGGCGGCCCGGTCGGTGCGCAGGCCGACCCGGGCCGCGGCGAGGGTGACCAGCCGCACCTTGCTGTCCAGCAGCTCGGGCATGGCCCGGCCGGACAGCAGGCGGGGCGCGAAGTACCGCACCTGCCGCAACGCGGCCGCGTGGAAGGTCCGCGCCTGGACACCGTGCGCCCCGAGCAGAGTGAGACGGTGTCGCATCTCGGCGGCGGCACGGGCGGTGAAGGTGACCGCGAGCACGTGCCGGGGGGATATCTCACCGGAGAGTGCCCGGTGGGCGATCCGGGAGGTGATCGCCCGGGTCTTGCCGGTGCCGGCGCCGGCAAGGATGCAGACCGGGCCGGCGGGCGCGGTCACCGCGGAGCGCTGCTCAGGGTCCAGCCCGGCGAGTACGCGTTCCGACGCTGAGTGAACCACCACAACCAGGAATCATCTCAGCTCCTCCGAACGTTGTAGCGGACAGCCTCGGCTTGATCCGCAAGCCGCGGCCGGAGGAGTTGGAGGATCCGACCATGCTGACGATGTATTCAACCCCCTGGTGCGGCTACTGCCACCGGCTGAAGTCGCAGCTCGACCGGGAGGGCATCGGGTACGAGGTGGTCGACATCGAGCAGGACCCGAAGGCCGCGGAGTTCGTGATGGGTGTCAACGGCGGCAACCAGACGGTGCCGACGCTGCGGTTCGCCGACGGCAGCGCCCTCACCAACCCCTCGATCACCCAGGTCAAGCAGCACCTGGCGGCTCTCACCGCCTGACGGGCGAGTCACCCCTCGACGAACGGCCGTCCGCATCCGGGCGGCCGTTCGTCGCGTCCGGCGTCGGTCACCGCCGGGGCACGCGCGGGGTTCCCGTCGTCGTCGGCTTGTCGATCTCCACCTCGGCCGGGCGGCGCTGCGCCGGAATGGACGGGCTCGTCGGCACTGTGGGCGGCAGGAGCGGGCGGCCCCCGGCCGGCGGGCTCAGGTGTCGGCCCCGCCAGAGATAGGCGCCGGCCGCGAAGGTGGCCACCCCGACAAGCGCGAACAGCGCCCGGTAGTCGAGGACACCGACGAGCAGCGCGCCAGCGCCGATGGAGAGCGCCTGCGGGCCGCTGACCACCGCCTGGGTGGCCGCGGCGACCCGACCGACGAGCACCGGCGGGGTACGCCGTTGGATGAGTGTGTGCAGCCCCACCATCGTCAGCGGAAGCGAGACGCCGGCCAGCAGCACCGCCACGAAGGCGAGCCGCAGATCGGGGTACGCGAGCGCGAGCGCGGCCGGGGAGAAGAAGGCCACGCCTGCGGCCAGCGTGCCGACCTCGCCGAGCCGGCGGACCAGCGCCGGTGAGCAGAGCCCGCCGAGCAGCCCGCCCACGCCCTGCACTGTGACCAGCACGCCCACGAAGGCGGCGTTGCGGCCCAACCCCTGGTCGACGTAGGCGAAGATCAGCGACTCGCTGAAGCCCATCACCAGCGATCCCAGCCCGTAGCCGAGCAGGGCCCGACGCAGAGCCGGCACACCGGCCAGGTGCCGCAGGCCGGCACCCAGCTCGGCGGGCCAGCGCAGCCGCACGGTCGGCGTGCTCGGCTGCGGGTTGGGCACCGCGGTCACCACCACGGCGGCCGTGACGAAGCCGATCATGCCGATCCCGGCCAGCGCCCACCCGCCGAACGCGGCGTAGAGCGCCGCGCCGACAAGCGGGCCGACAAGACGAAGCCCTTGGCGTACGGTCTGCAGCGCGCCGTTCGCCTCGGCCAGCAGCTCCACAGGCACCAGTTGCCGGATGAGCCCGCTGAGCGCCGCGCCGAGCGTGATCGAGGAGAGGCCGTACAGGGCCGCGACCAGGTAGACGAGCCAGATGTCGCCGGCGTCCCGGACCGTGAACAACGGGGTGAGCAGCGCCGCGGTGACCAGGTTGGCGGCCACGAAGAAGGGGCGGCGCGGGTACCTGTCGACGAACCAGCCGACAAGTGGCGCCAACGTCATGGGGGCGATGACGGCGAAGATGGTGCCGCCGGCCAGCCCGCTGGAGCCAGTCAGATCCTTGACCCAGATCGCGAGTGCGAGCAACAGGATCGATTCGGCGGTCATGCTGGCAAGCAGACCAGCGAAGAGCAGGCGAAAGTCGGGTCGGCGCAGGACGGTGCGCATGGGATCCCTCCGGCGGGGATGGCGTGCCCTGGGGTGGGCGGGGTCGACGGGGCCGCGACCGCGGGGTTCGCCGTCGTCACGGCGTACCCAGGGTCCATTTTTCGCAAGACACGCCCCCGCCGGAACCTCCGGCGCCGGTCGCGCCGTCCATACTGACCGTGGGGGCCGAATTTCATACAGTTACCGTCGCGTCTGCGGCGGTCGACGGGAAAGAGGACACTGTGCCTCCTGCCGCACCCAGCCCGATCATGCGTCGCCGCAGGTTGGGCCTAGAGCTGCGCCGCCTGCGCGAGGTCGCGGGCTTCACCGGTGACCAGGTCATCGAGAGGATCGGTTGGGCGTCCGCGTCCAAACTGTCCCGGTTGGAGAACGGTCGCAGCCGACCGGACCCGCAGGACGTAGCCGTGCTGCTCGACCTCTACGGTGCCGACGCGGCACTGCACGACGAGCTGCTCGGGATCGCCGGTGAGGCCGGCGACATGCGGGGCTGGCTCAAGAACTTCCCGGTGATGACTCAGCAGCAGCGCAGTTGGGCCGAACTGGAGGCGGGCTGCGCGGAGATCTCCGAGTACAGCCCGGTGCTGGTGCCCGGCCTGTTGCAGACCGCCGGGTACGCGCGGGTCCGGATCGTCTCGGCCCGCCAGGTGGCCGAGAGCGCCGGTGAGCCGAAGCCCGGCGACGAGCCGGAGACCGAGGTGCAGGCGCGGTTGGCCCGCCAGTCGCTGCTGACCCGGGAGCCGCACGCGCCGCGCTACACAGCCGTGCTGGAGGAGGCTGCCCTCGGCCGGCGGGCCGGCCCACCGGAGGTGTTGCACGAGCAACTGGTCCAGTTGTGCGAGCTGGCCCTTCTGCCGAACGTGACGCTGCACGTGCTCCTTCGGGACACCCAGATCGGCGATTGGTACCTTCCGCCGACCGCGTTCTCCCTCTATCGGTTCGCCGATCCACTCGATCCGGAGACATTGGCCATCGAAGGGGGGTTCACCGACGTCATGTCGACCGAGGCAAACACGCTAAATCGCTATAAAGTGGCGTTCGAGTGGCTATGCACGGCGGCACTTAACGCCTCGGACACCCTCTCCTGGCTGATCGAGGCGACAGGACGGGTGACCGAGGCGACGCCCCCATCCACAGTGGCGTTCGGCCCGGCAACGGCGCCGGTCCAACGTCGCCGCGGCTCGGGGCGGCTGACGGAACTGTGAACCAGGGACCTCCGTCGGGGCGTGCGGCACCACTCGTCCCATCGGATCGGTTCACATCAGGAGCAGAACCATGAACAACATCCACAACACGCCGTCCATCTCCGCCGACTCGTTGGCGGACGCGCCCTGGCGTACCAGCACGCGCAGCCAGACCTCCAACTGCGTCGAGGTCGCCCCGCTGGGCACCGGACCGTCAGCGGTCGCGCTGCGCGACAGCAAGGACCGAGGTGGCCCGGTGCTGCTGTTCAACCGGGCCGGATGGCTCGGCTTCATCGCTGGAACCAAGACGGGCCAGTTCGATCTGAACTGAGCCGTCAGCCAGAAGCGGGGCCGTCGGCAGTTCGCCGGCGGCCCCGTCGCTGCATCCGCGTCGACCCGCTGACCAGGCATCCACCGATCGGATGACTCGAAATCAATAGGCGCGTTTCACTTGCTGGGATGACTACGCGGCGTAGCATGACCGGTGAAGGTGGAACTTCCACACCGCTCATTTGTCGCGGTTCATCCGGAGACCCACATGCGTTTCCTGATCGTTCGCACCGACATCCGCACCGTCGCCGACGGGGACATCGCCGCGGCCTGGGCAGACGGCCACCGACTCCGCGACGAGACGACCACGCCCGAGCCGCGCCGACAAATCGTGCACGCCGAGGACCGCGACGCCGCGCTGCTGCTGGCCCGGGCCCTGTCCACTGTCGGCGCGGTCCGCGCCGGAAAGCAACGGGTCAAGGTCCTGCCGCTCAGCGAGCCACGGCCCGTGTTCCGACGCCGATCAGGCCTTACCGGCACCTGACCCAGACGTCCGCCGTGGTCGGACCGGCTCCCCCGCCGCGTTACCCGCCCAGATCGACCACGGCGGCCCGTGTTCCCGGCCCGTGACCGCCGCGGCAACGGCGGCCACGGGCCGGGACCGCACTCACCCGCCGGTGTCCACCCAGCCATCCAGCCAGCGGTGGATGAGGAACAGCGCGATCGACGACGGCGGCGGCAGCATCAGCCGCGCCCCGTCACCCACGTCCACTGTCCGACCGGCCAACGCCGCCCCGATCTCGGCACGGGTGAACCACCTGGCGTACGCGATCTCGGACGGGTCGACCCGCACCGGTTCCGCCGGGTCCGCGACGGCCAGGAAGCCCAGCATCAGCGAGCCGGGGAACGGCCACGCCTGGCTGCCGACGTACCCGATCCGGTCGACAGTGATGCCCACCTCCTCGCGGACCTCGCGCAGCACGGCGGCCTCCGCGGACTCCCCCGGCTCGACGTAACCGGCCAGACAGGAGTAACGCCGACCGCCCGGGGTGCCCGCCCAACCGGCGTTGTTACCGAGCAGGCAACGTCCGTCCGGCCCGGCCACGCCGTCGTGCACCAGCACGATCATCGCCGGATCGGTACGCGGCCAGATCCGCCCTCCGTTGCGGTCAACCCGGGACCAACCGGCCTCGTCCATCGCGGTCGGCGCCCCGGTCGCCGACGAATAGCCGTGCCGGCTGTGCCAGTTGACCAAGGCGAGCGCCGTGGTGAAGATGCCCGCCTCCCGGTCGGCCAGCAGGTGACCCACCTCCCGCAGGTTGACCGCCCGGGTCCCCGGCAGCGCCGGCAAGGGCGTGTCCACCGCGAAGACCGGCACCCCGTCCGGCTCGACACCGAGGAACATGGCGATCGCCTCGGAGCCGGCCGGCACGTCGTCCGCGGCGAACAGCACAAGCGCCGGAGGTGACACGTCGGTACGGGCCAGCGTCTGCCCTTCGGTCGAGTCGAGCAGCAGCACCCGGCCGCGCAGCCACGCCTCGGTGAGCCACAGCGAGTCGCCCCGCCGGTGCGCCACCCGATCCAGGGTGGACCGGGCCAGCGGCGGCACCATCTCCCCGCTCACGACGCGCCCGCCCCGGCCGGCGAGACCGGTCGGATCACGGCTGCACCGGCTCGACCCGCACCGTGGTCAACGCTGCCAGCCCGTCGGCCACCCGCTCCGCGTCGCCGAGCACCACGACCGCCGCCCGGGACGGCGCGAGGTGGTGGGCCGCGACCCGCGCCACGTCGTCGACGGTCGCCGCCGCCAGTCGGGCCGCGTACTCGGCGAGGAAGTCCAGACGCAGGCCGTTACCGGCGTACGCACTTGTCAACGCCGCCAACCCGGCCTGGGTGGACATGCCGAGCTGAAGGGTGCCCAGGGCGTACTGCCGAGCCTGCTCCAACTCCTCCGGCTTCGGCGGAAGCGACGCCATCCGACCCAACTCGTACGTCGTCTCCAACAGCGCCGGGCCGGTGACCTCGGTGGCCACCTCGGCCGCTGCGACCAGGATCGATCCGGCCACCGAATGCTCGATCACCGAGTGCGGGCCGTACGTGTAGCCCTTGTCCTCGCGGATGTTCTCCACCCAACGGGAGGAGAAGTAACCACCGAAGACCAGGTTGGCCAGTTGCAGAGCAGCGTGGTCCGGGTCGGTACGCGGCACCGCCGGCAGCGCCACCCGCAACGAGGACTGCACCGAGCCAGGCCTGTCGACAAGCAGCAGCGGCCCCGTCTCCAGCGGCGGGATGGCCGGCAGGGTCGCCGTACGCCCGGCACCGCCCCAACCGCCGAGCGCCCGCTCGACGGCGTCCAGAGCCTTCTCCGGCTGCACGTCACCGACCACCACCAACTGCGCGCCGGCCGGATGTACCCGCTCGGCGTGCAGGGTACGCAGCGCCGCCGGCCGCACAGCGCGGATCTGACCCGGCTCCGGGGTCTGCGCCGCGTACGGGTGCCGCCCGTAGATCCGCTTCAGCAGCGCCTCCCGAACCAGGTGCGTCGGCTGGCTCTGCGCGACCTGGATCCGGTCGATCAGCCGATCCCGCTCGGTCGACACCTCGTCGCCGGGATAGCTGGCACCGGTCAACACCTCGGCCATCAGCTCAAGCATCCGGTCGAGCCCGGTGACCAGGCCGGCACCCGAGAGCATCAGCCGGTCCGCGTCGACGCCAGCGGACAGCCCGGCGCCCACCTTCTGCAACTCGGCGGCGATCTGCACGCTTGTCATCGACTCGGTGCCCGAGAGCATGGTCTGCGAGAGCATCGCGCCACGCGCCACGTTGACCCGGCCGAACGGCACCCAGAGCCGCAGCTCGACCAGCGGCACCGCCGGCCGGCGTACCGCGATCACGGTAAGCCCGTTGCCCAGCGTGCGCTCGGACTGCTTCGGCACCTTGAGCTTGCGCGTGGGCCCGAGCGCCGGCAGCGCACGCGGCCCAGCAGACACGGTGACGCTCATCGGGCACCTCCGGGAATGACCTCGATCGTGGCGCGGCGCTCCGGACGCAGGGTCGCCGCGGCGGCCCGGACCTGCTCCTCGGTCACGTCACCGACAAGGCGGGGCAGGTCGTTGAGCAGACCCGGCTCGCCGCGTTGCTGTTCGAGGACTGCCATCTGCAACGCCCGGCCGAGCACCGCGTCGGTGTCGCGCAGCAGGTGGGTCGCCATCCGGGCCTGGGTCCGGGCCAGTTCCCCGTCGGTCAGCCCGTCGGTGGCCAGCCGGTCCAGTTCCTCGTCGACGGTGCGCAGCATCTTGTCCACGTCACCTCCGGGCGGCAGGTGCGCCTGAAGCAGCAGCGCTGTCGGGTCCCGCACGTCGAACGGGTCACCCATGAAGCCGAGGTACCCGCTGAGGCCGGTCACCGAGCGGTCCCGCTGGACCAGCCGCTCGACCAGCCGTGAGGCGTCACCGTCGGTGAGGACCTCGGCCAGCACCACGTACGGCAGGTAGCCGGCGAAGTCGGTGATCGGGTCGGGCACCCGCCATGCGCCAGCGACCGCCGGCAGGGGTGCCAGGGCATCGGTGTACGAGGTGCGCCGCTCGGCGGTCAGGTCGGGCTCGGTGAAGTCGGGCCGGACCGGTGCGGGGCGAGCCGGTACGTCGCCGAAGTGCCGGGTGATCAGCTCGGTCGCCTCGGTGACGTCGATGTCGCCGCTGACAGCCAACACCGCGTTACCGCAGGCGTAGTAGCGGCGGAAGAAATCCTCCGCGTCGGCGACGGTGGCCGACTCCAGGTCGTCGAAGGAGCCGTAACCGTCGTGCGCGTTGGGGAACGTGTCGAACATGACAGGCGGCAGGGTCAGCCAGGGAAAACCACCGTACGGGCGGCTGAGCACGTTGACCCGGATCTCCTCCTTGACCACGTCGACCTGGTTGCGCAGGTTCTCCTCGGTCAGCCGGGGGCCGCGCATCCGGTCCGCCTCCAGGAACAGCGCGCGTTCCAGCGCGTTGCTCGGCAGCGTCTCGAAGTAGTCGGTGTAGTCCAGGTGGGTGGAGCCGTTGAAGGTGCCCCCAGCGCCCTGTACGTGCCGGAAGTGGGCAAGCTTCTCGAGGTTTTCCGAGCCCTGGAACATCAGGTGTTCGAAGAGGTGAGCGAAGCCGGTGCGCCCCTCCGGTTCGGATCTGATGCCGACGTCGTAGACCACCGCCACCCCGATCACCGGGGCACTGCGATCGGGCGTGAGGACCACCCGCAGGCCGTTGTCGAGGGTGAACCGCTCGACGGGATATTTCGTCGCTGGAATTCTGGATCTCCGCGCCACGTGGTCGACCCTAGCGCGCCGGCACTGCCACCACGGGCGACCTGCGGGGAGCGCCACCGGTCGGCGACACGGGCAGCATCTGCGCGGCAGCCGTGCGGGGCGGCCAGTCCCATCAAGCTGGTAGGAAATGCCGACATAACTGAGACGCCCCTTCCCGACATGTGGATGGGCCTTGACGCTGGCCCGACCCTGGCCCACTCTTCCTACCAACTAAGTAGGAATACTGCGGATTGGATGGACGATGAGACGCCTCCCCCTGCGCCGGATGGTCACCCTGGCCACCCTCGCCGCCGTCGGCGCGGCCGCCCTGGGCAGCACCGCCGCGTGCGGCGACGACAGCGAGGGCGCGGGCGGCAGCTCTGGCCCGGTGACCCTCCGGCTCGGCTACTTCCCCAACATCACGCACGCACCGGCGGTGGTCGGTGTCGAGAAAGGCATCTTCGCCGAGAAGCTCGGCGCCGACGTGAAGCTGGAGTCGAAGACCTTCAACGCCGGCCCGGCCGCCATCGAGGCCATCTTCTCCGGCGCGCTCGACGCGACCTACATCGGCCCGAACCCCACAGTGAACGCGTTCTCCAAGTCCAAGGGCGAGGCGGTCCGGGTCATCTCCGGCGCGGCCTCCGGAGGCGTGGCACTGGTGGTCAAGCCGGGCATCAACGGCCCGCAGGATCTCAAGGGCAAGAAGATCTCCACCCCGCAGCTGGGCAACACCCAGGACGTGGCGGTCCGCTACTGGCTCAAGCAGCAGGGGCTGACGACCACCAAGGAGGGCGGCGGCGATGTCAAGATCGTCCCGCAGGAGAACGCCCAGACGGTGGAGACTTTCAACAGCGGTGCCATCGACGGCGCCTGGGTGCCCGAGCCGTTCGTCTCCCGCCTGATCAACGCCGGCGGCAA